>KB899087.1:0-2400000 GCA_000378025.1 Xanthobacteraceae bacterium 501b
AGCATAGCCGGGGATATAGCAGCCCGCCCGCCACTGGCCGTCGGCCTCCACGAACAGGTTCTGCCCGGCGGCGAGGCCCGTCACCGCCAGCGGCATGGCGGCTTCATCGCTGGCGAAGACGAGGGGATAATCGCGCCCGGCCAACGCGAACTCGCCCGCTACGACCGGGATCGCCGTTGCGCCGGCGGCGAAGCCGAACGCCGGTCCGCGCCGGAGGCCGAGCCGGGCATGGTCCTGGAAGCGCAGCAGGCCCGGCGCGCGGTAGAACAGCGGCAGGGAAGCGGCAGGGACGGGTGAGGTGGCTGAAGCGGTTTCGGTCGGGTTCGTCACGGCAGGTACCTTTCGCGGAGCGGGGCGGACGGCGGGCCTTGGAGGCGCGCGGTCCGCTTCGCGTGAAGAGACAGGCGGATCGGCGCGTGGCCTACGGCTTAAGGCTGGCGTCGAGGGCTGCGGTGAAGCCCTTGAAGGAGAGCGGCAGCGTCACCGGGCGGCGGGCGCCGTCCTCGAAGGAGAAGCTGCCGCCCTCGGTGGCGGCCTTCAGCGCCTGCAGCGTGGCGGCGTCCAGCTCGGCTTCGGCGAAGCAGCCCTGCGGGCAGCGGGTGAAGGTGAGCTGCACCGGCTTGGCCTTCTCACCGAGCTGCACCTTCACCCCGGCCGGCAGCCAGACCCCGGCGGGCAGCTGCACCACCAGCCGCAGCGGCGCCTTCGGGTCGGCCCGGCCGACCGCGACGCTGGCGATCAGCCCCTGCCCCTGCGCCTGGATGTTCTGCACCACCTCGCAGATCCGCCCAGTGTCGCCCGCCACGCAGCGCACCACCCAGTCCTGATAGGTGGCGGTGGTGAGGCCGGGCCGCGCCGCGGCACCCGCCGCCGGCGCGGCCGGCTGCTGCGCCAAAGCCGGGCCGGCGAGGCTGAGGCAGGACAGGCCGAGGCCCGCCAGGAGCGCCGCCAGTTTGAGGAAACGATGCGTCATCATACAACTCGGTCAGGTGTGGGTCGGGTGGGCGAGATCCGTGTGACCCCAGCGCGGTTGGCTCAGAACTTGAGAGAGAACTGCGCGCTGAAGGTGTTCTGGTTGGTCTGGTCGGCCAGTTGGCCGGCATAGTTGAGCTGCAGCTCGGCGCTGTCGGACAATTGGTAGCCCAGCCCGAGCCCGACCAGCGCCACATCCTGCGCGATCGGCACGCCCCGGATGGTGAACGGGTTGGCCCCGCCAGTGGCGAACAGCATGTCGGCGGTTGAGGTCGTGTCGCCAAAGGCATGCTGCCAGCCCAAAGTCGCGCTGGTGGTGAGGGTGCGGCCTGCCACGGTGAAGCTGGTGGCCGCCCGCACGCCCAGCGTGGAGTAGAACGTGCCCTGCGAGGCCCCGTCGACCGCCAGCGCCGAGGCGAGCGTGCCGCTCTCGGTGAAGCTGTCGCCGGAGATGTGGACATAGGCGAGCCCGGCAAAGGGCTCGAAGGCATAGGCCCCCACCGACAGGTCGTAGCCGATCTCGCCGAACAGCTGGGTGGTGCCCAGCGTGTAGTCGCCGTCATTGGCGCCGTAGAAGCCCGGGAACACCACCGAGCGCGACACCGAGATGTCGTGCCAGGTGTAGGAGGCGCCGCCGCGCAAAGCGAGCGCGTCGAACTGGGCGCCGGCATAGAGGCCGATGTCGTAATTATCCATCGTGCCCTGCGAGGAGCGGCCATCAATGTCGAACGAGGTCCGGCTGTAGCCGCCGACCAGGCCAACCCGCAATTGGTCGAGCACCGCGACATCGATGCCGCCGAACACGCCGCCGACCGTGGTGTTGACGGAAGCGGCATTGCCATTGCCCGAGATATCGCCCCAGCCGCCGAAGCCTTCCGCCCACAGCGTCGGGGTGAAGCCCTGCGCCAGCTGGGCCGTGGCCGGCCCCGCCGCCTTGGCGGCATAGGACAGCGCGCCGGCGGACGGGGCGGTGAGCGATTGGCGCAGCCGGCTGCCGACCGCGTCGCGCAGATAGATCGACTGCTGCTGGATCACCGTCTGCGCCGAGGCATAGGCCTCGCCCGAAAGCTGGTCCAGCGCCGGCGCAACCGCCGATTCCGGCAGCGCGAAGATCGCCTCATAGACGGCGTTGCCCGTGCCCAGCGCCTGCGCCGATACCGCCACGTTCGCCTGGTTCGGCGTGTGGGCATAGTCGACGAAGTTGAACCCGTTATAGACCAGCGTCAGATAGACGTTCTGCGCGTCATAGGTCAGTTCCGGCGCCAGGAAGGCGAAGTCCGACGTGACCGAGCCGAAGGTGCCGGTCACCGTGCTTGACGTGGACAGAATGGTGATCGTGCTCGTCGAGGGGTAGCGCCCCGAAGTCGCCAGCACCTCGACGCTCGCCTGCGCGGACAGCGTCACCGCCCCGGTGGCAGTGATCAGGTCGTGCCCGCCGGCCGCCGTCACGTCCACCTGGTAGACCGCGCCGGCATTGAACGTGACGGGTCCGTTCACCGTCAGGGTTCCCGGCGAAGTGCCCGGCCCGACAATGCCGCCCTCATTGACGATCAGCCCGCCAATGCTCGCCGTGCCGCCGAGCACGCCGCCCTCATTGACGGTGAAGGTCGAGGCGGTGCTCGACCCGGAGGCGAGTTGCACCGTGCTCTCATCCACCGTCACCGCCCCGGTATAGGGCGCGGAGAACAGCACCGTGCCGCCGCCGGTGAAGGTCACTTCGCCGCTGCCGGTGATCGCCCCGGTGAAGGCGTAGGTGTCGGAGCGGTTGAACACCAGGCTGGCATTGTTGACCACGTCGCCGGCAATGGAGCCGGTGGTGCCGCCATCGCCGATCTGCAGCGTGCCGGCCGAGATGGTCGTCACCCCGGCATAGGTGTTGGTCCCGGTCAGGATCAGCAGGCCGTCGCCGGTCTTGGTCAGCCCCGCCGTGCCCGAGATCACCCCCGACAGCGTCAGCCCCTGCGCGGAATCCACCTCGATCGTGCCCGCGCTCGAGCTCGGCCGGGCCAGCGGGTTGGGCACGCCCAGCACCACCGCCCCGCCATAGCTGAAGCTGCTGCTGGCGCGCAGCGTGCCATAGGTACCCACGATGAGGCCGCCGCTGCCCAGCGCGCTGGCCGCGTCCACCCGCAGCGTGCCGGCCTCGATGGTGATGCCGCCGGTGGAGGTGTTGACCCCCGTCAGATACAGCGTGCCCTCGCCCGCCTGCACCAGCGCGCCGCTGCCGGAGATCGCCCCCGCCATCGTCGCGTCGTCGTCGCGGTCGAACGCCAGCACGGCGTTATTGACCACATCGCCGAGGATCGACCCCGTGCTGCCGCCATCGCCGATCTGCAGCGTGCCGCCTGAGATGGTGGTGCCGCCGGTGTAGGTGTTGGTGCCGGTCAGGACCAGCGTGCCGTAATCGGCCTTCTCCAGCCCGTTCGTGCCGGTGAGAACCGAGGCGATGGTGGCCACGCTCGACGCCCCGGCCTCGGTGCCGTCGCCGACCCGGATCACCGGCGCCTCGCCGGCGAGCAGGAGAGCGCCGCCGCTCACCACATAGCCGGTCTCGACGAATTGCAGGCCGGTCGCCGACACCTGGCCATCGGTATTGTCCACCGTTACCGTACCGGGCGAGCCCTGGAACACCGCAAACGCGCCGTTCCAGCCCTGCGGAATGGTGCCGCTGGCATTGATCCAGTTGGTCTGCGACCCCGCCGTCCACGTCCCGGTGCCGCCGAGCACGGTCTGCGTCGCCGTCGTGTTGGCGCCGTTCCAGAACAGGATCGGCGTGTCGACGCCTTCCACCAGCAGGTTCACCTGGTTGGCGATCGAGGTCTGGACCCCGCCCAGCAGCCCGCCGGTGAGCGGGCTCACCTCCATGCCATTGTCGGTCAGCGCGCCGGTATAGTTGATGATGCGGTAGACGCCGACGCCGAAGCCGGCCGTCTGCGTCACCTTCAGCGTGCCGTCCAGCGTCACGTCGCCATTGACCGTGAACACCGTGTCCTCCGAGGGCGCGCCCAGGCTCACGCTCACAGTGGCCGCCGCGGCCAGGTCGAGCCCGCCCATGGTCAGGCCCGCTCCCGGCCCACCCGCCAGCGTGCCGCCATCGAGCACATGCACCGTCTTGGCGATGCTGCCGGTGCCCGACAGCGTGGCGAGGTTCTGCACATAGACGTCGCCATCCAGGCTGCCGGTCACCGCGAGGCCGCCGCCCGACACCGTGGTGTCGCCCGTATAGGTGTTGTCCCCGGCCAGCGTCAGCGTGCCGGTGCCCGACTTGGTCAGCCCGCCCGTGCCGCTGATCACCCCGTCAAAGCTGGTGCTGCTGTTGTCGCCGCCGGTGGCGAGGTTCGCCCCCTCGAGGACCAGCGCGCCGGAACCGGCGATCGAGCCGACCGTCTCGGTGGCGCCGCTCGGGCGCAGGATCAGCTGCGCCCCCATGGCCACGCTCACCGCGCTGGCGTCGCCCAGCGCCTGCCCACCCTCGGCGATGAGGATGCCCTCGTCGACCTTTGTCGCGCCGCTGGCGCTATTGGTGCCGCTGATGATGAGCGTGCCGGTGCCGGTCTTGGCCAGGTCGCCGAGGCCGGTGATCGCCCCGGTCAGGGTCAGCGTCTTGCTGTCGTCCACCTCGAAGGTGCCGCCGCCGACGCCGGCCGCCGGCGTGAGCGAGACCGCGCTGGCATAAATGAAGGTCTCGCTCGCGCGCAGCGTGCCCGAACCTTCCAGCGCCAGCGGGCCGCTGCCCAGCGCCGCCGCCGCGGAGACCTGCACCGTGCCGCCTGAAATGGTGGTGCCGCCGCTATGGGTGCTCGTGCCGGTCAGCGTCAGCGTGCCCGCGCCGGTCTTGCTGAGGCAGCCCGTGCCCGAGACCGCGCCCGAGAAGGTCGAGCTGGTGCCGTCGCCGCCGGTGATCAGGCAATAGGCGCCGAGGGCGACATCGCCCCCGCCGGCCAGCGAGCCCACCGTCTCGTTCGCGTCGGTCAGGGTCAGCGCCGCCCCGCTGGCCACCGTCAGCCGCGCCGTGTTCGACAGCGAGGCGCCGCCGCTGATCTCCAGCGTGCCCGCCGCCACAGTGGTGGCACCGCTATAGGTGTTGCCGCCAATCGCCAACGTGCCGCTGCCCGACTTGGTCAGCGCCCCCGTCCCGCCAATGCCGCCGGTCAGCGTCAGCGTCTTGCTGTCGTCCACAGTGAACGTGCCACCGCCCGCGCCACCAGCTTCGGCCAAAGAAATGGCGGTCGAGAGGGTGAGACTCTCGCTTGCCCGCAGCGTCGCAGCGCCCTCAAGCGCGAGCGTTCCGCTACCCAGCGCGCCCGAGGTTGAAAGCTGGATCTCGCCTGCCTCCACCCTCACATCGGCGGTGCTGCCGGTACCGGCGAGCGTAAGCGTGCCCGCTCCAGTCTTCACGAGGCAGCCGCCCGTGACGGCGCCGGAATAGCTGGTCGAGCTGCCGTCTCCTCCCGCGGTGAGGCAGTGGCCGTTCAGGGCCACATTTCCGCCCCCCGCAAGCGATCCGACCGTTTCATCGGCATCGCTCAGCACAAGCTGCGCGCCCGCCACCACTGTCAACGCCGCGGAATCCGACAGAGATGCCCCCCCACCGACGGTTAGCGTGCCGCCCGCCACCGTCGTCGCACCCGCAAAGCTATTGGCACCGGTCAGCGTCAAGGTACCGGTGCCGGTCTTGGTCAGACCGCCCGCGCCGCTGATGATTCCGGAGAAGAGGGTGCCGGAATTGTCCCCACCCGTCTCTAGGTTGGCCCCATTGAGCACCAGCGATCCGCCGCCCGCGATGGAGCCGACCTTCTCCATCACGCTTGTCGGGCGCAGGATCAGCTGGGCGCCGGCCGCAACCGTCACCGCGCTCATATCGCCGATAGCGCTCCCACCCTGGGCGATCAGCGTGCCTGCTGCGACGTTTGTCGTTCCCGAGGCACTGTTCGTGCCCTGGATCAGCAGCGTGCCAACGCCGGATTTTGTCAGGCTCCCCGCGCCCGAAACATTGCCCGTGAGCGTCAGTTGCCGGGTGTCATCGACGAGGAAAGTGCCGCCACCGGTACCCGCCACCTGGTTGAGGACCACATCGTCATGAATGGTGAAGCTTGCACTCGCCTGTACCGTTCCTGTCCCGGCGACCGTGAGCGTGCCGGTGCCGAGCGAGCCGCCTTCGGCGATCCGCACCGTGCCGCCGGATACGTTGGTGCCCCCGGAATAGGTGTTGAGGCCCGCCAGGGTCAACACACCGGCACCGCTTTTCCCGAGGCCGCCGGTACCCTCGATCTCACCGGAAAAGAGGCTGTCCGCCGCACCGCTGACGGTCAGGCGATAGGCGTTGAGGCTCACGCGGCCGGCGCCGTCCAGCCCGCCAATGGTTTCGTCGCCATTGGCAAGCTCGAGGCGCGCGCCGGCCGCAATCGTCGTGGACGCCGTATCCGAAAGCGACGTGCCGCCGCTGATCCGGAGAAGGCCAGTCTTCACGGTCGTCGTTCCGGCAAAGCTGTTCGTGCCCGTGAGTTCAAGCGTTCCTGCGCCCGATTTCACGAGGGCGCCGGAGCCGGAGATGTCTCCCCCGAACGTCAGCGTGTCCTGCCGGTCGAAGGCGAGCGTGCCATTATTGACGACATCGCCGAGGATCGACCCGGTGGTGCCGCCATTGCCGATCTGTAAGGTACCCTGGGTGATCGTCGTGCCACCGGAATAGGTATTCGTGCCGGTCAGAACGAGCGTGCCAAGGTCGGTCTTTTCCATCCCCGTCTCGCCCTGCAGCACGGAGGCGATGGTGGCGACGAAGCTAGCCCCGCCCTGCGTGCCGTCGCCGACGCGGATCTGCGTCTGGCCGGAGCCGTAATTGAGGGTGATGGCTCCATCCACCACCTGATATCCGTCCACCATGAACTGCATCGCGGTGACCGACACCGTGCCGTCGACGCTCACAAGGCCCGAGGAGCCCGCGAAGATCGCCTGCACACCGGTCCATGGCACGGATTGGTTCAACTGGCGCGTCAGCCAGTTGGTGGAGGTGACGTCGTCGGCCCAGGTCCCCGCGCCGCCGGTGATGGTGCGGTCGGGATCGGGCGCGGTGGTCGTGCCGTTCCAATAGAGGAACGACCCATCCATCACCGCAAGGTTCACCTGTCCCGGAGTTTCCTGGATCTCGTAAGAGAAATTCGTCGGCGTGGAGCCCAGCACCAGACCGGTATTGGCGGCGAGGGTCGAATAGTCGAGGATGCGATAGACGCCGAGCGCCATCGCGCCACCATTCGTGACATCAAGCACCCCGCCGAGCGTGACCGTCTCGGCCGAGATCACGGCATTGCCGTTATCTGACCCGAGCACAACCGACAGATGGGCGCCCCTCTGCAGGGTTAGCGCCGTCATCGAGAGCCCATAAGTACCCGCGGAACCTGTGGGCGCGGCCCGCAGCGTGCCTCCCGATTCCACCGTGACCGTGCCGGAAATGCTGCCGCCCGACGCGCCGCTGATCTCGCCGGTGAGAGTCGCTCCGCTCTTGACGGTGACATTGCTCACCAGCGACACGCCATCGAGGATCGCGAGCGTGCCGGCGGACACGGTGGTGCCGCCACCCGCGCTGTTCGCCCCCGACAGGAACAAGGTGCCGGTTCCCCGCTGGACCAGTGCCCCGGCACCGGTAATCGGCCCACCCGCGAGCACGGCATCGTTTCTATCGAAGACAAGAGTGCCGCCATTCAGTGCGACAGCGCCGGCAATGGCGCCATTGGTTGTGCCGTCTCCGACCACGAGAGTTCCGGAGGAGACGGTCGTACCCCCGGAATAGCTGTTCGTACCGGTGAGCGTGAGAGTTCCAGCTCCTTCCTTCAAGACCGAACCTGTCCCCGAGATGACGCTCGCGAATGCGACGTCATCGGAGCGGTTGAAAGACAGGATGCCTGCCGTACCCACTGTTCCGCCGTCCGTCACCACGCTTCCGGAATCGAACCAGCCGGCAGCAAGGCCCGCGCCAACCTGAAGCGTGCTGCCTCCGCTCACGATCACGCTGCCGGTGAAGCTGCTATCGCCGGTAACAATGACGGTTCCTCCGCCGCGCACGCTGACGGTCCCGCTGCCGCTGATGGCCCCGGCATAGGTCGCGCTATTGGAGCGGTCGAAGGCAAGATCGCCGCCCGAGAGAGCGACATCGCCGGCGATCATGCCAGCCGTTCCGCTGCCGATGGCGAGAATGCCGCCAGTGACGGCTGTCAGGCCCTGATAGGTCTGATTCGCGCTCAGGATGAGGGTGCCCGCGCCCGCTTTGGTCAAGGTGCCGGAGCCGGATATGACACCCGCATAGGTATCGATGTTCGCTGCGGCGTTGGTCAAGATCAGGGTGGCTTCGTTGGCGACATCGCCGAGGAGAGAGGCGGCGCCGGTGCCGTCGCCGATCTGCAGCGTTCCTCCGTCAATCGTCGTCCCGCCCGTCCAGCCATTCGTGCCGGAGAGCACAAGCGTGCCGGTGCCCCGCTTTGCAAGACGTCCTGCACCGGTGATGGCGGAGGAAGAAGTGACGGTCCCGTTCGTGTCAAACACGAGCGCGCCTGCATTCGAGACGGCGCCCATGACGCCGGCCGTCACGGAATCCAGCCCATTGGAGAGGCCGTTGCCGATCTGGAGCGTGGCGCCCGCCTCGATCGTGGTGCCGCCGGTCCAGCTGTTCGCACCCACCAGGGTCAGCGTCGCCGCGCCCCGCGCTATCAGGCTTCCCGCGCCGCTCAGGACGCCGCCATAGGTGAAGTCGCTCGACTGATCGAAGACGAGCACCCCGGCATTCGCGATATGGCCCATCACGCCCGCCGCGGACGTGTCGACGCCCATGGCGGTGCCATTGCCGATCTGCAACGTACTCGTGCTGCCGATGGTCGTTCCGCCGGTCCAACGGTTAGCGCCGGTTAGGACAAGGGTACCCGCGCCCCGATGCTCGACCTGACCCGTGCCGGAGATGGCGCCCGCATAGGTCTGTGTGCCGGAGCGATTGAAGGAGACTGTTCCCGCCACCCCGGCATCGCTGGTGACGATATTTCCGACGACGGAACCGTCGGAACCGCCCAGGACGAGCCCTCCACCCCCCGCAATCACCGTGTCGCCTGCATAGGTGTTGGCGTTGGTGAAGGTGACGGTGCCGTCGCCGAGCAGTCTTACGCTGCCTTGGCCGGAGATCACGTTCTGATAGCTGTAGACTGTATCGGGGCGGTTGAAGGCGAGGACCGCCCCCGCGGCGACGCTGATGTCGCCGGTACGGCTTCCCTTGCCCGCGCTCGTGCCATCTCCCAGCTGGAGGGTGCCGGCCGTGACCGTGACCATCCCGCCCACGCTTATGTCGCCCACAAGCGTCAGTGTACCGGTACCGCGCTTTTCCACCGAACCGATGCCGGAAATATCCCCGCTCTGCGTCGTGCTCCCGACGAGATTGAACACCAGCGCCGCATTGTTCAAGACGTCCCCGGCAATGCCGGCATTGGTGGACACGCCGTCACCAATCTGCAGCGTACCGCCGGACACTTTGGTGCCACCCGTATAGGTGCTGGCATTGGTCAGAGTTAGAGTGCCCGCGCCGGTCTTGGTCAGGCTTCCCCCACCGCTGACGATTCCGGTCAGGGTGAAAGCGTCGGGTTGATTGAAGATCAGCGCACCGTCATTCGTGACGTTGCCCATCACACCCGCCGTGTCGACAACACCGTTAAGGATGCCGTCGCCGACCTGAAGGATCGAATACTGGTCGATGATGGTGCTGCCCGACCATGTATTGGCGCCGGTGAGGGTCACCTTCACTTCCGCACCCGAAGCTCCACCCATCTGATGCAGGAAACCGGTGCCCGAAACGACGTTCGCGAAGACTTCGTTTGCATTGTGATTAATGGCGAGGCGGCCAGCCATGCCGAGATAGCTGGTGCTCACATTGCCGACGATGCGTCCTGCCATCGAGGTGCCGTCACCCAGTTGCAGCGTCGCGTTGGATATATATGAGCCAAGGCCGGGGTCGATCGTGCCGAGCACGGTCGTCACGCTAGCCGCGATGGATGCGCCGCCGACGCCGAACTGGCCGCCCGCGCCGTTATGCGTAACGTTTCCAGAGTAGGTGTAGGCGTTCAAGCGGTTGAACGCGAAGTCACCGCCGTTGATAAGGACGTCTCCGGTCAGCGAGGCGGTAGTATTGAAGCCGACGATGAGGAGGCCGGCATTGATCTCGATGCCGCCGGACTGGTCGATGGCGCCGTACAGCGCGACATAGCGCCCGGTGCCGTTCTTGACGATCTTTCCGTTGCCCGAGACGTCGCTAGAGAGTTCGTAGGCGATCCCCGGCTCGGCACCGATATCGAACTCAAGTGTCCCGGAATTCACGATGTTGACCCCGGCAACGCCGGAGGCGTGAAGCGAACCGCCGGTGACTTCCAGCGTGCTGCCCGCCGCGATCGAGATGGCCGCCGCGTTGGCCGACAGCGTGGAGTTGCCGCTCAAAGACAGCGTGCCCCCACCCTCCACGGTAAGCCGCCCGCCGGAAATAGCGCCGCCATAGGCGAGTGTTCCGGTCCGGTTGAAGGCGAGCACGCCACCAGTGTTTGCGACGTCTCCCGTGCCGAAGGCGCCAGTGCTTCCACCGCTGCCGACCTGGAGAACGCCGTTCGTGTTGGTCGTTCCGCCGGAATATGTGTTGTCCGCGGTCAGAACCAGCGTCCCCGTTCCGGCGTGCCTCACGGCCCCGTCGCCGGAGATCAGACCCGTGAAGGTGTAGCTTCCCGGCAGGTTGAAGGTGAGGACGGTGTTCAGCCCGGTCGTGACGGTCGAGGCGGAGAGGGATCCGGTGGTGCCGTTGCCGATCTGGAGGCTGGCGCCATCCAGCACCACTTGGCCGACAGCTATGGCGCCAGTGAGAGTCGTGGTGACGGCGGAGGCGGTGGTCTTGGTGAGGCTGAGGGTTCCGGCACCGGAGATGGCGTTCGAGAAGGTGGTTGAGGCGTTCGCCGAAAGGTCGAGCGTCCCGCTCGAATAGACGGTGACCGCGCCGGTATAGCTGGCATTGGAGATCGACAGCGTTCCGGCGAACACAGAGGTGGCGCCGCCATAGGTGTTGGCGCCGGTGAGGCTCAAGGTGCCGGCGCCGTACTTGGCCAAGGTGCCGGTACCCGAGATCACGTCGCCGAAGGTGATCTGAGTCGCGTCCACGATGTTGAACGCCACGGCCGCATTGTTGACGATGCCGCCGCCGCCGGGCGCTCCGTTGCTGATTCCGTTGCCGAACTGCAGTATGCCGGCCGAGATCGTGGTTCCGCCGGCATAGCCGTTCTGACCGCTGAGAATGAGCGTTCCGTCACCGGTTTTCTGGAGTCCGGTCGCGCCGATCAGCGCAGCGCCGATGGTGGCGGTCATGCCGGCGTTGACGCCGATGCGGGTCTGGCCGCTGAGCGCTGCGAGGGTGATGGCGTCGCCCGAGACCATATAGCCGGTGGAGCGGAACAGCATTCCCTGGGTGGCGATCGCGCCGGCCGTGCCGTCGACCACCACTTCGTCATTGCCGGTGCCCCCGGCGAAAATGGCCAGGCCGCCTTTCCACGGGTCGGCGGACGTGCCGCTGCTTTCGGTCCAGTTGGTGGCGGTCGGGCGCGCGGTCCACACGCCGGTCCCCCCGATGATCCCGCCGCCCGCCGAAGTCCCATTCCAGAACTGTCCGGCGACTACCAAGAGGTTCACCTGACCGGCGGTCGAGGTGTCGATGGTGAAGAGGGAATCCTCCGGCGCGGTTCCGATCGTCATGCCCGGCGTGCCGGAAAGCACCGCATACTCGATGAGCAGATAGGTGCCGGACGTGAAGCCCGCCGCCGTGGTGATGTCGAGTGTCCCGTTGAGGGTCAGCGTTCCGGCGGTTATCGCCGCTGTCAGCGTCGGGGCGCCCAAGGTCATGTCGAGCGTCGCGCCCGCCTGGAAATCCAGGCTCCCGGATGCGGTCAGCAGGCTGACGCCTGACAGCGCCTGGACCGTACCGCCGGCCTCAACCGTTACCGCGCCGGAGACCGTCGAGGTGCTGGCGCCGGTCATGTCCACGGCGAAGGTGCCGCCGGAAGCAACCGAGAGGTCGCCTGCCAGGCTGCCGTTCACGCCGGCATCGCCAAGACGCAGCGTGCCCGACGACACTGTTGTCGTCCCCGTATAGGCTTGGGCGCCGGTGAGGATGAGGATGCCGCTGCCGGCCTGTTCCACGGTGCCTGAGCCGGAAATCGCGCCGTCATAGGAAATGGTGTTCGAGCGGTTGAATATGAGCGCCGCATTGTTCTGGATCGCAGCGCTGTCAACCGAGCCTGTATTCCCGCCCGCGCCTATGCGCAGCGTTCCAGCGGCGATGATCGTGTCGCCGGTATAGCTGTTACCGGCGGAGAGAATCCAGGTGCCGGCACCCTGCTTCGTCACCGTTCCGGTGCCCGTCGCGATGTCGGCGGAAATGGTACCGGTGCCGGAGCCGAGCAGGGTGAGGTTCTTACCCGAGCCGGTAATGCCGCCGGAAAGCGTCAGAGCAGCGGTGGCCGACACGGGGCCGACACCGATCGTGGCGTTTTCCGTCAGCGTGATCGCACCCGCATAGCTCGTGTTCGCGCCGTCGGCGCGCAACGCGCCTGCGTCGCCGATCCCCGCTAGCGACAGAGCCTCGGCGCCGACAGCGACGTTCGGGCCGAGGATCAGCGCGCCGCCCGAATTGACGATCGTCCCGCTGGACGTCGACCCGAGAGCGCCGGAATGGGCGACGTAGAGCATTCCGGAATTGATCGTCGTCAGTCCCGAATAGTCGTTCGCCGCGTCAAACTCCCATTGCAGCCCGCTCACCGTCACCGATCCGGTGCCAAGAGACAGCGATCGCGTGAAGATGCCGGCCCCGCCCCCGCTGCCCCCGAGCGAGAGATCGACGTTCGTCCCGCTGACCGCTCCGGTGAGGACAAGGCTTGTGCCGGCCTGGATGCTGATCAGGGTATTCCCGGCGAGTGTGATCGCCCCGCCGAAGCGGCTGACGCCCGTTCCGCTGGTGGTCAGGGCCCCACTATTGCCCATGCCTGTCCCCGCCAACGTCAGCGCTTCCGCGCCGATGGTCACGCCACCGGCCACCGCCAAGGTCGCGCCGCTCTCGACCACCGTTCCCGCCGCTGTGCTGCCAAGCGCGGAATTGTGGGAGGCGGTCAGTGTGCCGGCCGAGACGCGCGTCTCACCGGCATAGGTGTTCGCGCCCGAGAACGCCGCTGTTCCCGTTCCGATCTTGGTGATCGAAAGGCTTCCGCCCTCGGAATTCTGCAGCACGCCGGAGAAGCTGCTGTTGCGATCATCGGTTCCCAGCGTCAGGGTCGCGGTGTCGGCGGAGACGGTGCCGCCCCCCGACAGCGCGCCGATCGTCTGCGAGTTGGAGCCGAGGAAAAACTCACCCGCGCTTATGAACACAATGACGGAATCCGCCAGATCCGCGCTCGCTCCGAGCGTCAGCTTTCCGGCGCTGAGGCTGATCTGGCCCGTGAACGTATTGACGCCCTCGAGGATTTGCTCGCCCGTCCCGAGTTTCCCGAAGCCGCCCGTGCCCGATATCGTGCCCGAAAAGGTGCTGACGCGGCCGCTCGCCACGGTCACCGTCAAGGCGTTGGCGCCACTCTCGACAGTGCCGCTGCCCGAAAGCCCGCCGATCACCTCGGTACTGTTGAGCTGTAGGCTAGCGCCTGAGGCGACAGTGACATTACTGGAATTACCGATCGCACTCCCCCCGGCCACGATCAGCCTGCCGGTCTCGATCTCGGTTGCGCCGGAATAGTTGCTGCCGGCATTGCTCAGGGTAAGCGTGCCCGTGCCGATCTTCTTCAGTCCACCAACCCCGGAAATGGCGCCGGAATAGCTTGTATTCGCGTTATTAGCGCCAATGGAGAGCGCCCCGGTGGTCTGATTCAGCATCACCGCCCCGGCGCCCGCCAGCCCGCCGATCGTTTCCGCCGCCGCGATCTGCAGCGTCGCGCCCGGGACGCCCGTGATGGTGTTGGAATCCTCGATCGCCGCGCCGCCGTCGAGGATCAGCCGACCCGCGGTGAGAGTGAGGCCGCCAGTGAAGGTGTTGATACCCGAGAGCGTGAGCGTGCCGGCGCCGATCTTTTCCATGGCTCCGCCAGCGAGCGGAGCGGAAACGGTCGCCGAGACCGAGGCGCCGACAGCGTCGAGCTTGGCAGCGCCCAGGGTGGACGTCAGGGTCAGCGTATCGCCCGTGACGGTGTAGCCGGTGGTGAGGAACTGGAGACCCTTTGCCCCCACCGCGCCGTCCGTTGCATCGACCGTGACGGTGCCGGCGGTGCCGGAGAAGATTGCGGTATTGGCCGCAGTAGTCCAAGCTTCGCGGGCGGTGCCGGCGGCGTTGGTCCAGTTGAGATGCGTAACATCGGCATCCCAGACGCCGTTTCCGCCTGCGACAGGCCCGGTGGAACCAGTCTCGCGCGCGCCGTTCCAGTACAGTTCCGGCGATACGATCAGAAGGCGGACGACGCCTGCGGTGGAGGTGTCGAGCGTGTAGCTGTAGTCGAAGCCGGTTGGCGTCGTGCCGATGGAGAGGCCGGCGCCCGACAGAGTGCCGGAATAGGTAATGAGATTATAGGTGCCGGCAACCATGCCGCCGCCATTGGTTATGTTCAGTGTACCGTCGAGCGATACATCTGAGGCGATGCGGATGATGCCACCCGCTCGCGGTGCGCGCAGGGAGAGATCGACCACCGCACCGGCACTGATGACCAGACCACCCGTCGTGGTGGCCAGGGCCGCATTGTTGTTGTTAAGCGCATATACGGCCAGCGTTGCGCCGCTCGCGATGGTCAGCGTCTGCGTCACCGTCGCCGTGCCGGACCCATCGGTGGGATTGGTAAATGTGGTACCTGCGCCGACCGAAACCGTGCCGGCAATGGCTCCACTCACCATCAGGACGCCTGAGGATAGGGTCCAGGGAATATTCGGCGTGGTTTGGGAGCGGGTGCCGTTCAGCGCCCAGGTGCCTGTAGAGTTCACCTCCACGGCCTTGAAACCGTTATAGGTGCCGCCGATCTGCGTATTGTCGAAGACGCCGCCGGCGCCCGTTAACTTCAAGGTCGAGGACACCACGTCGGGTAATGAACCGACATACGCGATGTCTGCATGGGTGACGCCGGAAGTGCCGCCGTTTCCGACCAGTTCCAGGCTGTTCGTGCCGCCGATGAAATAGATGCCGGGCTGCACTCCGCCCAGATTGTTGGGACCGCCCCGCGCGACTGCCCCCGGCATCGCGACGATATTCAGGTTGCTTCCACTGATGCCGTAGGAGGGGCCGGTGCCGCCGATGACCTGCGCCGTGCTGGCAAGCGTCAGAAGGGTTGTCGAACCGTTGCTGTTATCAACGAAAATTCCTACGCCGCCCCGATTGCTACTTGATCCGCCGCGGACGGTGCTTGCAATAGTGAGGGTGCGATCGGTCGAGGGCGTCAAATACAGCCCCGCGCCGCCTTGCCCGGCAAAGCCACCGCCATAAGACCCCGTCGAGGACCCTCCGCTTCCGCCCTGGCCGCCGGAGACATTGAATGACAACGTTCCAAGATTGCCGCCGCCGGTGATGATGGCGCCATAGCCACCACCTCCGCCGCCGCCGGTTCCATATCCGAGACCGCCATTGCCGCCGCGCCCGCCCGTGACCGCGGTCGTGGGCAGCGCCGCGCCGACATAGCCGTGCTGCCCGCCGCCGCCGCCACCGCCGCCATAGCCGGCGGATGTGTTCGAACCGCCATTCGCGCCCGCCGCGCCCGGAGTCGCGCCGCCGGCGCCGCCGCCAATGCCGGCCGAGGCGGACCCGCCCGCGCCACCGGCGCCGCTTGTGCCGCCGCCAGTGCCGCCATTGCCGCCGCCATTCGCACCGCCGGCTGAGCCCGGCCGCGAGGTTCCATTATAACCGGCCGCACCGCCGGACCCGGCTGGCCGCGGGCTCTGGGGGCCCGCATTCGCCCCACCGCCGCCGCCGCCGCCGCCCGCGCCGCCACCGCCACCGCCACCCGGCGCGCCCTGGCCGCCCTGGCCGCCGGCATATTCGTAGAGGAGCGTCGGGGCCTGGGCGAAGGCGGGAAGCATCTGCCCGACAGCAAAGACCGGGACCAGCGCCGTCGAAAGGAGCAGGCCGCGCGTCATGGCCGGGCGCGCGCCACGGGCAGGCGGGAGACCCCGCGTATTGCGGTCCGTAACATTGCAGATGACCTTGGAGGCTTTGACGGCTTCTACGACGGGGCCTGAAACGCGATCACCAGTCATGCCTGATCCCACAATTTACTCGGCGGCTCGACAAAGCTGATCCGCGTGCCGTGAAACGAAATAAATCCGCGCGGGAAACCCGGCCGGGCAGCCCCAACGTCACTCAATTGCGAAGCTCAAGAAGGCGTAGAAAATTCCGGCGACGGAGTTCGATCACCAGTGGCAGCTCCCGTTGAAACAGGAGGGTGGTTAGACGATCGCTTCGCACTTTGCCGAGTAACACACGGCAAACGCCGGCTATTACATAACCTTACGCAGTAAACTCTTGACCTGATGCCGGTTCTATGGAGGGGCAGTTGTCCGCCTCATCTCCCGCCGAGGAACCTCTGGACTAGCGCCAGCCAGCAGCCTGTCCTTACCGAGGAGACCGGCATCGCCGATGCGCTTCCATTTCCGGCAGGTCGCACAGGGTGTCAACGCCGACGTGACTGACGAAGCTCCATGCGCGAGCGTGTCAGCCGTGTCCCTCGCTCCACACGGCAGGGATGTCGCACCACCTTTTGTGCGGATGTTGAGCGCGCTGTCGCTGCGAGAGGCTCCGCGCCTCGGCGCGCCGCTGATCGCGGCGCGCGCTTGCGCGAGATGTCGATGATGGGCGCGCTGATGGGAATGCTGACCCTCAAGGGGAGGGTAGGGCCGTGGCGGCTGGTGGGATGCGGCGTGCTTATCCCAAGCGTCATTGTGCTTGCGGCAGCATGAATTCGGGCGCGAGCCAAGGCAGGCGGCACGAGAAGGCGAACCGCTAGCATCCAAGCTTGCGGGCAGCGGGATGTGCGCGGCCGAAGAGGGAGCTGGGCGCGCCAAAGTCTGAAGATGTTGACCCGTTGCTGCCCTCTCAGCGTGCCCCTACTAACGTCCGCTTTGCGCCGATGTCGTTGAAAAAGTCGGCATTGCTGGGGGTATGAAGTCCTGATTCAGTCTCCTCAGATGGAGGACGGCGCGATGATGGGCGAGCGGCTGGCAGTGCAGGAGGTGCTGTTCTACGAGTTCAGCCTGGAGCGCCACGTCCCGGCCGATCATTGGGTGCGCGGCATCGATCGGTTCGTTGATCTTTCCGAGATTCGCACACATCTGCGGCCGTTCTACAGCGAGATGGGACGGCCCTCCATCGATCCGGAGTTGATGATCCGGATGCTCCTCATTGGCTACTGCTTCGGGATCCGCTCCGAGCGCCGCCTATGCGAGGAGGTCCATCTGAACCTCGCCTATCGCTGGTTCTGCCGGCTCGGGTTGGAGGGCAGCGTGCCCGACCATTCCACCTTTTCGAAGAACCGCCATGGCCGTTTCCGCGAGAGCGATCTCCTGCGCGAGCTGTTCGAGGCGACCGTCCGGCGTTGCATAGCGGAGGAGCTGGTCGGCGGCGAAGGCTTCGCGGTCGATGCCAGCCTGATCAAGGCCGATGCCAACAAGCAGCGCTCGGCTGATGGCTCCGAGCCGGTCGATTGGGACGATCTCGCCCGGACGCATCGACCGGTGCGCGAGTATCTCGACACGCTGGATGAAGCCGCCTGGGGCGCGGCCAGCGAAACGAAGCCGAAGTTCGTCTCGCGCTCCGATCCGGCGGCGCAATGGCCCGGCGCTTTGAAGGGCCATGCCTTCTTCGCCTACGCCACCAACTATCTCATCGACCTCGACCACGCCGTCATCGTCGATGTCGAGGCCAGCCGCGCGATCCGGCAGGCCGAGCTCGGCTCGGCCCGCACCATGCTCGACCGAACGCGGGAGCGCTTTGGCCTCTGGCCGGCGAAGCTCGCCGCCGACAGCGCCTATGGCTCGGCCGAGAACCTCGCCTGGCTGGTGCATGAGCGCGGGATCGAGCCGCACATCCCGGTCTTCGACAAATCCCAGCGCAGCGACGGCACCTACAGCCGTTCCGACTTCGCCTACGACCACGACCGCGACCTATATATCTGCCCGGCCGGGAAGGAGTTGAGGCAGCGCCAGAAGGTCTATCGAACCGAGCGCCCGTTCGTCGATGAGAACGGCATGATGCGCTACCACGCCAGCAAACTTGCCTGTGACGCCTGCTCGCTGAAGCCGCAGTGCTGCCCCAACACCCCGGCCCGCAAGATCTTGCGCTCGATCCACGAAGGTGCCCGCGACATGGCCAGGGACATCGCTCAGACCGACGCCTATGCCGTCTCACGGCGCGAGCGGAAGAAGGTCGAGATGCTCTTCGCCCACCTCAAGCGCATCCTGAAGCTCGACCGGCTGCGCCTGCGGGGACCAAACGGCGCAAGAGACGAGTTCCACCTCGCCGCGGCAGCCCAGAACCTCAGGAAACTCGCCAAGCTCCTGCCGAACGGACCGCAGATCAGACCAGCATGAGACGCCGAGGCCCAATTGGCCAAATCCGACACCGGCCAGCGGCGCTCTCCAAGGCGACTTTTTCAACGACATCCGCCAGAAGCGGAAGGTCGCTGCTATGATGACGAATCGCCGGTTTGAGGCCGACTTCAGACCGTCTGCTAATAGGCGCGTACCGCGACTGGCGGACGTTTGTCTGCCGACCCAAATGTCGACACACGGCAACTTAGCGATCGGCAAGGCCGCCCCCCCCAATGCGGGCGTCCGATCGATGTCGGATTTAAGTTCGCTCGGCGAAGGGCAAAGCACTACAAATCGCCTTTTGGATACTGCACTGGGTTCGCGATCTTGGAGCGAACAGCTTCCTGCACTGAGCAGCCAGCCGGCTAGTCTCACGATTAGACGGCGCGCACACGGTAGTGCGGCACGTTGCGCGCCGTCCGCTGCAACTTTCAGATAGCGTGATACTTAAGAGAGGAGTTGAGTTCTCTGCGGACAACCGGTAGACGACGCGGCTCATTTTCACTCTCAGACTGCGTCATCAAGATTTAAGTATCTCTCGCGCGATGATGGTCCGCTGGATCTGGTTCGTGCCCTCGTAGATCTGCGTGATCTTCGCGTCGCGATAGAGCCGCTCGACTTCGAAGCCCCGAATGTAACCGCTGCCGCCAAAGATCTGCACCGCGTTGGCGGTCTGTGCGACGGCGATGTCGGAGGCGAAGCACTTCGCCATCGAGCAGGCCATGGTGGCGGGCTCGCCGGCATCGAATTTCTGCGCGGCGTCGTGGATCAGGAGGCGCGCGGCGGCGATGTCCTTGGCCATGTCGGCCAGCATCCACTGGATGCCCTGGAACTCGGCGATGGTCTGGCCGAACTGTTTGCGGGTCTTGGCGTAATCGACCGCCGCCTCAAGGCCGGCCTGCGCGATGCCGAGCGCGAGCGCCGCGATGCCGATGCGGCCCTTGTCGAGCACGCTCATCATGATGTGGAAGCCGCGACCCTCGACTCCGAGCACAGAATCGCCGGGCAGAACGACATTGTCGAAGGTGAGCCCGCCGACCTGCGAGGCGCGCTGGCCCATCTTGTGTTCCTTTGGCCCGCGGGTCACGCCCGGCAAATTGAGGTCCACGACGAAGATGCTCATGCCGCGCTTGCCGGCCGCCTTGTCGGTGCGCGCCAGCACGAAGCCGACATCGGCGAGCGGCGCGTTCTGGATCCACAGCTTGCCGCCGTTCAGCACCCAGCCATCCGCCGTGCGCTCGGCGACGGTGCGGATGCCGGATACGTCGGTGCCGGCTTCGGCTTCCGTGATACAGTAGGCGACGCGCTTGCGACCGGCCATGACCTCACTGAGCCATGTCTCGCGCTGCGCCGGCGTGCCGTGGGCGGAGAGCAGCGTGCAGCCGAGTTCGACGAGGCCGCACTGATCGGCCACCGACGAATAGCCCTTGGAGAGTTCCTCCATTACCAGTGCATAGCCGAGTGCGTCGAAGCCGGCACCATCATGCTCGGGCGGCACGGTGATGCCGAACAGGCCGAGGCGGCCCATTTCCTTGTAGATCTCGGCGGGGAAGCGCTCGTCGCGGTCGAGTTCCTCGGCGAGCGGGCGGACGACCTCCTGCGCGAAGCGGCGGGCCATGTCGCGGATCTGCACATGGGTTTCGGACAAGGACATGAGGCGCTCCCGGAGACGGTCTATATAACTATCTAGTTACTTACTTCTGTCGACGCGCCGACGCAAGTGGCGAGGGCGGCGTGGCCCGCGTCAGTCGCGGCAGATCAGCCGCAGGATCGTCTCGATGTTGAAGGCGAGGCGCTCGTCCAGGGCCTCGCGCGCATTGAGGTCGCGGTCATAGATGATCGAGCCGGTGAAGCGGTTGTTGAGGTAGTGGTAGCCCACCGCCGCGATGGTGAGGTTGACCTGCACCGGATCGAGACCAGGGCGGAACGTGCCCGCCGCAACGCCGCGCTCGAGGATGGATCGGACCATCTCGATCAGCGGGGTGTGAAGCTCGCGGATCACGGTGGATTTCTTCAGGTAGCGTGCGCGGTAGAGGTTCTCGGTGTTCACCAGCGTCAGGAATTCCGGGTTCCGGATGAAGTAGTTCCAGGTGAAGGTGACGAGCTTCCGAATGGCATCCTCCGGGGCGAGGTCGTCGAGCTTGAGCTGCTGTTCGGCGGCGCGGATCGCGCCATAGGCATCGTCGAGAATGGCGACGTAGAGGCCCTCCTTGCTGCCGAAATAGTGGTAGATCATGCGTTTATTGGCCTTGGCCCGCAGCGCGATGGCGTCGACACGCGCGCCGGCGAGACCGAGGCGAGCGAACTCCGCCTTGGCGGCGTCGAGGATCCGGCGGCGGGTGGCATCCGCCTCGCGCGGACGGGGCGCCGGGGCGGCGCTCTTGGCGGGCACGGCCTTGCCCGAAGTCTTGACGCCCGCGTCGTCCGTCACCCGCATGTTCCCCGCAGTTGCGACGGCGAAAGCACCGCTCCGCCGTGTTCTAGACCAATGCCTCGCCGCGCGCGACTACGTCGCGCGATCGCGGGCGGTTGCCAAACGCATACTAAGTAACTAACTAGTTATTTATTGGAAGATCAAATCCCACCCCCGAGTAGGAGAGCCGCGTGAAGGCGCTGGTTGCGGTGAAGCGGGTCGTCGACCCCAATGTGAAGATTCGGCTGAAGGCCGACGGTTCGGGCGTCGAGCTCGCCGGCACCAGGATGGCAATGAACCCGTTCGACGAGATCGCGCTGGAAGAGGCGATCCGGCAGCGGGAAGCGGGGAAGGTCAGTGAGATCGTCGCGGTTTCCATCGGCAACTCCTTTGCCAGCGAAACGCTGCGCCATGCGCTCGCCATGGGCGCGGACCGCGCGATCCACCTGACCACCGAAGCCGCGCCCGAGTCGCTCGGCGTGGCGCGGCTGCTGGCAGAGATCGTGCGCCGCGAGGAGGCGCGCCTCGTGCTGCTCGGCAAGCAGGCGATCGACGACGACACCAACGCCACCGGCCAGATGCTGGCGGGGCTGCTCGGCTGGCCGCAGGCGACCTTCGCCTCCTCGCTGAATATCGAGGCCGATACCGCCCGCGTGATGCGCGAGATCGATGGCGGGCTGGAGACGTGGGAACTGCCGCTGCCACTGGTCGTTACGGCGGATCTGCGCCTCAACGAGCCGCGCTACGCCTCGCTGCCCAGCATCATGAAGGCGAAGAAGAAGCTGATCGAGGCCATCGACGCGGGAAGCCTCGGCATCGACCTGTCGCCACGTCTGGAGCGGCTGTCGCTCACTGAACCGGCGGGCCGCACGGCCGGTGTCCGCGTGGGTTCGGTGACCGAACTCGCCGCCCATATCCGCACTCTCGCCAAGGGCTGAACGATGACCACTTTGCTTATTGCCGATCACGACGGAGCGGCGCTTTCACCCGCCACGCTGCGTGCCGTCTCCGCCGCGCGCGCTCTCGGTACGCCGATCGACCTCGTGGTGCTTGGCGGCGCGCCTGAACTGGCCGCCAAGGGGGCAGAGTTCGCTGGCATTGACCGCGTGCTGCGCGTGGATGCGCCGGCAGACCTGTCCACCGAGGCGGTTGCGGCACTGCTGAAGTCGCTGGTAGCCGCGCGCGGAGCGGGCGCGGTCGTCGCCGCGGCGACCAGCACCGGCAAGGATGTGTTGCCGCGCCTCGCCAGCCTGCTGGATGTGATGATCGTCGCTGATGTCGTCGCCATCGAGGGGCCGAACGTGTTCACGCGGCCGATCTATGCCGGCAACGCGCTGGAACGCCTGCGTTCCCTCGATGGCGTGAAGGTGGTGACGGTGCGGGCCTCCGCCTTCCAGCCGGCGGCGCAGGGCGGGGCTGCCGCTCCGGTCGAGGAGATGTCGCGCGCGGAATGCGAGGCGATCATCGGCTCGGCGGTCCCGGCCAGGCTGGTGTCGCGCGAGGTCAGCGAGACTGAGCGGCCCGATCTCGGCTCGGCGCGGATCGTCGTGTCGGGCGGTCGCGCGCTGGGTTCGGCGGAGCGCTTCGACGAGGTGATCGCCCCGCTCGCGGACGTACTCGGCGCGGCCATCGGGGCGACGCGCGCGGCGGTGGATGCGGGCTATGCGCCGAACGACCTACAGGTCGGCCAGACCGGCAAGATCGTCGCGCCCGATCTCTACATCGCTGCGGGCGTGTCGGGCGCGATCCAGCATCTCGCCGGCATGAAGGATTCGCGCGTGATCGTCGCGATCAACACCGATCCGGAAGCGCCGATCTTCGCGGTGGCGGATTATGTGCTGGTCGGCGACGTGTTCAGCGTCGTGCCGGAGCTGACCAAGGCGCTGTCGGCATCTTGATGCAAAAAGGCCGCCCGGACGAAGATCCGGGCGGCCATTTTATCGCAGCGGATCAGACGAGGCCGAAGAAGGCCAAGTTTGCCTCGGCCTGGCCGACGAGGGCCTGATAGCCGACCTGAATAGGGCAACCCTTCTTCTCGGCGGCCTGAAGCAGCGGGGTGACTGGCGGTTTCATGATCATGTCGGTTACCAACTGGCCGGGGACGAGCGTCTCGGGATCAATCGGGTATGGGTCGTTCGAGGACATGCCGAGCGGCGTGGCGTTGGCGACGATGTCGAACTCGGCCGGGACCGGCGCGCCGGTGTCCACGGCGAGGCCGGGATAGGCGCCCCTCACGGCGGCGACGACACGCTCGGCCTTGGCGGTGTCGACATCGACGACGCGCAGGCGCGACACGCCCGCATCCGCCAGCGCGACGGCAATCGCCGCACCCGCGCCACCCGCGCCGATCAGCAGTACCGAGCGGCCCTTGGGATCGCGATTGTTCGAAACGAGGCCGTTGACGTAGCCGACGCCATCAAAGGTGTCGCCGACCCAAGTGCCGTCCGCCTCGACGCGGATCGAGTTGACCGCGCCGACCAGCTTGGCGCGCGGCTCGACGCGGTCCACCACTTTCATCATGCGTGGCTTGTGCGGGATGGTCGGGATGATGCCCGCCAGATTCTTGAAGCTGCGCAGTCCGGCGACCGCGGCGTCGAAATCGGCGGCGGCGAATTGCAGCGGCGCGAACACGACGTCGATGCCCTTTTCGGCGGTGATCTTGTTGTAGAGCTGGGTCGAGCGGACCTGCCGGATCGGGTCGCCGATCACGAAATAGAGGCGGGTCTCTCCAGTGACGCTGAGGAGCGCGGGGCCGGCATCGGACATGGTGACCTCCTGTTGTTATGGATCGTCGGCGCGCGTCAGAGGCGCGGCAGCAGCATCGCGCCGTCGACGCGGATGACCTGACCGGAGACATAGGGCAGGCCGCCGGCGGCGATGGACGCGGCGACCGTGCCGACATCCTGCGGCTGGCCGAGGCGCGGGATGAGGGTCAGGCCTTCCTCGTCGATCCGGCGCTGGTAGTCGGCGAGCGCGGGACGCGACATGTCGGTCTCGATGACGCCGGGCTGGATGTCGAAGACATAGACCCCTTCGCGCGCGAGGCGGGCGGCGAAGACCTGGGCGATCATCGCGGTCGCCGCCTTCGACACGCAATACTCGCCGCGATTGATGGAGGCGGCGGTCGCGCTCACCGAGGAGACGAGCAGGATCGAGTAGTAGCCGGCGGGATCGCGCGGGCGCGTGACCATGCGGCGGGCGACCGCTTGGGTGAGGAAGAAGGCGGCCTTCGCGTTGTATAGCATGCAGTGGTCGTAGCTTTCGACCGAGGCCTCCAGCACGTCACCGCGCTTGAGCGCGCCAACGCCCGCATTGTTCACGAAAGTGGTGAGCGGGCCTAGCGCGGCCTCGGCCTCCTCGATCATCGCCTCATGGCGCGCCAGATCGCCGATTTCTCCGAGGACGACGGTGGCGCGGCGCCCGAGGGCGACGATCTCGTCGGCGGTGCGCTGCGCCTCAACCGCGTTCGAGCGGCCATGCACCGCCACGTCGAAGCCCTTGGCTGCAAGAGCGAGGGCGATGCCACGGCCGATGCCGCGGCTGGAGCCGGTGACGAAAGCAACGGGCCAGAAGGGGAAGGATTCGCTCATGAAGGCACCTGCCGAGGGAAAGAGGGTCGTTTCGTTGGTGTATCGTTTGACCACACCAATCGGTTGCGTCAAGGCGAAAATGGCTGTGCGACGTGGCGGTAAGGGCGTCCAGAGCAGGCGCGAGGAAGGCCGGAGTCTACGTTAAAATCTTCTAAGTTACGCACATACATCATGAAAATCACATTGTTCCGTGATCCGTCTCGTCGGGTGCAGCCGATTATAGTGCATGCGGGGACACCAGATACCGGCGAAAAGCCGGCCATCCAGCGAGATCGTTGAAAATGAATTTAAGTTCAGAAACTTAGCCGTTACGGCAATCATATTTGTGTGCCTCTAGCACGCCGGAACGCTTGATAAATCGTTGTACTAACGTTCGGTCTGCGCTAATACCGCCTCAAGAAGGCGAAAAGCCTATGGGAGGATGCCATGCCGCAGGCGCAGTTGCTGCCAAAGGCCGAGCCGGATCTCGGGTCGTCACCACGACCCTCCACGCGCATCGCGGCTGTCTTTCCCCATCGCTGAGACTTTCGTCGCTCTCGCCGTCATGGCGCGGGTTGCTCAACGTCTGCCCGCTTGCCTCGCCCGTCGCCGGGTGCGGCTCTGCACCGAGAAAAGCCAGGAGGAACCTCAATGAAGCCAATCAAGCTCGCCGCCGCCGCCTTTTCCGCCTGTCTCCTGCTCGCCGGTACGATGAGCGTGCAGGCGCAGGAGAAAATCGTTCTGCACGGCGCCAGCGCCTACAACAAGGACCACATCTTCAACCGCTCGATGACGAAATTCACCGATCTCGTGGCCAAGTACTACGGCAAGCCAGTCGAATTCGTGATGCACGAGAATGGCGAGCTCGGTAACGAGGCTGGCTATTTCGGCCTGATGACGCGTGGCACCTCGGTCGACTTCGCTGTCGTTGCCCCCGCCCACATGACGCCGATCGCGCGCGGCGCCGGCATCCTCGACACGCCGTTCCTGTTCAAGGACGTCGACCAGTGGAAGAAGGCGACGGCGGGCGATGCCTTCAAGCCGATCGTCGACGACATCGAGAAGCGAGGCAACGTCAAGATCCTCGGCCTCGGCGGCGGGGCGGAGCGCAACATCCTCTCCAAGAAGCCGGCCAGCGACCTCGCCGGCCTGCACGGCCTGAAGATGCGCGTGCAGGGCACGCCTATCCACGCCCGCGCCTTCCAGGCGGTGGGTATCGTGCCGAGCACTGTCGCCTATAACGAGATCTACAACGCCATCCAGAGTGGCGTGATCGAGGCGCTCGAGAACGAGGCGTCCACCAACGCGCAGATGCGCTTCTACGAGGTCGCGCCGGAAGTCATCCGCACGCGCCACATCATCACCGTCCGCCCGCTGGTGTTCAGTGGCGCGACTTTCGAGCGCCTTCCCCCGGACCTGCAGGCCGCCGTGCTGAAGGCGGGCGAGGAAGCCGCGGCCTGGTGGCGCGAGACCGAGGCGGCCGAGGACGCGGCTATGCTCGAGAAGATGGCGGCTGAGGGCAAGGTGAAGCTCATTGAGTTTAAGGACGTCGAGGCGATGCACAAGAAGGTGCAGCCGGTGATCGACACCTATGCCAAGGAGCTCGGCGCCGAAGACGTTCTCAAGAACGTTCGCGCCATCAACTGATCCCATCGCACAAGGGCCGCGGTTCCGCCGCGGCCCCATCTGAGGGCATCTCCATGCGACGCCTGTTGCGGCTCTATCATCTGTTCCTTGTCGGAGTGCTCGGCCTGCTGACCGTGTTTCTGGTCATCCCCGTCGGGATGCAGGTTCTGGCCCGCTATGGCGAGATCGTCCCTAACTATCTCTGGACCGAGGAGCTTTCGCGCTTCGCTCTGATCTGGCTGGTCATGATCGGATCGGCGGTCGCCGTGCGCGAGAATACCAATTTCGACATCGACCTGCTGCCGACGCCCGCAACGCCGCTCGGCACGCTGATCGCACGCATGATCGTGCGGATCTGCGTGCTGGTGTTCGGCCTCGTCTTCCTATGGGGCAGCCTCGAATATACGCAGTTCGGGCTGCGCATGACGTCGGACATGTCGGACATCAATATGGGTTACGTCTACGGCGCCTTCCCGTTCGCCGCGATCGGCTGGATCGTCTTCACCCTTGAGGGGATCTACGACGCCATCGCCGTCTACGGCCGCTCCGAGACCGCGCTCTCCCTGACGGAGGTCGAAAATGGGACCCGGTGAGGTTGCCGTCATCCTGCTCGGGACCTTCATGGTCCTGCTGATCTTGCGCGTGCCGGTGGCGTTCGCGCTCGGCATCGCCTGCCTGCCGCCGCTGCTGTTCGACCCGCGCGTGTCGCTCTACGTGCTGATCGACCAGATGTACACGTCGTACAATTCGTTCCTGCTGCTCGCTGTGCCGTTCTTCCTGCTCGCGGCGAACGTGATGAACGCGGGTGGCATCACCGACCGCATGCTGAACCTGTCGCGCACTATGGTGGGCCATTTCCCCGGTGCGCTGGCTCAGATGAACGTGGTGCTCTCCGTGCTGTTCGCCGGCGTCTCCGGATCGGCCACGGCCGATGCGGCGAGCCAGAGCAAGATCTTCATCCCCGCCATGGTGAAGGAGGGCTACGACCGCAGCTTCTCCGTCGCCAATACGGCGGTGTCCTCGGTGCTTTCGGTGGTCATTCCGCCGAGCATCCTGATGGTGATCTGGGCGGGCACGCTTTCCATCTCGGTCGGCTCGCTCTACATCGGCGGTATCCTGCCTGGCCTGATGCTGTGTCTCGCCATGATGGTGACGGTCCACGTCTATGCGAAGGTGCGCCACTATCCGCGCTTCGCCCGGTCGAGCTTCGTCGACTTCCTCAAGGCCACTGTGATCGCGGTGCCGGCGCTGTTCCTGCCGTTCATCATCGCGGGCGGAAAGATCTTCGGCTGGTTCACCGCGACCGAGTCGGCCGCTATCGCGGGCGTCTACGCGATCTTCCTCGCGGTGTTCGTGTTCCGCGAGATGGACCTGAAGCAACTGTTCGCGACCTTCATCGATACCGGGCGGTTCTCGGCGGTGTCACTGTTCTGCCTCGGCACCGCGTCGGTGTTCGGCTGGCTGCTCGCCTATTACAAGGTTCCAAACGCCCTGCTCGCCAGTGCGGTCGAATGGGACATGGGCATCACCGCGACGGGCTTCTTCATTGCGGCGGTGTTCCTGGTCGTCGGCTGCTTCCTCGATGCGATCCCCGCCATCGTCATCGTCGGTGCGATCCTGCAGCCGCTCACGGCCCATGCCGGCATGGATCCGCTGCACTACGCGCTGATCGGCATTGTCTCGCTCGCCTTCGGCCTCGTGACGCCGCCCTATGGACTGTGCCTGCTGATCGCGGCGGCGTCAGCCGCAGCGCCGCTCAGATCGGTCATCAAGGATACGCTGATCCAGATCCTGCCGCTACTGCTGGTGCTGGTGACGGTGATCATGCTGCCGCAGCTCTATCTCTACCTTCCGCACCTTGTCGGGCCCGATCTCGGTCCCTGATACGGCGCAGCCCACGAAAAGAAAGGGCGGCCCGCAGATGCGAGGCCGCCCTTTCTTTTCGCGGCTGGCTGGAGGACCGTAGATGTTGCGATCGACGACAGGACGCCGCGCTAGAGCAGATTCGACTTAATCCGGGTCATATCCGGCAGCGTCGAAATAGTGCCGACATTCCTCTGGCGTGAAAGCGGAGAGGCAATCGGCGACGACGGACCATAGTTCGTCGATGGTTCGGGCTGCGGCCTTTCTGAGCAGGGCCTTGAGCTTCGAGAAGGCCATCTCGATGGGGTTGAAGTCTGGCGAGTAGGGCGGCAGGAACAGGAGCCGCGCGCCGACCTTCTCGATGGCCTCGCGCACGCCGCTGATCCTGTGAGCGGGCAGATTGTCCATGACCACGATGTCGCCGGGGCGAAGCTCGGGCGCGAGCACTTGCTCTGCATAGGCCAGGAAGGCCGGACCGTTCATCGGTCCGTCGAGCAGCATCGGCGCCGTCATGCCGTCCAGTCGCAGGCCGGCGGTAAAGGTGGTCGTCTTCCAATGGCCGTGTGGAACGGCCGCCCGGCATCGCTCGCCGCATGGCGCCCTGCCGCGCAAGCGGGCCATCTTCGTGGATGCCGCGGTCTCATCGATGAAGATCAGCCTCGCGGGGTCGAGGTCAAGTTGGCCGTCAAACCAGGCTATGCGGCGGCGCAGGACATCGGGGCGCTGCTGCTCGGCGGCGTGCGCCGTCTTTTTTTGAACGTGATGTCGCGCCGGTCGAGGAACAGCCACACCGTCGAGGGGGCGGCCCGCACGCCGCGCTCGGCTGCAAGGCGCTCCCCGATCTCGGCCAGCGTGATGTCCGGCACCTCCTCGATGAGGCCGAGAATGAAGGCCTCATGTGCATCGAGCTTCGAGCGCGACGGCTGGCCCTGCTTGCGCGCTTCCATCTCGCCGGTCTCGCGATAGCGGCGATACCAAGCCCCGGCCGTCGAGATCCCGATCGAGAAGCGACGCGCTGCCTCCCGCGTTGAAGCCCCGTCTTCGATCGCCGCAATCAACCGACCGCGAAGGTCGCCACTCAGGCTCCTCGTCATCATCACCTCCTGGCAAATCACCAGCAGCAATGAATCAGACAGCGAACGACCCGGGAATCCTCAAACCGACTCTGCGTTCATCGAAGATGCTCTAGCGTGTGCCGCAGGAGGCGCGCACGATCAGGTTCGGGCGCAGGATAACGTTCTCATGCGTCTTGCCTGGCGCCTTGATTCGCTCCAACACCAGTTCGGCGGCGCGGCGACCCGTCTCATGGGCGTGCAGCGCCACCGTCGTCAGGGCCGGATAGGCGAGTTCCGCCTCCGAGGTTCCGTCGATGCCGACGATGGCGAACTGCCTGCCGGGCTCCAGACCACGCCGGCGCAAGCCGTGCATGAGCGCGATGGCGACATTGTCGTTGTAGCCGATCGCGGCGGTCGGCGGCTCGGGTAGGTCGAGCACCTTGTTGAGGTCGGAGATGGCGTTGGCGCGCGTCGGCCGGCTTTCGACGCATAGGGCGGGATCGAAAGCGTTGCCGGCGCGCTGCAGCGCTTCCTGATAACCGGCGACGCGATCGATCCGGGAGGGGCTTTTCGCCTCGCCGCCGAGAAAGGCGATCCGACGATGGCCGAGTTCGATGAGATGGCGCGTCGCGATGCGTCCGGCGAGGCGGTTGTCGGGGCCGACATAATCGACATCGGCATCCGGAGGCCGGCGAATGGCGACGCAGATCGGGGTGCCGCCCGCTGCGATGCGCTCAAGGAATTCCGGCTTCGTCTGCGAGGCCGGGAAGATGATAAGCCCGCCGATGCCGTGCTCTTCCAGCGACTGGTAAACGCGTGACTGGCGCTCGATCTCGTCACCGGTCTCGACGAGGAAGACGAGAAATTCCGTGCCTTCCAGCCCCTTCTGCACGCCCGCCGTCATTTCCGCGAAGAACGGGTTGCAGATGTCGTTGATGATGAGGCCGATGGCCTGCGAAGTCTGGCGGCGAAGGTTTGCGGCGCTACGATTGTACTTGTAGCCGAGCTTCCTTATTGCCTCTTCGACGCGGTTTCGCGTCTCGGCGGAGATGCGCTCGTTTTTCTGCAGGACGAGCGACACCGTCGAGGGCGACACGCCGGCCGCCTTCGCGATGTCAATGATGGTGACCCGCCGCAGCGGCGCGATCTCATTCATTGCCGGTGTCAGCGCCCATTGAACTGCGGTGCCCGCTTCTCCTTGAGGGCGCGGATGCCCTCGCGGCCGTCCTCGGTGCCAGCCGCGGCCATGCCCGCCAGGAGTTCGAACGTTGCATCGCTGCCAATGCCGACACCTCCGTTGAGAATCGATTTAGCGATCTGCGTCGACACGGGTGCCATGCTGGCGATCTCGCGGGCAACGTCCTTTGCCTTGGCGAGCGCCTGTCCGGGCTTGGCGATATCGGTCGCCAAGCCCCACGACGTAGCGGTTGCAGCATCGATCCGCCGCCCCGTCAAGGCCATGAGTTTGGCGCGGGGCAGGCCTATGAGCCGGCTAAGTCTCTGTGTTCCGCCCCAGCCGGGAACGGTGCCGATGGAGGTTTCCGGCAGCGCGACCAGCGCCTCGGCATCGATGACGCGAATGTCGGCGGACAAAGCTAGCTCCAGCCCGCCACCGAACGCCATGCCGTGAATGGCTGCGACCACCGGCAGGCGGCAGGTCTCGATGCGGTCGAAGACGCGGTGTCCATGGAGAATCCAGCTGCGGCGGACGTCTTCCGGGCTCAGGCTTCCCCAGATGTTCACGTCGGCGCCGACGCAAAAGGCGCGCCCCTCGCCGGAGAGGACGATCACACGGATGTCCGGAATGTCCTCGATTCGGCTAATGGCCGCGCCGATTTCGGCGATCATCTGCGGCGTTAGTGCGTTCAATTTGGCGCTGCGGGTTAGGAGGAGGGTGGCGACGGTGCCATCCACGTCGATCTTCACGAATTCCATTTCCATCCCCTCGATGTGTGGCCCAGCTGCGGACTCAGATTGATTTCACGCGTGCGCCTTGACGACAAACCAACCAGATGAGTAGAACGTTCTACTAATGATGCCAAGGGCGGCGTTCAACCCCGCACAGGCGAGGAAGCAAAATGAAAATCGTCACCAAGGAGGAGCTTCAGTCCATCCTGGCTGGGCTGAAGGAGGGTGCGACCGTCGCTACCAGCGGTGCGGGCGGTGGCCTGATGGAGCCGGACGAGGCGCTGAGCTGCTTCGAGGCGGCGTATCTGGAGCAGGGCGCACCGCGCAACATCACGCTCGTCCATGCGCTCGGCCTTGGTGATCGCCGCCGTCGCGGCATCAACCGTTTCGCCCATGAGGGTATGGTAAAGCGCGTCATCGGCGGCCACTGGGTCTGGTCGCCCACCATGCTGCGCATGGCGCAGGAGAACAAGATCGAGGCCTACTGCCTGCCGGGCGGCGCGATCATGCACCTGTTCCGCGAAATCGGGGCGGGCCGTCCGGGCCTGTTCACCCATGTCGGCCTCGGCACTTTTGTGGATCCGCGTCAGCAGGGCGGGCGCTGCAATTCGATCTCGACCGAGGACATCGTCGAGCTGATGCAAATCGATGGCAAAGACGTGCTGCGCTACAAGCCGTTCCCGGTCGATGTCGGCGTCATTCGCGGCACCTACGTCGACGATGTCGGCAATATCAGCGCCAGCGAGGAGCCTGCCGACCTCGACGCCTATTCGCTCGCCCTCGCGGCGCGCAATTCCGGTGGCGTCGTCATCGCGCAGGTGCGCGAGAAGGTCGCGCGCGGCACGTTTCGTCCGCGCGAGGTGACCGTTCCCGGCAATCTCGTCGATTACGTCGTTGTCTGCCCCGAGCAGCAGCAGACCTATCAGGGCGGCTACCACCTCTCGCTTGCCGGTCTCGAGCACGGCGATGTCGTGCGCAATTCCGGCAAGGACGACGTCGCGCGCCATATCGTTGCCGCCCGCGCGGCCGAAGAGCTGATCACCGGCTCGACGCTGAATTTCGGCTTTGGCATGTCCGCCGATGTCGCGGAGATCATCTTCAAGACCGGGCGTCAGGACGAGTTCTGGTTCACCATTGAACAGGGCATCCATGGCGGCGACCTGCTGACCGGCGACATGTTCGGCATCGCGGCGAACCCGATGGGCATCCTGTCCTCGCCCGAGCAGTTCGACCTCTATAGTGGCGGCGGCCTCGACATGACCTTCCTCGGTCTCGCCGAGATGGACGGGTTCGGCAACGTGAACGTGTCGCATTTCGCAGGCCAGATCAGCGGGCCCGGCGGCTTCATCGATATCACCCAAAAGGCGAAGGCGGTCGTGTTCTGCGGCAGCTTCGACACCAAGGGCGCGCGCTCGCGCGTCGTCGACGGCAAGCTTGTGATTGAGCGTCAGGGCGATGTGCGCAAGCTCGTGGACCGCGTCGCGGGCATCACATTCAGCGGCGAGCAGGCTATCGCGGAAGGCAAGAAGGTCGTCTACGTGACCGAGCGCGCCGTGTTCCAGTTGACCCCGGAAGGCGTCGAACTGATCGAGGTGGCTCCGGGCATCGACATCCAGACCGACATTCTCGACCGCATCGGCTTCACCCCGATAACCCGCGAGCCGAAGATCATGTCCGCCCGCTTCTTCGAGGGCGCCGCGCCCGTCGACAGCGCCGCCTGAGAGAAGGACACTTTCCATGGATATCATTCTTCCCGTCTCGAGCGGTGCTCTCGAGCGCTACACGCTGAAGGCCGGCGAGCCGCTTCCCCGTCGCGCCGCCGGGCCGTTCAACCGCATCGCCTATTCGGCTGCCCATGTGACGGTGAACCCGTTTGCGGACATCGATCCGTGGCTGAAGACGGCGGTCGACTGGGACGCGACGCTCTCCTATCGCCGCTATCTGTGGGATCTCGGCCTCGGCGTCGCCGAAGCCATGGACACTGCGCAGCGCGGCATGGGCGTCGACTGGCCGACCTCGCTCGAACTCATCACCCGCACCGCTGCGGAAGCCCGTGCCTATGGCGCGAACGCGCTGCTCGCGAGCGGCGTGGGCACCGACCAACTCGCCAATGGCCGTGACTACACGATCGACGAGATCATCAAAGCGTACGAGGAGCAGTGCACAGCGATCCACAAGGCCGGCAGCCGCTTTATCCTGATGGCGAGCCGTGCGCTAGCGCGCGCTGCGGCGCGTCCGGAAGACTACGCCCGCGTCTACGACCGGATCCTCTCGCAGAGCCCGGAGCCCGTGATCCTGCACTGGCTGGGCGAGATGTTCGATCCCGCGCTCGCCGGCTATTGGGGCCATGACGACCACTGGAAGGCGATGGACGTCTGCCTTGAGATCATCAAGGCCAACGCCTCGAAGGTCGCCGGCATCAAGGTGTCGCTGCTCTCCGAAGAGAAGGAAGTATCGATGCGCGCCCGGCTGCCAGCGGGCGTCGAGATGTATACCGGCGACGACTTCAACTACCCGACCCTGATCGCAGGTGACGGCACGCACCATTCGCAGGCGCTGCTGGGCATTTTCGACGCCATCGCGCCGGCCGCCAGCGCCGCGCTCACCGCGCTCGCGAAGGGCGACCGTGCCGCCTATGACCGGCTGATGGATCCTACCGTGCCGCTGTCGCGCCACATCTTCAAAGCGCCGACGCAGTTCTACAAGACCGGCGTCGTGTTCCTCGCGTGGCTGAACGGCTTTCAGAGCCATTTCACCCTCGCGAACGGGCAGGAGAGTGCGCGCGCGACGGTGCATCTCGCCGAACTGTTCCGCCTAGCCGATCAGGCCGGGGTCCTTTTGGAGTCGGAACTCGCCTGCACGCGGATGTGCAATCTGATGGCGGTGCGCGGCGTCGAGCCGGGCGTTGCCAGTGCCCGCGCGGCAGCTGAGTGACGGGAGCTACCTGATGAGCGTGTTCCACGTTGAGGTCGATCAGAGCTGGCGCTTCCGCAAGACGGTGTCGGAAGCCGATGTCTACGGCTTCGCCGGTATCACCGGCGACCTGTCGCCCAACCATGTCGACGAGGCCGCGATGCGCGAGACGCCCTATGGCGGGCGCATTGCCCATGGCGCGCTGCTCGTCGGCTACATGTCGGCCTGCTCGACCATGGCCTGCGCGGACGCTCGCGACGGCGGCGAGACGCCGGTGTCGCTCGGCTATGACCGCGTGCGCTTTCTCGAAGGCGTGCGCATCGGCGAGACGATCGCGGTGACCTACAAGATCGCCCGCGTCGATACCGAGGCGCGCCGATCCTATGCCGAGGTTGAAGTCCATGTCGTCGACAGCGGCAAGCTCGCGGCCGTGGCGACCCACATCCTAAAATGGGTGCCGAACGCGGCCTGAGTACAACGGCTTCAGCGACGAACCACCTAAATCGTCTTCCAAGATATTAGCGAGAACTTACTCATGTTTTAAGCGTTTGAGTGTATGCGAGCAGGTTGCTAGCGCGATGGCCGCTTGTTGCCAGCCGTGGACATTCCAGGCGCTCTTTTAACGTCTGTTTTGGGGTCGGTGGCAGACTGTCCGCTATTGGGACTTTAAACGAGAAGTTAACATATCGCCGTTGAATGACTGAGGCTGACACTGGCCCATCTACAAGCTTCAGAAGGTCCGCTTTCGGCAGCCCCTCCGAGACTTGGGCTCTTGGCCGCGCGTGGGCCGAGGATTACGACGAAGACCGCGACAAAGACGATCGTGGCGACGCCGAAGCGGAACCTTCGCTGGAGACGGACTAGTTATCTGATTGAATTAACAAATATCGGCGATCACTGAGTCTCTACTGGCGCAGATCGCAACTCCAGTCGAAATGAACTCCTGAAGCCATTCCAATGCGTTGAAGCCATCTGTGGCGGGGCTCGTGTTGGCGCTTATTCACCGCGGAACACCAGCGGTAGCACGAAGAACGGCAATACTCGTGCCATCTGGCTCTTGCTAAGCACAAACAATTCACCCGTCCCGGCATTCTCCCGGATACGGTGAATCACATCTGGATCGAAATTAATAGGCCCTGAGCCTTGGCGTGCCACACGGTCTGTGCCGCGCCAAAGCAACTCAAGGCGCCTCGCCTCAGCCCCTCAGTCGAGTCGCTCAATCACATCGACGCCCAAGGTGGAACTGTTGCGTCCTCGCTCTCCGTACCCTCGGAGGCCGCTCATCAAAGCATGATTTGGTATGGTCTCCCTAATCGTAGCATTTGTTTTGGTGCGCCGCTAACGTTGCCGCTGGACTGGCCGGTATCGGCTGTGCGTGACCGCGCCGATCGGCCTTGTCGCGCTGCGGGAGAGTGCTTTGCTGCTTGACAAGGATCACGAACCCTTGCGCTTCGGCTTCCTCCTGGCGCCGCGCTTCTCGATGATGAGCCTGAGCTCCGCAATCGAACCGATCCGCGTTGCCAACCGGCTTCTTGGCCGCAAAGCCTTTGATTGGTACACATGCAGCACGGACGGCCAGCCCGTGATGGCGTCGAATGATCTGGTTCTTGAGGCCGGGGCGGTTGATGCGGCGACTGACCGGATAGATGCACTTGTCCTGTGCGGCGGCACGCGCCTTACCGCAGCGCAGGAGCGGCCGATCATTCGCGCCCTGCGCAATGCGAACCGGCGCAAGCGCGCCATCGGCGCACTGTCGACGGCCACACATCTGGTTGCGCGGGCGGGCCTTCTCGAAGGATACCGCTGCACAATCCACTGGGAAAATCTCCCGGCGCTGCGCGAGGAATTTCCAGGCCTGATTGTGACCGAGGCGGTCTACGAGATCGACCGCGATCGGCTGACATCTTCGGGTGGCACCACCGCGATGGACATGATGCTGCACATCATCCTGCTGCGGTATGGCCCGGACATCGCCAACGAGGTTGCCGCGCAGTTCCAGCATGCGAAGATCAGGGCGCACAACGAGCCGCAATCAGGTTGGCGGCAGCGCAATCTGACCTACCAGCCTCCGGTGATCCGGCGGGCCACCACCATCATGCGGGAACACATCGAAGATCCCCTGGCCATCCGCGAGATCGCCGATCAGGCGGGCATCAGTGAACGACAAATGGAACGGCTTTTCACGACCCATCTCTCGTTGCGGCCGATGCACTACTACCTGATGCTGCGCACCGAGCGCGCCCGCGAATTGCTCAGCTATACCGAGAAGCCGTTGCTCGAGATCGCTATCGCCACCGGATTCGGATCGGTCGCGCATTTCTCCAGATGGTTCCTGCACTTCCACGACCAGATGCCGTCTCAGTACCGCAAGATCAGCAGCACAGGTGCGTGAGAGGCGGTGCGATCGCTATCAATTGCGGATCGCATGCAAAAGGTCGCGCACCGTGGTTCCCGGCCGGCCGAACTGGCTGAGGTAACACAGGCAGTTGCGGCTCTGCTCTTCGCCCCATGCCGGTGTCGTATAGAGCAGGAACTTGCGCTCCAGTTCAGCGACGGACAGCGGAGCATCCGGATCACCACGCGGCTCGCGCGGCGCTGACGAATGGATTGAGCCGTCCTTCAGCCGGATCTCGACGCGAGCGAAGCGCCGAGCGGGAAACAACCGCGAATATTCGCCATCCTCGACATAACGGATCCGCTCCGTGAGCCTGCACACTTGCGGATCGCCGAGCGCGTCATCCACGACATGCTGGGGCAGCACGTTGCCATGGATGAGCGCAACAGCCGTCGGGAACGACGTGCCGTACTGCGCCTGGTCAGTCGTCTGGGGTATGCCTTGAAATAGACGTGTGGCCTCATGGAAGGTGTGAACGATCACCTCGTCGACATCGTCAGGTTTAATCGCATGAGCGGCCTTGAGCTCACGAACACCGTCAATGCCGGCATGCGCCCAGCGGCAGACGGGATAGAGCTTAGTGTATTGCTCCTGGATACGCCAGCGCTCGCCCAGATCATTCCAAACCTCATCTAGATCCTCGTCGACGACAGACACGGCCGGCGCGCCGGTGAAACCTCCCGAGGCGAGATAGGCGGCCGATACGCCAGCCATCGCTCCCCAGCCCGAACCGTCCTTGACCATCGTCGGATAGTCGACGTCGCGCATCAGCTGGCTGCGCGGACCGTGATACTCCGCAATGCCGAGGGCGTGCTGGAAGCGCGTTTCGTCCAGTTCCAGCAGATGCCCCGCGAGAGCGGCACAGCAGACGGCATTCCAGGCCCCTGACGAGTGATACTCCGGGACGCTGTTATGCAGGGCGATGCCCGCCCGCGTACCGATTTCGTAGCCCGCGATCAGCAGGCGCAGGAAAGTGCCCCCTTCGAGATCAGGTCTGGCGGCTTCGGCGACTGCCAGCAGCGACGGCAGTGCCGCGCAGCCGACATGTCCCTTGGTGAGCGAGTGTCCGTCATGCGCGTCCATGGAGTCGATCACCATTCCGCCCAGCAGCGCAGCGCCCACCGGGTTGGTAAGCGGGCCACCGATCATCGGCCGGCAGCTTGGCCCGCCATTGAGGCCGACGCCGTGAAAATCACCGACATAGCGGACGAGTATGCCTGCCAGCGGCGTGGCGGAACCGGCGACGGCGGTGGCGATCAGATCGACAAGGCACCAGCGCGCCTTGTCGACGATCTCCTCGGACAGATCCGTCGTCTCGATCGTCGAAAGGAACGAGCGAAGGTCGCCGTCCCGAAGCGAAAGCTTGCGCATGATGGCCACGTGCTCAGTTGACAAGGCCGGAGGACTTCAGGAACCCGTTCGCAACCTCGGAAATTGTCTTCTTTTCAACATCGACCTGAGCGTTGAGCCTGGCCATAACCTCTTCGTTGAGTCGGCTGGAAATGTCCTTCAGCAGCGGCTTGAGCTGGGGGTGGGCTTCCAGCGCCGCTTTGGTGGCTACCGGGGTCATCACCTGCGCAATGTGGTACTGCCGGTCGTCTTCCAGAAGGACGAAGTCGAAGGCTGGGATGCGGCCGTCGGTCGAGAACACGAGACCGACATCGACCTGGCCGTCGCGCAGCGCCTGATAGACGAGGCCGGAATCCATGCGAACGATGTCCGCGCGCGGGAAGGAGAAGCCATAGGCTTCTTGCATAGGCATGAGCCCGTCCTTGCGGCCGTAGAATTCTGCGTTGCAGCCGAACGTGATCTTCTCTCCGCGGTTGACCGCCGCAGCCAGATCGCTGGTCGTGCGCAACCCCCTTGCCTTGGCGGTTTCACGGCGTACCGCGAGGGCATAGGTGTCATTCACGTCCGAGCTGTCGAGCCATTCGAGCCCGTTGGTCGCGTCCAGCTCGTTCAATTTGGCAAGCATCTGTGCTCGCGGGATTCCGGGCATCTTGTGGTAGTTCACAAGTGCAGGACCAGTATACTCCCAATAGAGGTCGATCTGACCCGAAACGAGACCTTGGCGGACGACGTTGCTCCCGAGCCCTGACGTCAACGTTGCGCCGATACCCTTAGAGGCGAGATACTGCTGAGTAATCTCGCCGGCCAATATATTCTCCGTAAATCCCTTGGCACCAAGCTTGACATCCGCGGCGCTCGCGAAAAGCGGCATAGCCGCTACGCACAGTCCAACGAAACAGGCAATCATCTTATCCATGGGACCCCCGATTGGAATGGCTTGAGTTTACTTCTTTTTGTCAATGGCTTGGCCATTTGCGTCTAGGAAAGCCGGACGAATTCAATTGTGCACGTATCGTAGATCGAGCCGCACACTGGCGAGCATCAGTTATCGACACCAATTTTGCAGAAATCGACATTGCCGCGTCAGCCCGCCGCGACAGCTCCACAGTTGGCCGCGAGACTACCGGCGAACCGCGCCGGCGCGCGCTTAAGCAGCCGCCGCGTTCGTCGCACCTGACTGTCCCAATGCGGCGCTGCCCATCGGCGCCCTTACATTGGGCGCCGGAAAATTCCGCATATTGAACCGCCCCGGCTTTGCCGGAGACCCCAACTCCTGAGAGGATGGGGCTATGACGAGCAAGACGACGAACAAGTTCTCGCCTGAGGTGCGCGCTCGCGCGGTGCGGATGGTGCTGGATCATGAGGCTGAGCATCCGTCGCGCTGGCAGGCGATTGTGTCGATAGCGGCGAAGATTGGCTGCTCGGCACACTCACTGAACGAGTGGCTGAAGAAGGCTGAGGTCGACGCCGGTAAGCGGGCCGGGGTGACGACGGATATGTCTGCGAAGCTGAAGGCCCTTGAGCGCGAGAACCGCGAGCTGCGGCAGGCGAACGAGATCCTGCGCAAGGCATCTGCATATTTCGCCATGGCGGAGCTCGACCGCCGGTCGAAGACATGATCGCGTTCATCGATGATCATCGCGGTGCGTATGGGGTCGAGCCGATCTGCAAGGTCCTGCCGATCGCCCCATCGACCTATCATGCGCATGTCGCCCGGCGGCTTGATCCGTCGAAGTGCTCGGCACGGGCGCTACGGGACGCGGCCTTGCGGCCCGAGATCGAGCGCGTGTTCGCCGAGAACTTCGAGGTCTATGGAGCGCGCAAGGTCTGGCGACAGATGATGCGCGAAGGGTTTGACGTTGCCCGTTGCACCGTCGAACGGCTGATGCAGGGCATGGGCCTCGCTGGTGTGATCCGCGGCAAGCCGGTCCGCACGACCATCTCGGACAAGTCGGCACCGTGCCCGCTCGACCGTGTGAACCGGGTGTTCCATGCGCCGGCGCCTAACCGGCTCTGGCTCTCGGACTTCACCTATGTCAGCACCTGGGCGGGCTTCGTCTACGTCGCCTTTGTGATCGACGCCTATGCTCGCCGCATCGTCGGCTGGAGGGTGAGCCGGACCGCGCATGCCAGCTTCGTGCTTGATGCCCTGGAGCAGGCCCTTCACGAGCGACGGCCCGCCCATCGCGGCGGCCTGGTGCACCATAGCGACCGCGGTTCGCAATATGTGAGCATTCGCTACACCGAACGGCTGGCTGAGGCCGGCATCGAGCCCTCCGTCGGCAGCGTCGGTGACAGCTATGACAACGCACTCGCCGAGACGATCAACGGCCTCTACAAGGCCGAGGTCATCCATCGTGGGGGGCCTTGGCGATCCTTCGAGGCCGTCGAGTTCGCCACGCTGACCTGGGTCGACTGGTTCAACCATCGCCGGCTCCTGGAGCCTATCGGCAACATCCCGCCGGCCGAAGCCGAGGAGCGCTACTACGTCATGCTCGGTGAGCAGCAAATGGCGGCGTGACTTAAACCAAATGGCCTCCGGTGAAACCGGGGCGGTTCAGCATCCCCGATTCAGATCCGCTCATCGACATCATCCGCCTTCGCATTTTCTCGCGTGATAGCGAGGAATTTTCGCGGCGGGAGCTGCCGATAGCAAACTACTTTCAGGAATGTACTAGACATTTCATAAACTTACTCCTCACGGCGCAAGCCGGTATACCGGTTATCGAATCCGGGACTCTGCCGTTGACGATACATATTTTAAGATGTACCACTTGAACAACAGGAGGCCGCCATGACCGTGACTGTTGAGAGCCGACCCACGCCGAGGGAGCGGTTTTCCGCTATCCACCGCGCTTTGCGCGACCGCATCTGTCTTCTGATTTACCCGCCTGGGACGGCACTCAGCGAAGCCGAGCTCGCGCGCGAATTCGGTGTCAGCCGCACCCCCATGCGGCGGGTAATGCAGGCGCTGGAGAATGAAGGGCTGATCGAGACCACACCCAATGTCGGCTCGATGGTAACGTCGGTGGAACTCAAATCCCTGCGCGACGCCTATGCGCTGCGCATGAAGCTTGCTGAATTGCTCGGCGACCTCAACCCGGCGTCCATGCTCGACGCCATTACCGCGACGCTCCGCGAGCTTCTGGCCGAATGCCAGCCGCTGAGCGGTCAGGTCGATGTGCGCGCTCTGGCCCAGATCAGCCACCGGCTTCAGGACGAAATCCTGCACCTTTCCGGCAATGCCGAATACCGGCAGGTTTCCGAGGTTCTTTACTACAAGACGATCCGCGCCTATCTCGAGATCCTGCCCGAACTCAACTGGGCGGCTGAGGTCGCGGCACAAGCCGACGAAATCACCGAAATCCTGGCTTCGCTCGCCGCTGGCGATATCCGCGCGGTGGGCTTCATCCGGCGCAACCACATTGCCCGCACTCTCAACCGCATCACCAGCTTCATGCTGGGTGATCACGATTGAGGGTGCTCATGCTGATGAAGGTGACGAGCGCGCTGGCGCCATCAGGCAACGGGACCCAGGCGGAAGCTCTGGTGCTGCGCCGCGTAGACAAGACTTATGACGGTATCGCCAAGGTGGTGGACGCGCTTGATCTCGACGTTCACCCGGGCGAGTTTCTGACTATTCTCGGTCCCTCGGGTTCCGGCAAGACCAGCCTACTGATGATGCTCGCTGGCTTTGAGCCGCCGAGCGCCGGGACAATCGAGATCGGCGGGCGCGACGTGTCCAGGCTGCCGCCCTATAAGCGTAATATCGGCATGGTGTTCCAGCATTATGCGCTGTTCCCGCACCTGACCGTCGGCGAGAACCTGGCCTATCCACTCCAGGCGCGCGGCTGGCGCAAATCCGAGATCACCGAGCGTGTCGCCTGGGCGCTGCAGCTCATCCGCCTGGATGGCATGCGGGATCGGCGCCCGGCGCAGCTGTCCGGCGGGCAGCAGCAGCGCATCGCCGTGGCTCGGGCGCTGATCTACAAGCCGCAGCTCGTGCTGATGGACGAGCCGCTAGGCGCGCTCGACAAGCAGCTGCGCGAACAGATGCAGGATGAGATCCTTCGACTACATCGCGAGCTGCGGCCGACCATCGTCTATGTCACCCACGACCAGAGCGAAGCTCTGTCGCTCTCGGACCGCGTCGCGGTGTTCGAAGCGGGGCGGATTGCCCAGATCGGCACGCCCTCTGAGCTCTATGAGGCACCGCGCACCGCCTTCGTGGCCGGCTTCATCGGCGAGAACAACCGCATCACCGGCATGGTGATCGCCGCCAATACCGAGTTCTGCCATGTCCGCTGCGCCGATGGCGCCGTCCTTGAAGCGCGAAACATCGCCGACGCGCGCATCGGCGACCGCGTGAACCTTGCGGTCCGGCCCGAGCGTCTTCGACCGGCTCAGGCTGGGGAGGGATCATCGGTCGAGGTGGAGGTCGCCGACATCACCTATCTCGGGGAGGTTTCCCGCGTGCGCGGCCGGATGCGCGACGGCACCGAGATCATCTGGAAACTGCCCAATTGCGGCCAGAGCGCGCGCCCTGAGCGCGGCGCGACCATCGCTCTCGGCTTCTGCCGAGAGGACGCCCGGGCCTTCGCCGCCTGAGCGCACCCTTCCCATCTCAAGGAGGTTCACCATGGTTATCGCGTGCCCGAAAGTGTCGTCCGCAGCCGTTCTCTGCCTTCTGATTGCTTCTGGCCCCGCGAGCGCGGCGGACGCTCTGACCATCGCTTCCTTCGGCGGCCAATACACGGCAAGCCAGAGCAAGTCGCAGTACGATCCGTTCACCGCCAGAACCGGCGTGACGATCAAGTCGGTCGATTACAACGGGGGACTTGCCGAGCTCACCGCCCAGGTCCGTTCGGGCACGGTGAACTGGGACATCGTTGATGTCGAGTTGCAGGATCTTGATCGTGGCTGCGCCGACGGACTGTTCGAGAAGGTCGATCCGGCGCAACTGCCGGCAGGCTCCGATGGGGTTCCGGCCATCAAGGACTTCGTTGCTGGGTCCCTGCATGAGTGCGGTGTCGGTACGGTCATCTGGTCCAATGTGCTGGCCTTCAGCGATCCGGCCTTTCCCGACGCCAAGCCGAGTCGGATTGAGGACTTCTTCGATCTGGAGAGGTTTCCAGGCCGGCGCGGGCTGCCCAAGCGTCCTCACGCCATACTGGAATGGGCGTTGATGGCCGATGGCGTCGCCCCCTCTGAGGTCTACGGGGTGCTGGCAACGCCCGAAGGTCTCGACCGTGCCTTCGCCCAGCTGGACACGATCAAGGATCAATCCGTCTTCTGGGAGACCGGGGCGCAGATGATCCAGCTTCTCGCCGATGGCGAGGTCGCGCTGTCCGCCGCCTATAATGGCCGGGTGCAATCGGCGATTTCGGACGACGCCAAGCCGCTGAAGATCATCTGGGATCGGCAGATCTGGAACGCGGATTACTATGCCGTTGTCGCCGGCACCCACGCCAAGAACACCGCATTTGATTTCGTGCGCTTTGCCACTGGAACCGTTCCGCTGGCCGAGCAGACCAAATACATCGCCTATGGTCCTGTGCGTCGATCCTCCCAGCCGCTGATAGCGCCGGCGATCGCCGCCACGCTTCCAACGGCACCGGGCAATTTCAACAACGCCCTAGCCTTCGACGCCGCCTGGTGGACCGCTCATGGCGACGCGATCAATGAACGCTATGCGGCGTGGCTGGTCCAATGAACGCAGCCTCGCCCTCCCGCGCCGGCTGGGCGCTCGTGCTTCCCCTGGTCGCCTTCATCGTGATCGCCTTCCTGGCGCCCATCGCGACCATGTTCCTGCGCAGCGTCCATGACCCGGAAATCGCCGATCTCATGCCGCGTACGCGACAGGCCCTCGCTCAATGGGACGGAGCCGGTGTTCGGCAGGTGGCCTTTGACGCGGTCTCGGCGGATTTGCAGGAGGCGAACGCGACCAACCAGATCGGCCGGCTCGCCCAACGCCTCAACCGCGAACAGAACGGACTTCGCAGGCTGATCGACGTCACCGCGCGACAGCTGCAACAGAATCCAGACACACAGCTTGCGCGGATCGATCCAGGCTGGAGCGATCCCGACCTCTGGCGGATTCTGGCGCGCGTAACCTCGCCCTGGACGGGGCGGCATCTGCTCAACGCGCTTGATGTGACCGTGACGGCCGATGGTGCGCTGGTTCGGCAGGAGGAGGCGCGGCGGCTTTATGTCGATCTCTTCCTACGGACCGCCTGGGTCGCCGCCTTGGTGACCCTCATCTGTGCGCTGCTCGGCTATCCCTATGCCTATGCCATGGCAGCGTCCGGCCCCTCCTTACGTACGCTGCTGCTGTTCCTGGTGCTGCTGCCGTTCTGGACCTCATTGCTGGTGCGCGCCACGGCCTGGATCGTGCTGCTGCAGCGGCGCGGTGTCATTAATGAAGGGCTCCTCGCGATGGGCCTCATTAGCGAGACCGGTCGTCTCGACCTGATCTACAACATGACGGGGACAATCATCGTCATGGTTCACGTGCTGCTGCCCTTCTTCGTACTTCCGCTCTATTCGGTGATGGCGGGACTGCCGACGTCCTACGTGCGCGCCTCTGCAAGCCTGGGAGCGCATCCACTGCGGACCTTCGCCCGCGTCTATCTTCCGCTGACCTATCCCGGCGTCGCTGCGGGTGGCCTGCTCGTCTTCATCCTATCGCTTGGCTATTACGTCACCCCGGCCCTGGTGGGAGGACGAACCGGCCAGCTCATCAGCAATCAGATCGCTTTCCACATGCAGAGGAGCCTGAACTGGGGCTTGGCGGCCGCTCTTGGGACGTTGCTCCTGCTTGCGGTTCTGCTCCTCGCTTTGACGCTGCCGCGCCTCGCCGAACGCGGAGGGCTGCGCGCATGAACCGGCTCGCCCGTTTCGGGTTCTATCTTCTCTGCGGCCTGATCGCGGCCTTCCTTGTCCTGCCACTCCTCGTGATCGTGCCGCTGTCCTTCAATCCGGAGCCGTATTTCTCCTTCACGCCGGCCATGCTCCAGCTTGATCCTGCTGGATGGTCGCTGCGCTGGTACCGGGAAATCACGGAAAGCGCGCAGTGGCGGCTGGCGCTGCGCAACAGCCTGAGCATCGCGGCTGTCGTCACCCCGCTGGCAACCCTTCTTGGCACGATGGCGGCGCTTGGATTGCGGCGGCTACCGACACGAGCGCGCAAGATGTCGGCTGTCATCATCGCGTCGCCGCTGGTTGTGCCGGTCATCCTGTTCGCCACGGGGATCTATTTCTTCCTGGCGCCGCTGGGGCTCACTCAGTCCTTCACCGGTATCATCCTGGCCCATACCGCGTTGGTGGCGCCCTATGTGGTGGTGACGGTCGGCAGCACGCTCACCACCTTTGACGAGCGCCTGCTGCGCGCGGCGTCCATTCTGGGCTCGCCGCCTTTATCCGCCTTCTTCAAGGTGACCTTGCCGCTGATCGCGCCCGGCATCGCCTCAGGTGCTCTGTTCGCCTTTGTCACGTCCTTCGATGAAGCGGTCATCGCCCTGTTCCTGGCTGGCTATGACCAGCGCACCATTCCCTTGCAGATGTGGTCGGGTGTGCGGGATCAGTTGAGTCCCGCCGTACTCGCCGCAGCGACGCTCATGGTGCTTCTCGTCACCATCATCATGCTCGCAGCGATGCTGATCGCTCGCTCGGCGCGATCGGCAGGGGCACGCAGATGAGCCGTCAGGACTGGCTCGACGCCGACTTCCTGGCCAACGTCGCTGCGCGGCTTGCCGGGCGTGACTGGCCCTCAGCGACGTTGGCGCCGCTGGTACATGGGGCGGGGCATGGCCTCGTCAGTAGCCTGGGCGATCTGCTGGCAGGCCTGCAGAGGCTCGCCGATGAGGATCTTGCCGACATCGGACCGGCAATCCCCCCTTTCCAGGAAACAGGCCAATGAGCGACCTCACGCGTCTGTCCTTGCGCAAGCTCCGGCGGCTGATGGTCTCCGGGGAGGTCCGGCCGGAAGAGGTGACCGCGGCGTTTCTGGCGCGAGCCGAAGCCCGCAATAGTCGCGATCTCAGCTATGTCTCGATCGGAGCGGAAGAGGCTCTGGCGTGCGCTAGCCGGGTGGAACGGGCTGGCGCATCGGGGCGCCTCGCCGGCATACCCTTCTCCTGCAAGGATGTGTTCGACACAGTGACGTTGCCGACCACGGCCGGCTCGCGCGCCCTGCATGATTACCGGCCGATCAGAGACGCGCAGGCGCTCGAACGCCTCAAGGCGTCTGGTGCCATCCTTTTGGGAAAGAACAATCTGCACGAGTTCTGCTACGGCATCACCGGCGCCAACCCTATCTTCGGCACGCCGGCCAACCCGCATGATCGAGGCCGCCTGGCGGGCGGATCTTCCAGCGGCTCCGCCGTTGCCGTCACCAACCGGACAGCAATGTTTGCCCTCGGCACCGATACGGGCGGCTCGGTGCGCGTTCCCGCTAGCCTGTGTGGCCTTGTCGGCTTCAAGCCGACCTACGGACAGATCAGCCTGAAGGGTGTGGTGCCATTCTGCTGGTCGCTGGATCATGCCGGGATTCTTGCCCGAAGCTGTGTGGACGCGGCCGAAGTGTTCCTCGCCATTCGCGAGGCGGGTGAGGCCGTCTCGGCAGCGAACGCCGATCATTCCGAGCGTAGCAACTCGCTGCATGGCCTGCGCATCGGAGTACCCAGGGGAGCCTATCTTGAGGATGTGACGTCCGACATTGCCCTGCGCGCGCATCAGCTGATCACGGAATGCCGCCGGCTCGGGGCCCACATCATCGACGTGGTAATGCCGGACGCCACCCATGTGCGCACGGCCTCGCTGGCCGTCCAGCTCGTCGAGGCTTTTGCCTGGCACCGGACAAACCTCCAGCGCCGGTTCGATCTGTATGGCGAGGATGTGCGTGAGGGGCTACTTCAGGGGCAGTTCATCCTGGCCGAGCATTATGTGCAGGCGCTCCGGCTGTTCGCCGCGAAGAAGGCCGAGATAAGTGAGCGGCTCAAGGATATCGATGTGCTGATGACGCCGACGACGCCGATCGTCGCGCCGGCTCTGGATCAGAAGCAGGTGACGCTAGCGGGCGTTGCGGAGCCTGTCGGCAATGCACTGTCTCACTTCACCTGTCTTTTCAACCTGACCGGTCACCCCGCGCTATCCGTTCCCATCGGTCGGGACGGTGATGGCCTGCCGATCGGGGTGCAACTGATCGGTGCGCATCATCGGGACATGAAGCTCCTGGCGATCGGCGCCGCACTGGAACGGGTCGGTCTGGCCGGCTGGATCGAGCCGAATGACGAGATGGATGATGGCACCGCCATGCCGTCTCCGCTGGCGGAGCGGCGAGAGCTCTATGCGCATTAGGGATACGGGCGCTACGGATACCATCCAACTCCGAGTGGCGCCGCCTGTGGAGATGGCGTTCCCAGACATCACCAAGTAAGATTTACTGCGGGGGATGGTGCGGGTACCATCAAGTTCATTTCTGAAGGCGGACCGATGGGTGGTGACAATTGAGATCCACAGTGTCCGCCTCTCCGGACATTACGCGAGCGAGGTGATTTTTCTCTCGATCACACGTGTTGTTCCTGCATCAAGGATGTCGCGAGTGCGCGCATGACCAGATCCGGCAGCGCCACCTCAAGAACCCGGAAATGATCATTCAGAGCGCCCTGGGCCGCCTCCATTCTTCCGTCGGCCAGCGCGGAGGCGAGGGCGGTGAGTGAGGCATGCAGAGGCCGCGGCAGATCGGATGATCGATAGGCGCAGCGGCGAACATGATGGGTCCGCTCGCACAGATCGATCACGTTGCGCTCGATCACATCGCTGCCCGTACATCGGCTCATGGCGATGAACAAGGCTTCGGTTCGGCGTGCCAGCGCAACGGCCGTCCTTGGATCGCACGGCGTCAAGGGGGGAGGGCCCAGGTCGGGCAAAGGGCGAAATGATGCCTTAGATGCTCCCACTTCAAGGCTGTGTCGGAGGAGAAGCTGCAGGAGGTCATGGATTTCCTGCATCTCGCGTAGGCGCAGTTCGCGAGCGAAGAAACCTCGCGCTGGAACGGCAGCAATATGACCTTCGGCATGTAGGCGGATGAGCGCTTCGCGAACGGGCGTGTTACTGACCTTCAGCTGGTCCGACAATTCGACGACGGCCAGATGCTGGCCAGGACGGAACCCGTAGAGGAGCGCCCGTGTCTTCAAGGCACGGTAGACCTGATGGCGCCTATCCCCGCCGAGACATCCTGATGGCCGCAATCCCGGGTGAAAGCGGTCCCCGTCACGTTTCATCCTCGCGTCTACGGCTCCCTGCCTCAAAGAACTTTCAGGTCGCGAGGATAAGGCGTGAGATAGTCAAAACCGTCCTCGGTCACGACGATGGAGTCGCCGATGCGTCCGCCGCCCTTGCCGGGCACGGTAATGCCGCCATCAACAGCAAAGGTCATGCCGGCTCGTAGCTCGCGTATCTCGCCGCGCTTGAGTTCCGGCGCCTCCAGCAGCGACATGCCGACCGAGCGGCCGGTACGATAGCCGGGGGAGAAGCCGGCCGCCGCATAGGCCTCTTCCGCAGCGGCGTTGACCGCCTCGCAGCGTATACCGGGACGGATCGCGGCCAGCGCGGCGCGCTGGGCAGCCACGGAGGCCTCCTGGATGCGCGCCTGTTCGTCAGTCACAGTCCCCACAAAGAACTGGCGGTCAAAGCCGAGCTTGTAGTTGCGGAAGTTGACCATGCCGCAGAAGCACAGATAGACCGGATCGCCCGGCTCCAGCGGGCGGACGGCGGCGCGGCGATGGACCATGCATGTGTCTGTGCCTGACTGCAGGATCTGCAGATTGTGGATCAGCGGCGAGACATAGCGGTCCTGCGGATCGCGCAGCAGTGAGGCGGCCCGGCGCGTGCCGGCCTGCATGGCGGCAAGCGCGATCTCAAATTCGGGCACACCGGGACCGATCGCGTCCGCAGCGGCATCCATCATGGAAACGGCAACTTCGCCGGCCTGGCGCAAGATAGCAATCTCGTCTGGCGACTTGATCATGCGCTGCTCTGCGATCAGCGGAACAATATCCGTCAGGATGCGAGCGGGAAGTTGGTCCCTGATCTCGGCGGCGATCACATTCGGCATTCTGGCCGCTTCGATCCCGATCGGCGTGGTCGTTGCGGGGCTGCCCAACAGGCCAATCAGCAGGTCCCGCCATTCCCGACCGCCGTCGGTCCAGGGTCGGATGTCCCCGACCCAGCTCATGGCGGCGCACATGTCCGATTCCATCAGCGGAGTGAGGATCACCGGAGCCTGACCGGGGCGCACGATCATCAGTGTCGGCCGCCCGAATTCCATGCCGAGATAATTCCAGTAGCCGCCGTAATAGGCGATCGAGTCCGGATCGCTGAGCAGGGCCAGTCCGAGGCCGGCGCTCTCGAGAGACCGGGCGAGAAGATGCGTGCGCATCTCAAAGGGGCTTGTCATCTGCCAACCTGTATGCAGCTATAGTGTGCCTCACGATAGAGAGGCGTGAATAGCGTTGTCAATACAGGAATTACGGCAGTGTTGGCGGGGGGTTTTTCCCATGCTGCATACACCAAGGGGGCAGGGCATGCGTGAGATCAAGAGCGATGCGGGTCGCCATCACCGGGCAAAGATCGGATTTGTGCTGTTGGCGATGGAACAGACCATCGAGGACGACATGTTCACGCTCCGCCCAGGGGGCGTGGGCATTCACTTTACGCGCGCACCCATGGCGAACCGGGTCAGCGTCGATACACTGGCGGCCATGGCCTCAGGCATTGGCGATGCCGCCAGTCTGCTCCTGCCGGAGGAGCCGCTCGATGTCGTCTGTTATGCCTGCACCTCGGGCAGCGTCGTCATCGGAGAGGATCGGGTGTTTGCTGAACTGAACCGGGGCAAGCCCAAAGCCCGGGCCACTTCGTTGATCACCTCGGTCATGCGCGCATTGCACGCACTAAAGGCGAGCCGCATTGCCATTGCCACGCCCTATCTTGCCGAGGTTGATGCCATCGAGCGGAGCTATATGGCGGCGCGCGGCTTCGAGATCGTTCACATGCAGGGATTGGGCATCGAGAAGGATGCCGATATGGTGAGGGTGGCCCCGGAAGCCATTCTGGATTTTGCGCTCAGCGTCGATCGCACCGACGCCGAGGCGCTGTTCATCAGCTGTGGCGCTCTACGCTCTCTCGATATCATCGAGGAACTCGAGCGCCGGCTCGGCAAGCCGGTTGTGACCAGTAATCAGGCGATGATGTGGGACTGCTTGCGTCTTGCCGGGATCGCCGACCAGCGGGATGATTATGGCATTCTGCTTCGGGAGCATTAAGTGAGCGAAAGCGCGACGAGCGAGACGTCAAGGACACGAGCCCCGCGGGGCCAGGTCACGGACATCTACCGGGCCTTGCGCGACCGTATCTGTCTCCTGCGTTATCCTCCGGGCATGCTGCTCGGCGAGCACGAGCTTGCCGAGGAGTTCACGGTCAGTCGCACGCCGGTGCGCCAGGCGCTGCAGCGGCTGGAATATGATGGTCTCACCGAGACCCGCAACGGCGTAGGAACCATGGTGACGGGCGTCGACCCGAACGCCTTCCGCGATATTTATGCGTTTCGGCTGCGCCTGAGCGAAATGATGGGCGAGTTCCCCGCGGAAGAAGAGGTGCCTCACGCCCTCTCCACGATCCTGGCGCTTCAGGTTCGACTGGAGGCCCTGAAAGGCCAACGGGACATGGAGGCGTTCTGGCAGCTCAATCACGAGCTCCATCACGCCACCAACCGCCTGATCGCCAATCTCGCTTTGCGTGAGACTCATGAGCGCTATTACTTCCAAGCCTCACGCATCTGGTACAGCGTGATCGAAGCCTTCTTCGAAGAACAACTCGCCGATCTCGCCGGCGAACTCAACGAGATCGCGGGCGCGCTGCGGGCCGGCGACATCAGGGCTGTCGGCTATATCCAGCGCAACCACATCGCCTTTGGCCTCCATCGTGTCGCGAGCGCTCACACCGCCGTCTGACGCTGCCACGTCTGGCCGAACGCGGGCCACGTCCCATGCGGCTAGAGCGTTTACATATTATAGTTGATAAACTTGGTGCGACGGAATTGCGATCGGTCTGCGCATGGATATGCGCAAGCTGGTCGGACGAAATTTCGCCCGCCTGCGTCAGGCCAAGGACCTGACGCAGGAACAGGTTGCCGAGCGCTCGGGGCTGAGCCAGCAGTATCTCAGTGGTCTCGAACGCGGCCGACGCAATCCGACGATCATCACGCTCTATGAGCTGGCACGTGCTCTCGATGTCAGCCATGTCGAGCTGGTTCTTCCGCCGGATGAGAAGTGAGGGGTGCCGGTGTGACCCCGACCGTGAGGCCGGGGCCCTGATCCAGGCGACGTCTTAGTCGCTGCGGCGCCCGTTGGGGCGAGACCAGATGAGGGAGAAGGTCTCTCCGTCCTCGTCATCGAAGAGGTTGGCGTAGATGGGGGCGTTGAAACTCGGATCGTCGAGCTTGAGGCCCAGATAGTCGCGCCCCTCGGTAGAGCGCTTGGACCAGGCGGCGCCGATCTCGGCGCGGCCGACCAGGACCCGATGGCTGGGGGCGTTATCGCCGGTGGCGCGGGTGTCGGGGACGATGCGCACGCCCCGGGCCTGCACGCCGAGGGTCACGATGTCGCCGGTGAACTCGTTGGTGCCGGTATTCTTGAAGGTGCCGATGGTGGCCATGTTCCGTCTCCGTCCTGTCTTCTGAGCCCGCACCATTGCGGCCTCGATGGCGATCGGGAGGCCGAAGGCGATCGACGCCACATCGCCTCGGGGTCCCCGTCGCGCTCGCGCGATGGGGTGAGGATTGCGACCGCAGCGCAGCGGAGGACGGCGCAGGCGCGACTTTGTTGCTTCGCGAGGAATGACGGCGATCCGGGGTCCCCGCGCAGCGCGCGGGGTGGGCGCCGGCAGGGGAAGAAAGTCGTGACCAGCCGTTGTGGCATAGGCGCTCGAGGCGCAGCCGTCCTTCGGCCAGATCAGGCCATTGAAGAGGCCGTATGGAGCGGGCACCGGCGGATGGATGAGGGAGATGGTTTGGCCTCGCGCCGGATACATAGAACCGACCGACCCACACCGCCAGACGATGCCGTGAGCCGGGCCAACCTGCGCATTCCCCCGTCCCTCCAACGTCGCGAATGCTCTGCCCCAAGAGGTCTTTCGGCTGCGACGCGGCCGCCGTCCTCCACGCGCACCAATCTTGCCGCATCAGAGGGCGAAGCCGGCGCGCCCGATCTCCGCTCCCTCCCGGCCCAGCCAGGTGACGCGGACGATATGCCGTTCGCTGTCTGGTGCGCCGAGCGGATATCGCGGTGTCGGGGACGGGAGCTGTGCCCGTCAGAAGGGCCGAACGCTTTCGTCTCGGTGATGCGCACGAAGGCTACAATGCCGACCACGCCTGCTCCGATGATCGAAAACACCATCTGCCACGGCTGGGAGGGTACGGTGTGATTCAGGATGCCATGGGTGGCGTGGAAGCCTGCCGCCACGGCCGGGATGACGAACACGGCAGCGATGAGCAGACGCGCCCAGATCGGGCGGACGGTGGCGAGCAGGAACCGGCCCAGACCGAAGGTTAGGGCTGCGGCAGCAAAGCCGACAAGGATAGCGCCGGGCCATCCGACGCCGGTACCATAGGCCCATGTGCCAGCCGTGATGCCCGCAAACAGCGGCAACGCGAATACAGCCAGCGTGAAGAGCAGCCAGCAGAGGAATGCGATCGTCGCCATGCTGAGAAGAATGCCGATGAAGATTATGGGGGCGGCTCCATTAAATCAGACCGATGCGCCTCCGCCACCACGATGCACCGGCGGGATTGGCGGTGGCGGCAGAGCACGAGCGCACGCCGGCTCCGCCGATCATGGCCGCCTGTTCGCCTCTCAAGAGGCGAAGGGGTCGATTTCGCGGACGATCGCGGCTTCGTCGCCGTCATATTCGGCAGCCGGGGTGACGGAGAGCGTGCCGTCGCCGGCGCGGAAGATGACGACGGTGGCCATCAGGGTGGTGGCGAGGCTGAAGGCGAAGGCGTGAGCGATCTGGGCGGACATCGACCTGGCTCCTGCTCGAGCGGAGGTCCATCCCCCGCTGACAGGCGCCCGAAAGGGCCGGCCGTTGGCCGCATTCACCGCGTGAGGCGCAGCCGGAGCGGCGGCACGCGTAGCGTAGTCCGACCCTTCATGGGTTGATGGCGTCAGGCCATCGGCTGGACCCAAGGATCAGCGTCGTGAAGCGGAGATGGTCCTCCAGTCAGGAGACCTGGATGTCAGGTGTTCGCGAATGCCAATCCCAGCGGGTTGCCCAGTCCTACACCTGCTGTCCGTGGCAGGTCGTCAGCGGTCCACGTTCCACGGATTGATGACCGCCACACCGGCGGCATGGAAGGCGCTGGTATCGCGCGTGGCCACAGTGAAGCCTCGAGAGGCTGCGATTGCGGCGATGTAGCCGTCGGGCGTCGGAAAGCCCTTCCCGGCCGTGCGTGCTTTCACGGCGAGGTCGGCATAGTGTCGTGCAGCAGTGACATCGAACGGCAGAACGCGGTCGGCGAACATCTCCATCACCCCGTCCAGGGCCTCTGTGAGCCGGTCTTTGCGCTTGCCGGCGGACAGCGCACCGATGCCGTACAACAGTTCGGCGATGGTGACGCTGGAGAGATAGAGCGTCTCGGCCGCCTGCTCGTCGAGCCACGCCCGGACGGTGTCATCGGGCGCGGGCTTCATCGCCTCCGAGATGACATTGGTGTCGAGAAGGATCATTCGAAGCTCAAGGGCTCGGCAGGGGTCCTGTCGCGTGCCGGGCTGAGGGCGTCAACGTCTTCATTGGTCAGGCCGAGCCGGCGGCTGCGCTCCGCGAGCGCCGCTCCGAGCCTAAGACGCGTGTCAGGGCGGACGGCGCTTTCAAGGATGTCGCGCATCTCCGCTTCGGTGCTGCGGCCGTGCTGTGCCGCGCGCACCTTGAGGGCACGATGCGTCGCCTCGGAGAGATTCCGGATTGTCACTGCGGGCATGATGGCGCCTCCAGTAAGGCTGATAGCGTTGATAGCAAAATAGAGGAATTGCCATCACATTCAAGATGACGCGTGTGGCGGCGCCTATGCGCCGCCGGAGCCGAACCGATAGACCGGGATGCCCATCTTGCGGGCCTTGTCGGCGAGATTGTCCTGAATGCCGGTACCGGGAAAAATCACGACCCCGATCGGCACCACGTTCAGCATCTGGTCGTTGCGCTTGAAGGGCGCGGCCTTGGCGTGCTTCGTCCAGTCGGGTTTGAAGGCCACCTGCGGCACCTTGCGGCTGTCGGCCCAGAGGGACGCGATCTTTTCGGCGCCTTTGGGCGAGCCACCATGCAGCAGCACCATGTCCGGGTGCTTGGCGTGGATCTGATCGAGCTTGGCCCAGATTTGCCGGTGATCAGCGGTGTCTCCGCCCGAGAAGGCGATCTTCGGGCCCGCGGGCACGAGCACCTCGTTATCCGCGCGCCTCCTGGCGGCGAGGAAATCCCGGCTGTCGATCAGTGACGCGGTGAGGTGGCGATGGTTGGTCCGTGATCCAGCGCGTGGCGTCCAGGGCGAGCCTATGGCGATGAGGTAGCGGTCGGCGGCGGCCTCGCGGAAGGTTTCCATTCCGTCGCGGCGGCCGATCAGGTTCATGCCGATGTCGATCAGGCGCTCGAGCTCGAGGGACTTCACCTCGGACCCATCCTGCTCGCGCTGAAGCTGCTTCTGGGCCTGCTCATTATCGTCAAGCTTCTGCTCGATCCGGTCCACGGCGCGGTGGAACATGTTGACGGTCGACCAGAGGAGATCAGGGAGGTCGGTATCGAGGCTGGTGTCGGTGATCGTGGCGACCAGGGCATCGAAGATGTCGGCAATGGCGCCTTCGATGAGGCGGTCCTGAGGTGGCGGGCGCTGGTCGCGTTCGTCCTCGGAAGGACGGTAACCGTGGAGCTGCAATTCCTGGATCAGATGGTCGGTCGGGGATGAGACGTGGTGCGGCTCGTGGTCGTCATGCGCGCTCATGGGATGCTCCGTCGGCTTGGACCGCCTGCCGTGGCGGCCTTCATGGCGACGAAGCCGTCGGGCGGGACGGACCTGCACCCGGAGCGCGGGCATGGTCCCCGAAAGTGGGAACCGGTTTCGGGACAAGACCATGCCGGAAAAGCGCACAGGGCCGCAGCGCCAGCGGAGGATGGCGACAAGCCGGCGATTTTGCTTCGCGATGGAAAGCGGCCTGAAGGCCGCGCCGGAAAATCGTCGGCGGCAGCCATTGCCGATCCGGCCCGGCTGATGGCCGATCGCCCTCTCGAAGGCGTAAGGCGCGGTCGTTTCCGTGGGCTGACGCATTCTTGCGGGTATGGCAGCCACGTCTCGTGGTTCAGACCGTTCCGGCTATGAGGCCAGGCTCATGAAGCGCAAGACGTCTTCCGGGGCGAGTTGCAACCGAACGCACGCCCGGAGCGCATCCATACCCAGCCGCTGGAGATCCTCGTTGAAGTCCCCGAGGGCGGGCGATAGGCAAATAGCCTCGATCCCCTCGGCGTTCGCCCGTTTGATCAGCGTGTCCCGCGCGGCGTCACCGGCCGGATCCCTATCGCGGACGATGTAGAGCCGCCTCAAGGAAGGCCGGAATAGGATGGCGGCCAGATGTGCTGCCGAGAGCGCCGGTGCCATCGCCATGTTGGGCAGGACCTGCCGGAGAGAAAGCACTGTCTCGATGCCTTCGCCCGCCGCCATCACGGTGTCGGGCACACCGATGCGGACGGTGCACCCGAGGAGGTCCCCCATCGCCTTACGGGGCGTGTCGACCGGAGCCATGTCCGAGCCGTCGGGCGCGAGCCAGGTTCGGTGCACGCCGGTGATCCTGCCGGTGAGATCGGTGACGGCGGCGATCATGGCGGGCCAGGTCTCGGTCGGGCCGTCGTCAGGCTTGTAGTAGCAGCGCGGATGGAAACGCAGGTTTCCGGTTTCGTGCAAAAGCGTAATGCCGCGTTGGCGCAAATACGTCTCTGCGATGGTCCCGGCGATGGGCCGCGACATGGCGAACAGACGCCGTGCCGCTTCGACGGATCCTGACGGGGCCGACGCGATACCGCGACAAGGTGATGCCGGCTTCGGTTCGGGAGGCGGCAGGTTGAGAAAGGCGCGCGCCTCGTCGGCAACTTCAGCAAAGTCGAGGAGTCCCAGCGATCCGCGGATGACGTCGAGGAGATCGCCGTGCTCGCCGGTGGCGGCATCGGTCCATTTGCCCGCCGGCCCCTTCGCGGATGCCTGGAGCCGCACAAAGAGCGAGCGGCCGGGCGTGTTTCTGATATCGCCGACCAGCCAGTAACGGCCCTCCCGGCGCCCATTGGAGAGATAGTGACGGCACACGGCTTCGGCCCGATCGGCGAGCCGGCGCGACAGATCGTGAGCAATCCCGGACATGGCGAGCTTTTCAAAAGCAAAGGCCCGCCGACAGAGCCGGCGGGCCGAGGTTCAGGATCGTGTTGAGGGTTACTCCGCCGCCACGGCAGGGGGGATGTCCGTGGTGTCTCCAGTATCCCCAAGGCTTTCGTCTTCGCCCATGGCCGTTGTGCCGTCCTGCGCCGCCGTTTCTTCGCCTGCCGCCGGTTCGGCTGCGCGCAGCGGTTCCGGCAGCCAGCCGGTATCAGCCAGCAGCGCTTCGGCCTCGTGGGCCATGTCGCCCTTCTTCAAGTGCGCGATACGCTCCGCAGCACGCGGCCCCTTTGCCTCGCCCACCGCCTGCAGAATGCGGGCCTTGGTCACCCGGCCGAGGAAATTGTCCACGGTGGGCTTCCACCCGGCTGCCGCCATATCGAGGTCAACGGCACATGCGAGCTGATCGGCATGGTTGAGCGCGCGCGGGCGTCGGTTCCAGGCCTCGTGAACGGCGTTCACCGACAGGCTCACCACATGGGCGAACAGGCCGGAGCGGCTATCGCTGCCCCATTCCCGCAGAGCCTCCCAGAGATCGGCCGAGTCCTTCGGCAGGACCTTGGCCCAGCCCTCATGCCGGGCATGGATCGCCGCGGCCGAGGCGCTGTCGTTCAGGCCCGGCGCCTGCGCGCTGAACGCCACGCTCTTCAGGTCGAGTTCGAGGCAGCTATCCGAGCCGTAGCGATAGAAGCTCTTCAGCGTCAGGGCATGCAGGGCGGCGAGGAAGGCGACGTCCGGCCGTTCGCCCAACGCCTGGCGCAGCCCGAGCGTGCGATGCGAGGTCAGCTCGGTCATCAGCCGGTCCGAGAGTGCAGACAGCCCTTCGTCCTCTTCGGGCTCGGGCGCGTCTGCCGCGACGGCCTCGCCGGTACGCATAACCGCCGCAGCGATGTGGTGCGGGCCGGAGTCTTCTACAGCGACTTTGGACTCCACCGGCAGTTCGTCCTCCGGGCGCACATAGCCGCGCTCAATGCGCAATGCGCCATCATGGCCAATGCTGACGAAGGCGCCGGCGCGCGCCACCTCCTGCGCATCGAAGGTGATCGGACGCCCCTCGAAGACTTCGATCGCCGTCTCAATCTCGCCGAGCCGCGTGTCGACCTCGTCCGGCAACTCGTCCGCCTCGGCGTGTTCCGCAGACAGGCGATCATATTCCGCCTGCAGGGCGTCGCGGCTTGCTTCTTCCTCCGTGGTGAGCGGGACCGTCTCACCACGCAGCTGCCGTAGGCCGTAGGTGTGGCCATAGGCGAAGTCAGGGGCCATCTCGACCCACTTCCAGCCTTCGCCGGCGACAGCGTCTGCCTCGGCCTTGAGCTTGTCAGCAACCAGTCGGTCGACGAGCGCGACATCCTGCAGCCAGCCGCCATCATCACCCTGGAACAGGTCGCGCAGGATGATGCCGCCGGCCTCGACATAGGCCTCGAGGCCGATGAACTGGGCGCGCTTGTCGCACGCGCGGACCGCGCCTTCGGTCAGCATGCGGCGGATGGCATAGGGCTGCTTGTCATAGGAGGTCTTCAGCCGGTCAAAGACCTGCTCCTGGCGCACATGGTCGCCGGAGACGGTGAAGGCCATGAGCTGGTCGAGCGTCATGCCGTCCTCGGCATAGACCTCCAGCAGCGCCGGCGACACCGAGGCGAGCTTGAGGCGCTGCTTGACCACGCCGACGGAGACGAAGAAGGCGGCGGCAATCTCCTCCTCGGACTGGCCCTTCTCGCGCAGAGCCAGAAAGGCGCGGAACTGGTCGAGCGGGTGCAGCGGCGCCCGCTGGACGTTCTCGGCGAGCGAATCCTCCTCGGCGATACCGCCCTCCCGGATGACACAGGGCACCGGCGCGGTCCTGGCGAGGCGCTTCTGCTTCACCAGCAGCTCCAGCGCCCGATAGCGCCGCCCGCCGGCCGGGATCTCGAACATGCCGGTCTCGACGCCGGTGTCGTCAACCACAGGCCGGACACTGAGGCCCTGCAGCAGGCCACGGCGGGCGATGTCCTCGGCCAGTTCCTCGATCGAGACCCCGGCCTTGATGCGCCGGACGTTCGATTGGCTGAGCAGGAGCTTGTTGAAGGGGATGTCACGCGAGGGCGAGAGCGTGATCTTCTGAACATTGGTCGCCATGGAGGGCACCTCCGCGACGGGCGACCAAGAGCCTCTCTCTCGGCCTCCAACCCGTCACGAAGCGCAGCGCCGCCCTCTCACTCTGGAGGGCGACGCCGCAGAACCGCAGATCTGCAAAAGCGTAAAGCAGGAGACACGGATCTCCGGCTTTGGGGAAATCAGGCGGCCCGATCGAGCAGCTTCTTGGCTCGGCCCTCAAGGTCGAGCCGGGCATCCTGGTGGGGCTTGTCGCGCGCGAGCGCGGTGATGCCCTGCACGAAATCAAAAATGCTCTCGGGCTTGCGCCCTTCCTCGGCCAGCACCGTGTCGATGATCCTGGCGGTCTCGGCCTTGGAGAAGCCCCGGTTGCGCAGGAAGTCGCTGCGGTCCTCGTCGGTGCGCGCCACGATCTTCGCCCGCGCCGCCTTGATGCCGTTGATGAAGGGCATGGGCGAGGAATTGGCGAAGCGGGTCAGGGCCGAGGCCGCCTCGTGCGCGAAGCGGGAGGCAGCGTATTTGGAATGACGGATGGTGATCTCCTGGAAATCCTCGACGCCCCAGAGATTGCGGTTCTGGCACACGGCACGCAGATAGAAACTCGCGATGCCGAGCGTCTTGGCCCCCACCTCCGAGTTCCAGCAATAGAAGCCTCGGAAATAGAGGTCCGGCGTGCCATCCGGCAGCCGCCCGACCTCGATCGGGTTCAGGTCATCGACGAGGAAGAGGAACACGTCACGGTCGGAGGCGTAGAGCGTCGTCGTATCCTTGGTGATGTCGACACGCGGATTGTAGACGCCCCTCGACCAGTCGAGCACGCCCGGCACCTTCCAGCGCGTATCGCCGGTGCCGTTGCCGGCAATGCGCTGCACCGCCTCGACCAGCTCGTGATCATAGATCCGGCCATAGTCCGGCCCGGTCACGGCGCGCAGCTCGACGCGGCCATCGTCGGTCTCAAACGTCTTGATCTGCTCGGCGCGGTGGGAGGTCAGGCCATATTGCAGATTGATGCCGGCAAGTGCCGCAGGCAACTGACGCAGATACGCGGCCGGCGCCCCGATCTGGGCCGCCAGCTGGCCGAAGGACCAATGGTTGGGCTCGACGGGTGCATCCGCCCCGGGCAGCACCAGTGCCAGCCGCTCGGCATTGGAACGGCTTGCCTCCACATGGATGCGGGACGTCTCCACCAGGCGCGACCGGCTGTGATCGGCCCGGCCCCGCACCATCGCGGCCAGTTCGCCGAGCGACAGGAAGCGCTCGTCATCCGGCCGGGAGAACCACTCCGACGACACGCGGCCGACCCGCTCGCCGCGCGTGACATCCACCTTGTAGCCGCCGCTGGCATCACGACGGGCATCGAGAACCTGCATGTTCATGGGGATCAACCTCCATGACGGGCGCCGGAAGACCCTCTCCCGACCTTCAACCCGTCACGGAAATCTGATCTGGCCTCTCACTCGTGAACTCGACGGTCATCGCTTCCCGCTGAGCGCCCAGCGAGTTCACGACGGCACCAGCCCTCGCCGAGCAGCGCTGACATTGATGCAATTGAGAACTATGTCTTCGCTGGGGCTCTGCAGGGTGTGCTTGCCATGCGTCGCTACGCCAAGAGGTGGCAACGGGAGCAGTCCGCCATCACCGCCGATGCTTTCGTTCCGCTGAGCTGCCCGTTCGACTGGAGCCACGCGATCGTGCTGATCAAACCGCATGACGGTGACGGTGAAGGTCGCCCAGGGCACCTGCGATCGGCAGGGGCTCTATTGACGCGGCGCTGGTCAAGATCCGGCAGCTCCGCTCCAAAATGGACGCGGTCAATTTCACCACCGTCGCGCTGCGAGTGGAACGCGGTGGTTGAGCGGCTCGACGGGCAGGAATGACAATTTCAGCAGCTCGCAAACGCAAAGCCCGGAACCGTCGCCGGTCCCGGACCCGCTTTCATTTCATTGTTGCGGCTCCGTCCCAACGGCCGGGGCGGCGTCAGGCTGCGCGGCCGAGCGCCAGATCGAGATCGCCGCGCACTTCCACCTCAATCTCAAGGATCGACATCGGCGTCCCCCGCTCCAGACGCGCCTTCACATTGTCGTGTTCGCAAGGAACATGCTTGGCGACAACTACCAGAATGTCCTCGCGCACACGTGAGAGAAGGTCGTCGCCGCCCAGCACCTGGCGCTCATGCGAGAGTAGAAAAGGACATCTCGAAATAAAGAGTCCAATACGGAACATTAGCCCATGGGGGCATTCCGAAAGGGATGATAAGCGCCAGTTGCCACGTCGTACCGTGCACCCCTATCAGATAGAGCGAGACGAGGGACGACACGGCGAGGGCGATCCAGAAGCATGGATAGACGCGGCGCACGCGATCCAAGGCGAATTTCAGCGGCGGATCACTCGCTTTGTTTGTCATCAGATAAGCGGATAGGGCGAAGAAAATATAGACGCCGAGCGCGCCGAAATGAAATCTGTAGAGAAGCTCTGCGAGGAATATTGGGCCGGTAGATCGATGTTCCGTGACGTACTCGCCCTTTTCCTGTCGGTCGATGATTAGGCTTGGTCGGGTTTAGAGTGCTCTCCGAATTTGGGGCAGCGGGAGCTGAAAATTCGAACTGCGATGCCATTGCCGTGGCGGCACATCCCCCTAACGTTCCGGTTGTCCGACCGCAGCACTAGCTTGGCGTTCGGAAGCCGCCGAGGTGACAGGTAATATCCGAAAAACTGACCAATCGACGTGCACGGGTGACGAGCCGGAAGCCGACGACATCGACGATATGTCCGCTTTTCGTTCGAAGTCCCCACAGCGGACAGTCCGCTCTCGGCCCCCGACCGGCCATTGTCGTAGCCTTGATGAAACCTCGGGCCTGCCCCTAGCGGCGGCGTTCGATAGCCGCGCCGAGAGGCTCTTGCCTGCGGCGCCTCATGCGGCCGGCGTCCCGCGCCTTCACCTGGCGGCGAATACGCCCCTTAGCGCGGCACGGGCGCGGCGCAGCGCCCGGCCTAGCAGGCTGGCACGAGGTTTCGCAGGCGGCAGACCCGATACCAGGGTGGCGAGGCGCTCCAGCACATCATCGGCCACCGCCGCCGGAACGATGGAGTGCCGGATGTGCCGCGCGGCCAGCGCACCGCGCCGCGCCGCCTCGACAGGATCGGCCGCGACAGCGCGCAGCGCCGCCACGGCCGAGCTCATGTCAGGCTCGGCCCAGTGCTGGTCCGGCGTGTAGCTGCCATTGGCCTCGCCGGGGCGCACCGGCGCCATGGACCAGTCCACGAAATAAGCCGCATCGGACCGTAGGAAAGCCGTGGGCCCGCCCCAGCCCGTGATCACGACCGGGCGAGCGACACAAGCGGCCTCGAAGGCGCCGAGACCCCAGCCTTCGGCACGGCACAGCGACACGAAGCAGTCACCCAGCGCATGCAGGGCGTGCAACTCGCAATCCGGCAGATCGTCGGTGAGCAAGCAGATGGGGGGCGGCAGGCGGCCATGGCGCAGCACGGCGCGGCCGATCATTGTCTCGAACTGCGGCAGCACCGGTACGCTTTCGCCCTCATGCCCGGGATCGCGTCGCACGCGCTCAAGATCGTGAGCACTGGTCTTGATCACAAGCGCCACGGGATCGTCGTGGCTGAAGGCCTCGGTGAAGGCCGCCACCAGCGGGCCGATGGACTTGCGCTCCAGCCATGTCGAGACGGTGTAGAAAATGCGTCGGCCCTGCAGCGGCGGCAGGCGTCGCAGCAGCCGCTCCCGATCCTCGACAGTGGCGGCACGCTCGGGCCGGGGCAAATGCGGCACGACCCAGATCGGGATCACCACGCCACTGTCGCGCAAGACCTGCCCGTTCCATTCGCTAGGCACGATCACGGCATCGAGCCGATTAATCAGCGCCGGCCAGTGGCCCGGCAACCGGTCGGTCTCCCACACGGTATGGCCGACCACGCAGCGTGTGCCCCGGCGGCGCTCGCGCCCGATGAAGTGAGGGTAATATTCGGGCACGAAGTGGATGATGGCCACGTCGCACTTCCGCGCATCGTCACGCAAGGACCGGAGATCTTCTGGGCCGGCCTCGGGCGATACGGCAGGCGCATATCCCAAGCCCAGATCCCCGCCGGGAAGCAGGGGCTCCCAGGCCAGCTGGACGCCTGCATCCCGCAAGGCACGTACCAATGCAGCCGCCGCCACCGCATAGCCGCTCCTGTCGCCCAAACCGATATAGCGCAGCACCGGACGGGCGGCGGACAAACGGGCACTCATGCCAAACAACCGTCCTGGCGAAGTGGTGAACCATAACACATCGTTCAGCGGCTCCTCGAAGGGCGGAGGTGGCGGCAACCGAGCGCACAGCGCTTGGCAGGCGGCCGGCGTTGGTTACACCCCACGAGCCGGAGGGCTTCAAGAGCAAAGAGGGGGTGCCGCTTTCATTCCCCCTCTTTGTCAGCAAGACGAAGCTCAGGCGGGTGCAATCATGAATGGTGAAAATTAATGCGATGAACTTAAAGAACTTCGATTTTAAGTTTCATTTTCGATGCATATCGATCGTCACCCGGCGGGCTGGATCAAGGCATATGCCAGTAAGAATGTGAAATGTTTCAAGAGAGAACCTTGGAGAGAAGCCGTGAACGGCACTTTTTCCGGTGAGAAGGGGGTTAAACGTCTGTCTTCAGCACGCGCGATCTTGACGGACGGAGGGGGTCCCACCTAGGACGGGGCCAGAACCTGGGACGCTTCAGGTGACGTCTGGGAAACGCCAAGGGGCCGACAAGAGCGCCCAGGCAGACCGAAATCAGCGGCACATCATTGATGTTTTCAAACGCCGAACATCGACTCATCGCCTTACGCCATGCGGGGGGCTCTGCAGAGCTTTTCCGATCAACGTGACAGCCAGCTCCTCGCTTTCCGGGGCCGTGCAGGGCTCGCAGCGCATCCCCAACATCTACCACTTCGTGTTTGGTCTGCGGCCGCAGACGGAGCCCTTTCACCTGATGCATTACCTCTGCCTGGCCTCCTGCCTCGAGGTCAATCGGCCCGATCGCGTGGTCGTGCATCTGCACAACCAGCCCTATGGACCGCTATGGGACCGGATCTATCCGCGCATCGAGGTGCAAACGATCCCCGCGGATGAACGGCGTGTCGAGCTGAACTACCAGGACGATTCCATCAGGCGTTTCGCCTACGCCCATCTGTCCGACTTCATCCGCCTGCGCGTTCTGCATGAGCAGGGCGGCGTCTATGCGGATATGGACACGCTGTTCGTGGCGCCGCCGCCCGCTGCCCTGTTCGGCGAATCCTGCGTCATGGGCCATGAGCGTGTAGACGTCGGGGCTACCTCCTCACCCCAGGGCTCGCTTTGCAATGCGCTGATCATGGCCGAGCCCGGCGCGCCCTTTATCCGAACCTGGATCGAGCGCATGCCCGGCGCCTTCGATGGCAGCTGGAGCAACCATTCCACCTTCCTGCCCTATCGGCTCAGCCGCGAATTTCCGCACTGGATCCGCGTGGAGCCCGAGAATCGCTTCTTCGCGCTCGACTGGACGCGGGAGGGCATTGCCGGCCTTTTCGAGCAGGACCGCGTGCTGCCACAGGAGGCCACGAGCCTGCACCTCTGGGCCCATCTCTGGTGGGACGTGGAGCGGCGCGACCTGTCCGATTTCAACCATCGCCGTCTGACACCCGCCTATGTGGCGCATGCGCGTACCACCTATGCCCGCCAGGCACGCCCGCACCTGCCGGCCGGGCTGGCCCCTTCAGCCCTGGCCCACTGGCTGCGCAGGCCATTCCGGCGGAGGGCCTCGTGAGTGGGACGCACAAATCGCGCAGCCGGGCTGTCCTGCTGACCCATGTGCTGCCCTCCCCCGATGGCGTGGGTCTGATGCGGCGGGGCTGGCGCTGGGCTTGCGAACTGGCGGCGACGCATGACCTCGACATCGTGCTGGTGACGCGCGGCGCCGAAGCGCCTGTCGCTCGGACCCCGCTGCCGGGCGCGCTGCATGTGGTGCACAGCACCGGCCCCGCCCTGAAGCGCCGTCGCCTGGCGGACTGGTTCGAGCCGGATGCGGCGGCGGCCGCGGCGCTGGGCGCCTTGTCCGGTTCGGTGCCGGCGCGCGTCCTCGTGTTTCGCTTCTATCTGCACGACTTTGCTTCGCATCTGCCGCCCGCATGGCGAGCTGTGGCCGAGATGGACTGCGATGACTGGGAATCGGCCACGCGGCGCAGTCTGGCCGGCCTGGCGCTGCGTCGCGGGCGCTGGCGCACGGCGGCGGCGCGCCTCGTGCAATCGCGGCGCTACGCCCGGCTCGAGCGGCTGTTACTGCCAAGCTACCGCACCATTCACCTCTCCGCCGCGCAGGATGCCACCCGTCTCGCCCGCCTCCCGGGCATGGGCGAGGTGCGCACCAGCCCCAACCTTGTCGTTGCCGACGCGATGCCCGCCCTGCCACCGCCCCCGGCAGGCGGGCGCACCCTGCTCTTCGTGGGCGCGCTGTTCTATCCGCCCAATGAGGATGCCGTGCTCTGGTTCACCCGTTCCGTGCTGCCGCTCCTTCGCCGGCTGGTGCCGGACGTGCAGGTCATCGTCGCAGGCCGGGCGGATGCCTCGCTAAGGCGGCGCTTGGCCGCCCATGGCATCACCTATGCGCACGAGCCCGCCGACCTGCGTCCCCTTTACGCCCAGGCCACGGCGGTCATTGCGCCGGTGCGCGGCGGCGGTGGCACCAAGCTGAAGGTGCTAGAAGCCTGGCACTATGCACGCCCATTGGTGGGCACCTCGCATGCTGTCCGAGGGCTGCAGGTCGAGCCCGGGCGGCATGTGCTCGTGGCCGATCGCGCCGGGCTCTTCGCGCTCCATTGCGCGGCGCTGCTGACGGATGCGGCGCTGGCCGCCCGCATCGCCGATGAGGGTGAACGCCTGCTGCGGGCGCAATACTGCCTCGCCCCGGCTGACGACACGCCCTCACCCAACCTCGCTCCTGGATGAAGCAGGAAAACCCCTTGCACGATTCCGCCACCCCTGCGGCCCGCCCGCCGCTGCTGATCCTCTCAGTCGCCACCGGCTATGGCGGCGCCGAGCGCAATGTCGAAATCCTGCTGCCCCTGCTGCTCGCCGAACGGCGGGTCACGGTCTTCGCCTGCAACGCGCTGCACCTGGAGCGGCTTCGGCAGATGGCGCACCCCCGGCTGGACATCCAGACGGTGGATGCCACACGCGCGAACTTCGTCGCGCGCGCGGCGCGGCTGCTTGTACGGCGCGTCCTGGCGCTTCGGCCTTCGTCCATCCTGACCAATACGCAGGATTCCCTGCGCATCCTGGCGCGGGCGGCGGGCTGGCTGCCGGGGCTGGACGCGATCGCCTGCGTGGCCGCGCACGACTTCCAGTGGTTCGACCACAAGCAGTTGCTGCCGCAGGTGCCCCGGGCCATGCTACTGGTGCCCGACCGGTCGGTGCTGGAGAAGCCGGACTACCTCGCCGAGCACGTCTGGCCGCACGGCCCGATGCGGGCACTGGTGATCCCCAACCCGGTCGACGTTCCGGCGGCGCCCTCCCGGGACCTGGCCGACGAGGCGCCCTTCCTGCACCTCGCCACGGTGAACCGATTCAAGGGCCATGCGTCGCTGGTGCAGGCCGCAGCCCTGCTGAGGGCGCGCTGCGCTGGCCTGCGCATCGCGTCCGTGGGCCATCGGCCCATCCCCGAATTACATGCCGAGCTGCAGGCCCAGATGGCGGCGGCAGGCACCGGGGGCACGCTGAGCCTGCACCACCACGTGCCCGACCCCTCGGCGCTGCTGCGACAGGCGCGGGCCGTGCTCGTTACCTCCATCTCCGCTGAAGGGGGGCCGGAGACCTTCGGCCGCACGATCATCGAGGCCTGGGCTCATCAGCGGCCGGTCATCGCCTTTGCCTGCGGAGCGCCGGCGCAATTGATCCGGCACGAGGTCGACGGCCTGCTGGTCGACGAGGGCGACGTGCAGGGACTGGCCGATGCCATTGAGCGGCTGCACCGCGATCCCGCCCTGGCCGACCGGCTCGGGCGCAGCGGCCGCGAACGGGCCGAGCGCGAATTCGCCGCGCCTCGCATAGTGGCCCAGTTGGCGGCCGTGCTGGACGGCCGCTGGTGCCCGCGCCTCCTTGCCCCGCCAGCCGGTGCGGGCCAGCCCGGTCCGGCCGTCCTGTTCGACGTGTCGCTTGCGCTGGAAAAGGGATGGCATTCGCCGGTGGGCATGTCGCGGGTGGAACAGCAGACCGCCGAACGGCTCGCGGCGCAGCCCACACCTTTTCAGCTGGTTCGGCGCAGTCCGGAAGAGGGGGGCTATCGCCGCCTCACCGGGCAGGAGCTGGAATTCCTGGCCAACGCGCCTGACGGCATGGGCAGGATGGCCGATGCCGAACTGGCGAACAGCCCGCGGCCGCCGCCGCGCCTGCCGCAGCCTATAGGGAACACGGCGCGCGCGCTCGGCGCCCTGCAATGTGTTGGCTCCAGTCTGCGCCGTCTGGTTCCGCGCGGCGTGGTCCGTCGGGTGCAGCGCCGTGCGAAGGCCCGCATGCAGGTGCTGTCGATGGAAGCCCCGCCGTTGGCGCCAAATCCGGGCGACGTTCTGCTGAGCGTCTCCAACCCGTGGGACTATCTGAAGCCGCCTGTCTTCAAGGCACTTCGCGCCCAAGGGGTGCGCGTGGTTTTGGCTGTGCACGACCTGATGGTCTGGGAGAGCCCCCAGTGGACCGCTGGCCGCGATCCGCGCAGCTATACGGCCGACATGCGCGGCGTCATCGCCGAGGCGGACCAACTGGTGGCTGTCTCGCGGCACACGGCGCGGCAGGTGCAGCGGGCGCTGGCCGAAGAGGGCCACGCCGTGCCACCCCTGCGCGTGGCGTCGCCGGCGGGCCTCGACACGGCGCGCGCACTGCCGGGCAGTCCACCCACGGGCTTGCCGCCGGACCGGCCCTTTGTCGTCTATTGCTCGACGATCGAAATCCGCAAGAACCACATCCTTCTGCTGAACCTGTGGGAGCAGTTGCGGCAGCAGCTTCCGGCGGAACGCCTGCCGGTGCTGGTGCTGGCCGGCCGCTGGGGCTGGGGCGTCGACGCCGTGCGGCTGGCGGTGGAGAGAAACTGGCGGCTGGCGCCGCACGTGCAGGTGGCCGCCGCCCTGCGCGACGAGCAGCTCCACTGGCTGTACCGCCATGCGCGCTTCTCGGTCTTCCCCTCGTTCAACGAGGGCTTCGGACTGCCAGTGGCGGAGAGCCTGGCCGCCGGCACACCCGTGGTTGTCTCGGACCACCCGGCCCTTGTCGAAGCCTCGGCCGGGCTGATGCCCGCGCTCGATCCGGGCGATCTGCCCGCCTGGCGCAACGAGATCAGCCGTCTGTGCCTGGACGACACCTATCTCGTGCAGCTGCGCGCCAAAGCCCGGACATACCGGCCGGTCCCGTCCGACGGTCTGCCGCAGGCGCTGCTGGAAGCCGCCAGCGTGGCGCCATGAAAGGTACATCGCCGCCCTCCGCCCCCCCAACAGACACCTTCGATCGTGGGAACGTGATGGCGACCCATGCGCTGCGGGCCGCCCTGCGCCACTTCCAGGAGCGCCTTCAGTCCCAGGAGGCGCAGCTCGGCCGGCTGCGGAACGACATCGACAGGCAGGCCGCCGAACTAGCCCGGTGCCGCACGGCACTGCAGCAGCGGATGGAGGTATCCCGTCTTCAGGACGAGCCGGCACGGCGCGATGCGGAACGCACTGGTCTGGCAGGCAATGGCCTCTGGGCTAGCCGGCTCGGGGGTGGCGGGCTCGGGGGTAGCGGCCTGGGAAGTGCCGCTAAAGTGGGGGCCGCGCCGGAGAAGCAAAGCCGGCGGATGCTGCGCCGGCTGGCACGCGACCTCCGCCGCCTGTTGCCGCACGCCTGGGGTGGGTCACCGTCCGTCGCGCCACAGACAACCGAACCGTTCGATGCGCAGGATTATCGCGTGCGCATGCGGGCGCTGCGCGCATCCGGCCAGCTGGCGCGCGTGCGGACGGTGGCGCTGATTGCCCCGGACCGCCTCCGCCACGCGGCACACGCGGTGGCGCACCTCATCGACGGTATGTCCTTGCGATGCACAGTGCTCACGGCCATACCCACGGCGTTCACCGAGGACCTCTATGTGGTCCTCAGCCCGTGCGCCTTCGAGGTGCTGCCGCCACCCGAACGGCGCATTCTCTGGCTGGTCGAGCCCGGCGAACTTGCCGATGGCGGGACAACCGCGCTGCATACGCACCTGGATGACTCGCTGGCCGTTTTCGAGGCGATGCTGCCGCGCATAGCCGAGCTTCAGGTGAGAAGGCTCGCGCAGGACCAGATCTTCCATGTGCCATTGACGCCGCGAACCGCCACTAAGCCAACCCTGGCCGACCGCTCGCCGCTGGGCCTGCCGCACATGTTGGCCCGCGCGCTTCATGGCGTCGGCGTGCTGGATGACGCGGCCTTCGAGGCCGCCACGGCCCAGACCCGCCTCGATGCGCCAGCCACCGTGCTGTGCCTGCCCGAAGCCCCGGAACGATTCGCTCATGCACGCGAGAGCCAGCGCCATGGCGCGATCCTCTTCCCTGGCCTGCGCCATTTGGATGGCTGGAAGGGCACGGCCCTCAGCTACCGCTATTTGGCTCGCCGCGCCCTGCAGGCCCAACGCAAGCGGCTGATCGTGTGGGAAGACGACGCACGGCTGCCCACTGATTTCGACGTCCGGCTCTCGGCTCTTCTGGCGCTCCTGGATACCAACGCCCGCCAGTGGGACCTGTTTTCGGGCCTGATAACCGACCTCTCCCCGCATGGACGGATAAAGGCTGTGCAGACTCACGGCGATGGCCTGCTCATCGAGATCGACACGGTCATTGGCATGGTGTTCGGCATCTACGGCCCAAAGGCACTGCAGGCTCTGGCCGACTATCAGCTTGCGGGAGAGGACGTGGGGAGGAACACCATCGACCGCTACCTTGAAACGCTGGGCCTGCACTGCTGCACTGTGTTTCCGCCGCTGGTTGGCCACTCCGAGCACCTGTCCTCCACGCTCTGGTCATGGACGGGGCGTCGCTTCCTAAGCAACGACCTGTTGAATCCCATGATTGATCTTAGCCAGCTGCGGCTGCTGTCAAAGGTCGCAGACACCTTGGACTGCACATAGAGCACGCCCAGTCAAAGCCTGTTCACCCAACGTGCTCCCGTTTTGCCTTTGCGCATTTTCTTCACGCGAACCGGAATCCACTTCGCTCTGTCCGTCGTCAGTAGACGGCGCGGCCGCCGGAAATGTCGAACACGGCGCCGGTGGTGAAGGCGCAATCCTCCGAGCTGAGCCAGCCGATCAGCGCCGCCACCTCCTCGACCTGAAGAAACCGGTTCATCGGGATCTTCGACAGCATGAAGTCGATATGTTCCTGCTTCATCTGGCTGAAGATCTCGGTCTTCGCCGCCGCGGGGGTAATGGCGTTGACGAGGATATTGCTCGTCGCCAGCTCCTTGCCGAGCGACTTGGTCAGCCCGATCAGCCCCGCCTTGGACGCGGAATAGTGCGAGGCGTTGGCGTTGCCCTCCTTGCCGGCGATGGAGGCGACATTGACGATCCGCCCCCAGCCATTCCTCAACAGATGCGGCACCACCGCCTTGCAGGCGAGAAACGGCCCGACAAGATTGACGTCGACGACGCGCCGCCAGGTCGCGGTGTCGAGTTCCCACAGTCTGCCATTGCCGCCGGTAATGCCGGCATTGTTGACGAGAATGTCGATCTTGCCATGCGCCTGCGCGGTGGCCTGGGTGGTGGCGGTGACGCAGGCCTCGTCGGTGAGTTCCACCACATGGGTGGAGACGGTGCCGGAGGCCGCCAGCGCGCCGGCGGCCTCGTCCAGACGCGCCGCGTCGATGTCCCACAGCGCGACGGTGGCGCCGGAGGCCAGCATGCGCGCGGCGGTGGCATAGCCGATACCGCGCGCGCCCCCGGTGACGATGGCGACGCGGCCGTTGAGATCGAGCTTGTTCATGATGGCGTCTCCCTTCATTGCGCCGCGACTGTGGTCTGCTGCTGCTCGCCGAGGCCGGAAATGGCGAGGCGCATCGTCTGGCCGGCCTTGAGATAGACTGGCGGCTTCTGGCCAAGGCCCACGCCCGGCGGCGTGCCGGTGGAGATGAGGTCGCCCGGCTGCAGGCTCATGAAATGGCTGACATAGGAAACGAGGGTCGGCACGTTGAAGATCATCGTGCGCGTCGAGCCGTTCTGGTAGCGCGTGCCATCGACCTCCAGCCACATGTCCAGCGCATGCGGGTCGGGGATCTCGTCGGCGGTCACCAGCCACGGGCCGATGGGCCCGAAGGTGTCGCACCCCTTGCCCTTGTCCCACTGGCCGCCACGCTCAAGCTGGAAATGGCGCTCGGAGACGTCGTTGATGATGCAATAGCCCGCGACATGCTCCAGCGCCTGCTCGACCGAGACGTATTTCGCCGTCCGGCCAATGACGATGCCAAGTTCCACCTCCCAGTCGGTCTTCTGCGCGCCGCGGGGGATCTCGACCGGGTCATAGGCACCGACAATGCAGCTTGTCGGCTTCATGAACAGCACCGGCTCCTCGGGAATCGGCATCCCGGCTTCGGCGGCGTGGTCGCTGTAGTTCAGGCCGACGCAGATGAACTTGCCAACGCCACCCACGCAGGCGCCAAGGCGCGGGGCGCCTTCCACGGCGGGAAGTGTCGCTGGGTCCAGCGCGCGAAGGCGCGCGAGACCTTCCGGGGTCAACGTCTCGCCGGCGATGTCGGAGGCGAACGCGGACAGGTCGCGCAGCGCGCCCGACGCGTCCACCAGGCCGGGCTTCTCCCGGCCGCATTCTCCATAGCGAACGAGCTTCATTGGCGTTTTCTCCTGATTTCTTTCGCGGGTCGCGGCGCGGCCGGCCCGTGGGTTTTCGCGGCGCCTCTCACGCGGGCGCAAATAGGGACTGCGGCGCGTGGGTGACGCGCGCCAGCGGCTCGGGATCGAGGCGGATGCCGAGCCCCGGACGATCGGGGATGCGCAACTGGCCCTCGGCGTCCAGCCGGAAGGGCTCGGCGACGATGCCGTCGACATAGGCGCTGCCGCCGATGAACTCGACCAGGTCGCACTGCGGCAGCGCGGCGGCGAGCTGGAGGTCGGCGGCAAGGCCCAGCGCGGTATTCCAGCCATGGCCGACATAACGCACGCCGAACTCGTCGGCGAGCCAGGCGATGCGCCGTTGCTCGCTGATGCCGCCGACCTTGGTGACGTCAGGCTGCACGATGTCGAGCGCGCCGCCGGCGAGCCAGGGCAGGAAGCTCTGCCGGCGCGTGAGCACCTCGCCACCGGCGATCGGCACCGGGCTCGCCCGGCGCAGCGTGCGGAAATCCTCCAGCGCGTCGGGGCGCAGCGCTTCCTCGAACCAGCCGACGTCGTAATCCTTCAGCATCTGTGCGGTGGTGAGCGCCCATTTCAGCCCCTGCGGCCAATGGGCGTCGCTCGCACCGGCATCGACGAAGAGCTGGGCGTCGGGCCCCGCCGCCTCCCGCGCCGCCCGTATGATCGCCTCGTCGAGCCGGGCACTGCCGCGCCGGCCGAAGGGCCCCCAGCCGATCTTGAAAGCCTTGAAGCCGCGCGCGCGGTGCGGGCCGATGACGTCCGCCATGCGCTCGGGCTCTTCCATCAGCAGCGAGCAGTAGGGCGTGACCCGGTCGCGATAGATGCCGCCGAGCAGACGCCCGACCGGCTGGCCGAGTGCCTTGCCCAGAAGATCCCACAGCGCGATGTCGATGCCGCTGATCGCGTGGGTGAGGCTGCCGCCGCGTCCCATCCAGAAGGTGTTCTGATGGAGCTTCTCGGTAACACGCTCGGGCTCCAGCGCGTTCTCGCCGCGCCAGAGTGGTTCAAGCACGTCGACGGCGGCCTGCACCAGCCGCCCGTCGGCGAACACGCTGCCATGGCCGGTCAGCCCCTCTTCGGTGTGCACGGCGATCAGTGCGTGCACCGAATCCTCCGGCTTGATTTCGGCGGACCAGCCGCCCTTCGGGCTTTCGCCAAACAGCGGCGCGACGGCGATGGAGCGGATGGTGAGCCGGGGTAGTGCGATGTCGGTCATGTCAGCAACTCAGTTCCTGCGCCCGTGCGCCGCCCAGCCCCGCTGCGACCAGCGCTCCAGCCGCCGGACCAGAAGGGCGGCGGGAAAGCCGACGGAGAAGTAAAGGATGGCGGTAACGGTGTAGACGGTGAAATACTGGTAGTTACGCGCCGCGATGATCTGGCCGGAGAACATCAGCTCCTGCACGGTCACCACGGAGGCGAGGGCGGTATCCTTGAACAGCGCGATGAGATAGTTGCCGAGCGCCGGCAGCACCACGCGGAACGCCTGCGGGAAGACGATCTTCACAAACACGACGACCGGCTTCAGCCCCAGGCTCTGCGCCGCCTCATACTGGCTCCTCGGCACCGCCTGGATGCCCGAGCGATAGACCTCGCTCATGAAGGCGGAGTAGTTGACCGTGAGGCCGATAATCGCCGCCGTCATCGGCTCCAGCCGGATTCCCGCGCTGGGCAGCACGTAATAGATGTAGATCAGCTGCAGGATCAGCGGCGTCGCGCGGATGAACTCGACATAGAAATCCGCCGGCCAGCGGATCCAGCGCGTGGTCGACAGCCGGGCCAGCGCCAGCGGTATGGCGAGCACGCCCGCCAGCAGGATGACGACGACGGTCAGGAACGTCGTCATGGCGAGGCCCTGCAGGAACACAGAGCCGTACTCGGTGACGACCGAGACATCGAAGAGATTCATGGCGCACTCCGCCGCTGAAGCCGGAGGGGGCGTGCGGGGGCCGGCCCCGCGCGCCTGAAGCTCCGTGCGTCGCGGCCGTCAGAGCGGGAAGAAGAACAGGTTGCGGTTCGTCAGCCCATATGTCTTCAGAATGGCGGTGGCCTGTCCGTTGCCGCGCACCTCGGCGAGGCCCTGGGTGAAGGCGGCGCGCAGCGAGCAATCGTCCTTTCGCAGCGCGTAGCGTGCATAGCCATAGCCATATTTGAAGATCAGCTCATCCGGGATCGCGACATTGGCGACGATCTCGATCGGCGCGGCGCCGTTGGCCTTCATGAACTCGATGATCTTCACGTCGTCGTCGAGAATGGCGTCGACGCGGCCGGTGGAGATCGCCGCGAACTCTTCGGCGTCGGTCTGGAACGCGGTGATGGCGACGCCGATCTTGCGCAGATATTCATCCGCCGCGGATCCGGCGATGGCGCCCACCTTCTTGCCCTTCAGCCCGTCGAACGCGGTGATGCCGGCCGGGTTGCCCTTGGCGACGACGATCGCCGGGCCGTACCACCAGGCCGGGCCGGAGAAGGACACCGCCTTCAGCCGGTCGGGGGTGACGTGGATGTTGGCGGCGACGATGTCGATGCGCTTGGCGAGCAGCGCCGGGATGAGCTGGCCGAACGGCATCACCTCATATTTGAACGTGGTGACGCCGGCCCATTTCAGCGCCGCTTCAACCAGTTCGATATCGAGCCCGCCCGCCTTCTTCGTCGCCGGATCGAGCGAGGAATAGGGCGGCGAGGGCGAGAAGCCCAGGGTGACGCCGTCCTTCTTCGCCAGCGCAAGCGAAGGATCGCCGCAATTGTCGAAAAGCGGCGGCGCTTCGAACTGGAATCCCTGCGCGCTTGCGCTCGCGCTGATGCTGACGACGGCCGCGAACAGGGCCGCCACGATTGTCTTGAGCATGCCATTCTCCTGTCTGGAAGGGCCGGTCTGCGCCGACGTGACCGAAAAATATTACTTCTTCGCTGCCTGATGTCCAGATTGATTCGCTGGAGGTGCGGTTGTTCGGCTTAAAAATATGATTTAATTGGTTCGCTGTGGTTGTCGCGGCCGCTGCTGCAACGCGCTTGCCCCGCACGGTGCGGCTGTCGCGGCGCGCAAAGGGTGCGATGATGAGGCAAGGCCGATGCGCGCCGCCATCGGCCGGCACGAGAGAACACGGAGAGCGCCAGTGACGGAACGCCCATCGACGCCTCGCCCGCGCGCCGAGGCTGCGGAAGCCAGCGGCGGGACAGAGGAGCGCGCGCGTCGTCCCGCGCGGCCGTCGGGCTACCGCATCAGCGGCGTGCAGGGGCATGTCATCACCGAGCTTGGCCGCGCCATCGTCTCCGGCCGCTTCGCGCCGGGCGAATTGCTGCCGCGCGAACCGGACCTGATGGCCGAATTCGCGGCGAGCCGCCCCTCGCTGCGCGAGGCGCTGAAGGTGCTGGCGGCCAAGGGGTTGATCGAGATGCGCCAGAAGGTCGGCACGCGGGTGCGCCCGCGCGATCTCTGGAATACGTTCGACAGCGATGTGCTGGCCTGGCATTTCGGCGAGGGCGACGGCACCGCTGCGCTGCGCGACACCATGATGCGCGACCTGATCGAACTACGGTTGATGATCGAACCGGCGGCGGCGCAGCTGGCCACCGGCCGGGCGACGATCGAGGATTTGCGCCGCATCCGCGCCGCTCTCCACGCCATGGAGGCGGCCAGCGGCGACCTCACCGTCTATGCCCATGCCGACGTCGCCTTCCACATGGCGGTGTTCGCCGCGAGCCACAACGTACTGCTCGGCAGCTTCGCCCATCTGGTCGCTGACTTCCTGCATCTGAGCTTTTCCATCCAGCAGCAGGCGCTGAAGGCGGATAAGAGCATCGAGGACGATATCGGCCAGCACCGGACGGTGTTCGAGGCGATCACCGGCGGCGAGGGGGAAGCGGCGGCGCGGGCGATGCGCGACGTGATCCTCGACGGCAAGGATTCGCTGCTCGCGGCGTTGAAGTGAGGGGCAATGTCGGCGAACCGCTCGCGCTCGACTGGGCGCGGGGCGCCCTGCGCGTGCTGCCGGTGGGCGCGATGCTCGCCGAGCTTGTCTTCGACCTACCGGACGGGCCGTTCGCGCCGTTCGCCCGGCCGCACTGGTCGCCCGACGCCCCTTCGCTGAGCGCGCTGCCGGCGCATCTGCGCCATCTCGGCGCGGAGTTCGTGTGCCTGCCCTTTGGTGTCGGCGGGCCGCTCGACGCCATCGCCCCGGCATGGCGTCCTCTCGCTCTCGAACGTCGGAACGACCCCGCGCACGGCCTCGCCGCCAATGCCGTCTGGACGGTAGAGGAGCATCGCGCCGATCGGCTCCGCCTGACCCTGGACTACCCGGCGGCCCACGCCGTGCGGCGGCTTACCCGTGTGCTGACGGTGTCGCCGGAGGCGCCCGCGCTCGACCTTGAGCTGATCGTCGACGTGCGCCGCCCGACCCGCCTGCCGCTTGGCCTGCACCCCATCCTGTCGCTGGATGTGCCGGAGGCGAGCCTGCACCTCAAGGCGCGGTTCCGCCGGGGCTTCACCTATCCCGCAGCGGTGCCGGGCGGGGCGATGCGCGCCGCCATCGGCCGCGATTTCTCCTGCCTTTCCGCGGTGCCGGCAGGCGCGGGCGGGATCATCGATCTTTCCTGCCTGCCCAAGGCGGCGCCGATGGAGGATGTCGTGCAGCTCTGCGGGGTGGAGGGACCGGTGGAGGCGGTCTTCGCGGCCCGCGGCGCCGTGCTGAGCCTCGACTGGGACCGCGCGCTTCTGCCCTCGTGCCAGCTGTGGATCAGCGATCGGGCCCTCACGGATGCCCCCTGGAGCGGGCGCTATCGCGGGCTCGGCATTGAGCCGATCGCCGCCTGCTTCGATTTCGCCGAGCCGGTGTCGCTGGCGGACAACCCGATCGCCGCCGCCGGCACGATGACCAGTCTCGCCGTCACGCCGGAGCAGCCGGTCGTGATCCGCTACCGTCTCGCGGCGCGGTCGCTGCAAGGCGTTCAGAACGTCGCGGAGACGCCGCCGTCGACAAGCAGGACCTGCCCGGTCACATAGCGCGCATCATCCGAGCACAGGAAGAAGGCCGGCCCGGCAATGTCATCCGGCGCGCCGGGACGCCGCAGCGGGATGCGGCCGTGGCGGATATAGATGTCGCGGAACCACTCGGTCTCGTGCTCATGGCCGCCGCCATCGGGCAATTGCGCCATCTGCGTGTCGATGAAGCCGGGGGCGAGGGCGTTGACGGCAATGGCTTCCGCACCGAGATCGCAGGCGAGGGCGCGGGTGAAATTGACCAACGCGCCCTTCGCGGTGGCATAGGCCAGCGAATCGCGGGTGCCGCGCACGCCCTGGATCGAGACGATGTTGAGGATGCGCCGGCTTTCCCGCGCCCGGCGGATCAGGGGAAGCATGGCCAGCGTCACCCGGACGGCACCGTCCTGGTTGATGTCGAGCACCGAGCGGTAATGCGCGAAGCTCATCGCGTCGATGCCGGCGGAATCGAGGATCGCGGCATTGTTGACCAGGATCTCGCAGCGACCAAAGCGCGCGTCGACAGCCTCGGCCAGCGCCGCCACCGAGCTGGGATCGGCGATGTCGACCCGCACGGCCAGCGCCGGCTCGCCCAGTCCGGCCGCGACGCGTCGGGCGCCGGCTTCATCAATGTCGGCCACCACCACCTGCGCGCCCTCGACGGCGAAGCGCTCGGCAATACCACGACCGATGCCGTTCGCCGCGCCGGTAATGACGGCGACGCGGCCTTCCAGGCGGCGGGCGGCGGAAGGGGCGGCCGCTGTCTCGTTGGGCATGTGGGTTTCCTGAGCATCGGTGCGAGGCGGAGGCGCAATATAAAATATGACGTTTGGCAGCGTCAAATGCGACCCACCCACCTCATGACGGCCCCCGCTTCGGCGCGAACCGCAGAGTCCGGCCATTTCCGCCGCCGGGATAATTGACCCTGTAAATAAAATATGATTTTTTATCTCAAGCCCGAAAGGCGCCAGATGGAGAATGGACGATGGATTTGATGTCGAGGGCCTTGGTCGCGTCGCTCACGGCGCTCACTCTTCTCAGTCCGGCGGCCATCGCCGGCCCGAAGGGCGAGGTGCGCCTGCTCGCCTATGAGGGCTATGCCGACCCGTCCTGGGTGGAGGAGTTCGAGAAGCAGACCGGCATCACCGTGAAGGTGACCTATGTCGGCGGCGTCGACGAGCAGATCGCCAAGATGAAGGCGTCGAACGGCAAGGATTACGACGTCGTCACCATCGATACGGCCAGCCTGAAGGCCTATGCCGACCAGAAGCTCATCGCCCCGATCGATACCGCCAAGCTCACCAGCGCCGGCAATCTCCTTCCCGAATTCAAGGACATGTCGAATGCCACTCTCGACGGCGCCATCTATGGGGTGCCGTGGGCGTGGGGATCGCTCGGCATGGTCTATGACAAGAAGACCTTCCCCACCACGCCCGAGAGCTGGGAGGTGCTGTGGGATCCCACCTATAAGGGCAAGGTCATCTCGCTCGACGACGCCAACAACGCCATCAATTTCGGCGCCATCGTGCTGGGCATAAAGGACCCTTTCCATCTCACCGACGCGCAGTTCGCCCAGGTGAAGGACAAGCTGATCGCCCTGAAGCGCAACCTGCTCACCTATTTCGCCGGCTTCGACGAGGGCACCACCATCTGGTCCGAGAACGACGTGGTGCTGATGTTCTCCATGGGCGAACTCGCCGCCGTCAACCTGCAGAAGAAGGGCTTCGATGTCGGCTACACCATCCCGAAGGAGGGCGCGGTCGGCTGGCTCGACAACCTGTCCGTCAGCGCCGGCACGCCCAACCCCGATGCCGCCTATGCCTGGATGAACTTCGTGCTGCAGAAGAAGATCGGCGCCGACATGGCCAAGAAGTTCGGCTACGGCTCCACCACCGATGTGGCCCAGGGCATGGACTATGCCGGCCGGCTGATCTGGGCGCAGAACCCGGAGGACTACACCCGTCGCCAGGCGATCTGGAACGAGGTCAAGGCGGCGGAGTAGCCGCATCTTCGCTACGCCGGCCCCGCGTGGGCCGGCGGCTACCCCGGGCGGCGGCCTCGCGCCGCTTCCCCCGGCCGGATTGCGGGACCACGCGCGTGCAGCCTCTCCTCCATCTCGAAAACATCTCGAAGCGCTACGGTGCGGTGCGGGTGCTCGAAGGCATCGACATCACCGTCGCCGGCAATGAGTTCCTCACCATTCTCGGCCCTTCCGGCTCGGGCAAGACCACGATCCTGCGCATCATCGGTGGTTTTGAGAGCATTGACGGCGGACGGCTGATGTTCGAGGGGCGCGACCTCGCCGCCGTGCCGATCAACCGCCGCCCCTTCAACACCGTCTTCCAGGACTACGCGCTGTTCCATCACATGACGGTGGCGGAGAATGTCGGCTACGGGCTGAAAGTGCGCGGCCGCCCCCGGGCGGAGATCGCGACCCGCGTCGCCGAGGTGATGGAGACGGTGGGGCTCGCCGCCTTTGGCGGGCGCTACCCCGCCCAGCTCTCCGGCGGCCAGCGCCAGCGCGTGGCGCTCGCCCGCGCCATCATCTGCGAGCCGCGCCTCATCCTGCTCGACGAACCGCTGTCGGCGCTCGATGTCGAGCTGCGCGCGCAGATGCAGCGCTTTCTCAAATCGCTGCAGCGCCGGCTCGGCATCGCCTTCGTCTTCATTACCCACGACCAGGAGGAGGCGATCGCGCTGTCCGACCGCATCATCGTGGTCAATGGCGGCCGTATCGAGCAGGAAGGCGCGCCCGAGCAGCTCTATCGCCGGCCGCACACACCTTTCACCGCGGCCTTCCTCGGCGAGAACAACCTGATCGCCGGCACGCTCGCCGCCGTCGACGGCCCGCTCTGCGCCGTCGACACCCCGGCCGGACGCCTCGCCGCGACGGTGGACGGGCCGGCGCCGCCCACCGGCAGCGCCGTGCTGGTGGCGGTGCGGCCCGAGCATGTCCGGCTCGACGCCGCGCCCATGCCCGGTGAGGGCCTGACGGCGGACGTGGCGGATGTGCGCTTCCTCGGCGCCAATGTGATGATCGAGCTGCGGCATGCCGCGCTGCCGGGAGCCCTGCTCAAGGTGCGCCGCCTCGCGGACGGCTCGGCAGCTGGCCTCGTTGCGGGCCAGCGCGTGGGGCTCAGCTGGTCGGCCGGTGATGCCGCGCTGCTGCGGGCCGGTCCCGCACCGGCCGCATTGTGAGGGAGGGCGCGATGGAAACCGCCACTGCCCGCCCGTGGCCGGACCTGCTGCGGGCCGGCCTCGTTCATGCGCTCAATCTGGGCCTGCCGCTGCTCTTCGTGGTGGTGCCGATCCTGTCCTTCGTGGCGGTCAGCTTCTGGACGCTGGAGGAGGGGCAGATCCTGCTCATTCCGACGCTGGCGAACTACCGCGCCTTCTTCACCGAAGGTAGCTACCTCGCGGTCTATCTCCAGACCATCGCCCTCTCCTTGCAGGTGACGGCGGTCAATCTGGCGCTCGCCACCGCGATCGCCCTGTTCATCTTCCGCCGCACCCCGCGCGTGCGGTTCCTGATCCTGATGAGCTTCATGCTGCCGCTGTTCATGAGCTACATCATCAAGATCTATTCGATCCGCTCCATCCTCGGCCAGCGCGGGCTGCTGAACGAGGCGATGATGGCGCTCGGGCTGATCGACCAGCCGATCGAGGCGCTGCTGTTTTCCCGCACCGCCATCTTCATCGCGCTGGCGGTGCTGTACCTGCCCTATGCGATCCTGCCGATCTATCTGGCGCTGGACCGCATCCCGGCGAATTATCTGGCGGCTGCCGCCGATCTCGGCGCCACGCCGGGGCAGATGTTGCGCGACGTGGTGCTGCCGCTCGGCCGGCCGGGCATGGCGGCGGGAGCGGTGTTCACCTTCATCCTCACCTTCGGCGATTTCGTGACGCCGCAAATGGTGGGCGGCATCCAGGGCTTCACCTTCGGGCGCATCGTGTTCAGCCAGTTCGGCCTCGCGCTCAACTGGCCGCTCGGCTCGGCGCTGGCCGTCATCCTGCTGGCGACGACCCTGCTGGCGGTGGCGCTGGCCGGCCTCCTTCTCCGGCGGGAGCATGTGCGATGAGGCACAAGGCACCGCTGATCGACGCGCTTCTCGGCCTCATTGCCGGGGTCGGCCTCGTCGCGCTCTATGCGCCGCTGCTGGCGACCGCGGCGATCTCCTTCTTCCAGGTCGTGCGGGTGCGCGGCGCGCTGGGCTTCGCGCCGTTCTCGCTCGATCCCTATGCCGCGCTGCTCGCCAATGGCGAGATTCTCGCCGCGCTCGCCACCTCGCTAGTCGTGGCGGCGGTGGCAAGCATCGCCGCGCTGGGTTTGGCGCTGATGTTCGCCTTCTACTTCGTCTCGGCGCGGCGCGGCCTCGGGCTCGCCATGCAGACCATGGTGTTCCTGCCCTTCCTGCTGCCGCCGATCATCACCGGCCTGTCGCTGCTGATCGCCTTTCGCGAGATCGATCTCGGCCGGGGGCTGGTCACCATCATCATCGCCCACATCGTCTTCATCGTGCCGGTGGTGTACCGCACGGTGTTGGTGCGCCTGCAATTGCTGGGGAGCAGCCTGACCGAGGCCTCGCTCGATCTCGGCGCCTCGCGGGTGCAGACGCTGCGCTACGTGATCCTGCCGCAGATGCGCCCGGCGCTGATTTCCGGTGTGCTTCTGGCCTTTGCCATCTCCTTCGACGAGACGCTGATCACTCTCTTCGTCGCGGGCTCGCAGACCACGCTGCCCATCCGCCTGTGGGCGATGATGCGCGTCGGCTTCGTGCCCGAGATCAACGCCCTGGCGACGCTGATCCTCCTGTTCACCGCCGTCATCACCTTCGCCATCGGCATGCTGCAACGCGCCGGCGAGCGCGCCTGACGCGCCCGCCGGACCCTCCCGCTTTCAAGAGAAGACGCTTCCCCATGAAGATCGAGACGGTCGATTTCTTCTATCTGGCGATGCCCGAGATCACCACGGCGGCCGATGGCAGCCAGGATGCGCTTGTCGTGCGCGTCACCGCCGGCGGTCATGTCGGCTGGGGCGAGTGCGAGGCGGCGCCGCTGCCGTCCATCGCCGCCTTCGTCTGCCCGATGTCGCACGGCGCCTGCCAGCCGGTAGGGAGCGCGGTGCTCGGCCAGCGGCTCGACGGGCCGCAGGACATCGCGCGCATCGCCGCGCAGGTCGACTATGACAGCATGGACCTGCTGCAGGCCGCCCATACCTGGTCCGGCATCGAAATGGCGCTGTGGGACCTGCTCGGCAAGGTGTGGGGCGAGCCGGTGTGGAAGCTGCTCGGCTATGAGCGCTCATATTCCAAGACGCCCTATGCCTCCCAACTGTTCGGCGACACGCCGCAGGAGACGCTGGAGCGCGGCCGGCGGTCCCGCACTGAGGGCTTCCGCGCGGTGAAATTCGGCTGGGGGCCGATCGGGCGCGGCGCGCTCGGCGTGGATGTGGATCATTTCGTCGCCGCCCGCGAGGGGCTCGGCCCGGACGGCCTTCTCCTCGTCGATGTCGGCCAGGTTTTTGGCGAGGATGTCGAACGGGCGGCGGCACGGATTCCGGCACTGGAAGCCGCCCGCGCCACCTGGCTGGAGGAGCCCTTCGCCGCCAGCGCCTATGCCGAATACGCCGCGCTGGCCGCGCGCAGCACGGTGAAGATGGCGGGCGGGGAGGGGGCCCACAATTTCCACATGGCCCGCAACCTCATCGATTACGGCAATGTCGGCTTCGTGCAGATCGATTGCGGGCGCATCGGCGGCATCGGCCCGGCCAAGCGCGTGGCCGACCATGCGCGCGCCCGGGGCGTCACCTATGTCAACCACACCTTCACCTCCAACCTCGCGCTGAGCGCCTCGCTGCAGCCCTTCGCCGGCGTGGAGGAGGCCACCATCTGCGAGTTTCCGGTTGCGCTGCAGCCGCTCGCGGTGGAGTTGACCGCCAACCACATCAAGCGCGACGGCAATGGCGAGATCGCGGCGCCCGAGGCGCCGGGTCTGGGGATCGAGATCGCCCCCGCTGCCCTGGATCGCTACCGGGTCGACGTGGAAATTTCTGTCCGCGGCCGGACGCTGTTTCGCTCACGCGCGGGACATAATCCCGGCCCTGACGGTGTGCCGGCGATGGATGCGGCATGCTGAGGCAAAAGGGGAGGGGCGGGCGATGACCAGCGGATCGATCTCATCGCGCCCGACCTTTCGCGTCGCCGCTCAAACCGGGGACATGCTGGGCGAATCTCCGCTCTGGCATCCCGTGGATGGCCACCTCTACTGGCTCGACCTGGCCGCCGCCGGCCTGCACCGCATGGACGGCGAGGGCAGGGTCGACACCCGTCGGCTCGATCGTCCGCCGCCGCTGGGCGCCATCATTGCCGGGCAAGGTTCCGGCCGCCTCGTCCTCAGCGCGTCGGACGGCCTGTGGCTGTACGACTGGGAGGGCGACAGGATGGAACCGCTCTGCCATCCCGAAGCGCGTCGCGGCGGCATCGGCTACAACGATGCCAAGGTCGACCGGTGGGGACGCCTGTGGATCGGCACGAGCGATCTCGCCGAGCGCGATCCGAGAGGGGCGCTGTGGTGTTGGGCGCCGGGATCGCCTCCCGTGCTGGCGGATACCGGCTTCACGGTGGTGAATGGACCGGCCTTCTCGCCGGACGGAAAGGTGCTCTATCTCAGCGACAGTCTTGGACGGCGGATCCTCGCCTATGACCTGGCTCCCGATGTCATGGCTGTCTGCAACCGTCGCGTTTTCGCGGAGATGGCGATCGACGAGGGATATCCCGACGGCCTGACTGTCGACGCCGACGGAGGAGTCTGGGTCGCGCACTGGGATGGTTGGCGAGTGACCCGCTTTTCGTCGGAGGGTGAACGGGTGCTCGTGATGCCGTTGCCGGTGCCGCGTGTCACCAGCGTGGCCTTTGGCGGGCAAGATCTGGCCGTTCTCTTCGCGACCAGCGCGCGGCTGGATCTTACAGGCCCCCAATTGGACGCAGCATCGCTTTCCGGCTCGCTCTTCGCCGTGCAAACGGGTTTCGTAGGGATCGCCGAGAGCACATTCAGGGTCAGCTGAAAGTCCAGCCTTGCTGCCGGTGATCCTCACCGACGACAAAAACAGCCCCGGGATGTCGCACGGGGTCGGGTGACCAACCGGTGCCACTGGCCAGACACTACCAGCAGACGAAGCCGCCATCGACGATGAGATCAATCCCGGTGACGAAGGACGACGCCTTCGACGCGAGGAACACGGCCGGCCCGATCATCTCGTCCGAACTGGCGATGCGCTGCATCGGCGTGTCGCGGCGGAAGACTTCCAGATGGTCGGCAACCTCGCTGCGGTCGTTCATGGGTGTGAAGGTGTAGCCAGGACTGATGACGTTGACCCGGATCCCCCTGTCCGACCACTCCATGGCGAGGCTCTTGGACAGCTGGATCACCGCGGCTTTTGACGAATTATAGTGCACCTGGGTGATGCCGCGATTGACGATGGTGCCGGAAATCGACGCGATGTTGATGATCGTGCCGCGCCGCCGTGGCAGCATCACCGCCCCCTCCGCCTGGCAGGACAGGAAGACGCCTGTGGCGTTGACCGCGTAAAGCGCATTCCATTGGTCCAGCGACAGCGTCTCGGCCGGTTCGGCATTGGCGACGCCGGCATTGTTGACGGCAATGTCGAGCGGGCCGAGCTCGCGCTCCACCCGGGCGATGGCGGCGTCCAGCTCGGCCTTGCCGGTCACGTCGCCTTCCGTCACCAGGGCCCGCCGCCCCTTCGCCACGATGGCATGGGCCGTCTCCTCCAGGGCCGCCCGCTTGTGCCGGCGGCCAAAGCAGGCGACATCCGCCCCCGCCTCGGCAAGGCCAATGGCAATCGAGCGGCCAATGCCGCTGCCCGCGCCGGTGACAAAGGCAATCTGCCCGGTAAGGTCGAAAAGGGTCATGAGATTTCTCCTGTCGATGCTCTGCCGCGCGAGCGGTCCTATTCAGCGGTGACGTCTGCCAGGGCGCGCAGCCAGAGCGCGACCGCGACCGCGCCGCCATCCTCAATGCCGAGGGCCCGCTGTCCGAGATAGCTGGCCCGTCCGAGCTTCGGCGTCATCTGCGCTGTGGCGGCGGCTCCCTGCTCGGCGGCACGGGCGGCGGCGGCGAGAGCCTCGGCGAAGGAGCCCCCCGCCGCAGCGCCATCCGTGAGAGCACGGGCGGCGGGAAACAACGCGTCGAGCATGGTGCGGTCGCCTTCGCTGCCGCCACCAAGCTCGGCGACCGCCGCCACGCCGGCGGCAAAGGCTTCCGCCGCGTCGATCGGGCCGGCCGTGCCGGCGCCCAGCCGACGGGCGGCACGCAGCAGCCCGGTTGCGTAGAATGGGCCGGAACTGCCCCCGATCGCCTTGCGGAAGGCATTGCCGATGGCGGCGAGTGCCTCCGCCGGGCCATGCCAGGCGGCATCGGGCAATGCACGAACGGCGGCGGCACCACGGGCAAGGCTGGCACCGAGATCGCCATCACCCGCGCGGGCGTCGAGCTCGGTCAACTGTTGTTCGGCCGCCTCCAGCGCGGCAGCCGCAGCGAGCACCGCCGAGCGGAATGCGCGCATTTGCCCCGTCAACGGCCCGCCGGGCATTTCCATCCGGGGCGCCGGGGCGGCCGGCACCGCCGGGAGAGAGTTGAGCAGGCCGCAGCCCGGCCAGGCGGGAGCGGCGGTCGGGGCGTCGAGCAGGGCCAGCCGCGCATCGTCCACCTTCATCAGCGAGAGCGAGCAGCCGCGCATGTCGAGCGCGGAGAGGAGCGTGCCCCGCCAGGCTCGCTCGACCTCCAGCCCGCGCGCGCGAAGCTGTGCCAGCGCGGCGCCGGCCACGATGTCCAGCTCCATCGGTGGGGTCCCGCCGAGGCCATTGACCAGCAGCACGCAGCGCTCCCCGCCGGCAAGGCCGAGATCGTCGATAATGGCGGAGAGCATGGTGCTCACCAAAGCGTCCACCGGCTGCATCGGGCCGCGACGCACCCCGGCCTCCCCATGAATGCCGAGCCCCAGCTCGATCTCGTCGGCGCCCAGCGCGAAGCCCGCCTTGCCGGCTGCCGGCACGATGCAGGGTTCGAGGGCAATGCCCATGGAGCCGAGTTCATCCGACGCGGCGCGGGCAAGGCTGGCGACGGCCGCCAGCGGCAGTCCGCGCTGCGCGGCCGCGCCGGCAATCTTGTGAACCAGCACGGTGCCGGCAATGCCACGCCGGCGGGCCTTGGCAACGGTGTCGCGCAGCGCGACGTCGTCCGCCACCACCACGACCTCCATAGGCGTGCCCGCGCTACGCGCCATCTCGGCCGCGAGGCCGAAATTCAGCCGATCGCCCGTATAGTTCTTTACGATGAGCAGGGCGCCGGCGGGGCCGACGACCGCCTCGATCGCGGCCAGCACGGCGTCCGTGCTGGGGGACGTGAAGACATCCCCGGCCACGGCGGCGGTGAGCATGCCATCACCGACATAGCCGGCATGGGCGGGCTCGTGTCCACTGCCGCCTCCCGACAGCACGGCCACTGGGCGGGCGGGCGGCGCCGGCAGCGGATGGCGAACCACCACGTTCTCCGTGGCGAGCAGCGCCTGGTTGGGGGACAGGGCAACCGCGCCCCTCAGCATTTCGGGAACGACGGTGCGGGAATCGTTGATCAGCTTTTTCATGAAGGTATCGTCACTTGGCGTGAAAAGGCGGGGGCACGGGTCGGCATGGCCTGCGACCAGGCCTCATAGGCATCGGCCCAATCGGGAAGCGGATCGACGGTGGTGAGGCGGGTGCGCGCGTCGAAATCGACCGGCAGCCCGGCGCCGTCGGCGGCCAGCAGCGCGGCACCGATGGCGGTCAGTTCAGGCTCATCGACCACGTGAAGACGGCAGCCGAGCACGCTGGCCCGCAGTTCCATGAACGCCCGGGAGCGCGACCAGCCGCCCGTGGCGTAGATCGGCCCAGCCGGGACGCCGAGTGCCTCCATCGCACGGAACATCTGCCGCGCGGCAAGGCTCGCCTCCTCCAGCCGGTGGCGCACCCGGTCGCCGGTCCGTGGCGGCCCCGGCAGGCGGGCCGCCGCGAGGGCGGATGTCAGCGCGGCACGCGAAAGCGCGTCTGGCGCCAGATGGGCGGCCAGCTCGAACACGCCCAGGCAGGCGAGGCCGGCCCCCGCCGCCACGGGTACGGAGAGGGCGAGAGGCGGATGCAGCCCCGGTGCCGGCATCCGTTCCGTCTCGCCATAGACCACATTGGCCGTGCCCAGTGAGTCGATCCGGGCGCTGGGAACACCGCGCCGAATGGCAGCGGCGGCCACCGGGTGATCGTGGCCGCCCGCCACGACCAGCGTTTGTGCATTGGCCGCGCCACTGCTGCGCAGAGCGCCGCCCGTCACGGTGCCGATGACGGTGCCAGCGTCGCGCAGCGGCGGCAGCGGCGGGGCGCCGGCTGCCGCCAGCAACTCCTCGATCCATGCGCGGGCAAACACGTCATAGGCGGCAGTGCGCGCCGCCAGCGTGCTGCTCATGAACGGCACCCCGCACCAGCTTATGGCGGGATAGTCGGTCAGGGCCGCCCAGCTTGTGGCCCGGCTCAGCATTTCCGGTGCGTTCCGGCGCAGCCAGAGCCATTTCGCCAGTGTCCGGTCCGGGCCGATGGCAAGACCGATCCGGCCATCGGCGGCGGGATGGCGCGCCAGTTCCGCAGCCTCCCGGCTGGCCCGGGCGTCGAACCAGGGCAGCGCCGGGCCGGTGGGGCGCAGATGCGCGTCCAGCCCGATGCCGTCCTCGCCAATGCCGGTGGCGGCGAGGGCGCGCAGCGCCTGCCCGCCGCCCGCGGCCCGCCAGCCCTCGATAACCAGCGCCTCCACCGCGTCGAGCAGAAGCTCGGCATCGGTGGCGGGCCCGCCGCGAAAATCGAGGCGCGGCGTCGGGATCGCACGGCTCCACAGGCAGGCGCCGTTCTGGTCCATCAGCACCACCTTGAGATTGGTGGTGCCGATATCGATGCCGCACACATGTCCCGTCATGGCGGGTCTCCTCGACCGGCGGCCGGCATCGCCTGGTTCACCAGCGCCGGGAGAAGCTGGTGCGGGTGATGCGCGCCATCTCGGCGATCACCTGCGCGGCCTCTTCGGGGGGACGCTGCCACACCTTGCGGCCGACCACCACGCCCTGCGCGCCGGCCTCGATGGCGTCCTTCACGTCGCGCAGCGTCGAGGCACTGTCGCCGGAAAGCGGGCCACCGGCCACAACCACGGGAATGTCCAGCTCGGCGCACAGCTTCGCGGTGGCGTCCGGGCCGGGGAAGGTGATCTTGATGATGTCGGCGCCCAGATCATAGCCGACGCGCGCCACTTCCAGCTCCTTCTCGATGATTTCGGGCGAGCGCGGCGTGTTGAGGAACACCGGTTCCACCATGACCGGCATGTGCCATTTGGCGGCCTCGGAGACCACGGTACCAATGCGCTGGCAGTAGCGGACCTTCTCCTCGTCGACGACATTCCACGGCAGAAGTAGCTTCACGCAGTCGACGCCCATACGCACCGCGTCCTCGACGCTGGCGACGAGGCAGCCCGTGCCGGTTTCCGGCGCCGAGGTCGGCCAGAAGGCGTCGATGGCAAGGATCCGCGACAGGGCGGGCGCGCGGGCGAGATCGACCTCGCTGGCCTTGACGATGCCGGTGCTGACCATGAAGCCGGTGATGTCCTCCGGGAGGAAGCGACGCATCACCTCCACCGGCGCTTCCAGTGCCGGCACCCGGCCCCAGACCAGGCCATGGTCGATCGGCACCACCAAAGCGGCGCGGTCCTCGCGGAAGATGCGGTTCATCCGGTAGCTGGTTGAATAGCGGTTAGCCACGGTCGTCTCCTGTTTAAAGATCAGAGGAAATTGAGCTGAGTCTTGATGCCGCGCCCGGCGGCCATCGCCTCGGCGGCTTGCGCGAACTGCCAGACGGGGAAGGTCTCGCCGATCATCACGGCGGCGCGGGCGCTGATGTCGCTCATCACGTCCACGGCAGCAGGGAACTTGTCGGCGAGCGAGTTGGAGCCAATGAGGCGGATCTCGCGCTCATAGACCTGGAAGGGGTTGATGCCGACCACCGCCTCGGCATCGTGGACGCCGACCTGCACCAGCACGCCGGTCTTCTCCACCCGCTTCAGGGCGTGTTCGAGCGCGCGGCGCACGCCGGCCGCCTCGAACACCACGTCGAAATACGCCTCGCCGAGATCGGCGGGATCGACCGCGCGGGCGATGCCGGCGCGCCCGGCAATCTCCCGCTTGATCGGGGAAGGGTCGGCAATGGTGACGCGCGCGGCGCCGAAACTCTCGCAGACAATGCCGATCAGCAGGCCCATCGTGCCGCCGCCGATCACCAGCACGTCGCGGTCCTTGACACCCTGCGAGGATTCGACCGCGTGCAGCACGCAGGCCAGCGGCTCGATCATCGCCGCAAGATCAGCGCCGAGGCTCTCGCGCACCTTGAACGTGTTGCGCGCCGGGGCGGTGACGAATTCCGCCGCCGCGCCCGGCCGGGCGACGCCGATCGGCGCGAGATGCGGGCACAGATTGGGGCGGCCGGCCCGGCACCAGCGGCAGGTGCCGCAGGTGACATTGGGATCGACGGCGACGAAATCGCCTTCGCGTAAACCGCGCACCGCGCCGCCGACAGCGACGACATGGCCGGAAAACTCGTGGCAGGGCGTCACCGGGTAGACCGAGCCGGGAAAGCCGTGGTGGAGAATGTGCAGATCGGTGCCGCACAGGCCGCAGATGGCGGGGCGTATCAGCACCTCGTCCTCCACCGGCACCGGCACCGGCACCTCGGCGACGAAGACGCGGTGGTCCTGTGTGATGCACACCGCGTTCATGTGCCCCTTGGCGGCACCATCGAATAGCGCATTGAGACTCATGACTCTCTCATGGGTTGTAGGGCGGGGGTGTGCGGGACAGCCGCAGGGGCGGAAGCCTGTGTCAGCGGCGGCGGCGGATGAGATCGATGAGAATGGCCAGCAGCACCACGGCGCCGACAATGACGCGCTGCCAGTAGCTGGAGATGTCGAGCAGCACGATGCCGTTGGCGAGCACCGCCATCAGCAGCGCCCCGGTAACGGTGCCGGTGACCGTGCCCTGTCCGCCGCGCAGCGAGACGCCGCCAATGATCGCGGCCGTGATCGATGGCATCAGCCAGCCTTCGCCCACAGAGGGCTGTGCCGAGTCCATCCGGCTCGCATAGAGGATGCCGGCCAGCGCCGCGAGGCTGCCCGACAGGCCGAAGACCAGCATTTCCACCCGCTTGACCGGAATGCCCACCAGCACCGCCGCCTGCCGGTTGCCGCCGATGGCGTAGATGTTGCGCCCGAAGGTGGTGCGGTTCAGCACGAAGGCGAGGACGAGGGCGATGACCGCGAAAACGAGCACCGGCACCGGAATGCCGAAGGGCGTGCCGAGGCCGAACTGCTGGAATTCCGTCCCCAGCGGGCGGATCGGCGAACCGCCTGTTATGACCAGCGTGGTGCCGGCGAACATCTCCCATGCCGCTAGCGTCACGATGAACGGGTTCAGCCGCGCATAGGCCACCAGTACCCCGTTAATGGTGCCGAGAGCGAAGCCGAACAGGCAGGTGAGCGGGATCACCAGCCAGGGATCGACGCCCAGATGCACCAGCAGCATGCCGCCAATAATTGCCGACAGGCCCGCCGCCGCCCCAACCGAGAGGTCGATGCCCCCGATCAGCAGCACCAGGGTCTGGCCGAGCGCGATGATGCCCACGAAGGAAGCCTGCCGCAGCACCACCGCCAGATTGTAACTGGAGGCGAAGTTCTCGCTGGCCAGCGCCAGCACCGTGCACATGACGGCCAGGGCGGCGATGATGCCGATGGCTTCGAAGCGGCCGATGCGGCTTCTGAATTTCTGAACCTTGGTTTCGGACATGGCGGCAAGGAATCCTTGTCGGGAGGTCAGAGCGATGGCGGGGGAGAGGGCGGCCGGGGCGCGAGGCCGGGCAAGGATCCGGAGCGACTGCCGGCGATGCCGGGTCGGTGCGCTCTAGTTCATGGCAAGACCCAGCAGGCTTTCCTGAGTGGCCCCTTCGGTGGGAACGATGGCGCGCACGCGCCCCTCATGCATGAGCATCACCCGGTCGCAGACATCGATGATCTCATGCAGTTCCGAGGAGATGTAGATGACCGAAATGCCGTCGCGGGCGAGCTGGCGCAGCAGCTTCTGGATTTCCCACTTCGCGTTGACGTCGATGCCGCGTGTCGGCTCGTCCAGCATCAGGATGCGGCATTTGCTCATCATCCAGCGGGCGAGAATGCACTTCTGCTGGTTGCCACCGCTCAGCTCGGAAATGAGCTGGTGGCTGGAATGCACCTTCACCGGGATCGAGTTCACATAGCGCTCGGCGGCGCCGAAGGCGTCGAGCCAGCGAATGCCGAACCGGCTCGTGAATTTGGCGAGGCTGGGCAGCACGATGTTCTCGGCCACCGACAGATCGGGGAAAAGCCCGTCGCGCCGGCGCTCCTCCGGCAGGTAGACCAAGCCGGCGGCGATGGCGTCGGCCGGGCCGGCAAAGGCAACCTCGCGGCCGAACAGCTTCACCGTGCCGGCCTGGCGCGAGGTATCGCCGAACAGGCAGCGCACCGTCTCGGTCCGCCCGGCGCCGATCAACCCGCCAATGCCGAGGATTTCTCCCCGGTGGAGGTCGAAGCTCACATCAGCGAATTCGGCGGAACGGGAGAGGCCGCGCACTTCCAGCACCACCTCGTCGGTGGCGGCGGAAGGAATGACGGCACGCAGGTTCAGCTCTTCCACATCGCGGCCCGCCATGGCGCGGATCATCGCGTCCTTGTTCGTGGTGCGCGGGTCGAGATCGCCGACATGGCGGCCGTCGCGCAGCACCGTGATGCGGTCCGCCAGCGCGAGGATCTCGTCGAGCCGGTGCGAGATATAGAGCACCAGCCCGCCCTCCTGGCGGAAGCGGCGGATGAAGGCGAACAGCCGCTCGGTCTCGCGCTCGGTCAGCGCGGCGGTGGGTTCGTCGAAGATCAGCAGCCGGGCGCCGGTGGCGGTGGCGCGGGCGATCTGCACCAGCTGCTGCTGGGCGACGGTGATGGCGCCGGCACGCGCCTTCGGGTCGATCGTCGGGTCGAGCGCCGCGATATGGCGACGAGCCTCCGCCTCGGTGGCGCGCCAGTCGATGACGCCGCGCCGGGCCACCTGCCGGCCGAGCATGACATTCTCCAGCACGGTGAGCTCGGCGGCGAGGTTGATTTCCTGCGGCGCGATGGCGATGCCGGCGCACTGGGCGTCGCTGGGCGAGGCGAAGTGCACGGGAGCGCCGTCGATGCGGATCTCGCCCGATGTGGGCGTCAGCCGGCCGCAGATCACCGACATCAACGACGACTTGCCGGCGCCGTTCTCGCCGATCACCGCGACCACTTCGCCGGCCTCGACGCGCAGCGACACGCCACGCACGGCATGGACATGGCCGAAGCTCTTCGACAGGTCGCGGACTTCAAAAGCGCTGCGCATGGGAGGGTCTCGCAGGTCGAGCGGGATGAGGCGTCGCGGCGCACCCGTGCACGCATCCGCGGAAGGAGAGGCGCCAGGAAGTCCCGGCAGGACCCGCCCGCCGGGAAAGGTGCCTCGGGGAGAAAGGCCTACTTGGCGAGCGTTTCCTTGGTCATCAGGAAGCCGCCAGTGGCGTGATCCATCGGGATGGTGTGGTTCTGCTTGGCGGAGACAAGATAGCGCACGGCCCAGTAGCCGATTTCCCACTGGCGCTGCGCGGTGATGGCCGAGATCACGCCATCCTCGATCAGCTGATAGGTTTCCGGAATGTCGCCGGCGCCCACCACCAGCGTCTTGCCGACGCGCTTGGCGGCGATCACCGCCCGGGCGGCGCCGATCGGCGCTGAGGCATTGGCGCCGTAGATGCCGCCGAGGTCCGGCGTCGCCTGCAGGCCGCTCTCGGCCATCGACACCGCCTGTTCCAGATTGTCATTGTCGGGCTGCTCGAAGGCGATCTTGATGCCGGGGTACTTCTTGGCCAGCTCGTCCTTGAAGCCCTTCACGCGGGCGACGTGGTTCGGCGCGGTGAGGCTGCCGACCAGAAGGCCGACGCTGCCCTTGCCGCCAAGCTTCGCGCCGAGATAGTTCGCGGCGGTGCGACCGTCTTCCTCGTCCTTGCGGTGGCCGACGAAGGGAAAGGCCGCGTCGCAGAAGGTGTCGAAGGTGATGAGGTTCACCTTGTTCTTCAGCGCTTCCTTGAGAAGCTGGGTGTTGGTCGCCGGATCGAGGCAGGAAACGGCGAGTCCGTCGGGATTACGGCCGATATCGGTCTCGATGCGGCGGTTCTGCTGGTCGATGTCGGCGGTGGGCGGGGCATCCCAGGTGTAGGTGACCTCGATGCCTTCCTTCTTGTACTCGGCGATGGCGAACTTCACGCCCTGCTCGACGACGTCGTACCAGGGATGCACCACCTTCGGGATGAAGATGAGATTGGCCTTGGTCACGGGCTTGATCAGAGCAGCCTGGTCGAAGCCGGCCGCCGCTGCGGGTGCCGGCATCAGCGCGGGGGTGAGTGCCGCGGCCAGCGCGGCGACGGCCAGCGCCTTGCGGATCATAGGGTTACGGGGCTTCATAAACGGCTCCTTCATGGCGTCCTCCTTTGACGGCGCGGGCTTCTGTGGCCCCCGCTCGGTTCCAACATCTTGGCTTGAAACGTCTTTGGGCGATTCCGGTGCTGTCGACCGGCTCTGCGCCGGGCGCACGCTTTCCTTCGCCGCGCACGGGCGCGGCGGTCATGTCGGTGACAGGCCGGGCGGCCGGGGGCAGCGGCGCGAGACGCGCCGTGGTCGGCCTTTGCGGGCTTGCGGGGCGTGGGCTGGCCGACTCGCAGACATGGGCACGCCGGTCCGCACCCGGGTGCGCAACGGTTAAGGGCTCAGGCCGGCATGTCGGGAGCGGGGCGGGCCGTCAGGCGGCTCGGATCGTCGTCATCTTGGCGTTTCTCCCATTTGTTGCTGACGTGCCGCGGGTATTCCCGTCGGCGGTTCTGGCGCGCGCTCGCGCGTCACTCGCTGGCGGCGCGCGCCTCGATCGTTACCTTGACGACGTCGCTGCGCACCCAGGATGTGTAGTAGTCGAAAGGCTTCTCATCGCGCCCCCACGACACCGAGGTCACGAGAAGCAGCGGGGCACCAATCGGGACCTGAAGATAACCGGCTAACTCGGACGTGGCGACCTGAGCCTCCACACTGCGGCGGGCGCCGAACACGCTGAAGCCACCCTCACGAAGGGTGCGGTTGAGCGAGGCCTTGCCGGTCAGCACGTCGCTGCCGTCCAGGATCGGCCCGACCTCAGGCACCAGATAATTGATCGAGAGCAGGGCGATCTGCCCGTCGAGATAGCGCAGGCGCTGCAGCCGGTAGCCCAGATCGCCGGCATGAAGATCGAGTGCATCGGCCGCAGCCGCCGGTAGTGGCGACAGGCCGGCCTTGACCACTTGCGTTTCGACATTGCGGCGATGGTGGTCGACCTCAGCTTCAAAGAAGCCGTCGGCAACCTGCAATGACCAGCCAGTCTGCAGCGGATCAACGACGAAGGCACCGCGGCGCGGCACCATTTTGATACGCCCCTTTTCCTGCAGGCTTCGCAGCGTCTCACGCACCGTCGAACGGGCGAGATCGAAGTTTCGGCACAGTTCCGTTTCGGCCGGGAGACGGTCCCCCACGGCGTATTTGCCCGCGTCGATGTCCGCCTCAACCAGCCGTACAAGCTGGAGATAGTAGGGCTCCGGTGACTGGCGGTCGATGCTGCGCATAACGCCCACGCGATTTGTTGTCCATCTTGTACGTACAATAGGGTATTTGCCGACATTGGCAAGACGAATTTTGCGTCGACTCTTTTCGTTTTGGAACCCTCAAGCGGATCGCCGCCGGCGAGTGAGCGGCCCGGCGATCGTGCCGGACTTTGGCCCACCTGGTTCGAGCGTGGGGGCAATCCTGCGTCGGCTCGCGAGTGGTTAAACCGAGCCGGGTGGCGAAGGAGGGGAGACGCCTTGTCCCCGGCCACGTCCTCGAATTGCGATTCCGAAGATGCAGATCCCCAACCCCAGCCCCATCTTTGAAAATCTATCGATAAATCTGATAAATATCAATATGATACAGGTATCAGTAAGATGATGCACAACCACCCGAGCGGCGACCCGACCCCCTCGAATGCCGATATCCAGATGACCAAGACCATCATCGATGTGGCCAAGCCGCTCGGCATCGAGGTGCATGACCACATCATCGTCGGCAAGGACGGCCACGCGAGCCTGCGCGGCCTGCGCCTGATCTGATTTCAGCGCGGGCCGGACAGCGGCTTCGCTTCCGGGTCGATCTGCCGGGCGGCGCGCAGGCCGGATTCGATCGCGCCCTCGACCCAGCCGGTCTTCAGCGTGGTGAAATCGCCGGCGAAATGGATGCGCCCTTCCGGTGCGGTCCATTCCTTCACCATCCAGCCACCGCCGATCGGGGTGGAGCCGAAGGAGCCCCGAATCCAGGGCTGTTCGTTCCAGGCGAAATCGCTGACGCTGAGCACGTCGCCGAGCAGCCCCGGCAGGTCCTGCTGGAAGGCGTCGACCACGCGCTGGGCCCGCCCGTCGCGTGGGGCGTTAAGCACCAAATCGGCGTTCGTCCCGTTGAGATAGAAGAACCCATTGCCATGGCCGCCCGGCTCGTTGCCGGTGATGTCGATGAAGCGCTCCCATGTGCGGTCGCCGCCCGCCATCGGCCAGCCGCGCACATTCTGGGCGAGCCAGGTCGGCTCCCGGGTCTTGACGATCACCTTGACCGTCTTGTCCCACTCCATCTCGGCGAACATGCGCGCCTTGCCGGCCGACCAGGCGGGCGTGACCTCGATCTCGTCGATCACGCTGAAGGGAATGGTCGAGACGATGGCATCGCCGGTGAATTCCTTGCCGTCCTTCGTGCCGACGCGAACGCGCCCGCCGCTCTGGTCGATGGTCGTCACCTCAGCGTCGAGCACGATGTTGCCGCGGCCGAGCGCGTTCGCCATCGCCATGGGCAGGCGCTGGTTGCCGCCCAGGATACGGAAGACGTTCTGGTCGCCGAAATGGTAGGCGAGGTCGGGGATGATGCTCAGTGTCTGCGCGAAGGGGGTGAAGGTGCCGCCATGCGCCGCGAGCAGTTTCAGGAAATCCGGGGAGGCGCCGACGGGGCGCAGCAGGTCTTCCAGCGTGATGTCGTCGAGCCGGTCGAGCAGGTCCGTATTGGGCCAGTCCGGCTGCAGCACCGTCTCGGTGTCGAGGCCGGCGCGGAACAGATAGCGGTTGAGGTTCGCCGCTACCGTGACGTTGCGCTCCTCGGCCGAGAGCGCCCACGGCCAATCCGACACATTGGCCGACTTCACCGTCTTGCCGTCGACCATATAGACCGGCAGCCCGTCATTCAGGCTGAGCAAGGGCAGGTTGAAATGGCGGATATAGTCCAGCACCAGAGGCATGTTGGAGCGGAAATGGCCGCCGCCGGCCTCGGTGAACATGCCATCGCCCAGCGGCAGGGAAAGCAGCCGGCCGCCGATGCGCCCCTGCCGCTCGATCACCGTCACCTTGTGTCCACGGCGCTGCAGCGCGACAGCGGCGGTGAGGCCGGACATGCCGGCGCCGAGGACCAGGACCTCGATGCTGCGCGCCGCCGGGCTCTGCGCCAGGGCCGGGGCGCCCAGCCGCGAGGCTGCCAGGGCTCCGAAGCTGGCCGCCGTGCCAGCGAGCAGGGTGCGTCGGGAAAATCTGCGGGAGGTAGTATCGGTCGACATCAGCCTGCATGCTCCGCCTTGCGTTGCGGTCTCCTAGCAGGAGTGCGCGGAAAAATCTCTGGTAGTTGGAGCGAGGCGAAACGCGGGACCGCGCCACGGGCGGTGAGCCGGGCCAGGCTGCCGCTATCGAGCCATCAGCGTTCGGGTGCCTCCCCGGCCTGGAGCACGTTGAGTGAAAGCCGGTTCACCGGCGTGCTCTAGGTTCTTGCTCTTACGCATTTTCTTCATGCGAACCGGAACCCACTTCGCTCGAAAATGCTCTGAGATCGATCACGCGGGACGCGGCCAGAGAATTCTAACGACTGCGGGCTCCCAAATTCAGCGAAGCACGATTTCTACCGGATGATTTGAAGTAAGTCCTATAGAATCCGCGGAAAAATCGAACCAGAAAATTGGGAGTTAAAAGAAGTGGAAGAGCAATAGTCCAGTAGGCAGGAATTTTCCCGTATGTCCGGGCGAGGAATAGAGCGGCCGGCATAATTCCGACGGTCGGTTCGGCGGTGGTCTTGGCGTTCATAATGCGCGCCATTATGTGCGTATCGAAAATACGTCGGCGCATGATGTTTCGGGTCTGGGGCGAATCTGCGAATAGAATTTGCGCTATTTGATCATAGGCTTTCGCATCGATCTTGAGTCGCTCCAGCCAGCCATAGCGGGCCTGCAGCTGATCATTTCCTGCTCGGAAGCCAACGCAGGGGGGCTGAATAACGCCCCACTGACCATTTTCTCCGATGATACGACCGAGTATGATGACTTGAATATAGTAATTATTGATAGAGGATATCTTTGGATCGTTCAATTCACGGATCCAAAGATCCCTCTTTACAACAAGTGCGGACATGAAACCCAACAAGTCAGCTATCGATGAAAATACAGCTCGCGAACCCGTCATCAATTGGGTGGTCGGAGTTGCGCGAAGGCCGATAGCGGTGCTCATGGTGACATCATAGTCGATCACGCCGAGCGTGAACCCCACGGCGTCAGGCCATAGCTCGATCGCATCCAGTAGACGACGAATGCTCCCGGGCTCCAGGCGATCGTCGTCACCCATTAGCCAAATATAAGGAGATGTGGCCGCCGCGACGACAGCAAGAAAATTTCCATCCATTCCCAAATTTATAGGCTGGGCAATGAATTTATAGTGCTTGAATCGAAAAAGGTAAGAATCTGCAATAGACATCGTGTCATCTGTTGATGCGTCGTCGCTTATTACAATTTCAACGTCATCGACATTTTCTTGATCGAGTATGCTGTCCAGCAATTCAGAAAGGAGTTTCGCACGATTGTACGTGGGTACACATATTGAAATGATCGGCATAATGAATATAGCCTCGTTTCAAATCTGAATTTATGATTTTATCAGTGGCGCCCTCAGCCAATCATAGGCCTTCTTGATATGATAGCGAGCGGCCGCCCGGACGTTCTGTGCCGAAGAGATCAGGCGCTCATAAGGCGCGTTCCTCTTTCTCTCTATGCGGGCGCGCAACCCCCAGTCAATTCCCTGAAGTTCCCACCAGGGATAAGATGACGTAAATGTCTTGGGAAGCACAATGGATCGGAATTTCATCAGGCCAACAGGCTTGAAGTCCTCACCGGAGCCGATCCAGAATTCAGCCGAGTGCCGACGCTTATGCGCGGATTCTTTCCAGTTCGGACCGAACGTATCGAGGTTTGATTTTTCAACGCGGTCCGCAAAGGCGGCGGGATCTATCAGAGATGCGATATAGCTGGCATTGGCCCACCAGTTATTACTGGCAAAATGTGGCAACGGCTTCTCATGCCAGAGTACGCCGCAGGCGTCGTGGCGTGTGAGGAGCGCAAGACATCTTGGCATGTCCTCGATGTAATACTGATACAGCATCTGTCGCCATGTGCGCCTGGTCTCATATCCAGCGCCGACATATCGTCCGCCTAGGCAGTTTAGATAGAGTATTTTTGCATCACTGTTATTTATGCTATATTTCCATATCGAATTCACCGTAGGAATTTCAAAATCTCTTATGTTGTCGCTACGTCTATAAACAGTAATTCTATTGTCAATGTAATCAAGATTTATGGGTCCGCTCCCAACGACATTAATTTCGATGAGATTAATATAATTATCAAATTTTGAACTAAAAAGCGATTTCAATGACTCGTTCATAACCTCATTGTATCGGCCAATCGTCGCAACATGCAAAAATACAGCGACATGTATGTTCATAGATAGGCATCTTTCGCGCCAGCAATGGGGTTTTCATAACATTCGAGGTTGTCGTTATCATGATTTAAGCGGCCGGCACATAATATTGCGGTGTCCCCGCCGCCGAGACGAGGAGGCCCGCTAGGGCCGGCTGAGCAGAAGCGGCGTTCCCTCTTCCGGCGGTACCTTCTCCCAGCCCCCATCCTCCTGCGCGGCGAAGCGCACGCCCTCGCCACGGGCGGTGAGCAGCACCAGGCTGCCGCTATCGAGGCGCCAGCGATCGGGGGCCAGCGCGACAAGGCGGGCGGGGCAGCCGGCCTTGAGCCGGGCGCGGAAGGTGCCGCCGCCGCCGTCGATATCGGTGAGTTCAAGCCGGCACAGCGGCGTGCCCGCCACCTCGGCGATTTCCCAGGCGCCGACGAGATCGCCGGCGTGCAGGCCGGGATCGGCGAGGCGGGGATTGACCAGGAAATAGACGCCATCGCCCTCGCGCAGCGCCTCCCAGGTGCCACCGACCCCCTCGGTGAACTCGGCCACCAGCGCTCCGTCCGGTCCAAAGAGGCGGATGGAGTGGCCGGGGCCGGGGGCCCAGGAGGCGATGTCGACGCTGAACAGGATCGCGCTGGCGCAGGCGGCGCGGTCAAGGCCGAGCGAGAAGCGCTCCGGCGCGGCGCGGCCGCGGGTGAGCGGCGTGTCGGACAGCGCGATCAGGCACACGCGGTCGCCATCGGCATTGGTCAGCCGGTAATCGGCCGCCAGCACTCCGGCCGAGGGCGCCGTGTCCTCCTGCGCCGACGCCCGGTCCGTAAGCACCACGCCGAGGGCGCTCATGGCGAGCGCAAAGCCGAGCCGCCACGCGCCACGATCAAGCCTCCGGCTCGCGCGCATCGGCGACTTCCCTCAACCTGCCCGGTTTACGGGCGTTTCCGGCACCGGCGTCAGCACCGGCCGGCCTGCGGCCCAGGCGCGGAGATTGTCGACTACCAGCTGGCCCATGGCATCGCGGGTGACATGGGTGGCGGAGGCGACATGCGGCAGCAACACCACGTTGCTCATGCCGATCAGCGCCTCCGGCACCTGCGGTTCATTGGCGAACACATCGAGCCCGGCGGCGGCGATGGTGCCGTCCTCCAGCGCCTTGATCAGCGCCGGCTCGTCCACCACCGAGCCGCGCGCGACATTGATCAGCACGCCCTTCGGCCCGAGCGCGGCCAGCACCTGCGCATTGATCATGCGCTCGGTCTCGGCCCCGCCGGGCACTATGACGATGAGCGCGTCGACATCCTTCGCCAGCGCGATCAGGTCGGGATAATGGGTGTAGGGCACATCCGCCACCGGGCGGCGGCTGTGATAGGCGATGGGCCGGCCGAAGCCTTCCAGCCGGCGGGCGATGGCGCGCCCGATGCGCCCCATGCCGACAATGCCGAGCGTGCGGTCGCGCAGGGTGGCGGTCAGCGGGAAGCCGCCGGCGGGCCATTTCCCCTCGCGCAGATGCCGCTCGGCCTGGGGAATCTGGCGGATGGTGGCCAGCAGCAGGCCGAGGGTGAGGTCGGCCACCTCATCGTCGAGCACGCCGGGCGTGTTGGTGACGACGACGCCGCGCCGGCCGGCCGCCTCGGCATCCACCGAATCATAGCCGACGCCGAAATTGGCGACGATTTCGAGAGTCGGCAGGCGAGCCATCAGCGCGTCCGTAACCCGGCGGGCACCGCCGCCGGTGGAGCCGACGCCCGTGGCGACGGCGCGGATGCGCGGCCCGATCTCGGCCAGCATGGCCTCGGCGTCCGGCGCGTCGAGCCGGTGAACGGTGAAGTGCTCGTTCAGCTGCGCCTCGATCATGCCCATCATCGGGCCGGTTTGGAGAAGGTCGGGGCGGCCGGACATGAGGCACTCCTGCGGACGAAGGGGCCGACATTCCTCACCAAAGCCAGGCAGGTTTCAAGCCCGATTCGGCCGAAGGGCCCTTCCGTTTTCAGGCCGGCTCTTCCTCCAGCCCGTCCTCGGCGTCCTCGTCGGCGTCGTGAGAGGCGGCGCCGAGCTGGGTCGAGAGGTTGCGGTCGATCTTGCGCAGCATCTTGCGAAACCGCTTGCGGTCCTTGCCGTCGAGGCCGGCGGTCATCGTGTCCTCGATCGAATCCGAGATCGCGTCGATCGCCTGGGCCCGGTGACGGCCTTCATCGGTGAGGTGGACCCGCACCAGCCTTGCATCGCCCTCCGAGGCGCGGCGGACCAGCAACCCCTGGGCGGAGAGCCGGCCCACCGTCTTGGAAGCGGTGGGCGGGCGAACCTTCAGCGCGGCGGCGAGCTCGGTCATGGTGCGTCCGTCGGTCTCGCACAGCAGCTTGAGCACCGTTTCCTGGCCGGGAAACAGGCCGATGTCCTGCAGACGACGCGCCGCCAGGGCGCGCTGGAGCCGCGCTACATGATGTAGCCTCTGGCCAATCTTCTTGTCGAAGCCGTCCTTCATGGGCGCTCCTGCGATCCAAAACACGCCACGGTACCATTATCTAATGCGAAAATAACGCATTGCCGTGACACAAAACCGGATCCAACCCACGGTCAGGTCAAAGGACCCCTGTCGCGCCCCGCCGGTCACAGTCGCGCGAAGCGGGCTTCTACCTTGGCGAGGAAGGCGGCGCGGCGCTCGGCGCTGACGGAATCCATGCTGTGCAAGGCAAGCCACAGCTTTTTCGCCCGCGGATGCACGATCCCGCCGACGCCATCGAGCAGGATCCGCCGGCCCGGCTGGCCGATCCACAGCCACCAGTACCAGGGCGAGCCGAGCGAGGTGACGGTGGCGAGGAGGCGAATATTGGTGAGCCGGCGTTCAAGCGGGCGATAGGGCTGGGGCATGCCGAAGGTCTCGTGCGGCACCAGCACGCGGTCGAGCCAGCCCTTGAGCATGGCGGGCGGGCCGTACCACCAGGTGGGCGCGACGAAGACGAGCGCCTCGGCCTGGTTCACCCGTTCGAGATAGCCGGCAACGGGCAGCACATTCGCTCCCGGCTCGTGATAGGCGAGCCGCTCGTCGCGCCCCATCACCGGGGCGAAGCCCTCGGCGTAGAGGTCGAGGAGGTCCACCTCGTGCCCGGCGGCCGTCAAACCGCGGATCACGGCGTCGCGCACGCCGGCGGTGAAGCTCTCGGCCACCGGATGGCAATAAACCACAAGCGCGCGCATCAGCTGGCCTCTCCCGTGTTTCGGCTTTCCAGCCCAGGGAAGAGATAGGTACGGCCGGCGGCGAAGTCGAAGGCGGGGTTCTCCCAGGCGATCATCTTGCCGGGGTTGAGCAGGCCTTTCGGGTCAGCCTCGCGCTTGAAGGCAAGCTGCGCCGGGTCGGTCTGTTTCATGCCGCCTTCCTCCAGCGTGTAGCGGTGCGGGTTGAACACCGGGATGCCCATTTCCTCGTGCAGGGCAATGATGGCATCCAGCCGCTCCTCGCCGGTGTAGCGCACCAGCGGCAGGCCGAAACAGGTGATCCGCCCGTCGAAGCGGACGAACTCCAGATGCGCCGGCAGTTCCTCGCCGAGACGGGAATGGATGCGCGCCACCCGCGCCAGCGGGTCGGGATGGGGGTAGAGCGTCTGCAGATAGGTGATGGCGGGATCGACCCGCAGCGCCCGGAGCGTGGTGTGGTTCCAGGCAAGCTCATAGAGCAAGGGCAGGCCTTTCCTGTCGGCTTCGGCGAGCAGGTCGGAGCGGAACAGCATCGCTCCGCCCCGGCGGGCGGTGAAGCTCTCGAACGCTGCGCGGCCCATCGGCGCCAGCATCACCAGCACGACGTGCATCCCATCCGGCAGAAAGGGGCGGTGGCGCAGGAAGCTGGTTTGAGGGATGGGCGCGGCGATGACCGAGACCAGCTTCTTGAGGAGGGCGTCCTGCTCGCCCAGCGCCTGGGCATAAGCGGCGGCCTCGGCGAAATCGGTGAAGCCGATAATCGCCTCGATCCAGTCATAGGCGGGGGCGAGCGGCATTTCGACGTCGAGAATGATGCCGTTGGTGCCATAGGCGTGGGCGACCCTCTGCACCTCCTCGCCTGAGAGGACGAGGATACGCGGCGTCGCCTCCATCGTGGCGATGCGCAGCGAGAGGATGTTGCCGAGGTCGCGCAGCCCGCCCCAGCTGATCGAGCCGACCCCGCCGGAGCCGCCGGCGATGAAGCCGCCGATCGAGGCGGTGCGGTAGGTGGAGGGGTGAAGCCGCAGTTCCTGGCCGCTGGGGGCACAGGCGGCGTCGATGTCGGCGAGGAGGGCACCCGCCTGCGCCCGCACCCGGCCGGTGGAGATATCGAGCACCTTGTCGAGGCGGGAGAGGTCGAGCACCAGCCCGCCGGCCAAGGGCATCGCCTGGCCATAATTGCCGGTGCCCGTTCCGCGCGGGGTGACGGGAATGCCGAGCTCGAAGCAGGCAGCGAGGATGCGCAGCACCTCCTCCTCGCTGGCGGGCGCGGCCAGGATGTCGCCGATCACCGCGTCGAGCTGGCGCTTCAGCGTCGGCGAGTACCAGTAGAAGTCGCGGCTCTTCTGGCGGAGCACGGCCGGGTTTTCTTCAAGACGGATGCCCTCCAGCCGGGCCTTGAGGGCGGCGAGGTCATATCTCACGCGGGGCGCTCCATCAGATCGTCCAGCTCGGCATAGTCGGGCGGCGTGGTGTCGATGGCGCGCCCGCCGCGCAGCACGATGCGGTCCATTGCCGGGCGGGACAGCCATTCATTGAGGCCGCGCGCCGGGAATAGCGACACGTCGGCGCGTGCGCCCTCGGCCAGCGTGCCGGCCGCCACGCCCATATGGGTGGCCGGCGTGTGGGCGATGCTGGCCGGCCAGTCGCCATGGGGATGGTCGAGATGGGCGATGCGGGTGGCCTCGCGGTAGACTTCCACCAGGTCGAGATCGCCATAGGCAAAGAACGGGTCGCGCGCATTGTCGCTGGCGACCATGACGGGAATGCCGCGCGCCTTCATCTCGGTGAGCAGGGTGACGCCGCGCCAGCGCGGGGTGCGCCCCGCCTGCCGGTCCTGAAGATAGTGGTTGCACATGGGCAGCGAGACGACGCTGATGCCGGCCTGCGCCACTCGGTCGAGCGTGCGGTCGATCTCGTCAGTGTCCTTCACCGCCAGCGCGCAGCAATGGCCGGCGAGGATAGGCCCCTCGAAGCGGCGCTCCAGCGCCATGCGGGCCAGAAGGTCGAGCCCGCGCCCCTCGCGATCGCGCTCGTCGACATGCAAATCGAGCCCGAGGCCGAAGCGCTCGGTGGCGTCGAACAGCCGGGCGAGCCCGGCTTCGAGGTTGGGGGTGACATAGGTGTAGCTGCCGAGCAGGCCGCCATGCGCGCGCAGGAGATCGATCAGGCCGGCGAAAGCGGCGGGATCGAGCACGCTGTCGATCGCGGTCAGGCCCACGCCCTGCAGCTCGATGCGCCCGCGCCAGGCCTCGCGCATCTGGGCAAAGACCTTCCATGCGGTGGCGGCGCGCGGGCCATCGGAATCGAGATGGGTGCGGATCGCCACCGTGCCGTGGGCATAGGCGCAGCGCAGCGCGAAATCGAAGCGCCGGCTTATGTCCTCTTCGCTCCAGTTCGCCGTGCGGTCGGCGTTCACCGCCCGCAGCGCGCCCTCGAAGCTGCCGTCCGGGTTCGGCGCCCGCTTCCAGATGAAGCCCTTGTCGAGATGGGTGTGGATGTCGACCAGGCCGGGCAGCACCAAACCGCCTTGACGGTCGAGCCGGGGTCCGGCGTCCATCAGCGTGCCGGCGGGCGCGATCCGGGCGATGCGCGTGCCCTCCAGCGCGATGTCGAGCGCCGCCAGCCCCTCCGCATCCGCCTGCACGGCAAGGGCGGGGACGAGGCAGGCGGGCACCCGGGCATTGCCGAGCACGAAGGCGGCGGGGGGAGCCTTGAGATCGAGCATCGTCACGTCCGGCTGCCGAGTTCGCTCTCGTGCCAGCGCCGCAGCACCAGCCAGGAGAGCAGGCTCAGCGCGGCATAGATGAGGATGCCGGTGAGCGAAATGAGGAGAAGCGCCGCGAACAGGCGCGGAATGTTGAGCCGGTAGGCGGATTCGACGATGCGGAAGGCGAGGCCCGAGCCCTGGCCCGCCGAGCCGGCGGCGATTTCGCCGACCACCGCGCCGATCAGCGCCAGCCCGCCGGCAATGCGCAGCCCGCCGAGGAAATAGGGCAGGGCGGTGGGCAGCTTGAGCTGGGCCAGCGTCTGCCAGCGCGTGGCGCCGGAGAGGCGGAACAGGTCGCGCAGATTGGGGTCGACCGAGTTCAGCCCCAGCGTGGTGTTGGACAGCACCGGGAAGAAGGCGACGATCCAGGCGCAGAGCAGCACGGCGGCATCGGTGGAGAGATAGATCAGCATCAGCGGCGCCACCGCGATGACGGGTGTCACCTGCAGGATGACGGCGATCGGGAACAGCGAGAATTCGACGATGCGGGCGCTGGCGAACAGCAAGGCCAGCGCCACCCCGCCGGCCACCGCCAGCGCGAGCGCGATCAAGGTGGTCCGCAGCGTCACCAGCATCGAGGCGAACAGAACGGCGCGGTCTTCGATCAAGGTTTCCAGCACCGCGCCTGGGGCCGGCAGCACATAAGGCGGCAGATTGTTGAGCTTCACCACCGCTTCCCAGCCAAGCACAAGCGCCGCCAGCACGCCGAGGGGGAGTAGCCAGCGCAGCGGCGAGGTGGACATGGCGGCCTCCGCTACGGCGCGTCCATCGCCCGGGCGAGGGCGAGGGAGGTTTCGCGGCACAGGCCCGCATATTCCGGCGAGGTGCGGAAGCTCTCGTCGCGCGGCTGGTCCGGGTCGATGACGAGTTCCGCCGACACCCGCCCCGGCCGGGCACGGAAGACCAGGATGCGCGAGGACAGGTAGACCGATTCGAACACCGAATGGGTGACGAAGACGATGGTGCAGCGCAGGCGCCGCCACACCTCCAGCAGGTCGTTGTTGAGCTTGAAGCGGGTGATCTCGTCCAGCGCGGCGAAGGGCTCATCCATCAAGAGCAGGCGCGGCTTGGTGACGAGCGCGCGGGCGATCGAAACGCGCATCTTCATGCCGCCGGACAGTTCGCGCGGATAGGCGTCGCGAAAGGCGGACAGGCCGACCAGCTCCAGCGCCTCCAGTATGGCGGGCTCGGCCTCGCGTCGGCCGACGCCGTCGAGCTTGAGCGGCAGGTGCACATTGCCGAACACGCTGGCCCACGGCATCAGCGTCGGTTCCTGGAAGACGAAGCCGATGGCGTGGCGCTCCCTCGCGCGGCGGGCCGTTTCGTCCGCGCCCCAGTCAAGCCGCCCCTCGCTCGGTTCGGTGAGCCCGGCGATGAGACGCAGCGCGGTCGACTTGCCGCAGCCGGACGGGCCGAGCAGCGAGACGAATTCGCCCTGTCGCACCTCCATGTCGAGCCCTTCCAGCGCGGTGACGGCATTGGCGAAGCGCTTGCCGACGCCGGAAAGGCGCAGCAGCGGCGCCCCGTCCGCCGCCGGGCGGGTCGCGATATCAGGCGCCGCCGCGCTCATATCAGCCACGCGGGCGGCCCCAATGGCGAGCGCTCGTATCGGGGAGGCCTCATTTCGGCGCCAGCTCCTTGCCGACGCTCTTGTTGACGAATTGCAGCGTGTAGGACTTGGCGTAATCGATGCCGGGCTCCAGCACCTTGGCCTTCACCATCGTGTCGTAAAACCCCTTCATCCGCGCATCGGTCATGGCGCCGATGCCAAGCGTGGCGGTGTCGCCGGAATCGACGATGCCATACTCCTTCATCTTGGCGATGGAGAAGGCGATCATGGCATCGGTGATCTCGGGATTGTCCTGCTTGATCAGGGCATTGGCCTTGGCGTTGTCGCCGTAGAGGTAATTGTACCAGCCGATGATCGAGGCATCGACGAAGCGCTGCACCAGATCGGGGTTCTGCTTCACCAGTTCGTTGCGCGTCTCGATCGTGGTGGCGTAGGTCTGGAAGCCGTAATCGGCAAGCAGGAACAGCGTCGGCTTGAACCCGCCCTGCTGCTCGATCGCATAGGGCTCGGACGTGATGTAGCCCTGCATGGCGCTGTTCTTGTCGACGAGGAACGGCGCGGCGTTGAAGGTGTAGGGCTTCACCTGATTTTCGCTGAAGCCGTAGGCGTCGACCAGCCATTGATAGTAGCTCGCCAGCCCCTCCTTGGAGATGAACAGGGTCCGCGTCTTCAGCTGCTCGAAGGCGGTGACGTCGGGATGGGCGATCAGGACCTGCGGGTCCTTCTGGAACAGGGCGGCGACCACCTGGGTGGGGATGTCCTCGACCACCGAGGAAATCGCCTGCAGCATGTTGGCGCCCATGTAGAAGTCGATCTTTCCGACCGGCAGCAGCAGCCGGTTATTGGCCTGCGGTCCGCCCGGCAGGATGGTCACGTTCAGCCCATATTTCGCATAAGTGCCGTCGGCGAGCGCCTGGTAGAAGCCGCCATGCTCGGCCTGGGCCACCCAATTGGTGCCGAAGGTCACCTTGTCCGCCGCGCGTGCCGGAGCGGTGCTCAGCAGGGCGGCGGCCGCCAGTGCGACGAGAGCGAAGAGGGAACGCAAGCGCGACAGACGCGGGCGCATCGAAATCTCCATCCGGCTAAGAAGGGCAGTGCGTGACGGGACCCATGCCCTCATGATAGGCGAGCTTAATCGTCATGCACATATGCTGCGGCGATTAGACTGTGCATGCACAGCATCGGCCGGCAACAGCCTTGCCAGCCCAACCCGGGAAGCCCGTTCATGCTCCGTCACCTCGTGCCCCCCGCCATCCGTCCGCCCTTCGCCCGCTACAGCCACGCCGTCGAGATCGCCGCCGGCGCGCGGCTGCTGCTGGTCTCCGGCCAGCTCGGCATTTCGCCCGACGAGGTGATTCCCGAGGGCGTGGAGGAACAGGCCGACTTGTGCCTCGCCGCCATCGACGCCTGCCTCATCGAGGCGGGAATGGCGCGCGCGGATATCGTGCGGCTGAACGCCTATGTCACCGACCGCGCCCATCTGCCCGGCTACATGGCGGCCCGCGACCGCTTCATCGCCGATCCGCCGCCGGCCTCGACGCTGATGATCGTCTCCGGCTTCGCCCGGCCGGAATTCAAGGTGGAGATCGAGGCGCTGGCCGCGCGGGCGGATTGAGCCTAGAACCCGCCCATTCCAACGACCGGACCTGCCGCCATGCCCCCCAAACGCTTCTGGACCGAACTCAGCTGGACCGACTTCGCGCAAGGCGACACCGAGAACTGGATTGCCGTGCTGCCGGTGGCGGCGGTGGAGCAGCACGGGCCGCATCTGCCGGTGGGCGTCGATGCCTTCATCGGTGAGGGCTATCTCAAGGAAGTGGCGCGGCTGCTGCCGGATGATGTTCCCGCCGTGTTCCTGCCGCTGCAGGCCATCGGCAAGTCGAACGAGCATCTCGACTTTCCCGGCACGCTGACACTTTCCGCCGAAACCGTGATCCGCGCCTGGACCGAGATCGGCGAGAGCGTTCACCGCGCCGGAGTGCGCAAGCTGGTGCTGGTCAATTCCCATGGCGGCAATGTACCTATTCTCGACATCGTGGCGCGCGAATTGCGAGCGCGGCTCGGCATGCTGGCGGTGATGGTGTCCTGGCATCGCTTCGGCTACCCCGAGGGCCTGTTCACCGCGCAGGAGCGCCAGCACGGCATCCATGCCGGCGGGGTGGAGACCTCGCTGATGCTGGCCTTCCGGCCCGACACGGTGCGGATGGACGAGGTGCGCGACTTTCCCCCGGTGACGCTTGCCATGGAACAGGAATTCGCCTTCCTGCGCGCCGGCTCGCCGGCCGGCTTCGGCTGGATGGCGCAGGATATCCAGCCTTCGGGCGCGATGGGCGATGCCACCGAGGCGAGCCTGGAGAAGGGCGAGGTCTGCGCCCTCTATGGCGCCCGGGCTTTTGTCGAACTGCTCGGCGATGTCCATCGCTTCGACCTGTCGCGGCTGCCGGCGGGACCGCGCGGCGGGGCGGCGTGCTGATGGAAGGCTCGGTCGCGCGCACCGGCTTTCACAGCCGGAAACTGAACCTCGATGCGGCCCACGCCTATGCGGCGCGGGTGCTGGAGCGCTTTGGCGCGTCTGCCGGCAATGCCGCCTTTACCGCCGACGCACTGGTGCGCGCCGAGGCGGATGGGCTCGGCACGCATGGCCTCACCCGCCTGCCCAGCTACAGCGCCATGGCGGCGGCCGGCAAGATCGACGGTCATGCGGTGCCGAAGATGCGCCGGGTGGCGCCGGCGGTGCTGGCCGTGGATGCCGGCAATGGCTTCGCCTATCCCGCCCTCGCGCTCGGCCTGCCGGCGCTCGCCGCGCTGGCGCGCGAGAGCGGCGTGGCGCTGATGGCGGTGCGGCGCTCCAGCCATTTCGGCGTCGCCGGCCAGCCGGTGGAGGCGCTCGCCAATGAGGGGCTGGTCGGCCTCGCCTTTTCCAATGCCTCGGCCTCCATTGCGCCCTGGGGCGGCAAGCGGGCGGTGTTCGGCACCAACCCGATCGCCTTCGCCACGCCGCTCAAAGGCCGGGCGCCGGCGGTGGTGGACCTCTCCGTCGCCAAGGTGGCGCGCGGGAATATTCTCGCCGCCGTGCAGCGGGGGGAAACCGCCATTCCCGAGGGCTGGGCCTATGACCAGGAGGGCAACCCGACCACCAATGCCAAGGCTGGGCTTGCCGGCACCATGGTGCCGATGGGCGAAGCGAAGGGCACGGCGCTCGCCTTCGTCATCGAGGTGATGGCGGCGGCGCTGACCGCCTCGACCTTCTCCTTCGACGCACCCAGCTTCTTTGATGGCGCAGGCCCGCCGGCGGCGGTCGGGCATGTGGTCATCGCCATAAACCCCGGCGCGGTGGCGGGGGATGCCTATCTCGACCATCTGGAGCGCCTTGCGCTGACGATCGAGAGTGAAGCCGGGGCACGGCTGCCGGGGACCAGGCGGCTGTTCAACCGCGAACGCGCCGCGCGCGAGGGTGTCACGCTCACGGCCGGGGTGCAGCGGGCGCTGGCGCAGATGGGGTTCGTGGAGGCGGCGTCGGCGGGCGGCGCGGCCTGACAGCAAAAAGGCCCGGACATGCCGGGCCTTCCGCCTTTTCCAGCGCCACGACGGCGCTCTTGCTCACTTATAGGCGGCGATCGCCTTGAGGATCAGCTCGCGGGCGCGCTCGGGGCCTTCCCAGCCGGAGACCGTGACCGTCTTGCCCTTCTCCAGATCCTTGTAATGGGTGAAGAAGTGGCCGATCTGCTCGATGATCAGCGGCGGCAGATCCGCATAGCTCTTCACCTTGGAATGGTAGGGGTAGACCGAGTCCGCCGGCACGGCGAGGATCTTCTCGTCGCCGCCCTTCTCGTCGGTCATCATCAGCACGCCGATCGGCCGGCAGGCGATGACGCAGCCCGCGAGCAGCGGGATCGGCGAGATGACGATCACGTCGATCGGGTCGCCGTCATCGCCGAGCGTGTTCGGGACGAAGCCGTAATTGCCCGGGTAGAACATCGGCGTGTGCAGGAAGCGGTCGACGAACAGCGCGCCCGATTCCTTGTCGATCTCGTACTTCACCGGCGCGCCGCCGGCCGGGATTTCGATGATGGCGTGAACTTCGTCAGGCGGATTGGGCCCGACCGAAATGCGCGAAATATCCATGAATGGGCTCCAACGGCTCCAGGTCGACGGGCCGGCAAGGCCGGCGGGCACAAAGGCGCCCTCTCATAGGTCGATGCGGGCGCGCCGTCGAGACGTGTCGCCCCATCATTTCGACCAGCAGGCCCTGCCGGGGGGCACGGCGCGGCACCGATGACGCTTCGTCAGCTGTTTGATACAGTGTATCTTTCGTCTGGACGAGTGGCGCCGATATACAGTATCACTTCCGTCTCTGGAGTTTGAGCATGTCTGTCGCCCCCGTCCGCCTGCACGACCACCCCCACATTTCCGCCCCTCCGGAGGGGCGTGGAAAGGCGGGCGCCGGCGGGCACGGGCATGCTCATTCTCCGGGCCATGGGCATGATGACGGGCATCCTCCTCACGGCACCGCGCTTGCCCATCCCGGTTCCCGCCACCCTTCATACAAGGCGGGCGAGCGGCATCCTTCGGCCCGCCCGGCTTTCTCGCTGCTGCGGCTTTCCGCCCTGCAGCGCCTCGCCATCGCCCTGCCGCTGGCGGCGGTGCTCTGGGCGATGGCGCTGGCGGTGATCGGGGCGGGCGCGTGATGGGAAACGTCACGAAAAGCGTCCTTGCCTTCCGCAATCTAACCCTCGGCTATGACCGCCACCCGGCTGTGCACCATCTCGACGGCGATGTGGCGGAGGGCGACCTGCTCGCCATTTGCGGGCCGAACGGGGCGGGCAAGTCGACGCTGCTCAAGGGCATTGCCGGCGTGCTGACGCCGCTCACCGGCCGCATTGAGGGCCATGTGCCGGCGCGGGAGATCGCCTATCTGCCGCAGGCGGCGGAGGTCGACCGTTCCTTCCCGATCGACGTCTATGACCTCGTTTCCATGGGCCTGTGGCGCCGCGCCGGGCTGTTCGGCGGCATCAACCGCGCGGATCGCACCCGCATCGAGCACGCGCTGGCCGCCGTTGGGCTGGAAGGCTTCGAGGCGCGCCCCATCGGCACCCTGTCGGGCGGCCAGATGCAGCGCGCTTTGTTCGCCCGCCTGCTGCTGCAGGATGCGCGGCTGCTGCTGCTCGACGAGCCTTTTACCGCGCTCGACGCCGGCACGATCACAGACCTGACCGCGCTGGTGAAGCGCTGGAATGGCGAGGGTCGCACGGTCATCGCCGTGCTGCACGATTTCGAACTGGTGCGCGGGCTTTTTCCCCGCACCCTGCTCCTCGCCCGCGAGGCGGTCGCCTGGGGCACCACCGGCGAGGTGCTGACATCGCATAATCTCGCCGAGGCGCGGCGCATGTGCGAGGCGTGGGACGAGGATGCCCCTGCCTGTGGCCCGGTCTCGGGGAGGGCGGCATGATGTATGATCTGCTCATTGCCCCCTTCGCCGAGTTCGATTTTATGCGCCGCGCGCTGGTCGGCGTGCTGGCGCTGGGCGTCGGGGCCGGCCCCATCGGCGTGCTGATGATGCTGCGCCGGATGAGCCTTGCCGGCGACGCCATGGCCCACGCGATCCTGCCCGGCGCGGCGGTCGGCTTCCTCGCCGCCGGGCTGAACCTGTTCGCCATGACGGTGGGCGGGCTGGTGGCGGGCTTCGCCGTGGCGCTCGGCGCCGGCGCGGTGGCGCGGGCGACGCAGATGAAGGAGGACGCGGCGCTGGCGGCCTTCTACCTCGTCTCCCTCGCGCTCGGTGTGCTGCTGGTGTCGCTGCGCGGCTCCAATGTCGACCTTCTGCATGTGCTGTTCGGCACCGTGCTGGCGCTCGACGACGCGACGCTGCTGCTCATCGTCTCGATCTCCAGCCTGACGCTGGTGGCGCTGGCGCTGGCCTGGCGGCCTCTGGTGCTGGAGAGCGTCGATCCCGGCTTCCTGCGCTCGGTCAGCCGGGCGGGAGCGCCCACCCATCTCATTTTCCTGGCGCTGGTGGTGATGAACCTTGTCGGCGGCTTCCATGCGCTCGGCACGCTGCTGGCGGTCGGGCTGATGATGCTGCCGGCCGCCGCCGGACGGTTCTGGACCCGCGAGCTGACGACGCTGGTCGGCGTCTCGGTGCTGATCGCCTGTGGCTCCGGTGTGCTGGGGCTGCTGGTTTCCTATCATTCCGGCGTGCCCTCCGGGCCCGCCATCATCCTCGTCGCCGGCGGTGCCTATGCGCTGTCCGTGCTTTTCGGGCCAGTCGGCGGGCTTCTGCCCCGCTTCCTGCCGCAACGCCATCTCGAAGCCTGAGGAGCCCCCTATGCTCACCCGTCGCCTCACTCTCGCCGGCGCGCTCGCGCTCGGCCTCGCTCTCCCGCTCGCGCTTCCTGCCGCCGCGCAGGAAGCCGCGACCAAGATCCCTGTCGTCGCCTCCTTCTCGATCCTCGGTGATTTCGTGAAAGAGGTCGGTGGTGATCGCGTCGACGTCACCACCCTCGTCGGTCCCAATGGCGACGCCCATGTGTTCCAGCCGGCCCCCGGCGACGCCAAGAAGGTGGCGAGCGCCCAGATCGTGTTCGTCAACGGCCTCGGTTTCGAGGGCTGGATCGACCGGCTGGTGAAGGCCTCCGGCACCAAGGCCGAGATCGTCGTCGCCACCAAGGGCATCACGCCGCGCGAAATGGCCGATGAGGATGAGGACGACCACGCCGCGCACGACCACGGCAAGGACCACAAGGATCATGACCATGACGACCATGCCAAGAAGGACGGGCATGACCATGACCATGATCACGCCGGCCACGACCATGGCGGCGTCGATCCGCACGCCTGGCAGTCGGTTGCCAATGCGCAGATCTATGTCGCCAACATCCGCGACGCGCTGATCGCGGCCGATCCCGCCGGAAAGGCGGCCTATGAGGCCAACGCGGCCGCCTACACCGCCAAGCTGCAGGCGCTCGACGCCGAAGTGAAGGCGGCGGTGGCGCGCATTCCAGAGAAGAACCGCCGCATCATCACCTCGCATGATGCCTTCGGCTATTTCGGTGCCGCCTATGGCGTCGAATTCATCGCCCCGCAGGGCGTTTCCACCGATTCCGAAGCCTCGGCCAAGGACGTCGCCCGCATCATCCGTCAGATCAAGGCCGACAAGATCCCGGCCGTGTTCATGGAGAACATCTCCGATCCGCGCCTCGTCAAGCGCATCGCCAAGGAGACCAAGGCCAAGGTCGGCGGCGAGCTGTTTTCCGACGCGCTCTCCGATGACAAAGGCCCGGCGAGCACCTACATCGACATGATGAAGAACAACGTCGCCCAGCTCTCCTCGGCCCTGTCGAGCTGAGTGTACGTTTCACCACACCGTCATGGCCGGGCTTGTCCCGGCCATCCACGTTTTTCCTGAGGGAAGACATGGATGCCTGGGCCAGGCCCGGGCATGTCGTCATGAAGAAAACGAGGATCCCATGCCCGACGTGGCTTCGCCCAAGATTCCCGTCACCGTGCTCACCGGCTATCTCGGCGCCGGCAAGACGACGCTGCTCAACCGCATCCTTTCCGAGCCGCACGGCAAGAAATACGCTGTCGTCGTCAACGAATTCGGCGAGATCGGCATCGACAACGACCTCGTGGTGGGCGCGGACGAGGAAGTGTTCGAGATGAACAATGGGTGCATCTGCTGCACCGTGCGCGGCGACCTCATCCGCATCATCGACGGCCTGCTCCGCCGCAAGAACGACTTTGACGGCATCATCATCGAGACCACGGGCCTTGCCGACCCGGCGCCGGTGGCCCAGACCTTCTTCGTCGACGAGACGGTGGGCGCCAAGACCTCGCTCGACGCGGTGGTGACGGTGGCCGACGCCAAATGGCTGAAGGACCGGCTGAAGGACGCGCCCGAGGCCAAGAGCCAGATCGCCTTCGCCGACGTGATCCTGCTCAACAAGACCGACCTGGTGACGGAGACCGAGCTGAAGGACGTGGAGATGCGCATTCGCGCCATCAACCCCTTCGCCCGCATCCACCGCACCCAGCGTTCCGAGATCGCCATCGACAAGGTGCTGGGGCAGGGGGCCTTCGACCTCGACCGCATCCAGGCGATCGACCCCGACTTTCTGGAAGGCGGCCACCGGCATTTTCATGACGAGGACATGCGCTCCTATTCCTTCTCCACCGACAAGCCGCTGGACCCCGACACGTTCTTCCCGTGGATCCAGGACCTCACCCAGCGCGAGGGGGTGAACATTCTGCGTTCCAAGGGCATTCTCGCCTTCAAGGACGACCCGGACCGCTTCGTGTTCCAGGGCGTTCACATGATCCTCGACGGCGACCACCAGCGCCCCTGGCGGGCGGACGAGCCCAAGCTGAGCCGCATCGTCTTCATCGGCCGGCAGCTCGACGCGGCGGCGCTGGAGAAGGGTTTCCTGAGCTGCGTGGCGTGAACGCAGTGGAAGGCCGGGCCGGCGAATCGACTGTCGCCGGCCGGTGGGGCGTGACGCGGTCGCCGGCATCGGCTAAGCCTGCGGTCCTTTCCAAGCACCGATAGCGTCATGGCCGATACCTCCTCTCCTTCCTCCCTCACCTCGAAGCTGCGCCCGCTTGACCTCGGCGGGGCCGTGGTCGGCCTGCGTTTTCTCGGCCCAATCGCCGCCTTCGTGCTGGGCGAGGGCGAGATCGTGCTGGTGGACGAGGCCGAGACCCGGGTGCGGGCGCATCACGGCGCGGTTCTCTCGGTTTCCGGCGATGACAAGCGGCTCCTCACCGGCGGCGATGACGGCCGCGTGGTGGCGACAGCCGCCGACGGCACGACGCAGGCGCTGTTCGAGCAGAAGGGCCGCTGGATCGACCAGGTCGCGGCCGGGCCCGACGGGGCGAGCGCCTTCTCCGCCGGCAAGACCGCGCATTTCCTCCCCGTCAAGGGCGAGCGCAAGTCGCATGACTTTCCCTCCACGGTCGGTGGCCTCGCCTTCGCGCCGAAGGGCACGCGCCTTGCCGTCGCCCATTATGGCGGCGTTTCGCTGTGGTTTCCGAACGCGCAGGCCAAGCCTGAATTCCTGGAATGGAAGGGTTCGCACCGCGGCGTGATGTGGAGCCCGGACATGCGCTTCGTGGTGACGACCATGCAGGAGGCCGCGCTGCATGGCTGGCGCCTCAGCGATGGCGGCCATATGCGGATGACGGGATATCCTTCGCGGGTGACGTCGATGGCCTTCACGACGGGCGGCAAATTCCTCGCCACGTCAGGCTCCAGCGAGGCGATCCTCTGGCCCTTCGCCAGCAAGGAAGGGCCGATGGGCAAGCAACCTTCCATGTTGGCGCCGCGCGATGTGCGGGTCTCGGCGGTGGCCGCCCATCCGCGCGACGAGGTGATCGCCTGCGGCTATGAGGACGGGCTGGTGCTGATGGTGCGGATTTCCGACGGCGCGGAAATCCTGCTGCGCGCGCCCGATGGCGGCGCCGTCAGTGCCCTGGCCTGGCGCGGCGATGGCGGCGCGCTCGCGATCGGCACCGAGAGCGGCGCGGCGGGCCTCACCGTCTTCTGAGGTTATTTAATACCGTAGAGCCGGAGCTTTAGTCGACGCCCCTGTGGCGTTCGCACCACGCTTGCCCGGGGATTTCGCCCGTGTGCGAACAAGCCTGCGCATGTCGTCGAACAGTCACCCCCCTGTCATCCCCGCTCGCTAGCGCGGACATCACAATTTGATGCCGGGGAACTGACCGCCATGAACCGCCTGTTTTCATCCGCCAGCCACGCGGCCCTTTTTGCCGCTGGCGCTCTGCTCGTGGCCCCGCTGTCCGGCGCCCGCGCCGACTCGTTCGCGGTTCCCGCCGGCGCGACCGTGACCACGGGGCAGATCGTGTCCGGCACGGACACCGGCGTCATCGCGGCAGGCGGTGCGCTTGACGTGACCGGCACGGCGATCACCTGGAGCGGGGCGGCCACCGGCACGGGCGTCGATCTGCGCAATGACGGCACGATCACCAGCACCGGCCGCGCGCTCGACGCTGCTTCCAAGGTCAGCGGCACGCTGACGCTGACCAATAGTGGCGACATTACCTCGGGTGACGACACGGTGCGGCTCAGCGGCTCCTTCGCCGATGGCACGCTCCATGTGGTCAATACGGGCTCCATGACCGCCACCAGTGGCCAAGTGTTCGATCTCAACAAGGCGACGGCGGAGAGCGCCAGTGTCGAGATCGACAATAGCGGCATTCTCACCGCCGAGGACAGCGACGCCATCCGCTTCGGCGGCGGCACTATCCTCCTCACCAATTCAGGGACCATCCAGACGCTGGAGGCCGAAAGCCGCGCCCTGAAATTCGACAATGACGAGAACATCGACACTCTGGTGTCGTTCACCCTCGTCAACGAGGAGGGGGGGCGGATTCTCGGCCTCGACGACGGCTTCAAATTTTCCGCCGACTCGAAGACCTCGGATGCGCAGATCATCATCGAGAACCGCGGTTTGATCGATGGCGGCGCCGGCCAGGCACTCGACTTCGCCGACCTGACTTCGCCCGACAACGTGATCCTCATCACTAATTACGGCACGCTGCAGTCGGCCACCGCCGACGGCATCCGCCCCGGCTCCGGGGCCATTGTGACCAATTACGGCCTCATCCAGTCGACCGACCTGACCAGCGACGGCGACGGTATCGATTTCCAGGAGGCCGGCGGCACGGTCATCAACAAGGCGACCGGCCAGATCCTCGGCGCCAAGCACGGCGTGACCGGCGACGGCGAGGTGTCGGTACAGAACGACGCGGGTGGGCTGATCGTCGGCCGTAACGGGTCGGGTATCAACATCGACAGCACCGGCGACACGGTGGTCACGGTCGTCAATTACGGCACCATCCGCGGCGAAGTGACGGGTCTCATCGACGATGACGGCGAGGCCGATGGCGTGCCGGACGGCGATGGCGACGGCGTTGATGTCGATGGCCAGCTGGTGCTGGACAATTGCGGCCTGATCCAGGGCACCGGCGCCACCGGCACCAATGATGACGCACCGAACACGGCCGACGGCATCGCCGCCGGCGGCGGCACGATCATCAACCATGCGGGCGCCGTCATCGAGGCGTTCGACAACTACCCGAACGACGGTTCGGACGATGTCGGCCGCGCCATCCTGATCGACGACAGCGCGCAGGGGCCGGCGCCCTTCGCGACGGTGATCGTCAATATGGGCACCATCCGCTCGGACGGCACGGCGATCACCCTCATCGGCACGCAGGACGACACCATCGTCAATAGCGGCCTTATCAGCAGCGCCAGCGAGGTCGCGGTCGATATGGGCGGCGGCGACGACGTGTTCGTCTATGTCGCGGGCAGCGAGGTCGTCGGCCTCGTCATCGGCAATGATGGCAACAACACCCTCGAACTCGGCGGCACCGGCACGTTCGACCTCTCTTTGCTGGGCGACGACGCACAGTATCGCGACTTCAACACGCTTTTCGTGGATGAGGGCTCCAGCTTCACCGCCACCGGCACCTCCACCTTCGATGGCGAGATCGGGATCGATGGCACTTTGGTGCTGAACGGTTCGCTGGCCTCGGCCTCGGTCGAGATGGGCGACGGGGCCTTCCTCGGCGGCAACGCGACCGTGGGCGCTCTCACCGTCGGCACTGGCGCCACGGTGTCGCCGGGCAATTCCATCGGCACCGTCACCGTGCTGGGTACCACGACCTTCGCGGCCGGCTCGTTCTTTGATGTCGAGCTGAGCGGGCTCACCTCGGACCAGATCATCACCGACACGCTGACGATCAATGGCGGCACGGTGGTGCTCTCGGCGATCGGCCCGGTTTATGCCGGCACGGTCTATGAGATCATCTCCGCCACGGCGACGACCACGCCGGTGGCGCAGTTCGCGCTTGAGCAACCCAGTTTCCTCTTCATCGATGCCGAACTCGGTCGCGACGACGCCTCGGTGACGCTTACCCTCACCCGCAACGACGTGTCCCTCGCCAGCCTCGCGCGCACCGCCAACCAGGCGAGCGTCGCCGGCGCCCTCGACCGTGCCGATGGCAGTCTGCTGCAGGCCACCGTGCTCGCCGGCAGCGCCGGCCAGGAACAGGCGATCCGCGCCGGCTATGACCTGCTTTCCGGCGAGGTGCATGCCTCGGTCGGCACGACGCTGTACTTCCAGTCGACGCTGGTGGCCGATACGCTGAACGCCCGCCTGCGCCAGACCTCCGTGGGTGGGGCCTCGCCGGCACTGGCTGCGCTCGCCGCCGGCGGGCCCGTGAGCGCCTATGCGGCGAAGGCGCCGCAGGCGGCGAGCCCGTTCCCGGTCAAGGCCGTGCCCGCCGAGCCGGCGGGTCCGGTCTATGCCGCCTGGGCGCAGGGCTTCGGTCAGTGGAATTCGGCGAACGGCACCGGCAATTCCGCCGATGTCGATTCCTCGCTCGGCGGCTTCCTCGCCGGCGGCGACGTGACCTCGGGCAACTACACCTTCGGCCTCGCCGCTGGCTATGCCTCGGCGAGCCTCGATGTCGACGACCGGCAGAGCAGCGCCGATGCCGACACCGTGCTCCTCGCCGCCTATGCCGGCGCGAGCTTCGATGCCTTCCGCCTGCGCGGCGGCGCCAGCTATGGCTGGAGCGACATCGACACCACCCGCAGCGTCGCCATGCTCAGCCTGTTCGAGAATCCGCTCGGCTCCTATGACGGTTCGACGGCCAACATCTTCGTTGAGGCGGCCTATGCGATGGAGGCCGGGGGGATCGCCTTCGAGCCCTTCGCGCAGATGGCCTGGAGCTGGATTGACACGGACAGCTTCACCGAGACCGGCGCCTTCACCAGCGGGCTCGCCTCTTCCGGCCTGTCCTATGACGTGCCCTATTCGACGCTCGGTCTGCGGCTCGCCACCACGCTCGCCATGGGCGAGGGCACAGTGACGCCGCATGCCAGCTTCGCCTGGCGCCATGCCTATGGCGACATCACCCCGGAGCTCGGCATGACCTTCGCCTCCACCGGCACCGCCTTCACCGTGGCCGGCGCGCCGATCGCCGAGGACAGCTTCCTGTTCGGCGCCGGCATCGACTTTGCGGTGGGAGCCAACGTGCTTCTCAATGTCGGCTATGAGGGGCAGTTCGCCAGCGACGTGAACAGCAACGCGATCAAGGGCGGCTTCACCTACCGCTTCTGAGTTCCGCGCGGCCGGACCTGCCTATGTGGGTCCGGCCGTCGCATGTCTCTTTGCGGCCGATGCTCTAAGCTGCGACGTCCCAGGAGATTGCCCCGCCATGAAGATCGCCGACGTCCGCCGCACTGCCTATTCCATGCCGCTCACCAGCCCCTCCTATCCCAAGGGGCCGTACCGGTTCTTCAACCGCGAGTTCTTCGTCATCACCTACCGCACCGATCCGGCGGCGCTGGCGAAGGTGGTGCCCGAGCCGCTCAAAGTGCTTGAGCCGATCGTCAAATATGAATTCATCCGCATGCCGGATTCCACCGGCTTCGGCGACTACACCGAGACCGGGCAGGTCATTCCCGTCGAACTCAACGGCGTGAGGGGCGGCTATGTCCATTCCATGTATCTCGACGACGAGGCGCCGATCGCCGGCGGGCGCGAGCTATGGGGCTTTCCCAAGAAGCTCGCCCGGCCGAGCCTGAAGGTGGAGAGCGATACGCTGGTCGGAACGCTGCACTATGGCAGCGTGCTCGTCGCTTCCGCGACCATGGGCTACAAATTCGAGGCGCTCGACAAGGCGGCCCTGCACACATCGCTGCTGGCGCCGAACTGGGTGATCAAGATCATTCCCCATGTCGACGGCACGACGCGGGTGTGCGAGCTGGTCGAGTATTATCTGGAAGACATCACAGTCTATGAGGCGTGGACCGGGCCGGGAGCGCTGGGCCTTTTCCCGCATGCGCTGGCCGACGTCGCCAAGCTGCCCGTGCTGGAAGTAATCTCCGCCGCGCATTTCCGCACCGACCTGACGCTCGGCCTCGGCAAGGTGGCGTATGATTATCTGAAGGAGTGAGGGGCGTCGGGGGCCTTACCCCAGGGTCAGCCGCTCGGTCGCCATGAAGCCGAAGAACAGGGCCAGCCCGAAGGCGACCAGCATCAGCGCGGCGAGAAGTTCCACGCCGCGCAAGGCCATCGCTGCCGCCGGGCCGGAGCGGCTGGCGGCGAGCCGCACCGCCGCGTGCTTGGCGAACACCGCCAGCGCCGCGATGGCGCTCACCGTTAGCGCCGTGCCGACGCCCATCAGCAGCGCCGAGGCGGCGCCGACCCAGAAGATGCCCTGCGCCAGCGCGAAGACCAGCACGAGAATGGCGCCCGAGCAGGGCCGCAGCCCCACCGACATCACCGCTCCCCACCAGTCGCGCCAGCCATTGCTGCGGGGCAGGTCATCGGGCACCGGCATATGGGCGTGGTCGTCGCCGCAGCCGCAGTCCGGGCCGTGGCTGTGGGCTCCGCGCCAGGCGGCGAGGAGCGCGCGACCTTTGATCCAGGCGAGGCGCAGGCCGATGAGGACGATGAGGCCATAGGCGGCGAGTTCGATCAGGCTGACCGTCCGGCTCATCGTGGCGGCGGTGGTGCCGATGACGGCGGCAAGGAGGCCGGCGACCAGAATGGCGGTCAGTGCCTGCGCCAAAGCGCTGGCGAAGGCGAGGCCGACGCCGCGCTTCAGGGTCGCCTCATTGGCGAGCAGATAGGAGGAGATCACTGCCTTGCCATGGCCGGGGCCGGCGGCGTGGAACACGCCATAGGCGAAGGAGATGCCGCCGAGCAGGAACACTGCGTGTCCGTCCTGCTTCGAGGCGCGCACGGCTGACGTGAGCAGGCGGTAGAACTCCGCCTGCTTGGCGAGGATGAAGCCGGCGATGCCGCTACTCTCGGCCGCGGCCGGGGCGCCGACGCCGAACGGGCTCTGCGCCAAGGCCGGGTGCAGCATCAGCGCGCCGGCGCCCAGAGCCAGAACGCAGAGGGCCAGCCGTCGGCTCACGAGCATTTCACCGTGACGCGGTTGGCGAATTGCGAGCCGAACTCGCTGGCTGAGGTGAGGGCGTTGAAGAAGCCTTCCGACAGCGTGGTCGAGTTGCCCGTCGCCGCCGGGTCGGGGCGATGCAGCGTCAGCGCGCAGTCGCCGGCATTGCCGGCCAGCTTTATGGGGTCGGCATCGGCGAGCTGGAAGGCGACGAAATAGGTGGGATCGTAGACGTCGAGCGCCAATTCGCCCTTCTTCGCCGGGGGCTCCGCGAGGGGCAGGGTGAAGTGCAGGGTGAGCGCCGTGCCGTCATAGGTCAGGGAATAATCCTTTGGCGGCAGGAACTTGACGTCCTGCTTACCGCGCTTGGCATAGGTGAAGAAGTCGAATTCGTGCAGGGATTCGATGTTTACCAGCGCCAGTTCCTTCAGCGTCTTCTCGCTCGGCTTGCCGTCGGGCGTGGTCTCCAGCCCCTGCAGCGCATAGGTCGAGAACGCCTCGTCGAACTTCCAGTGATGGCGCACCCCGGCGAGCGTGCCGGAGGGGGTGTAGTCGAGTTCGGACTGCACCTCGACCCACACATGCGGGTGTGCAGTGGCAGCGCCCGTCAGTGCAGTGAGAACGAAGAGGGTCGCCAGAAATCGCTGAATCACGAATCGCTGAATCACGTCGGGCCTCTCCGAAGCCGCCAAGGTGAGGCAGTGGTGGCGGTGCAGTTCGGCGGAATGGTGACGCATTGCAGCGCAAACGGCAACGGCCGCCCGGAGGCGGCCGTTCCATCGGTTCACAAGGTCGTGCGGGGGGTGTCAGGCCGCCCCTTGGCCAGGGCGGCTTCAGGCCGCCTTCTGCGCCTTCGGCTTGATCAGCTTGCGATTGATGAGCACTTCGGCGATCTGCACCGCGTTCAGCGCCGCGCCCTTGCGCAGATTGTCCGACACGCACCAAAAGGAGAGGCCGTTCTCCACCGTCGCGTCTTCGCGGATGCGCGAGACATAGGTGGCGTCCTCGCCGGCGGCCTCATAGGGGGTGATGTAGCCACCGGGCTCGCGCTTGTCGATGACCAGCACGCCCGGCGCGTTGCGCAGGGCCTGCGTCGCCTCCTCGGCCGAGATCGGCTTCTCGAACTCGACGTTCACGGCTTCCGAATGCGAGATGAACACCGGCACGCGCACGGCGGTGCAGGTGAGCTTGATCTTGGGGTCGAGGATCTTCTTGGTCTCGACCATCACCTTCCATTCCTCCTTCGTGTAGCCGTCTTCCATGAAGACGTCGATGTGAGGAATGACGTTGAAGGCGATGCGCTTGGGGAACTTCTTGGCTTCCACCGGGTCGGAGACGAACACCGCGCGGGTCTGCGCGAACAGCTCGTCCATGGCGTCCTTGCCGGCGCCGGAGACGGACTGATAGGTAGCCACGACGACGCGCTTGATCGTGGCCAGATCGTGCAGCGGCTTGAGGGCCACGACGAGCTGGGCGGTCGAACAGTTCGGGTTGGCGATGATGTTCTTCTTGGTGAAGCCGGTGATGGCGTCGGCGTTCACTTCCGGCACGATCAGCGGCACGTCGCTGTCGTAGCGGAAGGCGGAGGAATTATCGATCACGACGCAGCCCTGGCGGCCGATCTTCGGCGACCATTCCTTGGACACGTCGCCACCGGCCGACATCAGGCAGATGTCGGTGTCGGAAAAATCATAATTCTCCAGGGCTTTGCACTTGAGCGTCTTGTCGCCGAAAGAAACCTCGGTGCCCACCGAACGGCGGGAGGCGAGCGCGACCACCTCGTCGGCGGGAAACCCGCGCTCGGAGAGAATGTCGAGCATTTCGCGGCCCACATTACCCGTGGCACCGACGATGGCGACCTTGTAGCCCATGTGCTGATCTCCTGAAGGCCCTGCCATTCACAGGCTCGGGCGAGCGCGGGCTTTTACGCGATAAGGCGAAGCGAGGCAACGGGTGCAGAGGGAGCGGGGGTGATCGCAGATGACCATCCTTCGAGGCTCGCTGCGCTCGCACCTCAGGATGACGTGGTACTTGCTAGGAGCAATCGGATGTCGCCCGGGAGATCGCGAAGTCCAGCGAAGCCGGGCACCTCAGGATGACGACGCTCCGATGAGAGCCCTGACCCGTCGAGGCGTGTACTTAAAAAGCCACGTCATCCTGAGGTGCGAGCCAGCGAGCCTCGAAGGATGGTCGCACAAGCGGCACTATTTGCGCAGAGACGGCCGCCGCGCGGCCCCTCGCACCGTCTCCCAGTCGCCACGGATGAGGGCTTCTTTCTTGAGCCGGCTCCGCCCCTTGACCTGCCGTTCGGCGGCGATGGCATCGGTGATGCGCTCGAACGCTTCCGACCAGACCAGCGTTACCGGCCGGCGCCGAAACGTGTAGCCGGGATAGCTGCCGCTATGGTGCTCGGCGAGGCGCTTTTCCAATGCGCCGCTGGTTGAGCCGACATAGAGCGAACCGTCGGCGCAGCGAAGCATATAGACGAACGCACCCATCTTCTCTCCCGGATGACCATCCTTCGAGGCTCGCTGTGCTCGCACCTCAGGATGACGTTGTGCGGGGGGAAGGCAAGGGACGTGGAAGACCCTCCTTCGAGGCCCGGCGATGCCGGGCACCTCAGGATGATGGCGCGTTGGTGGATGACGACGTGATGAACTCCTTAAGGAGCCACGTCATCCTGAGGTGCGAGCGCAGCGAGCCTCGAAGGATGGTCGTCCGGGCACATGTCGCCCACCCGCTCAGCCCTTCGCCACCACCGTCTCAACCGGCTCGCCGGCCGCCTTCCATGCGGTGAAGCCGCCCTTGAGGTGGCAGAGCTTTTCGAGCCCCATTTCCTGCGCCGTCTTCGTCGCCAGCGCCGAACGCCAGCCGAGCGAGCAGAAGAAGACGAAGCGCTTGTCCTCGGCAAAAATCGGCTTGGCGTAGGGGCTTTCCGGGTCGATCCAGAATTCCAGCAGGCCGCGCGGGCAGGAGAAGGCGCCTGGTATGGTGCCTTCGCGCTCGCGCTCGCGCGGGTCGCGCAGATCGACGAAGACCACGTCGTCCGCGCCGTGCAGGCTCGCGGCTTCCGCCACGTCGATCGCCGGAACCACGGCCTCGGCCTCAGCGAGCAGCTGCTTGTAGCCCTTCTTCATCGCGCTTACTCCGCTATCGCGCTTACTCCGCCGCGTCGATGCCCTGCGCCGGGGCCTTGCCTGAGACGCCGAAGCGGCGCTCGACATAGTCCTCGACGATCTTCTTGAAATCTTCGCGCAGGCTCGGCCCGCGCAGCGTCATCGCCTTCTTGCCGTCGAGATAGACCGGGGCGGTGGGGAATTCGCCGGTGCCGGGCAGCGAGATGCCGATATCGGCGTGCTTGCTCTCACCCGGTCCGTTGACGATGCAGCCCATGACCGCGACGTTCAGCGTCTCGACGCCGGGATAGGTCTTCTTCCATTCCGGCATCGAGGTGCGGATGAAGTCCTGCACCTCAAAGGCCAGTTCCTGGAAGGTGGTGGAGGTGGTGCGCCCGCAGCCGGGGCAGGCGGCGACCAGCGGCACGAAGGTGCGCAGGCCCATGGTCTGCAGCATTTCCTGCGCCACCGTCACCTCGCGGGTGCGGTCGCCGCCGGGCTCGGGGGTGAGCGAGACGCGGATGGTGTCGCCAATGCCTTGCTGGAGTAGCACGCCCATCGCGGCGGTGGAGGCGACGATGCCCTTCGACCCCATGCCCGCCTCGGTGAGGCCGAGATGCAGCGCGTAATCGGCGCGCCGCGCCAGCTCGGCATAGACGGTGATGAGGTCCTGCACCGCCGAGACCTTGGCGGAAAGGATGATCTGGTCGCGCGGCAGCCCGATCTCCTCGGCCAGCGCGGCCGAGAGCAGGGCTGAGCGCACCAGCGCCTCGCGGGTGACGGCGCGCGCCTGCGCCGGGTTCGGCAGCTTCGCGTTCTCATCCATCAGCGCGGTGAGCAGATCGTCGTCGAGCGAGCCCCAATTGGCACCGATGCGCACCGGCTTGGCGTAGCGGATCGCCTGCTCGACGATGGTCGCGAAATGACGGTCGCGCTTCTGCCCGAAGCCGACATTGCCGGGATTGATCCGGTACTTGTCCAGCGCCTGCGCGCAGTCCGGGTACTTGGTCAGCAGCAGGTGGCCATTGTAGTGGAAGTCGCCGACGATCGGGGTGTCGAGCCCCATCTTCAGCAGGCGTTCCTTGATCGCGGGCACGGCGGCGGCGGCCTCGTCGCGGTCGACCGTGATGCGCACGATCTCCGAGCCGGCGCGGGCGAGCGCGGCGATCTGCCGGGCGGTGCCCTCGGCATCGGCGGTGTCGGTATTGGTCATCGACTGCACGACCACAGGCGCGCCGCCGCCCACCATGACGCTGCCGACCTTGACGGCGACCGTCGCGCGGCGCGGCGCAGGGCCGGCGGCCTCCAGATCCGGGGCGACGACGGGGGCAGGGGAAAGGGCGTCCATGGCGTTCATCGTCCGGGGACCAGGGTCGTGCTTTGGGAGCGCAGCGTGCGGCAGGGGGTAAGCCGGCGCGGGCGGGGCGTCAACGGGCCGGGGCTCAACGCACCGCCTCGGCATGGGTGTGGGGATGGGGGTGGTCGTGTCCCACTTCCCGCGCGTCGCTTGCGGCGGCTTCGGCCCCGGCGGCGGTGCGGCATTTGGCGCAGGTGCCGGCGATCTCGATGACAGGGGTGCGCGGGGTGAAGCCGGCCGCCCGCGTCGCCCAGGCGAGGTCGCGGCCGATGGCGTGCGAGGCGACTTCCGCCGTCACGCCGCAGCTCTCGCAGATGAGGAACACGATGACGTCGTCGGGGCCATGTTCGCGCCCACAGACGAGATAGGCGTTGCGGCTCTCGATGCGGTGGGCCAGCCCCTCGCTCACCAGGAAATCCAGCGCCCGATACACCGACATCGGCGCCGGCTTCTCGCCGGACGCGCCGAGGCGTTCCACCAGATCATAGGCGCCGAGCGGGGTGTGGCTGTCGGCCAGAACCTCCAGCACGCGCCGGCGCAGCGGGGTGAGCCGCGCGCCGCTGCGGGCGCAGCTTTCCTCGAAGCGGGCGATGGCGCCGGCGACGCAGGCGGCATGGTCGTGGTCGTGACCATGGTGGTCATGCCCGTGCGGGCCGGCGGGCGGGGGAGAAGAGGTCGACATGGGGGGAATATAGCGCTTGCCCGGTCACGGCGCCATGACGCGGCGCCAAGACGCTGAGTCATGACGCCATGACGCGGAAATGCGGCAGGTGCCGGTGGACAGCGGCCCCGGGTCATAAAAGTCTCGTCGCCATAAGCCACTTTCCGGCCGCCGCGCCCTTGTGACGCTCCGGGAGCCGGAGCAGGATAAGGTGGCTGGGTAGTTTAGTGGGGGTAACATGCAGGTTCTCAAATTCCTTTTCGTCGCCGCGCTCGCTCTGCCCTTGGCGGCGTGTTTTGAAGGCCCCGCCGGGCCGGCCGGCCCGGCGGGAGCCAAGGGCGAGGCTGGGGTGGCGGGAGTTGCCGGCGCTGCGGGTCCGGCCGGCGCCACCGGTCCCGCCGGGCCTGCGGGTCCTGCCGGCCCGGCCGGTCCCACCGGTCCGCAGGGGCCTGCCGGCACGGCCGGTGCGGCCGGTGCGCCGGGTGCCTCGTCCATCACCGTGCGCAGCGCGCCCTGCCCGTCGGCGGGCTGCACCAGCAGCTGCGAGAGCGGCGAGGTGATCGTCTCGGGCTATTGCGTCAACACCGAACGCGGCTTCCAGCACATCGCATCTTTCGCCGATGATGGCGGCAAGACCGTCGTCGCCTGCGAGCACCCGGTGAAGGAAGTCGTGGCGGTCTGCCTCAAGCAGCCGTGATCTGCGCGCCCGATCCTCGATGCGGGGTGGTGTGCGCGCGTCATCGCCCCGCCCTAAGTTCCGGCGGGCGGGCCCATGCGGCTCGTCCTGACCGCTCGTCCTGTCGAATGGGGTACCGTGCATGTCCTTGAAGGGTAAGAACGCCGTCATCACCGGCTCGACCAGCGGCATCGGCCTCGCCATCGCCCGCGCCTTCGCCGCCGAAGGCGTCAATGTCGTGCTCAACGGCTTCGGCAATGCCGCCGAGATCGAGGCGCTGCGCGCCGGCATCGCGGGCGAATTCGGCGTCACGGCGCTCTATTCCGACGCCGATCTCACCAAGGGTTCGGCCTGCGCCGGCCTGATCGCCTTCGCGGATGAGTCGCTCGGCTCGGTCGACATTCTGGTGAACAATGCCGGCGTGCAGCATGTCGCGCCGGTGGAGGAGTTCCCGGACGACAAATGGGACCTCGTTCTCGCGCTGAACCTCTCGGCCGCCTTCCACGCCATCAAGGCCGCCGTGCCGGGCATGAAGGCGCGCAAATGGGGGCGCATCATCAACACCGCTTCCGCCCATGCGCTGGTCGCCTCGCCGTTCAAGTCGGCCTATGTCGCGGCCAAGCACGGCATAGCCGGTCTGACCAAGACGGTGGCGCTGGAAACCGCGCCCTTCGGCATCACCGTGAATGCCATCTGCCCCGGCTATGTCTGGACGCCGCTGGTGGAAAAGCAGATTCCCGACACGATGAAGGCGCGCGGCATGACCGAGCAGCAGGTGAAGGACATGCTGCTGGCCGAGCAGCCGACCAAGCAGTTCGTCACCGTCGAGGAGGTGGCGGCGCTGGCGGTGTTCCTCGCCAGCGACAATGCGCGCTCGATCACCGGCGCGCTGCAGCAGATGGATGGTGGCTGGGTGGCGAAGTAGGCGCCTCTCGACGCGCGGCCGGCTTTGTGGTGTGACGGCGCGATGAGCCAGACCGTCACCCCCTCCGGCGACCTATCCGCCTCCGACGCCCCGTTCGACATCGCCGCCCGCGTGCTGCACCGCGACGGCATGATGCTGGTCATCGACAAGCCGCCGGGCCTTGCCGTGCACAAGGGGCCGAAGGGCGGCGAGACGCTGGCCGATCATCTCGACGCGCTGCGCTTCGGCCTGCCCAATGCGCCGGAACTCGCCCATCGGCTGGACAAGGACACCTCCGGCTGCCTCGTGCTCGGCCGCCACCGCAAGGCGCTGGCCGAGCTTGGCAAGGCCTTTGCCGATGGCACGGTGGGCAAGACCTACATGGCGGTCGTGCGCGGCGTGCCGGGCGAGCCGCGCGGGCGGATTGAATTGAAGCTCTCCAAGCGCTCGCCGACGCGCGGCTGGTGGATGGCGGTGGACCCGAAGGGGCAGCAAGCCATCACCGAGTGGCAGACCATTGCCGTGGGCGAGGGGCTGGCGATGCTGGCGCTTTCCCCGCTCACCGGGCGCACCCACCAGCTGCGGGTGCATCTCGACGCCATCGGCCATCCGATCCTGGGCGACAGCATCTATGGCGGCGCCTCGCGCCTGCCGGGCGGGCCGATCCTGCACCTGCATTCGCGCCGGGCGGTGATCCCGCAGAAGAAGGGGCGCGACCCGATCGATGTGCGCGCGCCGCTGCCCGCCCATATGCGGGCGACGCTGGAGCGGGCGGGCTTCGACCCCGCCGCGCTGGAGGCGCTGGCGGACGCCGCCGTCTTCACACCACGCGCGGCCCCGTAGACCAGAGCGCGTGACAATTGCGCACCCGGCAGCGGTGGGCCTTTGCCGATCCCATGACATATGGCAATATAATACCTTATATCGTCTACGGTAACAGGAGGTTCCCATGCGTGGGAGCGTGATTTTTCTGTTTGCTGCCATGTGTTTCGCGGGTCCGGCGGTTGCGCAGGAAGCGTGGCCGGATCTCCTCGGAAAGTGGGTCGGGAAGAGCCGAGCCGTCATTATGAGCCCAGCGGGTCACTATGGCAGCGCCGGCGGTGGCAGCGAGCCCCGGTTCGCCTCGTCCGATCTCGTTGTCGAGATTACGAAGCAGGATCAGGGCCGCTACATCGGTACGATCGTATCCGCGGGCCATAGGGAAGAAAAATTGATGGTGGTGTCCGAAGACCGAAAAACTCTCCGCTCGGCGGACAGTGACGGGAACTCCTTCGGCCACCTTATCGATTCGAACAGCTTTGAACTGTGCTATGCGCAGATAGCGCCGAGTGTTGCGTCCTGCACTCTATTCCGGCGCGAAAAATAACACGGCTGCTTGAGCTTCCACGCAAGCGCACGTTTCGCTCTGATGGCCTTGTCATCAGAGCGAAACGTGCTCCAGCCTAGACGACCCGCAAACCGGGCTTGAGCGTGCGGGCCAGCCGGCCGCCGTACTGGCCGCAGCCGATCAGCCCCGGCGTCGGGTGGGTGATGACCTGCACCGGAATCTCGGCCAGTCGCCCCTCGAAGGGCGGATGCTCCTCGAAGGCGGTGCGGAAGGCCGAGCCGGCAAACAGCGAGGCAAGGCCGACCGAGACGCCGCCGGCTAGAAAGACGCCGCCGCGCGCATTGGTGATCAGCGCGAGATCGCCGGCGATGCGGCCGAACAGCCGCAGGAACACATGGCAGCTGTGCTTTGCGGCGTCCTCGTCGCGCCTCGCCGCCGCGATCACCTCTTCCGGCGACAGGCTGACCCCGGACAGGATGCGGTGGATGCGGGCAAGGCCCGAGCCGGACAGAGCGTGCTCCACCACCACCGGCCCGAGCTCGCGCACCATGTGGCCGAGCAGCAGCGCCTCTTCCGAATCGGCGGCGCCGAGCCGCACCCGGCCGCCCTCGCCGGTGAGCACCATGCGGTTGCGGCCGGTCTTGACCAGCATGGCGGTGCCGAAGCCGGTGCCGGGGCCGCAGACCAGAATGGGGGCATCGCGCTCCGCATGGCCGCCGCCCACCGGGACCAGATCGTCCGGGGTAAGCGCGAGCACGCCCAGCGCCAGCGCCTCGAAATCATTCAGCGCGGCGAATTTCTGCCAGCCGAAATGCCGGCGCATGTCGCGCTTGGAAAACGACCAGTCGCGGTTGGTCAGCCGGATGACCTCTTCATCCGCCGGCCCGGCCACCGCCAGCACCGCCCCGCCGACGGTGGCAGGGGCGCCCTCGCCGCGCTGGGCGAGGTCGGCCTCGATCATCTGCTTGAAGCCGGCGAAGTCGTCGTTGCGGTGGATCTGGATGTCACGCGGCGCGCCGTCCGGGCCGACAAGGGCGAGACGGGAGGAGGTTCCGCCGATATCGGCGATGAGGATCTGGTGGGGCATGTTCCGTTCGCTGCAGGCGCAAGGCGGTGAGGCGGGCCGGTGAGGCGGGTGGGCGGGCCGATAGGGGATAGGACCCAATCTTGCCCGCTTCGACAACCCCCAAGCGGCCATTTGGATGCCTCGCCCCGCAGGATCGTCGGGATAAGGTTGCCTTCCCGCGTGGCTCGGCCTAGTCCCAACGCGATGAAAGAACCGCGCCCGCCTGCCCGCTCCCCCGCCGCCGATGCGCCCGGCCTCGCCGCCCGCCGGGCGGCCGCCGATGCCGTCCAGTCCGTCATGGAAACCGGGCATCCGCTCGAAGAGACGCTTGAGCGCCTGACCCGCGAGCTGGACGAGCGCGACCGCGCGCTGGCCCGGATGATCGCGGCGACGACGCTGCGCAAGCAGGGGAGCCTGCGGGCGCTGCTGCGCACGCTGATGGAACGCGGCATTCCGGAGAAGGCGCGCCGGGTCGAGATGCTGATGCTGGTGGGCGCGGCGCAGATCCTGTTCATGGATGTGCCCGACCATGCGGCGGTGGGCACCACGGTGACGCTGGTCGGCGAGCAGGCCAGCACCGCCGGCTTCAAGGGCCTCGCTAACGCCGTGCTGCGGCGGATCACGCGCGAGGGAAAAGCGATCCTGCCCGATGTCGCCGACCAGCCGGAATGGATGGTGGAGGGCTGGACCGCCGCCTATGGCCCGGCGGCCGGCGAGGCGATCTCGCGGGCGCTGGCGCATGAGGCTCCGCTGGACCTCACCGCCCGGGAAAACCCGGAAATCCTCGCGGAAAAGCTCGGCGGCAGGCTGCTGCCGACCGGCTCGATCCGGCTGGTCGAGGCCGGCAACGTCACCGCGCTGGCGGGCTTCGAGGCGGGCGAATGGTGGGTGCAGGACGCGGCGGCGGCGCTGCCGGCGCGGCTGCTTCACCCGGCGGCCGGCATGACCCTTGCCGACCTGTGCGCCGCGCCCGGCGGCAAGACGGCGCAACTGGCCGCCGCCGGGGCGCGGGTGGTGGCGGTGGACCGTTCCGCCCCACGCCTGCGCCGGCTGAAGGCCAATCTGGCGCGGCTCAACCTCACCGCCGAGGTGATCGAGGCCGATGCCACCCGCCTCAAGGCAGGCCCTTATGACGGGGTGCTGCTCGACGCGCCGTGCTCGGCCACCGGCACCATACGCCGCCACCCGGAAGTGGCGTGGACCAAGGCGCCAGCCGACATTGTCAGCCTCGCGGCGCTGCAGACGCGCCTGCTCGCCAACGCCGCCGAGCTGGTGAAGCCCGGCGGGGTTCTGGTCTATTCCACCTGCTCGCTGGAGCCGGAGGAGGGCGAGCGGCAGATCGCCGCCTTCCTCGCGCAACGCCCCGATTTTTCGCGTGATCCGGTAACGCCCGGCGAGTGCGGCATCCCGGCCGAATGGATCAATGAGGCGGGCGAGGTGCGCACCCTGCCGACGCATCTTCCGGACGAGGATCCCCGCTATGCCGGCCTCGACGGCTTCTTCGCCGCGCGGCTGCGCAAGGGGTGAGCGGGTTCCCGTGCACTGAGAGCGGTGTGTCGCCCCGGTTGGACGGCGTGTGCCGCTCCGCTAAGCTCGCGCCATGCATGTGCTGGTGATTCCCGGCGTCTTCGAGAGGGGCTGAGACGCTGATGGCCCGCGAGATTTATGCCGATCGCGCCCGCCTGGCGCTGTTCGCGGCCGAGACCGGCTGGAACAGCCTGGTAGCGCGCACCCTGGCGCATCCGTGGTTTCCGTGGCGCGCCACCGCCGTGCCGCTGCCATCGCGGCTGCTGTTCGCCCCGCATGAGCTGCGCACCGGCGACCCGGCGCGGGCCACCGAATTCTATGCCGGGCGCTACAGCTTCGCTGGCAAGCTGGTGCTGACCGATGGCGCTTCCCCTTTCGAGATGGTGCCGCCCTCGCCGGAATGGGCGCGCGAGCTCTATTCCTTCGGCTGGCTGCGGCATTTGCAGGCCGCCGCCTCGCCGATCGCCCGCGCCCATGCCCGCGCGCTGGTGGGCGACTGGATCGCCATGCGCGGCCACCGCCTGCCGCAGGCCTCGGCGCCGGAAATCGCGGCGCGGCGGGTGGCGAGCTGGCTCACCCAGGCGCCTTTGATCCTGCAGGATGCCGATCCCGGCTTTCACCGCCGCTTCATCCGCAGCCTCACCGCGCAGGTGCGCTACATCAAGAGCGTCGGGCCGAATGCGCCGGACGGGCGGGCGCGCCTTGCCTGCGCGCTCACTTTGTCGCTGGCCAGCCTGTGCATGGCCGACCAGACAAGGCTGATGCGCGCGGCGCAGAAGCGCCTGGTTGACGAGCTCAACCGGCAGGTGCTGGGCGATGGCGGCCATGTCAGTCGCAATCCCGGCATGCTGATCGAGGTTCTGCTCGACCTGCTGCCGCTGCGCCAGAGCTATGCCGCCCGCCATGTGGCGCCGCCGCCGGCGCTGTTGAACGCCATCGACCGGATGATGCCGATGCTGCGCTTCTTCCGGCATGTGGACGGCGCCTTCGCGCTGTTCAACGGCATGGGGCCGACGCCGGCGGATGTGCTCGCCACCGTGCTCGCCTATGACGATGCGCGTGGGCGCCCGGTGTCGAACGCGCCCTATTCCGGCTATCAGCGCATGGAGGCGGGCGGCACGGTGGTGATCGCCGATACCGGCGCCCCGCCGCCTTTGCCGCTGAGCCTTGAGGCGCATGCCGGGTGCCTGTCGTTCGAGCTTTCCGCCGGGCGGCACCGCATCGTGGTCAATTGCGGCCTGCCCGCCGCCGGGCGCGAGGAATGGCGCGCGGTGGCGCGGCAGACGGCGGCGCATTCGACCGTCGTGGTGGAGGACGCATCCTCCTGCCGCTTTCTCTCCGCCGGCCCGCTGACGCGCCTATGCGGGGCGCCTGTTCTGGGCGGGCCGACGGATCTGCATGTCGACCGGGGCGAGCGCGGCGGGTCGGATGTGCTGCGCGCCAGTCATGACGGCTATGCCCGGCGCTTCGGCGTGGTGCACCAGCGCTCCTGGCGGCTGTCGGCCGACGGCATGCGGCTCGACGGCGAGGATTTGTTCCGAGTGGCGCAGGGCGAGGAATTCTCCACCGACCAGCCGGGCCGCTACGCCGTGCGCTTCCACCTCCACCCCTCGGTCGAACCCTCGCGCGCCTCGGACGGGCAGACGGTGATCCTGCGGATGCCGGATGGCGATGACTGGGCGTTCACCGCCCCGGACAGTGCCGTCGTCATCGAGGAGAGCATCTTTCTCGGCAGCAATGCCGGCCCCCGCCGCACCGAGCAGCTGGTGATAACAGGCAATGCCCGGCAGACGCCGCGGGTGGAATGGACCTTCGTCCAGTTGCGGGCGCTGCGGGGGTAGTCGGCAGCGGGTGGGCCTGCATGCTTCGGGGCCGCCTCAGCATGACGAGGTTGCCTCTTGAAGCGTCGTCATCCTGAGGTGCGAGCGCAGCGAGCCTCGAAGGATGCATAGCTGTCCGGGGGGCTCGAAGGTTCACCCCGGGGGCCAGACGTGATAGGGCGGCGGCTTCCTGGTTCCAACGCACTGGCCGCTTCCATGTCCTCTGACATCCGCCCCATCGCCCGCGCCCTCCTTTCGGTGTCCGACAAGACCGGCCTTGTGCCCTTCGCGCAGGCGCTGGCCGCCCGGGGCATCGCGCTGGTGTCCACCGGCGGCACGCGCAAGGCGCTGGCCGAGGCGGGGCTGGAGGTGAGCGACGTGTCGGACCTCACCGGCTTCCCGGAAATGATGGACGGCCGGGTGAAGACGCTGCACCCCGGCGTGCATGGCGGCATTCTCGCCATTCGCGACGATGAAGGCCACCGCGCCTCCATGGACGCGCACGGCATCCTGCCGATCGACCTCGTGGTGGTGAATCTCTACCCGTTCGAGGCGACGGTGGCGCGCGGCGCCTCTTATGATGACTGTGTCGAGAACATCGACATTGGCGGCCCGGCGATGATCCGCGCCGCGGCCAAGAACCATGCCGATGTGGCCGTGGTGGTCGACCCCGCCAGCTACGCCACCGTGCTGGCTGATCTGGAGGCGAAGGGCGGCACCACGCTGGCCACCCGCCGCACGCTGGCGCAGCTCGCCTATGCCCGCACCGCCACCTATGACGGCGCCATCGCCTCCTGGTTCGCGGAGGTGGAGGCGAAGGAAAACGCGGAAGCGGCGGCGGAAAGCCGGGTGTTCGGCGGCCGTCTCGCCGAGGCGCTGCGCTATGGCGAGAACCCGCACCAGAGCGCGGCGTTCTATATTGGCGGCCCGGCCCGGCCCGGGGTGGCCACCGCCCGCCAGCTGCAGGGCAAGGCGCTGTCCTACAACAATCTGAACGACACCGACGCCGCCTTCGAGGCGGTGGCCGAGTTCGATCCCGCCCGCGCGCCGGCGGTGGTGATCGTCAAGCACGCCAATCCCTGCGGCGTGGCGGAAGGGGCGACGCTGGTCGAGGCCTATCGCAAGGCGCTGGCCTGCGACCCAACCTCGGCCTTTGGCGGCATCGTGGCACTTAACCGCACGCTGGACGCCGAGGCCGCCCGCGCCATTGTCGACATCTTCACTGAGGTGATCGTCGCCCCCGACGCCACTGAGGAAGCCGCCGCCATCATCGCCACCAAGAAGAATCTGCGCCTGCTCGTCACCGGCGCGCTGCCGGACCCGCGCGGCGGCGGCCGCCTGGTGAAGTCGCTGGCCGGCGGCTTTCTCGTGCAGTCGCGCGACAATGCGGTGGTGGACGACATGGCGCTGAAGGTGGTGACGCAGCGCGCGCCGACCGAGAAGGAGCTGGCCGACCTCGCCTTCGCCTTCCGGGTGGTGAAGCATGTAAAGTCGAACGCGATCGTCTATGCCAAGGACCTCGCCACGGTCGGCATCGGCGCCGGGCAGATGAGCCGGGTCGATTCGGCGCGGATCGCCGCGCACAAGGCGCGCGATGCGGCCGAAGCCGCCGGCGCTGCCGAACCGCTGACGCGCGGCAGCGTGGTGGCGTCCGACGCCTTCTTCCCCTTCGCCGACGGGCTGATCACCGCCATCGAGGCCGGCGCCACCGCCGTGATCCAGCCGGGCGGCTCGATCCGCGACGCGGATGTGATCGCGGCGGCGGATGCGGCCGGCATCGCCATGGTGTTCACCGGCGTGCGGCACTTCCGCCACTGAGCGGAGGCGCGCAAAACGAAAAAAGGGCCGGCGTGAGCCGGCCCTTTGCGTGTGAGGCCCGCCGCCTCAGAAGCGGTAGGTGACGCCGACGCCGACGATCCACGGGTCGAGATCGGCCTTGCCGGAGAGCGGCTGGCCGGCGACCACCACGTCGAAATCAGGCTTCAGGAACAGCTTCTTCACGTCGACGTTGATGCCCCAATGCGCGTCGAGCATGTAGTCGAAGCCGGCCTGCAGCGCCCAGCCGAACGTGTCCTTCACGTCGATCGAATCAGCCGAATAGGCCTTCTGGTCGAAGAAGAAGGTGTAGTTGATGCCCGCGCCGACATAGGGCTTGAAGGCGCCGAAATCGGTAAAGTGGTACTGCAGCGTCAGGGTCGGCGGCAGCAGCCACACTTCGCCGATCTTGTTGAGGCTGGTGATGGTGCCGGCGCCGTTGATGTCGTGCGGCGTGACGCCGAGGATCAGTTCGGCCGCCCAGTTTTTGGTGAAGTAGTAGGTGATGTCGAGTTCCGGCACGACCGAGTCGGACACGTCGAGATTCGAGCCGTTGACGCCGTGCACCGAGCCGCCATCCTCGGGGATGACGCCGAGCAGGCGCAGGCGAATCTGCCACGGGCTCTGCTCCACCACGGGAGCAGGGGCCTTGTAGGCGAGCGGGGGCGTGCTGGCGATGTCAGCGGCCAGCGCCGGGGCGCCGGCCAGCACAGTGCCGAGAAGAGCCAGACCCGCCGCCGGAGCGGAAAGACGATGTAGTGTTGATCCGATGGACGGCATGCCCCAAACCCCTTGTTTCCCTTGCCCCTGTGCGGAGCGCGGTCCCAGTGGTGAGCGGAGAGGGCGGGCCTTAGCTTGATCGAGATCAAACCGGCGATACTCTTGTCTTTCTGTGACCGGAGGGCAACAGGAGGGAGAGCGACGGCGGTTCCGGCATTTCAGCGGGAAGAATAGACGTATAATAGAACAATCGGCTACAGCCGGTGGGCGGGCGGCCAAGCGGGGCCCGCAGCATCCGGCGGGGGGAAATGATGGGTGTCGAAGGGTTCCTGGCCAGCGAGGACGAGCGCGTCGCGCGCCAGCTCGTCGAGCAGGCGGACCTTATCCTGCAGGCGACCGACGGCGATGTGCCGGCCCGGTTCGCCCATGGCTTGTTCGGTCGGGCGGTGGCGGAGGATGTACGTGTCTACACCCCGCACGAACTCGCCGGCCTGGCGCGCCTTGCCTATGGCCATCTGAAGGTCCGGCGGCGCGACAGCTCCGACATCCGCATCGAACAGCCCCAGCCCGCCGAGGGCGGCGACCGGCTCGCCCGGGTGTCGGTGATCGAGATCATCAATGACGACATGCCCTTCCTGCTCGATTCGGTCATGGGCGCGCTCAACGCCCAGGGCCTGACGGCAAGCTTCGTGGTGCACCCGATCATGGGCGTGGACCGCGACGCGGCCGGGCAGGTGACGAGCCTTGTTCCCGGCGAGACGCCGGCCGGCGCGCGCATGCGGCGCGAGAGCCTGATCCAGATCCACGTCCCGCGTCTCGAGGACGAAGGCCGGCGCGCCGCGCTGATCGAGGAACTCACCCTGGTGCTGAACCAGGTGCGCGTGGTGGTGGGCGCCTGGCAGCCGATGATGGCGCAGGTGCGGGCCGCCGTCACCAACCTCACCCTCGCCCCCGCCATGGTGCCGCGCGAGGACCGCGAGGAGGCGATCGCCTTCCTCGAATGGCTGCTGGCCGGCCGCTTCACCTTTCTCGGCTGCCGCCATTACCAGTCCACCGGCACGCCCGGCGGCGCGAAGACGACAGTGTTCGAGCGGCGGATGGAGGACGCGCTGGGGCTGATGGCGGATGAAGCCTTCCGCCTGTTCCGGCCAACGGGCGACCCGCGCACCGTCAGCACCGACCTCGCCGAAGCGCTGGCCGATCCCAGCCCGCTGATCGTCACCAAGTCGCGCGCCGTGTCCAATGTCCACCGGCGGGCCTGGATCGATGTGGTTCTGGTCAAGCGGTACGATGCGCAGGGGCGCGTGGTCGGCGGGCTGTGCATCGCCGGGCTGTTCACCGCCACCGCCTATACGAGTTCGGTTCGCACCATCCCGATGCTGCGGCGCAAGGCGGCAACCGTGCTGGCGCGGGCCGGCTTCGCCCCCGAGAGCCATTCCGGCCGGGCACTGGTGAAGGTGCTCGAAACCTATCCCCGCGACGACCTGTTCCAGATCGACACCACCGCGCTCTACCAGTTCTCGCTGGCCATTCTCCAGCTCGACGAGCACCCGCGCGTGCGGGTGCTGGCGCTTAATGAGCGGTTCGACCGTTTCGTCTCGATCCTCGTCTTCGTGCCGCGCGAGCGCTACGACAGCGACGTGCGCGAGAAGATCGGCCATCTGCTGGCGGGGAGCTTCGGCGGCCAGATCGTCGCCTTCCGGCCGATGTTCCTGGAAGGGCCGCTGATCCGCGTCCACTTCATCATTGAGCGCGGCCCCGGCGAGGTGCCGACCGTCAATCGCGCCACGCTGGAGGAGGCGATCGGCGCCATCATCCGCACCTGGGGCGACGGCTTTGCCGAGGCGCTGGCCGCCACGGTGCCCGCCAGCAAGGCGAGCGAGCTGATGGAGCGCTACGCCAAGGCGTTCCCGGCGGGCTATCAGGCGGCCTCACTGCCGGCCGAGGCGATCGACGATCTGCGGCTGATCGAGGATCTGAGCGATGCCAGCCCGGTGGCGGCGGATTTCCGGCCCTCGGCGCTGCGCGAGCGCGGCCGGGTCTCGCTCAAGGTGTTCAGCTACAAGGTGCCGCGCCTGCTCTCCGAGCGGGTGCCGCTGCTCGAATCGATGGGCTTCGTCGTCATCGACGAGCGCACCTTCACCATCAAGGCCGGCGGCGGCGCGCCGGTCTATCTGCACGACATGCTGCTGTCGCGGCGCGGCGGCGGCGATATCCCGCTCGACAAGCTGGGTCCACGGCTGCACGCGACGCTGATGGCGGTGCTGCGTGGCGGCGAGAGCGACGGCTTCAACGCGCTGGCGCTGAACGCCCTTCTCGGCTGGCGCGACATCGCGCTGCTGCGGGCGCTGGGGCGCTATCTCCGGCAGGTCGGCATTCCGTTCAGCCAGGACTATCTCTGGCAGACGCTGAACGCCCATCCCGCCCTCGCGCAGAAGCTGGTGGCGCTGTTCCATGCCCGCTTCGACCCCGACCATGGCGAGCGGCGGGCGGAGCGGCAGGAGGAACTGCGCGCCGCGATCGAGACCGCGCTGGCCGATGTGCCGAGCCTCGACGAGGACCGCATCCTGCGCCGCTTTGCCAACCTGGTGGGCGCGGCGGTGCGGACCAATTTCTTCCAGCGCGGGGCCCAGGGCGGCCACCGGCCGACCATCGCCATCAAGTTCCTGAGTGCCGAGGTCGAGGGGCTGCCGCAGCCGCGCCCGCTGTTCGAGATCTTCGTGCAGTCGCCGCGCGTCGAGGGCATTCATCTGCGCTTCGGCCGGGTGGCGCGCGGTGGCCTGCGCTGGTCTGACCGGCCGCAGGATTTCCGCACCGAGGTGCTGGGCCTCGTCAAGGCGCAGCAGGTGAAGAATGCGGTCATCGTGCCGGTGGGCGCCAAGGGCGGCTTCGTGCCCCAGCAGCTCCCCGCCGGCCCGCGCGAGGCCATTCAGGCCGAGGGTGTCGAGGCCTACAAGCTGTTCATTTCCAGCCTGCTCGACGTCAGCGACAATATCGAGGACGGCCGCACCGTCCATCCCGCGCACACGGTGCGGCACGACGAGGACGACCCCTATCTCGTGGTGGCCGCCGACAAGGGCACCGCGACCTTCTCCGACACCGCCAACGCGCTCTCGCTGCAGCGTGGCTTCTGGCTGGGCGACGCCTTCGCCTCCGGCGGCTCGGTCGGCTATGACCACAAGGCGATGGGCATCACCGCGCGCGGCGCCTGGGAGGCGGTGCGCCGGCATTTCCGCGAGATGGATGTCGATATCCGCCGCACGCCCTTCACCGTTGCCGGTGTCGGCGACATGTCGGGCGACGTGTTCGGCAATGGCATGATCCTGGAAAACACGATCCGCCTGGTCGCCGCCTTCGACCATCGCGACATCTTCCTCGATCCCAATCCGGACCCGGAAGCCTCGTTCCGCGAGCGCCAGCGGCTGTTCGCGCTGCCGCGTTCCAGCTGGCAGGACTATGACAAGTCGCTGATTTCGCCGGGCGGCGGCGTGTTCCCGCGCACCGCCAAGAGCATTCCGCTCACTTTGGCGATGCGCGAGGTGCTGGGCTTCGACAAGAGTTCGGCCTCTCCCTCCGAGGTGATCAGCGCGATTCTGCGGGCGCCGGTGGACCTGTTGTGGTTCGGCGGCATCGGCACTTATGTGCGCGCCGCCAGTGAGACCGACGCGCAGGCGGGCGACCGCGCCAATGACGGCGTGCGGATCGCCGGCAACCAGGTGCGGGCGCGGGTGATCGGCGAGGGCGCCAATCTCGGCGTCACCCAGCGCGGGCGCATCGAGGCGGCGCGCCGCGGCGTGCGGCTGAACACCGACGCCATCGACAATTCCGCCGGCGTCAACACCTCCGATATCGAGGTGAACATCAAGATCGCCATGGCTCCCGCCCTGCGCGAGGGGCGGCTCGACCCGCAGGCGCGGGCGCAGGTGCTCGCCGGCATGACCGGCGATGTCGCCGCGCTGGTGCTGGCCAATAATTATCTGCAGACGCTGGCGCTTTCGCTGGCCGAAATGCGCGGCCTCGACGATCTCGGCTTCCTGCAGCGGCTGATGCAGCGGCTGGAAGGGCGCGGGCTGCTCGACCGCGCGGTGGAATATCTGCCCTCCGACACCGAGCTGAACGAGCGGCGCGGCCGGGGCGAGAGCCTGACACGGCCGGAAATGGCGGTGCTGCTGGCCTATGCCAAGCTTTCCGCCCAGGCCGACCTGATCGATACCGACGTGCCGGATGATCCCTATCTCGCGCGCGAGCTGGCGGCCTATTTCCCTGCCGAACTGCGCGAGCATTTCCCCGAGGGGATCGAGCATCACCGGCTGCGGCGCGACATCATCGCCACCCGCCTGTCCAACGCCATGATCAACCATGGCGGCCCGGCCTTCGTCGCCCGGCTGACGGACGAGACCGGGGCGGGGATCGACAGCATCGCCAAGGCCTTCGCCGTGGTGCGCGACGGTTTCGGCCTCGCCGGTCTCAACCGCGAGATCGACGCGCTGGATGGTCTCGTGGCCGGCGCGGTGCAGCTGGACCTCTATGGCGTCGTGCAGGACATGCTGCTCGACCGCTCGATCTGGTTCCTGCGCAATGTCGACCTCCGGCGCAATCTCGACGAGCTGGTCGGCCACTACGCCGCCGGCATCGCTCCGGTGGAGAAGGTGCTCGCCGGCCCGGTGCGTGAGTTGCTGCCCGAGGAATCGCGGGTGCTGCACGATGCCCGCATCGACCAGTGGACGCAGGCCGGCGTGCCTGAGGTGCTGGCGCGGCGCATCGCCCGCCTGCCGGCGGTGGAGAGCGCCACCGACATCGTGCTGATCGCCGACCGCACGCGGGCGCCGCTGGCCGACGCGGCCGTGACCTTCTTCGCCGTCGCCCTGCTGTTCCGGCTCGACCGCATCCTCGGCCCGGCGCGGACCCTCTCGGTGAGCGACTATTACGACCGGCTGGCGCTGGAGCGGGCGCTGGCCGCCTTCGAGAGCGCGGTGCGCCGGCTCACCGCCGAGGTGATCGAGGAGCATGGCGCCGGCGTCGCCGGGGTGTCGAGCTGGGCGCGGGCGCGCGGCGAGGTGGTGGAGCGGGCGCGCAATGGCGTGCACGAGATCGCCGGCTCGGGGCTCAGCGTGTCGAAGCTCTCGGTGGCGGCCAGCCTGATCGGCGACCTGGTGCGGGGCTAGGCGCCCTCTGGCGCGCGGAGGGGGCACCGTGGACCGCTGCGCTGAGGTGGATGTCGTCATCCTCGCGGCCGGGCGGGGGCGCCGCATGGGCGTGGTGGAGCACAAGGCGCTGCTCCCGATCATCGACGGACAGGGAACGCTGGCGCGGCTGCTCGCCCAGTTGAGCACGGCCCCGGTGCGGCAGGTGACGGTGGTCACCGGTCATCGCCACGCGGCGGTCGAGGCCGTGGTGCGGGCGCGTCTTCCCCACGCGCGGTGCGTCTACAATCCACACTTTGCCGAAGGCGAGATGCTGCAAAGCCTCGCCTGCGCCTTCGCCGAAGAGGCGCAGGGGGCCGACTGCTGGGTGCTGCTGGCCGACACGGTCTACACCGATGCCACGCTCGACACCCTCTGGGCGTCGCCGGCGGGCGGGGTGGCGCTCGCGGTGGCGCCGCGCGATCCGGCCGCCGATCGCGAGATCGCGGTGGAACTGTGCGGCGGGACCGTCGTCGCCCTGGCCGGTGAGGCGCCGCATGCCGCCTGGCGGATGGCGCATGCGGTGCGCTGGCCGGCATCGCTGCGTCCCCGGCTGTGTGCGGCGGCGCAGGCGGGCCTGCGCTTCCAGTGGCAGCTTATCGCCGCGCTGCTGCGGGAGGGTTTACCGGAGCGGGCCACCGCGATTCATGCTATCCCGACACAGCCGGATGGGGCGTTCGACATTGATTCCGAGGCCGACCTCGCCCGTGTGCCGTCGATTCCGAGCTGACGCCGTCCCCTTGCTTTCCGACGAATGTGGATGAACCAGCAGCCTTATGACCTTGCCGGGCTTGTCGCCCGGTTCCGCGCCGACATCAGCAAGGACGAATTCCATCGCGGTCGGGATGGCCGGTCGGGCCACGTCTTCGTCAAACAGGCGCGGGACGGCGCGAGCGCCCGGCGCGAATTCGAGGCGCTGAACCTGCTCGCGCATGCCGGCGGCGAGGCGCTGGTGCCCCGCCCGCTGGCGCTTCGTGGCCGCGAGCTCCGCCTCGAACTCGTGGAAGGCATCCGGCTCTACGATCTGCTGCGCCTGTTCCGCCAGCTCGGCGACAGGGACGTGGCGCTGCGGGAGCGGGCCTCGCGCGCCTCGCTCGTGCTGCTGGGGCGCTGCCGCGCGCGGCTCGAACGGATGCAGGGGCTGCTGGCCGCTGCGGCCGGTGGGCTGAGCGTCGGGCCCTATCCCTGCGACGTCAAGGTGACGGGCATGTTCGCCATGCTGTCGCAACTGCTCGGCCTGCCCCCGCTGGACGCCGCCGAAACCGCCGAACTCGGCGCCTTCGAGGCGCGCTGGGCGCGGGAGGTGAGCGTGCCGTTTCGCGACGCCACGCCGAAGAACATCATCGTCGCGGTGGAGAGCCTCGCCATCGGCCGGCATCCGAGCGAAGCGGCGCGGCGCGCGGCGCTGGCGCGGCTGCTGGAGGAGGGCGGGGCGGAGTTTTGGCGCAGCGTGCCGCTGCTGGATATCGACTTCTCCTCGGTCGAGCACCTGACGACGCCGGAGGACGATCTGGTGAGCCTGCTGGCGCATGAATCGAGCTTTGCCGCCGGTTTCCCGGCGGGCGCGAAGGTGGAGGACGGGCCGATGGGCACGGCGTGGCCGGACCCGGCGCGGGCGGCCTCCAGCTTCTTCGTGCGCTATCTCCGCTTCGCCGGACGCAAGGTCGCCTACCGGCTCATCAACCCGCTGGGCGGGGCGACGCGCTTCCGCCATGACCGCTTCGGCTTCTATTTCGAGACTCTGCCGGGCCTCCTCGCCGCCCTCGACCCGGCGCTGGCCGGAGCGATGCCTGCCCTCCTGGCACGCTGGTCCGCCATCGGCACCGCCGCCGCCCCGTTCGATGTCGCCAACGGGAAGGGGCCGGACCTCTATCTCCAAGCCATCGGCCGGCCGGTGGATTACTGGCAGGAAAGCCCGCTGGAACTGCCGGCCCGGCCGGCGCTTGCCGCTGCGCCATGAACGAGGCCGGCATCCGTGCCGTTATTGCCCGGCTGACCCAGCGGCCCACGGGCGGGCTGCCGGTGGAGCCGGCCGCGCCCGAACGCCTCGCCGCCCTCATCTGCGCCAAGCCGTGGCGCCGCTCGCGCGTCGATGCTGCGACGGGCAGCGACATCCGCGCCAAGGTCACGGCGGCCCGTGCGGCCGGCGCCCCGATCGAGTTCGCCGTGCCGTTCGGGGGCTACAAGGGGGCTCTGCAGCCATCGGCGCCGCATCCTGACTGGGCCGAGCTGTTCTGGATCGGCTATCTGCGCCGCTACGCGGAGAGCTTCGCCGCTGCGCATCCCGCCGGGGTGCTGTTTTCCCTGTCCTATTTTCACGGCGTGCTGGGCGCCATCAACGGCCTGCCGTTGGGCGATCAGGATGCCTATATCGCCGGCCTGCGGCCGCTGCTGGCTTATTTCTCCGATGCCCGCATCGGCTTCCGCCTGGTCGACCTGTCCGAGCATTTCGGCGGTGCGGCGGAGGCGGCGGCGGCGATCGAGCGCCGCTTTCAGGACCGGCGCGCGGCCATCGAGGCCGGCGGCGTGCCGGCGCTGGCGCTGCAGAGCGCGGCCCGCAACCTCCTCCGCCGGCCTGGGGATCCTGCACCCGCGCAGCCGGAGATCGTGGCCTCCGCGCTGCGCTGCGTGGCGATGGAGAGCCTGGAGGAGCGACGCCGCTTCAACAAGTTCAGCACCCGCATCCAGATCACCCATATTCGCGGCGCCGCGCTCGCCCTGCACCTCGGCTCCTGTGCCACCTCGGTCATGCAGCCCTGGGTCGGGACCGGGGTGCTGGAGGGCGATGGCGCGGGCGGCTGGCGGCCGCGCATTCTGAACGGCGCTGGCGCCGGGATCGACGCCCGGCTCGACGTGCGCCACCCGCTGGAGAACATCGCCCCCGCGCTGCGCTCGATCGGCATCTGCCACCGGCCCGCGTGGGCCGGCGGGAAAGGCGGAGGTGGCGATGAGTGATCTCGCCGGCCTCCAGCGCGAGGCGCTCGCCATGCTCCTCGAATTCGACCGCATCTGCCGCCACCACGGCATCGCCTATCAGCTCGCAGCCGGCTCGCTGCTTGGCGCGGCCCGCCATGGCGGCTTTGTCCCGTGGGATGACGATATCGATGTCTGCCTGCGGCGCGCCGCCTATGAGCGCTTTCTCGCCGTGGCGCCGGCGGAGCTGTCGCCATCCTACCGGCTGCTCCACAACGGAACCGAGCCGGGCTGCGGCTTTCTGTACTGCAAGATCGTCAGCCGCGGGGAGGGGGAGGCGAACTCCCCCGCCTTCGTCGACGTGTTCCCCTTCGACGGCGTCGAATCCGGGCGGTTCCTTGCCGGGCTGCAGATGTGGACTGCGTTTATCCTGATGCAGATGCTGTTTCTTCGTCAAATCGTGCCTGCGCCGGCTTCCCCTGCACCCTGGAGGATGCGGCGCTTGGTGCGCCGCGCGCTCACCTGGATCGTTGCCCGGCAGGACCCGCATCGCCTTGCCCGATGGCTGGAAAGGGTCGCACGATGGCACGAGGGACGCCCGACCGGGCACATCGCCTGCCTTGTCTCCGGGCGGCTGCGCTACTGCCAGATACGGGCGGAGAGGGATTTCGACGACTGCATCGAGGCGGCCTTCGAGGGCCACGACTTCCCGGTGCCGCGCCGGTTCGACACGGTGCTGCGCCGGCTCTATGGCGACTGGCGCGTGCCGCTCCCGGTCGAGAAGCGTCAGCCGCACCACCAGATCGTAAAAAGCGATCCTCCCTGAGCGGCTGGCCGCGCGTGGCGGCCAGCGCTGGGGGGCCGCCTCAGACGGCGGCGTGCTTCTTGTTCTGGCGATGGGAGATCAGGTCGTCCACCACATGCGGGTCGGCCAGCGTCGAGGTGTCGCCGAGATTGCCGAACTCGTCTTCGGCGATCTTGCGCAGGATGCGGCGCATGATCTTGCCGGAGCGAGTCTTGGGCAGGCCGGGGGCGAACTGGATGAGGTCCGGCGAGGCGATCGGGCCAATCTCCTGCCGCACCCAGGACACCAGCTCCTTGCGCAGCTCCTCGGTCGGCTCGATGCCGGACATCAGCGTCACATAGGCATAGATGCCCTGGCCCTTGATATCGTGGGGATAGCCGACCACCGCCGCCTCCGACACCTTGGGATGGGCCACCAGAGCGCTTTCCACCTCGGCGGTGCCCATGCGGTGGCCGGAGACGTTGATGACGTCATCGACGCGGCCGGTGATCCAGTAATAGCCGTCGGCATCGCGCCGGCAGCCATCGCCGGTGAAATACTTGCCGGGATAGGTGGAGAAATAGGTCTGCATGAAGCGCTCATGGTCGCCATAGACCGTGCGCATCTGCCCCGGCCAGGAATCGGCGATCACCAGATTGCCCTCGCAGGCGCCGCTGAGCGGGTTGCCTTCCGCATCCACCACTTCCGGGATGATGCCGAAGAAGGGACGGGTGGCCGAGCCGGGCTTGAGCTTGGTGGCGCCGGGCAGCGGGGTGATGAGAATGCCGCCGGTCTCGGTCTGCCACCAGGTGTCGACGATGGGGCAGCGCTCCTCGCCGATCACCCGGTAATACCATTCCCAGGCTTCCGGGTTGATCGGCTCGCCCACCGAGCCGAGCAGGCGCAGCGAGGCGCGGCTGGTCGACTTAACAGGCGCGTCGCCGCCCTGCATCAGGGCGCGGATGGCGGTGGGGGCGGTGTAGAAGATGTTGACCTTGTGCTTGTCGATCACTTCCCAGAAGCGGGAATTGCTGGGGTAGTTCGGCACGCCCTCGAACATCAGCGTGGTGGCGCCGTTGGCGAGCGGGCCATAGACGATGTAGCTGTGGCCGGTGACCCAGCCGATATCGGCGGTGCACCAGTAGATGTCGCCCTCGTGGTAGTCGAACACATATTGGTGCGTCATCGCGGCATAGACGAGATAGCCGCCCGTGGTGTGCAGCACCCCCTTGGGCAGGCCGGTCGAGCCCGAAGTGTAGAGGATGAACAGCGGGTGCTCGGCGTTCACATGGGCGGCGGGGCAGTGGCTGGTCACCAGCTCGGCGGCTTCGTGGTACCAGACATCGCGGCCGGGCTTCATGTTGACCGTGCCACCGGTGCGGCGCACCACCACGACATGGTCGACCTCAAACTCAGTGACCTTGGCGATCGCGGCGTCGACATTGGCCTTCAGCGGCACCTTGCGGCCGCCGCGCAGCCCCTCATCGGCGGTGATGACGACGCGCGAATCACAGTCGCGAATGCGGCTGGCCAGGCTGTCCGGCGAGAAGCCACCGAACACCACGGAATGAATGGCGCCGAGCCGGGCGCAGGCGAGCATGGCATAGGCCGCCTCGGGGATCATCGGCATGTAGATGGTGACGCGGTCGCCCTTCTCCACATTGCGGTTGCGCAGCACATTGGCGAAGCGGCAGACCTCGTCATGCAGCTCCTGATAGGTGATGTGCCGGTGCTCGGACGGGTTGTCGCCTTCCCAGATGATGGCGACCTGATCGGCGCGGGTCGGCAGGTGCCGGTCGATGCAGTTCCAGGCGACATTGGTGACGCCGTCCTCGAACCATTTGATCGAGACATGGCCGGGATCGAACGAGGTGTTCTTCACCACGGTATAGGGCTCGAACCATTCGATCCGCTTGCCCTCATCTGCCCAGAAGGCCTCCGGGTCGCGCAGCGAGGCCTCGTACTTCGCCTGATAGGCGCGATCGTCGAGGAAGGCGCGCTCGGCCCAGTGCGCGGGCACGTCGTAAATCTTGTCGGACATGGCGTTTCTCCCCCTTAAGGCTGGCGCTGTGCGCCTCTTGCTTCGCCGGGATTATGGGGAGCCGGCCCCGGCTGGACAAGCCGACGCTGCGCGCGACTTTGGTCGGTAGGTAGTCAAGCGGAGGGCGCGGGCGTGCCTGCGGTCCCTCCGGACCCCGGGGATGCCGGGCGCGCGGCTTACCGGCGCGGGCGCCAGACGCTGGTGGCCTTGATCTCCGAATCCTCCAGCTCGCGCGACACCGGCACGGCATAGTCCGCCACCTTTTCCAGCCGGTCGCGCGGCAAATAGGAGCGGCCGGGATCGCCGATCCACACATCGGCGCCCTGCGCGGAAAGCGCTTCCAGCCAGGCGAACACCCTTGCCGCGAGGTCGCGCTCATAGGCGATGTCGCCGGCGAGCACCACGTCCCAGCCGCCCTGCGTGCCCACCACATCCGTGGTCAGCACCGTTACAGTAGCGGCCTCGTTCAGCGCGGCGTTCAGGGCGATGGCGGCATGGGCGAAGGGGTCGATGTCGGCGCAGGCGACGCGGGCTGCGCCCGCCTTCGCCGCCGCGATGCCGACCAGGCCCGAGCCGGAGGCGAAATCCAGCACGCGTTTGCCGCGCACCGTCTCCGGGTGGTCGAGAATATAGCGGGCCAGCGCCTGCCCGCCGGCCCAGGCGAAGGCCCAGAAGGGCGGCGGCAGGCCGATTTCGCCCAGCTCCTCCTCGGTGCGCTGCCAGATCGGCAGCGATTCGGTGGCGAGGTGGAGGGTGATCTCGGGCACCAGCGGCGGGGCGAGGCAGGCTGTCTCGGTGCGGATGAAGCTGTCGGGATCGGCGATGACGCGGGGCGTCACCGTGTGCCGTCCGCCATCTCCAGCACAATGTCCCATTCAGCATCGGTGACGGGCTGCACCGACAGGCGGGAGAATTTCATCAGTGCCATCTCGGCCAGGCGCGGCTCGGTCTTCACCGCGGCGAGCGAGACCGGATTCTTCAGCGCCTCGACCGCCTTCACATCGACCATGACGAACTTGCCCGAGGGGTCGGAGGGGTCGGGATAGGCCTCGCGGATCACCTCGACGATGCCGACGATCTCCTTGCCCTCGTTCGAGTGGTAGAAGAACCCCCGGTCGCCCAGCTTCATCGCCAGCAGCTGCTGCTTGGCGAGGTGGTTGCGCACCCCGTCCCAATGCGTGCCCCTCGCCCCGGCCGCGACCTGCTGGTCCCAGGACCATTTGAACGGTTCGGACTTGTAGAGCCAGTGCACCATTTCCACTCCCCGTGACCTCGCCGAGAGGTTCGTTCAACTATCAACCACACCCAGAATGCCGTCATCCCCGGGCTTGGCCCGGGGATCCACGACGTGCCGGGTACCACGCTTCATTGAAGGCGTGGTTGGCCGGGTCAAGCCCGGCCATGACGCGCCTCTAACCCCCGACACGACCCATCTCAGGCTTCCGCTTTCTGCGGGCGGGCCAGCAGCGAGCCGATCGCCTGTTCGATATCGCTGCGCCCGGCCAGCACCGCCTCGACCGCGCGGGCGATCGGCATGTCGACGCCGCGTGCCTGCGCCATCGCCACCAGCACGCTGGCGGTGAGCGCGCCTTCCGCCAGCTTGCCTGGCGGGTGCAGACCCTCGTCCTGGCCGAGGCTGAGGCCGAGCGCGAAATTGCGCGACTGCGCGGTGGAGCAGGTGAGGATGAGATCGCCGAGGCCCGACAGGCCGGTCAGCGTCTCGGCCCGCGCGCCATAGGCCTTGCCGAAGCGCATCAGCTCGGCGAAGCCGCGTGCGATCAGCGCCGCCCCGGCGCTGGCGCCGAGCTTGCGCCCGCCGACGATGCCGGCGGCGATGGCCAGCACGTTCTTGGCCGCGCCGCCGATCTCGACGCCGCGCACATCGGCGCTGTGGTAGAGGCGGAACGAGGACGAGCCGAGCGCGGTGGCCAGCGCCTCGGCCATGCCGGGATCGCGCGCTGCCAGGGTGACGGCGGTCGGCAGGCCGGCCGCGACATCGGCCGCGAAGCTGGGACCGGAGAGGATGGCGGGAACCGCCTGCGGGCAGGCCTCGCCCAGCACCTGCGTCATGAACAGCGAGGTGCCGCGCTCGATGCCCTTGGCGCAGGTGACAACAGGGGTTCCGGCGGCGAGATGCGGGGCGAGCTCGGCGGCGACGGTGCGGCTCGCCTGCGCCGGCACCACGAGCAGGATGGCGTCCATGCCCGCCAACGCCGCGAGATCGGCGGTCGGGCGGACATTGTCGGCGAGAACGACCCCCGGCAGATGCGCCGGGTTGGTGCGGGTGCGCGCCATCGCCGCGATGAGGTCGCGGTCGCGGCCCCAGAGCATCACCTCGCGCCCGGCGCGGGCGCTGGCATTGGCAAGCGCGGTGCCCCAGGCGCCGGCGCCCACCACCCCGATGGAGGCGTAGCGTGCGGACATCAGCCGCCGGTCCCGGCCGGACCAAAGGAGGGGGCGGGAAGAGCCGCCGCCGGGCTGACCGGTGCCGCCGGGTCGGTCGCTTCCGCCTCCGGGGCCGCGGCGCTGTCCGAGATCGCGAGCGCGGCCGCTTCCACCTCGGCCAGCGGCCAGCGGGCGCGGGGGGAGACGTCGAGCCCGTCATAAAGGCCGCGCGCCAGCCGTTCCGCCCCGGCCCAGGCGATCATCGCGCCATTGTCGGTGCACAGTTCCGGCGGCGGCACGGCGAGGCGGGTGCCGCCATCGGCCGCCACCTTGTGCAGCGCCCGGCGCACCGCCTGGTTGGCGCCGACGCCGCCGGCCAGCACCAGCGCGGAAGGCTTCAGCGCCTTTTGCCGCATCACCCGCAGGGCGCAGCGCACACGGTCGGACAGGATGTCGACAATGGCGGCCTGGAAAGAGGCGCACAGGTCGTTCACGTCCTGCTCGCTCAGCGGGGCGATCTTCAGCGCCTCGATCCGCACGGCGGTCTTGAGGCCGGAAAGCGAGAAATCGGGTACCGGCTTGCCGTGCAGCGGGCGGGGCAGGGCGAAGCGGCCGGGGTCGCCCTTCAGCGCCGCGCGCTCCACCGCCGGGCCGCCGGGATAGGGCAGGCCGAGCATTTTGGCGGTCTTGTCGAAGGCCTCGCCCACGGCATCGTCAATGGTGCCGCCGAGCTTGGTGTAGTCGCCAATGCCGGTGACGGCGACCAGCTGGGTGTGGCCGCCCGAGACCAGCAGCAGCAGGAAGGGGAAGGGCACCTTGTCGGTGAGGCGCGCGGTGAGCGCATGCGCTTCCAGATGATTGACCGCGATCAGCGGCTTCTTCGCCGCCAGCGCCAGCGCCTTCGCCGTGGTGAGGCCGACGATGACGCCGCCGATGAGGCCCGGGCCGGCGGCGGCGGCGATGCCGTCGACCTCGGCGAGGCTCAGCCCGGCGGCGCGCAGGGCGCGCGCGATCAGATGGTCGAGAACCTCGACATGGGCGCGAGCGGCGATCTCTGGCACCACGCCGCCATATTCGGCATGGTCCTCGGTCTGGGAATGGACGATGTTGGACAGGATCGTGCCGGTGCCATCGGCGCGCCGGCGCACCACCGCGGCGGCGGTTTCATCGCAGGTGGTCTCGATCCCGAGCAGGAGAAGATCGCGCATTGACTTTACGGGGTTGGACAGTGAATTGAGCCGGCACCGAACCGCTTGTGGCCCGACTGTATCATCCGGCTCCGCAATGATACGGCCATGTCGGCCCACAAAATATTGATATTGTGGCCAAAAACCCGACATCTGAAACTCAGCTGCCGGATTTTACCCACTAGCACCGCAGGACCGCATGACGCAATCGCTTCCCAGACTTCGGCTCGGCACGCGCGGCAGCCCGCTGGCGCTCTGGCAGGCGCATGCGGTGCGCGACGCGCTGCTCAAGGCCCATCGCTGGCCGGACGAGGCCGTCGAGGTGCAGGTGATCCGCACCACCGGCGACGCCATCACCGACCGGGCATTGTCGGAAGCCGGCGGCAAGGGGCTGTTCACCAAGGAACTTGAGGAGGCGCTGCTCGACCGGCGCATCGACCTCGCCGTGCATTCAGCCAAGGACATGCCCACCCGCCTGCCGGACGGGCTGCACCTCGTCGGCTATCTCCCGCGCGCGGATGTGCGCGACGCGCTGATCCTGCGCGAGGGCGTCGCGCTGCGCGACCTGAAGCCGGGGGCGAAGGTGGGCACCGCCTCGCTGCGGCGCGAGGCGCAGCTGCGCCGGCTGCGGCCGGACCTTCAAGTCTCGCTGCTCCGCGGCAATGTGCACACCCGCCTCGCCAAGGTGGAGAGCGGCGAGTTCGACGGCACGCTGCTCGCCTATGCCGGCCTCAGCCGCCTCGGCCTCGCCGACAAGGTCAGCTCGGTGCTGGAGACCGCCGATTTCCTGCCCGCCGTCGGGCAGGGGGCGGTGGCGATCGAGACCCGCTTCGGCGATATCGGCGTGGACGCGCTGGTGGTGCCGGTGGTGTGCCCGGCCACCGGGCTGGCGCTGCGGGTGGAGCGGGCCTATCTCGGCCAGCTCGACGGCTCCTGCCGCACGCCGATCGGCGGGCTGGCGCAGCTGGAGGGCGACGAGATCCGCTTTCGCGGCGCCGTGCTCTCGCCCGATGGCGCGCGCTATTACGAGATCGTGCGCTTTGGGCCGCGCAACCGCGCGCTGGAACTCGGCATCGCCGCCGGGCAGGAGATGCGCGCTCTGGTGCCGCCCGAACTGCTCCCGCACTGACGGGGCGCGACATGCGGGTGCTGGTGACACGGCCACAGCCGGACGCGCAGGCCACGGCCGCGCGGCTTGAGGCCGCCGGGCATGGCGCGCTGATCGATTCCATGCTCGCGGTGGAGGCGGTGGCGGCCGTCCTGCCGCCGGGGGCGTTCGACGCGGTGGCGCTGACCAGCGTCAATGGCGCCCGCCTGCTGGCGGCCCGCCCGGAACTGCCGGCGCTGGCGGGGCTGCCGCTTTATGCCGTCGGCCGGCGCACGGCGGCGGCGGCGCCGGCGGCGTTCGACACCGTTCATGTCGCGGGAGGCGATGGCGCCGCGCTGGCCGAACTGCTGCGCGCCAAGCTGCCCCCCGGCGCCCGGCTGCTTTACGTCGCCGGCGAGGAGCGGGCGGTCGATCTCGGCGCGGTGCTGGCGGGCGACGGCATTTCCACCGAACTTTTCGTGATCTACCGCACCGTCCCGGCGCAGGCGCTGGCGGCGACGACCGTGGCGGCGGTGCGGGAGGGACGGATCGACGCGGCCTTCCACTTTTCGCCGCGCACCGCCGCCACCCTTGCCGACCGGGCGGAGGCAGCCGGTGTGGCGACGTATTTCCGCCATGTCGTGCATCTGTGCTTCTCTGCCAATGTAGCGAAGCCGCTGGCGGCGGCCGGCTGGCCGAACCGGATCGCCGCCGCGCCGACGGAAGAGGGCCTGTTCGATCTCCTGAACGGGTAGGCCATCGCAGTCTCCCGAGGTTGCGGCGCAGGGACAGGCGGTCTATCCCGGAACAAGGGCCGGCCCGGCGCTTTATCAAGGTAGAGGTAAGGACGTGGCGACAGACGATCCCAAAAAAGGTGCTGAGGAGAAGGTCGAGGCCGGGGGCAAGCCCGCGCGCCGCAGGCCGCCGACGCTCGACCTTTCCGCTCGGGAAGTGACGCCCGTTTCCGACGAGGCGGCGACCGCCGAGCCAGTGGTGCCCGCGCCGGAGGACGCCAAACCCGACACCTCCAAAACAGCCAACTCAACGGCGGGCGCCGCCCTGCCGAACGCCTCCACGCCGAACGCCTCCAAGCCTGACGTCTCCAAGCCTGACGCCTCCAAGCCGGACACATCTCCCGACATGCCCCCTGAGACACTGAAGAGCGATGCCGCTGCCGCCACCGACGAGGTGCCGGTGCTCGACGCCGCCGACGAGAAGGGAAGCGCCAAGGGTGAGACGGCCGACGTGCCGCCGCCCGTTCATCCCGTGCCCCCGCCCGCCGAGCCTCGCCCGAAGCGTCAGCTTGGCCTTGTCGGCACCCTCTTCGTGGCGCTGCTCTCCGGTCTGATCGGCGGCGCGTTCGCGCTCGGCGTGGTGTCGACCTTCTATGGCGCCGAGGAGAATGTCGACGCCATCACCGAGCTTGAGGCGCGGGCGCTGGATCTGCGCCAGCGGGTGGAGCTGCTGGAGGCCCGGGCCGGCGAGGCGCCGGCTGCCGGCCTCAATGCTCCCGCCGAGCTGGCGACCCGGCTCGATGCGCTGGAGAGCGGACTGAACGCACTCGGCTCCAAGGTTGACGCCCTACCGGCGGCCCCTGCCACCGGGGCGGCCCCCGCCGCCTCGCCGGACGACGTCGCGGCGGTGAAGGGCCAGGTGGAGGCGCTGGAACAGAAGGTGAGCGCGCTTCCCGCGCCGGCCCCTGCGGCCTCGCCGGAAGCTCTCAATGCCGCCACCGCCCGCCTCGACGCGCTGGAAGGCAAGCTCGCGGCTGCCACCGCCGCGCAGCGCGCCAGCGGGCAGGGCACGGCGCAGCTCGTGGTGCTGGGCACGCTGCGCGAGGCGATCCTCGCCGGCCGTCCCTTCGCCACCGAACTGAAGGCGGCGCAGGCGCTGCTGGGCGAGGACGCGGCGCCGCTGGCGGCGCTGGAGGCTTCCGCCGCCACCGGCTTCGCCTCCGGCCCGGCGGTGGCCGCGCAGCTGCGCGCCGCCACCGCGCCCGCCCCGGCGGCGGATTCACCCGGCACGGCCGCGGATGAGGGCGTTGTCGCCACCCTGCTGAAGGGCGCGCAGAAGCTTGTCACCATCCGTCGTTCGGACGAAGCGGCGGCATCGCCCGACATCGCCCGGGCCGAGACGGCGTTGGCGCAGGGGGATTTCGAGGGCGCGCGGGCGATTCTCGCCGCGCTTCCCGAAGCCGAGCGTACCGCCGCGCAGCCCGTGCTCGCCGCGCTGGACGCCCGGCAGGCGGCGCTCGCCACCCTCGCCGAGCTGCATCGGCGCGTGCTCGCCACTCTCGCGGGAGGAAGCCAGTGATCCGGCTCGTCGTCTATCTTCTCGTTCTCGCCCTCTTGGCCTTCGGCATCGCCTGGCTGGCGGACCGGCCCGGCGCGGTGGTGATCGACTGGCAGGGCTGGCAGGTCGAGACCAGCATCCTGGTCGCGGCCAGTGCCCTGCTGGCGCTGCTGGCGGCGGCGATCCTGCTCTGGACGCTGCTGCGGCTGATCGTTCGTTCGCCCGACACCATCGCCCATTCCTGGCGCAACCGGCGCCGCACTCGCGGCTGGGCGGCGGTGACGCGCGGCCTTGTCGCGGTGGGCTCGGGCGACGCGGTGGGCGCCCGCCGGGCGGCCAATGACGCCCAGCGCCTGCTCGGCGAGGAGCCGCTCAGCAAGCTGCTGGCGGCGCAGGCGGCGCAGCTTTCCGGCGATGCCGCCGGCGCCGAGGCGGTGTTCCGCTCGATGACCGAGTCTTCCGGCACGCGCCTGCTCGGCCTGCGCGGCCTGCATGTGGAAGCGCGCCGGCGCGGCGACCAGAGCGCTGCCCTGCAGGCGGCGGAGGAAGCGGCCCGGCATGAGCCCGGCCTCGCCTGGGCGGCGGATGCGGTGATCGAGGCGCGCTGCCTCAATGGTGATTTCGCCGGGGCGCTTGCGATGCTGGAGCGCGAGGCGGCGCATGGGGCGCTCGACCGGGCGACCCATCGACGCCGGCGCGCCGTGCTGCTGGCGGCGCAGGCGCAGGCGATCGAACTCTCCGACCCCGCCAGCGCGCGGGAGAAGGCACAGGAAGCCGCGCGCCTCGCCCCCACGCTGGTGCCGGCGGCCGATATTGCCGGGCGCCTGCTCGGCGCGGCCGGCGATGTGCGCAAGGCGGCGAAGATCCTCGAGGCCGCCTATGCGGCGACCCCGCATCCCGACCTCGCCGACGCCTATCTGCACCTGAGGCCGGGCGATGCCTCGCGTGAGCGGCTGAAGCGGGTGCGCACCCTTACCGCGCATCAGCCGGCGCATCCGGAAAGCGCCATGGCGCTGGCCCGCGCCGCGCTCGACGCGCAGGATTTCGACGTGGCCCGCACGGCGCTGGCGCCGCTGCTGGTGGCGCCGACCCAGCGCGCCTGCCTGCTGATGGCGGAGCTGGAAGCGGGCGAGCATGGCGATGTCGGCAAGGCCCGCGAATGGACCGCCCGCGCCGTGCGCGCCCAGCGCGACCCCGCCTGGGTGGCCGATGGCGTGGTGGCCGAGGCTTGGGGCCCGATCTCCCCGGTCAGCGGGCGGCTCGATGCTTATGAATGGAAGCTGCCGCCCGGCCTCGCCACGACGCCGATGCTGGAAAACGAGGCGGAGCGGGTGAAGCTGGCGATCGCCGCCGCCATCGAGAGCCGCCCGCAAGTGGCGGAGGGGCCGGTGGTCGATCTCAGCCCTGCGGGCGCCTCGCCCACCTTGGCGCCGGCCGTTCCCGAGGCGGAGGGCAAGGCAGAGCCGGAGAAGGCGGGCGCGAAGCCTGCGCCGCAGCCGGCCGCGCTGGCGACGCCTGTGGTGGCGATGCCGCATCTGCCTGATGATCCCGGTCCCGGCGCGCCCTTCGCCGACGAGCCCGGCGCGGTGCCGCGCGGGCCCTATATGTGAGGCTTAGCCTCACGGGCGCCTGAGGCCAGGCGAGCCTGCTAGGCTCGCCTGTGTCGGCTGCCCCGCGTGAAAAGCGCAAAAAAAAGCGCGCCATGCGGCGCGCTGATTTCCCCGTAGAGGTGCCCTGTCAGAAACCGGCCGCTCGTCCAGCGGCCGGAGGGTACAGAAGCGGTCGGAGTACATCCGTCCTGACCGCCCCTCATCCGGCGAGGCACTGACGAGGTGCCAACGTGCCGGAAGCCCTGTTCTGACGGGGTTGATGCCTATATGGGGCAGGCTGCGGGGGATTCAAGGGGGGCGGAAGGATTTGGGGGGCGGAAGGATTTGCATCCTCGCGCCTTCGCATCTACCTGTTCGCGTCCACGTGTCCGGGCATCCGCCTGAAGCGCCGTCATGCCCGGCCCTGGGCCGGGCATCCACGACGTGGGTGTCGGCCGAAAGTCTGGGATGGCCGGGCCAAGCCCGGCCATGACGTTCATCCAGCTCTGACGTTCATCCAGCTCTGACGTTCATCCAGCTCTGACGTTCATCCCGCTCTGGCGTTCATCCAGCCATGACGAGCGGCGCCGGTGCCCGCGCCGCTCACTGCACCCGGCGGGTGGAGAGCGGGGCCGGGGAGGGGCGGCTGGCGGGTTTCACCGCCTTGGCCGCCTTGGCCGCCGGCGCGAAGGCCGCGGCGCTGCGGCCCTTCTGCTCCTTGGCGCTGGCGCGCGCGCCCTGCTCGCCAAACAGTTCCGCCAGCTTGTCGGTCATGGCGCCGCCCAGTTCCTCGGCGTCGACAATGGTGACGGCGCGCTTGTAATAGCGCGTCACGTCATGGCCGATGCCGATGGCGATGAGCTCGACCGGGGACTTGTCCTCGATCTGCTGGATCATCCAGCGCAGATGGCGCTCGAGATAATTGCCGGGATTCACCGAGAGGGTGGAATCGTCGACCGGCGCGCCATCGGAGATCATCATCAGGATCCGGCGCGATTCGGTGCGCGCCAGCAGGCGGTTATGCGCCCATTCCAGCGCCTCGCCGTCGATGTTCTCCTTCAGCAGCCCCTCGCGCATCATCAGGCCGAGATTGCGCCGGGCGCGGCGCCAGGGGGCGTCGGCGGATTTGTAGATGATGTGACGCAAATCGTTCAGCCGCCCGGGCGCGCCCGGCTTGCCGGCCGAGAGCCACGCCTCGCGTGCCTGCCCGCCCTTCCACGCCTTGGTGGTGAAGCCGAGAATCTCCACCTTCACGCCGCAGCGCTCCAGCGTGCGGGCCAGAATATCGGCGCAGGCGGCGGCCACCGTGATCGGGCGCCCGCGCATCGAGCCGGAATTGTCGAGCAGCAGGGTGACGACGGTGTCGCGGAAATCGGTGTCGCGCTCGCGCTTGAAGGAGAGCGGCTGCATCGGGTCGAGAATGATGCGGTGCAGGCGCGCCGGGTCGAGCATGCCCTCTTCGAGGTCGAACTCCCAGCCACGGTTCTGCTGCGCCATCAGCTTGCGCTGCAGCCGGTTGGCGAGGCGGGCGACGATGCCGGACAGATGCACCAGCTGCTTGTCGAGATGGGCCCGCAGCCGCGCCAGTTCGTCGGCGTCGCACAACTCGTCGGCGTTCACCGTCTCGTCGAAGCGCGGGGTGAAGGGGTGGTATTCCGGCGGGCGCGGCTCGGCCGGCACCGCGTTTTCCGGCTTCCACGGCTCGGAGGCATCGTCGGATTCGCCCAGCTCCGCATCGTCGGAGAGCTCGGAATTGGGCTGGTCCTGCTGCTCCTCCGATTCTTCCGGGTTCTGGTCGGAGGACAGGTCGGAATCGACCTCGGTCTGTCCTTCGGCGTTGTCCTCTTCCTCGGAATCGCTGCCCTTGCCGTTGTCGTCGTCGCGGCTGTCGTCGGCTTCGGTGGAGGGATCGTTGTTCTCGTCGAAGGGGGCGATGTCCTCGCCCATGCCGAGCGAGGACAGCAAATCACGCATCGCCTCGGCAAAGCGGAGCTGGTTGTCGGCGGCACCGGAAAGCTCGTCGAGCGCGCTGGCGCCGTGCTCCTCGATGAAGCCGCGCCACAGATTGACCATCTCGCGCGCGGCGGCGGGCGGGGCCATGCCGGTCATGCGTTCGCGCAGGATGAGCGAGAGCGCATGCTCCAGCGGCGCGTCGGAGCGGTCGGCCAGATTGGCGAAATTGGCCTTCTGGTAACGGTCTTCCAGCATGGCCGAGAGGTTCAGCGCCACCCCGTCCATCCGCAGGGCGCCGAGCGATTCGCAGCGCGTCTGCTCGGCGGCTTCAAAAGCGGCGCGGGCCTCCTGGCCCATCGGCACCAGCCGCTGATGCACCTTGGGGTCATGGCAAGCCATGCGCAGCGCCATCGAATCGGCATGGCCGCGCATGATGGCGGCGTCCTGCTTCGACATGCGTCGGGCGGGCTCGGGCAGGCGGGCGCGCCCGTCGGCAAAGCCGGGCTTTTCCGAGCCGAAGGTCACGTCGATCTCGCGATTGCCGGCAATGGCGCGCAGGCAGCCGGTGACGGCGCGCTTGAGCGGCTCGGTCGGGGCTTCCTTGGGCGGGGTGCGGCTGGTGCGGTTCGACGTGGACATGGCAAGCCTTGGATATGGGCAGCCCTCTCCCGATGGAGAGGGCGGGACCGGCGGCCGGCCGGTCCCGGGGATGGCCGTCAGGACATGACGACGTTGATGGCCGACTCGGTCAGTTCCTTGCCGAAGCAGCGCTGGTAGAACTCGGCCACCAGCGGGCGTTCCAGCTCGTCGCACTTGTTGAGGAAGGTGACGCGGAACGAGAAGGCCAGCTCCTGGAAGATCTCGGCGTTCTCGGCCCAGGTGATGACGGTGCGCGGGCTCATCACGGTCGACAGGTCGCCATTGATGAAGGCCTGCCGGGTGAGATCGGCAAGGCGCACCATGCGGGCGGCGGTGTCGCGGCCTTCCGGGGTCTGCAGGTTCTTGGCCTTGGAGACGACGATGTCGACCTCCTTGTCATGCGCCAGATAGTTCAGCGTGGTGACGATGGACCACCGGTCCATCTGCGCCTGGTTGATCTGCTGGGTGCCGTGATAGAGGCCGGTGGTGTCGCCAAGGCCAATGGTGTTGGCGGTCGAGAACAGGCGGAATGCGGGGTGCGGGCGGATGACCCGGTTCTGGTCCAGCAGGGTCAGGCGGCCGGCGGATTCGAGCACGCGCTGGATCACGAACATCACGTCCGGGCGGCCGGCGTCATATTCGTCGAACACCAGGGCAACGTTGTTCTGGTAGGCCCAGGGCAGGATGCCGTCGCGGAATTCGGTCACCTGAAGCCCGTCGCGCACCACGATGGCGTCCTTGCCGATCAGGTCGATGCGGCTGATGTGGCTGTCGAGGTTGATCCGCACGCAAGGCCAGTTGAGCCGGGCGGCGACCTGCTCAATATGGCTCGACTTGCCGGTGCCGTGATAGCCCGTGACCATCACCCGGCGGTTATGGGCGAAGCCGGCGAGGATGGCGAGGGTGGTCGGCCGGTCGAACAGGTAGTCGGGATCGATTTCCGGCACATGGGCGTCCGGTTCGGCATAGGCCGGCACATCCAGATCGACATCGATGCCGAACACCTGACGAACAGAGACCTTCATGTCCGGCAGCGCGGGCGCTTGCGTGAGCGGGGCGGTCATTCTTCCTCCGTTGCCGCGCGTGGGCGCGCGGGCTGGTCTGGCACACGTGCTTCCTAGCAGAAGCCCGCGTTCTTGAGATGATTATAGGACTGGATCACGTCGCGCAGACGGTCCTCGGTTGAAATGTCGCCGCCATTGGCGTCGGGGTGGTATTTTTTCACCAGAACCTTGAAGCGGGCCTTGATCTCCTCGGGCGTGGCGGAAATCTCCACGCCCAGGGATTCGAAGGCGCGGCGCTCGGCATTGCGGATCATCCGGCTTTCGCGCGGCGCTTCCGGCTCCGGGCGGGCGCGCCCGCCCACTTCGCCGAACATGCCGAAGGGGTCGGCGATGTTCTCCGTCGCGTGGCGCTTGGCGTGCTCGGCGGCGCGGGCGGCCCCGCCCTTCGAGCCCATCTTCCAGGTCGGGCGATGGCCGGTGGCCGCGTCCTTTTGGTAGGCGGCGACGGCGTCGTCGGCCATGCCGTTGAAATAATTATACGACTGGTTGTAGGCGCGGGCATGCTCGAAGCAGAAGCGCCAGAACTGCCCCTCCATCTGCCGGCCCTTCGGCGCGCGATGAGTCGCGGGGTTGCAGCAGCCCTCCCACTCGCAAGCGGGGCCTTCCGCCTTCAGGCGGCGATCGCGGTCGGGCTTCACGCGGATGCGATCGAAGAGGGGGGAGTCGAGCTTCATGGTCCGACGATTATGCTGTTGCTGGAGCAGGTATACAAGAAACCGATGGTTCGTCACCGCCCTGAAGAGACATACGGGGCGCTGGGCCGATCAGATCGCGGTGGGCGGAATCGACAATTCCCTCACCTGACCCGGTGAGGCTGAAGGATTGTCCCACCCGATTGCGGTTGCATCGGGTCGGTGGAAGGCGAGGGCGAAATGTTGACGCGGCTAGGGGGTGGGCGTACCGCATCGCTCATGAGCACGCAAATCCCCCACCCGCCGATGCCCCCCGAGGATGCCGTGGCGCAGGCGCTGGCCCGCGTCCGGGCAGCGCTGGCCGAATTGTCGCCCAGCGTCCTCGACCTTGAGGATGAAAGTCATCGGCATGAAGGCCATGGCGGGCATCGTCCTGGTCAGCTGACGCATCTTCGCGTGCGAATTGTCGCGCAGGCGTTCCTCGGCCAGAGCCGGCTGGCGCGCCATCGCCTGGTGAATGGCCTGCTGGCGGACGAGATGGCGCGCGGCCTGCACGCCCTCGCCATCGAGGCAAAGGCGCCCGGAGAGTAGCCCCGGCGCGCGTCCTCCCGTCAGCGGCCCGCGCGATATAGGAAGTGCCGGCGCTTTTATCCAGTAGCGCGAAGGCTGTGCCGCGACGGGCGCGGGCGTCGCAGGACGACCAGCGTTGGCGATCGCGTCTCCGCGCTGGGCGGGAGTGACGCAGAGGCAGGGCGTTGTTTTTTCGCTCCTCCCTTCCATGTTCAAGGTGTTCTGTCTCGTTGAAAGGCTCGCATTCTCTGCGCGTGCGATCCTTCTTCGCAAGGCAGCACAGCCTGATTATTTCAATAGGGGAGGTTGCTGATGTCGTTGACGAACAAGGCCGAACGAAGCCTGATCAGCCATGAGGAATACGAGATTGTCCGCCGGACGCATCATCCCGCTATCTATGATGTGGCCGGCGAGGATCTCCAGTCGACCCGCAAGCGCCTGCGCGACCTGCAGGAAAAGGAGCGTACCCTGGCGCGGGAGAAGCGGCGCATCTCGCGCGGCAAGGCCGAGCCTCGCGGCGGCAGCTTTCCCGGCACGCAAGAGCGCCCGAGCCAGCGCAAGCAGGTCTTCGCCGCTGCCGTCAAGCGGCTGAGCCGGGAGATCGACCGTCGGGCACGGATCGCGGCGCGGGCCCCGCAGGCCGAGATTGCCGAGAGGGCCCTGGCGATGCGGCGCGAGAACTTCAATGCCCCGCACGCTGCCGCCGATACCGCCAATGAGGGCATGCAGGCCATCGCCAGCCGGCGCCGGCGCACCTCGGTGCATCCCGGAAAGGTGGGCCGCGTCTCCCAGCGCACCAAGGCCGCCCAGGCCCGCCGCGATGCGAAAGGCTAGAGCATTTTCCGCGAAAGTTGAGAGACTTTCGCGACGAGAAAACGCTCCAGCTTGTTGAATGCAAAGTACTTTCTGATCGATCAGGTGATTCGACCCGTTCGGAAAGGGCTCTAGAGCATGGTCCGATCAGGTCGAATCAGTCTGATCGGTAAATCGCCCTCCAGCTCTAACAGGCGCGTGGTCTACGCCTTACGGCCGGCGACGCTTCCGGGCGCAGCCGGCCCAGCCCGCCGCAGCGGGGCGACGCGCAGCAGGGTGATGCGGTTGCGCTGCTTGCGCATCACCTGGAAGCGGAAGCCGTGGAACATGAAGGCCTGCCCCGGCTCCGGGATGATGCGGGCCTCATGGATGACGAGGCCGGCGATGGTGGTCGCCTCCTCGTCCGGCAGGTGCCAGCCCATCGCCCGGTTGAGGTCGCGGATCGCCACCGTGCCCTCGACGCTGACCGAGCCGTCCGGGTTGCGGCGGGCGCCGGTGAAGGCCTTGTCGTGCTCGTCGGAGATGTCGCCGACGATCTCCTCCAGAATGTCCTCCAGCGTCACCAGTCCCATCACCTCGCCATATTCGTCGACGACGAGGGCGAAGTGCTGCTTGCGGCGGCGAAAGGCCTTGAGCTGGTCGGGCAGGGAGGTGACGTCGGGCACGAACCACGGGGCGCGGGCGATCTTCTCGACGTCGAGCTTGGTGGTGTCGTTGCCGACCGCGATCAACTCGCGCAGCAGGTCCTTGGCGTGCAAAACGCCGATGATGTTGTCCGGCCGATCGCGCCACAGCGGCAGGCGGGTGTGCGGGGAGGCGAGCACCTCGTGGACGATGCGCTCGGGCGGCTCGTCGGCGTTCAGGCTCGCCATCTTGGTGCGGTGGACCATGATGTCGGAGACTTCCAGCTCGCCGAGATCCAGCAGGCCGCCGAGCATGTCGCGCTCGTCCTTCACCACGCTGCCCTCGCGGTGCAGCAGGTCGACCGTGCCGCGCAGTTCCTCCGAGGCGGAGAGCACGTTGGTGGTGGCGCCCAGTGGCACGCCCATGGCGCGGAGCAGGGCGCGCACCAGTGCCTCGATCGCCAGCGTCAGCGGGCCGAACAGGCCGACGATGAAGCGGATCGGCCCCGCCACCAGCAGCGAGACGCGGTCGGGGTGGTTGATGGCGATGGTCTTGGGCAGCACTTCGGAAAAGATGACGACGACGATCGTCATGCCCACCGTCGCATAAGCGATGCCGGCGGTGCCGAACCAGGCGAGCAGCAGTCCTGTCGTCAGCGACGATGCCGCGATGTTGACGAGATTGTTACCCAGCAGGATGCCGCCGATCAGGCGCTCGCGCTGCCCCATCATCCTGTTCACCAGCGCGGCGCGGGCATCGCCATTCTTTTCGAGCGTGTGCATCCGCGCCTTGGAGGAGGCGGTCAGTGCCGTTTCGCTTCCCGAGAAGAAAAAGGACAGCAGGAGGCAGATGATTACGGCGCTGAGGGCAATCCAGTCATATGCGGTCATGGCGCCTTCTTAGCTGGGCTGGCGTTCGACCTCAAGGAAGGCACGGATCTGTGACGGGTCGACATCCCTGGCGATGTAGCTCTGGCCGATGCCGCGGGCGAGGATGAAGGTCAGCGCGCCGCGCGACACCTTCTTGTCCTGGCCGATCAGGGCCATCAGCCCGTCCGTGTCCGGCAGCGCGCCGGGAATGTCGGCGATGCGCGTCGGCAGCCCGACACTGCGCAGATGCGCCTCCACCCGCGCGGCGTCTGCTTGCGCGCACAGGCCCTGTGCCGCCGAGAAGCGGAAGGCCTGCGCCATGCCGATGGCGACCGCCTCGCCATGCAGCAGGCGCTGCGAGAAGCCGGCGCCCGCCTCCAGCGCATGGCCGAAAGTGTGGCCGAGATTGAGCAAGGCGCGATCGCCCGTCTCCTTCTCGTCGCGGCTCACCACGGCGGCCTTGGAGGCGCAGCTGGTGGCGATGGCCTCGATGCGCTCGGGCCCGCCGCCGAACACGGCCTGCCATTTGCGCTCCAGCCAGGCGAAGAACGGGGCGTTGTCGATCAGCCCGTATTTGGCGACCTCGGCATAGCCGGAGCGGAACTCGCGCAGCGGCAGCGTGTCGAGCGCGCCGGTGTCGGCCAGCACCAGGATCGGCTGGTGGAAAGCGCCGACGAGGTTCTTGCCGTGGCGGGAATTGATGCCGGTCTTGCCACCGACCGAGGAATCGACCTGCGCCAGCAGGCTGGTCGGGGCCTGGACGAAATCGACGCCGCGCCGCAGCGCTGCCGCCGCGAAGCCCGCGAGATCGCCGACCACGCCGCCGCCCAGCGCCAGGACAAGGTCGCCGCGCTCGATCCGCGCGGCGAGCAGGGCGTCCACCACCTCCTCGAACACGGCGAAGCACTTGGACTTCTCGCCGGGCGCGACCAGCACCGGGGTTGGCGACAGGCCGGCCTCGCGCAGCGCTGTCTCCACCGTGCCGAGATGGCGGTCGGCGACATTGTGGTCGGTGACGATGCCGACGCGGGCGCCCGGCCGCAGGGCGGCGATGCGCGCCCCCGCCTCGGCGAGCAGACCCGGGCCGATGACGATGTCATAGGAACGCGCGCCAAGCCCGACGCGCAGCTGCGTGCGATTGGCGTCGGGGGCGACAGATGCAGAAGCGGCGGGCATGTTCATGTCTCGTCTCCCGAAGCCGGCGCGGCGAGATGGGCGATCAGCGCCTCGATCACCGTGTCGACCATCACGTCCTGCGGCACGTCATGCGACACCACGGTGACATCCGCCAGCGCATAGACCGGATAGCGCTGGTCGATCAGCCGCGCCAGCGTTCCCTCCGGATCATTCTTCAGCAGAGGCCGGTCGTCGCGCCGGCGCACGCGGCGCAGCAGCACGTCAAGCTCGGCCTTGAGCCAGACACAGATGCCGCGGGCGGCGATGGCGGCGCGCGTTTCTTCGCTCATATAGGCGCCGCCGCCGGTGGCGAGCACCATCGGCCCGGCCTCCAGCAGGCGGGCGATCACCTTTTTCTCGCCATCGCGGAAGGCGGGCTCGCCCCGCAGGGCGAAGATCTCGGGGATCGTCATGCCCGCCGCCGTCTCGATCTCGGTATCGGCATCGGCGAAGGGCAAAGCGAGGCGGCGGGCGAGGCGCTTGCCGACCGAGGATTTGCCGGCGCCCATCATACCGACAAGCACGATGGAGCGCGCGCCCTGAAGCTCGCGCAGGCGTGCCGCCGTCTCGTCCTGTTCGGGTTCCGCCGTCATCGTACCCTGCTCGCTCAAACAAAGCGCGGACTAGCATTGGCGCAAGGGTGACGCAATGCGAGGGACGCAATGGGAGGCCGCCGCGCGCGGCGGTGGCGGTGTAACGCTCCGTTCAGACAGAAATGGCAGGGTGAAACCGACATCGCCCGGGTCGGGCGCGTTTCCGCCGGCCTGCCAAAGGCCGTAGGATCGGCGCCACCCTTCATCGAATCGCGCAAGGCCCCGCTTCCCCATGCCGAGCCTCATCCGTCTTCTCGTCATTCTCGGCATTCTCGGCGGCATCGGCTATGGCACGCTGTGGGCGTTCGCCACGCTGGTGAAGCCGCAAATGCGCGAGATGAGCATCGTGGTGCCGCCGGATCGGTTCGCCAAATGAACGCGCCGGCGCCGGCGCCCGCACAGGCGCGGCTTTTTCTCGACATGATGGCGGCCGAGCGCGGGGCCGGGCCGAACACGCTAGGCGCCTATCAGCGCGACCTTGAGGATTATGAGGGGTTTCTGGCGGCGCAGGGCTCGCACGCGCTGGACGCCGGGACGGCGCAGCTGCGCGCCTGGCTCGCCGCACTCTCCGTGCGCGGCCTCGCCAGCGCCAGCGTGGCGCGAAAACTCTCGGCGGTGCGCCAGTTCCACCGCTTTCTCTATGCCGAAGGCCATCGCGGCGACGACCCCGCCGCCGTGCTGGAAGGCCCGCGCCGCAGCCGGCCCTTGCCGAAGGTGCTGACGCTGGACGAGGTGAGCGGGCTCATCGCCACCGCCCATGCGCGGGCCGGCGAGGCGGTGTCGAGTTTTGCGGAAGGCGCGCGGCGGGCCCGCACCGCCTGCTTCATCGAACTTCTCTACGCCACCGGCCTGCGCGTTTCCGAGCTGGCGGCGCTGCCGGCCTCGGCAGCGACCATGAAGGGCGACGCCCTCATCGTGCGCGGCAAGGGCAACAAGGAGCGCCTCGTGCCGCTGGGCGAGCCGGCCAAGGCGGCGATGAGGCTCTACCGCGCCGCGCTGGAGACCGCGAACGCCGGCAAGGCGGGGAAAGGGCCGGGCACGCCGCCGCCTCGCGCGCGCTGGCTGTTCCCCTCCGGCGCCGCCAGCGGCCACATCACCCGCCAGCAGGTGGCGCTCGACCTGAAGGACCTCGCTCTGGCGGCGGGGCTCGATCCGGCGCGGCTCTCGCCACATGTGCTGCGCCATGCCTTCGCCAGCCATCTTCTGGCGCATGGGGCGGAGCTGCGCATCGTGCAGACGCTGCTCGGCCATGCCGACATCTCGACCACGCAGATCTATACCCATGTGCTGGACGAGCGGCTGAAAAGCCTGGTGCGCGACCTGCATCCGCTCAGCGATAACAGCGGCGATTAAGCGCATTTGCGGCCTTGCCTTGACGTCGCCACCCTCTCGGGGCAGCTTCCGCGCAACTTCGCGGGTTTCCCCTCCGGGCGGCCCCCCTTACCTTGTCAGCCGGTTCAGTCATTTCCAATGCGCAGCTACCTCGATTTTGAGAAGCCCGTGGCCGAGCTTGAGGCCAAGCTGGAAGAATTGCGCGCTATGGCGGCGCAGGGCGACGCGGTCGCCATTGGCGACGACATCGCCCGGCTGGAGGGCAAGGCGCGCGACGCGCTGCTCCAGCTCTACGCGAATCTCTCCCCCTCGCAGAAGACGCAGGTGGCACGCCACCCGCTGCGCCCGCATTTCTCCGACTATGCCGCCAACCTGTTCGAGGAGTTCGACCCGCTGGCCGGCGACCGCAAATTCGGCGACGACTCCGCCATTCTCGGCGGCCTTGCCCGCTTTCGCGGCCGCGCCGTCTGCCTGATCGGGCAGGAAAAGGGCTCCACCACCGAAACCCGCATCAAGCATAATTTCGGCATGGCGCGGCCCGAAGGCTACCGCAAGGCGGTGCGCCTGATGGAACTGGCCGACCGTTTCTCGCTGCCTGTCATCTCGCTGGTCGACACCGCCGGCGCATTCCCCGGCCTCGACGCCGAGGAGCGCGGCCAGGCCGAGGCCATCGCCCGCTCCACCGATGCTTGCCTCTCGCTCGGCGTCCCCAATGTTGCCGTCATCATCGGCGAGGGTGGCTCGGGTGGCGCGATCGCCATCGCCACGGCCAACCGCGTGCTGATGCTCGAGCATTCCATCTACAGCGTCATCTCTCCGGAAGGGGCGGCCTCGATTCTCTGGCGCGATACCGCCAAGGCGCAGGAAGCCGCGATGAACATGAAGATCACGGCGCAGGACCTGCTCCGCTTCCATGTCATCGATTCGGTGATTGCCGAGCCGCCCGGCGGTGCCCACCGTGCCCCCGAGGCGGCGATGCAGGCGGCGGGCGACGCCATCGAGGCGGCGCTCGGCGAACTGGACGGGCTGGACCCGGCGGCGCTGCGCAAGGCGCGCCGCGAGAAGTTCCTCGCCATCGGCCGGAACCTCTGAGCCGGCCGGGCGAAGGCCACATGCCGTACTGACGTGCTGTGCGGACGTGCTGTGCGGACTTGCCGTGCCTACGAATTGCCGACGTGTTTTTCGGACGTGCCGGCCCCTCGCGAAGGGGTGATGCAGGGGGGCGCGGGGCGGGATTGCCGACGCCATCGCTGCGGTATAACGCTTTGGGCCGGTGCTTTGGGCGCCGGGCTTTCGGGGAGACACCTGGGTTGAGGTTTCACGGGTTTTCGAGCCTCTCGCGCCAGGCGCGTGACCGGGGGTTCGGCGTGCGCTGGCGCGCGGCCCTGCTTGCCGGCTGTGCGGCGCTGGTGCTTGCCGGCTGCAATGGCGGCGACAGCAACTCGCCGATGTCCAAGGCCAGCAAAACCCTGTCGCCGCAGACGCTGGCGCTGATCCAGCAAAAGGACATGACCAAGTCCAGCCCGATCGTGGTGCGGATCTTCAAGGAAGAATCCGAGCTGGAGGTCTGGAAGGAAACCAATAGCGGCGAGTACGAACTGCTGAAGACCTACCCGATCTGCCGCTGGTCCGGCGAATTGGGGCCGAAGGTGCGGGAAGGCGACCGGCAGGCGCCGGAGGGCTTCTACACCATCACCCCCGGCCAGATGAACGCCAATTCCAGCTATTACCTCGCCTTCGACCTCGGCTTTCCCAATGCCTATGACCGCGCCTGGGGCCGCTCGGGCAGCAATCTGATGGTGCATGGCGACTGCTCCTCGCGCGGCTGCTATGCCATGACCGATGAGCAGGTGCAGGAAATCTTCGCGCTCGGCCGCGAGAGCTTTTATGGCGGCCAGCGCTCGTTCCAGGTGCAGGCCTACCCGTTCCGGATGACCGCCGACAATCTGGTGCGCCACCGCAACAACCCGAACCTCGCCTTCTGGAAGATGCTGAAGGAAGGCAGCGACGTGTTCGAGCTGACCAAGGCGCCGCCCAAGGTGGATTATTGCGGCAAGCGCTACGTGTTCAACGCGACGCCGGTGGACCCGAGCCAGAAGCTGCAGGCCTCCGCTCCCTGCCCGGACTACACGATGCCGGAAGGTCTGCAGGAGGCGGTGGCCGCCCGCCAGAAGGAAGCCAATGCCAAGATCGCCAGCGCTGGCGTGCTGCAGCCGGCCGCCCCGGTCAAGACCGGCAAGGATGGCGGCATGCACAAGGTGTTCCTCGCCAAGCTGGAAAATCCCGAGCTTTCCGCCCCGGGCTCACTGCCGCCGGTCGTGAAGCCGCCGGGCAGCGACTATGGCGTCTCGACCACCGAACCCGCGCCGGCCGAGAGCATCGCCCTCGCCACTGCCGACACGGTGAGCGAGACCGCCGCCGTGCCGCTGCCGGCACCGCGTCCCGATGACGCGCCGGGCGGCCCGCGCACCGCTATCGCCGCCGCGCCGGCCTCCGCAGGCGGGCTGTTTAGCCTGTTCGGCGCTCTCGCACCCACTGAGACCAAGCCGGTCGACGCTGCGGCCGTGCCGGCGGCTCCCGCGCCGCCGCAGGCCGCCAGCACTCTGGCCGCTGCCGCGCCGGCCGACGCCCAGCCCCGGCCGCCGGAGCGCGCGGCGCTGCCTCAGGTCGCGGCGCTCGACGCCGGCAGCAATGGCGGATTTCTCGACAGCCTGAAGAACTGGTTCGGCGGCAGCACGCCGCCGGCGGCCGCACCGGCCGAGCCGATCGCTGATGTGCCGGTGCCGCCCGTCCGTCCGCCGGTGCCGCGCCAGGCGACGACGGCGCCCGCGGCCCAGCCCGCCCGCGCGAACCCGCCGGCTGCCGCCACGCCCACCGCCGCCACGGCGCCGCCTTCGGTGGCGTCGTCCAGCGGCGAGGCGGTGTCCGGCACCGTGCCGACCCTGCCGGGCGCCGCCGGAATCTTGGCGCCGGGCAGCTTCTCTACGGTTCAGTAAGAGCGCAGGGCGCCGTTTCAGGCGATCGGGGAACTGTGGATGCTGGCGACCCGCCAGCCATCCGGCTCGCGACGCCACACGCGGGTAAAGCGCAGCGTCGCCTCGAAGGGCGCACCGCCCGCCGTGCCGGCGGCGTCGGCCCGCAAGACCGCCAGCACAAGTCCGGGGGCGAGGCGGCTCAGCCGGTAGTCCGAAAAAGCCAGCCGCTCCAGCCGAAAGGCGCCGATGCGGTGCAGGTCGAGGTCGTCCTCTTTGCTCAGCACATGGCCGAACTGGTTGACGAAGACCAGATCGTCGGCCAGCAGCGCGTCGAGCGCCGCGACGTCCCCCGCGAGGGCGGCGTCGCACAGGCGTTGTTCGGCGGCCGCGACGCCGTGCAGGTCCGCCTCAGTCGGATCGTCCTGCACCGCGCCGCCGCTCATGGCCCTGCCTCAGACGAACTTGCCGTGGCAGTGCTTGTACTTGAGGCCCGAGCCGCAGGGGCAGGCCTCGTTGCGCCCAACCCGGCCCCAGGTGGAGGGATCGTCGGGGTTGCGCGGCGGAGCGGCGGGGTCGTCGGCCGGCGCCAGCGTGGCTTCGGCGGCGAGCTCGGCATCGGCGAGCGCGAACTCGTCCTCGCCGGTGGCGGGGTCGATATGGTGCGGCGCCATCGGCGGCATGTCGTCGGTCTGCGGCGCGGCCATCACCTCGACCCGCATCAACTGGGCGGTCACGGCCTCGCGCAGATTGGCGAGCATGGCCTCGAACAGCTGGAAGGCTTCCGACTTGTACTCGTTCAGCGGGTCGCGCTGGGCATAGCCGCGCAGGCCGATGACCTGGCGCAGATGATCGAGCGTTACCAGATGCTCGCGCCAGAGATGGTCGAGCGTCTGCAGCAGGATCGACTTCTCGACATAGCGCATGATGTCGGGGCCGTATTTGGCCGCCTTCAGCGCCATCGCCTCGTCGGCCCGGCGCTGCACGCGCTCGCGCATCTCCTCGTCGGCGATGCCTTCCTCGGCCGCCCATTCCTTGACCGGCAGGTCGAGCCCCAGCACGCGCTGGAGCTGCTCGGCGAGGCCGTCCGTGTCCCATTGCTCGGGATAGGCGCTGGGCGGGACATGCTTGACGACGATGTCCTCGATGATGCCATGGCGCATCTCGGCCACGGTCTCGGCGACGTCCTCGTCCTGCATCAGCTCGACGCGCTGCTCGAACACCACCTTGCGCTGGTCGTTCATCACGTCGTCGTACTTCAGCAGGTTCTTGCGGATGTCGTAATTGCGCGCCTCGACCTTCTGCTGCGCCTTTTCCAGTGCCCGGTTGATCCAGGGATGGACGATGGCCTCGCCCTCCTTGAGGCCGAGCTTCTGCAGCATGCCGTCGAGCCGGTCCGACCCGAAGATGCGCATCAGGTCGTCTTCCAGCGACAGGAAGAAGTGCGAATGGCCGGGGTCGCCCTGGCGGCCGGAGCGGCCGCGCAACTGGTTGTCGATGCGCCGGCTCTCGTGGCGCTCGGTGCCGATGACATAGAGCCCGCCGGCTTCCAGCGCCTTCGCCTTCAGCTTCGCGACTTCCGCACGGATCTGGGCCTCGGCGGCGGCGCGCTGTTCGCCTTCCGGCATGTCGCCGAGCTCGTGGGAGATCCGCATGTCGGCATTGCCGCCGAGCTGGATGTCGGTGCCGCGGCCGGCCATGTTGGTGGCGATGGTGACGGCGCCGGGCACGCCGGCCTGGCTGACGATGTAGGATTCCTGCTCGTGATGGCGGGCATTGAGCACCGCGAACACCTGGTCGTCCGCCGTGCCCTGGTCGCCGTCATAGAGCGGGCGGAAGGCGTCGGGGTCGGAAAAGTCCTTCTGCTTGAAGCCGCGCTTCTTCAGCAGTTCGGCCAGCAATTCGGACTTTTCGATCGAGGTGGTGCCGACCAGCACCGGCTGGCCACGGCTCTTGCAGTCGGTGATGAGGTCGATGATGGCGTTGTATTTCTCGGTCGCCGTCCGGTAGACCTCGTCATCGTCGTCGACGCGCTGCACCGGCAGGTTGGTCGGAATCTCGATCACTTCGAGATTGTAGATGTCCTGGAACTCCGCCGCCTCGGTATTGGCCGTGCCGGTCATGCCGGCCAGCTTCTCATACATGCGGAAATAGTTCTGGAAGGTGATGGAGGCCAGCGTCTGGTTCTCGGGCTGGACCTGCACCCGCTCCTTGGCTTCCAGCGCCTGGTGCAGCCCTTCCGAATAGCGCCGGCCCGGCATCATGCGGCCGGTGAACTCGTCGATGATGACGACTTCATTGTTGCGGACGATATAGTCCTTGTCGCGCTGGAACAGCGTGTGGGCGCGCAGCGCCTGATTGACGTGGTGGACGACCGAGACATTCTCGATGTCGTAGAGGCTCTCGCCCTTGAGGATGCCGGCATCGCGCAGCAGGTTCTCGGCCTTTTCCATGCCGGCTTCGGTCAGGGCGACCGAGCGCTGCTTCTCGTCGACGTCGTAATCCTCCTTCGACAGCTTGGGGATATAGGCGTCGATGGTGGTGTAGAAATCCGAGCGGTCGTCGAGCGGGCCGGAAATGATCAGCGGCGTGCGGGCTTCGTCGACCAGGATGGAGTCCACCTCGTCGACCACGGCGTAGAAGTGCGGGCGCTGCACCATCTGGTTCAGCTCGTACTTCATGTTGTCGCGCAGATAGTCGAAGCCGAGCTCGTTATTGGTGGCGTAGGTGACGTCGCAGGCATAGGCCGCGCGGCGCTCATTGTCGTCGAGGCCGTGATGGATGATGCCGGTGGTGAGGCCGAGGAAGCGGTAGACGCGCCCCATCCACTCGGCGTCGCGCTTGGCGAGGTAGTCGTTCACGGTGACGACGTGGACGCCCTTGCCGGTCAGCGCGTTGAGATAGACCGGCGCGGTGGCGACCAGGGTCTTGCCTTCGCCGGTGCGCATCTCGGCGATGCCGCGCTCATGCAGCACCATGCCGCCGATGAGCTGCACGTCGAAATGCCGCTGGCCCAGCGCCCGGCGGGATGCCTCGCGCACCGTGGCGAAGGCGGGGACCAGCAGGTCGTCCAGGCTGGCGCCCTTGGCCAGCTGCTCGCGGAAGGCGATGGTCCGGGCGCGCAGCGCCTCGTCGGAGAGCGCCTTCAGCTCCGGTTCGAGCGCGTTGATGGCCGCGACCTTGGGCTGATAGCCGCGCACGCGGCGGTCATTGGCCGATCCGAAGAGCTTTCGCGCGAGAGCGCCGAACATGAGACTTCCAATCCGAGTCCGCCAGGAGCAGGTGTCGGACGGGCGGTGACGGGCCGCCGCATCCTCTTGAGCAAGCTGCGGGCGCGAGCGCGCGGGCTGAAGCCTCATCGAGACGCCATTTGCGGCCGAAATGGGTCTTCAGGGCCGGGCCGCCGCGAACGGCTTGCGGGTTCTTGCGTCACATAAGCGCGAGTGCCGGCGAGAACCCGCACCGCGTGCCACACTTATGAACGGGTTTGGGGGTTGTCAATCGCAGGCCGGACGACAGTTTTGCTAACCCGCAAGCCATCGCCCCGGCGGTCCCGTCCCCGACGCTCCGGCGGCGAAAAATCTGGCGTCGGTGATCTTACACGCTTGCAACCTGAACCGGGCTGGGCCAGCTTTCGCGGCCCCGCAGCGGCCAACCGAAAATTGAGGAACGCTTCATGACCCGTCATAGCCCGCACACCGCGCCCAAGGCGGCCCATCGCCCCGCCGGCCGGGTCACCTCCAGCCCGCTGCGCGCTGGTCTTCTCGCCGCCCTGATCGGCACGGCCTTCCTTCCGGCGCTGCCCGCGCTCGCCCAGGACGCTGCGGCACCCGCTGCGGCACCCGCCGCCGCGCCGGCGACCGCCGCCGCCCAGAGCGATGACCCGGTGCTCGCCACCGTCAACGGCACGCCGATCCGCCGCAGCGACGTGACCGCCGCCGCCGCCGAGCTCGCCCCGAACCTGCCGCAGCAGATCCAGGGTCCGGCGCGCGACGAATATGTGCTCGGCTTCCTCATCGATCTCAACGCCATGGCGCAGGCCGCCGAGGCCGAGAAGCTCTATGAGACCGAGGCCTTCAAGCGCGAGATGGAATTCATCCGCAAGCGCGTGCTGATGCAGGCCATTCTCACCAAGGCCACCAAGGACGCCCTGACCGACGAGGCCATGCAGAAGACCTACCAGGAAGCGGTGGCGCAGCAGAAGCCGGAGAAGGAAGTGCGCGCCCGCCACATCCTGTTCCGCGCCGACCCGAACAACAAGGAAGCCCAGGCGGCCGCCGAGAAGAAGGCGCAGGATGTCGAGGCCCAGCTGAAGAAGGGCGCGGACTTCGCCAAGCTGGCGACCGAGCTGACCGAGGACCCCTCGGGCAAGGCTGATGGCGGCGATCTCGGCTTCTTCACCAAGGAGCAGATGGTGCCGGAATTCGCCGAAGTTGCCTTCGAGCTGAAGCCCGGCGAAGTCTCGAAGCCGGTGAAGACCCAGTTCGGCTGGCATGTCATCAAGCTTGAGGAAACGCGCGAGCGCCCGGTGCCGACCTTCGAGGAGGTGAAGCCGCAGATCGAGCAGTTCGTGGCGCAGAAGGCGCAGGCCGAGGTGGTGCAGAAGACCCGCGACGCCGCCAAGGTGGAGAAGACCGAGGCGGCGCCGAAGCCCGGCGACCTCCTCACCCCGCCCGCCGCGACCCCCGCCACGCCGACGCCGTGATCGGGAGCACGCGCCGATCAGCCGGCAACGCAGGCTGATCGGATGGCGCCCGACGCGCCGCTTCGCATGGCGCGGCCATGAGACAAAGCCCCGGGCCGGTGAGGTCCGGGGTTTTTCTTTGCCCTCGCGCGGGACCGGCCGCCGCCGATGCTGGCCAGGCGGCGAGACGCTGCCGCCGGCCTTGCCGGCGCGCCGCAGCCCCCGGCCGTCCCGAGGTGCGACCGGACCCAGATACTCAGGTGAGACGGCGCCGCTCGGGCTGGATCGCCCTCTGAAAACGCCTTTTGGCGGCGGCCCTAGGCGCGCCAGTCGTCATAATCCGATGTGGCCATCATTCTTGGCCATCATTTCCGCGAGCTCGCGGAAGTCACCTTGGGCGCCCAACTCAGGCTGGTGCGCGAAGCGGGCCAGCGGTTGCCGTCGCGGGTAGCCGATCGCCCATTGCGGTGAAGATGGCGGCGCAGGCCATGGGCGAGAGATGACCGAGCCCAGCCTGGTGCGCGACGACTGAGGGCAACTCGCGCCCCGGCGTCGTTCCGAGGCGGAGGTGTCCGGTGCCACCGCGCTGCACAGCCTGGTCACAACGTCGACGATATCAGCAGAAACGCCTCGCGCTTGCGGGGGGAGCGTGGTGCCGGCCGTTCGCGAACCGGTCGTGGACGAGACCGTGGACCGGCGCGTTCGCCTTCGCCGCGACCGGGTCGGCGCCCTGCACCTGTGCCGAGGCGTTGCCTTCTCGCCGATGAACAGGCGTCCGCAGCGCCGCCGCTTCTTGGCGAGGGCGCGCCGCCGGGCGCGAGGCGGCGTGTCCGGTGGCCGGCACGAGTGGTCGCGGATCATCGTTCGATCTGTGCTGACGATCTGGCCGTCGCGCCGCTCCGACAGGCCATGTTGGCCCCGCAGGGCGCGGCCCGCCCGCTTGGCGGCACGCATACCAATTTGCAAGGGTCTCGCGAAGCGTTGTCGCATCGAGCATTGGCTCGGCCAAGCGCTACTTCAGCCTTGCGTTCTCGTCGTCGAGCACCTTCAGGCGCCGGGCCTTGGAAACGTCCATGCCGCCGACCCGGCCTTCCAGTGTCGAGCGTCGCCTCCAAAATCCCGTGCCTGCCCGCCAGATCGGCGGTCTCCGCGCCGGCCTCGTGCTCCCTCAAGACCGACATGATCTGCTCGTCGGTCACCCTCGCTCGCTTCAACGGCGTGTCTTCGCCCGGGCCCGAGGCGGACGCTGCCCGAAGGAGAAACGCAGCGACAGGTCGGCAGGCCAAGACGTCGCCGGTGCTCCCGCCGAGATCGGCGAGCGGAAAGCCGCGCTCAGCGACGAAGGCAACCGCGCGCGATCAACCGGGCGGCGGATGCGAGGCTGTCGGCGTCGTCATCGAGCCGCCGGGTCAGCAGGCGCGCCCAGACATAGCCGCTGACCAGATCGAGGCCGGCGGCAAGCGCGAAATCCGCGGCCAGCTCGCCACGCCCGGCGGCGCGATTGAACAGATCGGCGAGCGGAAAGCTGCGCTCAGCGACGAAGGCAACCGCGCGCGATCAACCGGGCGGCGGATGCGAGGCTGTTGGCGTCGTCATCGAGCCGCCGGGTCAGCAGGCGCGCCCAGACATAGCCGCTGACCAGATCGAGGCCGGCGGCAAGCGCGAAATCCGCAGCCAGCTCGCCACGCCCGGCGGCGCGATTGAACAGATCGGCGAGCGGAAAGCTGCGCTCAGCGACGAAGGCAACCGCGCGCGATCAACCGGGCGGCGGATGCGAGGCTGTCGGCGTCGTCATCGAGCCGCCGGGTCAGCAGGCGCGCCCAGACATAGCCGCTGACCAGATCGAGGCCGGCGGCAAGAGCGAAATCCGCGGCCAGCTCGCCACGCCCGGCGGCGCGATTGAACATATCGGCGAGCGGAAAGCTGCGCTCAGCGACGAAGGCTCGGAGCATTTCCAGCGCCGCCGGGTCGTGCTGGGCTTCCACCAGCAGCGCGGTGAACGCTTCGCCGGCTGGCGTATCGCGCCAGAATGCGAGCAGGCGACCCAGAGCCGCGACGAGATCGCCTTCCAGTGAGCCGGTGTTGGTGCCGGAAAGGTCGAGCGGCTGCCGGGCATAAATCTCGATCAGCAGGGCCGGCTTGCCGTTCCACCAGCGGTAAATGGTCGGCTTGCCGGCGCCCGCGCGCCGCGCCACCTGCTCGATGGTGAAGCCGGCGTAACCCGCCTCGGCGAGCACCGCCTCGGCCGCCTCCAGAATGGCCTCGGCCGCCGCCTTGCTGCGGCGCGGGCCGGCCGAACTCCGGCGGCCTGCAGGCCCTCCATCCTGAAAAGACCTTTGCCGAAGGGGTCTGTTAACCATCTTCCTTAACCACGCCGGTGGATGTCGAGACGATCATGGCGTCGTGCCCGAGGCCCGCCGCGCTCCTCAGAAAAGAGGCCCGCTCACGTGCATAAAATGAAACGAAACGTTCTGAATTATGAAACGGTACGTTTCGTATCGAGTATAAAGCGCGGATATGTTTACTATTTTACGAGTTCGCCGGCTAACGTTCACCGGTGATCGTCAATCCACGTCATGACACCGTCAAGCCGTCGCGAGCGAACCGGTGCACGCCGGACCCGCGTGAAGACGAACGAATCAGGCACAGAAGCGATCTCCCCTTTTCGCCCGTTCCGCAGCAAAGGTAAAGGTTTTCGGCGGGCCATACGATGATGCCCGGGGCGGGGAGAGCCGGGCGGACCGGGGCGGGGCGGACCGGGCGGCGCCAAGCCGGGGTGGACATACCAGGGCCGTAGATGGCGCGATGTCCCCGTTCGCGTCCCGTCGGCCAAGCGCGCTCAGGCACATCCCTGCGGCTGAGCCGGTCGGGTGCCAAACCGCAGTCGCTTGAGGCGTCGACAGCCGGGCGAGGGGGCGGTCGTGCGGATGAAGCGCGACCGGCATCGTGGTCGCGGTGGGGCGGCCATACCGTCTTGGTCGCCGGAGCGCGGGCGTCTGCGACCTTGGTGGCAGCGGGTCGGGTGGCGGGTGCCAAACCGCAGTCGCTTGAGGCGTCGATAGCCGGGCGAGGGGGCGGTTGTGCGGATGAAGCGCGACCGGCAACGTGGTTGCGGTGGGCGGCCATACCGTCTTGATCGCCGGAGCGCGGGCGTCTGCGACCTTGGTGGCAGCGGGTCGGGTGGCGGGTGGCCAATCGCAGCCACTTGAGGCGTCTTTAGCCGGGCGAGGGGGCGGTCGTGCGGATGAAGCCGACCGGCAACGTGGTTGCGGTTGGGCGGCCCTACCGTCTTGATCGCCGGAGCGCGGGCGTCTGCGACCTTGGTGGCAGCGGGTCGGGTGGAAAACCGCAGCCCCCGAGGTTATCCGCAGCCGGGCGAGGGGCGGTCCTGCGGGCGAAGCGCTCGCTCATACGGAACTGGCAAGTCAGTGCCTGCCCCCTTTGGCCACATGTTCAGGCCCAAACAGGGCCGGTCATGCCGACCCGCACGGGTTAGGACGACCGCTCGCAACCGTCCGCCGGGCGAGGAGAAGCAGGCGGGCCTCCGGGCAGAATGGGTCGGCCGGGTCGCGTATGGCCGTTGGGTCACGCTTCCCAAGCGCGGCCCGGCGCGCTCCTACGTATCTGACGCGGCTGGGCAGGTTGCTCATGCCCTGTACTGCGAACCAGGCTTAGCCAGCAGATGTTCGCGGTTGGGCGGCCATCCCGATTTCGCTGCCGGGCGCGCTCAAGCCCGGTCCTGCGAGCCAAGTTTAGCCCGCCGGCCTTCGCGGCAGGACGCGGCGATCCCTTTTTTCGTTGCCGAGCGCTCAGGCCCATTGATGCGGCAAAGCGCAACCATCAGGGCGTTCGGGGCAGGGCGCGGCTCTACCGTTTTCGCGGCCTAGCCCATCCGGCCCGACCAGGCGGGCTGAGCGGGCCGGGGGCAAACCGCAGCCACTGAGCTTGTCCGCAGCCGGGCGAGAGGGGCTCGGCAATGCGGCCCGGGCGCGGGGGCAAGACCCCATTGCTCACATCTCCACGCCCGATCAGAGCTGGCCATGCGGACCAGCACGGGTCATGTGGTCCTTCCTCAAGCGCGCCGCGCGCCGCGCGCCGCGTGCTGGGCGAGGCGGGACGGGCGCCCCATGTCGCCGCGTACACGTCACGTTGGCGATATGAAGTAAGACGCGGCCGGCGCCGGCCGGTGCCGGCCGGGGGCGGCAGCCCGGCCGGGCCGGCAGAGCTTCGCCACGGCACCGCCGCGCCCGGCCTGGCGGCACGGCGCTGTGAAAGGGGGCCGCGCGCTGCCTTCGGCGCGCCATCGTCTTGCGGATGTTGCGCATCTCGGGCACATCGGTTCGGCCCTTTCCCGCGATCGAGTTCCCAGCCGATGGCCCACGATTCTCCCGTCTCTCCGCTCGCCCCCAAGACGACGCCCGATGTCGGCCCCGTGGCCGGGGTGCGCTTCGCCACCGCCGAGGCGGGCATCCGCTATAAGGGCCGCACCGATGTGCTGCTGCTGACGCTCGATGCCGGCAGCACGGTGGCCGGCGTGTTCACCCGCTCCAAATGCCCCTCCGCACCGGTCGAATGGTGCCGCGCCAATCTCGCTCACGGCACGGCGCGGGCGCTGGTGGTGAATTCCGGCAATGCCAACGCCTTCACCGGCGCCAAGGGGCGGGAATCGACCGCGCTCACCGCCAAGATCGCCGCCAAGGCGTTGGGCTGCCGCGAGGAGGAGATCTATCTCGCCTCGACCGGCGTCATCGGCGAGCCGCTCGACGCCACCAAGTTCGAGGGCGTGCTGGCGGAGACCGCCACACGGCTGGCGCCGCTGCCCTGGATCGAGCCGGCCCGGGCGATCATGACCACCGACACCTTCCCCAAGCTCGCCACCGCCAAGGTGAAGATCGACGGGGTGGAGGTGACGATCGCCGGCATCGCCAAGGGCGCCGGCATGATCGCGCCTGATATGGCGACCATGCTCTCCTTCGTCTTCACCGACGCCGCGATCGCCGCGCCGGCGCTGCAGGCCCTGCTCTCCAAGGGCGTGGTGGACAGCTTCAATGCCGTGACCATCGACGGCGATACCTCGACCTCCGACACGCTGATGCTGTTCGCCACCGGCGCCTCCGGCGCGCCGCGCATCGATGATGCCAAGGACCCGCGCCTCGCCCGCTTCCGCAAGGCGCTGACCGGCGTGCTGGCGGATCTCGCCGAGCAGGTGGCGCGCGATGGCGAAGGCGCCCGCAAGCTGGTGAAGATCCATGTCACCGGCGCGACCTCGAAGCGTTCGGCCCGGCGCATCGCCATGTCGATCGCCAATTCGCCGCTGGTGAAGACGGCGGTGGCGGGCGAGGACGCCAATTGGGGCCGCATCGTCATGGCGGTGGGCAAGGCGGGCGAGCCGGCCGAGCGCGACCGTCTCTCCATCTCGTTCGGCGCCATCCGCGTGGCGCATGAAGGGGCCCGCGACCCCGCCTATGACGAGGGCGAGGTTTCCGCCTACATGAAGAACGATGTTATCGACATCACCGTCGATCTCGGCCTCGGGCGCGGGGCAGACCGGGTGATGACCTGCGACCTCACCAAGGAATATGTCGCCATCAATGGCGATTACCGTTCCTGAGCGGCGAAGGGCGAACGCCATGAAACTCATCCTCGTCGCCGCCGCCGCCCTTGTCGATGCAGATGGCCGCGTGCTGCTGACCGAGCGGCCGGCGGGCAAGTCGCTGGCCGGGCTGTGGGAGTTTCCCGGCGGCAAGGTGGAGCCGGGCGAGCGGCCGGAGGAATGCCTCATCCGCGAGCTGGAGGAAGAACTGGGCATCACGGTCAAGGAGCCGTGCCTCGCGCCGCTCTCCTTCGCTTCGCACACCTATGAGACTTTCCAGCTGCTGATGCCGCTGTGGATCTGCCGGCGCTGGGAGGGGCAGGCGCAGGGCCGCGAGAGCCAGCGCCTCGCCTGGGTGAAGCCGGGCGCGCTGCGTGACTATCCCATGCCGCCGGCGGACGAACCGCTGATCCCGGTGCTGCTGGATCTGCTGGGGCCGGGGCGCTAGCCGGTAGGCGTTTTCTAACCCTCGCCAGGCAGCTTGCCCTCCCCCTTCAGCTTGCCCTCCGGCACGTTCAGCGCGTCGGCGAGGCGGGTCTTGGCGGAGCCGGGGCGCAGCGGCTTCTGCTGGCTTTCATGTGGTGCCCAGCCGGAGATCCAGACAATTTCGAAGGTGGCGCGCAGGCGCCCGTCCGGGTCGGCGAAGCGCTCGGCATAGACCTCGAACAGCCGAACCAGCGTCTTCTTCAGCAGCGGCGCCCGCCGCCGGTCGGTGAGCGGGTTGGCGGCGCCCATGCGGCGCAGATCATGCAGCAGCGCCAGCGGGTCGCCATAGCGCACCACCACGCGGTCGACATCGGTGACGGGGAGGGCGAGGCCCGCGCGCTGCAGCAGCCCGCCGAGGTCGCGCAGATCGACAAAGGGCGCCACGCGCGGCGAGATGCCGCCCAGCGTGTCGCTCTCGGCAATGGCGAAGACCTCGCGCAACTCGGCAAGCGTGCCGCCGCCGAGGAAGCCGGCGAGCAGCAGCCCGTCCGGCTTCAGCGCACGGCGGATCTGCGCCAGCACGCCGGGCAGGTCGTTGACGCTCTGCAGCGCCAGCGCCGAGACGACGAGATCGAGCGAGGCCGGCGCGAAGGGCAGGATTTCCGGGTCGGTGACGACATCGACATCCCCCCGCTCGGCCGGGCCGAAGGCGACATAGCGCTCCACCATACCGGTGCCGGACAGCGCCTCGCGCAGCACCGGCGTCGGCGTGCCGAGGTCGGCCGCGGTGCCGAAAACCCGCTTCACCGCGCTGAGGCGGTCGACCAGGTCTTCCGCCACGCGGTCGAGCAGGAAGGTTTCCGGGCCGAGCGCGCGCGCCCGCTGGCGGCGCTGCGCCAGCGCCTGAGGATCGAACACGTTCATCGGCGAGGGGGAGGTGGACATCGGGGGCTCCTCGGCGAGAGGCATAGAGCCGGGGCGGCGACAGGTCAAAGCCGACCACGCCAAAGGCGGCCGGGCGACAGCGGGCCGACGCGGCCTGTGCTAGTATCCGGGTATGAACCCGTCCCCGGAGCCGATGCGCGAAAATGCCCGCGAGGCGCAGGCGTCGCCCGCCCGGGCCGCGCCATGGCGCGGCTTGGGCTTGGGGCGCCGGCTGTGGCGCGGGCTGGTGGATGTCGCGCTGCCGCCGTCCTGCATGGCCTGCCGGGCGGCGGTGGACGAGCCGGGCTGCCTGTGCGGCAGCTGCTGGAGCCGCCTCTCCTTCATCGCGGCGCCGTTCTGCGACCGGCTCGGCACGCCGCTGCCCTATGGGTTCGGCGAAGGGCGGCTGCTCTCGCCCGCCGCGCGGGAGGCGCCGCCGGCCTATGGAAGGGCGCGGGCGGTGGCGGCATTCGGCGAGGTCGCGCGCGACCTGATCCACGCGCTCAAATATGCCGATCGGCTCGACATCGCCCCGCCGATGGGGCGGATGATGGCGCGCGCGGGGGCGGACATCCTTTCCGATGCGCAGGCGCTGGTACCTGTGCCGCTGCATCGGCTGCGGCTGTGGCGGCGGCGGTTCAACCAGTCGGCGGCGCTGGCCGGGGTCATTGGCGGCGAGGCCGGCCTGCCGGTGCGGGCCGGCTGGCTGGAGCGTCAGCGCGCGACCGTGCCGCAGGTGGGGCTCGACCGGGCAGCGCGGGCGCGCAATGTGCAGGGCGCCTTCGCGGTGCCTGAAATCGCGAAAGGGGAACTGCGCGGCCGGCGCCTTGTTCTGGTTGATGACGTGCTCACGACAGGGGCGACGATCGATGCCTGCGTCAAGGCGCTGCTGCGCGCGGGGGCGGGACGGGTGGACGTTCTGGTGTTCGCCCGGGTTGCTGATGCGGTGGACGCGCCCCTATCATAAGGCACCAGGATGCCGGCCGCAGCGGCGGCCGATGGTTAGGACGATTCGATGGCGAAGATCGAGATTTACACCACGTCGAGCTGCCCCTATTGCCATGCAGCCAAGTCGCTGCTTGGGCGCAAGGGCGCAGATTTCTCAGAGGTCAACGTGACCGGCGATCCGGTGGCGCGCTCCTCGATGTCGAGCCGGGCCAATGGGCGCACCAGCGTACCGCAGATCTTCATCGACGGGCGCCATGTCGGCGGCTGCGACGACCTCTACGCGCTTGAGGAAGCCGGCGAGCTGGACGCGCTTCTCGCCAGCTGAACGAGAGTGACACCATGACCGGCTCTTCCGATACGCTCACGCCCGGCACCCCGCCGCTTGGCGCTCCCTTCCGCGCCGCGCTCATCCAGATGTGCACCGCCAAGAACGTCGCCGCCAATGTCGCGGCGGCCTCCGCGATGATCCGCGAGGCGGCGGCGGCCGGGGCGAGCTATATCCAGACGCCTGAAATGACCGGCACGATGGAGGAGAACCGCGAGGCGCTGTTCAAGGTGCTGCATGCGGAGGAGGACGACCCGGCGCTGGCCGCCTTCCGCGCGCTCGCGGCCGAATTGAAGGTGCATCTGCATATCGGCTCGCTGGCGGTGCGGGCGAGCGAGCACCGCGCCGCCAACCGCTCCTACCTGCTCGCCCCGGACGGGACGATCGCCGCCTGCTACGACAAGATCCACATGTTCGACGTCGACCTGCCCAATGGCGACGTCTACCGCGAATCCGCCGCCTACCGGCCGGGCGAGCTCGCCATCGTGGCTGAGCTGCCGCAGATCCGGCTCGGCTTCACCATCTGCTACGATCTGCGCTTTCCCGCGCTGTTCCGGGCGCTGGCCGAGGCGGGGGCGGGGATGATCGCGGCGCCGGCCGCCTTCACCCAGTCGACCGGCGAGGCGCACTGGCACATTCTGCTGCGCGCCCGGGCGATCGAGACCGGGTGCTATGTGCTGGCGGCGGCCCAGGGTGGCACGCATGAGAACGGCCGCCAGACCTTCGGCCACAGCCTCATCATCGACCCCTGGGGCACCATCCTCGCCGAGGGCGGCACCGAGCCGGGCATCATCGCCGCCGAGATCGACCCGGCCAGGGTCGCGGGCGTGCGCGGGCGGATTCCCTCGCTCTCGAACGGGCGGCGCTTCGAGCTGGTGATGCCGGCCGATCAGGACCGGCTGCATGTGGTTCCCGGTGGCGTGGCATGATTCTCTATCGCCTGTGCTGCGCGAAGGAGCACGAGTTCGAGAGCTGGTTCCGCGATTCCGCCGCCTATGACGACCAGCGCGCGCGCGGCCTCGTCACCTGTCCGGTCTGCGGTTCGCCTGAGGTGGAGAAGGCGCTGATGGCCCCGGCGCTGGGCCGCGCGGCGCGCAAATTCGCCGCTGAGGCGGCGGCCGAAACGGCGCCGATGGAGGCCCCAGAGGCCACGCCGCCGGCCCCCACCCAGCCGGTCGCGCTGGTGTCGGAAAAGGAGCAGCAGCTGCGCGCCATGCTGCGGGCGGTGCGGGCCCATGTGGTCGCCAATTCGGTCGATGTCGGCGACGAGTTCGCCACGCGTGCCCGCCGCATGCATGAGGGCGAGGAGGAAAAGCGCGCCATTCGCGGCGAGGCCACCCCGGACGAGGTGCGGGCGCTGATCGAGGACGAGATCGAGGTGCTGCCGCTGCCGGTGCTGCCGGACGATCGGAACTGAGGGAAGGGCCTCGGTTTTCCGGCCCAGCGGAGCCGACGGCGAAGCGCAGAGCCGGGATCCGGCGCAAAGGTCCGCTGTTGGACGCCTCTCAATCCAGTGAAGCACGCCGAGTCTTCGCTGGATCCCGGATCTGCGCCGCACTGCGTGCAGCTTGTCCGGGACACGGGCCTGCCATGATGCCGCGCCGCTCTAAGGCCCCGCCGTCCGCGCGCTCTCGATCTGCGGCAGCAGGCGTTCCTTCAGCCCCTGGGCGTCGATGGGACCGATATATTTGTAGGCGATGCGGCCATCCTTGCCGATGACGAAGGTCTCCGGCACGCCATAGACGCCCCAGTCGATGGCGGTGCGCCCATTGGCGTCGACGCCCACCGCCGCATAGGGATTGCCGAAGCGGCCGAGAAAGCGGCGGGCATTGGCGGCGTCGTCCTTGTAGTTCAAGCCGACGAGACGGAAGCCCGGCATCTTCGACAGCTCGACCAGAAAAGGGTGCTCGTCGCGGCAGGGCACGCACCAGGAGGCGAAGACGTTGAGCACCGTCACCTCGCCCTTGAGCGCGGCGGAGGTGAGGCCCGGCACCGGCTGGCCCTCGCGCGTCAGCCCCTCCAGCGCCGGCAGGTCGATCGCCGGCGCCTGCCGGCCGATCAGCGCCGAGGGCACGCGCGAGGGATCGCCGGAGAATAGCCGGCCATAGAACAGCGCCGCCAGTGCCAGAAACGCGACGAGCGGCAGCAGCACCAGCAGCCGCGAACGGCGCGGCCGGGCGGCCGGGGCTTCCTCGGGAGGCGGGGTGTCGGAGGGAAGGCTCATGCGTCGGCCCGCCCGGCTGAGCGGCGGCGCACGCCGCGCGCCTCCAGTTCCGTGAGCCGGCGGCGCACCAGCCGCCCATCGGCGAAGATCCACAGCGCCAGCGCCCCGAGCGCCAGGGCGCTCACGCCGTAGCAGGCGATAATGAAGAAGCCGTGCTCGCCGAACATTCAGAAGGCCTCACGCATAGGCGGCCTCGGCGGCAGCGCGCGCTTCCAGCACGCGCAGGCGGCGGCGGTAGATTTCATTGCGCATCGCCGCCATGTGCAGCGCCAGCATCAGCAAGGTGAAGCCGAGGGCGCAGATCATCAGCGGCCAGAGCAGGCTGGGATGAATGGTCGGCCCGTCCATGCGAAACACCGAGGCCGGCTGGTGCAGCGTGTTCCACCAGTCGACCGAGAACTTGACGATCGGCACATTGACGAAGCCGACCAGCGAGAGCACCGCCGCCGCCCGCCCGGCCTGGTTCGGGTCCTCGATCGCCGAGCGCAGCGCCAGCAGGCCGAGATAGAGCAGCAGCAGCACCAGCATCGAGGTGAGACGCGCATCCCAGACCCAATAGGTGCCCCACATCGGCCGGCCCCAGAGCGAGCCGGTGAACAGGCAGAGGAAGGCGAACACCGCGCCGATCGGCGCCATCGCCTTGTGCGCCACATCCGCCAGCGGGTGGCGCCAGACCAGGATGCCGAGGGCGGACGCGGCCAGCATCGAATAGCCGAACATCGCCAGCCACGCGAAGGGCACGTGGATATACATGATCCGCACCGTCTCGCCCTGCTGGTAGTCTTGCGGGGCGCGGAAGGCGAGGAAGAAGCCGAGCGCCAGCGTTGCCAGCGCAAGGCCGGTCAGCCATGGCAGGACGCGCCCGGAAAGGGCGAGGAAGCGGGTGGGGTTGGCAAAATCCATCAGCGCCATGGGGCGGTTCTAATCCGGCGCGCGAGGGCCGGCAACCGGCGCGGTAGGCGTCAGGCATGGATCGATCGCCACAGGATGGACAAAACTGCGCTATTGAACTGTGGCCCGATTCGATCGAGAGGAAATCGAGCGCTTATGCCGCACATCTCCGCTGCCCCCTTTGGCGTCCTGCTCCTGACCCTTGTGACCATGCCCCTGTTGCCGCCGGCGCTGGCGCGTTCCACCGATGACCAGATGATGCAGTTGGAGCCCTCGGAGCGGATCGAGCAGGTGTGCAACACGCGGGCGATGGGCGAGCTTCAGCGCGGGCAGAAGGGCATGCGCCCCGATGAGCTGGTCGCCTATGCCTATCGCGACCCGGTGGTGAAGGGCGCGAAGATCAACGCGCCGGGCGCGGCGGTGCGCTCGGGCGGCACCTGGTACCACATCGCTTATGAGTGCGAGACGGCGCATGAAGGGCTTGATGTGACGCGCTTCCACTACACGCTCGGCGCGGCGATCCCGACCTCGGAATGGGCCGGGCATTATCTCGTCGCGCCGTAGGCTCGCCGGAACCCATTTCAGGCGTCATCCCGGACGGCCGCAGGCCGCGCCGGGATCGTGTACCGATATCGGATGACGAGCCCGGCTCTCCGCTGCGCTTTGGCCGGGATGAGGGTTCACCCGGCCTTCACGCCGCTACCACGAATGCAGCGCCCGCAGGGTCGCGGTCTTCTTGTCGAGATGGTCAGCCATGCGGCCGAGCAGGCGGTCGAGCAGTTCCACCGCCTCGACCACTGCCGGGCCCTTGTTCAGCATGACGCATTCGGCGCGGGCGGCCATGGCGGCGTCGGTCATCTCGCCGCGCGAGGGAATGCCGTCGCGCACCAGGTCCTCCAGCACCTGCGTCGCCCAGATCGCCGGCACGGAGGCGGCCTCGCAGATCCACAGCAGTTCCTCCTGCATTTCGGCGAGGCGGGTGAAGCCGATTTCGGCGGCGAGGTCGCCACGGGCGATCATCACGCTGAAATCGCCGGTGCGGGCGGCGCGGGCGATCAGGTCCGGCAGGTTCCGCACCGCCTCGGGGCGCTCGATCTTGGCCATCAGGCCGAGCGGTCGCGCCCGCCCGGCCCCATGGCGGGCGATGGCGGCGTCGAGCAGATCGAGGTCTTCCGGCCGGCTGACGAAGGAATAGCCGAGGAGGTCGGCGCATTCGATGACGGTGGCGAGGTCGGCATCGTCCTTGGCGGTGAGCGGGGAGAGGCCGAGCGCGGTATCGGGCAGGTTGATGCCCTTTTCCGGCTTCAGCTTGGTGCCGCCGGGGCGGGTGTGGAGAATGCGCAGGATCGCCTCGCCCGGGCCCACGCTCTCCACCACCGCCTCGACCTTGCCGTCGTCATAGCGCACGCGGTGGCCGAGCCCGAGGCGGGTGACGATCTCCGGCAGCGAGACGGCGGCACTGAACAGGGCAGCGTCGTCGACGCGGGGTTCGCCCTCGGCGACGAGGCGCAGCGTGTCGCCGGGCAGCAGGCGGCCGGTCGGCTTGTCCTTGCGCATCGGCAGCACGGCGCCGGTGCGGATCTTCGGGCCGGCAATGTCCATCAGCACCGCGATCGGGCGGCCGACCGCCTCGGCGGCGGTGCGCACATGGCCCGCCATCGCCCGCCAGGTTTGGGCGTCGTCATGGGCGCAGTTGATGCGGGCGACATCCATGCCGGCCTTCGCCAGCGCCAGGATAAAGGCCGGGTCGCTCCCCGCCTCGCCGGGCAGCGTGACCATGATGCGGGTGTAGCGCCCCTCCGGCTCCGGGCCGAGGCTCGCCTCGCTGGCCTTTTCCAGCCGGGCCTCGCCGGCGAAGAAGGTGGCGGGCTCCGGCGCCGGAAGGGCCGGGGTGCGGCCGGCGAGGGCGGCGAGCGCCGCCAGCACCGCGTCGAGCGTCGGCAGCACCCGGCTCTCCAGCCGCCCGAGCGAGGACAGCCCGCGCCACATCAGCTGGCGCTGCAGCGGGCGCAGCTCGTGCCGGCGCAAGGCGAGGTAATGCGCGAGATTTTCGAGCGCGGGGTCTTCGCGGCCGGCCTCGCGGTGGAAGCGCTCGATGAGCGGGGCGGCCTCCTCGACCACCGCCGCCCGCAGGGACAGCAGCGTCTCGAAAAGCGCGTTGTCATCGCTGACGACGTCATCGCTGGCGGCGGAGAGGGGCGCAAAGTCGCTGTTCATGACCGGGTTCCTCGCATGGATGCGGCACGCTAGGATGGCGCTGTTACGCGGCTGTGACCTCCGTAGTCTCCCGCAAAAGCGCGTCAAAACTTGACTCTCTGGCGCGCGGCGGCTACGAGCCCCACATCCTCGCAGACCCCGCGAGCCGATCCGCCGCCCGGCCCCTGAGGCCGGAGGTCAACGCCCGACAGCGCTTTGCGCCCTCGGGCGCCGTTCGGCATTGCGCTGTGAGCTGTGGGAAAAGGACCGGAGCGAACGCATGTTCGATTCATTGACCGACCGCCTTGGCGGCATACTCGACCGGCTGAAACGACGCGGCGCCCTCACCGAGGCCGACGTGAACGAGGCCATGCGCGAGGTGCGCCGGGCGCTGATCGAGGCCGATGTCGCGCTCGACGTGGTGCGCTCCTTCACCGACAAGGTGCGCACCCGCGCCGTCGGCGCCGAGGTCATCAAGTCGGTCACGCCCGGCCAGATGGTGGTGAAGATCGTCAATGACGAACTCGTCGCCATGCTCGGCTCCGACGCCAAGCCGATCGACCTCGACGCCGCCCCGCCGGTGCCGGTGCTGATGGTCGGCCTGCAGGGCTCGGGCAAGACCACCTCCACCGCCAAGATCGCCAAGCGCCTGACCGAGCGCGGCAACCGCAAGGTGCTGATGGCCTCGCTCGATACCCGCCGCCCGGCGGCGATGGAGCAGCTGGCCATGCTGGGCACGCAGGTCGGCGTCGCCACCCTGCCGATCGTCGCTGGCCAGTCCGCCGTGCAGATCGCCCGCCGCGCCATGGAAGCCGCCCGCCTCGGCGGCTATGACGTGGTGATGCTCGACACCGCCGGCCGCGTCACGCTCGACGAGGCGCTGATGGCCGAAGTGGCCGAGGTGAAGGCCGCGACCAAGCCGCATGAAGTGCTGCTCGTCGCCGACAGCCTCACCGGCCAGGACGCGGTGAACACCGCCAAGGCGTTCGACGAGCGTGTCGGCCTTACCGGCATCGTGCTGACCCGCGCCGATGGTGACGGGCGTGGCGGTGCCGCCCTGTCCATGCGCGCCGTCACCGGCAAGCCGATCAAGCTGCTCGGCACCGGCGAAAAGATGGACGCGCTGGAGGATTTCGATCCCCGCCGCGTCGCCGGCCGCATCCTCGGCATGGGCGATGTCGTCTCCCTGGTCGAGAAGGCGGTCGAGAACATCGACGCCGAAAAGGCGATGGCTGCGGCCGATCGCATGCGCAAGGGCCAGTTCGATCTCGACGATCTGCGCATGCAGCTCGACCAGATGGAGAAGCTCGGCGGCCTTGGCGGGCTGATGGGCATGCTGCCCGGCGTCGGCAAGATGAAGAACCAGCTCGCCGCCTCCGGCATGAATGACGGGGTGCTGAAGCGCCAGAAGGCCATCATCGATTCGATGACCAAGAAGGAGCGGCGCAACCCGAAGCTGCTCGACGGCTCCCGCCGCAAGCGCATCGCCAGCGGCTCCGGCACCAAGGTCGAGGACGTCAACCGGCTGATGAAGATGCACCGCCAGATGGCGGACATGATGAAGGCGATGGGCGCTCCGGGTGCCAAGCGCGGCCCGATGGCCGGCCTCGCCAACATGTTCGGCCTCGGTGGCGGCGGCATGGGCGGCATGCCGAGCCCCGACCAACTGAAGCAGATGGCCGAGAAAATGCCCGGCGGGCTCGGTGGCGGCCTGCCCCCGAATTTCCCCGGCAACATGCCCGGGCTTCCGGGGCTGGGCACCAAGCCGGGCGGGCTTCCCGGCCTACCGGGCTTTCCGGGGAAGAAGAAGTGACGGCCCGATGATCTGACCCCCTTGCCGTCATCCCGGACGGCGCCTCAAGCGCCGATCCGGGATCGTTCTCCGCGCCTCAGGCGTCAAACGATCCCGGATCGGCGTTCGCTGCGCTCTCTTCGTCCGGGATGACGACAGACACCAACCGACGAAACTGACACCAAAGGAAGAAAGACATGTCCCTCAAGATCCGTCTCGCCCGTGGCGGCGCCAAGAAGCGTCCCTATTACCGCATCGTCGTCGCCGATTCGCGCTCGCCGCGTGATGGCCGCTTCATCGAAAAGATCGGCACCTTCGATCCGCTGAAGCCCAAGGACGCCACCGACCGCTTCACCCTCGACGTCGAGAAGGCCAAGGCCTGGCTCGCCAAGGGCGCCCAGCCGACCGACCGCGTCGCCCGCTTCCTCGACAGCCTCGAGCTGGTGAAGCGCGCCGCCCGCAACAACCCTGAGAAGGCCGTTCCCGGCAAGAAGGCGCAGGAGCGCGCCGCCGAAGCCGCCAAGGCCGCCGAAGCCGCTGCCGCCGCTGCTGCGGCTCCCTCGGCCGAGTGAGGCCGAGCCCCGATGGGTGTCGGCCCATGAGGGTCGACGCCTTCGGTGGCCTTTAGGCTGGGTCCCGGATCGGCGCCGCGCTGCGCGCGTCTTGTCCGGGAAACGGCATATGAGACTGTGTCCCGGACCAGCGACGCCGCAGGCGGAGCGCCGAACCGGGACCCAGGAAAGGCTGCGCCGCAGGCGCTTTAACGATCTGCCGCGAGACCGCTATGCCCCAAGACCGTGTTCTCCTCGCCCGCATCGGCGCCCCGCATGGGGTGCGCGGCGAGGTGCGGCTGTTCATCTTCGCCGCCGATCCGGCTGCGCTGCAGGACTACGCGCCGCTGACCGACGAGGCGGGCACACGCACCTTCCGCATCAAGACGCTGCGCCCGGCGAAGGAGCATTTCGTCGCCCGGCTGGAAGGCGTCGACACGCGCGAGGCGGCCGAGGCGCTGACCAATCAGGGCGTCTATGTCACCCGCGACCTGCTGCCCGAGCCGGACGAGGAAGACGATTTCTACCATGCCGACCTGATCGCGTTGGTCGCCTTCACCAGCGAGGGCGCGCCCTTCGGCAAGGTGGTGGCGGTGCATGATTTCGGCGCCGGCGACATTCTCGAAATCGCGCCGGAAGCCGGCGGCAAAACGCTCATGCTGCCCTTCACCAAGGCGGTGGTGCCGCGGGTCGACCTCAAGGCCGGCCGCCTCACCGTCGAGCCCGGCGAATGGGTGCGCGAGGAAGCCCCGCCGCCGGAAGCGGACCAGGGCTGACGGGCGACCGGGACGGATCGGGGAGAGTACCCCCGTTCCGGATATGGAATTAGTCGTCATCCCGGCCGAGCTTAGCGAGAGCCGGGATCGCTCTCCAACGGCTCGCGATCCCGGATCGGCCTGACGGCCGTCCGGGATGACGATGAACGGAACCCCTGCCATGTGGCGCGCCTCCCTCATCACCATTTTTCCCGACATGTTTCCGGGCCCGCTCGGTCTTTCTCTGGCCGGCCGGGCGCTGGCGCAGGGCGCCTGGGGCATCGAGACGGTGGACCCGCGCGAGCAGGCCACCGATCGCCACCGCTCGGTCGACGACACGCCGGCCGGCGGCGGGCCCGGCATGGTGATGCGGGTGGATGTGCTGGCCCGCGCGGTGGACGCCGCCGCCCCGGAAGGGGACACCCGCCCGCGCCTGCTGATGACCCCGCGCGGCGCGCCGCTGACCCAGAAGCGCGTGCGCGAGCTCAGCGCGGGCGAGGGCGTGGTCATCGTCTGCGGGCGCTTCGAGGGGGTGGACGACCGGCTCATCGCCGCGCGCGGGCTGGAGGAGGTTTGCGTCGGCGATGTGGTGCTGTCGGGCGGGGAGATTGGCGCGCTGGTGCTGCTCGATGCCTGCGTCCGGCTGCTGCCGGGAGTGATGGGGCACCCGGAATCCGGCACCGAGGAGAGCTTTTCCGCCGGCCTGCTGGAGTATCCCCAGTACACCCGCCCGCAGAGCTTCGAGGGGCTGGAGATCCCCGCCATCCTCACCGGCGGCGACCATGCCAAGGTCGCCCGCTGGCGGCGCGAGCAGGCGGAGGCCGCCACACGAGAGCGGCGGCCGGACCTGTGGGCGCGCTATCGCGAAACGGGCGGGCGTTGAGCCCGCTGTTTGCGCGCGCTTACTCGGTCAGCTCATAGGTGAAGTTCTGATTGCTCTTGGTGTCGACCTCGTCGAACTTCACGCCGGTGAAGCCGGCTTCTTCGCAATCGAGCGTGTCGCCGGTCTGATGGTCGCGATTGTGCAGCGTGTATTTCTCAGCCGCGATGCAGAAATGACCGCCTTGCTGTTTGCTGGAGCCTGACCAGGTGCCGCCCTCTTCGCCGGCCGCGTAGATGTAATAGTAGCGGTTGGCCAGTCGGCCGCGGATCATCACCGTGCAGTCGTCCGGCGCCAGCTTCCACCACCCTTCCGAGGTCCAGCCATAATCGGTGCTGTCATAGCCGATCGACAGGTTCACGGTTTCTTCCGCCCTGTTGCAGATCTTGAAATCGGCTTTGCCCTCGGACACAAGGCACAACAATCCCGCGACGCTCAGGGCCGACAGGATGTGAAAACGACGCATTTGATGCTCCCGCTCGAAGAGGGGCGCAGTGCACCCTACCCAAGTACGGAATGCAACGAAAATTGCATGACAAACCGTCTGAGGTCGCGTATAGGCGCCCCGTCACTACCAACTGACAACAGCAAGATGCGGGCGGCCGGGTTCTGACATGCCCTGACCGATCCTGCCTGAGGTGATAACATGGTCGATATTATTCGCGAGCTCGACATCGAGCAGGCCGCCAAGCTCGCCGAGCTGCGCGCCATCCCCGACTTCCAGCCGGGCGATACCGTCATCGTCAATGTGAAGGTGAAGGAAGGCGAGCGCACCCGCGTGCAGGCCTATGAGGGCGTCGTGATCGCCCGCAATGGCGGCGGCATCAATGAGAGCTTCACCGTTCGCAAGATCTCCTATGGCGAAGGCGTCGAGCGCGTGTTCCCGCTCTATTCGCCGAACATTGACAGCCTGAAGGTTGTCCGTCGCGGCAAGGTGCGCCGCGCCAAGCTCTATTACCTGCGCGATCGTCGCGGCAAGTCGGCCCGTATCGCCGAGCGCCAGGACAAGAACGCCGGCAGCCGCAAGAAGGGCCCGGCTACGACCCCGGTCGCCGCTGCCGAGTGATTCCAGCTCCGGCTCCGGCCGGGACTGTCAGACGATGTTCAGGGCGGCTTCGGCCGCCCTTTTCTTTTGCCCGCGGGGCTCAGGGGCCGGCCGTCACCGGGAAGTCGAAATACGTGTCGGGAAACGGCTCGTCCGCCAGCGTGTAGTGCCACCATTCCTCGGCATAGGGTTTGAATCCGTGGCGCTGCATCAGCGTCTTCAGCGTCTCCCGGTTCGCGGTGGCCTGCGCCGGAATGCCGGCGGCGCCGTGATGGGCCCGCTCGTCGAAACAATCATATCCGGTGCCGAAATCGAGCGTGGCGTCGTCGAAGCGCGCGCCCACGGGCAGGGCGCAGTCGGCGAGCGGCTCACCGGGCGCCAAGGGTATCGCCGGCTTCTGGCCGAGCCGAATAATAGCGAGATCGACCGTGCTGCCCCGGCTGTGGCCGGACTTCTCGGCAATGTAGCCGCGCGTGAACAACTCACTCTTGGGCACGCGGGGATAGAATTCTGGCTTCATCGCCGCGTCGCCGAGGTCCCTAGCCCAGGCGACGAAATCGGCGACCGCCCGCGCCGGGCGGTAGCAGTCATACACCTTCAAGCCGAGACCCTGCGCGGCGAGTTCCCGCGCCGCCGCCGCCAGCGCCTCGGCGGCGGGACGGGTCAGGATGCACTCGGGCGCGGCATAGGCGGCGATGGGGCGGCCGACGAAATTGTGCGGGCCGGCATAGCGCATATCGTGCTGGATGGCGGGAGCGACATCGCGCAGCCGGACGAAGCCGTCGGGGAGATCGGCGCTGCGGGCGGCGACCGGCGCCGCCGCGAGGGCAAGCGTCAGCAGGACAGTCCTGAGCATTGCGTGAACCTTGATCGGGACAATGCGCGGCGATGTGCCATGCGGCCCGCCGGCCTGTCCAGAGCGGCGGCCCTTGCCCCGGGCCGCGCCGGCGTTGGAGGTCCAGACTTGGGGCGCTTCGATCGGGAGCGCGTCAGCAGTCCTTGATGTGCAGCACGCGGGTATTGGTCTGCTGCTCGACGAGGATGGTGCCGTCGCCCAGCATGGCGGCCTGCATCACGGTGGCGAAGTCCGGCTTGCGCAGGGGGCAGGTGATGAGCTGCCGGCGCTCCGCCTTCGCGACCTCCTGCGGCTTCACATCCGTGCGATTTCCCGCCTCGACAGCGGCGAAGGTGACAAAGGTTGCGGCGATCAAGGCGATGTCGGACAGGCGCATCGTAGACTCCCTTCGCCGCAAGAGCTTAGCCCGGCGGATGAAGCCGCGCCATATCAAAGGTAAAAAAGCGTAGAGAGGCACATATGTTTCGATTTATCGGTCGGTTTCAGGCTGATTTTACTATGTAATACATTATTCCACGTGTGTGTTCCGCTGTTTGCCCGTCACGCAGTCGTGCGGCGGCACGGGGCGGGCCGGGGGATGGCGGCGATTGTTTGCCGCGCCCAGACTTGCTAGAAGGGTTCCATGATGGCGCTTGGCACCCCGATGACGGTTTCCTGCGGCGCGGCGGTTTCGCCGGCGCCCGGTGCCGCGCGGCCGGAGGCCCGCCGCCGCCTGCCGACCACCATCGGCTTCGCCGCCGTGCCGGATCATGTCCGCCTGCCGGCGCGCTTTTTCGGACGCTTCACCGCCTGCGCGGTCGCCGGGCTTAGCTGAGCGCTTCCCGGAGCCGAAGCCCTCGGGCTCGACGCTCCCGGCCGCGCTGCTGCCCCGCCCTTGTTTTCCTCTTCCCAAGAGACGCCAAGATGAGCACGCCCGCTCCCCGTACCCTGTACGACAAGATTTTCGACGACCACATCATCGACCGCCAGGAGGATGGCACCTGCCTCCTCTATATCGACCGGCATCTGGTGCATGAAGTGACCAGCCCGCAGGCCTTCGAGGGCCTGCGCGTGGCCGGGCGCCGGGTGCATGCGCCGTCGAAGACGCTCGCCGTGGTCGACCACAACGTGCCGACCACCGACCGCCGCTTTGGCATTGACGATCCCGAGAGCCGCATCCAGGTGGAGACGCTGGCCGAGAACGCCCGCGAGTTCGGCGTCGAATATTTCAACGAGCTCGACAAGCGTCAGGGCATCGTCCACGTCATCGGCCCGGAGCAGGGCTTCACCCTGCCGGGCACCACCATCGTCTGCGGCGACAGCCACACCTCGACCCACGGCGCCTTCGGCGCGCTCGCCCATGGCATCGGCACCTCGGAGGTGGAGCATGTGCTCGCCACCCAGACGCTGATCCAGAAGAAGAGCAAGAACATGCGGGTCAGCGTCGATGGCAAGCTGCCCGACGGCGTGACCGCCAAGGATGTGACGCTCGCCATCATCGGCGCCACCGGCACCGCCGGCGGCACCGGCTATGTCATCGAATATGCCGGCGAGGTGTTTCGCGCCCTGTCGATGGAAGGCCGCATGACGGTCTGCAACATGTCGATCGAGGGCGGGGCGCGCGCCGGCATGGTCGCCCCCGACGAAACCACCTATGCCTATGTGAAGGACCGCCCGCGCGCGCCCAAGGGCGCCGCCTGGGACGCGGCGCTGCGCTATTGGGACACGCTGCGCACCGATGAAGGCGCGTTCTTCGACAAGGAACTCCGGCTCGACGGCGCCTCGCTGCCGCCCATCGTCTCCTGGGGTACCAGCCCGGAGGACGTGATCTCGGTCGAGGGGCTGGTGCCCGATCCTGATCTGATCGACGACCCGGACAAGCGCGACGCGAAGAAGCGGGCGCTGGCCTATATGGGCCTCGTCGCCGGCACCAAGATCATCGATATCCCGGTCGACAAGGTGTTCATCGGTTCCTGCACCAATGCCCGCATCGAGGACCTGCGCGCCGCCGCTTCCATCGTGCGTGGCCACAAGGTGCGGGAGGGCGTCTCCGGCATGATCGTTCCGGGCTCGGGGCTGGTGAAGCTGCAGGCCGAGGCCGAGGGGCTGGACGCCATCTTCAAGGCGGCGGGCTTCGACTGGCGCGAGCCGGGCTGCTCCATGTGCCTGGCGATGAACGCCGACAAGCTCGGCCCGGAGGAGCGCTGCGCCTCCACCTCGAACCGCAATTTCGAGGGCCGGCAGGGCTTCAAGGGCCGCACCCATCTCGTCTCCCCCGCCATGGCGGCGGCGGCGGCGATCGCCGGCCATTTCGTCGACGTCCGCACCTGGCCGCGGGCGGGTTGAGCCTCGGCCCGGGGGCAGCGCGATGAGGGGCGATCCGTTCTGGGAACCGCCGCCCGACGACCCCATGGAAGTGTGGGGCCGTCGCCTCGGGCGCGGGCTCGCCGTCGTGGTGGCGCTCGGCCTCGTCGTCTATCTGTTCGCGACCTATCTGAGGTGAGCCGATGAGCGAGAGCGGCGACTGGCTGAAGCGCGGCGCGCCCAGCCTCAGCGAAATGGAGGCGATGGCCGAGGAGGCCTATGCCCGCCTGCCGGACGAATTCCGCGCTTTGTGTGGCAATCTCGTCATAAGGGTCGAGGATTTCCCGACCGACGAGGTGCTGAAGGAGATGGAGGCGGAAAGCCCGTTCGACCTGCTCGGCCTGTTCCAGGGCATCGGCCTGGCGCAGGGCTACGAGCTGGCGACCGGCGTGCTGCCCAACATGATCTTCCTCTACCGCCGCCCGATCCTCGACTATTGGGCAGAGAATGAGGAAACGCTGGGCGACATCGTCACCCATGTGCTCGTGCACGAGATCGGCCACCATTTCGGCCTCTCGGATGAGGACATGGAGCGGATCGAGGAGGAGGCGGGGTAGGTAGCTAACCGCATGGCTCGTGGCGCAGCTTCGGCTAGAATAATTCTAGAAAAGAGGTGGTGGTCATGACGCAGGTTTCGCCGGAAATGGCCCCGATCCACCGTTACAGCCCGCCTCTTCGCGCGCTCCACTGGCTGACTGTGGTCGCCATCATCCTGGTTTACGGGGTGACGTATCTCGAAGACCTGTTCGCGAGGGACACTCCCGAGCGGGCGCTGGTCTGGTGGTTCCACATCTCGGTGGGGCTCACGGTTCTCGGCTTCGTGGCAGTGCGGCTATTGTTTCGTCTCGCCGGGCCGTTGCCGCCCCCGTCGGTGGCGCTTTCCCGCCCGATGCATCTGGCTTCTGTGGCGGTTCATGTGCTGCTTTATGTGTTGCTGGTGGCGACGCCTCTGGTCGGCATCTATCTCGCCTTCCTGCGCGGCAATGAGGTGACGTTCTTCAGCCTGTTCACGCTGCCATCGCCGGTCGCTGTGGACCGGACGGCCGCCCGTGATGTGGTGGAGGTGCACGAATTGCTCGCCAACGCGCTGGTCATTCTTGCCCTGCTGCATGCTGCCGCCGCTTTAGTGCATCATTTCGTCTTCAAGGACGATGTGCTGCGCCGGATGTTGCCGCACCGCTGAGGCGTTGCGGTTTTTGAACCCGCCATCAATCTGGGTCGTGGGCGGGCGCTAGGTTCTGCCGCCGTAATTTGCTAAGGAGCCGTCACCGCTTTGGCGGTACGGCTCGGGAGTATCGGAATGGACAAGTTCAACACCCTGACCGGCGTCGCGGCGCCGCTGCATCTGGTCAATGTCGACACCGACATGATCATCCCGAAGCAGTATCTGAAGACGATCAAGCGCACCGGGCTCGGCACCGGGCTGTTCTCGGAGCTGCGGTATAAGGAGGACGGGTCGGACAATCCCGATTTCGTGCTCAACAAGCCGGCCTATAAGGGCGCGCAGATCCTGATCGCCGGCGACAATTTCGGCTGCGGCTCCTCGCGCGAGCACGCGCCCTGGGCGCTGCTCGATTTCGGCATTCGCTGCGTGATCTCCACCTCGTTCGCCGACATCTTCTATAATAACTGCTTCAAGAACGGCATCCTGCCGATCCGGGTGACGCCGGAACAGCTGGCGGCGCTGTTCGACGACGCGGCGCGCGGCGCCAATGCCAAGATCACCGTCGATCTCGAAAGCCAGACCATCACCGGGCCGGATGGCGGCTCGATCTCCTTCGAGGTCGATGCGTTCCGCAAGCACTGCCTGCTGAACGGGCTCGACGATATCGGCCTCACCCAGGTGAAGGCCGACAAGATCGCCAGCTTCGAGACCATGCTCGCCGAGGAACGCCCCTGGGCGTGAGCGTGCCGGCGCCGCCACGCGCGGCGCCGCTCGAGCGGAGGTTTCCATGACCGAGCGTTGCACGACCGAGCGCCGTCGCATCTCGTCCGGCTCCGCCTTCGAGGCGGTGGCCGGCTATTCCCGTGCCGTGATCGATGGCCCCGATATCTTCGTCTCGGGCACGACCGGCTATGACTACGCCGCCATGGTGTTGCCCGAGGACCTGGTGGCGCAGACCCATGGCTGCTTCGCCAACATCGCGGCGGCGCTGGCGCAGGCGGGCGCCAGCCTCGATGACGTGGTGCGCGTGCGCTACATCGTGACCCAGGCCGACTATGCCGACATCGTCTTCCCGATCTTCGGCCAGTACTTCGCCAAGGCGCGGCCCGCCGCCACGCTCATCGTCGCCGGCCTTTTGCAACCGCAGATGAAGATCGAGATCGAAGTGACCGCGCGTCGGCAGGGCTGAGCACCGGGGCCGGAGCGTTTTCGCTTTACAGCGCCGCCGTCTCGGGATGGAATCGTTCAAAACGAGAACATCCGGGAGACGCCCCATGTGCCACATCTTCGCGGGCCAAGCGCCCGAGACCTATGAGAGCCAGACGCGCTCGGTGCGGATCGGTGGCCATTCCACCTCGATCCGGCTGGAGGCCGCCTTCTGGACCGTGCTGGAAGAGGTCGCCGCCCATCAGGGCATGAGCGTCGGCAAGTTCGTCACCAAGCTGCATGACGAGGTGCTGGAGCTGCATGGCGAGGTGCGCAATTTCGCCTCGCTGCTGCGCTGCTCCTGCCTGATCTTCCTCGCCGAGCTGCGCCCCGCCGGCGTCGCCCCGGTGGCGGCGCGCGGGCGCTATCTGTGCGAGAGCACGCGCATTCACCTCGAAGCGGCGGAGTGAGAGCGGCTCCGCCGTCGCCCGCGCAATGCACATCGTGGTGATGTGCTAGCGGTCTACCACCTGCCGCCCCGGCGCAGGCCTAGCATCCCCTTCAGGCGACACATGCGCCGTGGTGAGTTCAAGGCCGGAGGGACAGGTGGCGAAGGCCATTCATTCGATGATCCGCGTGCTCGACGAGGCGCGCTCGGTTGATTTCTACGCGCGCGCCTTCGGGCTGGAGGTGGCGCAGCGGCTGCCGTTTGACGGCTTCACGCTGGTCTATCTGCGCAACGCGGAAGCCGATTTCGAGGTCGAGCTGACCATCAACCACGACCGCGCCGAGCCCTATGCGCTGGGCGACGGCTATGGCCACATCGCCTTCGTGGTGGATGATCTGGCCGCAGAACATGCGCGTTTCACGCAGGAAGGCCTCAATCCCAACCCGATCAAGGAGTTCTTCCACGAGGGCGCGCTGCTGGCCAAGTTCTTCTTCGTCACCGACCCCGACGGTTACAAGATCGAGGTGCTGCAGAAGCACGGACGCTACCGCTGAACGACCGCGTCGACACGCCAAGCGGCGCGGAAGAATCAATAATACATAAAAATACCTGGGAGGTAACAATGGCTACACTGATCGACAGGCGCGGTCCGTCACGCCGCGCCGTGCTTGCCGGCATCGGCGCGGCCGGTGCGCTGATGGTGAGCGGCGCGGCGGTACTCAACCCGCGCGAGGCCTGGGGCCTGGAAGTCACCGCGCTCAAGCCGGAGACCATGCGCACGCTCATCGTCATGGCGCGCGACGTCTACCCGCATGACCGCATTCCCGACCGCTACTACGCCATCGCGATGAAGCCCTATGAGGCGGATGCCGCCAAGGACCCGGCGGTGAAGGCGCTTGTCGAGGACGGCGTCATCACCCTCGACACGCTGTCCAAGGCCAAATACGGCGTCGCCTATGCCGATGTCGGCTGGGAGGACCAGCGCGTGGCGGTGCTGCGCGAGATCGAGGACAGCGCGTTCTTCCAGAAGGTGCGGGGCGGCCTGGTGGTCGGCCTCTACAACCAGGAGGAGGTGTGGCCGATCTTCGGCTATGAGGGCGCCTCGGCCGACAAGGGCGGTTACATCGACCGCGGCTTCAACGATATCGCCTGGCTGTGAGGGGAGGCTCGCATCATGTCCGCACCCTTCGATCTGAATGATGATTCCGTTGTCGTTGTCGTCGGCTCCGGCGCCGGCGGCGGCACGCTCGGCACCGAGCTGGCGCTCAAGGGCATCAAGGTGGTGATCCTTGAGGCCGGCCAGCGCCACAACATGGAAGACTTCGTCAATAATGAGTGGGAGAGCTTCTCCCAGCTCGCCTGGACCGACATGCGCACCACTTCCGGCTCGTGGCGGGTGCACAAGAACTTCCCCAATCTCCCGGCCTGGATCGTCAAGGCGGTGGGTGGTTCTTCCGTGCATTGGGCCGGCGCCTCGCTGCGCTTGCAGGAGCACGAATTCAAGACCCGCACCACCTATGGCGACCTCGACGGCGCCAATCTGCTCGACTGGCCGATCACCCTTGCCGAGCTGGAGCCCTGGTACGCCAAGGCGGAGGATCGCATGGGCGTGACCCGCACCAATGGGATTCCCGGCCTGCCCGGCAACAACAACTTCAAGGTGTTCGAGGCCGGCGCGAAGAAGGTCGGCTACAAGGAGGTCTCCACCGGGCGGATGGCGATCAACAGCGAGCCGCGCGCCGACCGCGGTTCCTGCCAGCAGATCGGCTTCTGCTTCCAGGGCTGCAAGTCGGGCGCGAAATGGTCGACGCTGATCGCCGAGATCCCGCGCGGCGAGGCCACCGGCAATCTGGAGGTGCGCCCGCAGAGCATGGTGCAGAAGATCGAGCACGATGCCTCCGGCAAGGTGACGGCCGTCGTCTATGTCGACAAGGACGGCAAGACCCAGCGCCAGAAGGCGCGCATCGTCGCGGTGGCCGGCAATTCCATCGAGAGCCCGCGCCTCTTGCTCAACTCCGCCAGCAACATGTTCCCGGACGGGCTTGCCAATTCCTCGGGGCAGGTGGGGCGCAACTACATGCGCCACATGACCGGCTCGGTCTACGCCATCTTCGAGAAGCCGGTGCACATGTATCGCGGCACCACCATGGCCGGCATCGTCCGCGACGAGGCGGTGAACGACACCAAGCGCGGCTTTGCCGGCGGCTACGAGATGGAGACGCTCTCCATCGGCGTGCCGTTCATGGCCGCCTTCCTCGATCCCGGCGGGTGGGGCCGCTCCTTCGCCTCCGCCATGGATGGCTATGTCAACATGGCCGGGCTGTGGATCGTCGGCGAGGACATGCCGCAGGAGACCAACCGCGTCACGCTCAACACCGACGTGAAGGACCAGTACGGGCTGCCGGTGGCCAATGTGCATTTCGACGATCACCCGAACGACGTCGCCATGCGCAACCATGCCTATGCCCAGGGCGCGGCGATCTATGATTCGGTCGGCGCCACCCGCACCCTGCCGACGCCGCCTTACCCTTCCACGCATAATCTCGGCACCAACCGGATGAGCGCCAAGGCGCGCGACGGCGTGGTGAACAAGCACGGGCAGAGCCACGACATCCCGAACCTGTTCATCGCCGATGGCAGCCAGTTCACCACCGGCGGCGCCGAAAATCCGACGCTGACCATCGTGGCGCTGGCGCTGCGGCAGGCCGACTTCATCGCCGGGGAGATGACGCGCAAGACGATCTGACCGGCCGCGCGGCTTTTCCCTCGTCCCCGGGCGTGTCCCGGGGACCTCGTTGGCTTCGGGCGACAAGCGAGGGCCTCGTGGCCGGGGCAGGCCCGGCCATGACAGCCTTTCGTCGGCGGCGACGACGAAGCGCGGCCGGCTGCGCCATGCGTCAGGTCGGGGTTGCGCCTCCGATCCTCCCCGCCTTCCCCCGCCGGTCCGCGCCGGCGGTTTTCTTTTGCGGCGCCCCGCACGTCTTGCCACCGCAATCATCTGGCTTTAGCACTCGCTCGCCGGGCAGTTCGCCCGGTTTTGACGCTTCCTCAACGGCGCAAGCGAGGGACCTGATGGCGACCCACAAGCTTCTCCTTCTCCCCGGCGACGGCATCGGCATCGAGGTGATGGCCGAGGTGAAACGGGTCATCGACTGGCTCGACCGGCGCGGCCTTGCCTCCTTCGCCATCGAGGAAGACCTTGTCGGCGGCGCGGCCTATGATTCCTGCGGCCAGCCGATCTCCGAGGAAGCGATGGCCAAGGCGTTCGCCGCCGATGCCATCCTGCTCGGCGCCGTGGGCGGCACGAAATGGACGCATGTGCCTTATGAGGCGCGCCCGGAAGCCGGCCTGCTGCGCCTGCGCAAGGACCTGCAGCTCTTCGCCAATCTGCGCCCGGCCGTGTGCTACCCCGCGCTCGCCGATGCTTCCAGCCTCAAGCGCGAGCTGGTCGAGGGCCTCGACGTGCTGATCGTGCGCGAGCTGACCGGCGGCGTCTATTTCGGCGAGCCTAAGACCATCACCGATCTCAGCGACGGCCAGAAGCGGGCGGTCGACACACAGGTCTATGAATCCTACGAGATCGAGCGCATCGCCCGCGTCGCCTTCGAACTCGCCCGCACCCGTCGCAACAAGGTGGTCTCCACCGAGAAGCACAATGTGATGAAGACCGGCCTGCTGTGGAAGCAGGTGGTGAGCGAGGTGCATGGCGCCAATTACGAGGATGTCGAGCTGGAGCACCAGCTGGCCGATTCGTGCGGCATGCAGCTGGTGCGCGCGCCCAAGCAGTTCGACGTCATCGTCACCGACAATCTGTTCGGCGACATCCTCTCCGATGTGGCGGCGATGCTCACCGGCTCGCTCGGCATGCTGCCCTCCGCCTCGCTGGGCGGCACCGAAGAAGTCTCCGGCCGCCGCCGCGCGCTCTATGAGCCCGTGCATGGCGCCGCGCCTGACATCGCCGGCAAGGGCGTGGCCAACCCGATCGCGATGATCGGCTCGCTGGCCATGGCGCTGCGCTATTCCTTCGGCGAGCTGGACGCGGCCGATCGCATCGAGGCGGCGATCGCCGGAGTGCTGGCCGGTGGCTTCCGCACCGCTGACATCTATTCCGAGGGCAATACCCGCGTCGGCACGTCAGGCATGGGCGACGCCATCCTCGCCGAGCTGGACAAGGCGGCCTGAGCCGTCCTTTTGGCCTTCAGAACACGAAAAGCCCGGCTTCGGCCGGGCTTTTTGCTGTCGCGAGGCTGAACGCATGAACTGAAAAGCCCGGCACGGGCCGGGCTTTGCGTCGTCAGGCAGAGGCCGCAGGCGGCGAATCAGTAGCCCGGCAGGTCGAAACGGCTCGGCAGCGGCCAGCGAATACCTGTGATGCCGCTGTCATCGCCATATTGCGGGTAGAGCGGCTGGGCGACATAGACATAGTTGAGGTCGCGCGAGGTGCCGGGCTTCACCACCGGGCCGGGATCGAGATAGGAGCGGGGCGGCAGCTTGCGGATGATGATGCGGTTGGATTCCTGCGCGTCGGCAGGCGCCGTGGCGATGACGGCGGTGCCGGCGACCAGGGCGGCAAGGGCGAACAGGGCGACACGCATCTCAACCTCCAGGAAACGGTCACGTCGCGCGGCGCGGACATTCCCGTCACAAACAACATTGCCCGGAACTTATCGTTCCGTCGAGATGATGAAAGTCCTAATTGCGCCGATCGGCGACGAAATATGCCGCTTCTACGAGAAGTGTGGCCGCGCTGCCGAAGCCGGCCAGCGCCGCTTCGGCCTCGCCGGTCAGCCGGGCGAGCTCGGCGCGGGCGCCCTCAATGCCGAGCGTGCCGACCAGCGTCGCCTTGCCGGCGGCGGCATCCTTGCCCACCGCCTTGCCGACCAGGCTCGCCTCGCCCTCGACATCGAGCAGGTCGTCGGCGATCTGGAAGGCGCGGCCGACGGCGCGGGCATAGCGGTCGAGGCTCGCCCGTTCCGCCGGGCCGGCCCGCCCCAGCAGGGCGCCAGCCTCGCAGGCCTGGCGCAGCAGGGCGCCGGTCTTCATCGCCTGAAGCTCGATGATCGCCGGCGCCGGCAGGTCGAGCGGCACCCGGTGCAGCGGCCCTTGCGCGAATCGGCCCTCGGCGGCGAGGTCCAGCATCTGCCCGCCGATCATGCCCGCCACCCCGGCCGCCCGCGCCAGGCTGGCGACCAGGGCAAGGCGCGCCGCCGGGTCCTCATCGGCTTCCTCGCCGGCGAGGATCTCGAAGGCGAGGGTCAGCAGGGCGTCCCCGGCGAGAATCGCGGTGGCCTCGTCATAGGCGCGGTGCACGGTCGGCCGGCCGCGCCGCAGGTCGTCATTGTCCATGGCCGGCAGGTCGTCATGCACCAGCGAGTAGCAGTGAATGCACTCCAGCGCCGCCGCGGCCGGCATCGCTCGGGCGGCGGAGATGCCGAACAGCGCCGCCGATTCGACCACCAGGAACGGCCGCAGCCTTTTGCCCCCGGCCAGCGTGGCATGACGCATCGCGCTTGCCAGCCGCTCCCCCGGCGCGCCGCTTCGGGTGATCGCGTCGTCGATATAGGTCGCGACGGCATCGGCCGTGCGGGAGAGCGCGAGCGCGAGGGGCGGGCGGCTGTCGGTGGCGGTCATCGGGTCCGAGGGATCGCTCAACAAGGGTAGTGCGTTGCGTGCCCGAGGCGGGCGGCGCGGTCAAGCGCGGCGCGGACCCGCATCCGCAGCCCTTGGTCGACCGGCGCGAGCGGGACGGCTAGAGTGATCGCGCCGGGGAGTGAGCATGGGTGTTCTGTGGAGTTGGGCCTGGAAGATCGCGCTCGTGGTCGTCGCGACCCCGCTCGTGCTCGGCCTTCTATATAATGTGGTGCCGGCGCCCTCGACGCTGATGCTGGGCCGCTGGGTCACAGGCCAGCCGGTGACGCGCGTCTGGCTGCCCTTCGACGACATATCGCCCGCTCTCGTCCGCTCCGTGCTGGCCTCGGAGGATGCGCGCTTCTGCAGCCATTCGGGCGTCGACATGGTGGAGCTGCAGGGGGTGATCGACGAATCGGACGGGCTCAACGCGCCGCGCGGGGCGTCCACCATCACCATGCAGCTGGCCAAGAACCTGTTCCTGTGGAACGGCCGCAGCGTCATCCGCAAGGGGCTGGAACTGCCGCTGGCGCTCTATCTCAACCTGGTGATGTCGAAGCAGCGGCAGCTGGAGATCTATCTCAACATCGCCGAATGGGGGCCGGACGGGCAGTTCGGCGTCGAGGCGGGGGCGCAGCGGGCCTTCGGCCGCTCGGCCGGCGACCTCACGGCGCGGCAGGCGGCGCTGCTCGCGGTCATGCTGCCAAACCCGCACCGGCGCGATGCCGGCAAGCCCGGACGCGGGCTGGTCCGCCTCGCCGGCAATCTGCAGGCGCGAATTCCGCGCGAGGGGGCCGAGCTGACCTCCTGCCTCTGAGGGGCGAGGGGAGGGCACGGGAAGTCTGCGACAGATTTGCGTCTGCCTCTTTCGCTCGCGCGCATGAGTCTGTATAAGCCGCCACTCGAATTACGCACCATCCGGCGCCGGCCCTTCCGACTGGGCGTGAGCCAGGCCGGGACCAGGAGAAGACGATGGCAGTTCCGAAGAAGAAAACCAGCCCGTCGCGTCGCGGCATGCGCCGTTCCGCCGACGCCCTCGCCAAGCCGACCTATATCGAGGACAAGGATTCGGGCGAGCTGCGCCGTCCGCACCACCTCGACCTGAAGACCGGCATGTACAAGGGCCGTCAGGTGCTGAAGGTCAAGGCCGAGGCCTGATCGCCTCAGCCGGGCCGTCTTCCCGCGTTGCTGAAGCCGGCCCTTGGGGCCGGCTTTTCTGCGTTGGGCAGCGTGGCGCATGGCTGAAGTGTTAATGCCTGGCTGCTAACGATCCAGAAGCCATGGCGAGCGAGGCCGGCGCCGTGCCTTTCCGGCGCATTTACCGCTCCGCCGGAACGATGATACCGTCCGCCCGTGAACCTGGGAGCCTGCCGTGTTGCGTGATGCGAGCCGTGGAATGCGCCGGCGCTTTGCCTGGCTGTTCGTGGCGGCCCTGGCGGCTCCTGTGCTGGCCGGCTGCGCGTCCCGGCCGGGCGACGACGCTCTCTCGGTCATCGATGTCGATACGGTCAGCGTGAGCACGCACACGATCCTGGTCGCCTCGTCGCGCGCCCGCGACCCGCGCCCCGGCGTGTTCTACAGCGGCGAGCGGACGCCGGAACTGAGCTTCGCCAAGGTCGAGATCAGCGTCCCCCCGACCCACAAGCCGGGCATGGTGGAGGCGCCGACGAAATCGCCGCCCAATCCCGCCACCGACATGGTGGTGCGCGAGGCGGTGTATCGCGAGACGCCGAAGGAATTCTCCGCCGACCTTAAGAGCGAGCTGGCCAAGTATCCCGCCGGCAAGCGGCAGGCGGTGATCTTCGTCCATGGCTACAACACGCTGTTCTCGGAAGCGCTCTACCGCCTCACCCAGATGGCGGAAGATTCCAAGGCGCCCGGCGTGCCTGTTCTCTTCACCTGGGCCTCGCGCGGCGGCATCGCCGATTATGTCTATGACAATAACAGCGCCACCGCCGCCCGCGACCGGCTGGAGGAGACCATCCGCCTCGTCTTCGCCAGCGGTGCCGACCAGGTCAGCATCGTCGCGCATTCGATGGGCAATTGGGTGACGGTGGAGGCGCTGCGGCAGATCAAGATTTCCGGCAACGCGCTGCCATTGACCAAGCTCGGCAATATCGTGCTCGCCGCGCCCGATATCGATGTCGACGTGTTCAAGAGCCAGCTGAAGCGTTTCGGCAAGCTGCCGAAGCCGTTCATCGTCATCGTCTCGCGCGACGACAAGGCGCTGGCCTTTTCCGATTTCATCGCCGGCGACAAGCCGCGCCTCGGCGCCTACACCCACGACACGGAACTCGTCGAGCTGGGCGCCGTCGTTATCGACATGTCCAATGTGAAGTCGACCGACGGCTTCAACCACGCCAAATTCGCCCAGCTGGCGGAAATGGCCCCGCAGCTGCGGGGCATGCTGGCGCGCGCCGCGAAGGCAAGTGGCGCCTCTTCGGTCGAGGTCGCGGGCATCCAGTTCTCGGGCATCGACAAAATGCGGGCCGCGCAGCTGGCGGTAGGGCTTCCCGGCGCCACGCAGTCGAGCGCCGGCGAGCCGGACGAGAGCGATCCCGTGGTCGATACCTCCGCCGCCATTGTCGCCGCGGGGGCGGTGTCGCGGCGCTGACGCTCGCGCCTACAGCGTGAGGGCGGCGGGGCAGGCACGGCGCCGAAGCTCCCGCCCGCGCCGAGGGCGTGCCCGGACTTCCACGTCGCGCGCGGCGGGGAGGCGAGGCAATAGCGTCCTGAGGCCGGTCAGGCCGCGCGGCGGCGCCCTGCCGGGGTTACGCTCACACGACCTCGGCGCTCACCCGTTCTTGGCGCTCACCCGTTCTTGGCGCTCACCCGTTCTTGGCGCTCAGCCGTTCTCAGCGCTCACTCTTTCGTGCCGCCATCGCCCAGCTTGTCGAGCCGCTTCTGCATGTCGGCGACCTGCCGGCGCAGCTCGTCGAAATCGTCCGGCTGCGGGCTGGCGGCCGGCGCGGGGGCGGCGTCCTCGGCGCGGGCGCCGGGAAGGAACATCTTGAAGGTGCGGTCGAACATTTCCATGTTCCGGCGCACATGTTCGTCCAATATGCCGAAGCCACCAATGCCGCCAATGCCCAGCGTCTTGGTGAAGTTCTCGCGCAGGCTGTTCTGTTCCTTGCTGAAATTCTCGATCGTCATGTCGAGATAGCGCGGAACCAGCATCTGCATGCTGTCGCCGTAGAAACGGATGATCTGGCGAAGGAAGTTGATCGGCAGGAGATTCTGGCCCTTGCCTTCCTGCTCGAAGATGATCTGGGTCAGCACGGAGTGGGTAATGTCGTCGGATGACTTCGCATCGTAGACGACGAAGTCTTCGCCGTTCTTGACCATCTGCGCGAGGTCTTCGAGCGTCACATAGGTGCTCGTGCCGGTATTGTAGAGGCGGCGGTTCGCGTATTTCTTGATGGTGACGGGTTCGTTGGATTTTGCCATTGTGATCCAGTCGCCTTGATCGTTTCCCATTGAAAACTCTAGGACGTTTCCCAGCGCCCGGCTACAGGAATTGTGGCGGCTTACGGCCGCCCGCGGGGCGTGATGCGGGGCTGGGTGCGTCCCGCGCTGACGTGACGTCAAGAAAATCCGCGTGCCATTGACATGGATCACAGGTGGCTACCACGATGCTGTCACACCTGTTCAAGAAGGTGAGGCGCTGGCCATAGGCCGCGCTGCAAAACGGGATCGTACCGGAGGACGTCATTCATGAAAGACGGCATCGTCATCGTCGGCGCCGCACGCACGGCTGTCGGCGCGTTCAACGGCGCGCTTTCCTCGCTCCCGGCCCATGAGCTGGGCAAGATCGCGATCGCGGCCGCGCTGGAGCGTGCCGGCGTCGCGCCGGGCGAGGTGAGCGAGACCATCATGGGGCAGATCCTCACCGCCGGTGCCGGCCAGAACCCGGCGCGCCAGGCCTCGGTGGCGGCCGGCATCCCGGTGGAAAGCCCGGCCTGGGGCGTGAACCAGCTCTGCGGTTCCGGCCTGCGCGCCGTCGCGCTCGGCTTTCAGGCGATTCTCAACGGCGACAGCGACGTCGTGGTGGCCGGCGGCCAGGAATCGATGAGCCAGGCGCCGCATGTGGCGCATCTGCGCAACGGCACCAAGATGGGCAATCTCGAACTCGTCGATACGATGATCAAGGACGGGCTGTGGGACGCCTTCAACGGCTACCACATGGGCACGACAGCCGAGAACGTCGCCCGCCAGTGGCAGATCACCCGCGACCAGCAGGACGAATTCGCCGTCGCCTCGCAGAACAAGGCGGAAGCGGCGCAGAAGGCCGGGCGCTTCAAGGACGAGATCGTCCCGGTGACCATTTCCTCGCGCAAGGGCGATGTCATCGTCAGCGACGACGAGTATCCCCGCCACGGCGCCACCCTCGAATCCATGACCCGTCTGCGCCCGGCCTTTTCCAAGGACGGCACGGTGACGGCGGGCAACGCCTCCGGCATCAATGACGGCGCCGCCGCCCTGGTGCTGATGTCCGCCTCCCGGGCCGCGAGCACCGGCAAGAAGCAGCTGGCGCGCATCGTCTCCTGGGCGCAGGCGGGCGTCGATCCGGCGATCATGGGCTCCGGCCCCATCCCCGCCTCGCGCCGCGCGCTGGAAAAGGCCGGCTGGACGGCGGCCGATCTCGACCTGATCGAAGCCAACGAGGCCTTCGCGGCGCAGGCCTGCGCGGTGAACAAGGATCTCGGCTGGGACACGAGCAAGGTGAATGTGAACGGCGGCGCCATCGCCATCGGCCACCCGATTGGCGCCTCGGGCGCCCGCATCCTCACCACGCTGCTCTACGAGATGGAGAAGCGCGACGCCAAGAAGGCGCTGGCCACGCTGTGCATCGGCGGCGGCATGGGCATCGCCATGTGCCTGGAGCGCGACTGACGCGCTTCCGGCACAGCCGGCAGGAACTGTGACCCATCGCGGCGGCAAGGCGGGCTGACGACCTTGCCGTCATCAAGAATCGACGTACAAACCGTCGAGAGTTCCCTGGGGAAGGGACGCCAGAGGGGGGATACATGGCGCGTGTTGCATTGGTCACCGGGGGTACGCGCGGCATCGGCGCGGCCATCTGCAAAGCCTTGAAGGCGGCCGGCTATTCCGTCGCCGCCAATTATGCCGGCAATGACGCGGCGGCCGCCAAATTCACCGAGGAAACCGGCATCCCCACCTTCAAATGGGACGTGTCCGACTTCGCGGCGTGCCAGGCGGGCATCGCCGACGTGACGGCGAAACTCGGTCCGGTCGATGTGCTTGTTAACAATGCCGGCATCACCCGCGACGGCATGCTGCACAAGATGACGCCTGAGAACTGGCACGCGGTGATCAACACCAACCTGACCTCGGTGTTCAACATGTGCCGCAACGTGATCGAGGGTATGCGCGAGCGCAATTACGGCCGCATCGTCAACATCTCGTCGATCAATGGCCAGAAGGGCCAGATGGGCCAGACCAATTATTCCGCCGCCAAGGCCGGCGAGATCGGCTTCACCAAGGCGCTGGCGCAGGAAGTCGCCAAGAAGAATGTCACCGTCAACGCCATCTGCCCGGGCTACATCGCCACCGAAATGGTGCTGGCGGTGCCGAAGGAGGTGCTGGAGAAGAGCATCATTCCGCAGATTCCGGTCGGCCGGCTGGGCGAGGCCGAGGAAATCGCGCGCTGCGTGGTGTTCCTCGCCGATGACGCCGCCGGCTTCATCACCGGCTCGACACTCGCTGCCAATGGCGGCCAGTACCTCACCTGAGGCCATCGCCGCCGCCGTTAGGGCGGCGGCGCTTTCCCGGAAAAGATCAGTCGGTTTCGGTCTTGAGGATTTTTCCGCTCGCCGGATCGATGTCGATCTCGATCCGCTGCTGAGCGGCATTGCGGCCCTCGACCTCCCATTTGCCGTCGTCCATCTCGATCTTGGTGATGGTGGCCATGCCATTGTCGCGGGCGATGCGCAGCGCGTCGTCGATGCCGGTGGCCGGGGTCTGGGCCAGAACAGGCGCGGCGAACAGCGTGGCAAGAGCGAGGGCAGGCAGAAGGGAACGACAAGGCGTCTTCATGCGGAACTCCTGAGGTGTTGAAGCTGACCCTAGGGTAATCGGCTCTCGCCGCACGGGTTCCATCCTGCGGCGCGATTGTCGTCCCAACCGCTCTTGGCTTGCGCCGTCCGGCCGGCGATAAGGGGCGCCCATCCAGGTGTCCCACCCCGTGTCCCCCATGCCTCTCCAAGCGACTGCCCCCCTCTCGCGCCGCACGGCCACGCTGATCGGCTTTACCGCCATCCTGCTGTGGTCGACGCTGGCGCTCGCGACCTCGTCCACCGGCGCGGTGCCGCCCTTCCTGCTGACGGCGCTGACCTTCGCTATTGGCGGGGCGGTGGGGCTGGCGACCGCTGTGGCGCGGGGTGTGAGCCTCTCCGTGCTGCGCCAGCCCTGGCCGGTGTGGCTGCACGGGGTGGGCGGGCTGTTCGGCTATCACTTCTTCTATTTCTCGGCGCTGAAGCTGGCGCCGCCGGCAGAGGCGGGCCTCATCGCCTATCTCTGGCCGCTGCTGATCGTGCTGATGTCGGCCTTCCTGCCGGGGGAAAAGCTGCGCCCGGCCCATATTGCCGGCGCGGTGATGGGCCTTGCCGGCACGGTGGTGCTGCTGGGCGGGCGGGCCGGCAGCCTCGGCTTCGCGCCGGAATTCGTGCCCGGCTATCTCGCCGCCGCGCTCTGCGCGGTGATCTGGTCGGTCTATTCGGTCGCCTCGCGGCATTTCGCCAAGGTGCCGACCGAAGTTGTCGCTGGCTTCTGCCTCGCCACCGCCGTGCTGTCGGCGCTCTGCCATGTCGCGTTCGAGCCGTCGATCTGGCCGGCCGGGGCGGGGGAGTGGCTGGCCGTGGTGGCGCTCGGCATCGGGCCGGTCGGCATCGCCTTCTACACCTGGGACATCGGCATGAAGCGCGGCGACATCCGCCTGCTCGGCGTCCTATCCTATGCCGCGCCTGTACTCTCGACCCTCTTGCTGGTGGCGGCGGGCTTCGCCGCGCTCAGCTGGTCGCTTGGGCTCGCCTGCGCGCTCATCGTCGGCGGTGCCGCCGTGGCGACGCTGCTGGCGCGGCGGTAAGAGCGGGAACGGGTCAGCCCGGCGACCAGCCGGGCGCGGCCAGCTCGAAGCCGGCGAAGTCGAAGCCGGGCGCCACCGTGCAGCCCACCAGCGTCCAGTCGCCGAGGCTGCGGGCCGACTGCCAGCCGGCGCGCGGGACGATAAGCTGCGGTTCCTCGCCGGCACCCGTGCCGAGAATATGCGCCGTCACCGGACCGGAATCGTCCAGCGCCATCCGCAGTTCCAGCGCCGCGCCGGCATACCAGTGCCAGGCCTCGACGGCGTTCACCCGGTGCCAGTGCGACACCTCGCCGGCGGTCAGCAGGAAATAGATCGCGGTGGAGGCGGCGCGCCCGTCCGGCGTCGGGTGCGGATCGCGGAACGTCTCGCGGTAATGCCCGCCCTCCGGATGCGGCGCGAGCGCCAGATGCGCGATCACCTCCGGGGCGGAAAGTCCGTCGAGCCGCATGAATCAGCCCCGAAAACTGTTCTTGAGGCTGCGCAGCTCGGTGAAGACGGCGCCCGGCTCGGCACCGGCCAGGCCGATGCGGGCGGCGAGTTCGGGGTCGTCGGCGCGCATGAACGGGTTGGTCGCCTTCTCCGCGCCGATTGTGGTCGGCAGGGTCGGCTTGCCGGCGGCCCGCAGCGCCTCGATCTCCTTCAGCCGGGCGGCGACCGCTTCATTGTCGGGCTCCAGGCTGAGGGCGAAGCGCGCATTGGAAAGGGTGTATTCGTGCCCACAATAGACCGAAATGTCGTCGGGCAGGGTGCGCAGGCGGGCGAGCGATTCCCACAGCACCGGCGGGTCGCACTCGAAGGGCCGGCCGCAGCCCATGACGAACAGCGTGTCGCCGGAAAACAGCAGCCGCTCTTCCTCGAACAGGAAGACGATGTGCCCCTTGGTGTGGCCGGGCGTCTCCATCACCCGCCCCACCAGCCCGCCGACGGCGACGGGATCGCCATCCACCACCGCGAAGTCGAGCCCGGGAATGGTCTCGCGCTCCGCCTTCGGGCCGATGACGGTGGCGCCGAAGCGCTCCTTCAGCGTCTCGACGCCGGCGATATGGTCGGTGTGGTGGTGGGTGACGAGGATATGGGTGAGCGTCCAGTCCTCGCGCGCCAGCGCGGCCAGCACGGGCGCCACTTCCGGCACGTCGATGACGGCGGTCGCTTCCGTGACGGGATCGCGCAGCAGCACCGCGTAATTGTCGGCGAGGCAGGGAATGAGCCGCAGTTCGGCGGGCATGATGACCTCGAAGATTGGCGCTCGGGGGAACGGCGCGGCGCAAGGCCGTCGCCATCAGTCTAGAGGCCTTTTCGATCAGATGGATACCGCCGGATCGAAAAGGCGCACGCGATGCGTCAGCGGCATTCCTGGGCGGCGCGGTCGATCGCCGCCGAGATGCCGCTCAGGGAATAGGTGTCGGTGGTGACATTGCCGCGCAGGGAGGTGCTTTTCACCACCACGTCCTTGCCCTTGCGCAGGGCGTCGACCAGGCGCGCCTCCTCGGCGACATTGCGCACCCAGGCGCCGGTGCCGCGGGTGTAGAGGTCGAAATTGGCCGGCCCGATGGTCAGGGTGGCGTCGGTGCCTTCCTTCAGCGCGAAGCCCATGACGACACTGACCTCGCCCTTCACATTCTCGGCGGTGCGGGTCGAGATGAAGAAATAGGCGGGGTCGCGCTTGAGGCCGGCCGGCATGCGGGTCTTGGGCTGCGACAGCGCGTAGCAGATCTTTCCGCTGCCGCTGGTGTCGAGATAAACTCCCCAGTCGCCCGACTGGGTGACGAGCTTGGGCGCACCCTGGGCACTGGCGCCGCCGATCCCGATCATTGCCATTGCCAGGCCGGCGAGGGCGGCGCGCACGGTGCGTCGTGCCATGGTCTGCATCCTCCGTATCCTCGGGCCGCCGGGGCGGCTCCGCGTGATTCTCCGTATCGGCGGCATCAGGGATATCCGCGCTGTCCGCGGCTGTGAACCCTTGGTGCTCCGATAGGAAGCGTTTGAAGCTCAATTGGCGGAAGGGGGGCGGCGAATTGATGGCATGGCAGGACCGTGCGGCCGATTATCCCCGCAAGGCCGCGATTCCCGCCCATGCTCAGGACGCGCGCAGCCGCTCAAGCGCGGCGCGGGCCGCCGCCCGGTGGTCGGCGCCGATATGGCTGGCCAGCAGGTTCAGCGCCGTCGCCAGCACCGCCGCATCGTCGGTAAAGCCGAGGCCGACAATGATGTCCGGCACCGCATCGGTGGGCAGCAGGAAATAGGCGAGGGCGCCAAACAGCAGGCCGCGCACCCGGGTCGGCGTCTGGCTGTCCAGCGCGCAGTAATAGGCGGCCGCCGCGTCCTCGGCGAAGGGAATGCGCGACAGGGCGCCGGCCAGCTTCGGCCAGAAGCGGGCGCGCACCCGGGCCTCCTCCTCGGCGCCGGCGCCGGGGATGGCGTGGGCTTCCGCCTCGATTCCCTCCCTATCGGGGGCGTCGGCGTCGAAAGCACGGTCGGATCGGTGGATCATCTCGCTCTCCCGACGGGTCCAGAAAAGGCCCGTCCCGCCAGACATGGTTGCCATTGCGCGCTTTCGCAACATCGCGCCGTCACATCAGCGGGTAGGCGGCCTCCACCCTGTAGGGTCCGCCGCCGACGGAATCGCGCGAGGAGAAGAGGACGAAGCGCGAGACCTGGAAGGTGGCGCTGCGGAAATAGCCGCGCAAGGCGAGATAATCCGCCACCTGCCGGGGGGCGGCGTCGCGCAGCCGGGCCAGCGTGACATGCGGGCGGAAATTGCGCCCTTCCGGCGGCAGGCCGATGCGCTTCATCGCCCGCTCATGCTCGGCCTGAAGCTCGTTCAGCGCCTGGTTGGCCTGCACCCCGGCGAAGATCGAATGCGGCTTGTGGTTGCCGAACTGGTCGACGCCTGAAAGGGTGAGGTCGAAGCCGAAGCGCTCGATCTCGTCGAGCGCGGCGGCGGCGTCGCGGGCGACCGCATGGTCGACATCGCCGATGAAACGCAGGGTGACGTGATAGAAATCCGGGCTGATCCAGCGAGCGCCGGGAAGGCCGCCGCGCAGCATCGACAGATGCTCGGCGACTTCGCTCGGGATTTCGAGGGCGGTGAAAAGCCGCGGCATGACCCCCTCCTATGGTGTCGGCAAGGGAACCCGTCACCATTGAGACGGATTCGTAGGCCGAGGAAAAGCCAAAAATACGACAGGCAAAACACGGGCCGTCCGCAGTGCCGCCACGGGCGCGGATTATCGCTGCGGCTGACGGGAACACTGGGAGCCGATATGGTGAGGCATGATGAGCGAATCGACCGACGACGCTGAACTTTTCACCACGGCCGAGGATGCGGCGAAGTCACTCGCCTTTGCCAGCATCCAGTCGATCTATCGTTACCCCGTGAAGGGGCTGACGCCGGAGCGGCTTGAGCTGGTGGAGCTGATGGCGGGGAAGTATTTCCCCGGCGACCGGCTCTTCGCCATCGAGAACGGGCCCTCCGGCTTCATCGCCGAAGCCCCGGCCTTCCAGCCGAAGATCAAGTTCCTGATGCTCATGCGCAATGAGCGGCTGGCCGCGCTCGAAGCCCGGTTCGACGACGCGACGGCGGAGCTGGTGATCCGGCTCGACGGCGCCGAGGTGGCGCGCGGCACGCTCGACACGGCGGAAGGGCGGGAGGTGATCGAGGCGTTCTTCCAGCGCTATTCCCGCTATGAGCTGCGCGGCGCGCCGCGCGTGCTGGCGGCTCCGCCGGAATTCCGCTTCGTCGACACCACCGAGGGCTATGTCTCGCTGATCAATCTGGCGAGCTGCCGAGCGCTCGGCGACATCATCGGCCAGCCGGTGGACCCGCTGCGCTTTCGCGGCAATCTCTATCTCGACGGCATGGAGCCGTGGGAGGAGTTCGACCTCGTCGGCCACACGATCGAGGTGGGCAGCCATGTCCGGCTCAAGATCACCCAGCGCATTTTCCGCTGCGCCGCCACCAATGTCGACCCGGTGACGGCCAAGCGCGACATGGACGTGCCGGGGACGCTGATGCGGACCTTCGGCCATACCGATTGCGGCATCTTCGCCGAGATCGAGCAGGGCGGGCTTATCGCCGACGGCGATTCGGTGCGGATCACGCTCTGAGGCCCGCTTCAGACGCCTTCGGCCTTCCCTCTCCACCCCCTAACAAAAAAAGGCCCGGCTGAGCCGGGCCTTTTTCATGTGCGGGCGGGGAAGCCGATCACTCCGCGACTTCCGCCGGGGCGGGCTCGGAGCCTTCGCCCTCGCCTTCGGTATCGCTGCGGCGGTAGCGGCGCCGGCGGGTGCGCGGGGCGCGGCCTTCCGTGTCGTCGGCCGGGGCCTCCTCAGGCGCCACGGCCACCGCCGCCGCCGGCTTGGCGGCGCGGCTGCGGGTCTTCGGGGCGGGGGCCTCAGCGACGGGCGTCGCTTCCGCCGGGGCGGCGGGAGCCGGCGCGGCGGGCGCCGCTGCGGGAGCGGGCTCAGCGGTCACGGGTGCAACGGCCGGAGCAACCTTGGCCTCCGGCGCGTCGGCCGGCGCATCGGTCTTGCGCGCGGTGGCGCTTGCCGGGGCGGTGCCGCCGCTCTGGGTGATGAAGGCGGGCAGGCCGATCTCGGCCTCAACTTCCGGCCCGAGGCGCGGCTGCGGCTGTTGGGCGGGATCGCGGTAGTTGGCATCGCCGCCCTCGCGGGGGGCGCGATTGTCGCGATAGGGGCGGCTCTCGCGCGACCAGCGGCCTTCGCGCGGCTCGCGCTCCGGACGGTCGGGCCGTTCGCTGCGGTCGCGCTCCGGTCCACGGTCCTGTCCGCGCTGGTCCTGGTTGCGCGGCTCCTGCGCGCGCTGGTCCTGATTGCGCTGGTCCTGGTTACGGTCCGGGCCGCGCTCCTGGTGGCGATCCTGCCCGCGTTCGCGATTGTCGCGGCGGTTGTCGCGGTCGCGGAAGAAGTCGCGCTGGCCTTCACGCGGGCCATTGTCGCGCTGGTTTCCGTCCCGCTGGCCGCCGTCGCGATGTCCATTCTCGCGCTGGCCGTTGTCACGGTTGCCATTGTCACGCGGGCCGTTGTCGCGGTGGCCATTGTCGCGCGGCGCCTGCGGCTCGCGGGTCTGGTAGACCGGCTGGTTGTCCGAGCCGCCCTCGTCCATCTCGTCGTCGAATTCGTCATCGTCGGAGCGCTGATAGGGCTGCCCCTGCACGCCGAACTGCGCCTGCGCGGCGGCGATGATGCGATAGTAATGCTCGGCGTGCTGGAGATAGTTTTCCGCCGCCACGTAATCGCCTGTGGCCTGCGCGTCGCGGGCCAGCTGCTGATACTTTTCCACGACGTGCTGCGCCGTGCCTCGCACCTTCACATCCGGGCCGTTGGACTCATAAACGCGCGTAAGCGGATTCTGGCTGCGCCGATTGCCGTTGTTGCGGCCGCGCGTACGCTTCTGCTGATTACTATTTCGCATCGAGCTGGTCTCTGGTGCCCCACAAAGCCGGACGGGGATGCCCCATTCGGTGCCATACAGGCGGGTCAATCACACGGTGTCCGCAGTCCCGCCCCTTCGGCCTAGGCCATCGGCAGCGGCACGGCGGGAAATCTCGCCGTAAGTCGGTGAAAAGCTGCCGCAGGCCGGAACCCGGAGGTTCCAGTCGCGCCGCAGGTCGCCCTCGACCATCGGGCTTCTTCCATGGGAGCGCATCTCGAAGATGCTTCGCCGCCGGCCATGCCGACACCGATCCGTCCTGACCGCATTTCTCCGGCCCGGACCCGGCGCGCGCACGAATGCGCTGCGGCCGACCCCATGTTTCATCGCGTAACCGAAGCCACGCCGATAAACTCTTGGAGCGTTCGCCCCTTATGAAACGGGTTGCATCTAGGCCTTTCGCAAGGGCCCGAATGCCACTGCCAGCGAGGAGAACGGCGACTCGGATCAATGAGCGACCGGCGTTCCAATCACCAAAAGGCAGATGATGTCTCAGGACGATTCCTGCAATTGACACTAATCGGTTCGGTATCGCCTTCCAAGCCCTTTTTTGAGGCGTTTCCCGCAATATCAAGGCTTGCGGGCGATGAGTGCGCGGGCGATCCCGGCGAGATCGCACCGCGCCGGACCCTCCACCCGCAGCCCCGCCGCGGCGAGCAGCGCGGCGACATCCGCCTCCTGCCCGATGCCCAGTTCCAGCACGGCATGGCCGCCGGTGACGAGCAGGCCGGGCAGGGCGCGGGCAAGCGCACGGTAGGCATCGAGCCCTTGCGGGCCACCATCGAGCGCCAGCAGCGGGTCGTGCTCGCGCACCTCCCGCTCCAGCGCCGCTATATCGGTGCTGGGAATATAAGGCGGATTGGAGACCACGAGATCGAAGCCGCCGGCAAGCGCCTGCGCCCAGTGCCCCACCATCACCGCCGAGCGGTGCGCCAATCCAAGCGCCGCAAGGTTTTCCCGCGCCTGCCGGGCGGCGCCCGGCGACAGGTCGACGCCGATGCCGAACGCGGCGGGAAACTCGCTCAGCAGCGCCGCCAGCAGGGCGCCGGAGCCCGTGCCGAGGTCGAGAAGGCGCAGCGGCGCGCGCCGGTCCGGGAACAGCGCCAGCGCCGCTTCCACCAGCGTTTCCGTCTCCGGGCGCGGCACCAGCGTCTCGGGGGCGAGGGTGAAATCGAGGCTCCAGAATTCGCGCCGCCCGGTCAGCCGGGCCAGCGGCTCGCCGGCGGCGCGGCGCTCGGCGAGGGCGCGAAGGCGCGCGGCGTCCACTGGCGCCACCTCCTGTTCTCCCCGCGCCACCAAGTCGAGATCGGAGAGGCCAAGCCCCACCCGCAGCAGCGCGCGGGCTTCGCGCTCGGGCGCCTCCAGGCCCTTTTCCGCAAAGGCTGCGGCAAAGGCGCGCAGCAGGGCGGTGCGGGTGGTCACCGCTCGCCCCAGCCGGCGCTCTCGGCCTCGGCGAGCAGCGTCGCCTGATATTCGGTGGTCAGCGCGTCGACCAGCTCGCCCAGCGCGTCGCCGGCGAGAATTTCCGGCAGCTTGTGCAAAGTGAGGCCGATACGGTGGTCGGTGACGCGCGCCTGCGGGAAATTATAGGTGCGGATGCGCTCGGAACGGTCGCCGGAGCCGACCTGCACCTTGCGCTCGCTGGCGCGGGCGCTGTCGCGTCGCTCGCGCTCGGCCTCGTAGATCTTGGCGCGCAGCATGCCCATGGCGCGGGCCTTGTTCTTGTGCTGCGAGCGCTCGTCCTGCACCGCCACGACCGTGCCGGTGGGGAGATGGGTGATGCGGACCGCGCTCTCGGTCTTGTTGACGTGCTGGCCGCCGGCGCCCGAGGCCCGGAACACGTCGATGCGTAAATCGGATTCGTTGATGTCGACGTCGACCTCCTCCACCTCAGGCAGCACCGCTACGGTGGCGGCGGAGGTGTGGATGCGGCCCGAGGCCTCGGTATCGGGCACGCGCTGCACGCGGTGGACGCCCGATTCGAACTTCAGCTTGGCATAGGCGCCCGAGCCATGCAGGCCGGCGACGATTTCTTTGAAGCCGCCGGCCGCGCCTTCGGTCATCGACAGCACCTCGACCGACCAGCCGTTCAGCCCGGCGAAGCGCTCATACATGCGGAACAGGTCGCCGGCGAACAGCGCCGCCTCGTCGCCGCCGGTGCCGGCGCGGACTTCGAGGATGACGCCGCGCTCATCCATCGCGTCCTTGGGCAGCAAGGCGAGCCGCACGGCGTGGGAGAGGGTTTCCACCTCCTCCTCCAGCGTGTCCGCCTCCTCCTGCGCCATCGCCGCCATCTCGCGGTCGCCGGAAGCCTCGGTGGCGAGGGTGCGGGCCTCTTTCAGCTGGCGCTCGGCGCGGCGCAGCGCCTTCACGCTCTCGACCAGTGGCGACAGGTCGGAAAACTCCCGCGACAGGCGGACATAGGTTTCCGCCTCCGGGCTGGCGGAGAGGGCGTGCTCGATCTCGGCATGGCGCGCGAGAAGCTGGTCGAGCCGGACATCGGGCAGGGCGGTCACGCGGCGGCACTCACAGCGGCAGGCCGGCTTTCGCGGCGAAGGCGGCGAGCTGCGGGCGCAGCGACGCCACCTCGCCGCGAATGCCGAGCAGCGGTTCGACAAAGGCGGAAGCGGCGGGCAAATCGAGTTCGAGCAGCATCGCCTTCACCGGGCCATAGGAGGCCGGGGAGACCGAGAGCCGGCGATAGCCGATCGCGGCCAGCGCCAGCGCCTCCAGCGGCCGCGAGGCGAGTTCGCCGCACAGCGTGACCGGCTTGCCGTATTCGGCCGCCTTGTCGATGATCATCTTCAGCGCCCGCAGCGCCGCCGGGGCCAGCGGGTCGAAGCGGTCGGCGACGCGCGAATTGCCGCGATCGGCGGCATAGAGGAACTGCACCAGATCGTTGGAGCCGACCGAGGCGAAATCCACCCGGCTGAACAGCAGGTCGAGCTGGAACAGCAGCGCCGGCACTTCCAGCATCACCCCCACCAGCACGCGCTCGGGCAGGCCGTGGCCGTGCCGGCGCAGATGGGTCAGCTCGCGCTCGACGATGTGGTGGGCGCGGTCATATTCCTCCACCGCCGACACCATCGGGAAGATGAGCCGCAATTCGCGCCCGGTGGCGGCGCGCAGCAAGGCGCGGATCTGGCTGCGCAGCAGGCCGGGCCGGTCGAGGCCAAGGCGGATGGCGCGCCAGCCCAGCGCCGGGTTCTCTTCCTCGATCGCCCGCATATAGGGCAGCACCTTGTCGCCGCCGATATCGAGGGTGCGGAACACCACCGGCCGGTCGCCCGCCGCGTCCAGCACCGAGCGATAGAGCTTCAGCTGCTCATTGGTGCGCGGGAAGGCGGAGGCGATCATGAACTGCAGTTCGGTGCGGAACAGGCCGATGCCGGTCGCGCCGGTCTCCTCGATATGCGGCAGGTCGACCAGCAGGCCGGCATTGAGATGCAGCTCGATCGGCGTGCCGTCCTTGGTGACGGTCGGCACGTCGCGCAGGGCGGCGTAGCGCTCCAGCCGCTTGGCGCGGAAGCGCACCTTCTCGGCATAGGCGCTTTCGACATCGGCCGGCGGGCGGATATGCACCTCGCCGCTGACGCCGTCGACAATCACCGCGTCGCCGGCATCGACCTGACCGACGACATTTTCCATGTGGCCGACGGCGGATATGCCGAGCGCGCGGGCGACGATGGTCAGATGGCTGGTCGCCGCGCCTTCTTCCAGCACGAGGCCGCGAATGCGGGTGCGGTCATAGTCCAGCAGCGCCGCCGGGCTCATATTGCGGGCGACGATGACGGCATTGTCCGGCAGCCGGTCATGGTCCGAGCCGGCGGTGCGGCCGGTGAGCTGGCGCAGCAGCCGGTTGGCCAGATCGTCCAGATCGTGCATACGCTCGCGCAAGTAAGGGTCGGTCATGCGCAGCATGCGGGCGCGGGTGTCGGACTGCACCCGCTCCACCGCGCCCTCGGCGGTGAGGCCGGTCATCACGGCCTCGCGCATGCGGCCGATCCAGCCGCGATCATGGGCGAACATGCGGTAGGCTTCGAGGATCTCGCGGTGCTCGCCGACGCGGGCGACGCCCTCATCCTCCAGCATGGTGTCGATCGAGGCGCGCAGCGTCTCCACCGCGCCGTCGAGCCGCTTCAGCTCCGCCGGCAGGTCGTCGGCGATGACCTTGGTGACTTCGATGCGCGGCTCGTGCAGCACCACATGGCCGAGGCCGATGCCTTCCGACAGCGCGAGGCCCTTGAGATGCAGCGGCCGGCGGGCGGCCGGCTCGGCGCCGGGCAGCGCCATGGCGGTGAGTTCGCCCGAGGCGATGATCTCGGCCAGCACCATGGCCGTGGTCTGCAGCGCCTCGATCTCCTCCTCGGTATAGGAGCGGTGGGCGCGGTTCTGCACGACAAGCACGCCGAGCGTGTTGCCGGCCCGCAGGATCGGCACGCCGAGGAAGGAGTGGTAGATCTCTTCGCCCGTTTCCGGCCGGTAGGAGAAGGCCGGGTGCGCCTGCGCATTGGACAGGCTGATCGGCTCGGCCTCGCGGGCCACGGTGCCAACGAGGCCCTCGTCGATCCGCATCACCGTGAGATGCACGGCGGTGCGGTTCAGGCCCTCGGTGGCATAGAGCTCAAGCGTGCCATCGACGCGCAGCACATAGACCGAGCACACCTCGGCCACCATGTTGGCCGCGATCAGCACCACGATCTTGTCGAGGCGGTCCTGCGCGCTCACCGGCTCCGCCATGACCTCGCGGAGACGCCTCAAAAGCACGCGCGGGCCGCCGAGCGCGCCACGCATTGGCCGTCCTCGGTTTCCGGGAGCCGCTATCCCGGAGCGTCTTAACGCGGCGCGACTCGCGCCGCGCCGTTGCCTGAACTCAGGCGTCCAGCCCGTATACCGAATGCAGCGTTCGCACGGCAAGCTCGGTATAGGCGGCGTCGATCAGCACCGAGATCTTGATCTCGGAGGTGGAGATGGCGCGGATGTTGATCCCGCGCTCGGAAAGCGACTTGAACGCACGCGCCGCGACGCCGGCATGGCTGCGCATGCCGATGCCGATGATCGAGACCTTCACCACATCCGTCGCGCCTTCGATGCTCTGGAAGCCGATCTGGTCGCGCACGCCGGCGAGCGTGGCCTTGGCGCGCTCGAAATCGGCGGTCGGCACGGTGAAGGTGATGTCGGTGAAGCCCTCGGCCGAAATGTTCTGGACGATCATGTCGACATTGATGTTCGCTTCCGCGAGCGGCACGAACACGTTCGCCGCGATGCCGGGCTGGTCCGGCACATGGCGGATGCTGACCTGGGCTTCGTCCCGGGCGAAGGCGATGCCGGTGACGACTTCACTCTCCACGATTTCCTCCTCGTCGCAAATCAGGGTGCCGGGCGGGTCGCCGGCGGTCTTGAGTTCCGGTGCGTCCGGATCGGTGAAGCTGGAGCGCACGAAGGTGCGGACCTTGTGTACCATGGCCAGTTCGACCGAGCGCACCTGCAGCACCTTGGCGCCGAGCGACGCCATTTCCAGCATTTCCTCGAAGGCGATCTTCTCCAGCCGGCGCGCCTTCGGCACGATGCGCGGGTCGGTGGTGTAGACGCCGTCGACATCGGTGTAGATGTCGCAGCGGTCGGCCTTGATGCCGGCGGCGATCGCCACCGCTGAGGTGTCCGAACCGCCGCGCCCGAGCGTGGTGAGGCGCCCGCTGGGCAGGTGAATGCCCTGGAAGCCGGCGATCACAGCCACCTCGCCCTGGGCGAAGCGGTTGATGATCTCCTCGCCATTCACGTCGAGAATGCGCGCCGCGCCATGGGCGTCGTCGGTCGAAATGGGCAGCTGCCAGCCGAGCCAGGAGCGGGCGGAAATGCCCATCTCCTGCAGCACGATGGCCAGCAGGCCTGAGGTCACCTGCTCGCCGGAGGCGACGATGGAATCATATTCGCGCGCATCGTGCAGCAGGGCGGCCTCGCGGCACCAGGCGACCAGCTCATTGGTCTTGCCGGACATGGCCGAGACGACGACCGCGACCTGGTGGCCGGCCTCCACTTCCCGTTTGACGTGCCGCGCAACAATGCGAATGCGCTCAATGTTGGCGACCGAGGTGCCGCCGAACTTCATCACCAGACGTGCCATTGCGGGAAACCGTACCGTGTTCTTCTGTGGGGCCGGGCGGGAGAATGTGAGCTCCCGGCCCAAAAGGCGCGTATACATATCCACCTCGCGCCGCGCCCGCAACGCCGTCGCGCGAGCTTGGAATCCCTCTCGGCACGGCCGGGCGAAGATGAGGCGTCGATGACCGCAACCGCCACCACCGTCGATCCCCGCGAAGTGGAACGCTTTGCCGCGCTCGCCGCCGAATGGTGGAATCCGCGCGGCAAGATGCGGGTTCTGCACAGGTTCAATCCGGTGCGGCTGGCCTATCTGCGCGAGAAGATCACCGCCCATTTCGGCCGCGACCCGCGTGCCATCCGCCCGCTGGAAGGGCTGCGCCTGCTCGATATTGGCTGCGGCGGCGGCCTGCTCAGCGAGCCGCTGGCCCGCATGGGCGCTAGCGTCACCGGCATCGATCCGGCCGAGCGCAATGTGCGGATCGCCGCGCTGCATGCGGAAGAAAGCGGCGTTGGCGTCGACTACCGCGCCACCACCGCCGAGGCGCTGGCCGATGCCGGCGAGCGATTCGACGTGGTGATGGCGATGGAGGTGGTGGAGCATGTCGCCGATGTCGACCTGTTCCTTGCCCGCGCGGCGGAGATGGTGAAGCCGGGCGGCCTGATGGTCGCGGCGACGCTGAACCGCACCAAGCGCTCCTTCGCCCTCGCCATTGTCGGCGCCGAATATGTGCTCGGCTGGCTGCCGCGCGGCACGCATGACTGGAAGCGCTTCGTCACCCCCGAGGAGCTGCAGGCGGCGCTGGAGACGGGCGGGCTCGACGTGGTCGCGCGCGAGGGCGTGGTGTTCAACCCGCTGGCGGATGAATGGCGGCGCTCAAGCGACCTCTCGGTCAACTACATGATGCTGGCGGAGCGCCGCGCGGCGGCCTAGGCTTAATTGCCGTCAGGCATCGTCCGGTACGCCGGAACCCTCCGGCGGCCGGCGGCTTATCGGTGCGATGCCACCGCCGGAATCCCATCATGCGCTCTTCGCCTTCCACAGCCGCGCTGCTCTCCCCACTGGCGGCGCTTGCCGCGCTGAACCTGTTCCTCGCCGATGTGCGTGACGGGCTCGGGCCGTTTCTCGGCGTGTTCCTGCAGGAAAAGAGCTGGAGCCCGGCCGAGATTGGCCTCGTGATGACGCTGGGCGGGCTGGTCGCCATGGTTGCGACCATGCCGATGGGGGCGCTGGTCGATGCCAGCCGGGCCAAGCGGGCGATCATCGTTTTCGGTTCGGTGGCGATCCTCGCGGCCTCGCTGACCATTCTCGCCGTACCCTATTTCGCCGCGGTGGCGGTGGCGCAGGCGGTGAACGGCATCGCCGCCGCCGCGCTGCTGCCGGCCATTGCCGGCCTGACCCTGGGCCTGGTCGGCCCGGCGGCCTTCGATCACCAGCTGGGGCGCAACGAGGCGTTCAACCACGCGGGCAACATCCTCGCCGCCGTGCTGGCGGGGGTGCTCGGCTGGTGGTTCGGCCTGCCGGCGGTGTTCGCGCTGCTCGGCGCCATGGCGGTTCTCGGCGCGCTGTCGGTGCTGGCGATCCCGGCGGACGCCATCGACCATGAGGCCGCGCGGGGCGGGGCTGCCTCCCCGGCCGGGGCGGGCAAGGCCCATGAGAGCATCGGCAAGCTCCTGCGCGAGCCGGCCCTCGTCACGGCGGCGGTCACGTTTGGCCTGTTCCATCTTGGCAATGCGGCGATGCTGCCGCTGTTCGGCCAGGCCATGGTGGCGACTGCTGGCGCAGACCCGAGCGCCCTGACCGCGACCACGGTCGTGGTGGCGCAGGGCACGATGATCCCGATGGCGCTGGTCGCCGCCTGGCTCGGCGCGCGTCGGGGCTATCGGCTCGTGCTGCTGCTCGCCCTCGCGGCGCTGCCGATTCGCGGGGTGATCGCGGCGGCGGCGGTGTATTATGGCGCCGCCTGGGCGCTCGTTCCGGTGCAGGTTCTCGACGGCGTCGGCGCCGGCCTGCTCGGGGTGGCGACGCCCGGCCTCGTCGCCCGCATCCTCGCCGGGTCGGGCCGGTTCAATCTCGGCCTCGGCTTCGCGATGACGGCGCAGGGCATAGGCGCCTCGCTCTCCACCCTGCTTGGCGGCGTTGTGGCGCAGCAGCTCGGCTATCCCTCCGCCTTCCTCGCTCTGGGCGCCGTGGCGCTGCTGGCGGGCGGCGCCTATGTGATCGGCGGCTGCCCGGGCGGCACCGCGCCCGGCAGGGCCGATGCCGCCCCGGATGTCGCACCGGCGGCGGCCTGACAAAATCCGCGCTTGATCCTGCGCAACGCCCTTCCGTTGCCGATCCGCCACACTACATGAGGACCGACGGATCGCCACAACGGGGTCCGTTGCGGCGGCCGGGATACGGGCGCCGTCGTCCCGAGTGACCGTTCGTGCCGTCAGGGCGGACGGGGGGCCAGGAGGCTTTGCGACATGAATTTTGAAATCTACACCGAACGCGCGCGCGGATTTGTCCAGTCCGCCCAGTCGCTTGCCCTGCGAGAGGGCAACCAGCAATTCACCCCCGAGCACCTGCTGAAGGTTCTGCTCGACGATCCGGAAGGCCTGTGCGCCGGGCTGATCACCAGCAGCGGCGGCGATCCCCGCATCGTGCTGGCCGATACCGAGGCGGCGCTGAAGAAGCTGCCCAAGGTGCAGGGTTCCGGCGCCGGCCAGGTCTACCTCGCCCCGGGCACCGCCCGCGTCTTCGAGGCGGCCGAGCAGGCGGCGAAGAAGGCCGGCGACGGCTATGTCACGGTCGAGCGGCTGCTGCTCGCTTTGGCGCTGGAGAAGGACAGCGAGGCGGGCAAGATCCTCCTCAAGGCCGGAGCGACGCCGCAGAAGATCAACACCGCCATCGAGGCGCTGCGCAAGGGCCGCACGGCCGACAGCGCCACGGCGGAGAACGCCTATGACGCGCTGAAGAAATATGCCCGCGACCTCACCGAGGCGGCGCGCGAGGGCAAACTCGACCCGGTGATCGGTCGCGACGAGGAAATCCGCCGCACCATCCAGGTCCTGTCCCGCCGCACCAAGAACAACCCGGTGCTGATCGGCGAGCCCGGCGTCGGCAAGACGGCGATCGTCGAAGGCCTCGCCTTGCGCATCGTCGATGGCGACGTGCCCGAGAGCCTGAAGGACAAGAGCCTGCTGGCGCTCGACATGGGCTCGCTGATCGCCGGCGCGAAATACCGCGGCGAGTTCGAGGAGCGGCTGAAGAGCGTGCTCTCCGAAGTCGAGACGGCCGAGGGCGGGATCATCCTGTTCATCGACGAGATGCACACGCTGGTCGGCGCCGGCAAGACCGACGGCGCCATGGATGCGTCGAACCTGCTCAAGCCGGCGCTGGCGCGCGGCGAGCTGCACTGCGTCGGCGCCACCACGCTCGACGAGTACCGCAAGCATGTGGAGAAGGACGCGGCGCTCGCCCGTCGCTTCCAGCCGGTCTTCGTCTCCGAGCCGACGGTGGAGGACACGGTGTCCATCCTGCGCGGCATCAAGGAGAAGTACGAGCTGCACCACGGCGTGCGGATCACCGATTCGGCGCTGGTGGCGGCGGCGACGCTGTCCAACCGCTACATCACCGACCGGTTCCTGCCCGACAAGGCGATCGACCTGGTCGACGAGGCGGCCTCGCGCCTGCGCATGCAGGTCGATTCCAAGCCCGAGGAACTGGACAATATCGACCGCGAGATCGTGCGCCTGCGCATCGAGCAGGAGGCGCTGAAAAAGGAGACCGACACCGGCTCCAAGGACCGGCTGAAGAAGCTGGAGAAGGAGCTCGCCAATCTGGAGGAGCAGTCCGCGTCCATCACCTCGCGCTGGAAGGCGGAGAAGGAGAAGCTCGGCGACGCCCAGAAGATCAAGAGCGATCTCGAAAAGGCGCGCGCCGACCTCGCCATAGCCCAGCGCTCGGGCGAGTACCAGAAGGCGGGCGAACTCGCCTATGGCACCATCCCCGCGCTGGAGAAGAAGCTCGCCACCATTGAGGCGAAGGACGCCGCTGGCGAGGTGAAGGCCGGCACGATGATGGAGGAGGCGGTGACGCCCGACCACATCGCCGGCGTCGTCTCGCGCTGGACCGGCGTTCCCGTCGACAAGATGCTGGAGGGCGAGAAGGACAAGCTGCTGCGCATGGAGGACATGCTCTCCAAGCGCGTGGTGGGCCAGAAGGAGGCCGTGGAGGCCGTCTCGACCGCGGTGCGCCGCGCCCGGGCCGGCCTGCAGGACCCGAACCGGCCGATCGGCTCGTTCATCTTCCTCGGCCCCACCGGCGTTGGCAAGACCGAGCTGACCAAGGCGCTGGCGTCGTTCCTGTTCGACGACGACACCGCGCTGGTGCGCCTCGACATGTCGGAATACATGGAGAAGCACTCGGTCTCCCGGCTGATCGGCGCCCCTCCCGGCTATGTCGGCTATGAGGAGGGCGGCGCGCTCACCGAGGCGGTGCGGCGCCGGCCCTATCAGGTCGTGCTGTTCGACGAGATCGAGAAGGCGCATCCGGACGTGTTCAACGTCCTCCTCCAGGTGCTCGATGACGGGCGCCTGACGGACGGGCAGGGCCGCACGGTCGACTTCCGCAACACGCTGATCATCATGACCTCGAATCTCGGGGCGGAATATCTGGTGAACCAGCCCGACGGGGAGGACAGCGAAGCGGTGCGGGACGAGGTGATGGGTGTGGTGCGTTCGCATTTCCGCCCGGAATTCCTCAACCGCGTCGACGAGATCGTGCTGTTCCACCGGCTGCGCCGCGACCAGATGGGCGCGATCGTCGATATCCAGGTCAAGCGGCTGGAGAAGCTGCTGGAAGAGCGCAAGATCGCGCTGGAGATCACCCCCGAGGCGCGGGACTTCCTCGCCGAGAAGGGCTACGACCCGGCCTATGGCGCGCGCCCGCTCAAGCGGGTGATCCAGAAGCTGCTGCAGGACCCGCTGGCCGGCCGCATCCTCGCCGGCACGGTGAAGGATGGCGACGCGGTGAAGGTCGAGCGCGGGGCGAACGAGCTGCTGTTCGACACCCGCGCCCGCACGGTGGATGAGGCGGCCTGACGGCCTCCACACGCCTCATCATCCTGTAAAAGACCGAAGGGCCCTCTCGCGGGGGCCCTTCTTGCAGGGGCGGAGGAATGCAATGCCGATACCGATGGAGCTGCAGCACGCATCCGACGATTTCGAGCGCTTCCTCGCCGATGCCCGCGACGGGTCGGGCCTTGCCACCCGCAACCAGACCTACACCATGGTCGAGGGCGTGCTGCGCACCTTCCGCCGCCGGCTGGCGGTGCAGCAGGCGCTCAACTTCGCCGATGCGCTGCCGCCGATCCTGCGCGCCATCTTCGTCTCGCGCTGGGATATTTCGGAGCCGGTGCTGCCCTTCGCCGATCGGGCGACGCTGACGCGGGAGGTGCAGGGCCTGCGCCAGCACCACAATTTCGCGCCCGACAATTGTCTGGTCGAGGTGGCGCGGGCGCTGCGCCGTCATGTCGACGCCGGGGCCTTTGACCGGGTGCTGGCGACGCTGCCGGACGGCGCGGCGGACTATTGGCGGGCCTGACCGCACGCCGATCAAGCAAAAGGGCGCCGTGCGGCGCCCTTTTTTTGGCGATCGCGTCCCGCTCAGCCCCTGGCCAGCAGCGCGTCGAGCTCGGGGCGGAAGGAGCCGGAGATTTCCGGATTGTCCAGCGCGTAGGCGACATTGGCCATCAGGAAGCCGAGCTTCGAGCCGCAATCATAGATCGCGCCGTCAAAGGTGACGCTGTAGAAATCCTGCGTCTGCGCCAGCTTGAGCATGGAATCGGTCAGCTGGATCTCGTTGCCGGCGCCGCGCTCCTGGGTGGCGAGCAGGTCGAAGATCTCCGGCTGGAGGATATAGCGGCCGGAAATGGCGAGGTTGGACGGGGCGTCGTGCTTCTTCGGCTTCTCGACCATGCGGGCGATCTTGTGCACGCCATCGGCCATTTCGTCGCCGAGGCCGACAATGCCGTATTGGTCGGTCTGCTCGGGCGGCACCTCATAGACCGCCAGATGGTTGCCGCCGCCGGTGCGCTTGTAGGCTTCGGCCATCTGGCCGAGGCAGCCCTTGCCGTTGGTCGGCTTGTGCAGCATGTCCGGCAGCAGCAGCGCGAAGGGCTCGTTGCCGATGATGTCGCGGGCGCACCACACCGCATGGCCGAGGCCGAGCGGAAGCTGCTGGCGGGTAAAGCTGGTGGCGCCGGGACCCATGGTCTCCTCGCGCAGCAGCTCCAGCATCTTCAGCTTGCCGCGCTCCGCCAGCGTGTCTTCCAGCTCGTACTGGCGGTCGAAATGGTCCTCGATCACGCCCTTGTTGCGGCCGGTGACGAAGACGATGTGCTCGATGCCGGCGGCGCGCGCCTCGTCCACCACATGCTGCACGACGGGACGATCCACCACGGTCAGCATTTCCTTCGGCACCGCCTTGGTGGCGGGCAGGAAGCGCGTGCCGAGGCCGGCGACGGGGAGGATCGCTTTGCGAATAGGTTTTACCATCGGGGAAATATGCCGCTTTTGATGACGCAGGTTCAGGCCGAAAGAGCGAAACTCGTAACCGAACGAGCTTAACGCTTCGCTTGTGTCAATAAACCGGCGGGTTAACGCGGAGGTGGCGGAATAGGTTCCCCCACGTTCACTTTCCGCGTGAGGCGGCGGTGCCGCTGAGGAAAGTGACGCGGCGTTAACACCCCCGCAACCATGAGGCTGGCCTAATCATCGCCGGTTTCTGCGTTAGGATTGCCTCATGGTTCACCGCACGGCCTCCGCCCGGGGGCATGCCGGCTTTGTTGCCGGCGTCGCCATCGTCTGCTTCGGCCTTTCCGGATGCGCAGGCTCCGACGACATCACAGGCGCGTTCTCCGCGCCGCCGGCGGCCCAGGCCACTGCGCCGCGCACGGTGGCGCAGGCGCGCCCGCAGGTCCGTCCGACGGCCGCTGCCACCGCTTCCACCGCCGCGCCGTCCACCCATCCCGACATGACCCCCGCCGCCTTGGCCCGCGACGAGGCGAATTTTAGCCGCTGCATCGCCGCGCTGGAGCCGAAGGCGCGGGCGGCGGGCGTCTCCGCCGCCGGCTTCCGCCGCTACACGGCGGGGCTGAAGCCCGATATGGGCATCATGGAGAAGCTGCAGACCCAGCCCGAATTCACCCGCACCGCCGGCGACTATGTCGAGATGCTGGTCTCCGAGACCCGCATCCGCAAGGGCCGCGAGGCGATGGCGCAAAACGCGGCCGTGTTCGCCGAGGTCGAGCGCCAATATGGCGTCGACCGCTATGTGGTGGCGGCGATCTGGGGCATCGAAACCAATTACGGCAGCGCGCGCGGCTCCTACCCGGTGATCGAGGCCACCGGCACGCTCGCCTGCGTCGGCCGCCGCAAGCCCTATTTCCGCGACGAGTTCGTCGCCGCCCTGCGCATCGTCGACCGGGGCGACATCCCCGAGAGCCATCTGCGCGGCTCCTGGGCCGGCGCCTTCGGCCTCACCCAGTTCATGCCCACCGCCTTCCAGCGCGACGCGGTGGATTTCGACGGCGACGGTCACCGCAATGTGGTGGATTCGGTGGCGGACGCCATGGGCTCCACCGCCAACAAGCTGAAGCGCGGCGGCTGGCAGCAGGGCCGTTCCTGGGGCTATGAGGTGGTGCTGCCGCGTCGCTTCGACTATCTGCTCGCCGACAAGAACATCCGCAAGCCGATGCGCGAATGGGCGGCGCTCGGCATCCATCGCCCCGATGGCCGGCCGATGCCGCCCGCCGGCGAGACCGCCTATCTGCTGCTGCCCGCCGGCGCCAAGGGCCCGGCCTTCCTGATGACCGACAATTTCAAGGCCATTCTCAGCTACAACCCGGCCGACGCCTATGCGCTCGCCATCGGCCATCTCGCCGATCGCCTGCGCGGTGGCGGACCCTTCGTCCAGCCCTGGCCGGACCAGCGCGCCCTTTCGCGCAATGAGCGGTCGGAACTGCAGAAGCGCCTCGCCTCGCGCGGCTATGAGGTTGGCCCGCATGATGGCGCGATCGGCGCGCAGACGCGGGCGGCGGTGCGCGACTATCAGGTCGCGGTGGGCCTGCCGCCCGATGGCATGGCCAGCGGCGAGGTGCTGGAGAGCCTGCGCGGCGGGTCCTGATACCGGCGCTTCGGTGCGGGGGTCTTGAAACAGCCGCGATAATGGTTCACCCGTGCGAGGGGTGCCGGTGTCGGCATCGCTACAGGCACGCGGGAGACGGCTCATGCGCGGGCGGCGCGGCAAATGGCTGGGACTGAAGGCGCTGGCGGTGGCCGGCGTGCTGGTCGCCGGCTGTTCGCTGGCGCAGGCGCAGAACGACTGGTTCCGCCCGCCGGCGGATGTCGGCCAGCCCTCGGCCCGCCCCTCCCAACAGCAGCGCCCCCAGCCACAGCAGCAGCGCCAGCAGGCGCGCCCGCAGCAACAGCAGCGGGCCGTCCCGCCGCAGGCCGCCGCGCCGAGCCGCTCCTGGTCGCCGTTCCAGCCCTTGATCGATCTGTTCGGCGGCCGCGACAACCGGCCCCGGCGCATGCGCCCGATGGAGCCGGAACTGGCGCCGCCGCCGCCCGTGGTGGCGCAGCCGCCGGCCGAGCCGCGCGGCAAGGTCTATGCCTCGTCCAGCGAGGCCCGCGCCGCCTCCGCCGAGGTGAAGGAAGTCGTACTGGTGTTCGGCGACGAGCAGGCGGGCACGCTGGCGCAGGGGCTGGCGGACGCCTTCGCCGCCGACCGCGAGACCGCCGCCGTCGTCGCCCGCGCCGAGGCCGATGCCGGCTTCGCCCCGGGCAGCGGCGTGGACCTCATCGCCGCCGCGCGGCAATTGCCGACCGGCAACGAGCAGGCCAATGTCATCGTGGTGCTGGCCGGCAGCCATGATCTGGAGCCGATCACCGACGCGGCCGGCGTCCGGGCCGAGCTGTTCGACGAGCGCTGGCGCGACCTCTATTCCCGCCGGGTCGAGGATTTCCTGCTGGCGCTGAAGCTGCAGCGCCGCAACGTGGTGGTGGTGGGCCTGCCGCCGGTGGAAGACGCGGTGCGCAACGAGCAGATCGCCCGCTACAACGCCCTTTTGAAGGAAATGGTGGAGCGCGCCGGCTTCCTCTTCGTCGATGTCACCGATGGCTTCGTCGACGAGAACGGCAAGTTCATGATGTCCGGCCCGGCGGTGGATGGCCAGCGCCGCCGCCTGCGCACCGCCGACGGGGTCGGCTTCACCCGCGCGGGGGCGCGCAAGCTGGCCTTCTTCGTCGACCAGAAACTCGACGATCTGCTCACCGGCAAGGACCTGCCTCCGACGGCGGCGGACCCGGCGGAGACGCGCCCGTCCATCATCATGCTGACCGGCGGCCCGCCGGCCGGCAACGCCCGCACCCTTGCCGGCGCGCCGGGCGCGCTGTCGGCCAACGAGACCCGCACCTCGCCCGTGGCGGAAGCGGACGCCACGCCCACGCCGGCCCGCATGCTGGTGGAGGGCACGGCCCCGCCTGTTGTGGCCGGGCGCACCGACGATTTCCGCTGGCCGCCGGGCCAGCCGGAGGAACCGCTGGTGCCCCCCATGCCGCAGGCCCCGCTCACCGCCACGCCGACGCCCGCGCCCTGAAGCTTGGCCCTGAGCCTTCGCCCGGCATGAAAAAGCCGGGCGCGAGGCCCGGCTTTTGCGACGTTCGTTTTGCGGATGCTCAGCGCGGCAGGACGGAGCTGCCCATCAGGAAGGTGTCGATCGACTGCGCCGCCTGGCGGCCCTCGCGGATCGCCCACACCACCAGCGACTGGCCGCGCCGCATGTCGCCGGCGGCGAACAGCTTCGGCACGCTGGTGGCGTAGTCGAGATCGGTCGCGCCGACATTGCCGCGCTTGTCGAGGGCGAGGCCCTCCTGCTCCAGCATCCCCTCGCGCAGCGGGTGGATGAAGCCGAGCGCGATGAAGACCAGATCGGCCTTGATGAGGAACTCGGTGCCGGGGATGGGCTGGCGCTTGGCGTCGACGCGGGCGCACTTCACCGAGGTGACGTGGCCCTTCTTGCCCTCGATGCCGAGCGTGGCGGCGGCGAATTCGCGCTCGGCGCCCTCGGCCTGCGAGGAGGAGGTGCGGAACTTGGTCGGCCAGTAGGGCCACACCGCCAGCTTGTCCTCCTTCAGCGGGGGAACCGGGCGGATGTCGAGCTGGTGCACCGACAGCGCCCCTTGGCGGAACGCCGTGCCGACGCAGTCGGAGGCGGTGTCGCCGCCGCCGATCACCACCACATGCTTGCCGGCGGCGAGAATGGGCTCGTCGCGCGACACGTCCTCATGGCCGACGCGGCGGTTCTGCTGCACCAGATAGGGCATGGCGTAGTGCACGCCGAGCAGCTCCTGGCCGGGCAAAGCGGGGTCGCGCGGGGCTTCCGAGCCGCCGCACATCAGCACCGCGTCATGGCCTTCCAGCAATTCGTCGAGCGGCGTGGTGACGCCGACATTGACGCCGTAATGGAAGGTGACGCCTTCGCCTTCCATCTGGGTGACGCGGCGGTCGATATAGTGCTTTTCCATCTTGAAGTCGGGAATGCCGTAGCGCAGCAGGCCGCCGGCCTTGGGCTCGCGCTCATAGACATGCACCTCGTGCCCGGCGCGGGCGAGCTGCTGCGCCGCCGCCATGCCGGCCGGGCCGGAGCCGACGACGGCGACCTTGCGGCCGGTCTTGTGCGCGGCGGGCTCGGGCTTGACCCAGCCGGCCTTCCACGCCCGGTCGGCAATGGCCTGCTCGACGGTCTTGATCGCGACCGGCACGTCTTCGAGGTTCAGCGTGCAGGCTTCCTCGCAGGGCGCGGGGCAGATGCGGCCGGTGAATTCGGGGAAGTTGTTGGTCGAGTGCAGGTTGCGCGCCGCCTCTTCCCAATTGCCGTTATAGACGAGGTCGTTCCAGTCCGGGATCTGGTTGTGCACCGGGCAGCCATTGGGCCCATGGCAGAACGGCACGCCGCAATCCATGCAGCGCGAGGCCTGGTTGGCCACCTCCGCGTCCGGCAGGGGCAGGGTGAATTCGCGGAAGTGACGAATGCGATCGGACGCCGGCTGATACTTCGCCTCGCGCCGATCGATTTCGAGAAAGCCCGTAACCTTGCCCATTGCGCCCTCTTTCGCGGAGCACCGCCACCTTGGAGGCATTCCACCTCCGGTGCCAGATACATCAAACATGCCAGTTGGAAAATGGCGGCGCGGCAGAGCGCCGCGCCAAGCTGCTGGTCTCTCCACCGTCCGCCGTCATCCCGGAACCGCCGCGAGGCGGTATCCGGGATCGTCCTCCTGCGGAGAGCGATCCCGGCTCGGCGCCCTTCGGGCTTGGCCGGGATGACGCGCGATCGGTGCAGCGGCGGCCTATTCGGCCGCCTGCAAGCCGCGCATTTTCTCCATTTCGCGCAGCGCCCGCTGGTACTCGACGGGCATCACCTTGACGAACTTGCCGCGATAGCTCGCCCAATTGTCGAGGATGGTCTGCGCCCGCTGCGAACCCGTGTAGTGCAGGTGCTTGGCGATCAGCTGGTGCAGACGCTCCTCGTCGTGGTGGCCCATATCCGCCATGATGTCGATGCGGCCCTTGAACTCCAGGTCGCCACCATGGTGGTGCAGCCGCTCCAGCAGGGCTTCTTCCTCTTCCACCGGCTCAAGATCGACCATGGAGAGGTTGCAGCGCTTCTTGAAGGTGCCGTCCTCGTCGAGCACATAGGCGACGCCGCCGGACATGCCGGCCGCGAAGTTGCGCCCAGTCTGGCCGATGACGACGACGATGCCGCCGGTCATGTACTCGCAGCCATGGTCGCCCGTGCCCTCGACCACCGCGATGGCGCCGGAATTGCGCACCGCGAAGCGCTCGCCGGCGACGCCGTGGAAGTAGCACTCGCCCGAGGTAGCGCCGTACATCACGGTGTTGCCGACGATGATCGAATCCTCAGGCACGATGGCGCTGTCCTTGGCCGGCTGCACCACGATGCGGCCGCCGGAAAGGCCCTTGCCGACATAGTCATTGGCCTCGCCGACCAGCGTCATCGAGACGCCGGTAGCCAGGAACGCGCCGAAGGCCTGCCCGGCGGTGCCGGTGAGGTGGATGTCGATCGTGTCCTCCGGCAGGCCGGTGTCGCCATAGCGCTTGGCCACCTCGCCCGAGAGCATGGCGCCGACGGAGCGGTTGATGCTCTTGATCGGGCTGTGGATCACCACCTTCTCGCCGCTCTCCAGCGCCGGCATCGCCTGCGCGATCAGGGTGCGGTCGAGCACGTTCTGGATCGGGTGGTTCTGCCGCTCGGTGTGGTAGATCGCGACCTCGGGGCCGACCTCCGGCTTGGCGAAGATGCGGCTGAAGTCGAGCCCCTTCGCCTTCCAGTGCTCGATCGCCTCGCGCTGGTCGAGCCAGTCGGAGTGGCCGATCAGCTCGTTGAAGTTGCGCACGCCCATCACGGCCATCAGCTCGCGCACTTCCTCGGCGACGAAGAAGAAGTAGTTGATGACATGCTCGGGCGTGCCCTTGAAGCGCTTGCGCAGCACCGGGTCCTGGGTGGCGACGCCAACCGGGCAGGTGTTGAGGTGGCACTTGCGCATCATGATGCAGCCGGCCGCGATCAGCGGCGCGGTGGAGAAGGCGAAGTCGTCGGCGCCGAGCAGGGCGCCGATCACCACGTCGCGCCCGGTGCGCAGGCCGCCATCGACCTGCAGGGCGATGCGCCCGCGTAGATTGTTCAGCACCAGCGTCTGGTGCGCCTCGGCAAGGCCGATCTCCCAGGGGGAGCCGGCATGCTTGATGGCGGTGAGCGGGGAAGCGCCGGTGCCGCCCTCGAAGCCGGAGACGGTGATGTGGTCGGCGCGCGCCTTGGCGACGCCGGCCGCGACCGTGCCGACGCCCACTTCGGACACCAGCTTGACCGAGATATCGGCTTCCGGGTTGACGTTCTTCAGGTCGTAGATGAGCTGCGCCAGATCCTCGATCGAGTAGATGTCATGGTGCGGCGGCGGCGAGATCAGGCCGACGCCGGGGGTGGAGTGGCGCACCTTGGCGATGACCGCGTCGACCTTGTGGCCGGGCAGCTGGCCGCCTTCGCCGGGCTTGGCACCCTGCGCCATCTTGATCTGGATCATGTCGGCGTTGACGAGGTAGTCCGCCGTGACGCCGAAGCGGCCGGAGGCCACCTGCTTGATCGCCGAGCGCATCGAATCGCCGTTCGGCAGCGGCTTGAAGCGCGTCGCCTCCTCGCCGCCCTCGCCGGTGTTCGACTTGCCGCCGATCCGGTTCATGGCGATGGCCAGCGTCGAATGCGCCTCGCGCGAGATCGAGCCGAACGACATCGCGCCGGTGACGAAGCGCTTGACGATATCGGCCACCGGCTCGACCTCGTCGAGCGGCACCGGGGCGCGGCCAAGTTCCTCCGCCTCGCGGATGCGGAACAGCGAGCGGATGTTCAGCGTCTTGGCGCCGGCCTCGTTCACCAGCTGGGCGAAGTGGCGGTACTTGTCCTGCGCATTGCCGCGCACCGCGTGCTGCAGCACCGCGACCGTCTCGGGGTCCCAGGCATGCTCCTCGCCGCGCAGGCGGAAGGCATAGTCGCCGCCGACATCGAGCGAGGTGCGGTAAACCGGCGCGTCGCCAAAGGCGTCGCGATGGCGCATCGCGGTTTCCTCAGCGATCTCATTGAGGCCGATGCCGCCGATGGAGGAGGCGGTGCCGAAGAAATAGCGGTCGACGACCTCCTGGTTGAGGCCGACCGCGTCGAAGATCTGCGCGCCGCAATAGGACTGGTAGGTCGAGATGCCCATCTTCGACATGACCTTGAGCAGGCCCTTGTCGATCGACTTGATGAAGCGCTTGACGATCTCATCCTCGGACACCTCCTCGGGGATGTCGACGCGCATGTCGATCATCGTCTCGAAGGCGAGATAGGGGTTGATCGCCTCGGCGCCATAGCCGGCGAGGCAGGCGAAGTGGTGCACCTCGCGCGCTTCGCCGGTCTCGACCACGAGGCCGACCGAGGTGCGCAGGCCCTTGCGGATCAGGTGATGATGCACCGACGCCGTCGCCAGCAGCGAGGGAATCGGGATCCGGTCCGGCCCGACGAGACGGTCGGACAGGATGATGATGTTGTAGCCGCCATGCACCGCCGCCTCGGCGCGCTCGCACAGCCGCTCGACCGCATCGCCCATGCCCGCCGCGCCCTTGTCGGAGGGGTAGGTCATGTCGAGCGTGCGGGTGTCGAAGCGCTCCTCCATGAAGCCGATGGAGCGGATCTTCTCCAGGTCTTCATTGGTCAGGATCGGCTGGCGCACTTCCAGCCGCTTGCGACGGGAATTGCCTTCGAGGTCGAAGATGTTCGGCCGCGGCCCGATGAAGGAGACGAGGCTCATCACCAGCTCTTCGCGGATCGGGTCGATCGGCGGGTTCGTCACCTGGGCGAAGTTCTGCTTGAAATAGCTGAACAGCGCCTTTGACTTCTTCGACAGCGGCGAGATGGGCGTGTCGGTGCCCATGGAGCCGACCGCCTCCTGGCCCGTGGTCGCCATCGGCGCCATGAGCATCTTCAGGTCTTCCTGGGTGTAGCCGAAGGCCTGCTGGCGATCGAGCAGCGACACATCGGTGCGCACCTCGCGCGCTTCCACCGAGCGCAGCTCCTCCAGCACCAGCTGGGTGCGCTTCAGCCATTCCTTGTAGGGGTGGGCCTGGGCGAGGGCGGTCTTCACCTCCTCGTCAGGCACCAGCCGGCCTTCTTCAAGGTCGACCAGCAGCATGCGGCCCGGCTGCAGCCGCCACTTGGTGACGATCTCGCTTTCGGGGAAGGTGAGCACGCCCATTTCCGAGGCCAGCACGATCTTGTCGTCGGTCGTCACCATATAGCGCGCGGGCCGCAGGCCGTTGCGGTCGAGCATGGCGACGATCTGGCGCCCGTCGGTGGCGACGATGGCGGCCGGCCCGTCCCACGGCTCCATCATGGCGGCGTGGTATTCGTAGAAGGCGCGGCGTTCCTCGTTCATCAGCGGGTTGCCGGCCCAGGCTTCGGGCACCAGCATCATCGCCGCATGCGGCAGCTCGTAGCCGCCCTGGATGAGGAATTCGAGCGCGTTGTCGAAGCACGCCGTGTCCGACTGGCCCTCATAGGAGATCGGCCAGAGCTTGGAGATGTCGTTGCCGAACAGCTCACTGTCGACGGAGGCCTGGCGGGCCGCCATCCAGTTCACATTGCCGCGCAGCGTGTTGATTTCGCCATTATGGGCGACCATCCGGTAGGGATGGGCGAGCGACCAGGCCGGGAAGGTGTTGGTGGAGAAGCGCTGATGGACGAGGGCCACCGCGCTCTCGAACTCCGGGTCGTGCAGGTCGGCATAATAGGCGCCGAGCTGGTCGGCGTTGAACATGCCCTTGTAGACGAGCGTGCGGCAGGACAGCGACACGACGTAATAGCCGGCCGTGCGCGGGTCCTTGGCGGAATAGATCGCGTTGGAGATCACCTTGCGCAGCACGAACAGCCGGCGCTCGAAATCGTCCTCGCTGGCCACCGCCTCGCCACGACCGACGAAAACCTGGAAGTGCTTGGGCTCGGTCGGCAGCACGGTGTGGCCGAGCGAGGAATTGTCGGTCGGCACCTCGCGCCAGCCGAGCATCACCTGGCCTTCTTCCGCCACCACCCGCTCCATGGTGGCGCGGATGATCTCGTGGCCTTCGGTGTCGTGCGGCATGAAGACGTGGCCGACGGCGTAATAGCCGGGCTCCGGCAGGGTGAAGCCGAGCTTGGCCGCTTCCTTGACGAAGAAGCGGTGCGGCAGCTGCACCAGCATGCCGGCGCCGTCGCCGGCGCGCGGATCGGCACCCACCGCGCCACGGTGCTCAAGGTTCAGCAGGATCTTCAGGCCGTCCTGGACGATCTGGTGCGACTTGCGGCCCTTGATGTCGGCGATGAAGCCGACGCCGCAGGAATCCTTCTCGTTGCGCGGGTCATACAGACCCTGCGCCACGGGCAGGCCCGGGTCGATATGGGAAATGGTTTTGGTGGCACGGTCCGTCGTGGCCGGACGAACCGAACCCTCGGCGATCACGCGCGCGGCCAGGCCGCCCATTTCCTCTGTCATTCCCGTCACTCCCTCAAGGGTCGCCCTGACGCCCGACGCCGACACGTATGGCCCTCGCGGGGCGCTCTCCCGCAAGGCGTGCTCGCTTACCGAACGACGCTAGCATCCTTCGTGCCACGCCCCCTGAAGGGCAGGCGCATCCGAATTATAGGACAGCATGGCTGCCCTATCAACCGCGAAGATGCCAGAATTGGCGTCCGGGCACAAGCGCCGCGCGCGACAAGACCGACGCGATTTTTCACGCTTCTTGCGAAGCGCGCGCGTCGAGCGCAAGGAACGGTAAGGCGCCCGGGCCTCGCGCGCAACGCCATTGCGCCTGTCGGCCATCACCTCGTGCCGTGCCGGATGCCCGCCGAGGTCTTGCCCACGCCGTATTTCGGGGGTCCGTTGGGGCCGTTGCAAACCCGCTTCGGAGATGCCCATGCCGATGCCGAGCCCGCCGCCAGCCTCCGCGCCGAACCTTGTTGCGCCTGACGCTGGCGCGCTGAACGCGGCTGCGCCGAAAGCGCGCAGGCGCCGCCGGCTCGCCTCGGTCGCCGTGCCGGTTCTGGCCGGGTTCAGTGCCCTCGCCAGCCTGCCGGCGCAGGCGCAGGTGTATTTCCGCCCCTATGGCGGGGTCTATGTCGAGCGCTATTACGAGCCGCCGCCGGCCTATTACCCGCCCCCGCCCAGCTATTATCCGCCGCCGCCGCAGGTCTATCAGCCGCCGCAGGTCTATCAGCCGCCGCAGGTGTACGCGCCGCCGCCGGCCTATGGCGCGCCGGGGCGCCTGCCGCTTGCCGATGTCGCCCCGCTGCTGCGCTCCATGGGCATGACCGGCATCGGCCGGCCGCGTGTCGATGGTCCGACCTATGTCGTCGATGCCACCGCGCGCTCGGGGGCGCGCATGCGCGTGCGTATCGATGTCTATAGCGGCGAGGTGATCGCCATGCACCCGATCGGCCAGGCGCCGGTGGCGGCGCCGTCTGTGCCGCGCGCGCCATCCGCCCGTCTGGCGCTGCCGGCGGTTCCGCCGCTGCCGCCGGAGCGCCCGCCCGAACTTGCCGCCATTCCCGCGCCGGAGCCCTCGGCCGAGGCGCTGGGCGCCGCCGCGCCGGAAGCGGCGCCGGCCGTGCCAGCGGAGGCCTCGGCCGCCACGCCCGCGCCGGCCGAATCATCGGCACGAGCCGCGCCGGCGACCACGGGCGCGGTGCGGATCATTCCGGGAACCCCGGTCCCGCCCAATGCGATGTCACCCAGCGCCACGCCTTCAAGCGCGACGCCCCCGGCCGAGCCGGCGAAAGCCGCCGCCGAGGCCAGCGCCGCCGAAACGCCGCCCGCGCCGGCTCCCGCGATGGAGAGCAGCGGCACGGGAACCGGGGTCGGCACCGGCAGCACCACGCCGGCCGGCACGGCTTCCGTCTATGCGCGCGGCGCCCCGGTCAAGCCGGCGCCGGTCGACGAATAGGCCAAACCCGCACAGGCCCGGCCCGCAGGCTTAAACGGCACGCGCGACATAAGGCCCGCAATCGAAAGGGCGCCCCGGTGGTCCGCCGGGGCGCCCTTTTTGCGTTCAGTTGCCGGCCGGGGCGAGGAGGGGGAGGGGGCCTCGCCCGGCCGGGGACGCCATCACGGGCGCGCCCTCATCTTCAGTCGATGCCCGAGGCGGGGGCGGTCATCCCTACGCCTCGGGAGAGGCCTCACGCCGCCGCGCTGGTCCGCGCCTCGATCACGCGCGGGGCGGAGCCGCCGGCGGAGATCGGGATGGTGCGGGGCTTCATCGCCTCGGGGATTTCGCGCACCAGCTCCACATGTAGCAGCCCATTGGCGAGGCTGGCGCCGCGGACTTCGACATGGTCGGCCAGCTGGAAGCGGCGCTCGAAGGCGCGGGCGGCGATGCCCTGATAGAGCACGTCGGCGTTCTTGCCGGCCTCGACCTTGCGGTCGCCGCGAATGGACAGGCCATTCTCCTTCACCTCGATCGACAGGTCGTCCTCGGTGAAGCCGGCGACGGCGACGGTGATGCGATAGGCATTCTCGCCCGTGCGCTCGATATTATAGGGGGGGTAGGTGGCGCCGGTGTCGACGCTGTTGACCTGATCGAGCAGGGAGAACAGGCGATCAAAGCCGACGGTCGAACGGTGCAGGGGGGTAAGGTCAAACGTACGCATGGCATATCCTCACATTAAGCGACATGCAGGAGGGTCCTCTCGACTGAGCCGGACCCGGTTCACGTACCGCCTTCTGGCCGGTACAAGTTCGAGATAGGAAGGGCTTTTCGGCGCGCAAGGGCCGGCGCCGCAAATCTCGGGGCGGCTGCCGTGGCGCCGGATGAACAGCGGATGAACGGCAGATGAACGGCCCGCTCGGGCCGCATTCAGTGCCGGGTTCTTAAGGGTCTGAGGTTCGATACTCGCCAATTCGAGGAGTGGTGTGGGCAATGGCGCGGGCATCGACGGCGCTGATCGTCGCAGTGGGACTGCTGCTCGGAACGCTTCTCCCCGCCGTGCCGGGGGGAATGCAGGCGCTTGCCCAGAATTACCGCGTGCCGCCCGGCCCCTATGCGCCGAGCCCCGGCCCTTACGCCCCCTATGACGCGCCGCCTCCGCGCGCGGGGGCGGGCGGGCCGGTCGATGCCGACGCGGCGGTGCGGATGCTGCGCGGGCGCGGCTTCTCGAATATTTCGGTTATCCGCCGGCGCGGCGCCACCATCCTTCTGGAAGCCAACGGCCCGCGCGGCGAGCGGGTGCAGGTGGTGGTGGACGGCGCGTCCGGCGCCATCAGCGGCATGAAGGTGATCGGCTTCGGCGACAAGCGCTACTGAAGCGGCGCGTTTGCGCGCTACCGAAGCCGCGCCTTTGCGCCCTTGCGCCGTTTTGCGCGCTTGCCGCGCGGGCAAGCTCCGCTATAAGCCGCAGGGGCGAAACCAGCGCGCGGCCACATGCACTCCGATCCCGTTCTCTACAGCACCCGGGACAACCCCGTGCCGGAAGGCGCCGTCTGCGGCGTCGTCACCGCATCCGACGGAATCCGGCTGCGCGTCGCCCGCTGGAAGCCGGAGGGCGGCGGGCTTTACGGCACGGTCTGCGTCTTTCCCGGCCGCACCGAGAAGATCGAGAAATATTTCGAGACGGTGCGCGATCTGCTGGACCGCGGCTTCGCGGTGGTCGCGCTCGACTGGCGCGGGCAGGGCGGCTCGCAGCGGCTGCTGGCCAACCCGATGAAGGGCCATATCAAGGATTTCGCCGACTACCAGCTGGACCTCGACGCCCTGCTGAGCCAGGCGGTGCTGCCTGACATGCCGGGCCCCTGTTTCGCCCTTGCCCATTCAATGGGCGCCGCGATCCTGCTCGACCATGCGCGCCGGGGCGGCACCTCGTTCGAGCGCATGTTCCTGGTCGCGCCGATGCTCGACCTTTCGCTGCTCAAGCATGACGTGGCGGCGCGGCGGCTGGCGCGCACGCTGTCCTTTGTCGGCCTGTCCCGGGCCTATGTGCCGACCCGCAAGGTGCGGCCGATGGCCGAGGTGCATTTCGACGGCAACCGCCTGACCTCCGACGCGGCCCGCTTCGCCCGCAACCTCACCATTTCGATGGAGCACCCCCAGCTCGATGTCGGCCCGCCGACCATTGGCTGGGTGAAGGCCGCCTTCGACCTGATGGAGACGCTGGCCGAGCCGGCCTCGGCGCGGGCGATCCGCCAGCCGCTGCTGATGGTGGGCGCCGGCGCCGACAAGATCGTCTCGACGCCGAGCATCGAGCATCTCGGCACCCGGCTGATCGCCGGCGCGCACATCATCATTCCGGGCGCCCGGCACGAATTGCTGCAGGAGCGCGACCTGTTCCGCGAGCCGCTGCTGGCCGCCTTCGACGCCTTCATCCCCGGTAGCGCGGCGGCCTGACGCCCCGGCGGGGCGCGCTTCAGCCCCGGTTGAGCACGCTCAGCACCTCGTCATGCAGCCGGCGGTCGCCGGACGCGACGACGCGCCCACTGGTGAGATCCTCGCCGCCTTCCCAATTGGTGACGATGCCGCCGGCGCCGGTGACGATCGGCGAGAGCGGCAATATGTCGAAATCGTTCAGATTGGTCTCGATGACGAGATCGACATGGCCGGCCGCCAGCATGCAATAGGCGTAGCAGTCGCCGCCATAGCGCGGCAGGCGCACGCGCTTTTCCACCTGCTCATAAAGCCCGCGGTTGGCTTCTTCCATCAGCAGCGGGCTGGTGGTCATCATGACAGCCTCGCCGAGGCTGGCGCAATTGCGGACATTGAGCCGCCGGTCGCCCGCCGGGCCGCGATAGCGCGCCTGCGCGCCGTCGCCGGTGAAGCGCTCGCGGATGAAGGGCTGGTGCATCATGCCGTAGACCGGCTGGCCGTGCCGGCACAGGCCGATCAGCGTTCCCCAGGCCGGCATGCCGCTGATGAACGATTTGGTGCCGTCGATCGGGTCGAGCACCCAGACATAGTCGGCATCCATGCCCTCGTCGGGAAATTCCTCGCCGCGCACGCCATGGCTGGGAAAGGTGCGGCGGATCAGGGTGCGCATCGCCTGCTCGGCGGCGCGGTCGGCGGCGGTGACGGGATCGAACACCGCGCCGCGGCTCTTGTCCTCGACCCCCAGCGCGGTGCGGAAGAAGGGGAGAATGGCCTGGCCGGACACGGTGGCGAGCTCGTCGACGAAAATCTCGAAGTCCACCGCACCCATCGGCCTTGTCCCTGTCGCTTGCACATGCGGCGCCTGTCGCCCGCCGCCTCAGTCCTATCGACAGGCGGCGGGCACGGCAATCGCCCGCGCACGAGGCGGTGCCGTCGCGGCACCCCGCGTGGCACCGGCGTGGCCTGCACGGCGTGAGGGGCGTCCCTCAGAAATGCCCCGCGCTTAGCGCATGGCTGCCATTCCGGCACGGTCAAGAAATGGGCAATTCAGCCGTTGCACCCGAGAAGTGAACCTGCCATATTATTGCAGCGCGGTAGAGCGATTGGCGTCGCCTTACCGCCGCCCTCCTTGGGCGTTTCCTCCCTAGACTTGGGCCGCTCCGGCAACGTGAGCGGCCCCTTTCTTTTCTACAAACCACTGAAATCACAGCATTATTCGCGCGGGCGCTTTTGTGGCGTCCGGCCGCGCGGCCGTGCGCCACGCCGGAGCGCGTCCGTCTCCCACGCTGCGCGCGGGCCTCGTGCCGATTTTGGCGTCAAGCGCGCTGCACGTTCGATTGTCATCATTTGAACGCCTGCGACCAATTGCCAGTTTCGTTTCTTTCGGTTGGCGGTTGTCATCCCAGCGTCGCGAGGTTATTGATATTGCGTTGCGGCGGCGTGATTGGCGTCACGCTGCCGCCGCCCTTCTTGGGCGTTTCCTCCCTAGACTTGGGCCGCTTGCGCGCTGCGTAAGCGGCCTCTTTCTTTTTGGGCCCCGGCCCCGGCGCCGTCGCGCGGCGCGCCCTCCCGCTTCCCATGCGCGGTGAGAGGAGAGGCCCGTTCCCGCCCGTGCCTTCCCCAGTTCTTCCGCTGCCCTCATGCGTGGCGTGACCCGGCACCCCGTAGCCGCGCACTTCCAACGACCGAGCCGCCCGACGTTCCGCCTCGCGCGCGCCGTCTGGGTCCCCGGGTCAGGCCGGGATGAGGGTGGATCTTGCGGAGGCAGGCGATCGACGGGCAAGGCCAATGGGGCTATCGCGGGTCGAGGCCGGGGGAGGGCAGGGCCGGGGCCCGTTGTTGTTCCAGCGAAGCCCGCGCGGGGTGAGGCGCGACCCTCGTCGGGGCGGGGCGCTGCCCGAAGGCAGAGGTGAGAGGGGAAACCGTGTCCCGCCTACGCTTCCTCAGCTCGCCTGCCGCCTCATGCCCGGGCTTGACCCGGGCAACCAGAAGGAATCCGCGTCTCAGAGACAGGGTCGCCCCGCCATCCCGCCCGAGATTCCGCCGCGCTCGCCCGTCTGGGTCCCCGGGTCAAGCCCGGGGATGAGGGGTGCTGGGTGGAACTTGCGGAGTGAGGCGATCGAGGGGCAGGGCAAATGGGGTTGTCGCCAATCAAGCCCGGCCATTACGGGTGGGACGCATCCCTAAACCGCCGACGGGCCCCCAAAACGGAAACGGGCGCTGGCGCGCCGCGACCCCCCGGTCAGCCCGCCAACGCCCGCCAGGGCGACCCGCGCTCCTGAAAAAGTACGTCCGTACCGTCATATGCGGCAATAATGCCACACAGAGCCCGTTGCCGTATTTGGTATGCCAGAAACTGCCGCTGGGTGCCTTGATTATTCCGCAATGCACCTACATCTTGCACTCGTACCCAGCGATTGGCGTCGCTGCGTACAGCCCTCCTTGGGCGTTTCCTCCCTAGACTTGGGCCGCTTGCGCGCTGCGTAAGCGGCCTCTTTCTTTTGCGCCGGACGAAGACGCCTGCCGTGGCTTTGCCATCTTGCCGGTCGTCCCGTTGCGGTTCCGTGGGCTCTGAGAGAGCCCGCCAGCCTTTTTCGACTGAAAATTCCCTCCGCCTTTCAGGCAGCTTTGACCGATCCATCGGTAGTGGAATTTCGCTCCGGAACCGAGCGTGCAGAATTGGTATAGCTCGCATGTTTAAAATGCAAGGCTCTTGCTGAGGTTTTTTACATCACCCCATCAAAAATTTGCGCACCCCACCTTAAGTCGCTGAAAAGCGTCGACTATTCGGCGGCAGCGCGCAGCGGGGCGAGCTCCAGATGCGACACCTCGGCCAGCGCCAGCGCCACTTCCAGTAGGTCGTTCTGAACGATTTCGAAATTTTCCGAGGGTTGATATGTCGCTTCGCGCATGTAGAGGGCGCGGTTGATTTCGATCTGCACGGCGTGCATCCCCGAGGCCGGGTTGCCGTAATGCTCGGTGATGAAGCCGCCGGCATAGGGCTTGTTGCGCACCACGCAATAGCCGCGCCGGCGCAGCTCGGCCTCGATCGTATCGGGGATGATCCCGGCGCAGCTCGTGCCGTAACGGTCGCCCAGCACGATGTCGATTCGCGCGTCGCGCTGGCAGCCGGACGGCATCGAGTGGCAGTCCACCAGTACCGCCACGCCGAAGCTGCGCTGCATCTGCACCATCAACTGGCGCAGCGAGCGATGATAGGGCTTGTAGAGCGATTCGATGCGCGCAATAGCCTCGTCCACCGGAATGCGGCGGCCATAGATCTCCTGCGCCTCGCCGACGATGCGGGCGATGGTGCCGAGCCCGCCGGCCACCCGCATCGAGCGCGTATTGGCATAGGCGGGGAGGCGCCCGTCGAACATGCGCGGGTCGAGCTCATAGGGCTCGCGATTCACGTCGAGATAGCAGCGCGGAAAATGCGCGCGCATGAATCCCATGCCGAAGCGCGTCACCTGCGCGAAAAGCTCGTCGACGAAACTGTCCTCGGAGCGGCGCAGCACCGGCAGTTCGAGCCGGGACTGGCTGACGAAGTCGCGGGGATAGACCACGCCGCTATGGGGCGAATTGAACAGGAACGGGGCGCGTAGCGAGGCCGGCTGGACGATCTCGAAGGCGGGGTCGATCTCGTCGGCGATGACGGCCATCATTCCTCAATCCGCTTCCAGCCCCGCCGCGCGCGGGGCTTCATCGTGTCTAACATGACGCTCCGCAAGGCGGAATGCGGCGGCGGCCCGCGCGCGCCGGTTTTTGCGAACACGTCCGCGAGAGGGTGCCCGTGCGGGAAGCCGGTTCATGTTCACGATGTGCTAAGGGGCGCTGGAGTACCCAAGGAGAACGTACATGCGGCGGGCATGCGCGCGTCGGCCCGTCCGGCGCCGTCCTCGCCGCCTCAAGACAATCAGGATGCCCGGGATGCTCAAGATCCTGCTCGCCGAAGACGACAATGACATGCGCCGCTTTCTGGTGAAGGCGCTGCAGAATGCGGGCTACGAGGTGGTGGACTTCGACAATGGCCGCTCCGCCTATGACCGGCTGCGCGAAGAGCCGTTCGAGCTGCTGCTCACCGACATCGTGATGCCGGAAATGGACGGCATCGAACTCGCCCGCCGCGCCACCGATCTCGACCCCGATATCAAGGTGATGTTCATCACCGGATTCGCCGCGGTGGCGCTCAATGCCGGCAGCCAGGCGCCGAAGGATGCGAAGGTGCTTTCCAAGCCCTTCCATCTGCGCGATCTGGTCAATGAGGTCGGCAAGATGCTGGCGGCGTGACGGCGGCCGGCTAACATGGAAAGGCGGCGTCATCCACAGCCGCCATTCCCCGCTTGCACGGGCGCGGGCTTCTGGTTATAGGGGAGCCCCGCTCGCAAGAGACCACGGAATGGGCGCGTAGCTCAGCGGGAGAGCACCTCGTTGACATCGAGGGGGTCACAGGTTCAATCCCTGTCGCGCCCACCATTCCGTTCCCGGGCTGTCTTCCCCTTTATAATCCGCGCCGTGGCCCCGGGCCCGCGGCGGCTTGAGGCCGCCTCGCGCGAGGTTCCTTCCGTCAGCCGGTCCCTCTCCGCGCCCTCGTGCCGTCAGCCCCGCGGGCTTTCAACGTCGCTGGCGGTGCCGAGCCGGCCTGCGCGCAAAAATTGCCTCCATTTTGGAACAGCTTTCGCCGCCGCGCCGGCGCGCGTCACCTTGCAGTCATTCCAGAACGGGTAGTATCACCGAACCGTTACGCTTGACGGAGGGGGCTGTCGGCGGTCGCTGCCCGGTGCGGGCGCCTTGAAGGGCGCCGGTCCGCAGCGCGCCGGGTCAGCGCACAAGACATCGCTGCATCAAGGGTCGCGCATCCGGTGGAAGACCCCGAGCCGGGATGAGAACCGCCTCGCGTAAGGTAATATGAAACCATGGCCCCGGAGATCGGGGCGGAGGAGCACTCATGAGCTACCTGAATTGGGCCAGCGCGCGCAGCGGATGCGCGGCTCTGGCCATCGCCGTCGCCCTGGCCTGCGGCCCGGCGAGCCTCCATGGCGCGTTTGCGGCCGATGCCACCGGCCCCGGCTCGCTGGACAAGACCTTCGGCGCCGGCACGTCGGATGGCACGCCGGATGGCGTCGCCAGCACCTCGCTCAGCGATGGTGACGACATCGCGAACGGCATTGCCACCACGGCGGACGGCAAGGTCGTCATCGTCGGCAACCGCAACAATGGCAAGAGCAACGACATTGTCGTGCTGCGCTATGCCAAGGACGGCACGCTCGATGCCGGCTTCGGCAAGGCCAATGACGGCACGCCGGACGGCGTGGTCAACATCTCGCTCGGCGAGGGCAATGATTTCGCCACCGACGTCGCGGTGCAGGCCGACGGCAAGATCATCGTGGCCGGCTATCACGAGGAAGGCACCAGCACCAATATCGCCGTGCTGCGTCTCAACACCGACGGCACGCTCGACGCCAGCTTCGGCAAGGGCAATGACGGCACGCCGGATGGCGTGGTCAACATCTCGCTCGGCGACGGCAACGACATCGCCGATGCCGTGGCGCTGACCGCCGACGGCAAGATCGTCATCGCCGGCACCACCACCGCCAAGGATGGCAGCACCAACATCGTCATCGGCCGCCTCAATGCCGACGGCACCGCCGACGCCACGTTCGGCGTCGACGGCAGCGACGGCACGCCTGACGGTTTCACCGCCGTCTCGCTGGGCGATGGCAATGATGTCGCCGAAGACATCGCGGTCGCCAAGGACGGCACGGTCGTCGTCGCCGGCACCCATGGGCCGAAGGGCAATTCCAACATCGCCGTGCTGCGCTTCACCGCCAATGGCACGCTGGACCCGAGCTTCGGCAAATCCGCTGACGGCACGCCGGATGGCGTCGCCAGCTTCTCGCTGGGCGAAGGCTCGGACGAGGCGACCGCGCTGGCGCTGACCGCCGATGGCAAGATCGTCGTCGCCGGCGATTCCATCGCCAAGGACGGCAGCGCCAATGTCGTCATCGCCCGGCTGAACGCCGACGGCTCGCTCGACGAGGCCTTCGGCGTCGCCGACGATGGCACGCCGAACGGCTTTGTCGCCACCTCGCTCGGCGCCGGCAACGACTATGCGACCGACGTGGTGATGGACAAGAACGGCAACATCGTCGTCGCCGGCTACCACCAGGAAGGCAACAGCACCAACATCGCGGTGCTGCGCTACACCCCCAAGGGCGAACTGGACGAGGCCTTCGGCACCGCCAATGACGGCACCCCGAACGGCATCGTCAATCTCTCGCTCGGCGAGGGCGACGACACCGCCAGCGGCGTGGCGATGCAGGGCGACACGATGATCGTCGTCGGCGGCGTCACCACCGCCAAGGATGGCAGCAAGAACATCGCCGTCATCCGCCTGCTCGGCCAGTAAGCCGCCGCGCACCCAGCCTAAAGAGCGCCCCGCCCTTCGCAGGAAGGTGCGGGGCGCTTTCATTCCGGCGGGCGCCGTTTCCCGCGCCCGGCGCTCAGTGGGGGTCAGAGCACTTTCTTATCGATCGGGTGATTCCACCTGATCGGAAAGGGCTCTCAGTCCTCCAGAAGCCCATTGGCCTCGCACCACCAGCGAAAGGCGTTGGCCGCCTCAATCCGGTCCTCGGCCAGATGGGCGCCCTGCAGCCGGCGGATCATGCCCTCATAGTCGCCCTCCGGGCGCGGATGGGTCTCGGCGAACACCAGCGCCTCGTCCAGCGTGCCGATAAGCGCGCGACCCTCAGCGCCTTTGAGGCGCAGCGGCGGGGCAAAGGCGACCGGGGCGGACAGGGGAGGGGGCGGGACCATGGTTTTACTCGCTCTGGCGGCAGAAAAAGGGGCAAATCGCGAGAAAACGGCCCGCGTCCCGAAAGGTTCCACGCCTGCGCACTGGAGGCAATCAGCGCGTCGGCCGCTCCCGCCTTTAATGACCTGAACAAATGCCTTCTGAACTATTTGCCGCCCTGCGGGTTATCCCGCCAGCAAATCGTTTTTTTCGGGAGGTCAACATGACGAAGACACGAGTGACAAGTTCGGTCGGCGTTGCGGCGCTGGTCGCGGCTGGCCTTGTTTTCGCCGCCGCTCCGGCCAGCGCCACCTCGGCCGGCCCGCGCGATACGCCGCGCTTCGGCGATACGGTGGACCGCAAGCAGGTGCGCGATCATGACCGCGTCCGCAAGCAGCAGGTGCGCCAGACGCAGGGCCAATCGAAGGAGCGCGCTTTCTTCGGCCCGCTCTATGAGGGCCGCGATTCGCCCTGGCAGCGCATGAAGCGCGCCTTCGACTGACCATCGAAGCGTACTGACGATCGTGACGTGCCGATCCCCTTAATGACCTGACTTAAAGCGCCCTTCCCGGGCGCTTTTTTTTAGCTGCAGCCGCTGTCGGCGGGCCGGGGCTCCGGCGCGCCCCAGTCGTTTGACGGCAGATTTGCGTAGGGCTCGGCGAAATATTGCCGCACGACCTCAAACCGGCTCGGCACAATGTCCTGCGGCCGGTCATAGGTGAGGATCCAGAAGACATTATAGTTGCTGTCCGGCCATGTCGTGGGCACGCCGCCTTGCACGCCCTTGATCTGGTCGAGATGCAGCAGCTGGCGCAGCGTCACGTGTTCGCCGGGGAATTCGGCCTCCAGCGCTGCGCTGGCGATGTGGAAATGCTCCCACACCATCACCACCGTCTTGCCGTGCCAGCGCGGATTGTCGAGCAGATCGCGCGTCACGTCGCGGTTCACCACGTTCAGCTTGGCGTTGAAATAGCGGTTGTTGCGGATCGGGATGTAGCCGATCGGCGGCACGATGAGTTTCATGTTCCAGGCGCGGGCGATCGGGCGCGCCGTTTCCACCGTGTGCAGCGTCATCGCGAGAATGGCGGCCGGCGGGTCGTTCCGGATCAGGCTCATCGGGCTGGTGGGGCTGAGATATTGCGCCGCCAGTGCCTGGGCCCGCTCCTTGCCGCGGCTGCACAGGGTGAGCGCCGTGTGCTTCTCGCCATGGCGCACGATCACGATCCGGTGCGGCGCGGCCTGCGCTAGGCTGGTGCCGAGCACGGCCAGCACGGTGATCGAAGCAAAAAGCCGCAGCCGCCACGTCATCTTTTCCCCCTCTCGCGCGTTGCCCGGCAGAGAATGCCGAGCTTCTCGCCCATGCCAATCGCGTCGGCGGCAGTTGATAGCGCGCCGTCGCACACGATATCACTGCCACCTTGTATTACCCGCCGGAGTGAACATGCAGCGCCGTCTCGATTCCTTCGCCTTCGCGCCCCGCTCGCCGGAGGCTGCCGCCGCCAGCTTCGGCCATCTCCCGCAATGGGATTTGTCGGACCTCTATCCGGCGATGGATTCGCCCGAGCTGCGGGCGGATCTGGAGGCGGTGGCCGCCCGCTCCGCGCAGTTCGAGGAAGACTATAAGGGCAAGCTCGCCGCTCTTCTCGACGGCGAGGATGCGGGCGGGCAGATGGCGGATGTCGTCGCCCGCTATGAGTCGATCGAGGATCTGCTCGGCCGGCTCTATTCCTTCGCCGGCCTCGTCTATTCCGGCGACACCACCGACCCCGTGCGCGCCAAGTTCTATGGCGACGTGCAGGAGAAGCTCACCGACGCCTCGACCCATCTGCTGTTCTTCACGCTGGAGCTGAACCGGCTCGACGACGCCAAGATGGAAGCCGCGCTCACCGTGCCGGCCTTCGCCCATTACCGGCCGTGGATCGAGGATGTACGGGCGGAAAAGCCCTACCAGCTGGACGACCGCGTCGAGCAGCTGTTCCATGAGAAGGGCGTCACCGGTCGCGGCGCCTGGAACCGGCTGTTCGACGAGACCATCGCCGGTCTGCGCTTCGATGTCGGCGGCGAGATCCTGCCGCTGGAGCAGACGCTGAACTTCTTCGCCGAGCCGGAGGAGGAGAAGCGCCGCATGGGCGCGGAAGCGCTGGCCAAGGTGTTCGGCGAGAATCTGCGCCTGTTCACCCTCGTCACCAACACGCTGGCCAAGGACAAGGAAATCTCCGACCGCTGGCGCGGCTTCGACGACATCGCCGACTCCCGCCACCTCGCCAACCGTGTCGAACGCGAGGTGGTGGACGCGCTCGTTTCCTCCGTCCACGCCGCCTATCCGCGCCTTGCCCACCGCTACTACAAGCTGAAGGCCAAGTGGTTCGGCAAGGAGAAGCTGGAATATTGGGACCGCAACGCGCCGCTGCCGAAGGTCGAAACCCGCCCGATCGGCTGGGAAGAGGCGCGCGACACCGTGCTCGGCGCCTATTCCACCTTCTCGCCGCGCATGGCCGACATCGCCCGCGATTTCTTCGACAAGAGCTGGATCGATGCCGGCGTGCGGCCGGGCAAGGCGACGGGCGCCTTCGCCCACCCCACCGTGCCCTCCGCCCACCCCTATGTGCTGCTCAACTATATGGGCAAGCCGCGCGACGTGATGACCCTCGCCCATGAGCTGGGCCATGGCGTGCACCAGGTGCTGGCGGCGCCGAACGGCGCGCTGATGGCGCCGACCCCGCTGACGCTGGCCGAAACCGCCTCGGTGTTCGGCGAAATGCTGACCTTCCAGCGCCTGCTGGCGGCGGCACCGGATGCGCGCGCCCGCAAGGCGATGCTGGCCTCGAAGGTCGAGGACATGATCAACACCGTGGTGCGGCAGATCGCCTTCTACACCTTCGAGCGCCGCATCCACACCGAGCGCAAGAATGGCGAGCTGACGGCGGAAAAGATCTGCGCCATCTGGATGGAGGTTCAGTCGGAGAGCCTCGGCGAGGCCATCCATCTCGGGCCGGGCTATGAGAATTACTGGGTCTATATCGGCCACTTCATCCATTCGCCCTTCTATGTCTATGCCTATGCCTTCGGCGATTGCCTGGTGAACTCGCTTTACGCGGTCTATGAGAACGCAAATGAGGGCTTCGCCGAGCGCTATCTCGCCATGCTGGCGGCCGGCGGCACCAAGCATCACTCGGAGCTTCTGAAGCCCTTCGGCCTCGATGCCCGCGACCCCGCCTTCTGGCAGACCGGCCTCGGCCTCATCGAACGCATGATCGCCGAGCTGGAGGCGATGGAAGACGAGGCGTGAACCCTACCACCGGCGCGACAGTCGGCGTAATCAGGGGTTGTATTCGGCGGGTTTAACGGTAGCATCTTCCTCGGTCGCAAACGGGGGCGGGTGCGATGGCCGGGGTGTCTGCCGAAACGAAAACAGCATCGGGCGCCGGCGACGCCGCCGGCGCCTATGTCCGCGAACCCGAGGACCTGTTTGAGCGGGAGCGCCGCTTCATCCTCGATCGCCGGAAGCAGCTTGCCGAGCGTGTGAAGAGCTCCGGCGCGGTGAAGGGCGGCTCGGATGACTGCGCGGCGCGGGCGAACGAGATCGCCCGGGTATGCGAGCCGGCGGAGATGAGCGAGGGCCTGATCGGCCTCGCCCTGTCGGGAGGAGGCATTCGTTCCGCCGCCTTCTGCCTTGGTGTCCTGCAGGCGATGGATGCGGTGGAGCAGGCCTGCGGCCCCGGGCAGCCGGAGGATACGGCGCGCGGGCCCGAGGATCTTTCACCCTCGGTCTTCGACCGCATCGACTATCTCTCCACCGTCTCGGGCGGCGGCTATATCGGCGCGTCGCTCTGCGCCGGGATGAGCCTGAACAACGGCATGTTCCCCTTCCGCAGCCTTCTGGATCAGGCGGAAACGCCGATGGTCCAGCACATTCGCGACCATTCCAACTATCTGTTCGCGCGCAGGAGCGATGTGCTGCGGGGGCTCGCCGTCTATCTGCGCGGCCTCCTGCTCAATCTCGTGGTCGTGCTGCTGATGATGGGCAGCGCCGCGCAGCTGCTGCTGTGGTATCGCGCCGGCGTGGCAGGGCTCGCCGGGGATCACGCGCAGGGGGTGGTGCGCTTGGCGCTCGCGGCCCCGCTCACGGCAGGCGTCACGGCGCTGGCGCTGCTCGCCCTGCTGGGCTGGGGCGTGTGGCGCGGCCTGCCGATGAGCGTCGGCCAGTCGGAACCGACGAATTACGCGCTGTTCAACTACAGCTGCGCCGCGTTGCTGGTGGCGTGGTGGATGGATGCCAGCAATGCGCTGCTGGGCCCGCTGCAGCAGGCGGAGCTTGCCGGCTGGGATTTCACCGTCATCCTGGGGGTGCTGGCACCTCTCGCCGGAGCGGTCGCCGCCATTGGCCCGCGCCTGACGGAGGCGGTGCACAAGATCGCCAATGATGTCCGTTGGAGCGCCGCCCTGGCGCGCGGGCTCGGCATTCTCGCCTTGTGGGTGGGGGCCGCCATCGTGCCGCTGCTGGTCTGGGCGGGAACGCTGGTGCTCGCGGTGCTGGCGCTGCCCCCGCCGCAGGCCATGCCGCCCTTCGTGCCGCTTCCGTCCGGCTGGCAGTCGCACGAATGGGTGGTCGCCTTCCTGCAGGCGTCGCTTCTGTGTGCCATCGCCCTTGTCGTCCTCCAGTCCGTCCTGCCGCCGTGCTACCGCTTTCGCGCCGGTTCCCTGCACCGGCTGTATCGCGACAGCCTGAGCCGCGCCTTTCTGGTGAACCCTGGCGCTTTCACCGACCGCGATCCGGAGGCGCCGCCGCCCTATGCCGACAGGCTCGGCCTGTGCAGCGGGGCGTCGGGCGAGGTGGCGCTCGATCTCAGATTCGCGCCCTATCTGCTGATGAACACCGCCATCAACCTGCAGGCCTCGCACTACGTTAACAAGCGCGGGCGCAACGCCGATTTCTTCCTGTTCAGCCACGCCTATATCGGCAGCCGGGCGACAGGTTATGTCGACACGAAAGATCTTCTGAAAAGGCAGCCAGGCCTCGATGTCGGCACGGTGATCGCCGCCTCCGGCGCGGCGTTCTCCTCGAATATGGGGGCCAACACCATCGCCCCGCTCACGCCGACACTGACGCTGCTCAACGCCCGGCTCGGCTACTGGCTGGTCAATCCGCGCGAGGTCATCGCGCCGCCGGCGCCGGAAGCGCCCCCTGCGGCGGGCCGCGGACGGGATATCCGCCAAAAGGCGATGCAGGCCGGCCGGCAGGCGATTTCGCCGCTGAATTTCCATTTCCTGAGGGAGGCGATCGGCTATCTCCACGAGCGCCAGCCGGAGGTCTACATTTCCGACGGCGGCCATATCGACAATCTCGGTCTGATCGAACTGCTGCGACGCCGGTGCCGGCTCATCATCGTCATCGATGCCGAAGCGGATTCAAGCTACCAGTTCGGCTCGTTCATCGCGCTCCAGCGCCACGCCCGGATCGATATGGGCGTGCGGTTCGACGTGCCCTTCGAGGCGATCGGCCGGCCCCTGCAGGCGGGCAAGGGCGCCACCGGCCCGCATGTGGCGGTCGGGCGGATCGTCTATGCCGGGCGCCGGGATCGTCAGGCCACCACCGTTTCGCCGGTTCCGGCCGGCGAACTGAAGCCGAATGAGGGCGTGCTGGTCTATGTCAAATCCTCGCTGACCGGCGATGAGAGCGACATCATCCGCAGCTACAAGCGGCGGCGGGAGGGCTTCCCGCACGAAACGACCATGGACCAGCTCTTCAGCGAAGAGCAGTTCGAGGTCTATCGGGCGCTCGGCTTCCACGCGATGCACCGGCTGCTGATGGATCTCGACAGCGTGGCGGCCGCGCCGGAAGATGCGCGTGCGTTCGAGCCCGATATGAGCAAGCTGGTCCATAAGGGCATCGGCGCGCGTCATCCGCTGCTGGCCGAGGTGCGTCAATTGCTCAACCTGCGGGTGAAAGGCCACTCCGCTCCCTCGCAGGGATAGGCGGGGCGTGGCGGCTGACCAAGAAACGGGCTGACGGAAGGGCTGCACACGTTCTAAGCTGGAGGTGCGGGCCGCTTGTCCGCGCTTCCAGCCGAGCACGCCCCGATGAACATCGCCGCCCCGCCACCCGCCACTGACGCCGGTCAACCCGGCCCAGACGCCTTCGCGCCTGCCCCCTTCGCCCACACCCCCTATGACGGCTCGCGCAAGGCGTTCTCGGTCGGCCTCGCCCCGCTCGACCTCGCCGAATGGATCGAGCCCGATGTGAAGCTGGCGGCCACGCTGGCCGAGCGCGCGGCGCTGATCCGCGAGAAGCGCGACGTGGTGGTGCGCGAGGAGGACGGCACGCGGCAGGCCCAGCGCGAGGTGCTGGAGCTGGTCGTCGCCCATGTCACCACCCGCTTTCCCGAGCAGTACCGGCTGGAGGGCCGCCGGATCACCGTGGCCGCCACCGGCCAGAGCTTCGACCTCGACGATGCCGGCGAAGCGCCGCTCGTCATCGCCGGCCAGCTGATCTCAGACGATCTGGTGCTGCTGCGCCAGGGCGCGGGCGGCTATCGCCTCGTCGCCGCCGTGCTGTGCTTTCCCTCCGCCTGGTCGCTGGCGGAAAAATTCGGCCAGTCGCTGGACCAGCTGCACGAGGCGGTGCCGGGCTATGAGAGCAAGCTCGCCCGGGTGATGAACCGCATTTTCGACAATCTGAAGGTCGAGCAGCCGGTCTGGCGGGTGAACTGGTCGATCTATCCCGATGACGAACTGCACCACCCCGAATCGAAGGAGCGCCCGCGCCACTGGTTCGAGGACCCGGCCCATCTCGCCCCCGAGGCCTTCGTGCGGGTGGAGCGCCAGACGCTGCGCCGCCTGCCGGAAAGCGGCGACATGCTGTTCACCATCCGCATCCATGTCGACCCGTTCCTCGCCTTCCGCCGCCATCCGGAAGGGGGCGCGCTCGCCGCTTCGCTGCGCGAGCAGATCCTCGGGCTCGATGCCGACCAGCTCGCCTATAAGGGGCTGACCGACCATCGCGACGCGGTGGCGGCGGCACTGGAGCGGATCGCCGCCGGCGCGTAGAGTGCCCCGGCAGAGTGGGGAGGGGCCGATGGTGTTCTGGTTTCCGTTGATTTTCTGGGCGCTGGCGGTCGTGCTGGCGGTGGCGATGGCGCTGCGCGGCGCGCGGCCCTTTTCGCTCAGCGTGCTGGTGGATGAGCTGCTGCGCTATATCCTCCTGTTGCCGGTCGGGCTTCAGGGGCTTTGGGCTTTCACCGGGCATGTGTTCTTCGCCGACCAGACAGCGGCCTCGATCGGCTGGGCGCCAAGCCCGTTCCAGCTCGAGGTCGGCATGGCCAATTTCGGCATCGGCGTCGCCGGGGTGATCGGTGCCTTTCTCGGCTCGCCCGGCTATTGCGCCGCCGTGGGCATCGTGGCGCTCGGCTTTCTCGGCGGGGCCGGCATCGGCCATGTCGTCCAGATCGAGGAGACCGGCAATCTCGCGGCGGGAAATGCCGGGCCGATCTTCTACACCGATTTCATCACCCCGCTGGCCGTGCTCGGCCTGCTGCTGATCCAGCGCGTGCTCGGGCCCGTACCGAAGAGGTGATGGCCCGCCCAGGCGTGGAAGGTTGCGCCCCCGCTCGCGTGGCCTAACTGAGGGGCAACATATGAGGTTGCCTTGACCGATTCCGATTCCCCCGACCGCGAGGCCAACCGCCTCTCCGCCCGCGCTATGCGCTATGCCCGCGTCGGCACCAGTGTCGGCGGTGTCGCCGCCCGCATGGCCGGCACAAGGCTGTTCGGCACTGGCGCGAAGCAGGGCGACGCCGCCGCGCTGGCCGCCGCGCTGGGCGGCCTCAAGGGGCCGATCATGAAGGTCGCCCAGCTGATGGCGACCATCCCCGACGCGCTGCCGCCGGAATACGCCAAGGAACTCGCCACGCTGCAGAACCAGGCGCCGCCCATGGGCTGGGCCTTCGTCAAGCGGCGCATGATGGCGGAGCTCGGCCCGGACTGGATGGCGCGCTTCCTCTCGTTCGACAAGGAGCCGGCGGCGGCGGCCTCGCTCGGCCAGGTCCACCGCGCCCGCGCGCTCGATGGCACCAGCCTGGCGGTCAAGCTCCAGTACCCCGACATGCAGTCGGCGGTGGAGGCCGACCTCAAGCAGCTCGGCCTGCTGCTTGCCATCCACCGGCGGATGGACCCGGCCATCGATACCACCGAGATCGCCGAGGAGATCGGCGCGCGGGTGCGCGAGGAACTGGACTATAAGCGCGAGGCCGCCCATGCCGGGCTCTATGCCGCGATGCTGGCGCAGGCGCCGATGGTGCGGGTGCCGCGCGTGCATCCCGACCTCTCCACCGGCCGCCTGCTGACGCTGGACTGGCTGGAGGGGCGCCGGCTGCTCGATTTCGTCGACCATTCGCTGGAAGAGCGCAACGCCATCGCCCGCGCCATGTTCGCGGCGTGGTGGCGGCCCTTCTCCCGCTTCGGCGTCATCCATGGCGACCCGCATCTGGGCAATTACACCGTGTTCGAGGAGGCGGGGCAGCCGGCCGGGATCAACCTGCTCGACTATGGCTGCATCCGCATCTTCCCGCCGAGCTTCGTCGGCGGCGTGGTCGATCTCTATCGCGGCCTGCAGCGGGGCGAGGACGCGCGCATCGTCCATGCCTATGAGACCTGGGGCTTTCGCGGCCTCACCCGCGAACTGATCGACGTGCTCAACATCTGGGCCCGCTTCATCTATGGCCCGCTGCTCGACGACCGCGTGCGCACCATCGCCGACGGCGTGGCGCCGGGCGAATATGGCCGGCGCGAGGCCTTCACCGTGCACCGCGCGCTGAAAGAACAGGGCCCGGTGCGGGTGCCGCGCGAATTCGTCTTCATGGACCGCGCCGCCATCGGCCTTGGCGGGGTGTTCCTGCACCTCAAGGCGGAGCTGAACTTCCACACTCTGTTCGAGGAGGCGATCGCCGATTTCTCCACGTCGAGCGTGGCGGCGCGTCAAGGCGCCGCGCTGGTGGAGGCCGGACTGCGCTGACCTGCCCCGGCGCGCGCCGTTGCCGGAAACGGCGTCTTCCGCTAAAGCGGAGCATCGCGCGCTCATTATTCTTTGGGAGGGGGTCGACATGGCCGATCACGGAGTGACCGAATACGCCAAGGCGGACGGCAACGACTATGCCGAGCACCGCGGCACATATCACTTCTTCACCAAGATGACCCTGGTCAGCACGTTGGCCCTCTGCAGCTTCATGGTGTCCTTCGCCATTGGCGGCGCCAACGGGCACTGGGGCATCTTCACCATCGGCACGCTGGCCTCGATCGCGGCCTGCGCCGTCGGTCTCGCCTCGGAGGATGGCAAGCCCAAGCTGCTGTTCGGCCTGCTGGGCGTTCTGCTGCTTGCCCTGATCATCACGTCCTGAGAGCAGCCATGCGTATCGCTATTGTCAAAGAGAGCTCTGCTTCGGAGCCACGGGTTGCCGCGTCTGCCGACACGGTAAAGCGCTATCTCGGCTTGGGGGCGACGGTTGTTGTTGCCTCGGGTGCGGGTGTGGCGTCGGGGATTGGCGATGCTGATTATGAGGGCGCGGGCGCCAGCGTTGTCGCGGACAATGCGGCGGCGGTTTCGGGGGCGGACCTTGTGCTCGCCGTGCGGCGGCCGGAGGCTTCGGCGCTCAAGGGCATCAACCCCGGCGCGCTTGTGATCGCCATCGCCGACCCGCATGGCCATGAGGCGGCGCTCAATGAGATCGCCGGCACCGGCGCCAGCCTGTTCGCGATGGAACTGATGCCGCGCATCACCCGGGCGCAGGTGATGGACGTGCTGTCCTCGCAGGCCAACCTTGCCGGCTACCGCGCGGTGATCGACGCCTCGTCCGAGTTCGGCCGGGCCTTCCCGATGATGATGACGGCGGCCGGCACCGTGCCGGCGGCGCGCGTCTTCATCATGGGCGCGGGTGTGGCCGGCCTGCAGGCGATCGCCACGGCGCGGCGCCTCGGCGCGGTGGTCTCGGCCACCGATGTGCGCCCGGCGGCGAAGGAACAGGTCGAATCCCTCGGCGCCAAGTTCATCGCGGTGGAGGACGAGGAGTTCAAGCAGGCGGAAACCGCCGGCGGCTACGCCAAGGCGATGTCGGCGGAGTACCAGGCCAAGCAGGCGGCGCTGACCGCCGCCCACATCGCCAAGCAGGACATCGTCATCACCACGGCGCTGATCCCCGGCCGCCCGGCGCCCAAGCTGGTGGCGGCCGACACGGTGGCGGCGATGAAGCCGGGCTCGATCCTGATCGACCTCGCGGTGGAACGCGGCGGCAATGTCGAAGGCGCGGTCGCCGGCGAAGTCGTCACCACGGCGAACGGTGTCAAGATCGTCGGCCATCTCAACGTGCCGGGACGCCTCGCGGCCACCGCCTCGCAGCTCTACGCCAAGAACCTCTACGCCTTTGTCGAGACGCTGGTGGACAAGAGCACGAAGGCGCTCGCGGTGAAGTGGGACGACGAGCTGGTGAAGGCGACGCTGCTGACCAAGGACGGGGCGGTGGTGCATCCGGGCTTCAAGCCGGCCGACGTTGCGCCGGCGGCGGCGGCCACGGACGCTTCGGCGGCTTAAGGGCGGACGGCGTAGGGCGGACGGCGTAAGGCGCGGGCCGCCTCTCCCACGTCATCCCCGGGCTTGACCCGGGGATCCACGGGCCACCGGAACCATGGACCCGCGCTGCGGCGTGCGGGACATGGATCCCCGGGTCAAGCCCGGGGATGACGGTCTGGGAGGGGGATGACGGCCGGAGGGAAGGGCTCGCCGGCGCGGCACTCGTCCGGCGCTCTTCCGGCACCCGCCCGTCTTGCTTGCGATCCCGGCTCGGCGCTTCGCGCCGTCCGGGATGACGTGGCAGGGGCGCCTTCCGGGGACGCCTGCCGGGACGCCTGAAACGAGATCAAGTCTTAAGGGCGGCCCAGCCGGGGAGATCGGCGGCCGGCTCACAGAACGGGGAATAGAGGAAATGGCCAATCCGGCAGGGGGCGTGATACTCGCCCAGAACGCGCCAGGCGTCTCGGACGCTGTGGCGCAGGGAGCGATGGCGCAGAACGCGGCCGAAGGGGCGCGGATGGCGGCTGAGGTCGCCCGGCAGGCGGCGGAAGCGGCCGCCGCCTATGCCCAGGCGGCGCAGCAGAGCTATGCCGACATTGCCGGCGCGACGGTGCACACGCTTTCAGGCGGGGCGATCGACCCGTTCGTGTTCCAGCTCGCCATCTTCGTGCTGGCGGTGTGCGTCGGCTATTACGTCGTGTGGTCGGTGACCCCGGCGCTGCACACGCCCTTGATGAGCGTGACCAACGCCATCTCCTCGGTGATCGTGGTCGGCGCGCTGCTGGCGGTGGGCGTCGACACGGTGGCCGAGGGCACCGGCTGGGCGCGCGGCTTCGGCTTTGTCGGCCTGATCCTGGCGGCGGTGAACATCTTTGGCGGGTTCCTGGTGACCAGCCGCATGCTCGCCATGTACTCGAAGAAGAAGTGAGCGCACGGACATGAACGCCAATCTGGTCGCGCTGCTCTATCTCGTCTCCGGTGTCCTGTTCATCCTGGCGCTGCGCGGGCTCTCCAGCCCGGTCACGTCCCGCCAGGGCAATATTTTCGGCATGGTCGGCATGACCATCGCCATCGTCACCACGCTGGCCGCCTCGCCCCCGGCGGGGCTGGGCGGCTGGGCGCTGGTGCTCGGCGGCCTCGCCATTGGCGGCGGCGCCGGCGCCATCATCGCCAAGAAGATCGCGATGACGCAGATGCCGCAGCTGGTGGCGGCCTTCCATTCGCTGGTCGGCCTCTCCGCCGTGATGGTGGCGGCGGCGGCGCTCTACGCCCCGGCGGCGTTCCACATCGGCGAGCCCGGCCTCATCCACGCCCAGGCGCTGATCGAGATGAGCCTTGGCGTCGCCATCGGCGCCATCACCTTCACCGGCTCGGTGATCGCGTTTGCCAAGCTCAATGGCAACATGTCGGGCAAGCCGATCATGCTGCCGTTCCGGCATGTGATCAATGCGGGCCTGGCCGTGCTGATCCTGGTGCTGATCGGCGTGCTGGTGGCGACCGAGAGCCACACCGTGTTCTGGCTGATCGTCATCGCCGCGCTGGTGCTCGGCGGGCTGATCATCATCCCGATCGGCGGCGCCGACATGCCGGTCGTGGTGTCGATGCTCAACTCCTATTCCGGCTGGGCGGCGGCGGGCATCGGCTTCACCCTGCAGAACACGGCGCTGATCATCACAGGCGCGCTGGTGGGCTCCTCAGGCGCGATCCTGAGCTACATCATGTGCAAGGCGATGAACCGCTCCTTCATCTCGGTGATCCTGGGCGGGTTCGGCGGCGACACTTCGGGCGGCCCGGCCGGCGCGGTGGAAACGCGGCCGGTGAAGCAGGGCTCGGCCGAGGACGCGGCCTTCATCATGAAGAACGCCTCCAAGGTCATCATCGTGCCGGGCTATGGCATGGCGGTGGCGCAGGCCCAGCACGCGCTGCGCGAGATGGGCGACCGGCTGAAGGAGGAAGGCGTCGAGGTGAAATACGCCATCCACCCCGTCGCCGGCCGCATGCCCGGGCACATGAACGTGCTGCTGGCGGAAGCCAACGTGCCCTATGACGAGGTGTTCGAGCTGGAGGACATCAACTCCGAGTTCGCTCAAGCCGACGTCGCCTTCGTCATCGGCGCCAATGACGTGACCAACCCGGCGGCCAAGACCGACCCGACCTCGGCGATCTACGGCATGCCGATCCTCGACGTGGAAAAGGCCAAGACCGTGCTGTTCATCAAGCGCGGCATGGCGGCCGGCTATGCCGGGGTGGAGAACGAGCTGTTCTTCCGCGACAACACGATGATGCTGTTCGCCGACGCCAAGAAGATGGTCGAGGACATTGTGAAGAACCTCAACCACTGACGCCTTAACCACTGACGCCTTCGCCGCGAAAGTTGCCCGGCTTTCGCGATCGGCAAGGACGTGGGGAAGAAGGGGCGGGGGAGGGACCGGGGAGGCTGGACGCTTTGGCCGCATCGGCCTGATCGTCCACCTCACTGCACTGATTGGTCACGCGAAAAACCATCGGAAAGGCCCGCCCAAAGGCGGGCTTTTTTCGTTTCGGTGGCGAGGCGGGCAGCGCCGATGCTGCGCTGCCGCAACGGATTTCATTGACGGCGTGTGTATTGCATACCAGACTTAGACAAAAGAATAAGAAGCGTGACAGTCTCGGCTCCATCACCAGAGGATACGCCATGCTTGTCGCCGATCTCATGAAGCTGAAAAGCGCCCGCGTGCCGACGGTGCGGATGGGCGAAACCGTTGAAATGGCAGCGACATTACTCAACCGCGAGCGTATCGGCGCCGTGGTGGTGAAGGATGCCTGCGGTTCCGAGGGCGTCACCGTGGTGGGCATCTTCTCCGAGCGCGACGTGGTCCGCGCGGTCGCCGAGCGCGGCGCGGCCGCCCTGCGCCTGACGGTCGGCGACCTGATGTCGCGCAACATGATTTCCTGCCGGATGGAGGACAGCGTCGACCATGTCCGCGCGCTGATGGAGGAGCACCATGTGCGCCATCTGCCCGTCATGGAGGAGCACCAACTGGTCGGCGTGCTGAGCATCCGCGACGTCCTCTCCCACGATGTGCGGGCGGCGGCGGCGGCGCCGGGCGAGGCGCGGGCGGGCACGATGGCGCCGGCGCTCCCGGTATAACTCCTTGAGATAAAATAAAAACCGCCCGGTTGGCCGCCGGGCGGTTTCACGATGATTAAGGCGCGGGCACCGTCACATGGCCGGCGAATGGTCCTGCCGCATCGGCGCCGTCTCCATCTGGTGCACGCGGTCGATCACCGCCTTCTGCACCTTCTCGAACGCCCGGACCTCGATCTGGCGCACCCGCTCGCGCGACACGCCGAACTCGGAGGCGAGGTCCTCCAGCGTCATCGGGTCATCGGACAGGCGGCGGGCCTCGAAGATGCGGCGCTCGCGCTCATTGAGCACCGATAGCGCCCCGGAAAGCGCGCTGCGCCGGTTGTCCATCTCCTCATGCTCGACCAGCACCGATTCCTGGCTGTCGCTGTCATCGGCCAGCCAATCCTGCCACTCCCCCCCCCCCTCGACATCGCCGCGCAGCGGGGAGTTCAGCGAGGCGTCGCCGCCCAGCCGACGGTTCATCTCGATCACTTCCTGCGCGGTGACGCCGAGCTTGGTCGCGATCTGTTGCACCTGGTCGGGGCGCAGATCGCCTTCCTCCAGCGCTGATATCTGGCTCTTGGCCTTGCGTAGATTGAAGAAAAGCTTCTTCTGCGCCGCCGTCGTGCCCATCTTTACGAGGCTCCACGAGCGCAGGATGTACTCCTGGATCGAAGCCTTGATCCACCACATGGCATAGGTGGCGAGGCGGAATCCCTTGTCGGGCTCGAAGCGCTTCACCGCCTGCATGAGGCCGACATTGCCCTCCGAGATGACCTCGGAGATCGGCAGACCATAACCGCGATAGCCCATGGCGATCTTGGCCACGAGACGCAGATGGCTGGTGACGAGACGATGCGCGGCGTCGGGATCCTCGTGCTCGCGCCAACGTTTGGCGAGCATATATTCTTCCTGCGGCTCCAGCATGGGAAACCGGCGGATCTCCGCGAGGTAGCGGCTCAGGCCACCTTCTGCGGACGGTAGGCTCATAGCGGAACGGGCCATGACTGCACCCTCCTTGTCTCACGGTCCCCATCAGCGGGCGACCGGCATGCGGCCGCTTTTAAGCCGGCCTCAACATATAATAGCAGGAAGAAGCCGTTTTTGCGAAAGCGCAAGGCGCGTTACGGTCACGAAGCGTTGAGCCGGCGGCCCGTCAGCCGCCCGCCTCGAGGGTTTCCTGAAGGCGGGCGAGGTCGGCGGGCAAGGCGCTTTCAAACGCCATGAACTCGCCTGTCGCGGGATGCTCGAAGCCGAGCCGGGCGGCATGAAGCGCCTGCCGGCCGAGTCCATCCAGCGCCCCGCGCGTGCTGTCGGGAAGTCGGCTGGCGCGGGTGCGCTGGCCGACCCCGTAGACCGTGTCGCCGAGAAGCGGGTGGCCGATATGGGCCATGTGGACACGGATCTGGTGGGTGCGGCCGGTCTCCAGCTGGCACTCGACCAGGGACGCGATCGGGCGGCCCAGCGTGTCGGCATAGGTGGCGAGGCGCTGCCAATGGGTGATGGCGAAGCGTCCGCCGGTCCGCACCGCGATGCGCTCGCGGGCTACCGGGTGGCGGGCAAGCGGCGCGTCCACCGTGCCGCTGGGCAAGTCAGGCGCGCCCCAGATGAAGGCGAGATAGGCCCGCTCCAGCGGGCCGGTGCGGCCATGATCGGCGAACTGGGCGGCGAGCCTCTTATGGGCGCGGTCGTTCTTGGCCACGACGATGAGGCCGGACGTGTCCTTGTCCAGCCGGTGGACGATGCCGGGGCGTCGTACCCCGCCAATGCCGGAAAGGCTGGTGCCGCAATGGAACAGCAGCGCATTGACCAGCGTGCCGTCCGGGCTGCCCGGGGCCGGGTGCACCACCATGCCGGCAGGCTTGTCGACGACGATCAGATGGTCGTCCTCATAGACGATGTTCAGCGCAATATCCTGCGCCGCCGGCGTGGCGTTCTCGGGCTCGGGCACCTCGACGCTGTAGCTTTCGCCGGCCACTGCCTTGGCCGAGCCGCCGGCAATCGGCTGGCCCGCGCGCTGGACCCGCCCCTCGGCGATCAACGCCTGCAGGCGGGTGCGGCTGAACTCCGGCAGGTGCCGCGCCAGAACGCGATCGAGCCGAAGCCCTTCATCCTCCGGCCCGACGGTGATATCGACGCGCGTCGCGACCACCTCCGGCGCGACGTCGTCCATCTCCTCGTTGAGTTCCGGTGCCGGCATGACTTCTCCTGATTCAGACGACAAGCTCGACCCTGCGGCCGAGCGGGTGCTGCGCCGGATGCGCCGCTTCGCCGCCTTCTCGGGGCTTATCATGCTTCTGGGCTTTCTCGCCGTCTTCGGTGCCATCGGATACAAGCTGATGAGCGGCAGGAAAAGCACCCCGGCTGAAATCGCCGGCACGATCCAGCTGCCAAAGGGTGCTGAGGTGCGGGCCGCGGTCGTTTCCGGAGATCTCATTGCGGTGACCGTAGCGCGCGAGGGGCGTGTCGAAACGCATCTGTTCGATCTGGAAACCCGAGCGCCACGCGGCGTGCTCGGCTTCGCCAGCGCGCCCTGAGCGCAGCCATGGAGGGCTGTTCTGCACAGTGCCGGTGGAAAAACCGCGCCCACCCGGCCATGGCGCTTGATCACGCGGTCAAACCGCTCTATGAGACCGGCCTGCCTAGATGCGCCCATCGTCTAGCGGTTAGGACGTCGCCCTCTCACGGCGAAAACCGGGGTTCGATTCCCCGTGGGCGCGCCAGCAATTCAAGGGGTTAAGCCCCTGCTGGCTGCGGAAAATCAAAACGTACGAAAATATGCGGAATAGGTGCTCCCATGCTTATCGAAGCCATGGCGAGCTTCCGGGCGCTTCGAACAGAAAAAAGGCGGAGGGCCTTCCGGCTGTTGCCTTTGTTGGAAGCGGAAGCCTGACTCAGTCGTCATCCTCTTCGTCAGGCCGGTTGGCGACGACGGGTATGGCGCTGTCCAGGATTCGTCGGATCAGCAGTTCAAGCGGGTTCTCAGCGTCACCCTTTAGTCTGGCCTTGTCGTTGAACAGACCGAGGTGAGCCGCCCGCTGATCTCCTTGTTCAGTGTTGTCGGCTGCTACTTTGTTTCCGAACCTTCCATCATGCCGGGGCGGGACGGGCCCTCTCGGCAACGGCCATGACACGAGAGGACCACGCTACAGCCTCGGTCGGGCAGGGACACCGCGCGTTGCAGCGCTTCCTGATAGCCGGCAGGGCAAATCATCTCGATCAGCCGCCACCGTGCGACGGGCCGCGTCGCACGGTGGCGGCTGATCGGCCCGTCAGTCAGGCGGTGGCGCCGCGCGTCCGAATCTGGTGAATCTCGATCAGGCTCGGCCCGTTGCGCTCCTTGGCCGCGGTTAGGGCCGCCGCAAGCTCGCTTACATCCGAAAGGCGGAGCGCAGGCACGCCATAGGCCCCGGCCATGGCGAGGAAATCCGGCGGCGAGGGCTTCACGCCCTCCGGGGTGATGCCGTTCGAGACCATGTAGGTCTCGATCTCCTGATAGCCGTCATTGTTCCACACGAGGAAGATCACCCGTGTCCCGGCATCGACCGCCGAGCCGATTTCGGCGAGGGAGAACTGGAACCCGCCATCGCCGGTGAGGCAGACGACCGGACGCTCCGGCGCGCCGAGCGCCGCGCCGATGGCGGCGGGCGGGCCATAGCCCAGCGCGCCGAAGCCCGTGGCGGCATTGAACCAGGCGCGCGGGCGGCCGAGATCGAGGTAGAGATTGCCGGCATAGACGGCCTGGGTGGAATCCCCGACCACGAGCGCATCCGGCAGCGCGGCGTAGATCGCCTCGATCACGCCGATTTCGGTGCGGATCTTCGGCGTCAGTTCCTGCCAGGCCGCCTCGCGCGTCGCCGCCGCCCGCGCCGCGCCATCGCCGCTGCGGGCGGTGACAAGCGGGATGAGACCATCGACCGCCGCTTCCACCGTCGACAGCATGGGAAGGTCGGCGCGCGGCGCGCGCGCGAGCTGGAGCGGGTCGATGTCGACGCGCACGAAACGGGCGAGCGGCGGGAACCGGCCGTCGTCATACATGTCGTAATCGGTCTGGCCCATTTCGGTGCCGAGCCCGATGACGAGATCCGCCTCGGCGATGAGCCGGCGGACCGCCGCGAGGCTCGGGCTCGCCGGCACGCGCAAGGGATGGCCGGCCAGCAGACCGCGCGCATTGACCGTCATGACCACGGGCGCGTCGATCTTTTCCGCCAGCGCTTCGACCGCGCCCGCCGCCGCGACGGCGCCGCCGCCGCACATCAGCACGATGCGACGGGCCTCACCGCACAGGGCGGCCACCTGGTGCAGCGTCGCAGGGGCCGGGCCGGGCCGGGCGGGCACCGTGGCTTTAGCGATGATCTCGCCGGCCGGCAGCGGCATCACATCGGTCGGTATCTCGACATGCACCGGCCCGGGCCGCGCCGAGCCCATGACGGCGAAAGCCTGCGCCACCACGGAGGCGAGGTCCGCTGGATCGTTCAGCGTCCAGGACGCGGCGGCGAAGCTCTTCATCAACGCCGCCTGATCGGGCAATTCGTGCAGGCAGCCGAGGCCCTGGCCGAGCGAGGAGCGCCGGTTGACACCGGAAATGACCAGCATGGGCACGGAATCCTGCCGTGCCTGCGCCATGGCGGTGATGGTGTTGGTGAGCCCCGGCCCGGTGATGACAAGCGCCACGCCCGGCTTGCCGGTGACGCGGGCATAGCCATCGGCCATGAAGCCCGCGCCCTGCTCATGGCGCGGGGTGATGTGGCGGATCGTCGAGCCGGCGAGCCCGCGATAGAGCTCGACCGTGTGGACGCCGGGAATACCGAACACCACCTCGACCCCATTGGCTTGCAGGAGGTCGATCAGCGCCTCCCCGACCGTCTTCACGCCCATGCCTGTTCTCCAGATTCGCCATGTCGCCGCTGCCGCCCGCTTGCTCCTAGGCCCGCCGTGCCCTTCTCAGTCCCGAGCGCGCGGCCAGTGCCGCCATGCGCCGGCACGCTTCTTCAATCCTGTCGTCCGGCACAGTCAGGCTGAGGCGAACGAAATCGTTTCCGCCGGCGCCGAACGAAGAGCCCGGCATCACCGCGACCTCCTCTTCATCGAGCAGGGCCCAGGCAAAGTCCTCGCCACTCATGCCGGTGCCGCTGACATCGATGACGATGAACATGCCGGCCTCGGGCGGGAAGGGCACCAGCCCCGGCGCGCCCGCCAGCGCGGCGAGGATGAGGTCGACGCGCCGGCGATAGGAGCGGCGCATGATTTCCGACGTGTCGACGGAGTTGTCGAGCGCATAGGCGGTCATGTCGGCGATGAAGGGCTGCTGCCCGAACAGCATGGTCTCGGAAACAGACAGCAGCCGGGCGCACAGTTCCGCCGGCCCGATCGCCCAGCCGCTGCGGAAGCCCGGCGCGGCGTGCGACTTCGAGATGGAGGAGCAGGCGATGGTGCGCTCGGCCAGCGCGGGAATGTCGAAGGGCGAGGCGAAGCGGCCCGCAAAGATTAGTTCCTCATAGACCTCGTCGGAGACGATCCAGAGGTCGTGGCGGCGGCACACCTCGCCGATCGCGGCGAGCTCCTCGGCGGTCAGCACCGCGCCGGTCGGGTTGTGCGGCGTGTTGAGCAGAAGAACGCGACATTGTGGTGTAATCGCCCGCTCAAGGTCCTCGGCCTGCATGTGGAAGCCCTTTTCCGGGCGCAGCGGCACGGGGATCATTTCGGCGCCGGTGGCGCGGACGACGCCCTCATAGGTAGCGTAGAGCGGATCGCCCACCAGCACTGCGTCGCCTGTCTCGACAAGGCCGAGCATGACGGCGAAAAGCGCCGTCTGCGTGCCGGGGAAGCACAGCACATTCTCAGCCGTGACACCGGGCCGGCGCGCGGAATATTTGCGCACCAGCGCGTCGACGACAGTCGGCTCGCCGCGTCCGTTCGAATAGCGGTGGCGGCCGGCGGCCATGGAGCGGGTGGCCTCGGCGATCAGCCGTTCATGCGGCGGAAGATCGGGCTCGCCGATCGTCAGCTCGATGATCGGCAGCCCCTTTTCCTTGCGACGGCGTGCCTCAACATGCACCGCCCACTTCTCGGAGCCGAGGCGAGCCAGCCTATCGGTGATGGATGCGTAGCGCATCGCGGTACTCCCGGTCCATGTCGGTTGAAGTTGGCGCCTTGATCGGATGACCGATCAACGCCTCGATGGAGGAGAAGGCGATCGCGACCAACTCGCCCTCGCCGAAGAGTTCACCGGCGAGGCAGCCTTCAAGCCATAGGCCGTCGAGGATGCCGTTCATGGCGATGGCAAGCGTTCGGTCGCGCACCGGATCGGCCGCCACGCCTCTGGCTACGAAGAAATCGGCCAAAAGCTGCTCAAGCTCCTGCCGGAAGCTCAGGTAGCCCTCGCGGTGGATTGCCGCGAGAGCCGGATCGACGCTGACCCGGCTGATGAACGCGGCCCAGAGCGACAGGCTGCGGCTGTTGGCAACCGGCTCGGTCAGGTTGACGAAGATGAAGCTGGAGAGACGCTCCTCCGGCGTGCCGTCCAGGTTCTTCGCCTTCTCTGTCAGCCGGGCAATGAGCACCTTGTAGGCTTCCTGGAGGATCACCTCCTTCGACGCGAAGTAGTGCCGGATCAGGCCTGCCGTCACGCCGGCCTTGTCGGCGATCTGCCGCACGGTTGCGCCCTGCAGCCCGGCTTCGGCGATGCAGTCGAGTGTCGCCTCGATGAGGTCGTGACGCCGCTCGGCCTCGGTGGCCCTATGGAAGTCCCGGCGGCTCATGCCGCGCGACGCAGCACGGGCCGCGTCAGGCAGGTCGGGCCGCCCTCGCAGGCAATGCACAGTGCATCTGCGGCGAAGGTCGAGACGGTGCAACCGGCGGCCTCCATGGCGGCCTTAGTCGCGGGGAAGCCCTCGACCATAATCACCTCGTTCGGCCGGGTGGGCAGCACGTTCAGCGACAGGCCGTTGCTGGCGTGGAACTCGTTGGCCGGCGCCTCGATCAGGCGGATGCCGCGCTTCTTCAGAAGCTGGTAGAACGCCGCCGGCAGCAGCGGCGCGAAGACGAGCGCGAGGTCGTCGGCCAGCGGGCTGATGATGCTCATGAGATGCAGGCAGGCCTCTTCCCCCTGCCAGAGCGGCAGGTCGAAGCCTAGCACGGCGACGCCGTGGGGAGCGAGGAGCGCGCCCAGCTGGTCGATGCCCTCCTGATTGGTCCGCACGCCGCGCCCGACGATGAGGGTGACCGCATCGAGCCACACGCAATCGCCGCCCTCCACCGTGCCGGGGGCTTCGATGCGCCCGAGGATCGGGATCTGCCGCTCGGCATAGGCCTTTTCGTGCAGCGCAGGCTCCCCGGCGCGCAGCGGCTTGCCCATGCGCAGAATGATCGCGCCATGGTCCGACATCAGCGACGGATCATGGGTGAACATGGCGTCGGCCAGACCGTCGCCCTCGTCGTCCAGCCAGAGGATCTCGGTGCCGGACTGCTCGACTAGGCGAGCGAACTCACCATACTGGCGGACCGCTTTCGGGCCGTCGAAGGTCGGGCCGTAATGCCACTGCGCCGCGTCCGCCTGCATCAGGCTGGGGCCGGGCCGGCGCATCAAGACGCGCTGCAACGGCGCCGACATATCCTGAGACCCGAAAGCGGACATATGCTACCTCTTTCACCAGAAGTGCCAAAATTTTGGCACTGCACAAAAACATCGCCGGTGCATTTGTTATACGCTTGAATAACTGCAAGGGAAAGTGCACGTTTAGCTTGTGAGATGGGTGCGAGGGTCTGCGGCCCGCCATTTGCGTCAAGATTTCCGGCGTATGGTTGGCGGCGGAGTCGGCAGGGATGAGGGAGACGGCATGAGCCAGATGCCTTGGTGTCAGCCTCCGGAGGCGCCCATCCGATGACGGAGCGCGCCGAAGCCATCGCCGTTCGCGACCTGTGCAAGCGCTTCGGTGCGCTGGAGGTCCTCAAGGGCATCTCGCTCACGGCGCGCGAAGGCGAGGTCATCGCCATCATCGGCGGCTCCGGCTCCGGCAAATCCACCTTCCTGCGCTGCATCAACATGCTGGAAGTGCCGAGCAGCGGTTCGGTGGCGATCCGTGGCGAGGAGATCGCCCTGCGCTCCGACCGCCGTGGTGGCCTTGTTCCGTCGGATCGCAGGCAGGTGCAGCGCCTGCGCGCCCGCCTCGGCATGGTGTTCCAGAGTTTCAACCTCTGGCAGCACATGACCATTATTCAGAATGTCATCGAGGCACCGATGCACGTGCTCGGCGTGCCGAGGGCCGAGGCGATCGAGCGCGGCGAGGCGCTGCTGCGGCGCGTCGGCCTGTTCGACAAGCGCGACGTCTACCCGGCCTTCCTCTCCGGCGGCCAGCAGCAGCGCGCGGCCATTGCGCGGGCGCTGGCGATCCAGCCGCATGCGATGCTGTTCGACGAGCCGACCTCCGCCCTCGACCCCGAGCTGGTCGGCGAGGTTCTGGGGGTCATCGGCGATCTGGCGAAAGAGCAGCGCACGATGATTCTCGTCACGCACGAGATGAAGTTTGCTCGCGACGTCGCCAGCCACATTGTGTTCCTCGCCCACGGCGTGATCGAGGAACAAGGACCGCCGGAGCAGATTTTCGGCGACCCGAAGTCGGAGCTGCTGAAGAAGTTCATCAGTTCCAGCCACTGAAAAAGCCCGGGAACCAGAGGGGAAAACCATGAAACACGCATTCAGGACGATGATTGCCGCCGCCGTCATCGGCATTGCCGGCGCCTGTGGCGCGGCCGCCGAACCGCTCAAGGTCGGCTTCGCCGCCGAGCCCTATCCGCCCTTCGCCTCGCCTGACGCCGCCGGCAAGTGGGAAGGCTGGGAAGTCGAGTTCATGCAGGCCATGTGCAAGCAGGCCAAGCTTGAATGTGTCATCACCCCGGTCGCGTGGGATGGCATCATACCGGCGCTAACGTCGAAGAAGATCGACATGATCGTCGGCTCGATGTCGATCACGCCGGAGCGCCTGAAGACGATCGACTTCTCCGACAAGTACTACAACACGCCTACCGGCGTGATCGGCCCGAAGAGCGAGAAATTCGCGGCAACGCCGGAAGGTCTCAAGGGCAAGACCATCGGCGTTCAGGTCGCCACCATCCACCAGGACTACGCCAACAAGTATTTCGGCGGTGCGGGCGCGACCGTGAAGGAATACCAGACGCAGGACGAGGCAAATGCCGATCTCGCCGCCGGCCGCCTGGACGCGGTGCAGGCCGATGCGATTGCGCTCGATGCCTTCCTGAAGTCCGACCAGGGCAAGCAGTGCTGCGACCTGAAGGGCAATGTGAAGGATGATCCGGAAATCCTCGGTGCCGGCGTGGGCGTTGGCCTGCGCAAGGGCGAGACCGAGCTGAAGAACAAGATCAACGCCGCGATCAAGGCGATCCGTGCCGACGGCACCTATGACGCCTTCTCGAAGAAGTACTTCGACTTCGACGTCTATGGCGGCTGATCGCAGGCGGGCCGGGCCGGCGCCTGCGCTGGCCCGTGCCTCCCCAAGGCTGGGAGGGCCCCATGGCGGCCGACATGATCAATTGGAGCCTGCTGGCGCTCGAGCCGCCCGGCTGGGGCGGCGTGTTGCTCGCCGGCCTGATGAACTCGATCAAGATTGCGCTCGGCGGCTATTCGCTCGGGCTCGTGCTCGGGACGGGTGGCGCCTTCGGTAAGCTCTATGGCGGCCCGGTGATGCGGGACCTTATGGAAATCTACACCACGGTCGTGCGCGCCGTTCCCGAACTAGTGCTGATCCTCCTGCTCTATTACGCCGGCACTGACCTGCTCAACCGCGTCAGCGCCGCGCTCGGCTATGGCTCGGTGGACATAAGCGGGCTCGCGGCGGGCATCTTCGTAATCGGCGTGGTGCAGGGGGCCTATTCGACCGAGGTGCTGCGCGGGGCAATCCTCGCCGTGCCGGCCGGACAGATGGAGGCCGCGCGGGCCTTCGGCATGTCGCCGCTGATGGTTATGCGGCGCGTCACCCTGCCGGCCATGCTGCCGCATGCGCTCCCAGGGCTCTCCAATCTCTGGCTGATCTGCACCAAGGACACGGCGCTGCTTGCGGTGGTCGGCTTCAGCGAGCTGACCCTCGTGACCCGGCAGGCGGCGGGCACCACAAAGGCCTACATGCTCTTCTTCTGCGCGGCGGGGGTGCTCTATCTGCTGCTGACGCTGGTCTCCGGTCTCATCATCCGCGTCATTGAGGCCCGCGCCCGGCGCGGCTGGGCGGCGCGATGACGAGCGAGCAACGCACCGCCGCTCCCGCAACGCGGGTCGAGCTGCCGCCGGAGGAGAGCACCCTCGACGCCACGGCACTCACCAGCCTTCCGAGCGGGCGGGCCTTGCTGGAGCCCCACCGCATCGCGCTCATGGCGGTGGGGGCGGGCATCGTCTTCTGCGCCGCCTGGTTCCTGCGCTGGGACTGGCTGCCGAACTATGCCGGGGCCATTGTCTCGGGCGTTGGCGTCACGCTGCTGATGCTGGCGAGCACGTCGGTCCTCGGCTTTTTTCTCGCCGTACCGCTCGGGTTGGTGCAGGTGACCGGTCCGTGGTGGTTGAGCCTGCCGGCGCAGGGCTTTTGCACCATCATTCGCGGCACGCCGCTGCTGCTGCAGCTGTGGCTGCTCTATTACGGGCTCGGTTCGCTGTTTCCGCAATTCCCGGAGATCCGGCAGTCTTTCCTCTGGCCCTATCTGCGCGAGGCCTGGCCCTATGGCGTGGCGGCACTGACCCTCTCTTTCGCGGCCTATGAGGGCGAGGTGATGCGCGGGGCCTTCACCGGCGTGCCGAGAGGCGAACTGGAGGCGGCCCGCGCCTATGGCATGAGCCGCTGGAAGCTGTTCTGGCGCATCTGGCTGCCGCGCGCCGTGCACCGCGCGCTGCCCACGCTTAATGGCGAGACGGTGCTGCAGCTGAAGGCCACGCCTTTGGTCGCCACCATTACGGTGATCGACGTCTACGCGGTGATATCCAAGGTTCGGCAGGTCACGTTCCTGACCTATGAGCCGCTGCTGCTGCTGGCACTCATCTACCTGATCCTGACCGCACTTCTTGTCGCGGCGTTCCGCTATTTCGAGAAGAGAATACCAACCCGGAGTGCCTGAAGATGAAAGTTCGCGCCTCGCTCACCAATGCGATGCCGGAGCTGGTCGCGCTGCGCCGGGACCTGCACGCGCATCCCGAGCTCGGCCTTGAGGAGGTGCGCACCTCCGACATCATCGCCCGCGAGCTTGACGCGCTCGGCTACCAGGTCACGCGGGGCCTCGCCAGGACCGGGCTCGTCGCCACGCTGTCCAACGGCACCAGCGGGCGCTCGGTCGGCGTGCGCGCCGACATCGACGCGCTGCCGATCTTTGAGGAGACGGGCCTGCCCTACGCCAGCAAAACGCCGGGTCTGATGCACGCCTGCGGCCATGACGGGCACACCGCCATGCTGCTCGGCGCGGCGCGGGCGATTGCCGAGCGGCGACATTTCGACGGCACGGTGCATCTCATCTTCCAGCCGGCCGAGGAGAACTTCGGCGGCGCGAAGATCATGGTGGAGGAAGGGCTGTTCGACCGCTTCCCCTGCGACGCGGTGTTCGCCCTGCACAATGATCCCGACGTGCCCTTCGGGACTTTCGTGTTCCGCGACGGGCCGATTATGGCCGCGGTCGACGAGTGCCGCATCACCGTCCACGGCCGCGGCGGGCACGGCGCCGAGCCGCAGGCGACGGCCGATCCCATTCTGGCGGGCGCCTCCATCGTCATGGCGCTGCAATCCATCGTGGCGCGCAACATTCACCCCATGGACCCGAGCGTGATCACCGTCGGCGCCTTCCATGCCGGGGCGGCGAGCAATGTCATACCCGAGCGCGCCGAGCTCGTGATCGGCATCCGCTCCTTCGATCCCGCCGTGCGCGACGAGCTGGAGCGTCGCATCCGGCTGATCACTGAGGGACAGGCGGCGAGCTATGGCATGAGCGCCACGGTGGACTATCAGCGCAGCTATGACGCCACCATCAACCACGCGGCGGAAACGGCCTTCCTGCGCGCTCTCGCCACCCGTTTCGCCGGGGCAGACAAGGTGCGCGAAATGGCGCGTCCCAGCATGGGCAGCGAGGATTTCGCCTATATGCTGAAGGAGCGGCCCGGCAGCTATTTCTTCCTCGGCGGGCGGATGTCGGAAGCGGACCGGCCGCTGCATCACCCCGGCTACAACTTCAATGACGACCTGCTGCCGATCGGCGCCGCCTTCTGGACGGAGCTGGTCGAGACCTATCTGAAGCCGGTGTGAGCCGGGCGCCGCCCGCGAAGGACAACGCCCGATGCGGCTCCCCTCGACACAGGCCCTGCGGGCACTGGAAGCCTTCGCCCGGCACGGTACGCTCTGGCAGGCCGCCGCCGAGCTGAACATCACCCGCAGCGCCGTCAGCCACCAGCTGCGCTTCCTCGAACAGGATCTCGGTTTCGACCTGCTCCAGCGCGCCGGCAAGGGCGTGATGCTGACCCCGCAGGGCAAGCGCTACGCCGCCGATGTGCGCATCGCGCTGGCCCTCATCGCCGATGCCGCCGTGCACTATGGCGACCGGGGGCTGCTGCAGGGGGCGATCACGGTCAGCTCGACTCCGGGCTTTGCCACCTTTTGGCTTTGCGTCCATGTCGCCGAGTTCCGCCAGCTGCACCCGGGCGTCACGCTGCGCATCGTCACGCCGCCACGGCTGGAGGATGTCGACGCGCCGGGCGTCGACGCATTCATCGCCTATGGTGACGGCGACTGGCCGCGCCACAGCGTGGAGCTTCTCAGCGTCGTCGATTTCATGCCGGTGTGCAGCCCGGTGCTGCTCAACCAGCTGGGCGGCCTCAACGAACCCGTCGACGTGCTGCGCTCGGTGCTGCTGCATCTCGACGGGCTCGGCGACTGGCTCACCTGGCTGACGGCGGCCGGCGTGGTCGGGCCGCGCACGGACCAGGGGGTGATCTTCTCCGACATGAACCTCGTGTTGGCAGCGGCGCTGGCAGGGCAGGGGATCGCCATCGGCGACAATTTCGTCTGCCGGCAGGCGGTGGAGACCGGGCGGCTGGTCGTGCCGTTCGATCTCACCATCCGCGCCTCGCGGGCCTATTATTTCGTTACGCCACGCGACCGTCCGGGCAATCCGGCGATACAGGCCTTCGCGGCCTGGCTGAAATCGCGCCTCGTGCAGACCGCGCCTGTCATGCGCAGTTGAGTGATGCATTCCTGGGCGTCTTAACTTTCGTGCCCAGGACGCCGGCAATGGGGTGAATATTATTCACGCCAAATGGGATTTTTATTCATTTGAGGTGAGTGGATTGCGAGATTAGGATTTCTACATATAAACGGAGCGCGCAGCGAACGTGAGCAAACGGGCTGTCGGGTTGCAAGTGATCGGGATCGGCAAGTCCTTCGGCCACTTCACCGCGCTGAAGGACATCACGCTCGACATCGCGCCCGGCGAGTTCCTGACCCTTCTCGGCCCCTCCGGCTCCGGCAAGACTACGTTCCTGATGTTGCTTGCCGGCTTTCAGGCGGCGAGCGAGGGCCGGCTTCTCAGCGACGGAATCGACATCACCCGCAGCCGGGCGGAGGATCGCTCCTTCGGCATGGTGTTCCAGGGCTACGCCCTGTTCCCGCACAAGAGCGTGGCGCAGAACATCGCCTTTCCGCTGCAGGTGCGCGGCGTTGCCCGCGAGGACATCGCCCGCCGGGTCGACGCTATCATCGCCCGCGTCGGGCTGGTGGGGCATGAGAACAGGCGGCCCGCCCAGCTTTCGGGTGGTCAGCAGCAGCGCGTGGCGCTGGCGCGCGCGCTGGTGTTCGAGCCGCCGGTGTTGCTGCTCGACGAGCCCTTTTCCGCGCTCGACAAGCACTTACGCGGGCGCATGCAGGAGGAGGTGGCGCGCCTGCATGGCGAGTTCGGCACCACCTTCGTCTTCGTCACCCATGACCAGAGCGAGGCGCTGTCGCTGTCCTCGCGCATCGCCATCTTCAACCATGGCCGGCTGCTTCAGGTCGGGGCGCCGCGCGACATCTATGAGCGGCCAATGAGCCGGTTCGTCGCCGAGTTCCTCGGCGAGATAAACCTGCTGCCGGTCGGCGGCATCGGCCATTGCGCGCGCGGCACCAGCGGTATGTTCGAGGAGGTGCGCCTGACCGCGCCGCGGCATGAGAACCTCAAGGACAGCGCCGTGCTGGCGGTGCGGCCCGAGCACATGTCGGTCAGCGCCGAGCCGCCGGCGGAGGGCAACGGTGTTCCCGCCCGGCTCGCCGGTACCACCTATCTCGGCTCGGCGATGCGCCTTGCCTTCGCCACCCGCAGCGGCACCCCGTTGACCGTCACCCTTCCGAGCGAGGCGGCCGGCCGCATCCTCGCCCATGGGCAGGATTTCTGGGTCACCTGGTCCTTCGAAAATGGCTTCCTTCTTCCAGAGCAAAGCTGAAAACAGCAGGAGCACGCCGTGAACGACGCATTCCAGAAAGACTGCCTCGACATTCTCGCGGCGAAGGCCGCGCGTGGCGAGATCGACCGCCGCCGCTTCACCCAGCTCGCCGCGCTGATCTTCGGCGGCGCAACCCTGCTGCTGCGCACGCCCGAGGCGCTGGCGCAGGTGCGCCAGCTCGTGCTGGTCAACTGGGGCGGTGACGCGCTGAAGGCCTATGACAAGGCCTATGGTCAGCCCTTCGAGAAGGCGACTGGCATCATCGTCAAGGAGGACGGCACCGGCCCGACCGAGGGCGCCATCGCCGCCCAGTTCAAGAGCGGCAAGCCGACCTGGGACATTGTCGATGCCGACCCGTTCTCGGCGATCTCGCTCGGCAAGCAGGGCATGATCGAGCCGATCGACTACAGCGTCGTCGACAAGTCGAAGATGCGTCCCGGCTTCGACTGGGAATACGCGGCCTCGACCTATTTTTTCTCCTATGTCCTCGCCTATGACGCGGAGAAATATGGTGCCAATCCGCCCAAGACCATGGCCGATTTCTTCGATGTGAAGACGTTTCCGGGCAAGCGCACCATGTACAAATGGGGCGCGGGCATGTGGGAGGCGGCGCTGCTGGCCGACGGCGTGGCGCCCGATAAGCTCTACCCGCTCGATCTCAAGCGCGCCCATGCCAAGATCGCCGCGCTGAAACCGGATGTCGCGGCCTATTGGGGCGGCGGCGCGGAGAGCCAGCAACTGATGTTGAGCGGCGACGCCTCGATGGGGCTGATCTGGTCGACCCGCGCCTCGCTGATCGAGAAGGATTCCGGCGGCCAGATCAAGTTCACCTGGAACCAGGGCCTGCTGTCGCCGGGCGCGCTGGCGGTGATCAAGAACAATCCCGGCGGCAGGGAGAATGCGATGAAGTTCATCGCCTCGACCTCCGTGCCGGAGCGCCAGCTCATCATGTTCGAGATGCTGGGTCAGGGGCCGGCCAACCCGGCGACCGACGCGCTGATCCCGGCCGACCAGAAGCGCTACAACCCGGTCGATCCCGCCAACATGAAGAACCAGGTCGCGCTCGACATGCCCTGGTACGCCGACAATTACGGCGCGGCGCTGGACGAGTTCACCCGGGTCATCTCGGCGTGAGCCGCCCGCCCTTCCGCGCGGCGCGCGGAAGGGCGTTCCCTTCGACGGATGAAGCCATGCGCAGTTCCTCGGCACTCTGGCCGACGCTCGCCCTGACAGCACCTCTGGTGCTGTTCCTGGCGTTTGCCTATGCCGTGCCGTTTCTCGGCGTGGCACTCTGGAGCGTCACGCTGCCGGAGCCGGGCCTGGGCCAGTATGAGCGGCTGGTCGGCGATCCGCTGGTGCAGTCGGTGTTCCTGCGCACCTTCCGCATCTGCCTCATCGTGACGGTGATCGCGGTCGCCTGCGCCTATGCGGTGACCTATGTCTGGGTGCGCGGCTCCCGGCTGCAGCGCCGCCTGATCGAGATCTGCATCTTCGTGCCGTTCTGGATCTCGCTGCTGACGCGCGCCTTCGGCTGGCTGGTGCTGCTGTCGACGCGCGGCATCGTCAACTCCTCACTGCAGGTGCTCGGTCTCACCGACGGGCCGCTGGCACTGGTGCGCAACGAGCCGAGCGTGATCGCCGGCATGGTGCATGTGCTCATCCCCTTCGCGGTGCTGCCGCTCGCCTCGGCGATGCGGACGGTGGACGAGCGGATGCTGCTCGCCGCGCGCGGCATGGGCGCCTCGCGCCTGCGCATCTTCTGGTCGGTGTTCCTGCCGCTGACGCTGCCCGGCGTGATCGGGGCGACGCTGATCGTCTTCGTGTTCAGCCTTGGCTTCTTCGTCACCCCGGCCATTCTCGGCGGCGGGCGCTCGATCATGGTGGCCGAGCTGGTCTATCTGCGCATGTTCCAGAGCCCGGACTGGGGGCTGGGCGCGGCGATCAGCGTGGCGCTGGTCGTCATCGTCGCGGCGCTGATGGGCCTGCTCGCGCGCTTCGCCCGGCTCGGCCTCATGGGAGGCGGGCGATGAGGATCCAGCGCCCCGGACCCGTCGCGGTCGCCCTTGCCCTTCTGGTCGGGATCTTTCTGCTGCTGCCCTTGCTGGCGGTGGTGCCGATCTCGTTCACGCCCGGGCGGCTGCTGACGCTGCCCAAGGGCAGCCTCTCGCTGATGCATTACCGCACGCTGTTCGAGAACCCCGACTGGCTGAGCGGCATCCTGCTCAGTGCGCGCATCGGCCTGTTCACCAGCGTCATCTCAACGGTGCTGGCGACCAGCTTCGCGCTCGGCATCTGGATGCTGCAGCCGCGCTTCTCGCAGGTGCTGGTCGGTTTCGTGCTGCTGCCGATGATCGTGCCGCCGGTGGTTTCGGCGATGACGCTGTATTTCCTGCTGACCGGCATGTCGCAAATGTCTCACTCCATCGGCTTCGACAGCGTGATCGGCGTGACCCTCGCCCATGTGGTGATGACGGTGCCCTTCGCCGTGGTGATGGTGCTGGTGGCGCTGGCGCAGGTCGACCGGCGCATCGACCTCGCTGCCCGCGGCATGGGCGCCAGCGTCGCTCAGCGCATCGTCCACGTCATCCTGCCCACCATTGCCTTCGGCGTCGCGACGGCGGCGCTGCTGGTCTTCGTCCTGTCCTGGGAGGAGATCGGCGTCACGCTGTTCATCACCAGCGTCGACGCGATCACCCTGCCGCGCCTGATGTGGATGGGACTTCGCGACAATGTCGACCCCGCGATCGCTGCCATCTCGGTGGTGCTGATCGTCGTCACCCTAGTGATCCTGCTGGCCCGCATGGCGTTCCAGCGCCGCCCCGAATTCGAGGAGGAGTGAGATGGACGAGGTATTCGGCCGCAAGGATATGATCAGTCCGGCCCGGCTCAAGGAACTGAGCCTGAAATCGGACGTCTCCGGCTTCATCCAGCTCGGCAGTCATTTCGGTGCGCTGGCGATCACCGGCACGGCGCTCTGGTTCAGCTGGGGCACAGGATGGATGGTGCCGGCGTTCATCGCGCACGGCATGCTGATCAACTTTCTCTATGCCGGCCAGCATGAGATGAGCCATTCGACGGTCTTCAAGACCAAGGGGCTGAACGAATTCTTCGGCCGCCTGTTCGGCTTCGTGCTGATCTATCCGCGCGATTTCGACCAGATCCAGCATTTCGCCCATCATCGCTACACCCAGGACTGGGAAGGCGACGGCGAACTGGGCCGCGAGCGCTACTCGATGCTGTCCTACCTGCTCTGGGTGCTCGGCCCGACCTATTGGTACACCCGCATCCGTCGCGTCATTCGCTTTTCGCTCGGCATCGTCAGCGAGCACTATATTCCCACAGACCAGCACCCGAAGGTGATCCGCGAGGCGCGCTGGCACCTGGCCGGCTATGCGCTGATCGCGGTTCTGTCGGTGGCGACGGGCAGCTGGATCGCGGTCAAACTCTGGTTGCTGCCTATGCTGGTCATGAAGCCGGTGCACCAGCTGCAGAACACGATCGAGCATCTCGGCCTGCCGCATGTCGACCAGATCACCGAGAACACTCGCACCACGCGGACCAATGCGCTGATGCGCTGGATGTGCTGGAACATGCAGTTTCACACTGCCCACCACGCCTTCCCCGGCGTGCCGTTCCACCGGCTGCCGGACCTCCACCGCACCATCTTCGTGGAGAAGGGCCGCAAGCCGCATTCCATGACCTATCTCGGCTTCCAGCTGGCGGTGATCAAGGCGTTCTGGAACGGGCGGACCGAGGCGGACTATCCCGACGACAAGATCTGGATCATGGACGACACCGACCTCGAACCGGTCGGCCCGCGCGCCACCAAGCGGGTCTGAGCCATGCCGCTCAAGGTCTATCAGTCGCTCTGGGCCACCGAGCAGCGCCGCCCCGGCACGCCGGAGCGGCCGGTGACCGAGCGCTTCGACGCGGTGAAGGCGGCGGGCTTCGATGGCATGGCGATCGATCTCGGCGCCATGGACATTGCTGCGGCGCGCGGCACCGTGCCGGAATTCGCCCGCACCGGGCTCGGCGGGCTGCTGACAGCTTTTCCGCGCTCAATCGAGGAACTGCGCCCGGCGCTGCACCTCGCCAAGGACATAGGCTCGCCCTTTGTCATCGTCATCGGCCAGGTGATGCCGCTGTCGGTGGCGGAAATGGTGCCTGTCATCGAGGCGTGGATGCGGGTCGGGCGGGAGGAGGGCGTGCCGCTGCAGTTCGAGACGCACCGCAACTGCATCACCAACGACATGTTCGCGACGCTGCTGCTGCTGGATGCCATCCCCGAGCTGCGGCTCGCTGCCGACCTGTCACATTATGTTGTCGACCGCGAAATGATGCTGCCGATCAGCACCGATTATCAAGCGCAGGTGGGCCGGCTGCTGGAACGTTCGGATTCCTTCCAGGGCCGGGTCGCCAATCGCTGCCAGGTGCAGCTGCCGCTGTATTTCCCGCAGCACCAGCCCTGGGTCGCCGTGTTCCGTGACTGGTGGCGGCGTGGATTCACCTCGTGGCAGACGCGCCATGGCGCCGATGCCGACTGCCTGTTCCTGTGCGAACTAGGCCCCCGTGACTACGCCATCACCGATGCCCATGGCGAGGAATTGTCGGACCGCGCGCAAGAAGCCCTGCAACTGCGCCAATGGGCGCTTGAGGACTGGGCCGCCGCCGCGCGCGCCGTTGCCGAACCGAAATGAGGAGAGCCATCATGGCCGTCGCCAGCCTGAGCCCTGAGATGAGCGCCGCCGAATGGCAGCAGCGGGTAGAACTCGCCGCCTGCTATCGCCTGCTCGCCCATTTCCGGATGACCGATCTCATCTACACCCATTGCACGGTGCGGGTGCCGGATGAGGCTGGGCGGTTCCTCATCAACCCCTATGGCCATCGCTGGGAGGAGATCACCGCCTCCTCGCTGGTGAAGATCGACGTGGACGGCAACAAGGTCGGCGACAGTCCGCACCGGGTGAATCCGGCCGGCTTCACCATCCACTCCGCTGTGCACATGGCCCGGCACGACGCGGCCTGCGTCATCCACACCCATACCCGCGCCGGCATGGCGGTGGCCTCGCTAAAAGAAGGCCTGCTGCCGCTCAACCAGATTGCGCTGCAATTCTATGGCCGGTTGGGCCTGCATGACTATGAGGGCATCGCGCTCGATCTCGACGAGCGCGAGCGCATCATCGCCGATCTCGGCTCCTATTGCGGCCTGCTGCTACGCAATCACGGCCTGCTGACCGTTGGGCGCACCGTGGCCGAGGCGTTCAACCTGATGTTCTATCTGGAGCGCGCCTGCGAGGTGCAAGTGGCGACCCTCTCCATGGGTCGCGAGATCGTGCTGCCGCCGCGCGAGGTCTGCGAGAAGGTCGGCGCGCAGTACGACCAGATGAATTTCGACGATGGCGACCTTCAGCTCGAATGGGACGCGCATCTGCGCATGCTGGACGAGATCGATCCCTCCTATCGCACTTGAAGCCTTGAATGGATCAGCAAGATCCGAAAGCCCGGGAGAACCGCACATGAGCGCCGAAACCTACGCCGCCAGCAGCGGCATGTTCGATTGGACCCTGCCGGCCAGCGACTATTGCGATCCGGCCCTTTACCAGCGTGAGCGCAAGGAGATCTTCGCCCGCAACTGGATGCTTTTCACCTGGTCGGAACGGCTGAAGCAGCCGGGCGACTATGTCTCTGGCACGCTGGCGGGCTTTCCCGTCTTCGTCATCCGCGACGATGAGGGTGTGGTCCGCGCGTTCCACAATGTCTGCCGCCATCGCGGCGCGCAGCTATTGGAGAAGGAGGAAGGCCACTGCGGCAAGCTGGTGGTCTGCCCCTATCACAGCTGGAGCTTCACCCGTGACGGCGCCCTGAACAAGGCGGTGGATTTCGGCGAGGGCATCAGCTTCGACCCGAAGGCGTGGGGGCTCTATGCCATCGATGCCGAGGAATGGCGCGGCCTCATCTTCCTGCGCCTCGAACGCGGCGGGGAGAGCCTCATCGAATGGCTTGGCCCGATCCACGACATGGCGGCGGACTATCCGCTGGAGCAGCAGCATTATTTCATGTCGAAAGACCGCGACTGCGCTGTCGACTGGAAAGTCTATGGCGAGAACTATCTCGAATGCTACCACTGCCGGACCATGCATCCGGGCTTGTGCCAGTCGATGGATATCGACAATTACCGGATCGACACCTATCCGAAGGACAAGTTCTTCCACCTGCACGCGCCCAAGCGCGATGGCGGGCTGACGCGGGGGCTTTATTTCTATCGTTTCCCCTTCCTCATGCTGAACCTCTACGACTGGGGCTCCTCCATCGCCACCGTCGAGCCGCTGGGGCCGGGGCGTATCCGGCACATCAACTGGTATTTCTTCAACGACGTTTCGCCTGACAAGGCGGAGGCGAACCGCCAGTCGGCCGAGTGGTCGGCGCAGATCGTCACCGAGGATCTCGACATCATCACCGGCGTGCAGCGCAACCTCGAGGCCGGCATCTACACGCGCGGTCCGCTCTCGCCGAAATACGAATACGCGGTGAAGGCCTTCCAGAACATGTGCCGCGACGGGCTCGAACCGAAGGCGCCGCTCCGCGGTGTCGCTGCCGAATAGTGCGTGCCGTCCGTCGGGCCGTGATCAGTCAGGTTGAGGTGAAGCGATGAGTGCCGACATCACCGTAGGCAAGGTTTACGACGCGATCATCATCGGGGCGGGGCATAACGGGCTCGTCTGCGCGAACTATCTCGCCAAGGCGGGGCAGAGAGTGCTGGTGCTGGAGCGACGCGACGTTTTGGGTGGCGCTGCGGTTACGGAGGAGATCGCACCGGGCTTCCGGGCTTCAATCTTCTCCTATCTGATGAGCCTTCTTCACCCGCGCATCATTCGCGAGCTGGAGCTCAAAAAGCACGGGCTCGAAGTTCTGCCCTGCTCGGACATGGTCTCTCCGCTGGACGGGGAGGACTACATCCTGTTCTCCGACAATATCGCCAAGTCGCAGGCGAGCTTCGCCCGCTTCTCCCAGCACGATGCCGACATCTATCCCGAATTCGACCGCTATCTGAATGAGGCGGCCAACATCGTGCGCAAGCTGCTGTGGGAGACCCCGGTCGACCCGACCAAGCGCGACTGGCGCACCTTCAAGGATGGCGCCTCGCTTCTGTGGCGCCATCGCAAGATCGGGCGGAAGATGTACCGCATCGTCGACATGCTGACGATGAGTGCCTACGACTTCCTGCGCGAATGGTTCGACGACGACCGCATCATGGCGGTGCTGGCCTATTACGCCTCGATCGGCACCTTTGCCGGGCCGAAAACCCCGGGCTCGGCCTATGTCATTATGCACCACATCATGGGCGAGCATGAGGGCGCCGGCGGCTGGGGCTTCATCAAGGGCGGCATGGGGTCGATCACGCAGGCGCTGGCGGCCTCGGCGCGCGAGAAGGGTGTCGACATCGTCACCGGCGCGCCGATCAAGGAAGTGCGCATCCAGAACGGCCGCGCGACGGCGGTGTCGACCACGACCGGCGAGACCTACGCGGCGAAGACCATCATCTCCAACGCCGACGCCAAGACCCTCTATCTCAACCTTGTCGGCGAACGGCACCTGCCGGAGGAGGTGGTGCGGGAGATAAAGGGCTACCGGACCTTCTCGACCGCCTTCAAGATGAACATCGCCTGCGAGCGCCCGCCGCAATACCGCATTCTGGACCGGGTGCGGCGCGAGGGGACGCTCGGCAGCTTCGACTACCCCACTTACATGCACATCGCGCCCGACATCGACTATCTCGAACGCGCCTATGACGAGGCCAAGCATGGGTGGTACTCGTCCCGGCCCTTCATCACGCCTGTCGTGCCGACCATGGTCGACACGACGCTGGCGCCTCCGGGCAAGCACGTGGTCAACCTGTTCGGCGGCCACGCGCCCTACACGTTGAAGGGGGGCAACTGGGCTAGCGAGAAAGAGAACTTCCGCAAGACGGTGTTCGACACGATCGAGGACTATGCCCCCGGCTTCCGCGATGACGTTATCGAGGCGCAGCTGCTCGTCGCGCCTGACATTGAGAACATCGTCAACCTGCCGCAGGGCCACATCTTCCATGGCGAGCTCTCGACCGACCAGCTGTTCTTCCAGCGCCCGGTCTCGGGCTATGCCGATTACCGCACGCCGGTGAAGGGGCTCTATATCTGCGGTTCCTCGATGCATCCCGGCGGCGGCGTCTCCGGCATTCCGGGCTTCAACGCCGCCCGCGAAGTTCTGCGCGACATCAAGGCGAAGCGGAACTGAGAGCGTCGCTACGAGTTTCGGCGGCAGCGCCGCTTCTGGCTTTGCCTAGCCGGTGCGGCTGCCGGAAGATGGCCGTTGCTCGATGTTCCGGAAACCACGAGCCCGCCGTCGGTCAGACCGCTGAGCCGACCCTTGCCCAGAGCCTGCGTGCGACATAGGGCGGGATGCCGCCCGCCTTCAGATAGCCCATCTCGACGAGGGTATCGACGCGCAGCAAGGCGCGAAGCCGAGGCCGGTTCCGTCCGCCGGTGGAGAAGCATCGGGACGTGTTGGCGCGGCGCGAGGTCGGCCAGGGGGATGGGGAGCGACAGGCGCTCCATGCCGCCAATGCCGAGCGTGATACGGTCCACCCCTTCGGCGATTTCCGGTGGCAGCACGCCCATGCGGACGAGATTGGCCCGATGGATGCGCTCGAAGCTCTCGGCCAGGGGCGGCTCTGGGCCATGCCGTCGCCCGGCGTCGGGTGGGTCATCTGCCCGTCACGGCGCTCGGCTTAATCCGATGACGCGCCGAAGGCCGCCCGCAGGCTCGCTGCGATGTCCGGCACCACCTGAGTCAGCACGGCCGCGCCCTTTTCCGCTGAGGCGGACTTCGCCGAGGACAGCACGCCGGTCGGCGGAATGGGGCGGGTGTCGAAGGGATAGACGTCATAGGGCGGGAAGTCGGCGGCGGGGTCGTCGGGGATCTTGTCCTGCCGGACCAGATCGGGTCGCACATGCAGCATGATCGAGGTTTCCATGACGGCGGCATGTTCCAGTTCCCAGCTGGGGAAGCCGTCGGGGAAGAGCACCGCCTCGGTCGTCTTGTTGATGAAATCCCAATAGCCGAGCTTGACGATCTTCACGTCGGTCCGGCCCAGCATCGCCTGATCGCGCAGGGCGAGGTCGGCGGCTTCCACCAGGAACCACGCATTCTCCATATGCCCGTCGAACAGCACGATCTTGCGCGCGCCATGGCGGACGAGTTCGTTGACGATGTTGCGCACGAGAGCGATGAACACGCTGGCGTCTAAGCTCAGCGTGCCGGGGAAATGGTTGCCACCGCCGGATTTCGGCTGCGACTTGTAGCCATAGCTCACCGCCGGGGCGACCATGCCGCCGATTTCCGCCGCCACCGCCTCGGCCACCGTGACGGGCAGGATCACGTCGGTCAGCAGCGGCAGATGCGGGCCGTGCTGCTCCACCGAGCCGGTGGGCAGGAAGACGATGGGGTCTTCCTTCATCCGGTCGGCGAATTCATACCAGGTCATGTCGGCGATGCGGACGGTGGGGGTGCTCATGGCGGGGGCTCCGTCGGGGGTCAGGCAGGCCACATGTCGCTGGTGCCGACCAGGCGGTGAATGCCGAGATCGACCTGGTTGCAGCGGCGGTGGATGGCATCAAAAGCCGGGGCGAAGGCGCGGTTCGCCGCCTCGACGCCGGAGTGATAGTCGTTGAAGGCCGGCATCAGCGACCGCAGCTCGGCCAGTAGCGCCTTCTCGTCGATCCTGGTCAGTTGGCCGTTCTCGACCACGATCTCGCCATTCACCATCACCTTCCCGATGGACGAGCCGTTCTCGCTGTAGACGAGGTGGTTGAGGATGTCGTGGAGCGGGGTGAAGCACACCGTGTCGAGATTGATCACCAGCAGGTCGGCCTTTTTGCCCGCTTCCAGCGAGCCGGTCTCGTGGCCGATCAGGGCGCTTTTCGCCCCCGCCAGCGTGCAGGCGTGCAGCACCTCGGCGGAGCTGAGCCACTGGGTGTAGTCGGGCGTCGTCACCTTGTGGATCAGGCCGCAGGCATGCATCACGTCGAACATGCGCGGCGTGTCGTTGGTGGAGATGCCGTCCGAGCCGAGCGCGACATTGACCCCGGCGCTGAGCAACTGCCGCACCGGCGCGACGCCGGCGCCGAGCTTCTGGTTGGAGATGGTGTTGTGCACCACCGAGACACCGGCCTCGCCCATCAGGGCAATATCGTCCTCGCTCACCCACACGGAGTGCGCGATGGTCGTGCCGGGGTGCATCAGGCCGAGATCGGCCATGTAGCGCATCAGCGACTTGCCATACATCGCCGGGCCGGTGACGCCCTGCACCTTGGTCTCCACGATATGGGTGTGGAACGGCACCTTCCATTCCAGCGCCAGCGCGTTCACCGCCTGCATCAGCTCCGGCGTGCAGCGCTGTGGGGCGGAAGGCGCCAGCATGAAGCGGATGCGCCCCGAGCGGTTATGGAACTGGGCGTAGGCCTCCTTGGCAAAGGCGAGATATTCATCCGTTGTCGGCGGGGTGAGCTTGGCGACTTCCGCCTGCAGCTCCGCCGACACATGCTCGCGCGAGAACGGTATGGAATCGAGGAAGTCGCGGTCCATCACATGGCCGGAGACGGTGGCGCGGATGCCGGCATCGTCATAGGCCGATACCGCCGCGCCCAGCTGGGCGAGCGTCTGGCGCGGCGCCTCGAAGATGTCGTCGGTCAGGCAGGTGACGCCGGTCTTCAGCGATTCGATGGCGACCACCATGCTGCGCAGATAGATCATGCGTTCGCTCAGCGCCTTGGCGCCGAGGATCGGGTAGGCGTAGAGCATCCACAATTCGAGCGGCAGGTTGTCGTAGCGGCTCTTGAACAGCGCTTCGCCGGAATGCAGATGCGCGTTGATGAGGCCGGGCATCACCAGTTTGCCCGTGCCGTCGATGACCGTGGCGCCTTCCGGCACTGGCAGGCCCGCGCCGATGGCCTTGATGCGGTCGCCCTCGACATGCACGTCGCCAAGGAAGGGTGTGCTGCCGTTCGGGCCGCCCATGGCGAGCACCGTGGCCCCGCGGATGAAGGTCGACATCGCATTCACTCCATAAATCAGGCAGGCAGAATTCACGCGGGTAGAAAGAACCCCTGTTGCGGCGACCAGCGGGCGACCACCGGCTGGCCGACCGCCAGCGGGGTGTTCTCCATCTCGTGCAGGGAGCGCTGGGCGTGCAGCTCGCCGCCGCCTTCGGTCTCCAGGAAGACGGTAACGGTGGAGCCGACGAATTCCACCGTGACGACGCGCGCCGCCACCTCATTGCCGCAGCCGGTGCCCGCGGCCGCGAGTTCGATCCGGTCGGCGGGAACCACCAGCGTGGCGGCGGCGCCGGTGACGATGCCGCCCTCCAGGGGGGAAGGCGCATGAACCGTCCCAACTGGGCCGGCGAGGGCGATCGAGCCATCGTCCTCGACGCGCGCCGTGCCGGTGAAGATGTTGTTGCCGCCGACGAATTCGGCGACAAATCGGTTGGCGGCGCGGCGGTGGATCTCGCGCGGCGCGCCGATCTGCTGGATGCGCCCCTCATTCATGATCACCACCCGGTCGGCCATGGCGAAGGCTTCGGAATGGCTGTGGGTGACGCAGATGAAAGTGATGCCCAGCTCACGGTGCAGCCGCACCAGCTCCGACTGCATCCGCACCCGCAGATGCGGGTCGAGCGCGGAAAGCGGCTCGTCGAGCAGCAGCATTTCCGGCTCCAGCGCCAGCGCTCGGGCGAGTGCGACGCGCTGGCGCTGGCCGCCGGAGAGTTGGTCGACGCCGCGCTCGGCAAAGCCGGCAATGCCGAGCCGCTCCATCCACTCTTCCGCCTTCTTGCGGCGCTCGGGCGCCGGCAGGCGGCGCTGCTTGAGGCCGAATTCGACGTTCTTGCGCACGGAGAGGAAGGGGAACAGCGCGTAGCTCTGCCACACCAGCGGCGCGTCGCGCTCCCAGGGCGCGTCCTCGTTGAGGCGCCGGCCCCAGAGGCGGATTTCGCCCGAGGTCGGCTGGTCGAGGCCGGCGATCATCCGCAGCGTCGTGGTTTTACCGCAGCCGGAGGGGCCCATCAGCGCGATGAACTCGCCCTTGTCGATGGTGAAGGAGACTTCGGCCACGGCGGCGTGGTTGCCATAATGCTTGGCGACACGGTCGAGCTCGATCATGGGAGTGGCCATGCGCGTCATCCTTTCTTCCGGGCGGCGCGGCCGGACATGCGTCCGAGCAGCAATTGGGCGAGCACGACGAGGGTGATGCTGACGCCGAAGACGATGGCACCGATGGCGTTGATGCGCGGGCTGACCTGCCCCTGCAGCATGGCAAGCACGCGCACCGGCAGCGTCTCGTTCACGCCCGAGACGAACCAGGCGATCATGAACTCGTCGAAGGAGACGGCGGCGGTGAGGAAGATCGCGGCGAGTATCGCGGGCGTGCAGAACGGCACGATCACGCCGAACATGGTGGCCCAAGGCGAGGCGCCGAGATTCCACGCCGCGCGCTCGATGTCGGGGTCGAGATCGGCGAGCCGCATCCGCACCAGCGCCATGGCGAAGGGCGTGCTCAGCACCACATGGCCGACGATGATGCCCTGGAGCGTCCCCGACAGGCCGACCCGCCCCTCGAAGGTGAGCAATGCCACGCCGAGAATGACCACCGGCACGGTCGGCGGCAGGGCGGCCAGGGCGAGATAGACCGACTTGCCGAGGAAACGGTAGCGATAGTCGATATAGGCGGCGGAGAAGCCGAGGAAGGTGGCGATGACGCAGGTGACGCCAGCGACGATCAGGCTGTTGATTAGCCCGCGCTGGATCGTCGCGTCGGCGAAGATCGCCTCATACCATTGCAGGCTGAACCCGCCCCAGGGCAGGCTGGGGAAGCGGTCGGCATTGAACGAGAACACGATGGTCGAGACGATGGGCGCGAAGATGAACGCGAACACCAGGACCGTATAGGCGACCAGAAGGAGGCGGCGGAGCGCGGCCATGCTCATGCCCTTTCCTTCCGCCGGCCATAGGCGAGGCCGATCATGACCAGCATCACCACCATCAACGTCATGATCATCATCACCGCCACCACCGAGGCGCGCGGCCAGTTGTTTCCGGATTTCACCTGGTCGGCGATGAGGATGCTGAGCGTGGGCGGCCTGGAGCCGCCGAGATAGGTCGGTGCCACATAGTCGCCAAAGGCCAGTACGAAGGCGAAGGTGCCGGCGACGATCAGCCCGATGCGGGCCGAGGGGATGATCACCGTCCCTATGGTGCGCAGCCGGCCGCAGCCGAGATTATGCGCCGCTTCGATCAGGATGCGCGGCACATTGGCGAGGGCGAAGGTCTGCAGCAGCACCACCAGCGGCAAAGTGAGCACGAGATAGCCCACCACCGTGCCGGTCGGGGTGTTCAGCACCTGCAGCGGCCCGAGCCCAAGCGGCACCAGCACGGTGTTGATGATACCCTGCGGGCTGAAGAAGATCTGGGTGGAATAGATCCGGACGGGATAGCTGGTGAAGAACGGCACCACCAGCATGAAGATCATGAAGCGCCGCGTCGCCGGGCTGACCTTGTAGGCGAGCGTATAGGCGGCCGGGAAGGCCGCCACGCTGGCGATCAACGCCGTCAGGGCCGAGAGCCAGAAGGTGTAGACATAGGCGTTGCGGAAGAAGCCGGCGTTGAGGATGAACGTCCAGTTGGCCAGCGTCGCGTCGGGCGTCAGGCGGAAACTCTTCACCGACCAGAACGTCATGGCGACCAGGAAGCCGAGCGGCACCAGGAAGAACGCGGCCTGCCAAAGCACCGGCGGCGCGCCCCAGAACACGGCAAAGCGTGCCCCCGTGGCGCGTCGCGACGTGGCTTTGAGGGGAGTAGGTCCGGTGGCCGGCGCGGGCAAAGGTTCGCTCATGAAGCCTTCGGGTCAGGTACGGAGAGACGAGGCGGGCGGTCACCGCGGACGATCACCGGCAGGCGACGCGGGGCCGCCTGCCGGATGGCGCGCGGGCTACATCGACTTGAATTCGGACCAGACGTCGTTCCACTGCTCGATGGTCTGCTTCACCGGCGTTTTGCGGATGTAGATCTTGCCGTCCTTGTACTCGTCCATGACATTGCGGGCGTCGAAGGTGTGGCGCAGCGCCTTGGCCTCGGCCTGGTGATCCTTGTTCAGCAGCTCCCAGCCCTTCTTGTTGGGGATCGAGGCCCAGTAGGCCGGCATGATCGAGGAGCGCACCTGGCCTTCCGGCGAGGACATGTACTGGATGAAGGCCTTGGCGAGGTCCTTCTTGGTGGAGGAGGAGACGATGGACATCGACTCGGTCCACTGGATGCCGCCCTCGTCCGGCACGGTGGCCGAAACCGGCACGCCGCTCTTCTGCAGCAGCAGCACGACCCAGTCGCCGACGCCGGGAATGGCGGCGGCGGTGCCGTTGGTCAGCATGGAGAACTGGTCGGCCATGGAGTAGAAGCCGGCGGTCTGCGGCTTGAGCGAGAACAGCGTTTCCTTCAGCTTGCCGAAGGCGGCGTCGGAAATGTCGAAGGGCGGCTTGTTGCCGTCATAGAGGCTGAGGCAGCCCATGGTGGGCAGGTACCAGTCGAAGAAGCCGAGCTTGCCCTTGATCTTGGGGTCCCACAGCGCCTTGTAGGACTTCACGTCGGCATCCGAGAGCACGTCGGTGCGGTAGGCGATGCCGAGATAGCCGAAACGGATCAGCACCGAATAGAGATCGTCGCCGACCCAGTGCGGCTCGAACTTCTGGAACTCCGGCCAGTAATCGGCGAGCGGGTAATCGGCCGGGTTCATCTTGTCGATGAAACCGCCTTCCTTCAGCATGTGGATATATTCGGCATCCGCCAGCACCACGTCGAAGGAACCGGGAGGCGACTGGTTCATCAGCGCCAGCATGGGCTCGCCGCCGACATATTCCTTGGCGACCACCTTCACGCCGTACTTGTCCTCGAACGGCTTGACCACGGCCGGATCGGCATGGCCGGGCCAGGAGAGCAGGTTCAGCACCTTGTCCTGGGCATAGGCCGGCTCGGGGGCGGTGGCGGTCACGCCAAGCGCGGCGGCGCCGGCGAGCAGGCTGGCGCCCTGGAGCAGCCGGCGGCGGTTCGTCGGGTGCAGCAGCGCCCGGAAATCGGTGATCGGGCCGTCGAACTCGTTCATGTCGTCGTCTCCATCGGGAAGGTCGTTTTGATCGGGCCGGCACTCACTGAAACGGGCTGAAGCCGGGTGAGGCTGCCCATTCGTCGAGGACGTCGCGGGCCTCGGCGGGAAGGAGTCGTTCGGCGGGGAGAGTGCGCGCGTGAAGCTCGCTGCGGACCATGGTGGTCAGCGGTTCCAGCTTGAAGCCGATATCGGCGCAGTCCTTCAGCGTGTTGGCGTAATAGAGCCGGCTGATCCGCGCCCAGAACATCGAGGCGACGCACATCTCGCAGGGCTCGCAGGTCGTGTAGAGATCGCAGCCGCTGAGGTCCCAGCTCTTGAGGTTCCGCCCGGCATCGCGGATCGCCTCGACCTCGCCATGCGAGGTGGCGTCGTGGTTGTTGACGACGTTGTTCACGCCCTCGCCGACGATCACTCCATCCTTGACGATGACGCAGCCAAACGGTGCCGCCCCGTCCGCCCGCATCTTGTCGCGGCTGATCTCGATGGCACGGCGCATGAAGGTCTCGTGAGTGCTCATGACGTGTTCCTCATGATGTGGCTCGCGGAGCGGGAAGGGCGGCGGAGGTGGGGAGCGACGAGGTTGACGGAAACGGCATTGGACCGGCCAGAGTTCGGCCGCAGCTCTGGCGCCTGACCAGCAGGCCGTCGCCGCGATTCCGGCCGTCACCGCCGCGACCACGACGTCCGGCGCGCGCCTCGCGATGGCCATCCGGTCGAAAGGCCAAGCGCTGCCGCCACCGCCAGCCACTGGCAGCGCAGAATTCGTGCTGAAGGCATGCCGTATCTCCCGACGCCACGGGTCGCGGGGGGAGCTTCCCGTGGCTCGACGAGAGGAGAGGCTAGAGATAAGCGGCGGCGTTCGACAAAGATGATTTTCCAATCACCAATATAGGCTAAGCCTATTGCATCCATTTATAGGCAATCGCAATGGCTGATTGAGCGATATAACTATCGGGATTTATTGAATTATCAAGAATATGATGCCTATAGATTATGCAAATGATCGTTTGTTCATCAGTTTGACATTTGGGTGATGGCACGCAGAGTTCAGGCGTGTGAAAGGTGGTTCATGGATCTTCGCCAGCTGAAATACTTCGTGCAGATCACGGAAAGCGGCAATTTCTCCCGCGCCGCCGAGATGTTGCGGATCGCCCAGCCCTCACTGAGCCAGCAGGTGAAGAACCTAGAAGAGGAACTGGGCGTCGAACTTTTCCTGCGCCACGCGCGCGGCGTGACCCCGACCGAGATGGGCCAGCAGCTCTACGACCATGCCCGCCGCATCCTGGAGGAGGTCGAGCGCGTCAGGGATGTGGTGCGCTCGCAATCGGTCTATCCCTCGGGCCGCGTCGCGGTTGGGTTGCCGACCTCGGCCTGTCGCGGCCTGTCCATCCCCTTGATCACCACCATGGCCGAGCGCCAGCCCAGGATCACCTTGCGCGTGGTGGAGGCGATGACCGGCTATCTCGACGAGTTCCTGCAGATGGGCCGGCTCGATGTCGCCCTGCTCTATGACCGCCGGGCCTTCGAGAACGTCGCCTGGACCGAGATGATGGTCGAGGAATTGATGCTTTTCGTGCCGCCGGGCCATGCGCTCGCCGCCGGCGACGGGGTGACGCTTCGCGCCGTGTTCGAGCACCCCATCGTCCTGCCGGGTGCGCCCAATGTGTTGCGCACCGTGATCGAGCAGTTCGCCGCCCGCCACGACATCAAGGCGGTGGCGATGGATTGCGACAGCCTGCCGGCGATCGCCCAGCTGGTGCAGCAGGGCCGGGCGCTGGCGGTCATGCCGCATTTCGCCTTCGTCGACGAGATGCGGCGTGGCGAGATGGTCGCCGTTCCCATCCTTGACCCGACGCCCTCCTGGCGCCTGTCGGTGGTGGTATCGCCGCGCACCATGAATCCACGCGGCAGCGACGCGGTGGCGAAGGTGATGGCCGACGTCATCGCCGGCATGGTCGAGACCGGGGCCTGGCGGGCCCGGCTGCGCGCGGACAAAGGCCGGGGCGAGGCCATGCGGGCCGGGCCGCGATGAGCCACCCAACCCGTCAGTCGATGTCGGGCTCGTCCGCCGTCGCCCCGGGCGGCGCATCCATGCGGGACAATTGTTCCCAGACCGTGGCCTCGACGGGCGTGGCCTGGTTGGCCAGTCGCACCGCCGTGACGTCGAGATCGCAATAGGGCAGGCCGGCCGAGAGATCGGCAAGATCACCCGCCTCTATCCGCGCGCGGGCAAGCGTCGCGGGCACCCAGGCGACGCCGATGCCGTTCGCCGCGAGTTCCAGCGCTGCGAGGGTCAGCTCGGTTTCCACCTTGGGCACCATATGGCTCGCGCCGTGGATGGCGGGCAGCACGATCTGGTCCATCACCTCGCCGAGGAAGACTTCCGGGGGATAGGCGATGAAGGGCACTTCGCCCTGCGCGAACTGCGCGTTGAGCCGCGCGCCATGGGCGCGGGCGAAGACCGGGATCAGCCGGTCGCGCCCGATGATCGTCGTCTCGATGTAGTTGGCCGCGATGGGGTGTTCCTCGCCGATGCGCCGATACACCACGGCTATATCGGCCTGCCGCGACAGCAGGAAGGCGAAGCACTCATCGAGGTTCGCCGATTTCAGCTTCAGGAAGATATCGGCATTCTCCGACTGGATCGTGTCGATGAAGCGCGGCGCCCATGAGGCGGTCAGGGCATGCTGGCTGGCGAGAACCAGGCGGTTGCCGGCGGTGCGGTCGCCCCGGCGCAGATCATCGGTGAGCTGGCGCAGGGTGCGGGCGAGCCGGGCGATCTGGTCGCGCTGTTCGGCGGTGGTCGGGCGCAGCTGAACCGGCTTGCGCGAGCGGTCGAACAGCGCCACCCCGACATGGTCCTCGATGTGCTGCACCCGGCGCGAGAAGGCCGATTGCGTCAGCCGCCGCCGCTCGGCCGCCTCGCTGAAGGAGCCTGTCTCCGCAACCGCGAGAATATCCTCCAGCCACTCCAGCCGCATCAGCATCTCCTAATATGCATGACTTGCATCTTATGTGAATAATTTCGCATTTGAAGTGCCGAAGATGATCTGCAAACATCGAAATACGCAAGTTGAGGATTGTTTCATGCACTTCGCCCGCTTCCCCCGCATTCGCCTCGCGCATCTTCCCACGCCGCTGGAGCGGCTCGATCGTCTGAGCCGCGAACTGGGAGGTCCGGAGATCTGGATCAAGCGGGACGACTGCACCGGGCTTTCCACCGGCGGCAACAAGACCCGCAAGCTCGAATTCCTGATGGCCGAGGCCGTGGCACAGGGTGCCGATGTGGTGATGACGCAGGGCGCCACCCAGTCCAACCATGCCCGCCAAACCGCCGCCTTCGCCGCCCGGCTCGGCCTCGCCTGCCACTTGCTGCTGGAAGACCGGACAGGCTCTAATGATCGCAACTACAAGACCAACGGCAATGTGCTGCTCGACCATCTGCACGGCGCGACGACCGAGACGCGGGCCGGCGGGCTCGACATGAACGCCGAGATGGAAAAGGTCGCCGATCGCCTGCGGGGCGAGGGGCGCAAGGTCTATACGATCCCCGGCGGCGGCTCGAACCCCACAGGTGCGCTCGGTTATGCCAATTGCGCGCTGGAACTGATCAATCAGGCCAATGATATCGGTCTCGCCATCGACCATATCGTCACCGCCACCGGAAGCGCCGGTACGCAGGCGGGGCTGATCGTAGGCCTCAAGGCCATCAACGCCCAGGTGCCGCTGCTCGGCATCGGCGTGCGTGCACCCAAGCAGAAGCAGGAGGAGAACGTCTTCGCCCTTGCCGAGCGCACCGCCGAGAAGTTGGGCTGCCCCGGCGTGGTGCAGCGCGAGGATGTGGTGGCCGACAGCAATTATGTCGGCCGCGGCTATGGCATTCCCGGCGCCGACACGCTGGAGGCCATCCGCCTGTTCGCCGAACTGGAAGGAATCCTCCTCGATCCGGTCTATTCCGGCAAAGGCGCGGCCGGCCTTATCGACTATGTCCGCAAGGGCATTTTCAAAAAGGGCGAACGCATCGTCTTCCTGCACACTGGCGGCTCGGCGGCGCTATTCGGCTATGACGCCTATTTCGCCGACGAACAGCCCGCGCACGCCACGGCCTGACCCATGCGACCGCCCCGCTTCACCGGCAGTTTCACCCAGCAGCTGCCACTCCCCGAGGACGCCATCGCCGCCGCCGAGGCGGTGATGCGCTCCGGCCGGCTGCATCGCTACAATGTCGCGCCCGGCGAAGTGTCGGAAGCGGCCCGGCTGGAGGAGGAATTCGCCCGCTGGCAGGGCGCGCGCTATTGCCTCGCTCTGGCCTCCGGCGGGCAGGCGATGCAGATCGCGCTGCGCGCGGCGGGCGTGATGCCGGGCGAGCGCGTGCTTACCAATGCCTTCACCCTCGCTCCCGTGCCCGGCGCGATCGCGGCGGTTGGCGCGGTGCCCGTGCTGGTGGAGACGACAGACGATCTCGTCATCGATCTCGACGATCTCAGCTCCAAGGCCACGGCCTCGGGCGCGACTGTGCTGCTGCTGTCGCATATGCGCGGCCATATCTGCGACATGGACAAGCTAACTGCCCTGGCGATCGCGCACCGCCTGCGCGTCATCGAGGATTGCGCCCATACGATGGGCGCGCGCTGGAACGGGCGGAGATCGGGTGCCTTCGGCCTCGCCGCCTGCTTCAGCACCCAGACCTATAAACACCTGAATTCCGGCGAGGGCGGGCTGCTGACCTCCGACGATGCCGATCTGATGGCGAGGGCGGTGCTGCTGTCGGGCTCCTACATGCTCTATGAGCGGCACGGCGCCGCGCCCTCGGCCGAGGCGTTCGCGCAGGTGCGGCTCGACACGCCCAACATGTCGGCGCGCATGGACAATCTGCGCGCGGCGCTGCTACGCCCGCAGCTGGCGCGCATCGAAGACAGCCTTGCCGGCTGGAACGCGCGCCATGACCATCTCGCGTCGCTGCTTGCCGCGCATCCGGCGGTGCAGATGCCGGCCCGCCCGCCGCAGGAAAGCTATGTCGGCTCCTCCATCCAGTTCCGGGTGCCGGCGCTGTCCGCCGGAGGCTGTACGGCCCTTCTCGCGGCGGCGGCGGGGCGCGGCGTCGAGCTGAAATGGTTCGGCGCGGCCGAGCCGGTCGGCTTCACCTCGGCGCATACTTCGTGGCGCTACATCGCCCGGCACGAGCTGCCGCAGACCGAGCGCGTGCTGGCCACGCTGTTCGACATGCGGATCCCGCTCACCTTCTTGCTGGAGGATTGCGATCTCATCGCCACCCATATTCTCGGTGCGCTGGATGAGACGCTGGCGGAGGGCACACGCTGATGCCGCGCCGGGTCGGCATACTGGGCGGCATGGGGCCGCAGGCGACGGTCCTGCTTATGAGCCGGGTCATCGCCGCCGTACCGGCAGCGGATGACCGCGACCATGTCCCGCTGATCGTCGACCAGAACCCGCAAGTACCCTCGCGCATCGCCCGGCTGATCGAGGGCACCGGCGAGGATCCCGCGCCGGTGCTGGTCGCCATGGCGCGGCGGCTGGAAGCGGCGGGCGTCGAGGCGCTGGCCATGCCCTGCAACACGGCGCACCATTTCGCCCCGGCGATCACGGCGGCGGTGGGCATTCCCCTCCTCGACATGGTGGCACTTTCGGTCGCCCATGCCGCGCGCCTCACCGGCACCGGCGGGCGCGTCGGCGTGATCGCCTCCCCCGCGCTGCGCCGCATCGGCCTGTTCGACGGCAGCATGGCGCAGGCAGGGCTGACGGCGGTCTACCCCGACGACGAGGCGGCGCTGCTCGGCGCCATCCGTCGCATCAAGGCCGGGGGCGTCGATGCCGGTTCCCGCGACATCTTCCGGCGCGCTTCGGCGCAGCTGCTGGCGGCGGGCGTCGCCACGCAGATGATCGCCTGCACCGAGTTCTCGCTCCTGGCCGACAGTGCTGAAGAGGGCGCAAAAGCCTTCGACACGCTGGATGTGCTGGTGGGCGCCATCGTTGATTTCTCGCTCGCGCGGGACGCTTGAATTCACGGGCCCACAGAAGGCCCGGCCACCACGACCGACCTGACAGAGGAGTTAAGTGACATGAGCAAGACCATGCGGGGCCTGATGGCGGGCACCGTCGCCCTCATTCTTTCCGCCGGCTCCGCCTTTGCGGAGAAGATCGTCATCGGCCATTTCGGCAATCCGACGCCGATGCAGGTGGCCCGCGCCGAGGGCCTGTTCGAGAAGGCCACGGGCTGGGAGATCGAATGGCGCAAATTCGCGTCCGGCGCCGAAATCATCGCCGCCATGGCCTCCGGCGACGTGAAGGTGTCGGAACTCGGCTCCTCGCCGATGACCATCGCCATGAGCCAGGGCGTGGACATCCAGATGTTCATGCTCGCCATCGTCATCGGCCAGGCCGAGAGCCTGATCGCTCGCGACGGCTCGGGCATCACCAGCGTCGCCGACCTGAAGGGCAAGCGCGTCGCCGTGCCGATCGGCTCCACCGCCCACTTCTCGCTGATGGGCGCGCTGCAGCATGAGAAGGTGCCGGTGAGCGAGGTCACGATTATGGGCATGCCGCCAGACCAGATCGCCGCCGCCTGGGAGCAGGGCGCCATCGACGCCGCCTTTATCTGGGAGCCGGCACAGAGCCGGATCATCAAGACCGGCAAGCGCATTCTCGGCGCCGACACCACCGCCAGCTGGGGTTTCCCGACCTTCGATGGCTGGGTGGTCGACAAGGAGTTCGCCGCCAAGAACCTCAAGCAGATGGCCGCCTTCGCCAAGGTGGCCGACGAGGCCAACGCCGCCTATCTCGCCAACCCGGCCGCCTGGACCGCGACCAGCCCGCAGGTGCTCACCATCGCCAAGATGACCGGCGCCTCGCCCGAGGAAATCCCGGACTCGATGAAGGGCTACACCTTCGTGCCACTGGTTGAGCAGCTCAGCGACAAATGGCTCGGCAGCGCCCCGGCGACGCTCAAGTCCACCGCCGAGTTCCTCAAGAGCGCCGGCCGCATCGAGAAGGTGGCGAAGAGCTATGCGCCGTTCGTGAACACCGCCATCGCCAAGGCCGCCACGGCCAAGTAAGGCTCCCCATCTCGACGCCGGGTGGGCGGGCAAGTGGCCTGCCCGGCGTTCTGGAGGACATGCAATGGTGCTCATCGTCGACGACGTGTCCGTCGTCTATCCCGCCGCCAATGGTCGACCGCCGGTCGAGGCGCTGCGCAAGATCGGCCTGACCATGGACCGCAACGATTTCGTTGTCGCTCTCGGCGCGTCGGGCTGTGGCAAGTCGACCCTTCTCAACCTGCTGGCGGGCTTTCTCTCACCCAGCTCCGGCACCATCCGTCTCGACGGCGCCGCCGTCACCGGGCCGGGCGCCGACCGTTCGGTGGTGTTCCAGAAGCACGCGCTGATGCCGTGGCTCAATGTGCGCGACAATGTGGCGTTCGGCCTGAAGATGCAGGACGTGCCGCTGCGCGAGCGCCTCGCCACGGCGGAAAAATACATCGCGCTACTGGGGCTGGACGGCTTCCAGAACTCGCCGGTCTATCAGCTCTCCGGCGGCATGCAGCAGCGTGTGGGTATCGCACGGGCGCTCACCTGCGATCCCCGCCTTCTGCTGATGGACGAGCCGCTGGGGGCACTCGACGCGCTCACCCGCGAGAAGGCGCAGCAGCTGATCCTGCGGGTGTGGAACAGCACCGGCAAGGCGGTGTTCTTCATCACCCATGATGTGGAAGAGGCGCTGTTCATGGGCACGCGGCTCATCGTCATGTCGCCGCGCCCGGGGCGCATCGCCCATCGCTTCGAGCTGCCATTCTCCCGGCGCTTCCTCGATGGCGCCTCCGCGCGCGAGGTCAAGGCTTCTCCGGAATTCATCGCCCTTCGCGAAGAGGTGCTGGGCATCATCTTCGCCGACGAGGAAGCCGCCGCATGAGCCCCCTCGATCACATCAGCCCCGTCGAACAAAAGCCGCGCCCGCGGCTGTCATCCCGGCTGGCGGCGCTGGCGCGGGGCCGCTCGGTCAAGCCCGGCCAGGCCTATGGCGTGCCGGGCGATGGCGACACGCTGTGGCTGTCGCTTCTGTCCATCGGCCTGCTCCTCTTCGTCTGGTGGCTGGTCACCGAAATGGGCTGGATCAAGCCGCTGTTCCTGCCCTCGCCGGGCGCGGTGGTTCAGAAGTTTCTCGACGTCGCCCGCGACGGCTTCACCAACACGCCCTTCTGGCAGCACATCGCGATTTCCGCCGCGCGGGTGTTCGGCGCGTTCCTGCTCGCCTGCGCCATAGGCATTCCGCTCGGGCTCGCCATGGGCATGAGCCCGGCCATGCGCGGCATTCTCGATCCGCCGATCGAGTTCTACCGGCCGATCCCGCCGCTGGCCTATCTGCCGCTGATGATCATCTGGTTCGGCATCGGCGAACTCTCCAAGGTGCTGCTCATCTTCCTCAGCGTGTTCGCCCCGGTGGCGCTCGGCGCGCGGGCGGGGGTGAAATCGGCGGCGATCGAGCAGATCCACGCCGCCTATTCCTTCGGTGCCTCGCGCTGGAAAGTGCTGCGCTACGTTATTCTTCCAGCCTCGCTGCCGGAGATCCTCACCGCGATGCGGATCGGCATCGGCTTCGGCTGGACCACGCTGGTGGCGGCCGAGATGATCGCCGCGACCGAGGGGCTCGGCTACATGGTGCTCTCCGCCAGCCAGTTCCTGCAGACCTCCACCGTCATCATGGGCATCGTGGTGATCGCGGCGATCGCCTACCTCTTCGACATGCTGATGCGCTGGATCGAGCGCCGGATTGTGCCCTGGAAGGGCAAGATGTGAGCATTGCCATGACCGTGACCTATCTCAAGAAGGCCGTCCGGGCCGCCCATTCCGACGAGGGCGACGTGAAGAATGCCGTCGCCGCCATGCTCGCCGCCATCGACGCGGAAGGCGAGGCCGCCGTGCGCCGCTTCTCCCGGGAGTTCGACAAGTGGGAGGGCGAGATCGTTCTCTCGGACGAGGCGCGGCGGGCGGCCATCGCCCGCGTGCCTGAAAAGACCAAGGACGACATCCGCTTCGCCCACGCCAACATCGCCCGCTTCGCGCAGGCGCAGAAGGCGACGGTGCTGGACTGCGCCATCGAGGTGATCCCCGGCCTGATGGCGGGGCAGAAGCAGATCCCGGTCGAGGCCGCCGGCTGCTATGTGCCCGGCGGGCGCTATGCCCATATCGCCAGCGCGATCATGACCATCACCACGGCGCGGGTGGCCGGCGTGCGCCATGTCGTCGCCTGTTCGCCGCCCCGGCCGGGGCTCGGCATACCCCCCGAAATCGTCTTCGCCATGGATTTGTGCGGGGCGGACGTGATCCTCAATCTTGGCGGCGTGCAGGGCGTGGCGGCGATGGCCAACGGGCTGTTCGGCCTGCCCAAGGCGGACGTACTCGCCGGGCCCGGCAACCAGTATGTCGCCGAGGCCAAGCGCATTCTCTATGGCCGCGTCGGCATCGACATGTTCGCCGGCCCGACCGATAGCATGATCCTGGCCGATGAGAGCGCGGATGCTGAGTTCGTCGCCAACGACCTGATCGGTCAGGCCGAGCACGGCTATAATTCGCCGGTGTGGCTGGCGACGACCTCGGCGGCGCTGGCCGAGGCGGTGATGGCGCGGGTCCCGGACCTGATCGAGGTGCTGCCGGAGCCGAACCGCTCCAGCGCTCGCGCCGCCTGGGCGGACTATGCCGAGGTGATCCTGTGCGGCGATGCCGAGGAGATGGCTGATATCGCCGACCGCTACGCCCCCGAGCACCTGCATGTGCAAGCGGCCGATCTCGACTGGTGGCTCGGGCGCCTTCAGGCTTATGGCTCGCTGTTCCTCGGCGAGGAGACGACCGTGGCCTTCGGCGACAAGACCTCCGGCCCCAACCATGTGCTGCCGACATCAGGGGCGGCGCGCTATACGGGCGGGCTGTCGGTGCACAAATTCATGAAGACGGTGACGTGGCAGCGCGCCACCCGCGCGGCGGCGCGCGATCTTGGCGTCGTCACGGCCCGCATCTCCCGCAAGGAAGGCATGGAAGGCCATGCCCGCAGCGCCGATGTGCGCCTCGCCCGCTTCTTTCCCGGCGAGACCTTCGACCTCGCGCCGGCGGAGGACTGAGGCTTAACCCTCCCGGAGGGCGGTTAACGTCCTCGCGCGCAACGGCGCGGGGACGTCCATCCTCCATGGCGCCGCCACAGCATGCGCGTGTCGTTTCGCCCATGGCCAGATCCGCGCGGCTGCGGCAAGGTCGCCGCCACCTACGTTGAGAGGGGAGCGGCGGAATGGGCGTGTTGCGCGTGATCCTCGGGGACCAGTTGTCGTCGCAACTGGAGATCGTGGCCGGCGCCGACAAGGGCCGTGACGTGTTCCTACTGGCCGAGGTGATGAGCGAGGCCAGCTATGTCCGCCATCACGTCAAGAAGATCGCCTTCCTGTTCTCCGCCATGCGCCACTATGGCGACGCGTTGAAAAACGCGGGCTACACGGTGCGCTATGTCGCGCTCGACGATGCGGGCAACAGCCAGAGCCTGGAGGGTGAAATCCTCCGCGCGGTGGCGGCACTCGCGCCCAGCCGCGTCGCCGTCACTGAGCCGGGTGAGTGGCGGCTGCGCGAGGGCTTCGAGGCGCTGCGGCTGGCGCTTCCCGTTCCGCTCGACATCCTCTCCGACACGCGGTTCCTCTGCTCGCACGCCGCGTTCGCGGCTTTCGCCGATGGCCGGCGTGAGCTGCGGATGGAGTTCTTCTACCGCGAGATGCGCCGGCGGCACGACATTCTGATCGAGGCGGACGGCATGCCGACCGGCGGGCGCTGGAATTACGATGAGGAAAACCGCAAGCCGCCCAAAGTGGGGCTGCAATCCCCGCCGCGCCTCAGCTTCCGCAAAGACGCCATCACCCTCGACGTGCTCGATCTGGTGCGCCGGAAGTTCCCGGAGGGCTATGGCCGGCTGGAGCCGTTTCATTTCGCGGTGACGCGGCGCCAGGCCCTGCGTGAGCTCGACCATTTCATCGCGCATATCCTGCCCGGCTTCGGCGACTACCAGGACGCGATGGTGCGGGGCGAGCCTTATCTCAGCCATTCGCTGCTGTCGGTCTATCTCAATGCCGGGCTGCTCTACCCGCTGGAGGTCTGCCGCAAGGCCGAAGCCGCCTACCGCGACGGGCGGGCGCCGCTAAACGCGGCCGAAGGGTTCATCCGGCAGATCCTGGGCTGGCGCGAATATGTGCGCGGCGTCTATTGGCGCTTCATGCCCGGCTATATCGAACGCAACGCGCTTGACGCCACCGAGGCGCTGCCCTGGTTCTACTGGAGCGGGGAGACCCGCATGGCCTGCATGCGTGAAGCGCTCGCCCATACCTATGACCACGCCTATTCGCACCATATCCAGCGGCTCATGATAACAGGCAATTTCGCCCTTCTGGCCGGCATCGAGCCGAAGGCCATGCATGAATGGTATCTCGCCGTCTATGCCGATGCCTATGAGTGGGTGGAAGCCTCCAACACGCTCGGCATGGCGCTGCACGCCGATGGCGGGCTGCTGGCCTCAAAGCCCTATGCGGCCAGCGGCAATTACATCAGGCGCATGAGCAATTACTGTGAGGGCTGCGCCTATGACCCCACCGTTTCGGTGGGCGAGGGCGCGTGCCCCTTCAATGCGCTTTACTGGGATTTTCTGGCGCGCCACCGCGAACGCTTCAGTCGCAATGCCCGCATGCCCTATGTCTATGCCAATTGGGACAAGATGGGCGCGCAGAAGCAGGCGGCTTTGCGCGGACAGGCGCAGGCGCACCTTCTCGCCATGCGTGAGGGACAGCTGTGAGCGGGAAGCGCACGGCAAAGGCGAACCTGCCGGCAAAGAGCTGCGCCGTCTGCCAGCGCCCGTTCACCTGGCGCAAGAAGTGGAGCCGGGTGTGGGACGAGGTGCTCTACTGCTCGGACGCCTGCCGCCGCCGTCGCCAGCCGAAAAGCCGGCCCGTCGGCGCGCCGCGCGATGACGGTTAAAGGGCGCGCGCCACGGGACGGTCAGCAACTCGTGGCCACCAGCACCGGCGCCATAGTGTAGAGTGTGGCGATCAGGCCGATCCAGAGGCCGAGCCGGGGAAGGCCGGCCTCTGGCCCGAGCGTCGCCTTCACCCGAGACAGCAGCACCAGGCAGAGCAGGATGGCGGCGAGGGAGGGCAGGGCGATGGCCATGCGCTGCAGGCTGAGGGGGCCGACATCGAGCGCCGGCCAGCCAAGTTCGCAGCCCAGCCCGTGCAGGCCGTAGGCGACGGAGAAGGCGCCCGCCCACGCCGTCGGTCCGGCAATCAGCCAGCCAAGCCAGACCATGCCGCCCACCTGCCTCATAACGCCGCCTCCTGCGCCCACAGGGCGGCGGTCGCCAGCGCTGCGGCGGCGAGCGTGTAGCCCTGCCACAGCCACCCATTGCGCAGCGCGCCGGCGCGGCCGTGCGCCAGTTCGCCCCGCCGTGCCAGGTCGAGCGCGAAGGCGCTGAACAGCACCGCAATAGTGATGTGCAGGCCGACATAGGCGACAAGGGCGGCGCGCACCGCGTCGCCGGCATGGCGGGTGGGGTCTGGAAGCCCGGCGGCCAGCGCGGCGAGGGCGACAAGCGCCACCAGATTGACGATCACCCAGCCGAACAAGGCCGCTCCGGCCGGGCGTCCGGACTCCACTCGCCCCAGCGCCCAGCGCGCGCCAAGGCCCCCCGTCACGAGGAGCGACAGCCCGGCCAAGGCAGATAGCAGCACCTTCTGGTCCGCCCCCCATGCCGGCAAGGGCGGGCCGGGCGAGACCAGCGAGAGGAACGCCAGCCCGAACAGCAGCGAGGCGAAGAACGTCCCGTCGGCGAACAGCAGGCAGCGCAGCCCGCTCTGGGTGAGGGTGGTCCCGCCCTCGGGGTGGACCGGCAGCAGCAACCCGGGCGCGACCTCCACCGGCGCCGCGTCGACCGAGGCGACCGCCCGGCGTGCCCAGGCCCAGATCAGCCCGGTCACGGGGATCAGCGCCACCGGCGCCAACGCGTAGAAGCCGGCCAGCATCAGGAGCACGAAGGCACAGATGGCGAGGGCCAGCACCAGCGGCAGAGCGGTGTTGAACGGCAGCAGCGCCACATGCTCCAGCCGCGCCGTGCCGACGGAGGTGACCAGGATCTCGCGCCGGCCGCGCGGCGCTCCGGGCAGCAGGCCCTCGCCGCGCGCCAGCTTCAGCATGGCGCCACCGGCGCCTTCCTTCTGCAGTTCCACGCCGGGCAGCGACGCGAAATTGTAGTTGGGCGGCGGCAGCGCCATCGCCCAGTCCAGCGACGGGGCCTGCCAGGGATCGCGCACGCTGCGCTTGCCGAACCCCGCTTGCAGGATCAGGTCGATCGTGAACAGGGCGAAGCCGATGGTCATGACAAAGCCGAAGAACGATGAGGAGAGGTTCAGCCACATCCATTCGGGATTGTCGGCATAGGTCGGAATCCGGCGCGGCATGCCCATCAGGCCGGTGAGGTGCATGAGGAAGAATGTGCCGTGGAAGCCGATCAGGATGAGCCAGAATGCCGCCTCGCCCAGCCCCTTGATACGCCGGCGCCCGCTCATCAGCGGCATCCACCACGTCACCCCCGCCAGCATCGGGAAGACGAAGCCGCCGATCAGCACATAGTGCAGGTGCGCGGTGACAAAGGCGGTGTCGTGCGCCTGCCAGTTGAACGGCACCACCGCCAGCATCACGCCGGTCAGCCCGCCCATTACGAAGGTGAAGAAGAAGCCGAGAATATACAGCATCGGCAGCTTCAGCTCGGGCCGCCCGCGCCACATCGTGCCGATCCAGGCGAAGATCTGCACCGCGGTGGGCACCGCCACCAGCATCGAGGCGGCCGAGAAGAACGCCAGCGCCAGATGCGGGATGCCGACCGTGAACATGTGGTGCACCCAGAGCCCGAAGCTCAGGAACACCATGCCGAGGATCGCCGCGACGATGGCGCCATAGCCGACGATGGTCGTTCGGCACAGCACGGGAATGACGGTGGAGAGCACGCCCGCCGCCGGCAGGAAGATGATGTAGACCTCCGGATGGCCGAATAGCCAGAACAAATGCTGCCACAGAAGCGGGTCGCCGCCGCGCTCGGGGTCGAAGAACGGCCAGCCGAAGGCGCGCTCCATCTCCAGCAGCACCGAGCCGAGGATGAGCGGGGGAAAGCCGGCCAGCATCATCGCCGCCGTGCCGAGGATGTACCAGGCAAAGAGCGGCATCTGCGTCAGCTTCATCCCCGGCGCCCGCAGGCGCAGGATGGAGACCATCAGCTCGATCGCGGCCGCCAGCGCCGAAATCTCGACAAAGGTCACGCCCAGCAGCCAGACATCGGCATTGATGCCCGGCGAATAGGTCTTCCCGGATAGCGGCGTGTACATGAACCAGCCATCCGCTGGCGCGACTCCGGCCAGCAGGGCGGCGATCAGGATGGTTCCGCCGAGCAGGTAGCACCAATAGCCCAGCGCCGAGAGCCGGGGAAACGCCAGGTCGCGCGTGCCCAGCATCTTGGGCAGCAGGTACATCGCCAGCCCTTCGAGCATGGGAATGGCGAACAGGAACATCATGATGCTGCCATGCATCGTGAAGATCTGGTTGTAGAGCGCAGTGTCGAGAAAGGCGCTCTGGGGTGTCGCCAGCTGCGCACGGATCAACATGGCGAGAAGGCCACCAATGCCGAAGAACACGAAGGCAGTCGCCATGAAGCGCAGGCCGAGTGTGGTGTGGCTGACGCTGGTGACCTGCCCCCACAGGCCGGGACCATTGCGCCAGACCCGGTCCAACTCCCGGTGCAGGGGCAGCGCCCGGCGCGGCGGGTTGGCGGGGATTGCCGTCACATCTGGCGGACTCATGGGCGGGAGCCCTCCATGGTGAGCAGCGGCGGCCAGGCGGCAGGATCATGCGCGATCACTTCGAAGCGCATGGAAGCGTGCTCCAGCCCACAGAACTCGGCGCAGAGTCCCTCATAGGTGCCGGGCCGCGCCGCCTCGATCCGCAGCCGGTTCTGCCGGCCGGGAATCGCGTCCATCTTGCCGCCGAGCTGCGGCACCCAGAAGGAATGGATCACGTCGGACGAGGTGAGGAGCACATCCACCGGCCGACCGGCGGGAATGTGCAACACGCCTTCCGTCTCAGTCCGGCCCGTCGTGCCGGGATGGGTGAAACTCCAGGACCATTGCCGTGCATGAGCGTGCACTTCCAGCGCCGGCCCGTGCGGCAGCATCCGCTCGCCAATCCACAGCGCGCCGGCAAGGGTTAGGGTGAGCACTGCCAGCGAGAACCACACGCCCATGCCGAAGACCCAGCGCCCCTCCGCCACCTCGCGCGGCCGGCCGAAGCCGAGCGCGACCAGCACGAACACCATCAGCGCCAGCAGCGCCGCCCCGGCCAGCAGCGCCCACCACAGCCAGGCAATGTCCTGCGCGATCGGCCCTGACGGCGACAGGGTAGAGAGCGGCCCCGTGCATCCCGAGAGAACAAGGGGAACCGCAGCGAGGGCTGCGCACTTCACCCGGGAGACCGACCGCCACGCGAAGGGAACCCGATGGACACGCGCCCCGAACTGTTCGATCCGCTGGAAGAGCGGCGGGCCTTGCAGGACACGGAATCGAAGATCGCCATTTCCGGCCACCCGCTGCACGCCATGCTGGTGGCCTTCCCCATCGCGCTGGCCTTCAGCACGCTGGGGGCCGATCTGCTCTACATGTGGACCGGCGCCAGCTTCTGGTCGCATGTGGCGGCCTATGCGGTGTTCGGCGCCTTTGCCATGGGCCTGCTGGCCGCCATAACAGGCACGGCCGAGCTTCTTCTGGTACGTGGCATACGCAACCGCTCGTCGAGCTGGACGCATTTCATCCTGGCCGTGATGCTGCTCTCGCTCATCGGCACCAACTGGATCATCCGCATCGGCGATCCCGATGGCGCGGTGCTGCCGGTCGGGCTGGCTCTGTCGCTGGTCATGGCGGGGATGACCGCATTGACGGGCTGGCATGGCGGAAAACTCGTCTTCGATTATCAAATCGGTACCAAGGCGGCGGGAAGCGAACGGTCCTGAGGCGTGGTCAGGGCCTGCGGCAGCGCGTCGATCAGCGGCCGCAGGTCCGGCTTGGCGAGGACGAGATAGAGCACCGCGCCCATGCAGATCAGGCTGACCGGCAAGGCGAGCAGTGCATGCGGCATCTGGTAGGTGCCGCGTCCTTCTGACGCCTCCACCGTGAGATGGCCGAGCCAGGCATGGGCCAGCACCATGCCCACCACCGCCACAAGCTTGGCCACCAGCCAGGGCTGGGTGAGGCCGACGGCGAAGATCAGCCCCGTGCCGGCCGCGATGGCGATGATGGCGGCGGGGGTGACGATGCGGGTATAGGCGGCGTGCATCAGCAGCCGGAACTCGGAAAAACCCGCCTGCGTGCGCACTTCCTCGCGTCGGCCATAGATCTGCAGCACGATCGGCATCGCCACCAGCCCGGCGCACCACAGGCTGAGCGCGGCGATATGCACGGCCTTGAGCAGCGCGATCATGTCAGGCTCGCCTCCCGCCAGCCGCGCCGCAGAAGGAGCGCGCCTAGAAGGGCGAGCGGCAGCATGCCCGGGACCCACATGACAAGCCCGGCCAGTTGCTGGTCGGCCAGTGCATCGAGGCCATAGGCCTCGGTGAGGCCGAGATGCTGGAGATAGAGGATGCGCGGGGAAAAGGTGAGGATGGCGGCGATCAGCCCCATCTGCCCGGCCAGCGCCAGCACCATGCCGACCGAGGCGATCCGCTCCGCCGGCCGCTCGGCATGGAATATCTGCGACCAGAACGCGAAGGCCGAGCCGAGCAGTCCCACCTGCATCAGCCAGTAGATCGCGTGGCTGTTCCAGGCCAGCGTGTAGGCGGCGGGCAGGTGCCAGAGCCAGAGGAACGCCGAGAGTCCGAAAAAGCCACCGACCCGCGCGAAGGGCAGGCGATGCGGGAAGGCCAGCGCCAGCGCCGGCGCGGCGACCAGCACGAGCACGAGATGATGCAGCCCCCGCGCGGCAAACAGCGCCACGGTCAGCGCGCAGAGCGGCGAGACGAAGGCGAGTAACAGCGCCGCGCTCGCCAGCAGGGCCGGTCCACGCTGGATGCCGCGGTAGAAGGCTGCCAGAGCGAGCGGCGCCGCGCACAAGGTGAGCGGCAGCGGCGCGAGGTTCCAGGCCGTCAGCAGGCTGTCGGGAGCCGGACCGCAATAGGGGATGATCGGATCCAGTCGAAGCCTCCTCGCAGAGAACAGGCGGACGACCCCGCTAGGGAACGCGAGGCGCCCGTCGTGGGGTCAAGAACAGGCCACCGCCCCAGCAGGACAGATGTCGCATCGGCGATCCGACGCGGCGCGGTAGCGGGAAACGTCTCCGTGGCGTAACGCGCGGCCGGGGATCGGGTTCCTGCCCCAACGGTCCGGCAAGTGGCGGGTGGCGCCACTCAGTCCGGGCGCACCCAAATTGGCACCGATTTGGCGGCAGGGGTCTTGCTGCCCTCGGCATAGTGCCAGAGCGGAATCAGCGCGTTGCACTCGGGGAAATAGGCGGCGCAGGTGCCGGGCGGCAGGTCGTAATCGATCACCTGGAAGCCGCCCATGGCGCGGTGGATGCCGTCATCGACCGCCGTCACCAGTCGCGCCCTGCCATCCTCGGTCAGGCCGAGCCGGATCCGGTCGTCGCGGTTCATCATCACGATGAGGCGCGAGCCGTGGATGCCCCGCAGCCGGTCGGCATCGCCATAGACCGTGGTGTTGAACTGGTCGTTGGAGCGCAGCGTGATCAGGCGTAGCACATCGGCGTCCGAGTCATCGTCGAAGCTCGCCGACAGCGCCTTGGGCAGCTTGAAATTGGCCTTGCCATTCTCGGTCTCCCAGCGGCGCTCGCGCGCCGCCACCGGGCGGGGAAAGCCGCCGGGAGTGTCGAGCCGGGCGTTGAAGTCGCGGAAATCGTCCGGGAAGGTAGCCTCGATCACCTCGCGCACCCTTGCATAATCCTCCACCCAGCGCTCCCACGGCACAAGCGGGTTCGGCGGCAAACTCGCCTTGGCGATCTCGGCGACGATGCGCGGCTCCGAAAGCAGCGTCTCCGCCGCCGGCTGGAACTTCCCCCGCGAGGCATGGATGCAGGTGGTTGAATCCTCCATGGTCACGATCTGCGGGCCGGTGGCCTGCAGGTCGATTTCCGAACGGACGAGGGTGGGCAGAAGATAGGTCGCCTTCGCCGTCACCAGATGGGTGCGGTTGAGCTTGGTGGCGATCTGCACCGAGAGGTCGATCTCCCGCCATTTCTCCTCCATCAGCTCCCGCTCGGGGATCGCCCGCACGAAATTGCCGCCGAGGCCGATGAAGGCGCGGATCTTCCCCGCAATCACCGCCTCGCACACTTCCACCGTATTCAGCCCGTCCTCGCGCGGTGGCTCGAAGCCGAACTGCTCGGCGAGGCGGTCCAGCGGCACCAGCTCCGCCTTTTCGGCGATGCCGACCGTGCGCTGTCCCTGCACGTTGGAATGGCCGCGCACCGGGCAGATGCCGGCGCCGGGCTTGCCGATATGCCCGCCCATCAGCAGCAGGTTGACCAGCGTCTGGATGGCGTCGACGCCGAGCCGATGCTGGGTCAGGCCCATGCCATAGATGGCGATCACCGTCCGAGCACGCGAGAAGGTGAGGGCGGCCGCTTCCAGCTCGGCCTGGGCGAGCCCCGCATTTTGCTCGATCTCCTCCCAGGAGGTCGCGCGCACCTGGGCCTCGAAGGCGGGGAAGCCCTCCGTGTGCTCGGCAATGAAGGCGTGGTCCAGCACCCGCTCGCCCCCCGTCGCCCGCGCCTCGTCGTCCAGCGCCAGCAGCGCCTTGGCCATGCCCATCATGGCAGCGATGTCGCCACCGGCGCGCGGCTGGTAGTATTGGGTAGCGATCCGGGTCGGCTCATTCGTCAGCATCTGGCCCGGCCGCTGCGGGTTGACGAATGCCTCCCACCCCTTTTCCCGCAGCGGATTGAACACGACGACCGGGACGTCCCGCTCGCGCGCTTCCTGCAATTGATGGAGCATGCGGGGGGAGTTGGTGCCCACATTCTGCCCGAAGGAGAAGATGCAATCGGTGTGCTCGAAATCTTCCAGCAGAACGGTGCCGACGGGCGTGCCAAGGGTTGGAGGCAGGGCGACCGAAGTGGTCTCATGGCACATGTTGGAGCTGTCCGGCAGGTTGTTGGTGCCGTAGAGCCGGGCGAGCAGCTGGTACATGTAGGAGGTTTCCAGCGACGCCCGCCCCGAGGCGTAGAAGACAGCCTCATCAGGCGCGTAGCCGCGCAGCATGGCACCGATCTGCGCGAACGCCTCCTCCCAAGGCACCTCGACATAGCGGTCGGTGCTGGCGTCATAGCGCATCGGGTGGGTGAGGCGGCCTTCCTTCTCCAGCTCGTAATCCGACCATCCGAGCAGTTCGGAAACCGTGTGGCGGGCGAAGAAGTCGGGCGTCGTTCGCTTGGAGGTCACGTCCCAGAAGGTGGCCTTGGCACCGTTCTCGCAGAACTCTGCCGCATGCGGTTTTGCCGGCTTGGCCCAGGCGCAGCTGGTGCACATATATCCGCCCGTCTTGTTGTGATCCGTCACCAGAGCGGCGAGGGCGGAGACGGCGTGCTGTTCGGTGGAGTGTTTGAGCAGAGACTTTGCCGACCCCCAGCCGCCGACCGGTTGATCATAGTTTTCGTGGCGGGCGCGCTCGGTCATTTCGGTCTCCCTGGCTGTGAGACGCTAATGACCCGATCGCCGCTTCGGTTCCGGCGCGCGATGAATTGGCCGACACATCGAGGGACGGCGGGGTAACTAACCTGTTCTATGGCAGGGGCTTAACAGCTCATTCATCGGGCGGCGGCGCGGACTGAGCCCCGATTTCTCGATTAATCTGCGTCTCGACGGTCGCTTCCGCTGCGGAATTGAGTTAGCCTTTCGTCGGGTGTCAACGTCGCGCTCGGCGACCGAGACAGGTTTTTGCGCAGGTCGGGCCGCCGCGCAGGAGCCGCTCCTATGCCACGACACCCCCTTTCCCATCTGCGGCGCAGCTGCGCCTTTCTGATTGGTTTCGACACGCCGTGTGATCGGGCGCGGCGGGACAATCCGGCATAGATCCAGCCCCGCGGGGCTGGCAGAGACGGCGGTCCGACGCCGGGCCCCGACTTCTATTCATGTATTTTTGTGTATAGATATTTAGTTCATAAGCAATAGCAAGAACATATCATGAACAAATGAATATAGATATTAAGTAAAACTCACGATTGCGTGAGTTATTCGATTCTGTTGTTCGTGCATCAGGTCTAATGGATTAGTTATAAGGTATGCCACGTCTCGATGGGGCGTGCGCCAAGGAGAAAAACACCTGCCACACCTGATGTTCGGCTCGGCAAGCCGAGGAGAGGAAACGCCACATGAATATCGTCACTGACGCGGAAAACGCGCAGAGCGGTTCCACGCCGCACACACCAAAGACTATTCGCCTGGAAGCGCCGGGCCTCGGCGCGGCCAGTACCTGGCGCAATATGGGCCCCGGCATCGCCGCGGCGATGACCGGCATCGGTGCCAGCCACATCATGCACGCCCCAACAGCCGGCGCCCAATATGGCTATGCCCTGCTCTGGGTCATTCCCTTTGCCTATATTCTGAAATACTGCGCCTTTGAGTTCTCCCACCGCTACACGCTGGTGAAGGGCGAATCCGTCATGGAGGCCTATCACCGCATCGGGCAGGGCCGGGGCAACTGGCCGCTCTGGTACCTGATGTTCCAGGGGGTGGCGAACACCTTCGGCATCGCCGGGCGCACGTTGGGCTGCGCCGCCATGATCTGGGCCGCCTTTCCCTTTCTGTCGCTGGAACTGTGGTCGGTGGTCATTCTTCTCGTCACCGTCGGCATTCTCTGGCTGGGCAAATATGCCGCCGTGGAGGCGGTGGTGAAGCTGCTCATCATCGTCTTCGCCGTCTCGTGCTTCATCGCCTTCGTCCTGCAGGCGCCGCCGCCGGGCGAGTACCTGTCCCGGCTGCTGCCGACCCTGCCGCCCATCGGCGCGGCGCTGCTGTTCGGCGCCATGTGGGGCTATTTCCCGACGACGCTCGAAGTGGCGCCGATGCAGTCCAACTGGGCGGTCGACAAAAAGTCCGGCATGGTGAAGGTGCACGACCTTCGCCGCCAGGGGTACGAGGTCGAACTCGCGCCGAACTACCTGCGCAACTACTTCATCCTGTTCAAGCGCGACATGAACATCAGCTACATCATCTCCGGCCTTACCGGCGCGATCTTCCTGATCGTCGGTGCCGCCGTCCTCCACCCGATCGGGCTGGTGCCGGCGAGCCGCGAAATGGGCCTGACCATCGCCCGCATCTACACCGACACCTTCGGCGCGTGGATCTTCCCGGTCATCATTTCCGGCGGCGTCGCGGCACTGTTCTCTACCGTCTTCACCTATTATGACGGGCAGGCGCGGCTGATCGAGGAATCGGCGGTGCGGCTGCGCGCCTCGCTCGATACGCCGGAGCGCCGCAAGCTGATCTATCGCGGCTTCCAGGTCTTCCTCACCGCTGCCGGCATCGGCATCGTCTACGGGCTGCCCAACCCGATCTTCGTGGTGCAGATCGCCTCTTTCGTGGCGCTGCTGTTCTCGCCGGTGCTGTTCTGGCTCAGCATCCAATCGGTGAAGCGCAACTTCAAGACGCCGGAAGAGCTCGAATTCATGCCCTCCAAGCTCATGTTCGCCTGGGCGTGGGTCGGCACAATCGGGCTGGCGCTGATCAGCGCCTATGTCATCTGGATCGAGTGGCTCTGAATTCCTCTCCCTAGGGCCTGAGGCACTCGTGACTGCCCCGCCTTCTCGAAAGGCGGGGCCCTTTTTTGGCGATCAGACCCGATGCGCCTCAAACGGCGTGACAACAGCCGCCCGATCCATTAGAAAAGCCGCAGGGTGTCTCTTCTTATCATAGTAGAGGCAGGTTTTGCGTCGGTCGGGCCGCCACGCAGGAGCTGCCGTGCATGAGATTATCTGACGTCCATTTTCCGTCTTCTCGCTCTATTAGATCGCCGCGCGGTGCCCGCGTGGACGCCCGGCCCATTGCGTTTTGCCGGAGCTTTGCCCCGCTCGCAGCGGCCAACCGCTAGTCTTATCGAAACTGCGGCGGAACAGGATTGTCACGATTGTCTCCGAACGATTGCCATTTCAAGAGCTTGGCCGTGAGGCGCCCGGACCTTCATCGGCGGGCGCGGCGTCGGCGGCCTCTGGCTGTGCGTGCGCCAGCGAGGCCGCTCGGCAGTCCTGTGGTCCCCGCGCAGCACGGGCGCCATGTGGATGAATGGACGTGTCGCGGGATGGCTCTGTGATGGTGCTCTGGCTCATTCCCCTGCTGCCGCTGTTCGGCGCCATTCTGCCCGCGCTCCTCATCCGCTCGGGGCGCGATGTCTGCGCCAATGCGACCGGCTTCGTGTCGCTGGCGGCGCTCGGCCTGCTGCTGTCGCAGGCGCCGGCGGTGTTCGCCGGCGAGGTGGTGCGCGTCAGCCTGCCCTGGGTGCCGCAGATCCAGCTGTCCTTCTCCTTCATGCTGGACGGGCTCGGCTTCTTCTTCGCGGCGATGATCCTCATCATTGGCCTGCTGGTCATTGTCTATGCCCGCTTCTATCTCGACCGCGCCGACCCGATGGGGCGTTTCTACGCCTATCTGCTGCTGTTCCAGGGGGCGATGCTGGGCGTGGTTCTGTCCAACAACGTCATTCTCCTGCTGGTGTTCTGGGAACTCACCAGCCTCACCTCCTTCCTGCTGATCGGCTTCTGGCGCCACCGCGCCGACGCCCGGCAGGGCGCGCGCATGGCCCTCATCGTCACCGGCGGCGGCGGGCTGGCGCTGATCGGCGGGCTTCTGCTGCTCGGCAGTATCGCCGGCAGCTACGAGATCTCCGAAATCCTGGCGCGCGGCGACCTGATCAAGGCCTCGCCGCTCTATCTGCCGGCGCTGGTGCTGATCCTGATTGGCGCCTTCACCAAGAGCGCTCAGTTCCCGTTCCATTTCTGGCTGCCGCATGCGATGGCGGCGCCGACCCCGGTCTCGGCCTATCTCCATTCGGCTACCATGGTGAAGGCGGGAATCTTCCTGCTGGCGCGGCTGTGGCCGGCGCTGGCCGGCACCGAAGCGTGGTTCCTTATCGTCGCGCCTGTCGGACTCGCCACCATGGTGATCGGCGCGTGGATCGCCAATTTCCGCGACGACCTGAAGAGCCTGCTGGCCTTCTCCACCGTCAGCCATCTCGGCCTCATCACCATGCTGCTCGGCCTCGGCACGAAGATGGCGGCGGTGGCGGCGGTGTTCCACATACTCAACCATGCCACCTTCAAGGCGGCGCTGTTCCTCAGTGCCGGCATTGTCGACCATGAAGCCGGCACGCGCGATGTGCGCCGGCTCGGCGGGCTTGTCGGCCTGATGCCGATCACTGCGACGCTGGCCATGCTGGCCACCGCCTCGATGGCAGGCGTGCCGCTGTTCAATGGCTTCCTGTCGAAGGAAATGATGCTGGAGGAGGCCGCCCATACCTCCTATGCCGGCATCACCTGGCTGTTCCCGGTGCTGGCGACGCTCGGCGCGCTGCTCTCGGTCGCCTATTGCGCGCGCTTTGCCATCCGCACCTTTCTCGGGCCGGTCCGGCACGACTACCCCCATCACCCGCATGATCCGCCGCTGGGGATGTGGCTGCCCGTCGCGCTGCTCATCGTGCCGGTGCTCGCCATCGGCCTATTTCCCGGCGCGGTGGCGGGCGGGCTGGTGGCGCTGACCGCCGGCGCGGTGATCGGTGGCCCGCTGCCGGACTACTATCTGGCGCTCTGGCACGGGCTGACGCCGGCGCTGGTCATGAGTGGGCTCGCCTTTGCCGGCGGCGCCGTGTTCTTCCTGACGCAGGCGCGGGTGGATGCGCTGCGGCGGCTCTTCCCGCGCCCGGAGGCGCTCACCCTGTTCGAGGCCGCTTCTAACGCCGTCGTGGTCGCCGCCCGCCGCGTCACCGCCTGGTTTCACGACGGCTCGCTCGCCTTTTATCTCAGGGTGATCCTCGCCGCGCTGATCGCGGTCGGCGTCTATGCCATGGCAAGCGCGGCGCACGAGGCCGGCACCCGGGCGATGATCCCGGTCACGCTGCCTGCCATGGTCGCCTGGCTGGCGCTGGTGGTGGCGTGCCTCGCCACCATGATGTGGCACCGCGAGCGGCTGACGGCGCTGGTGCTGACCAGCGTGGTCGGGCTGATCGTGGCGCTCGGCTTCGTGCAGTTCTCGGCGCCCGATCTCGCCCTGACCCAGGTCTCGGTCGATGTCGTCACCACCATATTGATGCTGCTGGCGCTCAATCTGCTGCCGAAGACCAGCCCCCGTGAATTCAGCCTGCCGGCGCGTTGGCGCGACGGTGTCCTTGCCGGCCTCGGCGGGCTGGGTATCGGCGGGCTCGCCTATGCTGTCATGACGCGCGACGGCACCTCGATCGCCGATTATTTCCTGGCGCAGTCGAAGCCGGGTGGCGGTGGGACCAATGTCGTCAACGTCATCCTGGTCGACTTCCGCGGCTACGACACCTTCGCCGAGATCATCGTGCTGGGCATTGCGGCGGTGGCCATTTTCGCCCTGCTTGACCCCCGGCTGCCGGCCGGGGCGCTGCGGCGGGTGCGGGCGCTGCTGCCGACCCAGGAATCGGGCGACGCCCATCCGCCGATGCTGGTGGTCGCGGCGCGCGCCATGCTGCCTCTGGCGCTGGCGGTGGGGGTCTTCATCTTCCTGCGCGGGCACAACCAGCCGGGCGGCGGCTTCATCGCTGGCCTCGTGGTGGCGATCGCGCTGATGCTGCAATATATCGCCTCCGGCTATCGCTGGGTGGCCGATCGCAAGCGGCTGGATTCGCAGGCGATGATCGGCGCCGGCATTGGCATTGCCGGGCTCACCGGCATCGCGGCCTGGGCGTTCGGCAAGCCCTTCCTCACCAGCACCTTCGGCTATTTCACCTGGCCGGTCGTCGGCACCTTCGAGCTCGCCTCCGCCCTGCTGTTCGACCTCGGCGTCTTCCTCACCGTGGTTGGGGTGATGGTGCTCTCGCTGTCGCAGCTGTCGCGCGTCGGCCAGAGCGTGGATCCGCTGCCGACGCCGGAACAGCCGATGGATCTGCCGCTCGCGGCGGCGCCCCCGCACCCCCAGCCGAGGGAGGCCTGAGCCATGGAAATGCTCGTCGCCAGCGCCATCGGCCTGATGACCGCGACCGGCCTGTTCCTGATCCTGCAGGGGCGTAGCTTTCCGGTCATTGTCGGCCTGACCTTCCTCTCCTATGCGGTCAACGCCTTCCTGTTCGCCATGGGCCGGCTCACCGTCGACCGGCCGCCGATCATCACGGCGGGAGCGGCCTATACCGACCCGCTGCCGCAGGCGCTGGTGCTGACCGCCATCGTCATCTCCTTCGGCATGACGGCGCTGATCGTGGTGCTGGGACTGCGCGGCTTTCTGGAGACCGGCTCCGACCGTACCGATCTCAGCCTTGCCGATGCGGCCGAGGAGCATGGCCCGGCGCCGGCCGGCGAGGATGCCCGGCGCGAGCGGGACGGGGCCGCACGGGCATGAACAACTGGATCATTATGCCGGCCGTGCTGCCGGCTTTCACCGCCGCCTTCCTGCTGCTGACGCTGCGCCACCGGCCGCAGGCCCAGCGTATCGTCTCGATCGTCGCCACCGCGCTCGGCCTCTTGGTGGCCATCGGCCTCGCGGTCGCAGCGTCCGACGGGGTGCCGCAGGCCTATCGGCTGGGCGACTGGCCCGCCCCCTTCGGCATCGTGCTGGTGCTCGACCGGCTGTCGGCGACCCTGCTGGTGCTGACCGGGCTGCTCGCGCTCTGCGTCGTGCTCTACGCTTCCGCCGGCTGGGACCGGCGCGGGCAGCATTTCCACACACTGCTGCAGTTCCAGCTGCTGGGCATCAACGGTGCCTTCCTCACCGGCGACGTGTTCAATCTGTTCGTATTTTTCGAGGTGATGCTGATCGCCTCCTATGGGCTGATGCTGCATGGCGGCGGCCCGGCGCGGCTGAAGGCGGGCTTCCACTATGTCGCCATCAACCTCATCGCCTCGGCGCTGTTCCTCATCGGCGTCGGGCTGATCTATGCCGTCACCGGCACGCTGAACATGGCCGATCTCGCCCTGAAGGTGCCGGAGGTAGTGCCGGCCGATCAGGGCCTGTTGAAGGCCGGCGCGCTGCTGCTGTTCCTTGTGTTCGCCACCAAGGCGGCGCTGGTGCCGCTGCACTGGTGGCTGCCGGCCACCTATGCCGCCACCTCCGCCCCGGCTGCCGCTATCTTCATGATCATGACCAAGGTTGGCGCTTACGCCATCCTGCGCGTCTATGGGCTGGTGTTCGGCGCGGAAGCGGGCGCGCTGGCGCTAGTCGCCGCGCCCTTCGTACTGCCGGCGGCGGTGGTGACGCTGCTGCTAGGCACGGTCGGCGTGGTCGGCAGCCGCAGCCTGCGCAGCCTTTCCGCCTTCGCCATCGTCGCCTCCATGGGCACGCTGCTGATCGCGCTGGGGCTGTTCGACCAAGCCGGGGTTTCCGCCGCGCTCTACTATATCGTCCATTCCTCGCTTGCCGGCGCGGCGCTGTTCCTGCTCGCCGGGTTGGTGCTGGAAGGGCGCGGCGCCACGGGCGATCGCCTGCTGCCGGGCCCTGCCATGCGCGGCGAGGTGCTGGTCGGCGGCCTGTTCCTGCTCTGCGCGGTGGCCATGGTCGGGCTGCCGCCGCTGTCGGGATTCCTCGGCAAGGTGATGATCCTGGAGGCGGTGCGGTCCTCGGCGAGCTGGCCGTGGCTCTGGGCGCTGATCCTGGGCTCCAGCCTTGCCCTCACTCTCGGCTTTGTGCGGGCGGGTTCGGTGCTGTTCTGGGCGAGCGGTCCCGCCAGCAGCGAGACGCGCCGCCCGCTCGCCATCCTGCCGCTTACCGCCATCGTGCTTCTGCTTGCGCTGACCGGCGCCTGGACCGGTGCCGCCGGCCCGGCCATGGTCTGGATGGACGCCACCGCCCGGCAGTCGCTCGACCGTGCTTCCTATGTCGAGGCGGTTCTGGGCCCGACGAACCAACGTTCCGCCGGGCTGGGGGAGTGAGACGATGATGGCGCGGCTCCTCCCTCATCCCGTCCTGTCAGTCATCATCGCGGTGGTCTGGTCGCTGCTGCTGAATGAGATCAGCGCCGGCGGCGTGGTCCTCGGCGTCGCGCTGGGCCTGCTCATCCCCTGGTACACCGCCCGGTTCTGGCCGGACCGGGTACGGCTGAAGGCACCGTTCATCATCGCCGAATATGTCCTCATCGTGCTGTGGGACATCGTGGTGTCGAACGTGCAGGTGGCCTGGCTCATCCTGTTCCGGCGGGGGAGTAGCCTGCGCTCGCGTTATGTCACCGTGCCGCTGGAACTGAAGACGCCGGAGGCCATCGTCGTCTTCGCCGGCACCATCACCATGACCCCCGGCACGGTGAGCGCCGACATCAGCGCCGATGGCCGCTCGCTGCTGGTGCATTGCCTGGAGGCCTCGGACCCGGACGAGGTTGTGGCCACCGTCAAGAGCCGGTACGAGCGCCGCCTGAAGAGGATCTTCGAATGATCGCCACCGCCGCGATGATCGCCGTGGGCGCTGTCGGCCTGTCGCTGGTGCTGACGCTCTATCGGCTGCTCAAGGGGCCGGACGCCCCCGACCGCGTCCTGGCGCTGGACACGCTGGCGATCAACGCCATCGGCCTCATCGTCCTGTTCGGCGTGATCTTCGCCACCACCATGTATTTCGAGGTGGCGCTGCTTTTCGCCATGGTCGGCTTTGTGACCACGGTGGCGTTCTGCAAATTCCTGTTGCGCGGCAATGTGATCGAGTGAGGGCCCCATGTCGTTCGTCGTCGAACTGACCATCAGCGCGCTGCTCCTCATCGGCGCGTTCTTCCTTCTGGTCGGCTCGCTCGGTCTGGCGAAGCTGCCGGACACCATGCGCCGTCTGCACGGGCCGACCAAGGCGACCACGCTGGGCATTGGCAGCCTGCTCATCGCCTCGATGCTGTATTTCGGCACCCAGCACGGCCAGCTCTCCATCCATGAGCTGCTGATCACGCTGTTCCTGTTTCTCACCGCGCCGATCAGCGCCAACATGATCGCCAAGGCGCATATCCTGCGAAGCGCGCGCGAGCGCCGGGAGATCACGCCGGCGGGCGAGGACACCGGCTGGGCGACGCTTCAGCCCCCGCGCCCGGCCAAGGGCCCTTGAAGCCGGCACCGCCCGGCGTCGGGGCCTCAGTCGGCTTTTCCCTCCGCGCCGAGGCGGGCGCGCAATTCGGCATTTTCCGTTTCCAGCTGCGCGAGACGGTCACGCAGCGGGCGGACAGCCTCCGCGATCTCGCTCTCGGTGAAGCGCGGTGTGATGTGCTGCGGGCAGTTCCAGTCGAAGGCGTCGAGGCGCAGCCGGAACAGGCGCTCCGGCCGGGCGCGGTAGCCCTGCGGGCTCACCTTCTCCGTCAGCTCCGGCTCGGCGTCGAGCGCGAGAACCTCGGCATGGGCGTAGATCTTCAGCCGGGTGCGGCGGGGATAGTCCATCAGGAACAGGCAGGCCCGGCTGTTGGCGGCGAAGTTCCCGGTGCTGATATACTGGCGGTTGCCACTGTAGTCGGCGAAGGCGAGCGTGCGCTCGTCGATCACTTTCAGAAAGCCGCGCGGCCCGCCCCGGTGCTGGACATAGGGCCAGCCGGTCTCGGACACGCTGGCAATGTAGAAGCTGTCGCGCTCCGCGATGAACAGCTCTTCGCTGCGGGTGAAGCGGTCGGAGGCGCGCTCGCCCCGGAAATCCGCCCACAGATGGTCGACGCCCATCTGTTCCTGCGCCGCGCGGACGCTGGGGGTGATCGCGATGTCGAGGAAGCCATAGGACATGGGAAATCTCCACCCGAGGAAGGCGGGCTCCCGCAGGGTGGGTGGGCGGGTGCCGCCCCGCAAGGGCGCCCGCGCATTTTTTCCCGCCACGTCGCGCGGCTGTGAGCGGCTTCCCTTCAGGGTGTGTGCCCGCACCGGATAACCTTTCCCGCAGGCTGGCGGGCGGGCGGGGTTGAGTTGTAGTCTCCAGGAGATTCGAGGACCCCCTATGGCAATGACCCCCACACGACGCACCATCGGCTCCGCCCGCGATGTCGCGGAAGCGGCCTTCAAGAGCGCCACCGCCAAGACCGCGCCTAAACTGCCGGAGGCCGCGCCAGCGGCGAAATCCACGGCTCTGCCAAACGCCAAGGAAATGGTGTCCCTGCGGCTCGACCGGGAGGTGCTGGAGCATTTCCAGAAGGATGGCGCCGGCTGGCAGGAGCGCGTCAATGCCGCCCTGCGCAAGGCGGCAGGGCTCTAAGGCTCCCGCCCGGCGCCGCGCCGGACCTCGACTCAGGACGGGTCGCGCAGGATGATCGGCGGGGCGTTGCACGGCAGGGTGACGCAGCTCGGATTGGGATTGAGCTGGCGCGCCGCCGGCGGCGGCTGAGGCGCGGGCTGCCAGGTCTTCGGCGGCTTGCCGGCCTGCTTGGGAGTGGGCGTCGTGGCGCCCGGATTGCGCAAGCCGGGATTGCCCGAATACTGCGCCGCGACGACGCTTACGCTGGCAGAGAGCGCCAGCGCGGTGAGGATGGCCGTGACGGGAAGGCGGTTGTTCATGGCATTTCCTTGCACCGTGCCCGCTGAGTAATCAAGCGCGCCGGCCGGCCGGTTCAAGGGCCATCGTAAAGGTCCATGGTCAAGGCCTGGCGATGGCCAGCGCCCCGTGCGGCGCGGTTTTCCCAGCCGCCTTCCGCTTACCCCATCGTCCTACCTGTCCGTACCCTGCACCTTCCATAGCCGCAGCTCCCAGCGTGGCGAAGGCACGGAACTGTTCTGCCTAAATGGCGTTCACTCTTCACATTTTGTGATCAGAGGGCCATCCAATGAAGCACGTTCTGCCCATTCTCGCTGCGGTCGCGATCGCTGTTCCCGCTTGGGCCCAGACCCCGCCGGCCGCTCAGGATCCGGCTACCCCCGCCGTGACCACCGAGAGCGCGACCCAGCCTGCGATGCCGGCCAAGGGCGCCAACAGCTTCACCGAGGCGCAGGCCAAGGAGCGCATCGAGGCGCGGGGCTTCGCCGATGTGACCGGCCTTGCCAAGGATGCCGACGGTGTCTGGCGCGGCAAGGCCATGAAGGCCGGCGCCCCGCACGACGTCGCGCTCGACTATCAGGGCAACGTCTTTCCGAAGTGAATGTAACCAGGATCCCCGACAGGATCCGCTGGGAGGACCCCATCATGGCGACCGTTTCCGGACTTTTCGACAATTATGACGACGCCCTCACGGCCGTGAACAAGCTTCAGGCCCTCGGCATCGACCGTGCCCAGATCAGTCTCGTCGCGAACAATGCCGATGACTGGTATGGCCGCGACACCACGGCCACGCGGACAGACGCTCGTGCCGACACCCGCGCTGAAGCGCATGATGAGAGCCATGCGGGCGAGGGTGCGGCGACCGGCGCCGGCATTGGTGCCGTTCTCGGCGGCGCCGGCGGCCTGCTCACCGGCCTTGGCCTGATGGCCATTCCCGGCGTCGGCCCGGTCGTTGCGGCCGGCTGGCTGGTGGCCACCGGTGCTGGCCTCGTCGCCGGTGCGGCGGCGGGTGGCGCGGTCGGCGGCATGGTCGGCGCGATGACCTCCGAGGGCGTGCCCGAGGAGCGGGCCCATGTCTATGCCGAGGGCGTGCGCCGTGGCGGCACCGTTGTCTCCGCTCGCGTTCCCGACGAGCATGAGGCCGAGGCCCAGGCCATTCTCGACGACGAGGCGGCGGTGGACGTGACGGCGCGCGAGCGCGTCTATCGCGACGAGGGCTGGACCCGCTTTGACCCCGATGCGCCGGCTTATACCGCGCCGGAAGTGCAGAAGGAGCGCGCGCGCTATCGCGCGTGACCCTTCCGCTAGAGGAATGCCGGGCTCGAAAGGGCCCGGCATTTTTTGTGGCCTGACAGCAAAGGGCACATTCTGCGCCTTCTTTAGGCAGGCTTAATTCTCAAGCAGACAACCAAGCTTCGCCTCTTGGCGATACTCCCCCCGGGTGTCGCGCCTTTAACCTGCCGTGCGTGTCGATGGAAGTCGGCGCGCGGATCAGGACAAAGGTGCGTAAATGACGGCGAATCCTTTCCATCTCGCCTGGTTTCTCCAGGGCTCCAGCATCCAGGCCTGGGGCGAGCCGTGGACTGGCAATATCGGCCAGGACTGGATGGGCGCCGACCTGTTCGTCGACCTCGTGCGCTCGATGGAGCGGGCCTGCTTCGACTATCTCCTGATCGAGGATTCGATCTATGTCGGCGAGAACTGGCAGAATTCGCGCGACATCTTCCTGAAGGGCGGTATCTGCATTCCCCGGCAGGAACCGAGCGTGGTCGCCACCCTGCTGGCCGCCTCCACCCGCAAGCTCGGCATCGTGCCGACGCTGTCCACCTTCGCCTATCATCCCTACCTCACCGCCCGCATCGTCTCCTCGCTCGACCAGATCTCGGGCGGGCGTGCCGGCTGGAACATGGTGACCGGCTCGTCCGACTTTTCCGCCCAGAACTTCGGCATGGATAAGCTGCCCGAGCACGACCAGCGCTATGTGATGGCGGAGGAATATATCGACATCGTCAAGGCACTGTGGGGCTCGTGGGAGCCGGGCGCGATCATCAACGACCTTGAAAACGGCGTGCTGATCGACCCGGCCAAGGTCCACACCATCGACTATAAGGGCGCCCATTACGCCTCGCGCGGGCCACTGAATTCCGGGCCGTGCCCGCAGGGGATTCCGGTGATCGCTCAGGCCGGCGGCTCGAAGAGCGGGCGCAAGATCGCCGCCACCCATGCCGACACCATCGTCGCCGCGCCGAACGGCGTCGCCGCGATGAAGCAGTACCGCGACGATGTCCGCGCCCAGATGGCGGGGATGGGCCGCAACCCCGATGACTGCAAGATCCTGTTCCTGCTCTCGCCCATCGTCGCCGAGACCGAGGACCAGGCGAAATGGGCGGCCGAGCAGCGCCGCGTCTCCGCCGCGCAGAATCTCGACGCCCGCATGGCCCGCTTCGGCTGGAGCACCAATCTCGACCTCTCCAGCCTCGATCTCGACACGCCGGTGAGCCAGCTGAGCCTGACCACCAACGGCCACCAGTCGAGCCTCTCCCAGTTCCTCACCCGCGCCGGCGACAAGCCGCTGCGCGAGGCGATGATCGACCATGTCAGCTGCGGCTATTGCGTCGATGTCGTCGGCACGCCGGACAGCGTGGCCAGCCAGATGGACGAGATCATGCAGGAAATCGGCGGCGACGGCTTCCTCATCGCGCTGTCGGATGTCTCGCGCCGCTCGGTCTCCACCATCACCGACGGGCTGGTGCCGGTGCTGCAGCGCCGCGGCCTGACGCGCGCCGCCTATAGCCACCAGCATTTGCGCGACACGCTGACCGAGTTCTGACCCCCCAGCACCGAACCCTCGCCCCCACTGATGGAAAGACGCCGATGATCACATGCCTGCCGCATCATCCTCTCCGCCGGGCCGGTGCCTTCGCCCTCGGGGTGCTCATCGCCAGCGCCGGCCTGTCGGCCGCCTCGGCCGAAAAGCTCAAGCTTGGCAATGAGGGCGTCTACCCGCCCTTCTCCATGGTCGAGGCCTCAGGCACGCTTACCGGCATGGAGCCGGAGCTGGCGCGCGAAATGTGCAAGCGCATCGGCGCCGACTGCGAGATCGTGGTCATGGACTTCAAGGCGCTGATCCCGTCCATGCTGCAGGGCAAGTTCGACGGCATCGTCACCCAGATCTCGCCGACCCCCGAGCGGGTCGAGAAGGCGCTGTTCGCCACGCCGATCGTCTATAATCCGGCGACCTTCATCGTGAAGAAGGACAGCAATTACACGCTCACCAAGGAAGGTGTCACCGGCAAGGGCCTGCGCATCGCCCTGCAGCGGGGCGCCTCGATGGTGCCCTACATCCACAAGCACTTCGGCAAGGACACCTTCGTCGAGGTCTATTACGACAATCCCGACCAGATGAAGCTCGACCTGCTGGCCGGCCGGCTCGACCTGGTGTTCGATTCCAAGATCAACTGGACGCTGGAGCTGATCGCCAAGCCCGAGGGCAAGGACTACATGCTCGCCGGCGGCGACCACTGGCTGGGCGATCCCGCCATTCCCGAGGCCGAGCGCGGCTATAGCTGGATCTTTCCGAAGAAGAGCGAAGCGCTGGTCAAGCGCGTCAACACCGCGCTGGCCGAGATGATCAAGGACTGCACCTACACCACCATCCGCAAGAAATACGTGCCGGTGGCCACGCTGGCGGCGGAAGCCCCCTGCGACAAGTGACCTGACCGCGCCCCACCGGAGAACGGCGGATGACCAACCTCTCCCTTGCCGATTTGGCAGGCTATCTGCGCCAGCTCGGCGAGGGAGCGCTCATCACGCTGGAGCTGTTCTTCGCCAGTTTCGCGCTGGCCTTCGTGCTCGGCGTGCTGATCGGGGTGGCGACGCTCTCGCGCAGCCGCCTCGTCCGCGCGGCATGGCGGGTCTATGCCTCCATCTTCATGGGCGTGCCCTCGCTGCTGGTGATCTTCCTCATCTTCTATGGCGGTAGCGCCATGCTGGCGGCGGTGCTGGGCGAGTTCGGCGCCCGGATCGACATTTCCCCCTTCGGCGCCGGCGTCGCGGCGCTTGGCATCGTCTACTCCGCCTATGTCGCCGAGCTGGTGCGCGGGGCGATCGAGAACCTGCCGAAGGGCCAGTTCGAGGGCGCCCGCGCGCTCGCCATTCCCCCCTTCATCATGTGGGGGCGGGTGATCCTGCCGCAGGTCATGCGCCTGGCCCTGCCGGGCCTGGTCAATGTGTGGAGCTTCATGCTGAAGGAGACGCCGCTGGTCTCTCTGGCCGGGCTGCAGGACCTCGTCGCAGCCGCCAAGATCGCCGCCGGGGCCACCAAGGAACCCTTCATCTTCTTCGTCGCCACGGCTCTGGTCTTCATCGCCTTCAGCGCCGCCAGCCTCTGGCTGGCCAACCGGCTGGAGGAGCGCCTCGATCGCGGCCAGCGCCGCGCGCCCGTCCGCTCGCCCGCGCAGGCCGAGGCATGAACGCGCTGCCGATCGATCTCGATCTCGCCTGGGAAAGCCTGCCGGCGCTGTTCGATGGGCTGATGGTGACGGTGTTCCTCACGGCGTTGCCGCTCATCATCGGGTTGGCGCTGGCCTTTCCGATCTGCTTCGCCCGGATGTCGCCGCGGCGGGCTTTGGCGCTGCCGGCGGAGATCTTCGTCGTGTTCTTTCGCGGCGCCCCGCTGCTGATCCTGCTCTATCTCGTCTATTACGGCCTCGGCCAGATCGAGGCGCTGCGCAATGGCCCGTTCTGGATCGTTTTCGGCTCGCCTTTCGGCTGCGCCATTGTCGCGCTCAGCCTCAACCACGCCGCCTATATGGTCGAGGTGCTGCGTGGAAGCCTGCTGGCGGTGCCGCACGGCATTGTCGAGGCGAGCGAGGCGCTCGGCATCACCCGGCGCAACATTTTCCTCTGGGTGCGGATGCCGCTCGCTTTGCGCTATGGGCTGAAGGCCTACCAGAACGAGGTGGTGAGCTTCGTCAAGGGCACCGCCATCGTCTCGGTGGTGACGATCACCGACCTGATGGCCGTGGCCAATTCCATCTTCGAGCAGACCTACGACCCGTTCACGCCCATTCTGTGCGCGGCCGCCTTCTACTGGGCCTTCGTCAATCTGATCCGCGTCGGCTTCACCGTCTGGGGGCGCTGGCTGAGCCGCCACAATGCCGAGGATGCCCCCCTCGCGATCCCGGCGGGGCAGGCGCTGCAGGGTCTGGCCGGCCGGGCGAAGGTGACGCCATGATCCCGCGCCCCCACGCTGCCGAGCCTGCCGCCGAGCCTGCCATCCTGCTCGCGCAGGTGGTGAAGCGCTACGGCGCGCATCGGGCGCTGGCTGGCGTCGACCTTCAGGTGCGGCGCGGCGAGAAGGTGGTCATCTGCGGCCCTTCCGGCTCGGGCAAATCGACCCTTATCCGCTGCATCAACGCGCTGGAGCGCCATGATGCCGGGCGCATCGTCGTCAATGGCATCGCGCTGACCAATGATGAAGGCACGGTGCAGGACATCCGCCAGGAAGTTGGCATGGTGTTCCAGCACTTCAATCTGTTTCCGCACCTCACCGCGCTGGAAAACTGCATGCTGGCGCCGCGGCTCAATCGCGGCCTGTCGAAGGCGCAGGCGGAAAAGCTCGCCATGGCGCATCTCGAGCGGGTGCATCTGGCCGATCAGGCCCGCAAATACCCCGCGCGGCTCTCCGGTGGCCAGCAGCAGCGCGTCGCCATCGCCCGTGCGCTGTGCATGGAGCCGCGCATCCTGCTGTTCGACGAGCCGACCTCGGCGCTTGACCCGGAAATGGTGAAGGAGGTGCTGGGGGTGATCGAGGAACTCGCTGCCAGCGGCGTCACCATGATCTGCGTCACCCATGAAATGGGCTTCGCCCGCCGCGTGGCGGATCGTTGCGTGTTCATGGACCGGGGCGAGATCGTCGAGGAGGGCGACGCGGCGCGCTTTTTCGAGGCGCCTGAAAGCGAGCGCCTGCGCCATTTCCTCGCGCAGATCCTGCGCTGAGAAGCGCGGCCTCCGCTGGGTAAACGTCATCCCGGCCGCCGCCGAAGGCGGAGAGCCGGGATCGTCCTCAGGCGGACGCACGCGATCCCGGTCAGGACTGCGGTCCTTCCGGGATGACACTTCTTGGGGTCATTCGCCAGCGAGCCCCTCAGAACTCCCGCAGCATCTGCCGCAGCGTGGCGCCTTCGGTGTAGCGTGTGCGGGCGAGGCCGCGCCGCTGCAGCGCCGGCACCAGCCCCTCGCAGATATCGGTGATGTATTGCCGGCTGATATTGGCGGTGAACGGGCGGGTGATGAGGAAGCCGTCGCCGCCCACTTCCGCCATCACCTCACCCATGCGCTCGGCCACCTGGTCGGGCGTGCCGATCAGGCCGTCGAGCCCGCGGGAGAGCTGGTCGGCGCAGAGCTGGCGTAGCGTCTTGCCCGAGCCGGTCTGCTGGAAGGCATCGAGCGAGCCCTGCTCGCCATTGGTGGTGAGGTGGGGCAGGGGGGCATCAAGGTCGAATGTCGAGAAGTCGATATCGGTAATGGCGGCGATCAGCGCCAGCGCCTTCTCGCAATAATCCGGCGCCTCGATGATGCGCGCGGCCTTGGCCTTCGCTTCCTCTTCGGTCTCGCCCAGGATCGGGGCGACGACGAACAGCACCTTGATCTCGTCCGGGTCGCGCCCGCCGGCTTCCGCCCGCGCCCGCACGTCGTCGCGATAAGCCTTGAGCCCCGCGACGCCCATGGAGGGGGCGATGATGCTGTCGGCGGTCATCGCCGCGAATTGCCGCCCGCGCGGCGAGCCGCCGGCCTGCACGAAGGCGGGGCGCTGCTGTGGCGAGGGCACGCAGTTCAGCGGTCCCCGGCTCTTGAAATACTTGCCCTCGAAATGGATCGGCCGAACCTTGGAGGCGTCGGCATAGGTGCCGGTCTTGTGGTCGCGCACCACCGCGTCGGCGTCCCAGCTGCCCCAGAGCTGCTTGCACAGTTCCACATACTCGTCCGCCATGTCGTAGCGCTCCTGGCGCGGCGGCAGCTTGTCCATGCCGAAATTCTCGGCAGCGAGGTCCTCGCCCGTGGTGACGATGTTCCAGCCGAAACGCCCCTTGCAGAGGCTGTCCAGCGTCGAGCACAGCCGCGCCAGCATGAAGGGCGGGTAGGCCATGGTGGAGAAGGTCGCCACCACGCCGAGATTTTTGGTGTTCGCGCCGATCAGCGCCGCCATCGGCGAGGGGTCCGCCTTCGGCCCCATGATGTTGTGCTTGAGATAGACCTCGTTAGTGCCGCCATAGGCCTCGGAGATCATCAGCGTGTCTTCGAGCATGATGTAGTCGAAGCAGGCCCGCTCCATGGCCTGCGCCATGTCGATGTAGAATTTTCCGTCCCATGGGTCGCCGCCGCCGCCGGTGAAGGGCCGCGTCCACTCATCAACCGCGAAATTGGTGAACCACCCGAGGTGTAACGGTCGTGGACTCATGACGCTGCCCCATCTGCCTGCTCAAGACGAAGCGGCAGCCTAGGCCGGGGCTCCGCGCCGCCACCATTGCGAAAAGCCCAAGCGATGTTCCGCTCAAGGGCGGCTCAACATTGGGCAGAGCACAGGGGCGTGGGCAAACACTGTGCAATCGGGCCCGATGGGAAGGGCGCGCCGCGCCCGGAGCGGGCTCAAAGACGCGCAAGACCGCGCCGGAGCAGGTGCGGCGCACAAATTGCTATGTGCGCTGCACCGGGGGGAAAGGGGCATTATCGACACGGAGCGAGGCCTAGCCATGTCGCACATCAGCCAGATCTACGATATCGACCTGAAGCTGCTGCGCTGCTTCTGCACCATCGTCGAGGAGAGAAGCTTCACCGCCGCGCAGGCGGCGCTCAACCTGTCGCAATCCACCCTCAGCGAGAACCTGAAATCGCTGGAGATCCGCCTCGGCACGCGGCTGTGCCGGCGCGGGCCGAAGGGCTTCAAGCTCTTCCGCGAGGGCGAGGTGGTCTACAAGGCGGCCAAGGAGCTGTTCGCCTCGGTGGAGGCCTTCAAGCAGAAGGCCTCGAACATCAACCAGAACACCGTCTACGAGCTCTCCATCGGCATTCAGGACGGCATTGTCGAGAACCCCTCCGCGCGCCTGCACGACGCCATTCGCCGCTTTTCCGACTATTACCCCAATGTCCGCTTCCGCATGGAGGTCATGCTCGGCTTCCAGCTTGCCGGGCGGGTGGCGGACGGCATGCTGCATGTCGGCATCGGCCTGGTGAACGAGCACTACGCCCAATTGACCTATGAGCACCTGTTCGACGAGCAGGGCTTCATGTGCTGCGGCCACCGGCATCCGCTCTTCGCCATTCCGGAGGAGGAACTGACGATGGCGGACATCGAAACCGCCGCCTATTGCAGCCGGGGGCATCTCGAATATTACCATCCCGAGCGTGCACGCCGCGCCGACACCTGCGGCGACATCGGCCTCGGCATCCAGTCGCAGCTGGCGCTGATCCTGTCGGGGCGCAATATCGGCTATGTGCTCGACCACACGGCGCAGCCGCTGATCGCAAGCGGCGCGCTCCGCGCGCTGCGGCCGGACCGGGTGCGGATCGTCAACCCGATCACCGCGATGATGGGCCCCGCCGCCGCCGACTTCAAGCTGGCGCGCCAGTTCGTCGACTGCCTGATCGACGTGCATATGGAACTCGGCCAGAGTCGGCTGCTGCCCCGGCCGGACTTTGCCACCGGCTGCGGCACGGTGGTGGACCGGGATGGCGTGTTTCGCGTGCTCTCCACCGCCAAAGCGCCCGCCTATGCCGGTGCGTAAGGGCGCTGGCCGCGCCGGGCGGGCCCTGAGGCTGAGCTCTTCGATGTGGCTCCCCTGCTCGCAATGGTTGCATTTCTTTTGGTGGCGCTTCGGTCCGTTCGCGGCGCGACGGCCTGAGTCAGATGGAATAGTTGCTTTTATTTCAATGGCCTGCGGTGACGCGCGTGCCGTCTACGGGGCGGGGCGGGCGGCTTAGAATCTCTGATTGCACTTATTGACGATACAACCTTAAGGTGCCAACCTACCTGTCGTGGCCGGAGCGCGGGGGCGGTGGATGGTGCGGCAGAATGTGAGCCTTGCGAACAGGAACGGTCGGCTGGCCTTCCCCGCGCAACCCGCTCCGGCGCAACCCGTCAAGGCCCCTCTCGTTCACTGGGATTTTCATACATTCAACGACGCGCACCTTCCGCCACCGAGCGACAAATACAGATACCTACCGGTATCTCTTCCGATTTTTAAGTACACGCCCGATTTCATGGATGTAAAGCAGGAGCGTATCGGCGATTGTTATCTTCTGTCGGCCATAAACTCGATGATCCGCGTAAAGAATCCGAATTTCTTCTACAACATGATAGGAAGCACCGCGGATCATGTGCATGTACGCTTCTATGGGGAGAATGCCGGCGCGATAGTACCGGTCATCGTCCAAGTTCAGCGCACGATACTGAAGAGGGTCGACGGCAAAAAGGTCGTCGATATGCAAGGCCACAGCGCGCTCTGGCCCTATTTCATCGAAAAGGCCTACGCTTTCTTTCGGGCCTATTATTTGCAACCTCTGCTGAGGCAGAACCAGATCAAGATTCCCGATCCGACCAAGCCGCAGCCGGCGGCGCCGCACTGGCCGTTCGCCGACGCAACCTCTCCCGCGCCGGAGCCGGACAGGCGGTATGCCGTTGACTATGTCGAGGCGCTGGAAGGCGGCAATTGCGGGCGCGCCTACCAACATCTCACGGGCGAAAAGACAGACGATGCGACGGCCGACATAGACGTTCCCGGCCCGAAGGGCAGGGTATGGATGGATATGAGGGACTATCGCAGCGCGCTGCTCCGCTTCGTCCTCGACGAGACGCGGGCAAATCCGTTCGCCGAGTCCTGGGACGCAACGTTCGATCGGTTCATTGGCGTGTTGGGCCTCACGGTGCCGGGCCTGACGACCTCCCTCGCGGTTCCCGCCGTGCCGGTGAACGACATCGACGTGCGAGCCGCGATCAAGCAGCACATCGCGGACTCGCGGTTGGCCAATCGCTCCGTCGTCGACAACCTGATCGACATGCTCGACAAGAAAAAGAAGCTGATGCGGGAGGTGCGGAGCACCGACATCCGGCCCTATCTCACGCGGATTGCCCGGATGCCCGTATCTCTTGCCGCGAGCGGAATGAAGGATATCGATTTCGGCAAGTTGCTTCTGGATTTTGTCAGGAAATCCTTTCCGGGCAAGCGGGGCACGGGCGAATACACGGATTACCATGAGGCACTCTTCACGCGCGTGCACGCGGCCTGCGCCGCGAAACCACCTAAGGCGGCGTTCACGTCTACCCGCGACATCGTGCATGTCTATGATTTCATCTCCAAGGCCCAAGTACACGAAGGCAAACGCAAAGGGCTAGTTCCAGGTCATGCCTACGAAATATCCGGTACATCGACAATAAAGGTCAAGCGTCCAACAGGTAATGTCGAGATTCGCTTTCTTCTCTTGCGAAACCCGTGGAATGAATATGTTCGCGGGTACAAGTTCAAGCTCGAAAATGTGGGCGGCGTCGACATCGTGAAGTCCCTGTCGGCGAGTCCGGTGCAGGATCTGAAAAACCTGCCCGAAAGCACGCTCAAAATCCTGGAACTGCAGGGGCAGGGACTGAAGAGCCAGGCCGCCCAATTGCAGGCCCGCGCGTCGCAGCAGACGCGCCAGAGCGCCGCCTTCCCCGTCGAACTCTCCGACATCACCAAATTCTTCGATCAGGTCCAGCTCGGCATCTGAGCGGCTTTTCGCAATGTGACGTGTTCAGCAAAGGGCGACGCCATGGCCGGCGGCAATGAGGGGGTGAAGGCGGACAGCGTCATTCCACTGTCGAAGATCGACCCGGAACGGTTCGACGCGCTGGGGTTGACGGAGCATGGCTGCGCGCAGCTCGATCTCTGGCTGGCCGCGCTTGGCGAGAGCGGTGGCGCCGTCTCCGCGCTGCAATTCGAGCTGCCGGTCTATGCCGAGGGCGGTGCGCGCACCACCGCCACGCGCGTGGTCGTCGCTTCCCGCGAAACGCGCGAGGTGTGGCGTCCGGGCGACGCGTATGCCGCGCTCAAACCCGCGCAGGCCGCCATCGACAAGGCGCTGGGCCTGCGTGCCGCACAGCTTTGCTATTCCTCCTATGACTTCGCCGCCATCCAATCCGTTGCCGGCACGGTCAGCACCAAGGACCGCACCCTCGTCGCGGACACGGCGCGGGCGCTGCAGGCGGACTGGCCGCACGATCTGGCGCCGCTGCGCGGAGGCATTAATTTCACCGGCGAGGCGAGCCTGCTGCCGGAGTTCGACGCCGCGCTGCGCAAGCGCTTCGGCCTCGACGGCAGCGTGCGCGTGGCCGGCAATGTCGGCAAGCTTCCGCAGGGCTACCGGATCGAGGTTAGCACCGCCCTGTCGGTTCCGCCGCTGGAACTGCTGGACGGGCGTTTGAACATCGCGCTTCTCCGCGCCAGCATCGGGGCGGAAGGGGTGGGGGCGGGCAACGGCACGCCGCCCTTCTCGCTGGCGCTGCACGGCGCCATTACGCTCGACCAGCAGAAGCTGGCGACCTCGATCGAGGTGAATGCCGGCTCCCGGCAGCTCGCTCTCACGGCGGAGGCGCCGGACCTGATCAAGGCGGGGGCACTGATCAAGAGCCTCGCCCCCGAGCTGGGCAAGACGCTCAGCGGCACGTTCAGCACCATGGACAAGGTGGTTCCCGGCCTGCAACGCCTGGAAGTGTCCACCCCGATGGACGGGTTGGACGGCGCGCGGTTCGCCCTCTGGCTGAAATACAGCGAAGCCTTCCCCCTCCTCGATCTGATCCGCATCACCCCCAGCCTGTACGTCGCCGGCACCTCCAGCGGCGGGGAATTCACCTTCGATATCGAGCTGACCGGCCGGGGCGAGATCGGCAGTGGGAAGGAGGCGCTTGCCTTCGAGACGACGCTTTCCCTGCCCGAGGGCAGCTTCCGTGCCACGCTGGTCGAGGGCAGCAAGGTCGTCCTGCCGGAGGACATCGCCGGCAAGGTCGCCAAGGTGGAGGGGCGCGAAAGCCTGCGGTTGATCGACCTGGTGATCAGCGCGAACACGCGGACGAAGGACTATACCTTCTCGGTCATCACCATCGGCTTTCTCGAGTACCGGATCGGCAAAGGCTCGCTGCTGATCGGCGATGTCCGCTTCGAGATCGGCAAGTCTGGGGGCGGGAGCGTCAACGCGGCGCTGGAGGGCTCGCTGGTCGTCGGCGATGTCGAGGCCGACGTCTCGATCAACATCGACAACGGGTTGAGGGGAAAGGTGACGATCCCCCGCCTGCCGATCGGTGCCATTGCCGCCGATCTGCTGCAGATCGAGGCTCCGGAGGAACTGGCGGCGGCGGAGATCAAGGACTTCGAGGTCGCGCTCACGCTCGGCAAGGAGACCGAGTTCTCCTTCAAGGCTGAATCGGATTCGGAATTCACCATTGCCGGGCTGAAGGCGAAGCTGGCCAAGCTTGACGTCACCTATGCCGGGAAATTGGATCTTACGGCCGAAGGCCAGCTGCGCTTCGACACCACCGAGGTGGACCTGAAGCTTATCTACGCCGAGGGGACGTGGAACTTCTCCGTCAGCGCCAGGACCAGCTTCGATCTCGGCCGGGCGCTTCGGCCGCTGGCGGCGGAAATCGGCTTCGAGCCACCCTTTCAGGACGGCAGCCTCACCGTCACCCGGATTGACGGCGCCCTGCGGCTCGGGGCCGAGGGCACCCGCATCGCGCTCAGTTTCGCGTTCAAGACCAAGGACGGCGATTTCCGCCTCACTCTGGTGGCGGCGCGCCAGCTGTCGGGGGCAAAGGCCGGCTGGGACTACAGCCTCAGAATGGGTCCGGCGACGATCGACTTCCGCAGCCTGCCGGTTGTCGGCGGGGTGATCGGCTCGGCCGCCGATGCCTTCGCCAAGAGCGGGGGCAAGAAGGAGATCGGCATCGATGCGCTGCGGGTCGGCGTGCTCTCCACGCTTGAGGAAACCGCCATCGCCGAGTTGTTCAAGAACCTGCCGACGGAGACGTTTGCCCCGCCGACAGAGGTGACGGGCAAGCTGTCGCTGACCGGCACGCTGCGGCTGCTCGATTACGAGAAGCCGATCGTCTATCCGCAGCCGAAGGAGAAGGCCCCGACCAAAGGGGCCGGCGAGGCGCCGCACGCACTGCCGGCGCCCGGCGCCGGCAATCGGGACGCCAAGGCCGGAAAGGGCGAAGCGCCCGCCAAGGTCGCAGCCGCCGCCAAGGCCCAAACGCCTGCAAAGGGCGAGGCCGGCGAGAAGGCGCCGGCTCCCGCCGCGCCGGAAGACAAGCCGGCGGACAATCTCAACTGGCTGACGATCCAGCGCGATTGCGGCCCGCTGCACCTGGCCAAGCTCGGCTACGGGGTGCGGCAGGCGGGCGGGAGCTGGGAGGTTTCCGCGGCGCTGGCGGGCCGGATCAGCCTGTCGGGCGTGCAGCTGGAACTGATCGACGCCGGCGTCACCGTCAACCTCGGCGCGCTCACCGCGCCACGCGGTCGGCTGAGGGGCATGAGCCTCAGCTTCAAGCGCGGCTCGGTGTCGGTCGAGGGCGGCTTCCTGCAGATGTCGGAAACCGTCTATGGCGGCCAGCTCAGCGTCCAGCTGCCGAAAATGTCGATCGGCGTCGTCGGCCTGTATGGCACCTATCCGCGTCCCAGAGGTGGCTCTTCCACCTCCCTGTTCATCTATGGAACGCTGAGCCTCACCGGCGGCGCCGGCATTAAGCTGGGCGCGATCACGTTGACCGGCCTGGCGCTCGGCTTCGGCTATAACCGCCGGGTGGTCGTGCCTGACATCGGCGCGGTGGCGGACTTCCCGCTGGTGGCGCTGGCGATGAAGGAGAGCGCACCCGACGCGGACAAGCCCTCGGCGGGCGATATGCTGGCCACGCTGGAAAAGCATCTGCCCTTCGACGAAGGCCAGATGTTCGCCGCGCTGGGGCTGCGCTTCACCATTGCCGAGACGATCGACGCCTTCGCGCTGGCCATCGCCCAGTTCGGCAAGGATGTCGAGTTCTCGCTGCTGGGCCTCGCTCGCTTCGAGAAGTCGGTCGGCGACCAGAAACTCTGCCGGGTCGAACTCGCGATCAAGATGACCTTGCGGCCGGACGAGGGCGTGTTCCTGCTGCAGGCCGAGCTGACCGCCAATTCCTGGGTGCTGGACCCGTCCTGCCGGCTCACCGGCGGCTTCGCGCTGGGCGTGTGGTTCGCCGGTGCCCGCAAGGGCGATTTCGTGCTCACCATTGGCGGCTATCACCGCGCCTTCAAGCCACCGGCGCATTATCCCGCCGTGCCGCGCCTCGGCCTCAACTGGGCGGTGACCAACGAACTTACCCTGAAGGGCGAGCTCTATTGCGCGCTCACGCCGTCGCATCTCATGGCCGGAGGGCGTTTCGAAGCGTCCTTCGTCCATAGCCGCATCAAGGCATGGTTCGTCGCCGCCATCGATTTTCTGATCTGCTGGGCGCCGCTGGAATACAGCCTGGATGCCGGCATCTCGATCCGCATCGAAGCCGATCTGTGGCTGTTCTCGATCAATCTCAGCCTCGACGTTCAGCTCAGCCTGTGGGGGCCGCCCTTTGCCGGGCGGGTGAGGGTCAAAATCTCGGTGCTGTCCTTTGAGATCGCTTTTGGCGGCACCAAGGCCACCAGCGAAATCCGCAGCTGGGCGCAGTTCGGCGCGCTGTTCCTCGACAAGGCCAGCACACATTGGCAGGCGATACCCGCCGCCGGTGCGCCGGTGGAAGCGCCGGCCATTTGCGGGGCGGCGCTGGTCGGCGGGCGGCTGTCGCAGCCGGGCGACAAGCCGCCGATCGGCCCGTGGCTGGTGCGCGGCGACGAGCTGGTGCTCTCGGTGGCGTCGATCCTTCCAGCCACCACGCTCGCCTTCGGCACCGTGAAGGGTGCGGTGCCGGCGAAGGGACGCAGCGGCCGCCCTCTCGCGCTGGCCGAGCCGCTGGTTCTGACGGGGACGGCTGGCCGCCATGCCGCCGAGAGCGCCAATTTCGGCATCGTCCCGCTGGGGATCACCGCGGCGGAGAGCACGCTAACCATCGCCATCGTCAAGGATCTTGCCGGCGGCGGCACCGAGCCGGTCGATCTCGCCGGCTGGGAGAGCGAGCCCGAGCGCCAGGGCATGCCGGCCGCCCTTTGGGACCGGCAGCCCCCCGACAAGGCGCCCGCCGCCAAGATGACCGGCGCCTATCTCACCGGCCTCGCCCGCCTGCGCCCCCCCGCCGGCCAGCGTCGTGGCAAGGGCACGGTGGTGGACATCGCCCGCCACCGAGAGAGCGACCTGATTTTCCGCGAGGGGTCCGTCCGCGACCCGGCCGTGCAGGCCCCCGCCGCGACAGGCGCCGTGCGAGACGTGGCCGCGCGAGACGTGGCCGCGCGAGACGTGGCCGCGCGAGACGTGGCCGCGCGAGACGTGGCAACGGCGCAGGACGCCCGCCAGGCCGAGCTGGTCACGGCGCTGGGCGGGCTCGGATTTCCCATCGCGCTGGGCGCCGGGGAGGGCGCGGCGCGTCCCTTCCGCGCTCCGCCGATGAGCCGCAGCTGGAGCCAAGGAGCATAATCATGCCCAATGCCGGCGCCCCGCCCGACGCCCTCAAGGTCGAACTCTACGACGCCTATCACCCGGCCCTCACGGCCGGCAGCCACCGCGTGCTGGTGCAGCAGTCGCTGGCCTATCCCGACCCGGGCGGGACGGCGAAGGCACATCATTATTACCGCGACGACGCCTTCCTTGTGCGCGGCCCCCGCTTCTTCCTCGACGAGAACGACATCCAGGCCCGCTACCCCTCCGTCGGGGGGATGGGCGATTTCGGTCGGCACGTTCCCAATATCGTGCTGCGCAAGCGGGCCCTGCCCTGGGAGCGCCAGCTGGCGTTGGGCGGCGCGGCGCGGGCGCCGTGGATGGCGCTTCTCCTGCTCACCGAGGCCGAATTCCAGGCGCAGGGCGGCGAGGCGGCGGTGCAACTCGTCGCGCCCGAGGCGCTGATCGCCGCCGGCCGCCGCAGCGCCGACGGCAAGGTGCTGCTGCCCAAGCTCGACGCCGAGCCCGATAATGACGCCGGCACTCAGCGCGCCAGCGTGATCGACCTGGAGCGCGATCTCGCCCGTGCCCTGTGCCCGTCGGCGGCGGATCTGCCGCTGCTGGCGCATGTGCGCCAGGTCGGCATGAGCGACAAGCCGCGCGAGGCGATGCACGGGGCGGGTGAGTTTCCCGTCGTGTGCGCCCGCCGGATTCCCGCGCCCGGAGCCAATCTCGCCTTCCTGGTGTCGCTGGAAGGCTGGGAGGAACTGGTCGAGGGAACGCTGCCGGAAGGACCGGCCCGCCTGCGGCTGGTGGTTCTGGCGCGCTGGCGCTTCACCCATGATCCCGGCTTCTCCCACAGCTTTTCCGGCCTCGCCCGACGCCTCGGCACCGACACGCTGCGCACCCAGAGCCCACCCGGCACGCCGGAGGCGCTGGCCCGCCCGCTCGCCGCCGGGCACACGCCGCTGCCCTGCCGGCGGGGCGAGGGCGGCGCGCGGCTGGCCTGGTATCGCGGCCCCTTCGCCCCGGCGCCGGTGGCGCCGCTGCCGGTCGACGAATTCGCCCATGCCGACGCCGCGCTGATCGTCTCGCCCGAGGATGGCGCTCTCACCCTGTCCTACGCCGCCGCCTGGCAGCTGGGGCGGCTGATGGCGCTGGCCTCGCCGGGCTTCCTGGCCGCCACAAGGGCCTTCATCACCGAGGACGCCGGCCCGCGCGAGGTGGCGTTCCGGCTCGACATCTTCATGCGCAACCACCTGCTGGCGATCCGGCGGGAATGGGGCGCGCCCGCTCCCTCACCCGCCGCCGACACCGGGGCCGAGCCGCCCGACAGCTTCCACGCCGCCCTGAAGATGATCGGCTGGCTCAAGGGCCTGATGCTGCTGGAAGGCGTTCCCTTCCCCTATCTGGTGGCGGGCGAGGCGCTGCTTCCCGTCTCCAGCCTGCGGTTCTTCCATCTCGACGCCAACTGGCTGCTGGCGCTGGCCAATGGCGCGCTCAGCCTCAGCGGCAGCGCGGCCCGCGAAGCGACCCGCGCCGGGCCGTCCATGCGCCGCCTCCTGTCGCAGCTGATGGAGCGTTGCGCAGCGGGCGCGGCGGCCGAGCTTGATCCCAAAGGCGAGCTTCTTGACCGGCCGCGCACCGGCTTCCTGCTGCGCTCGACCCTGGTGTCGGACTGGCCGGGGCTGGAGACGGTCGTCACTTCGACGCCGGAGAGCGCCCGTCCGCTGCGGCTGGAGCGGCTGGCGCCGGATGTGCTGTTGGGCATCACCGAGGGACAGATCGCCCGGCTGACGCTCAAGGAGCCGCCCGAAGGGCTGGCCTTCCGCCTGCCGGAGCCGCGCGCCAACGTGCCGGAACCGGATGCGCGCGGCCTGTTCGGCCCGCTGGAGCGGTTGCGGGCGGAGAGCGCGCTGGGCCTTACCCGCCTGCAGCCCGCCGCGGCGTCCGGGTCCCCGCCGGACCCGCTTTCCGCCGCCGCTTTCGCCGCTGGCGCGCTGAGCAGCGGCAGCATCCAGAACTTTGTTTGGGAGATCACGCGGTGAGCGCTGCCGAGACCGCCGCGAAGGCGGCCACCCCGCTGCTGGTGCCGATCCAGCTCGAAGCGCTGGTGATCGAGGGGGACGCCAGCCCGAGCGGCGAGCTGCTGCTGGCGCGGCACACCGCCGAACGCGGCGCCTCGCTGCGCTGGAAGGCCACGCGCGCCAATTATGTTCCCGGCCTGCGCACCCTCGTCGATCCCAAGCTCACGCCCTTTCTGGGCGCGGTGCCGGAGGCGGGCGAGCGGCTGGCTCTGCGCGAAAGCGAGCGCCCGAAAAAGGCCGATCGCGGCGTCTATCTGCGCTGGCTCGTTCCCGCCGGCCTGCGCAAATCGTTGGCCGAGAACAGCCTGAGCTTTCCCGCCTTGCCGGAACAGTGGCTGATTGTGCGCCTGTTGCGCCGCGCGGCCTCCCGCCGCGAGGTTGAGCTCAAGGCGTGGGTGATCGACGGGTCGGCCTATCCCGGCGACGCCACCTCGGCCAGCCTGCCGGTGGCGATGCCAGGCAAGACCGCTTCCGCACCGCCGGAACTGACGGCGACGCCGGTCGGGATCGCCCGCCCGCTGGAGACGTATGACGCCGCGCAACAGGCGCAGATGGCGCACACCACGCTGACCGCGCTCGGCACCCCCTGGACCGGCTCGCCAACCTTCTCCACCTCGCTGGCGGAGAACCGCAATATTCTGTCCTGGCACGATGGGCTCGCCGATCTGCGCGACGGGCAGGACAAGCTGCCGCTGGCCTGCGTCAGCTATGCGGTGGTCGGCTGGTATCGCACGCCCGGCGCCGATCCGCTGGTGGCCCTGCCACTGACGCTGAAGGACGCGGCCGGCCGGCCGGCCGACCTTGCGGCTGTGCTGGCGCATCTGGGCTGGGCGATGCCGCCCGGCTTGCCTGAGACGCCGGGCCCCTGCCTGTTCCACGGTGTGACCGCCCATATCAATTTCTGGGACGCGGAGCGCTATCGCGGGCCGCTGCTCGGCTACCCTCAGTCGCCGCCCGCCCATGGCGGCCTGGCACCGCCGGAGGCGCGGCTGGAGGTGGGGCTCGGCACCTCGGCGCCGGCGGCGCTGGCGGCGCTGGTGTCGGACCAGTGGTGGAAGGACGAGTTCTCGCCGGACGACCGGCCGAAATGGGCGGTGCTGGAGGGGCACCTGCTGGGGGCGGCCGACCCCGCCGGGCTCGATACCTCCACGCGCCGGCGGCTCGACCATCCGCTCGGCTTCACCTCGCTCGATGCCGGGGTGCTGCACCATCTGGTGCAGAGCACCGACGCGGCGGACAAGGGCCCGGCGCCGACGGCGGCGCAGAGACAGGAACTGGCCCGGCTCAACGGGCGGCAATCGGCGCTGAATGACGAGGTGCGCGCGCTGGTCACGCGGGGGAATACGCTGCGCATGGCCTGGCGCGAGCGCATCGTCGCGGTGCGGACCGGCACGCTGCGCCTCAACGCGCAGCCGGACCCGCTGGCCGGGCTGCAGGCCGATCTCGACGCCTTCGCCCAGGCGGTGGAGACGGCCTCGGCCGCCGCCACCACTCTTGCCGCCTCCGTTGCCGCTCTCAAGGCCGACCTGCCCAAGGGGTGGGAGCTCAATGCCGCGCCCGAGCCGCCCTTCTGGGTGGTGGCGGACCCGGTGGTGATGCTGGCCGGAATGCCCGGCGCCAGCCGGCGGGCGCTGCCGGAAAAGCTGCCCTGCCGTACGTCGGCAGGCCTCGTCGCCACCGCGCCTGTTGCGGCCGAGCGCGCCGCCTTTCCCTCGGAGGCACTGACCGCGCTGGCGACAACCCTCACCGCCAAGGCGATGCCGCAGGCCGGCGCCCTTGCCGACCTGCTGCGCGAGGCGGCGCTGATGGAGCAGGCGGTCGCCGCGCGCGCCTTTGCCGACGCCGCGCCCTTTGCCGGTCAGATCGAATGGGAGCAGTGGAAGAACGCGCTGCAGGAGCGCTTCCGCTCCGGGGCGGCGGGCGTTTCGCTCACTCTGGCCGGCGCCGATGGCCGCGCGGTTCTTCCCGAGACGCTGGTCGCGGTCTGGGGCCAGCAGCCCTGGTCGCCGCTCTATATCGACTGGAACGTGAACTGGCACGCCAGCCCCGCCGGGCTGAAGGACTGGTCCTTCCCCCTTGGCCAGCAGGCGCTGCATTACGACTATCGACAGCCGGACGGCGTGCCGGCGGCCGGACGCGAGGCGCCTTCGGGGGTCAAGGGCCGCAGCCTGATGGCGCCGATGGATGGCGGCTTCATCACGACCGCGCTCAACGCCTCGATCGCTGAGGCAAACCTGAACAATGGCGACTTCACCACCCTGACCCGCACGCCGCTGGTCGGCCAGGAACTCGCCGGGCTGGGAGCGAGCGTGCGCCGCCTCAACGCCCAGGCGCTGACGCCCCGGCCCGATGCCACGCTGCCCTGGCTCACCCCGGCGACCGACCAGCGGCTGCAGGCCGGAACCAGCGCGCTGGCGCGGCTCGCCGCCGGCCTGCGCGTCGCCATGCCGGCGCCGCTGCCGCCGCTGCCCGCCGCGCCGGGCGAGGCGCCTGCGCTCGAAGCCGGCTGGTTCCGCCTCGACCATCTGTGGGTGGTGGACGATTTCGGCCAATGGGCCGAGCCGATCGCCCGGCCCGGGACACGGGCGCAGCCGCATCCGCGCTCGCGCCTGCGCCTCGGCGCCAGCGTGGACGACACCCAGTGCGGGCCCTTCGCCCGGCCGCCCCGCCTGACCGAGGGCGCGCGGCTCGATGTTTCCTTTGTCGGGCCGCAGACGTCGATCCGCGGCTGGGTCTATCTCAACCGGCTGGACCATGCGCTTGTTGTCTGCGCCGGCGATGGGCGGCTGCTGGGCGAGCTGGCGCTTTTGCCCGCCGGGCCGGGCGGGCCCGGGCGCGTTGTCTGGCGCAGCCTTGCCGAGGCCGCACCCGTCGCCCCGGCCGGCATTGGCGATCCGGTGCTCGCCCATCTGGTGGCGTGGCTGGCGGACCCGGCCGAGGGTGCCGACCGGCTGGCGCGGATGCTGGCGACGGTGGAGGAGGCGCTCCCCACCATTCGGGCGCGCGAGGCCGCCCCCGAGCAGATGCTGATCGGCCGGCCGCTGGCGGTGGTGGTGGCGCAGGCGCGGCTGCAGTCCGTTCGCGGCACGCCGGGGAAGGCCGCCGGCGCGCTCAGCCTGCCGCTGCGCCTCGGCAACCGGCGGGACCCGCAGGACGGGCTTGTCGGCCATGCGCAGGGGCTGGCCTTTGCCGCCTTCGCCGGGCTCGAAGGGGCGCCGGCGCCGCAGGCGGGTTTCGCCACTGCCAGCGAGCTGGTGCTGCTCATGGACCCGTCGGCCTCGGTGGAAGTCGCCTGCGGCGTGCTGCCGGCGCACGCGGTGAGCCTGCCCGTCGACGAGGTGCGGGACGGGCTGGCCCGGCTGGAGATCGGCTTCAGCGTCGGGCCGGTGCTGTTTCACGGCGCGCTGCCGGTCCTGCCGCCGCCGGCCAGCACGGGCGGGACGTGGGAACTGCGCGAGCCCGTGGGCACGCTCTCGGCGGTGGCCGCGCTCGGAATCGAACCGCGCTTTGACGGCGCGGCGCCCTCGGCGGGCGAGGGCTGGTTGATCCTGCGCCGCTCGCAAGCGCCGGTGAAGACCGTGCCAGAGGCCTGAAAACGGGGATCGGGATGACATATCGCACAAGGTTCTCCACCCTGCTGGCCGCCGCCCTGCTGGCGGCCCTTCCCAGCCTTGGAGGCGCGCCCGCCACCGCGCAGAGTCCGGCCCCCCTCCCGCCGCCGCTGATCGAGGCGCGGGTGGTGCCCGGCACGCCGCCCACGCTGCAAATGGTCGTTGCGCCCAGGCTCGGTGGCGAGGGGGCAAGTGGCCCGCGGGTGGTGCAGATCCTGCTCGATCGCGACAGCCTCGCCGACGACCTCATCCGCGAACAGTCCGATGACCTCTGGCAGGATATCGGTTCGGTGAAGGGGGTGCTGCGCGACCCCGTGGGCGACCCGCCCTGGTTCCTGATGCGCAGCGACGGTGCCGATCCGAAAAAGCTCCGCATCGGCATCGCCAACTACAATCTCAACCAGAGCGACGCCTCGACCGTGAGCCCGGTCAACACGGCGCTGCGCATCTTCCTGCCGCTGCGCGTGGGCGACAAATCCCTCGCCCTGCAGGTCAGCGCCGGCGACAGCATCGACACGTTGTCGGCCCCCCTGCCGGTCGAGGCGCCGGTGCAGCAGCCTGCCGTGGTCGATGCCGAGGCCAAGGTCGAGTTCGGCGTCGATGTCGCCGCGCCGAACGCGCTGGCGATGGGCGCCACCGTCACCCTGACCTGGAAAGTGGCGGACTGCGTCCAGGCGACGTTGAGCGGTCCGATCGATTTTCGCCAGCCGGTTCTGGCGATCAAGCCCATTGACGGCGTGTGTGCGGGCTCGAAGAAGGTGCTGGCGCTGGGGAACGCCACCTACCAGCTGACGGCGGAACTCACCGGCAAGGCGGATAGCCGCGTCAGCGCCGTCGTCACCAAGACGGTCAGCCTCGCTGTCCTGCGCTTCGACCAGTTCGCCAATCTGACGCTGACCCCGCCCTCGGTTCTGCCCGGCGGCAAGGTTCGGGCGCGCTGGCACATCCGCGAATTGCCGGTCGACGACCGGCGCGAGCCGGTGCTGTCCTGGACCGATGCCAATGGCAAACGGCGCCTACAGCGGCTGCCCGCCTCCTCGAGCCAGACGACGTCTGGCGAGATGAGCTTTACCGTGGCGCAGAACCTGGACGGCGTGGATACGGCGGTACGGCTGCACTATGGCGAGGAAACCCTCGAGCACTCCTTCGATATCGAGCGCTGGCAGGTCGCCGGGCGTTCGGCGCTCGATACCGGGCCATTGCGCGGCATGGCCTATGCCGGCGGCCGGCTGGTGCTGTGCAGCGAGAAGGGCCTGTTCCTCTCTGATGTCGGCGCCGGCGGCGGCATCGGCGCGGACAGTGTCGGCAAGGTCAACGACCCGTTCCCGGATTTTTCGCGCGTGCCCATCACCCTTGGCGATCGCCCGGAGGCGCGCGGTCCCGGCGCCGCCGCCGGCCGGCAGACGATCGAGCAGGCCCCGTGCCTGGCGGTGCGCGCCTTCGACGCCGAGCGCGTGGCGGCGCTGGTCCAGATCGAGAAGCCGGCCGCCGGCAGTCCCGGCTATGCCGAGCTGACGCTGCTGTCGCCGGCGACCGGGCTGGCGAGCTACCCGGTGACCCTGGCCGATGGCCCGGTCGATGCCGGCGCTACCCAGCTGCGGGACTATCAGCTGGGCATGCTGCGCGGGCGGATCATCGTGCAGGTGCAGATCGGCCCGCGCGACCGCAGCACCGATCTCAATCCCCGCTCCTCGATCCGGGCCTATTCGATCGCCGAGGGCGACATCCGCGCCAGCACGGCCGGCTGGCGGCCCGAGCCGGCGCTTGCCACCGACGAGCTGCGCCCGCGCTATGGCTGGCACCTGGTGGACGGCTTCGGCGTCGACAATGCGGCGCTGTTCCTGGTGAACGCGATCAGCGGCGAGACGGCACGCTACGAGGCGAGCACCGCCAGCGTCCAACGGCTGGAAGAGGCCCGGGCCAGCGGCTCCCCGGTCCGGCTGGCGGCGGCGCGCGAGCGGGTGGAGATCGATTTTCCCACGTCGGCGAGCAGCCTGGGCAAGGAGCAGGCCGCTACGCTGGGGAACGGGCCGATGACCAATGTCGGCGGGGTGCTGGTCGCGTTCGGGGCAGGGGTGGCCTACAACCCGCAGACCAATCAGTGGCAGCCCGGCGCCTTCGGCGAAGCTGGCGGCAAGGGCAGCGTCGCCGCCTATCGCGGCGACGGCGAGCCTCGCCTGTGGCTGATGAAGGCCACTGGCGAAAGGCTCAGCCTGCCGGTGGAAAGCCCGCGCCTGTTCGTCGCCGATTACTTCGAGAACGGGCGCGCCGCCAGCCTTCCCTATCTGGTGCTCGGCGCCAAGGTGACGGTCCGCAGCCGCGAGGCGCTGAATTGGCGCACCGATCGGCGCACCGTGCTGGCGAAGGTCAGCGACGCCAAAGAGACGGTCGACTGCACGGTGAAGGGCGTCACCACCCCGGTGCCGATGGTGCTGAGCACCTACGAGCTGCGCTACCCCGATCGCGGCCTCGATCTCATCGGCGTGTCCGCCGACGGCAAGACCCGCGTTTCGAAGGCACACAAGAGCAAGGGCAGCTGGGACGTCACCGTCAGCTCCGATCCCTGCGTGACGGTTCGCGTCGAGCCCGTCGCGGTGGCGGGCCCGTGAGGCGATCGCCCGACCATCGCCGCCCCCGGCATTCCCAAGGGCCGGCATTCCCAAGGCAAGGAGCAGGAAGATGAGCGAAGACACCGTGACCCCGCTATGGACTCTCACCCGGGTCAACCAGATCGACGGCGAGAATCTGAGCCTGACCCTCGATGGAGAAGTCACGCCCAAGGTGGAGATCACCCCCGAAGGCAAGGCCACCTTCAACACGTCGATGACGGTCGCCGGCGCCATGGTCATGCAGGGGCCGGCCACGGCCGAGGCCGGCCTCACCGTCAGCGGCTCGGCCTCGGCGACCGGCACCATCGCGGCGGAGCAGGGATTCGTCGGCATGGGGGCGGTGCCGGTCGGCGCCATCCTCATGTGGTCGGGTGATCCGAAGAAGCTGCCCGCCGGCTGGTACCTGTGCAATGGCGGCGGCTGGCTGGCCAATGGCGACCCCATTCCGGACCTGCGCAGCCAATTCATCGTCGGCCAGGACTCCCGATCCAATGAGTACAAGCTGGCGGGGAGACGGGGTGGGTCTCCCCAGGGCTCCAAGGTCAAGGTCCTTCCGAACGCTCAGGCAGGCGCCGCTGATTTCCCGCTGCGCTGGTATGCGCTGGCCTACATCATCTTTGGCGGGCGCGGCGCCAACATTCTCGCCGACCCCAACATGCGGGCGGATCTGCGCAATGACCAGTTCATCAACGAGGGCGAGGGCATTTCCTCACCGTCCGGCCGCTATGTCCTGAAAATCGCGACGGGGCGCAAGCTCCAGCTCTTGGACATGCGGGGCAACGCGGGCGCCACGCCGCTCTGGCGCATCATGCTGGGCGGGTTTGAACGTGAGGGGTCCAAGGCCGTCATGCAGGCCGACGGCAACTTCGTCTTTTACAACAAAGACACGGAACCCGTCTTCGCCTCGGATACCAACAATCAGGGTGTGCTGCTGCGTGTAACGGACGACGGCAAGGTCCGTGTCGACGATGCCGACGGCAAGCCGGTCTGGTCGAAGCCCTGAAGCGATTAGGTCACACCAGTCTCACCCGAGGAGCCGCACGATGAACGACCAGACCGTGACGCCGAACTGGACCCTGACCCGGGTCAGCCAGGTCGATGGCCGCAATCTCAGCCTCACCTGCGAGGGCAAGAGCGAGCCGGCGCTGGAAATCACCATCGAAGGCAAGACCACGCTCAACACCCCGCTCACCGTGAACGGGCCGCTCACCGTCACCCAGGCCGTGACGGCGAGCGGCGGCATGCAGGTCAGCGGCGGCCTTGCTGTCACCGGGCCTATCGAGGCGGCGGGCGGCATTACCGGTCCGGGGATGATGCCGAAAGGCGCGATCATCATGTGGGCGGGCGACCCGAAGGATGTGCCCGCCGGCTGGGCCCTGTGCGACGGCAGCCATGGCACCCCGGACATGCGGGCGAAGTTCCCTGTCGGGGCGGATGGCGGCTCTTTCGGCCTCGGCAAGCCGGGCGGTAAAATCAGTCACCAGCATGCGTTTGAGGCAAAGGTCAAGTTGGATCCGATCCGCTCGGCCGGCGGCACGCACTTCCAGGTCATCACTCCGGGGGAATATCCGGTCAACGGCGAAACCAAGCCGTCCGATCACCTGCCGCCCTATCTGCCGCTGCATTTCATCACGAAGCTGTAGACGCCCGCATCGGGTGCAGGACACGCTGAAGGCGAACTGGCGCGGCTTTACAGCCCCCGGAGCGAGACGGTAGAAAATAATCGCATGCGGCGCGGGGCGGATGCCTCGCATCAACGCAGCGATTGGGCGGGCATGAGCGGAACGTATAGGCACGCCGTGCGCAAGGCTGATCCAGCCTTTGCGCTGCTGCTCCAGCTGTGCGCGCGGGCGGCGCGGCACGGGGCAGGGGCGTCCGTCGCTCCGGCCGGCCGGGTCGAGGATTGGCCCGCCTTCCTACACCTCGTCGACCGGCACCGCGTGGCCGGCCTCGTTCATCTGGCGCTGGGTCGCGAGGCGGCTTCTGTGCCAGACGACGTGCGCCAGTCCATCGCGCAGAAGGCCGGGGGGCTGGCGCGCACCAACCTCGCCATGGTGGCCGCCATCATCGGCCTGCAGAAGGCGTTCGACGCCGCCGGCATTGGGGCGGTCTTCTTCAAGGGCGCGCTGGTCGGCCAGCGGGCCTATGGGTCGGTGGCGGTTAAGCACGGCAAGGACATCGACTTCCTGGTGCGGCCCGACGATCTGGCGGCGACCTTCGCGCTGCTCGCGGGCGAGGGCTACCAGCCGGTCTTTCCGCAGGCGCCGCTGACCCCGGCCAAGATCGACGCGCTGCGCGCCTTCCAGATTGAAGCGGTCATGGTCGATCCGGCGTGCGGCGTGCAACTGGAGCCGCATTGGCGGCTCACCGAGAACCGCCGGCTGCTGCCGCTCGCACCGCTTCTGGCGGGTGCGGGAAAGCGCGAGAGCCTGGGCGGGGTCGCCATTCGCGGCTTCCATCCCGACGACGAGTTCGCCTATCTCTGCGTGCACGGTGTCCGCAGCGGCTGGTTCCGCCTCAAATGGCTGGCCGATCTGCACGCCCTGTTGGCCGGGCTGCCGGAAGAGGAACGGCTGCGCCTCTATCGCCATGCCGAGCGCCGGGGCGCCGGGCCTGCCGCCCTGCTCGCCTTCGGCCTGTGCCGCGAGATGTTCGGGTTGCCGGTGCCGGCGGCGCTGGCGCGTCCCGTCGAGGCGCCGTTGCAGAAGGCGATGCACCGCATCAGCGTCGCCAACCTCCAGGATGAATACCCGCAATTCTCCCTCCGCCAGGTGGTGGTGCTGCCGATGTTGCACGCCCTGGCCTGCGGTCCCGGCCATGTGATGGCCGAGGTGCTGCGCTGGACGGTGAACTGCCAGGACGCGCTCGACGTGCCGCTGCCGCGCCGGCTGTATTTCCTCTACCCGCTGCTGCGCGCCCCGCTCTGGTTCGGGCGGCTGCTGCGCGGCACGACCCGGCTGGGCCGCAGGACGGTCCGCGTTTGAACGCCCCCGCGACGATGTTGCGATGCAGCATCGGCATCGCTACGGTAAGGCCGTCCGGTTCCGAAAGGTGCGCCAATGCCCTCCAAGGTCCTGCCTCCCGCCAAACCTCCCGCCGCCGCTGCCGCAAAGACGGCGCGGCGCGGTCCGCGCAAAGCCGCCGGGGACGCGCCGGCGGCCCCTGCACCCGATGAAACGCAAGCGCCCGCGGGGTCCGGCCCGACCCGGGTCGATCTCGCCTTGCAGGGTGGTGGCTCGCATGGCGCCTTCACCTGGGGCGTGCTCGACCGGCTGCTGGAAGAGGATTGGCTCAGCATCGAGGGCATTTCCGGCACCTCCGCCGGGGCGATGAATGCCGCCGTGCTGGCCGATGGCTTTGCCGCCGGCGGGCGCGAGGGCGCGCGCGCGGCGCTCGACGCCTATTGGCGCCACGTCGCCGAGGCCGCGCGTTTCAGCCCGTTCCAGCGCGGCCCGCTCGATGTGCTGCTCGGGCGCTGGACGCTCGACCATTCGCCGCTCTTCGTCACCATGGACCTGATGTCGCGGCTCTATTCGCCCTATGACCTCAATCCAGGCGGCGCCAACCCGCTGCGCGCCATTCTGGAAAAGGCGATCGATTTCGAGCGGCTGCGCGCCTCGCCGGTCAAGCTGTTCATCACCGCTACCAATGTGCGCACCGGGCGCGGCCGGGTGTTCCGCAATGCCGAGATCACGCCCGAGGTGCTGCTCGCCTCGGCCTGCCTGCCCACGCTGTTCCAGGCGGTGGAGGTCGACGGCGAGAGCTATTGGGATGGCGGCTATTCCGGCAACCCGACGATGACGCCGCTGGTGCGCGAACTCGAATCCGACGACACGATCCTCATTCCGATCAATCCGGTGGAGCGGCCCGGCACGCCGCGCACCGCGTCGGAAATCCTCAACCGGCTCAACGAAGTCTCGTTCAACGCCGTGCTGCTGAAGGAGCTGCGGATGATCGCCCTGCTGCGGCAGGTGGCCGATCCCGGCAATTGCGAGGGCGCGCAATGGGCGCGGATGCGGATCCATCTGGTGCGCAATTCGATCATGGACACGCTCGGCTATTCCTCGAAGCTCAACGCCGAATGGGAATTCCTCAGCCTGCTGCGGGACGAGGGCCGCAAGGCGGCCGATGCCTTCCTCGAAGCCGATGGCGGCAATATCGGCAAGCGTTCCTCGGTCGATCTCGACGTGCTGCTCGAAGGGGTGTGAGCCATGGGCCTCATCGGCATCCTGCTCGGTCTCGGCCTTCTCGTCTGGTTCGCCTATCGCGGCTGGAGTGTGCTGCTGCTGGCGCCGCTGGCGGCGTTGCTCGCCGCCCTGTTGTCCGGCGAGCCGCTGCTTGCTAGCTGGACCCAGACCTTCATGGGCAGCGCGGCCAGTTTTGTCGGGCAGTTCTTTCCGCTGTTCCTGCTCGGCGCGCTGTTCGGCAAGCTGATGGAGGATAGTGGCTCGGTTTCCGCCATCGCCGATTTCATGACCGAGAAGCTGGGGGCGCAGCGCGCCATCCTCGCCGTGGTGCTGGCGGGCGCCATCGTCACCTATGGCGGTGTGAGCCTGTTCGTCGCTCTGTTCGTGCTGGCGCCGATGGCGCAGGCGCTGTTTCGCGCCGCCGACATTCCACGCCGGCTGATGGCGCCGGCCATTGCGCTCGGCACCTTCACCTTCACCATGATGGCGCTGCCCGGCACGCCGGCGATCCAGAACGCCATTCCCATGCCGTTCTTCGGCACCACACCCTTCGCCGCGCCGGGGCTCGGCATCATCGCCTCCGCCCTCATGCTCGGCTTCGGCCTGTGGTGGCTCAGCCGGGCCGAGGTGGCGGCCCGCCGGGCAGGGGAGGGGTTCGGCGATGGCGCCGCTGCGGTCAATGCCGCGCTCGACGACCCGGTGCTGCGCGAGCGGGCGACCACGGCGCGCGAATTTGACCCGGCCGAGATCGCACATGGCCACCAGAGCGTGGAGCGCCCGTCGATCGCGCTGGCGGCGCTGCCGCTCGGGCTGGTGATTATCGTCAATCTCTTGATGTCCTTCCTCGTCCTGCCACGCCTCGATTTCGGCTTTCTCGCCGAAGAGCGCTGGGGCGGGGTGCCCCTGTCGGCGGTCAGCGGGGTCTGGTCGGTGGCGGTGGCGCTCCTCGTGGCAATCGTGGCAACGTTGGTCATTAACCGGCGCCGCCTGCCAAAGCTGCGCGAGACCATGGATGCCGGCGCCAATGCCTCGGTACTGCCGATCTTCTCGGTGGCGAGCCTGGTCGGCTTCGGCGCGGTGGTGGCGGCGCTGCCGGCCTTCGCGCTGGTGCGCGACTGGGTGCTCGCCATCGAGGGCGGGCCGCTGGTGTCGCTGGCGGTGGCGGTCAACATCCTCGCCGCGCTCACCGGCTCGGCCTCGGGCGGGCTCACCATCGCGCTCGACGCGCTGGGGCCGGTATTTCTGGAGCGGGCCGGGGCGCTGGGCATCGAGCCGGCGCTGCTGCACCGCGTTGCTGTCATGAGCGCGGGCACGCTGGACAGCCTGCCGCACAGCGGCGCGGTGGTGACGCTGCTCGCCGTCTGCGGCGTGACCCCGAGGGAAAGCTATCTCGATATCGTCATGGTTGCTATCGTCGGTGCCCTGGTGGCGCTGGTGGCGGTCATCGGGCTCGGCTCGGTGCTGGGCAATTTCTGAAGGGTGCGGGTCCCAGGACGGGTCCCCGGACGTGGCGATGACGGAGTGACGATGTCGGCGATTGAAATTTCGGGCCTTCTGACCTTTACCATCGCCATTGTCGTCTTCTTCGTCGGTTCCGGCATCAACAGGGCGATTCCCCCGTTGGGCCAGTTCAATATCCCGGAGGCCGTGACCGGCGGCCTGCTCGCGGCGCTGGCGACGCTCATCGCCTACCAGTTCCTTGATACCGCCATCGTGTTCGATCTCGGCGCGCGCGACCTGCTGCTGCTCTATTTCTTCACCGGCATCGGCCTCAATGCCCGGCTCGACGATCTGCTGGCGGGCGGGCGGCCGCTGGTGATCCTGCTCGTGCTCACCATCGTCTATCTCGTGATCCAGAACGTGATCGCCCTCGGTGCCGTCAGCCTGCTCAACCTGCCGGAAGGGCTGGCCGTTTTCCTCGGCTCGGCCTCGTTGATCGGCGGGCACGGCACCACCATCGCCTGGGCGCCGCTGATCGCGGAGCGCTTCGGCGTCGCCAATGCGCTGGAGGTCGGCATCGCCGTGGCGACGCTCGGCCTCGTGCTGGCGAGCCTCGCCGGCGGACCGATCGCCCGCTACCTCATCACCCGCCACCAGCTGACCAGCGGACCGGGGCAGGAGGCCGTGGTCGGCCTGCCGAAGGCGGTGAATGAGCGCATGGATGACGACATCAGCCATGTCAGCCTGTTGCGCACCGTGCTGGTGCTCAATGTCGCCATCCTCATCGCCTTCGGCCTGGAGGAGGCGGTGGAGTGGACCGGGCTGAAGCTGCCGATGTTCGTCGTATGCCTGCTGGTCGGCATCGTACTCACCAACACCGTGCCGCGCCTGCTGCCGCGCGTGCGTTGGCCGACGCGCACACGGGCGCTGGCGCTGGTGTCCGATCTCGCGCTCAACATCTTCCTCGCCATGTCGCTGATGAGCATGCAGCTGTGGAGCATTGGCGGGCTCGGGCTGGCTCTGGTGGTGGTATTGGCGGTGCAGACGGTGGCGGCGCTGGCCTATATCGTCTTCGTCGTATTCCCGGCGATGGGGCGCGACTATCAGGCGGCGGTGATCTCGGCCGGCTTCACCGGCATCAGCCTGGGGGCGACGCCAACCGCCATCGCCAACATGACCGCCGTCACCAAGACGCACGGTCCCTCACCGCGCGCCTTCATCATCCTGCCGCTGGTGTCGGCCTTTTTCATTGACATCATCAACGCCGCCGCCATCGGATTTTTGGCCCGCTAATCGGCGCCGGGGTCCTCGACCGTCTCGGTCACGGTCTGGCCGAAGCGCTCGACCTGGCCCTGATAGGTGCGCCGGGTCGCCGGGTCGACGACGGCGAGTGGCGCGCTCAGCGCGAGTCCGGCGGCGCTGCCGACCGTCTGCCCGACGCCCATCGCCCCCGCCGCGATGCGGTCGCCGAGGCTGACCTCGGAATCGGTCACGGTCTGCCCGTTCACCAGCCGCTGGCCGATCAGCTGCACCACCTCGGGCGAAGAGGCGAAGCGGCCATGATTGAGCGAATCGCCGCTGCGCATGGCGGTGAGGTCGATCACCACGATGCCGGACTTCTCCAGCTGCCCGTAGAATTGCTGGGCGTCGATCAGCCCGAGCCGGTCCACCCCGCCGGCGATGCGGCGCGAGACCTGCAGCGCCCGGTCGTCCTGGGAGACGAACAGCGTGAACCGCGCCTGCGTGCCCTGCAGCGCCCGCCATTGCGAGGCGAACACATCGACATCGACATCGGGCGAGGCGAGGATGACGTTGCGGATCTTGGCCGGCAGCTTGCCGCGCCGTATCGCCATCTGCCGCAGGCTTTCCATGGCGAGCCACGCTCCCATGGAGTGCGCCATGATGGTCACATCCTCCACCCGCGGGTCGCTGGTGACCTGCCAGACCGTGTCCTCGAAGGCGTCGCGCGAGACGATGGTGCTCTCGCGGTCGAACAGATAGTCGAACACCCGGGCGCGCGATGGCCAGGTGAACAGCACCGGCGCCACGTCCGACCCCGAATCATGCACGATCTGGGCGAAACGGTAGACGGCGTCCTCGAAGCGGTTGTTGAAGCCGTGCACGAAGATCAGCACCCGCCGGCTCTTCGGCAGATGGCTGTCGAGCCAGCCCCTGGCGGCCTTCACATTCGGCAGCGGCTCGACGGCGAGGGTGGCGAAGTCGGTTTCCGGGTTGGGCGGCAGGCTGCGCGGCCATTGCACCTCGCCGATCTGCCGGCGACTGTCGGGCGGGATCGAGACGGTGAAGGCGTCGAGCGAGACGCCGGCGCCGCGTTCGCCGCTATAGAGCGTGGCGACGTCGTTGGAAGCCTCGCGGGTGGTGGCGACGAGAAGATCGACCTTGGTGGTGCCGGGCACCGCCGCCTCGACCGGGGTGAGCACGCCCACCGGCCGATTCGAGCATCCCGCGCACAGGGCAAAGGCCAACGCAACAACGACCAGACGCATTCCGCCTCCGTAGGACCCCCGCCCCGGTGAGAGCGCCAGCATTAGCGCGCCGCTGCGGCAAAGGCGAGTCGCGCGCCGGTCTCCGCGCGGCACGCACAGGAGGTTTGCGCCGGGCGATTTACGGAACGTCGCTTCCCTCTGTAGTGTCGGCGGTAGGATCAGGCCGATAACGCGCACGGGTGGATGGACGCCACCGGCCGTACAGGGCGCGGCGCAGTGGCAGGCAGGGGAGCGACCGGCGATGAGAAACACCAAGCCATGGAGCGCGGCTCTCGCGCTGGGCGCCAGCCTTCTTCTCGCCGGTTGCGGCGAAGAGCCAGAGGCGCAGGCCCCGGCGCCCCGGCCGGTGCGCGTCGTCACGGTGGAAAAGGGCGTCGGCGGGCAGGTTGCCTCCTTCACCGGCGATGTGCAGGCGCAGGACGAGGCCGCGCTCGCCTTCCGCGTCTCCGGCCGGATGATCGAGCGCAGCGCCAATGTCGGCGATCAGGTGAAGGCCGGGCAGGTCGTTGCCCGGCTCGATCCGCAGAACGCGCTCAACGCCCTGCGTTCGGCCCAGGCGGCGCTGGCGGCGGCGGAGAGCCAGCTCGTCACCGCCGCCAACACCTTCGAGCGGCAGGAGCGGCTGCTCGGCAACGGCTTCACCACCCAGGCCAGTCACGACGCCGCCCGCACCGCCCTGCAGGCGGCGCAGTCGGGGGTGGACGATGCCGAGGCGCAGCTGAAGACCGCGCAGGACAATGTCGGCTACACCGACCTCGTCGCCGATGCCCCCGGCACGGTGACGGCGCGCGGCGCCGAGCCGGGCGAGGTGGTGCAGGCTGGCCAGATGATTCTTCAGCTCGCCCGGCAGGGCGGGCGCGACGCGGTGTTCGACGTGCCGGCGAACATCCTGCGCGCGGCGCCGGCTGATCCGGTCATCACCGTCACGCTGAGCGACGATCCCAGCGTGACCGCGCGGGGCCGGGTGCGCGAGGTGGCGCCGCAGGCGGACCCGGTGACGCGCACCTTCCGGGTGCGGGTCGGGCTCGACACGCCGCCGGCGGCGATGCGCCTCGGCTCGACGGTCATCGGCCGGGTGGAACTTGGTAGCGATGCGGCGATCGAGATTCCCGCCTCGGCGCTCACCGCCGTCAATGAGCGCCCGGCGGTGTGGGTCTATGACCCCACCAGCCAGACCGTGGCCTTGCGCAACATCGAGCTGCGTCGCTTCTCGCCGGCTTCCGTCGCGGTCGAGACCGGGCTCAGCCCGGGCGAGATCGTGGTGACGGCCGGCGTGCAGGCGCTGCATCCCGGCCAGAAGGTGCGCCTGCTGGGGGCGGGCTCGTGATGCGGTTCAACCTGTCGGAATGGGCGGTCCGCGAGCGTTCGCTGGTCATCTTCTTCATGCTGGCCGTGGTGGTTGCCGGCTTGTTCGCCTATACGCGCCTGGGCCGGGCGGAAGACCCGTCTTTCATCATCAAGACCATGGTGGTGCAGGCGGCGTGGCCCGGCGCCAGCATCGAGGACACGCTGCAGCAGGTGACGGACCGGCTGGAGCGGACGCTGCAGGAAACGCCGCATCTCGATTTCATTCGCAGCTATACCCGCCCCGGCGTCACCACCATCTTCGTCGCCCTGAAGGGCAGCACCACCGCGCAGGAGGTTCCCGATGTCTGGTACCATGTGCGCAAGAGCATTGGCGACATGGCCCACACCCTGCCGCGCGGAGTGGTGGGGCCGGGCTTCAATGACGAGTTCGGCGACACGTTCGGCCTGATCTACGGCTTCACCGCCGACGGATTCACCCATCGTGAGCTGCGCGATTATGTCGAGCAGGCCCGCTCGACGCTGCTGCGCGTTCCCGATGTCGCCAAGATCGAGCTGCTGGGCGAGCAGGACGAGCAGATCTTCGTCGAGTTCTCGGTGCGCGAACTCGCCAATCTCGGCATCAACCGCTCCGCCCTGGTGGCGGCGCTGCGGGCGCAGAATGTGGTGCAGCCCTCCGGTACCATCCAGACCGGCGACGAAGCGCTGGTGATCGACGTGTCCGGTGCCTTCAGCTCCGAGCAGGATGTGGCCAACATCAATTTCGCCGTGGATGGGCGCATGCTGCGCCTCGCCGACATCGCCACCGTGCGGCGCGGCTATGTCGATCCGCCGCGCCCGCTGTTCCGCACCAATGGCGAGCCGGCGATCGGCCTCGCCATTTCGATGCGCGAGGGCGGCGATATTCTCCAGCTCGGCCGCAACATCGACACGGCGATGGCGAAGATCACGGCGGAACTGCCGATCGGCATCGAGCCGCATTTGGTCGCCGACCAGGCGGTGACGGTGGCCGGCGCGATTTCCGAATTCATGGAATCGCTCTGGCAGGCCATTCTCATCATCCTCGTGGTGAGCTTCATCGCGCTCGGCGTGCGCGCCGGCCTGATGGTGGCGCTGACCATTCCGCTCACGCTGGCCGGCGTGTTCGCGGTGATGTGGCTGCTGGGCATCGACATGCAGCGCATCTCGCTCGGTGCCCTCATCATCGCGCTGGCGCTGATGGTGGACGATGCGATGACCACCACCGACGCCACGCTCGGCCGGCTTGCCGCCGGCGAGCCGAAGGAAGTGGCGGCGGTCTACGCCTTCAAGACCTATGCCTTTGCGATGCTGGCCGGCACGCTGGTGACGATCGCCGGCTTCGTGCCGGTGGGCTTCGCCGCCTCTTCGGCGGGCGAATACACTTTCTCGCTGTTCGCGGTGGTGACGGTCGCGCTGCTGGTGTCGTGGCTGGTGGCGGTGCTGTTCGCCCCGCTGATCGGCATAGTGATCCTGAAGGCGCCGAAGAACGCCGGCGGCCAGCCGGGCCGGGTGATGCGGCTTTATCGCGCGCTCCTCTCCGCCGCGCTGGGTGCGCCCTGGGTGACGGTCGCGGTCACTCTCGGCCTGTTCGCCGCCGCCGTGCTGGCGCTGCCGCTGATCCCCCGCCAGTTCTTTCCCGCGTCCGACCGGCCGGAACTGCTGGTGGACCTGCAATTGCCACAGAACGCCTCGATCTTCGCCACCGAGCGCGCCATGGCGCGGCTCGACGACGTCCTGAGGGACGATCCCGATGTGGAGCGCTGGAGCGGCTATGTCGGGCGTGGGGCGATCCGCTTCTACCTGCCGCTCAATGCCCAGCTGCCCAATGCCTTCTTCGGCCAGGCGGTGGTGGTGGCGAAAGACGTACCGGCGCGCGAGCGGCTGGAGGCCAAGCTCGACACGCTGCTCGCGAACGATTTTCCCAATGTGGTCAGCCGCGTCTCGCCGCTGGAACTGGGGCCACCGGTGGGCTGGCCGATCCAGTACCGCGTGGTGGGGCCGGAACTCGGCCCGGTGCGCGACATCGCCTTCAAGCTGGCCGAAGTGATCGCCGCCGACCCGCTGACGCGCACGGTGAGTTATGACTGGATCGAGCCGGCGCGCGAGATCCGCATCCGCGTCGACCAGGACCAGGCGCGTCTGCTCGGCCTCTCCACCGAGGCGATCGGCTCTGTGCTGAACACGGTCGTGACGGGCGCACCGGTGACGCAGCTGCGCGACGACATCTATCTGATCGATGTGGTGCTGCGCGCCACCGACGAGCAGCGCGTCTCGCTCGACACGCTGCGCACGCTGGAAGTGCCGCTGCCGGGCGGGCGTACCGTGCCGCTGAGCCAGTTCGCCACCTTCGACTATGAACAGACCTATCCGCTGGTCTGGCGCCGCGACCGCCAGCCCGCGCTCACCGTGCAGTCCGACATCGCGCCGGGCGAGCTCCCCGAGACGGTGGTGGATCAGCTGGCGCCGAAGATCGAACAGCTGGCGCAGACGCTGCCGGCCGGCTACCGCATCGAGACCGGCGGCACGGTGGAGGAGAGCGCGTCCTCGCTCGCCTCGGTCATGGCAGTAGTGCCTGTCATGATCCTCATCATGCTCACTGTCCTTATGTTCCAGCTGAGGCGCTTCTCACTGGCCTCACTGGTCATAAGTGTTGCTCCGCTTGGACTCATTGGCGTTGTCATTGCACTGCTGGTTTCCGGCCGGCCGCTCGGTTTCGTCGCCATTCTCGGCGTGCTGGCGCTGATCGGGATGATCATAAAAAACGCTGTGATTCTAATAGGTCAGATCGAGTCCGAGCGGGCCGGCGGCAAGGATGCGCGGCAGGCGGTGACCGACGCCTCCTGCGCCCGCTTCACCCCGATCGTGCTCACCGCATTGTCCACAGTACTCGGAATGATCCCCATAGCCCCCACCGTCTTCTGGGGTCCCATGGCCTTCGCCATTATGGGAGGGCTACTGGTGGCCACCCTGCTCACACTGGTCTTCCTCCCGGCGCTCTATCTGGCGACGGTGGGACGGGAGAGACGGTCTCTTTCCTGAAGAAAGTCAAACAGTTACGGGGAGGTTTTCCTTTCGGCGGAGGCCGGCTTGATGCGGTCGTTCATGTAGGAAAAGAACGGATTCGACGACATCCGCACCAGCGCGTCGAGGCTGACGATCAGCGCGCCGCGCTCGCCGCGCACCGCCATGGCGCCAAGCTGAAGTCCAAAATTCTCCTGCGGGTCGGGATGCGAGCCATAAAGCCCGTCCTCCGGTGGGAAGGGCAGGGCGACATGGGAGAGCGAATAAACGTCGATCGGATAAGACAGCCCGAGGGGATGGATGGTCTCCTCCGTCCCCCCGGCAGCAATGGAGCGCTCGACGACGAGATCGCTGCCTGCATCCTCATTCGTGATGATGACGGTTCGGAAATCGCGTGGCAGCGGCGGCAGCAGCCGCAGCAGCGCCGAATAGGAGGTCGCGTGCAACAGCGGGCCGAGCTTGGTGTTCCGGTTGATGTCGAAGAGCACCAGCTCGCTGCCGTTTGCTGGCAATTGGCGATACAGGGCGTCGACTATCGCGCGGGTCGAGACGGTAAAGTCCATCACCGACTGGAAGGTGAGCACCGGCGTTAGGTCCTTCAGTCGCCCGGCCCGCGCCTGCGCTGTGATCGAGGCCTGAAGCGCCCGTGTCAGCCGGTGCGATTGCACGGCACCGTTCACGGGAAAGCTGTTGTACTTGAACGGGTTGAACTCCGGCACGAGGCCCAGCCACGCTGCTTTGTCGAAGGCTGGGAGCCAGGCCGGCAACGCGGCCAGCCCGGCAAAGCGGGCGAAACGGGTGATGCCGATCATCGGCGAGATGAGCACCAGCCGGTCGGGGCGGACGAGCGCCTCGTCACTGAGCGCGTCGAGCGCGTATTTCAGCGCCAGCGCTCCGCCATTGGAAAAGCCGACGATCTCCAGCGTCTTGCCCGGCGCGCGGGCGGCCGCCTCGCGCACGGCAAGGCGGGTGGCGGCCAGCCAGTCCTCCCATTCGACATCGGTCAGACCGGCCGGCACCGTGCCATGGCCGGGCAGGCGCGGGGCGACGACGAGAAACCCGTTCGCGAGGTAGCGGCCGGCGACATGGCGCAGGCTGTAGGGCGAATCCGTGAGCCCGTGCAGCAGGACGACAACCCCCGCCGGCTCGCCCTCCGGCACCAGCTCATAGGAGCGGTTCCAGTCGTGGGAGAGGTTGGGCGGGTAGACCACGCTGCCGACGAAATAGCGATTGGAGGGAACGCGGTCCTCCTCCGGTAGCTTCTGCACTACCTCGCGGGTGACTTCCGCGAACAGCTTGTCCTCGCGGGCGAGATAGGCGCGCCAGTCCGCCTTGTCGAGTTCGGCGACGCTCATCTCCTCAGGCACGAAGGTGTGCCAGGGCTCCAGCGGCGGCCCGCTGTGCGTGAACCAGACGCGCGAGCCGAGAAAGGCGACGAAGAGCAGCAGCGTCAGCACTGCCAGCCATTTGAGAACCCTGCGCAGGGGAGCGAGTATGGAGGCGAGCATGGTCAGGTTGCGGGTTCCTCGCGGCCGGACAACAGGCGGGCGATCCAGCGTGTGCTCTCGCCCTCTTCGCAAAAGGTGAGGGCGGCGATTACCAGCGGTACGCCGATGAAGGCGCCCGACAGGCCCCACATGAACGCCCAGAAGAACACGGCGAACAGCACGAGGAAAGGCGAGATGGCCAGCGCCTTGCCGGCCACGCGCGGCTCGATATAGCTGCCGCTAAAGAATTGAATGACGTTCATGGCAAGGAATACCACCACCGCCGTCTCCCACGAGCCGAACTGCGCCAGCGCGAAGAAGGTGGGCAGCAGCGTCGCCACCAGTGGACCGATGAAGGGAATGTAGTTCAGCGCGAAGGCGATCACGCCGAAAGCCAGTGCGAGTTCGAGCCCGATAGCGGCGGAAACCGCCCAGACGAACACGCCCGTCAGGACGCTCATCACAGTGCGTACCATCATGTAGGTGCGGAATTTGGCCGCTGTCGTCGCGCTGGCCCGCACCAGGCGCTGGCCGGTCTCGCCAGCCCCGGTGAGCAGCTTACCGCGGACGATGTCGACCTCCAGCAGGCCGAGCATGACAAAGATCAGCGTCACAACGCCGAAACCGAGCATGCCATTGAGCCGTCCGGCCAGTCCCTGGAAGGCGCCGATCAGCCAGCCGGCGTTGAAGGTGTCGGCGAGCATGCCGGCCGAATAGAGGCCCATCTCCTCCAGCTGGGCGGCGGTTTCACTGTAGATCGCCTGGAAGCGGCCGGCATTGGCGATCAACCAGCGCCCTGCCTGGCTGAAGCCCCAGATTGTGACATAGCCGAGCAGCGCCAAAGCGAGGACGGTCAGCGTCAGGGTAAGCAGCATCGCCACCAGGGCCGGCAGCCGCTGCTGCAGTCGAACCTGCAGCGGCCAGACGAGGGCGATGATGAACACGGCGAAGGCAACGGGCGCCACGACCGATCGAGCGAGATAGATCGCCCCCGCCGCGAGAACTAACGCGCAGATGCCGAGGGGAAAACGCAACGCGCTGGAGGTCATGAGAGCTTTCGCGGAGTCGAGCCGGAGGGTCAGAATGGGATAACACGGCGCAACGAGCCGGCAAATTGCCCCGGTGCCGGCGGCGACCGGCGGAACAGCCACACCCCCGCAGGTTATGAGGCCGGCGGGTTGGCGCCAGCGTCGGCGGGTTAAATTGCGTGAGACGATAGTCTATCTTGCCGCAATTGGCCGGGGCAGCGATTGGGGCGCGCCGGCCGCAACGATAGAAGCCGGCCAGAACGAGGGGGAATGCGATGGGAGGGCTGCTCGCCTTCAGCCGTGTGATCGACGGATTGAACGAGAGATTCGGCCGCATCGCGGATTACTGCGTGCTGTTTGCCTGTCTCGTCAGCGCCGGAAACGCGACGGTGCGCTATCTGTTCAGCTACAGCACCAATGGCCTTCTGGAAGTCCAGTGGTACCTGTTCGGGGCCGTCGTGCTGCTTGGAGCGCCCTATACGCTAAAGCGCAACGAGCATGTTCGGGTCGATCTCGTCTATATGTCGGTGTCGCCGCGCGCCCGGCTGTGGATCGACTCGCTGGGCTTCACGCTTATCCTCATTCCCGCCGGCCTCTATCTCACCTGGCTCAGTTTTCCGTTCTTCTGGCAGTCCTTCCTCTCGGACGAGGTGTCGCAAAACGCCGGCGGGCTGATCCTATGGCCGGCCAAGTTGCTGCTCCCTCTCGGTTTTGCGCTCCTCACCGTGCAGGGAGTATCGGAACTCATCAAGCGCGTCGCGGCGCTTTCCGGCGCCATTGAGGTCGCGACCGACTACGAGAAGCCGCTCCAGTAGCGGCCTTGATGGAACGATCTCTCCCTATCCCGGCCTCCTTCTCCCGACGCGCGAGCCTTGCATGTTTTCCTATGGCGTGATGCCCCCGCTCATGTTCGCCGGCATGATCTGCTTCATGCTGGCCGGCTTTCCCGTCGCGTTCTCGCTCATCGCGGTCGGCCTGTTCTTTGGCACGCTTGGCATACTGACCGATCACTTCACTTTCAGCTTCCTGCAGGCGCTTCCGTTCCGCTTCTACGGCATCATCTCGAACGACCTTCTGCTCGCAATCCCCTTCTTCACCTTCATGGGCGCGATACTGGAGCGGTGCGGTCTCGCCGAGGATCTGTTGGAAGGCGCCGGCAAGCTCTTTGGCAAGGTGCCTGGCGGCCTTGCCTATGCGGTGATCGTGGTCGGCGCCATCCTCGGTGCGATCACCGGGACGGTAGCGGCTTCGGTCATCGCAATGGGTGTGATCTCACTGCCGGTGATGATGCGCTATGGCTATGATCAGAAACTTGCCACCGGGGTGATCGCGGCATCGGGTACCATCACCCAGCTCATTCCGCCCTCGCTGGTATTGATCGTGCTGGCCGAGCAGCTCGGCAGGCCGGTGGGCGAGATGTACCTCGGCGCGATCGGCCCCTCGCTGCTGCAGGTGCTGATCTTCCTCGCCTATGTGTTCGTGCTGTCGCTCATCAAGCCTCAGCACATGCCGCCCCTGCCGCCCGAGGCGCGCGGGGAGGGCGGGTGGCCGCTGATCCGGCAGGTTCTTTGGGGCATGGTCCCCTCTATCGTGCTGATTATGCTCGTGCTTGGCACGTTGGCCATGGGCCTTGCCACGCCAACCGAAGCTGGCGCCATGGGGGCGGTTGGCGCGATCATTCTGGCGGCCTTGCACGGGCGCCTTACCTGGCCTTTGATACGCCAGGCTATGGGTTCGACGGCCCGACTGACCGCGATGGTGGTGTTCATCCTCATTGGTGCCACCGTGTTCAGCCTAGTCTTTCAGGGAATGGACGGCGCGCTGTGGATCGAGCATCTGCTCGCCCAACTGCCCGGCGGACGCGCCGGATTCCTGATCTTCGTCAACGTGTTCATCTTCTTCATCGCCTTCTTCCTCGATTTCTTCGAGATCGCCTTCATCATCGTGCCGCTGCTGGTGCCGGTGGCGATGAAGCTCGACATCAATCTCGTCTGGTTCGGCGTTCTGCTGTGCGTGAACATGCAGACCGCCTTCATGCATCCGCCCTTCGGCTTTGCGCTATTCTACCTGCGCGGAATCGCGCCGAAGTCTGTCCGCACCTCGCAGATCTATTGGGGCGCGATCCCGTGGCTGCTGATGCAGCTGGTGCTGGTAGCGGTCGTCATCCTCTGGCCGGAGGCTGTGACCTATTGGATCAGCGACGGACCGAGCGTCGATCCCTCGACGATCGAACTCACCATCCCCCAATACGACGTACCGCCGCTCGACCTGGCGCCGCCGCAGTTCTGAGGTCAGGCGGGGAGGGCGCTGGGCTGACTTCCCCGAAGCGCCGCGACGCCGGCGAGCACGAAGAGCAGCAGCACCACGCCTTGCGCAATGGCGAAGGGTGGTTCGGACTGGGTGGGTGCCAGGCTCTGTAGCGCCGGCACCTTGGCAAAGGCCTGGGCGATGGCGACGAAGACAAGAAGCCACTGGCTCGCGACGATTCCCACCGCGTAAACCGTGTTCCAGCGGCCGGTGCGGCGGAAGAGGTAGCGTGCCGGCACGGTGGCGGCGAGCACGACGAGCGCGACCGTGCCGACGATATGCGATGGCAACAGGGCGCTGAACGGAAAGCCGAAGCCGGTGGCGCTCGTAGCGAATGCTGTTGTGAGGAAGGCGGCTATCCATCTGGGCCGATCACGCCCCGCTATAAGGTCGGCCAGCACGATGAAGCCAGTGGCGATGGCAATAAGGCTTAGCCAGGTGTGAAACCCGGTCCACGTGGTTGGATCGAACATAGATGCGCTCCCCCGCTGCGCCCCGCCCGACGCGGCGCGCGTCGCCGGCACGTCTGCCACCGGCAATTTGATGATAGTCATCATTTTTGTTGACGCCACCGCAAAGCGTTGGAGCCGTTTGGTTTGACGCGTGGGCGCTGAGAAATTCACCCGGCTGTGTCTTTCGGCCTATAGGCCCGGCCGTCTCGGGGCGTTAAGGCGAGCATCGACGACTGTCGCCGCCCCCTTTGCCGAGCCCCTCGGCGCTCTTGCCGCATTGGATAGCCTATGTCCGCCTCCCTCTCCGCGCCGGGAAATCCTCCTCCAGGGTCTCCGCATCCCGGCATGGGATTTCGCGAGTTCGTGCTGTTCATCGCCGGCCTCATGGCGACCAATGCCATGGCCATCGACTCCATGCTGCCGGCGCTGCCAGAGATCGGCGAGTCACTCGGCATCGACACGGCAAACCACACGCAGCTTGTCATCACCGCCTATCTGCTCGGCTTCGGCGGCGCCCAACTCATCTACGGCACGCTGGCTGACCGCTTCGGCCGCCGCACGATTCTGCTGTTCGGCCTTGCCGTCTATACGGCGGCCTCGATCGGCGCCATCTTTGCCGGGACGGTGGAGGTGATGCTGGCGGCGCGTGTGGTGCAGGGCATCGGCGCGGCGGCGACACGGATTCTCGCCATCACCATTGTGCGCGATTGCTATTCCGGCTCGCACATGGCCCGCGTGATGTCGCTCGCCTTCCTTGTGTTTTTGTCGGTCCCTATCGTTGCACCGTCCATCGGACAGGCCATCATGATGGTGGCGCCGTGGAGGGGAATCTTCCTGATGCTGTGTGCTCTTGGGGCGGGGCTGTTCGTATGGACGCTGGCCCGCCTGCCGGAAACACTGCACCCGGAGGACCGCTCGCCGATTTCCTTTGCCGGCATCTCCCATGCCTTCGGCCTCATCGTCCGCAGCCGTGCGACAGTTGGCTACATGCTGGCCATTACCATGGTAATGGGCGGACTGTTCGGGTTCATCAACTCCGCCCAACAAGTGTTCGCTGACGCTTTTGACTCGGAGGAGCTGTTCACGCTGATCTTCGCGCTGATTGCCGTATTCATGGCGGCTTCGTCGCTGCTCAATGCGCGTATCGTTGAAAAGCTGGGCATGCGGCGTGTCTCACACGTCGCGCTCTGCGGCTACCTCCTCGTCACGCTGGCACATGCTGGCATCGTTCTCGGCGGAATCGAGACCATCTGGACGTTCTCGATCCTGCAGGGCGCCATGATGTTCTTCTTCGGCCTCATGGTGTCGAACTTCAATTCCATGGCGATGGAGCCGGTCGGCCATGTCGCGGGCACGGCTTCCTCGGTGCTCGGATTCGTCAGCACGGTGGGGGGCGCGCTGGCCGGCTTTGTTTTGGGGCAGAATTTCGACGGAACGACCTTGCCGCTGACCCTCGGCTTTGCTGCCCTCGCCGCTGCGGCTCTTTGCTGCGTTACGTTTGCGGAAAGGGGGCGTCTTTTCCGCGCTGACGTCCGGGTGGCCGACACTGCGGCCTGACAGTTCGGACTTTTGCTTGTGCGTACTAAAGCCGCTGCAACTTCAGGCTGCAGATCCACCCAGACCCTGCGGGGCGGGCGCCGTCATCGCCTGACGTCCGCCAGTTTTCGCGCCAGCGGCCAGCAACCGGGCCGCCCGCGATTGGGAAAAATCGAGGATGATCGCGCCGAGTTCCGGCTCGTCAACCAGCAAAGCGGCGTCCTCTGCGGAAATCCAGGTTTGCGCCCGTTCGTGACGTTCGGGCCAATCGGCCAGCTGGCGACGGACGGCGAGCGGATAGACCGCGACCTTGACGAGCGCGAAATGGCTTTCCAGCCGCTTCCAGTACAGATACTGGCCGAGCCTCTTGCGCCCTATATCACCAATCACACCGGCCTCCTGCCGGGCCTCAATTTGCGCCGACTTCCAGTCCTTGCGGTTCTTCATCGGCCAGCCCTTCGGGATGATCACCCGCTGTGTTTCCCGTGAGGTCATGACGAGAACCTCAACGCTGCCGTCCTCAACCACGCGGTAAGGCAGCGCCGCCACCTGACTGAGGGGGCGGCCGTCGGTTGCCGGACGCTTGGTCTGCTTCTGCTTGGCCATGATTGCCAAATGTAGTGCATCGCGTAGGAATAGCGACGCCTCTTATGGTGTTTTTCGCCTTTTGGGACCTCCTATGACAACTGAACTGACGCTTCTCGCCTGGACGCTGGTCCTGGCCCTTGCGCAGGTGCTGCTCCCTGCGATGTGGCGCAACCGGGAAACCGGGATCGACTACAATATGGGGCCGCGCGACGAGCCGGGCCCGCCGGTGGGGATCATCACGGGACGACTCCAGCGCGCGCAGGCCAACCTTTTCGAGACGCTTCCCGTATTCGCCGCAGTGGTGCTGATCGCCCATGTCGCCGGCCGGGAAGGAGCGCTCACATTTTGGGGGGCGTGGTTCTATCTTGGCGCGCGGATCGTCTATGTGCCGCTATACGCCATGGGCCTGCCCTATCTGCGCTCGCTGGCCTGGACCGTGTCGCTGTTGGGCATCGTGGTGATCCTGTTTGCCGTCTTGGCGCCGGTCTGAACGAGGGCGGGAATATGGCGGTCGATTTTTCCTCGTTTGATTTCCTCGTCATTCCCGGTCGCGAGAACGCGCCGGCCGAGCACTGGCAGTCGCATTGGCTCGGTGCCTTCCCCAATTCGAGCCGGTTGATTCAGTCCGATTGGAGCCGGCCCGAGGTGGGAGCCTGGACCGCCCGGCTTGACGCTGCGGTGGTGTCGGCCCCGCGCCGGGTGGTGCTGGTCGCTCATTCGGTCGGCGTAGCGACGGCGCTGCGCTGGACGGTGGCGCAGCCGGAACGGGCGCGTGCCAAGGTGGCTGCCGCCTTTCTGGTGGCGCCGACCAATGTCGACGATCCCGACCCCTCGTTCGACCTTGTCCGCAATTTCGGCCCGATGCCGCGCTCGCCCCTGCCGTACCCGGCGCTCGTTCTGTCCTCCCGGGACGATCCGAGGGTGGCGCCGGCGCAGGCGGTCGCTTTCGCGCAGGCGTGGGGAGCCGATCTGGCCGATGTAGGGGAACTCGGCCATATCGGTTCCGCCGCGCGGCTCGGCCTCTGGCCGGCGGGCCTTGTGCTGCTCGGCGGCCTGCTGGCGCGGCTTTAGGCAGCCCGCCCGCTCGGTCAGTGCTGGGCGAGGATGGCGGCGATGGCCTGCGCGACTGATTTGGTCACGCGCTTGCGGTAGCGCCGGTGGACCAGCTGGCCATTGTGGAAGACGTCCTGCTCGACATAGAGATTGGTGCCGTCCCAGCGCAGGACATTGTCGGACTCGACGGTCTCGATGACGCCGATCCCCGGAATGAGATGTCCTTCCGGCGCGGTGGTGGTCATGGGCTTCTCCTGCGTTGGCGGCACGCTCTGCGGCGGCCTGAGGCCATGATAGCCGAGAGCGAGGCGAAAGCCATCGGGGGGCATTACGAGGATTGCGAGGACGGGGGCGCAGGCCTTTCCGGGCCGCCAGAACCGTTGGCGCTGGCGCCCTCGACCTTGCCACGGCGCTGCAGCAGCAGCACGGCGATCCAGCATAGGAGCGCCCACGCGCTGCCGGCGCACCAGCCAGCCAGAACGTCGGTGGGCCAGTGTACGCCGAGATAAACGCGGCTGAACCCCACCAGCAAGGTGAGCCCCACCGCGACGGCGAGCGCATAGGCCTTGATCCTCCGTTTGCTCTCCGTGCGGACGATGAGGACGCCAAGGGTGAGGAAGGTCACGGCCGAGCCCATGGCGTGGCCGCTTGGAAAGCTCAACGTGCTGACATCAACGAGATGGGCGACGAGGTCCGGCCGGGGGCGCTCGAAGCCGAGTTTCAGCGCATAGCTCAGCAGGCCTCCGCCAGAGGCTGCCACCAGCACGAACAAGGCAGCGGCGCGCTTGCCGTCCATGGCGAGGAAGCCGGCGACAATGAGGGTAATGAGAGTAAGAACCGTCGTGCCACCCAGCGCCGTCACATCGCGCATGATGATCTCAAGCCAGGGTGGGCCGAGAGGGTCGGCGGGATCGCCGGGCGCGCGGAAAGCCAGCAGAACCGCCTCGTCAAAGGCGTGCGTCTCACCTTCCGCCACTTCGTCGGCGATCAGAGCGAACGCCAACAGCCCCAGTGCGGCCCCGAGCAGGGCCAGAAGCACCGCAAGCTCGGGTAGGAGGAGGCCGGCAATCTGGCGCAGGCGAAGTGGGAGGCATTGCACGAGGCGGCGTGGAGAGAAGGACGACATCGTTCACCGGCAACGAGAGAAATTCGACCGGGCGAAGCCCGTCGGAGCTGGAACCTATCAGGGTCCTGACGTGTTCCCTTGCTACAATCACAAGGAGTTATTCATGCTTAAGGGTGGCGCTCTCTGGATGCTTGGTATTCCGTTGCCGATCATTCTTATTCTGTGGTTCTTGGGTTATCTCTGAACGGCGTGCAAATCGCGGCCGTGTTACCCTACGGGAGACAACGTGGCGGTCTCGCGGGCGCGAACGGTGCGCGTTGCGCGTAAGGTGAGACATAATCGGCGATCATGAACATCATCGGGAGCCACAATGGCGCGCTCGTGGCGCTGTCGATCCTGATCGCCGTCGCGGCGTCCTATACCGCGCTTGATCTTGCGGGACGCGCGACACGCGCGGGTGCTGCGCGGCTGGTGTGGCTGTCCGCGGCGGCGGTAGTGCTCGGTGGCGGGATCTGGGCGATGCATTTCATCGCCATGCTGGCACTTCATGTCGGCATGGAGGTGTCTTACAGCGTCGCGCTGACGCTCGTCTCTCTGTTGCTGGCTGTGTTCGCCACTGCCGTGGCACTGTTCGCGGCAAGCCGTCCAGCGGTCGGGTTCGAGGGGATTCTGCTCAGCGGAATCTTCATGGGCCTCGGCATTGTCGGCATGCACTATACCGGCATCGCAGCGATGCGGATGCCTGGCGCGATGGCCTTCGACATGATTCATGTCGGCGCCGCCATTGTCCTCGCCATCTCTGCCTCAACCGTCGCGATCTGGCTAGCATTCCGAAATCATTCGGTTTTTCAGCGCGCCATCGCCGCGCTGGCGCTCGGCTTTGGTATCGCCGGAATGCACTACGTGGCGATGCTAGGCGTGACATTCACCGGCCATGGCGATGTCCATGACTCCGCCCAGGCGGCCAGCGCCGCAATGGCGGGTGGGATCGGCAATGCCGCGCTTGTCGCCGTGGTCACGGCCGCGACCTTCGCCATCTTCATCGCCCTCTTGCTCGCCGCCGCCTATGACCGCCGGGTCGCGGTGCTGGCCGACCGAGAGGCCGGGGTGTGGCGCGAGAGCGAGGAACGTTACCGCAACCTCTATCGCCGCACGCCGCTGCCGCTGCACTCGCTTGGGCCGGATGGCTGCATCGCTCAGGTGAGTGACCGCTGGCTTAGCCTGCTTGGTTACGCGCGCGAGGAGGTAATAGGGCGGCCATTGACTGATTTCATGACCGCCGATTCGGCGCGTCGCCGCACCGAGGAGCATTGGCCGCGCCTGCTCGACACCGGCGAATTGCGGGAAGCGGAGTACAGGCTCATCGCCAAGGACGGGCGCGTGCTCGACTGCGTGCTTTCCGCCGTTGCGGAACGTGACGCCGACGGCACTCTCAAGAACACTCTGTGCGGCCTTGTCGACGTAACTGAGCGCCGCGCGACCGAGGACGCCCTGCGCCAGGCGCAGAAACTGGAGGCCGTCGGCCAGCTCACCGGCGGCATCGCGCATGATTTCAACAATCTCCTCGCCGTTGTTCTCGGCAATCTCGAGCTCGCCGCCAAGCGCGCGCCGGAGGATGCGCGGCTGCGTTCATTGCTCGGCAATGCGATGCAGGCCGCCCAGCGCGGTGCCGCGCTCACCCAGCGCATGCTGGCCTTCGCGCGACGTCAGGACCTGAAGCCTGCGGCGGTCGATGTGCCCGAGCTGGTGCTCGGCATGGCCGAGATGATGCGCCGCTCGATCGGTCCAAGTGTCCGGATTGAAACCCGTTTTCCGCTCGGATTGCCTTTGGCGCGGGTGGATGCCAACCAGCTTGAACTTGCCTTGTTGAATCTTGCGGTGAACGCGCGGGACGCGATGCCGGAGGGTGGAGTGATCACCATCGCCGCGCGCGACGAAGTCGTCCCCGCGCCCGGGTCCAACGCGGTGGCGGAACCCGGCGGGCTGAGGCCCGGCCATTATTTCTGCCTTTCGATTGGCGATAGTGGCAGCGGCATGGACGCGGAGACGCTGGCGCGCGCCGCCGAACCGTTCTTCACCACCAAGGGAGTAGGCAAGGGCACCGGGCTCGGCCTCGCCATGGTGCACGGCCTTGCCGCGCAGTCGGATGGAAGGCTGGTGCTGGAGAGCAAGCCCGGATTGGGCACCACGGCGACAATCTATCTGCCGGTTGCGGAGGTGGCGCGGGCGGCTGCCACGGCCTCGGTCGAGGATGAAGGCGGCGTACCGGATGGCGAGGAAGGGGCGCGGCGCGTTCTGGTTGTTGACGACGATCCGCTCGTACTGTCGGCCACCGGCGCCATGCTGGAGGATCTCGGCTGCGCGGTGACCGAGGCCTCGTCCGCCCGCGAAGCGCTGGACCTGCTCGAATCCGGCGTCGCCTTTGATGTCGTGCTGACCGACCAGGCCATGCCTGACATGACCGGCGTGCAGATGGCGGCGGTGATCGACCAGCGCTGGCCGGGCCTGCCGCTGATCCTCGGCACCGGCTATGCCGAGCTTCCCGCCGATGCCAAGGCCGGGATGCCGCGCCTGGGAAAACCCTTTAGCCGCGAGGCTTTGCGGCGTGCTATCGTACTGGCGACGCGCCCGGTGCCCGACAATGTGGTGCCGCTGCCCCGTCGCGGCTGAGGCCCCGCGACCCCCTCGGCATGGTGGGAATGTTGGGCCAGCGACGGTGACATTCGCCGGCTGAGTGATTATATCCAGACTGTCCGGGGGAGCCTCGTCAGGAGGCTGAGAGGCCATCGGCGCGTTCTGCGCGGCATGGCGACCCTTTGAACCTGATCCAGTTGACACTGGCGGAGGGAGGGAGTGCATGACTTCCACGCAGACTGAATCCACTGAGAAAACAACACCTTGGCAGGGCGCGAACGCCATGCGGGTGCGGATCGTCGGCGCCGGCGTCGCCGGGCTCACCTGCGCCCACGCCTTTGCCGCGCGCGGCGCGGAAGTCACTGTGATCGAACGCAAATCCGGCTCGGGACAGGGCTGCTCCTGGTATGCCGGCGGCATGCTGGCGCCTTGGTGCGAGCGCGAGAGCGCCGAGCCGATCATCGCCGAACTGGGCCATGAATCGCTCGCCTATTGGCGCGCGAGCGTGCCTGATGTGCCCAATGAGGGCTCGCTGGTGCTGGCGCCGCCGCGCGATCTACCTGATCTTAAACGGTTTTCCCGCCGCACCGAGGCGTTTGAGTGGGTCGACGGCGCCCGTATTGGCGCGCTGGAGCCGGACCTCGAAGGGCGCTTCGACCAGGGGCTGTTCTTCCCCACCGAGGCGCATCTGGAGCCGCGCAAGGCACTCGCCGCGCTCACCCGCCTTCTGGTCGAGGAGTATCAGGTTGCCTTCCGCTTCGCAGCTGAAGGGGTGGGTAATCAGTGCAGTGAGGTGGACGATCAGTGCAGTGAGGCCAATGAGGCCGACCTCGTGGTCGACTGCCGCGGGCTGGCGGCGCGCGACACGCTGGCCGACCTGCGCGGCGTGAAGGGCGAGATGCTGGTGCTCTATTCCACCGAGATTTCGCTCAAGCGCCCGGTCCGGCTGCTGCACCCGCGCATACCGGTCTACATCGTGCCGCGCGGCGACGGGCATTTCATGATCGGGGCGACCTCGATCGAGAATGACGAGCGCGGCCGCGTCACCGGGCGGTCGATGCTGGAGCTGCTCGGCGCGGCCTATGCGCTGCACCCCGCCTTTGGCGAGGCGGAAATCGTCGAGATCGGCGCGGATGTGCGCCCGGCCTTTCCCGACAATCTGCCGCGCCTGCGCAAGCGCGGCAACACGCTCTATATCAACGGTCTCTACCGGCACGGCTTCCTCGCGGCGCCGGCGCTGGCGCGCCGCGCGGCGGAGGTCGCGTTTGACGGGGCGTATTTCCCGGAGGTGATGGATGAAGATCATCGTCAATGGTGAGCCGGCCGACACCGCTGCCGGCACGCTGGCAGGCCTGCTGGCCGAGCTTGAAATGGCCGACGCCATTGTGGCGACGGCGCTGAATGGCGACATGGTCCGTGCCGCCCGGCGCGGGGCAACCCCGCTCGCCGAGGGCGACCGGGTGGAAATTCTCGCCCCGATGCAGGGCGGATGAGAGGGAGGTCCTCATGGATGCGATGACCCACAAGGCGACGGCTTCGGTGGCCGACCCGGTGACGTTCTACGGCACGGATGTGACCTCGCGCCTGCTGCTGGGCACGGCGCAATATCCCTCGCCGGCGATCCTCGCTGAGGCGATCCGCGCCAGCGGCACCGAGATCGTCACCGTCTCGCTGCGCCGCGAATCGGGGGCGGCGAAGGCCGGCCAGAGCTTCTGGCAGCTGATCCGCGATCTCGGGGTCAAGGTGCTGCCCAACACCGCCGGCTGCCGGACGGTGAAGGAAGCGGTGACCACGGCGGAAATGGCGCGCGAGCTGTTCGGCACCCCCTGGGTGAAGCTGGAGGTGATCGGCGAGGATGACACGCTGCAGCCTGATGTGTTCGGCCTGGTCGAGGCGGCGCGCATCCTTTCGCGCGACGGCTTCCAGGTGTTCCCCTACACCACCGAGGACCTGGTGGTGGCGGAAAAGCTGGTTTCCGCCGGTTGCGAGGTGCTGATGCCCTGGGGGGCGCCGATCGGCTCCGGGCGCGGGCTCAACAATCCCTATGGGCTGCGCTCGATGCGGGCGCATTTCCCCGGCATTCCGCTTGTCGTGGATGCCGGCGTCGGCCTGCCCTCGCATGCGGCGGCGGCGATGGAGCTGGGCTATGACGCGGTGCTGCTGAACACGGCGGTGGCCAAGGCGGGCGATCCTGTCCGCATGGCCCGCGCCTTCGCCGCCGCCATCGCTGCCGGGCGCGAGGCAGTGATCGCCGATCCGATGGAGGTGCGCGACATGGCGGCGCCTTCGACCCCGGTCATGGGCCGGGCCCTTCTCGGTTCCTAGTCTCACAGTGAGTGCGTGATGAAGCTCGATCCGTTCTATCTCATCGTCGACCGCGCCTCCTGGCTGCCGCGCCTGCTGCCGCAGGGGGTGAAGCTGGTGCAACTGCGCGCCAAGGACATGGACGAGGCCGAGCTGCGCCGCGAGATCGCGACCGCGCGCGAGGTGTGCGCCCGCTTCGGCGCCCAGCTGATCGTCAATGATTACTGGAAGCTCGCCATCGAGCTGGGTTGCGACTTCGTTCATCTCGGCCAGGAGGACCTTGCCGAGGCCGATGTGCCGGCGATGCGGCGGGCCGGGCTCAAGCTCGGCATCAGCACCCATGACGAGGCCGAGCTGGAGGCCGCGCTGCTGGCCGGGCCGGACTATATCGCGCTCGGCCCGGTCTACCCGACCATTCTCAAAAAGATGCGCTGGGCGCCGCAGGGGCTGGAGCGGGTGCGCCAGTGGAAGACGCGGATCGGCGACCTGCCGCTGGTCGGCATTGGTGGCCTCACCATCGAGCGCGCGCCGGGCGTGCGGCAGGCGGGGGCGGACAGCCTCGCCGTCGTCACCGACATTCTGCTGAACGACAACCCGGAAGCCCGCGCCCGCGAATGGGTGCTGGCGACGCGGTAGGGGGCTCATCCCACCCTCGCACCCCTCATCCCCGGGCTTGACCCGGGGACCCAGACTTTTCCGCGCGCGCCTGCGACACAGGCCTTGCGCAGCCCATCCCCGTCTTCTGGGTGCCCGGGTCAAGCCCGGGCATGAGGGAGGGAATGGCGCGCGATCCCGGCTCTCCGCTTCGCTGCGGCCGGGATGACGCCTCGGCCCGACGATCACGCCGGGTCGACGCCCGGGGTGCCCGGGTCAAGCCCGGGCATGAGGGAGGCGAGGGGCCTCAGCCCCGGCGGCGAGGCGGCGCTGGCGCAGCAGGGCGGCGAGCTTGGCCATGTCCGGCGGCGGCTCGCGCTCGATGCGGGCATATTCGCTGCCGTCCGGCGTGCGGCGGAACAGGCCGAATTCCACCATTTCCCGACGCAGCAGGGCGTAGTCGCCGAACAGGTGTTCGGCGTTCAGCAGTTCGTTCATCCGCCGCTCGTTGAACACCTCGCCGCTCGGCATCCGCGCCCACAGCACCCACAGGCAGAGAATCTGCTGGTTGCGCTTCTTCGGCCAGCGCACCAGCCGGCCCTGCGGATCGAACAGCCGCAGCGCCTTCTCGCAGCGCGCGTGGTCCGCCACCGGCGGCGGTTCGGGCGGGGCGGCTGCAAGGCGGCCGCGCGCCTGCGCATCCGCGCGCAAATGCTGGAAGTTGCGGTAGCCGGCGCCGCGCGCCAGCAGGTTCAGCAGCTCGACATGGCCCGGCGGGCGGTCGAGCGCGGCGATGCCCTGATGGAGCGTGCGGGCGAGCGCCGAAATGTCAGGCGCCTCGAAAGCCAGATGGAGTCTGGACATGACCTATCCTCGTTGGTGCCCTTTCGCGAGGAAATGTCGGGGTTACCGTCTTGCGACCGGGCACAAGGACATGTGCGGGGCAGGATTCTGAGCAGGTTTAGCTCCCCTTGCGGGGCGGCAACGCCTCGGTGAACTGCAGACCGTGGCGCAGAGATAAGCGAGGCGGGGCGCGATGTCCAGTGGGGCCGCCCTCGTCCCTGGCCTTGACGCATGCGCCACCCCTCATCCCCGGGCTTGACCCGGGGACCCAGGCTTTTCCGTGAGAACACCGGGGCCGCTGGGTGCCCGGGTCAAGCCCGGGCATGAGGGGTGTGGTGGCTCGTCATCCCGGACGGCTGGGAGCCTACTCCGCCGCCGCGCTGGCCGGGCTGCCCGCGAAAGAGCGCTCCATCTCGCGGCGCAGGCGCACCGCCGGGCTGTCCTTTACCTCGACATCGGCCCAGCCGACGATCTCGCCCTCGGGGATGTCGCGGGTGAGCGTCACATGGTGGGCGAGGCCGATCGGCAGGCCGCCCTTGGCGAGCGAGGTGGCGGCGGGGAAGAGCTTGCCCCAGACGGTGAAGCCGCCTTCGCCATCCAGCGTCTCGCCGGCTCTCAAGGGGCACTTGGCGACCGCCACCACATCGGCATTGAAGGCTTCCGTCACCCCGGTCGGCTCGTGGCGCAGCGCCGCCGAGGCGACGCTGACGCCGAGTTCCAGCCCGATGAGGTGATAGGGGCGGTAGAGCGCGGTGTAGCGGCCGGAGGCATCGGTCACCACGCCATATTCCTTGAAGCAGCGCCGCGCATAGTCGCCGCGCGGGCTGGGATCGGCCTCGAACACGACATAGACGCCCCAGCGCAGATCGCGGAACACCGGGCGGCCGTCGCGCTCCAGCGAGGAGACGGTTTCCACCGTGCCGGAATGCTCCAGAATGCCGCCGGCCGCGCGGGGGCGGAGAATGGTGGCGAGGTCGTCGACGCCGCAGGGCGGGAACAGCAGCCCGTCCGAGGGAGCGGTGAGCCCGGCCGCATTGGCGATGGCGGCCATCTCGATGGAGGATTTGGTGCCGTCGGCGAAGGAGTTGAACATCTGCGCGTTCATGCCGCCTTGCGCCGCCTGCTCCGGGGTGAGGCCGTAGAGGCTCCAGATCGTGTCCGGGGTGGAGCGGTGGAAGCTCGGCAGGTATTTCGTGCCCTTGCCGGCGCAGACGACGTTGAAGCCACAGGTGCGGGCCCAGTCGACCATTTCGCACACCAGCGCCGGCTGGTCGCCATAGGCCATGGAATAGACCACGCCCGCCTTGCGGGCACGCTCGGCCAGCAGCGGGCCGACCAGCACGTCGGCCTCCACCGTGACCATGACGATGTGGCGGCCGTGTTCGATCGCCAGCAGCGCATGGGCGGCGCCGGCGGCCGGGCTGCCGGTGACTTCCACCACCACGTCGAGCCCGTCGGCGGCGATCAGCGCCGCGGCGTCGTCGGTCAGCATGGTGCGGCCGGTGCCCAGCGCCTCGGTGAAGGAGGAGGCGACCACCGCCTCCGCGTCCCAGCCGGTGGCCTCCAGCGCGGCGCGGGCGCGCGGCACGGAGAGATCGGCGATGCCGAGCAGATGCAGGCCGGGCGTGGTGCGCAGCTGCGACAGGAACATGGAGCCGAACTTGCCGGCACCGATGAGGCCGACACGGACGGGGCGGCCGGCATCGGCGCGGGCCTTGAGCAGGCGGGCGAGATTCATCAGGTGTTTCCTTCCCAGGATGCGGCCGGGCTTGGCGCCCGGTCCGGTTCTTCGCCTGCCGGCCGGGGCCGGCGGCGCGATGTCAGCCGGCGACGGCCCGGCCCTGGGGGCGGGCCTCTTCCACCGCCAGCGCCTCGGCGGCCGTGTGGGCGGCCTTAAGGTCGAGAATGCGGTCGGCCAGGGTCGGGGGGGCGCCGGGCACGCGCGTGTGCTCGGCGAGCAGCGCGTCGATCGGCGAGCCGGGGCCCTCCAGCCGGGCGGTGAGATGGGCGACCCCGGCGGCGATGTCGCTGATGTGCTCGCGCAGCATGGCGGTGTCGACCGCACCATCCGGCGCCGCCTCGGCCGATTGCGGCGCGGCGGCGGCCAGCGCGGTGAGGCGCTCGATGCGCTCCAGCAGCGCGGCGCGCTCTTCCTGCGCCCGGGCGAGAGCGTCCTGCGCCTGCGTCAGCTCGTCCGTCATCTCGTGGTTCCGCCGGCGTTCGGTTGTCAGGCTCTCGCTCGTGCTCCGCGCCGTCTCGCGCTCGCGCGCCAGATGGGCGTTGGCGGCGACGAGCTGGCGGTCGAGTTCGCCGATGCGGTCCTTGAGCGTGTCGCGCAGCGTGGTCAGCGCCACATGCTCGATCTTCAGCTCGTCTTCCCGCGTGCTGGTATCCTCGAAGGCGTCGCGGGTGCGGGCAAGCTCGGCGCGGGCGTGCAGCAGGGCGGCGCGGGCCTCTTCGAGGTGGCGTGTGGTGGTTTCCAGCTCGCCGCGCAGATGGTCGCGATGGGTGGCGACGCTGGCATGCTCGGTCTGCAGCGCGTCCAGCTCGGTGGAGAGCCGCTCGATGGTTTCCTGCCGGGCGCGCAGCGCCTCGGTCTGCCGGACGATCTCGGCATGTTGCGCGGCGGTGCGGGCCTGCTGGCGCTCCACCTCCATCTCCAGCCGGCGGATGCCAACGGCGAACAGGGCGCGCTGCTCGTCCTTGTCGGCCTGCACCTCGGCGATCGAGACGGGGATAGCGCCCTCGATCCGCTTGCGGGTGAGCCGCACCGCCCGCCGCCACACCGCCGGCAGCGTGAGCAGCGCCAGCAGGGTCGCGGTCAGGAAGCCGATGGCGGAATACATGATCGCTTCGATCATGCGGCGTTTCTCACCTCAGAGGGGGCGGGGCGGACCAGAAGCGGACGACCAGCCGGGAGCCAACAGGTTACAGATACCAAAACGGCCGGGCTAGAGCCCTTATCCATCAGGTGACATCACCTGATGGATAAGAAAGTGCTCATCAATCAATAAGCTGGAGCCTTTTCCCGTCGCGAAGTGCGTCAGCTCACGTGGAAAAGGCTGCAGCCCCCCGCACAGCGTCAGGCCGGCGGTTCAGAAGGGATTCCACGTCGCGGCGGGGGTGAATTTGAGATAGCCGATATTGGCGCCGAGGCGCACGCCGACGCCGGAGCGGATCGGTACCACGACGATATTGTCCGAGGCCAGCGCCGTCATGCCGAAGCCGGCGACGAAATAGGCCGAGCCGGAAATGCCGCCGAAGCGCCGGAAGATGTCGTTGATGCCGTTGAGGTTATACACCAGAATCATGGTGCGGGCGCCGTCGCCGCCGAAATCCCAGCCGAGCGAGGGGCCCTGCCAGTAGACCTTCAGGTCGCCGGCGTTGCGGGTGTAGAGCGTGCCGTCGCCATAGCGCAGCCCGCCGACAAAGGCGCCGGAACCTTCCTGGCCGAGAATATAGCCATTGGGCTGGCCCCACTGGTTGACCGCCTTCTCGATCGACAAAGCAAGGCCGCGCGAGACCTCGCCGAAGAAGCCATGGCCCTGCTGCACCAGTTCGTCGCTGGAATAGGTGCTGGCCTGCTGCTGCGCCTGCGCGGGCGCGGCGAGCACGGGCAAGGCGAGGAGAAGGGCGAGGCAGGCATAAAGGGCGCGCAAGGTCGGCATGGGCGGTCTCGCGTTTGATCTCAACAGGCGGGGCGCCGTCCGTCACGGGCCGAACTTCAGAACCCGGGCAACCAGCCCCCCGGCGCTATCAATAGCATGGAGTGCGACCAGAGAAAGGCGAGGGGCGCCCAAAAGGGTCGCGAGCGGCGCATCTATGGCCCGGCTGTGGCCGGACGGCCCGGCTCAGGATCCGGCGCCGCGCACGATGAAACCGTGCACGCGGTAGTCGGCCCCGGTGCGGCCATAGGGCAGGGGGCTGCCATCGGGCCGGCACACGCTGCCGCCGGCGGCCCGCACCACCGCATGGCCGGCGGCGACATCCCACTCGCACACCGTGCCGAAGCGCGGGTAGAGATCGGCCCGGCCTTCCGCCACCAGGCCGAACTTCAGCGCCGAGCCGCAGCTGATCTTTTCGGCGATGTCGAGATCGGCGAGAAAAGCTGTGGTCTGCGGGTCGAGATGCGAGCGGCTGGCGACCGCGACCAGCCCCGCGCGCGGCATCGGCCGGCAGCGAATCGGCGTCCAGGACGCGGGATCGGCCTCGCGCCCGCCGAGAAAGGCGCCGCTCCCTTGCGCCGTGGTGGCGCCGGCATAGAGCTTGTTCACCGCCGGGGCGAGCACGATGCCGAAGCTCGGCACCCCGGCTTCCACCAGCCCGATATTGACGGTGAATTCGCCGCTGGCGCCGATGAATTCGCGGGTGCCGTCCAGCGGGTCGACCAGCAGGAACGTGTCGGCGGGCGCCCCCAATGCTTCGCCCTTGCCCTGCGCCACCGCCTCCTCGGCGATGACGGGCACGCCCGGCAGCAGGCGGGCAAGCTCCGCGCGCAGCAATTCCTCGGAGGCGAGATCGGCGGCGGTGACGGGGCTCTCGTCGCTCTTGTGCGCGACATTCAGTCCCTCGGCACGCAGCCCCTCGTCGCGAATGCGCAGAATGACCTCGCCCGCCTTCAGCGCCGCACCGGCAAGGGCGGACAACAGGCTGAGATCGGGCGGCAGAAGCGGGAGCGGGGAGGGCATTGCGCGAGCATTCCGGCGTGGCGAGAGAAGGGGACGAGAACGGGGCGGGCGTTGCGGCGAGAGCTTGGGCGGCCGGGAGAAACGGTTGGCCTCAATGGGAGCGCGGTGTATCACACCTCCACGGTCGGCCGCACGGGCCGGCTGCATTCGGGGCGGCCGATTCGCCGCACAATCTCCGCAAGGGACGCGATGACGACCGCCATCGACCTCGACAAGCTCGACCTCGCCGCCCTCCTGTGCTCGCGCGTGTGTCACGACGTGATCAGCCCGGTCGGCGCCATCGTCAACGGGCTCGAAGTGCTGGAGGACGAGGACGACCCGGCGATGAAGAGCTTCGCGCTCGACCTCATCGCCAAGAGCGCCCGGCAGGCTTCCGCCCGGCTGCAATTCGCCCGCCTCGCCTTCGGTGCCGCCGGTTCGGCCGGGGCGCAGATCGATACCGGCGAGGCCGAGAAGGTGGCGCGCGGCTTCATCGAGGACGACCGCACCAGCCTGACCTGGCAGCTGCCGCGCGTGCTGGCGCCGAAGAACAAGGTGAAGCTGCTGTTGAACCTGCTTGTGGTCGCCACCTCCACCATTCCGCGCGGCGGGCGCATCGGCGTGGAAGAGAACGGCACCGGCGAGGAAGGCGGCTTCCGCCTTTCCACCCAGGGCAGCCATTCCCGCATTCCCCCGCATCTGGTGGCGCTGCTGGCGGGACACCCGGCCGAGGAGGGTGGGTCGCTCGACGCCCACGCCATCCAGCCGCACTACACCGGCCTGCTGGCGCGGGCGACGGGCTATGGCATCAGCCTCGCCCATGAGGGCGACGCGGTGACGATCCTGGTCGCGCGGGGCTGAGGGCCGGCCGGTTCCCGGCGGGAGCGCAGGCGAGATCGCAAGGCGATGTCGCAGGCTTGCCGGGACAGCTTACCGAAGGTTCAGACGACATTAACGGTATCGGTGGAAACTGACGCTCGCAGGCCGAAAGGCCGGCGTGTCGTGCTCCAGTTCTGCCGGTCGCCCATGTCCCCCGTCGATTCCCTGCCCGCCGCGCCGCGCGGCCCCGTTTCCCGCGAAGCCGCCCGCATCGCCGCGAGCCTGCGCGCCCCCGCGCCGCGTTACGAGCCGGCGCGCCCGGAGACGGCCCGCGCCGACAATCCCCGGGCCGAGGTTCCGACTATCCACAATTCCACGGCCGACACGCCGATGGCGCGGCCGATGACGCCTGTTGTGGCCGGCGCGCCGCGCGTCGAGATCCTGGCCTTCGCGCTGGGCGGGCTGCGCCTCGCTTTTCCCGCCGCGCAGGTGATGGATTCGTTGACCGCGAGCGGCGCGCGCTGGGCGCGGCTGCTGGCGATGGCCGACACCGGCACGCTGGCCTCGAGCGGCCTGCCGCTGATCGAGCTTTCCGCCCGCATGGGCGTCACCACGCCGCGCGCCACCAAGGGCACGCTGCTGCTGGTCGGTAGCGGCGGCAAGGTGCGCGCCGCCGTGCTGGTGGAGGGCGCGCTTGAGCGCCAGACGGCGGTGGTGGACGCCCTGCCGCCGGGCTGGCGCGACCGCTTCGGCCCCGGCGCCCACATGCTGGAAGGCGTGGCGCGGCTCGCCGATGGCGCCCGGGTGGCGATGGTCGACCTGCCGCTCGGCGTGGCGATGAAGCGCCCGGCGCCCGAGGCCGATACCGCGCATCTGCTGGTGCGGGCCGGGCGCGCGCAAATGGAGGCGGTCCGCGTCGCCGCGCTGCGGAGCGTGACGCCGCTGGAGAAGGTGCCGGGTATCGCGGTGCTGCCCACGCCCGGCCGCCCGGCGCGGCGCATGCTGCTGGCCTTCGGTGGCGAGGGCGAGGGGGTGGTGGTCGACGAGATTGTCGCGCTGGCGCCGCAGGGGCGGATCGAGCGGGTGGGCGGCATGCGCTTTCTCGCCACCGCCAGCGGCCGCTACCGGCTGCTGGAACCGGCGGGCACGCAGGCGCCACGCCCCGCCCCGCTCCGCGTGCTGGTGACGGCGCCGGAAGGCGAGGCCCGTACCGCCCTGCGCGACCTCGTCCGCTCCATGGGCCATGAGGTTCGGCTGGCCGACGACCCGCGCGCGGCGCGGCTGATGGGCGGGCGATTCGACGTCATCCTGTTCGATCTCGACGCCTATGCCGCCGTGCGCGAGGACGGCGTTGCCGCCAGCGATCCCGGCCGGCGCATCGGCCTCTCCATCGCCGCGCTTTCGCCGCCGCCCGGCTTCGACACCGTGGTGACGGCGGGCGACACGGTGGCGCTGGTGCTGGCGCTGCTGGCGCCGGCGGGCTGAAGACGGCCGGCGGCGTCGCCCCGTCTTCACGGCTGCGCCATCCGTGCTTTACCCGCTGTACCGCGCCGCAGCGGCTTGGTAGCGTGCCGTCGACGCTGCTGCTCCCGGCCGAGACCGGAGGGGCGCCTCCGGGATGTGTCGATGCGCCTTCTGTCCGTTTTCCGCCTGATGCTGGCGCTGGTCGCGCTGGGTGCCGCGCTGGCGGGCCCGGCGGCGGCGACACGGGCGATGGCGGCACCCGCCATGGGCTCGTCCGGCGTGGCCGTGTCCGCTATGCCCTGCCACGAGGCGGCGCTCAATCAGGTCCCATCCTCGCTGCATGGCGTGCCGGCCGCAGCCGATGTCGCGACGTCACCCATGCCCCCGCATCTGTGCTGCGTGCTCAGCCATCTCGTGGTGAGCCCGCCGGCCGCGCCGGCGCTGCTGCCGCCGGAGGCCGTGCGCGCACCGCTCGCCCTGCCGGAGGGGCGGTCGCTGGCCGGCCTCACTTTGGCGACCCCGGTGCCGCCCCCGCGCTTCATCTGATCGTTTTCCCCGCGCGGCCCCCGGCCGCCTTGTCACGATCAGAGGATTTCAACATGAACCCGTTCACACGCGCGGCGCTTCTGGCCGCCGGCCTTGCCCTGTCACCCGTCCTCGCCACAGCGCAGGACGCCTCCATGACGCATGGAGCCATGCCGATGGACCACAGCGCGCATATGGGAAGCGCCGCCACCAGCCCGTCGACCCAGGCCTTCGAGGCCGCCAATGCCCGCATGCACGCGGACATGGCCATCCCCTTCACCGGCAACACCGATATCGACTTCGCCCGCGGCATGATCCCCCATCACGAGGGGGCGATCGCCATGGCGCGGATCGAGCTGGAACACGGCAAGGACCCGCAGTTGCGGGCGCTGGCGCAGGAGATCATCAAGGCGCAGGAGGGCGAGATCGCCTTCCTCAAGGCCTGGCTGGCCAAGAACGCAAAGTAGCGCGGGCCTGACAAACGTTATCCCGGATCGGCCGGAACGGCCGATCAGGGATCGCGTGCCTCCGTCATTCCGGCTCTCGCTGCGCTCGGCCGGGATGACGGCGGGCGCCCGCCAAACAAAAACCCCGCCTTGCGGCGGGGCTTTCAGTCGGGGAGGATCAGTGATCGCGGAAAATCAGGCGGACATGCGGTCCGATTCATTGCCGGCGTCGCGCAGCACATAGCCGCGGCCCCAGACGGTCTCGATGAAATTGTGGCCCTGCGAGGCGTTGGCGAGCTTCTTGCGCAGCTTGCAGATGAAGACGTCGATGATCTTCAACTCCGGCTCGTCCATGCCGCCATAGAGATGGTTGAGGAACATCTCCTTGGTCAGCGTGGTGCCCTTGCGCAGCGAGAGGAGCTCCAGCATCTGGTACTCCTTGCCGGTCAGATGCACCCGGTTGCCGGCCACCTCGACCGTCTTGGTGTCGAGATTGACCACCAGATCGCCCGTGGTGATGACCGACTGGGCGTGGCCCTTGGACCGGCGCACAATGGCGTGGATACGGGCGACCAGCTCGTCCTTGTGGAACGGCTTGGTGAGATAGTCGTCGGCGCCGAAGCCGAGGCCCTTCACCTTGTCCTCAATGCCGGCGAGGCCGGAGAGGATCAGGATCGGCGTCTTCACCTTGGCGACGCGCAGCCCCTTGAGGACGTCATAGCCCGACATGTCGGGCAGATTGAGGTCCAGAAGGATAATGTCATAGTCGTAGAGTTTGCCGAGATCGACGCCCTCTTCACCGAGATCGGTCGTGTAGACGTTGAAGTTCTCGGACTTGAGCATCAACTCGATGCTCTGCGCGGTCGCGCGGTCGTCCTCGATGAGCAAGACGCGCATGCCAATCCCCTTCCCTCGCCATGGCCCCGGGGGGTTCAGCGCTCAACACGACTCTTTCAAGCCGAGCGTGACCCCACCCCGCGCCCGGCTCGACACACACCGATTCGTTACTCGTGAGACAAGGGGTAACAAAAACCGATTCCCGAGCACAAGGCGTGAGCCGAATTATCTTCGAGTCTTCCGCCAAGAGTTTGTTCGAAAATTGGAATTCCAGATCCCAGCCTTTAGAGTTGAATCTTAACAAGCATGCCTAAGTGAGTCTCTCGACTCCGCTTTCACGGGCGCCGCGACCCCACCGGACGACATCGCGATCATTAATGAGCCCGGTAAACAAATCGTTTCGATCCGGAGCCCATGTGACGCTTTCCCCGGCGCCCGCTACCTTTTCCGCAAAAAGAGTAAGGAAGCGGCAACATCTGTTGGCGAAAATGCCCTTGCCGCGGCGTGATGGCGGCACGTGACGACCGCCTTGTCGCGCCCCATCGGGGAAGCGGGCGGACGACGGAACGGAGTAAGCCGACCATGAAGTCGCTCGACACCCTCATCCGCCTCAAGCGGTTCCAGGCGGAAGAAAAGCGCCGCCATCTGGCGCAGATCGAGACCATGATCGCGGAGTTTGACCGCATGTCCCGCGATCTCGAACGCGAGATCGAGGCCGAGGAGCAGCGCTCGGGCATCACCGATACCCAGCATTTCGCCTATTCGACCTATGCCCGCGCCGCCGCCACCCGCCGCGACAATATGCGCCGCTCCGCCGACGAGCTGAAAGGCCAGCTCAGCGAGGCGCGCCTGGCCCATGACGAGGCGCTGGACGAGCTGAAGAAGATGGAAGCGCTCGGCGAGCGCGAGCGGGTCGAGGCGCCGGTGGAAATGCCGCCGCGCAACATCGCCGGCCGCGCCCGGGTCGTGCTCGGCGCCTGAGCGCGCTCAGCCGGCCTCGATAACAGGCACATGCGGCGCCGCCTCGCGCGCCAGCACCCCGGCGAGGCGGGGGTCGTCGACGATCTCCACCGCGCTCGCATAGGGGCGGAAACCGGCCTTGAGGTAGAAGGTCAGCGCGCCCTGCTTGTCATGGGTGCAGGTGTGGACATGCACCCGCCGGGGCCGGCGCTCCCAGGCGCGGGCCAGCGCCCGGTTCATCATGAAGCGGCCGGCGCCGCTGCCCACCATCTCAGGCACCAGCCCGACAAAGGCCAGCTCGATTTCGCCCGGCTCGCGGCCGTCCAGCTCGATATAGCCGGCCTCCACGCCGTCCTTGCGCAGCACCAGCACCTCCACCTCGGGGGAGTTAAGGATCGCGGCGAGCTCGGCGTCGCTCATCCGCAGCCGCGAGAACCACAGCCAGTCCTCGCCGACGCGACGGAACAGCGCGCGATACCAGGCGACATCAGGCGCGGTCATCCGCTCCAGCGTCAGGCCCTCGCTGGCCCGCTCCGGCAAAGGCGGGGGCGGGGCGGTCATGTCAAGCATCGTCACCACCCCGGCGATCTTGCCGGGCGGCAGGGGCGTGTAGCCGTCGAGATTGAGGACGAGCGGGGCGGCGGTGTCGGTCATTCCACGAGGTATCCGGTGAAGCTGGTGCGGTTCTAGCGCCAATCCCCAGCTCTCCGCCACGGGAAACGCCGCAACGCGGCCCCGGCCTGCGCCGGGCGGGGTTCACAGCGGCGAATTTTCGGATATCTTGCGGATAATTCCATTTAGTACATCTAAAGAGAGTGAATTCATGACGGTTGCCGTCACCATCGACCAGGTCGGCAAGAGCTTCGGCAGCGGGGCGCCGGCGCTTTCCAACGTCTCGCTCGATGTGAAGCCCAGCGAGCTGGTGGCGCTGCTGGGGCCTTCCGGCTCGGGCAAGACCACGCTGCTGCGCATCGTCGCCGGGCTGGAGCAGCCGAGCCATGGACGGGTGCTGTTCGATGGGCATGACGCGCTCTCGGTGCCGGTGCGCCGGCGCGGCATCGGCTTCGTGTTCCAGAACTACGCCCTGTTCCGCCACATGACGGTGGCGGAGAATGTCGCCTTCGGCCTGCGCTCGCGCCCGCGCGCCGAGCGGCCTTCGGAAAGCGAAATCCGCTCGCGCGTCGCCGATCTTCTCGCGCTGGTGCAGCTGGAGGCCTTTGGCGGCCGCTTCCCGGCGCAGCTTTCCGGCGGCCAGCGCCAGCGCGTGGCGCTCGCCCGCGCGCTCGCCATCGAGCCCAAGGTGCTGCTGCTGGACGAGCCCTTCGGCGCGCTCGACGCGCTGGTGCGCAAGGAACTGCGCCGCTGGCTGCGCGAGCTGCACGACCGCACCGGCCACACCACTTTGTTCGTCACCCATGACCAGGAGGAGGCGCTGGAACTCGCCGACCGGGTGGTGGTGATGGGCAAGGGCAAGATCGAGCAGGTCGGCACGCCCGATGATGTCTATGACCGGCCGGAAACTGCCGCCGTGTTCGGCTTCATGGGCGAATCGAGCCGGATCGAGGTCGAGGTGAAGAGCGGCGTCGCATTGGCGGGCGCAACCGCCATCGCCGCGGCGACGCAGTCCGTGCCCGATGGGCCGGGCCTGCTCTATGTGCGCCCGCATGACGTGACGCTGGGCCTGCCCGGCACGGCGGGGCTGAAGGGCCAGGTGCGCGCCTTCCGCCGCCACGGCGCCATCCGCCGGGTTGAAATCGCGGTGGGCAGCGCGGTGCTGGAGGCCGACATCGCCCCCACGGTGCGGGTGCCGATCGGCGAGAAGGTGGCGGTGCGGCTCGACCGTGCCCGCCTGTTCGCCTCCAACGGCCCCGGCGTCGACACCAAGGCGCCGCCGGCGCAGCAGCCGGGCGATTACGCGATCTGAAGTGCGTCTATCCTGACGCCCTCATGCCCGGGTCAAGCCCGGGCATGAGGGTAGCGCGGCGTGCGCTCAGATCATTTCAATGTTTCATGGAAACGGTGAAATGATCTCATTGTTTGTTTTATCGCGTCTTCCTCTCGCGAACCGGTATCCACTTCGCTCGAAAACGCTCTAGCGCCGCTCCAACTTCCACACGTCCTCGACCACCGGCCCGACGCCGCGCAGCCCGCCCTTCAGCGGGTGCCGTTCCAGCAGGGAGGGGTGGTAGGCCGCGCCATAGAGGCGGCGCACCTCGTGCTCGTCGACGGCGAAGGGCGGGCCGACGGTGAGGCTCTGGTCGTAGTCGAAGGTGATCAGCAGCTGGCGCGCACTGTGCGTGAGATGCACGAGATGGGCGGCGTAGCGGGCGCGCATCGCCTCGGGCAGGGCGACGAGGGCGGCGCGGTCATAGATCGCGGCGACAGGCCCCAGCACCTCGCGCGTGAGGTCGAAGATATCGCCGACGAAGATCGTGATCCCCTCCGCCGCGAAGCGCTCCAGCGGGCCGATCTCGGTGATTTCAGGAGTGACGCCGAGTTCGGTGAAGAGCTGTTCGACGGCGAGGCGGCTCAGCTCCGCGCCGGCGACCTCAAAGCCGTGTGCCAGCAGCCAGTGCAGGTCATGGCTCTTGCCGCAGAGCGGCACGAACACGCGGGCACCCGGCGCGAGGCCCAGCGCGTGGAAATGGCGGACCAGCAGGGTGTTGGCCGCGCCTTCGTGAAAGGCGATCTCGTTCGCCTCCCACTTCTTGTGCCAGAAATCGGGATCCATGGCGGTGCCTCCTGTTGTGCGGGCGGCATCATAGGGCCCGCCGACGAGGGGGGCCCTATCTCATTCGCCTGTTCGGCGGATGAAGGCGCCGAAGGCGCGCGGGCCGTCGGCAACCGGGATCGTCTCCACCACCTTCAGCGTCGCGCTGTCGATGATGTCAAGCGTATTGGCCTCCCAGCAGGCGACATAGACGAACGCGCCATCGCGGCTGGCGGCGATGCCCTCGGGGTAATCGCCGACCGGGATAGTGGCGCGCTTTTCCAGCGTTTTGGTGTCGAACACGGTGACTGTGGAATCATATTGGTCGGTGACGAAGGCCAGCCCCCTCGCCAGCGCCACCGCATAGGGCCGCGCGCCGACTGTCACCGTGGCCACCACCTTGCGGGCCTTGAGGTCGATCACGCTCACATCATTGGAGGCGACGTTGGCGGTGTAGGCGCGGGCGCCTTCCGCGTCGATGGTGACGCCGAAGGGGCGGGCGCCGACCGGGATCGAGGCAAGGCGGGTCAGCGTCGCGGTGTCGATCAGGCTCACCGCGTCGGAATCGCGGTCGGCCGAGAGCAGCAGCGCGCCGTCCGGCGTCACCGCGAGGCCGGAAGGGGATTGGCCGACCGCCACCTCGCCGGAAACCGTGCCGCTCGCCGCGTCCACCACCTTGATGCGGTGCTGGTACCAGTCGGCGACATAGGCCGGGCTGCCGGAGGGGTGGACGGCGACGCCGAGCGGACCGCCGCCAAGCTCCACCCGGTGGGTGACGGTGCGGGTGGCGGCATCAAGGATGGTCAGCGCCTTGCCGTCCGGCGAGGTGACGAAGGCGCGCGCGCCATCGACGCTCACCGCGATGCCGGCGGGTTTGCCTGAGATGGGCAGGGTGGCGACGACCTTGCGGGTGGTGAGGTCGACGATGGAAAGCGCCTCTGCCGGCTGCGAGGTGATGAAGGCTTCATCCGCAAGGGCGGGCGGGGCGAGGAGGAGGGCGAGGTGGGCCAGTGCACCGATCACCGTCATCCCGGACGACCGAAGGTCGATCCGGGATCGGGCGGAGGCGGCGCGCAATCCCGGCGCGCGCGGTCGCGCGGCCGGGATGACGCCGGGACGGACAGGAGACGCTTCGCGTTCGGGGGCGAGGTCCGTCGTCAAAGGCGTCATGCCCGGGCCGAGCTCGGGCATGACGGGGTTTTGGTAGCCGAGGGGTCCAGAGCGAGGTTGGGACCGGGCATGGCCCGTTCCTCCATGCCTTTCCGCATCCAATACCCCTCACCCCAGCCCTCTCCCCGACGGGGAGAGGGAGCCCGGCGCCGCGTGATCGGGGGCGCCGTCACGGCTCAGCTGCCGCCCTCGATCTTCTTCTTCAGCTCGCCGAGGCCCGCCTTGTAGAGGCCCGTGACGGCGTTGACGGCGGCTTCGTCGTTCAGCTCCGGCGGCGGGTCGTTATTGGGGTAGCCGCGATAGAAGGCGCCGCGCCATTCGACTTCGGACTTGGCGCCGCCATCGGCCGGGGTGACGATGAGCCAGGAGGAGTAGTTCGTCACCGGCAGCACCGCGACGTCGACCTTGTCGATGCGGTACATCAGGGTCATCTTTTCCGGCTCGAACTTGGCGACCTCTTCCTCGACGGTAGCGCCGTTCTTCAAGGTGAGGGTGCGCTTGGCGCCGGCCGCATTGCCGCCCGTGCCTTCGGTCTTGGCGACCACCGGGATCCAGCTGCCATCCTGGAAATTGGAGACGACGGCCCACACCTTTTCCGGCGGGGCGTTGATCTCGATCTTCTCGGAAATCTTCTGGCGGGTCGGGCCGTGCGCCGCCGCGGGGGGGAGCGTGGCGAGTAGGGAGGTGGCGGCCAGCGCCGCAGTCAACAGGTGAAGCTTCATCGTTTCCATCCCGGAACCAGAGCACGTTCCGATCTGATTGCCTTGCAATCAGATCGGTAAAACGTTCTCTATCAATAGTTTAGAGACTGATTCACCGATCAGGTTGATTCAACCTGATCGGATCAGGCTCTGGGTCATTCCGGACTTTTGCGTCCGTTGATCCGCAGTCTAGGGAGGGATTCGTCGTTCGTGAACTCTCCTGCGTGTGGAAAAGTCCCCGGCTCGAATTCTTTTCGGCTGTCAGGTGAATTCTTTGAGAATCTTAAGAAAGGCAGTGCCGAAGGCTTCCAGCTTGGCGGCGCCGACGCCCTTGACCCCGGCCAGCTCGGTGCGGGTGCGCGGGTGCTCCACCGCCATCTCCTCCAGCGTCTTGTCGGCGAAGACGACATAGGCCGGCACGTTGCGCTCCTTGGCGAGATCGCGCCGCAGCGCCTTGAGCTTGCCGAGCAGCGCCGTCTCCGCCGGGGCCAGTTCCGCCCCGCTGTCGGAGCGGGCGAAACGCTCGCGCGAGCGCTTGACCGGCGCGCGCAGGGTGAAGGCGCGGGTGCCGCCGAGCACGGCGAGGCCGATCTCGGTGAGGGTGAGGGCGCCAAAGCGGGTGGGGTCGGCGTGCAGCGCCCCGGTGGCGACCAGCTGGCGCAACAGAGCGCGCCACTCGGTCGCCGGCTTGTCGCCGCCGGCGCCGAAACCGGCGAGCTTGTCATGGCCGCGCCCGCAGATCTGGTCGGTGCGCTGGCCGGTGACGACGCTGGCGAGATAGGCGGCGCCGAAACGCTCGCCGGTGGCGCGCACGAGGCGCAGCACCAGCTGGGCGTCGGCGCTGGCGTCGATTACCTTGGGCGGGTCGCGGCAGACATCGCAGGCGCCGCAGGCCTTGGCGCGCTCGCCGAAATAGCCGAGCAGCACGGCGCGCCGGCAGGTGACGGCCTCGCAGAAGCCGACCATGGCGTCGAGCCGGCGGGCCTCCACCATCTTGCGCTCGGGCGGGGAGGGTTCCTCGTCGAGAAAGCGGCGGCGGGTGGCGATGTCGCCAGCGGAATAGAGCAGCAGCGCCTCGGCCGGCTGGCCGTCGCGGCCGGCGCGGCCGATCTCCTGATAGTAGGATTCCAGCGTGCCCGGCGCGTCGGCATGCAGCACATAGCGCACATCCGACTTGTCGATGCCCATGCCGAAGGCCACCGTGGCGACCATCACCACCCCGTCCTCGGCCAGAAAGGTCTCCTGGTTGGCGGCGCGGGCCTCCGCGCTCATGCCGGCATGGTAGGGCAAGGCGCGGATGCCGGCCGTGGAAAGCCGCTCGGCGGTCTCGTCCACCTTCTTGCGCGAGATGCGGTAGATGATGCCGGCCATGCCGGGGCGGGCGCGGACATAGCTCTCGATCTGCCGCGCCGGGTCCTTCTTGTCCTCGACGGCGATGAAGATATTCGGCCGGTCGAAACCGGAAACGAACACCCGCGCCTGCCCGCCGAACAGCCGCTCGACAATGTCGTCGCGGGTCGCCTTGTCGGCGGTGGCGGTCATCGCCACCAGCGGCAGGCCGGGGAAAAGCTCGCGCAGCCGGCCGAGGCCGAGATATTCATTGCGGAAGGAATGGCCCCATTGCGAGATGCAGTGCGCCTCGTCCACCGCCACCAGGCCCAGCGAGAAACGCGACAGCGCGGCCAGCATGCGCTCGGTGAGCAGGCGTTCGGGGGCGAGATAGAGCAGGCGCACCTCGCCCGCCGCCACCCGGCGCCAGATCGCGACATTTTCCTCGCGGGATTTTCCCGAATGGATGGCCTCGGCGGCGACGCCCTGCAGCTTCAGCGCGTTCACCTGGTCGTCCATCAGCGCGATCAGCGGCGAGACGACGATGGAGAGCCCGCCTTTCACCAGCGCGGGCAGCTGGTAGCACAGCGACTTGCCGGCGCCGGTCGGCATAACCGCCAGCGTCGGCACGCCGGCGAGGATGGAATCGACGACCTCCTGCTGGCCGGGGCGGAAACGGTCGAAGCCGAATACCTCGGCCAGCCGCGCCCGCTTCGCCTCCTCGATGTGAGGCGGCAGGATGCCGTGCGATGAGGTGACGGGAATGTTCATTCCGCGCGTGTTCGTCCGGTTAGGCGGGCATGGCGGCGCCGCGGGTCTTGATAGCGGTCGCGCGGGCGGAAATGGTGGTGCCGCACGGCCGGTGGATTCGTTTGCCCTGCAAGCGAGAGAATCACTTCCCACAGAATCACTTGCCAGAGAATCACTTGTGATGAGCCTCGAACTTACCCTTGGTTTAACCCTGGCGGCGCTGCTGTTCGAGGCCGCGTTTGGCTATCCCTCGTTTTTGCTCGCCCGGATCGGCCATCCGGTGATGTGGATCGGCCGGCTGATCGGCTGGCTCGACCGCCATGTCAACCGCGACGCCGCCGCCCCGCGCGAGCGGCGCCTCGCCGGGTTGGGGGCGCTGGTGGTGATCGTCGTGGCGAGCGGGACGGCCGGGCTGCTGCTGCAGGGCCTCGCGATGACGCTGCCGCTTGGCGTCCTACTGGCGGCGCTCGCCGGCTCCAGCCTGCTGGCGCAGCGCAGCCTCTACCAGTTCGTCGGCGCGGTGGCGGATGGGCTGGAGGTGAGCCTGGAGGAGGGGCGGCGGGCGGTCTCGCACATTGTCGGGCGCGACCCGGACAAGCTCGACGAGGCCGGGGTGGCGCGGGCGGCGATCGAGAGCCTGGCGGAGAACTATTCCGACGGGGTGGTGGCGCCGGCGCTGTGGATGGCGATTGCCGGATTGCCGGGGGCGGCGATCTACAAGGGGGTGAACACCGCCGACAGCATGATCGGCCATCGCACCGCCCGGCATCTGCATTTCGGCTGGGCGAGCGCGCGGTTCGACGACCTGATCAACCTGCCGGCCTCGCGGCTTTCCGGCGCGCTGATCGTGGTGGGGGCGGTGTTCGTGCGCGGCGCCTCGCCCTGGCGGGCGATAGTGGCGATACGGCGCGACGCGGGCCGCCACCGCTCGCCCAATGCCGGCTGGCCGGAGGCGGCGATGGCCGGCGCGCTCGGCATCGCCATTGCCGGGCCGCGCCATTATGGCGGCACGCTTTCGGTGGACGGACTGATGGGCGCGGGCGGGCGCTATGAATGCACCGCCGCCGATATCCGCCGGGCGCTGGCGCTCTATCGCGCGGCGGATGCGGTGATGGTGGCGCTGGTGGCGGGGCTGGCGCTGGTGGCGTGGTGGTGAGGGGCACATAACCCTCGCGCCCTCATCCGCGGGCTTGACCCGCGGATCCAGCCTTTGCGTGGGAACTGAAGATCATTCGGGTCCGCTCCGGTCACTGGGTGCCCGGGTCAAGCCCGGGCATGAGGGACATTCGCCGCGATCGCCAGCAGCCGGTCGAGATCGACATGGCGTTCCAGATGCGCGGCCAGCGCGTCGAGCGTCGCCTCCACCCCGGCCTCATAGTCGAGGCCGCTCGGCGGCGCGCCGAGCGTCGCCAGCCAGTGCGCGCGCTGGCGGTCGTCCGTGAACAGGCCGTGGGCATAGGTGCCCATGACGCGCCCATCCGGGGACACAGCGCCTTCCGGCCCGGCGCCGTCGAGTTGCGCGAAGGGCCGGGCGCGGCCGGGGCCATCGGTGACGCCCATATGCATCTCATAGCCGGAAAACGGCGCGCCGCCGGCGGTGCCGGTGACCGCCACCAGCCGCTTTTCGCCTGACAGCACGGTGTCGACCTCGATGAGGCCGAGGCCGGGCACGCTGCCCGGCGGGCCTTCCACGCCCCCCGGGTCGGCCAAAGTGCGCCCCAGCATCTGGTAGCCGCCGCACAGGCCGAGCACCCGCCCGCCGCGCCTGATATGGGCGTAGAGGTCGATGTCCCAGCCCTCGCGGCGGAAGTCCTCAAGGTCGGCAATGGTGGATTTCGAGCCCGGCAGCAGGATGAGAGCCGCATCGGCCGGGAGCGGCGTGCCGGGGCGCACGCGCACCACCTCGACGCCGGGCTCGGCTTCCAGCGGGTCGAGATCGTCGAAATTGGCGATGCGCGGCAGCAGCGGCACGGCGATCCTCACCCGCGCTCCCGGCTTCGCCGGCGTCGGGGCGTCGAGCGCCAGCGCGTCCTCCGCCGGCAGGCGGCGGGCCTCGTGGAAGAACGGGATGAGGCCGAGCGCCTGCCAGCCGGTGCGGGCGGCGATCTCGTCCATGCCGGCGGCGAACAGAGTGGGGTCGCCACGAAAGCGGTTGACCAGAAAGCCGCGGATCATCGCCGCATCGTCCTCCGGCAGCACCGCCCTGGTGCCGACCAGGCTGGCGATGACGCCGCCGCGGTCGATATCGCCGATCAGGATGACGGGGACATTCGCCGCGCGGGAAAATCCCATATTGGCGATGTCATTGGCGCGCAGATTGATTTCGGAGGCCGAGCCGGCGCCCTCCACCAGCACGAGGTCGGCCTCCGCCTGCAGCCGGCCATAGCTGTCGAGCACGGCGGCCATCAGCGCGGGCTTCAGCGCCTGGTAGTCCGCCGCCTTCGCCGTGCCCTGCGCCCGGCCCTGCACGATGACCTGCGCGCCCGTCTCGCTCTGGGGTTTCAAGAGCACCGGGTTCATGTGGACGGACGGCGCCACGCGCGCCGCGCGGGCCTGCAGCGCCTGCGCCCGGCCGATCTCGCCGCCGTCTTCGGTCACGGCGGCGTTGTTCGACATGTTCTGCGGCTTGAACGGACGCACCTTCAGCCCGCGCAGGGTGAAGGCGCGGGCGAGGCCGGCGACAATCAGCGACTTGCCGACATCCGAGCCGGTGCCCTGGAACATGAGGGCGAGGGGAGAACGGGGGGCGGTCATGCACCCTCTCCCCGTCGGGGAGAGGGATGGGGTGAGGGGCCTGTGGGCCGATCAACCGGGAGCCCCCTCACCGACCCGCTGCGCGGGCCACCTCTCCCCAATGGAGAGAGGACAGGAAGGGTCGCACAGGACACTTCAATGCGGCGGGATATCAGCCGCGCCGGGCTTCCAGATAGTCGACGCGGCGCTCCAGATTGGCTTCGCGCACCATGCCGGGAATGAGGAACAGATCGATGATCTGGCCGATGCCAAGCAGGCCGAGGGTCAGCAGCCAGAGCGCACCCGTCCAGTAGCGGCCGGTATAGAAACGCTGGATGCCGCACACGCCGATCAGGCCGAAGCACCAGAACAGGTAGGCGATAGGGGTGGAACGCATCGAAGCGTTTCTCCATGAAAGCATGACGCCGCAACACTCGGCGCTGTGTATCAGATAGGAATGTCGCCGCACAATTGCGAGATCGCCGCGTGCAAATTCTTGCAGCTTCTTGTGACGGGTGGATCAAAACTCGATGCCCTTCTGCGCCTTCACCCCGGCTTTGAAGTGGTGCTTGACGAGGCCCATCTCGGTGACGAGATCGGCGGCCTCGATCAGCTCCGCCTTGGCGTTGCGGCCGGTGACGACGATGTGCAGCCCTTCGCGGCGGGCGCTGAGCGCCGCGACGACCTCGGGCAGCGGCAGATAATCGTAGCGCAGCGCGATGTTCAGCTCGTCGAGGATGAGTAGGCCGATGGCGGGATCGTCCATCATCTCCCGCACCTTGTCCCAGGCCCGGCGGGCGGCCGCGATGTCGCGGGCGAGGTCCTGCGTCTCCCAGGTGAAGCCCTCGCCCATGGAGTGCCATTCCACGCGCGGGCCGAAGCTTTCCAGCGCGCGGCGCTCGCCCGAATCCCACGCGCCCTTGATGAACTGGACCACGCCGACCTTGGCCCCATCAGGCTGGCCGAGCGTGCGCAGAGCGAGGCCGAAGGCGGCGGTGGATTTTCCCTTGCCGGGGCCTGTATGGACGATGAGCAGGCCCTTCTCTACGGATTTTTCCGCCACTTCCGCGTCCTGCACCGCCTTGCGCTTTTCCATCTTGGCGCGGTGGCGGGCGGCTTCCTCGGGAGATATCTCGGTCATCACTTCACCTTCATCGGCAGGCCGGCGACCACGAAGATCACGCTGTCGGCACGGGCGGCGACCGCCTGGTTGAGCCGGCCCTGCGCGTCGCGGAAGCGGCGGGCCAGCGCGTTGTCGGGCACGATGCCGAGCCCGACCTCATTCGACACCACGAAGACCGGCCCCTCATGGCTGGCGAGCGCCTCGACCAGCGCGGCGCACTCGCTGGCGAGGTCGGCCTCCGCCAGCATCCGGTTGCTGAGCCAGAGGGTGAGGCAGTCCACCAGCACCGGCCGGCCGGGCGGCAACGTGCGCAAGGCGTCGGCAAGCTCGTGCGGGGCGTCCAGCGTCTGCCAGCCCGCGCCGCGCCGGGCGCGGTGCAGGGCGATGCGCTCTTCCATCTCGCTGTCCCAGGCCTGCGCGGTGGCGATGTAGCTCCAGGGCGGGGAAAAGCCTGAGATGAGGCCCTCGGCATAGGCGCTCTTGCCGGAGCGGGCGCCGCCGAGGACGAGGGTCAGCGCCATGGAGCGGGGGCCGGGGCAAAGCGAGGCGTCATCGTCGTCGGCTCCTGTCGTCGGCTGCGGGCGAGCGGCGGACTATAGCCGGGGCGCATCGCCGGGCAACCGGCGCCGTCCGGTTTGACTTTGCCGGCCAAGCCTCCTTAAGTGGCCGCGACCGTCGGTTTCCTCCCGCCAGGGAGGGACGAAGAGGGAATGCGGTGCGGGGCGCTTTCAGGCCCCCAATTCCGCGGCTGCCCCCGCAACTGTGAGCGGCGAGCCTCAGCCGGAAGCCACTGGAGACCTCTCCGGGAAGGCGGCGACGAGGCAGCGACCCGCGAGCCAGGAGACCTGCCGGTGGTCCGGTCGTGCGTGCCGGCGGGGTGCCCGGCAGACAGGCAGAGCCGTGCTGAGGCGCGCGGCTTCGCGCGGAAGCTCCTTTCCGCGACCGACGCATCCCGCGATTCCTGAGCTTCGTGGAGATGCCGCATGCCGACCCAATCCCGCCCCGCCGCGCTTGATCGTGTTCCCTGCACCATCGTCACCGGCTTCCTCGGCTCGGGTAAGACCACCCTCATTCGCCATGTGCTGGAGAATGCCGGGGGGCGGCGCCTCGCGGTGATCGTCAACGAGTTCGGCGATGTCGGCATCGATGGCGAGATATTGAAGGGCTGCGGCGTCGAATCCTGCCCGGAGGAAAACATCGTCGAGCTGGCCAATGGCTGCATCTGCTGCACCGTGGCGGATGATTTCGTGCCGGCGCTCGACGCCATCCTCGCCCTGGAGCCGAAGGTCGACCACATCCTGATCGAGACCTCCGGCCTCGCGCTCCCCAAGCCGCTTGTGCAGGCCTTCCACTGGCCGGCGATCAAGAGCCGGGTGACGGTGGACGGCGTGGTGGCGGTGGTGGATGGCGAGGCGCTGGCGTCGGGCCGCGTCGCGCACGATCACGACGCGCTTGCCGCCCAGCGCGCGGCCGATGACAGCCTCGACCATGACGACCCGATCGAGGAAGTGTTCGACGACCAGATCGCCTGCGCCGACCTTGTCCTCCTCACCAAGGCCGACCTGATCGACGCCGCCGGGCAGGCCAAGGCCCGCGCCGCGCTCGACGCCGAGCTGCCCAAAGGCGTGCGTGTGGTGAGCGTGACCGAGGGGCGGATCGACCCGGCGCTGCTGATGGGACTCGGCATCGGCACCGAGAACGACATCGAGAACCGCAAGACGCATCACGACAATGAACTCGACCACGACCATGACGATTTCGACAGCTTCGTCGTCGAAGTGCCTGAAATCACCGATCCGGCCGAGTTTGCCGCCCGGGTGGCGCGGGCGGCGGAGGAGGCGGATGTGCTGCGGGTGAAGGGGTTCTTGCCCGTCGCCGGCAAGTCGATGCGGCTGCTGGTGCAGGCGGTGGGCCCGCGCGTGGCGCACCATTTCGACCGGCCCTGGGGCGAGGGCGCGCGCACCGGCCGCCTCGTCGCCATCGGGCTGAAGGGGCTGGACCGGGCGAAGGTGGAAGCGATCCTCGCCGGGGAGAGCGTGGCGGCGTGAGTGAACCTGCCCCACAGCACCACGTCATCCTGAGGTGCCCGGACCTTGTCCGGGCCTCGAAGGATGCTCGTTGCGCGCGGTTTGGCCACCGGAACAGGCGTCATGGCCGGGCGTGTCCCGGCCATCCACGTCTTGCGGCTCCAAAGTCGTGGATCCCCGGGCCAGGCCCGGGGATGACGGCATTCTGACGGGAGACGCGCCACCCCATGCACATCCTCACCACCACCTCCTCCAGCCTCGACGACCTCGTCGAGCCGGTCGATCTCGGCCAGACGCCCGGCGAGGTGGTGATCGTCTCCTTTGCCGACAGCGACCTCGGCGCGCTGGCGCGGGCGCAGGAGGTGATGGCACAGGAGGTAATGGCGGGACCGGGGCTGCCCAGCCTGCGGCTGGCCAATCTGCGCGATCTCCGGCACCCGATGTCGGTCGATCTGTGGATCGACAAGGTGGGGAGCCGAGCCCGCATCGTGGTGGTGCGGCTGCTCGGCGGGCTCGACTGGTGGCGCTATGGCGTCGACCGGCTCAGCGCCGAGGCGCGGGCGCGGGGCTTCACGCTCGCCGTGCTGCCGGGCGAGGACCGCGACGACCCGCGCCTTGCCGAGGCCTCCACCCTTGCGGAGGCCGAGCTCGCGACGCTGCTCGGCTATTTCCGCGCCGGCGGGCCGGCGAATATGGCCGCGCTGCTGCGGGTTCTCGCCGGCTATGCGGGACGGGCGATGGCCTCCCCGCCGGCGCCGCAAAACCTGCCGCTGGCGGGGGGTTATGAGGGGGGCACTGCGTCCCCCTCACCCAACCCTCTCCCCGACGGGAAGAGGGCTTTCGAGGACCAACAGGCCCTCAGGACCGGGCTTGACCCGGCCACCCAGCCGCAGTGGCGTGCGGATGGGGAAACGCTGGGTCCCCGGGTCAAGCCCGGGGATGAGGGCCTCTCACTTTTGGAGGCTGCCCGCCCCGCCATCCCGATCATCTTCTACCGCTCCATGGCGCTGGCGGGCGATACCGCGCCGGTGGAGGCGCTGTGCGCGGCGCTTCGCGCGCGCGGGCTCGACCCCCGGCCGATCTATGTCGCCAGCCTGAAGGAGCCGACCTCCATCGCCTTCCTGAAGGCGGCGCTGGCGGGCATGGACCCGGCCGCGATCCTGACGCTCACCGCCTTCGCCGCCGCCGATCCCGGCGAGGCGACGGTGCTCGACGCGCCTGGCGTGCCGGTGCTGCAGGCGATTGTCGCCACCACGAAGCGCGCGGCGTGGGCGGAGGGCGCGCGCGGGCTGACCAGCGCCGATCTCGCCATGCATGTGGTGCTGCCCGAGCTCGACGGGCGGGTGCTGGCCGGGGCGCTCTCCTTCAAGGCGCCGCAGGAAACCCCCGCCGTGCCCGGCTTCGCCGCGCTGGTGAACCTTCCCGAGCCGGACCGGGTGGCGCAGATCGCCGACCGGGTCGCGGCGCTGGTGCGGCTGCGACAGACTCCCCGTGCCGACCGCCGGATCACCGTGCTGATGCCGGACTATGCCGGCGCCCCCGGCCGCACCGGCTGGGCGGTGGGGCTCGACGTGCCGGCGAGCGTGCGCGCGCTGCTGGCGGATTTGTGCACCGCCGGCTACGCGGTGGAGGATGTGCCGGCGGATGAGAAGGCGCTGGTGGCGGCGGTGAGGGGCGGGCCACCCCCTCTCTCCGACGGGGAGAGGGATGGGGTGAGGGGTGCTTTCCCCTCCGCGCCCGTTCTCCCCCTCACCCAACCCTCTCCCCGTCGGGGAGAGGGCTTTGCGCGGCACGACGGTGTTCTCTCCCTCGCCGCCTATCGCGCCCATCTCGCGGCTCTCCCGCCCGAGGCCGTCGCCGCTGTTGAGGCCGCCTGGGGAGCGCCGGAGGACGACCCGGACCTGTTCGACGGCGCCTTCCGTTTCCGTGCCGCCCGCTTCGGCCATGTCACCGTGGCGCTGGCGCCGGAGCGCGGCTCGGTGGCCGAGCGGCGGGCGCAGTATCACGATCCCGCCCTGCCGCCGCGCCACGGGCTGCTGGCCTTCGGCCTGTGGCTGCAAGGTTCCGCCGACGCGCTGGTGCATATGGGCGCGCATGGCACGCTGGAATGGCTGCCGGGCAAGCATGTGGCACTCACCCGCGCCTGTTTCCCCGAAATCGTGCTCGGCGCCCTGCCGGTGGCCTACCCCTTCATCGTGTCAAATCCCGGCGAGGCGGCGCAGGCCAAGCGGCGGATCGCGGCGGTGACGCTTGGCCATCTGCCGCCGCCGACGCAGGAGGCCGGCCTTGCCGGCGAGGCCGCCGCGCTGGAGCGGCTGGTGGATGAATATGCCCAGGCCGACGGGCTCGACGGGCGCCGGCGCGCGCGCCTCGCCCGGCTGATCGTCGAAGAGGCGACCCGCACCGGCTTTGCCCGCGACGCCGGGCTGAGCGCGGACGCCGACCCGGAGGAGGCGCTGCGCCAGATCGACGCCTTTCTCTGCGACATCAAGGAGATGCGGCTGAAGGACGGCTTCCATGTCTATGGCCGTGGCCCCTGCGGCGCCGCCGAGCGCGACGGGCTGCTGGCGGCGCTGGACGGGCGGCGGGTGGCGGCCGGCCCGGCCGGCGCGCCGGGGCGCGGGCGCTCGGACGTGGTGCCGACCGGGCGGAACCTGTTCACCAGCGACCCCCGCGCCTTGCCGACCGCGACCGCGATGGATCTCGGCCGGCTGGCCGCCGACGAGATCGTGCGCGCCTATGCGCAGGCGCATGGCGACTGGCCGCGCTCGCTCGTGCTCGACCTCTGGGGCAGCGCGACGCTGCGCACCGGCGGCGAGGAGATCGCGCAGGGCCTGGCGCTGATCGGCGCACGGCCGGTGTGGGACCCGGGCTCGGGCCGCGTTACCGGCATCGAGGTGTTGCCGCCGGCCGTGCTGGGGCGCCCGCGCGTTGACGTGACCTTCCGCATATCGGGCCTGTTCCGCGACCTGTTCCCGGCGCAGATCGCGCTCCTCGACGCCGCGCTGCGGGCGGTGGCGCGGCGCGAGGAGAGCGAGGAGGAGAACCCGCTCAAGGCCGCAGGCGAGAATGCCGCGCGCATTTTCGGCACCGCGCCGGGGGCCTATGGCGCCGGGCTGGAACGCAGCGCGGACGGGGTGGAGCGGGAGGCGCTGGCCGACGCCTATCTCGCCAGCGCCTCGCATGCCTATGGCGGGGCGGAAGGCGCGGGCCGCGCGACGGGCGATTTCGCGGCGCGGGTGGCGGCGGCGGACCTTCTGGTGCATGGCGCCGATGATCCCGGCCGCGACCTGCTGGAGGGCGACGCCGACCTCGCCTTCATCGGCGGCTTCGCGGCGGCGGCGGAAAAGCTCGGCCGCACGCCGGACCTCGTGGTGCTCGACACCTCCGATCCCGCCCATCCCAAGGCCCGCCCGCTGGTAGCGGCGCTGGCGCGGATCGCGCGCGGGCGGGTGGACCCGCGCTATATCGTAGGCCTCACCCGCCACGGCCCGCGTGGGGCGGCGGAAATGGCCGAGACGGTGGACCGGCTGATCGGCTTCGCCGAGGCGACGCGCGCGGTGCCCGGCCACCTCATCGACGCGCTGCACGGCGCCTATGTCGGCGATGCCGGGGTGCGCGCCTTCCTGATGGATGCCTCGCCCGAGGCGGCGGGCTTCATCGCCGCCCGTTTCGAGGGCGCGCGCGACAAGGGGCTCTGGCACCCGCGCCGCAACGATGTCGGGGCCGACCTCGCCACGCTTGCCGGGGAGGCGGCGGAATGAGCGCGCTCCTCTCCCTGCGGCGCGGCGCCTGCCCGAGCCTGCCGGAGCCGATGCAAACCGGCGACGGGCTGCTGGCGCGGCTGCAGCCGCTGGCACCACTGACGCTGGACCAACTCGCCGGGCTGGCGTGGCTTGCGGCCGAACTTGGCAACGGCATCCTTGAGGTGACGGCACGCGGCAAGCTGCAGCTGCGCGGGCTGACGGCCGCGACCGCGCCGGGCCTTGCCGAGGCGGTGGCGGCGCTCGGCATCGACGTGCCGCAGGGCTTTCCGGTGGAGGTGAGCGCGCTGGCGGGCCGCGACCCTGCGGAGCGCTTCGACCCGCGCCCGCTGGCGCAGGCGATTTCTGAGCGCGCGGCGCCGCTGGTGCCGCATCTGGCGCCGAAGGCCTCCGTGGTGGTGGATGGGGGCGGCCGGTTCCGGCTCGGCGGGCTGAAGGCGGATATCGCGGTGAGCGCCGGGGAAAGGGGGCTTTCCCTCGCGCTGGCCGGCACGCCGCTCGGCGAGGTGACGCTGGAGCGCGCGGCGGCATTGGTCATCGCGCTGCTGCAGCGGTTGGCCGCGCGCGGCCCGGCGGCGCGGATGGCGGAACTTGTGGCGGCGGAGGGCATGGAGGCCCTGCGCGCCGCGTTCGGCCTCGCGGCGCCCTCTGCCGTGCCGGAGGAGGGCGCCGAACCGGTGGGGCTGCACCCGCTCAGCGACGGAAGCGTCGCGCTCGGAATCGGCCTCGGCTTCGGGCAGATCCGGGCGGCGGCGCTGGACGAACTCGTCGCGGCGGCGCGCCGGGCCGGGGTTGCCCATGCTGAACCGGCCGCCGGCCGGGCGCTGCTGCTGGTCGGGCTCACGCCCGCGGCGGCGCCGGCTCTGCGCGACGTGGCGGCCGGGCTCGGCCTGCTCGCCGACCCCAAAGATCCGCGCCGCCGGGTCTATGCCTGCGCCGGGCAGCCGGCCTGCGCCTCGGCGCGGCTCGACACCCATGAACTCGCGGCGACGCTGGTGCCGCTGCTCGACGGGCGCGATCTCCATGTTTCCGGGTGTCCGAAGGGCTGCGCCCACCCTGCAAAAGCGGCGCTGACCATCGTGGGGCTGGACGAAGGGGCGGGTCTCGTGGTCGAAGGCACGCCGCGCGATGTGCCCGCCCGCATCGTGCCCGCCGCGCAGCTGCGCGCGATGTTGCAGAAGGATCTGGCCTGAGTGTCCACCCCGTTCGACTATGAGCGCGACGGCAATGCGATTTATGAGCGCTCCTTCGCCATCATCCGCGAGGAGGCCGAGCTTGGCCGCTTCACGCCCGAGGAGGCGGATGTGGCGGTGCGGATGATCCATGCCTGCGGGCTGGTGGAAGCCGCCTTCGCCATCGATTTCGCCCCCGATCTGGTGCGGGCCGCCCGCAACGCGCTCAAGGCCGGCGCGCCGATCCTGTGCGACGCGCAGATGGTGGCGCATGGCGTCACCCGCGCCCGCCTGCCGGCGCAGAATGAGGTGATCTGCACCCTGCGCGATCCTGATGTGCCTGAACTCGCCGAGCGGCTCGGCACCACCCGCTCGGCCGCCGCGCTGGAGCTGTGGCGCGACCATATGGAAGGCGCGGTCATCGCCATCGGCAACGCGCCGACGGCGCTGTTTCGCCTCATGGAAATGCTCGACGCCGGTGCGCCGAAGCCCGCCGCGATTCTGGGTATCCCGGTCGGCTTTGTCGGCGCGGCGGAATCCAAGGACGCGCTGGCCCTGGGCGAGCACGGCGTGCCCTGGCTGGTGGTGCGCGGCCGTTTAGGGGGCAGCGCCATGACGGCGGCGGCGGTGAACGCGCTGGCGAGGCCGGGCCTATGAGCGAGATCGCGCAGGGGCGGCTGATCGGCGTCGGCGTCGGGCCGGGCGACCCGGAACTGATCACGCTGAAAGCGGTGCGGGCGCTGGGCGCGGCGGATGTCGTCGCCTATTTCGCCAAGCTCGGCAATGGCAGCCATGCCCGCGCCATCGCCCACCCGCATTTCCGTCCCGGCGCGGAGGAACTGCCGCTCGGCTACCCCGTGACCACGGAAATGCCGAAGGACGAGGCGCCCTATCGCACGGCGATCACGGGCTTCTACGAGGACGCCGCGCAGGCGGTGGCGGCGCATCTGCTGGCCGGGCGCACCGTGGCGGTGCTCTCGGAAGGCGACCCGCTGTTCTACGGTTCCTACATGCACCTGCATGTGCGGCTCGCGCACCGCTTTCCCACCGAGGTCATCGCCGGCGTCACCGGCATGTCAGGCTGCTGGTCGCAGGCGGGAACGCCGATCGCGCAGGGCGACGATGTGCTGAGCATCCTGCCGGGCACGCTCTCCGAGGCGGAACTCGCGCGCCGGCTCACAGGCACGGACGCGGCTGTCATCATGAAGGTGGGGCGCAACCTGCCAAAGATCCGCCGGGCGCTGGCGGTTGCCGGACGGCTGGAGCGGGCGCTCTATGTCGAGCGCGGCACGATGACGGGCAGCCTGTGCGAAAAGCTGGAGACGCGGGGCGATGCGCCCGCGCCCTATTTCGCCATCGTGCTGGTGCCGGGCTGGGAGACGCGCTGATGGCTAAAGGCAAACTGTTCATCGTCGGCCTCGGGCCGGGCGAGGCGCGCTATCTCACCCCGGAGGCGAGCGACGCGCTGGCCGGTGCCGAGGCGCTGTATGGCTACCAGCCCTATCTGGAGCGGGTGCCGGTGCGCGAGGGGCAGGCGCGCAACCCGTCCGACAATCGCGAGGAGCTGACCCGCGCCGGCGCGGCGCTGGCCCATGCCGCCTCCGGCGGGACGGTGGCGATGGTGTCGGGCGGCGATCCCGGCGTGTTCGCCATGGCGGCGGCGGTGATCGAGGCGATCGAGGCCGGCCCGGCGGAATGGCGGGCGCTCGACCTCGTCATCGTGCCGGGAATCACCGCCATGCTGGCGGTGGCGGCCAAATGCGGCGCGCCGCTGGGCCATGATTTCTGCGCCATCTCGCTCTCGGACAACCTCAAGCCCTGGGAGGTGATCGAGAAGCGGCTGCGGCTCGCCGCGCAGGCCGGCTTCGCCATGGCCTTCTACAACCCGGTGTCGAAAGCCCGCCCGCACCAGCTCGACACCGCCTTCGAGATTTTGCGCGCCGAACTGCCGGCGGGCGTGCCGGTCATTTTCGGCCGCGCGGTGGGGCGGCCGGACGAGCGGATGCGGGTGGTGCCGCTCGGCCATGCGCGCGGGCACATGGCCGACATGGCGACCTGCATCATCGTCGGCTCGCCGGAGACGCGGCTGGTCGATCGCCCCGGCCTGCCGGCGCTGGTCTACACGCCGCGCCGCGCCGGGGACGACTGATGGGGGTGGCGGAAGGCGCGTCAGCAACGGGCCGGGCCCGGTGCGCCACGGTTCGCGGTTGTCCGGCTGTCGCACCGAAGGCGTGGATCCCCAGGTTAAGCCCGGGGATGACGGCGCGCGGGCGGGGCGCGCGGGCCGGTGAAGCACCGGCAGGGGCCGGAAGGCTAGGTGCTTCGGCCGAGCGTCTCCAGCCAGCCGAGCACCTGAACGACACTCGCCACCGTCTCGACTTCAGGCCGGGCCGGGCGGGCGACCATCACCACCTCGATCCCCAGCGCGCGGGCGGCGTTGATCTTGCCATAGGTCGCTTCCCCGCCGCTGTTCTTGGACAGGATGGCGTCGATGCGGTGGGCGGTGAGCAAAGCGTGGTCGTCCGCTTCGGCAAACGGGCCGCGCGCCTCGATATAGCGGGCCTGCGGCACGTTGAGCGGCGGGTCGACGGGGTCGATGCTGCGCACGAGATAGGCGTGCTGCGGCGCGGCCTCCAGCGCCCGCACCTCGTTGCGGCCGAGCGCGACCAGCACCCGGCGCGGGGCGGGGCCGAGCTTTTCCACCGCTTCGGGAATGCTGGCGGCCTGCGTCCAGACATCGGCCGGCTGGCGCTGCCATGGCGGCCGCAGCAGGGCGAGGAGCGGCACGCCGGCGCGGCGCGCGGCCTGCGCGGCGTTGTGCGACATGGTGGCGGCGAAGGGGTGGGTGGCGTCGATCAGCGCGTCGATGCGCTCGGCCTTGAGATGCGCTTCGAGACCTTCCACCCCGCCGAAGCCGCCCGAGCGGGTGGGGGCGCCCATCGGGAGCGGGTTGCGCGTGCGCCCGGCAAGGGACAGGCTGAGCGCGAATCCCCCGCGCGCCTGCAACGCCGTGGCGAGTTCGCGGGCCTCGCTGGTGCCGCCGAGGATGAGCAGGCGCGGGGCGCCAGCCTCCCGGCCGTTATCGGATGCATTCATGCCCGGCAGTGAAACCATCGCCTCCGCCGCGTCAACTGCCGAACCGCCCGCCACGGACGACGGCCGCTGGCTCACCCTTGTCGGCATTGGCGAGGATGGGCTGGACGGCCTTACCCCCGCCGGGCGGGCGGCGGTGGAGGCGGCTTCGGTCGTGTTCGGCGGCGCGCGGCATCTGGCGCTGGCCGGCGATGCGGTTCGGGGCGAGGCGCGGGCCTGGCCGAGCCCGTTCGCGCGCGGCATCGAGGAGGTGCTGGCGTTGCGCGGGCGGCACGTCTGCGTGCTCGCCTCGGGCGATCCGTTCCTGCACGGCGTCGGCGCCACGCTGGCGCGGCAGGTGCCGGCGGGCGAGATGCGCGCCTTTCCCGCGCCGTCCGCCTTCAGCCTCGCCGGCGCCCGGCTCGGCTGGCCGCTGGCGGAGGTGGGGTGCCTCACCGTGCATGGCCGTTCGCTGGATCTGGTGCGGGCGCATCTTCATCCCGGCCACCGGTTGCTGGTGCTGACCTCGGATGGCGAAGGGCCGGGCGACATCGCGCGCCTGTTGGCGGCAAGTGGCTTTGGCGGCTCCCACCTCACCGTGCTGGAGGCGCTGGGCGGGCCGCGCGAGCGGGTGCGCCGCGCCGTGGCCGAGGGCTTCGCGCTCGCCGATATCGACCCGCTGAACCTTGTCGCCATCGAGGTGGTGGCGGGGCAGGGGGCGCGCATCCTGGCCCGCGCGCCGGGCCTGCCGGACGATCTGTTCGAGCATGACGGCCAGCTGACCAAGCGCGAGATCCGCGCGGTGACGCTGTCCGCGCTCAGCCCCCGCCGGGGTGAGCTCCTGTGGGACATTGGCGCTGGGGCCGGCTCGGTCGGCATTGAATGGATGCTCGCCGACCCCTCGCTCACCGCCATCGGCATCGAGGAACGCCCGGAGCGGGCGGCGCGGGCGCGGCGCAATGCGGCGGCGCTCGGCGTGCCGGGGCTGGAGGTCGTCGAGGGGAAGGCGCCCGAGGCGCTGGCGGGGCTTCCGGCGCCGGACGCGATCTTTGTCGGCGGCGGCGCGGGCGAGCCGGGCGTGCTGGAGGCGGCGCTCGACGCGCTGAAGCCCGGCGGGAGACTCGTTGTCAATGCGGTGACGCTGGAGACCGAGGCGCTGCTGATCGCCTGTTATGGCTCGCTTGGGGGCGATCTGGTTCGGCTCGCCGTCGCCCGCGCGGTGCCGGTGGGCGGGCTCACCGGCTGGCGGCCGGCCATGCCGGTGACGCAGTGGAGCTGGACCAAGCCGGGGGCCGTCTCATGATCGTCGCCGGCATCGGCAGCCGTCGCGGCGTCACCGCCGAGGAGGTCTGTGCCGCCCTGCGCGGGGCGATGGAGCGCCATGGCGTGAAGCTGTGCGACATCTCGCTGATGGCGACCCCGGCGGCGAAGGGCAGCGAGGCCGGCATCATCAAGGCGGCGCTCGATCTCGGCCTGCTGCTGGTCATGGTGCCGCAGCGCCAGCTGGAGGCGGCGGGCACGCGGGCGATGACCCATTCCGAGCGCGTGGTGGCGCTGATGGGCGTGCCCTCGGTCGCCGAGGCCTCCGCGCTGGCGGTGGCGGGGCGGCGCTCGGCGCTGATCGGCCCGCGCTACGTGTTGGGACCCGTGACCTGCGCCTTCGCGCGGGAAGCGGAGAAGGAGGCGCAGACATCGTGACCGTGCATTTCATCGGCGCCGGGCCGGGCGCGGCCGACTTGATGACGCTGCGCGGGCGCGACCTCATCGCCCGCTGCGAGGTCTGCCTCTATGCCGGCTCGATCGTGCCGCCCGAGGTGCTGGACTGGTGCCCGGCGGGCGCGCGGATCGTCGACACCGCGCCGCTCGCGCTCGACGAGATCGAGGCGGAGTTCGTCGCGGCGCAGGCGGCAGGGCAGGATGTGGCCCGGCTGCAGTCGGGCGATTTATCGATCTATTCGGCGGTGGCCGAGCAAATCCGGCGGCTGGAAAAACACGGGATTGCCTATACGCTCACCCCCGGCGTGCCGGCCTTCGCCGCCGCCAGCGCGGTGCTGGGGCGCGAACTCACCGTGCCGGGGCTGGCGCAAAGCCTCGTCATCACCCGCGTCTCCGGCCGCGCCTCGGCGATGCCGGCGGGCGAGACGCTAGCAGCGTTCGGCGCCACCGGCGCGACGCTCGCCATCCACCTCGCCATTCACGCGCTGGAACAGGTGGTGGCGGAACTGGCGCCGCTCTATGGCGGGGACTGCCCGGTGGCTGTCGTGGTGGAGGCGAGCCGGCCGACCGAGCGGGTGATCTCAGGCACGCTCGATGACATCGTCGCCAAGGTGGCGAGGGAGCCGGTGGAGCGCACCGCGCTCATCCTGGTGGGCAAGGCGCTGGCGCCGGCGGATTTCCGCGAGAGCGCGCTCTATGACGCCGGATATCAACGGCGATTCCGGGGGCGGGAATGAGCGCGCGCTTGTCTTTCCCTCTCCCCGTCGGGGAGAGGTGGCCCGCGCAGCGGGCCGGTGAGGGGGGAGAGGGCTGCCGCGCTCAACTACCCTTCTCCCCGACGGGGAGAGGGAGCGGCGGCGTTATCACGGGAAATGCCGCATGACCGCCCGCGCCTTCATCATCGCCGCGCCGCGTTCCGGCTCGGGCAAGACCACGGTGACGCTCGGCGTGGCGGCGGCGCTGCGGGCGCGCGGCGTGCGGGTTCGCGCGGCCAAATCCGGCCCGGACTATATCGACCCCGCCTTCCACGCCGCCGCCACCGGCGAGCCGGGGCTGAACCTCGACAGCTTCGCCATGCCGCCCGCTCTCATCGACGCGCTGGCGGCGCAGGCGGGGGCGGGGGCGGAGCTCGTGCTCATCGAGGCGTCGATGGGCCTGTTCGATGGCATCGAGGGCGAGGCGGGCCGCAGCGGCGCGGCGGCCGATCTCGCCGCCCGGCTCGGCCTGCCTGTTGTGCTGGTGCTCGACATCTCAGGCCAGTCGCAATCGGCCGCCGCCGTGGTGCGGGGATTCGCCACGCATGACCCGCGCGTGCGGATCGCCGGCGTCATCCTCAACCAGGTCGCCAGCGAGCGGCACCGCCTGCAGGCGAGTGCCGCCATTGCGGCGCTGGGCATCCAGATATTGGGCAGCCTGCCGCGCGATGGGGCGGTGCGCCTGCCGGAGCGGCATCTGGGCCTCGTGCAGGCGGGCGAGCACCCAGCCCTCGCCGCGCAGCTGGCGGCGCTGGCGGAACGGGCGGAAGCGCATATCGACCTCGACGCGCTCATTGCGCTGGGGGCGCCGCTGCCCGCGTCCGGCCCGGCGCCGGTGGCGCTGGCGCCGCCCGGCCAGCGGATCGCGCTGGCGCAGGATGTGGCGTTTTCCTTCGCCTATGAGCATCTCGTGGCCGGCTGGCGGCGGGCCGGGGCGGAAATCCTGCCCTTCTCGCCGCTGGCCAATGAGGCGCCGGACGCGACGGCGGATGCCTGCTGGCTGCCCGGCGGCTATCCCGAATTGCACGGGGAAAGGCTGGCGCAAGCCACCCGCTTTCTCGATGGAGTGCGCCATTTCGCCCAGACGCGGCCGGTGCATGGCGAATGCGGGGGCTTCATGGTGCTGGGCCAGTCGATCGCTGATTCCGAGGGGCGCGAGCACGCCATGCTCGGCCTGCTCGGCCATGCCACCAGCTTTGCCAAGCGCCGGCTCAATCTCGGCTACCGACGGGCGGTGACGCTTCATGCCTCGCCGCTGGGGCCGGCGGGGACAAGGCTGCGCGGCCACGAGTTCCATTATGCCAGCGTCACACAAGCGGGCGACGATGCGCCGCTGGTCGCGCTGAGCGATGGTGGGGGTAAGGGGATGGGCGATGCGGGACGCCGCCGGGGGCGGGTCTCGGGAACCTTCTTCCATGTCATCGCCACGGACGGCCAGCCAAGCGGAGCAGAGCCATGAATGCCTTTCGCCGACTTCTGGTGTTTCTCGCCGGCCTGATGGGCGCGGCCGGGGTGGCGGCGGCGGCGGCGGGCGCGCACCTGACCGCCGAGCCGAATTTGACCACGGCCGCGACCTTCCTCATGCTGGGGGCGAGCGCCGTGGTGGGAGGCTGCGCGCTGGCGGTGGTGCGCGGGCCGGGCTGGTCCTTCGCCAGCGTCGGGGCCGGCATCATCGCGCTGGGCACGGTGCTGTTTAGCGGTGCGCTGGCGCTGCGGGCGCTTTGGGACATCGTGGTATTTCCTATGGCCGCGCCGATCGGCGGGACTATGCTCATCCTCGGATGGCTGGTGCTCGCCCTGGCCGCCATTGAGCGGGAACCCCGCGCCGGTTGAGTTGGCCAAAAGGTTGCATCCGGCACAGGTGAGATCAGGCGGCGCTTCCGCCCCACGGGGGAAGGCAAGCCGCAACGGGAGCACAAGCTGCACATGTCAGTCGAGGTTGAAGAGAAGATGCTGGACACGCCGGAGAACTCCGCCCGCCCGATTTCCGCGCAGGGCGACGAGGTCGCCAAGTTCCGTGCCGCGGTAATCTCCAAGCTCACCTATGCGGTGGGCAAGAACCCGGCCGCCGCGAGCGATCGCGACTGGTTCCTCGCCACCGCCTTCGCCACCCGAGACCGCATCGTCGACCGCTGGATCACCTCCACCCGCCAGACCTATTCGGAAGGGCGCAAGCGGGTTTATTACCTCTCGCTGGAATTCCTCATCGGCCGGCTGCTGTTCGACGCGCTGACCAATATCGAGATGCTGGAGACCGCGCGTTCGGCGCTGGGCGATCTCGGCGTCGATCTCGATCGGCTGCGGCAGGTGGAGCCGGACGCGGCGCTGGGCAATGGCGGCCTCGGTCGGCTCGCCGCCTGCTTCATGGACAGCATGGCGACGCTGTCCATCGCCGCCTATGGCTACGGCATCCGCTATGAGAACGGCCTGTTCCGCCAGATGATCAAGAATGGCTGGCAGCACGAATATCCCGAGGACTGGCTGTCCTTCGGCAATCCCTGGGAGTTCGAGCGGCCCGAGGTCTATTACGACATCGGCTTCGGCGGCTCGGTCGAGGCGATCGCCGTGGGCGGCGACCGCAAGAAGCAGGTCTGGCATCCCGCCGAGACGGTGGAGGCGGTGGCCTATGACACGCCGATCGTCGGCTGGCGCGGGCGGCACGTGAACACGCTGCGCCTGTGGTCGGCCCGCGCGGCCGACCCGATCCGGCTCGACGCCTTCAACCAGGGCGACCATGTCGGCGCGCTGGTGAACCAGGTGAAGGCCGAGGCGATCTCCAAGGTGCTCTATCCCTCCGACGCCACGCCGGCGGGGCAGGAACTGCGGCTGCGGCAGGAGTATTTCTTCACCGCCGCCTCGCTGCACGATCTGATCCGCCGCCATGTCGACAGCTTCGGCGATGTGCGCTCGCTGCCGGACAAGGTGGCGATCCAGCTCAACGACACCCACCCCGCCATCGCGGTGGCCGAACTGATGCGGGTGCTGGTCGACGAGAACGACATCGCCTGGGACGAGGCGTTCGACATCACGGTGCGGACCATCTCCTACACCAACCACACGCTGCTGCCGGAGGCGCTGGAGACCTGGCCGGTGCCGCTGATGGAGCGGGTGCTGCCGCGCCACATGCAGATCATCTACCAGCTCAACGCCAAGCATCTGGAGCGGGTCCGCACCGAATTCCCCGGCGACGACGCGCTGCTCGGCTCGGTGTCGCTGATCCAGGAAGACCATGGCCGGCGCGTGCGCATGGGCAATCTCGCCTTCCTCGGCTCGCACTCGATCAACGGCGTGGCGGCGCTGCACAGCGACCTGATGACCACCACGGTGTTCAAGGATTTCTACCGCCTGTTCCCCGAGCGGATGAACAACAAGACCAACGGCATCACCTTCCGCCGCTGGCTCTACCAGGCCAATCCCGGCCTCACCAACCTGCTGGTGGAGGTGTGCGGGCCGGGCGTGCTGGACGACTATTCCCAGCTCACCAAGCTGGAAGCCCTGGCGGGGGATTCGGCGCTGCAGGACCGGTTCATGGCGGTGCGGCGGCAGAACAAGGTGGCGCTGGCCCGGCTCATCCGCGACCGGCTCGACATCAAGGTCAATCCCGGCGCGCTGTTCGACGTGCAGATCAAGCGCATCCACGAGTACAAGCGCCAGCTGCTGAACGTGCTGGAGACCATCGCCCTTTATGACGCGATGCGCGCCAACCCGGCCAAGAACTGGGCGCCGCGGGTGAAGATCTTCTCCGGCAAGGCGGCAGCCAGCTACCAGATGGCCAAGCTGATCATCAAGCTGGCCAATGACGTGGCGAAGGTGGTCAATGACGACCCGACCGTGCGCGACCTGCTGAAGGTGGTGTTCCTGCCCAATTACAATGTCAGCCTCGCCGAAATGGTGATCCCGGCGGCCGACCTGTCGGAGCAGATCTCCACCGCCGGCATGGAAGCCTCCGGCACCGGCAACATGAAGATGGCGCTCAACGGCGCGCTCACCATCGGCACGCTCGACGGCGCCAATGTCGAGATCAAGCAGCATGTCGGCGACGACAACATCTTCATCTTCGGCCTGACCGCCGCCGAGGTCGAGGCACGCCGCGCCGCCGGCGTCGACGAGGCCGAGTCGATCCGCAATTCGCACCATCTTGGCGAAGTGCTGGATGCGGTCGGCTCCGGCGTCTATTCGCCGGACGAGCCGGACCGCTTCAAGCCGCTGGTCGACGCGCTGCGCTACCACGACTACTTCCTGGTCACGACCGATTTCGACGCCTATTGGGACGCCCAGCGCAAGGTCGATGCGCGCTGGAACAACCGGTCGGCGTGGTGGCAGTCGAGCCTCATCAACACCGCCAATATGGGCTGGTTCTCCTCCGACCGGACAATTTCCGAATACGCCAAGGACATCTGGAACGTGCCGGTGCGGACGATCCGCTGAGCGACGCTCCAGCAACGAACGCCGCCGGCCTCACCGCCGGCGGCATCCCGGACGTGCCGCCCTGCCGGGTGGTGGGTGGTGGGTGGCGGGTCGGCGCGCCTGTCCACCGGTCGGCTGTCCCGCTGCCGGTCCTGCCGCCGGTAGCGCGGCGTTTACCTGATGCCGCGTTATGTGGCTGCGACGTGTGGACTTTGTGCTGGCGGTAGAGGAACCTTCACTGCGCACGGGGCTTGTCCCCGGTGTTTTGGCTCAGGAAGGGTTGGCAGTGATGCATCCGTGGCAGGCGCCCGAACGGGAGGTCGACGCTCTCGTCGCAGGCCGCCATCACGACCCGTTTTCCCTGCTGGGGCCGCACGAATCGCCGCAAGGCCTCGTCCTGCGCGCCTTCGTTCCCGATGCGCAGACGCTGGAGGCCATCGAGCCTGACGGCACGGCGATCGCCTCGCTGATGCTCCGCAACGCCGCCGGTTTCTTCGAGGGGCTGGTGCCCGGCCGCCCGGCCTGGGCGCGCTACCGCCTGCGCGCCCGCAATGCCGGCGGCGAATGGCTGATCGACGACCCCTATTCCTTCCCGCCCGTGCTCGGCCCGCTCGACGACCATCTGCTGGTCGAGGGCACCCACCGCACGCTCTATGAGCGGCTCGGCGCCCATCCCGATTCGCATGAGGGGATCGACGGCGTGCGCTTCGCCGTCTGGGCGCCCAATGCCGCGCGGGTGTCGGTGGTGGGCGATTTCAACCAGTGGGACGGGCGCCGCCACCAGATGCGCAAGCGCGTCGACAGCGGGCTGTGGGAGATTTTCGCGCCCGGCGTCGGCGAGGGCACGATCTACAAATACGAGATCGTTTCCGCCGATGGCCGGCTGCTGCCGCTGAAGGCCGACCCGTTCGGCTTCGCCGGCGAGTTCCGCCCGGCCACCGGCTCGATCGTGGCGCGCACCGATACGTTCGCCTGGAGCGACGCTGAGCACATCGCCGCCCGTGCCGAGGGCGAGGCGCGCCGCAAGCCGATGAGCACCTATGAGGTGCATCTGGGCTCCTGGCGACGCGGCGAGGAAAACCGTTTCCTCACCTATGACGAGCTGGCCGACCAGCTGATCCCCTATGTGCAGTGGATGGGCTTCACCCATATCGAGCTGCTGCCGATTTCCGAGCACCCGCTGGACGCCTCCTGGGGCTACCAGCCGATCGGCCTGTTCGCGCCGACCAGCCGCTTCGGCGACCCGGCCGGCTTCGCGCGTTTTGTCGACAAGGCGCATCAGGCCGGGCTGTCGGTGATCCTCGACTGGGTGCCGGCGCATTTCCCCACCGACATTCACGGCCTGTCGCATTTCGACGGCGGGCCGCTCTACGAGCATTCCGACCCGCAGCGCGGCTTCCACCCGGACTGGAATACGGCGATCTACGACTTCGGCCGCCGCGAGGTCGCCAATATGCTGATCGCCAACGCGCTGTATTGGCTCGACCGCTTCCATGTCGACGGGCTGCGCGTCGATGCGGTGGCCTCGATGCTCTATCTGGATTATTCGCGCAAGCACGGGGAATGGTCGCCCAACCCCGATGGCTCGAACGACAACAAGGACGCGGTGTCGTTTTTGCGCCGCGCCAACGAGATCATCTATGCCGAGCATCCCGGCACGGTGGTTATCGCCGAGGAATCGACCTCCTGGGCCGGCGTTTCGCAGCCGGTGTTCGCCGGCGGGCTGGGCTTCGGCTTCAAGTGGAACATGGGCTGGATGCACGACACGCTCGACTATCTGTCGACCGAGCCGATCTACCGCCCCTGGCACCACGACAAGGTGACGTTCGGCGTCACCTACGCCTTCTCGGAGAATTTCGTGCTGCCGCTGTCGCATGACGAGGTGGTGCACGGAAAAGGCACCATCCTCACCCGCATGCCCGGCGACGACTGGCAGAAATTCGCCACTATGCGTGCCGGCTATGGGATGATGTGGGCCAATTCCGGCAAGAAGCTGCTTTTCATGGGCCAGGAATTCGCCCAGCGCCGGGAATGGAGCGAGGAGCGCTCGCTCGACTGGCACCTGGTCGGCATGGGCCCACACCATCGCGGCATGCAGTTGCTCGTGCGCGACCTGAACCTCGTCTATCGCGAGACGCCCGCCCTGCATGCCCGTGACTGCGAGCCGGAGGGGTTCAGCTGGATCGTGGTGGACGACCGCCAGCAATCGGTCTTTGCCTGGGCCCGCTATGGCGACGCCGACGACGCGCCCGTGGTGATGGTGGCGAACCTCACCCCGGTGCCGCGCTCCGATTACCGTGTCGGCCTGCCGCGCGCCGGCCGCTGGCGCGAAATCCTGAACACCGATGCCGCGCTCTATGGCGGCTCGGGCATGGGCAATCTCGGCGAGGTGACGGCGGTCGAGGAACCGGCGCACGGATTGCCGGCCAGCGCCGCGCTTGTGCTGCCGCCGCTCGCCACGCTCTATTTCAAATGGGAACCGGAAAGCCGCGCCGACACGGCCGACCTACCCAAGCAGAACCTGAACTGAGGGAGATGACGCCACATGGCACGGCCGACGATGCAGAATGCTCCACTGGCCCGCTCCGCGATGGCCTATGTTCTTGCCGGTGGCCGTGGCAGCCGCCTGATGGAATTGACCGACCGGCGCGCCAAGCCGGCGGTGTATTTCGGCGGCAAGTCGCGGATCATCGACTTCACGCTTTCCAATGCCATCAATTCCGGCATTCGCCGCATCGGCGTCGCCACCCAGTACCAGGCGCACAGCCTGATCCGGCACATGCAGCGCGGCTGGAACTTCCTGCGCCACGAGCGCAATGAGAGCTTCGACGTACTGCCGGCCAGCCAGCGTGTCTCGGAGACCATGTGGTATCTGGGAACGGCGGACGCGGTCTATCAGAACCTCGACATCATCGAGGCCTATGACACCCGGCACATCATCATCCTGGCCGGCGACCACGTCTACAAGCAGGACTACGAGATCATGCTCCAGCAGCATGTCGACACCGGCGCCGATGTGACGGTGGGCTGCCTGGAAGTGGCGCGGGAGGAGGCGAGCGCCTTCGGCGTCATGCATGTCGACGAGAAGGACCGCATCATCTCCTTCCTGGAAAAGCCGAAGGACCCGCCCGCCATGCCCGGCCGGCCGGACAAGGCGCTGGCCTCGATGGGCATCTATGTCTTCGAGACCAAGTTCCTGATCGACCAGCTGCGCCGCGACGCCGCCGACCCGCTGTCGACGCATGATTTCGGCAAGGACATCATTCCCTACATCGTCAAGAACGGCACCGCCTCGGCGCATCATTTCTCGCGCTCCTGCGTGCGCTCCGACCAGGAGACGGCACCCTATTGGCGCGATGTCGGCACGGTGGACGCCTATTGGGAGGCCAATATCGACCTCACCGGCGTGGTTCCCGAGCTCGACCTCTATGACCGCGACTGGCCGATCTGGACCTATGCCGAGATCACCCCGCCGGCCAAGTTCGTGCATGACGATGAGGGCCGGCGCGGGCAGGCGATTTCCTCGCTGGTCTCGGGCGGCTGCATCATCTCCGGCTCCTCGCTGCGCCGGGCGCTGCTGTTCACCGGGGTGCGGATCAATTCCTATGGCTCGATCGAGAATGGTGTCATCCTGCCCTATGTCGAGATCGGTCGCTCGGCGCGGCTGAAGAATGTGGTGATCGATTCGCATGTCCGCATTCCCGAGGGCCTGGTCGTCGGCGAGGACCCGGAGGTGGATGCCAAGCGCTTCCGGCGGACGGAAAAGGGCATCTGCCTGATCACCCAGACCATGATCGACAAGCTCGCGCTGTAAGGCGCCGGCGATCGGCGTCACGTCACTCAACGTCAAGATTCGGGATCGGGCGTGTCATCGTTCAAGGTTCTCTCCGTCGTCTCGGAAGTCTTTCCGCTGGTGAAGACCGGCGGCCTCGCCGATGTGGCCGGCGCCCTGCCGGCCGCGCTGGGGCGCCATGGCGTGGAGGTGCGCACGCTCATTCCCGGCTATCCCACCGTGATGGCCGCGCTCGGCCATCGCGAGGCGGTGCACCGCTTCGACGATCTGTTCGGCGGGCCGGCGACACTGCTGGACGGCAAGGCCGGCGGGCTCGACCTGTTCGTCATCGACGCGCCCCATCTCTATGACCGGCCCGGCGGGCCGTATATGGGCCCGAACGGTCTCGACTGGGACGACAATGCGCGGCGCTTCGCGGCGCTGGGGGCGGTGGCCTCCGGCATCGGCCTCGGGCTGGTGCCGGGCTTCGTGCCCGACATCGTGCACGCCCATGACTGGCAGGCGGGCCTCGCCCCGGCCTATCTGCACTATGCCGGCACAAGGCGGCCCGGCACGGTCATGACGATCCACAACATCGCCTTTCAGGGGCAGTTCCCCGCCCATGAATTCGCCATGCTCGGCCTGCCGCCGCACGCCTTCGGGCTGCACGGGGTCGAGTATTACGGCATGGTCGGCTATCTCAAGGCCGGGCTGCAGCTGGCCGACCGCCTCACCACCGTTTCCCCCGGCTATGCCGGCGAAATCCTGCTGCCGGATGCCGGCATGGGGCTGGACGGGCTGCTCAACGCGCGCGGCCATCTGCTCACCGGCATCCTCAACGGGCTTGACGATGCCGGCTGGAACCCGGCCACCGACACGCTGATCGCCAAGCCGTTCGACGCCAAGACGCTGAAGGCCCGGCTCGCCAACAAGGTGGCGCTGAAGGAGGCGTTCGGGCTCGATGCCGATCCCGAGGCGCTGCTGTTCGGCGTGGTGAGCCGCCTGTCCTGGCAGAAGGGGCTGGACCTGCTGGCCGAGAGCCTCGACACGCTGCTGGGCCTCGGCGCGCAGCTGGTGCTGCTCGGGGCGGGCGATGCCGACCTTGCCGGGCGCTTCGCCGGGGCGGCGCATGCCCATCCCGGCCGCATTGGCGTGCAGCTCGGCTATGATGAGGGCGTCGCCCACCGCATCCAGGCCGGGGCGGACATGCTGATCGTGCCCTCGCGCTTCGAGCCCTGCGGCCTCACCCAGCTCTCCGCCCTGCGCTATGGCGCGCTGCCGCTGGTGGCGCGGGTCGGCGGGCTCGCCGACACGGTGATCGACGTCAACGAGATGGCGCGTTCGGCCGGGGTCGGCACCGGCATCCAGTTCTCGCCCGTCACCACGCCGGCGCTGCAGATGGCGCTGAAGCGCGCCGCCGCTCTGTGGCAGGACAAGCCGCTGTGGCAGAAGCTGCAGCGCAACGCGATGGCGACCGACGTTTCCTGGGAACGCGCGGCGCGCCAGTACGACACGCTGTTCCGCACCCTGGCGGCGGAGCGCGCCGCGTGAACGACTTTACCGTCTCGACCGGAAGCCCGGAGCCGCTCGGCGTCACCGCGGATGCGCGCGGCGTCAATGTCGCGGTGTTCTCGGCCCATGCCACCCGCATCGAGTTCTGCCTGTTCGACCCGGCGGGCGACAAAGAGATCGCCCGCCTGGCGCTGCCGGCCCGCACCGGCGACGTGTTCCACGCCCACATATCCGGGGTGCCGGCCGGCGCGCGCTATGGGCTGCGGGCGGCGGGGCCGTGGGCGCCGCAGGAGGGGCACCGGTTCAACCCCGCCAAGCTGCTGGTCGACCCCCATGCCTGCCGGCTCGACCGGCCGTTCACGCTTGATGCGGCGATGTTCGACACCCGCGCCAGTGGCGCGGAGCGCGACGAGACCGACAGCGCCTTCGCCATGCCGAAGGCGATCGTGTTGCCGGCGGCAGCTTCGCCTGTGATGGCGGCCCGCGCGCCGTTCCGCTGGGACCGGCAGGTGCTTTATGAGCTGCATGTGCGCGGCTTCACCATGCGCCATCAGGACATTCCGGCCGGCATGCGCGGCAGCTTCGCCGCGCTGGCGCAGCCGGCGGCGCTCGATCATCTGGTGCGGCTCGGCGTCACCACGGTGGAACTGATGCCGTGCATGGCGTGGATCGACGAGCGGCATCTGCCGCCGCTCGGCCTCAGCAATTACTGGGGCTACAACCCTGTGGTGTTCGGCGCGCCGGACCCGCGCCTGGCGCCGGGCGGCTTCGACGAGATTTCCCGCACCATCGCTGCCCTGCACGAAGCGGGGATTGCCGTCGTGCTCGACGTGGTGCTGAACCATTCCGGCGAGAGCGACGCGCTGGGGCCGACGCTGAGCCTGCGCGGGCTCGACAACGCCACCTATTACCGCCACGCCACCGATGATCCCGCGCGCCTGATCAACGATGCCGGCACCGGCAACACGCTGGCGCTGGAGCGGGCGCCGGTGCTGCGCCTCGCCATGGACGCGCTGCGGCGCTGGGCCGCCTGCGGGCTCGACGGCTTCCGCTTCGACCTCGCCGCCACGCTGGGCCGCCGCCCCGACGGCTTCGACCCGGACGCGCCCTTTCTCGCGGCCATGCAGCAGGACCCGGCGCTGCGCGACCTCGCTTTGATCGCGGAGCCCTGGGATATCGGCCCGGGCGGCTACCAGGTCGGGCGCTTTCCGCCGGGCTGGGGCGAGTGGAACGACCGTTTCCGCGACACCGCCCGGCATTTCTGGCGCGGCGATGAAGGGGTGGTGGGCGAGCTGGCGACGCGGCTGGCGGGCTCCTCCGACATTTTCGCCGGGCGCAACCGCCCGCTGTCGCGCGGCATCAATTTCGTCACCGCCCATGACGGTTTCACCCTGGCCGACCTTGTCGCCTTCGCCAACAAGCGCAACGAGGCCAATGGCGAGCACAACCGCGACGGCACCGACAACAATGTGAGCTGGAATCACGGCGTCGAGGGCTGGACCGACGATGCCGCCGTCAACGCCGCCCGGCGCGGCGATGTGCGGGCGCTGCTGGCGACGCTGCTGGTCGCGCGCGGCACGCCGATGCTGACCATGGGCGATGAGTGCGGCCGCTCGCAGGCCGGCAACAACAACGCCTATGCGCAGGACAATGAGCTCACCTGGCTCGACTGGTCGAAGACCGACGCGGAGCTGGCCGCCTTCACCGCCCGGCTGGTGAAGCTGCGGCTCGCCCATCGCGCGCTGCGCGGCGAGGCGCCGTTGACCGGGCGGCCGGTCGACGGCAGCGGCATTGCCGATGTCGACTGGCGCGACCCAGCGGGGGGCACGGTGCGCTGGAACGACGGCACGACACGCGCGCTGGTGGCGGTGTTCTATGCGCCGGAAGCCGAAGGGGAGGCGGCGGACCGGGTGGCGGTGGCGCTCAACGCCTCCGACGCCGCGCAGGCGCTGGTGCTGCCGGAGCCGCGCGACGGCTTCGTCTGGCGGGTGGCGGCCGATACGGCGCAGCCGGATGCCGAGGGTGGAGAACCCACCGAGGTGGCGCCGCGCGCGGTGCTGATCCTCACCGAGGACGCGCTGGCGACCGCGCCGCGCCGCGCCGCCGGGTCCGATCTGCTGGAGAAGCTCTCCAGCGCGGCCGGCATTGACGGCCAGTGGTTCAGCGCCGACGGCAAGGCGCAGAAGGTGGGCGACGACACCAAGCGCGCGCTGCTCGCCGCGCTGGGCCTGCCGGCCGGGACCCATGGCGAGGCCAATGACAGCCTCGCCCGGCTTTCCGCCCAGCATTTCGACCGCGACATTCCCTTTGCCTCCGTCATTCGGCAGGGCACGGCGCCGCTGCTGACGCTGGCGGGCGAGGCGGCGCAGGCGCCGCGCCGGCTCGACCTGACGCTGCTGCTGGAGGATGGGCAGGAGATCGACCTGCCAGTGCGGCCGGAGGAAGGCACGCGCCGAAGCGTCGAGCGGCCGGATGGACGGCAGGCGGTGCTGCGCGCGCTCGCCCTGCCGGAATTGCCGCCGGGCCGGCATAAGCTGCGGCTCGGCACGGAAGAATGCCGGCTCACCGTCGCCCCGCCTTCCTGCTATGTGCCGCCGGGACTCGCGAGCGGCGGCCGGCTGTTCGGCATCGGCACGCATCTCTACACGCTGCGGCGGGACGCTCTGGACCAGGGCATCGGTGATTTCACCGCGCTGGGCGAGCTCGGTGTGCGGGCGGCGCAGGCCGGCGCGCACACGGTCGGCCTCAACCCGCTGCATGCGCTGTTCCCTGACCAGCGCGAACGGGCGAGCCCCTATTCGCCCTCCGACCGGCGCTTCCTCGACCCGATCTATATCGACGTCGCCGCGCTCGGTGCCGACCTCGCGGGCTTTGCCGGCGTCGCCTCTGCCGAGGCGGTGGATTATCCGGGCGTCTGGGCGGCGAAGGAGGCGGCGCTCAAGCTGGCGTTTGCCGCCTTCGAGCAGGCGCCCGACGCCGATTTCGACCGTTTCGTCGCCGAGGGCGACGCGGCGCTGGCGCGCTTCGCGCTGTTCCAGGCCATTGCCGGCGCCTATCCCGGCACACACTGGCGCGACTGGCCGGACGGGCTGAGCGAAGCCGGCAGCGCGGCGGTGGAGGCCTTTGGCCGCGCCGATCCGACGGCGTTCCGCTTCGCGCTGTGGCAGCAATGGGTCGCCGACCGGCAATTGGCCGGCGCGGCCGAGCGGGCACGGGCGGCGGGGCTGTCGCTCGGCCTCTATCGCGACCTTGCGGTCGGTACCGCGCCTGATGGGGCGGAGGCCTGGGCCGAGGCCGACATGCTGATGCCGGGCGTCACCATCGGCGCGCCGCCGGACCCGCTGGGGCCGGAGGGGCAGAACTGGTGCCTGCCGCCCTTCGACCCGCTGGCGCTGCAGCGCGACGGCTATGAGCGCTATGCCGGGCTGGTGGCCGCCAATATGCGCCATGCCGGTGCGCTCAGGATCGACCATGTGATGGGGCTGCGCCGGCTGTTCCTCATTCCCGAGGGCGCGCGCGGCTCGGACGGCGCCTATCTCGCCATGCCGTTCGAGGCGCTGGCGGCGCAGGTGGCGCTGGAGAGCACGCGGGCGCAGTGCCTTGTGGTCGGCGAGGATCTCGGCACCGTGCCCTTCGGCATGCGCGACCAGCTGAACGCCGAGCGCATGCTCTCCTATCGCGTGCTGTGGTTCGAGCAGAAGGCCGGGGTATTCACGCCGCCGCAGGACTACCCGGCACTGGCGGCAGCCTGCGTCTCGACGCATGACCTGCCGACGCTGGCCGGCTGGTGGGAAGGCGTGGATCTGAAAGAGCGCCACGCGCTCGGACTGCTTGACGCGGAGGCCTATGCGGCGGGGCGGGTGGAGCGCGCCACGGAGCGCGAGCAGCTGGGCGCGGCGCTGCTGCAGGAAGAACTGATCACCGCGCTGCCGTCCACGGAGGTGCCGCTGGACGACGCGCTGCTGGCGGCGATCCATGCCTTCGTCTCGCGCACCCATGCCGCGCTGGCGCTGGCGCAGCTGGACGATCTCGCCGGCGAGACCGTGGCGGTGAACCTGCCCGGCACGGACCGGGAGAGGCCGAACTGGCGGCGCCGGCTGTCGCTGCCGCTGGAAGCGGTGATGGACAGCCCGCGCGCCAGGGCCGCGCTCGCCGCGATGGCGGGCGAGCGCGGCGGGGAGCCGTAGCGCTTACGGCGTGGTCGGCGCCGGAGTGGTGGGCGCGGGGTCGGTCGGCGCCGGCGTGGTGGGCGCCGGCTCGGCCGGGGTGCTCGGCTGAACGGCCGGATCATTGGCGGGCGGCATCGAGATTTCAGGCGCCGGGGGCGGCGGGGTGATGGGATCGGCCGCCGGCGGAACCGTCGGGCTCGCGGCGGGCGGGGACGGGTTTTCCGTCGGCTGGGTGGTCATCCGTCCCGAATACTGGACGGCGGCATAGGCGGCGATCACAAGAACGATCGCGGCCACGATCAACATCATATTGCGGCTCATTGAAGCGCGTCTCCGGCTTGGTGGTCCGGCCGCAGCGCCGGAAATCCGACAGTGCGCGCCCGGTCCACGAGGCATGGCTCCACGGGGTGCCCGCAGGCGGGGTCCGTTGCGGGAAAATCCACGGGCGTGGGGGCCGGCGAGCGGCCTGCCCGGGCGCAACAAAGCGGCGGATCCCGCGGATTTACCATTGTCGCAACGTCAATATTCGACGAAAGTTCCTGCTCCATTCCGCCGCAGGGCGGAACGCCGACAACCGAGCCGCGCCCACGCGGCCGCCCTGTCCACCTTCCGGACGGGCCCCAGGGGAGGGAAACACCATGCCGCACGCCGATTTCGACGTCGTCACCCTGTCGCCTTCCACCGTGCGGGTGATGCACCGCGTTGCCCACCACATCTACGAATTCGCGCTGGAACAGGATGGCAGCGGCCGCCGCGTGGTGCGTCGCGGGCCGCAGATCACCTTCGGGCGTGGCGGCGACGTGCCGGCGCTCGAACTTCTGACCGCGGCCGAGCAAGTGGCGGCCGCCACCGCCCGCCACACCGGCATGATCGACTGACACGGCGCGGCGTCCTTCCGCCGCCCTTCCGCCGCCTCCTTCCCTGACGATGTCGCCACCCCGCGTGGCGGCGGCCGGGCGCCCGTGCGTCTTGGTGCTGGAATCTCGCGTCCAATCATGTATATGGACAGATACATGTATATGGCCGGATATATGTTCAGGGAGTTCCCATGCCGTCCCGTCGCTCGTTTCTTCGCCCGCTGGTGGCGGTGGCCGCCCTTGCCACGCTCTTCAGCGGTTCGCTCGCCTCCAGCGCTGTCGAGGCGCAGCAGGCCCCCACAATTTTCGCCGCCGCCAGCCTGACCAACGCCTTCCAGGACATCGGCAAGCTCTACAAGGAGAAGACCGGCGAGGACGTCGCCTTCTCCTTCGCCGCCTCCTCGGCGCTGGCCAAGCAGCTGGAGGCCGGCGCGCCGGCGGCGATCTTCGCCTCGGCGGACACCAAGTGGATGGACTACACCGAGGGCAAGGACCTGACGCTGAAGGCGACCCGCGTCACCCCGATCGGCAACAGCCTCGTTTTGATCATGCCGGCGGACACGGCAAAGCCCGTGACGCTCAACGCCTCCTTCGACTGGCTGGCCTTTCTCGGCCCGGATGGGCGCATCGCCACCGGCCTCACCGACAGCGTGCCGGCCGGCATCTATGCCAAGGCGGCGCTGACCAGCCTTGGCGCCTGGGACAAGGTGCAGCCCCGCATCGTCGGCTCGGAAAGCGTGCGCGCGGCGCTGGCGCTGGTGGAGCGCGGCGAGGCGCGTGCGGGCATCGTCTATTCCACCGACGCGGCGATCGCCAAGAACGTGAAGGTGGTCGCCACCTTCCCGCCCGGCAGCCACCCACCGGTGGAATACCCGTTCGAGATCGTCAAGGGCCAGGACAACCCGGCGACGCGGGCCTTGTTCGACTTCCTCACCGGGCCGGAGGCGAAGGTGGTTTATGCCAAATATGGTTTCGTGGTGAAGTGAGGCGCCGCCTCGGAATGCGGCGGCAGACGGGCTGCATGCTTCGAGGCCGGCCTTCCGGCCGGCACCTCAGCATGACGCCGCGTCGGGACATGGAACCACGTCATCCTGAGGTGCTCGCGTAGCGAGCCTCGAAGGATATTCGATAAAGGTCCGGAAGCATGCTCACCCCCGAGGAATGGACCGCCGTCGCGCTCAGCCTGCGCGTGGCGTTCTGGGCAACGTTCTGGAGCCTGCCCTTCGCCGTTCTCACCGCCTTCGTGCTGGCGCGGGCGCGCTTTCCCGGAAGGAGCCTGCTCGACGGGCTGGTCTATCTGCCGCTGGTGCTGCCCAAGGTGGTGGTGGGCTATCTGCTGCTGCTCACGCTGGGCGGGCGTGGCCTGATCGGCCAGTATCTCGACGCCTGGTTCGGCATCAAGCTGATCTTCACCACGGCGGGAGCGACGGTGGCGGCCGCCGTGGTGAGCTTCCCGCTCACCGTCAACGCCATCCGCCTGGCGCTGGAGGCGGTGGACCGGGGGCTGGAGACGGCGGCACGCACGCTCGGCGCCTCAAAGCTCGACGTGTTCTTCTCGGTGACTCTGCCGCTGATGCTGCCGGGCATTCTGTCAGGCGCGCTGCTCGCCATCGCCTCGGCGCTGGGCGAGTTCGGCGCCACCATCACCTTCGTCTCCAATGTCGAGGGCCAGACCCGCACCATCCCGCTCGCCATCTACAGCGCCACCCATATGCCCGATGGCGACGCCATGGCGCTGCGGCTGACGCTGGTCTCCGTGGTGCTGGCGCTCGGCTCGCTGCTGCTGGCCAGCCTGGTCGACCGGCGCATCCGCGTCATGATCGGGCGGGGGTAGGCATGATCGAGGTCGGGTTTCGCCTGGCGCGGCCCGGCGGCTTCGCGCTGGAATGCGGCTTCGCCGTGCCCGCAAGCGGCGTCACCGCGCTGTTCGGCCGCTCAGGCGCCGGCAAGACCACCATCATCCAGGCGGTGGCCGGGGTGGTGCGGCCCGATGCCGGGCGTATCGCGGTGGCGGGCGAGGTGTTCTTCGATTCCGCCCGTGGAATCGACTTGCCGATCGAGGCGCGTCGGGTGGGATACGTGTTCCAGGAGGCGCGGCTGTTTCCCCATCTCAAGGTCGAGGGCAATCTGCGCTATGGCGAGCGGCGCTGCCGGGCGGCGGAGCGGCGGATTGGTTTCGAGGCGGTGGTGGAATTGCTCGGCATCGGCCACCTTCTGGCGCGCCGGCCGCACACGCTGTCGGGCGGCGAGCGCCAGCGCGTCGCCATCGGCCGGGCGCTGCTGGCGCAGCCGCGCCTGCTCTTGATGGACGAGCCGCTGGCGGCGCTGGACGAAGCGCGCAAGGCGGAAATCCTGCCGTATCTGGAGCGGCTGCGCGACGAGATGGGGCTGCCCATCCTCTATGTCAGCCATTCGCTCGACGAGGTGCTGCGTCTCGCCGATACGCTGGTGGCGCTCAGCGAGGGGCGGCAGGTGGCGGCGGGACCGGTGGCGCAGGTGATGTCGCGGCCGGAGATGCTGCCGGTGCTCGGCCGCTTCGACCTCGGCACGCTGCTGGACTGCGAGGTCGTGCGCCATGATGCCGCCTATGGGCTCTCCACCCTCGCTTTCGCGGGCGGGGAATTGCGGGTGCCGCAGGTGGGCCGCGCGGTCGGAGGCAAGGTGCGGGCCCGGGTGCGGGCGCGCGACGTTGCCCTCGCTTTGGCCAAGCCCGAGGGCGTCTCGGTCACCAATCTGCTGCCGGCGGTGGTCGAGGCGGTGCGGGCGCTGGAAGGCCCCTATGCCGATATCGCGCTGCGGGTCGGCGAGGGTCAGCTCGCCGCCATGGTGACGCGCGAGAGTGTCGCGCGGCTGGGGCTGCGGCCGGGGCTCGCGGTCTGGGCGATGGTGAAGTCGGTGGCGGTGGAGGGAAGCCGGCCGGAAATCTTCGCGCCGGGCTTAGATCACGGCGCCTGAATGATCGGCGCTACGCCGGGGCCGACCGCCTGCTCGTCGCGCACGAAGCCGATCGCGGCGAGAACGACCAGCGCCAGCACCAGCGCCACCAGAACGAGCCGCACCGGCGTCGAGCGTCGCCCGATCACGCCGATGGCGATCAGCAGCAAAAGAATGAGAATGACGAGGATGATGGTCTGCATGTTCGCCCTGGATGCGGAAAAGCCGGTCTGAGACAACGGCCAGCGGGGCCGATGGTTCCAAGCTACCCTTCGGCCGGCGTGTCGGCCGATATGTCGGCCGCGGCCTCCAGCGGCGCCAGCGCGGCGCGCAGCTCGTCGACGGCGGCGCGGCTGGCGGCCGTGCTGCTGCGCTCGACCTCGCGATAGAGCGCGATCAGCCTTTCGCCGAACGGGGTGAGGTCGGTGCCGTGGCCGCGCCGGCCTGGATGGGTTTCCACCACCTTCTGGCGGAAGCTGCGGCCGATCTCGTCCACCAGCAGCCAGGCGCGGCGATAGCTCATGCCGAGCTTGCGCGCGGCGGAGAGGATGGAACGCTCGGTGCGGATGGCCTCCAGAAGCTCGATCATCCCCGGCCCGAGATGGCGGCCATCGCCGAAATAGACGCGGATGAACAGCCCGTCGCGCGGGCGGGGCGCTGTGTCCCCGTCCGCCTTTTCTCCGGTCAGGTCCGTGTGCGTGTGCCGAGCCATGCGCGCCTCTTGCCCCACACGCGATGTTAAGGGAAGAGGCGCGCGGCTGGAACCCGTTCAGGCGGGGCGCCGCCTCAGGCGGTGCGCAGCTTCGGGCGGCGCCGGGCGAAGGCGAGGTCGAGCAGCACCATCACCACCAGCGAGGCGCCGACCAGCGGGAAGATCACCCCGACCACCGCCATGATGGCGATCAGCCCCCACATCACCCCGGCGCTTGTGGGCGCGGGCGGAACGCCGAGCGAGCCGGCCGGCCGGCGTTTCCACCACATCACCCCGGCGGAGACCGCCATCAGGATGATGGCGAGGCACACTGCCAGCAGGAACAGCTGGTTGGCCAGCCCGAATTCCTGCCCCATGTGGAAGTTGATGCCCCATTCCATCGCCTTCGCCGCCGGGCCGTAATCGGCATAGGAGAAGTCGATCAGCGGCTTGCCGGTGTACTGGTCGAGATGAACGACCCGCTGCTTTGAGAGGTCGTCGGGATAGACGGTGGCGGAATAGACCCCGGTCGGCCCGGACGGCAGGCTGAGCGCATAGCCCGGCGACACGCCGAGCGTGTCGACGATGGCGGCCGCCTGGTCGACGCCGATCGACGCGCCGGCGGCGGGGGTCGATTCCGGCATCTTCGCCTGTTCCAGCGACCAGGTGGTGGGGCCGTTGACGTGGGCGAGATGCTCGTCCGACATCGGCACGTTCTCGTAGAGGCCGGAGGGATAGCCGTAATTGGAGCTATTGGCCCACTCATTGACCTTTTCCCCCCACACCAGCGACCAGGGCATGCCCGACAGCGACATGAAGGCGATGACGACGCCGGCAAAGGCGCCGGTGACGGCGTGCAGGTCACGCCAGAACACGCGCTTGCGCGGGGTGCCGCGTACACTCACGACACCGCCGCTCTGCTTGCGCGGCCACCAGAGATAGAAACCGGTGGCGACTAACAGGATGGACCAGCCGCCGACGATCTCGATGATACCATTGGTGATGGTGCCGAACTCGGCCAGGCTGTGCAGCCGTCGCATCAGCCACATAATCGTCCCGCGATCGGCCAACTCGCCCAGCACGCGCGAATCATAGGGGTCGACATAGACCGAGCGGCGCGCGCCCTCACTGGTCTTGATCACCACCTCGGCCGAGGCGGTGGTATCGACCGGGGAGATGTACTTCAGCGCCGTGCCGGGGCGGGCCTTGAGTGCCGCGTCGATCCAGGCGCTGGGCGCCTCGACCGGGGTGGCGCGGGCTTCCACGACTTTCAGCTGGTGGTGCCAGGCATTGTCGATCTCCTCGCGGAAGAGATAGAGCGCACCGGTCACGGACAGCAGGATGAGGAAGGGCAGCACCAGCAGGCCGGCATAGAAATGCCAGCGCCAGACGGCGCGGTAGAGATTGGCCGAGCGCTCTTCGGCGTCACGGCCCGGGATGTCGGACACGATTGTGGTGCTCATCGGAGAGAGTTCCGGAAAATGAGGGCAACGGCACGCGCCGAGCCCCGGCCGTCACGCGGGACGGCCGGCCTCAAGGCGCGCGGCGGGCGATCTTCTGGTTGGAATCAGTTGGCGGGGGTGCCGTGATTGTGCCCGTCATGGCCGGAAGCTTCCGCGCCCTTGGGGCCACCCATGCCCTCGATCTTGAACGAGACGTCGATCTTGCCGGCCTTGGCGAAGGTGAGCGTGCCCTTGAAGCTCTCGCCTTCCTTCAGCGGCTGCTTGAGGTCCATCAGCATCAGGTGGAAACCACCCGGCGCCAGCTTGGCCTCGCCATTTGCGGGGATTTCCAGCCCATCCGGCAGCATCCGCATGGTCATGACGCCGTCCTTGACCGCCATTTCGTGGATCTCGACATGGCCGGCGACCTCGGCGGTGGCGGAGACGAGGCGATCGGCCTCCTTGCCCTCATTCTCGATGGTCAGGTAGCCGCCGCCGACCTTGGCGCCTGCCGGAGTCATGCGCGCCCAGGGGTGCTCGATTTCGAGGTTGCCGATCTTGTACTCATGGGCGAAGGCCGGCTGCATGACGAACAGGCCGAGCGCGGCGGCCAGGATGGCGAAGCCGATGCGGTCTTCGGTGCGGCGAAGGGCGCGGCGCAGGATGGTGCGGAGCGTGGGGTGAAGCATGGTGGTCTCCCTCGGTGCCGGCGCGGCACGGATGCGTGCCTGCGGCCGGTGTTTCGACTGACGTTCTGCGGTAGGCGGCAGGCGTCAGGCGCGGGGAGGGGCCCTGATATGGCCAGGCGAGCGCTCGGGCGCGCGGGCGAGGCCGGCCGCGCGCGGCGGTAGAGGACGGGCCTCAAGAGGGTGCGCCGGCAGGGCCGCGAGTGCCACCACCGGCGGCGGCAGGGCGCTAGCGGGCGCCGTCTGGCAGCCGGTGAGGCAGCAATCGGGGGTATGGCGCGCCGGCTCGCCCGGCGTTGCGGGCTCGCCATGGCCGCTGAGGCAGAGCGTCTGGCCGAAGGCGTCGACGGTGAGGAAGCCCACCGCATGGGCGCCGCTGGCCAGGCCGCCGAGCAGGGCCTGCAGCACCAGCACATAGGCGACCGCGAGCACCAGCGCCCAGCGGCGCAGGGCGCCGGCCGGTCGGGTCTCCTCGGTCATCGCAATGGTGGCGGACACGGCATGCTCCCTCGCCTGCGTCTTATCACAGCCGGGGAGGGGCCGGAACAGCGGCACGCCGCCGCTGCCCGGCCCGTGGTTTCATGACGCGCGATCAGTCGGTGGCGGCGCCGGGGCCGGCCAGCGCGCCGGGCGGGCTCTTGCCGAGGATGATCATGCCCAGCACCTCGTCCTTGGTGACATCGGAGGTGCGGGCGGTGCCGACCAGCTTGCCGTTCTTCATCACGCTCACCCGGTCGGCGAGGTCGAACACGTCGTGAATGTCGTGGCTGATGAGGAAGATGGCGATGCCCTCGGCCTTGAGCTGCTTGATCAGCTCGGCCACCTGCGCCGTCTCCTGCGGGCCGAGCGCGGCGGTGGGCTCGTCCATGATCAGGATCTTGGCGTTGAAGTGGATGGCGCGGGCGATCGCCACCGACTGGCGCTGGCCGCCGGAGAGGCCGCGCACCGGCTCCTTGAACTTGCGGAAGTTCGGGTTGAGCCGGCCCATCACCTCGCGCGTCGCCGCCTCCATCGCCACGTCGTCGAGCGTGCCCCAGGGGGTCATCAGCTCGCGGCCGAGGAAGAGGTTGGCGGCGGCGTCGACATTATCGGCCAGCGCGAGGGTCTGGTAGATCGTCTCGATGCCATAGCGCTTGGCGTCGCGCGGGTTGGCAATGTCGGCCTTCTCGCCCTTGATGCGGATCTCGCCGGCATCCGGCTTGTAGGCGCCGGCGAGGATCTTGATCAGCGTCGACTTGCCGGCGCCATTATGGCCGAGCAGGCCGACCACCTCGCCGGGATAGAGATCGACCGAGACGTCATCGACGGCGCGGATGCCGCCGAAGGAGATGCAGATGTCGCGCATCTCCACCATGGGCGTGCCTTCGATGCGGGAGGCGCCGGGGGCGAGGGGGGATGTGACGGCGTTCATGGGCGCGCTCCTCACTTGATCCGCTTGCGGTAGACCGTGTCGATCCACACGGCGAAGACGAGCACGATGCCGACCACGATGTTCTGGTAGGGCGTGTCGACGCGCATCAGCACCATGCCCGATTGCAGGCTCTGCATAACAAGCGCGCCGAGCATGGCGCCGGCGATGGTGCCGGAGCCGCCAGCGAGCGAGGTGCCGCCAATGACCGCCGCGGCGATGACATAGAGCTCGTCCAGCGTGCCCTGCGCATTGGTCGCCGAATTGAGCCGGGCGGTGGAAATGGCGGCCCCGATCGCCGCCAGCGCCCCCATCAGCGCGAACACCGCCAGGGTGACGCGGCGGGTGTTGATGCCGGCGAGATCAGCCGCTTCCGGGTTGCCGCCAATGGCGAAGACATAGCGGCCGAAGCGGGTGCGGTTGGTGACGAAGGTCATGACGATGCCGACCGCGAGCGCCACCAGCACCGGAATGGCGAAGCCGAAGCTGATCGCGATGCCTTCCGGCGGCACGGTGAGGCCGGCGGCCTCGGCATAGCGGCGGGCCAGCACGGGGGGCAGCGTATAGGCGTTGACCACCAGCGTCGCGGCGATCACCGCCAGGCAGCCGGCGGTGACGATGACGAATTCAGCCCAGACCGGCTTCTGCGGGAAATGGAAGCGCTGGCGCTGCCGGCGCGCCTGCACGGCGGCGGCGGCGATGGCGAGGCAGGCGATGATGGCAATCACCCAGCTCCACATCTCGCCGACGGAGCCATTGGCACCGCCGCCGAGCAGCTTGAAATTGTCGTCGACGAGCGGGATCGTCTTGCCCTCGGCCACCGCCCAGGCGGCGCCGCGCCACACCAGCAGGCCGCCCAGCGTGACGATGAAGGCGGGCACGCCGAGATAGGCGATGACGAAGCCGTGCAGGGCGCCGATGGCGGCCCCGGCGCTGATGCCGGCGGCGAGGGTGAGGATGATCACCGCCGGGTGGTTGAAGCCGAAGGTCGGCATCAGCGTGCTGACCTGGAACACCGCCATGATCATGCCGGTGACGCCGAGGATGGAGCCGACCGACAGATCGATGTGGCGCATCACGATCACCAGCACCATGCCGGTGGACATGACGGCGATGGACGAGCTCTGGACCGACAGGTTCCAGAGGTTGCGGGCGGTGAGGAAGGTGCCGCCGGCGAGGATGTCGAACACCACCCAGATGACGGCGAGCGCGCCGAGCATGCCGAGGAAGCGGACATCGATCTCCAGCGCGCCGATGAAGCTGGTGGGCGCCGAGGCGGGGGAGGAGCCGGGCCGGGAGCCGGGCTTCGCCGCAGGGCTGCCGGGCGGCGGCGCTGCCGGGATGGGCGTGCTGGTCGTGGTGGTGTCGGTCATGAGCGTCCTCTCCCCGCCGCGCGCGTGACTGGGCGCGGTGTCGCGTGGGCAGGCGGCGGGGTTTCCCCCGCCGCGCAATGGGCTACAGCATCTGTCGCGGGTGGATCGATCGCAATGCGAGCGATCGCACGTCGATCAGTCGCAGGCCTTCACCGTGCCGGGCTTCACGCCCTGGCAGACGGTGGCCTTCGGCACCCAGCCGGCCTCGATGATCACGCCGAGATTGTCCTTGGTGATCGGCACCGGGGTGAGGAAGGTCGAGTTCATCGGCACCTTCTTCGGGCCGTCGGTGAAGGTCGTCGTGCCCTTCACGGCCTTGGGCTCGGTGCCCTTGGCGAGTTCGAGGGCGATCTCGGCGGCGCGCTTGCCGAGCTCGCGCGAATCCTTCCACACCGACACGGTCTGGGTGCCGAGCGCGATGCGGTTCAGCGCCGCGAAATCGGCGTCCTGGCCGGAAACCGGCACCGAGCCGGCAAGGCCCTGCGCGGCGAGCGCGGCGATGGCGCCGCCGGCGGTGCCGTCATTGGAGGCGACGACGGCGTCGACCTTGTTGTTATTGGCGGTCAGCATCTGCTCGGTGTTGCGCTGGGCGTTCGCCGGCAGCCAGCTGTCCGTATAGGCCTCGCCGACATTCTTGATGTCGCCCTTGTCGATCGCGGCCTTGAGGGTTTCCATCTGGCCGGAGAACAGGAAGTCGGCATTGGGATCGGAGGCCGAGCCCTTGATGAAGATGTAGTTGCCCTTCGGCTTGATCTTCATCACCTCGGCGGCCTGGATGCGGCCCACTTCCTTGTTGTCGAAGGTGATGTAGTAGGCATAGGGGTTCTCGATCAGCCGGTCATAGCCGACCACCGGGATGCCCTCGTTCTGCGCCTTGGCGATGGCCGGGGCGATGGCGTCGGAATCCTGCGCCAGGATGATGAGCGAGGTGGCGCCCTGGGCGATCAGCGCCTCCACATCGGACAGCTGCTTGGAGGCAGAGGACTGGGCGTCGGCCGAGATGTACTTGGCGCCGGCGGCTTCGAGGGCCTTCTTGATCGCGGCCTCGTCGGTCTTCCAGCGCTCTTCCTGGAAGTTCGACCAGCTCACGCCGACCACGGGCTGCTGCGCGTGGGCGACGCCCACCGCCATCACCGTGCCGAGGGCCACGGCGGAAATCGTCAGTTTAAGATTCATGCTTTCCTCCCAAAGGGGTGCGACAGGCGGGTGCCAGAGGTTGGGCGCGCACTCCGCAAGGGGCGCGCAGGCCTCGGTCGTTTTTCTGACGTCCGAACCTCAAGCGGGCCGGGCGTCGACATATTGGCCGACCCTGAGCGGGCCGGCGGTAGGGTTTCACCACGCCTCAGCGGGGTGCTGGAGGTCAATGTAACAAATCGTGAGGGCGCCGGCTCCTCGCTCTTTGGTCTAAAGCGACGCTCCAAAGCCTGAGTTGCGTACCTCAGATTTTGAGGGCAACATGGCGTCATGTCCAGAGGTGTTTCGCGCATAACCTTGCAAGACGTCGCCCGCGAGGCCGGTGTTTCGCTGGCCACCGCCGACCGCGTGCTCAATGGCCGCGCCGGGGTGCGGGGGGTGACGGCCGAGCGGGTGAAGCAGGCGGTGTCCCGCCTCGGCTACCGCCCGAACCTCGCCGCCGCCCGGCTGGCGCGCGGGGAAACCTACCGTTTCTGCTTCGTGCTGCCGACCGGCGCCAATGTGTTCATGCGGATGCTCGGCGAGCAGGTGGCGAACACGACGAGCTGGCTCGCCGCCAACAACGCCTATATCGACACGCTGCGCGTCGACGTGTTCGCCCCCGAAACGCTGGCCACGGCGCTTGAGGGGTTGATGGGCCATTATGACGGGGTGGCCGTCGTGGCGCTCGACCATCCGCGCGTGCGGGCGGCGATCGACGATCTCGTCGCCTCGGGCGTGGCGGTGGTGACGCTGGTGTCGGACGTGCCGTCCTCGCATCGGCTGCATTATGTCGGCATCGACAACATCGCCGCCGGCCGCACCGCCGCGACCCTGCTCGGGCGCTTCGCCGGCGGGCGGCGCGGCTCCATCGGCCTCATCGTCGGCACCCCGGCGCTGCGCGACCATGCTGAGCGGCAATTCGGCTTCACCCAGGTGATGGCCGGCGAATATGCGGCGCTGAAGGTGCTGCCGGTGCGCGAGAGCCTCGACGAGGACGAGCGCAACGAGGCTATCGTCTCGCAGATGCTGCGCGACGTGCCGGACCTTGTCGGCCTCTACAATGTCGGCGCCGGCAATCGCGGCATCGCCGCGGCGGTCGCGGCCGCCAACCGCGCCGGCGACCTCATCTTCATCGGCCACGACCTTACGGACGACACGCGCCGCTTCCTGCTGCGCGGGGTGATGGACGCGGTGATCAACCAGGATGCCGGGCACCAGTCGCGCTCGGCCGCCCGGGTGCTGCTGGCCCATTGCGCCGGCGAGCCGCTGATGAACGAACAGGAACGTATCCGCATCGACATCTTCCTGCGGGACAACCTGCCGTGACGTTTTCTCTCCGTTTTGCCGAAAGGGTGTGAGGCATGTATCTCGGCCTCGATATTGGAACCTCCGCCATCAAGGCGGTGCTGGTCGACGACGCGCAGGCCGTCATCGCGACGGCGGAGACGCCGCTGGCGATCTCCCGCCCGCAGCCCGGCTTCAGCGAACAGAGCCCCGAGGACTGGTGGCAGGCGACGCTGGCCAGCATCGACACGCTGAAGGCGGAACAGCCGGCGGCGCTCGCCGCCGTGCGCGGCATCGGCCTGTCCGGCCAGATGCACGGGGCGGTGCTGCTCGACGCCTTCGGCAAGGTGCTGCGCCCGGCCATTCTGTGGAATGACGGGCGCTCCTCCGCTGAGTGCCGCGAGCTGGAAGAGCGCTTTCCGGCGCTGCATCAGGTTGCCGGCAACCTCGCCTTTCCCGGCTTCACCGCCCCCAAGCTGATGTGGGTGCGCAAGCACGAGCCGGACCTGTTCGCCCGCATGGCCAAGGTGCTGCTGCCCAAGGCCTATGTCGGCTTCCGCCTCACCGGCGAGATGGTGGAGGAGATGTCGGACGCCTCCGGCACGCTCTGGCTCGATGTCGGCCGACGCGACTGGTCGGACGAGGCGCTGGCGGCGACCGGCATGTCGCGCGAGCACATGCCGCGCCTCGTTGAGGGCAGCGCGGCGGCCGGGCGGATCAAGCCGGAACTGGCGGCGCGCTGGGGCATGGAGAACCCGCCCGTGCTCGCCGGCGGGGCGGGCGACAATGCCGCCGGCGCCATCGGGCTGGGGGCGATCGGCGCCAATGATGCCTTCGTCTCGCTCGGCACCTCGGGCGTCCTCTGGGCGACGACGGACCGCTACGCACCCAACCCGCAATCGAGCGTGCACGCCTTCTGCCACGCCATTCCCGCCACCTGGCACCAGATGGGCGTGATCCTGTCGGCCGCCTCGGCGCTGGGCTGGTGGGCGAATGTGGCGAAGGAAGCGCCGGGCGACCTGCTGGCGCCGCTGGGCGAGGCGCCCAAGGCGCCCTCGCGCGCCACCTTCCTGCCCTATCTCTCCGGCGAGCGCACGCCGCACAACGACACCGCGATCCGCGCCGCCTTTGTCGGCATGGACCACGACACTGGCCGGGACGAGCTGACCCAGGCGGTGCTGGAGGGCGTGTCCTTCGCCTTCAAGGATTGCCTCGATGCGCTCTCCGCCGCCGGCACCAGGTTGACGCAGGCGGACGTGATTGGCGGCGGCTCGCGCTCGCGCTTCTGGATCGCGGTGCTGGCCAGCGTGCTGGGCATCCCGCTCAACCGCGTCGAGGATGGCGAGCGTGGCGGGGCGTTCGGCGCCGCGCGGCTCGCCCGCATGGCGGCGACCGGCGAAAGCCCGGCCGAGATCTGCCTGCCGCCACGCCGCATCGAGACCATCGAACCCGACCCCGTTCTTCAACAGGCCTATGCGGAACGGCACGCGCTCTACAAGGCGCTGTACCCCGCCCTCAAGGGAGTGACCTCATGACCGCCCGCTTCTTCCCCGCCATCGACAAGCTGAAATATGCGGGTCCGGAGAGCCGGGACCCGCTCGCCTTCCACTGGTACGACAAGGACCGGGTGGTGCTGGGCAAGCGGATGGAGGACCATCTGCGCTTCGCCGTCGCCTATTGGCACAGCTTCACCTGGCCGGGCGGCGACCCCTTTGGCGGCGAGACCTTCCTGCGCCCGTGGATGCACGGCACGGACGAGCTGGCGCTGGCCCGCGCCAAGGCGGATGTGGCGTTCGAGCTGTTCGACATTCTCGACGTGCCGTTCTTCGCCTTCCATGACCGCGACATCGCCCCCGAGGGCAGGACGCTCGCCGAATCCAACGCCAATGTCCGCGCCATCGCCGACATCTTCGCCCGCAAGATGGAGACCTCGAAGACCAAGCTGCTCTGGGGCACGGCCAATTTGTTCTCCAACCGCCGCTTCATGTCCGGCGCCGCCACCAATCCGGACCCGGATGTGTTCGCCTATTCCGCGGCGCAGGTGAAGAACGTGCTCGAAGTCACCCACGAGCTGGGCGGCGAGAACTATGTGCTGTGGGGCGGCCGCGAGGGCTATGAGACGCTGCTCAACACCGACCTGAAGCGCGAACTCGACCAGATGGGCCGCTTCCTGAACCTCGTGGTCGAGCACAAGCACAAGATCGGCTTCAAGGGCACGATCCTGATCGAGCCGAAGCCGCAGGAGCCGACCAAGCACCAGTACGACTTCGATGTCGGCACGGTCTACGGCCTGCTCTGCCGCGCCGGGCTGGAGAAGGAAGTGAAGGTCAATATCGAGGCCAACCACGCCACGCTGGCCGGCCACAGCTTCGAGCACGAGATCGCCATGGCGTCGGCGCTCGGCATTTTCGGCTCCATCGACATGAACAAGGGCGATGCCCAGTCCGGCTGGGACACCGACCAGTTCCCGACCAATGTCGAGGACACGGCGCTCGCCATGTACGAAATCCTGCGCGCGGGCGGCTACACCACCGGCGGCACCAATTTCGACGCCAAAGTGCGGCGCCAGTCGATCGAGCCGGAAGACCTCGTCATCGCTCACGCGGCCGCCATGGATGTGTGCGCCCGCGCCCTGCTGATCGCCGCCGACATGATCGAGGACGGCGCGCTGCAGAAGGCGGTCGATGATCGTTATGCCGGCTGGGAGGCGCCCGCGAACAAGGCGATGCTCGCGCCCGACAGCTCGCTGGAGGCGATCGCCGCCCGGGTGGCGGCGGAGGGCCTCGACCCGCAGCCGCGGTCGGGCCGGCAGGAGCGGCTGGAGGCGCTGGTGGGAAGCTACCTTCGCTGATGCCCGGCGCCTGAAACGCGATCTGCGCCGGTGACGCCCGGCGCAGATTTCATCACACTGTGATTGACTTGAGGTCATTTCCCCCGTTCGATCCCCCTTTCAGGGAGCGACCCGTGACTCGGCGCACGCCTTGCCGTGCGCCAGGCCTTCAGAGGGGAAACGACACGATGCCTTTCGCGAGCATGAAAATCGGCCTGATTGGCGCGGCACTGGCGATGGCGCTCGCGCTGCCGCTGGCCGGCGCGCAGGCGCAGATGCGCCCGGCGGCGGGCATGGGCAACCAGATCGTCGATGTGCCTGAGAAGCCCGGCTATGTGCCCTCGGCCGATGAAGAGCAGCTGGACCCGGCCTTCCGCCGGCAGCCGGTTTATTTCCGCACCAATGAGCCGCCGGGCACCATCATCGTCCACACCAATGAGCGGTTCCTCTATCTCGTGCTCGGCGACAACCGGGCGCTGCGCTACGGCATCGGCGTCGGGCGCGACGGCTTCCAGTGGGCCGGGCTGCAGAAGGTGAGCCGCAAGTCGGAATGGCCGGACTGGACCCCGCCGCCGGAAATGATCGACCGCCAGCCCTATCTGCCGCGCTTCATGGCCGGCGGGCCGGGCAACCCGATGGGCGCCGCCGCGCTCTATCTCGGCTCCACCGTCTACCGCATCCACGGCACCAACATGCCGAACACGATCGGCATGGCGATCTCGTCCGGCTGCTTCCGCTTGGTCAATTCCGACGTGCAGGACCTCTATAATCGTGTCCCGGTGGGAACGAAGGTGGTCATTCGGCAGGCGCCGGAACTGTGAGTGCCGGAACTGTGAGCGCCTTACGTCGCGCCGCTCGCCTTTCGATTCGGACTGGGGGAAAGATGAACAGGATCGCAACCGCGCTGGCCGCCGCCGGCATTCTTCTCACGACCGGCGTCGCGCAGGCGGGCACGCTCGCCGACGTGAAGGCGCGCGGCACGCTGAAATGCGGTGTCAGCCAGGGTCTCGCCGGCTTTTCGGCCAAGGACGAGAAGGGCCAGTGGGCCGGCTTCGACGTCGACATGTGCAAGGCGGTGGCGGCGGCGATCTTCGACGATGCGTCGAAGGTCGAGTATGTGCCGCTCTCCGCCGAGGCGCGCTTCCCGGCGCTGCAGAAGGGCGAGGTCGACCTGCTCTCGCGCAACTCGACCTGGACCATGCAGCGCGAGGCCGATCTCGGCCTGCTGTTCGCCGCCGTCTCCTATTATGACGGCCAGGGCTTCATGGTGCCGGCGGCCAAGAACGTGACGGGCGCGCTGGAGCTGGGCGGCTCCAAGGTCTGCACCCAGGCCGGCACCACGAGCATCGAGAACGTTCAGGACTACTTCAAGCAGAACAAGATGGAGCTGGAACTGACCCTGCTCCCCGACGTCGACGCATTGGTGAAGGCCTATGCCGACGGCAAGTGCGACGTGCTGACCACCGACGTGTCGCAGCTTTATGCGCTGCGGCTGAAGCTCGCCAAGCCGGCGGACTATATCGTGCTGCCCGATGTCATCTCCAAGGAGCCGCTCGGCCCCGTGGTGCGGCAGGGCGACGACAACTGGCTCAACATCGTCAAATGGAGCTTCTACGCGCTGGTGAACGCCGAGGAACTCGGCATCAGCACGGAGACGCTGGACCAGGCGGCAAAATCGGAAAAGCCTGACGTGAAGCGTTTTGTCGGCTCGGACGGCGCCTATGGCGAGAAGCTCGGCCTGACCCCGGACTGGGCGATGCGGATTGTGAAGAGCGTCGGCAATTACGGCGAAGTGTTCGAGCGCAATATCGGCGCGCAGTCCAAGCTCGGTATTCCGCGCGGCATCAACCAGCTGTGGAGCGCCGGCGGCATCCAGTACGCGCCGCCGATCCGCTGAGGCGGGTGTTCCACCGATGAGCGTCATGGCCGGGCTTGACCCGGCCATTCACGTTTTTGGCCCTCACAGGTCGTGGATCCCCGGGCCAGCCCGGGGATGACGGCGTTTCAGGGGACTGGGCTCATTGCCCCCGCCACTGCGCCGGGCGCTTGGCGAGGAAGGACTCCACGCCCTCGCGGAAATCGGCGCTGCCATAGATCTCGCGGACGAGGTCGGCATCCGGCGCGTGCGGGTTTTGCGCGAGGCGGCCCAGCATCTGCTTGGTGACGCGCAGGGTGAGCGGCGCGTGGCTGGCGATCCGCCCGCACAAATCGTCCAGTGCCGCCTCGATCGCGTCCGGCGCGTGGATCGCGACATAATCCCCCGGCAGTTCCTCGGCGGTTGGCATTTCCGCCGCCAGCAGCATGCGCCGCACCCAGCCGATGCCGAGCGTGGCGCTGAGGCGCTGGAGGTTCGAGGCCGAGAGGCAATTGCCCAGCGTGCGGGCGATCGGCACGCCGAAGCGCGCGCCCGGTGTGGCGAGACGGAAGTCGCAGGCATTGGCAATCGCCATGCCGCCGCCCGCCGCCCAGCCCTCGACCACGGCGATGGTCGGCACCGGCACCTGCTCCAGCAGGCTCACATAATGGTCGACCTTCTCCTCATAGGCGATGCCGTCCGCGCCGGAGGAAAAGGCGCGGAACTGCTCGATATCGGTACCGGCGACAAAGGCCCGGCCGCCGGCGCCGCGCAGCACGGCGACGCGGATGGCCGGGTCGGCGGCAATGGCCGCGCAGGCCTGCGCCATCTCTTCATACATCCGCCAGGTCATGGCGTTGCGGGCCGTGGGGCGGTCGAAGACGAGGCGGGCGACCGCGCCCTCGCGGGTGAAGTGGACGCGGCCCTCAGCGGGCGCGGCCTTGGTGTCCGTGGCGGCGGCAATGTTCATGGCGCGAAGGCTCCACGCGCGGCCAGCGCCGCCACGGCGGCGGCGTCGAGACCGATCTCGCCCAGCACCTCGTCCGTGTGCTGGCCGAGCAGCGGCGGATGGCGCGTCACCTGCTGCGGCGTGCCGGTGAGTTTCACCGCGAAGCCGATATTCGAGACCTTGCCCTCATGGGGATGGTCGATCTCCATCCGCATCTGCCGGTGCTGGCCGTGCTCGCTTTCGAAGGCTTCCGGGTAGGTGTACATGGTGCCGGCGGGGATGCCGACGGCGAGCAGGCTCTCCACCCATTCGTCCGAGGTGCGGGTGACGAAGCTCTTTTCCAGTTCCTCGATCAGCACCTCGCGATGGGCGAGTCGGTCGGGGTTGGTCCGGAAGCGCGGATCGTCCACCAGTTCCGGCCGTTCCAGCGTCTCGCAGAGCTGCAGCCAGAGCTTCTGGTTGGTGGCGCCCATGACGAAATAGCCGTCCCTGGACTTCACCGCCTGATAGGGCGCGCTCATCCGGTTGGCGGTGCCGAGCGGGATCGGCTCGGTGCCACGACCCCAATATTCCGAAATGTCCCACACCGAGAAGGCGAGCGCCGCCTCGAACAGCGAGGCATCGATATATTGCCCCTCGCCGGTGTTCTTCGCGCCGATATAGGCGCCGAGCACGGCATAGGTGGCGAACAGGCCGCAGCCGATATCGGCCACCGGCACGCCGGCCTTGACAGGCGGGCCACCGGGATGGCCGGTGACGCTCATCACGCCGGACATGGCCTGCGCCATCAAATCGAAGCCGGGGCGCCCGGCCCAGGGGCCGGTCTGGCCGAAGCCGGAAATCGAGGCGTAGACGAGGCGGGGATTGTATTTGCTGACCGTCTCATAGTCGCATTTCAGCTTCTTCATCACGCCGGGACGGTAGTTCTCGACCACAATGTCGGCGCTTTTGACCAGCTCGTAAAAGGCTTCGCGGCCGGCCTCGCTCTTGAGGTTGAGCACCACGGAGCGCTTGTTGCGGTTCATGTTGAGGAAGCCCATCGAGTCCGGCCCCTTCATCTTGAAGCCCATGGCGCCGCGCGTCTGGTCGCCGGTGCCGGGCGGCTCGATCTTGATGACGTCGGCGCCGAGGTCGCCCAGCAGCATGCAGCTATAGGGGCCGGCCATCACCTGGCTGACATCGAGCACCCGCACGCCGGCCAGCGGCAGCGCGCGGGGAGCTTGCGTCGCGGTGGGCGTTTCGTGGGCCTGGTCAAGAGCGTCGCTCATCGGCGGGCTTCCTTTCTGCGGGGTGGTTCGCATTCACAATCAATAATTATAGTTTGAACGCTCAGGCGCTCCAGCGGGTGGCAGGTTCAGGACGTGCGGAGGGCGGCCCGGCGTCCGGCGCGCGCGGAAGGGGCCTTGTCGGCCCGGGCGTGCTCTTCCGCCTCACGCAGCTTGGCGGCCTGGCTGCGCGCGATGAAGGCGCGGGCGATGCCGGCGGTGGTGCCGGTGACGTGACGCTCCATCAGCGCGCCGAGGCGGGGGGCGTCGCGGGCTTCCAGCGCCTCGATCATCGCCTTGTGCTCCTCCACCGCCGCCGCCCAGTGGTAGCGGCTCTTGCGCACCACGAAGCGGCAGGCATGGATGCGGGTGAGGATCTGCTGGTAATAGGCCGACAGGGTCGCATTGCCGGCGATCTCGAAGAAGGCTTCATGGATCAGCCGGTTATGGCGGAGATAGTCGGCTTCCTCGTCCCGCTCGAAATGCCCCATCATCGTATCGTGCAGAGCGCGTATGCGGGCGATGTCGGCGTCGGAGGCGCGGGGGCAGGCGAGAAGGCCGGCGAGTCTTTCCAGCGAGGCCATGATCGGGAAAAGCTCGTCGATCTGCTCCTCGGTGATGCGGGCGACGATGGCGCCGCGATGCGGCAGGATCTGCAGCACGCCCTCCGCTGCCAGCACCTTCAGCGCCTCGCGGATCGGGGTGCGCGACACACCGAAACGCTCGCAGAGCTGTTCTTCCGGCACCTTGTCGCCCGGCTGCAACTCGCCCTGCAGGATCATCTCGCGCAGCGGCGCCACCAGCGATTCATGCAGAGAATGGCGGACGATCGTGGATGACGGCATGCGATGGTCCTCAGGCGGCCTTGTGGCCCGACGGGCTTCCTCGCCCCGGAGAGCCGGGCGGGGTCGCTCAGCCCTGGCGCTCGCGCACCGAATGTGAGGGGCCGCCGCTTTCTTAGCGCATTCCGGAACTGTCATCAATAATTACGGATGCGGCCCGGCTTTCGGCGCCGACGCGGGACGCGGCTTCAGCCCGACCGCCGCGCCAGCGCTGGCGGGGCCTCGGGCGCGCCGCGCCGATCGAACGCGGCCTGCGCCTGCGCGATGTCGGCGAGATTGGCCTGCACCCACTGGCCGAGCGCCATGACAGGTTCACGCAGCGAATGGCCGAGCGGCGTCAGCTCGTAATCCACACGCGGCGGTATGGTGGGAAACACCGTGCGCGAAACCAGCCCGTCGCGCTCCAGCCCCCGCAAAGTGAGGGTGAGCATGCGCTGGGAAATGCCGTCGACCATGCGCTTCATCTCATTGAAGCGGCGCGGGCCTCCCGCCAGCAGCATGACGATCAGCACGCTCCATTTGTCGCCGACGCGGGCGAGCACGCGGCTGACCGCGAGGCAGCCCTCGGTGTGGAAAGGGGGATGTTCCTCAGTCACTTCTCTGTGCCTCAGGTTCAGCGATGTGCGTTCTTGCGGAGGATACGGACAGGCACGTAACTAGTCCAGGTTACAAATCGTAACCAGCCAAACACGGTCATCCCTATGTCCCGCACTCTTCTGCACCTCGATTCCTCCATCCTCGGCGAACATTCGGTGAGCCGGCAGGTCAGCGCCGCCATCGTCGCGCGGCTGACGGCGGCCGATCCCTCGCTGCGCGTGGTCTATCGCGATCTCGCCGCCGACCCGCTGCCGCACGCCACGCCCGCTTCCATGCCGGCCGACCATCCGCTGTCCGGCGGCAAGGGCGATGCGGCGAGCCAGCAGGCGCTCGACGAGTTCCTTGCCGCCGATATCGTGGTGGTCGGCGCGCCGATGTATAATTTCTCGGTTCCCACCCAGCTGCGCGCCTGGATCGACCGTATCCTCGTGCCCGGCAAGACCTTCGCCTATGGCGCCGGCGGCGCGGTGGAGGGGCTGGCCAAGGGCAAGCGGGTGATCGTGGCGCTGGCGCGCGGCGGCAGCTACGCCGATCCGTCCTTCGCCGCCGTGGCCGAGCATGCCGAGACCTATCTGCGCTGGGTGTTCGGCTTCATCGGGGTCGCGCCCGAATTCATCATCGCCGAGGGCATCGCCGCCGGCCAGCGCGAGGCGGCGCTGGAAGGCGCGCTGAAGAGCGCGGGCGAACTCAAGGCGGCGTGAGGGACGGGGAGCGAGGCCAACGGGCCTGCCCTTCATGCGCCATCCCGGCCGAAGGCGAAGCCGTAGAGCAGGGATCGCGCACCGACATGAAAACGATCCCGGATCGGCCTTCGGCCGTCCGGGTTGACGTGGGACCGCGCGGCGCGGGGAGGGCCTATTCGGCCGCGCGGGCGAGGTCTTCGAGCGATTCATGCACCATTGCCGCCTTGTGGCGCAGGTGTAGCTTGAGGATGGTGCCGAGGCGGGCGCCGTCGCGGGCGCGTAGCGCGGCCATCATCTCCTCATGGTCCTCCACCGCCTCGCGCCAGCGGTCGCTGGACTTCTGGGCGACGAAGCGCACCGCATGGATGCGGACCATCAGCGTCTGGTAGAGCTGGGTCAGGGCGGTGTTGCCGGCCATGTCGAAGAAGGCTTCGTGAATGCGGCGGTTGAGCCGGAGATAGGCCGCCGGGTCGCTGGCGCGGTAATGCACCAGCATCTCGTCATGCAGCGCCTGCACGGAGGCGATATCGGCATCGGTGGCCCGGGCGCAGGCAACCTCGCCGGCGAGCGCCTCCATCGCGCCCATGATCGGAAAAAGCTCGTCCACCTCGTCGGGAGAGACGCGGGCGACGCTGGCGCCGCGATTGGGCGAGAGAATCACCAGCCCTTCATTGGCCAGCACCTTCAGCGCCTCGCGTAGCGGGGTGCGGGAGACGCCGAAGCGCTGGCACAGCGCCTGTTCGGAGATCTTGTCGCCGGCCTTCAGGTCGCCGCGCATCAGCATGTCGCGCAGCTGCGCCGCCAGCTCGTCATGCAGGCTGCGACGGGGAATGATGGCCGTGTCCGACATCGCCATCAGGCGAATCTCCAGGTCGCCGCGCGTGGCGGCGCGGCAGGCGGTATCTCCACCCCCCTTAAATCGCTCCAGCCGGCGAATTTCGCAAGGTCAACGAACGTCGCGCGCCGGCTGGAGCCTCGCGCCTTAGGCCGCCGCGCTCAGCGTGTCGCGGGCGCAGTCGGCGAGGTAGTCCATCGCCGCCTGGGCGCCGCCCTTCTTATGCGGAACGCCGGCCACCGACAGGCCCATCTCGACGCCGGAAAGCGCACCGAGCATGGTCAGGTCGTTGGTGTCGCCGAGATGGCCGATGCGGAACACCCGGCCGGACAGCTTGGTGAGGCCGGTGCCGAGCGACATGTCGAAATGGTTCAGCGTCTTCTCGCGGAAGGCGTCGGCGTCGTGCCCCTCCGGCATCAGCACGGCGGTGAGCGAGGAGGAATAGTATTTCGGGTCGCGGCAGAGCACTTCCAGCCCCCAGGCCCGCACGGCGCGGCGTGTGGCCTCGGCATGGCGGTCATGGCGGGCGAAGACGTTGTCCAGCCCTTCCTCATGCAGCATGTCGATGGCCTCGGCGAGGCCGTACAGAAGATTGGTGCCGGGCGTGTAGGGGAAATAGCCCTTGGCGTTGTGCGGCAGCTGCTCTTCCCACGACCAGAACAGCTTGGGCATGGAGGATTTGCGCGCCGCCGCCAGCGCCTTGTCGGAAATGGCGTTGAAGGACAGGCCGGGCGGCAGCATCAGGCCCTTTTGCGAACCGGAAACGGTGACGTCGACGCCCCATTCATCATGGCGGAAGTCGATCGAGGCGAGCGAGGAGATGGTGTCGACCAGCAGCAGCGCCGGATGGCCGGCATTGTCGATGGCCTTGCGCACCTCGGGGATGAGCGAGATGCAGCCGGTCGAGGTTTCGTTATGGACGACGCAGACCGCCTTGATCTCGTGGGCCTTGTCCTCGCGCAGCCGCGCCTCGATGGCGTCGGCATCGGCGCCGATGCGCCAGTCGGAGGCGATGAATTCCGGGTGAAGGCCGAGCTTGATCGCCATGTTCTTCCACAGCGTGGCGAAATGGCCGGTCTCGAACATCAGCACCTTGTCGCCGGGCGAGAGCACATTGGCGAGGGCGGCTTCCCAGGCGCCAGTGCCGGAGGCGGGGTAGATGATGACCGGGTTAGCGGTCTTGAAGACGGTCTTCATGCCTTCCAGCACGCGCTTGCCGAGCTTCTGGAACTCGGGGCCGCGATGGTCGATGGTCGGCATGTCCATCGCGCGCAGGATGCGGTCGGGCACCGGGGTCGGCCCCGGAATCTGCAGGAAATGACGACCCGCGACCCGGGCGGCATTGCTGGACATTTTCTTCTCTCCCTTGGTCGGCGCCTCTGATTGCGCCTCTTCACGGATGCGAGCGGGTGGCAGACAAAGGCCCGCTTCAGCGTCCCCATCTTGCATAAATGAATTATGAATGCAAAATGCGTTTAAGTCCATGGCGGCGCGACAGCGTCGGCAGAATGGGCGTGAGGGAGTGAGCACATCATGGCGGCACGGCTGACGCCCGGACTGGAGCGGCGTCTCAAGGCGGAAGTTTCGGGAGATGTGTGGTTCGACCGTTTCAATCGCGGGCGCTACGCCACCGACGCCTCGTTTTACCAGATCATGCCGCTGGGCGTCGTGGTGCCACGCACGACGGAGGAGGCCGAGCGCGCCATCGCCCTGGCGCGTGCCGAGGGCATTCCCGTCACCCCGCGCGGCGGCGGCACCTCGCAATGCGGGCAGACCATCAATGATTCGCTCGTCATCGACGGGTCGAAGCACCTCAACCGCATTCTCGAACTCGATGTGGCGAACCGGCGCTGCGTGGTCGAGCCGGGCATCGTGCTCGACGACCTCAACCGGGCGCTGAAGAAGCACGGGCTGTGGTTTCCGGTGGATGTCTCCACCGCCTCGCGCGCCACTATCGGCGGCATGGCCGGCAATAATAGCTGCGGCGGGCGCTCGCTGCGCTACGGCACGATGCGTGACAATGTGCTCTCGATCGACGCCATGCTGGCCGACGGCGCCAAGGCGCATTTCGGCGCGGTGGACCATAATCTGTCGAGCCTGCCGCCGGATTCGCCGCTGGCGCCGCTCGCCCGCGACCTGTTCGATCTCGGGGCCCGCGAGGCGGGCGAGGTGGCGGCGCGCTTCCCTGCCGTGCAGCGCCGCGTCGGCGGCTACAATCTCGACGCGCTGGTGCCGAACCCGGCCGGCAGCAACCTCGCCCATATTCTCGTGGGGTCCGAGGGCACGCTGGCCTATTCCACCCGGATCGAGCTGAAGCTCTGGCCGCTGATCGGCAAGAAGGTCATCGGCGCCTGCCATTTCGGCAGTTTCTACCAGGCGATGGACGCCGCCCAGCACCTGGTGAAGCTCAAGCCGATCGCGGTCGAGCTGGTGGATTCCACCCTGCTGGCGCTGGCCGGCGACATCCCGATGTTCCAGGCGACGCTGAAGCAGTTCGTGCGCGGCACGCCGGCCGCCATCCTGCTGGTGGAGTTCGCCGAGGACGAGGCGGAGAATGAGCGCCGGCTGAAATTGCTGGAAGACACGATGGGCGATCTCGGCTTCGGCTGGGACCGCGAGGGCGCGCGCTGGGGCGGCGTGGTGAGCGTGCGCGAGGCCGGGCTGCAGGCGGCGATTGCCGATGTGCGCACCTCCGGCCTCAACATCATGATGTCGATGAAGCAGGCGGGCAAACCCGTCTCCTTCGTCGAGGACTGCGCCGTGCCGCTGCCGCACCTTGCCGACTACACCGCGCGGCTCACCGAGGTGTTCGAGCGCAACGGCACCAGGGGCACCTGGTACGCCCACGCCTCCGAGGGCTGCCTGCATGTGCGCCCGGTGCTGAACCTGCGGCTGGAGAAGGACGTGAAGGCGATGCGCGCCATCGCCGAGGAAGCCTTCGCCATGGTGCGTGAATATAAAGGCTCACATTCCGGCGAGCATGGCGACGGCATCGTGCGCTCGGAATTCCACGAGACCATGTTCGGCTCCCGTCTCGTCCACGCCTTCGAGGAGGTGAAGGACCGGTTCGACCCGAACGGGCTCTACAATCCCGGCAAGATCGTCCGCGCGCCGAAATTCGACGACCGCAGCCTGTTCCGCTACGCCCCGGACTACAAGGTGGCGCCGATCAAGGCGGCGCTCGACTGGTCCGGCTATTCCGGCGAGGGTGGCGGCCTGCAGGGCGCCATCGAGATGTGCAACAACAATGGCGCCTGCCGTAAGGCGGCGGGCGGCGTGATGTGCCCGAGCTACCGCGTCACCCGCGACGAGAAGGACGTGACGCGCGGGCGCGCCAACACGCTGCGCCTCGCCCTTTCCGGCCGGCTGGGCCCCGATGCGCTCGCCTCCGACGAGATGATGGAGACGCTGAAGCTCTGCGTGTCCTGCAAGGGCTGCCGGCGCGAATGCCCGACCGGCGTCGACATGGCGAAGATGAAGATCGAGGCGCTGGCCGCGCGGGCGAAGGCGAAGGGCATCACCCTGCACCAGCGGCTCGTCGCCTATATGCCGCGCTATGCCGGCCTCGCCTCCCGCGTGCCGTGGCTGCTGAACCTGCGCGACACGCTGCCGGGGGCGGCGAAAGTCTCGGAAGTTCTCGCCCAGTTCAGCGCCCGCCGATCGCTGCCGCGCTGGCGGGCGGACGCCTTCCGCGAGGAAGCGGTGGCCTTCGGGCCGGAGGGCGGGCGCGAGGTGGTGCTGTTCGCCGACACCTTCAACCGCTGGTTCGAGAAGGAGAACGTCGTCGCCGCGTTGGAGGTGCTGACCGCTGCCGGCTACCGCGTGCACATGCCGCGCCCGGTCGATGGCAACAAGCGCGCGCTATGCTGCGGGCGGACCTTCCTTTCCGCCGGACTGGTCGACGAGGCCAAGGCCGAGGCGCGGCGGGTGGTCGACACTTACGCCCCCTTCGTGGCGCGCGGCGTGCCGGTGGTGGGGCTGGAGCCGAGCTGCCTGCTCGCCTTCCGCGACGAGCTGCCCTCGCTGCTGCCGGGGGAGGGGACGCAGATGCTTTCCGCCCATGCGCTGCTGATCGAGGAGTTCATCGCCCGCGAGATCGACGCTGGCCGCTTCGACCTGCCGCTGGCGCCGCTGGCCGAGAAGGCGCTGCTGCATGGCCACTGCCACCAGAAGAGCTTCGGTGCCATGGGGGCGGTGGAGAAGGCGCTGCGGCTGGTGCCGGGCCTTCACGTCGAGACGGTGGAGTCGAGCTGCTGCGGCATGGCGGGGGCCTTCGGCTATCACAGCGAGACCATCGACACCTCGCTCGCCATGGCCGAGCTCTCGCTGCTGCCGGCGGTGCGGCAGGCAGAGGCGGGCACGCTGATCGTTGCCGACGGCACCTCCTGCCGCCACCAGATCCATGACGGCGCCGCCCGCGACGCGGTGCATGTGGTCGCCGTGCTGGCGAAGAGCCTCGCGGCGGCACGGGCGGGAACGCCGGCGCGCCAGATGGAGGCGGCGGAGTAGCCTCCCGCTCCGCCGGCCTGTCGTTCTCAAAGCCCCCGCGCCCCGGCGCGGGGGCTTTTTCATGGCGCGGCCATCCCGGCGCGTTGGGCAAAGAAAAAGCCTCCCCGGTGGGAACCGGGGAGGCTGGGGTATCCGGCGCGCTCGGCCGTCAGTTGGTCGGCATGGCGCCAATCGAGGGGTCGCCATAGAACCACTGTGTCGGCGCCAGGGCGAACCATGGCACATAGGTGCAGATCATCAGCACCACGAGCAGCACGAACAGGAAGCCGAGATTGGCCTTGGTGGTCTGCCAGATGTCCGATTTGGCGATCGAGCAGGCGGCGATGAGCACCGAGGCGACGGGCGGCGTCTGCTGGCCGATGGCGAGGTTCAGCGTCAGCACCAGGCCGAAATGCACCGGGTCGATGCCGACCTGCTGGATCAGCGGCAGGACGATGGGCACGGTCAGGATGATCGCGGCCGCCGAATGCAGGAACATCCCGAGGATGAGGAACAGGATGTTGAGCAGCAGCAGCACGAGATAGGGGTTGGTGGTGAAGTCGGCGATCGAGCTCGCCAGCGCCTGCGGCACCCGGCTCTCGGTGAGGAACACGCCGACCAGTGCCGAGGAGGCGACCAGCAGCATGACCACCGCCGTCTGCAGCGCGCCGTCGACGAGGGCGCGGTAAAGCGCGGTGAAGCTCAGCTCGCGATAGACCACGATGGCGATGAACAGCGCCGCGCAAACGGCGACCGCCGCGCCTTCGGTGGCGGTGACGAAGCCACCGAAGATGCCGCCGAGGATGATGACCGGCAGCATCAGCGCCCACAGGGCTTCGCGGAACGCCGTTACCAAACGGCTCCAGGCGAAGCGCTGCTCGACGGGAAAGTCGTTCTTCACCGCGTAGTACCAGCTCGCCAGGGCGAGGCCGGCGCCGCCGAGCAGGCCGGGCAGCAGGCCGGAGATGAACATCTTCACCACCGACACCTGCGCCATGACCGCGTAGAGGATCATCGGGATGGAGGGCGGCAGGATGATCGCCAGGCTGGCCGAGGATGACGAGATCGCGGCCGCGAACTCCTTGCTGTAGCCCCGGCTCTTCATGGCCGGGATCAGCAGCGAGCCGAGCGCGGCGACGCCGGCCACCGCCGAGCCGGAAATCTCGGCGAAGAACATCGACGAGCCGATCGTCACCATGGCGAGGCCGCCGCGCACGAAGCCGAGCATGGCGGAGGCGAGGTTGATCAGCCGCCGCGAAATCGACGACGAGTTCATGATGCCGCCCGCCAGGATGAACAGCGGAATGGCGAGAAGCGGGAAGTTGGTGGCGCCCTCGAACATGACCAGCGCCACGTTCGGCAGCATGTCGCCGCCCTGCGTCGCCCAGATGGCAACCACCGCCACCATGCCGAGCGCCACCGCGATAGGCACGTTCAGCAGCACCATGCCGAACAGGCCGAGGAACATCAGACCCATTGTGCTGCTCATCGGGGGGTGCCTCCGCTTGCCGGGGTCTCTTGAATGGTCTCGAGCGCTTCCTTCAGTTCGTGATCCTCGAAGCCGGCGCCGCGTGCGGCGGCCAGCACCTCGGGAAAGCGCATCAGTTCGGCGATGATGAACAGCACCGCCGTGATCGGGATCACCGACTGGGTGACGACCAAGGACACGTTCGGCAGCGAGACCAGTGTGCTGCCCTGGAGGATGTCGAGCACCTCAAGGCCAGTGACGGTGAGGATGACGAAGAACACCAGCACGATGATCTCCGCCAGGATGGTGCTGGCGACGCGCAGCGACGGCGGGAAGGCGTTGACGATGCCGGGAAAGCCGATATGGGCGCCGCGCAGCGCGGCCAGGGCGCTGCCATAATAGGTCAGCCAGCACAGGCCGATCGAGGCGATCTCGTCGTACCAGACCAGCGACAGGCCGGCGGCCCGGAACACGAAGCCGAGCACGATGATGACGGTGAGGGCCGCCATCAGCACTGCGGCGATAATTTCCAAGATCCGGTCATAGGATCTTCTGAGTGCGAGCATGTGCCTGTTCCACGGGCGCGGGCGCTCGGCCGCGCGTTCTGTAAGGAGCGGGGGGAGGGTCGTGCGGCGTTCCGGCCGGCGTGCCGCAGGGGCCGCCGGCCGGAAGGGGGCTCAGGAGCCCTTGCCGAGGGCGAGGGAGTCGTCGACCAGCTTCTGGCCGCCCGGCACTTCCTTCGCGAACTCCTCATAGACCGGCTTCGACGCCTCGATGAAGGCGGCCTTGTCGACCTCGTTCACCTGCATGCCGGCTTCCTTGAGCTTGCCGAGAAGCTCGTCATCAAGCTTGGCCGCAATTTCAAGCGCGACGGGCTGCATCTCGACGGCGGTCTCGGCGAGCGCCTTCTGCACGTCCGGCGGCAGCTTGGACCAGCTGCGCCCGGCGGTGACATAGGCCGGTGTGTAGACGTGGCCGGTCAGCGACAGGTACTTCTGCACTTCCTGGAAGCGCGAGGGGTAGATTTGGGCCAGCGGGTTCTCCTGGCCGTCCATCACCCCGGTCTGCAGCGCGACGAAGACTTCCGACAGCGCCATCGGGCTCGGCGTCGCGCCATAGGCCTGGAACATCCGCACCCGCCACACGCCCTGCGGCACGCGCAGCTTGATGCCCTTGAGGTCGTCCGGCTTGTTGACCGGCCGGGTGTTGTTGGTGACGTGGCGGATGCCGTTCTCCCACACGCCGATGATCTCGTAGCCCTTTTCCTTGGCGATCGGGACCAGAACGGGGGTGATGACGGCGTCGCGGATCTTCGCCGCGTGATCGCGGTCCTTGACCAGATAGGGCATCTCGAACACGCCGAACTCCGGTGCGACCGTCGTCATCACGGTCGAGGGGAGGGCGAGGTCGACGGTGCCGAGCTTCAGCTTCTTCAGCAGTTCGGTGTCGCCGCCGAGCTGGCTGGAGCCGTAGACGGTGACATGGGCCTTGTCGCCGAGCTTGGCGTTGGCGCGCTTGGCGAATTCCTGCGAGGTCTGGTCGAACAGCGAACCAGGCTCGCCCACATGGCCCAGCTTGATCTCGATGGGCGCGGCCGCCGCCGTGGCGGCAAGCAAGAGTGTGCCGGCAATCGCCGACACGATTCGCGTGATGCGGATCATGGCATGCTCCTTTGGGTTTCCTCGTGCCCGGTTTTCCGGTGCTTTTCTGTCGTGCGGAATGGCCAGGGGCGGGCGCCGGATGGCGTCGTCTATCCCTAGCAAAACCGAACTATGAATTATGAATGCAAAAATTAGCCGCCATGGCAAGGCGAGACTTGACGGTCCGGCCGCGAAAGGCACAGTCGGGTGCCGAAAAACACGCCCAATGCAGGGGAAACGCATGTCCGATCTCAGCCTCGACGCCGCCCAGACCATCCTTTCCACCGCGCTCGGCCAGTGCCGTGCCGGCAATTTCAAGCCTATGGCGGTGGTCGTGCTCGATGCGCGCGGCGCGGTGAAGGTGTCGGCGGCGGAGGACGGCACCAGCCTGAAGCGCTTCGAGGTCGCCCATGGAAAGGCCTATGGCGCGCTCTCGCTCGGCATGGGCTCGCGCTCGATCTTCAAGCGGGCGAAGGAGCAGGCCTTCTTCGTTGCCGCCGTCAGCCATCTCGCCGGCGGTGCGCTGGTGCCGGTGCCGGGCGGCGTGCTGATCCGCAACGCGGCCGGGGAGGTGATCGGCGCGGTCGGCATCTCCGGCGACACCTCCGAGAATGACGAGGCGGCGGCCAGCGCCGGCATCGCGGCGGCGGGCTTTGTCGCCGACCCCGGCGCCGACTGACGTTTCCAAAGCACTTGGTTATCGACCAGCGAAGGCGCGCGGGAACCCCGGGCGCCTTTCTGCGTTAAGTCCATCGAACGCCGTACTGCGGCGATTGTGAACGCTTGTTCAGAAACCTGTCAATTCTCGATAGTTTTCGTTCAGCGAGCATTCATCGGCAGGCCGTTATTACATCAGCAACGGTCAATATATCGGAGGAATGCTACGATGAAAAAATTGTCTATTGCCATTGCTGCGGCCGCGATGGTCTTTACTTCCGCTGCGGCGCCGGTCATGGCGCTGCCGATGATGCCGCAGGCTGTGGCGCCGCTGGCAAATTCTCCGCTTGCGGCGGCCAACCCGGTCGCCGAGGTGGAAAACGTCCAGTACCGCCCGAATAACCGCCGCGCCTATCGGCAGGGTTATCGCCAGGGGAACCGTCAGGGTTACCGCCAGGGCGCACGCCGTGGCTATTGGCGCCAGGGCGGCAACCATTATTACAATGGCTACCGCGGCTATAATTACTACCGCCCCGGCTACCGCCAGTATAATGGCTGGTACTTCCCCGCCGGTGCCTTTGCTGCGGGTGCGATCATTGGCGGCGCGCTTGGCGCCATCGCCAACCAGCCCTCGCAGTCCTATTCGGGCGGCAGCAACCATGTGCAGTGGTGCGCCAGCCAGTATCGCTCCTACCGGGCGTCGGACAACACCTTCCAGCCCTATAACGGCCCGCGCCAGCAGTGCGTTTCGCCGTGAACCTTCCGCGCACGCGGTAAACGAAAAGCCCGGCTTCGGCCGGGCTTTTTTGTGCCGTGTTTTGAAAACATCTCAGGTTGTTGTGGTAGCGGGAGAGGGACTTGAACCCCCGACCCCAGGATTATGATTCCCGTGCTCTAACCAGCTGAGCTACCCCGCCACAACAAACCAGCCCACCCATCGGGTGACGGCCGACCTGCGAAGTGGCGCGATATAAGGAAGCGGCCCGGACGGTGTCAAGGCGGGAAAGCGCGTTGCCCCCGACGGCTTGATCCAAAGGCCTACCAATGGGCCGGCGCGGGGAGGCCTTCCCGCACTTCGGCGAGGCGGCGGCGCGTGGCGGGGGTGGTGCCCGGCGGCAGGCCGGACGCTGGGAAGAAGCCGATTTCGGCGATCTCGCGATTCGGCACCTGGGGCTGCCCCTGCTCGAACTGCTCGACCACATAGACCGCGACATGATCGCGCGCCGCGAGATTGAGGTTCAGCAGCAGGCCGTGCAGGCGCGGCGCTGTCGCGAGGATGGCGGCTTCCTCCTGCAGTTCTCGGAGGATGGCGGCTTCGGCCGTCTCGCCCGGGTCGACCGCGCCGCCCGGCAGGTGCCAGCCCGGCACATAGGTGTGGCGCAGCAGCAGCACGGCACCGTCGGCGTCGATGACCACGGCGCGCACGCCGAGCGTGACGCCGCGCGTCCAACGGCCCCACAGGTGGAGAATGCGAACCAGAAGCCGCCGCGAAGCCGGCATGGGTGTGGGCGGTGGTGCGGGCGAACTGCCGAAAGCGTGACCACTGGCGCTTTCCTTTCCCCTGTCCGGACTGATAAGGAAACCCCCGTGTTTGTCCTTGCCCATGTCACCGACGCTCATCTGGGACCGCTGCCGCGCGCTCGCTTCGCCGAGCTGGCGGGCAAGCGGGCGCTCGGCGTGCTCAACTGGCGGCGCGGCCGCCAGCACCGCTTCTCCATCGCCACGATCGACCTGCTGGTCGACGACATCAAGTCGATGGCGCCCGATCATATCGCGGTGACGGGTGATCTGGTGAATGTCGGCCTTGCGGCCGAGTTCGCCACCGGGCTGAATTTCCTCAAATCGCTCGGCGCGGGGCCTGACGTGACGGTGGTGCCGGGCAATCACGATGCCTATGTGCGCTCCACCGCCCATCATTCGCTGCTCAATTGGGGCGACTATATGCGGGGTGACGGCATCAATGGCGACGTGACCGATGAGAGCGCCTTCCCCTTCGTGCGACGGCGCGGCGAAGTGGCGCTGATCGGCGTCTCCAGCGCCATCCCCACCCACCCCTTCATGGCCACCGGTAAGGTCGGCCGGGCGCAGCGCGAGCGGCTGGGCGCGGTGCTGGATGGGCTGGGCGCCGAAGGTCTGTTTCGCGTGGTGATGATCCATCACCCGCCGGCGGGCCTGCGCGCCGGCCACAAGCGGCTGATCGACGAGGTGGCGGTGCGCGACGTTCTCGCCCGCCATGGTGCCGAGTTGGTCATCTGCGGCCATGACCATGTGCCGATGGTAGAGATGATCCCCGGGCCGAATTCGGGGCTGATCCCCGTGGTCGAGGCGCCGTCCTTCGCCGCCGGGCCGGAAGACCGGCACTGGCCGGGCGGCTATCACCTCTACCGCATCGAGCGGGTCGCCGATGAAGGCTTCCCCTGGCGCTGCACCCTGGAGGCGCGCGGCTTCCAGCGCGGCGAGACGACGGTCGCCTCCCGCAGCACCCGGGTCCTCACGGCGGCAATAAGCGGTCGATAATTTCCGGGTAGAGGGTCGCGAACGCCGCCATGGCGAGCGCCCCCAGCACCAGGCCGAGCAGGAAGGGCAGGGCGCTGCCGCGTCTGGCCTCGGCCGGGGCGGGAGGGGCCGCGACGGGGTGGTGAGCGGCCGGGTGCGGCACGGCGGCCTCGATCTCCGGCGGCGTGCCGACACTCACCATCGCCTGCTCGCGGGCGATCAGCCGGCGGGCGATGTAGCGCGTCACCGCATCGACGATGTCGTTCGGGTTGGTGCTCTCGGCCAGCACATGGCGGCCGGAACGGGTGTCCTGCAGGAAGCGATAGGTGCGCCGGTCGCGGGCCAGCGTCACATGGGCGACCATGTCGATGAACAGGCGCGGAATTTCCCCGGGCATCAGGCCGCGGTCGAACAGATCGACATGCTCCAGCGGCACCTGGGCGAAGACCGGGTCGAGCAGCTCATTCAGCATGGACAGGCGGGCGAGGGTGGCGTCGCGCAGTTCGACGATGACGCCGGAACGCTCCGCTGCCTCCATGCGGGCGGCGCGGATCGCCTCGCGCAGCGATAGGCTGGGCGTCTCGCCACGCAGGCGCTCGTCGTCCATCGCCCAAAATCCCCGTTTCTCTCGCCCCATCATGGCGCCATCGGGTTAATGGGCCGTTCGCGGCGCCCTATGCTGCATCTTCGCCCCCAAGCGATTATGAAGCGGACCGGGGTCGGCGAACAGCGGCGGCCGGGGCTTCGGGGACAGCATGTCGAGCGATTATGCGATACCGGCCGGCGTGGTGGCGCTGGAGGACTACGAGGCGCTGGCGCAGGCGCGGCTCAGCGCGCAGGCCTTCGCCTATTTTTCCGGCGGGGCGGGGGATGAGGCGACGCTGCGCTGGAACCGCGCGGCCTTCGAGAAGGTTCGGCTGGTCCCGCGCGTGCTGGGGTATTTCGCGGGCGGCGGCACGGAACTCTCCTTGTTCGGCCAGTCCTTCGCCCATCCAATTCTGGTCGCGCCCACCGCCCATCACCGCCTTGCCGCGCCGGAGGCGGAGATCGCCACCGTGGTCGGGGCGGGCGGGGCGAGGGCCGGCATGGTGGCGAGCACTGAATCCGACGTGACGCTTGAGGAGATCGCCCGCGCGGCGCGCACGCCGCTCTGGTTCCAGCTTTATATCCAGCATGATCGCGGCTTCACCGCCGATCTGGTGCGCCGGGTCGAGGAGGCCGGCTATGGCGCGCTGGTGGTGACGGTGGATGCACCCGTGCACAGCCTGCGCAACCGCGAGCAGCGCGCGGGCTATGTCGGGCCGAAGCTCTCCGAGCACGCCAATCTGCGTGGCCTTTACACACGCCATGTCGCCGAGGCGGCTTTGGGCGAGAGCCTGATGTTTCGTGGCTTTCTTGATGTGGCGGCGCGCTGGGAGGACATTGCCTGGCTGCGGGCGCGTACCCAACTGCCGATCCTGCTCAAGGGCATCATGACGGGCGAGGACGCGGAGATCGCGCTGGCGCACGGCGTCGACGGGCTGATCGTCTCCAACCATGGCGGGCGGGTGCTCGACACGGTGCCGGCCAGCCTCGACGCGCTGCCCGGGGTGGTGCGGCAGGTGGCCGGGCGGGTGCCGGTGCTGATGGATGGCGGCATCCGGCGCGGCACCGACGTGCTGAAGGCGCTCGCCTTCGGCGCGCGTGCCGTTCTGGTCGGGCGGCCCTGCCTCTACGGGCTGGCGGTGGCCGGCCCGGCCGGCGTGGCCCATGTGCTGCATCTGCTGCGCTGCGAGTTCGAGGTGGCGATGGTGCTCACCGGCTGCCGGAATCTGGCCGATATCGGCCCGCAGGTGCTTTGGCCTACCGACCGCCCGGACGCTCAGTAGAGCGTGGCGCGGTAGCGCTCCAGCATCTCGGCCTGCGTCTCGGCGCTGGCCATGCCGAGCTGGTCGCGCAGCATCTCGCCCATGCTGGGCAGGCGGTCGCGGGGCAGGAAGCTGTCCGGGTTCCAGGCGCCCGACCGCATGAACGCCTTGGCGCAGTGCAGATAGACCTCCTCCACCACGACGCGCAGCACCGTCCTCGGCGCCTTGCCATCGACGATGAACCGCGCCAGCAGCTCGGCATCATCGCGGATCTCGGCGCGGCCATTGACCCGCAGCGTTTCGTCGACGCCGGGAATGAGGAAGAGCAGGCCCACCGCCGGGTTGGCGACCAGATTGGTGAGCGTGTCCAGCCGGTTGTTGCCCGGCCGGTCGGGCAGGAGCAGCGTGCCGGGGTCTTCCACCGTCACGAAGCCCGGCGCGTCGCCGCGCGGGGTGACGTCGGCGCGCCCGTCCGCGCCCATTGAGGACAGCATGACCAGCGGCGAGAAGCCGATGAAGGCGCGGGCATGCGGATCGATGGCCGGCAGCACCTTGCGGCGGCTGCGCTCGCGCACCTCGCCATAGAGCGCGCGAAGGTCCTCAAGGGTGGTGAGGGCGGCCATGATCTGTCCTTTCAGTTCTTCACAACGAGCTGCACGCGGTCGGCACAGAACCGGGCGCGGGAATACTGGATCGGCCGGCGCTGCGGGTCGCCATTGATGGCGTCCACTACCATGACCGTGCGCCCGGCGGGGAGGGCGAGCAGGCGGCGATCCTCCTCATCGGCGGGGCGGGCGGTGATGCGGGTTTCCAGCCGGCGGTAGTCGCCGAGGCCCAGCGTTTCCAACGCCCGCGTGACCGAACCGGTGGCGGCGACCAGCAAATCGAGGTCGCGGCAGCGGCCGGCCTCGTACCAGTGCGAGGCGACCGTGATCGGCACGCCGTCGGCCTCGCGGATCATGTCGATCCGCAGCACCTCGGCGCCGGGCGACAAACCCAGCGCCTGCGCGATCTCGGCTGAGGCCGCCTCGACGCGCGAGCCGAGCAGCCGCCCGCTGGGCGCGCGGCCCTCGCGCGCGACGATCTCGGAGAAGCGGGTGCGCGGGCCGATGGGGTAGCGGATCGGCGGTTCCTTGACGAAGGTGCCGCGCCCCGGCGTCGCCTCGATCAGCCGGCGCTCGGTGAGGTGGGCCAGTGCCCGGCGCAGGGTATGGCGATTGACGCCAAAGCGTTCCGCCAGCTCGTTTTCCGTCGGCAGGCGGGCGCCGGGGGCGAGGCGGCCCTCGACGATGTCGGCCTCGATCCGCTCGGCGATCTGCTTCCACAGCGAAACACCGGTGCCGCGCGCCACGTCCTCGTCCGCAGAGGGGGGCGATGTCATGGCGCTGTCGTTGGTCGGGTTCATCTTCTCACCGCGGTGCAAAAAACTGCGCTTGCCTATTTGTATAGATGAATATACAAATCCGCCGAAATGTAAACGGCCTTTGCGGCCCGCAGGCGCGGATTTCCAGATGCAGCCTTCCCGAGACGAATCCAGCAATGCCAACGCCTGGCGCGCCACGCGGCAGGGCGTGATGGCGGTGATGGCGCGGGCGGAATCGGCCGAGCTCGACGCCATTCTCGAGCGTCTTGGCCCGGTTCCCGCCGCCTCCAACCTCAAGCCGCCGGAAGTCGGGCTGGTGATGCTGCGCGGGCGGACGGGCGGGGATGGTGCCCCGTTCAATCTCGGCGAGGCGACGGTTTCCCGCGCGGCGATCCGGCTGGAGGGCGGCGCCGCCGGCTTCGCCTATCGTCTCGGGCGCGACCTCAAGGCGGCGCGCGCGGCGGCGATTCTCGACGCGCTGTGGCAGGACGAGGCCCGTCGCGCGGCGGTGGAAGAGGCGCTCATGCCGGTGCGGGCGCGGCTGGCCGATGCGGCGGCGACGGTGCGGACCGAGACGGCGGCCACCAAGGTCGACTTCTTCACCCTCGTGCGCGGGGAGGACTGACATGTCCGTCACCACTCTGGACGCCAGCCTAACCTCTTGCCTTGCCAATGGTTTCATTGATCCTGTGATGGATGGGCAGGCCAGTTTCCGCGCCGCCATGTGGGCGCTCTCCCGCCCCGGCCGGGTCGAGCCGATCGCGGCCGCGCTCACCCCGCCGCCGCCGCTTACCCCGGAAGCGGCGGCGCTGGTGCTGGCGCTATGCGACTACGAGACGCCGCTCTGGCTGGACCCGGCGCTGGCCCGCGTGCCTGAGGTCGCGGCCTTCCTGCGCTTCCACACCGGGGCGCCTGTTGTCGAGGACGCCGCCGAGGCACGCTTCGCGCTGATCGCCGAACCTCTTGATATGCCAGGTTTTTTTGATTTTGCGCAGGGCTCGCCCGAATTCCCGGACACCTCCGCCACGCTGATCCTGCAGGTGGACGCTTTCACCGGCGGGCTGGTGCTGGAAGGGCCGGGGGTCAACGGCCGCGCCGCTTTCGGCGCGGCGCCGCTGCCGGCGGACTTTATCGAGCGGATGGCGGAGAACCGTGCCGGATTCCCGCTCGGGGTCGATCTGCTGCTGGCCGGGCCGGGCGGTGTCGCCGGCCTGCCGCGTTCCGTCACCGTGAAGGAGGGTTGAGCGATGTATGTGGCGGCCAAGGGCGGCGAAAAGGCCATCCGCAACGCCCACGCGCTTCTCGCCAAGCGTCGGAGGGGAAACAGGAATCTGCCCTCGATCAGCCTCGCCCAGATCGCCCAGCAATTGACGCTGGCGGTGGACCGGGTGATGGCGGAGGGCTCGCTCTATGATGTGGAGCTGGCGGCGCTGGCGGTGAAACAGGCGCGCGGCGACCTGATCGAGGCGATCTTCCTCATCCGCGCCTTCCGCACCACCCTGCCGCGCTTCGGCTATGCGCAAGCCCTTGATACGGCTGAGATGCTGGTGCGCCGGCGGGTGTCCGCCACCTATAAGGACCTGCCCGGCGGCCAGCTGCTGGGGCCGACCTTCGACTATACCCACCGGCTGCTGGATACCTCTCTGGGCGTGGCCGATCAGGCCAATGAGGTGGACGATCAGGCCGGTGAGTCCAAAACGGCCGATGACGCCGCCGCGCCCGTTTCCATGCCGCGCGTCACCGACCTGCTGGGGCAGGAGGGGCTGATCGAGGGCGCGCCCGCCGACGATGGCAGCGAGCCTTTCGACATCACCCGCGCCCCGGTCTCTTATCCCGTCGACCGCTCGACCCGGCTGCAGACTCTGGCGCGCGGCGATGAGGGCTATCTCTTGGCGCTCGGCTATTCCACCCAGCGCGGCTATGGCCGCTCGCACCCCTTTGTCGGCGAGATCCGCTTCGGCGATGTCGAGGTGATCTTCGACGCGCCGGAACTGGGCTTCGAGGTCTCGCTCGGCACGGTGCAGGTGACGGAGTGCCAGAGCGTCAACCAGTTCAAGGGCACGGCGACCACCGCGCCGCAATTCACCCGCGGCTATGGCCTCGTCTTCGGCCAGTGCGAGCGCAAGGCGCTTTCCATGGCGCTGGTGGAGCGGGCGCTGCGCTGGGAGGAGCTGGGCGAGGAGCGCGGGGCCCCGGCGCAGGACGAGGAATTCGTGCTCTCCCATTGCGACAATGTGCAGGCGACCGGCTTCGTCGAGCACCTCAAGCTGCCGCATTACGTCGACTTCCAGGCCGAGCTCGACCTCGTGCGCCGCATGCGGGCCGAGCATGAGGAAAGCCGCCGCGCGGCTGACATGAAGGAGGCGGCGGAATGAACGCCCACGCTGTCGGGGGCATGCCCGAGATCACGTATAATTTCGCCTATCTCGACGAGCAGACGAAGCGGATGATCCGCCGGGCGATCCTCAAGGCGATCGCGGTGCCGGGCTATCAGGTGCCGTTCGCCGCCCGCGAAATGCCAATGCCCTATGGCTGGGGAACGGGGGGTGTGCAGGTGACGGCGGCCGTGCTGGGGCCGGACGATGTGCTGAAGGTCATCGACCAGGGCGCCGACGACACCACCAATGCGGTGGCCATTCGCGGCTTCTTCGAGAAGACCGCCCGTGTCGCCACCACCACCTCGGCTCGGGAAGCGACCGTCATCCAGACCCGCCACCGCATTCCCGAGACGCCGCTCTCGGAAAACCAGATCCTCATCTACCAGGTGCCGATCCCCGAACCGCTGCGCTTTCTGGAGCCGCGCGAGACCGAGACGCGGCAGCTGCACGCGCTGGCGGAATATGGCCTCATGCATGTGAAGCTGTATGAGGACATCGCCCGCCACGGCCATATCGCCACCACCTATGCCTACCCGGTTGAGGTGGCGGGGCGCTATGTGATGGACCCGTCGCCGATCCCGAAATTCGACAATCCCAAGCTCGACAATTGCCCGGCTTTGCAGCTGTTCGGTGCCGGGCGCGAAAAGCGCATCTACGCCATCCCGCCCTATACAAAAGTGCGCTCGCTGGATTTCGAGGACCACCCCTTCAAGGTGCAGCGCTTCGCCAAGCCCTGCGCGCTGTGCGCGGCGACGGGGGTCTATCTCGACGAGGTGATCCTCGACGACAAGGGCGGGCGGATGTTCGTGTGCTCGGACACCGACTATTGCAACGGGCGCCAGGAAGCCGGCCATCGCGGCGAGATGGCGGCCCCGGTGGGAGAGGGGGCATGAGTGCGCTCTCCACCGACTATCCTTCGAGGCCGGGCTTTGCCCGGCACCTCAGGATGACGGCCGTTCTCCGTCACCCGGGGATGACGGAGGTGCTCCGTCACCCGGGGATGATGTCCCGCCAACCGAACAACGTCATCCTGAGGTGCGAGCGCAGCGAGCCTCGAAGGATGCAGCCTTGCCGCGCGCTCTCCGCGAAGGGTGACCAGTCATGACCGACCAACCCCTCCTCATCGCCGATGGCCTCTCCAAGAATTACGGCACCCGGATCGGCTGCCGCGACGTGTCGCTGGAGGTCTATCCCGGCGAGGTGCTCGCCGTGGTCGGGGAATCCGGCTCGGGCAAGTCGACCCTGCTCGGCCTGCTCTCCACCGAGCTGGAGCCGAGCGCCGGCCGCGTCGCCTATCGCCTGCGCGACGGGCGCGTGGCGGACCTCGCCAGCCTCGGCGCGGCCGAGAAGCGGCTGTTGATGCGGACCGACTGGGGCTTCGTGCGGCAGAACCCGGCGGACGGGCTGCGCATGGCGGTCTCCGCCGGCGGCAATGTCGGCGAGCGGCTGATGGCGGTGGGCTGGCGCCACTATGGCAATATTCGCGACGAGGCGCTGGACTGGCTGGCCAAGGTGGAAATCGCCGGCGACCGCATCGACGACGACCCGCGCGCCTTTTCCGGCGGCATGCGCCAGCGGCTGCAGATCGCCCGCAACCTCGTCACAAGGCCGCGCCTCGTCTTCATGGACGAGCCGACCGGCGGGCTGGATGTGTCGGTGCAGGCGCGCCTGCTCGACCTCATTCGCGGGCTGGTGGCGGAGCTGGGGCTGGCGGTCATCATCGTCACTCATGACCTCGCCGTCGCCCGGCTGCTCTCGCACCGCATGGTGGTGATGCGGCACGGGCGGGTGATCGAGACCGGCATCACCGACCAGGTGCTCGACGACCCGCGCGAGCCCTACACGCAGCTCCTCGTCTCCTCGGTTCTGGCGGCGTGAGCATGACCAGCGACTGGAAGGGCGCATCCCGGGGACATCCCTCGAGGCCGGGCTTTGCCCGGCACCTCAGGATGACGGAAATTCTCCGTCACCCGGGGATGACGGCATTCTTCCGTCATCGGGGGATGACGGCACTCTTCCGTCACCCGGGATTAAGGGAAGTCTTCGAGGGAAGGCGACCTGCGTTTCCACCCCTACAACGTCATCCTGAGGTGCGCGCGGAGCGCGCCTCGAAGGATGTCGCGACAGAGCCGAGGCGGCCATGAGCGAATCCTCTCTCCCCATCCTTTCCGTCTCCGGCGTCTCCAAGACCTTCATCCTGCATCTGCGCGAAGGGGCGCGGCTGCCTGTGGTGAACGGCGCCGGCTTCGACCTCTACGCCGGCGAATGTGTGGCGCTGGGCGGGCCCTCGGGCGCGGGCAAGAGCTCGCTGCTGAAGATGGTCTACGGCAATTACCGCGTCGATTCCGGCGCCATTCTGGTGCGCGATGGCGCGGAGGTGGTCGACGTCGCCTCCACCTCGCCGCGCCGGCTGATCAAGCTGCGCGACACCACCATGGGCTATGTCAGCCAGTTCCTGCGGGTGATCCCGCGCGTCGGCGCCCGCGACGTGGTGGCCGAGCCGCTGATCCATGACGGGGTGGCGCCTGAGGAGGCGGTGGCGCGGGCGGGGGCGCTGCTCGCCCGGCTGAACCTGCCGGAGCGGCTGTGGAACCTGCCGCCCGCCACTTTTTCGGGCGGCGAACAGCAGCGGGTGAACATCGCCCGCGGGCTGATCGCCCATCGCCCGCTGCTGCTGATGGACGAGCCGACCGCCTCGCTCGATGCCGCCAACCGCCATGTGGTGGTGGAGCTGATCGCCGAGAAGAAGCGGGCCGGCGTCGCCATTCTCGGCATCTTCCACGATGCAGAGGTGCGCGAGGCCGCCTGCGACCGGGTGATCGACGTGACGGACTTCGCCAAGGCGGCGGCGTGAGGGGGCGGCCCCCCTCCCAGCAACGTCATCCCCGGGCTTGACCCGGGGATCCACGACTTGGGCGAGTGAAGGCAAGACGGGGAGGGCCGGATCAAGTCCGGTGCTGACCAACGGAAAAGGCGCTTGAAATGAACGAAACTGTCTACGCCGATGCGCGGCTGGTGCTGGAAGAGGTGGTGATCGAGGGCCATCTCGTCGTGCGCGACGGCGTGATCACCGAGATCGGCACCGGCGCAGCGCCGCGCGGGGCGGTGGATATGGGCGGCGACTATGTGCTGCCGGGCTTTGTCGAGCTGCACACCGACCATGTCGAGGGCCATCTCTACCCCCGCCCGCGCGTCACCTGGAACGCCTTCGCCGCCGTGACCGCCTATGACGCGCAGATCGCCGCCTCGGGCATCACCACCGTGTTCGACTCGCTGCGGGTGTGGCCGGACAAGCGCGCCGTGGGCATGGATGGCGACGCGCCGCTGCTCGCCCGCACCCTGCGCGAGGCGGGGGAGGCGGGCGTGCTGCGGGCGGAGCATTTCGTGCATCTGCGCTGCGAGGTGACGGCCGATGGCGTGGTGGAGGAAGCGGGCGCGCTGGTGGAGAGTGCCGGCGTGCGGCTGATCTCGCTGATGGACCACACGCCGGGCCAGCGCCAGTTCATGACCGAGGCGCAGTTCCGCAGCTACTACAAGAAGAAGAGCGGCATGAGCGATGCCGATCTCGACATCATCGTCGCCGACCGGATGGACGCGCATACCCGCTTCGCCCGGCCGAACCGCGCCCGGCTGGTGGCGATGGCGCGCGCGCAGGGCATCGTGCTGGCCAGCCATGACGACGCCACCGACGCCCATGTGGCGGAAGCGATCGAGGATGGCGTCGCCATCGCCGAATTCCCCACCACCGACGGCGCGGCGGAGGGCTCGCATGGCGCCGGCATCCGGGTGCTGATGGGCGCGCCCAATGTCGTGCGCGGCGGCTCGCACACCGGCAATGTCGCCGCCGAGAGCCTGGCGCGGCGCGGTGTGCTCGACATCCTCTCCTCCGACTATGTGCCGGGCAGCCTGATGCTCGCCGCCTTCGACCTGCCGCAGCGTGTGCCGGCCATCAGCCTGCCGCAGGCGGTGGCGATGGTGAGCGCCAACCCGGCGGCGGCGGCCGGGCTCAGCGATCGCGGCCGGCTGGCGCCGGGGCTGCGGGCCGATTTCATCCGGGTGTCGGTGGCCGGCGCCGGCCCGGTGGCGCGGGCGGTGTGGCGGCAGGGGGAGCGGATTTCGTGAGCGAGGATGTGAGGGAGGCGCCGGGCGTGGACGAGAAGCGCGGCGGGGAGACGTTCGGCCCCGGCCTGCTGGTGCTGGTGGTCGGCCCCTCCGGCGCCGGCAAGGACACGCTGCTCGCCTATGCCCGCGACAAGCTGGCGGGGCGCGCGGATATAAGCTTCGCCCGCCGCCGCATCACCCGCCCCACCGACGCCACCGAGGACCATGTGAGCCTTGACGCCGCCGCCTTTGCCGAGGGGCTGGCGCAGGGCCGCTTTCCGCTGCACTGGCAGGCCAATGGGCTGAGCTACGCGCTGGGCGAGGAAGTGGCGGAAGACATTTCAGCCGGGCGCACCGTCGTCGCCAATGGTTCGCGCGCGGCAGTGTCCGAGGCGCGGGCGCGCTTCGCCCGGGTGAAGCTGGTGCATGTCACCGCCCCGACCGAAATGCTGGCCGCCCGCATCGCCGCCCGTGGTCGCGAGAGCGCCGATGATGTGCTGGCGCGGCTGAAGCGCGAGCCGCCGCTCGACGCCCCGCCTGATCTCACCGTGCTCAATGTCGGCGCGGTGGAGACCGCCGGCGAGACGCTGGCGGAGTTTTTGCGCGGGCTGTGAAACGGGGCACCCGGCGCCTTCGCGGGGGCAAGCGATAGCCGTCCGTCCGTGTACCGGCCTCGGTTGGAACAGAACTTGCCGGTTCGGCGCCGCATTCGGCACCGGCTCTGCCCGTTGACAGAACGACGATGTCCACTCAACCTCACGTTCGGCGGATGCAACCCCAGGGAGTGCCATGGCCGATAACGTCTTTTTCAATATTCAGATATTGCGAGCCATAGCCGCAGGATTGGTAGCCTATTATCATCTTCAGCCAATGCTTGCCGTCATACATGACATTACTGATGTACGATTTCTGGCGTTTGGGGTCGATATTTTCTTTGTGATATCTGGGTTTGTCATGTTCATCTCGAATGATAAGATGAACAAGGGTGCCCTACTGTTTATGGTATTACGACTTTTGCGAATAGTTCCTCTTTACTGGATAGCGACGCTTACCGTTGTTGCGTTCTATGTGATTGGATTTCAGCCAAACGGTTTGATGTCGCTAAATTCTGACGTATTGGTTAAGTCTCTATTTTTTATACAGTCTGAGTTTGAAGATGGTCGATACGATTTGGTTCTTTCTCTTGGGTGGACGCTGATTTACGAGCTTTTCTTCTATTTTGTCTTCTCCCTTACGTTTTTCCTTCGATCTGCGCGAAAATCATTTGTCGCTGTGGCCCTGATTTTTGCCGCCTGCCTGTTGGTGGGGTATCTCGTTCCAGACCTTCCACGGGGCGTGGCCTATTTCACCAAGCCGATCATCGTCGAGTTCCTGTTCGGCGCCGCGCTGGCGCTTGTCGTGATGGCGTTGCGGGACCGGGGGGTGGTGCTGGGAAACGGCGCGGCCCGTGCGTCGGCCGGCGCGATCATACTCGCGCTCGGCCTGGCCCTGATGATCGAGATCGTGTCGCCCACGGTGCCCGGCATCAGCCGGTTCATCGTCTGGGGCGTGCCGGCGCTGATGATCGTCGCCGGACTGGTCGGGCTTGAATATGCCGGCTACGCATTGAAGGGCCGGGTGGCCCTGCTGCTCGGGGCGGCGAGCTACGCGCTGTACCTCTTTCACCCCGTCATCATGCAGGGCGTCGTCAAGCTGTTCGTCTGGTTCACGCCGGTTTCCGGCGTGGCCGGCGTCGTGCTGGTGGCGGCGGCCGCGCTCGCCGCTGCCGCGATAGGCTCCGTCCTCGTTCACCTGACGGTCGAGACGCCGATCCTGGAGGCGGGGCGCCGGCTCACCAGAAGAATGGGCACCCTCCTCGCGCGCCCACGCTACGGCGTGTAGGCGCTGCAAGGAGCCGAGCCTCCCCGTTTTGGCCGTTCGCAGAGCAGGCGTTCCTGCCGCGTCTGTCATCGGCAAGCGTCTGGCCTGATGAAGGGCCCCGCTACTGCCGGTATTGCTGGATGCGCGTGGTGCGCAGGCCGGCGAGGCCGTGGCGTTCGATCGACGCCTGCCAGGAAAGAAATTCCTCTGTCGTCAATGTATAACGGCTGCAGGCTTCCTCAAGGCTGAGGAGCCCGCCACGAACGGCGGCAACCACTTCCGCCTTGCGGCGAATGACCCAGCGCCGGGTGTTCGGCGGGGGCAGATCTGCAATGGTCAGCGGACTTCCGTCCGGCCCGATTACATACTTCACCCTCGGGCGATAGGGTTCTGTCATGTTTCACTCACTCAATACACACGACCAATGCCGTAAGCATAGCGCTGGAGATTTAAATATTCTCCTAAGCGAATCACGTGTCGGTGAGAGCTAAGTGTTTGCTGCTTCGTTAATATTTGCGAAGGACTTTGTTTACTTTTAATGCCGCAACGGCAATGGCGCCGGGCCACGCCGGGGAGGAAAGTGTTACCACGCGGGGCGGGCGCTGCCGGGCAGGGTTCATGAAATCGCCGCGGTGGCCTATATAGGGAAGACATCGCGTCGTTTTTTTCGCGCCGCGCCCGCCCTCACGCCGTTTCGCAAGCCGACGCCCATGATCCGTCTCGACGACAACGACCGCCCCCCCAGCCAGACGCGCGTCGTGGTCGCGATGTCGGGCGGCGTGGATTCCTCCGTCGTCGCCGCGCTCTACGCGCAGGCCGGCTATGATGTGGTGGGCGTGACGCTGCAGCTCTACGACCATGGCGAGGCGATGCACCACCGCCCCGGCGCCTGCTGCGCCGGCCAGGACATTTATGACGCCCGCACCGTGGCCGAGAAGCTCGGCATTCCCCATTACGTGCTCGATTATGAAAGCCGCTTCCGCCATGCGGTGATCGAGCGCTTCGCCGATGCCTATGCCGCCGGCGAGACGCCCATTCCCTGCGTCGATTGCAATCGCACGGTGAAGTTCCGCGATTTGCTGGAGACCGCGCGCGACCTCGGCGCCGATATTCTCGCCACCGGCCATTATGTCGCCAGCCGCGCGCTGGAAGGCGGCCGGCGCGGGCTGTTCCGCCCGCTCGACGAGAGCCGGGACCAGAGCTATTTCCTCTACGCCACCACCCAGGCGCAGATCGACATGCTGCGCTTTCCGCTCGGCGAGACCACCAAGCCGCAGGTGCGGGCGCTGGCCGAGAGCTTCGGGCTGAAAGTGGCGGACAAGCCGGACAGCCAGGACATCTGCTTCGTGCCCAATGGGCACTACACGGCCATTGTCGAGAAGCTGCGCCCCGAGGCGGCCGAGCCGGGCGAGATCGTGCATCTCGACGGGCGGGTGCTGGGCCGGCATGCCGGGGTGATGCGGTTCACCATCGGCCAGCGCAAGGGGCTGGGCATCGCCGCCGCCGAGCCGCTCTATGTCGTCGGCATCAATGCGGCGCAGCGGCGCGTGGTGGTCGGCCCGCGCAGCGCGCTCGGCGTCTCCGCCATCCGCATCGACGAGGTGAACTGGCTCGGCGAGGAAACGCTGGAGGATGCCGCCGCCCGCGAGCGCGAGCTTTATGTGAAGGTGCGCTCGGCCCGCGCCCCGGTGCCGGGCCATCTCGCCCCGGCCGAGGGTGGCGGGGTGGAGGTGCGGCTGCACGGCATCGAGGAGGGCGTGGCGCCGGGGCAGGCCTGCGTGTTCTACGCCGATGGCGAAGCCGGCACGCGCATGCTCGGCGGCGGGGTGATCCGCCGTTCGGCGGCGCCGTTCACCGCTTTGACACCTAACGTGGAGATGATGGCACGTTCGGCGTGAGTCGGCGTTACGTAGGGGAACGGGCGCCGGCCCGGCATTGTGCAAGGGGAACTGCATGAAGACCGATCTCGATCACGCCACGGTTCAAGAGGCTTATGCCGGCTGGGCCCCGATCTACGACATCGTGTTCGGCGCCGTGTTCGAGCCCGGCCGCAAGGCGGCGCTGCGGGCGGCGGAGCGGATCGGCGGGCGCATCCTCGATTTCGGCGTCGGCACCGGCTTCGCGCTGCCGGCCTATAAGCGCACCAATCGTCTGGTCGGGGTCGATATTTCCGAGCCGATGCTGCGCAAGGCGCATGAGAAGGTGGCAAAGGAGAACCTGACCCATGTCGAGGGGCTCTGCCTGATGGACGGCGCCCATATGGGCTTCGCCGATAATTCCTTCGATGTGGTGATGGCGCAGTTCGTCATCACCGTGGTGCCGCACCCGGAAGAGACGCTGGACGAGATGGCCCGCGTGCTGAAGCCCGGCGGCGAGATCATCCTGGTCAACCATCTCGGCGCCGAGGACGGCCCGCGCGCCGTGTTCGAGCGCTGGTTCGCCCGCCGCGCCCGCAAGCTGGGCTGGCGGCCGGAATTCCAGTTCGCCCGGCTGCACAATTGGGCGGTGCGCAATGGCACGGTGGATTTGCCGGTCAAGCGCGACGTGGCGCTCGGCATGTACACCATGGTGCGCTTCCGCAAGCGCACCGAGGCGGAAATCGCCGCCATGAGCGAGAGCGTGGCGCTGGCCGGCTGAGGGCGGTATTGCGCTGGGGCGCGCGATCGCCGAGGCTGGCGGCGCCCCGTCACCCCCAGCTTCGGCAGATCATGGCCTTCCTGTCCCGCCTTGCCACCCGCGCCAGCCTTTCCCTCCTCCTGCTCGCGTCCGCTTTGCCGGCGCGGGCGCAGCAAGGCGGCGCCGTCGCCGTGGCGGGCGGGGTGAGCTACGAATATCTCGAGACCTGGGATGTCGCGCGCCTCAACAAGGTGCTGACCACCGAGACGCCGGCCTTTGCCGGCATTCCGGTCGCCTATACCCCGGCGCGCAACGGCGCGAGGCTCTACCGCGTCACCTATCCCAGCGTCATTCCCGAGCGCGGCAACCGGCCGACCGTGACCACCGGCCTGCTGGCCGTGCCTGACCTGCCGGGCACATCCTTCCCGATGGTCTCCTACCAGCACGGCACGGTGTACGGGAAACAGGAGGTGCCGTCCTTCATCGCCCAGTCGAGCGAGACGGCGCTGATGGTGGCCCAGTTCGCCGGGCAGGGCTATATCGTTGTCGGCGCCGATTATTTCGGGCTCGGCCTTTCCACCGAGCCGGAAGGCTACATGGTGAAGGCCAGCCAGCAGCAGGCGACCGCCGACCTGCTGACGGCGAGCCGCAGCGTGCTTGAGGCGATGAAGCTCGCCAGCCCGAAGCTGTTCCTCGCCGGCTGGTCGCAGGGCGGCTTCGTCACCATGGCGCTGCTGGAGAAGCTGGAGGCCGACGGCATCGCGGTGAATGCGGCAGCCACCGCCAGCGCGCCGGTCGATGTCTATGTGGCGCTGAGCGGCTTTCTCGACTTTCCCCGCCCGCTGGACGCCACCTGGGTGATGTCGCTGTTCATCCTCTCGGCGTTTTCCTACGAGAATTATTACGGCCTGCCCGGGCTGGCGCGGGCGCTGATCGCCGATGAATATTACGAGGTGACGCGCAAGGCCTATATGCGCGAGACGTTCAATGTCGCCGACATTCCGACCGACATCACCACGCTGATCCGGCCGGCCTATTTCGATCCGCAATACTTCGCCAACTCGGCCTATGGCCGGATCGCGCTGGCCACCAATGCCTATCGCTGGGTGATCAAGACGCCGGTGCGCAACTATTATGGCGAGACCGACGAGGTGATCAGCACCGGCCTCGGCCAGCTGGCGCAGACCTATCAGCGGGCGATGGGCGCCGGCAACATGCAGGTGGAGGCGATCTCCACCGGCAAGACCACCCATCGCGGCACCTTCGCCACCGCCGTGCCGCAGTGGAAGGCGTGGTTCGACGGGAAGTGAGGGGGGGTCCTCACTCCCACCAAACCTCCGGCCCCACCGGCACCACCGCGGTCGGGTTGATGGTTTTGTGGCTCTCGTAATAGTGCCGCTTGATGTGGGTGAGGTTCACCGTGCCGGCGACCCCCGGCAGCGCGTAAAACGCCTTCACGAAGCGCGACAGGTTCGGGTAGTCGAAAATCCGGCGGATGTTGCACTTGAAGTGGCCGACATAGACCGGATCGAAGCGGATCAGCGTGGTGAACAGGCGGATATCGGCCTCGGTCAGCGCCTCGCCCAGCAGCCAGTCGCGGCCCTCAAGGCGAGCTTCCAGCGCGTCCAGCTCCTTGAACAGGGCGGTGACGGCCTCCTCATAGGCGTCCTGCGTGGTGGCGAAGCCGGCCTTGTAGACGCCGTTATTCACCGCGTCATAGACCCGGGCGTTCAGCGCGTCGATCTCGCCGGCGAGGGCGGGCGGGTAGTAGTCGTGCCGGTCGTCCGTGAAGGCGGCGAAGGCCGAGTTGAGCATGCGGATGATCTCCGCCGACTCGTTGCTCACAATGGTGCCGCGCGTCTTGTCCCACAGCACCGGCACGGTGACGCGGCCGGAAAAGGCGGGGTCGGCGGCGAGGTAGACCTCATAAAGCCGCTGCTTGCCGAGCACGCCATCGGTGGTGGCGCCTTCGCTACGGCGCTCGGCATGGTCGGCGAACACCCAGCCTTCCGCGCCCATGAACGGGTCGACCACCGAGACGGAGATAACCTCCTCCAGACCCTTCAGCGCCCGCATGATGAGGGTGCGGTGGGCCCAGGGGCAGGCGAGCGAGACATAGAGGTGATAGCGCCCGGCCTCGGCGGGAAAGCCGCCCTCGCCGGAAGGGCCGGGCGCGCCGTCAGCGGTGATCCAGTTGCGGAAGCGCGTCACGGTGCGCTCGAAGCGCCCGCCCGTGCTCTTGGTGTCGTACCATTTGTCGACCCATTGGCCGTCGACCAGCAGTCCCATGCGCGCTCTCCCTGTGTGCCCCTGACAATAGGGCGCGGCGGGCGGCTGGCCAGTTTTCCCGTTTGCACACCGGGCAGGGTGGTCTTGCGCGGATGCCCTGTGGGCTCAGCCGATCCGCTTGAAATAGAGCAGCGTCGCGGTGAGCCCGCCCTGCGGCTTCAGCGCGTAATCGGGCAGGCGGCCGGCGGGCTGGAAGCCGTGCTTCTCATAAAGGCCGGCGGCACCCTCTTCTTCGGCGGTGTCGAGCACCAGCATTGTGCGCCCCTGCGCCACCGCCTGCCGCTCGGCCTCGATGAGCAGCGCGCGGGCAAGGCCACGGCCGCGAAAAGCCGGGTGGGTCATCATCTTGGCGATCTCGGCGCGGTGCGGCTGGTTCTCCGGCAGGGCGAGAACCAGCGTCACCGTGCTGGCGAGCGCGCCGTCGATGAAGGCGCCGAGCACCAGCCGCTGGCCGCGTGCGGCCGCCGCCAGGCTGGCGCGGGCGAAGGCGCGGGCCTTTTCAGGCGCCAGCGGGTGCATGAAGCCGACCGAGCCGCCGCCGGCCACCGTCTCGATGAGCAGGGCGGCGAGGGCGTCGATGGTGGCGGGGTCGGCGGAGAGGAGGCGGATGTCGGGCGCGGTCATGATGGTGCTGAGGCTAATCCATCCGGCGCGGGCCCGGCAACGCTCGACCTCGCGCGCCGTCCGTGCTATCGGGCGCGTCCGATCGAGGAAAGCCCGATGTTCCGGTTGCCGGCCCAGCGACGACGAGACGAGCGAGCCCGCCGCGCCAGCAGGCGCGCGTGCCTGCCCGTTGCTGCCCGCTGAGAGCCGTGATGCGCGGTGGCTCGGTGCGGCGGCCTGCCGACCCTGAGCGCCGAGAAACCCGATGACCGAGCTTTCCATTTCCCTGCTTCCCGAGACGCCCGCCGACGATGCCGCCATCGAGCGGCTGATCGCCCGCACCTTCGGCCCCGGCCGCTATGCCCGCACCGCCTTCCGGCTGCGCGAGAACAACCCGCACCGGCACGACCTTTCCTTCACCGCCTCTATCGGCACCATGCTGGTCGGCTCGGTGCGGATGACGCCGATCCTTATCGGCACGGTTCCCGCGCTGCTGCTCGGCCCGCTGACCGTGGAGCCGCCCTTCCGCTCGCACGGCATCGGCCGGCGGCTGGTGGAGCGGGCGCTGGAGGCGGCGAAGGCGCTGGCGCAGGGCGAAGGCGCGGCGCGGCTGGTGCTGCTGGTGGGCGACGAGCCCTATTATGGCCGCATGGGCTTCCAGCGCGTGCCGCGCGGGCAGGTGAGCCTGCCCGGCCCGGTGGACCCCGCCCGCGTGCTGGTGTGCCCGCTCGACGCCACGCCGATGGACGCCGTGCGCGGGCCGGTGCGCAGGGCCTTCGCCCCGGCGGCGGTTCAGGAAAGCGCGTAGCGCAGCCGGCGACGCGGTCCGCGCCTCACAAGGCGCCGAGCAGCGCCTTGTGGAACGCCTCCGGCGCCTCGACCTGCGGCGAATGGCCGAGGCCGTCGAACTCGATCAGCCGGGCGCCGGGGATGGCCTTCGCGGTCTGCTTGCCGAGTTCCGCGTAGTTGCCGAGCGACTGCGCCACTTCCTTTGACGCGCGGTTGGCGCCGGGGGCGGTCTTGTCATTGGTGCCGATGAACAGCAGCGTCGGCACGGCGATGTTGCCGAATTCGTGCACCACCGGCTGGGTGAAGATCATGTCGGAGGTCTGCGCCTGGTTCCAGGCGACGATTTCCTTGCCCGGCCCGCCGGCGAGCCCGGCCGACATGGCGACCCAGCGGTCGTACTTCGGCTTCCACTGGCCGTTATAGTAGAATTTCAGCTGGTAGGCCTTGATGCGCTCGAAGCTCGTTTTCAGCTCGTTCTGGTAGAGCTGGTCGATCGTGGCATAGGGCACGCCCTTGGCCTGCCAGTCCTCCAGCCCGATCGGATTGACCAGAACCAGCTTTTCCGTCGCGGTGGGAAAGGCGAGGGCGTAGCGCGCCGCCAGCATGCCGCCCATGGAATGGCCCATGATCGCAGCCTTCTCGATGCCGAGCGCGGCGAGCAGCTGATGGGTGTTGTCGGCCAGCTGATTCAGGCTGAACTGGTAGCCCTCCGGCTTCGAGGAGGCGCAGAAGCCGATCTGGTCGGGGGCGATCACGCGGTAGCCGGCGCCGGCCAGTGCCCGGATCGTGTCTTCCCAGGTCGCGCCGCAGAAATTCTTGCCGTGCAGCAGCACGACGGTGCGCCCGTTGGGTGTGGTGGTCGGCGCCACGTCCATATAGGCCATGCTCAGCGCCTTGCCCTGCGAGGCGAGGTCAAAGCGCTTCACCTCGAACGGATAGGCGAAGCCTTCCAGCTGCGGGCCATAGGTCGGGGGAGTGTCGGCGAGGGCGAGCGTGCTCAGGCTGACAAGCGCGGCGGACAGGCACAGGCGGACGGGATTCACGCGGTGGGATCTCCTGGTCAGGCTCCCGAGGCTTCGCCGCAGGTCTTGGCAGCGGCAAAGTCTTGGCAGCGGCAAAGTCTTGGCAGCGGCAAAGTCTTGGCAGCGGCAAAGTCTTGGCAGCGGCAAAGTCGGGGTGGCCGGGTCAAGCCCGGTCCTGAGGGAGGATGGGACGCCTGACATTAGGGCGCGCGCTGCCCCGGCCCAGTCACAAGGGCGGGAAGTCACACGGGCGGGAGGGGCTCACCGCCCCTCGCGCCCTGGGAGAGGGCTTACCGGCCCTCGCGGGCCCAGGCGGCGGCGACGCCGGCGAGCAGGATCAGCAGGCCGGACAGGCCGGCGAAGAGCGGGAACAGGCCGAGCCCGCGCACGACAGACACCTCCCGCATGGCAAGGCCCATCCAGTCCTCGCCGGCGAAGCGCTCGCCCGAGCGCACGGCGATGACGCGCGGCACAAAGCCGGCGAGGTCCGCCATGCGCCAGACGCCGCCGCCTGTCGCCTCGACGGTCGGGCGCAGCGCCTGCGTCGTCGACGTCACCTCGGCGAATTCGCGCGGGTTGAGCGGGCCGACATTGACCAGCGCGGTGTGGGTGCCGTCGGTGGCGCGCCACAGGCCGAGCATGTCGGCGGGGAAGCTGACGCGGAACAGCCCGGGCGCGGCGGGCTCCAGCGTCACCCGCCGCGTGGCGCCGGTGGGAGTGGTGATGGTGACAGGCGGGGCGCTGTCGCCCATGGTCTGGCGCTCGACCATGAGATCGCCGCCCTGGGCGACCATGCGCAGGCGCTCCTCCTCCAGGTCCGGCTCCTTCATCAGCCAGTGCGACAGCCGGCGCAGCAGATCGATATGCGGCCCGCCGCCCTCATAGCCGCGCGCCCACAGCCAGAAATGATCGGACAGCAGCAGCGCCACCCGGCCTTCGCCGACGCGGTCGAGCAGCACGACGGGCTTGCCGTTCGGCCCGTCCATCACGCTGGTGCCGCGCGCGACATCGGTATCGACCAGGCGGAAGAAGCGCGACCAGGCCGGCGGGTCGCTCTCCGAGCCCGGCAAGGCGCGGGTGACGGGGTGGCGCTGGCCGGCCTCGGTGAGCAGCGGGCGATAGGGTGTTTCGGTCATCTGCCCGGTGGGGCCGGCGGGCAGGATGGAATCCAGCGGGGTGTAATAGACCGAGCCGTCGGAGATATAATCGGTGCCGGCGGCGACCAGCAGCGCGCCGCCTTCCTCCACATAGCGCACGATATTGTCGAAATAGATCATCGGCAGCACGCCCTGCTGGGCGTAGCGGTCGAAGATGATCAGATCGAATTCCTTGATCTTCTGCTGGAACAGCTCGCGGGTGGGGAAGGCGATCAGCGACAATTCATTGATCGGCGTGCCGTCCTGCTTTTCCGGCGGGCGCAGGATGGTGAAATGGACGAGGTCGACATTGGCGTCTGATTTCAACAGGTTGCGCCAGGTGCGCTCGCCCACATGCGGCTCGCCTGACACCAGCAGCACCCGCAGCTTGTCGCGCACCCCGTCGATGGAGACGGCGGCGCGGTTGTTGACGGCGGTCAGCTCGCCCTCAAGGCCGGCGGCCTCGATCTCGACGATGTTGGCCCCCGCATGGGTGATCTCGACCTCGATCTCGGCCGGCTGGCCTGATGTGACGATGGGGCGGGCCACCACCTCGCCATCGCGGCGCACGGTGACGGAAACCCGCGCGCCTGCGGGCGCGCCCTCATCCTCGACCTTGTAGCCGATGGTCTGGTTCTGCCCGACAATGCCGAAGCGCGGGGTGGAGGTGAGCGCCACGCGGCGGTCGCGCTCGCCCTCCTGGCCGGAAATGATGGCGTGCACCGGCGCGTGGAAGCCGAGCGCGGCGATGGTGGCGGGGATGTCGTGCACCCGCCCGTCGGTGAGGAAGATGGCGCCGGCCACCCGCTCGGGCGGCACATCGGCGAGGCCAGCGGAAAGGGCGGTGAACAGGCGGGTGCCGTCCACCTCGCCGGCGCCGCCGCCGGCGTCGATGAAGCGGATTTCGGCGCCCTGTTCCTTCAGCCGGGCGAGGCGGGTGTCGAGCTCGGCGCGGGCGGCCTGAGTCATCTGCGTGCGCTCGCCGAAATCCTGGCTGGCGCTCTGGTCGACGACGACGGCGACCACGGTGGAGAGCGGCTCGCGCTCCTCGCGGGTGAGGGAAGGGTTAGCCAGCGCCAGCACGGCCAGCGTGATCGCCAGCGCCCGCAGCAGCGAGCCACGGGTGCGCGAGACGATCACCAAAAGCGCCACCGCGCTGGCGATCACCGCCGCGGCGATCAGCCAGGGCAGCGGGATCAGCGGATCGAAAGCGAGGCCGAGATTCATGGGAGGCATCCGTCGGCGCGGGTGTTACCCCCTCTCCCCGCGGGGGAGAGGGATGGGGAGAGGGGGCTACGCCCACCGGCCGCGTCGTCGCCCCTCACCGACCCGCTGCGCGGGCCACCTCTCCCCGACGGGAAGAGGCAGGTGGGCCGGATGACCTGAGAACAACTCACTGGCCCAGCCTTTCCAGCAGCGCCGGCACATGCACCTGGTCGGCCTTGTAGTTGCCGGTGAGCACATACATCACGAGGTTGGCGCCGGCGCGGAAGGCGAGTTCGCGCTGGCGCGGGCCGCCATCGGAGACCGGCAGCATGGGCTGGCCGACATCGTCCAGCGCCCAGGCGCCGGCGAGGTCGTTCGAGGTGATGACCACGGGCGAGACGCCGTCGCCGGCGCGGGCGGGGCGTTCCTCCGCCTCGTCGGCGGCCGGCAGCGCCTCCACCCAGGTGGTGCCGCCGGTGAAGCGGCCGGGGAAATCGCGCAGCAGGAAGAACGCCTTGGTGAGCACGTGGTCGCGCGGCACCGGCTCCAGCTCGGGAATGTCGAGGCCTTCGAGTATGGCGCGCAGCGTCGCGTTGGCCGGCGAGCCGGCGCCATTGGAGCCGGGCAGGGTGGTTTCGGCGTCGCGGGTGTCGAAGATGACGGTGCCGCCCTGCTTCATGAAAGCGTCGACACGGGCCAGCGTCTGCGCGCTCGGGCGCTCGCTGCCGGGGACGATCGGCCAGTAGATCAGCGGGAAGAAGGAGAGTTCGTCGGTGGCGAGGTTGACGCCCATCGGCTCGCCGGCCTCCAGCGCCGTGCGCTCGCCGAGAAAGTCAGTCAGCCCCTTCAGCCCGGCGCGGCTGATGGCGTCGGTCTCGGCATCGCCGGTCACGACATAGGCGAGGCGGGTGGAATTGGTGGCCTGGATGGCGAAGTCGATCTCGCTCTGCGTCATCGGCTTGTCTGGCACGGCGGCGGTGGCCGGCGCGGTGGTGGCCGGCGCGCTTTGGGCGAGCGGTTGCGTCAGCTTTTGGGGCTGGGCCTGCGCGCCCGGCGGCAGCAGGGCGGCGAGGCCGAGCGCCAGCAGGAGGGCGGCAGCCCCGCCGGTGGCGCCCTTGGCCGCCCGGCGGGCGGTGAGGCGGGAGACGCCGCCGGCGAGCAGGAACACGATCAGCGCATCGACCAGCAGCAGGGCGAGCAGCGCCACCAGCAGCGGGGCGCGCAGGTCGCGCGGGGTGCTGTCGCGGTAGGGCTCCAGCCGGCCAAGGCTTGAGAGATCGAGCGGCACCAGCGTGTCGCGCGGCAGCAGGGCGTTGACCGCCACCAGCCCGTCCGGCGGGCCGTAGAAGCCGGGCGGATGGTCGGCGATGGCGCGGCCGCGATAGCCGACGGGGATCGCCTTGGCGGTCGGCATGCTGGGGCGGAAGGCGCCGAAGCCGTCGAGCAGGCGGGTGGGCGCGAGCGTCTCGCCGTTCAGCACCGGCCCGCCGGCCGCGTCCACCGCCACCTCGCTGGCGGTGGAGCCGCCGAGCGCCACCACCCGGCGCAGCATCTCGACGAAGGCGCCCGAGATCGGCAGGTTCGACCAGGAGGTGTCGGCGGTGACATGGAACAGCGCCAGCGTGCCGGCGCCGCGCCGCTCGCCGGTGACGAGGGGCGTGCCGTCGGAAAGGGTGGCCCAGGTGCGGGCGCCGAGCAGCCCGTCCGGCTCGGCCAGCACCTGCCGGTTGACGGTGATGTCGTCCGGCACCGGCACGTCGCGGAACGGGCCCTCAGTGGAAAAGCCGCCGAGCGATTGCGGCTGTTCCCAGGACAGCGAGCCGCCGAGCACCCGGCCGCCGCGCCGCAGCGTGACGGGGACAAGCTCGTCCGAGCCATTGGCGAGGCGGGGGCCGGCGAAGCGGATGAGCACGCCGCCGCCCTCGACCCAGCGTGACAGGCGGGCCTGCGTTTCCGGCGGCAGCGTGCCGACATCGGAGAGGATGATGACCGGCAGCTTCTGCTCGATGAAGCGGTCCACCGCCTCGGCGGTGGAGGCGCCCTCGGCGGCGCGGATATCGGCGAAAGGGGCGAGCGCGCGGGTGAGGTAATAGGAGGGCGCGAGCAGAGGCTGGCGCTGGTCGGCGGCGACGCCGGAGACGACGCCCACCGCGCGGCGGCGCCAGCGCTTGTCGAGCAGCTGCACCGCGCCGGCGGAGGCCTCGTCGCGTATGTCGAGCCGGGCGACCTCGTTGCGGATCTCCACCGGCAGGTCGAAGCGCGCCTCGCTCTCGGTGGCGCCGGGCTCGAAGGCGAAGGGCGCCTCGCCGAGCGGCAGGCCGCGCATGTCGAATGCGCGCACCACGCCGGCGCGCGGCACGGTCTGGCGGTCGGCGCGCAGCACCTTCACGGTGAGCGCATCCACCGCATTGTCGGCGCCGGCCAGCGCCAGCGGCTCGTTCACCCCGTCGACCAGCGTGGTCAGCGGGCGATTGCCTGTGATGGCCAGCAGCTCGGCCGGGGCGGCGCCGGGGCCGTCAAGCGCCACGCCATCGGAGAGATAGATCACGCTCGCCTGCGGGGCGGCGGCCAGCGCCTTGCCGAGGCTGGCGAAGGCGGCGGCGCGGTCGGGCACGAAGGGCACGGGGGAAAGGGTGCGCAGGCGCTCGCGCGCCTCGTTCGGCGCCATTACGCGCGGTTCCAGCGGCGGCTCGCCGGTGGGAATGAGGATGATTCCGCGCCCTTCGAGATCGGCATCGGCGACCACGCCCTCGGCGCTGGCGCGGCGGGCGGCCCAGCCGGCGGCGGCCGGCCAGCCGGAATCGATCAGCAGCGCCACCGGGCCTGAAGAGGCCGGGCCGGCGACCGGCGGATTCCAGATCGGGCCGGCGGCGGCGAGAATGATGATGGCCGCCAACAGCAGCCGCAGCACGGTGAGCCACCACGGCGTGCGGGCCGGGGTTTCCTCCTTCGGCGGAATGTCGAGCAGGAGGCGCATCGGCGCGAAGGCGATCTTGCGCGGGCGCGGCGGTACCAGGCGCAGCAGGAACCACAGCAGCGGCAGGGCGGCGAGCGCGGTCAGCAGCAGCGGGGTGGCGAAGGCGAGGGGCAGCCCGAACAGGTTCATGCCGCGTGTCCCGTCTGGTCGGCACCGTCGACGGCGGCGCCCTCGCGGGGCGGCACGGCGCCATGGCCCCCGCTCATGCGCGCATGCAGCGCCAGCAGCACTTCGCTGGCCGGCCGGTCGGTGCGGTGGACGAGGAAGCTCCAGGTGCGGCGCTCGGCCTCGCGGCGGATGGCCTCGCGATGGGTGGCGACGCGGGCGACATAGTCCGCCCGCACCGTCTCGGCGCGGCCGATGGTCAGCGTCGCGCCGCTTTCCGGCTCGCGGAACTCGACCCGGCCGGAATAGGGGAAGGTTTCTTCCGCCGGATCGCAGACCTGCACCACATGGCCATGCGCGCCGGACGAGGCGAGGCCGGCAAGGCTCGTCACCACCTCCCGCGTCGGGCTCCACAGGTCGCCAAGCAGCACCACCTCGGCCAGCGGCGAGGGCGCGAAGGCGGGCGGCAGGCTCTGCGGCAGGCTTGCGGCGTGGATGAGCGATTCCGCCATCTTCTCGACGATGCGGCGCGAGGCGGACGGGTTCATGACGCCGGGAATGCCGACGCGCTCACCGCCGCGCACGAGCAGTTCAGCAAGGGCAAAGGCCAGCACCAGCGCCCGGTCGCGCTTGGTCTCCCACACCAAAGGCGAGGCGAACACCATGGAGGCCGAAAGGTCCGGCCAGATCCACACCGTGTGGGCGGCCTCCCATTCACGCTCGCGCACATACAGATGATCGTCGCGGGCGGAGCGGCGCCAGTCGACACGGTTCGACGGCTCGCCATCGTTGAAGCGGCGGTACTGCCAGAAATTCTCGCCGGTGCCGGCGCGGCGGCGCCCGTGCAGGCCGTGATAGACGCTGGCCGCGATGCGGCGCGCCTCCAGCACCAGCCGCGGCATGGCGGCGATGAGGCCGGCGGCATCCTGCGCGGCGCTTCGCACGGCGGTATCGGCCTCGAACTCCACCCGGTCAGGTCTCCGTCACACGGTTGGCGGCGTATGCCGCGGGTAATGGTCTGCGGCTCGCGCCGCGGTTAAACAGGTTCAGCCGATGCGCTTGGCCAGCTTGGCGATCACCCCCGGCACCGTCTCGCCATCGGCGCGGGCGGCGAAGGTGAGCGCCATGCGGTGCTTGAGGATCGGCTCGGCCAGCGCCACCACGTCGTCGATCGAGGGGGCATAGCGCCCGTCCAGCAGCGCGCGGGCGCGCACCGCGAGCATCAGCGATTGCGAGGCGCGCGGGCCGGGGCCCCAGGAGATGAACTTGGAGAGATCGCCGGCCTCCGAGCCCGGACGGGCGGAGCGGACGAGGGTGAGGATGGCCTCGACCACGGATTCGCCCACCGGCAGGCGGCGCACCAGACGCTGAGCGGCGGCGAGCTCTTCCGCGTTCATCACCGCGCGCGGCTTGGTTTCCTCAGCGCTTGTGGTGTCGAACAGGATTTTCCGCTCGGAATCGCGGTCGGGGTAATCGACGTCGATTTCCATCAGGAAGCGGTCGAGCTGGGCTTCGGGCAGCGGATAGGTGCCCTCCTGCTCCAGCGGGTTCTGCGTCGCCAGCACGTGGAACGGCTTGGGCAGATCATGGCGCACGCCGGCGACGGTGACATGGCCTTCCTGCATCGACTGCAGCAGCGCCGACTGGGTGCGGGGCGAGGCGCGGTTGATCTCGTCCGCCATCAATAGCTGGGCGAAGACCGGGCCGGGAATGAAGCGGAAGGAGCGGCGCCCGCCCGCGCTTTCCTCCAGCACCTCGGCGCCGAGAATGTCGGAGGGCATGAGGTCGGGGGTGAACTGCACGCGGCGGGCGTCGAGACCCAGCACCACGCCGAGCGTTTCCACCAGCTTGGTCTTGGCGAGGCCGGGCACGCCGACCAAGAGGCCGTGGCCGCCGGACAGCAGGGTGATGAGCGTGCGCTCCACCACCGCCTCCTGGCCGAAAATGACCGCGCCGATGCCGGCACGGGCGGCGCGCACATTGGCGGCGGTGGATTCCGCCGTGCGGATGATCATGTCATCGAGGGATTCGAAATTCTCGCCGGTGGCGGACGTCATGCCGTGCTCCTGCAATCCCAAATCCCGCGCTCCACACCGCCCTGCCGGGCGTGCCGCGAGACGTTCTGTCTTTTCCGTCCTCCGGCATTGTGCGTTGCAACAATACGATTGCAATGCACCATCCGCAATTCCACTGGTCGGGACTCGCGTGCCGGCATGGGCTTCCGAAGGACCGAGCTTACGCTATCTTGCAACCGCGTCGACTATCGGGCGGGGGATCACGACTGCGCGATTGCGGCTGTGTGACACGGATTGGTTCATGAATTCAGCGGTTTCCGGCCGATTTGACGAATTGGTGCGCGCGGTGGGAAACGGGGCGGAGCGGGCCCTGCCGCCGCTGGAGCGGTGGAATCCGCCCGATTGTGGCGAAATCGACATCGTGATCGACCGCGAAGGGGTGTGGCACCATGAGGGCCGGCCCATCCTCCGGCCGGCGCTGGTGCGCCTGTTCGCCTCGGTGCTGCGGGCCGAGGGGACGCGCCATGTGCTGGTGACGCCGGTGGAAAAGCTCGGCATCACGGTGGAGGACGCGCCTTTCCTCGCCGTCGAGATGGCGGTGGAGCCGGGCGACGGCGAGCCGCGCCTCGTCTTCCGCACCAATCTGGACGACCTCGTGCCGTGCGACCGCGACCATCCGCTGCGGGTGGAAACACGGGCGGATGGCGAGCCGCGACCCTATCTGTATGTGCGTCGCGGCCTGTGGGCGCGGCTGACGCGGGCCGTATTCCTCGATCTCGCCGAGCGGGCGGAGGAGCGCGTGGTAGAAGGGCGGCCCGTGTTCGGCGTCGCCTCGGGCGGGGCGTTTTTCGCCCTGGCGCCCGCCGGGACGCCGAAGGAGGAGGGATGAACGCCGTGCCTGCCAACGTGCTGACGACGCCGGGCGCGACCGACGCGGCGCCGCTCGATCTCGGCGATTTCCTCGCCCGTGCCCGCACCCGCCTGCTCGCCGTGCCGGACCTCCATGGCGACCCGGTGCGCGGCGACCATGAGCTGACGCCGGAATTCCGCGCGCTGGTCGATGCCCGCCCGGTGCGCGGTGCGGCGGTGCTGGTGCCGATCATCGCCCGCGAACGGCCGACCGTGCTGCTGACGCTGCGCTCGGCGCATCTCTCCAGCCACGCGGCACAGATCGCCTTTCCCGGCGGCAAGATCGATCCGGAAGATGACGGCCCGCTCGGCACGGCGCTGCGCGAGGCGCAGGAGGAGGTGGGGCTGGCGCCCGGCCTTGTCGCGCCGCTCGGCTATCTCGACGCCTATCTCGCCCGCACCGGCTACCGCATCATTCCGGTGGTCGGGCTGGTGCAGCCCGATTTCGGCCTGACGCTGAACCCGGGAGAGGTGGACGAGGCCTTCGAGGTGCCGCTCGATTTCCTGATGAATGACGGCAACCACCAGCGCGAGAGCCGCGAATGGCTCGGCATGGTGCGGACCTTCCACGCCATGACCTTTGAGAAGCGCCGCATCTGGGGCATCACCGCGGGCATTCTGCGCAGCCTCTATGAGAGGATCTACGTCTGATGGCCCGCATTCTCGCCCAGCTGGCGCTGTTCGTCCTGCCCTTCCTCGCCTTCGCGCTCTATCTGCGCTACGGCCGAAAGGTCGATTCCTGGCTTTCCGGCTGGTCGCTGCGGGCGATGATCGTCTGCTCGATCATCGCCGTGCTGCTGGTGGCGGGCAGCCTCGTGGTGATGGAATCCTCTTCGCGCGGGCCGACCACCGGCCGCTATGTGCCGCCGACCTGGCAGGACGGCGTGATGGTGCCGGGGCATATCGAATGAACCCTCTCGTTGAGGGCCGCCCCGGCCTTGCCCGCGTGCTGGCCGCGCTGGATGGCGATGGCGAGGAAGCGCGCATCGTCGGCGGGGCGGTGCGCGACTGGCTGATCGGGCGCGGGCTGCGCTCCGATATCGACATCGCCACCACGGCCCTGCCGGAAGAGGTGACGGCGAGGGCGAAGGCCGCCGGGCTGAAGCCGGTGCCGACCGGCATCGAGCACGGCACGGTGACGGTGATCGCCGATGGCGAGCCCTATGAAGTGACGACGCTGCGCGAGGATGTGGAGACCGACGGGCGGCGCGCCCGCGTCGTCTTCGGCCGCAGCTGGGCGCAGGACGCGCGCCGGCGCGACTTCACCATGAACGCGCTCTACCTCACCCGGTCCGGCGAGCTGGTCGACCTCGTCGATGGCGCGGCGGACGCGAAGGCGGGGTGCGTGCGCTTCATCGGCGATGCCGACACCCGCATCCGCGAGGACTACTTACGCATCCTGCGGCTGTTCCGATTTCACGCCGCCTTCGGCCGGGGCCCGCTCGACCCGCCGGCGCTGGCAGCCGCCATCCGCAACCGCGAGGGGCTGGACCGGCTCTCGCGCGAGCGGGTGCGGGCCGAACTGATGAAGCTCCTCGTCGCTCCCCGCGCGGCCGAGACGCTGGCGCAGATGCAGCAGGCCGGCCTGCTGGCGCCGGTTCTGGGGCGCGAGGGCGACGTGCCCGCCTTCGTCCGCCTCGCCGAGGTGGAAGCCGCGCTGGGCCTCGCCCCGGACGCGGTGCGCCGGCTCGGCGCGCTCACGGTGCGCGAGGCAAGCGAGGCACAGGCGCTGCGCGCGGGGCTGCGGCTGTCCAATGCCGAGGCCACGCGGCTGGAGGCGCTCGCCGGCCCGGCGCCGACGCCCGGCATGTGCGAGAAGGGGCAGAAGGCATTTTTGTACCGCATGGGCCGCGACGCTTTTCAGGACCGGGCGCTGATCGCCTTCGCCCGCGCCGGCGCGCCGCTGGACGATGAAGGCTGGCGCGCGCTGGCGGCGATCGCCGCCGACTGGCCGATCCCGGCATTTCCGCTGAAGGCCGGCGATTTCCTCAAGCGCGGCATGGCCCCCGGCCCCGAGTTGGGGGCGGCGCTGAAGCGGGCCGAGGAAGCCTGGATCGAGGCCGGCTTCCCGATGGACGCGCCGGCGCTGGCGGGGATTGTCGAGGCGGCGGTGGGCTGAGGGCCGTGCCTCGTGTCCGGGGATGAGGGGACGTGGTCGGCACGGGGCGCGTTCGCGCTCGGCCAAGGCCCCCCATTTTTCCCTCATGCCCGGGCTCGACCCGGGCACCCAGACTTCAGGCCGGACCGATGGGCGGAATGTGAGATGATGTGCTGCGGTGACGAAAAGGCTGGGTGCCCGGGTCAAGCCCGGGGATGAGGGGACAGAGAAGGGGGCAATGGGTCCGCACTGGGTCTACATCCTCGCCAGCCAGCGCAATGGCACACTGTATGTCGGCGTGACACGTGACCTGCCCAAGCGCGTGCATGAGCATCGCACCGGGCTGTTCGGCGGGTTCACCGATCGCTATGCGGTGAAACTCCTCGTCTTCGCCGAGCCGCATGACACGGCCGTGGCGGCGATCCAGCGCGAGAAGAACATCAAGCATTGGCCCCGTCGCTGGGAGCTCGCGCTTATCGAGCACGACAATCCCGACTGGCGGGACCTCTACGCTGATCTCGTGTGAGGGCGGACAGGCCGGGTCCCCCGGGTCACGCCCGGGGATGAGGGTGATGTTGGATGGGGGCGGGGCGTTTCGCGCGGCACAATCCCCCCTCCCTCATGCCCGGGCTCGACCCGGGCACCCAGAGGGCGCGTCGGCTCGACGGAAGGACCTCTACGCTGATCTCGGGCGAGGGCGGACAGGCCGGGTCCCCCGGGTCACGCGCGGGCAGGAGGCAGCCTTGCGGCGAGCGCCTGTTTCAGCCGGCCGGCCGCGGCGCGGCCGAGGGTGATCGGCTCGGCCTTGCCGACCAGGGTGAGCCTGACCTCGTCGCGCGAGCGCATGTCGAGACTGCGGACGCGGGCGCAATTGACCAGGATGGAGCGGCCGGCGCGCAGGAAGGGCGGGCAGGGCAGCAGAGCCTCGAAATGCCCGATATTGCGCAGGATCATCAGCGGCGGCTGGTCGGTCACGTGCACGCGGCTGAAATCGCCCTCCGCCTCGATGGCGAGAATATCGCCGGGCGCGCAGCGCAGCAGCCGTCCGGGCGCCCGCAGTTCGAGGGTGGCGGGCTCCTTTGGCGGCGGCGCGAGGAGGCGGCGCGCCCGGTCGAGCGCCGCGTCGAGCCGGGGCTGCGCCACGGGCTTGAGCAGATAGTCGATCGCTTCCACCGCGAAGGCATCGACGGCATATTCCGCATAGGCGGTGACGAAAATCACCCGGGGCGGAGCAGCCATGCCGGTGAGCAGGTCGAAACCGTCGGCGCCGTTGAACGCGATGTCGAGCAGGATCAGGTCGGGGTGCAGACGGGCGATCAGCTCCATCGCCTGTGCGACGCTGTCGGCCTCGCCGACAATCTCGACATCTTCATGCGGGGCGAGCAGGCGGCGCAAAGCGCGGCGGGCCAGCGGTTCGTCATCGGCGATCAGGACGCGGAGCACATGTCCCCCTCGATCCGCAGCGTGGCGACGACCTGTCCGCCCTCGATCTCCCGGAGATCGAAGGCGTGCCGGCCGGGATAATGAACGTCAAGCCGGCGGCGTAGATTGGCGAGGCCGAGCCCATGCCCGGCGCGCAGGCGATGGGCGGGCTCCAGCCGGCCGGTATTGGTGAGATCGACGCGCAGGGTCTCGCCCTCCAGCGCGACATGGACGGCAAGCTCCAGCACCTGCGAGCGGTCGCCATGCTCCACGGCGTTCTCGGCGAGCGGCTGGAGCAGGCTGTTGGGAAGGCGCCGGCCGGCAATGGCCGGGTCCATTTCCACCCGCACGCGCAGCCGGCCGCCGAACCTCGCCTGCTGGATCCTGAGATAGGCCAGCAGCGCCGCGACCTCCTCCTCCACCGGCACCATGGGCGTGCGGATGCCGGCGAGGACATGGCGGAGATAATCGGTGAGATCGCGCAGCATCGCCAGCGCTGCATCGGGATGCTCGGGCACTTCCTCGGCGATGCCGTTCAGCGCGTTGAACAGGAAATGCGGGTTGATCTGCAGCCGCAAGTGCTGGATCTCGGCGGCGAGCGCCTCGGCCTTCGCCGCGAGCATCTGGGTCTCGGCGGTGAGCGCGGCGGCGTGCGCGGCCTGGCGCTGGCGATCGGCGCGCAACCAGAAGAACAGGAGGCTCCAGCCGGTCAGCGCCACCGCGTAATGGGTGAAGGGCAGCGCGATCTCCTCCAGCGCCCCCCAGTCCGGAATCGCCCAGTCGAAAAGCTGGCGCGCCAGCATGGTGGCCGCGACCACCAGCGCCGAGGCCGCGCTGGAGAACAGCACCAGCACCCCGAAGATGCGCGGGCCGAGCACCGCGCCGGCGAAGGCGCCGTCATAGATGCGGCCGAGCACCGTCGAGAGGCCCACAAGCAGGAGAAAAGCCAGCCCGCTCATCGACAGCGCGGCGGTGAGGTCCTGATAGGTGATCTGCCGGTTCACCAGATCGACAAGGGTGAACAGGCCCCAGCCGGCGATCTGGATCCGGGCGAAGGAACCAAGGCGCCACCGCGCGCCGGGCGCAGCGATAGGCAGGGGCAGGGTGCTCACCTGAAGGGCTCCGGGGACAGGGCAGGATCACAGGCAGGGAGGGCGGGGCGGGACCGCCGGCAGGCTCGTCGATTTCTGCGCCCCGTTCATCGAGTCGCAGGCGTCGCGGCGGTGCCGGAGTGCTTAGCCCATGGCATCTTTCCCGCGCGGTGCCTAGAGCACGCGCCGACCGGACCGTGGTGCCGGCCTGATGCGGCGCGGCTTCGCGCGCGGCCTGCGGCTTTCCGGCGGCTCACCGCTCACAGGATCTGCGAATGGTCGTCCCGCCCGTTGCCCGTGCCCTGTCCTCCTGCCGGCCGGCCTTCCTCGCGGTGGCGGCGTTTTCGGCCGTGATCAACCTGTTGATGCTCGCCGGTTCGCTCTACATGCTGCAGGTCTATGACCGGGTGCTGAGCGCGCGCAGCGTGCCGACGCTGGTCGGCCTGTCGCTGCTGCTGCTGGCCGCCTATGCGCTGCAGGGCTTTCTCGATTCGGTGCGGGTGAAAATGCTGGCGCGGATCGGCGCGCGCTTCGACGAGCAAATCTCCCCGCTCGCCTTTGCCGCCGCCCGCCGCCTGTCGCTGGCCGGACGGCGCGCCGACGAGGCGCTGCAGCCGATCCGCGACCTCGATCACATCAGGGGCTTTCTCGCCTCGCTGGGCCCCACCGCGCTGTTCGACATGCCGTGGATGCCGCTGTTCTTCGCCGGCTGCTTCCTGCTGCACCCCTGGCTCGGCCTGCTGGCGCTGGGCGGAGGCGTCCTCATCGTCGCGCTGACGCTGGCGAGCGAACGGGCCAGCCGTTCGGCCCTCAAGGCGCAGATGGCCAGCCGCGCCGCGCGCGAGGCGCTGGCCGAGGCGTGCCGGCGCAATGCCGAGGCGGTCACGGCGATGGGCATGGGCGGAGCCTTCGGCGGCAAGTGGCTGGAGGTCAACCGGCGCCATGTCGGCGACTGGCTGGCCGCCGCCGATATCACCGGGGCCAGCGGCGCCTTCGCCAAGGTGTTTCGCATGGTGCTGCAATCGGCGGTGCTGGGGCTCGGCGCCTATCTCGCCATTCACGACCAGATTTCCGGCGGGGCGATGATCGCCGCCTCGATCATGACCTCGCGGGCGCTGGCGCCGATCGAGATCGCGGTGGCTAACTGGAAGGGCTTCATCGCCGCCCGGCTCGGCAAGCGCCGGCTGGCCGAGCTGCTGGACGCGCCTTCAATGGCCGCGCGCGCGCCCACCGCGCTGCCGGCGCCGGCCGCCTCGCTCACGGCGGAGGCGCTTGTCGTGACCGCCCCCGGCCGCGCCGCACCCATCGTGACCGGCGTTTCGCTCCACTTGGAGGCCGGGCAGGGGCTCGGCATCATCGGCCCCAGCGCCTCCGGCAAGTCGACGCTGGTGCGGGCGCTGGTCGGCGTGTGGCCCGCGCTCAAGGGCGAGGTGCGGCTCGACGGCGCGCGGCTCGACCAATGGGCGCCGGACGCGCTGGGCCGCCATGTCGGCTACCTCCCGCAGGATGTCGAACTGTTCGACGGCACGGTGGCGGAGAACATCGCCCGTTTTGTCCCCAACGCCACGGCCGAGGCCATCCTCGCGGCGGCGCGGGCGGCGGGAGCGCATGAGCTGATCCTGCGGCTGGAACAGGGCTACGACACCCGCATCGGCGAGGGCGGGATGGCGCTTTCCGGCGGCCAGCGCCAGCGCATCGGGCTGGCCCGCGCGCTCTATGGCTCGCCCTTTCTCGTGGTTCTCGACGAGCCCAATTCCAACCTCGACACCCAGGGCGACGCCGCGCTGACGCGGGCGGTGCAGGGCGTGCGGGCGCGCGGCGGCATCGTGATCGTCGTCACCCATCGCCAGAGCGCCATCGCCGGGCTCGACCGGCTGGCGCTGATGGCCGAGGGCCGGCTGCAGGCCTTCGGACCGGCGGAGGAGGTGCTGGCAAAACTCGCCCGTGAGTCCCGCCTTGCCGGCCTGCCCGGCCTCAAGCCGGCGGTGGCCTCATGACAAACGCCTCTCCCTCGGACCATGGCGCCGCCCTTCGCCGGCTGACCCTGCTGGGCGGCGCCGCCGTGCTGCTCTTCGCCGGTACGATCGGCGTCTGGGCGGTGACGTCGACGCTGACCGGCGCGGTGGTGGCCTCCGGCCAGTTCGTCGTCGACGGCAATGTGAAGAAGGTGCAGCACGCCACCGGCGGCATTGTCGGCGCGCTGAACGTGCGGGAGGGCGACCGGGTCGAGGAGGGGGCGGTGCTGATCCGGCTCGACGACACCATCACCCGCGCCAATCTCCAGCTGGTGACGCAGCAGCTCGATGAATTCGCCGCCCGGCGCGGCCGGCTGCTGGCCGAGCGCGACGGGCTCAGCGCGAGCACGGTCGCGCCGGAACTGGCCGCGCGCGGCGGCGAGCCTGATATCGCGGCGCTGATCGCCTCCGAGCAGAACCAGTTCGCCGCCCGGCGCGCCGCGCGCGCGGGACGCCAGGCGCAGCTGGCCCGCCGCATCGCCCAGCTGGAGGACGAGATCGCCGGGCTGCGGGCGCAGCAGGCGGCGCGCGACCGGCAGGCGGTGCTGATCGCCGAGGAACTGGCGGGCGTGCGCGAACTCTACGCCAAGAACCTGGTGGCGCTGAGCCGCAAGGCGGCGCTGGAGCGGGAAGCGGCCGAACTCGACGGCGAGAGCGGCCGCCTTGTCGCGGCGGTGGCGCAGGCCGAGGGCCGGATCGCCGAGACGCGGCTGCAGGTGATCGAGATCGACGACGTGCTGCGCGAAGAGGTGATGAAGGAGCTGGGCGAGATCCAGGCCAAGGCGGCCGAACTCACCGAGCGCCGCATCGCCGCCGAGGACCAGCTGAAGCGGGTCGACATAAGGGCGCCGAGCGCCGGCTTCGTGCACCAGCTCGCCGTGCACACGGTGGGCGGCGTCATCAGCCCGGCGGAACCGGCGATGCTGATCGTGCCGGCCCGCGAGGCGCTGCAGGTGGAGGTGCGGGTGAACCCGCCTGATATCGACCAGATCGTGCCCGGCCAGCCGGCGCAGATCCGCATCCACGCTTTCAACCAGCGCACCACGCCGCAGCTGGCCGGCACGGTGGCGCGCATCTCCGCCGACACCAGCCGCGACCCGCAGAGCGGGGCGGTGTTCTACACGCTGCGTGTGGCGATACCCGCCGAGGAACTGGCGCGGCTCGCCCCGCAGGCGGTGAGCCCGGGGATGCAGGCGGAGGTGTTTGTGCAGACGCAGGACCGCACGCCGCTGCACTACCTCGTCAAGCCGCTGCAGGACCAGATCGCCCGCGCCTTTCGCGAGCGCTGACCCTGCGGGAGGGGGGGCCCTGTGGGCCTGGCGGACTCGTCGATTTCTGCGCCGCCTTCATCGAGTGGCCGGGAGTGCCCCGGTGATGATGACAGCGGCTCGTGCATTCTTTTGCCGCTCCGGTGAGAGCGGCGACCTGACGAGGAGAGCACAGAATGGCCGGTACCCTCACTTCCGCGGAACTGCCTGAATCCGGCCAGCGGCGCATCGAGGGCTTCGATCCCGCCACCGACAAGCTCGATCTCGGCGGCAATTCGGTGCACGCCTATATCGTCGTCGACACGCCGGAAGGCGTCGCCTTCATGGACCCGTGGAGCGGCAAGCAGACGCTGATCGTCGGCGTCTCGCTCGGCCAGCTCACCGTCGACAGCTTCGTGCCTGTCGAGAACGACCATCTGCGGCAGGATCTCAGCGGTGCGCTGGCCTGGGAGCACGGCATCGCCCGCGCGCCGCACACGGTCTATGCCCGCTCGCACGAGGTCGGCCAGATCGACCGGGTCGCCTTCGATGCCGACACCGATGTGGTCGACTTCCGCTATTACGGCACGCGCGAGCAGATCTACATGGTGGATGGCGCTGAGGGCGTGATCATCGGCAACTACACCACCGGGCAGACGCTGATCCTGCTCGACACCACCGTGGCCGAGCTGTCCGTGGAGAATTTCCTGTTCCATTCCGCGCAAGTGCGGGAGGACCGGCTCTTCCTGCAGCTCGGCTTCGACTCGGTGCCGGATTCGCAGGTGATCGGCCGGGCCGACATTCCCACTGTCGGCAGCGATGTGTGGCCGACCGCCGCCGGCCCCGGCACGCCGCCGAGCGGCGTCACCGGCACCACCTATCTGATCGACTGGGACTACGGCACCAAGGCCGTGCTCGACTTCGATCCGGCGGTGGACCGGCTGGATTTCAAGTATTTCCGCCCCGCCGAGTTCACCGTGGCGGAGGTGAACGGCTCCACGGTCATCACCATTGTCGGGCAGAACCAGACCTACACGCTGGCGGGCGTTACGCTGGCGGAACTCGACTACAACAACATCGTCGCGGTGGAGGATGCCACCTACCAGAAATGGCGTGGCCTGATCGAGGCGGCGGATGCCGGGGACGACACGCCGACGCTGCGGGTGGCGGATGCCCAGATCACCGAAGGCCAGAGCGGCACGAGCGTGATGAGCTTCACCGTTACGCTTTCCAAGGCGGCGGCGGGGGTGGTCAGCGTCGATTATTCCACGCTCAACGGCACGGCGCTGGCGGGTTCCGACTACCAGGCCGCCCTCGGCCGGCTGACCTTCCAGCCCGGCGAGACCAGCAAAACGGTGCAGGTCAATGTGATCGGCGACGCGACGTTCGAGCTGAATGAGGCGTTCGATCTCGTCCTGTCCTCGCCGTCAGGCGCGACGCTGGCGGATGAGCGGGCGACCGGCACCCTCGTCAATGACGACGTGGAGGCGCCGAACGTGCCGCCGGCCCTTTCCATCGCCGATCTCTCCGTCGCCGAGGGCGACGGGGCGCATGTGCATTTCATGTTCATGGTGACGCTCGACAAGGCCTCCACCAGCCCGGTGAGCGTGCAGTACCGCACCGGCAACGGCACGGCGCTGGCCGGCACGGATTATGAGGCGACCACCGGCACGCTCACCTTTGCGCCCGGCGAGACCGCCAAGCAGATCCATGTCGACGTGATCGGCGACACGGTGGCGGAAGCCGATGAGCGGTTCACCGTGACCCTGCTCACCCCGACGGGGGCCACCATCGCCGATGGCGAGGCGACCGGAACGCTGCTGAATGACGATGCCGCCGCGCCGGCGCCTTCCGGCGACAGCCTCGCCTTCGCGGTGTCGAGCAATTGGGGTGCCGGCTTCACCGGCGCGATGACGCTGAAGCCGGTCGCCACGCTGAATGGCTGGACGGTGGAATTCGACGCCTCTTTCGACATCTCCAACATCTGGAACGCCGAGATCGTCAGCCATGTCGGCGACCATTATGTGGTGCGCAACGCCAGCTGGAACGGCAAGGTGGCGGCGGGCGGCACGGTGAGCTTCGGCTTCCAGGCCTCGCCCGGCGGGGCGGCCATTGTGGCGGAGGATTTCGTCGTCAATGGCAGCCCGGCGGGCGGCGGGACGAACCCGGTGCCTGTGCTGCCGACGCTGGCCGTCGCCGATGCGAGCGTGGCCGAGGGCAATGACGGCACCGCCTATCTCTCCTTCACCGTCACCCTCTCCAAGGCCGCGACCAGCGCCGTGAGCGTCGCCTATGCCAGCGCCAATGGCACGGCGGTGGCGGGGCAGGACTATCAGGCGGTGTCCGGCACGTTGACCTTCGCGGCGGGGGAGACCTCCAAGGTCATCCGCGTGCCGGTGACGGGCGACACGGCGGTGGAGGCGAACGAGGCGCTGAGCCTCACGCTCTCCAGCCCCTCCGGCGCCACGCTGGCGGACGGAACCGCGACCGGCACCATCCTCAATGACGACATAGCGCCGGTTATGCCGACGCTGGCCATCGCCGATGCGAGCGTGAGCGAGGGCAATGACGGCACCGCCTATCTCTCTTTCACCGTCACCCTCTCCAAGGCCGCGACCAGCGCGGTGAGCGTCGCCTATGCCAGCGCCAGTGGCACGGCGGTGGCGGGGCAGGACTATCAGGCGGTGTCCGGCACGCTGACCTTTGCCGCCGGCGAGACCTCCAAGGTCATCCGCGTGCCGGTGACGGGCGACACGGTGGTCGAGGGCAACGAGGCGCTGAGCCTCACGCTCTCCAACCCCTCCGGCGCGACGCTGGCGGATGGGAGCGCGACCGGCACCATCCTCAATGACGATGTGGCGCCGCCGCCCACCCTCTCCGTGTCCGGCACAACCGTGGCGGAGGGCGATGCTGGCGGCGGCGGCGTGGCGGAGGGCTGGTTCTCCACCTCCGGCAACCAGATCGTCGATTCCGCCGGCAATGCGGTGAAGATCGCCGGGGTGAACTGGTTCGGCTTCGAATCCACCAATGCCTCGCCGCATGGCGTCTGGACCCGGCCCTATACCGACATGATGGACCAGATGAAGGAGCTGGGCTTCAACACCATCCGCCTGCCCTTCGCCAGCGCCACCCTGCACGCCAGCAGCGCCAGCGGCATCGACTACAACCAGAACCCGGATCTGAAGGGGCTGACGCCGCTGGAGATCATGGACAAGATCGTCGCCTATGCCGAGGAGATCGGGCTCAAGATCATTCTCGACCATCACCGCTCCTCCTTCGGCGCCGGCACCTCCGAGAACGGGCTCTGGTACGACGGCACGTTTACCGAGGCGGCGTGGATCGACGACTGGCAGATGCTGGCGGAACGCTATGCCGACAGCACCGCCGTCATCGGCGCCGACCTGCACAATGAGCCGCATGCCGGCAGCTGGGGCGGCGGCGGGGCGAACGACTGGGCGGCGGCGGCCGAACGGGCCGGCAACGCCATTGGCGAGGTCAACCCGAACTGGCTGATCTTCGTCGAGGGCGTCGCCGCCTATGAGGGCGACAATTACTGGTGGGGCGGCAATCTCCAGGGCGTGCGCGACCGGCCGATCGAGCTCGATGTACCCAACAAGCTGGTCTATTCGGCGCATGACTACGGCAATTCGGTCTATGAGCAGCCCTGGTTCAGCGATCCGGACTTCGCCGCGCAGCTGCCGGAAAAATTCGACGAGATGTGGGGCTATATCTACCGCGAGAACATCGCCCCCGTGCTGATCGGCGAGTTCGGCACCAAGCTGCAGGACCCGAAGGACGCGCCCTGGCTGGAGGCGCTGACCTCCTACATGGCCGGCGATTTCGACAATGACGGCACGCTCGACATCCCCGCCGGGCAGGAAGGCATCAGCTGGACCTATTGGTCGTGGAACCCCAATTCCACCGATACCGGCGGCATTCTCGCCGATGACTGGCGCACGGTGAACACCGCCAAGCTCGCCTATCTCGAACCCATCCAGTTCGATCTTGAGGATGATGGCGGCAGCGGCGCGGGCACCACTGCCGTGTTCACCATCACCCTCTCGGCGGCGGCGACGCAGGCGGTGACAGTCAGCTACCAGACGCTGGCCGGCAGCGCCGGTGCCGACGACTTCACGGCCGCCAGCGGCACGCTGAGCTTCGCGCCGGGCGAGACCAGCAAGACGGTGCGGATCGCCATAACCGGCGACAGCCTCACTGAGGCCAATGAGAGCTTCACGCTCCTGCTGCGCGACGCGCAGGGGGCGGTGATCGGCATCGGCCAGGCGAGCGCTGTCATCGAGGACGACGACGTGGCGGCGCCCGCTCTGCCGTCCTTCAGCATCAGCGATGCGACGGCGGCGGAGGGCAGCGCCGGCGCGCCCGGCATGCTCACCTTCACCATCAGCCTGTCGCAGGCGGCCGAGGGGCCGGTGAGCGTGCGCTACGCCACGGCCAATGGCGCGGCAGTGGCGGGGCAGGACTATCAGGCGGTGTCCGGCACGCTTACCTTCGCGGCGGGCGAGACCAGCAAGACGGTCACGGTCGCCGTCCTCGGCGATGGCGTGCTGGAGGGCAACGAGACGTTCAACCTCGTGCTCTCCAGCCCCATCGGCGCCACGCTGGCCGATGGCACGGGACGCGGCACGATCGAGAATGACGATGCCGCCCCGCCGGCCGGGGGCGACATGGTCGCCTTCTCCGTCGCCAGCAACTGGGGCAGCGGCTTCACCGGCGCGATGACGCTGAAGCCCGAGGCGGCGGTGAACGGCTGGACGGTCGAATTCGATGCGCCGTTCGACATCAGCAACATCTGGAACGCCCAGATCGTCAGCCATGTCGGCGACCATTATGTGGTGCGCAACGCCTCCTGGAACGGCAAGGTGGCGGCGGGGGGCGAGGTGAGCTTCGGCTTCCAGGCCTCACCGGGCGGCGCCAGCGTGGCGGTGGAGGATTTCATCGTCAACGGAAAGGCGGTGGGCGAGGCCGAGGCCCAGGCGCTGCGCCTTGCCGCCGCGTCGCTCAGCGACGACGTGATCGACGCCTCGATCGCGCTGGTGGAGGCGCGCGCCTTCGACTTCACCGCCGAGGTGACGCTGCACACTGACAGCGCCGCGCTGGAGGGCTGGACGCTGGAAATCGCCACGCCCTACGAGATCGCCGCCATCGAGGGCGCGGAGATCGTCGCGCGGGATGAGGACGGCTATGTCGTGCACGGCCTTGCCGCCACCGGGGCGGTGGATGCGGGCGCCGATATCCGCTTCCAGCTCGTCGGCCAGGGCACGTTCGACAGCGCGCAGTTCGATTTCCTGATCTGAAGCATTTTCGAGCGAAGTGGTTCCGGTTCGCGTGAAGAAAATGCGTAGAAACAACAACCTAGAGCACATCCGGTGAACTCGCTTTCACCGGATGTGCTCTAAATCAGGGGGCGTCACGGCCACTTCACCACCGGCGGCATGGAGGAGAGGATCGAATCCACATTGCCGCCGGTCTTCAGGCCGAACAGCGTGCCGCGGTCATAAAGCAGGTTGAACTCGACATAGCGGCCGCGGCGGATCAGCTGTTCCTCGCGCGCCGCCTCGTCCCACGGCGTTGCCATGTTGGCGCGCACGAGGCGGGGGTAGACGTCGAGAAAGGCGAGGCCGACCGCCTTGGTGAAGTGGAAATCGGCGTTCCAGTCGCCCGACTCCAGCCAGTCGTAGAAAATGCCGCCGATCCCCCGCATTTCCTTGCGGTGCGGGAGGTAGAAATATTCGTCGCACCACTCTTTGTAGCGGGGATAGTCGATATGCGGGCGGCCCTCGCAGGCGCCGCGCATCGCGGCGTGGAAGGCGAGCGAATCCGGGTCGTCCTGGGTGCGGCGGGCGTCCAGCACCGGGGTCAGGTCCGCCCCGCCGCCGAACCACGCCTTGGTGGTGACGACGAAGCGGGTGTTCATGTGCACCGCCGGCACATGCGGGTTCGCCATATGGGCGATGAGCGAGATGCCGGTGGCGTGGAAGCGCGGGTCTTCCTCGGCGCCGGGAATCTGCTTGCGGAATTCCGGCGCGAACTCGCCATGCACGGTGGAGCAGTGCACGCCCACCTTCTCGAACAGCCGCCCGCGCATCAGCGACATCACGCCGCCGCCGCCCGGCGCGCCGGAATGGTCGGTGCGCACCCACGGCGTACGCTCGAACCGGCCGGGCGCGCCGGGATAGAGCGAATCGGGCGCCTCGTCCTCCAGCCGCTCGAAGGCGGCGCAGATGCGGTCGCGCAGCTCCTCGAACCAGGCGCGGGCGGCGGCCTGGCGGCTCAGCGTGTCGGCGGCGATGTCGATGGCCATGGCGGCTTCTCCTGCACGGGGCGCAGGGCGCTTCTAGCCGCTTGCGGACCGGCCCGGAAGGGCGGGGCTACAGCATCGTGCCCGACACGGAGCCGATGGCGGCGGTGGCGGCCATGGCCAGCGCGCCCCAGAAGGTGACGCGCAGCGCCGCCTTGACCGGGTCCGCCCCGCCCGCCTTCGCCCCGGCCACGCCGAGAAGTGCGAGGAAGGCCAGCGCGGCGGCGGAAACCGTCAGCGGCAGCCCGGAAAGCGGCATAAGCAGCGCGGTGGCGAGCGGCAGTGCCGCGCCGGCGGCGAAGCTGGCGGCGGAGGCGAGCGCCGCCTGCACCGGCCGGGCGGCGGTGATCTCGTTCATGCCGAGTTCGTCGCGGGCATGGGCGCCGAGCGCGTCCTTCGCCATCAGCTGGCGGGCGACCTCGCCGGCCAGAACGGGGTCGAGGCCGCGCCCGACATAGATCTGCCGCAGCTCCTCCTGCTCGCCGGCGGGGTCGGTGGCGAGCTCGGCGGTCTCGCGGGCGAGGTCGGCGCGCTCGGTGTCGGCTTGCGAGGAGACCGAAACATATTCGCCCGCCGCCATCGACATGGCGCCCGCCACCAGCCCGGCAATGCCGGCGAGCAGCACGGCGTCGCGCTCGGCATTGGCGGCGGCGACGCCGACGATGAGGCTGGCGGTGGACAGGATGCCGTCATTGGCGCCGAGCACGGCGGCGCGCAGCCAGCCGGCGCGGTCTACATAGTGGTTTTCGTCATGGCGCGAGCGCATCGTGTTCTCCCCGGTCAAGGCGCGGGACACTGCGCTGGAACCGTTACAATCTCATGATACCGCCGCGCGGCGTGCGGGCGAGAGCGTAGTTCCACACAGCAAGCGACACAAAGGTGCCGCATCGGCGGCGCAAAAGGCGGGCCATGTTCGCGCGCATCTTTGCCTTCTTTGAAAAATTCGTCGATCCGTTCCATCCCGCGCCCGTCGGGCAGCCGCCGGAGGGGCTGATCGCGTTCTATTGGCACTTCGTGCGCCAGACCGGCTGGGTCTATGTGGCGGCGCTGGCGGCCGCCTTCCTCGTCGCCGTCATCGAGGTCTCGCTGTTCCGCTATATCGGCCAGATCGTCGATCTGGTGCAGGCCTCCAACCCGCAGACGATTTTCTCCGACCATGGCGGGCTGCTGCTGTGGATGGCGTTTGTGGTGGTGGTGGCGCGACCCATCGCCAACCTGCTGCACGATTTGCTGGTGCGCCAGACGATCACCGCCAATGTCGGGCCGATGATCCGCTGGCAATCCTATCGCTGGGTCATTCGCCAGAGCGTCGGCTTCTTCAACAACGACTTCGCCGGGCGCATCGCCACGCGGGTGCTGCAGGCCGGCCCGGCTGTGCGCGGCTCGGTGGTCGAGGTGATCGACGCGCTCTGGTATGCCGGCATCTATGCGGTCAGCGCGGTGCTGCTGTTCGCCGAAGCCGACTGGCGGCTCGCCATGCCGATGGTGGGGTGGATCGCCTTCTACGTGCTGGCGCTGGTGGTGTTCGTGCCGAAGATCCGCCACCTCTCCAAGCGCACCGCCGAGAGCAATTCGGCGCTCACCGGGCGGGTGGTGGACAGCTACACCAACATCCTCACCGTGAAGCTGTTCGCTCATTCCGACCGCGAGGACCGCTATGTCCGCGCGGCGCTGGCGCGCAACATCGACGACAACAGCCGCCAGCAGCGCCACATTTCGCGCATGGCGTTCACGGTGAGCGTGCTGAACAGCCTGATGCTCGGCGGCATTGGCGGGCTCGGCATCTGGCTGTGGTCGGTGGGGGCGATCAATCTCGGCGCCATCGCGCTCTCCACCGGCCTGTCGATCCGCATCGTCAACATGTCCGGCTGGATCATGTGGGTGGTCACTGGCGTGTTCGAGAATGTCGGCACGGTGCAGGAGGCGATCACCACGCTCTCGCGCCCGCGCGAGGTGGCGGACGCGCCGCGCGCCCCGGCGCTGGACGTGCGCGCCGGCGAGATCCGCTTCGACCATGTCTCGTTCCATTACGGCAAGGGCGGGGGCGTGATCGACGACCTCTCGCTCACCATCCGCCCGGGCGAGCGGGTGGGTCTGGTCGGCCCCTCGGGCGCCGGCAAGTCGACGCTGATGAGCCTGCTGCTGCGCTTCTACGATGCGGAATCCGGCCGGGTGCTGATCGACGGGCAGGATGTGCGCGGCGTGACGCAGGATTCGCTGCACGCGCAGATCGGCGTGGTGACGCAGGACACCTCGCTGATGCACCGCTCGGTGCGCGACAACATCGCCTATGGCCGCCCGGACGCCAGCGAGGAGGACATTCGCACCGCCGCCCAGCGCGCGCATACGGATGGCTTCATCGACACGCTGAGCGACCCGCAGGGGCGGGTGGGGCTAGATGCCCATGTCGGTGAGCGCGGGGTGAAGCTCTCCGGCGGCCAGCGCCAGCGCATCGCCATTGCGCGCGTGCTGCTGAAGGACGCGCCGATCCTCATCCTCGACGAGGCCACCTCGGCGCTCGATTCGGAGGTGGAGGCGGCGATCCAGGCCAATCTCGACGAGCTGATGACCGGCAAGACGGTGATCGCCATCGCCCACCGCCTCTCTACCATCGCCCGCATGGACCGGCTGGTGGTGATGGAACACGGCCGCATCGTCGAGACCGGCACCCATGCCGAGCTGGTCGCCCGAGGCGGCCTCTACGCCCGGCTCTGGCACCGCCAGTCCGGCGGTTTCATCGACGCGGACGAGGTGGACGCGGCGGCGGAGTGAGGGGTGGGCCGTGCCTATGGCCCCCTCATCCCCGGGCCGGACCCGGGGACCCAGACTTTTCCGCCTTCGCGCCCGCTGATTGTGAAGCGCCCGAGCCCGGCCACGGGGTGCCTGGGTCAAGCCCGGGCATGAGGGAAGAAAGGCGAGCGTGCCAAGCGAAGCCCGCGTGAGTCACGCGCTCTCGCCGCCGGCCTCGTCGGACGAGGAGATGGACAGGATTTCGAGACTGCGGCCGCCGAACTCGACCACGTCGCCGACGACCTTGCCCATCAGCGCGATGGCGACGGGAGAGCCATGCGAAACGGTCGCCTGAGAGGGGTCGGCCTCGTCCTCGCCGACAATGCGGTAGGTCTGCACGCGGCCATCCTCGCGCTCGAAGCGGACGGTGTGGCCGAACGCGACCACGTCGTCCGACGGTGGCGGCAGCGACACCCGCGCCGTCTCGACGCGCTGGGAAAAATAACGGATGTCGCGCAGGGGAATCGCCGACTGCCGCCGCCTCTCATTGACATCTTCCAGAGCATTCGCGACCGCCAGCGCCTGCTGGGCGCGTGCCAATTCCTCCTGCAGCCTCTGCAGGCCGACCGTGGTGACGAAATTGGTTCGACCGGAGATCGGACGCGGCGGCAGAATCGTTTCCGACGCCGCCTCGGCACTTTCTTCCTTCGCAAACGCCACGCTCACTTTTCCGGGCTCCTGTCAGGTCTCTTCAGATGTCGAAGCCACAGCTAGCACTGCGCGGGGCTGGCGGGCCATGGCCCGCGCAGGCTGTGGATGTTCCCCGAGCGGCAAGCCCCGGGGGTGAGGGCGATTTAATGTGAAATCCCCACAAATCCCACGGTCTGCCGCAGCGCCTCGCCGAGAATCATCGCCCCCGCCAGCGCCACGTTGAGCGAGCGGGCGCCTGGCACGAGCGGGATGACGATTCGCGCATCGGCGGCGGTGTGCACCGCCTCCGGCACCCCCGCGCTCTCGCGGCCGAGCAGCAGCACATCGTCGGGCAAATAGGCGAGGGCGGTATAGGCCACCGCGCCGCGAGTCGTGCACAGGACAAGGCGCCGCCGCTCCTGCGCGCGCCACGCCTCGAAGGCGTCGAAGCTGGCATGGCGGGTGATTGCGGCGCGGTCGAGATAGTCCATTCCCGCCCGCCGGAAGCCGGCATCGCCCACAGGAAAGCCGGCCGGCTCGATGATGTGCAGCGACAGACCGAAGCAGGCGCTGGTGCGCGCCAGCGTGCCGGCATTCTGGGCGATATCGGGCTGGTAGAGCGCCAGTGCCAGCGTCATGCGGTGTCCTTCCTCGATCGGCGCCATGCCGGGCGCGGCGCCTTCCCTAGCGACAGACGCCCCCTCCGGGAAGGACGCGGGCGCCGGCAGGCGCTCCGCCGCCGGGGGCAGGACGGGTTGCCGCACTGCCTTCATCTGGACAAGGAGCGGCCCGGATGCAATTAGAGGCAATCGAAGGTAGGGTCGACCGCGTGCCACGCGGACGCCTGCCCGTTTCGCGCGAGCGCTCGACGCCGCGCCGGGACGGTCTGGCCGAGGCAGCGGTGACGGGTTCGAGGGGAAAGGAAACCATCGTGGCAGCAACTGAGACGGCGGGTACCACGCGCCGCGACTTTCTCTACATCGCCACCGGCGCCATGGGCGCGGTCGGCGCCGCCGCACTCGTGTGGCCCTTCGTCTCCCAGCTCCAGCCCGACGCCTCGGTCCTCGCCATGTCCACCACCGAGGTGGACCTGACGTCGATCGCCGAGGGCCAGATGGTCACGGTGAAGTGGCGCGGCAAGCCGGTCTTCGTGTGGAACCGCACGGAGAAGGACATTGCCGAGGCGAAGGAGACCCAGCTCTCCGCGCTGCTCGACCCGATCGCCCGCAACGCCAACCTGGCGGCGGACGCCCCGGCGACCGACGAGAACCGGGCCGGCGAAGGACATGAGAAGTGGCTGGTGGTCATCGGCATCTGCACGCATCTGGGCTGCGTGCCGATCGGCCATTCGGGCGAATATGATGGCTGGTTCTGCCCCTGCCATGGTTCGGAATACGACACGGCCGGGCGGGTCCGTCGCGGGCCGGCGCCGACCAACCTCGACATTCCGCCCTATCAGTTCGTGTCCGACACGAAGATCTCCATCGGCTGAGCCGGCGTTCAGGGATATTCACAGATGAGCGGACACTCCACGTTCGAGCCGAAGCACCCGGCGCTCAAGTGGTTCGAGAGCCGGCTTCCGCTGGTTGGCCTGATCCATTCCTCCTTCGTCGCCTATCCGACGCCGCGCAACCTGAACTACTGGTGGACCTTCGGCGGCATCCTGTCGCTGATGCTGGTCTGCCAGATCGTCTCGGGCGTGGTGCTGGCGATGCACTACACGCCGCACATCACGCTGGCGTTCGATTCCGTCGAGCACATCATGCGCGATGTCAGCTATGGCTGGCTGATCCGCTACATCCACGCGAACGGCGCCTCGATGTTCTTCATCGCGGTCTACATCCACATGTTCCGCGGCCTCTATTACGGGTCCTACAAGGCCCCGCGCGAGGTGCTGTGGATCCTCGGCTGCATCATCTACCTCCTGATGATGGCCACCGCCTTCATGGGCTATGTGCTGCCGTGGGGCCAGATGAGCTTCTGGGGCGCCACCGTCATCACCAACCTGTTCTCGGCCTTCCCGGTCGTCGGCCCGACCATCGTCGAATGGCTGTGGGGCGGCTTCTCGGTCGATAACGCGACGCTCAACCGCTTCTTCTCGCTGCACTACCTGCTGCCCTTCATGATCGCGGGCGTCGTCGTCCTGCACGTCTGGGCGCTGCATGTGGTGGGCCAGAACAACCCGACCGGCGTCGAGCCGAAGAGCCCGAAGGACACCGTGCCGTTCACGCCCTACGCGACCATCAAGGACGGGTTCGGCATGGTGTGCTTCCTGATCTTCTTCGCGTGGTTCCTGTTCTACATCCCGAACTATCTCGGCCACGCCGACAACTACATCCCGGCCAACCCGCTGGTGACGCCGGCGCATATCGTGCCCGAATGGTACTACCTGCCGTTCTACGCCATGCTGCGCGCGGTGCCGGACAAACTCGGCGGCGTGCTCACCATGTTCGGCGCGATCATCGTGCTGTTCTTCGTGCCGTGGCTGGATACGTCGAAGGTGCGCTCGGGCGTCTACCGTCCGCTGTTCAAGCAGTTCTTCTGGATCTGGGTGGTGGTGTGCATCGGCCTCGGCTGGCTCGGCTCCAAGCCGGCAGAAGGCGGCTATGTCATCGCCGGCCGCATCCTGACGATCTACTACTTCGCCCATTTCCTGATCATCCTTCCGCTGCTCGGCCTGTTCGAGAAGCCGAAGGCGGTCCCGGCCTCGATCACGGAAGCCGTTCTGGGCAAGAACAAGGGCGCGGCACCGGCCTCGGCAGGCGTCTCGGCGCCGCAGACCAAGGGTTGAGCGGATCATCATGAGCACCACCATGTCCTTCCGTTCCAGCCTTCTCCGTCCGCTCGCCGTCGCCGCGCTGGCGTTCGGCCTTGCCGCCCCGGCGCTCGCCGCCGACGGGCACGGCACGCCGAAGCCCCCGCGCGAGGAGTGGAGCTTCGCCGGCCCGTTCGGCACGTTCGACCAGGCGCAGGTCCAGCGCGGCTTCCAGGTGTTCAAGGAAGTCTGCGCCTCCTGCCACGCCGCCCACCTGTTCTCGTTCCGCAACCTCGCCCAGCCGGGCGGGCCCTCCTTCAGCGAGGCGCAGGCCAAGGCGGTGGCGGAGAGCTACCAGGTGCAGGACGGGCCGAACGATGCGGGCGACATGTTCGACCGCCCCGGCCGGCTGTCCGACCGCTGGCCCTCGCCCTTCCCGAACGAGCAGGCGGCGCGCGCCTCCAATGGTGGCGCCTATCCGCCCGACTTCTCGACGCTGGCCAAGGCGCGCACCTATGAGGTCGGCTTCCCCGGCTTCCTGATCGACATCTTCACCCAGTACCAGGAGAATGGCGTGGACTATATCCACGCGCTGCTGGTGGGCTATGAGGAGCCGCCGGAAGGGTTCGCCCTGCCGGAAGGCGCGCATTACAACAAGTACTTCCCCGGCCACGCGATCAAGATGCCGCAGCCGCTCTCGGACGGGCAGGTGACCTACACCGACGGCACGCCCGAGACGCTCGACCAGTATTCGCGCGACGTGACCGCGTTCATGATGTGGATGGCCGAGCCGCATCTCGAAGCCCGCAAGCGCATCGGCTTCCAGGTGATGATCTTCCTCATCATCTTCGCCGGCCTGCTCTACTTCACCAAGAAGAAGGTGTGGAAGAGCGTCGGCCACTGAGCCGCCGCTTCTCCTGCCGGCATGAATAAGCGAAGGGCCCCTGACGGGGCCCTTTTGCGTTGGGGGCTGCCCTTCGACCCCACACGCCCTCATCCCCGGGCTTGACCCGGGGACCCAGGGTTTGCGCCGTCCCCGCCATTCATCGCCGGGCGCGCACCCTGCGCCGGCAGAGGACAGGCTGGGTGCCCGGGGCACGCCCGGGCATCAGGGAGGGGCATCGTTCGGCGCGCGATCCCGGCTCTTCGGCTTCGCCTCCGGCCGGGATGACCGCTGGGCCAATGCCCCTCACGCCTCCAACCTTTCCACAAAGACGCAGTTGGTGAATTCCAGCACCAGTTCGCCGGCGGCATCGGTGGCGGTCTCGCGGGTGAAGACGAGGCCCCATTCCGGGCGGCTGGCGCTGGGCTTCTTCGCCGTCACCTCGCTGAAAAAGGCGAGCGTGTCGCCGGGGCGCACCGGGCGCAGCCAGCGCAGGTCCTTGAAGCCGGGGGAGGGGCCGAGGCGCGGCACCGGCTTGCCCTCGCGGCGCAGCGCCTCGTGCTGGCGGCTGCAGGCCTGCGCCCGCAGCCGGGCCGAAATCGCCACCGCCTGCCAGCCCGAGGCGACCAGCCCGCCGAAATGGGTGCGCGCGCCGGCCGCCGCGTCGAGATGAAAGGGCTGCGGGTCGAAGGCGCGGGCGAAGGCGATGATCTCGGCGTCATTGAAGTGGTGCGAGCCAAGCCGCGTGAGCGCGCCGATCTCGATATCCTCAAAGAACAGCATGGGTCCTCTCAGGCCGGCCGGAAGCCGGGATTGCGCCGGCCGAACAGGATTGTGCCGACAAGGTCGGTCCTCACCTCGCCGGCGGTGTCGAGGAGTTCAAAGCGGAATTTCACCAGCCCCATTTCCGGCCGGCTTTTGGACGAGCGGGTTTCCAGCACATGGCGGCGCAGGCTCAGCACCGTGCCGGGATGGACCGGCTTGAGGAAGCGCACCTCCTCCAGCCCCGGCGAGCCGAGGCAATCGCTGCCGATGAGGAAGCCGTCGGCAGCGAGGCGCATGAAGATGCAGCACAAATGCCAGCCGGAGGCGGAAAGCCCGCCGAGCCGCGTCGCCTCGGCGGCGGCATCGTCGAGGTGGATCGGCTGGGGGTCATAGTCGCGGGCGAAGGCGACGATTTCCTCGCGCCCGACCACATAGCGCCCGCAGGTCGCGACATGGCCTTCATGGAAGTCTTCCCAGAACAGCATCGCGCCCCCCGTCAGGCGCGCCCCCAGCGGGCCGCGCGCCTCTTCCGGGTCCGATCACAGGCGACGATGCCCGCGAGGTCAAGAGCGGCGTTTGACGGGCGAAGGCGGCCGGGTCATCAACGCGCGCGGCGGCAGCTGTCGCTCACAGTTCCATCAGCACGACCGCGATCGGATCGCCGCCGATGCCGTGGGAAAAAGTGCCGGTGCCGACCGTGCGGAAGCCGTGGCGGCGGTAGAAGCCCTCGGCGTTGACGGTGGCCTCGACCTTGATCGGGCCGGCATGCCCCGCGCGCGCCTGACCGATGCCGATCTCCAGCAGCCGCGCGCCGAGGCCCGCGCCGGCAGCGTCTGGAACGAGGAACAGCCGCGTCACCTCGCCGGGTTCGGCGTCGACGAAGCCGACGATGAGGCCCTCGCATTCGGCGACGGTCACACCGCCCTTGGCGATCAGCCCCTCATAGGTGGCGGGGGTGCGGGCGCCCATCCAGCCCTCGATCTGCGCCGGGGAATAGGCGCCCGTGGCGAGGCCGGCGACGGAGAGCCGCGTGACCTCGAACAGGCGGGCGCCGTCGCCGGCGCGGGCGGGCCGCAGCACGAATCTCTCTGCGCCGCTCATGTCGGGGCCCCGTCCGGTGTCGCTCAGGTGTTGAAGCGGAAATGCAGCACGTCGCCATCGGCGACGACATATTCCTTGCCCTCCAGCCGCAGCCGGCCGGCATCGCGGGCGCCGGCCTCGCCATTGCCCTTGACGTAGTCGTCGAAGGCGATGGTTTCGGAACGGATGAAGCCCTTTTCGAAATCCGAATGGATCACGCCGGCCGCGCCGGGGGCCTTGGTGCCCGCCGTGATGGTCCAGGCGCGGGCTTCCTTCGGGCCGACGGTGAAATAGGTCACGAGCTTCAGGAGCTCGTAGCCGGTGCGGATGATGCGGTTGAGGCCGGGCTCCTCAAGGTCGATGGCTTCGAGATAGTCCTTCTGCTCGTCCGCCGGCAGCACGGCGATCTCGCTCTCGATCTTGGCCGAGACGACCACCGCCTTGGCGCCTTCCTTCTTGGCGAGCGCGAACACCTCGGCGGAGAGGGCGTTGCCCGCCTTGGCCGAGGCTTCCTCGACATTGCAGACATAGAGCACGGGCTTGGAGGAGAGCAGGCCGAGCATGCGGAAGGCCTTTTCCTCCTCGGGCTTCACCTCGACGAGGCGCGCGGGCTTGCCTTCGCGCAGCAGCACGAGGGCGCGGGTCATCAGGTCGAGCAGTTCCTTGGCGTCCTTGTCGCCGCCCTTGGCCTTCTTCTCCAGCGCGCCGGCGCGCTTCTCAAGGCTTTCGAGATCGGCCAGCATCAACTCGGTCTCGATGGTCTCAATGTCGGAGATCGGCGCCAGCTTGCCCTCGACATGGGTGACGTCGGAATCCTCGAAGCAGCGCACCACATGGGCGATGGCGTCGCATTCGCGGATATTGGCGAGGAACTGGTTGCCGAGGCCCTCGCCCTTCGAGGCGCCGCGCACCAGGCCGGCAATGTCGACGAAGGTGAGGCGGGTGGGGATGATCTGCTGCGAGCCGGCGATCTTGGCCAGCGTCTCCAGCCGCGGATCAGGCACCGCCACATCGCCGACATTCGGCTCGATGGTGCAGAACGGGTAGTTCGCCGCCTGCGCCGCCGCCGTCTGCGTCAGCGCGTTGAAAAGGGTCGACTTGCCGACGTTGGGCAGGCCGACAATGCCGCATTTGAAGCCCATGATGCGATGCTCGATCGAGAGGAACGGTTGCCGCCGTGGTTAGGCAGAATGGCGGGCGAGTGCAAGTGATGGCGCGCTGTCAGCAGGTCAGCCGGGCTTCTTGCCGGGCTTGTCAGGCGGCCCGAAGCCACGCGCTTCGAGAAACAGGTGCATCCGGTTCTGGAACTCGTCCAGCCGGTGGGTGGCGAGCAGGCCGGCGAGATCGGCGCAGCCTTCGCACACCGCCTCCACCCAGTCGCGCTCGGCCTTGGCGAAGTCGCTCAGCACATAATGGTGCACCAGCGCCTTGTCGCCGGGATGGCCGATGCCGAGGCGGATGCGGGCATAGTCATTGCCGCAATGGGCGGTGATGGAGCGCAGGCCATTATGCCCGGCATTGCCGCCGCCGACCTTGTAGCGGATCTTGGCCGGCGGCAGGTCGAGCTCGTCATGGAAGGCGAACACGTCGCGCAACTCGATCTTGTAGAAGCGCTGGGCTTCCGCCACCGCGCGGCCGCTCTCGTTCATGAAGGTCTCGGGCAGCAGCGCGAGCACCTTCTGGCCGTCGATCTCGCCTTCGCAGGCGGCGCCCTGGAAGCGCCGGCGCCACGGCGAGAAACGATGCCGGCGGGCGATGGCATCCACCGCCATGAAGCCGATATTGTGCCGGTTGCCGGCATATTTCGAGCCGGGATTGCCGAGCCCGGTGAACAGCAGCACCGTGTGCCTCCTGCAGTTCGTGCCATGCCCCGAAACGACAAGAGCCGGAAGCGGGCTTCCGGCTCTCCTCGCGGGATGGTCGGGCGGCGCCGCGCAGGGCCGCCCGATCAGCCGTATCAGCCGTTCAGGCGCATCAGGCCTTGGCGGCGTCGGCGGCGGCGGCCGCAGCTTCGTCTTCCTCGGCTTCCTTGAGGCCCGACGGGGCCGCAATGGTGGCGAGCGTGTCGTCGCCATGGCCGGCCCAGGTCACGCCTGCCGGCAGCTTGATCGCCGAGAGGTGGATGGAATCGCCGAAGGCGTAGTCGGCGATATCGACCTCGATGGCGGTCGGGATGGCGTCGGCCGGCACGTTCAGCGCCACGGTGTGGCTGACGATGTTGAGCGAGCCGCCTTCCTTGATCGCCGGCGCGGTGTCGGCGTTGAGGAAGTGCACCGGCACGTCGACGGCGAGGGTGGCGCCAACGGCGACGCGCAGGAAATCGATGTGCAGCGGGAAGTCCTTGACCACGTCGAGCTGGTAGTCGCGCGGGATCACCCGGTGCTTCTGGCCGTCAACCTCGACGTTGAACAGCGTGGTCAGGAAGTGACCGGCATAGATGATCTTGTTGATCTCGACATGGTCGAGCGTGATGCCGACGGGGGCCTTGCCGTCGCCGTAGATCACGGCGGGTACGCGACCGGCGCGGCGTTCAGCACGAGCGGCCCCCTTGCCGACCTTCGTGCGGGCCTGCGCCTTCAGTTCCTTGATGGCGGTCATGGTTGTCCTCAATGGTTGCAAATGGACAAGGCCGCTCGCGCGGCCCGTTCCTTCAGGCGTGGTAGGTTTGAGTCCACGGCGCGCCTCCAGGGGTGCGGAAAGGCCGGGACCGGGCGCGCTCATAGCAGCAAAAGCCTTGGCGGGCAATGTTTGCCCGCGGCTGCGGCCTCAGAACTTGCCGAGAACGCCCGCCTTGACGATGCCGCTGGCCTCCGAGCCGGGGCTCTGCGAGCGCTGCACCGAGATGAAGCGCTCGGCGCTGCCGGCCGGCGCGCGCAGCTCGATGCCGGTGGTCACGGTCTGGCCCTTGTCCATCTCGACGCTGGCGCCGAGTTTTTCCGGCCCGAGGCCGAGCGGGGCGAGCGGCACGGAATAGGTGCTGCCGACCGCCATGTTGTCATAGACCGTGGCTGAGCCGGGGCTGGCGGCGGCGCCCACCGTGCCGGCGCTGTAGACGGTGAGGTTGTCCTGCTCCAGCCCGAGGCGGCCCTTGATCTCGCCCGAGCCACTGGTGGCGGTGGTGGCGAGCGCGCCCGAGGCCGGGGCGGTGGCGCTGGCGCTGGAGGAGACGGAAACCATCGCCGCGCCCTGGCGCAGCTCCATCTGGGTCGGCAGGGTGGCGCGTGCCCGCTCGACCGGCGCCGTGCGCGGCTGCAGCTGCTGATAGGGCTTGGGCGGCTCCGGCGCGGGCTCCTCGGGGGCGCCGCCGATGCCGAGCTCGATGGTTTCCCAGAGCGAGGGCATGGTCGCCGTCTCCTTTTCAGGATCGAACGGTTCCAGCGGCGCGTCCGTCGCCACGGTGGCTTCAGTGGGGGCGGGCGCCGTCCCCTCAGTCTGCGCCGCCTCCGCCGCGCGCTGGGCGGCCTCGTAGGGCGACACCTCGTCAAACGGGGTGATGATGATGACGCCGTGCCACGGGTCCGGCAGGCCCGGCTTCGTCACCGTGCCGATGGACTGCGCCGCCGCCGGCAGGGATAGGCCCAGCCCAATTGCCACGCCGAGGCCCAGACCCGCCACCCGCACCGGCAGGCGGGCGAAGGGCGTGGCACGGCGAATCTCGGAGGGGCGCGGCAAGAGGGTGCGCAGCATGGTCTCGTCCAGATCGTTGAGCGAGCGGACAGGGTGCTGCCGAACTGTGGAACGAAAATGGCGCAGCGCACAATTGCGCCGCCGCACCGGCGCTTTCGCCGAATTGCGGTAGCGACGTGCCGGCGTGCCGGCGCTCAGTCGAACAGGCTGGAGACGCTTTCCTCATGCGCCGTGCGGCCGATGGCCTCGGCGAGCAGGCTGGCGATGGAGACCACGCGGATATTGCGCGCCACCCGCACCGCCTCGGTCGGCTGGATCGAATCGGTGATCACCAGTTCCTTGAGGTTCGAGGCGGTGACGCGCGAAACCGCGCCGCCCGAGAGCACGCCATGGGTGATGTAGGCGTGGACCTCGGTGGCGCCGCGCGCCAGCAGCGCGTCGGCGGCGTTCACCAGCGTGCCGCCGGAATCGATGATGTCGTCGACCAGGATGCAGCGCTTGCCTTCGACATCGCCGATGACGTTCATCACCTCGCTCTCGCCGGGGCGCTCGCGGCGCTTGTCGACAATGGCGAGCTGGGCGTCGATGCGCTTGGCCAATGCGCGGGCGCGCACCACGCCGCCGACATCCGGCGAGACGACGGTGATGTCGGAAAGATCAAAACGCGACTTGATGTCCGCCACCATGACCGGGGCCGAGAACAGATTGTCGGTCGGGATGTCGAAGAAGCCCTGGATCTGGCCGGCATGCAGGTCGACAGTCAGCACGCGGTCGGCGCCGGCATGGGTGATGAGATTGGCCACCAGCTTGGCGGAGATCGGCGTGCGGCCGGAGGAGCGGCGGTCCTGCCTCGCATAGCCGAAATAGGGCAGCACGGCGGTGATGCGGCGGGCCGAGGAGCGGCGCAGCGCATCGGTGATGATGAGCAGCTCCATCAGATGGTCATTGGTCGGGAAGGAGGTGGACTGCAGGACGAAGACGTCCTTGCCGCGCACATTCTCCTGGATCTCGACGAAGATCTCCATATCGGCGAAGCGGCGCACCACGGCCTTGGTCAGCGGCGTGCGCAGATAGGCCCCGATGGCCTCTGCCAGCGGACGATTTGCGTTGCCGGCGACGATTTTGATCGAACCGTTATTGTCGGACATTCCGGCGCGCTCCCAGCCGTCACTCTTCCGCCGGCCGTCTTATAGCCGTCGCGCAGCCCTGATAGGCGGGCCGGCCCGGCCTGTAAAGCTTCCAAAGGCCCGCATTGCCGGCTTGTCCCTATGCACGGCTGCATAGGTGCGATGCCGGTCAGGGATGGGCGGCGAAGGTGAGGGCGCGCGAAGGCTCGCCGGCCTGCGAAGCTACCGTAACGGCATCCGCCGGTATGTCGTCCGGCGTCGCCTCGGCGACGGCGGGGCCATCGCCGGGCACCACGGGCGGCGCATCCGCCGGGTCGAGCTCCGGGGTCGCCGACGTCGCCGCGCTGGAAGAGGGGGCGCCGCCGGAGAGGCGGGCGGAAATCTCGTCGAGGCTCTGGCTGGCGATGCGCTGCACCGTGGCGTCGTCCAGCTTGGCCCAGACATCCTTGCCGGGGCCGAGCTTCTCGCGGCCGGTGACGCGCAGCACGCGGTCGCTGTCGGCGTCGAACACGTCCCACACCCAATCGACCTCGCCCTTGCCGTTGGCGACGCTGGCGGCGAGATAGCCGCGCACGCGATAGGCGGCGGGCGATTCGCGCGAGACGATGGGAATCTGCCGGGCCTTGGCCTGATCGGACAGGTCCGCCACCAGCCGCTCGAACACCGGCTCGGGCGCGCCGTCGATCGATTCAAAGGCGATGGTCTTGCTGCCGGAGGAGACCGAGGCCGCCGCCACCGGCTTGTTGCCGCCACCATTGGTCTGGCAGGCGCCGAGGGCGAGGGCGGCAAGCAGAACCGCGGTCGTCGTGAGGCGTCGGCCCAGAGGGCGAAGGCGATCGATCATGAACCATCCCCAGAGAGCCGGTCGCGCCGCGTATCCCTGCCGAAGCAGGTTCGCGGCTGTCGCCAGCGGACGGGGAATGGTTAAGACTAATTAACGATCAGGTCCAGAGGGGCGGGCGTTAAGCCCTCGTTACCGTTAACGCCGAGAAGGTACGTCCGCCCCAGGCACATCGCCGTGCCGGTGTCGCTGTCCATCAGGATCATGTGCGCGAACAGCACCATGCCGGGCTCCAGCACCCAGGGATTGCCGGCATAGAACATGGGCGGGTCCATCCAGGAGGGGGTGAACTTGGCGCCGAGCGAATAGCCGCAGGCCGCCAACCGGTGCTTTTCCAGCCCGTGGCCGTCCATCACATGGGCATGGGCGGCGAACACGTCGCCGGCGGTCTTGCCCGGCACCATGGCGTGGACACAGGCTTCCAGCGCCTGCTTCGCCGCCGCGAACAGCTCCAGATGCCGGTCGCGCGGCGGGCCGATCACCACCGTCTCCATCATCGCCGCATGGTAGTGGCGATAGGCGCCGGCCCATTCCAGGGTGAGCTGGTCTTCCTCATCCAGCACCCGCCGCCCGCTCTTGTAGCGGCAGAGCAGGGCGTCCGCGCCGGAACCGATGATGAACTCATTGGCGGGATAGTCGCCGCCGCCGCGGAAGATGGCGCCCTGCATGGCCGCCAGCACCTCGCCCTCGTCGACGCCGGGCGCGATGGTGGCGAGCGCCGCCTCGCGCGCCGCCAGCGCCAATTTGCCGGCCTGCCGGACATAGAGAATCTCCGCCGCCGACTTCACCGCCCGCAGCGCATCCACCAGGCGCGAGGCGTCGATCAGCGTGGCAAAGCCCTCAAAGGCGGCGTCGAGCTTTTTGCCGTTTGCGGCGGTGAGGCCGTAGCTCTCATATTCGACGCCGATCCGCCCGCCCGCGCCGCCCAGCTCCGCCACCATGTCGCGCAGCTGCTGCTGCGGCGTGGCGTCGGCGCGGTCGGTCCAGACGCGGATGTCGGCGATCAGCGAGGTGTGCTGCGCCTGCCGCAGATCGGCCGAGCGGGTGAGCAGGGCGAGCCGCCCATCGGCGCCGAGCCACAGCGCCTGGAAGAAGCAGAAGCCGAACGTGTCGTAGCCGGTGAGCCAGTACATCGATTCCTGCTGGAACATCAGCAGCCCGTCGAGCCGCTGCTCCGCCATCACGGTGAGCAGGCGCTGGCGGCGGCGGTCAAATTCGGGGCCGGTGAAGTGGAGGGTCATGGCAGGGCCTCACACCAGCGTAATGGCGGCGATCAGCCGGCCGTAATCGGGCTCATTGCGATGGGTGGCGCGGCGATAGGAGAAGAAGCGCGCCTCGTCGGCATAGGTGTCGAGGCCGAGATCGTCGATCGTGCCGACGCCGAGCGCCGTGAGCCGGGCGGCGATGTAGCCGGGCAGGTCGAACAGCGCATGGTCCGGCCGCGCCGAGGGGATGAGGAAGCGCTCATTGCCGGCGGCAAGGCCGGTGAGGGTGGCGATGAAGTCCGGCCCGACCTCGTAGCTTTCCTGCCGGATCAGCGGACCGATGGCGGCGACGATGTTCTCCCGCCGGGCGCCGAGCTGTTCCATGCGGGCGAGGGTGGCGTCCAGCACCCCGCCGACCGCGCCCTTCCAGCCGGCATGGGCGGCGCCGACGACGCGGGCCTCAGGATCGGCGAACAGCACCGGGCCGCAATCGGCGATGGTGACGGCGGCGGCGATGCCTGTGGTGGCGGTGGCCACCGCATCCGCCTTCGGCCGCTCGTCCCAGAGCCGGTCGACGATGACGCAATCGGGGGAATGCACCTGCCAGGCGGTGAGAAGATGGCCGGCCGGCACGGCGAGCGCGGCCTCCATGCGGGCGCGGTTCTCCGCGACATGGGCGGGGACGTCGCGCGAGCCGGTGCCACCATTGAGCCCGGCATAGATCCCTTCCGAGACGCCGCCCTCGCGGGTGAAGAAGGCGTGGCGGATGCCGGGCAGGGCGCTCAGGGCGGCGGATTCGACCTTCATGCCTGGATGTCCTCAAATGCCTCGCCGGGGGCGAACCCGGCCACCATGTCCAGCGCAGGATGCACCAGCGCCAGCGCCTTGAAGAGCGTGCCCATCTGACCTTCGTCCGGCCCGGCAAGGCGCAGGCGTGCCGCCTCCACCATCTCCCGGTCGGCCTCGCTGGCGGCGCGCTTCAGCCGGAACGCGCGGTCGTCGAGGCCGAGCCGCTCCAGCAGCACGCCCTGGCCGATCGGTCCGAAGGCGCGGGCGCCGGCCGCCGAGGCGGCGCGGGCGAGGGCTGCGAAGTCGACATGGGCGGTGAGATCGGCGTGCCCGGGATGGGCCAGCACGTCGTCAAAAGCCTGGCGATACAGCGCCTGCAGCGTGTCGCCGAAACCGCCGGCATGGCCGTAATCGACCAGCAGGGCGCCGCCGCCGGTGGTGGCGAGCCGGGCGCCGAGATGTGCCGCGATGGACAGGCCGATCGGGCAAATTTCCAGCACCGCGCCGAGCGGGGCGGCGGCAAGGCGCGCCTCGGCACGGGAATCGAGCCGGGCGCCGGGGCGCAGGCCGAAGGCGAGCTTCCCCTCCGGCCCGAGGCCTACCATGCGCTCGGCGATGCCTTCCGGCGTGCGGACGAACTGGCGGATCGGCAGGGCGTCGACGAACTCATTGGCGAGCAGGACAAGAGGGCCGGGCGGCAACTCGTCAATTGTGCCGACCCATTCGACGCGATGGCCGCCGACGGTCTGCGCCTGGATCTGCCGCAGGCGCGGCGAGGCTTCCACCAGCACCACGCGGGCCGCTTCAAGGAAGCCCGGCACGCGGGAGGTGGCGCGCAGCATGTCGGCCATCATCGTGCCGCGCCCGGGGCCGAGCTCGGCGAGGACGAAAAGCGCGGGCGAACCCAGCCGCAGCCATGTCTCCGCCGCCCACAGGCCGAGCAACTCGCCGAACATCTGGCTGATCTCGGGCGCGGTGATGAAATCGCCTGAGGCGCCGAAGGGTTCACGCGTGGTGTAGTAGCCGAGCGTCGGGTGGAACAGGCACTGTTCCATATAGTCAGCGACGGTGATCGGCCCGCTGAGGGCAATCTGCCGGGCGAGGTGGTCCGCCAATGCCGTCATGCGGCACCCGCGCTGAGCGCCGGGCGGCGGCGGGCGCGCCAGACCAGCCAGCTTCCCAGCGCCAGCATCGGCAGGGAGAGCAGCATGCCCATAGTGAGCCAGCCGCCGAGGAGATAGCCGATCTGCGGGTCCGGCTCGCGGAAGAACTCGACGAAGATGCGGGCGCAGCCATAGAGGAACACGAACATCCCCGCGACCGTGCCCGGCCGCGCCAGCGCCCCGGCCCGGATGGCGATCTGCAGGACGATGAAGATCGCCAGCCCTTCCAGCCCGGCCTCATAGAGCTGGCTGGGATGGCGCGGCTCCGGCCCGCCATGGGGGAAGACGAAGGCCCAGGCGACATCGGTCGGGCGGCCCCACAATTCGCCGTTCACGAAATTGGCCAGCCGGCCGAGGAACAGGCCGACCGGCACCACGCTGGCGGCGATGTCGAGCATCGAGACGAAGGGCAGGCTCCGCCGCCGGCAGAACAGGTACATGGCCAGGATGGAGCCGAGGAAGCCGCCATGGAAGGCCATGCCGCCATGCCACAGCGTCAGCGCCTGCAAGGGGTTCGCAGCATAGAAGGGCAGGTTGTAGAACAGCACATAGCCGATGCGCCCGCCGAGAATGACGCCGACCGCGATCCACACCACCGCGTCGTCGAACTCCTCCGGCTTGATCGGGGCGTGGCCGCCCCACAGCGCCGGGCTCGAACAGAGCCGCTTGGCCATCCACCAGCCGAACAGCAGCCCACCAATATAGGCGAGGGCGTACCAGCGTATGGCGAAGGGGCCGAGCTCGATCAGCACCGGATCGATGTTCGGGAAGGGCAGGGCGAAGAGCGGCGGGGCGAGCATGAGCATCCCATATCTCGGCGGAAGGCGGGCGGGCGCGGGGCGATGCAGACAAAGGCCGCACGTTCCGCTTTGCCCCCGTTGCGTGACGGGATCAAGGCGCCTTGTGTCGACCGCGGTGGCTTACGGGGCGGTTGCCCTTGCGATCACCGCGCCGCCGCCCCATTGTTTCCGAACAGGCACGACAGAGTAAGGGCCCGATCGCAGGGGCCCAAGTCGGGAGATGACAATGACCCAGACCACCGGCCGAATCTTCGACGATTTCGCCAAGCTGATGAACGACGCGGCCGGCGTCGCCACCGGCGTGCGCCGCGAGGCGGAAGGCGTGATGCGCGCCCAGGCCGAACGCATCCTGCGCGAGCTTGACGTCGTCACTCGCGAGGAATTCGAGACGGTGAAGGAACTCGCCGCCGCCGCCCGCGAGGAAAACGAGCGTCTTAGCGCCCGTCTCGCCGTGCTGGAGGCGCGGGAAGCCAAGCTTGAGGCGACGATCGACCCGCCCGATTCGCTTGGCTGAGTCTTTTTCACACAAGCTTTCGCGCGCAACGCTTGTGGACGTCTCGCCTTGGTGCTTGCCGCGCCGGGGCGAATCCCCCGACAAGTCAATTGTGCCAATTTTCGCCATGGTCCGTTTTTCCACGGACCATGGTACAACGGTCGTAGCGAGGTACGGATTCAGCGCGATATAGTTGGGACGACGGCGATTCGTTTGATTCTGGAACGGCTTGTCGGGAACCGTCGCGTTGCGTGCGTTCGACCCCCTCCGCGTCCACCCTCGCGAGGTCGAGCATGACCTATACTAGTGACTTCGAAGCCGACACCAGCCTGAACCCACTCGACCTGGTCGAGCGCATGGCCGCGCTCAACGAATGGGCGTTCGAGCGCTCGGCCGAGGACGAGATCACCATCTCCCTCGAAGGGCGCTGGACGGACTGCCATGTCTCGTTTCAGTGGATGGACGAGGTCGAGGCGCTGCACATCGCCTGCGCCTTCGACCTGAAGGTGCCGGAGAAGCGCAAGACCGAAGTGCTGCGCCTGCTCTCGCTCATCAACGAACAGATGTGGGTGGGCCATTTCGACCTGTGGTCGAAGGAAGGCGTCATCATGTTCCGCCACGCCTTGCTGCTGGCCGGGGCGGAAGCCACCGACCGCCAGTGCGAAGTGCTGATGGAATGCGCCATCGAGGCGGTGGAGCGGTATTTCCCCGCCTTCCAGTTCGTCGTCTGGGCCGGCAAGACCGCGCGCGAGGCGATGGACGCCACCCTGTTCGAGACCGTCGGCGAGGCCTGAGCGGCGTCGCCGGCGCACGCCCCGCCATTGCCAAAAACACGCGCGAGCGGCACTAAGGCCGCGTGACGGCGCGCGGGCGCGCGCGGGCATGGGAGTTCCACGATGGCCACACTTTCCGACATTCCGGGCCGGGTGCTGCTTGTCGGCGCCGGCAAGATGGGCGGCGCCATGCTGGAAGGCTGGCTCGATCTCGGGCTCGATCCGGCGCTGGCGGCGGTGATCGATCCGGCCCCGCCGGCGGAGGTCGCTGCCCTCATCGAGGCGCGCGGCGTGGCGCTGAACCCGCTCAATGGCGCCCCGCCCGCCGTGATGCTTCTGGCGGTGAAGCCGCAGGTCGCCCCGGACGTTCTGGCCCGGGTGGCGCCGCTGGCCGATGCCGGCACGCTCATCGTCTCGGTCATGGCCGGGCGCACGCTCGGCTTCCTCGAATCCTACTTCCCCGCCGGCACCGCGGTGGTGCGCTCCATTCCCAACACCCCGGCGGCGATCGGCCGCGGCGTCACTGTCGCGGTGCCGAACGGTGCCGTCACCTCGGACCAGATGAACATCGCCGATGCGCTGCTGCGCGCCACGGGCGGGGTGGAATGGGTGGAGGACGAGGCGCTGATCGACGTCGCCACCGCCGTTTCCGGTTCCGGGCCGGCCTATGTGTTCCTGCTGGCCGAGGCGCTGGCGGCGGCGGGCGTCGAGGCCGGGCTGCCGGCCGACATGGCCGACCGGCTGGCGCGGGCGACCGTGGCCGGGGCGGGCGAACTGATGGTCCGCACCGGCATCGACCCGGCGCAGCTGCGGCGCAACGTCACCTCGCCCAACGGCACGACGGCGGCGGCGCTCGCCGTGCTGATGGACGAGGAAAGGGGTTTCGGCCCGCTGCTCGCCGAGGCAGTGGCGGCGGCGGCGAAGCGCTCGCGCGAACTCGCCGGCTGACGCTTCCCCATTCCTGACGCCCCCACATTCCTGACGCTCCCGCAAACGTGCGGCAACAGCGCGCGCGGGGGTGTGCCGGGGTCTTCTCCTTGGCCGGGGCACGCCTTACATAGAGGTGAGGCAACGTTCAGGACAGGAGGTCTTCATGGCACGCTCCCCGGGAACGAAAGCGACCGTCGACAAACCCAGCGAGACGCGAGCGCTCGCCCTCGACAGTTTCATGCGCCTGCTGGCGCGCATGCCGTTCGAGCGCATCAGCCTCGGCGCGGTGGCGGATGAGGCGAAGATTCCCCTCGCCGAACTGCGCGCCTCCTTCGGCTCCACCTTCGACATGCTGGCCGGCTTCCTGCGCGAGGTCGATGCCAAAGTGCTGGCGCCTTCCAGCGACGACATGGCGGACGAGCCGGCCCGGGACCGGGTGTTCGACGTGCTGATGCGGCGGCTCGACGTGCTGGCGCCGCACAAGCCGGCGCTGCGCTCGCTGATGGACTCGGCCCGGCGCAACCCGTTCTTCGCCCTGGCGCTGAACAAGCTTTCCGTCCGCTCGCAGCAATGGATGCTGGCGGCGGCGCGGATCGACACCGCCGGCCTCAAAGGCGCGGTGCGGGCGCAAGGGCTGGCGCTGGTGTTCGGCCGGGTGCTGCAGACGTTCCTCACAGATGACGACCCGGCACTGGCCCGCACCATGGCGGCGCTGGACCGCGAGCTGGCGCGCGGCGAGCGGGCGCTCGGCCTGATCGAGGGCGCGGTGTGCCTCGCCACCGGCGGACGACGCGGGCGCGGTGGCAAGGCCGCGTCGTCCGAGGCGACGCCGTCCGCCCCGCCGGACGCGCCCGTGGTGGCGTGAGGCCTCCCCGGGCTGGGCTTTCGCGTATATTCCAGTGAGGAATCAGCCGTCAGCATCGATACTGAGGCGGCCAGCGTGAGGAACCCCATCGTGAGTCTCGCCCCCCTCGAACAGATCACCTTCGCCGATTTCCTGAAAGTGGATATCCGCGTCGGCACCATCATCCAGGCCGAGACCTTCCCGGAGGCGCGCAAGCCGGCGCTCAAGCTGGTGATCGATTTCGGCCCGCATATCGGCTGCAAGAAGTCCTCGGCCCAGATCACCGTGCATTACGCGGCGGAGGATTTGATCGGGCGGCAGGTGGCGGCGGTGGTGAATTTCCCCTCCCGCCAGATCGGCCCGATCATGTCCGAGGTGCTGACCCTCGGCTTCCCGGACGAGGACGGCGCCGTGGTGCTGTTCAAGCCCGACCAGGAAGTGCCGAACGGCGCGCGGCTGTTCTGAGGGGCGTGCGGTGCCCCCGCTTGAACTGATGGCCGCCTTCGCCGCCGCCGCCGCGATCTATGCCTTCATGCCCGGCCCTGCCATGCTCTACGCGGCGGCCCAGACTCTGGGGCATGGGCGACGGGCCGGGCTGATGGCGGCGCTCGGCATCCATCTTGGCGGCTATGTCCATGTGCTGGCCGCGGGGCTTGGCCTGTCGGCGCTGTTCGCCGCCGTGCCGTTGCTCTATGTCGCCGTGAAGTTGCTCGGCGCCTTCTATCTCGTCTATCTCGGGCTGCGTCTCGTGTGCCGGCGCGGCGCACATCCTGCTGTCGAGGGAGGGCCGGCACGGTCGGCGCGGCGGGCTTTTGCCGAGAGCGTTGCGGTCGAGGTGCTCAACCCGAAGACCGCTCTGTTCTTCATCGCCTTCCTGCCGCAGTTCACCGATGCGGCGGCGGCGCTGCCACTGTGGGCGCAACTGCTGATCCTCGGCACGCTGGTGAATGCGATGTTCACCGCCGCCGATCTGGTTTGCGTGTGCATGGCCGGAGCGATCCTGCGGCACCTGCGAGGTTCGGATGAGCTGCGGAGGTGGGCGGCGCGGCTTGGTGGCGGGCTGCTGATCGGCCTCGGGGCGCGGCTGGCGCTGCAGCGCGGCTAGTCATTTCACTGTTTCATGGAAACAGTGAAATGATCTAATTCTCTGTTTTATCGCGTTTTCTTCACGCGAACCGGCATCCACTTCGCTCGAAAACGCTCTAGTCGCGCTCTTCAGACCGGAATCCGGATCGCCGCCCGCAGGCCGCCGAGCGCGCTCTCGCCGAGGATGACGTCGCCGCCATGGGCGCGGGCGGCGTCGCGGGCGATGGTGAGGCCGAGGCCGGAGCCGCCGGCGTCCTGGTTGCGCGCCTCGTCCAGCCGGAAGAACGGGCGGAAGACATCCTCGCGCAGCGCGGGGGCGATGCCGGGCCCGTCATCGTCGACGGCGATGGTGAGCCAGCGCTCGTCGCGGGTGCCTGTGATCTCGATGCGCGCGCCGTGCCGGCCGGCATTGCCGACCAGATTGGCGAGGCAGCGGCGGAAGGCGTCGACCCGCACCATCACCATCGGGTCGCCGCTGTAGCTGGCGCTGACCTTCGCGCCCTGGCGCTCGGCATTGATCCGCGCCTCCTCGATCAGCCGCGCCATGTCGGCCATCGCCGGCGTCTCGGCGACATCCTCGCGGGCGAAGGCGAGATAGGCTTCCAGCATGCTCTGGAGATCGTCGACATCCTTGCGCAGCGCCTCGGTGTCGGCGCTGTCGCCGAGCAGCGCCAGTTCCAGCTTGAAGCGGGTGAGGATGGTCCGCATGTCGTGGCTGACGCCGGCGAGCATGGTGGTGCGCTGCTCGATCTGCCGCTCGATCCGCCGCTTCATCTCCAGGAAGGCCAGCGCCGCGCCGCGCACCTCGCGCGCCCCGCGCGGGCGGAAGCCGGGCACGTCGCGGCCCTTGCCGAAGGCGATGGCGGCATCGGCCAGCGCCTCGATCGGCTTGATCTGGTTGCGCAGGAACAGGATGGCGACCGCCATCAGCACCAGCGCGGTGCCCACCATCCACAACAGGAAGATGTGCGAATTGGAGAGATAGGCCTGGCTGCGACGGGCGAAGACCCGCAGCACCATGCCATCCATCTGCACCCGCACCTCGATCAGGTTCGAATTGCCCACCGTATCGGTCCAGAACGGCCGGTGCAGCCGCTTCGCCAGTTCGCCGGTGAAGGCGGAATCGAGGGTGGAGAAGAAGGGCTTGGGGCCGGGCGGCGGCAGGCGCTCGCCGGGCAGGAAATCCACCGTCAGGCCCATGGTGATCTGGGCGATCCGCTTGATCTTGTCCTGGTCTTCCTCGGTGGGGAAGGCGAGGGCGAGCTGGGTGACGGCGGTGATGTCCTGCGACACCGCCGCCGACAGGCGGCGGGTCACGGTGTTGTAGTGCCGCTCCATGAAGACGAAGGCGAGCACCGATTGCAGGATCACCACCGGGGTGACGATGATGATCAGCGAACGGGCGAACAGCCCCTTCGGCATGATGCGGTTGAACCACGCGCCGAAGCGGGCATTGTTCTCGCGCATGCGGCGCTGGGTCAGGCGAAGGCGGGCGCGGGCGGCGCCGACGACGCTGGTGTCGCGGGCGCTCAAGGAGCGACGACCAGCCGGTAGCCGACGCCGCGCACCGTCTGCACATAGGCGGGATTGGCCGGGTCACGCTCGATCTTGCGGCGCAGTCGGTTCACCTGCACGTCCACCGCCCGGTCGCCGGCAGCGACGCCGGGGGCCACCAAGTCCTGGCGCGGCACGGTCTGGCCCGGCGCCTCGCCGAGCACCCGCAGCATGTCGCGCTCGCGGTCGGTGAGGCGCACCATCTCGCCCTCGCGGGTGAGTTCGCCGCGCGCCAGATGGAAGCTGAACGGGCCGAAGCGCACCGTTTCGATCGCCTGCGCCGGCGGGGTGGCCGAGCGCTTGATGATGTTGCCGATCCGCAGCAGCAATTCGCGCGGCTCGAACGGCTTGGCGAGGTAGTCGTCGGCGCCGATTTCCAGCCCCTGGATGCGGTCGCCCGGCTCGGAGCGGGCGGTGAGCATGAGGATCGGCACGGAAGAAGTTTCGCGCACCCCGCGGGCGAGGTCGAAGCCGGTTTCGCCAGGCATCATCACGTCGAGAATCAGCAGGTCGAAGGTGAGGCCGGCGAGCCGGGCGCGGGCATCGGCGCCCGATTCCGCCGTGGTGACGCGGTAGCCATGCTCGCTGAGGAAGCGCGAGAGCAGGTCGCGGATGCGCCGGTCGTCATCGACGATGAGCAGGTGGAAGGCGTCGTCGGCAGGCATGGTGCGGGCTTCCCTTGCCGCCGCGACCGGGCTTTGGCGGGCGTCGAGCATGGCGATCCTCCCCGTCAGCCGGCCGGCCGGCTGCGGGCGGCGCTGCGCGCCTCCACGGCCTGGTCGGCGCGGGCGATCAGCTTCTCTGTCGGGCTGCGATCTTCCGGGTCGATCATGGCGACAAGAAAGCGGCGCACGACATCGCGCGCATCGCCGCCGCTCTCTTCCAGCGCGCGGCGCAGGCGGCGCGACTGGATGGCGACGAATTCCTGGGTCAGCGCCTCGCCCTTCGGGGTGAGGTAAAGCAGGCGCTGGCGGCGGTCGGAGGCGCCGGCCCGGCTGTCGATGAAGCCCTGGTCCACCAGCTCGCGCAGCACCCGGCCGAGGCTCTGCTTGGTGATGCGCAGAATGTCGAGCAGGTCGGTAACGCGCATCCCGGGATGGCGATTGACGAAATGCAGCACCCGGTGATGGGCCCGGCCGAAGCCGAAGCCGTGCAGGATCTCGTCGGGATCGCTGACGAAATTGCGATAGGCGAAAAACAGAAGCTCGATCAGGTCGAGCATCGGCTCGCCTTCCGGGGCGGGGGACAGGCGCGGGGCAGCCCCCGGCTCGCTCTTGCCGGTGCGCGCTGTCAGCGAGACATTTATGTCAGCCATGTTGACTTTTTTCGTTATGATCGTTACCCAGATGTCCCGTTCAACGAAAGGATCGTTCGGCTAGCCGCCCGATCCGCCTCGGAACAGGATAGAGTCGCGCTCGCTCTTACTGAGCCGCGACGATAACGGGACTTCGGCCGCGAGGCAAAGCGTTGCGCGCTCGCCTGACAGGCCGTAGCCACCATGCCGAAGGAACAGAAGGGCTCCGGCGCCTCCCATGGCGCGCTGGCGCCCCGGTTGGGAGACTTACCATGGCGAGCGAACCTTTCGACAAACGCAGCGGCTGGATCTGGTATGACGGCGCCTTCGTGCCCTGGCAGGACGCGCAGGTCCATGTACTGACCCACGGGCTGCACTATGGCAGCTGCGTCTTCGAGGGCGAGCGCGCCTATGGCGGCGAGATCTTCAAGCTGGACGAGCACACGGCGCGGCTGAAGCACAGCGCCGAACTGCTCGATTTCGAGATCCCCTATGGCACGGACGAGATCAACGCCGCCTGCCGCGAGCTGCTGGTGCGGCAGAAGCTGAACGACGCCTATCTGCGTCCCGTCGCCTGGCGCGGCTCGGACATGATGGGCGTTTCGGCCCAGCACAACCAGATCCACCTCGCCATCGCGGCGTGGGAATGGCCGAGCTATTTCGATCCGGCCCAGCGGCTCAAGGGCATCCGCATCGGCATGGCGAAGTACCGCCGTCCCGACCCGATGACCGCGCCCTCGACCTCCAAGGCGGCCGGGCTCTACATGATCTGCACCATCTCCAAGCACGCCGCCGAGCGCGAGGGCTTCGCTGACGCGCTGATGCTGGACTGGCGCGGCCGTGTCGCCGAATGCACCGGCGCCAATGTGTTCTTCGCCAAGGACGGAGTGATCCACACGCCTGACGCCGACGCCTTCCTGAATGGCATCACCCGCCAGACGGTGATCGCGCTCGCCAAGCGGCGCGGCATCGAGGTGGTGGAACGGGCGATCATGCCGGAGGAACTGCCGAGCTTCGACGAGTGCTTCATCACCGGCACCGCCGCCGAGGTGACGCCGGTCGCCGAGATCGCCGGCCAGCACTTCCAGCCCGGCCCGGTCACCAAGACGCTGCTGGAGGACTATATGTCCGAAGTGCAGCCGAAGAAGGCCGAGGCGGCCTGAGGGCTGCAAAGATCGCAGACTGGAAATGCCGGCCTTCGGGCCGGCATTTTTCGTTTGCCCGGCTCTTCGCGTCAGGCCGGCCCCAGCCCGCAGGGCGGAGAGCCGGGATCGCTTCCCGCTACCTCTCGGCCGAGGATCCCGGATCGTCTTGCGGCCGTCCGGGATGACGGCGGCTGGCGGGCGGCCTCGGTGTCAGGCCCAGCGTTCCGCCGCCGCGTCGTCTTCGTCCTTGGCGGCGACCCAGCCCTTGCCGTCGTCGCGCTCTTCCATCTTCCAGAACGGCGCGCGTGTCTTCAGCCAGTCCATCAGGAATTCGGCGGCTTCGAAGGCTGCGGCGCGGTGGGCGGAGGCGGTGACGACGAGCACGATGTTGTCGCCCGGCACCATGCGGCCATAGCGGTGGATGACGGTGGCGCCGACCAGCGGCCAGCGGGCGCGGGCCTGCTCCATCAGCCGGCCGATCTCCTCTTCCGCCATGCCGGGATAATGCTCCAGCGTCAGGGCGATGAGCGGCGCGCCGCCGGGCGCGTCCTGCGCGCGGCACAGGCCGGCGAAGGTGACGACCGCGCCGATGTCCGTGCGCCCGCGCGCCAGGGCGGCGGCCTCGGCGGCGGCGTCGAAATCCTGCGCCTGTATGCGGACGGTGAACATCTCCGCCCTCCCGGTTCAGCCGCCCGTCATGGGCGGGAAGAAGGCAATCTCGCGCGCGGCGCCGAGCGGCGTGTCCGGCTTGGCGTGCCGCCGGTCGAGCGCGGCCCGCACGATACGCGGATTCTCGAAGGCACGGGCATAGCCCTCGCCGCGCGCGCCGAGAAAGGCGGCGAGTTCGGCGACGGTGGCGACGCCCTGCGGCAGGTCGATCTCCTCCGCCTCAAGGCCGATGCGCTCGCGCACCCAGGCGAAATAAAGCACCTTCACGCATCATCCCCGATCAGATGGCGGGCGCCGGCGCGGAAATAGTCCCAGCCGGTATAGAGCGTCAGCAGCGCCGCGATCCACAACAGGCCGATGCCGAACAGCGTGATGCCTGGCACCACAAGGTCCGCCGCCGGCCCGGCCAGCAGCACGCCCACCGCCACGAGCTGGGCGGTGGTCTTCCATTTGGCGAGGCGGGTGACGGGGACGCTGACCCGCAATTCGGCGAGAAATTCGCGCAGGCCGGAGACGAGAATCTCACGGCACAGAATCACCAGCGCCGCCCAGAGCGACCAGCCGCGAATGGTGCCGTCCGAGGCCAGCATCAGCAGCGAGGCGGACACCAGCAGCTTGTCGGCGATCGGGTCCAGCATGCGGCCGATGGCCGATTGCTGCTGCCAGGCGCGGGCGAGGTAGCCGTCGAAGAAATCGGTGACGGCGGCGACGACATAGATGACCACCGCCACCCAGCGCAGCCAGACGCCGCCTTCCAATATGTCGGACCAGAACAGGCAGGCCGCCACCAGCGGCACCGCCACGCAGCGGCCATAGGTGAGCAGATTGGGCAAAGACAAGGCGTGACCGCGAGTCACCTTGGCCGGCTCCCGTGCTGTCTGCGGGTTTGATGCAACATCGACCATAGTGCGCCGGCTCCCTCACAGGCAGGTAAACACGCGAGCCGGCTACGTCAATTGCGTGGCGGCCATTGCTTTGCCTGCCGTGGCGCTTTCACGATGCGGCAGGGCTGTGGCCATCGCATGACGGGAATGGCCGGACAGGCGCTTCATGTGGCTTTCGCATGAAAGAAGTCATAAACCGCCCGCGCCATCGCCGCGTTCACCCCCGGCACACCCTCAAGATCGGCGAGCGAGGCGCGCTCGATCGCCTTCAGAGTTCCAAAATGGTGCAGCAGCGCGCGTTTACGAGTGGGGCCGATGCCGGGAATTTCCTGCAGGCCGGCCTGGGTGATGTCCTTCTTGCGGCGGGCGCGGTGCGAGCCGATGGCGAAGCGGTGCGCCTCGTCGCGCAGGCGCTGGATGAAATAGAGCACCGGGTCGCGCGGCTCCAGCCGGAAAGGCTCGCGGCCATCGGCATAGAAGGTCTCGCGGCCGGCATCGCGGTCCGGGCCCTTGGCGACGCCGACCATCGGCACATCGGTGACGCCGAGCCCGGCCAGGGTTTCGCGCGCGGCCTTCAACTGGCCGGGGCCACCATCGATCAGCAGCAGGTCCGGCCAGGCCGAGGAGGCGGCGGAGGCTTCCACCTCGGCGCCTTCGCTCGCCCCATCGGCGAGGGATAGCCCGCCAAGCGGGTCGGCGTGGGGGAGGGCGTTCGCCACGCTCGGCGCGGTTTCCCCCTCGCCCGGGCGCTCTCCCAGGTGGGGAGAGGGCGCGGCCTCCCCCTCGGCGAGAGAGGTCGCGCCGGCCGGAATCGCCCGTGGATTCTCCTTCAGCAGGCGGGAGAAGCGGCGGGTCAGCACTTCGCGCATCATGCCGTAATCGTCGCCGGGGGTGAGTTCGGTCGAGCGGATGTTGAACTTGCGGTACTGGCTCTTGGCGAAGCCCTCCGGCCCGGCCACGATCATGCCCCCCACCGCATTGCTGCCCATGATGTGGCTGTTGTCATAGACCTCGATGCGCCGGGGCGGCGCCTTGAGGGCGAAGGCGCGGGCGAGTTCCTCCAGCAGCCGGGCCTGGCTGGCGCTCTCGGCCAGCTTGCGGCCCAGCGCCTCGCGGGCATTCTGCAAGGCGTGCTCGACCAGCTCGCGCTTCTCGCCGCGCTTGGGCGCCGCGACCTCCACCCGGTGGCCGGCGCGGGTGGAGAGCGCCTCCTCCAGCAGTTCGCGCTCGGCGATGTCGTGGCTGATCAGCACGAGGCGCGGGCAGGGCTTGTCCTCGTAGAACTGGGCCAGGAACGATTCCAGCACCTCGCCGATCTCCAGCGTCCGGTCGGCGCGGGGATAGAGCGCGTGGTTGCCCCAGTTCTGGCCGGTGCGGAAGAAGAACACCTGCACGCAGGTCGCCCCGCCCTCCTGGTGGATGGCGAACACATCCGCCTCCTCCACCGAGCGCGGGTTGATGCCCTGCGTGCCCTGAACGGCGGAAAGCGCGGCGAGGCGGTCGCGCAGGGCGGCGGCGCGCTCGAATTCCAGTTCCTGCGAGGCGGCTTCCATCTCGCGCGCCAGCTGTTCCTTCACCGCCTTGCTGCGGCCGGAGAGGAAGTCGCGCGCCTCGTGCACATATTCGGCGTAGTCGGTGTGGCTGACCTCGCCGGTGCAGGGGCCGGCGCAGCGCTTGATCTGGAACAGCAGGCAGGGGCGGGTGCGGGCCTCGTAGAAGCTGTCCGAGCAGGAGCGCACCAGAAACGCCTTCTGCAGCGCGTTGATGGTGCGGTTCACCGCCCAGACCGAGGCGAAGGGGCCGTAATAATCGCCCGGCCGGTTGCGGGCGCCGCGGTGCTTGGTGATCTGCGGCGACACATGATCCTTGGTGATGAGGATATAGGGAAACGACTTGTCGTCGCGCAGCAGCACGTTGAAGCGCGGGCGCAGCTGCTTGATGAAGTTGGCCTCCAGCAGCAGCGCCTCGGTCTCGGTGCCGGTGGAGACGAATTCCATCTCGCAGGTGGCCGCCACCATCCGCATGATGCGGGCGGTGAGCCCTGTGGGGCGGGTATAGGCGACGATGCGGCGCTTGATGCTCTTGGCCTTGCCGACATACAGCACCGCCCCGTCAGCGCCGATCATGCGGTAGACGCCGGGCCCGTTCGGCGCGTGCTTGAGGGCGCGGACAATGGCGGCGCGGCCCATGGCGACGGAGCCCGGCGCGGGCTCGGCCTCCTCGGCAAGGTCGGCAATAAGGGCCTCGTCCTGGTCCAGCTCGGCGATGTCGGCATCGTCGGCGTCGAGGTCGGGCATGTCGCGGGTCGGTCGGGCAATCATGAGTCCCTAGATACGTATTTGCGCTCCTCGCGAACAGGGGGCGGCGCATGTTCCCGGCGCCTGTTTCCGGCGCGTGTTCCCGCTACGGCACAGGGCACGAAAATGCATCGGGCGTCGGCCGGCCATGCGCCGGCGGCCGGTGTCAGCGCCGGCAAAAGGGTCTAAGGGAGCCCATCATGTCCCATTCCGGCGATGCTGCTTCCCACCCGCCCTTTCCCCTGGCCGGCTACGCCTTCGGCGCCGCCGGGGCGATGCTGTTCGCCTCCAAGGGCATCATCATCAAGCTCGCCTATGCCGAGGGCATCGACCCGGAGACGCTGCTGGCGCTGCGCATGGCGTTCTCGCTGCCGTTCTATCTCGCGGTCGGCGCCTTCGCGCTGCTGCGGCTGCGCGGCATGGGCGAGCCTCTGCCGAGTGGCCGGCTGGTGGTGCAGTCCATGCTGGTGGGGGCGCTGGGCTACTGGCTGGCCAGCTATCTCGATTTCGCCGGGCTGCAATACACATCCGCCTCGTTCAGCCGGCTGATCCTCTTCACCTATCCGATCTATGTCGCGCTGTTCGGCGCGCTGCTGTTCGGCCAGCCGATCCGACCGAAGGCGATGCTGGCCTTCGCGCTCGCCTATGGCGGGCTGGCGCTGATCTTCCTGCAGAATGTCACCACCATGGGCTCGGACGTGGTGAAGGGTTCCGCGCTGGTGACGCTGGCGGCGATCTCCTTCGCGCTCTACCAGCTCTGCGCCCGCTCGCTGCTGCAGCGGGTCGGCTCGGCCCTGTTCACCTGCATCGCCATGATCTCGGCCTCGATCATGGCGATCGGCCAGTTCGCGGTGTTGCGGCCGGTCGAGGCGCTGATGGTGTCGCCGCATGGGCTGATGCTGGCGGTCAGCGTGGCGATCGGCGCCACCGTGCTGCCGACCTTCCTGATGAACGCGGCGCTTAAGCGCATTTCGGCGCAGGCCAATTCGATGATCAGCACGGTGAGCCCGGTCGCCACCATGGTGCTGGCGGTGATTTTTCTCGGCGAGAGCGCCAGCCCGGCCGAACTCGCCGGCGCGGTGCTGGTCATGGCCAGCATCGGCTGGTTCACGTTGAGCGACGCCCGCAAACGCTGATCGCCCGCAGGGGCTGAGGCTCAGTCGTCCTCCACGTCCGGCGTGCGCCAGGCGAGGTGCTGCCCGCCATCGACCGCGATCATCTGCCCGGTGACGCTGGAGGCGCGGGCAAGATAGGCGACAGTGTCGGCGATCTCCTCCGGGCTCGGGCCGCGCCCGAGCAGGACGGAGGCGGACTGACGGGCGAAGGCGCTGTCGTCCTGCCGGCCATTGGCCAGTGTCGGGCCGGGGCCCACCGCATTGACCCGCACGCGCGGCGCCAGCGCCTGCGCCAGCATCCTTGTGGCGGCCCACAGCGCTTCCTTGGTCACGCTGTAGGAGAAATAGGCCGGGGTCGGCTTCAGCACGCGCTGGTCGATGAGGTTGACGATCGCGCCCGGCGCGCCCTCCGGCAGCTGCGCGGCGAAGGCGCGGGCGAGCTGCACCGGCGCGCGCAGATTGACCGCCATGTGCCGCTCCCACACGCCGAGGTCGAGCACTGCCACGCTGTCGGGATGGAATTCCGAGGCGTTGTTGACCAGCAGGGCAAGCGGCCCCAGCGCCGCCACGGCGGCAGGGACAACGCCGTCCACCGCCTCGGCCTCGGCGAGCTCGGCGACGATGATGGCCGCGCGCCCACCCGCCTCCCGGATCGCGGCGGCGGTCTCCTCCGCCGCAGGGCCAGGCCGGCGCACATGCAGCGCGATGTCATAGCCATCACGGGCGAGGCGCAGGCTGATGGCGCGGCCGATCCGCACCGCGCCGCCGGTGACGAGGGCGACGGGACGGAGGGACGGTTGGGACGTGTCGGGTGCGGGCGGCGAGGGGGCAGGGGTCATCAGGTTTCAGGCGCTGCATTGAAAGGGCGGCGGGCAAGGGACGGCTGCGCCGCCCGGCTGACAATACGTCGCGCGACGGTGCGCGGATGAGGATAGGTGGCCTTGATCGGGTAAATTCGTGCCGGCGGGCACGGCCGCCCTTTTAACGGGGCAAAGGCCGGTGTGCCATCTCAGTGTGCCGGATCCCCGGCAGGGCGCGGGTGCCGGCGGATCTGTGGTCGGTATTCAAGTATACATGAAGGTTACGTTTCATTAAGTATAATATAGCCTATCGGAATTCGACATTATTTCGGCCGCACCTTTCTGGAAGTGTCGGACTTATCTCAGCGACGGCGATGTCTTTTCGCCGGCTGGTCGGCTGAGCCAGGATCCAGGAGACGATCATGAAGAACAGCATCCGCGCAGATCGCATTCGTGCAGATCGCATTCGTGCAGATCGCATTCGTGCAGATCGCATTCGTGCAGATCGCATGCGTGCAGGTCGCATTCGTGCAGGTCGCATGCGTGCAGGTCGCATTCTTGGCGGTCTCGGGCTTGTGGCCCTGATGGCCGCTCCCGCCGCTGCGGCTGATATGTCCTACCCCGCCCCGGCCGGGGTCGCCTATGCACCGGCGCCGGTCTTCAGCTGGACCGGCTTCTATCTCGGCGCAAATGCTGGCTATGGCTGGGGCACGGCGGATGCCTCGCCGGATATTGACGGTTTCCTCGGCGGCCTGCAGGCCGGCTATAACTGGCAGGGCAATGGCCCGCTGGTGCTCGGCGTGGAAACCGACATCCAATATGCCGGCCTGTCCAGCTCGGCCTTCACGCTGGACTATTTCGGCACGGTGCGGGCGCGGCTCGGCTACGCCTTCGACCAGTTCCTGGTCTATGGCACCGGCGGCCTGGCCTATGGCGGCGGCAGCTACGAATTGCTCGGCCTTTCCAATGACCGCAACCATATCGGCTGGACCATCGGCGCCGGCGCCGAATACGCCATCGGCGGCAATTGGAGCGTCAAGGGCGAGTATCTCTATGTCGACCTCGGCGAGGAGACCTATACGAGCTATTTCGGCCCGCGCGATGTCGGCATGAGCGCGAATGTGCTACGCGCCGGCGTGAACTACCGCTTCTGATCGGCGCATGGCGGGCGATGACGCCGAATCCGGCGCGCCCGCCTCGCCTTCGGGCGATGAAGTCGCTCAATCTGTGACATCAGAAACACACCCGCCGATGATCTGAAGTCGATCATGGCGAAATTGTTGCGCGTTTCGCGGTTCTGTGGGTGCGGTATTTTTCGCATAGATCCAGTCGGGCGAAGGGTTTGCGGGCCCTCCGGCCGCGTTCGACGGAGGGCGCGGACGGCAAATGCGGCGGTGTTGCCCCAATCCAGCCCTTGGCCTGCCCATCTGGGCTTCTACTTCACACTCCGAGACGCAGCCTCAACGGTTTCGCAAACCTTTCCTGGCGCCAAGCCCCCCCCGGCTCCAGGTTGTTTCGGAGAGTACCTATGAAGAACATCCTCTGCTCGGGCGTCGCCGCGGTCGCCCTTCTCGCCGCGGCCCCCGCCTTCGCGGCCGACCTGGCGCAGCAGCAGCCCTACCCGACCAAGGCCGCCCCGATGTATGTCGAGCCGGCGTTCACCTGGACGGGCTTCTATCTCGGCGCCAATGCCGGCTATGCCTGGGGCCAGGGTGAGGGCGGCGCCGGCGTCGTCAATCTCGACCCGACGGGCTTCCTCGGTGGTGGCCAGATCGGCGTCAACTACCAGTTCGACAACAACATCGTTCTGGGCGCCGAAGCCGACTTCCAGGGCTCGGACATCAAGGACAGCTATGCCGGTTACGAGTCCAAGATGGACTATTTCGGCACGGTCCGCGCCCGCCTCGGCTATGCCTTCGGCAATGTGATGCCCTACGTAACCGGTGGTCTGGCCTGGGGCCACACCGAGGTGAACGACAACGTGTTCGGCCTGTCCTCGGACAAGACCCAGGTGGGCTGGACGGTTGGCGGCGGCGTGGAATACGCCCTCACCAACAACTGGACCATCAAGGGCGAGTATCTCTACATGGATCTCGGCGAGGACTATTACGACAGCATCGGCTACAAGACCGGCCTGACGGCCAACATTGTCCGCGCTGGCGTGAACTACAAGTTCTGATGCGGGCCTGACGGCTCTTCGACGACAAAGGCCCCGGATCGACGATCCGGGGCCTTTTTGCGTTGGCGCGAGAAGGTTGCAGGATCAGATCTTTGGGTCAGACCTGCGGGGTCGTTGCCTCGAAAGCAGGCACACGCTCGGAAAAGGCGTCGAGCCAGGCGACCAGCGCCGGATGGCCGGCGCGCCAGGCGCCGGCAAAGCGCAAATCGAGATAGCCGAGCGCGCAGGCCACCGCGATCTCGCCGACATGTGCGGCGCCGCTGACCGGCAGGGGCTGCGGCGGCGCCGCCTCCAGCGCGGCCAGCCCGCGCGCCACCTTGCCGGCCTGATGGTCGAGCCAGCGGGCGCTGTGGGTTTCGGCGTCGCGGAAGCGGCTCTCATACATCTGGAGCAGCGCGGCGTCGGCAATGCCGTCGCCGAGCGCGAGCATGGTCAGGGCCGCGATCCGGTCCTCGCCGCCGGCCGGGAACAGCACGCCGCCGCCCGTCGCCATGTCGAGATACTCGATGATGACGCGCGAATCATAAATCGCCGGCCCGTCCTCGCGCAGCAGCACCGGGATCTTGCCGAGGGGGTTCTGCTCCCGCAGCGAATCGGTGGGATCGGTGGTGTCGGCCGGCAGGACATCGAGATGGATGTCGCACAGAATGGCGCCGATCTTGACCTTACGCCCGAACGGGGACAGCGGGGAGGAACGAAGCTTCATCGGGGTTCGACACCTGTTGGGGGCGAGCCGCCCCCGTGCCGGGATGCCCGGCGGCGCTGCGCCCGGCCGCGGCGGAGCCGCAGCTTCGGCCGGCAGGCTTATCAGTCGGCCGGCTGCAGGTCGATTGCCTTCGGGCCCTTGCCGCGCTTGTCCGGCTCGATCTCGAAGCTCACGCGCTGCCCCTCCATCAGCGTGCCCAGCCCGGAGCGGCTCACGGCCGAGACATGCACGAACACATCGCGCCCCCCATCATCCGGCCGGATGAAGCCATAGCCCTTTTCGGTGTTGAAGAATTTGACGGTGCCCATCGTCGCCATGCGCCTGCTCCTGACCTCGGATGGCCGCACCCATCCGCCGCTTGACTCTGCCCGGGCAGAGTGAAGCAAGACCGATGCCGATTAATGACGCGGGGGAGGTGCGGTCGGCCGGCGCGGCGGGGTCAGCGTTCCGGCGTCAGCCAGCCGAGGCGCACGCGCCCGGTTCCGTCGGTGGCAAGCACCGGGGCGAGGGCGCCCAGCACCGTGCGCAGTTCCTCGGCGAGGGTGAAGGGCGGGTTGACCACAATGAGGCCGCAGCCGGTCATGGTGTCCGCCTGCCGCACGGCGCGCAGGTCGAACTGGATGTTCAGCGTCTTCGGGATTCCGGCGCGTTCGATCTCGCGGCGGAAGCCGTCGACCGCGCGCACATCCTTGATCGGGTACCAGAGCAGGTAGATGCCGCCGGACCAGCGCCGGTGCGCCTCGGCGAGGCCATGGGCGAGGCGGTGGAACTCGCCCTGTTCCTCGAAAGGCGGGTCGACCAGCACCACGCCGCGCCGCTCCTTGGGCGGCACATAGGCGTTGAGCGCCTGCCAGCCATCGGTCGCCAGCACCTTGGCGCGGACATCATGGCCGATCGATTCCTCCAGCGCCGCCCGCACGCCGGGCTGGGTCTCGCACAGCAACAGCCTGTCCTGGGCGCGGGCGAGCGCCTGGGCGATGAGCGGCGAGCCGGGATAGCGGCAGAGCGTTGCCGCCAGCGCGGCATCGTCCGCCGCCGGCGGGTTCACCGCCCGCACGGCATCGAGCCAGGGGGCGAGCAACTCGGCCACATTGGGGGCGAACGATGCGCGCAGCACCGCGCCGATGCCGCCCTCCCACTCGCCGGTGCGGCGGGCCTCGTCGCCCGTGAGGTCATAAAGCCCGGCGCCGGCATGGGTGTCGATGACGCGATAGGCGGCATCCTTGCGTCCGAGATAGGCAAGAATGCGCGCGAGCACGACATGCTTGACGACATCGGCGAAATTGCCGGCATGGAAGGCGTGGCGGTAGTTCATCGCGTCCTCTATTTCGCGCCGGCGCTCTCACGCAGCGGCGGCATCACCACGCGGCTTGCCCGGCAGGCGCGGCGATCCACCTCCTCGCAAGGCGTGAAACCGAGCGTGCGGTCCATGCAGATGCGGACCTCAGTCAGCCGGCGGCCATCGCAGGCGATGGCGATCATATCAGGCGCCAGCCCCGGATTGGCGGCGCGGAAGGCGTCCTCGACCTCGCCGGGCGACACCATGCGGTAGTCGTCGAGCCGGCGAAAGCCTTCCGGGATCGTTACCCGCTCATAGGCGCGGCGTACCTCGGCGAAATAGGCGGCGGCATCGGCGCCGTCGCAGGTGCCGTGCTTGCGCCACTGGTGCAGCACCAGCCGGCGGCTCGGCATGATGTCGAGCATGGCGCGCAGCACCGGCTCGGGGACGAAAGGGGCGGGGGTGACGCAGTTTTCCGGCCAGCCGCGCTTATATTGCGGCCAGAGCCCGTGCACGACGAAGGCGAAGGGGCGGGCGCCTGCGCATTGCGCCGGCTCGGCGCGCTCGCCCATCGCCTCGCAATAGGAGGGCGACCAGGACAGGGCGAGCACATAGTGGTCGAAGCGGCCCGGATCGCCCTTCTGCTGGGCGAAGGCCAGTGCCGGCCAGAGCAGCAGTGCGGCGAGGGCCAGCCCCGCCGCCCGCGCCAGCCTCACGGACGGGCCATGCGGCAATTCGGGGCGTAGGTCCAGGAGCGGTCGAAGCCCTCGACGCAGAAATCAACGCCCCAGGAGGCGCCGAGGAAGCCGCCATCCTCGATGATCGAGTACCAGACGGTGTGGTAGAGCGGGGCGCCATGGGCCTTGCCGACGACCTTGCCCACCGGCTTGCCCGTCGCCTGGCCCCCATAGGGGCTGCTGTCATAGGCGCCGCTGCCATAGGCGCCCTCGGTCTGGAAGCTGGGCGTGCCTTCAATGCCGGAGACGATGACCTCGGCGCGGCAATAGCGGCGCGGCATGTATTCCTCGCCCCAGGGCCGGAACGCGACCTCGCGGACATGCTCGATGCGGTCGATGGTGAGCTTGGAATTCCAGAAGCGCGATTCGGTGGTGGAGAAATCCCGCTGGATCTTCGACAGCGCCGAGGGCGTGTCGCAGGCCGGCACGTCGCCGCTGTAATTGGGGCCCGACATCCAGAAGTTCTTCTCGAAGAAATTGGCCGCCTGCGCGCCGCCGAGCGAGCCGGCCAGCATGCCGATGACGGCGAGGCCGGTGGCGGCCCGCGCCATGGCCCGCTTCGCCCGCCCTGTCGCGCCCTTCATGTCGGCCAGCATCGCACATCTCCTGCTTCATCTGCGGCGAAGATGCGTCGCGTCTGCCGCGCGGTCAATGACGGCAAGGCCACACTCGGCCGGATTCGGGCACCGTTCTCAGATGAGGCGGATGACATAATGCTTGCGGGTGGTCTCGATGACTTCCCACACGCCCTTGAAGCCGGGCCGCAGGGCGAAGGCGTCGCCCGCCTTCACCGTCACCGGCGCCTCGCCATCCTCGTGCAGGACGGAGACGCCTTCGAGAATCGAGCAGAACTCCCATTCCTCATAATCCACCCGCCAGGCGCCGGGAGAGGATTGCCAGATGCCGGCGAACAGGGCGCCGTCCGGCAGGGTCTCGATGTTCCAGGTGAGGTGGCGGGGATCGCCGGCCACGAGGCGCTCGGCCAGCGGCGCGGTTTCCTCCGGTTCCCCAAGCGTGGCCGGATCGAAGGAAAGCAGGAACGACATGGAAAACCTCGCAGGCGGGGCATAGGGCGGGAGCCGTCCGGCGGTAGGCTGGAAACAAGAGCGGCGCGGCCATCCTGAAGGATGAGCCGCGCCGTCTCAAGCTGCTTCGACACCCCCCAGCATCGAAGCAAAAACTCATTCCGCCGGTGCTGGCTGCGGCCCGTCCGCGCTCACTGCGGCGGGCGATTCCTCCCGCGCGGCGTATTTCGCGCAGGCGAAGAGGAAGCCGGCTACCAGAAGGTAGGCGAATGCTACCGTCGGTGTCACGCCAATTCCGACGCTTTCCCCGTGCATGAAGCCGAAAAAGGTGAGCACGGCGCCGGCAAGGGCGAAGGCGGCGGCGTTGACGAATTGCCGTTCGACCACGAACACGCCGATGGCGCCTAGCACCAGCCCGACCAGGATGGCGCCGCCGCCCATCACTTCCAGCCCGTGATAGAGCACGCCGACCGTGCCCAGCTTCTCCAGCCCGAGCGCGGCGGCCGAGGTGCCGGCGACGGCGAGCGAATTGTCGATCAGCAGCTTGGCCCAGGCGGCCAGATGCGGGGTCAGCGCCAGCACCACGGCGGGGGCATGCTTGGAGGGCGTGGTCTGGAACGCCTGCGCCCCGATCAGCATGCCGATATAGAGCAGGATCGGCGAGATGGCGACGACCGGGATCAGCGCCAGCAGCAGCGCGATGATGCCGAACCAGGACAGCACGATCACCATCAGCCCGGTGGCGGCGGAATAGCCGATGCGCCCGCCCATCGATTTCCAGCCGGGATGGCCGATATAGACGGCGTTGATGAAGGGGTTGCCCATCAGGCAGCCGATCAGGCTCACCACGCCGTCGGCGGTGAGCACGCGGGTGGTGGGGTAATGGTCGCCCGCCGCCTCGGCGCTCTCCACATTGTCCATCGCCTCGACGAGATCATAGATGCCGAAAGGAATGGCGGTGACGAGGATGATGCCGAGATAATCGAAGCCGTGGAACACATGGTCGAAGGCCGGCAGCGGCACGGAGAAACCGAAGGTGGTGAAGGCGGCGCCGACATTGTCGAGGCTCATGCCGCCATAGTTCAGCCCGAACAGGTTCGAGCCCCAGGCGATGATCATGCCGACCGCGATGGCGATGAGGCCGGCGGGAATGCCGCGCGGGTATTTCACCCCGCCGAACCAGCTGACCATGATGATGGCGAAGCAGGTGAGGCCGATCACCGGGGTGGCGAAGATCTCGAAGGCCGGGCGCATGGAGATGAAGGCGATCGACACGCCCGCCAGCGTGCCGAGCAGCGCCGCCCGGGGGGTAATCTTGCGGATATAGGGAGCGACGAAGCCGCCGATCATCAGGATGAAGCTCTGGAAGAACACCCAGACGAGGCCCGCCTCCCAGCCCTGGATCGGGTCGCCGGTGGCCGCGCCGATCGGCAGCATGATGACGAAGGTAACGACGAACATGTGCGGCACCGAGATGCCCGAGGGCAGGGCGCAGACATCGTCGCGGCCGGTCTTTTTCGCCAGCTGGTAGCCGAGCCAGGCGTAATAGACGGTGGAGAGGAACATCATCAGCCCCACCGCCGGCAGGATGCGGCCGAAGACGATGTCGGGCGGCATTTTCAGCACGAATTGCAGCAGGCCGGTCAGCACCAGCATGTTGACCAGTATGTTGGTGCCGAAGCCGAACAGGGCATTCCAGTCGCCGCGCACCCACAGGGTCGGGCGCATGCCGGTGCGGGCGGGTGAGATCGGGGTCATTTCAGTCGCGGACATGCTCGGTATCCCTCAAGGACGAATGACGGGACGCGGTGAAAGGCGGCGCCGGGCGCCGGACGCGGCAGGCGAAAATCAGGCGGCGCTCGGGGGCGCGGCGTGGGTGGCGGTGCCGGCGAGTGCGGCGAGAAGGGCGGTGGAATCGGACACCCAGCCGAAGATTCCGCCCTGCGCCTTGATCATCTCCAGGCCGACGCGGTGGAATTCGGGGATGTAGGAGGCGCAGCAATCGGCCAGCGCCACGCAGCGATAGCCGCGGTCATTGCCCTCGCGAATGGTGGTGTGGACGCAGACCTCGGTGGTGACGCCGGCGACCAGCAGCGTGTCGATGCCCCGGTTCTTCAGCATCAGTTCGAGGTCGGTCTGGTAGAAGGCGCCCTTGCCGGGCTTGTCGAGCACCGGCTCGCCGGGTGCGGGGGCGAGGGCGGCGATGATGTCGTGGCCGGGCTCGCCGCGAATGAGGATGCGCCCCATCGGCCCGGCGCAGCCGATGCGCGCGGTGGGCGCGCCGCGCTCGACCTTGGCCGGGGGCGCGTCCATCATGTCCGGGCGGTGGCCCTCGCGGGTGTGGATGACCATGAGCCCGGCGGCGCGGGCGGCGGCGAGCACGGCCTGGCAGGGAGCGACCGCCGCCTGGAGGCGCGAGACATCATTGCCCAGCGTCTCGCCGAACCCGCCCGGCTCCAGGAAATCGCGCTGCATGTCGATGATGACCAGCGCGGCGCGGGCGGGATGGAAGGCGAGGGGCGCGGGCTCGGCGGCGAGCTGCGTTTCGGAAGGGGGTGCGGGCGGTGTCGCGGGCATGAGCAAGCCTGACATTTTCATTGCATACAATGGTGCATGCAGAAATCGTGCCGCCGGCTTGTTTGCAGATCATAAAATAAATCGAAGTTATATCAATATGTTATATGGAGGGATGTCGGTGCGAGGCTCGCATTGGCGGGGCACCCATGCACCGCGTGAGAGGTTCTTGTTGCTTATATTATAAGCAAACTGCCAGCGTGCGCAGCTTTCCGGCCCGGTGGTGAATTGGTGCTTGAGTGTAGCTCTCCGGTTGTGCAACTTAAGAGTGTATTAACCTGGGGGCTGCAATGAAGGCGTTCATCCCGGCCATAATGGCCTTGAGTCTAAGTCTCGCGGGGTGCCAGACGGCCCCCTTGCCCGGTGCGACGAGCATCGAGCCGCCCACCAAGGGCGTGTATGTCGGCGGGCTCTACAAGCCCATTCGCGACGGTCGGCGGCGTTCGGCGCCGGTCAATCTCATCCGCATCTGTACCGTGTCGCCGACGCTGGCCGAGTTCGGTGTGCCCGCCCCGGAGGGCAACGAGGTCAGCGACATCGATCTGCTGGTGTCGCGCAAGCTCTCGGCCTCCGTCTCCCTGCTCAATGCCGCTGTGGCCAAGGCGGGGCTGTCCGGATCGATCTCGGATTACTACGAGTACAAGATCGTCAATGCGGCGTCCTATGAACTCGGACTTGCCGACGCCAGCGTCGTCTACGCCAAGCTGATGAAGAACGCCCAATGCCGCCGGCAGGTGGACGAGGAATTGGCCGAGGGCAAGGTGGTGCAGGTCACGAAGGCCTATGTCGGTGACATCGTCTTCCGCCGCAAGACCGGGCTGGACCTTTCCGGCGATCTCAGCACCAAGGCGGTGCAGGCCACCCTGTCCAGCAGCACCGATCTCCGCTTCTCCGGCAAGGGGATGATCTTCGCCTTTGTCGGCAAGACCAAGACCGGCACCGGCTACTGAATCCGGGCCTGCTATGGGTGCGGCGGGGCTTCCCCCCGTCGCGCCCGCACCCCATATTGCCGCCATGGCCAAAGCAGCACGTCCCGGCGGGTTCTCCGAGCGCTCCCAGCGCGCTTTCGAGCCCGCGCAATCCGCCACGCTCGATCCCGCCCTCGCCGAGAAGCTCGGCGTGGCGCCGACCTCGGGCGCCTCCGCCACCGTCGCCGCGCTGTCGGCGCTGATCGAGGGCGGCCGCCCGGAAGTGGACGGCCAGCTCTGGGCGCCGCATCGCCCCGCGCGGCCCGAGAAGTCGGAAGGCGGCGTCCGCTTCGTGCTGAAATCCGACTACACGCCAAATGGCGACCAGCCGGAAGCGATCAAGGAACTGGTGGCGGCGGCCAATGAGGGCGAGCGCGACCAGGTGCTGCTCGGCGTCACCGGCTCGGGCAAGACCTTCACCATGGCCAATGTCATCGAGCGGGTGCAGCGCCCGGCGCTGATCCTGGCGCCGAACAAGACGCTGGCGGCGCAGCTCTATGGCGAGTTCAAGAGCTTCTTCCCCGACAATGCGGTGGAGTATTTCGTCTCCTATTACGACTACTACCAGCCCGAGGCCTATGTGCCGCGCACCGACACCTTCATCGAGAAGGAATCGTCGATCAACGAGCAAATCGACCGCATGCGCCACTCGGCCACGCGCTCGCTGCTGGAGCGTGACGATGTGATCATCGTCGCCTCGGTGTCCTGCATTTACGGTATCGGCTCGGTCGAGACCTATGCCTCGATGACCTTCAAGATCGAGGTCGGCGAGCGCATCGACCAGCGCCAGATGCTCGCCGATCTGGTGGCGCTGCAGTACAAGCGCACCCAGGGCGATTTCGGCCGCGGCACCTTCCGGGTGCGCGGCGACGTGATCGAGATCTTCCCGGCGCATTACGAGGACCGGGCCTGGCGCGTCTCGCTGTTCGGCGACGAGGTGGAGAGCATCCAGGAATTCGACCCACTGACGGGGCAGAAGTCGCAGGATCTGAAATTCGTCAAGCTCTACGCCAATTCGCACTATGTGACGCCGCGCCCGACGCTGATCCAGGCGATCCAGGGCATCAAGGCCGAGCTGAAGCACCGTCTCGACGAACTGCACGCCATGGGCCGGCTGCTGGAGGCGCAGCGGCTGGAACAGCGCTGCACCTTCGATATCGAGATGATGGAGGCGACGGGAAGCTGCGCCGGCATCGAGAACTATTCGCGCTGGCTCACCGGGCGGCTTCCCGGCGAACCGCCGCCGACGCTGTTTGAGTACATTCCCGACAATGCGCTGATCTTCTGTGACGAGAGCCATGTGACCGTGCCGCAGATCGGCGCGATGTATCGCGGCGACTTTCGCCGCAAGGCGACGCTGGCGGAATATGGCTTCCGCCTGCCAAGCTGCATGGACAACCGGCCGCTGCGCTTCGAGGAATGGGAGGCGATGCGCCCGCAGACGGTGCATGTCTCCGCCACGCCAGGCAAATGGGAGATGGAGCGCACCGGCGGCGTGTTCGTCGAGCAGGTGATCCGCCCCACCGGACTGGTCGACCCCGAGGTCGAGGTGCGCCCGGCCCGCACCCAGGTCGACGACCTGCTCGGCGAGGTGCGCGCCACGGCGGCGAAGGGCTACCGCACGCTGGTGACGGTGCTCACCAAGCGCATGGCGGAGGATCTTACCGAGTATCTGCACGAGAACGGCATCCGCGTGCGCTACATGCATTCGGACATCGACACGATCGAACGCATCGAGATCCTGCGCGATTTGCGGCTCGGCGCGTTCGATGTGCTGATCGGCATCAACCTGCTGCGCGAGGGGCTCGACATTCCCGAATGCGGGCTGGTGGCGATCCTCGATGCCGACAAGGAGGGCTTCCTGCGCTCGGAAACCTCGCTGATCCAGACCATCGGCCGCGCCGCGCGCAATGTCGACGGGCGGGTGGTGCTCTATGCCGACAACATCACCGGCTCGATGGAGCGGGCGATGGCCGAGACCGAGCGCCGCCGCACCAAGCAGGTGGCGTGGAATGTCGAGCACGGCATCACCCCCGAGAGCGTGAAGAAGGCGATCGGCGATATTCTCAACAGCGTCTATGAGCGCGACCATGTGACGGTGGATGCCGGGCTGGCCGAGGGCGCGAGCACCTATGGCAACAACCTCGCCACCGTGATCGCCGACCTCGAAAAGCGCATGCGCAAGGCGGCGGCCGATCTCGACTTCGAGCAGGCGGCGCGGCTGCGCGACGAGATCAAGCGGCTGCAGGCGACCGAGCTGATGCTGTCGGATGATCCGCTGGCGCGGCAGGACAGCGTCGACGACCGCACCGGCGGCTATCGCGGCGAGCGCAAATATGGCCGCTCCGCCAACATGCCGGAGAAGAAGGCGAAGGGTGGGGGGCGGGCCGGCACCGGGCGTTCCTCGCCCGGCCATGTCTCTTCCGGCGCGGAGGCGCGGGCGGACGAGGCGCAGGCGAGCTATGAGCCGGGCGAACCGTCCATGTTCGGGGGAGGCACGTCCCGCCTCGTCAAGCCGTCGCTCGACGATATGGGCCCCGGCACCGACCGGGTGGAACCGCTGCGGGTTGAGGACTGGGTGCGCCCGGAACGGCCGGACCCGATGACCAAGGGCTACCGCAAGGGCGGAAGGCGGGCGCCGAAGCGCTGAGGGCGGGCGCTCCAGAGCACGTCCGGTGAAAACCGGTTCGCCTGATGTGCTCTAGGTTTTTGTTTTTACGCATTTTCTTCACGCGAACCGGAACCCACTTCGCTCGAAAATGCTCTAGAGCCGCTTCTTCAGCCAGATGCAGCAATGGCCGGGCGGGTAATCGTCGATCTCCCCGAAGCGCTGATAGCCGTGCCTCTCGTAGAAGTCCGGCGCCTGGAAGCTGTAGGTTTCGAGATGGGCCCCGATGCAGCCGCGCGCGCGGGCCTCAGCCTCGGCGGCGTTCAGCAGGGCGCTGCCGACGCCGCTGCCGCGTGCCTCGGGTGACACCCATAGCCAGTCGATGTGCAGCCAGCCGAAATAGGTGCGTGCCTTCAGCCCCGCCTTCGCGGTTCCTTCGTCGTCCCGGGCGATGACCCACAGCTCCGAGGCCTGCAGCGGGCCGGCCTTCGTCTCGTTGAAGAGGTCGAGGCCCTGATCGATCAGGTCGCGCACCTGCGCGCCCGGCTCGTCTTCCACGGCAATCCGCATCGGTGCTCCCCTGCAACCCGCTGCCCCCGCCCGATGCGGGGGATGGCTCTGCGTGTCTTTCGTGCCAAGAATAGCGCGCACCGCCAATGGGGCACGGGGGACGACATGACTTTCACGCAGGCGATTTCCAGCGTTCTCGGCAAATACGCCACCTTTTCCGGGCGCGCGCCGCGCTCGGAATATTGGTGGTTCGTCGTGTTCTCGATCTTGGCGAGCATCGCTGCCGGCGTCCTCGACACCGCCCTCTTCGGCGCGTTCTCGCTGCTCACTTTCGGCGAAATCGACGCCTTTACACCCATCAGCACCCTGGTCGGTCTGGGGCTGCTGATCCCCTCGATCGCCGTCGGGGTGCGGCGCTTCCACGACATGGATCACGCCGGCTGGTGGCTGCTGCTGATCATCACCGGTATCGGCGCCCTCGTCGTTTTCTTCTGGTTCATGGTCCGGGGCACGCGCGGGCCGAACCGCTTCGGGCCGGACCCTCTGGAATTCTGACGCGCATGAAAAAGGGCGGCCCGAAGGCCGCCCTTTCGACTGTTGGATGAGAGAGGCGCGGCTCAGCCCTGCTGAATGGCGCTGAGCTTCCACGCGCCGCGCGGCGGGCGGGCAAAGGTCCAGAATTCCACCGCCTGCTCCAGCCGGTCCGGGTCGCCCTGGACGACGCGGCCGGTGGCCTTGTCGAGGGTGACATCCTTCAGCTCGTAGCGCATGGCGACGGTGGCGTATTCGGTGTCGCCTTCCGACCAGGCTTCCGACAGGTCGCCCTGCAGCAGCTTCACATCGGTGATGCGGTTCTCCAGCCCGTCGCGGGCCATCTCGTCGAGTTCCTCGCCCATGTAACCCGCCATTTCGGGGGTGAGCAGGGCGGCGAGCGCAGGCTTGTCGGCGCGGCCATAGGCGGACTGCACCTCGGTGAGGGTGCGCTCGAAAGCGTCGAAATCCGCGCCTTCCAGCTTGATCGGCTTGCCGCGCGGGGCGGTGCCGAAGCCGGCGCGGGGGGCCGCTGTACCGGCCGCTGTGCCCATGGAGCCGCCACCCTGGGGGGCCGAGCCGGCGCCGTTCAGCGCGTCACGGTTCATCGGGTCCGGACGGGCGCCGCCGGCATAGGAAGGCTGATTGCGCGAGCGCATCCAGCCCATCACCAGCCGCACGACGATGAAGATCAGGCCGACCTGCAGCAGCAGGCCGAGAATGCCGGAGAGGCTGCCGAGGCCGGAGAAGAAGCCCGAGCCCATCAGCAGGCCGAAAATGCCGGCGCCGAGCAGGCCGCCCATCAGCCCGCCCATGAAGCCGCCGCGCATGAAGCCGCCAGGCTGCGCGCCAGCAGCGCGGGCCGGAGAGGCGGCCTGGGTCGGGGCCGCGGAACGCTGCAGCGGCTGGGCGGTGGGAGCGGTTGGCGTCGGGGCAGGGGTCGACCAGCTGCGCGTGCCGCGGCTGCCGAAGCTGCCGCTGCGGCCGGCGCGAGCCTCGGCGAAGTCGACGGCCACCAGAACGCCGGCGGCAACGAACAGGGCGCCAATGACGAGACGCAGGGCTACGGGACGTAGACGCAGAGAACGCAAGGGCTTGGCCTCTCTAGGACGGTTTTCGGGCGACAGGTGCCGCAACGTCATCCATATGGGAAGAGAGGGCCGGGAATCCAGCCCCTTGTGCGTCAACTGGGGCCCGGGGTCGTGCCGGCCGGGGGCGGGTCGGCACGAAATGGCGCTTTGCGCGCGGCACACAATCCCGTGAAGACGGGTGCGCGGCCGTGGCGGATTCACTGCGCAAGCTGCTGAATCGGCAGGCTGCGGAACGGCGCGCGCTCTGGGGCGGCGTCACCCGGCTGCAGCTGCTGCGACGTCAGAAGCCGAGCTGCGATTCGATGGCGGCGATCGAGCCGACCGGGGCGTTCGCCAGCTTCTTCTCGCGCGCATCGGCGGGACGCAGCGGCGAGATCGCGCCAGTATACGACGTCTTGGGCTGGGAGCCGGCGAGGGGGGCCTGAACCTCATTGCGGTTCATGACGGGGGGCATCTCAAATTCCTTCCTGATACGCTTACGCTGACTTTGACCAACGGCCTTTCGGCCGGCTTGTTCATTCCCACGGCCTCTCGGCCGGCTTTTCCAAAAGGCACCGCCCGAGAACGACGCCCTGCATACTCACTTCTCTACAGCCTGAACCCTGAAGCTTTCCTGAGCATGGTGTTCATGCTGGCGGGGGATTCGTTCACAATCGCGGCGGCTCTGCGGCATTTCGCAAGAAACGCGGCCGCTGTGGCCCGGCGGCCTCACCTCATCCACAGCCGGCGCGGCGGGCGGTATCGCAGTGGCGACAGGGACGGAGCGGGGCGGGGACAGGGCCGGGGATAAGCGCACCCGCATGGGTGTCATCGACGGCATGCTAATTGCTAAGTTGGTCTACGCCTTAAGGAGTATCGCCATGTCCGTTGCCCTGACCATCGCCCTTTCCGATGCCGAGCCCGAAGCCGATGGCGAGCTCGATCTTTCCCTGCGCGAGGACATCCGCATGCTCGGCCGGGTGCTGGGCGACACGCTGCGCGACCAGGAAGGCGAGGCGATCTATGAGCTGGTGGAGCATATACGCCGCGTCTCCACCCGCTTCCACCGCGAGGAAGACGAGGGCGCCCGGCACGAGCTGGAAGCTATTCTGAGCGATCTGGGGGCGGACCAGACGATCTCCATCGTCCGCGCCTTCTCCTATTTCTCGCATCTCGCCAACATCGCCGAGGACCAGAACGTCATCCGGCGCATGCGCGCGGCCGCCGCCCATGGCAGCGCGGCGGGACCGGCCACCGTCGCGCGGGCGCTGGAGCGGGCGCGCGAGGCGGGGATTTCCACCGCCGATCTGCGCGCGTTCTTCACCACCGCGCTGGCCAGCCCGGTGCTGACCGCGCACCCCACCGAGGTGCGCCGCCGATCCACCCTGACCCATGAAATGAAGGTGGCGGAGCTGCTCGCCGACCGCGCCCGCCGCGACCCGACGCCGGAGGAGCTGGAGCTGGCGACCGCCGAGCTGCGCCGGCGGGTGCTGATGCTCTGGCAGACCAATCTGCTGCGGCGGACCAAGCTGACCGTGCTGGACGAGGTGGCGAACGGCCTTGCCTATTACGACTACACTTTCCTGCGCCAGCTGCCGTCGCTCTATGCGGCGCTGGAGGACCGGATGGCTGATATGGAGGGGCTGGAGGGCGAGGCGCCGGAAATCGCCTCCTTCGTGCGCATGGGCAGCTGGATCGGCGGCGATCGCGACGGCAACCCCTTCGTCACCGCCGAGGTGACGCGCGAGACCATGCGGATGCAGAGCGCGCAGGCCGTGCGCTTCTATCTCGAAGAACTGGACAGCCTCGGCGCCGAGCTTTCCATCAGCACCATCCGGGTGAGCGTGTCGAGCGACCTGCTGGCGCTGGTGGACGCCTCGCCCGACCTTTCGCCGCACCGGCGGGGCGAGCCCTACCGCCTCGCCGTCACCTGTATCGCCTCGCGCCTGCGCGCCACAGCCTTCCGGCTGGAGATTGCCGACCTGCTGGGCATCACGCAGATGCCGCAGGCACGGCCCTATGGCTCGGCCGCCGAATTGCGCGCCGATCTCGACATCATCGACGCCTCGCTCAAGGCGCATAAATCCGGCGTCATCGCCGGCGGCAAGCTGCGGGCGCTGCGGCGGGCGGTGGATGCGTTCGGCTTCCACCTCGCCGTGCTGGATTCGCGGCAGAATTCCGACGTGCATGAGCGCTGCGTCGCCGAACTGTTCGAGGTCGCCGCGCCCGGCACCAACTACAAGGCGCTGCCGGAGGGCACCCGCGTCGCTCTGCTGCTGCGCGAGCTGACCACCGCCCGGCCGCTCACCTCGCCCTTCGCTGCCTATTGCGACGAGACGGTGGGCGAACTGGCGATGCTGCGCACCTGCGCCCGCATCCACCAGATCTACGGGCGCGAGGCGATCCAGACCTGCATCATCTCCAAGGCCGAGAGCGTCTCCGACATGCTGGAGCTGGCGCTGCTGCTGAAGGAGGTCGGGTTGGTCGATCCCGCCGGCGCTGCGGCGGTGAACATCGTGCCGCTGTTCGAGACCATCGGCGACCTGCGCAACGCCGCCAAGGTGATGGAGCAGATGTTCCGCCTGCCGGAATATCGCAAGCTGGTCGACAGCCGGGGCAGCGTGCAGGAAGTGATGCTCGGCTATTCCGACAGCAACAAGGATGGCGGGTTCCTCACCTCCGGCTGGGAACTCTACAAGGCCGAGATCGAGCTGATCGAGGTGTTCAAGCGCCATGGCGTGCGGCTGCGCCTGTTCCATGGGCGCGGCGGCTCGGTCGGGCGCGGCGGCGGGCCAAGCTATGACGCCATTCTCGCCCAGCCGGGCGGGGCGGTGCAGGGGCAGATCCGCATCACCGAGCAGGGCGAGATCATCTCGTCGAAATACTCCAACCCGGCGGTGGGGCGCGGCAACCTGGAGATCCTCGCCGCCGCGACGCTGGAGGCGACGCTGCTTTCCGGCGACGCCATGGCGCCGCGCGCGGAATATCTCACCGTGATGGAGGCGCTGTCCGACGCCGCTTTCGCCGCCTATCGGGCTCTGGTCTACGAGACCCCGCGCTTCGAGGACTATTTCTGGGAATCCACCGTCATCAACGAAATCGCGACGCTGAACATCGGCTCGCGCCCGGCCTCGCGCAAGAAGACGCGGCGGATCGAGGATCTGCGCGCCATTCCCTGGGTGTTCTCCTGGGCGCAGTGCCGGCTGATGCTGCCGGGCTGGTACGGCTTCGGCACGGCGGTGCGGGCCTGGCTGGAGGCCAATCCCGACGGGCTGCCGCTGCTGCAGGAAATGTACCGGGAATGGCCGTTCTTCCGCACCCAGCTGTCCAACATGGACATGGTGCTCTCCAAGAGCTCCATCGCCATCGCCTCGCGCTATGCCGCGCTGGTGGAGGATGTGGAACTGCGCGAGAGCATTTTCGGCCGCATCCGCGCCGAGCACCATGATTCCATCGAGGCGCTGCTGACGATTTCCCAGCAGCCGGCGCTGCTGGCCTCCAACCCGCTGCTGGAACGCTCGATCCGCGCCCGCTTCCCCTATATCGACCCGCTCAACCATGTGCAGGTCGGCCTGCTGCGGAAGTACCGCGCCAGCGACACCGACGAGAAGGTGCTGCAGGGCATCCAGCTCACCATTAACGGTATTTCCGCCGGTCTGCGGAACTCGGGGTAAGTCATCATGGCGTTCGCCTGCACCATACCGGCCGTGCCCACCCAGCTGGCCGATGACGCGCGCGTGCGCATCACGCGCTGGGATTTCGCCCCGGGCGCCACGACGGGCTGGCACGAGCACGCGATGGACTATGCCATCGTCTTCATCACCGACGGGCTGATGGAGATCGACGTGGACGGCGCGGTGACGCAGGTCGCCATGGCGGCCGGCGCCGCCTATTCCCGCCCGGCCGGCATACGCCACGATGTGCGCAATGCCGGCGCCGCGCCGATGAGCTTTGTCGAGGTGGAGATGAAATAGGCGGCGGTGGCGGTGGGAAGCGACGGCGGGGTTTATCACGGCTCGCCTTGGTTTATGCTGGCGCTTTCTTCCCTCGCGCGTTCCGATCCGCCATGTACACGCCGCCCGCCTTCCGTGAAGACGACCCCGTCCTGCTGCGCCAGATCATGCGCGAGGCGCGGCTGGCGACCCTTGTCACCGCCACCGCCGACGGGCTGATGGCGACGCCGCTGCCGCTGTTCCTGGAGGAAGGCGAGGGCGAGCAGGGCGTGCTCTACGGCCATCTCGCCCGGGCCAACCCGCAGTGGAAGACGCCGCCCACAGGCGAGGCGCTGGTGCTGTTTTCCGGCGCCGACGCCTACATCACGCCGAGCTGGTACGCGGCCAAGGCCGAGCACGGCAAGGTGGTGCCGACCTGGAACTATGAGGCGGTGCACGCCTATGGGGCGGTGGAGTTTTTCGACGATCCCGCCCGCCTGCGCGACGCCGTGACGCGGCTCACCGCGCTCTATGAGCAGCCGCGCGCCGAGCCCTGGGAGGTGAGCGACGCGCCGGAGGCTTTTGTCGCGGCGCAGCTGCGGGGGATCGTCGGCGTGCGGCTGCCGATTGCCCGCATCGAGGGCAAGCGCAAGATGAGCCAGAACCGTTCCGAAGCCGACCGCGCGGGCGTCGCCGCCGGGCTGGCGCAGAGCGAGCGCCCGAGCGACTAGCGTGTGGCCGCGATGATCCCCACCCGGCGGGAGTAGGCGTCAGGCTGCCGGAGGCTGCGGGGTATCAAGTTCACCACCAATGGGATTTCGGTCGGCTGCGGCACTCGGCTTAAGGGTAGGCCGCTGAGCCGATGGATCGGCCAGTTGTTCAGTTCATAACCTGGGAACAGAGATAATTAAGCCCCTGACGACATCATCGCTGTCCACTTTTATCTTGCAAATGGCCTCAAATTTTTGGCCTGGCCAATCTCGGAGTTTCATGAAGTCGGCGACTTGCTTGGCGTCTCGTTTAGTGGGTGGGGAACAAAACGACCAAGCGTCTTTGAGATAGAAAGGAACTTCGACTGGAATGCCAAGATAACGTCTGGTTTCCTGATCGTTTGGTACATTTACTAGTATCGCGCGTAATCCGCTCTTATAAGAGATCGAGAAGGCGCCTTCAGGCATGGCTGGTCTCGTATGGTATCCAGCATGGTATGTATCATATGCTACATAGCATCCGCCGACGATGAGCATAAGAAGTGTAATTCGTCCTATCCACTTCAGCATCCGACTTGCCCGAATTCCCATCTATCCAAGAACGCATAGGTAAAGGAGGGGCGGAAATCCGCAATCGCCAAACTTGGAACATGGTAATTCATTCCGCCTGGGGGATCACCATCACCCCGCCAGCGGCGGCACGGCGTCCGGCGGGAGGTTCGGCGGCACGCGGGCGAGGCGGAAGGCGGCTTTGATGAGGGCGGCATTGTCCTGCGCCTCGCTGCCGTCGGGCAGATGCTTGCCGTCCTCCAGCCCGATGCGGCCGTCGAGCCCGCGCATCAGCGCGTCCTGGTAGAGCGGCCAGACGCTGGCATCCAGCCCGTGCTGCAGCACCGGGACATCGAGGCTGGCGCGCGCCAGCACCTTGCGGATCGCGGCGGCGACCGCGAGCCCTTCCTCGACATCCTGCTCATTGATCTCGATGAGGATGCGCAGGCACTGCTTGGCTTCGGGCAGCGCGGTGAAGCGCTCGGCATCCGCCACCGACCACAGCCCCGCCTCGACGCCGATGCCGCGCGCGAGGCACAGCGCGATCATCTCGGGCGCGTCTTCCTCGATCAAATTGACCGACACATAGTCTGGCAGCACCTGCCACGTCTTCATCGCCTTCAGCCGGCCCGTCCCGCCCGGGGCGATGCCGGCATGGGTGGAGAGGCCGATGGGCACGCCCGGCACACGGGCGCGGATCGCCTCGATGGCGGCGGCGACATGGGCGGCCTCCAGCGTCTCGGCCCCGGAGGGATCGCGCGGGTGAAGATGCAGTTCGCTGGCCCCGGCCGCGATGACCGCCGCCGCATCCGCCGCGAGGCGGGCGGGGGTGAGGGGGGTGTAGGCATGGAAAGCACTGTCGCGCGATCCGTTGAGGCAGGCTTGCAGCATTGCGGTCTCCCTTTTCCTTGCCCCCTTCAACCCGCCAGAAAGCCCTTTCGTTTCAAGCGCTGCACTGATCTCTCCAGCGCCTGCAGAAATTCCGAGCGGTCGCGGGGCGAGAACGGGCGGGGGCCGCGGGTGATCTCGCCCGCTTCGCGCAGATCCGCCATCAAATTGCGGGTCGCCAGCTGCATGCCGATGGAGGCGGCGGTGAAGGGCTTTCCGGTGGGACCGATGGCCTCCGCCCCCTTCGCCACCACCCGGGCGGCAAGCGGCACATCGGCGGTGATGACGAGGTCGCCCTCTTCCACCCGCTCGACGATCCAGTCATCGGCGACGTCAGGCCCGGCGGCGACCACGACGCGCTCCACCTCGGCCTCGCGCGGCACCGCGATCCAGGAATTGGCGACGAGGAACACCTTGATCTGGTGGCGGGCGGCGACGCGATAGGTCTCGTCCTTCACCGGACAGGCGTCGGCGTCGATATAGATGAGGATCGGCTTCGGCAAAGTAATCCTGGAGGTAAGGGCTGGCATTCAAGAAAGAAGGGCTGCCCGCGAGGACAGCCCTTCCCATGTCAGACCGCGGTCCGGTCCGGTAACTGCCTAGAGGGGCAGCGCGACGTATCGCATCACGCGGAACGAACCTCGTAAGAGGCAAGCGTCCAGGTCACGGATACCGACGACCGCGGATCAAGACGATCAGACACTGGATCACCTCCTTTCGATTGTTAACGACAACTGAAGCTTAGACCGATTCGTCGAAAGGTCACGCGCTTGTTGCAGTGCGATGGCGGAATCCGCTGTTCACTTCGCGTTACGGCGCGCAATCTTGAGTGTGCGCAAAGGGAAGGAACGCGATGAGGCGAAGCGGCTGGTTGTTCGCGCTGGTGCTGGCGGCAACGCCGCTGCAGGCCCAGCAGATCTCCGACACCCACGCGCCGGAGGCGGCCAGCGCGCGGGCCGGCGGCCCGAAGTCCGCCACCGGCCGGGACTGGATGGTGACGGCGGCCAACCCGCTGGCGGCGGAGGCCGGCGCGGCGATGCTGCGCGCGGGGGGCAACGCCATCGACGCCATGGTCGCGGTTCAGCTCGTGCTGGGTCTGGTGGAGCCGCAATCCTCCGGCCTCGGCGGCGGGGCGTTCCTGGTCTATTGGGACGCCGCCGCCGGCACGCTTACCACCTTTGACGGGCGCGAGACGGCGCCGCGCGCGGCGACGCCAACCCTGTTCCAGAATGGAGAGGGCGAGCCGCTCGCCTTCATGGAAGCGGTGATCGGCGGGCGCTCGGTCGGCACGCCGGGCACGCCGGCGCTGCTGGAGGCGGTGCACAAACGCTATGGCCGGCTCGGCTGGGGCGCGCTGTTCGCGCCCGCGCTGGAACTGGCGGAGAACGGTTTCGCCGTCTCGCCCCGCCTTGCCGGGCTGATCGCCGGCGACGCGGCGACGCTGGCGCGCGACCCGGCAGCGCGGGCCTATTTCCTCGACGCCGCCGGTGCGCCGCTGGCAGAGGGCACCCTGCTGAAGAACCCGGGCTATGCCGATACGCTGCGCACCTTGCGAGTGGAGGGCGCGGCGGCGTTCTATCAGGGGGCGCTGGCGCAGGGGATCGTCGCGGCGGTGCGCGGTTCGGTCAATCCGGGCGGGTTGTCGCTGGATGATCTGCGCGACTACGCGGTAAAGGAGCGGGCGCCGGTGTGCGGCGCCTATCGCGGCCTCGATGTCTGCGGCATGGGGCCGCCGAGCTCGGGCGCGCTCACTCTGGGCCAGATTTTGGGCCTGCTGGAGCCCTATGATTTGAAGGCGCTCGGCCCCGCTTCCTCCGAGGCGTGGCGGCTGATCGCCGATGCCTCGCGCCTCGCCTTCGCCGATCGCGAGCGCTACATCGCCGATGTCGATTTCGTGCCGGTGCCGGCAAAGGGGCTACTGGCGCGCGACTATCTCGCGGCGCGGGCGAAGCTGCTGGAAGGCGACGATGCACTGCCCGAGGTGGCGGCGGGAACGCCCCGATGGGACCACGCGATGGCTCCCCCGGCGCGGGTGGACGGCGCGGCGCCGGAACTGCCCTCCACCACCCAGATCACCATCGTTGATGACGACGGCAATGTGGTTTCCATGACCTCCACCATCGAGGCCGGCTTCGGCTCGCGGCTGATGGTGGGCGGCTTCCTGCTCAACAATGAGCTGACCGACTTTTCCTTCCGCTCGCACCGCGACGGCGTGCCGGTGGCCAACCGGGTGGAGCCGGGCAAGCGGCCGCGCTCCTCCATGGCGCCGACCATCGTGCTGAAGGACGGGCGCCCGGTGCTGGCGCTGGGCTCACCCGGCGGTAGCCAGATCATCGGCTATGTCGCCAAGACGCTGATCGCCCATCTCGACTGGGGAATGAGTTTGCCCGACGCCATCGCCGCGCCGAACGTGCTGGCGCGGTTCGACGCGGTGGAGATCGAGGCGGGAACAGCGGCGGAAGAGCTGGCGCCCGGGATGCGGGAGCTTGGCTTCCAGGTGAAAACTGGGCCGATGACATCCGGCGTGCAGGCGGTGGCGATCACGCCGGGCGGTCTCATCGGCGCCGCCGACCCGCGCCGCGAGGGCGTGGCGATCGGGGAGTAGGAGCGTGCCCGGACAACATCCTTCGGGGCTCGCTCCGCTCGCACCTCAGGATGACGGTGTTGGGGGGAAGAAGGCCGCGCCGATGCCTCCTGGGAGGTTCACCCGTCATGCTGAGGTGCCGCCCGTGAGGGCGGCCTCGAAGCACGCAGGCGGGGCAGGGTCCTTCGAGTCCCGCCTGCGGCTCGCACCTCAGGATGACGGTGCTGCCATCCGTGTGCCGGTTCAGTGGCTGATCATCCACGGCCGGGCGGAGGGGAAACTCTTGGCGCCGCTGGCGGCGGTGGCGGTCTTGGATTTCTTGGTCCGGCTCTTCATGCCGCCGGCGCAGCAGGAGCAGCTCGACGGGTGCTTCTTCGCCGCGTATTCGCCCGTGGTCATCGGCGCGTGGCTTGCCCGCTCATTGGTGGCGTGGGCTTGGAGGCTGTCGCGCGACATGCCGGAAAAATGCGGTGCTGTCAGCATCACCCGCGGGGCCATCGCGCCGCAATCCGGGCAGGGCTGGGGCGCCTGATACTCGCTCATCGGCCGCATGGCGGTGAAATCGCCGCAGCTGTCGCATTCATATTCGTAGACGGGCATGAGCGTGTCCTTCACTCGGCATGGCGTTCGGGCGGGCCTTTGCTGCGGCCTTGTGTGCCCCTTGGGCGTTTCCTCGAAGGCAAGGGCGATGCCAGGCATCGCCCCGGAATCTTGGGAAGGGTGGGGCGATGCCGTTGGCGTCGCTCCAAATCTCTAGGAAGGAGCGGGGCGACGCCTTCGGCATCGCCCCAGAATCCTGAGGAAGAGCGGGGCGACGCTTCGCGCCGCCCCGCATGCACCGGACTAAGAGGGGGTCAAAGGTCCGGTGAAAGCGGCATGTCGATCGAGCCGTCGATGAACTTGGTCGGCCCGGCGGCGGTGGGGTTGATGTCGAAGTCGAAGATCTCGGTCGGCAGCCACAGCGTGGCGCAGGCGTTGGGGATGTCGACCACGCCGGAGATGTGGCCCTGCACCGGCGCTGTGCCGAGGATCGAATAGGCTTGGGCGCCGGAATAGCCGAACTTCTTCAGGTACTCGATGGCGTTGAGGCAGGCCTGGCGATAGGCGATGTGCACGTCGAGATAGTGCTGGCCGCCATATTCGTCGACCGAGATGCCCTCGAAGATCAGGTAGTCCTTATAGTTCGGCGTCACCGGCGAGGGCTTGAAGATCGGGTTCTTGATGCCGTACTTGGCCATGCCGCCCTTCAGCACCTCGACCTTGAGGTGTACCCAGCCGGCCATTTCGATGGCGCCGCAGAAGGTGATCTCGCCGTCGCCCTGGCTGAAATGCAGGTCGCCCATGGAGAGGCCGCCGCCTTCGACATAGACCGGGAAATAGATCTTGGAGCCGCGCGACAGGTCCTTGATGTCGCAATTGCCGCCATGCTCGCGCGGGGGAACGGTGCGCGCGCCGGTGGCGGCGGCGGCGGCCCGCGCGTCGCCGGTCAGCCGGCCCATATGGGCGGTGGCGGCGAAGGGCGGGACGGCGAGGGCGGGCACGCGGGTCGGGTTGGTGTCGATCAGCGCCTGCTCGCGGGTGTTCCAGGTCTCCAGCAGCTTCGGGTCGGGCAGGCAGCCGATCAGGCCGGGGTGGATCAGCCCGGCGAAGTTCACGCCGGGGACGTGGCGGGAGGAGGTGTACATGCCCTTGAAGTCCCAGATCGACTTCTGGGCCAGCGGGAAATGGTCGGTCAGGAAGCCGCCGCCATTCTTCTTCGAGAAGAAGCCGTTGAAGCCCCACTGGCTGTCGGGCATGGCGCCGATGTCGAGCAGGTCGACCACCAGCAGGTCGCCCGGCTCGGCGCCCTTGACGCCGATCGGGCCGGACAGGAAATGCACGATCGACAGGTCGATGTCGCGCACATCGTCGGCGGAATCGTTGTTCTTGATGAAGCCGCCGGTCCAGTCATAGGTCTCGACGATGAAATCGTCGCCCGGCTTCACCCAGGCCACCATCGGAATGTCCGGGTGCCAGCGGTTGTGAACCATGTCGTTGTCATAGGCCGACTGGTTCAGGTCAACTTTGATAAGCGTCTCGGTCATGCGTCTCTCTCCCCGGGTACGAACTGGAAGTTTGGGCAGGCTGGGAACGGCGGTCTGGCGGGGGCTCAGACCGAAAGGAATCGGGCGACCTTGGCCTCGTCGATGTCGGCGCGCTTGTCCTCGTGGACGATCTCGCCATTCTCGATGACCAGTACCCGGTCGGCGATTTCGAGCGCGAAGGACAGCACCTGCTCGGACACCACGATGGAGAGGCCGCGCTCGTCGCGGATGCGCTTCAGCGTCCGCGCCATCTCTCGGATGATCGAGGGCTGGATGCCTTCCGTCGGCTCATCGAGCAGCAGCACCTTGGGCGCCGTGGCGAGCGCGCGGGCGATGGCGAGCTGCTGCTGCTGGCCGCCGGACAGATTGCCGCCGCGCCGGCCCTTCATCTCCAGAAGGACGGGGAACAGCTCGTAGATGTCGGGCGGCACCTTGCTCTCGCCGCGCGGGATGAGGCCGGTCTCGATGTTCTCCTGCACCGTCATGGTGGAGAAGATCATCCGGCCCTGAGGCACATAGGCGACGCCGTTCTTGACCCGCTCATAGCTCTTGAAGCGGGTGATATCGGTGCTGCCGACGCTTACCGTGCCGCTCTTGGTCGGCACGATGCCCATGAGCGACTTCATGAGCGTGGTCTTGCCCATGCCGTTGCGGCCCATGATGGCGATGATCTCGTTCGGCGCCACCTTGAAGTCGAGGCCGTGCAGAACCTCGCTCTCGCCATAGGAGACGTGCAGCCTGGATACGTTCAGCATGATCCGCCCCTCAATGGCCGAGATAGACTTCGACGACCTTCGGGTCCGCCTGGACCTTGGCCATCGAGCCTTCCGAGAGAATCTTGCCCTGGTGCAGAACCGTCACCTTGTGGGCGATGTCCTCGACGAACTTCATGTCGTGCTCGATCACGATCACCGAGCGGTTCTTGATGATGGTGTTGAGCAGTTCGGCCGTCTTCTTGCGCTCGGAAACGCTCATGCCGGCCACCGGCTCGTCGAGCATGAGCAGTTCCGGGTCCTGGATCAGCAGCATGCCGATCTCCAGCCACTGCTTCTGGCCGTGCGAGAGATATTCGGCGCGCTGGTCGAGCTGGTCGGCGAGGAAGATGGTCTCGGCGATCTCCTGCACCCGCTCCTTCACCGCCCGGTCGCGCCGGAAGGTCAGCGCCCCGGGCACCGAGCGGCCCTTGGGGTAGGAGATTTCCAGGTTCTCGAAGACGGTGAGGTCCTCATAGATCGACGGGTTCTGGAACTTGCGCCCCACCCCGGCGCGCACGATCTCGTGCTCCTTCATCTTGGTCAGCTCGCGGTCCTTGAAGCGGATCGAGCCGGTGGTCGCCTTGGTGCGGCCGCAGATCAGATCGAGCACCGTGGTCTTGCCGGCCCCGTTGGGGCCGATGATGACGCGGATCTCGTTCTCATCGACGTAGAAGGACAGGTCGTTGACCGCCTTGAAGCCGTCGAAAGAGACGGTGAGGCCTTCCACCGCAAGGACGAAATCCTTGTTCATGGTGTCGGCGATGACAGCACTGTTCATGGCTCGCGCTCCTATTCGGCGGCGGCAGGGGCGGCCGCCGAGGGGGGCGGCGAGGCGGGCGGCGTCGCGGGAGGGCTGGCCCGGCGCGCGGCGGTGCCACCGAAGAGCGGGCCGAGGCGCGGAGCGATATAGGTCTGCCAGAGGCCGGCAATGCCGTTCGGGAAGATCAGCACCACCGCGATGAACAGGCCGCCGAGGCCGAACAGCCAGAGCTCGGGGAAGCTCTCCGAGAACGAGGTCTTGGCCCAGTTCACCAGCAGCGTGCCGTAGATGGCGCCGAGGATGGACAGCCGCCCGCCGACCGCGGCGTAGATCACCATTTCGATCGAGGGCACGATGCCGACGAAGGAGGGCGACATGAAGCCGACCTGCAGGGTGAACATCGCCCCGCCAATGGCCGAGAGCGAAGCGGCGAGGCAGAACACGAACACCTTGAAATTGGCGACGTCGTAACCGGAGAAGCGCACCCGGTCCTCCTTGTCGCGCATGGCGACGAGGATGCGGCCGAGCTTCGAGGACTTCACGAAATAGGCGATCAGGATGCAGGCGATCAGCAGGGCGACGCAGACGAAATAGAGGATGGTCTTGGCGCTGTCGGTGCGGATGTCCCAGCCGTTCAGCGTGCGCAGATCGGTGATGCCGTTGATACCGCCGGTATAGCCCTGCTGGCCGATGATCAGGATGGTCATGATCGCGGCGAGTGCCTGGGTGATGATGGCGAAGTACACGCCGCCCACCCGCCGCTTGAACATGGCGAAGCCGACGATGAAGGCGAACAGCGCCGGCACCAGGATCACCGCGATGAGGGTGAGGGTGAGGCTGTTGAAGGGCTGCCACATATAGGGCAGCTCGGTGATCTGGTTCCAGTCCATGAAGTCCGGGATGCCCGGCGTGGTCTGGATCTTGGTGGCCTCGACGCTGGAGGATTCCAGCTTGAGGAACATCGCCATGCAGTAGCCGCCAAGGCCGAAGAACACGCCCTGGCCGAGCGACAGAATGCCGGCATAGCCCCAGCACAACACCAGGCCGAGCGCCACGAAGGCGTAGGTGAGGTATTTGCCGACGAATTGCAGGCGGAAATTGTCCAGCGTCAGCGGCAGGATCACGATCAGCAGGAATGCGAGGACGGCGATCCCGATCATGTCCTGCGGGCGCAGGAAGAAGGTGCGGTCGGACTTGAACATGTGCGCCTCCTCAGCGACGGACCTTGATGACGAACAGGCCCTGCGGCCGCAGCATCAGGATGATGACCACGCCGAGCAGCGTGAGGACCTTGGCCATCGAACCGGAGAGGAAGAACTCCATGGTCGACTGGGCCTGCGAGATGGTGAAGGCGGAGGCGATGGTGCCGAGCAGGCTCTGCGCGCCGCCGAAGACGACGACCAGGAAGGTGTCGACGATGTAGAGCTGGCCGGAGGTGGGGCCGGTCGAGCCGATCATGGTGAAGGCTGACCCGGCGACGCCGGCAATGCCGCAGCCGAGGCCGAACGTGTAGCGGTCGACCTTCTCGGTATCGATGCCGACGGCGCCGGCCATGACGCGGTTCTGCACCACGGCGCGCACCTGCTTGCCCCAGGCCGATTTGTACATCAGCAGCGCGACAGCGACGGTGATGACGATGGTGAGGCCCATGACGAACAGGCCGTTGATCTGCACCTCGATCGTGTCGGTGACGGAGATCGAGCCCATCATCCAGTTCGGCAGCTCGACGCCGACCTCGCGCGGGCCGAAGACCGAGCGATAGAGCTGCTGAAGAATGAGGCTGAGGCCCCAGGTCGCGAGCAGCGTGTCGAGTGGGCGTTTGTAGAGCCGGCGGATCATCAGCCATTCCACCGCCATGCCGAGCGCCCCGGCGGCGAAGAAGGCCAGTATCATCGCGAGGAAGAAGTAGGCGCCGAACAAGCCGGGAAGGTAGTTCAGGAAAAATTGCGAAGTGAAATAGGTGACATAGGCGCCGAGAATCATGAACTCGCCATGCGCCATGTTGATGACGCCCATCTGGCCGAAGATGATGGCCAGGCCGAGGGCCATGAGGACGAAAACCGAGAACAGGATGAGGCCTGCGAAGCCCTGCATCACGAAAATCGAGCCAAGCTCGGCCAGCGAATAGTCAGCGAACATTCAAGGTTCCCCCGGCGAGCGCGCAGTTGCGCGGTCTTGCGTCAACGGCAAAGAGCCCCGGAGAGGGCGCGGGGCCCTCTCCGGGTGGGAGTGTCAGGCGATCACTGGTAGCCCTTCGGGAACGGATCGGGCTCGATCAGGTCCGGGGTCTCGTAGACGACCTTGAACTGGCCATCGGGCAGAGCGAGGCCGATGCGGGCCTTCGACCAGAGATGATGGTTGTCGTGGATCTTGACGTAGCCTTCCGGCGCCTTGTTGAACTCGATGCCGGCCGAGGCGGCGGCGATCTTGTCGATGTCGAAGGAGCCGGCCTTCTCGACGGTCATTTTCCACAGCCACGGGCCGAGATAGGCGGCCTGGGTGACGTCGCCGATCACGGTCTTCTCGCCCCACATCTTCTTGAAGGCGGCGACGAATTCCTTGTTGTTCGGGTTGTCGAGCGACTGGAAGTACTTCATCGAGCTGTAGGCGCCGGCGATGTTCTCGCCGCCGATGCCGTCGATCTCGTCCTCGGTGACCGAGATGGTCAGCAGGGTCTGCTTGTTGAGGTCGATGCCGGCCGCCTTCAGCTGCTTGTAGAAGGCGACGTTGGAGCCGCCGACGACGGCGGCGTAGATCACGTCCGGCTTCTTCAGCTTGATCTTGTTGATGACCGAGTTGAACTGGGTGTGGCCGAGCGGGAAATACTCTTCGCCGACAACCGAGGAATCCTTCAGATGCCCCTCAATGTGCTTGCGGGCGATCTTCATCGAGGTGCGCGGCCAGATATAGTCTGAGCCGATGAGGTAGAAGGTCTTGCCGTTCTTGGTCTTGGCGACCCAGTCGAGGCCGGCGAGGATCTGCTGGGTGGCTTCCTGGCCGGTGTAGATGACGTTCTTGGACTGCTCCAGGCCTTCATAGAAGGTGGGGTAGTAGAGCATGCCGTTATACTGCTCGACCACCGGCAGCACCGCCTTGCGGGACGCCGAGGTCCAGCAGCCCATGATGGCCGCGACCTTGTCGTTGACGAGGAGCTTCTTGGCCTTCTCGGCGAAGGTCGGCCAGTCGGAGGCGCCGTCTTCCTGGATGAACTTGATCTTGCGGCCGAGCACGCCGCCCATGGCGTTGATCTGGTCGATCGCCAGCTTTTCGGCCTGCACCGAGCCGGTCTCGGAGATAGCCATGGTGCCGGTGACGGAGTGCAGGATGCCGACGGTGACTTCCGTATCGGTAACGGCAAGGCCGGTGGTGTTCACCGCCGAGGTGGCGGGCGCCTGGGCCATGGCGGGTGTCGAAAAGAGGCCGGTGGACGCAAGAAGAGGCACCGCCGGCAGCGCCGCAATTCCCATCAAGAGCTTGCGCCGCGTCGTTGAAAACTTGTTCGATTGATCGTTTTGCGAAGACATACGATTCCCCTCCACGGGTTTGACGTGGCCTCAACAAGCTTCTCATGTGCTTGCATTGGCTGGATCGTGGCGGCCGATGTCGCGATGCAGCAATACGTCGATTGACGTATAGGGGAACCGTCTCTCCTCCCGCACAGTGGAGCCCAACATGGGATGTGTGTGTTTCCGCCAAGATGTTGGCGCGGGGCTGGAGATATTTCTCGCGCGCGCGCGAGAAAAGATGTTTAGTTGATAAGCGTAATGGCTCGCCGTGCAGCCGTATTATTGGGCAGTCGGGTAGAGTTTTAGCAGATAGCGGTAATTAGATGCGTGTAGGTTCGTTGGAATGACTTTCTTTTGTCGGTCTCGCGCGAATGGAACGATTTATGCTTCGTTGTCCGGGGCGGCGATCGTGGCGGGCCGGAACTGACGTGGTGCAAAAACACGACATGCCCTGGGGAGGGTGAGCGCGGAAGAATGTCTGGCGTTGGCACGGCGAGGCAAAACCCCATGGCGGCGGAGCAGAAGATCGTTCGCGTTCGGCGCCGCTATAATCAGTGGGTCGTCAACGAGACGCTGGAGGACTATGCGCTCCGCTTCACCGCCAAGAGCGCGCGCCGCTGGTCGGCGCTGCGCGTGGCCAATACCGCGCTCGGCGCCGTGTCGTTCCTGGCGCTGGAGGCGATCGGCGGGGCGATCACGCTGGCCTATGGCTTTCCAAACGCGGTGGCGGCGATCCTGGTGGTCTGCGTCGTCATCTTCGCCGCAGGCCTGCCGATCAGCTACTACGCCGCCAAGTTCGGCGTCGATATCGACCTGCTGACCCGCGGCGCCGGCTTCGGCTATATCGGCTCGACGCTCACCTCGCTGATCTACGCCTCCTTCACCTATCTGTTCTTCGCCATCGAGGCGGCGATCATGGCGCTGGCGCTGGAGATGTGCTTCGGCGTGCCGCTGATGGTGGGCTATTTCATCAGCGCGCTGGTGGTGATCCCGCTGGTCACGCACGGCATCACCTTCATCAGCCGGTTCCAGCTGTGGACCCAGCCGGTCTGGCTAGTGCTGAACATCATTCCCTTCATTTTCATCTTCGCGCTCTATGACGCGCCGCTGGCCGGCTGGACCTCCTATACCGGCCGCTTCGGCGCCCCGGATGGCTCGTTCGACCTGGTGCTGTTCGGCACCGCGACCACCGTGGTGTTCGCGCTGATTGCGCAGATTGGCGAGCAGGTGGATTTTCTCCGCTTCCTGCCCCGCCGGGCGCCGGGCCGCACCGAGACCCGGCGCAACGTGCTGTGGTGGGTGGCGCTGCTGAGCGCGGGGCCGGGCTGGATCATCCCCGGCGGCATCAAGATGCTGGCGGGCTCGTTCCTCGCCTATTTTGCCCTCACCCAGGGCATCCCCTTCCTGCACGCCGCCGAGCCGACCCAGATGTATCTGGTGGCGTTCAGGACGGTGTTTTCCCCCGAGCTGGCGCTGGCCTTCACCGGCTTGTTCGTCATCCTGGCGCAGCTCAAGATCAATGTGACCAACGCCTATGCCGGCTCGATCGCCTGGTCGAACTTCTTCTCCCGCCTGACCCACAGCCATCCCGGCCGGGTGGTGTGGCTGGTGTTCAACGTCACCATCGCGCTGATGCTGATGGCGCTCGGCATCTACAAGGTTCTGGAGCAGATCCTCGGGCTGTATTCCATCGTCGCGGTGGCCTGGGTGGCGGCGCTGGTGGCCGACCTCGTGGTCAACAAGCCGATGGGCTGGAGCCCGCCGGGCATCGAGTTCAAGCGGGCGCATCTCTACGACATTAACCCGGTGGGCGTCGGCGCGCTGCTGGCCGGCACGCTGATCGGCGTCATTGCCTTTGCCGGCTTCTTCGGCCCGACGCTGAAAGTGTTCGCGCCGTTCCTGGCGTTGGTGGTCTCCTTCGTCGCTGCGGCCGGCATCGCCTATGCCACCGGCGGGCGCTACTACATCGCGCGGCGGACGGCGAAGAACTGGGAGGCCCGCCACACGCTCAAATGCTGCATTTGCGAGCACAAGTTCGAGCCGGAGGACATGGCGCACTGCCCGGTCTATGCCGGCCCGATCTGCTCGCTGTGCTGCTCGCTGGATGCCCGCTGCAACGACCGCTGCAAGGAGGATGCGCGCTTTCCCGAGCAGATTCTGGGCGCGCTGCGGGCCACCCTGCCGGGCTGGATGGTGGCGCAGCTCAATTCCCGGCTGGGCCATTATATCGGCGTGATGTCGCTGCTGGCGATCGTCATCGGCGGCATATTGGGCGTCATCTATTTCCAGTCGACCTTCGCGCCGCCCGACCAGACCGAGACGGTCGGCAATGTGCTGTTCACGCTCTATTTTATCCTTCTGATCATTGCCGGTGTCGCCGCCTGGCTGTTCGTGCTGGCGCAGGAGAGCCGGCGCGTGGCGCAGGAGGAGAGCAACCGCCAGACCGCGCTGCTGATGCGCGAGATCGAGGCGCACAAGCGCACCGACGCCAAGCTGCAGAAGGCCAAGGAGGCCGCCGAGGCCGCCAATCTCGCCAAGAGCCGCTATGTGGTCGGCATCAGCCACGAGCTGCGCACCCCGCTCAACGCGATCCTTGGCTATGCCCAGCTGCTGGAGCGCGATGTCGCCATTCCCCCGCACCGGCGCGACGCCATCCGCGTGGTGCGCCGCTCGGCCGAGCATCTGTCCGGCCTGATCGACGGGCTGCTCGACATCTCGAAAATCGAGGCCGGCCGGCTCTATCTCACCCGCGACGAGGTGCGGATCGGCGAGTTCCTCGACCAGCTGGTCGACATGTTCCGGCTGCAGGCCACCGCCAAGGGGATCGATTTCGTCTATGTCCGGCCCGATCGGTTACCCGGAACCGTCTTCACCGACGAGAAGCGGCTGCGGCAGATCCTCATCAACCTGCTCTCCAACGCCATCAAGTTCACCGAGCGCGGCCGGGTGGCGCTGCGCGTTTCCTATCGCAACCAGGTGGCGGAGTTCGAGATCGAGGACAGCGGCATCGGCATTCCCGCCGCCGACCACAAGCGCATCTTCGAGCCGTTCGAGCGCGGCGAGAGGGCGGGCACCTATTCGACCGCCGGCATCGGCCTCGGCCTCACCATCACCAAGCTGCTCACCGAGATCATGGGCGGGGAAATCTCGCTGAAATCGGCGCCGGGCGAGGGCAGCGTCTTCCGCGTCAAGATGATGCTGTCGGAAGTGACCAACCCCTCGCGCCTCGGCCCGATCCAGCACCGGCATATCGCCGGCTACACCGGCCCGCGCCGCACCGTTCTGGTGGCCGATGACGATGTCGCCCATCGCGACCTGATGCACGAATTGCTGGTGCCGCTCGGCTTCACCGTGCTCGCCGCCTCGGACGGCGTGCAGGCGCTCGACATGGTGCGCGAATGGGAGCCGGACATGCTGCTGCTCGACATCGCCATGCCCGGCCTCAATGGCTGGGAGGTGGTGCGCCAGCTGCGCGACGAGGGCTTCGGGCGGCTGCGCATCATCATGATCTCCGCCAATGCCGGGGAGATTCTCGGCGACGGCCTCGCCCAGAATGACGACCATCTGGTCAAGCCGGTGCATCTGCGCACGCTGCTGGAGAAGATGGCGGCGCTGCTCGATCTCGAATGGGTGGGTGATGGCGAACTCGCCGCCATGGCCGCCGGCGAAGCCACCAAGCCGGGCGAGTTGCGGCCGCCGGCGGGCGTGCATCTCGACGACCTGATGAAGCTGGGGGAGATCGGCTATGTGCGCGGTATCCAGGCCAAGCTCAAGGAGATTGAAGGCGCCTCGCCCGACCACCGCGCCTTCGTCGCCCATATGCGCGACCTGATGGAAACCTTCGACCTCAAACAATACATGGCCGTGCTGGAGGCGTTGCGCAGCAATGATGCATAGCGTGGAGCGCCGAGACATCGTCCTGGTGGTGGATGATTCGCCCGAAACCCTCAGTCTCCTCACCGATGCGCTGGAAGCGGCCGGCGCCACCGTGCTGGTGGCGACCGAAGGCGCCAACGCGCTGGCGCTGGTCGAGCGCATCACCCCCGATGTGGTGCTGATGGACGCGGTCATGCCCGGCATGGACGGATTCGAGACCTGCCGCCGGCTCAAACGCAACAAAGCGGTGGCGCATGTGCCCGTCATCTTCATGACCGGGCTGTCCGAGACCGAGCAGATCGTGAAGGGGCTGGAGGCGGGCGGGGTCGACTATGTCACCAAGCCGATCTCGCCGGACGAGCTGATCGCCCGCATCCGCGTTCACCTCGCCAATGCCCGCCAGACCCACAGCGCCCGCGCCGCGCTGGACGCGGCCGGGCGCTATCTGCTCTCCGCCAACCGGGCGGGGAGGGTGCTGTGGAGCACACCGCAGGCCACCGCGCTGCTCACCGCCCTCAGCATCTCGCCCCCCGGCGACAGCTTCACTCTGCCGGAGGTGGTGCGGCGCTGGCTGGAAGGGCGCAAGGTAGAGGGCGCCACCAGCGAGCCGGAGGCGATCGAGGTGGTGCTGGAGGGCTCGGCCCGCCGGCTGAAGCTGTCCTATGTCGGGCAGATCGGCCCGGAGGAATTGCTGCTGCGCATTGTCGAGGATTCCGGCATTCCCCCCGAGCAGGTGCTGAAGACCAAGCTGGGCCTCACCTTGCGCGAATCCGAGGTGCTGGTCTGGCTGGCGCGCGGCAAGGCCAACCGCGATATCGGCGAGATTCTGGGCCTGTCGCCGCGCACGGTGAACAAGCATCTGGAACAGATCTACGCCAAGATTGGCGTGGAGAACCGGGCGGCGGCCACCGCGCTGGCGGTGACGGCGCTGGCGCCGCGGTAGCGCTTTGCGCGCTCAATCCGCCGCGCCATAGGCGAGGGGGGCAAGGCGGTCCAGTTCGTCATCGGCGAACAGCCGCGAGCGGGTGAGGAAGCGCTGGTCGCGCCCGTTCTCCAGGCTGAACATGCCGCCGCGCCCGGGCACCACGTCGATGATGAGCTGTGTGTGCTGCCAGTACTCGAACTGCGACGGGCTCATATAGAACGGCGCCCCGCCGATTTCGCCCATCCGCACGTCGCGGTCGCCGACAATATAGTCGCCTTGCGCGTAGCACATGGGCGAAGAGCCGTCGCAGCAGCCGCCGGACTGGTGGAACAGCAATTTTCCATGCTCGGCCGTGAGCGTCGCGATGAGCGCCAGCGCCGCCTCGGTGGCGCGGACGCGGGGGATGGTGTCTTGGACCGGGTAGGCGGGGGCGGCTGTCAGCGTGTCCATGGAAACTCCTTCGCTCCCTTTGCCTCGTCACCGGGCGCGACCCGCGAACCCGTCTTCGGCCTTCAAGAGGTGAGGGCCCGGTGCCGGAATCAAGCCCTGCCTGGAGGAGGGGGCAATTGCCCCTCGTTGTTCATTGTAGGTCAAATCCCCAGCCGTCATGGCCGGGCCTGGCCCGGCGATCCACGGCTTTGAGGAGGAGCCGAAGGCGTGAATCCCCGGGCCGGGCCCGGGGATGACGTTCGTCAGGCGGTGCCGCCCGCGTTTCCGCGGGCGACCGCGCCTTCGCTCAGAAGAAGCCGAGCTTCTTCGGGCTGTAGCTGACCAGCATGTTCTTGGTCTGCTGGTAGTGGTCGAGCATCATCTTGTGGTTCTCGCGACCAATGCCGGACTGCTTGTAGCCGCCGAACGCCGCGTGGGCGGGGTAGGCGTGGTAGCAGTTCGTCCACACGCGGCCGGCCTGGATGGCGCGGCCGAAGCGGTAGGCGCGGTTGCCGTCGCGGGTCCACACGCCAGCGCCGAGGCCGTAGAGCGTGTCGTTGGCGATGTGGAGCGCTTCCGCGTCGTCCGTGAAGGTGGTCACCGAGACAACCGGGCCGAAGATCTCCTCCTGGAAGATCCGCATCTTGTTGTGGCCCTTGAACACGGTCGGCTTGACGTAATATCCGCCGGCGAGGTCGCCGCCGAAATTGTTGCGCTCACCGCCGATCAGAACTTCGGCGCCTTCCTGCTTGCCGATGTCGATATAGGAGAGGATCTTCTCCAGCTGCTCGGAAGAGGCCTGGGCGCCGATCATGGTCGCCGGGTCGAGCGGCGAGCCCTGAACGATGGCCTCAACCCGCTTCAGCGCCTTCTCCATGAAGCGGTCATAGATGCTTTCCTGGATCAGCGCGCGGCTCGGGCAGGTGCAGACCTCGCCCTGGTTGAGCGCGAACATGACAAAGCCCTCGACCGCCTTGTCGAAGAAATCGTCATCCTCGGCCACCACGTCGGCGAAGAAGATGTTCGGCGACTTGCCGCCCAGTTCCAGCGTGACGGGGATCAGGTTCTGGCTGGCATACTGCATGATCAGCCGGCCGGTCGTCGTCTCGCCGGTGAAGGCGATCTTGGCGATGCGGCTGGAGCTGGCGAGCGGCTTGCCGGCCTCAAGGCCGAAGCCGTTGACGATGTTCAGCACGCCCGGGGGCAGCAGGTCGGCGATCAGTTCCGCCAGCACGAGGATGGAGGCCGGGGTCTGCTCCGCCGGCTTCAGCACCACGCAATTGCCGGCGGCCAGCGCCGGGGCGAGCTTCCACACCGCCATCAGGATGGGGAAGTTCCACGGGATGATCTGGCCGACAACGCCGAGCGGCTCGTGGAAATGATAGGCGATGGTGTCGTGGTCGATCTCGCTGATGCCGCCTTCCTGGGCGCGCACGGCGCCGGCGAAATAGCGGAAATGGTCGATGGCCAGCGGCATGTCGGCCGCGGTGGTCTCGCGGATCGGCTTGCCGTTGTCCCATGTTTCGGCGAGCGCCAGGAGGTCGAGATTATCCTCCATGCGGTCGGCGATCTTGTTGAGGATGATCGCACGCTCGGCGGCCGAGGTCTTGCCCCAGGCGTCCTTGGCGGCATGGGCGGCGTCGAGCGCCTTCTCGATATCGTCCGCGTCGGAGCGGGCGATCTCGCAGATCTTGCCGCCGGTGATGGGCGAGGTGTTGTCGAAATAACGGCCGGCGACCGGCTCGACGAACTTGCCGCCGATGAAGTTGCCGTAGCGGGCCTTGAAGGGCGACTGCTTGGTGATGGCGATTTCTGGCTTGTTCATTGGATCCTCCCAGACTGGGACACTCAATATTGCACCGGCCGTGCCAGACTGTTTCCGCAGTGCACAAAATCGTTATTGCGACACGGCAAAGGATTGGAATTGCTCGCAGTGGCGATGTACTCGCGCGGGGTTGAGGATGATACCGATGGACGCGGCCTGAAAACTTGGTGCAGACTGTCGGAAAGAACAACAAGACCTGCGACATGTGTGGCATTTTGCAACACTCCGGGAGGATCGCATGCGCCAAGAGGCCTCGCCGCGCGCCGTTCTGGCCGCGCGCAAGCAGTTCTTCCAGCTCGGCCTGCACGACAGGCCGCTGGCGGCGCTGGTGCCCGAGCCGATCCTGCGCTCATGGAAGCGCTGCGCCGAGCGTGGGCTCGACAGCGCCGCCTTGCCACGCCTCGAGCCGCTGACCGCCCCTGAGCTCAATGCCATTGCCGAGCGGCATGAGCGGCTGCGCCGGCTGTGCCGGCCGGAAATCGAAAGCCTGTATGCCGATGCCATGCAGACCGGCTGCGTGGTCATCCTCACCGACGACGAGGGGCTGATCCTCGACGCGCTCGGCAATGCCGATTTCGCCGCCCGGGCGGCGCAGGTGGCGCTGCGGCCCGGTGTGCTGTGGGGCGAGGCTTCCACCGGCACCAATGCGGTGGGCACGGCGCTGGTCGAAGGCCGGCCGATCTGCGTGCATGGCGGCGAGCACTATTACGACCCGCACGGCATTCTGAGCTGTTCGGCGGCGCCGATCCTCGATCCCTATGGACAGACGGTCGGGGCACTGGACATGTCCGGCCCGGCGGCGGTGGACCATCGCCACGCGCTCGGGCTGGTGCGCCTCGCGGTGGAGCAGATCGAGCATCGGTTCTTCGACGAGGGTTTCGCCGGCCGCCGGGTGCTGCGGCTGCAGGCCGACCGGGCGCTGCTCGGCACCTCACGCGAGGGCGTGCTGGTGTTCGAGGACGACCGGCTGGTGGCGGCGAACCGGGCAGGGCTCGGGCTGGTCGGCGCCGACTGGTCGGCGCTCGGTGAAAAGCGGGCCGGCGATTTGCTGGAGCGGCTGCCCGGCACGGATGGCGAGACGCAAGCGCTGCGCGGGCGCGGCGGCGGGCCGCTCTATGGCCGCTTCGAGGGCTCGGGCGCGCGGCCCGTTGCACCGCCCAAGCTGCGCCCGGCGCGGCGCGAAGAGGGGCCGCTGCTCGGTGCCGAGGAGCGGGCGGCGCTGGCGCGGGCGGTGCGGATGGTGGGCGCCGATGTGCCGGTGCTGATCCGCGGCGAAACCGGCACCGGCAAGGAACTGGCGGCGCGCGAGATCCACCGGCTGAGCGCGCGCGGCGGCGGCGCCTTCGTGGCGGTGAACTGCGCAGCCATTCCCGAGACGCTGATCGAATCCGAGCTGTTCGGCTATGAGGACGGCGCGTTCACCGGCGCCCGCCGGCAGGGCCGACGCGGCCTGCTGCGCGAGGCCGATGGCGGCGTTTTGTTTCTCGACGAGATCGGCGACATGCCGCTGGCGCTGCAGTCGCGCCTGCTGCGGGTGCTGCAGGAGCGTGAGGTCGCCCCGCTGGGCGGCGGCCGGCCGGTGAAGGTGGATTTCGCCCTGCTCTGCGCCACCCATCGCGATCTGCGCCTGCTGGTGGAGGCTGGCAGCTTCCGGCAGGACCTGTATTTCCGCATCGCCCATTACACGATCGAACTGCCGCCGCTGCGCCGCCTGCCGGACCGGGCGGAGATCGTGCGGGCGTTGTGGCGTCGGCTGGTGGAGGATGAGCGGCTGACGCTCTCGGACGCCTGCGAGGCGCGGCTCGCCGCCTATGACTGGCCGGGCAATTTCCGCCAGCTGGCCGGCACGCTGCGCGCTCTGGCGGCTCTGGCCGACCCGTTCCGCCCGGTCGGCGAGGACATGCTGCCGCCGGAGATTCTGGCGGCGCCGGCGGGGACGGCCCCGGCGGGCACGCTCGACGCGCTTACCGTCGAGGCGATGCGGCAGGCGGTGGAGGCCTGCGGCGGCAATGTCTCGCAGGCGGCCCGCCGGCTCGGCGTCAACCGCTCGACTCTCTATCGGCGGCTGTTCCACGCCTGAGCGGGCGGCGGCAGGGCACTGGCAGGGAACTCGCGACCATCCGGCCCGTTACCTCCTGACATATCCATGGAGGCCGCCCGATGGTTCTTGATCCCCGCAAGCTCGACCAGAACCCCGTCGTCGTCGATCCCGCCAATATCGACGCCGTGCTCGAAGACCGGACGACGGCGGTGTCCGATCCGCTCAAGCCGCCGCTGGGCGAGGTGGACAACGACAATCACCCCACCGATGGCGAGCCGTCCGCCCGCGACGGCGGACGCTTTGCCCCTGATACCGTGAAGACGGTCGACGGGTCGCTCGACGGCACGCCGAAGAAGCCGGACGACCCGCGCCGCTGAACGCAGGCGGGCCCGCGCTTACAGCTCGGTCGGCGGCGGGTCCTTCTTGGGTGCGGCGTCGTTGCCTTCCACCCGGTCGCGATAAAGCGAGGCGCTGGCCAGCAGCATCAGCGTGACCGGCGTGGTGATGGTGACGAACACGCCGATCAGCACCTCGTGCACCAGCGGCCGGCCCTGCAGCACCGAGAAGCAGATCATCGAGGCGACGAGGGTCAATCCGGTGCCCAGCGTGGCGCCGAGCGAGGGGGCGTGCAGCCGGGCGTAGAAGTCCGGCAGCCGCCACAGGCCGATCGAGCCGAGCAGCGTCACCAGCGCGCCGGCCACCAGGAAGAACGAGACGAGAATGGCCGCCCAGAGCGGCAAGTCCGGGGCGCTCATTCGATCACCTCGCCGCGCATCAGGAACTTGGCCAGCGCCACCGTGCCGACAAAGCCGAGCAGGCCGATGACCAGCGCCGCCTCGAAATAGAGCGTGGCGCCACTGCGTATGCCGAGGGTGACGAGCAGCAGCATGGCGTTCACGTAGAAGGTATCGAGGCCGATGATGCGGTCCTGCGCCCGGGGCCCGCGCATGAAGCGCAGCACCGCGCAGGCCATGGCGAGGGTCAGCAGCACCTGCGCCAGCGTGATCGACCAGCCGAGGATGGCGACGCTCATTCAAAGATCTCCATCAGCAGGCTCTCATAGCGCTCCTTGATGGTCCGCACCCAGTACCTGTCGTCCACCAGGTCGAGCACATGCAGCATCAGCACGCGCCGCGAGGGATCGTAGCGCACCCATTGCGTGCCGGGCGTGCAGGTGAGGATGATGGCCAGGACAGCGAGCCCATAGGGGCTGGTGAGGTCGAGCCGCAGGCTCATGAAGCCAGAATGGGTGCGCCGGTCCTCATTGCCGAGGATGATGCTGCCGACCGCGAGATTGGAGCGAAACACGTCGACGAAGACCCGCCCGGCGAGGCGCGCCACCGCGCTGGGACGGCGCAGTCGGCCGGCCGGCGGGTCCAGCGCCACCATCGTCCAGCAGCCGCCAAAGGCCACGATCGCCCCGAGCAGGATCTGCCCTGCCGACAGGCTCTGCGTCATCAGCAGCCACATGCCCAGCAGCGCCAGGAACAGCAGCGGGTAGGGCAGAACGCGCTTCAGCCGGGTCATGGCGGGCCTCCCGACGGGCCGTGCCCGCTGGCGCGGGGATCGCTGGTGATGTGGCCGGCGGGGCGGTCGCCGAGCACGTCACGGGCATATTCGCTCGGCCAGTACAGGATCTGCGCGGTGGCCTCCATGTAGCGCATGACCGGTCCGCCGGCGAAGGTCATCGCCGCGCACAGGAACAGCAGCGCTCCCACCGGGATCGCCTCGATGGCGCGCACGCGGGGGATTTCCGTCTCCGCCGGCACCCAGAGGGTGCGGATGCCGTTGCGGGTCATGGCGATGAGGGTGGCGAGGCCCGACAGCATCAGCAGCGCCACGAAGGACCAATGGGCGAAGGGAATGTCGCCGGCCTCGTTCAGCAGCGCCGAGAGCATGGCGAATTTGGCAATGAAGCCCGACAGAGGCGGCAGGCCGGCGAGCAGCGCCGTGGTGGCGAGGAACGCCCCGCCGAGCACGGCGATGGTGGCGGGAATGGCGACGCCCACCTCCTCGTCCTCGTCCTCGATGTCCTCTTCCGGGTCGCCGAAAATCTCCAGCGTGACCGCGAGCACATCGGCGCCGGCGGCCTGGCCGCGCTCGATCAGCTCGACCAGCAGGAAATAGGCGCTGATCGCCAGTGTGGAGGTGACGAGATAATAGAGCGCGCCTGATATCACCGCGCTGTTGCCGGTGCCGATGGCGGCGAGCAGCGTGCCGGAAGAGATCAGCACCGAATAGCCGCCGAGCCGCTGCATCGACTGCGAGGCCAGCACGCCGATGCCGCCGAACAGGATGGTGGCCATGCCGCCATAATACAGCCAGAGCGCGCCGAATTCCTCCGAGGCGCCCGCCTCGTCGCCGAAGCACAGCAGGAACAGCCGCAGGATCACATAGATGCCGACCTTGGTCATGATGGCGAACATGGCGGCGATCGGCGCGCAGGCGGCGGCATAGGTGGTCGGCAGCCAGAAGCTGAGCGGCCACATGCCGGCCTTCACCAGAAAGGCGATGCCGAGCACCGCCGCGCCCGCCTCCATCAGCGTGCGCGACTCCGGCGCCAGGGTCGGCACGATCCGGCTGAGGTCGGCCATGTTGAGCGTGCCGGTGACGCCATAGATCACCGCCACGCCGATCAGGAACAGCGAGGAGGCGACAAGGTTGATCGGGATATAGTGCAACCCCGCCCGAACCCGCGCGGTGCCGGAGCCGTGCAGCACCAGCCCATAGGAGGCGGCGAGCAGGATTTCGAAGAACACGAAGAGATTGAACAGGTCGCCGGTGAGGAAGGCGCCGTTGAGGCCGGTCAGCAGCAGCAGGAACAGCGTGTAGAAGCGCGGCCCCGCCTTGTGCCAGCGCGCCATGGCGAAAAGCAGCGTGGCGCAGCCCAGCACCGAGGTGAGCAGCAGCATCATTGCCGCGAGCCGGTCCACCACCAGCACGATGCCGAAGGGCGGCGGCCAGTTGCCGAGCGGATAGACGATCATGGTCGACCAGCGGTCGCCATTGGGCAGGCCGACCAGCACCACCAGCGTCACCGCGATTCCCAGCAGCGCGAAGACGGTGGCCAGGCTAAGCGACATCTTCAGCAGGCGCCGGCGCTCGTCGAACAGCAGCATGAAGGCGCCGACGGCCAGCGGCAGCAGGATCGGCAGGATGGCGAGATGGTCGAGAACCGGGGTCATCGATCCGGCTCCCGTCCATCGACATGGTCGGTGCCGGTGCGCCCGCGCGCGGCCAGCAGCACGACCAGGAACAGCGCCGTCATGGCGAAGCCGATGACGATGGCTGTGAGCACCAGCGCCTGCGGGATCGGGTCGGCGATGGCGGTGGGATCGCCGACGCCGCCGGGCGCCAGGATGGGCGGCGCGTCGACGCGCAAGCCCCCGCCGGCCATGGCGAAGATGAACAGGTTCACCGCATAGGACAGCAAAGCGAGGCCGATGATGACCTGGTAGGTGCGTGGGCGCAGCAGCAGCCAGACACCCGAGGCGGTGAAAAGGCCGATGCCGATGGAGAGGACGATTTCCATCACTCGCCCCCCTCATTGACCTGCGCGGCGCGTGAACTGCGCAGCGACTGGTGGGCAAGGGCGATGAGGATCAGCACGGTGGCGCCGACCACCAGCGCGAACACGCCGAGATCGAACAGCAGCGCCGAGGCCGCCGGCATCTTGCCGATGAAGGGCACCTCCACATACTGGAAATGCGAGGTGAGGAACGGGTAGCCGAACCACCAGGAGCCGACGCCGGTAGCGCAGGAGGTGAGCAGGCCCAGCCCCATCCAGCGCAGCGGCAGCACCCGCAGATGGTCCTCCACCCAGCGCGCCCCGCTCGCCATATACTGCACCACGAAGGCGATGGAGAGGGTGATGCCGGCGGCAAAGCCGCCGCCTGGCAGATCATGCCCGCGCATGAACAGATAGACCGCCATGACCGCGATCACCGGGAACAGCCAGTGCATGATGAGGCGCGGGATCAGCATATAGTCGGCCACGGTGTCGCCGGGCGAGCGGTCGGGCGAGGCTTCGTCATAGGCGTTCTGGATGCGCTGCTGCTCCGGGGTGCGGATGCTCTCCGGGGCGGGGCGGAAACGGCGCAGCAGGGCGAAGACGGTGAGCGCGGCGAGACACAGCACGACGATCTCGCCCATCGTGTCGAAGCCGCGGAAATCCACCAGGATGACGTTAATGATGTTGGTGCCGCCGCCTTCCGAATAGGCGCGCTCGACGAAGAAGCGCGAGACGCTTGAGGTCAGCGGGCGGGTCATCAGGCAATAGGCCAGGAACGCCATCACCCCGCCGAGCGCGCAGGCGATGGTGATGTCGACATAGCGGCGCAGCAGCACCTTCAGCGGCGGGCGCGTGGGATAGACCTCCTCGATCCGCTTGGGCAGCCAGCGCAGGCCGAGCAGCAGCAGCACCGTGGTCACGATTTCCACCAGCAGCTGGGTGACGGCAAGGTCCGGGGCCGAGAGCCAGACGAAGGTGAGGCAGGTGACGAGACCCGCCCCGCCCACCAGCACCAGCGCGGCGAAACGGTGGTATTTGGCCTGATAGGCGGCGCCGAGCGCGCAGGCCCCGCCGATCAGCCACAGCAGGGCGAAGGCGGGCGGCAGCGGCGTGCCGGGCATGTCGCCGGTGCCGACGGCGCCATTGGCGAGGAAGGGCGCCAGCGCCGCCACTACGGCGAGGCTGATGACAATCCGCATCTGCGGCTGCAGGCGCCGCGTGCCAAGCGCGCTCTCGCCCGCCCGCGCCCATTGCCAGGAGAGCGTCGCCAGCACCTTTTCGAAGATGCGCTGGCCCTTGAAATCGCGCAGGATCGGCGGGCCCTCTATGCCGCTCTCAAGGTAGCGGCGCAGGCCGAGATACAGCACCACGCCGCCGGCCATGGCGATCAGGCTCATCATCAGCGGCAGGTTGAAGCCGTGCCAGAGCGACAGGCTGTAATAGGGCGGGGTGGTGTCCAGCAGGCCATTCACCGCCGTGGCCAGCACCGGGCCGACGGTCAGGCCCGGCACGATGCCGATCAGCAGGCAGATCAGCACCAGCAGTTCGATTGGGAAGCGCATCCAGTGCGCCGGCTCGTGCGGGCGGTGCGGCAGATCGATGGGTGGGGGTCCGAAGAACACGCCGAGGATGAAGCGCAGCGAATAGGTGACGCTGAACACGCCGGCGAGCGTCGCCCAATAGGGCAGGCTGTCGTCGAGCAGCGAGCCGGTATGGTCGGCCACCGCCTCGGCGAAGAACATTTCCTTGGAGATGAAGCCGTTGAGCAGCGGCACCCCGGCCATGGCGGCGGCGGCGACCATGGCCAGCGTCGCGGTAAACGGCATGTAGCGGTAGAGCCCGCTCAGCTTGCGCAGGTCGCGGGTGCCAGTCTCATGGTCGATGATGCCGGCCGCCATGAACAGCGACGCCTTGAAGATGGCGTGGTTCAGCGTGTGGAAGATCGCCGCCACCGCCGCCAGAGGGCTGCCAAGGCCGAGCAGGAGGGTGATCAGGCCGAGATGGCTGATAGTGGAATAGGCGAGCAGCCCCTTCAGGTCCTGCTGGAAGATGGCGATGAAGGCGCCGAGCAGCAGTGTCACCAGCCCGGCCGGTACCACCAGGTAGAACCAGGCATCGGTACCCGACATCACCGGCCACAGCCGCATCAGCAGGAAGATGCCCGCCTTCACCATGGTGGCCGAGTGCAGATAGGCCGAGACCGGGGTCGGCGCCGCCATGGCGTGCGGCAGCCAGAAATGGAACGGGAACTGCGCGCTCTTGGTGAAGGCGCCAAGCAGGATCAGCACCAGCGCCGGCACGTAGAGATCGCTTTGGACGATGAGGTCGCGCGATTCCAGCACCTGGTCGATGTCGTAGCTGCCGACGATGCGCCCGACCAGCAGCACCCCGACCAGCAGGCACAGCCCGCCCGTGCCGGTAACGGTGAGCGCCATGCGGGCGCCGTCGCGCGCGCTCGCGCTGTGGTGCCAGTAGCCGATGAGCAGGAAGGAGAACAGGCTGGTCAGTTCCCAGAAGAACACCAGCTGGATGAGGTTGCCCGACAGCACGATGCCGATCATCGAGCCCATGAAGGCGAGCAGGAAGGAGAAGAAGCGCGGCACCGGGTCTTCGGGCGACATGTAGTAGCGGGCATAGAGCACGACGAGCGCGCCGATGCCGAAGATCATCATCGCGAACAGCCAGGCGAGGCCGTCGAGCCGCAGGGTGAAATCGAGCCCCAGCATCGGCAGCCAGGACAGCCAGAACTGCACCGGCGTGCCTTCCGCCACCATGGCGTAGAGCCAGATGGTGATCGCCATCCCCGCCACCGCCACGCTTCCCGCCAGAACCGCCGCGGCATTGCGCGCATGGGTCGGCAGAAACCCCGCAGCGAGGCTGCCGAGAAACGGCAGAAGCAGCGCGACGAGGAGAAGCGTGTCATGCGGCATAGGTAGCGGGAGCCTCCCTGCGGGCGGTGAATCCTAGCGTCTTGCGAGAGCATCTTGCGAGATGTCGCCCATTATGGTTGATTTGATCGTCTTCACGCAAGGCAGAAACGATGGAACTTGCGCCCGAACAATGCCGCGCGGCACGTGGGCTTCTCGACTGGACGCAGGAGCATCTGGCCGAGCGCGCCGGCGTTTCCCGTAGCACGGTGCGTGATTTCGAGCGGCACCGCCATGTGCTGCACCGGGGCACGGAAACCCTGCTGGTTCGTACCCTGCAGGATGCGGGCGTGATGCTGCTTCCTCGCGGCGAGCATGGGCCGGGGGTGCGGATACGCTGAAGCCATCGCGCTGCATGCCGTGCAACGCCTCGCCCCGGCGCGGGGCTCGTTCATGCACTCGCCAATAACCTTCCTCACGACCGGGCTTGACCCGGCCACCCAGGCTTTCACACGCCGCGCCGGTGGCTGGGCTGGGTCCCCGGGTCGAGCCCGGGGATGAGGGCCGCGGGGTGGGCGAGGGAAACGGAAAACAGCCCCTTACTTCCACATCGCCCGCATCCGCGCGCCGATATCGACGGCGGCGCGCGGCTCGCCTTGGCGGCCGGTGGCGTCGGCCTGCGCGGGTGGCCAACTGGCCATGGCGAAGCGGCCGAGGATGGTGGGCGGGATGAAGCGGGTGCGGGCGGCATAGACATGGCGGTCGCCGCGCGCGGCCTGCCCGTGGGTGAAGAAACGCTGCGGCAGCATCAGATGCAGGCTGTCCTTCGCCCGCGTCATCGCGACATAGAGCAGGCGCCGCTCCTCCTCGATCTCCTCGCGCGTGCCAGTGCCGAGATCGCTGGGGATGCAGCCATCCACCGCGTTGAGCACGAACACCGATTTCCATTCCTGCCCCTTGGCGGAATGGATGGTGGAGAGGATGAGATAATCCTCGTCGCGGTGCGGCGGCCCGGCCTCGGCGCTGGTAGCGTCCGGCGGGTCGAGCGTCAATTCGGTGAGGAAGCGGGCGCGGGAGGGGTAGCTCGCGGCGATCTGCGCGAGTTGCACGAGGTCGGCCTGCCGGCTGCCGGCATCCTCGTGCAGCCGCTCCAGCAGTGGCTCGTACCAGGCACGCACTAGGTCGAGCTCGCCCGGCCAGCCCGCGCTGTTCGCCTTCAGCTCACGGGCCATGGCGAGGAAGGAAGGCCATTCCTTTTCCGCGCGGGCCGGGGGCGTCACCGCCTCCAGCGCCGGCACCAACGTGCCGGCGGCATCGACCGCGTCGAGAATGCGCCCGGCGGTGGCGGGACCGAGGCCGGAGAGCAGGCGCAGCACGCGGAAGCCCGCCACCCGGTCGCGCGGATTCTCGACGAAGCGCAGCACGCCGAGCACGTCTTTCACATGGGCGGAATCGAGGAACTTCAGCCCGCCGAACTTCACGAAGGGAATGTTGCGGCGGGTCAGCTCCACCTCCAGCGGCCCGCTGTGATGAGCGGCGCGGAACAGCACCGCCTGCTGCTTGAGGACGATGCCGTCCTCGCGGTTCTCCAGCACGCGGGAGGCGATGAAATTGGCCTGTTCGATCTCGTCGCGCACGCTCACCAGCACCGGGCGCTCGCCGGCGGCGCGCTCGGACCAGAGATTCTTGGCGTAGCGCTCGCTGGCGAAATCGATCACCGCATTGGCGGCGGCGAGGATCGGCTGGGTGGAGCGGTAATTCTGCTCCAGCATGATGGTATCGGCACGGGGCGTGAAATGGCCGGGGAAATCGAGAATGTTGCGGACCGTGGCGGCGCGGAAGGAATAGATCGACTGCGCGTCGTCGCCGACCACGGTCAGACCGCGCCCGTCCGGCTTGAGACCCAGCAGGATCGAGGACTGAAGCTTGTTGGTGTCCTGATATTCGTCGATCAGCACATGGTCGAACCGGCTGGCCACCGTGGCGGCCAGCGCCGGCTCGCCCATCATCTGCGCCCAATAGAGCAGCAAATCGTCGTAATCGAGCACGTTTTGGCGCTGCTTTGCTTCGACATAGGCGCAGAAGATCGCCTTCAGCTCCCCGCTCCACCCGGCGCACCACGGGAAGGCGCGGCCGATCACCTCCTCCAGCTTCTGCTCGGCGTTCACCGCGCGGGAATAGATGGCGATGAGCGTACCCTTGGTGGGAAAGCGCTTCTCGGTCTTCGAGAAGCCGAGCTCATGGCGGATGAGGTTGATGAGGTCGGCGCTGTCCTCACGGTCGTGGATGGTGAAGTTCGGGTCGAGGCCGATATCCAGCGCATGGTCGCGCAGCAGGCGGGCGCCGATGCCGTGGAAGGTGCCGGCCCAGTTCAGCCCCTCGGTCAGTGCCCTGGCGTCGGGGCCCAGCACCTTTGCGGCGATGCGCTCGACGCGGCGCGCCATCTCCGCTGCCGCCCGGCGCGAGAAGGTGAGCAGCAGGATGCGGCGCGGATCGGCCTTGTTGACGATGAGATGGGCGACGCGATGGGCGAGGGTGTCGGTCTTGCCCGAGCCGGCCCCGGCAATGACGAGCAGCGGCCCGCCAATCACCTCGCCGATACCGGCGATGCCATGTTCAACCGCGCGCCGCTGCTGCGGGTTGAGCCGGTCGAGATAGGCGGCGGGGAGCATGGGCGGACGAATCTCCGGGTGGGGAACCTCCTGCCCAGAGAGCACGTTTCGCGTTTTGTTCCAATCGCACCGCACGTGGAGGGGCGGTAGGAACAGGGGTCGCCATGCCTCTCAGCCCCTCTTCCGAAACGAAAAAGGCCGCCCCGGGGAGAGGCGGCCTTTCCAGTAAAGCAACGGTTGCGCGCGATCAGCAGGGGGTCTGCTGGCTGGTGCAGTCGCGGTTGGAACTGGTGTCGTCCGGCCGGTCGGCATTGGCCGGGGCGGTCGCGCCGGCATCCGTGCCCATGGTGCCGGAGGTGGTGTTGCGACCTTCCGACGAGTTCATGCCCGAGCCCGCAGCGGGGTTCATGCCGCCGGCAGTGCTGTCGGTGGTGCCCGAATTGCCCGTCGCCGAGCCGCCAGTGTTGCCCGAGTCTGAAGCGCCAGCGCTCGACGATGAGCCGCCCGTGCCGGAGCTCTGGGCGAAAGCCGGGGCGCTGAGAGCAAGCATCGCGGCGAGAACGGCCGCCGAAGTCGTCTTGACGTTAATCATAGGATATCCTCCGGTTTGTGTGAGGAATAATCCTGAAGATTACGTATGGTTCCGAGATAAGTTATGTTATCTCTGCCTTAAATTGCTACCACTCGACTGCAAAATGGTAGTCATTATGCGTCTGTTGCACCAGATATTACCGGTGATACATGAAAATAACACCGGCAAAGGCGCCGGGACGGGGTCTCGTCGCGAGGCGTTTTTACGCCAGAGGAAAGCCAGCGCCGACCAGCCCGCGCCGCAGGCTGATCGGACAAAGTGTCGTCGATACTAAAGTGAGGGCGTCCCGCGACGGCCCGCCCCCGCGAGCGCCTCAGTTGTCGAACATCTCGTCGGCGGCGGTGATGAGGCCGATCGTGGGATTGGCGGCGCAATATTCGCCGAGCTTGCCGGCATTCTCGACGAATTTGTCGGTGTCGATGACAGGCGGCGCGTCGACATCCTTGTAATAGGCGTCGAGCCAGGCCAGCGTCAGCATGATCTCGGTCTTGTCACTCTCCAGGAACTGCGCGCAGGTCGTGGTGGAGAGGTCGATCTTATCCGCCAGAGCGGCGTGGGGCAGGCCTGCGGCGGCAGCGCCGGCAAGGGCGAAGGAGAGGACAAGCTTTCTCATGGATCAACCTGCGGGGGGTGAGCGGTGGCACGCCGAAAGCTACCATGCCACCACGCCGCGCGCCACGCGGCCCCGCCCTCTCAGCCGCGCTTGCGCACGAATTCGGTGCGCAGGACCAGGCCCTTGATGCCCTCGAAGCGGCAGTCGATTTCCTCCGGATTATCGGTGAGGCGGATGGTCTTGATCACCGTGCCCTGCTTCAGCGTCTGGCCGGCGCCCTTCACCTTCAGGTCCTTGATGAGGACGACGGAATCACCGTCCACCAGCACGGTGCCGGAGGCATCGCGCACTTCCGGCGCGGCGGTGGCGGCCGCTTTCATTTCCGAGGCCGGGCGCCATTCGCCGGTGGCTTCGTCATAGACATAGGCGTCGTCTTCGTCGGCCATGCGGGCCTCCATGGGTCGTCTTCAAAGGATCGAAGCGAAGAAGGCGGAGCCCGCGGCCCCGCCTCCTGTGCTGTTGCGGCTGACAGCCGGCGCGGTTGGCGCGGCCATCGGGTCATTGCCCGCTCAGGGAATCTGCCGCACGGCGCCCTTGGCGGCGCTGGTGGCGAGCGCGGCATAGGCCTTGAGCGCGGTGGTGACGTTGCGCTTGCGCGGTTCGGCCGGAACCCAGCCCTTGGCCTGCTGCTCCTCGCGGCGGGCGGCGAGTTCGGCCTCGTCCACCGCGAGGTGGATCCGCCGGTTGGGGATGTCGATCTCGATCACATCGCCCTCGCGCACCAGCCCGATCGTGCCGCCTTCCGCCGCTTCCGGCGAAACATGGCCGATCGAAAGGCCCGAGGAGCCGCCGGAGAAGCGGCCATCGGTGATGAGCGCGCATTCCTTGCCGAGGCCCTTCGACTTCAAATAGCTGGTCGGGTACAGCATTTCCTGCATGCCCGGCCCGCCGCGCGGACCCTCATAGCGGATGAGCACGATCTGGCCCGGCTTCACCCGGTTGCCGAGAATGCCGGAGACGGCGTCGTCCTGGCTCTCGAACACACGGGCGGTGCCGGTGAACTTCAGGATGCTCTCGTCGACGCCGGCCGTCTTCACGATGCAGCCATCCTCGGCAAGGTTCCCGTAGAGCACGGCGAGGCCGCCATCGCGGGAGAAGGCGTGCTCCAGGTCGCGGATCACGCCCTTTTCGCGGTCGAGGTCGATTTCGTCATAGCGGGCGGCCTGGCTGAAGGCGACCTGGGTCGGCACCCCGCCCGGCGCGGCGCGGAAGAACTCGTGCACCGCCTCGCTTGCGTTGCGCTTTACATCCCAGTGCTCCAGTGCCGCGCCGAGCGAGGTGGCGTGGATGGAGCCGACCGAGGTGTCGAGCAGGCCGGCCCGGTCGAGCTCACCCAGAATGCCCATGATGCCGCCGGCGCGGTGGACGTCTTCCACATGCACATCAGGCACCGCCGGGGCGACCTTGCACAGCACCGGCACGCGGCGCGAGAGCCGGTCGATATCGGCCATGGTGAAGGGCACCTCGCCCTCATGGGCGGCGGCGAGCAGATGCAGCACGGTGTTGGTAGAGCCGCCCATGGCGATGTCGAGCGTCATCGCGTTCTCGAAGGCGGCGAAGCTCGCCACCGAGCGCGGCAGGATGCTGGCATCGTCCTGCTCGTAATAGCGGCGGGCGAGATCGACGATGGTGTGGCCGGCCTCGACGAACAGCCGCTTGCGGTCGGCATGCGTCGCCAGCGTCGAGCCATTGCCCGGAAGAGCGAGGCCGAGCGCCTCGGTGAGGCAATTCATCGAATTGGCGGTGAACATGCCCGAGCAGGAGCCGCAGGTCGGGCAGGCCGAGCGCTCGATGACGGCGACGTCTTCCTCGGACACTCGGTCGTCGGCGGCGGCGACCATGGCGTCGACCAGGTCGAGCGCCTTGGTCTTGCCGTTCAGCACCACCTTGCCGGCCTCCATCGGGCCGCCGGAGACGAACACGGTCGGGATGTTGAGGCGCAGCGACGCCATCAGCATGCCGGGGGTGATCTTGTCGCAATTGGAGATGCAGACCATGGCGTCGGCGCAGTGCGCGTTGACCATGTACTCCACGCTGTCGGCGATCAGTTCGCGCGAGGGCAGCGAATAGAGCATGCCATCATGGCCCATGGCGATGCCGTCATCGACCGCGATGGTGTTGAATTCCTTAGCGACGCCGCCCGCCGCCTCGATCTCCCGCGCCACCAGCTGGCCGAGGTCCTTCAAATGGACATGGCCGGGCACGAACTGGGTGAAGGAGTTGACCACGGCGATGATCGGCTTGCCGAAATCGCCGTCCTTCATGCCGGTGGCGCGCCAGAGGCCGCGCGCGCCGGCCATGTTGCGCCCATGGGTGGTCGTGCGGGAACGATAGGCGGGCATGGAATTCCTCCAAACTCTTTGCCGCGCTTATGCCCCCCGTCGGCGTATCGCGCAACCGTTTAGGAGGTGCGGAACCCCGGCATGGCCTCAACGCCAGCGAAAGCGCCGCTCGCGGCAGAGCTGGCCGACGAGGCATTGGGGATTGTCCCGCGTGGCGATCCAGGCCGGCTTGGAGCGCTGGGACTGGCAATAGCCGGCATCGGTGACGAAACGGTCATAGAGGTTCGGCCCGGTGCCGATGACCACCGCCCCCTCGCGCTGCACCAGCGCCCGCGCCTGCGCGCAGCTCATGGTGAGCGAGTTGGGCATGGACTGCGCGGCGGCGGGCAGGGAAAGACCGAAAAGGGCGGCAAAAGCTGCCGCCAGCCAGGCGGAGGTGACGGAAGGGGTATGCATTATCGGGCCTCGTCGTTTCTCTCTCCATGGGCGGAGCGTCGCCCTCGAAATGACGCCGGGGTGCCGAAGGTCAAGTGCCGCCGCTGGCGGAGGCGATCACACGCGCGCGCGCCGCCGTGCGGGCACTGACGCGGCGTCGCGGATCGTGGCCTTGCGTGCCCCAAAAGGAAAGGGAGGGGGAGACGCTCGTCTCTCCTCCTCCCATCGGTCCTGGAAGCGCGGCTACCCCTGCATCCAGAGACGGTCGCAGGGGCACGATCAGCCTGCCGCGCCCTATTTGAGAAGGAAGGCTGTGCCGGGTTGGGACTCAGGCCGCAGCCCAGCGCCGGACGTCCTAGCGACGCCCAGAGGCCAAATAGGCGATCAGCCCAATCGTCAACAGGCCGGCGATCGCGATGGCCGGATGCCGGCGGACCTGCGCCGCCACTTCGTCGGCCGCGTGCCGGGCGTGGCCGCCGGCTTCCTCCAGCAGGTCGGCACCACCATGCGCGGCATAATCCAAAGCCGCGCCGGCCCGTGCAGCGCCCTGACGCGCGTAGCGGCTGGCGTAGCGTCGGACACTGTCGCCTCCCTGGCTGGCAAGCGATCCGGTCAGCTTCGCCACGTCGCGGCGGAGGACATCGAGATCGCGCGAGAGGGTGGCGAGGTCGGTAGAGGTGGCCATGATTTTGCTCCTTCGTGATGAAGGGGAAACGCGGTACTGACGACCGGGTTCCGCCGTCAGGACGCATGCCGAGCAGGCATGGACGGCAGCGGCACGGCATCGACCTCTACCACGTCAACGACCAGCCGGCGGACCTGCGGACAGCCGGCCATGACGCCCCAGCCATGCACCAGCACCGCAGCTTCGTCGTAGTCGGGAACCACCGGCTGCAGCTTCATGGCCAGACGTCCCTGCTGCCGATCGAACGAAAGGCTGGAGGAGTCGATGTCGAATTTATGCGCGAGCATGGAGCGACCTCCCGTTGCAACAATCGTTAACAATTGGTGAACGAGATTGTTCCCGGCGAAGGCGGGCGACGTTCGGCCGGCGGACTGCGGGACCTGACGACGGCGTGGCGGATCAGGACGGTTGTCTCTGCGACATTGGCGGCGGGAGAGCCGGCAAACCTCGCAATCAATGGCCGGCCATGACTTTCATCTATTGCGTCTTTCCATCGATCGCGACGCGCGTCGTGCGGGCGTTCTCAAATTCGCACACAGCGGATCGCAATTCATCGTTGCGTATGAAGGCGCCCTGAACCTTGCCGTTCTGCGCGTCGCCGGTAACCGTCATCGCGGAGACCTCGCCAGCACTGAGATCGTGGCCTGTCGCGGTTTCAAGGTGGCTCTCGCATTTCAACCTAGCGGTTGTGGCGGGGGCATCGCCGCGCATGACCCACAGGCCGCCGATACCGGCACCGATAATGACGAGAGCTTTCAGGCCCGGATAGAGTTTCATGATGCCTCCTGAAAATCACTCGCTCTGCGCCGGGCGTTGCCCGCGCCGCAGGTCGCTCCCGTTGGCGAGAGCATCACAGGATGTGATGATGGAAGCTTGTGGGAAGCTTGTCGGGACGCGGCCGCACCTGAACCCGCGCGAAGCGCGGCAGGCGAAAATTCGGCACGTCGTTGAAATAATGGTGGGCCCGGTAGGACTCGAACCTACAACCAGACCGTTATGAGCGGTCGGCTCTAACCATTGAGCTACAGGCCCGGCCGGCGGTGCTGTGGAGCGGCGCGGGCGGTGGAAACTAGCAAAGCGATGCGCCCGCGCCAACTGCGTCGCGGTGGCCATCCACCTTGGCGTGAGGGAAGGGAGCGCTCCGGCGGGAAAGACGTGCGCTCGGGTCCGTTTCGGGGCTCGGGGCTCTGGGCTTGGCGCGACCGCCGCAACGCGGCCCTGCGACGTTGCGCAGCGCGGCTTGCAGCGCGGCCGCGACCCATCCCGGTGCGGCTGACGGCGTCGCCGCCGCAATCCCGCCGCCTTCGCGCGGTGCTCTGGCGTGCCGCACCGTCAGTGCGTCAGCTCAGGGACATGCCGGCCGACCGACGCCTGTCCCGGCAGTTTCAAGGAAGTGAAAGACATGAAGTTTCTCCGCGCCACCGCCTGCGCTGCCTTTCTCGGTGCCGCCGGGCTCGTCGCCAGCCTGTCGCCGCTCGCCGCGCAGGACCTCGCCCCCAACGCCCGGCGGGCGACGCTCTCGGTCTCCGGCGAAGGCCTGGCCAGCGCGGTGCCCGACATGGCGACGCTGACCTCTGGCGTGGTGAGTGAGGGCAAGACGGCGCGCGAGGCGCTCGACGCCAATTCCGCCGCCGTGGCGACGATGATCGAGGCGATCAAGGCGGCGGGCGTCGAACCGCGTGACATCTCCACATCAGGCTTCTCGGTGCAGCCGCAATACGCACCGCAGAAGAAGGAGGGCGACCCGCTTCGCATCGCCTCCTATCAGGTGAACAATGCCGTCACGGTGCGGCTGCGCGATCTCGGCAAGCTCGGCGATCTGCTGGACCAGCTTGTGACCAACGGCGCCAACCAGATAAGCGGCATCGCCTTTGACATCGCCGATCCCGCCAAGCTGGAAGACACCGCTCGGGCCGAGGCGGTGAAAGAGGCGCGCCACCAGGCCGAGATCATCGCCCAGGCTGCCGGGGTGCGGCTGGTGCGGGTGGTGTCGATCGCCAGCGACGCCGGCCCCCGGCCGATGCCGCGCATGATGATGGCGGCGCGGGCGGAGAAGATGGATTCGGTGCCGGTGGAGGCCGGCGAGACGCAGGTGCGCGCCGGCGTCACCGTGGTCTATGAGATCGAGCCGCTCTGAGGAAGAAGGCGGGCCTGCGGGCGCCGACCGAGGCGGAAACTCGGCAAAAGGGGCTCACGGCCGGGCCGTCTCGGGCGCCGCGCCGGAGGCCTCCGCCGTTGCCTCCGCCAGGGTCGCCGGCTCGCCCGGCGCGGCGGGCGGTATCAGCAGCTTGAGCCCGCGCGGTACGATGGCATAGGTGAGCGGCATGTCCTCGCGGCCGAGTTCGCCATCGGTCGAGACCCAGGCACGGGCACGATTGGCGCGGCGCAGCACGATTTCACGGCCGGTCAGGCTGATGATACCGGGATTGTCGCGCCAATTATCCGTCACCATGTCGGCCCCGGCCTTCAGCAGGGCGAGCCCGCCGCGATCCTCAGCGACGGTGAGTTCGAGCACGCCCTCGTCGAGCCGGCTGCGCCGCCAGCCTGGGCCGGTGAAGCGGTTGACCGACAGCAGCGCGGCAAAAGCCTGGAAATGGTGCGGCGTGCCATCCACTGTCACGTCGAGGTCGAAGCGGCCACTGCGGCGCAGCGCATAGACGGCGGCGATCGCAACGGCGAGAAAGCGCCAGAGTTTCCAGCGCCGGGCAGTTTCGCGGGCGCGGGCCATCTGGCTGAAGAAGCCCATGCCGGAAATGGTGTGGAAGCGCCGCCCATTCAGCGTCGCCAGGTCGATCTCCGCCACTTTCGCCTCGCTGAGGGCGAGGAGCGCCGCGTCGAGCTCGCGCGGCATGCCGATATCGGTAGCCAGCAAATTGAGCGTGCCGAGCGGCAGAATGCCGAGCGTCTTGCCGGAACCCTCAAGGCTCTGCACCGCCAGGCTCACGCTGCCGTCGCCGCCGCCGACGATGACGGTGTCGTGCTCGCCCGTGCCGGAGGCGCGGATCGCCTGCACCAGCTCCTTGCCGCGCAGCAGCTTCACCTCGACGCTCCGCCCGCCGCCGTCGAGCCCGTCGGCGATGTGCCGGCGCACCTCCTCGGCATTGCGGTCCAGCAGCGTGCCGGCATTAGCGTTCAGGAGGACGAGGAGCTGGGCCATGGGGGAACCGGATTCGGGGAGCCACGCGATACTCCCCTGCAATCGCGGCGGTGCAAAGACGTTCCCTTAACGGAAGCATGAAGTTTGCGCATCTGCGAGGGGAGGGCCGGATTCCGGCGAAAAAAGCCGCCCCGGCGAAAAAAGGCCGCCCCGGTTTACGCCGGGGCGGCCTTCGTGCAGGCTTAGGTTGGGTCAGCCGCCGACGAGATCGCGGCACAGGGCGACGATGCCGGAATCATAGGCGCGCGGCTCGGACAGGACACCGGTGCAGCGCAGCTTCTTGGCCGCCATGTCGGAGCTGCCGGCTCCCGTCCCCGCGCCGGTGCCGCCGGCTGAGGGGCCGCCCGGGGTGCCAGGTCCGCCGGGCGAACCAGGTTCGCCAGGATTCCCGCCGCCGCCACCGCCAATGCCGATGCCGATGCCAATGGCGGCTGTGTTCTCGCCGCCGACATCAACGTCGGCGCTGGCACGCAGGCCACGCGGGCCGCCCAGACGGGCGCGGCTCTCCACATCCACGGCCTGCGCACCGCCGATGGTGGCGCTGTTGTTGCTGTTCAGGCCGCGCGGGCCGAGGGCGCTCACCCGCAAGGCCCCCCGGAAGGCTATGACTTATTTGTGATTGGTCGGCGGCGGCTCAGGGAGAGCCCAAAGAGCCGGCCCAGGGCCGAAAGCGGTGTTTGCACCCGACGTCCGACCGGAGGGATACGGTCCGGCAAAGGGGCGGGAGATGCTGCCAAAGCAGCTTCGTCCGTCATCCGTCTCGCCTCCGCCTCGCGGGCGCGGCGGAAGGCGACGGCCGAGCCTTGCGGGTCAGGCTTGCCGCCCAGCCCTTCCGCCAGCGCCCCGCCGAGCACGCGCAGATCCGCCGGCTCGCCGCTCAGGGTGGCGCGTTCGAGCGCCCGCAGGGCGAGGCGCCGCAGTTCCGGGTGCGGCGCCTGCCGCAGGGCGACGCCAACATGCCGGCAGAAGGCCGGCACGCCGACCTCGATGCAGCGGGCGAACCATGGCGCGGCGAGGTCGACCCGGCCGCTGCGCTCCAGAAGCAGGCGGGCATAGTCGAACTGGCCGCGATAATCCCCGCCCTCGGCGCCCCGGCGATACCAGCGCAGCGCCGCTGCCGGGCGGGCCGGACGTTCCCAGCCAAGTTCGAGCGAGCGCCCGATCATGGTGGCCGCCTTCGCGGCGACGTCTGCTTCTCCATTACGGGCGGCGCGGACGTACCAGTGCAGAGCCTGTATCCGGTCGGCGGCGACGCCCCGTCCATCAAGCAGCAGCGTGGCGAGGTTGAACTGCGCCCAACCATGGCCGCGCTCCGCTGCCTGCCGGTACAGCGCGGCGGCGCGGGTGGGGTCGATGGGCGCGCCCCAGCCGAGCTCATGGCAGCGCCCGACCATGTTGATCCCGTCAGTGCTGCCGGCGGCGGCGGCGAGTTGGAACCAGCGCAGCCCTGCGGCCGGGTCCCGCGCCACGCCGCGACCGTCAACCAGCATTTGCCCCCAGGCGATCTGGGCATTGACGATGCCAGCCAGCGCCGCCGCTTCCACCCAACGGGCGGCGGCGGCGGGGTTCTCACTGATGCGCGCGCGCAACAGTTCGGGGCCAATTTGTGTCAACTCTGTGAAGGAAATCCAGCCGTTCCCCATCCCGTCCTGCCGCTTTGCGCGCTGTCGCGGCGCCGTCCCGGGGTGCCACCAGCGCTTAATATCCTTATAGCGCCTAATCTCAAGGGTAGTTTTCGTCAGAGTTTGTGCATTATATTCAAGTTTTAACAATTAAAAACAACAGTTTTGAATCGATATACAATTTCTACGTTGGAATACGTAAAAAACATAACGTTTGAAGGCGTTAACAATCGTAGATAATAGGCAAAAATAAGAAACATTAGGGGCTTGGATCTAATGAAGACATTGCGATCATTGCGGGATACTTCTCATAACGCCGCCTGGACGGCCGGCCTGGCGGTGACGCTGTCGACGCTGCCGCTGTTCTCCGCGCAGGCGCAGCAAGCCGCCGCGCCCGCACCCGAGGAGGATCTGCCGACGGTCACGGTCGAGGGCGAGAGCGCGCCGGACAACACGCTTGAGGGCACGACCGGCATTTCGCGTCTGCCCGGCCGGATCCAGGACATTCCCCAGGTCGTGCAGGTCATCAACCAGCAGACCATGCAGGAGCAGGGCGTCACCACGCTGGAGCAGGCGCTGCGCAATGTGCCGGGCGTCACCGTCGGCATCGGCGAGGGCGGCGGCGGCATGAATGGCGACCAGTTCCGCATTCGCGGCTTCCAGTCCAAGGGCGACGTCTACATTAACGGCCTGCGCGATTTCGGCGTCTATGTCCGCGATAGCTTCGCCTATGAGAGTGTCGAGGTCATCAAGGGCCCGTCCTCCGAGAGCTTCGGTGCCGGCACCACCGGCGGCGTCGTCAACTCGACGCTCAAGCAGGCGCATATCGGCGACAAGTACGACTTCGAGGGCCAGTTCGGCACCGGGCCGCTCTATCGCGGCGTGTTCGACATTAACAAGCAGCTCAGCGACACCTCCGCCTTCCGCATCGTCGGCATGGTGAACGAGCAGGACGTGGCCGACCGCGACCATGTCGAATCGAACCGCTACGGGCTGATGGCCGATCTCGGTTTCGGCCTTGGCACCGACCAGACCCTGCACCTGAACTATCTCTACCAGAACGGCTCGCGCACCCCCGATTACGGCGTGCCTATCGTAACGCCACGCTATGGCGACGCGGTGCGCTACGGCTCGCTCGGCAAGCCGGTGACGGAGTGGGGCGTTCCGCGCACCAATTTCTACGGCAAGGTGACGGACCACGACGACACCGAAGCCAACATGTTCACCGCCAACTACAAGCGCGAGGTGAATGACTGGCTCACCATCACCAATGACTCCCGCGTCGGCTATTACACCCGCGACTTCGCGACGAGCGTCGCTGGCTGCTCCAACAGCCCGACTGGCGTGACCAACCCGACGCCCGAGCAGTATGAGGGGACCTGCACCGGCCAGTTCTTCGCCGGCAACAACCCGGCGATCGCCTTCGGCGGCGGCAATCCCGGCTTCGACCAGACCAGCTGGTCGGGCCAGAACGTCACCACCGCCATCGCCAAGTTCAACACCGGCTTCCTGCGCCATGAAGTGGTGGCAGGCATCGACATGTATTTCGTCGATGACGAGCGCACACTGATCTCGGTGAACGGGTCGAAGGGCACGTCGACGATCTGGAACCCGGTCTACGCCAACACCACGGGCTATTTCCTCTACCCGAACCCTCTCGGCAATAACGGCCAGCGTGAATCGACGGCTACCGATTTCGGCGCCTTCGTCAGCGACCGGATCTGGCTGACCGAGCAGCTCTCGGTGCTGGGCGGCATTCGCTACGACACCTATTCGGCCGATTACAGGTTCTGGTGCGTGGGCTCGACCTGCGCCAACGGCACCAATAGCTGGACCGATGCCGAAAGCACGACCCAGTTCTCCAGCCCCAAGGCGAGCATCATCTGGGAGCCGAGCGCCAACCAGACCTATTACGCCTCCTGGGCGCGCTCCTACTCGCCGCAGGGCATGTTCCCGACCAACGACATCACCGTGGTCAATCCGACGCAGAACAACCTTCAGCCGGAAGAGAACGAGACCTACGAGATCGGCTTCAAGGTCTCGACCCCGGACGGGCGGCTCGGCTTCACCGGCTCGCTGTTCCGGGTCGACAAGAGCAACGCGTATTATGTCGACCCCTTCACCTTCGACACGGTGGAGACCGGCGAGAACCAGCGGGTGCAGGGCGTCGAACTGGGCGTTACCGGCAACATTACCCGCGCCTGGGTGATCCAGGCGGGCTACGCCTATTATGACAGCGAGATCCAAACCTCGACTACCGCAGACTACGTCGGCAACGAGGTTCCCTTCGTCTCGGAGAACAACTTCACCCTGTGGACGACCTATGAGCTGACCAAGGATGTGCTGAGCCAGATTCCCGGCAAGCTGCTGGTCGGCGGCGGCATCACCTATGCCAGCGAATACTACACCAACAGCGCCAACACCGCGATCATTCCGGAGACCTTCTCGCTGGATGCGCTGGTTTCCTATGAATACGAGAATTACCGCATCGCGCTGAACGCCTACAACCTGACCGACGAACTGAACTACGTCGCCGGCTGGGGCAACCGGGCGGTGCCGTCCTCGGGCCGCACCTTCACCCTCACCGTCGGCGCGACCTTCTGACGAGTGCCTTCAAGACCTGACCGTCTCATCTCGGGGGAAGGCCGCTCATCCGGCTTTCCCCCTCTTTTCGTTGAACGGACCCACCCATGCTGATCCAGATTCCCGACATCCTCACCCCGGACGAAGTCGCTCATTGCCGGCGCGTGCTGGAGGCCTCGCCCTGGGTCGATGGTCGCGTCACCGCCGGGCAGCAGGCGGCGCTGGGCAAGCTCAACCTGCAGATCCCGGTGGAGTCGAAAGAGGCGGCCGAACTGGGCGACATCGTGCTGCGGGCGCTGGGGCGCAACCCGATCTTCAACTCGGCTGTCATGCCACTGCGTGTGCTGCCGCCCATGTTCAACCGCTACGATGTCGGCATGAAATTCGGCGCCCATGTCGATGGCGCGATCCGCGCCATTCCCGGCACCGGCATGCGGATGCGGGCGGATGTCTCCACGACCATCTTCCTCACCGAGCCGGAGGATTATAATGGCGGCGAGCTGGTGATCGAGGACACCTATGGCACCCATGAGGTGAAGCTGCCGGCGGGCCATGCGGTGGTCTATCCCGCCTCCAGCCTGCACAGCGTCAACGAGATCACCCGCGGCAGCCGCTGGGGCTCGTTCTTCTGGTCGCAATCGATGATCAAGGACCAGGAGCGCCGCACCATGCTCTATGACCTCGACCGTGCCATCATGGGCACGCGGGCTCGGCTGCCGGACGACGACCCGTCCGTGCTGTCGCTGGCCAATGTCTATCACAACCTGCTGCGCCACTGGGCCGAGCTCTGACAGCCCCGGCGCCGCGCGATTGACAGGAGCCGGCAGGCGTGGGAACCGCCGCCCGGCGGCAAGGCGCCGCGCGAGGCGAATGGCATGGTCGGCTCCTCCCTTTCCACCGAACTGATCGGCGGCGTCGCGGCGCTGCTCACCACGCTGTGCTGGCTGCCGCAGGCGCTGAAGATCCTGCGCACGCGCGAGACCCGCGACCTCTCGCTCATCGCCTATCTGGCATTTGCCGCCGGCGTCGCGCTCTGGCTGGTTTACGGCGTGCTGATCGGCTCGATTCCGGTCATCATGGCCAATGCCGTGACCCTCGTCCTGCTGGCCGGCATCCTGTCGCTCAAGCTGCGCTATGGCTGAGCGGGGGGCTTTATTATCCTCAATCGACGGAACCGCGCATGTTCGGCTTCATCCCCCCGGCGTTGACGCCGATCCTGCTTCTCGTCGCCTCCAACATCTTCATGACCTTCGCCTGGTATGGCCACCTCAAGCACAAATCGTCGCCGCTGCTTCTCGCCATTCTGGTGAGCTGGGGGATCGCCTTCTTCGAGTACTGCCTCGCCGTGCCGGCCAATCGCTATGGCTCCGCCACCTATTCGACGGTGGAACTGAAGACCATGCAGGAGGTCATCACCCTGGTGGTGTTCGCCGGCTTCTCGGTGCTCTGGCTGAAGGAGCCCTTCCACTGGAACCACCTGATCGGCTTCGCCCTCATCGCGCTCGGCGCGTTTTTCATCTTCCAGAAGTGGTCATGACCCTCACTCGGCCGGCGCGAGGCGCAGCAGGCGGCCGTTCGAGGGGTCGTCGGTCAGCAGCCACAGCGCGCCGTCCGGGCCCTGGCGCACGTCGCGTAGGCGTTCGCCGAGATCGGCGAGGAGGATTTCCTCCTGGGCGATGCTCTGGCGCGCCGGGTCGAGCTTCAGGCGCACCAGCCGCGCGCCGGCAAGCCCGCCGGTGAACAGGTCACCCTTCCACTGCGGCATCAGCGTGCCGGTGTAGAAGGCGAGGCCCGAGGGTGCGAAGGACGGGTCCCAGTATTTCACCGGCTGTTCCAGGCCCGCCTTTTCCGTTCCCTCGCCGATCTTGGCGCCGGAATAGTCGCGACCATAGGTGATGACCGGCCAGCCATAGTTCTTGCCCGCTTCCGGGCGGTTCAGCTCATCGCCGCCGCGCGCGCCATGTTCGATGGTCCACAGGAGCCCGGTGGCGGGGTCGAGCGCCGCGCCCTGCACATTGCGGTGGCCATAGCTCCAGATTTCCGGCCGGGCGCCATTTTGCTGCCGGAACGGGTTGTCGGCGGGCACGCTGCCATCGGGGGCGATGCGGACCACCTTGCCGATATGGTTGGTGAGGTTCTGCGCCTGGTCGCGCAGCGAGGCGCGGTCGCCCAACGTGACGAACAGCGTGCCGTCGCGGGCGAAGACGAGGCGCGAGCCGAAATGATTGCCGCCGCTGGCCGCTGGCGACTGGCGGAAGATCACCTCGACATTGTCCAGCCGGGCATCGCCGTTCTGCTCCACCAGTTGGCCCCGCGCCACCGAGGTGCCGGCAGCGCCTTCGCGTGGTTCGGCATAGGTGAGAAAGACAAGCCGGCTATCGGCAAAGTCAGGCGCCCGCGCCACGTCGAGCAGCCCGCCCTGTCCGCGCGCCAGTACCGGGGGCACGCCGGCAACCGGCGCCGAGACGGTGCCGCTGCGGCTGACAATCCGCAACTGGCCGGGCCGCTCGGTCACCAGCATGCGGCCATCGGGCAGGAAGGCGAGGCCCCAGGGGCTGTGCAGCCCGCTGGCGACCGTCTCGACGCTGAGCGGCCCGATGGAGGAGGGGGCCTCGACCGGCTCGCCCGTAGCCGATTGCGCGGCCGCCGGGGCGCCGCTCGCCGCAAGCAGCAGAGCCATCACGCAGGCCGCAGCGCGTGTCGCGCGGCGAGTGTCGGGGCGGGGCGGGGCAGAAGGGTGGCGGCTCACGGCGGCGCTCCGGGGTTCGGTTGCGAGCCGTATGGTTAGAACACCCGGCCCGGCAGGCCAACCGCCGCCGCACGCACGATGCCGTTAGGGAAATGCCGCCGTCAGGCGATCGCGGCGCGGCGGAAAGGCGCTGCCGCGCCGGCAAAATCCGGGGCGTTCAGCCCCGGCGCCCGCGGTTGCCGCGCGGCTCGTCGGCGCTCAGCGCGCCGGATGTCTGCAAGGTGTTGCGCAGCATGAAGGTGGTGAGGCCGCACAGGCCGACAAACGTCGCCAGCAGCACCGCGCCAATGGCGAGGCGCTCCTCCGAGGCCGCGTGGACGACCTCGAAGGCGGAAGCCCGCTGCAAACCGAACAGGCACAGCACGGCGATGATGGCAAAGGTCAGCGACAGCACGACGCCCGCTTCCATCGCGGCGCGGCGCAGCCGCCGGCCGGCGGTGTGGCGGGTGGCAAGAACGTCGCCGGCGCGGGGCGCGGCGGCAATTGTCTGGTTCGGCATGGTCTTGTCCGGCATGGCGAAACCCCTTCGGTCCGTCCGGGCTGCTGCCCCTTTGGATGACGGTAACTTGGGAGGGGAAGGCGGCTCCGCGTGGACGCCACTTTGTGCAACCCGGTGCCATTTCGAGGCCATTTCACGGCAACCGGTTAAGGCGCGTTAACCAGGGTCAAGGCGCGACAACCCCGGGGCTCAGGCGCTGTCGGCCCGGGGCGCGGCGTGCTCCGGGCGCCACTCCATGCCGACATGGCCGGGCTGCGCCGCCACCCGCGCCAGCCAGGCCCGCACCGCCGGGAAGGTGGCGAGGTCAAAGTCGCCCTCCCGCGCCACATGGATGTGGGCATAAAGGGCGAGGTCGGCGATGCTCAGCGTGCCGTCGACCACGAAGGGGCGGCGCGCCAGATGACGCTCCATCACGCCCAGCGCGGCATAGCCCTCCTCCATCCACCGGTCGATGTCGTGGGTGCGCAGATCGCGCCCGCCGCGCACCAGCTTGAGCCAGAACCGCGCCAGCCCGATCGAGGAATCGACGCTGTGCTGCTCGAAGAACATCCAGCGCAGCGTCTCCGCCCGGCCCAGCGGATCGTTGGGCAACAGGGGCGTGCCGTCGGCGAGGTAGAACAGGATGGCGTTGGATTCGGGCAGATAGCGCCCGCCCGGCAGTTCCAGCAGCGGCACCCGGCCCTCCGGGTTCTTCATCAGGAAATCCGGGGTGCGGTTCTCCCCGCGCAGCAGGTCGACATCAATGAGCTGGAAGGGCAGGCCGAGCCGGGCGAGCAGCAGCCGCACCTTGTAGGAATTGCCGGAACTCTGCATGGCATAGATCTTGAGCATGCAGCAAACTCCGGCAGAACGGTCTGGATCGCGGCCGCGTCAGGAAAACGTGGCCCTCGTGACGCCCGGAGGTAGGGAATCGCTTGCCGGGGCGCAAGGGCTCGACTAGTTGTCGCGCGCAAAACCCTCAAGGGAGAAACCGGCCATGAGCCTGATATCCGCCGCCCTGAAGCGCATCAATCCCTCCCAGACCATCGCCATTTCCAACAAGGCGCGGGAGCTGAAAGCGGCCGGGCGTGACGTGATCGCGCTCGCGGCCGGCGAGCCCGATTTCGAGACGCCGGACAACATCAAGGAAGCCGCGATCAAGGCGATCCGCGACGGCCAGACCCGCTACACCGCGGTGGACGGCATTCCCGAGCTGAAGGCGGCCATCGTCGCCAAGTTCAAGCGCGAGAATGGCCTCACCTACAAGCCGAGCCAGGTCACGGTCGGCACCGGCGGCAAGCAGGTGCTGTTCAACGCGCTGGTGGCCACCCTTGATGCGGGCGACGAGGTCATCATCCCCGCGCCGTACTGGGTGAGCTACCCGGACATCGTGCAGTTCTGCGGCGGCACGCCGGTGCCGGTGGAGACGAAGCTTGAGGACAATTTCAAGCTGAAGCCGGAAATGCTGGAAGCGGCGATCACCCCGAAGACCAAGTGGCTGATCTTCAACTCGCCGTCCAACCCGACCGGCTCGGCCTATTCGCGCACCGAGATGAAGGCGCTCACCGACGTGCTGATGAAGCACCCGCATGTCTGGGTTCTTACCGACGACATGTATGAGCACCTGGTCTATGACGATTTCGAATTCGTCACCCCGGCGCAGGTCGAGCCGGCGCTCTATGATCGCACCCTCACCATGAACGGCGTCTCCAAGGCCTATTGCATGACCGGCTGGCGCATCGGCTACGCCGCCGGCCCGGAGGCGCTGATCAAGGCGATCGGCACGCTGCAGTCGCAGTCGACGTCCAACCCCAACTCCATCGCCCAGTGGGCGGCGGTCGAGGCGCTGAACGGCCCGCAGGACTTCATCGTCGCCAACAACAAGGTGTTCAAGGAGCGCCGCGACCTCGTGGTCTCGATGCTCAACCAGGCCTCCGGCCTCACCTGCCCGAAGCCGGAGGGTGCGTTCTATGTCTACCCGTCCTGCGCCGGGCTGATCGGCAAGACCACGCCGGCCGGCAAGGTTATCGACAATGACGAAGCCTTCGCCTCCGAGCTTCTGGAGGCCGAGGGCGTCGCGGTGGTGCATGGCTCGGCCTTCGGCCTCGGCCCGGCCTTCCGCATCTCCTACGCCACCTCCACCAAGGATCTGGAGGAGGCGTGCCTGCGAATCCAGCGCTTCTGCGGCTCTCTCCGCTGAGGTAGAATGATATTGACCGGCCGGGAGACGCGCCCCGGTCGGCAAGCGCCTTAGGGCGGGGGCGCCGGTTCCCGTGAGCCGGTCGCGCGTCATCTTCAGGAGATTTGAATGTTCCGTACTGTTCTGTCGCGCGGGCTGCTCGCCTCTGCGCTTGTCGCGGGCGCCGCCACCCTCGCCGCCGCGCCCGCCTCGGCCCAGACCAAGAGGGTTGAAGTCGGCTCGCTCGCCTGCGCCGGGTCGAAGTCGGTGAGCTTCATCATTGGTTCCAAGCGCACGCTCGACTGCACCTTCACCACGGCCCGCGGCAAGAAGTACGCCTATGAGGGCTCGATCCGCCGCTGGGGCCTCGATCTCGGCGTGACCGGCCGCAACATCCTGCTGTGGACCGTGCTGGCCCCCACCAAGGGCGTGCGCTCGTCTGATCTCGACGGCACCTATGTCGGCGTGTCCGGCAGCGTCGCGCTCGGCGTCGGCGTGGCCGGCAACGTGCTGGTCGGCGGTTCCAACAAGACCATCGCCCTGCAGCCGCTCAGCGTCGAAGGCCAGACGGGCGTGAATGTCGCCCTCGGCGTGGGCGACCTGCGCCTCGTCTCCAAGTGAGCTGATGCTCTAAGCCGATGCCCGCCTGCGGGCGGCGTAATTTTGCTGAAGGCCCGTCGGCACCGCCGTCGGGCCTTTTGCTTTTCTGCACGAGAAGTTGAAAGAGCGGCTGAAATAAACCACCCGGTTCCAGCGTACTCTCCTCGTCACTCAAGAGGAGTCCGCTATGCCGATACGCCGTCGCCGGTCCTGGGAGTTGCCAGAGAGCGCGGTCACGCCCGAAGCCACCTATCTCTCCCGCCGGAATTTGCTCGGCGCGGGGGTGGGCCTGCTCGGCGTCGCGGGCTTGTCCGCCGCGCTCTCCCCCTTCGCCGATGCCGCCCCGGCGGTGGGCGACCCGGCCAATGACCCGACCAGGGATCTCTATCCCGCGAAGAAGAACCCCGCCTTCACCGCCGGCGACCGGCCGATCACGCCGGAGGAGATTTCCGGCAACTACAATAATTTCTATGAGTTCGGCTCGGAGCGTTCCGGCTACCAGATCGCCGACGTGGCGGCGCGCATGCCGCGCCGGCCCTGGACGGTGAAGATCGATGGGCTGGTCGAGCAGCCGCGCGAGGTCGGCATCGACGATCTCATCCGCGCCATGGCGCTGGAAGAACGCATCTACCGCCACCGCTGCGTCGAGGCGTGGTCGATGACGGTGCCGTGGACCGGCTTCGCGGTGAAGGACCTCGTCGCCTATGCCAAGCCGCTCTCGGGCGCCAAATATGTGCGCTTCGAGACCTTCATGAATCCGGAAGTGGCGCTGGGCCAGCGCCGCTTCATCTACCCCTGGCCCTATTTCGACGGGCTCACCATGGCGGAGGCCACTAACGACCTCGCCTTCCTCGTCACCGGGATTTACGGCAAGCCGGCGCCCAACCAGTTCGGCGCGCCGCTGCGCCTCGCCGTGCCATGGAAATACGGATTCAAATCGGTGAAGTCGATTGTCCGCATCTCCTTCGTGGCCGAGCGGCCGGTAGGGCTGTGGGAGCAGGTGCAGGGCCGCGAATATGGCTTCTGGGCGAACGTGAACCCGGAGGTGCCGCATGCCCGCTGGAGCCAGGCCAGCGAGCGCGACATCGGCACCGGAGAGCGCCGGCCGACGCTGATCTATAACGGCTATGGCGAAGAGGTCGCCGGCCTCTACAAGGGGCTTTCGGGCGAGAAGCTGTTCATGTGAGGTGAGCGGCCCGCTGCCGCCGCGGCACAGAAAAAAGGCCGGGTCCCAAAAGGGCCCGGCCTTAAGTTTTCGCTGCCGAAGCAGCGAACCTTCCAGAGGGGAACAGCCGAAACGCGAGGCGCCTCGGTGTCTGGGGTTCATATGCTCACATCGCGGGCACTCTGCAATAATGTATGCCTGCATAGCAGGCATGCGTAATTGCATCGGGCGTTTCGCACGCCTGTCATGCCTGCGAATTGGGCGCCGCGATTACCTCCGAGTCGCCGCGTGTGCATGATGAAGTCGACTGAAACGCGCGTCATCACTGCAACGCTGCGCCAGCGCAGCCCCGATGGAGGACACGCCGTGCCCGTCTTTAGCGCCGCTACGTGCCACCGTGCCCCTGTTCTGATCGCGGTCCTGATGTCGCTGGCGCCCGCTGGGGCCGCGTGCGCGGCGGAGGCGGCGCGGGTCGCGGTCGCCGATATCGGCTTCACCGATTCGTCCGGCGAGGCGCGTGACCAGAGCCGCGACCACGAGGCGCGGCGCCTTTCGCTCACCCGGGAGGTGCGAGCCGACATCGCGCGTGCGGCGAGCCTCGACATGCTGGCTCTTCCCTGCGAGGGCGCCTGCCGGCTGGATGCGGAAGGGGTCGAGACGCTGCGCCAGCGGGCACGGCAGGCGGGGGCCGGCTTCCTGCTGGTGGGAAGCGTGCACAAGATGAGCACGCTGGTGCTGTCGATGCGGGTGGCGGTGCTCGATGCCGCGAACGGCAAGCTCGTGTTCGAGCGTCTGCTGAGCTTTCGCGGCGACAATGACGAGGGCTGGCGCCACGCCGGCGCCTATGTCGCCCGCGAGGTGGCCGAGCAACTGCCTCCCCGCTGAGCGGCGCTCAGAAGCTCCAGCGCTGCGCCTTGGCGACAAGGAAGTCGCGGAACACCTGGATGCGCGCCACGGAGCGCATTTCCTGCGGGTAGACGAAATAGGCTTCCAGCGTCGGCGTGGTGCGTTCGGGGAAAAGCTGCACCAGCGTGGCGGAGTCTTCCAGCAGATAGTCCGGCACGATGCCGATGCCGACGCCGCGTTCCACCGCCCGCTTCAGCCCGAGCACGTTGTTGACCGAGAGCGAGGGCACGCGGCCCTCCTGGTCGTCTTCCAGCCCGGCGCGCTCCAGCCAGTTCAGCCCCTGGAAATAGGAGGGGATGGGCCCGCCGAGCAGGATGATGCGGTGCTTGTCCTTGTCCAGCTCGTCCAGTGTGCGCGGATGGCCGTTGCGCTTGAGATATTCCGCCGAGGCGAAGGCATGGAAATGCACGGTGAACAGCTTGCGCTGGATCAGGTCCGGCTGCACCGGCTGGCGCAGGCGGATAGCGACATCGGCCTCGCGCATGGCGAGATCGAGCTCGTCATCGGTGAGAATGAGAGTGATGCGGATATCGGGATAGAGTTCGAGGAACTCGCCGATCCGCGCCGTCAGCCAATGGGTGCCGAGGCCCATGGTGGTGGTGACGCGCAGTTCGCCGTTCGGCTTCTCGCGCGAATCCGTCAGCTTGGCCCGCGCCGCTTCCAGCTTCATGAACACTTCATGCGCGGTGCGGTAGAGTAGGTCGCCCTGCTCGGTCAGGATCAGCCCGCGCGCATGGCGGTGGAACAGCGGGATGTTGAGTTCCTGCTCCAGCGCCGAAACTTGCCGGCTCACCGCCGATTGCGACAGGCCGAGCGCCTCACCCGCATGGGTGAACGACCCCGCCTCCGCCGCGACATGGAACACTTTGAGCTTGTCCCAGTCCATGTCGCGAGCGCGATTGGCTTTGTTGTCCATCCGGCGAGGGCCCTCGTTCATTCGGCGGCTTGCGCGAGCGGCTCGCGGACGGCGAGGAAGCGCTCGACCTCCAACGCCGCCATGCAGCCCATGCCGGCGGCGGTTACCGCCTGGCGGAAAATATCGTCGGCGACGTCGCCGGCGGCGAACACGCCTTCCACCGAGGTCTGGGTGGAGTGCGGCGCCGTCCAGACATAGCCGCTGGGCTTCAGCGTGAGCTGGCCCTGGACCAGATCGGTTGCCGGGGCATGGCCGATGGCGATGAACACGCCATCGGCCGGACGCTCGGAGAGCGCGCCGGTGGCGACATCCTTCAGCACCACGCCCGTCACCTTCGGCGGCTCGTGCTGGCCCTTCACCTCATGCAGGGCGGCGTTCCACACCACCTCCACCTTGGGATGGGCGAACAGGCGCTCCTGCAGGATCTTCTCGGCGCGGAAGCTGTCGCGCCGGTGTACGACCGTGACCTTGGAGGCGAAATTGGTGAGGAACAGCGCTTCCTCGACCGCGGTGTTGCCGCCGCCGATGACCATGACTTCCTTGCCACGATAGAAGAACCCGTCGCAGGTGGCGCAGGCGGAAACGCCGTGGCCGCGATAAGCCTGCTCGGATTCGAGATCGAGCCAGCGCGCCTGCGCGCCGGTGGCGAGGATGATGGTCTCGGCGATCCACACCGTGCCGGAATCGGTTTCGGCGCGGAAGGGGCGGCGGGACAGGTCGAGCCGCGTCACCAGGTCGTTGACGATGCGGGTGCCCATCTTCTCCGCCTGCGCCTGCATCTGCTCCATCAGCCACGGGCCCTGGATCGGATCGGCGAAGCCGGGATAGTTCTCGACATCGGTGGTGATGGTCAGCTGTCCGCCGGGCTGGATGCCCTGGATCAGCACCGGTTCCAGCATGGCCCGCGCGGCATAGACGGCGGCGGTATAGCCGGCCGGGCCCGAACCGATGATGAGGACCTTGACGTGGTTGGCCGGGCTGGCGGAGGGGGCCGACATGGCAGGCTCACTGTGTTGCGACGAACGATTCGCCGGGCGGGACGATCCGGCTGTGGAGACGCTGCTGGGGCCCGCGCCTGCGCGCGCTGCAAAGGCCGCCCCGGCAGCCATGCGAAAATGTAGGGGCTGACCTGGGCAACCGCAAGGCAGCGGCCTTCTATCCATTAGTTTTCCATAAGGAAGATTGCGCGAGGCTCGCGCGCAAGATAATTGCTCTCGCGGCCGCCGCACTCCTCGCGCTGCCGCAGGCGCGCCGCCCCGGCCGCCGGAAACGGAGACCCCGCTTGGTTCGCCGCATCGACGCGATCGACTGGAACATTCTGCGCGAGCTGCAGGGCGATGGCCGCATCACCAATGTGGAGCTGTCGCAGCGCGTCGGCATTTCCGCCCCGCCCTGCCTGCGCCGCGTGCGCTCGCTCGAGGAGGAAGGCATCATCAAGGGCTACCGGGCGCTTCTTGACGAGAAGAAGCTCGGCTTCGACCTGATGGCCTTCGCCATGGTGCACCTGATCAGCCAGGCCGAGGGCGACCTTTCCGCCTTCGCCGCGCAGGTGGAGCGCTGGCCGCTGGTGCGCGCGTGCTGGATGCTGTCAGGCGAAACCGACTTCATCCTGCTCTGCGTCGCCCCTGACCTGCGCACCTTCCAGAACTTCGTGCTGGAACTCACCGGTGCGCCCAATGTGCGCAATGTGAAGACCGCGCTCACGCTGCAGCAGTCCAAGGACGCGGCGGTGGTGCCGATGGAAGGGGAAACCCGGTGATCGTCGCCACCGCTACCGATACCGCCTATGTCGAGCTGACCGGGGTGATGCTCGCCTCGCTCGCCGACAAGGCCGGCGGCAGCTTCGACCGGGTCTGCGTGTTCTGCGACCGTGTGTCGGAGGAGGACAAGACGCGCCTCGCCGCCGCCTATGGCTTCGACAATATCGACTTCGTCGACATGAGCGACGACATGGTCCGCCACTTCGCGGCGCGGCCGGTCAACCACCACCTCTCACGCACCGCCTATGCCCGCATCCTCATGCCGCTGAGCCTGTCGCAGGCGACGGGGCGGCTGTTCTACATTGATTGCGACACGCTGGTGAACGCCTCGCTGGCCCCGCTGGCCGACCTGCCGATGCAGGGCTTCGCGCTGGCGGCGGTGGACGACATCGCCCATCAGGTGCCCGAGCGCCATGCCAAGCGCAATCGCGACATCGGCCTGCCGGATGCCATGCGCTATTTCAACAGCGGCGTGCTGCTGATCGACCTGGAGGCCTGGCGCGCCCAGCGGCTGACGGAGCGGACGCTCGATTTCATCGCCTCGCGGCCGAGCCTGCCGATGATGGACCAGGACGCGCTGAACGGCGCCCTGCAGGGCGAATGGCTGCCGCTCGATGAGAGCTGGAACCTGCACCGCCGGCTGGAGAAGGGCATCTACACCGACGATCCCGCCATCTGGCAGGAGGCCCGGATCATCCACTTCATCGGCCAGGTGAAGCCCAACTACACCGATTGCAACCACCCCGCGCGCGACCTGTTCCTTGCCTATCGCGCCGGCACGCCCTTTGCGCATGCGCCGCTGAAGACCCGGTTCGGCCGCAAGGTCGAGAAGCGGGCGCGCAAGTTGCGGCGCTTCTTCGGCAAGCTCAAGCGACGCCTTTTCGGAGCCTAGGGATGGCACATAGCCTCGTCGACGAATATGCGAAGCTGCATGCGCGCCATCGCTACGGCGCCACCGCCCGCCACGCGCTGGCCGACATGCTGCCGCACATCCTGGCGCTGAAGCCGGCCTCGCTGATCGATTTCGGCTGTGGCCAGAGCAACCTCGCCTTCCTCATCGCCGCCAAGGCGGGGATCGGCGAGATCCACCGCTACGACCCCGCCATCCCCGCCATTTCGACCCTGCCGGACCGGCGGGTCGAGCTGGCGGTGAATGTCGACGTGATGGAGCATATCCCGGACGAGGAAATCGACGCGGTGCTGGCCTCCATCGCCGCATCCGCGCGCGATGCGCTGTTCGTCATCGACATCGGCCCGGCCAAGATGCTGCTCTCCGACGGGCGCAACGCCCATGTGTCGCAGCATGGCGCGGACTGGTGGCTGGCGCGGCTGAAGCCGCATTTCCCCACCATTCGCGAGATGCCGATCCATCGCCGCGCCCGCGTCGCCTTCAAGACCTGGGACGGCGAGGTGAGGGGGTTCACCGGCCTTGCCGTGCGGGCGCGCGAACGGGTGATCTACCGCACGCAGAAGCTGACCCGCTCGGCGCATCGCAAGCTGTTCGGGACGAAGCCGCGCGGAGCCGCCCGGTGAAGCTGCTGGTCCTGCGCGACAAGAAGCCGGGGCATTTCAACCAGGCGGAAGGCGTCGCGCGGGCGGTCGGGCGTCTCGCGCCCACCGAGGTGGCGCGGCTCGATATCCGCCCGACCTGGTTCGCCCATGACGACGTGCGCAAGATCGTCATGCGCCGCTACGGCCGCGACGCCCGCTACTGGCTGAAATCCATGTACGCCATCGCGGCGGAGAGCCTCGATAAGCCGGATGTCATCATCGGCTCGGGGCGGCCGACCATCGCGGCGGGAATCCTGCTCAGTCGGTTCTTCGGTGGCGTGCCCTTTCTCTATTCCGGCGGCATCGGCGGCTATGACACGCGCGAGGTCAGCCTGATGATCGTCGCCTCGCCACGCGCGGCGGGCAATCCGCGCTCGGCCTGGGCGCCGATTCCCTCCATCGTCGATCCCGCCGACTACCCCGCCCCGCGCCGGCTTTCGACACTTGCCGATCTCCGGGGGGCAGAAATCGCGCTGCTGGTCGGCGGCACTGCCTATCGCAAGGAATGGCCGGCGAAGGAATGGGATGCGCTGATCGCGCTGGTTCGCGCGGTGGCGAAGGAGCATGGCGTGCGCTGGCGGGTGACGACCTCGCGCCGCACGCCTGATGAAGTCGGGGAGCGCCTCGCGGCTTTGGCCGGGGAGGGCGTGCTGGCCGAATTCATCGACTACCGCAATGCCGGGCCCGGCTCCGTGCGGGCGCTGTTCGGCGCCGATGCGGTGGTGGTGACGGAAGATTCGATGAGCATGCTGGTCGAGGGGCTGACGGCCAAGCGCCCCGTCATCGGCCTGCGCTCGGCCAAGGTGCATGACGGCTATGCCAGCGAGGCGATCTCGGCCTGGGCGGCGAAGAGCTGGGCCGCGCCCGCCTTTGGCCCGAGCCTCGCCATCCTGCCGCTCGGCACGGTGACGGCCGCGCAATTCGCCGGCACGCTGATCAAGCTGGATCCGCCGACGCTCGATGTGCGCGGCGAGATCGCTGGCATCGTCGCCCCGGTGCTGGGTCTGGACGCACCAGCGATCTAATTCTCTGTTTTGTCGCGTTTTCTTCACGCGAGCCGGTCGTCACTTCGCTCGAAAACGCCCTAGGCCGCCGCCCAGACCTTCTCGTAGACCGCGTTGATCTTCTCGGCCTCGGTGGCGATAGAATGGTTGTCGACGACATGCTGGCGCGACGCAGCCGCCATGTCGGCGCGGTGGGCATCGTCCAACGTCACGAAGGCCGTCACCGCCGCCGCCATCGCCAAGACATCGCCGGGCGGGATGATGGCGCCGGTCGTCCCCTCCACCACCAGTTCCTCGAAGGCGCCGACTTGTGTGGCGACGACCGGCACGGCGCAGGCCATCGCCTCCAGCGGGGTGACGCCGAAGCCTTCCCAACGCTGGGGGGCGACGTAGAGGTCGAGCGCTCGGTACCACAGCGCGATGTCGGAGGTCGCGACCTCGCCGGGGAAGAGGATGCGGTCGGCGAGACCGGCCTTCTCCACCTTGGCGCGCTGATCGGCGAAGAAGGCGGTGTGCGCGCCGGTGGCCCGCCCCAGCACCACGCCGCCCCAGTCGGGATGGTCGGGGAGCACGCGGATCAGCGCGTCGACAAACACGTCCGTCCCCTTCTGGGCGCGGATGCGGCCGAAGCAGCCGATCATCCTGAGATCATCCGGCAGGCCCACCGCCCGCCGCGCCGCCGCCTTGTCGGGCGCGGGGGCGAAGCTGTCCATGTCGATGCCGTGGTGAATGACGGTGGAGGGGCGCTGGAGATAGCCCGCCGTCTTCTCCGAGGTCGCGATCACCGCGTCCATGCGGGAAATGAGGAAGCGGCTCCAGCGCGTATGCCAGCGCTGCGAGGCGGAGGTGAAGACGAGGCTCAGCTTCATCCGCAGCAGATCGCGCAGCACCACGCCGGCGAGCATCTCGACATTACGGCGGGCGTGCCAGATGCGGGTGGGGCGGCGGGCCGGCCGGCGCCAGAAATGGCTGAGGTCGGCCACGCCGATGCGCGGCACGCTGTCCGCCAGGCCGGGGCCGAAGGCGGCGATGCCGATGGAGCGCGCCTGAAAGGGCAGCACGCGCTCCAGCGTCGAGGTGACGCCGGAGAGGCGGCGCTTGAAATTCGGCGCCACGACTTCGAGCCGTGCCGGATCGATCGCCGCCTTCTCCGTCATGTCGGGCCTGCGTCCGTGCTCAGGCGAAGCGGACGGCGGCGATCTCGTAGGAGCGGGCGCCCTTGGGCGTCACCACTTCCACCGACGTGCCGAGCTTCTTGCCGATCAGCGCGCGGGCCATGGGCGAGGAGATGGAAATGCGCCCCGCCTTGGCGTCGGCTTCCATGTCGCCGACGATCTGCCAGACGCGCTCTTCCTCGGTGTCCTCGTCGATCAGCTTGACCGTGGCGCCGAACATCACGGTGTCGCCGGTCAGCTTGGCCACGTCGATGATCTCGGCGCGGGACAATTTGTCCTCAAGCTCGGCGATGCGGCCCTCGTTGAGCGCCTGCTGTTCCTTGGCAGCGTGATATTCGGCATTCTCCGACAGGTCGCCATGGGCGCGCGCTTCCGAGATGGCCTCGATGATGCGCGGGCGCTCGACCTGCTGGCGGCGCTTGAGTTCTTCTTCCAGCGCGGCGTGGCCGCCGGCGGTCATCGGAATCTTTTCCATTGGTCTGTTCTTGACCTCCCAAAAGCAAACGAAGCCCCCGCGGGCGGAAGATCGGGCCACCTCGGCCTCGATCGAACCACCCGCGCGGGCTTATCCGTTGTCCGGCTCCTAACGCCGCGAGGCGCCGTCAGGTTCGGCCGGTCTAGAAATAGTCCTGCAGGGCCCGCACTTCCAGATCGCCGCCAATATAGGCCTTGATCCCGCGCGCCGCCGCAATCGCTCCGGACAGCGTGGTGTAGTACGGCACTTTATGCAAGAGGGCGGCACGGCGCAGCGAACGCGAGTCCGCGAGCGCCTGGGCACCCTCGGTGGTGTTGAACACCAGCTGGACCTCGCCATTCTTGATCGCGTCGACAATGTGCGGGCGGCCTTCCAGCACCTTGTTGATCTTGGCGCTGGGCACGCCGTTCTCCACCAGGAAGCGCTGGGTGCCCGAGGTGGCGATCACCTTGAAGCCGAGCGAGACAAGAAGCCGCGCCGCGTCGAGAATGCGGGACTTGTCGCCGTCGCGCACCGAGATGAACACCGTGCCCGAGGTGGGCACCTTGGTGCCGCCGCCGAGCTGGCTCTTGGCGAAGGCGACGGCGAAGGACTTGTCGAGACCCATCACCTCGCCGGTGGACCGCATTTCCGGGCCGAGCACCGTGTCGACGCCGGGGAAGCGGGCGAAGGGGAACACCGCCTCCTTCACCGCCACATGGTCGCCGGCAAAGGGTTTTAGCCCGAACGAGGCCAGCGGCTCGCCAGCCATGATGCGGGCGGCGATCTTGGCGATCGGCTGGCCCACCACCTTGGCGACGAAGGGCACGGTGCGGGAGGCGCGCGGATTGACCTCCAGCACGAAGATCTTGCCGTCCTTGATCGCGTACTGGACGTTCATCAGCCCGCCGACGCCGAGCGCCAGCGCCATCTTGCGGGTCTGCGCCTCCAGTTCCGCGATCATTTCAGGCGACAGCGAGTAGGGCGGCAGCGAGCAGGCCGAATCGCCGGAATGGATGCCGGCTTCCTCTATGTGCTCCATGATGCCGCAGACGAAGGTGTCGGTGCCGTCGGCGAGGCAGTCGACATCCACCTCGATGGCGTCCGAGAGATAGCGGTCGAACAGCAGCGGGTTCTTGCCCAGCAGCGTGTTGATCTGCCCGGTCTTGTCGTTGGGGTAGCGGGCCTTGATATCGTTCGGCACCAGACCCGGCAGCGTCTCCAGCAGGTAGTCGCCGAGCTGGCTCTCCTCATGGATGATCTGCATCGCCCGCCCGCCCAGCACATAGGAGGGGCGCACGACAAGGGGATAGCCGAGCTCGGCCGTCACCAGCCGGGCCTGCTCCACCGAATAGGCGATGCCGTTGGCCGGCTGGCGCAGCTTCAGCTTGTCGAGCAGGGTCTTGAAGCGGTCGCGGTCCTCGGCGAGGTCGATCGCCTCGGGCGAGGTGCCGAGAATCGGGATCTCCGCCTCTTCCAGCGCCCGGGCGAGCTTCAGCGGGGTCTGGCCGCCGAACTGCACGATGACGCCGTGCAGCGTGCCGTTGGAGCGCTCGCGCTCCAGAATCTCCAGCACGTCCTCGGCGGTCAGCGGCTCGAAATACAGCCGGTCGGAGGTGTCGTAGTCGGTCGACACGGTCTCCGGGTTGCAGTTGACCATGATGGTTTCATAGCCGACCTCCTTCAGCGCGAAGGCGGCATGGCAGCAGCAATAGTCGAACTCGATGCCCTGGCCAATGCGGTTGGGGCCGCCGCCGAGGATGACCACCTTCTTTGCGTCCGTCGGGCGCGATTCGTCGGCCGGGACGCCAGCGAAGGGCATCTCGTAGGACGAGTACATATAGGCGGTGGGGGCGGCGAACTCGGCGGCGCAGGTGTCGATGCGCTTATAGACCGGGCGCACGTCCAGCGCCCGGCGGCGCTCGGAGACCTCGGCCTCGGAAAGCCGGGCAAGGCCGGCGAGGCGCGAATCCGAGAAGCCCATCGCCTTCAGGCGCCGGAAGGCACCCGCCGTCTTCGGCAGGCCGTGGGCGCGCACCTTGGCCTCGGTGTCGACGATCTCGCGGATCTGTTCGAGGAACCACGGGTCGATCTTGCAGCCGGCATGGATGGCCTCGTCGTCGAGGCCGAGACGCATCGCCTGCGCCACCTTCAGCAGGCGGTCCGGGGTGGGGGTGCCGAGCGCCGCGCGCACGGCGTTCTTGTCGTCGCCGAGGCCGAGACCCTCGATCTCGATCTCGTCGAGGCCGGTGAGGCCGGTCTCCAGTGAGCGCAGCGCCTTCTGCAGCGATTCCTGGAAGGTGCGGCCAATGGCCATCGCCTCGCCGACCGACTTCATCGAGGTGGTCAGCGTCGGCTCGGCGCCGGGGAACTTCTCGAAGGCGAAGCGCGGAATCTTGGTGACGACATAGTCGATGGTCGGCTCGAACGAGGCCGGGGTGGCGCCGCCGGTGATGTCGTTGGCGATCTCGTCCAGCGTGTAGCCGACCGCAAGGCGCGCGGCGACCTTGGCGATGGGGAAGCCCGTCGCCTTGGAGGCCAGCGCCGAGGAGCGCGAGACGCGCGGATTCATCTCGATGACGATCATCCGACCCGATTCCGGGTCGATGGCGAACTGGACGTTGGAGCCGCCGGTCTCGACGCCGATCTCGCGCAGCACGGCGAGCGAGGCGTCGCGCATGCGCTGATATTCCTTGTCGGTCAGCGTCAGCGCCGGGGCGACGGTGATGGAATCGCCGGTATGTACGCCCATCGGGTCGATGTTCTCGATGGAGCAGACGATGATGCAGTTGTCCGCCTTGTCGCGGACGACCTCCATCTCATACTCCTTCCAGCCCAGCACGCTCTCTTCCACCAGCACTTCATTGGTGGGGGAGGCGTCGATGCCGCGCTCGATGATCTCGATATATTCCGACTTGTTGTAGGCGATGCCGCCGCCGAGCCCGCCCATGGTGAAGCTCGGGCGGATGATGGCCGGCAGGCCGACCTCATCAAGCGCTTCCAGCGCCTGCGGCAGGGTCTTGATCTGGCGCGAGCGCGGCGTGTCGAGGCCGATCTTGGTCATCGCGTCGCGGAAAAGCTCGCGGTCCTCGGCCTTGTCGATGGCCTCGGCGGTGGCGCCGATCATCTCGACATCATATTCGTCCAGCACGCCCATCTTGCGCAGTGACAGCGCGCAGTTGAGCGCGGTCTGGCCGCCCATCGTCGGCAGCAGAGCGAAGCCGCCGGGGATCGCATGGCGCTCCTTGGCGATGATCTTGGCGACGATCTCCGGCGTGATCGGCTCGATATAGGTGGCGTCGGCCAGATCCGGGTCGGTCATGATCGTTGCTGGATTGGAATTGACCAGCACGACCCGATACCCCTCGGCCTTCAGCGTCTTGCACGCCTGGGTACCGGAATAATCGAATTCGCAGGCCTGCCCAATGACGATGGGGCCGGCGCCGATGATGAGGATGGTGGAGATATCTGTGCGTTTCGGCATCGGATCCCGTGCGGCTCGCGCATTGGTCCGGGCGCACAAAAAAGGACGCGCTGTGCGACGCGTCCTTGGGCGGACCCGGATTGAACTTTCTGGGCGAGGTCACGCCCCGCAATTGGGGGCTTCCCTTAACGCAGATTCCCTCGGGGGGGAAGGGCGCGGGTGCCTTTAAGCCCTGCAGTCGACGCACGGGGCGCATGAATTCCACAGGCCACGCGGCTCTTCGGCCGAACACGATGGCGGAGGGTATGTCCCGCGCGTCGTTTTGTGTCCTTGTTGCCCGAGTGCAGGCGGCGGCTGGCCGAGAGCAGCCGCGCGCCGCATATCGTCCGCCCCGGGGCGTCCCCTGTTCTATTTGGTCATCTTGAACAGCCCGCAGGACACCGCGTTCCACTTTGGCAGGCTATCGATCCAGCAGAGTTCGAGCTTGTCGTCGACAAGGCGGCCTTCCACCGTGCCGCTGTCGCCGGACATCAGGATTTCCTTGTTGTCGAACCGGATGACGCCGACGATGGCCTCGCTCTTGCCCTGCGGCCCGGTGGCGACGCCATGGAAGGCACGGCCGTCCTGCGCCTCGATCGTGTAGGTGAAGGCCTGGTCGGGCGTGCCGAAGGTGGGCTTGGGCAGATCGTCGAAATATTTGTTGCCGGAGCCGGCGCGCGAGGCGGCGAACGCCTCGTCGGCGAGCGCCCAGGTGCCGATGAGGCTGGGCACCGTGTCGGCGCGGGCGGTAGCGGCCGGCAGCAGGGCGAGGGTCAGCGAGGCAAGCAGCAGGGGGGGCTTCATGGCGGGGCTCCTCCGAAAGCGGCGGCGCTTGGCGCGTCGCCGCATCGGGCGAGCGCGCGGCACCGGCAGGGCCCCCGCAATGCCGCCGCGCGCCGCCCGCATGGTGACAGGCCCCCATGCAAGCGCAATGACCTTGCCGGCGCAGCCGCCGGCACGGTTCAGCGCAAAGACGGCTCAGGCCGCCTTGTTCTTCGCGATCATCTCGACGAAGCGGTCGAACAGATAGTGGCTGTCCTGCGGGCCCGGGCTGGCTTCGGGGTGATACTGCACCGAGAACACCGGCTTGTCGGACAGTGCGATGCCGGCATTGGAGCCGTCGAACAGCGAGACATGCGTCTCGGTGGCGGTAGCCGGCAGGCTGTCGCGGTCGACAGCGAAGCCGTGATTCATCGAGGTGATCTCGACCTTGCCTGTCGTGTTGTCCTTCACCGGATGGTTCGCGCCGTGATGGCCCTGGTGCATCTTCACCGTGCGCCCGCCGACCGCGAGGCCGATCATCTGGTGGCCGAGGCAGATGCCGAAGGTCGGTACGCCGCGGGCGATGATCTCGCGAATCACCGGCACGGCGTATTCGCCCGTCGCCGCCGGGTCGCCGGGGCCGTTGGAGAGGAACACGCCGTCCGGCTGGAGAGCCATGATCTCTTCCGCCGAGGTGGTGGCGGGCACCACCGTCACCTGGCAGCCGGCGCGGGCGAGCAGGCGCAGAATGTTGCGCTTGATGCCGTAATCGACAGCGACGACATGGTGGGCGGGGGCGGTCTGCCGGCCATAGCCCTCCGGCCAGCTCCAGGTGGTCTCGTCCCAGGTGAAGCGCTGGGCGGAGGTGACCATCGGTACCAGGTCCATGCCCTCGAGCCCGGGCCAAGCGGCGGCTTCCGCCTTCAGCGCCGGCAGGTCGAACTGGCCGTTGGCGGCATGGGCGATGACCGCGTTCGGCATGCCGCCGTCGCGGATGAGTGCGGTCAGGGCGCGGGTGTCGATGCCGGAGATGGCGATGATGCCGCGCGCCTTCAGCCAGGCATCGAAATGCCGGGTGGCGCGGTAGTTCGACGGGTCGGTGATGGCGGAATGCAGCACCACGCCGCGCACGCCGGAGGCGCCGGCCATCGAGATGGTCTCGACATCCTCCTCATTGGTGCCGACATTGCCGATATGGGGGAAGGTGAAAGTGATGATCTGCCCGGCATAGGACGGATCGGTCAGCACTTCCTGATAGCCGGTCATGGCGGTGTTGAAGCACACTTCGCCGACCGCATGGCCGGTGGCGCCGAGGCCGAAGCCTTCAAGCACGGTGCCGTCGGCAAGAACGAGGATGGCGGTCGGGAGCGGCTCGGCCCACACGTCGTCGCCGGAGTGCTGTTCAGCGCTACCGTTCATTGATCTTGTTCCCTGTCATCTCGTGCCCTAATTAGTCCGTTGCCGCGCCGGATGCCAGCCTTGCCGCTGCGTATCTGGGCTACGATTTGCGGATGGCTGCGCCGGAACCGGCGGCGGCGCGTCCGGGTCCGCGCGGCGACCCCCGGAAAGCGCGGGGCGATATCCATTGGAGCGCGAGTGGCGTGCGGCCCGGTTTCTCGGGGTTTTGGCGCGCCGTCTCGCGGATTGCAGGAAGGCTTGAGCCGTGTTGCGCGACGAGATCAACCAATCGCTGAAAAGCGCCATGAAGGCGCAGGACAAGCTGCGCCTGGGCACGCTGCGGCTCGTCAATGCCGCGATCAAGGACCGCGACATCGAGGCGCGCGGCCATGGCAAGGACCCGCTCTCCGACGACGAACTGCTCGGCCTGCTGACCAAGATGATCAAGCAGCGCGAGGAATCGGCGAAGGTCTATGAGGAAGCCGGCCGCGCCGATCTCGCCACCCAGGAGCGCGAGGAAATCGTCGTCATCCAGTCCTTCCTGCCCGCCCAGATGAGCGAAGCCGAGGCGCAAGCCGCCATCGCCGCCGTTATCTCTGAGATCAACGCCCATGGCCTCAAGGACATGGGCCGCACCATGGCGGCGCTGAAGGAGCGGCATACCGGGGTGATGGATTTCGGCAAGGCCAGCGGCACGGTCAAGGCGCTGCTCACCGCGTGAGCGGCGACGCCGGCCCAACACACCCTTTCAGCGCGTAGCCCCGCCATGCCGCCAGCCTCCGAACCGCACCCGCCCGGTGCCACGCTCACTTTGGCGGGATGCTGGCGCGGGGCGCGGGCGATTCTTCCCGTCCTGCCGCCCGTCTTCGTGTTCGGCATCGCCTTCGGCATTGCCGCGCGCGGCGTCGGGCTGGAAGGCTGGATCGCGGCGTTGATGAGCATGGCCGTCTTCGCCGGCGCGGCGCAGTTCGCCGTGCTGGACCTGTGGACGAGCCCGGTGCCGTGGCTGCCGCTGCTGGTGGCCACCTTCGCCATCAATGCGCGGCACATCCTGCTCGGCGCCTCGTTGCGGGCGCTGTGCCGGGGGCTTTCGCCGTGGAAGGTCTATGGCGCGATGACGCTGCTCAGCGATCTCAACTGGGCGGCGCTGATCGCCGCCGAGCGCAAGGGCGAGCGCGACCTCGGCTATCTCGTCGGCGGCGGCGCCCTGATGTGGGCCACATGGGTGTCGGCGACCATCATCGGCGCGGTGGCCGGCGGGCTGACGCTGGACGATGTGAAGACCTATGCGCTCGACCTCGTATTGGTCACTTTCTTCGCCGTCACGCTGGTGGGGCTGCGGCGGGGACGGGTCGATGACCTGCCCTGGCTGGTGGCCGGCGTCGCGGCGATGGGGGCTGTGTGGTTCCTGCCGCCCAACTGGCACGTGATGGTTGGCGGGCTGGCTGGCGGCCTCGCCGGCCTCATCCGAGACGAGCTGAAGCGGTCATGAACACCTCGCAGGCCCTCCTCGTCGTCCTCGCCATGGCGCTCGTCACCTATGCGACGCGGGCGGGCGGCATTTTTCTGGTCGGCTTCGTGCCGATGTCGGCCCGCACCGAGAATTTCCTGCGCTATCTCGCCGGGGCGGTGCTGGTGGCGCTTGTCGTGCCGGCGACGGTGCGCGGCGGGCCGGAGGGCTATGTCGCGGTCGGCGTCGCCATCCTTGCCCGGCTGGTGCTGCGCAAGGCGCTGCCGGCCATCGCCCTCGGCATCCTCGCGGCGGCGCTATGGCGCGCTTATATGGGAGCCAGCTGAGGGCTGGGGACGCCTGAGCGGCATCGGCCGGGGCTGGCCCCGGCCGATTTCCTGGTGCTCGCCTTATTCCGGCAGGCGCTGTTCGTATTCGTCCCGGTAGCGGGCGACGAGGGGCCAGAAAGCCGGGCGCGCGGCATTGTCCAGCTCGGCCTCCAGCAGGGCGAGGTGGGAGTGCCAGCCTCCAGCGACGCCGAGCAAGGTGCTGCGCGTGGCGAGGCGACGGTGGGTGACGGTAAGCAGCACCCGCTCGCCGCGCGGGGCGAGTTCGAACGTGACATCCGATTCGGAGGGCGACCCGGCTTCCCAACTGAAACGCAGCAGGCGGTTGCGCTCGCAGGCGATCACCACGCCCTTGTTGTGAAATTCGCCGGAATGGCAGGCGAAGCGCTCCGGCGGCGGCTCGTCGCCGCCCAGTTCGCCATTGCGGAAGACGAGATCGACCGCACCGCCGGGCGCCAGCTGCATCGGTCCGTCGGCGAGCCAGAGCCGGCGCTTCTCCGGCTCGGTGAGATAGGCCCATACCCGCTCGATCGGGCCGGGCAGAAGGCGCTCGAAGCGCAGAGTGTCGGCAGCTTGACGGGTGGCATATCCATTCGCGGCGTGCGTGTTCATGCGTCGTCTCCCTTGGGTTCAGATGGAGGCACTATGTCGGGTTCGGGCTGTCGCAGCAGGGCGTCGAGGGCGTCGAGGCGCTCGGTCCAGAAGCGTTCGTAGAAGCTCAGCCATTCATGCGCCTCGGCGAGGCGCCCGGGCTGGAGCCGGCACAGATGCTGCCGGCCCCTGATGTCGCGTGCCACCAGCCCGGCAGCCTCCAGCGCCTTGATGTGCTTTGAGGCGCCGGCCAGTGACATGGCGAAGGGCTCGGCGAGTTCGCTCACCGTGCGTTCGCCGGAAGCAAGGCTTTGCAGCATCGCCCGCCGCGTCGGATCGGCGAGGGCGTGGAAGACGTGATCAAGTCGGCTGTCGGCGATGAGTAGATGTTCAACCATAAGGTTTAATATCAGTGCGTCGAGCCGGAATGTCAACCGATTGGTTTAGTGTCGTCATATTTTTCCGCGGTGAATTGCGGGGATTGCGGGATCAGCGCCGCGCCGCCACCTCACAGGCCAGACGCCCGCGAACGGCCCGCCTCTTGCCTGCTAGAAGGTGCGCTTCGACCGAAGGACCGAATCTCCCATGCGCTTTCCGCCCTCGTTCCTCGACGAGATACGCGCCCGCCTCCCGGTGTCGGAGGTGGTGAGCAAGCGCGTGCCGTTGAAGAAGCAGGGGCGGGAATGGCGCGGCCTGTCGCCGTTCAACCCGGAGAAGACCCCGTCCTTCTATGTCAACGACCAGAAGGGCTTCTATCACTGCTTCTCCTCCGGCAAGCATGGCGACCAGTTCGACTTCCTGATGGAGGCCGAAGGCCTGCCCTTCCCGGAAGCGGTGGAACGGCTCGCCTCCATGGCCGGCCTCGCCATGCCGGTTCAGTCGCGCGAGGAGGAAAAGCGCGAGAGCCGGCGCAAGACGCTGCACGAGGTGATGGAACTCGCCGCGCAGTATTTCGAGGCGACGTTGCAGGGCCGCGCCGGTGCCAAGGGGCGCGGCTATCTCGCCGATCGCGGCCTCGGCCCCTCGGTGCAGGCCCGCTTCCGCCTCGGCTACGCCCCGCCGGACCGATTCGCGCTGAAGGAAACGCTGGGCGGGCGCGGCGTGCCGGTGGAGGACATGGTCGAGGCCGGTTTGCTGATCGCGGCCGAGGACATTGCCATCCCCTATGACCGCTTCCGCGATCGGGTGATCTTCCCGATCACCGATCTGCGCGGGCGGGTGGTCGCCTTTGGTGGGCGGGCGCTGGAAAAGGACGTGCCGGCGAAGTACCTCAATTCGCCGGAAACGCCGCTCTTCCATAAGGGCGCGCTGCTCTACAACGCCTTCAACGCCCGCACGGCCGCCCATAATGGCGCCGCCGTCATCGCGGCTGAGGGCTATGTCGACGTCATCGCCCTGGTCGAGGCCGGCTTTGCCGGGGCGGTCGCCCCGCTCGGCACGGCGCTGACCGAGGAACAGCTGGCGCTTTTGTGGAAGATGGCGCCCGAGCCGGTGCTGCTGTTCGACGGCGACAAGGCCGGCCGTCGCGCCGCCTGGCGGGCGATGGACCTCGCTTTGCCGCACCTCAAGCCCGGGGTGAGCCTTTCCTTCGGCCTGCTGCCGGAGGGGCAGGACCCGGACGACCTCGTGCGGGCCGGCGGCCGCGAGGCGGTGGACGCGGTGCTGGCGCAGGCCCGCCCGCTGGCGGATGTGCTGTGGGCGCGGGAAATCGAGAGCGCGAGCGTCGATACCCCCGAGCGCCGCGCGGCGCTGGAGGCGCGCATCGGCGAGATCGTCAAGGTGATCGGCGACGAGACGGTGCGCAAACATTACCGCGCCGAGCTGATGGACCGCTTCCGCCGCCTGTTCGCCCCCGCTTCCGGGGGCGGTGAGGGCGGACGCCGCTCGGCCAATGACTATTCCGGCTATTCCGGGCGTGCCGGCGCAAAGGGCGGGCGCCGGCCCGGCACCGGGCGGCCGCTGGCGGGGCGCGGGGCGAGCGAGACCATGCGCCGCTCGGCGTTGGTGCGCGGCGCGGCGGCTGACATGCCGCGCAACGAGGCGCTGCTGCTGTTCGCCCTGATCAACCATCCCTGGCTGATCGACCAATGCGCCGAGGAACTTTCCGACCTGCATCTGCAGCATCGGGAACTGGCCGATCTGCGCCGGGTGCTGCTCGACGCCCATATGGAGGGCGAGACCGAGGCGCCGGAGACTTTGGCGGCGCGTTTGGAGGGGCAGGGGCTGGCACCGCTGGTCGACCGGCTGAGCCGCCTGGCGGTGGCGCGGCACGACTGGCCGGCCTTCTCGGATGCCGGCCGGGTCGATGTCGAGCTGTGGTGGCACCAGCGTCTGGTCTTGCACCGGCGGGGGCACGCCCTATCTAAGGACCTGAAAGAAGCCGAGAAACGGCTGGCCGAAGAACCCACCGACATGAACTGGGCGCGGTTTCTCGACGTACAAAGGCAGCTCGCGGCACTTGACGGAACCGAAGCTTTGGTAGAGGGGTTCGGCGCTGCGTCGGGTCGCCCGGCGCGGTCGATGTAAGGTCCCATCGGGCTGCACGCCCGCGCGTCTTCAGTCGCGTGGTGCGCGTGGCCCTGTTTGTGTCTCGTGCCGGGCACTGTGCGGGACGCCGGGTTGAACGATCGAAGGGTGGTTCCGCGAGGGCCGCCATCGCACGCCGGGACGCAGGTCGCTGGCGCTTGAGGAGCACACACGCATGGCGAAGCAGGCAGCGGAAGCGACGGAAGCCCCCGAGAAGGAAGGCGACACCCCGGACAGCCCGTTGCTGGACCTTTCGGACGCTGGCGTCCGGAAGATGATCAAGCTCGCCAAGAAGCGCGGTTACGTGACTTATGACGAGCTGAACGAGGTTCTCCCTTCCGAACAGAACACCTCGGACCAGATCGAGGACATCTACGCGATGCTCAACGAGATGGGCATCAATGTCGTCGAGGCCGAGGAGGCCGAGGCTGAGGCGGAGGGCGAGGAAGCCGCGCCCGAGGCGGCCGAGGAAGAGGAAGAGACCAGCGGCGAGCTGGCCGAGACTGGCTCGCGCACGGTCATCCGTTCCGAGACCAAGTCCGAGCCGGGCGAGCGCACCGACGACCCCGTCCGCATGTATCTGCGCGAGATGGGCTCGGTCGAACTGCTGTCGCGCGAGGGCGAAATCGCCATCGCCAAGCGGATCGAAGCCGGCCGCGAGGCGATGATCGCCGGCCTGTGCGAGAGCCCGCTGACCTTCCAGGCCATCATCATCTGGCGCGATGAGCTGGTGGAGGGCAAGGTGCTCCTCCGCGACATCATCGATCTTGAAGCCACCTATGCCGGCCCCGAGGCCAAGAACGGCCCGATCGTCGAGGGCGGCGGCACGCTGGCCCCCGAGGCCGAGGAAGAGCGCGAGCCGACCATCGGCGAGACCATTGCCGGCGACGATGACGACGACATGGAGAATTCCCTGTCGCTGGCGGCGATGGAAGCCGAGATCAAGCCGAAGGTGCTGGAAACCTTCGACCGCATCGCCGACGCCTACAAGAAGCTGCGCCGCCTGCAGGACCAGAACGTCGAGTCCAAGCTCAAGAACGAGAGCCTCTCGCCCTCGCAGGACCGCAAATACAAGAGCCTGAAGGACGCGCTGATCGTCGACGTGAAGTCGCTGTCGCTGAACCAGGCGCGCATCGACAACCTCGTCGAGCAGCTCTACGACATCAACAAGCGCCTCGTGTCGCTGGAAGGCCGGCTGATGCGCCTGGCCGAGAGCTTCGGCGTCTCGCGCGAGGACTTCCTGCGCCAGTACCAGGGCTCCGAGCTCGACCCGAAATGGGTCGCCCGGGTGAAGAACCTGACCTCGCGCGGCTGGAAGGGCTTTGTCGGGCAGGAGCTCGACGGCATCAAGGATCTGCGTTCGGAAATCCACGCTCTGGCCACCGAGACCGGGCTGGAGATCCAGGAATTCCGCAAGATCGTGCAGATGGTGCAGAAGGGCGAGAAGGAAGCCCGCCAGGCGAAGAAGGAAATGGTGGAGGCCAATCTGCGCCTCGTCATCTCCATCGCCAAGAAGTACACGAACCGCGGCCTGCAGTTCCTCGACCTGATCCAGGAAGGCAATATCGGCCTGATGAAGGCGGTCGACAAGTTCGAGTACCGCCGCGGCTACAAGTTCTCGACCTATGCGACCTGGTGGATCCGGCAGGCGATCACCCGCTCGATCGCCGACCAGGCCCGCACCATCCGCATTCCGGTGCACATGATCGAGACGATCAACAAGATCGTCCGCACCTCGCGCCAGATGCTGCACGAGATCGGCCGCGAGCCGACCCCGGAAGAGCTGGCCGAAAAGCTCGGTATGCCGCTGGAGAAGGTGCGCAAGGTCCTCAAGATCGCCAAGGAGCCGATTTCGCTGGAAACGCCGATCGGCGACGAAGAGGATAGCCATCTCGGCGACTTCATCGAGGACAAGAACGCCATCCTGCCGATCGACGCGGCGATCCAGTCCAATCTGCGCGAGACGACGACCCGCGTGCTGGCCTCGCTCACCCCGCGCGAGGAGCGCGTGCTGCGCATGCGCTTCGGCATCGGCATGAACACCGACCACACGCTGGAAGAGGTCGGCCAGCAGTTCTCGGTGACGCGCGAGCGTATCCGCCAGATCGAGGCCAAGGCGCTGCGCAAGCTCAAGCACCCGAGCCGCTCGCGCAAGCTGCGCAGCTTCCTCGACAATTGAGAAACACCGTCTCGGGATGAAAAGGCGGCCTTTGGGCCGCCTTTTCTTTTGTGTCAGCGCCTGGGCGCCTCCACCACGAGGCCGACGATGCGCCGGACAATCGGCAGCACGAGCAGGAGGGTGGGAAAGGCCACCAGCCACGACAGGCCCCAGGCGACCGGCCAGGTGGCGAGGAAGTCGGGGCCGGGCCCGAGGCTGCGCAGGGTTGCGATGGCCGAGACCACGAAGGTCATCAGCACCGACAGCACGAACGGCAGGACGATGGCGCCGTAGCGCGCCGGCAGCTTGCGGGAAGGGGGCGTGGGGTTTGGGGAAGCGGGTGTTGGCATGGGCCATCCTCGTCGGATGGTCTCGGCTGGTCCGGACCGCCACGCGCATCCGGCCGGCCGAAACCGGGTTGGATGCGTTGCCTGACGTTGGACGCTTACGGCTGAACTCATGTCAGCCTTCGCTCTCTAGCGCAAAAGCGCGCCCGCTGCCAGAGGCGGCGCCGAGCGCTCCGTCGAGGTGTCGCTCTCCACGCCGTTGGGCAGTGTATGCAATCAAAGCGGGTGTTATCTAAATTTAAAGTTGTAACAATGTAGATCGGTGCTAGCCTACCCCCTTAGAGATAACTGGGGGGTCGACATGTCGCATCACGGCTGGGTTGACGTCATCAACCCGCAAACGCTCGCCCCGGAGGGGCTCAAGGCGCCTTTCGGACGGCTGTTCGCGTCCGAGGATCATCAGTACAATTCGTTGGCCCTTGCCCTCTTCGCGGGGCCGATGGGGCCGCTGCACCGGCTGACGCCGCTGCCGGCAGGCGGTAAGCCGGCCAATCTCTCCGGCTTCACCTTTCTCGGCCAGTTCATCGACCACGACCTGACCGAGTTCCGGGTGATAGGCCGCGATTTCGGCATCATCCCGCAGAACCCTACCATCGGCCAGCGCCAGCATGTTCTTGAGGATGTGCGCGACCCGACGCAGGATCTGCCCTCAACCACCAATGGTCGTTCGGGCAAGCTCGATCTCGATTCGGTCTATGGCCTGCTGGGCGCGCCGCAGCCCGAACTCTATGACAAGGACGGGCTGTTCCTGCTCTACCAGCCCGGCCCTGGCACGACAGCGCAAAGCTATGTGCCCGATGCCAACGTCGTGCCCGACATCTGGCGGGGCAATGGGTATCGCAACAAGCGCCTCATCGCCGATCCGCGCAATGATGAGAACAAGCTCATCCTGCAGGTTCACCTGCTGTTCGAGCGCCTGCACAACAAGATCCACGCCGCCCGCACCGGCGCGCCCCGCGCCCCGAGCAGCCTCGCCTTCAAGGACACGCGCCGGCAGGTGGAGGAGGTCTATCGCCGCATCGTGCTGTTCGACTATCTCCCGCGCATCGTCCAGGCCGACCACATCCGCGCCGTGCTGGCCAAGTTCGCCCGCCAGGAGACGCTGTTCCAGGCGATGAACGCGCGCAATGACGGCATCCTGCGCGCGCTCGGGGTCGCTGAGAAGGTGATCGCGCAGGCGGTGGCCATTCCGGTGGAGTTCTCGCATGCCGTGTTCCGACTGGGGCACACGCAGCTGCGGAACTTCTATTTCCTGCGCCAGGGTTTCGGCGTTGCGCTGTTCGATACCTCACGGCGCGGGCTCGACCTGCGCGGCGACCAGCCGCTGCTGTCCCATGGCGTCGATCCCACTACGGGAACGCTGGAGGTTCGCGACTTCCATCTCGACTGGCGGCTCTTCTTCCAGGTCGCGCCTTCGGCCAGCTTCACCGATGCGGCCGGCATGGTCCACCCGGTCCCGCAGCATGGCGAACCGCTGGACGCCCATCTGCCGCCCGCCATCTTCCGCCTGCCGCCGCCCTCCATCGGCGAGCCGCCGCAATCTCTGGCCGAGCGCAACCTGCGTCGCGGCGTCGATTTCGGGCTGCCCTCCGGCCAGTCGGTTGCCGGCCAGCTGGCCGATGTCTACGGCTTCATCCAGCCGCTGGGGCGCGAGGATCTGTTTCCGAAGGGAGACTTCGCGACGTTCGACGAATTGTTCGCGCTGGAGCCGTCGCTGCTGTGGAACACGCCGCTGTGGTTCTACATGCTGCAGGATGCGGCCGTCCTCGCCGGGAAACCGCAACTCGGCCCGGTGGGCGGCTACATCGTCGCCGAGACGCTGATCGGTGCGCTGCTCGAAGCGTCGGTCGACATTGTCGACGATCCGCGCAACCCGCCCGTCCGCGCCCCGGCCATCGCTGCGATGGCAGGGACTTTGCTGGGCGAGTTCAACACCCACCGCCCGACCGGCGAGGATGTGCTCGACACCAACTCGGCGCTGTACTGGGACAAGCCGGTGGCCGGCCCCGCCGACATTTTCACCATGAGCCAGCTGGTTCGCTACGTCACGCAGGACGAGGTCAGGCCGGTGCTGCCTTCCCCATGCCCGCCGACCGACGACACGTCCGACATCGAGGCCGATGTGGCGGGCGGCTGACCGGGGCGGTGGCGCCTGCCGCTCACTCCCCGGGGATCGGGTGGTTGGTGCGGCGCACCGCCTTGGTCGAGGCCTCGACATAGGCCAGCGTGGCGGCAAAGCCACTGAAGGCGATCACGATGGCGGCGACGAAAAACAGGGTCTCGGTCGGCATGGCATCCTCCTGCTGATTTTCCAGGAGCTTAGCGCCACGGCCGGCCGGCGCCTTGCGCTAGGTCAAACCGCGCGGCGCTACGCGTGGAACGATGTGCACGGCCCATATCAAGGCGCTGCTGGGTGAGAGCGTGAACTGGGCCGCTGCCGGCGACAGGCTGGGCGCGTGATCTCTTTACGAGACCGCCTGGTCGACCAGCATGGCGAAGCCGATCAGCAGCAGGAAACCGAGGAAGAACAGCCCGAACAGAACCAGCGAGATCTTGCGGGCGAGCTGCGAGACGCCGGTCAGGCCGATGCCGCCGGCGATCATCGAAATCACCAGGAAGATCACGGCGTATTTGATCATGCTTAAGTCCCCGGAGGCGCGGGTGGCGGGTGCGGTATCAACGCACGCACGCGGCATCGGTTCCCGCGTGGCTCAGGCGCCGTCGGAACGTCCGTCCTGCGCGGAAGGGAAGTCCTCGCGGGTTGCCGGGCTTTCCGGTGCGGGCTTGGTCGGGGCCGGGCGGGTCGGGGCGGGCGAAGAGGCGCGGCGCCAGCGCTTGAGCCGCGCCAGCGGTGCCTCCCTGCGCTCCTTGTCCGGCCGGGGCACGGTGCCGGTCGCCGCTGAGGCGATCGGTTCGCTCTTGGTGTCGACCTGCCGCCCCCTCTCGCGCAGCAGGACGCGCCAGAGCACAAAGATGAGCAGCAGCCCATAGGCGCCGGCGGTGAAGAAGAACAGCGCGCCGGGTCCGTAATGCTGCATGCCGAGCGCCGCCAACGCCGGGCCGACCACCGAGCCGAGGCCATAGAGCAGCAGCAGCCCCGCCGCCGTTTCCACCGCCTCGGAAGGGGCGGTGCGGTCATAGGCGTGGGCGGCGGCGAGCGAATAGGCCGGCAGCGAGAGCGCGCCATAGACCATGCCGAGCAGGCTGAGGCCGAGAAGATCGAAAGGCAGCGCCCCCAGCGCCAGCCCCGCCAGCAGCGCCCCCACCAGCAGCGCGGCGAGGATGCGGCGGCGGTCCATGCGGTCGGAGAGATAGCCGATCGGCCATTGCGCCAGCGCACCCGCCACCACGACGGCGCTCATGAAGGTCGCGGCGCCGTCCGAGGTCAGTCCCCGCCCTATGCCGAAGATCGGCCCCAGCGACCAGAGCGAGCCATTGGTGAGGCCGATGGCGAAGCAGCCGACCATCGCCACCGGCGCCGCCCGGAACAGGCGCGGCAGGCGGATGCGCGCGGTCTCGATCGGGGCCGGCTGGGTGCTGGAGCCGATCGCCACCGGCAGGGTGGCGAGCGAGAACAGGATGGCGGCGATGGCGAACAGGTCGAAGCTGCGCACGGGATAGAGGGTGATCATCATCTGGCCGGCGGTCAGCGCGGCATAGTCGACGATGACATAGGCGCTCATGACGAAGCCGCGCGTCTGGTTGGTGGCGCGGTCGTTGAGCCAGCTCTCGATCACGAGATAGAGCCCGGCGAAGCAGAAGCCGGTGATGGCGCGCAGCACGAACCAGAAGATCGGGTCGACGAAGAGCGGGTGCGCCATCATCGCCGCCACCACGCCCGAGGTGAGGGCGGCGAAGGCGCGGATGTGGCCGGTGCGGCGCACCAGATGCGGCACGGCGAGGCAACCGACGACGAAGCCGAGATAATAGCTCGATCCCAATATGCCGAGATTGATCGCGCTGAAGCCCTCAAAGGCGCCGCGCAGAGGCAGCAGGGTGTTCTGCAGGCCGCTCCCGGTTACCAGAAAGAACACGCCGAGCAGGAGTGCGGCGACAGGGCCGAGAGTCTGGGCCATGATGGGAACCGGACGATGAGGGTGGCGGGCGCGCGGAATCGTTGATCCGCAAGGTCCCGTTAGACCTGATCTTGGGCGAAGTCGAGACGGGGATTGGTATGAGCGAGGGTGCGGTGCGGCTGAAATCGGAATTCCTTGAGGTCGAGATCTCGTCCCAGGGCGCGGAGATGGTGGCTTTGCGCGACCGGCACGGGCATGACCTGCTGTGGAACGGCGACCCGGCCTTCTGGACCGGCCGCGCGCCGCTGCTCTTCCCCATTGTCGGGCGCCTGCCGAACGACCAACTGCTGCATGACGGGAAGGTTTACCCGATGGCGCAGCACGGTTTTGCCCGCCGCCGCGCCTTCACCCTTGAGGAGGCGAGCGAGCAGGTGGTGCGGCTGGCACTTCACGATGACGAGGAAACGCGCAAGCAATACCCGTTTGCCTTCTCGCTCACCGTCACCTACCGGCTGGCCGAGGCGACGCTGAGCATCGAGGTCGAGGTGGCCAATACCGGCGAGGGGGTGCTGCCGGCGAGCGTCGGCTTCCACCCGGCCTTCCGCTGGCCGCTGCCCTATGGCGGCACGCGGGACGACCACAGGCTGGTGTTCGAGAAGGCGGAAGCCGAAGCCATCCACCGCCCGGTGGGCGGGCTTCTCTCCACCGCCACCGAGCCGAACCCGGCGGTGGACGCGATCCTCGAGCCGACCGATGCGCTGTTCGAGCGCGACGCGCTGATCTTCCTCGATCTGCGCTCGCACCATGTGCGCTTCGGCGTGCCGGGCGAGCCGGGGCTGGAGATCGCTTTCCCCGACATGCCGCATCTCGGCCTCTGGTCGAAGCCCGGCGCGCCGTTTTTGTGCATCGAGCCCTGGGCCGGCTATGCCTCGCCGGAAGACGGGCCGGCCGAGTTCATGGAAAAGCCCGGCCTGTCGCTGATCGCGCCGGGGGAGGCGAAGCGCTTCGCCATGGCGATCCGCTGGCTGCCGGATGTCGGCCGGCTGATCGGCGCGCATGAGGCGGAGGGATAGGGTGGATCCAGAACCATGGGATGCTGATTGAATGTAGCTTTATCATCCGTCAGCATCCCGGACGTTCCCGGCCTCGCCCGTCATGTGGTCTCTGTCACCGGTTGGGATTGGGCACTTCGCCGCGCGTTTCCCTCAGCCGGGCGATTTCCGCCCTGATCGGTGCGAAGGGGCCGAAGCGATGTTGCTCCACAGAGAAGCTGTCGGCATAGGGCGGATAGCCCGCATCCACCGGTTTCAGCAGCAGGTCGGGGAAATCGCGCTCAATGCCAGCCAGTTGGGGCCGAGGTTGTGACAGCACGAATGCCGCCACGTCCCAGGCGTCTTCCGGCGCGAGCGTCGGGGCGATCCATGAGGTGCCGTTCGGCATGTTGTCATGCACGAAGTTGGCGAGCGTGATCAGCCGCGCGGTGCCCGCTCCATCGTTGAAGCTGGCCGGGCCCCACAAGGGCGGGATGGCATAGCCCATGTTCGGCAGCGCCTCATTGCGCCGGACGCCGAGGCCATCGCGGCGATGGCAGTCCGCACAGGTGCGGGCATAGACCGCTGCCCCCCGTGACAGGTCCGCCGCGCGATCCAGTTCCGGCATGGCTCCCGCTCCGGCCCCAATGATCGTCGCATCGGGCGGAATATGGGTCGAGAGGACGTCGAGATAGGCGAGGATCGCCTGCATCGGCCGCTCATCCCGAGGCATCGGCCGTCCGTTCATGCTGCGCTTCAGGCACTGGTTCACCCGGTCGAAGATCGAGCTGACCGTGCCGGTCCGCGAGCTGTAGGCGGGGTAGTCGGCGGACGCCGCAACCAAGGGAAGGCCGAATTTCTTCAGGCCAGCGTGCAGGTGGCAGTTGGCGCAGGCCAGATTATTGCCGGCATAGCGGGCTGCAGGGTTGGCGGCAGCCGGACCAATATGCGCGTAAGTGGCCTCGATGATGGAGCGGCCATAGCGGGCGAGCCGGCCATTCTCGTCATCCGGCAGGGCATCGAACGCCGGGACGTCCCAAATGACGATACCCTTGCGGGGCGAGGGGGGCGGTTTATCGGTCTGCGCAAAGGCCAGCAGGGTTGAAAATGCCAGCGCAGCGGTGAAGCCGGCGATGACCTTTAGGCCGCAAAAACCGTAACGTGTCATGTTCACAGACGACTAGAGTTGCGTCCCGATAATCTCAGACTCCCATACTCCCATATCCAAGGCAATCGGGCTCGACGAGCGCCGGTTCGTTTCACTGCGGCCGGGCATTGCCCCATTGGTCGCCGGGGGGGCCGAACTGGTCGGTGACGTTGGTCAACTCGTCGATGAAGCGCTGGCACCAATGGTGGATGGTGTTGGTCTCCACATTGTCCATGTTGGTGCGCCAGCGCTGCCGGCGCTCCTCCAACGGCATGGTCAGCGCCCGGTCCATCGCCGCCGCCATGCCCTCAATGTCGTAGGGGTTGACCAGCAGCGAGCCCTTCAGCTCGTCCGCCGCGCCGGCAAAGCGCGAGAGTACCAGCACGCCGGGGTCTTCCGGGTCCTGCGCCGCGATGTACTCCTTGGCGACGAGGTTCATGCCGTCGCGCAGCGGCGTCACCACTCCCACCAGGGCGCGCCGATAGATGGCGGCGAGCGTGGCGCGCTGGAACGGGCGGTTGAGGTAGCGCAGCGGCACCCAGTCGAATTCGGCGAATTCGCCATTGATCGCGCCGCCCAGCTCTTCCAGCTCGCGGCGCAGCGCCTGATACTCGGCGACTTCGCTGCGCGAGAGCGGCGCCACCTGCATCATCGTCACCTTGGAGCGGTGCTCGGGGTAGCTGCGCAGCAACTCGCCGAAAGCGGCGAACTTGCCGGGCAGGCCCTTGGAATAGTCCAGCCGGTCGACGCCGACGGCCAGCATACGGCCGGCGAGGCTCTCGTTAAGGCGTCGCTCCTCGTCCTTGCCGACCGACTTTTGAGCGTCGCTGACGAAGGCTTCGGCGTCGATGCCGATCGGGTAGGCGGCGACGCGGAAGCGTCGGTCCTTCAGCCCCACCGTACCGCCCGGGGCGATCCAGCCGTGGATCTCGGAGGAGATATAGGTCAGCAGCGCCCGCACATCGTTCTCGGTCTGCAGGCCGACAAGGTCGTAATGCGAGAGGTCGTCCACCAGCGCCGCATGCGAGGGCAGGCTGAGATAGACCTCGGGCGTCGGCCAGGGAATGTGGTGGAAATAGCCGATCCGCCCCGTGAAGCCGAGTTTGCGCAGCTCCGCCGCCAGCGGGATGAAGTGATAGTCATGCACCCAGACGATGTCGTCGGGCTTCAGCAGCGGCAGCAAAGCGCGGGCGAAGTGCTCGTTCACCCGGCGATAGCCCTCCCAGTCGGCGCGGCGGAAGGTCAGCAGGCCGAGCCGGTAATGGCACAGCGGCCAGAGCGTGCCATTGGCGTAGCCGGCATAATGGGCGCGCTGGTCTTCCGGGTCGAGAGTGAGCAGGGCATAGGTTACGCGGCCGGAGCGGAAGACCTTGGGCGCGTCCGGCGGGTTGACCTCGGTCTCGCCGCTCCAGCCGAACCAGAGCCCGCCGCGCTCGCTGAGGGCCTCGCGCAGGGCCACCGCCAGGCCGCCCGCCTTGGCGGCCCGCTCTTTCGGCGACGCCACCCGGTTCGAGACGATTACGAGCCGCGCCAAAAGGCTTCCTCCCATGTCTTCGACAGACGCATGGCGGTATCGATCAGGCCGACCATGGAATAGGTCTGCGGAATATTGCCCCACAGCTCCAACGTCTGGTTGTCGATGTCCTCGGACAGCAGCCCCGCCGGGTTGCGCCGGGCGAGCAGGCTGGTGAACATCTCGCGCGCCTCGTCGCGGCGGCCGATCAGGTCGAGCGCGCCGGCATACCAGAACGAGCAGATGGTGAAGGAGGTTTCCGGCAGGCCGAAATCATCCTCGCCCGCATAGCGCATGAGATAGCCGTTGCGCTTCAGCTCGCGGCCGATGGTCTCCACCGTGGCGACATAGCGCGGATCGTCCGGCCGCACGAAGCCCAGTTCCGCCAGCAGCAGCAGGCTGGCGTCGAGCTGGCCGTCCTCCTCCGCGTCGACGAAGGAGCCGCGCGTCTCGTCCCAGGCGAAGGACATGATGCGGGTGCGGATCTCGTTGGCGTTCACGGTCCAGAATTCCGCCCGCTCGGGCAGGTCCAGCACCCGGGCGATGCGCGCCAGCCGGTCGCAGGCCGCCCAGCTCATGACAGCCGAGAAAGTGTGCACCCGCCGCTTGCCGCGCAGCTCCCACAGGCCGGCATCGGGCTCGAAGGCGAATTCCACCGCCCGCGCGCCGACCCCTTCCAGCAGCTCGAACAGCGCCTTGTCGCCGCGGTTGGGCAGGCGTTCGTCGAAGAACATCTGCGCCGCCGCCAGCACGACATGGCCATAGCCGTCATTCTGCACCTGCTCGCCGGCCTGGTTGCCGACGCGCACCGGTCCCATGCCCTGGAAGCCGGAAAGCGCGGGTGCGAAGCGCTCCTCCAGCGGCGTGCCCGGCACGATGGAATAGACCGGCGCCAGCCGGCCCGAGGGCTCGGAGGCGATTACCGTGGTGAGGTAGCGGATATAGTCTTCCATGGTGCGGGTGGCGCCGAGCATGTTCAGCGCCCGCACGGTGAAATAGGAATCGCGCAGCCAGCAGTGGCGGTAGTCCCAGTTGCGGATCGAGTGCGGCGCCTCGGGAATCGAGGTGGTGAGCGCGGCCACGATGCCGCCGGTCTCCTCGAAGGCGCAGAGCTTGAGCGAGATGGCGGCGCGGATCACCGCGTCCTGCCATTCATAGGGAATGGAGAGGTAGCGCACCCATTCGTGCCAGTACTCGCGGGTCTTCTCCTCGAAGCCGCGCGTGGTGTCGGCGATGCTGGCGGGGAAGGGCTCGTCCGGCCCCAGCACCAGCGTCGCCGGCTTGCTGAGCACGAAGGGGCGTTCCTCCATCACATAGACGATGGGCAGGTCCGTGGTGGCGCGCAGCGTCACGTCGTCGCCGGAAAAGCGCATGTGGTTGGAGCCGCGCACCGGCGCCGGCCGCTGTTCGCCCCAGTTGAAATGCGGGCGCAGCCGCAGCGTTACCCGGCACATGCCGGTAATCGGCTCGATGCGGCGCACCAGCATGGCGGGGCGGTAGATGCGGTCATAGAGCTTGAAGCGCGGGGCGAAGTCGATGATCCGCAGCTTGGCGCCCTGGTCGTTCTCCAGAATGGTCTCGATGATGGCGCTGTTGGTCTGGTAGCGGCGCGTCGCCTTGACCTGCCCCTCCAGCACCACATCGAAGAAGCCGGCTTCCGGCTCGGCACCGCCGAGCAGCGAGGAGAACACCGGGTCGCCGTCAATGCGCGGCCAGCAGCACCAGCCGATGCGCCCGTTGCGGTCGATCAGCGCGGCGATGGTGCCGTTGCCGATGGCGGCCAGGTCGAGATGGGTGCTCACGAATCCACGCGCTCCAGTGCCTTGGGAAGGTCGGTCAGCCAGCGGCGCACCTCGCTCGGCGAGGCCAGCCGGAAATCGGCCTGATCGGTCGGGCGGGCGCCGACGGCAAAGGCGAGGCCGCCTGCGGCGCGGACGGCGCGGAAGCCGTCCTCATCGGTCACATCGTCGCCCAGAAATACCGGGCGGCGGCCGGTGAACAGCGCCGAGTTCATCAGCTCGGCCACCGCCGTGCCCTTGTTGCGGCCGGCCTGCCGGACCTCGATGACATATTTGCCCTTGAGAAACTCGACCCCGCCATCGATGCCGGTGCCGATCTCCATCACCTTGTCCATGATCGCCTCGCCGAAATCCGGCACGGCGCGGAAATGCACCGCCAGCGACAACGGCTTATGCTCGACGAAGACGCCGGGCCACGTGGCGAGGACGGTGCTCAGCGCCTCTTCCAGCGGCTGGCGCCAGCGCGGCAGGGGAATCGGCACGGAGGGCGCGTCGGGGGCAAGGCGCACCTCGGCCCCATGCTGGCCGGAAGCGGCGAGGCGGGTGGGGGCAAAGCGGCGGTCCATCCAGTCGATGGTGCGCCCCGAAACCAGTGCTACCGCGCCGTCCAGCGCCACTTGCAGGTGCGCCAGCAGGTCCGGCAGGCCGGTGGGAATGCTCACGCCCTCGGGATGGTCGGCGTGCTCGATCAGGGTGCCGTCAATGTCGAGGAAGAGGGCCCAGTCGGGGCGCGGAAGCAGGGAGAGGGGTTCGGTTGGTTCTGTCGCCATGCTGTCGGTATACCCGCCCGGTTCCGGCTTCTTGAGGTAAGAAGATAGTGGGTTGCGCCCGGCGTGTGTGCCGGCAGCTGTCAACGCCCGACGGCCAGAGGCGTTCCAATACCTTGGTCGAAAAAGCCGGTTGGCCGCGCCGGGATGGGCAGAAACGTCGGCCGGGCGATGATGATCTGGCGCCCCGGGGCACGCTTGCGCGCCGCCCCGGGGCGACGCCGTCGCGCTGCGGGGAGCCCATAAGACAGGCGGGTCTTCGCGGGACGGCCTTGCCGCTCAACGGTGCGCAGTTTACATAGCGCGCAACCCACACCGTTTGACGCCGCGGCAGCGCGGCCCCATCTCGGCTCGCCCGCACGCGCAGGATTTGGACATGGCTTCGTATCAATACATCTACCACATGCACGGCATGACCAAGGCCTATCCGGGCGGCAAGAAGGTGCTCGACAACGTGCACCTCTCCTTCTACCCCGACGCCAAGATCGGCATCCTCGGTGCCAACGGCTCGGGTAAGTCCACCCTGCTCAAGATCATGGCCGGGATGGACAAGGACTTTTCCGGCGAGGCCTGGGTCGCGGAAGGCGCGCGTGTCGGCTACCTGCCGCAGGAGCCGCTGCTCGACCCGACCCTCTCGGTGCGTGAGAATGTGATGCTCGGCGTCGCCAAGCAGAAGGGAATTCTCGACCGCTACAACGAACTGGCAATGAACTATTCCGAGGAGACGGCGGACGAGATGACCGCCCTCCAGGACGAGATCGAAGGCCAGGGCCTGTGGGACCTCGACAGCAAGGTCGACCAGGCGATGGACGCGCTCGGCTGCCCGGAGGAAGGCTCCGACGTGTCGAAGCTCTCCGGCGGCGAGCGGCGCCGCGTGGCGCTGTGCCAGCTGCTGCTTTCGCAGCCCGAGCTGCTGCTGCTGGACGAGCCGACCAACCATCTCGACGCCGAGACCACCAATTGGCTCGAAGGCCATCTGCGCAGCTATCCCGGCGCGATCCTGATCGTCACCCATGACCGCTACTTCCTCGACAATGTGACCGGCTGGATTCTCGAACTCGATCGCGGCCGCGGCATTCCCTATGAGGGCAACTATTCCTCGTGGCTGGCGCAGAAGGCCAAGCGCATGGCGCAGGAAAACCGCGAGGACGAGGCCCGCCAGCGCGCGATCGCCTCCGAGGCGGAGTGGATGGGGGCCTCCCCGAAGGCCCGTCAGGCCAAGAACAAGGCGCGTATCCAGCGCTATGACGACCTGGTGAAGAAGGCGTCCGAGAAGGGCCCGACCACCGCGCAGATCGTCATTCCGGTGTCCGAGCGGCTCGGCAACAACGTCATCGAGTTCAACGGCCTCACCAAGTCGTTCGGGGACAAGCTGCTGATCGACGACCTCTCCTTCAAGCTGCCGCCGGGCGGCATTGTCGGCGTGATCGGCCCGAACGGCGCCGGCAAGACCACGCTGTTCCGCATGATCAACGGGCTGGAGACGCCGGATGCCGGCTCGATCACCGTCGGCGACAGCGTGCAGCTCGGCTATGTCGACCAGAACCGCGATGCGCTGAACGACAAGAAGACCGTGTGGGAGGAAATCTCCGGCGGCAATGAGGTGCTCTATCTCGGCAAGCGCGAGATCAATTCGCGTGCCTATTGCGGTGCCTTCAACTTCAAGGGTGGCGACCAGCAGAAGAAGGTCGGCATGCTCTCGGGCGGCGAGCGCAACCGCGTGCATCTCGCCCGCATCCTTCAGCAGGGCGCCAACGTCCTGCTGCTGGACGAACCGACCAACGATCTCGACGTCGAGACGCTGCGCGCGCTGGAAGAGGCGCTGGAAGACTTCGCCGGCTGCGCGGTCATCATCTCGCATGACCGCTTCTTCCTCGACCGCATCGCCACCCACATGCTGGCCTTCGAGGGCGACGGCCATGTCGAGTGGTTCGAGGGCAACTTCCACGACTACGAGGAAGACAAGAAGCGCCGCCTCGGCGTCGACGAGATCATCCCGCACCGGATGAAGCACAAGAAGCTGACGCGCTGACCAACACAGAGAAGGAGGGCGGCGATGGCCGAAGACTGGAACCCCGCCCTCTATCTGAAGTTCGAAGACGAGCGCACCCGGCCGCCGCGCGACCTGCTGGCGCGGGTGCCGCTCGCCCGGCCTCGCCGCGTGGTCGATCTCGGCTGCGGGCCGGGCAATTCGACCGAGCTGCTGGCGCAGCGCTGGCCTGATGCCGAGGTGATCGGCGTCGACAACTCCCCCGCCATGATTGAGCAGGCCCGCGCCCGCCTGCCGGGCGCCCGCTTCGAGCTCGGAGATCTCGCCACCTGGCAGCCGCCCGAGGGCACCGATCTCCTCTTCGCCAATGCCGTGTTCCAATGGGTGCCGGACCATCTCGACGTGCTGGCGCGGCTGCTGGCGGCGCTGCCGCAGGGCGGGGTGCTGGCGGTCCAGATGCCTGATAATGTGAACGAGCCCTCGCATCTGCTGATGGAAGAGGCCGCCGCTGCCGGTCCCTGGGCGGAGCGCGTTTCTGGCGTGGCGCGCGACCGGCTGCCCGGTGTCGGCGCCTATTACGACCGGCTGGTGCCGCTGGCCCGCCATGTCGACATCTGGCACACGCTCTACAACCACCCTCTGGCCGGGCCCGACGCCATCGCCGAATGGTTCCGCTCCACCGGGCTGCGGCGCTATCTCGCGCCGCTTGATGAGGCCGAGCGCGCCGCCTTCCTTGCCGACTACACCGCGCGGCTGGCGCAGGCCTATCCCGCCCGCGTCGACGGAAAGGTGCTGCTGCGCTTTCCCCGGCTGTTCATCGTCGCGGTGCGCTGAGCGGCCCGGCACGGCCGTCATTCGCAGCGGGCGCGATCTGCGCTATTTCAGGGGCATGATGTTCCACTCGCTCCGCCGCCCCCTTCTCGCCGCCGCCCTCTCGCTTCTCGTCCTCGCCGGGCCGGCGCTCGCCGATGCCGGATTCGAGCGCTGGCTCGCCGCGCAATGGCCGGCGGCGCAGGCCATGGGCATTTCCCGCGCCACCTTCGAGCGCGAGACGGCCGGGCTGGAGCCGGACTTCTCGCTGCCCGACCTCGCGCTGCCCGGCAAGCCCAAGGCGCCGGACCGGCAGGCGGAATTCGTGCAGACGCCGGCCGCCTATGTCTCCGACAAGGCGATCGCCAGCTATGCCGCGCGCGGGCGCACGCTGGCGGCGCAGTACCGCACGCAGCTCGCGGCGCTTGAACGCCAGTTCGGCGTGCCGGGGCCGATCCTGCTCGCCATCTGGGCGCGCGAGACTTCCTATGGCGGCGCCAAGCTCAGCCATGATGCGCTGCGGGTGCTGGCGACGCAGGCCTATGTCGGCCGCCGCAAGGAGGAGTTCCGGTCCGAATTCCTCGCCGCGCTGAAGATCCTCGACGAGGGGCATGTCACCCGCGCCGGCATGAAAAGCTCCTGGGCCGGGGCGATGGGGCTCACCCAGTTCCTGCCCACCGGCTATCTCGCCTATGGCGTCGATCTCGATGGCGACGGCACCGCGAATATCTGGAGCAATGTGCCGGAGGCGCTGGCCGCCACCGCCAGCCTGCTCAAGGAAAAGGGCTGGCAGAGCGGCAAGCGCTGGGCCTATGAAATCACCCTGCCGCAAGGCTTCGACTGCACGCAGGCGGAGCCGGAGGTGCAGCGGCCGATCGGCGAATGGCTGAAGCGGGGCGTCAGAATTGCCGACGGGCGCCGGGTGACGCCGGCGGCGCTGAAGGACGAGGCCTCCATCATCATGCCGGCCGGGCCCTATGGACCGGCCTTCCTGACCCCGGCCAATTACTTCGTGCTCAAGAGCTACAATTTCGCCGATCTCTATGTGCTCTATGTCGGCCATCTCGCCGACCGCATCGAGGATGACCGGCCCTTCGCCCATGATTGGGAGAAGATCGCGCTGGTGAAGACGCGCGATCTCGAATTCATGCAGAAGGTTCTGGCGCGCGAAGGCTTCTATGCCGAGAAGATCGACGGCAAGGCCGGCATGAAGACCCGCGCCGCGCTCGGCGCCTACCAGAAGGCCAACGGTCTCCCTGTGGATTGCTGGCCCGACGCGGCCGTGCTGGCGCATATGAAGAAGGGCGGCTGAGGCGCGGCACCCGATCCCGGAGACGGCCGATGGCCGTTCCGGGATGACGAAGCGGGTTCAGCGCGGCATGCGGTTGATGACGCGCAGATCGGCGTTGACCGTGAGGTCGGCGGCGGACAGCCAGAACACCTCGCCCTCGCTATCCTCGGTGTCGAGCCAGAGGAAAGGCAGATGGGGGTATTCGGCCTCCAATATTTCCTTGCCGGTGCCGAATTCGCAGATGAGGCCGCCGCCGGGCGTCAGATATGCTGGCGCCTCGGCGAGGATGCGGCGCACGATATCGAGCCCGTCCGGCCCGCCGGCAAAGGCGAGGCTCGGTTCGTGGCGGTATTCCGCCGGCAGCGCCGCCATCGCGTCCTCGTCCACATAGGGCGGGTTGGTGATGATGAGGTCGTAGACCTCGCCCGCCAGAGGGCCGAACAGATCGCCCTCGATCAACCGCACGCGCTCGGCCAGTTCATGCTCGGCGACGTTTTCCGTCGCGAGGGCGAGGGCATCGGGCGAGAGGTCGACGCCGTCCACCTGCGCATTGGGGAAGGTCATGGCGGCGAGAATGGCGAGGCAGCCCGAGCCCGTGCACAGGTCCAGCACGCGGCCGACGCTCTCCGGCTGCGGCACCAGCGAGAAGTCGCCGCCGGTGAACAGCTCGCCGGCCATCAGCTCGCCGATGAAGGAACGCGGCACGATGGCGCGCGGATCGGAGCGGAACGGCACGCCGCCAATATAGGTGCGCCCGAGGAGATAGGCTGCCGGCTGGCGGGTGGTGCAGCGCCGCTCGATCAGATCGGCCAGACGCGCGCGCTCCTCCATGGTCAGCCGCGCATCGAGCCAGGGCGAGAGCTCGTCCACCGGCAGGTGCAGCCCCTCCAGCACCATGAAGGCCGCCTCATCAAGCGCCTCGCTGGTGCCATGGCCGAAAGCCAGCCGGGCCTCGGTGAACCGGCTGACCCCATAGCGCACGAAATCCCTGACCGTCCTCAGATCGTCCGCAGCCGCCATCATGCTTCTCCCCGGTTTCGCGCAAGGGTCAGCACGGCGGGGCGGCGATTGCAAGCCGGGCCACGCCACCGGGACGAGTCATCGTGGCGTGAGAGGCCGGCCCGTCGGCCGGCTTGTCATCGCGGCGTGACAAGGCGTGGGCTTGTCATCGCGGCGTGACAAGGCATGGGCTTGTCATCGCGGCGTGACCGGACGATAGGAAGGAAACACTCTCGCACGGGGACATTCCATGGCCGAGGCGCCGGACGACGAAATCACGCTTGTCATCGACCGCTCGGTCGCCGTCGTGCTGTTCGAGTTCCTCTCGCGCACGGTGGATGACGCCGATGGCGAGGCGATGGCCGACTTCATCGAGGATGAGGCGGAAATCCCCGCTCTGTGGGCGCTGCTCGCCGGGCTGGAAAGCGTGCTTACCGAACCGATGGCGGAAGATTACGAGCGCCGCGTGCTGAAGGCGCGCGACGCGGTGATGAAGCGCTTCGGCGGGGCGTTTTCCGGCAAGGGCGACGAATGAGCCGGCCGTTCCTGGAGATGCTTGATCGCTTCGCTCAGGGTTACGCTTGATCGCTTCGCTTAGGGCGCGCTGGCCGACACCGGCAGGGCGACAGATGCCGCCACCGGCTTTGTCGCCACCGGTGAGGTGGGCGCGCTCACATCGGCGGAGCGCTGCTGCGAGTCGATATTGGCGACGAGGGCCCGGCCGAGGTCGCGGGCGAAGCAGTTATAGCCCCAGTCATTCATGTGGAACTGGTCCTTCCAAAGGAAGGACTCGAAGCCCATGGATGCCTTTTCGTGCCAGTCGCGCATCAGCGCGAAGCGCGGATAGACCGCCACGCCTTCTTCCGCCGCCACCTTGGCGATGAGGTTCACCATCGGCCCGCTATCGGCGTCGGCGAGCACGCGCGGGGCGTATTGCGGGTCGACCAGCACGAGATCGGCGCCGATCGCCTTCACCCGGGCGATCGCCTCGTGCAGCAGCGCGTCGGCGGCGGCGAGGCCGCCCTCGCGGAACAGGGCGTTCACCCCGGACTGCCAGATCACCAGCGTCGGCTTCAGCGCCGCGACATCGCTGTCGAAGCGCGCCAGCATTTCCGGCGCATCCTGCCCGTTAATGCCGCGATTGACGACGCTGATATCGGCGGCGGGAAAGCGCTCGCGCAGCATCGCCTGCAGCCGGTTGGGATAGGCGGCATCGGGCACGCTCGCCCCCGCCCCGGCGGTGGAGGAAGAGCCGATGGCGACGATCACCACCTTCTCGCCGGCGCGCAGCCGGGCCGAGGTGCGGGCGAGCGGCGCGTTGAGCTTGGCGAGCGTCTTCGCCGCCGGGCAACTGGCCGGGATCACCGTCTGCGCCGCCGCCGGCAGGGCGGTGGTGAGGAAGAGGGCTGAGAAGGCGAGGGGGGCGAGAAGGCGCAGGTGCATCTAGCGGGAACCGAGCGTTCTGAGGTCGACGCCGTCGACGATCATGCCGACCAGAAGGCGGCCGATGCAGCTATGCACATCGTCGAACAGCGAGGGGGAGGGGCGTGCGGTGTCGAAGTCGAAAATGCCTTCGTCTTCCCAGAAATGCATGATGGCGTAGCGGTCAAAGAACGGCACCCCGCCCAGACGCGCCGCCCAGCGCAGCGCGTTGGTATAGGCGCCGATATCGAAGGCGAAGTCGGTGCGCGGGCTGTATTGCGGGCTGACCAGGATGAGATCGGCGCCAGCGTCGTGGACATAGCCGATGCCGGTGTCCACCGCGTCGGAGAAAATAGAGGTCTCGGCGCCCAGAATGGCGTCGAAGGTGCCGGTCTGCCAGATCACCAGCGCCGGCCGGGCTTCCGCCAGCATCGCCGGCAGTTCGTCGCGGATGGTCTCGGCGGTGGCGCGCGGCTGGCTGCGGGTCGTCACCACCACCCCGCCCTCGGGATAGCGGGCGCGCAGCGTCTCCTCGATATAGCTGGGGAAGCTGCGCAGGGCGACGCTCTTGCTGCCCGCAGCGCCGGCATCGGTCAGCCGCTTGGTCGTTGTGGCGCTGTTCACCACCAGGATGGTGGTCGGCTCCTTCTTCTCCAGCGAGCGCGCCAGGCGCGGCAGGGAAAAGCCGGCCCGGGTGAGAGCGGAGGGCGCCGCGCACACCTTGGCCGTCTCGGCTGCGACGCCAGAGGCGCCGCCCAAGGAAAGGACGCTTGCGAACAAAATACCCCAGATCCAGCGTTCCACGTCGAACCGCGCTAGCCAGCCTTCTTGCGCGCCGCTCTGTCGCGCTCGGCGCGAGCATACCACGACAGCACTGCCGAGAGACCTACCATTAAGGCGATGCCGGACACGCTCATCGTCAGCTGCATGAGCACGGTGCCGGAAACCTCGTTCAGCACGAAATGTGCGGCAAAAGAAAGGAAGACACCGAAACAGAACACTTCAAGCGAGTGCTGGCCGCACATGATGAGCGGCCTCACCGCTTCCCAGCGCAGAAATGGCGCCTGCACCGGTATCAGCCTGACGATTACCACCGCCAGTGCCAGAAAGTGCAGGAAGCGCAGCACCGAGAGGTCGGTCTTGCTGATGGGGTAGATGATATCGCCAATGGCTGGCGGCACCAGCCCTTCCAGCGGGGGCCAGTACCAGCTCGTCACCACTGCCAATGAAAGCGCGAGATAGAGCACCGACAGCACCAGCACCGCCCGCGCATGCACCAGCCGCGCCAGCCGGTCGCTGCCGCCGAGCCCACACCAGCCGCCAAACACGAACATCAGCTGCCAGGCGAAGGGGTTGAAGAACCACATCCGGTCGTCGGGATAGCCCGGCAGGTTGAAGCCGAGAAACTGGACGGCGAGCCACAACAGGAAGGAGGCGAGGAGCGTCGCATCGGCCCAGCGCTTCAGCGCCCACAGGATCGGCGGGAAGGTCGCCAGCAGCACGATGTAGAGCGGCAGCACGTCCATATTGGCCGGGCGGAACTTCAGCAGCAGCGCCTGCACCAGTGCCACGTCGGGCTCGGCGAGGAACTGCAGCGCGCCCATTTCCTCGGCGTAGAGCGGGTTCTCGAAGCTGCCGACCACATAGGAGATTTCGGCGAGATAGATGACGAACAGGAAGATGAAGGCGACATAAAGCTGCCACGCCCGGCGCAGGATGCGCGCCGAGGTGACGAGCACGCCGCTGGCATCGAGCTGGCGCCCATAGACCATGGCGGCGGTGTAGCCGGAGATGAAGACGAAGATCTCGGTGGCGTCGGAAAAGCCGAAATTGCGGTTGGTGATCCAGTTGCCGACATTGTTGGGCACATGGTTCAGGAAAATGAACCACAGCGCCAGCCCGCGGAACAGGTCGAGCCGCAGATCGCGCCCGGAGGCGGTGGGTGGGGCCGGCCTTTCGGCCGGCTCCACGGGAGTGTTCGCCGTCGCGGCGAGGGGCGCAGGCACCGGCAGGGGCTATTTCTTCAGGCCGAAGCCGAGGAACAGCACGGCGATGCCATTGAACACCAGGTCGATGCCGAGCAGCAGGCCGAGCACCCATAGCCCGCTGACCGGCCAGCCCGCGATGATCTCAATGCCGAGCAGGACGGCGATCGCGGCGGAGAAGGCGATCCAGCCCCAGCCATCGGCCGGGCGCAGCTGGAAGGCGGCGACGAGGCGGAACGCGCCGCCGATGATCAGCGAGACGCCGAGGAACAGGGTGAGGAATTCGGCGGCGACCATCGGCACGAAGATGCAGACGAGGCCGGCGGCGAGAAACAGCAGGCCGTCGAGCAGCCAGAAGGCGAAGGCGCCCCAGGTCTTGACCTGGAAGGCATGGATCACCTGGGCGCCGCCGGAAACGGCCATCATCACGCCGATATAGAGCACAGACACCACGGTGCTGAGCACGAGATTGCCGAGCGCGATGGCGCCGGCCATGACCATGAGCAGGCCGAGGGCGACGAACCACCCCCATTTGGCGCGCAGCTCGGAAAGATGCCCGGCGACCATGCCGCCCGGTGTCGGCGAGAGGGAGCCCGTTTGCGAAGCCATGTGGTCGATCCTCATTCTTGCCCGCTACACCGGCAGCGCGGTAACGACGTCCCGCCTCCGGAGTTCCAGCGACTCGTCCTGAACGAGCGCCCTATCGTATAGACAGGCGCTGCCGAGCTGTAGTCATGGAATAACCAGATGTCGAACCCTGACCGGGCCCCGCGATGACGCGCGCGCCCCGCACTCCCACCGATCACCCCCCGCTCGACCTGTTCGGCGCGCCGGCGGCGCTGCCGGGCCGTCGCCTCACCGGGCATCTGGCGCGCGCGCTGCTCGCCGACGGGCCGGGCTTTGCCACCCGCGACGTGGAAGGGCTCGTCGTCACGCTGGAAGGCATCCTTGGTGATCGCCATGCCGGGTTCAGCCGTGCCGCGGATTCGCGCGTGCCGTGGTACCCGCGCGGCACGCCGCTCCGCAACACGCGGCAGGTCTCGCTGGTCGCGCCGGACGAGCTGGCCGAGATCGCCCGTCGCCTTGGGCTGGCGCAGATCGCGCCGGAATGGATCGGCGCCAATCTGCTGATCGAGGGCGTGCCGCGCCTCACCGGCCTGCCGCCGGGCACAAGGCTGCATTTCGAGGGCGGGGCGGCGCTGGTGGTGGAGGGGGAGAACGCGCCCTGCCGCCATGCCGGGGCGGCGATTGCCGCACAGACCGGGCAGGAAGCCGCCGATCTCGGCTTTGCCAAAGTCGCGAAGGGGCTGCGCGGGCTGGTCGCCTGGGTCGAGCGGGCCGGCACGCTCAAGCCCGGCACGCCGATCAGTGTCCGCGTGCCGGCGCAGCGCGTCTGGACCTCCTGAACGCAAAGGCCGGATCGCGGGGCGATCCGGCCTTTGCTTTGTCTCATGCCGGCCATGGCCGGCGCGCCCGCTCAGCGGACGGCGAAACCGGTATCGGCCGGCGCGGTGGCGGTGGCCGGCATGCCGTCGGCGGCGGTGGCCGGCGGGTTGCCGGGCAGAACCACCACCTTGGTTCCGACCTTCACCTTGTCGAACAGCGCTTCCACATCCTCGTTCAGCATGCGGATGCAGCCCGACGACATGAATTGGCCGATGGTGGAGGGCTGGTTGGTGCCGTGGATGCGGTAGATCGTGCCGCCGAGATAGAGCGCGCGCGCGCCCATCGGGTTGCCCGGGCCGCCGGCCATGAAGCGCGGCAGATAGGGCTGGCGCTCGATCATTTCCGCCGGCGGGCGCCAATCCGGCCATTCCGCCTTGCGGCTGATCTTTTCCGCGCCGGCCCAGGTGAAGCCTTCGCGGCCAACGCCGATGCCGTAGCGCTCGGCCTTGCCGCCGGGCAGCACGTAATAGAGGTAGGTGTTCGGCGTATCGATAACGATGGTGCCCGGGGCCTCCTTCGTCACATAGTCGACCACCTGGTGCTTGAGATGGGCGGGAAGTTCCTTGGGCGGGCCTTCCTCCGGCTGGTCCTCGGGCGGCAGCATGGCGACGCTGGAACCGTTGGCGCCATAGGTATTGGCGCCGTTGCCCTGCACGGGGGCCGGCGGCTGGCCATAGGCGGCGGGCTGGCCGTAATGGGGCTGGGCATAGCTGGGCTGCTGGGCGGGCGCGGCGGCATTCTGGCCATAGGGCGAGGCCATGCCGGCCGGCTGCTGGCCGGAATAGGCGCCCGGGGGGTAGCCGGTGGGCTGGCGCGAGGGGTCAGCATAGGGAGCATTGGCGACCGCCGGTACGCCCGGGGCCGGCGCGGCATAGGGGTCGCGCACGCCGGGCGGGGTGCCATAGGCGGCTTGGGGCTGCTGGTAGGTCTGGGCCGGGGCGCCATTGGCGGGCGCACCATAGGGATCATAGGCCGCCGGAACCTCGACATCCTCGATCGCGCGGCTTCCCGCCGCCTCATAGGCCGAACCGCCCTGAGCGGCGGGGTCCTGGCCCTCGACGGGATAATACTGGGCTGCGGCGGTGCCGACCGATGCCAGTACCGAGAAGGCGACAGCGGGAACGAAACCGAGGCGAACGAGCATCATCAAGCCTTAATCGAATCTGTCGGCGCGGAAATGCGCGGAAATGTTTCTGCCGAGGGGAATGACGCAGGATCAAGGCAGGTTCAAGACCATAAGCCCTCACGAAATAGAGCGTTCCGGGCTGCTATGCGCAAGGCGCGGGGCTGATGCAGCCGGGCCACACCTCAACCGGGCGCCGGCGGGGCTTCCGCGTCGCGGTCGCGGTGCCAGCCGACTGTCGCGTCGGGGTGGCAGTCGGTGGAGGCGAAATAGGGCTTGATGTCCAGAAGCGGCGTGCCGTCGAGGCAGTCCGCGCCGATCACCGTCAGCGTGCCGCCATCGATGCCGAGCAGCTTCACCGCGCTAAGTGCGATCGGGTTGGGCCGCGCCGGGCTGCGCAGCGCGAAGGTGCCGCGCCCGGTGCCATAGCGGCGGGGTGTCTGCACCACGAGATTTCGCGGCGCCTTGTCCATGAAATAGAGCAGCCAGAGATGGGTGGTGCCCTCCAGCCCCGCCAGCGCCGGCCGGAAGGCGGGGTCGATCTCCACCGTGCACACTTCCTGCCGCGCCATGGCCTCATGGGCGTTCTTCGGGCAGTCGGCGCGCCGGGTCCAGGGCGTGCGGATGCGGCCGATGAAATAGAGCCCGGCATCGGGCGTCGCCGGCAGGTCCACTGTGACCTCGCCCGGCCGGACGCCGAAGTCGCCAGCCGCAGCGGCCTCGTCGCCTGCACCCGCAGCGGGCACATCGACGCCGTCCCCATCAACCCCGCGCATGGACTGCGGCAACCTCTTGCGTTTGGGTAAAATAAGACATAAACATATCTTTATATCTCTCTCGGAGGTCTCGTGACCGTCTCCCCGCTCAGCTTCCCGCTGCTTCTCGACGGCCTCAAGGCGGCCGGCGAGGACACGCGCCTGCGCCTGCTGGCGCTGATCGGCGAGGGCGAGCTGACCGTTTCCGAGCTTACCGAGATTCTGGGCCAATCGCAGCCGCGAATCTCGCGCCATCTCAAGCTGCTGGCGGAGGCGGGGCTGGTCGAGCGGTTCCGCGAAGCCAGCTGGGTGTTCTATCGCCGCGCGGTCGACACCCCCGGTGCGGCGCTGACCGACGCGCTGCTGGCGCTGATGGCGTCCGGCGACACCGTCCTTTTGCGCGACCGCGAGCGGCTGGAGGCGGTGCGTGCCGCCCGCGCCGCCCACGCGCAGGAATATTTCCGCGCCCATGCCCATGAATGGGACGCCATTCGCCGCCTGCACGCGCCGGAGGAGCAGGTGGAGGCGGCGATCCATGCCGCCCTGTCAGGCGGGCGCATCGGCAGCTTGCTCGATCTCGGCACCGGCACCGGCCGCATTCTGGAGCTGTTCGCCGACGAGATGGAGCGCGGCGTCGGCATCGATCTCTCCGCCGAGATGCTGGCGGTGGCGCGGGCCAATCTCGACCGCGCCGGGGTGCGCAACGCCACGGTGCGGCAGGGCGACATCTATAATCTCGCTTTGCCGCGTGATGCGTTCGACGTGGTGATCGTGCACCAGGTGCTGCACTTTCTGGAGGACGCCCCGCGCGCCATCAAGGAAGCGGCGCGGGTGCTGCGCCCCGGCGGGCGGCTGCTGGTGGTCGATTTCGATCCGCACGACCTCGAATTCCTGCGCGAGCAGCACGCCCATCGCCGGCTCGGCTTCGCGCCTGAAATCATGGAGAGCTGGCTCGCCCAGGCCGGCCTCGTGCCACAGTCCCATCGCCTGCTCGCCCCCAAGGACCCGGGAAAGTCCGGGGAGGGCCGGCTTACCGTTTCGCTCTGGCTGGCCCGCGACCCGCGTGTCGTGCTGGCCGATGCCCCACAAAAGCAGGAGGTCGCCTGATGTCGTCGGATGTCGAGCGCCGCAGCCGCCGCGCCGGCGGGCGGCCCATTTCGGTCTCGTTCGAGTTCTTTCCGCCGAAGACGCCCGAGATGGAGGCCACGCTGTGGAACTCCATCACCCGTCTGGCGCCGCTGGCACCGAAATTCGTCTCGGTCACCTATGGCGCCGGCGGCTCCACCCGCGAGCGCACCCACACCACGGTGGAGCGCATCGTCAAGGAGACACGCCTGGCGCCGGCGGCGCATCTCACCTGCGTCTCCGCCACCAAGGGCGAGGTCGACGAGGTGGTGCGCGGCTATTGGGACGCCGGCGTCCGCCACATCGTCGCGCTGCGGGGGGATCCGCCGGGCGGCGTCGGCCAGACCTATGAGCCGCATGGCGAGGGCTACCGCACCACGGCCGATCTGGTCGCCGGCATCCGCCGCAGCGCCAATTTCGAGGTGTCGGTCTCCGCCTATCCCGAGAAGCACCCGGAAAGCCCGAGCTTCGACACCGATCTCGACATCCTCGCCGCCAAGGTGGATGCCGGGGCGACGCGCGCCATCACCCAGTGCTTCTTCGACAACGACCTGTATTTCGCTTTTCTCGACAAGGCGCGTGCGCGCGGCATCGACGTGCCGATCGTGCCGGGCATCCTGCCGGTGTCGAACTTCAAGCAGGCGAAGAACTTCTCGGAGAAAACCGGCACCTACATGCCGGACTGGCTGGCCGCCCGCTTCGAGGGCCTCGACAACGACCCCGAGACCCGCAAGCTGATCGCCGCCGCGGTGGCGGCCGAGCAGGTGTTCGATCTGGTGGACCGCGGCGTCACCGAGTTCCACTTTTACACCCTCAACCGCGCGGATCTCGTCTACGCCATCTGCCATCTGCTCGGCATCCGCCCGCCGCAGGAGGTCAACGGCGCGAGCGGGCAGGGCAACGGGGCGGCGGCGGCATGAGAATTTCGCGTCGGAATGCCATATAGTAGGGGCATTCTGCGGAGACGGTCGATGAGCGAGCCGGACAACTTCATCCTGACGCTGCTGCGCGAGATCCGCGCGGAGATTGCGAATACCAAAATGGAAGTCGCGGAAAGCCGCAGAGAGACCCGTGCGGGCTTCGAGTCTGTCAATAAGAAGATCGAAAGCCTGAAGCAGGCCATGCATGGTGAATCCGTGCTCGGCCGCTACGCCTCCGCCGAATTCGAGGACCGCATCGAAGCGATCGAGAAGCGTCTCGAAAAGCTCGAAAAGGGTCATTGACCTGTAACGCGACGGGGTGATGGCGTCGACCCCATGGGTTCGCGCCGCAGCCCCTCACTCCCAACCCTCTCCCCGACGGGGAGAGGGAGTAGAAAGTGCTCTGTCATGGCCAACGCCCCGACCTTGACCGCCGACACCCTCGACGCCCTGCATCAGGCGGCGCGCGAGCGCATCCTTGTGCTCGACGGCGCCATGGGCACGATGATCCAGCAATTGAAGCTGGATGAGGCCGGCTATCGCGGCGAGCGGTTCAAGGCGTGGAACCGCGACCTCAAGGGCAATAACGACCTGCTCAACCTCACCGCCCCCGATGCGGTGCGCGACATTCACCTCGCCTATTTCCTGGCCGGGGCTGATATCGTCGAGACCAACACCTTTTCCGGCACCACCATCGCCATGGCCGATTACGGCATGGAGAGTCTGGTGCATGAGATCAATTTCGAGGGCGCCCGCCTCGCCAAGGAGGCCGCGCGCCTCGCTCAGGAAAAGGACGGCCGCCGCCGCTTCGTCGCCGGCGCCATCGGGCCGACCAACCGCACCGCCTCGATCTCGCCCGATGTGAACGACCCCGGCTTCCGCGCCACCTCCTTCGACGAGTTGGCCACCGCCTATGGCGAACAGGCGGCGTCGCTGCTCGATGGCGGGGCGGACCTGCTGCTGATCGAAACCATCTTCGACACGCTGAACGCCAAGGCGGCGGTGTTCGCCATCGAGCGGCTGTTCCAGGAGCGCGGCATCCGCGTGCCGGTCATGATCTCCGGCACGATTACCGATCTTTCCGGCCGCACCTTGTCGGGCCAGACTCCGGCGGCGTTCTGGAACTCGCTGCGGCATGCCCAGCCCTTCTCCATCGGGCTGAACTGCGCGCTCGGCGCCAAGGAGATGCGCGCCCATATCGACGAGCTCTCGCGCCTCGCTGACACGCTGGTCTGCGCCTATCCCAATGCCGGCCTGCCCAATGAATTCGGCCTGTACGACGAGAGCCCGGCGGCGATGGCGAAGCTGGTCGGCGAGTTCGCGGCCTCAGGGCTGGTGAACATCGTCGGCGGCTGCTGCGGCACCACGCCGGACCATATCCGCGCCATTGCCGATGCGGTGGCCCCGCACGCGCCGCGCGTCGTGCCCGAAATTGAGCCGATGCTGCGGCTGTCGGGGCTGGAGCCGTTCGAGCTCACCCCGATCATTCCCTTCGTCAATGTCGGCGAGCGTACCAACGTCACCGGCTCGGCCCGCTTCCGCAAGCTCATCACCAATGGCGACTACACCGCCGCGCTGGCGGTGGCGCGCGACCAGGTGGAGAACGGCGCCCAGGTCATCGACATCAACATGGATGAAGGCCTGCTCGATTCCGAGAAGGCGATGGTGACCTTCCTCAATCTGCTCGCCGCCGAGCCGGATATCGCCCGCGTGCCTGTCATGGTCGACAGCTCCAAGTGGAGCGTCATCGAGGCCGGGCTGAAGTGCATCCAGGGCAAGGGCATCGTCAATTCGATCTCGATGAAGGAAGGCGAGGAGGCGTTCCGCCACCATGCCCGGCTGGTGCGCGCCTATGGCGCCGCCGTTGTGGTGATGGCCTTTGACGAGCAGGGCCAGGCCGACACCTATGAGCGCAAGGTGGAAATCTGCTCGCGGGCCTACCGCATCCTCGTCGACGAGGTCGGCTTTCCCCCCGAGGACATCATCTTCGATCCCAACATCTTCGCGGTGGCGACCGGCATCGAGGAGCATGCCGGCTATGGCGTCGCCTTCATCGAGGCGGTCCGCGCCATCCGCCAGCAGCTGCCGCACGCCCATATCTCCGGCGGCGTGTCCAATCTCAGCTTCTCGTTCCGCGGCAATGAGCAGGTGCGCGAGGCGATGCACGCCGTGTTCCTGTACCACGCCATTTCGGCGGGCATGGACATGGGCATCGTCAATGCCGGCCAGCTCGCGCCCTATAGCGAGATCGAGCCGGAGCTGCGCGAGGCCTGCGAGGACGTGGTGCTTAACCGCCGCGACGACGCCACCGAGCGCCTGCTGGCGCTGGCCGAGCGTTTCAAGGGCGGTGGCCGCGAGAAGAAGGAGGCGGACCTCACCTGGCGCACCTGGCCGGTGGAGAAGCGCATCGCCCACGCGCTGATCAACGGCATCACTGAGTTCGTCGAGGTCGACACCGAGGAGGCGCGCCTTTCCGTCGCCCGGCCGCTGCACGTCATTGAGGGGCCGCTGATGGCCGGCATGAACGTGGTCGGCGACCTGTTCGGCGCCGGCAAGATGTTCCTGCCGCAGGTGGTGAAGTCCGCCCGGGTGATGAAGCAGGCGGTAGCCTATCTCATGCCCTTCATGGAGCAGGAGAAGCTGGACAGCGGCTCGACCGAGGATTCCTCGGCCGGCAAGGTGCTGATGGCCACGGTGAAGGGCGACGTGCACGACATCGGCAAGAACATCGTCGGCGTCGTGCTCCAGTGCAACAATTACGAGGTGATCGACCTCGGCGTCATGGTGCCGGCGGCGAAGATCCTGGAAGCAGCGCGGGAGCACAAGGTGGACGTGATCGGGCTGTCCGGCCTCATCACCCCCTCGCTGGACGAGATGGTGCATGTCGCCGCCGAGATGGAGCGCGAGGGATTTTCCGTGCCGCTGCTGATCGGCGGCGCGACGACCTCGCGCGTCCACACGGCGGTGAAGATCGCCCCGCAATATGTGCGCGGGCAGGCGGTCTATGTCACCGATGCCAGCCGGGCGGTGGGCGTGGTCTCCAACCTGCTCAACGACAACACGAACGCCGAGTATGTCGCCGGCCTGCGCGCCGAATACGCCAAGGTTGCCGACGCCCATGCCAAGTCCGACCGCAACAAGGTGCGGGTGAAGCTGGAGGACGCGCGCGCCAACCGTCTGGTGCTGGACTTCGACGCCTATAAGGCGCCGGTGCCGACTTTCCTCGGCACTCGCGTGTTCGACACATACGACCTCGGCGAACTGGTGCCCTATATCGACTGGACGCCGTTCTTCCAGTCCTGGGAACTGATCGGCCAGTACCCGGCCATTCTCGACGACGCGAAGGTCGGCATCGCCGCCCGCGCTCTGTATGACGACGCCCGCAAGATGCTGGATACGATCGTCGCGGAGAAATGGCTGACCGCCCGCGCCGTTGTCGGCTTCTGGCCGGCGGGCACGGTGGGCGACGACATCGTGCTGTTCGAGGATGACAGCCGGGCGCGGGAACTCGCCACGCTGCACACGCTGCGCCAGCAGATGGCCAAGCGCGAGGGGCGCACCAATCTGGCGCTGGCCGATTTCATCGCCCCGACCTCAACAGGCGTGCCCGATTATATCGGCGGTTTCTGCGTCTCCACCGGCTTTGGCGAGCCGGAGCGGGCGGAGGCCTTCAAGGCGGCCCATGACGACTATTCCGCGATTCTTCTCAAGGCCTTGGCGGATCGTCTTGCGGAAGCGTTCGCCGAGCGCATGCACCAGCGCGTGCGCAAGGAATTCTGGGCTTATGCGCCGGATGAAGAACTTCACAATGAGAATCTGATTCAAGAGGCCTATCGCGGCATCCGCCCGGCGCCGGGCTATCCGGCGCAGCCGGACCACACGGAAAAGGCGATTCTTTTCAAGCTGCTCGACGCCACGGCTCAGATCGGAGTCGAGCTGACCGAAAGCTTCGCCATGTGGCCGGGGGCGGCGGTGTCGGGGCTGTATTTCGCCCATCCGCAGGCGTCCTATTTTGGCGTCGGCCGCATTGAGCGCGACCAGGTCGAGGACTATGCCGCGCGCAAGGGCATGAGCGTGGCTGAGGCCGAGCGCTGGCTCGCGCCGGTGCTCAACTACAACCCGGCGGGGGCCGCCGGGTTGGCGGCTGAGTGACGCCGATGAGCGCGATCGACGACGAGACCCGCCGGGTTCTGCTGTGGGCGCTGGTCGCCTTCGTCATCTGGGCCGCGCTCGCCTATGTGATGCTGCCGCGGCTGTGGACGCATCACGAACACCAGCCCGGCATCAAGCGCATGCCCATGGTGACGCAGACCAAGCAGGGCATTCCCGGCGACCCGATCAATGTCGGGCTGGTTGGCAGTGAGGGCGACATCCTGCAGGCGATGAACGCCGCCGGCTGGGTGCCCGCCAATCCGGTCACGCTGAAGTCGAGCCTCGCCATCATCGGCTCGGTGCTGCTGCGTCGGCCCGATCCGCAGGCGCCGGTGAGCTCGCTCTATTATGACGGGCGGGTGGAGGACCTCGCCTTCGAGAAGGAGATTGGCCGCAGCGCCGACAAGCGCGACCATGTGCGCTTCTGGAAGGTGCTCGACAGCGGCAAGGATGGCGGGCCGGTCTGGCTGGGCTCGGCCACCTATGACCGGGGCGTCGGCCTCAGCCATTATACCGGCGCCGTCACCCATCACATCGGCCCCAATGTCGATGCGGTGCGCGACTTGCTGATCGACGATCTCAAGACCGCCGGCATGGTGCGGTCGGTCTATCAGGTGACGGGCCTCGGCCCGACCCTGTTCGGGCGCAATGGCGGCGGCGATCGCTACTACACCGATGGCGAGGTCGATTTCGCCAGGCTGGTGGCCGATGGCCGGAAGAACCCCGATCCGCCGACCATCATCGCCTCGCCGCCCGGCGTGGGCGTGAAGAACGCGGTCTGGAGCGCGGCCGCCTCGCTGATGGGGGTCGATTGAGGCAACGCCGCTTCCACGCAAAAAAGCCCCGGACGTTTTCGTCCGGGGCTTTCCGCGAAAGGCAGAGGCGTGGCGATCAGAACTTGTAGTTCACGCCGGCCTTGAGGGTCTGCATCGACATGTCGATCTTGGTGTTCGACGCGCCGTCCCAGTTGACGTCGCCGAGGTCGATATAGAGATATTCGGCCTTGACGCTCCAATTGTCGGTGACGGCGTATTCGAGACCGCCGCCCAGCGTCCAGCCCCACAGCGTCTCGCTGCGCGAGGAGCCGCCGAACCCGTCAAGCGTGCCGTCGGCATAGGAGGTGAAGCTCTCGCTCACCTGCACATTGCCCCAGGCGAGGCCGCCGGTGACATAGGGGAGGAAGCGGTCCATCGAGTAGCCGACGCGGGCGCGCACGGTGCCGAAGGACTCGATCTTGGTGTCGATCGAGCCCAGCTCCTGCAGCGTGGGGTCGCCGAGATCGATCGCCGTATAGTTCAGGCGGTCCCTCATCGAGCCGAAGTTGAAGTCGGCTTCCGCGCCGAGAACGACGTTGTTCTCCAGCTGGTAGTTATAGCCGATCTGCGCGCCGCCGGACCAGCCGGTGGGGTCCGAGCCGCCGCTGGCCGCAGCGGAGTCAAAGCCGCTGTAGTAGTAGGCGAGGTAGTTGTTCCACGGCGCCGAGCCATCGCCCCAGCCATAGCCGACATTGCCGCCGATATAGACGCCGGTCCAGGAGAAGACCGGCACATAGGCGATCGGCGCCGCCTTGACCGGGTAGGCCATGTCGGCCGCGAAGGCAGGAACGGCCAGGGCCGCTGCTGCGACGGTGCCGAGAAGAAGAGACTTGATACGCATGAGTACGCCCCCGAAGGAAAATGTGAGGAGGCCAACCTAGCCCGGCGTACTTAAGAAACCCTCTTCCTGCGTGCTTAACAAAGCGTTTTCCGCGACTTGAGCGATGTAAACTTTTCGTCAGCGGCCAGACGCTTGCTGCGCGGCGGGCGCGTCAGGCGGCGCAGATCGCCCGCTCCAGGAACCGCCCGATCTGCATCAGCTCGCGGTCCCGCCCGAAGCGGCCGACCAGCTGCACGCCGATCGGCAGGCCGGTGGCGCCGGTGAGGCCGGTGATGTTCAGGCATGGGCTGCCGGTGAGCGTCCACAGGCGGTTGAACGCCGGCGAGCCGGTGCTGGAGAAGCCCTCCGGCGCCTCGCCCGTCACCGAGAAGGTGAGCAGCGCGTCATATGCGCCATAGAGGTCGCTCAGCGCATGGCGGCCGCGCCGGGCGGTGCGCCGCGCGGCGTCGTACTGCTCCGGGGTGAGGGCGCTAGCGCCCTCCAGATAGGTCGCCAGCGTCGGCGACAGGGCGTCGCGGTGGCGGTCCCATTCATCGGCGAAGGCGAGGCACGCCTCATAGCCCTGCACCACCCCTTGGGCTTCGTCCGCCGCCTCGACCGCTTCCGGCAGGTCGAGCGTGGAGACGCTCGCCCCGGCCTTTGCGGCGGCACTGGCGGCGGCATCAAGCGCGGCATGGGCGTCCGTGGCGGCCAAATGCGCGCGCGCCGTCTTTACCACCGCGATGCGCGGGGTCGGCATGTCGTCGCTGAGCGCGAAGTCGCGCCCGGTCAGCGCCCCGGCGGCAAAGGCGACATCCGCCACATGGGCGCCGAACAGGCCGATCGTGTCGAGCGACCAGGAAAACGGCTTCAGCCCCAGCACGGGGAGCAGCTTGAACGAGGGCTTGTAGCCGGTGACGCCGCAGAAGGAGGCGGGGCGGATGATCGAGCCGCCGGTCTGGGTGCCGAGCGTGACCGGCAGCATGCCGGCGGCCACCGCCGCCGCCGAGCCGGCCGAGGAGCCGCCGGGGGAGTGCGTCAGGCGGCGCGGATTGCGCGTCACGCTCGGCTGCATGAAGGCGAATTCGGTGGTCACCAGCTTGCCGGCGATGAGCCCGCCGGCGCGCGCGGCCATCCGTACGATGGCGGCGTCTGTGGTTGGCCGATAGCCGGCAAACAGCTTGGAGCCGCGCTCGGTGGGAAAGTCCACCGTGTCGAGAATGTCCTTCACCCCCACCGGCAGGCCGGCGAGCGGGGTGGCGGCGAGGCCGGGCCTTGCGGCGTCCGCCAGCAGCCTAGGCAGGTCGAGGCTGGTAAAGGCCCGCACCTCGTCCTCATGGGCGCGGATCGCCTCGCAGCAGCGTTCGGCGACATCGACCGGGGAGAGGCGCCCGGAATGGACGGCCTGGGCGAGGGCAGCGGCGGAAAGCATCTCTGTCATGGCTTAAAGCCTCTCGCATGGGCAAAGGTTCGGGACAAGGGGGCGGCGCGCCCGCCACGTATCGATTTCGCTTATGGCAGCCGCGCGGAATTTCGTTTGAGCGCTTGCGTTTAGGGCGCTAAGCGCGGATCGTCTGGCAAATTCGGGGCGCTTACGCATGAATATTCTGTCGATCCAGTCCTGGGTGGCCTACGGGCATGTGGGGAACGCTTCCGCCATGTTCCCCATGCAGCGTCTGGGCCACGAGGTGTGGGGCCTGCACACGGTGCAGTTCTCCAATCACACCGGCTATGGCGCCTGGCGCGGCGAGGTGTTCGGCGCCGAGCTGATCCGCGAGCTGGTCGGGGGGCTGGAAGACCGCAACGTGCTGCCGCGCTGCGACGGCGTGCTCTCGGGCTATATGGGCGCGGCCGAGATCGGCGACGCCATTCTCGACACGGTCGGCCGGGTGAAGGCCGCCAATGCCGAGGCGCATTATTGCTGCGACCCGGTTATCGGCGATGTCGGGCGCGGCGTGTTCGTGCGGCCGGGCATTCCCGAATTCATGCGCGAGCGCGCCGTGCCGGCGGCCGACCTGATCACGCCGAACCAGTTCGAGCTGGATTATCTCTCCGGGCGCTCCTCCTCGACGCTGGCCGGGGCGATCGCCGCCTGCGACGCCGTGCACGCCACCGGGCCGCGCGTCATCATGGTCACCAGCCTGCACACCGAGGACACGCCGGACGATTCGATCGACCTCATGGCCTCCGGGCCGGACGGGCGCTTCCGGCTGCGCACGCCCAAGCTCGACATTTCGGTGAACGGGGCGGGCGACGCCATCGCGGCGCTGTTCTTCGTGCACTGGAAGGCCAGCCATTCCACCGCCGAGGCGCTCTCCAAGGCGGCCTCCTCGGCCTATGGCCTGCTGGCCCGCACGGCAGCGGCGGGATCGCGCGAGATCCTCACCATCGCCGCGCAGGATGAATTCGTCACCCCGTCCCGTCTCTTCACGCCGGAGAAGATCTGACCCCATGGCCCGCCGCTTCGTTGTGCTCGACGTCTTCACCGACCGGACGCTCTCCGGCAACCCGCTGGCCGTCGTGCTCGATACGGAAGGGCTCGACGGCAACCACATGCAGGCCATCACCCGCGAGTTCAATCTCTCGGAGACGGTCTTCATCCTGCCGCCGCAGGAGGAGGAAAACCGGGCGCGGCTGCGCATCTTCACCACCAGCCACGAACTGCCCTTCGCCGGGCATCCCACTGTCGGCGCGGCGGTGCTGCTCGCCCTGCGCGAGGGGGTGACCACGACAGACGATTTCGTGCTGGAGGAGAATGTCGGGCCGGTGGCCTGCCATGTCTCGGTGCGCGGCGAGCGTTCCGGCAGCGCCACCTTCACTGTGCCGCGCATTCCGGAAATCCTCGACGCCGCGCCGATGAGCCGGGAAGCCTGCGCCCAGGCGCTCGGCCTCGACACGTCGGATATCGGCTTCGACGGCTATGGACCGGTGATCGCTTCCGCCGGCGTGCCTTTCGTCTGCGTGCCGCTCGCCTCGCGCTCGGCGCTGGCACGCATCAGCCCCAGCGCGGCGCGGCTGATCTCCACCTTCGGCGGCGGAGCGGATTCCGTCTATGTGTTCTGCCGCGACGAGGATGGCGAGGGCGATTTCCGCGCCCGCATGTTCGCCGCCAATATGGGCATCGACGAGGACCCGGCGACCGGCTCGGCCGCCGCCGCGCTGGCCGCTGCGCTGCTGGCCGGCGAGCAGCCGGGCGATGGCTTCCACGCCTATGACATCCTGCAGGGCGTCGAGATGGGACGCCCGAGCCTGGTGCGCCTCGGCCTGCAGGTGGAGGGTGGGGCGCTCGCCGCCGTCACCATTGGCGGCGGCGCGGTCATCGTCTCGGAAGGCGTGCTGCATGTGTGACGTCCTGCCCGAGCGCCCGGCGGGGTGGTGAGGATGACGGCGCCGGCGGAGACGCCGACGCTGGTGGCGCTCGACCATGTCGAGGCGCGGCTCGCGCCCGGCGCGCTCGCCTTCTCAGCCGAGGAGCGGGCGGCGATCGACGCACATTACGCCGCCCGCAAGGAAGCCAATCCGGATTTGTGGAACGGGCGCGTGCTGCTGCTCGGCGCGCATCGTTTCGAGGCGCAGCGGCTGGTGGCGCAGTATGGCGAGGCCGACTATGCCGCGCTGCTGTGGTTGCTGGCGCGCGAGCACGCGCACCCGCTGCTGCGCGTCTCCTTCGCCATGGGCGCGCTGCGTGGTTCCGATGGCGGCTTCGTCATGATCCGCATGGCGCAATGGACCGCCAATGCCGGCCGCATCTACTTCGCCGCCGGCACGCCGGACCTGTCCGACATCACCCCGGATGGAAGCGTCGATCTTGAAGGCAGCGTGCTGCGCGAACTGGCCGAGGAGACGGGCCTCACGGCCGATAAGCTCACTTTGGCGCCGGGCTGGACCGCGCTGCACGATTCACGTCGGCTGGCGCTGCTGCGCGAGGTGCGCGCGGGCGAGGAGGCGGAGGCGCTCGCCGCCCGCGTCCGCCGCTTCGGCGCCGGGGAGCGCCGGCCGGAATTCGACGAGGTGCGGGTGGTGCGCGGCCCGCAGGACCTTGCCGAGGGCATGTCGCCCCTCATCCGCCGCTATCTCGCCCATGCTTGGGAACAGGGCTGGGGACAGGGTACAATGACGCCGTGACTTTTCGGACCAGACAGTTCGAAAATGGCATGACACTCGCATAAGCGGGGGCAATCGCGGCGCTGCGCTCGGGTGGGCCGCCGGTGCTTTTTCGGGGAGAACAGGAAAATGCTGCGCAAGTCGTCTGGGAGCCTGCCGCTTTTTTCATCAGGCGTGCTCGATCGGCGGCAGTTGCTGGCCCTCGGCGCGGGCGCTCTCGCCCTCACCGTGGCCGGCCGCGAGGCCTTCGCCGCCGGCAAGGCCAAGCCGATCAAGGTCGCCGCTATCTATACCGTGCCGGTGGAGCAGCAATGGGTCTCGCGCATTCACAAGGCGCTGAAGGCCGCCGAGGCGCGCGGCGACATCACCTACAAATTCTCCGAGAATGTCGCCAACACCGATTATGAGCGCGTGATGCGCCAGTACTCGGAGGAGGGTGCGGACCTCGTGGTGGGCGAAGTGTTCGCGGTGGAGCGCCCGGCCCGCAAGGTCGCCGCCGATTACCCCAAGACCGCCTATCTCATGGGCTCCTCCTTCGGTCCGACCAAGCCGAACTTCTCGGTGTTCGACAATTTCATCCATGAGCCGTCCTTCCTCACCGGCATGGTGGCGGGCAAGGCGACCAAGTCGAACGTCATCGGCCTGGTCGGCGGCTACGCCATCCCCGAGGTGAACCGGCTGATGCAGGCCTTCATGGAAGGCGCGGTCTCGGTGAACCCGAACGTGAAGTTCATCGTCACCTTCATCAACTCCTGGTACGACCCGCCCAAGGCCAAGGAGGCGGCCTTCGCCCAGATCGACAAGGGCGCGGACGTTCTCTACGCCGAGCGCTTCGGCGTCTCCGACGCCGCCAAGGAGCGCGGCGTGAAGGCGATCGGCAATGTCATCGACACGTCAGCCCAGTATCCCGGCACGATCATCGCCTCGGCGCTGTGGCAGATGGAGCCGACCATCGACAAGGCGATCAAGGAAGTGATGGACGGCACCTTCACCGCCGCCGATTACGGCCCCTACAGCTACATGGCCGAAGGCGGCGCCAGCCTCGCCCCGCTCGACCCCAAGCTGGTGCCTCCCGAGGTGATCGAGATGGTGCTGGTGAAGGAAAAGGAGATCAAGGACGGTCTCTTCCGCGTCAACGTCAATGATGGCGAGCCCAAATCGACGCTGTGAGGCGGGACGACGGCGCCGCCCACCTCCCTCTCCCCGTCGGGGAGAGGGCCGGGGTGAGGGACTGTGGCGCCTCGCCCAAACGGCCATCATCCCGCACGGCCATAAGGCCGATCCGGGAGCGCTGACCAACCACCCTTCTTCCCTCATCCCCGGGCTTGACCCGGGGACCAAGGGGACCGGGTTGCGCTGTGCCACTGGGTGCCCGGGTCAAGGCCGGGCATGAGGACCTGTCAGTTGGGCCGCTTTCCTGATTTGGATATTCCATGCACCCCGATGCAAGCCACCCCGACCCACGCCGGCTCGTCCTTTCGCTCAAAGGCATCACCAAGCGGTTCGGGCCGCTGACGGCGAACGACGCTATCGACCTCGATGTGCGGGCCGGCGAGATCGTGGCGCTGCTGGGGGAGAATGGTGCCGGCAAGACCACGCTGATGAGCATCCTGTTCGGCCATTACATCGCCGACGAGGGCAGCGTTTCCATTGCTGATAGCGAGGGGCGGATGGCGCCGCTGCCCGGCGGCTCGGCGCAGGCGGCGCTGGCGGCCGGCATCGGCATGGTGCACCAGCATTTCGCGCTGGCCGAGAACCTCACCGGCTTCGAGAACATCGTGCTCGGCACCCAGTCGCTGTGGAGCCTGCGCCCGAGGGGGCGCGGGGCGCGGGGCAAGATCGCGCGGCTGATGGACGAGAGCGGCCTCACGGTGGATCTCGACGTACCGGTGGCGCGGCTCTCGGTGGGCGAGCAGCAGCGCATCGAAATCCTGAAAGCGCTCTATCGCGACGTGCGGGTGCTGATCCTCGACGAGCCGACCGCCGTGCTCACCCCGCAGGAGGCCGACAGCCTCGCCGCCACCGTCCGCTCGCTGGCGGCCAAGGGGCTGGCGGTCATCTTCATCAGCCACAAGCTGCACGAGGTGCTGGCGCTGTGCGGGCGCGTCGTGGTGCTGCGCGGCGGCGCCAAGGTGGCCGACCGGCCGACCTTGGGCGCCGACCGTGCGACGCTGGCCGAACTCATGGTCGGCCGCGCCATTCCCGCCCGCGAGCGCCCGCCCTCCACCCCCGGCGCGCCGGTGCTGAGCCTGCGTCGGGTGAGCGTCGGCGCGCCCTCCCAGCGCGACCGGCTGGAGAGCGCCGATCTCGATGTGCGCGCCGGCGAGATCGTCGGCATTGCCGGCGTCTCCGGCAACGGGCAGGGGGCGCTCGCCGCGCTGGTCGCTGGCCTCGCGGCGGCCCGCGCCGGGGAGGCGACGATCGACGGCCGGCGTCTGGCCGGCGCCGATCCGGCCGGGCGCGTCGCCGCCCATGTCGGGCGCATCCCGGAAGACCGCCACCGCGACGGCACCATCGGTTCGCTGAGCGTGGCGGAGAATTTCGTGCTGGAGACCATTGCCGCCCCCGAAAACCAGCGCGCCGGCCTGATCCGCCGCGCCGCCATCCGCGCCCGGGCTGCGGCGGCGATCCAGGCCTATGACGTGCGCTGCCCCGGTCCCGACGCAGCGATCCGCGCGCTCTCGGGCGGCAATATGCAGAAGGTGGTGCTGGCCCGCGTGCTGGAGCGCGAGCCGAAGCTCGTGCTGGCGCACCAGCCGACGCGCGGCCTCGACATCGGCGCCACCACCGATGTGCACCGCCGGCTGATCGCCGCGCGCGGGCGCGGGGCGGCGGTGCTGCTGATCTCGGAAGACCTCGACGAATTGTTCGCCCTGTCCGACCGCATCGCCGTGGTCCATGCCGGCCATCTCTCGCCGGCTCTGGACGCCGTCGGGCTCGATGTCCGCACCGTCGGGCTGATGATGGCCGGCCATGGCGCGGGGGAGGCGGCATGATGGGGGAATCGGGAACGGACATCCCTCGTGGCTCGCGGCGCGAGCGCTTCGGGATGACGCGACACTTCACATGCGACGTCATCCCCGGGCTTGACCCGGGGATCCACGTCTTTGATTCCGCCCGCTCCCGGCGGCACGACGTGGATGGCCGGGTCAAGCCCGGCCATGACGGCGTAGGGATGCATAGGCGAGGCTTGCCCACCCCTCATTTCCCGTCCGCGAGGTGGCACTCATGATCCGCTTCGTGCCCCGCGCCCGCACCCCGGTCTGGCTGAGCGTCGCCGTCTCCATCGGCGCCGGGCTTGCGGCGCTGGCGCTCACCGCCATTCCGCTGGCGCTCACCGGTGCGCCTGTATTCACCGCCTTCGCGCTGATGGCGCAGGGCGCGGCGGGCAATGGCTTCGCGCTGGCGGAAACGCTGACAAGGGCGACGCCGCTCATCTTCACCGGCCTCGCCGCCGCCGTCGCCTTCCGCGCCAAGCTGTGGAACATCGGCGCCGAGGGCCAGCTTTATGCTGGCGCGCTCGCCACCGTGGCCCTGGGCGCCGGGCTGATCGAGGCGCCGTCCTATGTGCTGGTGCCGCTGGTGCTGATCGGCGCCGCGCTCGCCGGGGCGGTGCTGCTGCTGGTGCCGGTGCTGTTCAAGACCCGCTTCGGCGCCGACGAGGTGGTGGTCACGCTGCTGCTCAATTTCATCGTGCTGCTCTTCGTGCAGATGATGCTGGAAGGGCCGATGAAGGACGAGATGGCGCTCGGCTGGCCGCAATCGGCGCCGGTGCTGGACGAGGCGACGCTGCCCAAGCTGGTGAGCGGCTGGCGGCTGCATGGGGGGCTGGTGCTCGCCATCCTCGCCGCCGTGGCGCTGCATGTCTTCATCACCCGCACCGTCTGGGGTTTCCGCATCCGCGCGGTCGGCGAGAATGCCCGCGCCGCCCGCTATGCCGGCCTCCCGGTGGGCAAGGCGATGGCGCTGGTCGGCCTGCTCTCCGGCGGCCTCGCCGGTCTCGCCGGGGCGAGCGAAGTGGCGGGGCTGAAGGGCTACCTCACGGCCGATCTCTCGCCCGGCTTCGGCTATGCCGGCATTGTGGTGGCGACCTTGGCCAATCTCTCGCCGCTCGGCGTCATCCCCGCCGCGCTGTTCGTGGCCGGCGTGTTCGTCGGGGCGGATTCGATGAGCCGGGCGATCGGCGTCTCCAACTACCTCGCCGATCTCGTCGTCGCCTTCGCCCTGCTCAGCGTGCTGGTCGGCGGGCTGCTGACGCGCTTTCGCATCGTCTTCGTGCGCCGGGGGACCGCCTGATGTGGGAGGCGCTTGATATTCTCACCCAGGCCAATTTCTGGGCGGCCACCATCCGCATCGCCACGCCGCTGATTTTCGGCGTGCTCGGCGCGCTGCTGTGCGAGCGGGCCGGGGTGCTCAATCTCGGCATTGAGGGCATTTTCGTCGCCGGGGCGATGTCCGGCTGGCTGGCGGTTTATCTCGGCCTGCCGCTCTGGGGCGGCGTGGTGGTGGCGGCGTTGGTGGGGGCGCTGTTCGGGCTGGTCCACGGCGTGCTCACCGTGCCGCTCGGCCTGTCGCAGCACGTCACCGGCATCGGGGTGACGCTGCTGGCGACCTCCATGGCCTATTTCGGCTACCGCGTCGCCTTCCCGAATGTGGCGACCCCGCCGCGCATCGAGGCGTTCGCCCCGCTCGACGTGCCGCTGATCGGCGATCTGCCCTTTATCGGGCCGATCCTCGCCCAGCAGACCGGCTTCACCGTGCTGGCCTTCGCCTGCGTCGGCGTGCTGGCCTTCGTGCTCGCCCGCACGCCGCTCGGCCTCGCGCTCAGGGCGGTGGGCGACAATCCGGAGGCGGTGGAGGCGCAGGGGCTTTCCGTGGTGGCGCTGCGCATCGGCGCGGTTATGGCCGGCTCGGCGCTGATGGCGCTGGGCGGGGCGTTCCTGACGCTCTCGGCCTTTAACGCCTTCTATTTCGGCATGATCAACGGGCGCGGCTGGGTGTGCATCGCGCTCACCGTCTTCGCCTCCTGGCGGCCGGGCAAGGCGCTTCTGGGAGCGCTGCTGTTCGGCGCGCTCGACGCCTACCAGCTGCGTATCCAGACCATTGCCGGCGGGGTGGTGCCGAGCCAGATCTTCCTCATGCTGCCCTATATCTTCTCCATCGCCGCGCTTGTGCTGGTCGCCCGCCGCGCGGATTATCCCCGCGCGCTGATGAAGCCGTACTTCAAAGGCCAAAGGTAGTCTGGAACCCCCATGAGCATCGACCTTCTCGTCAAGAATGCACGCCTGCCGGACGGGCGCAGCGGCATCGACATCGCCTGCGAGGGCGGCCGCATCGTCGCGGTCGAGCCGGGCATCGAGGCCGAGGCCGGGCGCGTCATCGACGCCGACGGCAAGCTGGTGGCGCCGCCCTTCATCGACCCGCATTTCCACATGGACGCGACGCTCTCGCTCGGCCTGCCGCGCCTCAACCAGTCCGGCACGCTGCTGGAGGGCATCGCCCTGTGGGGTGAGCTGAAGCCGATCCTGACCCATGAGGCGGTGATCGAACGGGCGCTGCGCTATTGCGACCTCGCGGTGAGCCAGGGCCTGCTCGCCATCCGCACCCATGTCGACATTTGCGACGACCGGCTGCTGGCGGTGGAGGCGCTGCTGGATGTACGCGAGAAGGTGAAGGACTATATCGACCTCCAGCTCGTCGCCTTCCCGCAGGACGGCTATTACCGCTCCCCCAACGCGGCGGCGAACCTGACGCGGGCGCTCGACATGGGCGTCGACGTGGTCGGCGGCATCCCGCATTTCGAGCGCAGCATGGCCGATGGTGCCGCCTCGCTCACAGCCCTGTGCGAGATCGCCGCCGCGCGCGGCCTGCGCGTCGACATCCATTGCGACGAGAGCGACGATCCGCTCTCGCGCCATATCGAGATGCTGGCCTATGAGACGCAGCGCTTCGGCCTGCAGGGACGGGTGACGGGCTCGCACCTCACCTCCATGCATTCCATGGACAATTATTACGTCTCCAAGCTGATCCCGCTGATCGCCGAGGCCGGCGTCCACGTCATCGCCAACCCGCTGATCAACATCACCCTGCAGGGCCGGCACGACACCTATCCCAAGCGGCGCGGCATGACGCGGGTGCCGGAACTGCGGGCGGCCGGCGTCAATGTCGCCTTCGGCCATGACTGCGTGATGGACCCCTGGTACTCGCTCGGCTCCGGCGACATGCTGGAGGTGGCGCATATGGCGCTGCATGTCGGCCAGATGACCTCGCGCGAGGCGATGGGCTGGTGCTTCGAGGCGATCACCGCCAATTCGGCCAAGCTGATGGGGTTGGAAGGCTATGGAATCGCGCCCGGCTGCAACGCCGATTTCGTGCTGCTGCAGGCGGCCGACCCGATCGAGGCGATAAGGCTGAAGGCCGCGCGGCTGTTCGTGGTGCGGCGCGGCCGGGTGATCGCCGAGGGCGCGCCGCGCGTCTCGGTGCTTGATTTGCCGGGTCGGCCGGGGCTGGTCGACCCCTCGGCCTATGCGCCGGCGGCGGGCTAACGGGGCCGCAGAGAAGCGACGTCATCCCGGGGTGCTCGCTGAGCGAGCATCCCTGAGGTGCTCGCGCAGAGCCTCGAAGGATGGCTTTCTGGCGCTCGCCGCAGCATCCTTCGAGGCCCGGCCGTTGGCCGGGCGCCTCAGGATGACGTTCATCAAGCGGACGAGTGGACGGCTGCGCCTCAACGGCTCGGCGGCAGCACGATCACCGTCGGCTTGCGCGGCAGCGTTTCGCGCGAGAGCACCAATTCGGCGCTCTCGCGCCGCTCGATGGCGTAGTCCCGTCCGGCGAAGCGGGCGAGGAAGTTGTCGAGCGTGCCCTCGTTGAAATAGTGCATCGGAATGATGACCGGCGCCTCCAGCGCCTTCAGCACCTCGATCATGCCGTCGACGTCGAGCGTGTAGCTGCCATCGACCGGCGCGAGCACCACGTCGAGCCGTCCCAGCGCGCCGATATCCTCATGGGTGAGCGTGTGGTGCAGATGGCCGAGATGGGCGATGCACAGATCGGCGGCGCGGAATACGAAGATCGAGTTGCCGTTGTGGATGGTGCCACCCTGCCAGTCGCGGATATTGGTCTGCAGGTTGCCGACCCAAAGATCGCCGATGTCGAGATCGTAATGCACGGGGTCGCGGTCGTCGCGCCAGCCCTTGAGCACATGCTCGATGCCGGGATCGGGGTTCAGCGAATAATGCGTCGAGTGCGCCCGGTTCATGGTGGCGACGCGCGGCACGACCGCGGGGCGGACATAGTCGTTATAGTCGGTGGCCACGGTGACGCCGCCGGCGGTCTCGATCAGAAAGGTGGAGTGGCCGATATAAGTCAGCCCCACCTCGCGCGGCCCGACATAGGCGGCGGGAAGCGCGCGCGGCGCGAGGCGCTGCAGGAAGGGATTGTCCGCCACCAGCTTCGGGCATCGTTCCGCCTGGGCGAGGGCGGGCGTGGCGCCGAACAGCGCTGCGAGGCCGAGGAGCAGGGCCGGGCCGAGAGGGGCGATACGCGGCAGGGGGCACTGCATGGCTGAGGCTCCGGGCTAGCGTTCCCGGCATCATTGACCCTCCCTAGCGTCAGGGCGAGTCACAGTTTCGTGGCGGGGCGGCGTGGTGTGCCCCCGACATCGCGGACGGCCTGCAGTCACTGAGTGACGTCATTCCCGGGCTTGGCCCGGGGATCCACGACGTGTTCGGAAGCGCCATCGCCCCAAGTCGTGGAGGACCGGGCCACGCCCGGTCCTGACGGTCTTGCTGGCGCAATCCCGCTCAGCGCAGAAACGGGTTGGTCCGCTTTTCCAGCGCGATATTGGTGGCGTTGCCATGGCCGGGCAGCACGGTGAAGGCCTCGCCGAGGGGGAGAATCTTCTCCTTGATGCCCTTGATGAGCAGCGGCCCGTCGCCATAGGGAAAATCGGTGCGCCCCACCGAGCGCTGGAACAGCGTGTCGCCGACAATGGCGAGCTTGTTCTCCCGGCTGACCAGCACGACATGGCCGGGCGTGTGGCCGGGCACATGCAGCACCTCGAAAGCAACGCCGCCAATGTCGACCGCATCGCCTTCCTCCAGCCAGCGGCCGGGGGTGACGGCGCGGCCGGGAATGCCGGTGCGCACGCCATCGGCGGGCAGGTTGTCGAGCAGGAACTTGTCGCCGAGATGCGGGCCTTCCACGGGAATCTTCAGCGTTTCCGCCAGTTCCGCCGCGCCGGCGGCGTGGTCGATATGGCCGTGGGTGAGCACGATCTTCTCCGCCGTCACCTCCAGCTCTTCCAGCGCCGCGAGGATGCGGGGCAGGTCGCCGCCCGGGTCGATCACCGCCCCCCGCTTGGTGGTCTCGTCCCAGACGATGGAGCAGTTCTGCTGGAACGGGGTGACGGGAACGATGGCGACCTTGAGTTCAGGCATGGGGACTCCTTGGCGACAGGCCGCGCGAATGTGGTCGAAGGGCCGCCCGCATGCAAGGCGCCGCCTTGTGGCGTAACGGCGCCAATGCTATCCCGCCCGGCATGAGCACCGAGCCGATTGCCAACATCCGCAACTTTTCCATCGTCGCCCATATCGACCATGGGAAGTCGACCCTTGCCGACCGCCTGATCCAGATCACCGGCGGGCTGTCGGAGCGCGAGATGTCCGAGCAGGTGCTCGACAGCATGGACATCGAGCGCGAGCGCGGCATCACCATCAAGGCGCAGACGGTGCGGCTGTCCTACACGGCCAAGGACGGCAAGGATTACGTCCTCAATCTCATCGACACGCCCGGCCATGTCGACTTCGCCTATGAGGTGAACCGCTCGCTCGCCGCCGTCGAGGGCTCGCTGCTGGTGGTCGACGCCAGCCAAGGCGTCGAGGCGCAGACGCTGGCGAACGTCTACCAAGCCATCGACAATAATCACGAGATCGTGCCGGTCCTGAACAAGGTCGACCTGCCGGCCGCCGAGCCGGAAAAGGTGAAGGCGCAGATCGAGGACGTGATCGGCCTCGATGCCTCGCAGGCCATCCTCATCTCGGCCAAGACCGGCATCGGCATTCCCGACGTTCTGGAAGCCATCGTCACCCGCCTGCCGCCGCCCAAGGGCGACCGCGAGGCGCCGCTGAAGGCGCTGCTGGTCGATAGCTGGTACGACGTCTATCTCGGCGTCGTCGTGCTCGTTCGCATCGTCGACGGGACGATGAAGAAGGGCATGCGGATCAAGATGATGCAGACCGGCGCCGTCTATGAGGTGGACCGGGTCGGTGTCTTCACCCCCAAGCTCACCGTGATGGCCGAGCTTGGCACCGGCGAGATCGGCTTCCTCACCGGCTCGATCAAGGAAGTCGCCGATACCCGCGTCGGCGACACCATCACCGACGAGAAGCGCCCCACCGCCGAGGCGCTGCCGGGCTTCAAGCCGGCGCAGCCGGTGGTGTTCTGCGGCCTGTTCCCGGTCGATGCCGCCGATTTCGAGGATCTGCGCGCCGCCATGGGCAAGCTGCGCCTCAACGATGCCAGCTTCTCCTTCGAGATGGAGACCAGCGCCGCGCTGGGCTTCGGCTTTCGCTGCGGCTTCCTCGGCCTGCTGCATCTGGAGATCATCCAGGAGCGGCTGGAGCGCGAGTTCAACCTCGACCTCATCGCCACCGCCCCCTCGGTCATCTACGAGATCGAGATGAACGATGGCAGCGTGATCGACATGCACAACCCGGCCGACATGCCGGATGTCATCAAGATCAAGGAAATCCGCGAGCCGTGGATCCGCGCCACCATCCTCACCCCGGACGATTATCTCGGCTCGGTCATCAAGCTGTGCCAGGACCGGCGCGGCAGCCAGATCGAGCTGACCTATGTCGGCGCGCGGGCCATGCTCACCTATGACCTGCCGCTGAACGAGGTGGTGTTCGATTTCTATGACCGGCTGAAGTCGATCTCGAAGGGCTATGCCTCCTTCGACTACCAGATTACCGACTACCGCGTCGGCGACCTGGTGAAGATGTCGATCCTGGTGAATGCCGAGCCGGTGGACGCGCTGTCGATGCTGGTGCACCGCACCCGCGCGGAATATCGCGGCCGGGCGATGTGCGAGAAGCTGAAGGATCTGATCCCGCAGCACCTGTTCCAGATCCCGATCCAGGCCTCGATCGGCGCCAAGATCATTGCCCGCGAGACCATCAAGGCCCTGCGCAAGGACGTGACCGCGAAGTGCTATGGCGGCGACATCTCCCGCAAGCGCAAGCTTCTGGACAAGCAGAAGGAGGGCAAGAAGAAGATGCGCCAGTTCGGTCGTGTGGAGATTCCGCAGGAAGCCTTCATCGCCGCGCTGAAGGTCGACGACTGAGCCCCGCGCTACCCAAGGCCGGCGTTTCGTGCTGACATGCTCCTCCTCAAAGAGGGGGAGGCAGCGCATGGCCTACAAATTTGAAGTCTACAAGGACAAGGCGGGCGAGTTCCGGTTCCGTTTCCGGGCCTCGAATGGCGAGCCGATGTTCTCATCTGAGGGCTACAAGGCGAAGGCCTCCGCGCTCGCCGCCATCGACTCCATCAAGAAGAACGTTCCCGACGCCGCCGTGGTCGACACCACGCAGGAAGCGGCGAGCTGAGTGGGGCCTCGCAACACGAAAACGGCCGGGCTCGCGCCCGACCGTTCCGTGATGCTGCGTGCCGCGTCAGATGACGTAGGGCGGCACATTGTAATAATCATCGACCTTGCGGCCCCACTCGCGGTCCTGCCACGAGCGCTCGTCCGAGCTGGCGTGGTGCGGCGCGCCGGTGAGCTGCTCCTCGGTCAGGTCCACGACATAGCCGTCGAGGGTCTCGTCATATTTGAGCAGCGACCAGGGCAACGGGTAGTAGTCCTCGCCGAAGCCGAGGAACCCGCCGAAGCTCATCACCGCATAGGCGGTCTGGCCGGTCAGCTTGTCGATCATCACCCGCTCGATGCCGCCAATACGGTCGCCATTCGGGCGGTAGACGGCGGTGCCTTCCACCTTGTCGCTGCCGATCAGCGTGCGGGTTTCGCGCGCGTCGACATTCTGCTGCGTCGTCTGCATGTTGGCCTCCCTTTGCAAACAATGGTCACAGGGGCAACGTGCTGAAACGACGGCGGTTCCCTAAAGATCCGGCGCCGCGGCGCCGCCGGGCCGAACCGACCAGAATTCGGCAGATGCGCGGGCGGAGCGTGGCCGGTATCGTCGCGCCAACGGACGAGAGGGAGAATCAGCACATGTCGGACCCCGCGAACGGTTTCCGCGCCGACCGCCGCACCCTGCTGCGGGTCGGCGGCACCGCCCTGGCGCTGGCGGCGGGAGGGCTGCTGCCGGCGCGGGCGCAGGCCCCGGTCGAGGTGGATACGCTGAAGCCCGGCCAGTATGTCTGGTATCCCGAGCGCGCGCCGGAGGGCTTCGTCGCCATCATCGTCTCGCTGCCGGACCAGCGCTGCTATGTCTACCGCAATGGCGTGCGGATCGGCGTGTCGACGGTCTCCACCGGCCGGGCCGGACACGAGACGCCGACCGGCGTGTTCATCATCCTTGAGAAGGATGTCGACCACCATTCCTCGCTCTATAACGACGCCTCCATGCCGTTCACCGAGATGCTGACCTGGTCGGGGGTGGCGCTGCATGCGGGCGGGCTGCCGGGCTATCCCTCCTCGCATGGCTGCGTGCACCTGCCGCTGGAATTTTCCAAGCTGCTGTTCTCCGTCACCCATTTCGGCACGCCTGTTATCATCGCCGACGCCCATTCCCAGCCGGTGGACGTGCTGCACCCCGGCCTCGTGCTGCCGGCGGACGCCACCGCCGCGATCGCCAAGGACGACCCGAAGAACGCCAATGGCACGCCCGACACGGAAGCCGCGCCCGACCCTGCGCTGGACGCGGTGGCGATGATCGTCAGCCAGGCCGACATGGCGCTCACCGTGCTCAAGGATGGCGCGGTGGCGTTCACCGCCCCGGTGACGATCCGCGACCCGCAGACGCCGATCGGCAACGTCGTCTATGTGCTGAAGAACGTCGGCGGCGAGGTGTCGTGGACGGCACTGTCCTTCGAGGGCTATGGCGCGAGCGCCGGCAAGGCGGCCGGCGCCATCGACCGCGTCACCGTGGCGCCCAGCGCTAACCAGCAGCTGTCCAAACTGCTCGTGCCCGGCTCGACCCTGTTCGTCACCGAGCTCTCCGCCAAGCCGGACACGCGCTCGGACAAGGATTTCGTCATTCTCTCGCGGGCGACGAGCTGATGCGCCGGGTGCTGCGGCGAGCGGGCCTTGCTGGCCTCGCCCTGCTGCTGGCCGGGCCGGCGGCGGCGCAGACGGCGCCTGCCGCCCGGCTCGATTCGCTGCCGGCCAAGCAGGTCTTTGGCGCTGCTAAAGCGCCGGCGCCGCTCGAAGCGCGGTCGATCGGCTTCTACTCCAAGGGCTGCCTCGCCGGCGCGCAGGCGCTGCCGGTGAACGGCGCGACCTGGCAGGCGATGCGCCTGTCGCGCAACCGCAATTGGGGCCATCCCAACCTCATCGCCTTCCTCGAACGCTTCTCCGCCACCGTGCCGTCAGTCTCGCAATGGCCGGGCATATTGGTGGGGGACCTCTCCCAGCCGCGCGGCGGGCCGATGCTCACCGGCCATGCCTCGCACCAGATCGGCCTCGACGCCGATATCTGGCTGACCCCAATGCCGAGGCGCGAACTCTCCCGCGAGGAGCGCGAGAAGATCTCCGCCACCATGGTGGTGCGCAAGGACCGGCGCGATGTCGATCCGGCGGTGTGGACGCCATCGCATATCACGGTGATCAAGGCGGCGGCGCAGGACCCGGAGGTCGAGCGGGTGCTGGTCAATGCCGCGATCAAGAAGGCACTGTGCCGCGATGCGAAGGGCGACCGCGCCTGGCTGCAGAAGGTGCGGCCCTATTGGGGGCACGACTACCACATGCATGTGCGGCTCTCCTGCCCGGAAGGCGCGCCCGACTGCCGGCCGCAGGACCCTGTCGTGCCGGGCGAGGGCTGCGGCGCCGAGCTCGACTGGTGGTTCTCGGAGGGCAACCTCAACCCGAAGCCGCCCACCACCCCGCCCAAGCCCAAGCCGCCCATGCTGATGCAGGATTTGCCCGAGGCCTGTCGGCAGGTGGTGCTGGCGCCGTGAAGGGCGGGGCGCCTGCGGCGCCTCGTTTCCCCTGGGTCCCGGCGCGGCGCTCCGCCTTCGGCTGCGCTGGGCCGGGACACGCTGGAGCGACCCGTTCCCCGGACAAGCCGCGCGTGCGCGGCGCTGATCCGGGGCCCAGGGCCGGGCGGAGGGCTCGCCTACCCCCGCCCATCCTCCAGGATCATCCCGGCCGCCTTCTCGGCGATCATGATGGTCGGCGAATTGGTGTTGCCCGAGACGATGGTGGGCATGACAGAGGCATCCGCCACGCGCAGGCCCCGGATGCCGAAAACCCGCAGCCGCGCGTCCACCACCGCCATCGGGTCGGAGGCAAGGCCCATCCTCGCCGTGCCGACGGGGTGGAAAATGGTGGTACCGATATCACCGGCGGCCTTGGCCAGCGCCGCTTCGCTGTCGTCGACCGCCTTGCCCGGCAGGAACTCGTCCGGCGCGAAGGGCGCCAGCGCCGGCTGGGAAACGATGCGCCGGCCGACCCGCAGGCTGTCGGCGGCGACCCGGCGGTCTTCCTCGGTGGCGAGATAATTGGGCTGGATCAGCGGCGCCGCCGCGCTGTCGGCGCTGGCGAGCGTCACCTCGCCCCGGCTGGTCGGGCGCAGATTGCACACGCTCATGGTGAAGGCGGGGAAGGGGTGCAGCGGCTCGCCGAACTTGCCGAGCGAAAGCGGCTGGACGTGGAATTCAAGGTCGGCATGTTCCACCCCGGCGCGCGAGCGGGTGAAGATGCCGAGCTGCGAGGGGGCCATGGTCAGCGGCCCGCGCTGGAACAGCGCGAAGTCGAGCCCCATCTTCGCCCGGCCGAACAGCGAGTGGTACTGTTCGTTCAGCGTCGGCACGCCGGAAACCTTGTAGATCATCCGCAATTGCAGATGGTCCTGCAGATTGGCGCCGACGCCGGGCAGGGCGTGCGCCACCGCGATTCCATGGCGCGCCAGTTCCTCGCCCGGCCCAATGCCGGAGAGCTTGAGCAGATGCGGCGAGCCGATGGCGCCAGCAGTGAGGATCACCTCGCCGCGCGCCCGCGCCACCTTTGTGACGCCGTTCTGCCGGTAGACCACGCCGGCGGCGCGGCCGTCCTCGATCAGCACGCGCTCGGTGTGGCAGGAGGTTTCCAGCCGCAGGTTCGGCCGGGAGAGCACGGGCTTGAGGAAGCCGCGCGCCGCGCTCCAGCGCAGGCCCCGCTTCTGGTTCACCTGGAAATAGGACGAGCCTTCATTGTCGCCGGTGTTGAAATCCGGGATCGGGGCAATGCCGGCCTGCTGCGCGGCGACGCGCACCGTGTCCAGCAGCTTCCAGGTGAGGCGCGGCGCTTCCACCCGCCATTCGCCGCCGCCGCCATGGAATTCGGCGGCGCCGAGATAATGGTCCTCATGCCGCTTGAAGACGGGGAGCACGTCGTCCCAGCCCCAGCCGGCAAGACCGAGCTGGCGCCAGTGGTCATAATCGGCCGCCTGGCCGCGCATATAGATCATGGCGTTGATGGCGGAGGAGCCGCCAATGGTCTTGCCGCGCGGGTAGTTCAGCGCCCGCCCGTTCAGCCCGGCCTCGGCCTGCGTCTTGAAGCACCAGTCGGCGCGCGGATTGCCGATGGCGAAGAGATAGCCGACCGGAATGTGGAACCAGATCCAGTTGTCCCGCCCGCCGGCCTCCAGCACCAGCACCCGGTTCTTCGCATCGGCCGAAAGCCGGTTCGCCAGCACGCAGCCGGCCGAGCCGGCGCCGACCACGATGTAGTCATAGGCTTCCGCGGAATCGGTCGGGGCGTTGGTCACGGCAGGCACCTGGGCAGTATCACGGGAGGTGCGATAAAGCCGTCCGCCTTCCCGCGCGGCAAGCCGAAATCCCGCGCAAGGGCTGTTCGCTGATGGGCTGTTCGCTGATGGGTCGTTCGCTGATGGGCGGTCGTGCGCGGCGAACCTGCGTCGAGGCCCGGCCGCTGGCCGGGCCGCAGCCGCCGCGCCGCCGCGTCAGAACTTGTAGCTCAGGCCGAGGCGCAGGTCGCTGGTGGTGTAGGAGTGGTTCACCGTCAGGTTGCCGTAATAGGGCACGGGCGAGGACAGGTCGCCGTAATCGGTATAGCGATACTCGATGCGCGCCAGGATGTTGTCGGTGACCGCATATTCGAGGCCGCCGCCCACCGTCCAGCCCGACACGGTCTCCGAGGGGGAGATCCGCACGCCGGTCGCCGCATAGGTCGTCGTGGCCGAGCCGAAGGCATAGCCGGCGGTCAGGAAGGGCAGGAAGCGGTCGAAGGCGTAGCCGACGCGCGCGCGCACCGAGCCGAACCACTCCAGCTCGTGCGTCGCCGTGGCACTCAGCACGGGGATGCCAAAGGCGGCGATGGAATCGGTGGAACTGAGGCTTCCACCATTCACGTCCGCCTCGATGCCGATGACCAGATTAGAGGCGAACTGATAATTGTAGCCAATGAAGCCGCCGCCGAAGACGCCGCTCGGGCTGCCCGAGGAGGTGGCATAGTCGGGCAGGCCGGGCAGCGAGAGGGAGCTGTCGGCGTCCCCCCAGCTGTAACCGACCTGTCCGCCGAGATAGAGGCCGGTCCAGCTGAAGGCGGGCACGTAGACCTCCGCCTTCATCACCGGCGCGGGCGCCGACGGCAGGTCCGCCGCGAAGGCGGCACCGGAGGAAACAAGTAGTGTCGCAGCGATTGCCAAGGCCTTCATGCCGTCCCCCACGTCGTTCTGCGGCTCCCCGCAGAGCCGACGCAACGGTCACCAATGGCGGGGAGTGCCTTACCTTGCGTCTGGGTGAAGTGAAGAACCTTCGCAACCATGGCGTCAAGTATTACCATGCGGAAACGCGGGCGGCCGGGCGTTTCCCGGCCGGCGTGACGGTAGCGCCACATGAGTGCCACCTTCCAGTCCGTCGCCCACCCCGAGGGCGGGCGTGGCCGGGCCGCGCCTATTGCTTCAGCTTGGCGGCGAACACGCCGATGGTGCGGGCATAGACCTCCGCCTTGTTCCAGCCGAGCAGGGCCTGATAGTTCGGCTCGCCCGGCCCCCAGCCGGCGCCGGGGCGCCAGCCATAGCCGCGCAGATAATTGGCGGTGGAGGCCAGCACGTCGGGCGCGCTGCGCACCAGGTCGGCGCGGCCGTCACCGTCGAAATCGACCGCGAACTTCACATAGGAGGAGGCGAGGAACTGGGTCTGGCCGATCTCGCCGGCCCAGGCGCCGCGCATCTCGTCGAGGGTGAGGTCGCCATGCTGGTAAATGCGCAGCGCGTCGAGCAGCTGCGCGGTGAAGAAGGCGCTGCGCCGGCAGTCATAGGACAGGGTGGAGAGCGAGCGCATGATCGACATCTTGCCCTGGTTGACGCCGTAATCGGTCTCCAGCCCCCAGATCGCCACCACCACCTCGCCCGGCACGCCATAGCGCTGCTCGATGCGGGCCAGCGTCGAGGCGTATTGCTGGAGCTTCTGCTTGCCCTTGGCGATGCGGCCGGCGCTGATGCGGTTGGCGGCGAACTGCTCGAAGCTCATCTTGAAGTGCTTCTGGTTGCGGTCGAGCCGGATCACCGTGGTGTCGTAGGTCACGCCGTCGAGCGCCCGCAGGGCCTGGGGCGAAATCCCCTGCGCCTGCGCCGCGCGCTTGAAGGCCGGCAGCCAGGCGGCAAAGCCGGAGGCGTCGTTGCCGCAGGTCGCCGCCAATGCCGGGGCGACGGCCAATGGCAGCAGGCACAGCGCCGCAAGGCTACCACGCCACAAATGCCTGAACATGCTCTCGATCATTTTCGCCCCTCTCGGTTCGCCTGTTGCCAGCATGACCCAGCCGGATGAACGGGTCGTTTCACCTTGGCGTCAACGGGCGTGCTTCATCGGGTTTCAAATGCCGATGCGCCCGAAGCCCGGTAGCTTGATGCCCGGCCGGCGCAGGTCCAGCCCGGCGACGGCGCCGAGCAGGTTGAACTCGATGCCTTCCACCCAGGCGACGGTGAGGCCGAGATAGCCGTCCAGCGACACCCGCACCCCGGTGCGCGAGGGCGCCAGCCCGAACCAGTCGCCATCCACCGGGTAATCCTTGCCGATGGCGGTCGGGGGCAGGGTGACGGCGAGTTCCGGCACCTGCCCGATCACATGGGCAACGAAGCTGTTGGAGTTCGGCCCCGGCCAGACATGGTAGTCGCCGGCGTCCCCGAAGGGGTAGGAGGCGATCGCCGCCCGCAGCTTCGGGATCAAGCGCTCGGCGTCTTCGCCGGTGGCCTCGAACACGATTTCCGGGTCGTTGCCATACCAGCGCCCGTCCGGCGCGTAGCCATTGTGGCGGATCGGCCGACCCCAGCCGACCTTGTCGTAGCGCTCATAGGCGCCGGCGCCCGGACCCTTGAACACGATCCAGCTATGCACCGCGAAGATGCCGCGCCAGCGGCCGACCCGGGCGGCGTAGATGCGGACCATGGCTTGCGGATGGGCATCGGCCGCCGGCAGCGTGCCGGTGCTCGACCAGTCGGCGGTGCCCCAGCTGCGCGACCAGTCAGCCGTCTGCCATTGCACCAGCGCATGGGCGCCGAGCGGCAGGAGGAAGAGCAGGACGAAGAGAATGAGGGTGAGGCGGAGGGCCGTGAGCATTGGCACCGAACATGCCCATCAAGCCGTGGATTTTAAAGGGCTCGCGCCGCCTGCGCGCGAAAACGTGTCCGGGCGAGGGGGCCGCCGCCCGTGCCGCTCCGGCATGTCGTGTCTTGCGCCCGTCGCCCGGCGAGGGTCAGATGGCGCGGTGAACTTACGCGACGAGGGCCGGATGGACGGCGGAACCAGCTTCTTCGGCGACCTGCTCGGCACCATTGCCGAGCGTGGCCGCGCCCTGCTCGATCGCGGGCGGGAGCGACGGCCGGCCGGTGAGGCGCGGGCGGCGAGCGTCGCGCTTCTGTGCGAGCGGCTGCTCTCGGGGCAGGGCGAGGCCTCCGGCGTCGCGCTGGCGCAGGAGATCCTTGCCGCCTATGCCGGGCTGCGCACCGGCGAGCGCATCGCCTTCTTCGAGACGCTGGCCACCGCTTTCGGGCCGGATGCCGCCCGGCTGGAGGCGGCGCTGGCCGCCCATCACGCCGCGCCGAGCGGGCGCAGCGTGGCGGAACTGCACGCCGCCAGCGAGCCGCGCCGGCAGGAGTTGATCCGCCGCTTCAACCTCGCCCCGGGCGCCACGGCGCGGCTGGTGGCGATGCGCGCCGACCTGCTCGGCGTGCTTCCCCGCCGCCGCGACCTCACCGAGGTCGACCGCGACTTCACCCATCTGTTTGCTTCCTGGTTCAATCGGGGGTTTCTCGTGCTGCGCCGGATCGACTGGTCGACCCCCGCCAATGTGCTGGAAAAGATCATCCGCTATGAGGCGGTGCACGAAATCCGCGACTGGAACGATCTGCGCGCCCGCGTCGATTCGCCGGACCGGCGCTGCTACGCCTTCTTCCACCCGGCACTGGTCGACGAGCCGCTGATCTTCGTCGAGGTGGCGCTGACCCGCGAGGCGCCGTCCGCCATCGCCCCCATCCTCGACACGACCCGCACGCCGCTGGCGCCGGAAAGCGCGCGCACCGCCGTGTTCTATTCCATCTCCACTTGCCAGACCGGGCTCGGCGGGGTGAGCTTCGGCAATTTCCTGATCAAGCAGGTGGTGGCGGAAATCTCCCGCGAATTCCCCAATTTGAAGGAGTTCGTCACCCTCTCGCCGGTGCCGGGATTCCGCGCCTGGGTGGAGGCCGAGAGGGCCGATCCGGCCTCGAAGGTGCTCACCCCGGACGACCGCGGCGCGCTCGCCGCGATTCCCGCCCTTGCCGGCAGCGAGGTGCCTGATGCGGCGGCGCGGGAGGCGTTGCGCCCCGTCATTGAGGCACTGGCGGCGCATTATTTCCTGGTCGCACGCTCATCCAAAGGCAAGCCGCTCGACCCGGTCGCGCGGTTCCATCTCGGCAATGGCGCAAGGCTGGAGCGGATCAACCCGTTCGGCGATCTCTCCCCGCGCGGCATGGCGCAGGCCTTCGGGCTGATGGTGAATTACCGCTATCTCACCGAGGATATCGAGAAGAACCACGAGGCCTTTTTCGACCGCGGCACCATCGTGGCGAGCCCGCAGGTGCGCCGGCTGGCCCGTGCCGAGGAGGCCCAGAAGCCTCCGGCCCTGCGCGAGGCGGCGGGGTAGCGGGAGAGGCCGCCGGTCCCCCGCCTGCCCTTGACAGGGCGGCCGGCCTTATGCCCGATGCCCGCGAGGGTCCGGGGGCGGGTCCGGGATCCGGAGTGCGTGAATGCGGTTTCTACCCCATCTCCTGAAGCGGTTCATCCATAAGGGCCGGTTGACCGTGATCGAGCCGAACGGCACGCGCACCGTCTTCGGCAGCGGGCAGGAGGGGCCGGATGTGGTGATCCGGCTGAACGACGAGAAGCTCGACCGCGAGCTGTTCTTCAACCCCGAGCTGGTGTCGGCCGAGGCCTATATGGATGGCCGGCTCACCTTTGAGGACGGCTCGACCGTCTACGACTTCCTGTCGCTGTTCTCGGTCAACCGGCGCGGCCTCGCTTCCCATCCGGTACAGCAGGCGCTGCGGCGCTCCTGGCGCGCGCTCAAGCGCTGGCACCAGTCGAATCCGCTCGGCAAGGCCGCCTCCAACGCCCAGAGCCATTACGACCATCCGCCCGAGTTCTACCGGCTCTGGCTGGATTCGCGGATGATCTATTCCTGCGCCTATTTCCCCACACCCGAGGCCTCGCTGGAGGAAGCGCAGGAAGCCAAGCTGCGCCACATCGCCGCCAAGCTGAAGCTGGAGCCGGGGATGAAGGTGGCGGAGATCGGCTCGGGCTGGGGCGCGCTCGCCATCTATCTCGCCCAGCTCGGCGTGCATGTCACCGCCATCAACGTCGCCACCGAGCAGCTGGCCGAATCGAAGAAGCGCGCCGAGGCCGCCGGCGTCGCCGACCGCATCACCTTCTTCGAGCGCGACTATCGCGACCTGACCGGCAGCTTCGACCGCATCGTCTCCGTCGGCATGATGGAGCATGTCGGCGTCAATCATTTCGACGAGTATTTCGGCACCATCAAGCGGCTGCTGGCGCCCGGCGGCTTCGCCATGATCCACGCCATCGGCCGCATGTCGCCGCCCGGCACCACGGCGCCCTTCATCCGCAAATACATCTTCCCCGGCGGCTATGTGCCTGCCATGTCGGAAGTGTTCACCTCGCTGGAGCGGGTCGGGCTGTGGACCGCCGACTGCGAGATCCTGCGGCTGCATTATTACTGGACCATCCGCCACTGGCGCCTGAACTTCGAGGCCAAGCGCGGCGAGGTGGTGGCAATGATGGGCGAGCGCTTCGCCCGCATGTGGGAGTTCTATCTGGTGGCGGTGGAACTCGGCTTCCTCAACGGCTCCAACATGGTGTTCCAGCTGCTGCTGTCGAATGACCGCGACGATGTGCCTGTCATCCGCGATTTCATCGTCGATCGCGAAAGGGCGCTGGCCGCCGGCTCTTGAGGGCGGGAACGTTCTGGGTGCTGAGGCGTTCGATGTTTCTGTCGAGCGTTGAAACCGGTCCAGAAGTTCCCCCGCATGCCCTTTACGTCCCGCCCTCCGGCCCCGTGCCCTTCCCTCCTGACCGTCGATCCGTGCGGCCGTCGCGGTCCCCTGGCGGGTCCCATCGGCCGGGGTGCCCATGTCGGGCGCTGAGCGGGTCGATCTCAGCAATTGCGATCGCGAGCCGATCCATGTTCCCGGCAGTGTGCAGTGCCATGGCTGCCTGATCGCCTGCGATCCGCAGGGCGGCGTCGTGCAGCGCCATTCCCGCAACGCGCCTGACATGCTCGGCCTGCCGGAGACGCTGATCGGCCGGGACCTTGCCGAACTGCTCGGCCCCCTTGCCACCGGTCGCATCCGCGAGGCGCTGGCGCGCGGCTCCGACCCCTCCTCGCCGGCGCTGCTGTTCGGTATCGAGCTGGCCTCCGGCGGGCGGTTCGACGTTTCGGCCCATGTGTTCAAGGGTGTCGGCATCCTCGAATTCGAGGCCGCCTCGGCGGAGGATGGGCCGGCGCTGGATCTCGCGCGCTCGATGTTCGCCCATGTGCGCGGCGAGAAGGACGTCGACAAGCTGCTCCGGCACTCGACGCGGCTGATCCGCAGCCTGCTCGGCTATGACCGGGTGATGATCTACCAGTTCGCCCATGACGGGGCCGGGCAGGTGGTCAGCGAGGACCGGCGCGAGGATCTGGAGAGCTTCCTGCACCAGTGGTTCCCGGCCAGCGACATCCCCCAGCAGGCGCGGACCCTGTATGTCCGCAACATCGTCCGCGTCATCGGCGATGCCAATGGCGAGCGCTGCCCGCTGGTGCCGGAGGAAACCCCGCTCGACGACCCGCTGGACCTGTCTTTCGCGCATCTGCGCTCGGTGTCGCCGATCCATCTGGAATATCTGCGCAATATGGGGGTGGCCGCCTCCATGTCGATTTCCGTCATCGTCGACGGCCAGCTCTGGGGCCTGGTGGCCTGCCATCACTATGCGCCGCGCGCGCTACCGATGGCGGAGCGCGTGGCGGCGGAAATGTTCGGCGCCTTCTTCGCGCTGCACCTGCAGGCGCTGAAGCAGAAGCGCACGCTCGACGTCGCCACCAGGGCTCGGCGGGCGCTCGACCGGGTGCTGCGCCTCGCCTCGCAGGACGAGGATATCGGCGCGTTGTTGCGCGCCAACCTGTCCGACTTCGCCAAGCTGATGCCCTGCGACGGCATCGGCCTCTGGCTCGGCGGCCAGTGGAGCGCGCAAGGCGCGGTTCCGCCGGCGGCCGACATACCGGGGCTGGCGAACTTCATCGGCGACAAGGCCAGCGGCAAGGTGTGGGCCACCCATGAACTGTCTCGCGAATGGCTGCGCGCGGAAGCCTTCTGCGCCGAGGCCTCCGGCGTGCTGGCGCTGCCGCTGTCGCAGCTGCCGCGCGACTATCTGCTCTTCTTCCGCAAGGAAATCGTGCACACGCTGGAATGGGCCGGAAGGCCGGCGAAGGTCTATGAGACCGGCCCGTTCGGCGACCGGCTGACACCGCGCAAGAGCTTCGCGATCTGGAAGGAAACGGTCAGCGGCACGGCGAGCCCGTGGACCGATGCCGACCGGGAGATCGCCGAGGCGGCGCGCTCGACGCTGGTGGAAATCGTGCTGCGCCACAATGAGCTGATGGCCGACGAGCGCGGCAAGGCCGATACCCGCCAGCGCCTGCTCAATGAGGAGTTGAACCACCGGGTGAAGAACATCCTGGCGGTCATCAAATCGCTGGTCGAGCATTCGCTGCAGGATGGGCGCAGCACCCAGGACTATGTCGACAGCCTGCGCGGCCGGGTTCAGGCGCTGGCCATCGCCCATGACCAGGTGGTGCGCGGCGCCGGCGGCGGCGCGCTGGGCGATCTGCTGCGGGCCGAACTCTCGCCCTATGGCGGCGCGGAAAAGCAGGTGACACAGGCCGGCCCGCCGGTCTGGCTCGACGCGCGCGCCTTCTCGGTCATGGCGCTGGTGCTGCATGAACTCTCCACCAATGCGGCCAAATACGGCGCCCTCTCGCGCGCCGGCGGGCGGCTGGCGGTGAACTGGGCCATGGCTGCCAATGGTGATTGCGAGGTCGAATGGCGCGAGACCGGCGGGCCGGAGGTGGCGAAAACCGGCCGGCGCGGCTTCGGCATGGTGCTGATCGAGCGCAGCGTGCCGTATGATCTCGGCGGCAGCAGCCGGATGGAATTCGCCCCCGGCGGGCTGGTGGCGCATTTTTGCCTGCCGGCGCGCCATGTATCGGCCGCAGTGGAAGGCGAGGGCGGCGACGGCGCGGCGGCCCAGGCGGCGGACGAGCCGGCCCGGCCGCTGGCGGAACTCGGGGTGCTGCTGGTCGAGGACCAGATGCTCATCGCGATGGATGTCGAGACGATGTTCAGCGATGCCGGCATCGAGAATGTGGTGACGGCGCCCTCCGCCGCCGAGGCGCTGCGCCGGCTGCAGGAATTCACCCCCGATGTGGCGGTGCTGGACGTTAATCTCGGGGCCGGCACCTCGGCGCCGGTGGCGCACGAACTCCAGCGGCTCGGCGTGCCCTTCATCTTCGCCACCGGCTATGGCGACCGCTCGATGATCCCGGCGGGGTGCGAGGGCGTGCCGGTGCTGCCCAAGCCCTATGAGAGCGAGCCGCTGCTCAAAGCTCTGCGCGAGATCGTCGAAGCGCAGCCACGCCGCGCGCCCTGAGGCACGGTGGAGGCGCTCAGCCGGCGCGGGCGGTGCCGTAATAGGCCAGGAAGACGCGCACGGCGCGCGCGACGGTTTCCTCGATCTGCGCCGGCGTCGGTTGCTCGCCGACCCCGAACAGCAGCCCCTTGACGCTGTTGCTCTGGCACAGGTTGAAGAACTCGTAGGCGGCAGCGACGTCGTCGTCGATGCTCAGGCGGCCGAGATCGGCCTGCCGGCGCAGCAAATCGGCCAGGCGCTGGCCGCCACGGCAGGGGCCGGCGTCGAAGAAGGCGCGGCCGATGCGCGGGAATTTCTCGGCGGTGGCGATGACCATCCGCACCATGCGGATCTGGTCGGGCTGCACCATCATGGTCATAAACGAGATGCCGATATGGCGCAGAAGCGTGTCCACCTCGTCGGCGGAGCTATCGACCTCGAACAGCCGTTCGGCCGCGCGGGCGCGGTCATTATGCACCAGCGCCTCGAACAGCTCTTCCTTGCCGCCGAAATAGACATAGATCGTCGCCTTGGAGACGCCGGCGGCCCGCGCCACCTCGTCCATGCTGGCGCCGTCGAAGCCCTTCTCGAAGAAGACCTTCCGCGCCCCGTCGATGATGTCGCGGCGTTTGGTCGATTCGGGCTCGGCGCGCGGCGCCTCTGCAACGGTTTCCGTGTCGATCATGGTCATGGCCACCCCTCGATGCCCTGATAGGGCGCTTGTGGCGGGCTTGTCAAAGACCTTGACTAAACTGTTTAGTTTGATACGTAAAGCAACGAGATTGAACTAGACGGTTTAGTTGCCCCTTGGAGGCGAAGATGGCGCAAGCGGAAATCAGGCCGGTGCCGGCTGTCGAAAACGGGCGCCCGGGCGCGGGCGAGCCTATTCCGCTCACCGCCCGCAAGCCGGCACCAATGCCCGCACCGGTGCCCGCCGAGGCCGAGCCGGACCTCGCGCCGCCGGCCGGTACGGCCGCCCCGGAGCCGGCCCAACCCCGGCGCTCGCGCAAGAAGCTGGTGTTCGGCGCCATCCTCCTCGCCGCCCTGGCGGGAGGGGGCTATTACGGGCTCGACTGGTGGCAGGTGGGGCGCTTCCTCGTTTCCACCGATGACGCCTATGTCGGCGCCGACACCTCGATTCTCGCCGCACGGGTCGCCGGCCACATCGTGGCGCTCGATGTCGAGACCAATCAGAGCGTGAAGGCCGGCGACGTCATCGCCCGCATCGACGATGGCGACTATCGGCTGGCGCTGCAGGCGGCGCAGGACAAGATCGCCACCCAGCAGGCGACCATCGATCGCTATGGCGAGCAGATGGCGGCGGCGCGGGCGGAGGTCGACCAGGCGACTGCGCAGCTTGTCTCCGCCCAGGCCGAGCTTGACCGGGCCAATCTCGAACTCACCCGCCAGACCGCCCTGATGAAAGACCAGTTCTCCAGCCGCGCCACGCTGGAAAAGGCCCGTGCCGACCGCGACAAGGCCAAGGCCGCCGTGGATGCCGGCACCGCCGCCATCGCCTCGGCACAGGCCGATGTTGCCGTGCTCGACGCCCAGCGCACCGAGGCCACGCGTACGCTCGACGAACTGAAGACCGCCCGCGACCAGGCCCAGCGCGACCTCGACTTCACCCTCGTGCGCGCGCCCTTCGACGGGGTGGTCGGCAACCGGGCGGTCCAGGTCGGCCAGCTGGTGCAGTCCGGAACGCGGCTCGTCGCGCTGGTGCCGCTGTCGCAGGTCTATGTCGACGCCAATTTCAAGGAGACCCAGCTGGGCAAGCTGCATCCCGGGCAGAAGGTCGATATCGCGGTGGATGCCTATCCCGACGAGACCTTCCACGGCCATGTGCTCAGCCTCGCCCCGGCCTCCGGTTCGGTGTTCAGCCTGCTGCCGCCGGAGAACGCCACCGGCAACTTCACCAAGATCGTGCAGCGCGTGCCGGTGCGGATCGAACTGGATGAGGACGCCCGCGCCAAGGCCGAGCTGCGCCCGGGCATGTCGGTGATCGCCACCGTCGACACGCGCGGCGGCGCCTGAGGAGGCTGCCATGTCCGACACATCAGCCACGGCCGGCGCCGGGCAGGGGGCGAAGCCGCGCGCCGCCTCGTCCGAGGGAAGGCGCATGTTCGCCTTCCTGTGCATGGTGTTCGGCATGTTCATGGCGATCCTGGACATCCAGATCGTCTCGGCCTCGCTGTCGGAAATCCAGGCCGGCCTTGCCGCCTCCTCGGACGAGATTTCCTGGGTGCAGACCAGCTACCTCATCGCCGAGGTGGTGATGATCCCGCTGTCGGGCTTCCTGTCGCGGGCGCTGTCGACGCGCTGGCTGTTCGCCGCCTCGGCGGTGGGCTTCACCGTCATGAGCTTCATGTGCGCCACCGCGACCTCGATCAACGAGATGATCGTCTACCGCGCGCTGCAGGGCTTTCTCGGCGGCGGCATGATCCCGACCGTGTTCGCCGCCGCCTATTCGATCTTCCCGCGCGAGAAACAGTCCGTCGTCGCCCCGCTGATCGGGCTGGTGGCGACTCTTGCGCCCACCATCGGCCCGACCATTGGCGGCTATCTCACCGACCTGTTCTCCTGGCACTGGCTGTTTCTGGTCAACATCATCCCCGGCATCTTCGTCGTCGTCACCACGGTGACGCTGGTGGATTTCGACGAGCCGGACCTCGCTCTGCTCGACCGCTTCGACTGGTGGGGCCTTTTGTTCATGGCCGGCTTCCTCGGCAGCCTCGAATTCGTGCTGGAGGAGGGGCCGACCAATGACTGGTTCGAGGACCACTGGATCGTGCTCTTCACCGTGCTGTGCGGCGTGTCGGCGGTGGCGTTCTTCGCCCGCGTCTTCATGGCGCGCGAGCCGGTGGTGGATCTGCGCGCCTTCGCCAACCGCAACTTCGCCGTCGGCTCGGCCTTCAGCTTCGTGGTCGGCATCGGGCTGTATGGGCTGACCTATCTCTACCCGCTCTATCTCGCCCAGGTGCGGGGCTATTCGGCGCTGATGATCGGCGAGACCATGTTCGTCTCCGGCCTCGCCATGTTCCTGTGCGCGCCGATCGCCGGGCGGCTGATGGGCAAGGTCGACCCGCGCGCGATGATCGCCTTCGGCTTCGCCGCCTTCGCCCTCGGCACCTGGCAGGTGACGGGGCTGACGGCGGACTGGGATTTCTGGGAACTGCTGGTGCCGCAGATCCTGCGCGGCGTCGGCATCATGATGGCGATGATCCCGATCAACAACATTTCGCTCGGCACCCTGCCGCCGGACCAGCTGAAGAACGCCTCGGGCCTGTTCAACCTGATGCGCAATCTCGGCGGCGCGGTGGGGCTCGCCCTCATCAATACCGTGCTCAACGACCGCTGGGACCTGCACCTCGCCCGGCTGCACGAGAATGTGCAATGGGCCAACGCCGCCGCTGTCGAGCGGCTGCAGGCGATGACGCAGGCGCTGGCCGCCATGGGCTCGGATGCCGGCAGCGTGGCGCTGAAGCTGATGAGCGCGCAGGTGCGGGTGCAGGCGCAGGTGATGGCGTTCTCGGATGTGTTTCTCGTCCTCACCGTGCTGTTCGCCGCCCTGTTCTTCGCCGCCCCGCTGCTGAGCCGTCCCTCGCGCAAGGTTGAAGGCGGACATTGAGTTTCTTGCTTCCCCGTCAGGTCCGGCGCGTCCGGGCGTGACGGGGTAGAGCGTCATGGCCGGGCTGCCCCGGTTCGCCACGCCGTCGGGAGGCTGCCCCCCCGCCCGACATTGTGGAAGAAGCCCGGCCCCGGCCCGGCCATGACGTCACATTCTTCCGGGGGCCGTCATGCCCGGACTTGGCCCTGGCCTCCTGACTTTCCTTGCCGTTCTCCCCCTCCACCCCCGCTCTTGCCGTTTCTCCCGCGCTCGGCTATGACCTTGCGCCAGAGCAACCTCGCGAGAGCCGAGCCGTGACGCCTTCGTCCGCCCGCCGTTCTTCCGCGACCCCGACCGCGCTGCGGTTTCCGGGGAAGGCTCTGCTTGCGTTCGGGCTCCTTCTTCTTAGCCGCCCCTGAGGGCCGGCCGGGCTTCGCGCCTGGGCGCTCAGGGGATGACGCCGCCACCAGCCGAACCGTCAGATATGCGCCGGACGATGCCGCAGGGGACAATGATCCCCGCAGCACCCGGCGCTGAAGCCGAGAAGGAAGCCCCCATGTCCCATCCTCATGACCGCGTCGTTATTTTCGACACCACGCTGCGCGACGGCGAGCAGTGCCCCGGCGCCTCGATGACGCTGGAAGAGAAGCTGCAGGTCGCCGACCTGCTCGACACGATGGGCGTCGACGTGATCGAGGCCGGCTTCCCCATCGCCTCCAATGGCGATTTCGAGTCCGTCGCCGAGATCGCCCGCCGCACGAAGCGGGCGGTGATCGCAGGCCTCGCCCGCGCCATTCCCGCCGATATCGCCCGCGCCGGCGAGGCGGTGAAGGCCGCGCGCCGCCCGCGCATCCACACCTTCGTCTCGACCTCGCCGATCCATCTGGAACACCAGATGCGCAAGACGCAGGACCAGGTGATCGACATCATCGCCGGCACGGTGGCGCAGGCGCGTAACCTCGTCGAGGACATCGAGTGGTCGGCGATGGACGCCACCCGCACGCCGATCGACTATCTCCAGCGCTGCGTGGAAACGGCTGTGAAGGCCGGCGCCACCACCATCAACCTGCCCGACACGGTGGGCTATGCCACCCCATCCGAATATGAGGCGATGTTCCGCCAGGTGCGCGCCTATATTCTCGACCGGGTGCCCCATGGCGAGCAGATCATCTTCTCCGCCCATTGCCATGACGATCTGGGCCTGGCGGTGGCCAATTCGCTGGCGGCGCTGGCCGGCGGCGCCCGGCAGATCGAATGCACCATCAACGGCCTCGGCGAGCGCGCCGGCAATGCGGCGCTGGAAGAGGTTGTCATGGCCATCCGCACCCGCGGCGACGTGCTGCCCTTCGCCACCGGCATCGAGGCGACCATGCTGACCCGCGCCTCCAAGCTGGTGTCGGCCGTCACTTCCTTCCCGGTGCAGTACAACAAGGCGATCGTCGGCCGGAACGCTTTCGCCCATGAGAGCGGCATCCACCAGGACGGCATGCTGAAGAACAACACCACCTACGAGATCATGACCCCCGACAGTGTCGGCGTGTCCAAGACCTCGCTGGTCATGGGCAAGCATTCCGGCCGCGCCGCCTTCCGCGACAAGCTGAAGGCGCTGGGCTACGAACTGGGCGAGAACGCGCTGAACGACGCCTTCAGCCGCTTCAAGGAGCTCGCCGACCGCAAGAAGGTGGTCTATGACGAGGACATCGAGGCGCTGGTCGATCATGAGATCGCCGCTGCCGATGACCGGATGAAGCTGGTGTCGCTCAGCGTCATCGCCGGCAGCCACGGCCCGCAGCGCGCCACCATGAAGCTGAAGGTGGATGGCGTCGTCGTCACCGAGGAATGCGAGGGCAACGGCCCGGTGGACGCGGTGTTCAACTGCATCCAGGCCATTGTCCCGCATGTTGCCAAGCTGGCGCTCTATCAGGTCCACGCCGTCACCGAGGGCACGGACGCGCAGGCGGAAGTGTCGGTGCGGCTGGAGGATGGCGACAAGGCGGTGACCGGGCGCGGTTCCGACCCCGACACGCTGGTCGCCTCGGCGCAGGCCTATATCATCGCGCTCAACAAGCTGGCGACCAAGCGCGGCAGCCTGAACGCGCAGGCGCAGCCGGCGGCGGAATAGCCGTTTCTGCTGAGAACAGATCCCCTTGAACGAAGAGAGCCCCGGCGAAATGGCCGGGGCTCTTTTTGCTTCAGCAGCACGCGCCTGTCGCGTTGGCATGCGCGGAGCCGGCCATAATGCTGCCGGGAGTATCAAGGATGGCTAGAGCACATCCGGTGAAAGCCGGTTCACCGGATGTGCTCTAGGTTTTTGTTTTTACGCATTTTCTTCACGCGAACCGGAATCCACTTCGCTCGAAAATGCTCTAGTGGGACCACCGGAGGCTTCCCGTGCCGGCCCATCCTGCATGATGCCCGTCTCGTCCCTGCCGAGCGTCGTCCACGGTCTGCTGGAAGCCGAAGACCGCCGGCCGCCTCCGGCGCGCTCCGCCGCCGAGGCCGTTCGGCTGGCCGCGTCGGCGCTGCTGCATCTCGGCGTGCTGGCGGCCATTGTGCTGGTGGGTGCGAGGGGCTTTCGCGAGCCGGCGGACGCGCCGACGCTGGAAGCCGAGATCATCAGCTTCCGCGACTTCGCCGCGCTGCGCGCCGCACCGTCGCCGGCCGTTTCACTGGCCCCGCCATCGCCGTCGGCGGAGGCGCTGCCGCGCGCGGGCACGCCGTCGCCCCCGGTGCCGTCGCGCGTCCCGCCTGCAAAGTCCGCCACCCTTCCGGAGATGGTGCGCCCCTCACGGATGCTCTCCGAACAGGCGCTGGACAGTTCGCGCAGCCGGGGTCTGCGGCGCGAACTGGCGCGGCTGGGCGACGAGGATCGCCTTGCCCAGCTTTGTGATCTTGAGGCGATGGAGCAGATCCATACCTGGCGAGCGGACTTCCAGCCCGACCGGCTGGTCGACTACGCCTCGGGCGATACGTCGCTGGAGGGTGCGGTTTTCACCGCCAGGGGCGGCGCGTTTCGCAGCCAGCGGCAATGGTACGAGGTGTCGTATCGCTGCGAGCTGGACCCACCGCTGCGAAAGGTCGTGGGCTTCGCCTTCCATGTCGGCGCGGCGATCCCGCGCGAGGAGTGGGCCAGCTACAATCTTCCGACGCTGCATTGACGTGAAGCGCCGGTCGACGTCTGGCCGCTTGGCCGCCACAGGGGAAGAAAGCCCCGGTGGCCGGGGCTCTCGGGTGGGGCGAGGCTACTGCGCGCCTTGCGGGACCGGGGGCTGGCCCGGCTTGGCGCCACCGGGGCCGCCCGCACCGCCGCCCGGAGGGCGCGGCTGCCCCTGCGGCGGGCGCGCCTGCGGCGGCCGGGCCTGAGCAGGGTTCGCCTGAGCAGGGTTCGCCTGCTGTGGCGGACGGGCCTGCGCCGGGTTGGCCTGCGGCGGCTTTTGCTGGCGCGGCTGTGCCGGCTCCTGACGTTGCTGCTGGCGCTGCTGCTGCTTGGCGCGCTGCTGCTCCTGCTGGGCGTCCTGCTTCTGCTGACGCTCCTGCTGGTTTTGCTGCTGCCTGGCGCGCTGCTGCTCCTGCTGGGCGTTCTGTTTCTGCTGGCGCTCCTGCTGGTTTTGCTGCTGCCTGGCGCGCTGCTGCTCCTGCTGGGCGTTCTGCTTCTGCTGGCGCTCCTGCCGGTTCTGCTGCTGCCTGGCGCGCTGCTGTTCCTGCTGGGCGTTCTGCTTTTGCTGGCGTTCCTGCTGGTTTTGCTGCTGTTTGGCGCGCTGCTGTTCCTGCTGGGCGTTCTGCTTTTGCTGGCGCTCCTGCTGGTTCTGTCCAGCCGCCGGGCCGGGGGGAGGGCCCGCCTCGGGCGCGCCATTGGGGCGCGGGGTATCGCCCGGTTGACCGGGCGGCGGCCCGGCGCGATCGGGGCCGGGACCGGGACGCACCTGCGGGGTGCCGGCGGCATCCGGACGCGGCTGGCCGGGCACCGCACCGGGCATCGGGCCGGCGTTGGGCCGCTGGCCCGGCATTCCCGGCTGCCCATCGACGGCTGCGGGGCGCGGATCGGGTCCGCCGGGGCGGCCCGCGCCGGGATGAGCGTCCGGCCCGCCCGGACGACCGGGAACGCCGCCCGGCGCGAAGCCGGTGGGGCGCGCCTTCTGCGCCCGCTCGGCGCGCTGGCGCTGCTCCGCCTGCATCCTCTCAAAGGTCTGGCGGCGCTTCTCCAGCGCCTCGCGCTGCGCCCGCTGGAAGGCATCGGCGCGCGCCTCGGCCTGCCGGCGTTCGTCGCGCAGCCCCTCCGCCCGGTCGCGCTGGAGATCGCGCACCTCGCGGCGGTAGCGGTCGGGATTCTCGAACCGCTGGTCGCGCAATTCGCGTCGGCGGTCCGGCTGCAACAGGTTCAGCAACGCCACCGAGGGGGCGAGGACGCCCGGCACGTCGCGGTCCTCGCGCACATATTGGCGGATCAGCGGGCGCCGGTCCGGCTCGATCTCGCGCACGAAGCGCGGCGGCGGGCCGCGCCGGTCGCCGAAGTCGAGGCGCGGGGCGAAGATGCCCAGCGCGTTGCTGCGCGGGTCATAGAACACGTCGTCGCGCCGTTCGACATAATAGACCTCGCGGCTGACGAGGCGCTCGCGGATCGGCGCGGCATAGACATTGGTGCCGAAGCCGCGATTGACGTAATAGCCGTCATTCCAGCTCGGCTCATAAATGTCCGGGGCGGCGCCGAGGAACACATTGATCTCGGGGATCGGCGCCACATGCACCGCGAGGTTCTCCTCGGCGATGTAGCGGTCCTCGACGAACACCCAGCTCTCCGCCACCGGCGGGGCATAATGGTCGGGCCGGCCAATCGCATAGCCGGGGCGGTCGGGAGCGATCGGGGCCCAGCCGGTCTTGCCGCCGCCGCGCCGCCACGTCACCCAGGCCGGTGCCCAGGTGTCGCCCGGCACCCAGAACCAGCCATAGGCGGGATCATAGCCCCAGCGGCCGTAATGATAGGTCGCCCAGCCGAACGGCTCGAAGGACTCCCAGTACCAGCCATAGGCGTCGGTCCACACCCAGCGGCCTTCCTGATAGGGCCGCCAGCCCGAGCCGACATCGGAGGGGATGAACACATAGCGGTAGTCGGGATGCTCGACCCAGGTGCCGAAGGCGCCCAGCTGGTCGTAGAACAAATCGACATCCATCGTCGCGCCGCCGCCCTGCGGGCCGGCCTGCGCCAGCTGGATCGGGGCGTTCTGCGCGAGGGCGGGGAGGGTGGCGACCCCGGCGAGACAGCTCGCGGCGAGTCCGGCGACGAGCATGGGGCGTTTCAGGCGAAGCATGGGCACCTCCGGCGGCTTTGCAGTGCCCTTTAACGCCCTCGCAGTGCAATGGTTTCAAATATTGGTCAGGCGCCCTGACTTGCCGATGCGGCCGAATTCATGGAGCATCGGCTCACGGCGGAAATGTGATGCCATTATGTCAGCGATACGCCGCTTCATTTTCGCGGAAAGGACAAGTAACCGGGCTGATTTATCTGGTGCTGTCCGCGCCGTTCAGCACAATGTCCTGCAAATTGCGGACGATATCGCTGCCGTCGCCGAGTAAAACCCCATCCAGCGAGCGCACCGGCCGCAGGAAACGCACGGAATTGGTCAGGAACACCGCGTCCGCCCCGGCCAGCGCCGCTGGCGCCAGCGGGCGTTCCTCAACGGCAAGACCCAGCCGTGGCGCCGCCTCGATCACCAGCGCCCGCATGATGCCCGGCAGGCAGCCTTCCGCCAGCGAGGGCGTGATCAGCCGCCCGGCGATCAGCGCGAACAGATTGGCGATGGTGGTGCAGGCGATGCGCCCCTGCGTGTTGAGGATCAGCGCGTCGTCGACCCCCGCCAGCGCCGCCTCGCGCGCGGCCAGAATATGGTCGAGATAGCCGAGCGTCTTCAGGTTCGCAGTGGGCGAGAATTCGTTGCGCCGGCCGCTCGCGGTGATGAGCCGGGCCGGCTGGCCGAGCAGGGAAGGGCTCCACGGCGCTGTCGCCACGACGAGCGTCGGCGCCCCGACGCTGGCCGGCCACAGGCCCCGCGCCGCCGTTCCCCGCGTCACCGTGGTGCGCAGGATCATCGGCGCGGGGGTAAGCGCCGCCGCCATCGCCGCCTCGATCGCGACCGCTTCGATGGTGATGCCAATCCGCTGCGCCGCCGCTACCAGTCGCGCCACATGGCGGTCGCGGGCGAAGACGACGCCGCCCAGCGCCAGCGCGGTGTCGAACACGCCGTCGCCGAGGGTGAAGCCGCGATCCTCGCTGCTGACGGTCACGCTCACGCCGCGCTCTCCCGCGCCCGCGCCAGCTTCAGAAAATTTCCCATCAGCTCGTAGCCCTGCGGGGTCAGCACGGATTCCGGGTGGAACTGCACGCCGTAAGTGGGGTGGTCGCGATGGGCGAGGCCCATGATCTCGCCATCCTCGCTCCAGGCGGTGGGGATCAGCGCCGAGCCCTCGTCCAGCTCCACCGCCAGCGAATGGTAGCGCCCCGCCGGGAAGGGCGAGGGCAGGCCGGCGAACACGTCCGAGCCGGCATGGCGCAGCTGCGAGGCGCGCCCGTGCATCGGTTCCTTCGCCCGCACCACCCGGCCGCCAAAGGCCTGGCCGATGCACTGGTGGCCGAGGCAGATGCCGAGAATGGGCAGCCTTCCCGACAGCGCCCGCACCGCCGCCAGCGAGATGCCGGCCTCGTTGGGCGAGCACGGGCCGGGCGAGATCACCAGCGCCTCGGGTGCCAGCCGCTCGATGGCGGCAAGGTCCAGCGCGTCATTGCGGGCGACTTCCACCTGCTCGCCGAGCTCGGTGAGATAGCGCGCGACGTTGAAGACGAAGCTGTCGTAATTGTCGATCAGCAGGATCACGCCAGCGCCTCCGGGGTGAAGGCGCGGAAAAGCCGCTCCGCCTTGGTCAGGCTCTCGGCGTGCTCGGCGGCGGGGTCGGAGAGGGTGGTGATGCCGCCGCCGACCCCGAAGCTGGCGCGGCCGCCTTCCACCGTCACCGTGCGGATGGCGATGTTGAAATCCATCGTGCCGTCAAAGCCGATATAGCCGATGGAGCCGCAATAGACCCCGCGCGGGCGGCCCTCCAATGCGCGGATGATCTCCATGGCGCGGATCTTCGGCGCCCCGGTGATCGAGCCGCCGGGGAAGGAGGCGGCGATCAGGTCCAGCCCGTCGCGCCCCTCGGCAAGCGTGCCCGTCACCACCGAGACGAGGTGATGCACATTGGCATAGGTCTCCAGCCCGCACAGGCGCGGCACCTTCACCGAGCCGGGCCGGCACACGCGCGAGAGATCGTTGCGCAGCAGGTCGACGATCATCACATTCTCGGCGCGGTCCTTCTCGCTGGTGGTCAGCGCCCGGCCGCGAAAGGCGTCGAGCGTCGGCTCCACCGAGCGCGGCACCGTGCCCTTGATCGGGCGGGTTTCCACCTCGGCGCCGTCGAGCTTGACGAAGCGCTCGGGCGAGGAGGAGGCGATGATCCGGTCCTCATTGACGATCAGCGCCGCGAAGGTCGCCGGGTTGGCGCGGCGCAGCTGGTCGTAGAGGGCGAGCGGGTCGACATCGCCCACTTCCGCCGCGAAGCGCTGGGTGAAATTGGCCTGGAAGATGTCGCCGGCGCGGATGTAGTCGATCACCTGACCCACCGCGCGGCGGTAGCTGGCGGCGTCGAAATTCGAGCGCCAGTCCTGCGCCAGCACCGCCGGGCCGAGCGGGGCTTCGGGCACCGCCAGCAGCGCGCTGGCTTGCGTGAGCCGCTCGCGGGCGCGGCGGGCGCGGCGGGCGGGGTCGCTCTCCGGCCAGCCGGTGGAGATGAGGAAGGCGCGCTCGGCCACGACGTCGAAGGCGATGACGAGGTCGTAGAAGCCGAGATCGACCTCCGGCCCCTCGCCGGGCTCGGGCTGCGCGGTGGGAAAGCGGTCGAACAGCCGGCCGGCCTCATAGGCGATATAGCCGGCCGCACCGGCCTGGAAGGCGGCGTCGCCCGGCAGGCGGGGCTGCGCATAGGCCTTCAGCCGGGCGCGCAGCGCCTCCAGCGGCGCCCCGGCCTCGCGCTCGCCATTCCAGCGCGGCACGCCCGCTTCCACCCGAAAGCGACCGAAGGGCTCGGCCATGAGATAGGACCAGCGCCCGAGCACGGGGTGGCGCATCGCGCTGTCGAGGAAGGTCAGTCCCGGCACGACCGTGCCCTCGCGGCGGCCGAGCCGGCGCGCAGCCTGCCACGGCTCCTGCCAGGCGATTTCGACGACGAGGGGCGGCGGCTGCTGAATCATGCACGGAATATGGAACGTCGCGGCGCGGCTTCCTAGAGCGGCGATGCGCGTGGTGCTGTCGGCGGCCGGATTTCGCTGCAGCGCGGCCTTTTCTAGTCCAAAGAGCCACTTGACGCTGGGTTGCGCGGGTGCTGGCCTTAGCGCCCATCAAAATGCTGCCTGCGAGACGCGGGCAGCCAACACAGCAAACATGATCAATAAGTCTCGGGAGGGACATATGAGGACTTTCAAGGGTGCCGCCGCCGCTCTGGCCGCGCTGACGCTCGCCGTCCTGCCGCTGTCTGCAGCGCAGGCGCAGGATTTCCCGAACCGTCCGGTGACCATGGTCGTGCCGTTCTCGGCCGGCGGCCCCACCGACACGGTGGCGCGGCTGATCGCCGAGTCGATGTCGCGCACCCTCGGCCAGCAGGTTGTGGTGGAGAATGTCGGCGGCGCCGGCGGCACGCGCGGCGCCGGGCAGGTGGCGAAGGCCACCCCCGACGGCTACACGGTTCTTCTCCACCATATCGGCCAGGCGACCGCCGCCACGCTGTACCGCAAGCTGCCCTATAATGTGCTGACCGATTTCGAGGAGGTCGGCCTCGTCACCGACGTGCCGATGACCGTGATCGGCAAATCGACGCTGGAGCCCAAGGACGCCGCCGAGCTGATCGCCTATGTGAAGGCGAACAAGGACGCGGTGATCTACGGCAATGCCGGCGTCGGCTCGGCCTCGCATCTGTGCGGCATGCTGTTCATGTCGGCGCTGGGCACGCAGATGACCACCGTTCCCTATCAGGGCACGGGCCCGGCGATGAACGACCTCGTCGGCGGGCAGATCGACCTCCTGTGCGACCAGACCACCAACACGACAGGCCAGATCAAGGCCGGCAAGGTGAAGGCCTATGGCGTCACCACCAAGACCCCGGTGAAGTCGCTGCCCAATCTCCCGACCCTCGACTCCGCCGGCCTGCCCGGCTTCGAAGTGGCGGTGTGGCACGGCATGTACGCGCCCAAGGGCACGCCCAAGGCCGAGATCGACAAGCTGAACGCCGCCCTCGTCGCCGCGCTGCAGGACCCCAAGGTCATTTCCCGCTTCGCCGATCTCGGCACCGAGCCGGTGGCGCTGGAGCGCGCCACGCCGGAGGTGCACCAGAAGTTCCTTGAGGCGGAAGTCGCCAAGTGGAAGCCGGTGATCGAGCAGGCCGGCGTGTTCGCCGACTGACGCGCCTGCCCATCCTCCCGCCGGTCCGCCGCCCAGCGCGCGGGCCGGCGCTTCACGTCCCGGCCGCGGAAAAGGTGCCATGACGCGCTTTGTCAAAAATCCGAAGGAGGTCGCCAGCGGCCTCCTGATCGTGTTCCTGGCGGCCTTCTTCGCCTGGCAGGCGATGGGCCTGCCCATGGGGCGCGCCATTCGCATGGGGCCGGGCTATTTCCCGATGATCCTGGCGGGTTTGCTTGGTCTCCTTGGCCTGATCGTCCTTCTCACTGGACTCACTCTCCACCCGGTTAAGGAGGAAAACGAGGCGCAGAAGATCGGTTTTCGGCGCTGGCCATGGGTGCCGCTCGGGCTGGTGACGCTCGCGGTGGTTGTGTTCGGCCTCGGCATCCGCCCGCTGGGCCTCGGCCCGTCCATGGGGCTGGCGGTGTTCCTCTCGACGCTGGCGAGCCGGCGCTTCAAGCTGACCACGGCGCTGGCCTCCTCCTTCATCATGGTCGCCTTTTCCTGGGCGGTGTTCATCAAGGGCCTCGGCCTGCCGCTGCCCATGCTGGGCCCGTGGCTCGGCGGTTACTGAGGAAGCGCAAGTCCATGGAAATCTTTGACAATCTCGCCCTCGGCTTCTCCGTCGCGATCACCTTCCAGAACATTTTCTACTGCTTTATCGGCGTGCTTCTGGGCACGCTGATCGGCGTTCTGCCGGGCCTCGGGCCGGTGCCGACCATCGCCATGCTGCTGCCGATCACCTTCGGCCTGCCGCCGGTTTCGGCGCTGATCATGCTGTCGGGCATCTATTACGGCGCGCAATATGGCGGCTCGACCACGGCGATCCTGATCAACCTGCCGGGCGAGAGCTCATCGGTCGTCACCGCCATTGACGGCTACCAGATGGCGCGCCAGGGCCGCGCCGGCGCGGCACTCGCCACCGCCGCCATCGGCTCGTTCTTCGCCGGATCGGTCGCCACTTTCCTGCTCGCCGTCTTCGCGCCGCCGCTCGCCGACCTCGCTTTGAAGTTCGGCCCGCCGGAGTATTTTGCGCTGATGGTTCTAGGGCTTGTCGCTTCCGTCGCGCTGGCTTCGGGCTCGGTGGTGAAGGCGCTGGCGATGGTGGTTCTGGGCATTTTGCTCGGGCTGTCCGGCCAGGATGTCTACACCGGCACCCCGCGCTTCACCTTCGACATGCTGGAGCTGGCGGATGGCATCGAGTTCGTGGCGCTGGCCATGGGCGTGTTCGGCATTGGCGAGATCGTGCGCAACCTGGAGGATGAGCACACCCGCACCGTCATGGTGCAGAAGGTGAAGGGCCTGCTGCTCTCGAAGGACGATATCAAGCGCATCATCGGCCCGATCCTGCGCGGCACCTTTCTAGGTTCGTTCCTGGGCATCCTGCCGGGCGGCGGTGCGATTCTCTCCTCCTTCGCCGCCTATTCGATCGAGAAGAAGATTTCCCGCCACCCTGAGAAGTTCGGCAAGGGCGCCATTGAGGGCGTTGCGGGGCCGGAGGCGGCCAACAATGCCGGCGCTCAGACCTCCTTCATCCCCATGCTAACGCTGGGTATTCCGTCCAACCCCGTCATGGCGCTGATGATTGGCGCGCTTATCATCCAGGGAATCGTGCCGGGTCCGAATGTGGTGAACGAGCAGCCGAGCCTGTTCTGGGGCATCATCGCGTCGATGTGGATCGGCAATCTGATGCTGGTGGTGCTGAACCTGCCGCTGATCGGGATCTGGGTCCGGCTGCTCACCGTGCCCTACCACATCCTGTTCCCGCTGATCGTCGGCTTCTGCTGCATCGGCGTCTACAGCGTGAACAACAACGCCATCGACGTGTTCACCATGGCCGTGTTCGGAGTGGTCGGCTACGTGCTGGTCAAGCTGGACTGCGAGCCCGCGCCGCTGCTGCTCGGCTTCATCATCGGGCCGATGCTGGAGGAATATCTGCGCCGCGCCATGCTGATCTCGCGCGGCGATCCCACGGTATTCTTCACCCGACCGATCTCCGCCACTATGCTTGGGCTGGCGATTCTCGCGCTGGTCGTCGTGTTGCTGCCCTCGGTGCGCAAGAAGCGCGAGGAGGCGTTCCAGGAGTAGCGGGCAGGTCGCCTCTCGGGCTGGCCTGTGGAAAGATCGGGAAGCCGGGCTGTCCCTATGGACACACCCATAGGCCTCTGCTACACGACCCCCCGTCCGCAAGGCCACGGTCTGCGGCGGGGGCGCATAGCTCAGTTGGTAGAGCAGCTGACTCTTAATCAGCGGGTCCTAGGTTCGAGCCCTAGTGCGCCCACCAAACTCCGATCCTTCGGAGTTTTGGCGGAAACCGAGACGAAGCCAACTTCGTCCATCCCCTGTCTTCATCCGTGTCCGGCGGCGCGTCGCATCTTAAAGCGGCGTGGGGCCAGCGGGTTATCCGGCCAGGATAGTCTCCACCCAAGCGCCCGAGGGCGTGGCCGGGCAGGGGGGCTGCACGGCGGACGGGGTCCCGGCGATCCCGGCCGTTCCGCTCGGGAGGGCGACATGATCGACCAATCTTCCATGCTCTGTGCCCATTGCCAGCGTTGCGGGCGGCGTTCTGTGCTGGGCCGCGTCGATGCGGCCTCGCTGGCGCCCCCGGCTGAGGGGGAGGCGCCGCCGCGTCTGCGCTGCGACATGTGCGGGGGGCGGCAGGTGAAGCTGTTCAACGCCAATGGGCCGGTGGAAATGCTCGCCTTTCTTAACGGGCGCATCTGAGCGCAGCGAGGCGCCCCGTCCCTCGAACGAAAGTGCGGCTTGCGCGTTAGGCCTTCAAACAGGCGAACAGGCGAGAGCACACGATGGCTAATCCCACTAATGACTACGGCTCCTCCAATCGCGGACCGTTCAGCGAAGGCGGTTCCTCCGGCCAGGGCACGTCGGGCGGGCCGGGTGGCCAGTCCTCCAGCGGCGTCGGCGGATCGCACGCATCCGCCTCGGCGCAGGGCGAGCGCATAGGGTCACGCGCTTCCGACAGCGTCGCCCGAGCGACGGTCGGGCAGGAGCCAATTCAGCGCTACTCATTTCGCGCATTGGTTGCAATGGGCCTGATCGGCTTTGCCGTCGGCCGCCTTTGCTCCCGCTGATACCCCGCGCCTGCCATGGCCAAGCCAGCGGACCATTTCGGAACTCAACATGCAGACCCTGACCGTCCGACACGTCACACAATACACTTACGCGAACCCAGTCACTTTCCAGCCGCACCGGCTGATGCTGCGCCCGCGCGACAGCCATGACCTGAGGTTGGTGGGTGCTAACATCTCGCTGTTTCCGCACGGAAATATTCGCTGGATGCACGACGTGTTCGGCAATTCCGTCGCGGTGGTCGACTTTGTCGAACCATCGGATGAATTGAAGATTGAGAGTCTGCTCACGCTGGAGCGCTATGGCCTTGGCGGGCTCGACTTCGAGATTGAGGAGAGCGCGACTTCCTACCCGTTCGTCTATTCCCCGGATGACCGCATTGATCTCGGCCGCATGCTGGATCCGCATCATCCCGACCCGCAGGGCGAACTGGAAGCCTGGGCGAAGGGGTTCATCGCCGCGCGGCCGACCGACACCATGGCCCTGCTGACGGATATCAATAACAGCATCCACAAGGGTTTCAGCTATAATCTCCGCTTCGAGGAAGGTACCCAGCCGCCGCTGGAGACGCTGCGGCTGGGCACGGGCTCCTGCCGTGACTTCGCGCTGCTGCTGATCGAGACGGCGCGGGCTCTCGGCTTCGGAGCGCGCTTCGTCACCGGCTATCTCTATGATCCCGCCCTCGACGGCGGCGACTCCGCTCTAGTTGGCGCTGGCGCCACTCATGCGTGGGCGGACATCTACCTGCCCGGCGCCGGATGGGTCGAGTTCGATCCCACCAACGGCACGATTGCTGCCGATAACCTCATCCGCGTCGCGGTGACCCGCGATCCGAGCCAGGCGGTGCCTGTGGCGGGTGGGTTCACCGGACTGACGGGTGATTATCTCGGCATGAGTGTCGACGTGTCCGTGCGCTGCGTGCGGCCGGAAGAGCCGCTGGCGGCGTAGCGGCAACGCTTCCCATAAAAAGGCCCGCCAGTTGGCGGGCCTTTTGTTGCTTTGAGAGGGGAAGAACGCTCAGGCGCCCGCATTCTCCAGCGTCGGATAATCCGTGTACCCCTTGGCACCGCCGCCGTAGAGGTGGTCGCGGTCCAGCTCATTGAAGGCGACGCCACGGCGCAGGCGTTCCACGGCGTCCGGCGACGAAATAAAGGCCTTGCCGAAGGCGACGAGGTCGGCCTTGCCGGTCGCGACCACCTCTTCCGCCATCGCCTTGTCGTAGCCGTTGTTCACCATCCACGCGCCGCTGTAGCGGGCGCGCAGGGCCGCGAAGTCGAAATCCGGAACAATGTCGCGCGGGCCGCCGGTGGCGCCTTCGATCATGTGGACATAGACCGGGTGCAGACTTTCGACGACGTCCATCACATGACTGAACAACGCCTGCGGATCACTGTCCGCGAGATCATTGGCCGGCGTAACGGGGGATAGCCGCAAACCGGTTCGCGCGGCGCCAATCTCGCCGATCACGGCCGCCAGTACTTCCTTCAGGAACCGGGTGCGGTTCTCGATCGAGCCGCCATAGGCGTCCGTGCGCTTGTTGGCGCCGTCACGCAGGAACTGGTCGATCAGATAGCCATTGGCGCCGTGGATCTCGACACCATCGAAGCCGGCGAGGATGGCGTTGGCCGCCGCCTGGCGGAAGTCTTCGACGATGCCGGGGATTTCGTCCAGCGTCAGCGCGCGCGGCTCGTCGACCTCGGCGAAGCCATTATTCGCATAGGTCTTGGTGTTGGCGCGAAGCGCGGAAGGAGCGAGAGGGGCGGCACCGTCCGGCTGCAGCGAACGGAGCGAGACGCGTCCGACATGCCACAGCTGCACGAAGATGTGCCCGCCGGCAGAATGCACGGCGTCGGTGATTTTCTTCCAACCTTCGATCTGCGCCTGCGTGAACAGGCCGGGCGTATCCTGGTAGCCCTGCGCGGTCGCGGAGATCTGCGTCGCCTCGGTGATGATGAGGCCGGCGGTGGCACGCTGGCGATAATACTCAACCGCGAGCGGCGAGGGGACGAGGCCGGCGCCGGCGCGGTTGCGCGTCAGCGGGGCCATGACGATACGGTTGGCGAGGATGATGTCGCCGAGGCGATACGTGTCGAAAAGGGATTTCGTGACAGCCAAGATGCGCTCCTGTCGAAGAAGGGCCCGTAGGTGAGTAAGGGCGTTGGAGCGCACTTAAGCATCGGATCGGCCGTTCCAAGTGCCGGAACGCACGATGGCGCTGAATGTGCGAGCGGTCCGGCGGCGCGGTTCTGGGCGTGGCCTGCAATTTTGGGCGGCATGCTCTAGAAGGGGAGGCCGGGCAAACGGGGCCTACCGCATGATCGACATCGCCACTCGCGTTTACAATCACACATGGAAGATCGACCCGATCGTCCGCTCCGTGCTCGACACGGATTTTTACAAGCTCCTGATGGCGCAGACGATCTACCGTCGGCATTTCCACACCCGCGTCACCTTCGGCATCATCAACCGGACGAAGAGCGTGCGAATCGCCGACTTCGTCGACGAGGGCGAACTCCGCGAGCAGCTCGACCATGTGCGGACATTGTCGCTGACGCGCGGGGAATCGACCTGGCTGCGTGGCAACATGTTCTACGGCAAGCGGCAGATGTTCTCGCCGGACTTCATCGCCTGGCTGGAGACGTTTCGTTTCCCCGCCTATCACCTCGAAAAGCGCGACGGGCAGTATGAGCTGACCTTCGAGGGACCGTGGATCGAGACCACGATGTGGGAGATCCCGGCGCTCGCCATCATCAATGAGCTGCGCTCGCGCGCGGTGCTGCGCAGCATGGGCCGTTTCGAGCTGCAGGTGCTGTATGCCCGCGCGATGACCCGCGTGTGGGAGAAGGTCGAGCGGCTGAAGGCGCTGGGCGGCGCGGGCGTCGCCGATTTTGGCACCCGCCGGCGGCACGGCTTCCTCTGGCAGGACTGGTGCGTGCAGGCGATGATGGAAGGGCTGGGCGAGCGCTTCCTCGGCACTTCGAACTGCCTGATTGCGCTGCGGCGCGAGGTGGAGGCCACCGGCACCAACGCGCATGAACTTCCCATGGTCTATGCCGCCCTCGCGGAAACCGACGCCGAACTCGCGCAGGCTCCCTACAGGGTGCTCGCCGACTGGCAGCAGGACTATGAGGGCAATCTGCTGGTGATCCTGCCCGACACGTTCGGCACCAGCCATTTCCTGGCGCTGGCGCCGGACTGGGTGGCCGGCTGGACCGGTATCCGCATCGACAGCAAGGACCCGATCGAGGGCGGCGAGGAGGCGCTGCGCTGGTGGCGGGCACGGGGGCAGGACCCGACGCAGAAGCTGGCTATCTTCTCGGACGCCCTCGATATTGGCGACATTGAACGAATCTACCGCCACTTCCAGGGCCGCCTGCGGATGGGCTTCGGCTGGGGCACGCTGCTGACCAATGATTTTCGCGGCTTCGCGCCTGAGGGCCGACTCGACCCGATTTCCATTGTCTGCAAGGTCATCTCGGCCGATGGGCGCCCGACCGTGAAGCTCTCCGACAACCCTACCAAGGCAATGGGACCGCCCGAGGAACTGGCGCGCTACCAGCGAATTTTCGGCGCGCAGAACGCGCCAGCGCGGGCGGTGCTGGTGTAGGGGCGTAAACCCAGCACCCACAACTTATTGCATCCATTGGGCTAATTTGATGAGGAGCTCGCCGGGCGAGGCCAAGAGTTGCCGCAATCTTTGTTCATAAGGAAATTTCCGGCATGTGACATTCTTGCATCAAGGTGCAAAGTGCCGGTAAGTTGTCACCCGTCGCATACGAAGGCGGTTTACGGAACTCGGTCGCGGGCCTTCGGGCGCCGGCCCGAATGGACTGGAAGAACGCATGCGAAGTGGTCAGCGCCGCACTCTTGAGCTGGCTGTCAGTGCCCCCGGGCACTGCCGGCGCGTGCACCGTGCCGACGCTTCCGCCCCTACGGTTTCTTCCGTTCTTTCCCGCCTTTTCCCCGTAGCGTAGAGTTCCCGCGTCATGCCAACGTCATCGCAGCAGCCGCGCGGAACCGGGCTCTCCTCCTCTCTGATTTCCGATTTCCGGACCATCGTCAGCTCCCTCGAGCAGGAAAAAGCCGAACGGCATGGTGCTGACGCCGAGGCGCCGCCCGCCGCGCGCCCGGACAAGGGCAGCGAACCGCGCTCAATGGGCGATGTGCGCAGCCGCCTCGCGGCTCTGGGCGATATGAGCGATCTGATTTCCGCCCGCCCGGCGGTGGCGCGGCCGGAAACCGGGGGGGGCTCCAGTTCCGATTCGGCCCAGGCGGCCCGCCGGCGCAGCTTCGGAAGCTCGGCGCGCCAGCCGGGAGAGGCTGAGACGCGGCGAAAGCGCAACGCTTCCAAGGATGTCATCACATGGCAACGGCTTGGTGTGCTTGCCGTCTTCATGGCGGTGGTTGGCGGCGGCGCCGTCCTGCTGCAATCTTTGGCCGCCCGCGAGGAGGCGAAGGTGGCCCCCGAGGTGATTGGCAACGCCGCCGTGGCCAGTGTCGCGCCCTCGGCCGTCCCGCCTGAATTGGGCGTTGGCCCGGCCACCGCCGTTGCGCTGGTCGAAGTGGCGCCCGCCGCACCGACGCCCGCAGCCTCCTCCGCCCTCGTCAATGCCTTGCCGGGCAACAGCATCCCGCCCGTCTTGCGCAATGCGGCGACGCCGCTCGACGCGGCTGACGACTCTCTGCCCGTTACTGCCTTCGCAGCGCCCGAGGCGGGCGTCGGGCCGCTATCGGCCCCGGTGGTTCCGGAGGCGGTGGAGGCCGAGCCGGCCGTCGCTTCGATCGAGCTTACGGCGGCTCCCGCGCCGGCGGCGCTGCCGAAAGAGGTGCCCCTGCCGCCTTCGCGCGCGCGCGAACGTCAGGTCGCGGCCCTTGCAGCACCGCCCGCGGAGGCCCAGCCCGCAGCCCCGGCGGAGACCGCCGAGGAAGGCGATACGCCCGCAGGGTTCGGAGGTGAGCCGATTGGCATGGCCGTGACGCGCCGTCCCGTCACTATGCGTGCCGCGCCGAAACGCGGTGCGGCAGCCATCGGTAATCTGCCGGCGGGCCAGAAGGTGGAACTCGTCGTCTGCCAGCAATGGTGCGAGATCATCGTCGAGGGCAAGCGTGTCTTTGTCTATAAGAGCTTCATTGATACGGGCGGTACGGCGGGTTCCGCCGCCGCTGCGGAAGGCGCCGGCGCAGCCGCCGGGGCCGACGAGGCCGCTGCTGCCGAGTGAGCGCCGTCGGTAACAGGTTGAAGCAATTAGTGAAGCCTTTGGCGCGGCTTTGCGATTCGGCCTCTCTCGCCACGCTTGGGGGCGCGTGTTAGACCCCCGACGACGAATTCAGTAGAGAAAGGATATGCGCGCATGGTTCAGGACCCGGGCGGGGCTGCGATGCCCGTTCGCGTCGGCGTCGTCGGCGTCGGCATCATGGGTTACAACCACGCCCGCGTGCTCACCGACCTGCCGGGCGCCGAGCTAGTCGGCATTGCCGATCCGGATGCCGGCCAGCGCGAGAAGGTAGCGGCGCTCCTTGGGTGCCGGGCCTTTGCCAGCCTTGACGAGTTGGTGGCGGAAGGGGCCGACGCGCTGGTCATCGCTGCTCCCACGCATCTGCACCACGATGTCGCGCTCGCCGCCATCCATGCCGGCATGCATGTGCTGGTCGAAAAGCCGATTGCGCCCAGTGTCGCCGAGGCGGAAGCAATCGTCGCCGCTGCCAAGGCCAAGGGCGTGGCGCTGGTGGTCGGACATGTCGAGCGGTTCAATCCGGCGGTCGAAGCCGTGAAGAACGCCATTCGCGACGAGGAGATACTCTCCATCGCCATCACCCGCGTCGGACCGTTTCCGCCGCGCATGTCGAATGTCGGCGTGGTGATCGATCTCGCGGTACACGACATCGACCTCATCTGCCATTTCACCGGCTCGTACATCACCGAGGTGCAGCCGCAGGTGAAGGCGGCGGTGGCCGCGCGCGAGGATATCGCGCTGCTGCAGTTCCGTACCGCCAATGGCGTGCTGGCGCATATCAACACCAACTGGCTGACGCCGTTCAAGGCACGCACCGTGCATGTCGCCACCCGCAAGAAATACGTGATCGGCGATCTGCTCACGCGGCAGGTGACCGAGTATTTCGACTACAAGCCGGATGGAAGCTATTCGATGCGCCACCTTCCGGTGGCCTATGCCGAGCCGCTTCGCCTTGAGTTGCTGCGGTTCCTGGATGCCGTGCGCGGCGGCTCAGCCCCGGCCGTGACGGGCGAGGACGGCGTGGCCGCCATCGCCACGGCGATGCGCTGCCTCGAAGCGCTGGAGCCAACACCGACAGAGCCGATGCCCGCCGAGCCGATGCCTTTGCGCGCCAGCGTGGCTTGAGAGGAAAAGTGATGAATTCGCATGTGAAGACCGAGCTGGCGCCGATTCCGTTCGTCGATATCGCTGCCCAGCGGGCACGGCTGGGCAGCCGGATCGATGATGCGGTGGCGAAGGTGCTCACCCATTGCCGGTTCATCAACGGGCCAGAGGTGACGGAGTTCGAGCATCAGCTCGCCGCCTTCGCCGGTGCGAAGCACGCCATCGCCTGCTCCAGTGGCACGGACGCCTTGGCCATGATCCTCATGGCTTGGGGCGTGAAGGCGGGCGATGCCGTGTTCTGCCCCGCCTTCACCTTCTGCGCGACGGCCGAGGTGGTGCCGTGGGTGGGCGCAACTCCGATCTTCGTGGATATTCTCGAAGACACCTTCAACATGGACCCGGCGAGCCTGGAGGCTGCCATCGCGGTGGCTAAGCGCGAGGGCCTGACGCCGAAGGTTGTGGTGCCGGTCGATCTGTTCGGTCAGCCCGCCGACATGGACGCCATCGAGGCCATCGCCAAGGCGAATGGCCTCAAGGTGCTGTGCGACACGGCGCAGGGCTTTGGCGCCACTTGGAACGGCCGGCGAACCGGCTCCCTCGGCGATGCCACCGCCACCAGCTTCTTCCCCGCCAAGCCGCTCGGCTGCTATGGCGATGGCGGTGCGGTGCTGACCGATGACGACGTGCTGCTGCCGATCTTGAAGAGCGTGCGCGAGCATGGCCAGGGCGTCGACAAATACGAGAATGTGCGCCTCGGCATGACCGGCCGGCTCGATACCATCCAGGCGGCGGTGCTGATCGAAAAGCTGGCGATCTTCGAGGACGAGATCGCCGCCCGCCAGCGCGTCGCCGAGCGCTACAGCGCGGCGCTGGGCGATATCTGCACAGTGCCGGCCGTCGATCCGCGCGCCACATCGGTCTGGGCCCAGTATACGATCCGGCTGCCGCACGGCGTGCGCGACGGGCTGGCTGCGGCGCTGCAGAAGGACGGCGTGCCGACTGCCGTCTATTATCGCCTTCCGATGCACCGCCAGCCGGCCTATGCGCAGTTCCCCATTGCAGGCAACGGCCTGCCGGTGTGCGAGCGCCTGGCGGGCGAGGTGATCAGCCTGCCCATGCATCCCTATCTCGACGACGCCGCCCAGGAGCGCGTCATCGCGGCGGTGCGGCGCGCGCTCAGCGCCTGATATCCGGCGGGACTGGCGAGGTGCGGGCGGGGAGGCTAGCTTTCCGCCCGCACTTGCTTCCGGCTTCCGGCAGCCACAACCCCTCCGTCGGCATCCCATGATTCGCAGCATCTTCACGGTCGGCGGCTGGACGCTTCTCTCGCGGCTGACGGGCTTTGTACGCGATATCGTCATGGCCGCCGTCATCGGCGCCGGACCGCTGGCAGATGCGTTCTACATCGCCTTCCGCCTGCCCAACCATTTCCGCTCCATCTTCGCCGAGGGCGCGTTCAACACCGCCTTCATCCCCGCCTATGCGCGCGTGAAGACGGTGGAGGGCGAGGCGAAGGCCCGGACCTTCGCCGACGGCATCCTCACCGGCGTGGTGCTCGTGCAACTGGCGATCCTTGCGGTCGCGCTGCTGGCGACCGATTGGGTGGTGGCGACGCTGGCGCCGGGGCTTTCGGACGATCCCGAGCGCTTCGCCCTGACGGTCGATTTCACCCGCATCACCTTCCCCTATCTCGGGCTGATCGCGGTGGTGACGCTGGTCGGCGGGGTGCTCAACGCCAATGACCGCTTCTGGGCCGCGGCCGCCGCCTCGATCCTGCTCAACGTCGCCATGGTCGCCACTCTCAGCCTGGCCGGGCTATTTCCCACGGCTGGCCATGCGGCGGCGTGGGGCGTGCTGATTTCCGGCTTCCTGCAGCTTGGGCTCCTCGTATTCGACGCCGAGCGACATGGGCTGGGCCTGCGGTTTGGTCGGCCAAGGCTCGACCCCGAGACTCGTGCCTTCCTGATCGCCCTGGGTCCGGCGATCATCGGTTCGGCCGGCGTCCAGCTGGCGATCTTCGCCGATACGATCATTGCCTCCTTTCTGCCGCAGGGAGCGGTAGCGGCGCTGTTCTATGCCGACCGGATCAACCAGCTGCCGATCGGCGTCGTGGGCATTGCGGCGGGCATCGTGCTGCTGCCGGAAATGTCGCGGCGGATCGCTGCCAATGACATTGATGGAGCGCGCTTTTCCCAGTCGCGGGCGATCGAGCTGACGCTGCTGCTGGTGCTGCCCTTCCTGGCCGCCGCCCTGACGATCCCCGAGATCATCATGCGCGGCCTGTTCATGCGTGGCGCCTTCACCGCCGAGGCTGCGGCGTCGGCCGGGGCGACGCTGGCGGCCTATGGAATCGGCCTCGCCCCCTTCGTGGTGGTGCGCGCCTTCATGGCGCCCTTCTACGCGCGCGGCGACACGCGAACACCGGTGCTGGCGACGCTGGGGGCCGCAGTAGTCAATATCGGCCTGAAGATCCTGCTGATGGATACCCTCGCGCAGGTCGGCCTTGCCTTCGCGACCTCGATGGGCGGCTGGATCACGGTGCTGGTGCTGGCCTTCCTTGCGCACCGTCGCGGTTATGAATGCGGCGACGCGCAGTTGTGGCGCAGCCTGCCGCGCCTCGCGCTGATTGGCGCCGCCATCGCCGTGGCTCTTTTCGCTGCCGCGCGGTTCGCCGGGTCCTCCTTTGTCGCCTTCGTCCACGGCCGCGACGAGGCGTTGCTGGCATTGTGCGTTGCAGCAGGAGGCGCGGTCTATGTGGCCCTGGTGCTGGCGCTGTTCGGGCGGCGCTACCTCAGAGGCCTGTTGCGCGGGCGGCCGCCGGCGGTGCCGAGCTGACGATTTATTGCTTACGCGGTGCAGCATAACTGTGGTAGTTCGCAGCTGCGTCTTGGGCTCCGGGCGGGGGGCGCCCATGAAACGCGACATCGGGACAGGGGCCCGAAATGCCCGAAGAGCCTTCTCGGAGACGGATATGATGACCGCGCTGCCGCGCCTTTCCCTCGCTGCCCTTTCTCTCACTTTGGCGCTGGCAGGCTGCTCCGAGCCGAATCAGGGACAGCAGGGGGCGCCGCCTCCGCCGACCGTGACCGTCGCTCAACCGACCACGCGCACCATCACCGATTACGACGAATATGTCGGGCGCTTTGCCGCCGTCGATCTGGTGAACGTCTATGCCCGCGTCTCTGGCTATCTCGAAAAGGTGTCTTTCACCGACGGTCAGGTGGTGAAGCAGGGCGACCTGCTGTTCACCATCGACAAGCGACCCTTCCAGGTGGCGCATGATCAGGCGCAGGCCAATCTGGAGCGGGCCCAGGCCCAGCTCGATTTCGCCCAGTCGGACCTGCAGCGCGCCCAGACCCTGATCGACGACAAGACCTCCAACGCCATCTCCAAGCAGGCGTATGACCAGCGGTTGCAGAGCGAGCGCACGGCGCGTGCCGACGTAGCGGCGGCGCAGGCGGCGATGCAGGCGGCGCAGCTCGATCTCGATTTCACCGACCTCAAGGCGCCTGTGACGGGCCGGATCGGCGATCGCAAGGTCTCGGTCGGCAACCTTGTCACCGGCGGTTCGGGTGGCACCAATACCAATACGCTGCTGGCCACCATCGTCTCGCTCGATCCGATCTATTTCGAGTTCACCTATGACGAGGCCTCCTATCTGCGCTACCAGCGCATGTCGAAAGACATGGGTGACAAGGGGCTGTCGATCCCGGTCAAGCTGGGGCTGATCGACGAGAAGGGCTTCACCCACGAAGGCAAGCTCGACTTCGTCGATAACCGCATCAGCGAGGACACCGGTACGATCCGCGGTCGCGCCACCTTCGCCAATCCCGACGCCACGTTCACGCCCGGCATGTTCGGCCGGATCGAGGTGCCGTCCTCGGCCCCGCATGAAGCACTTCTGGTGCCGGATGTCGCCATCGGCACCGAACAGACCCGCAAATTCGTCTATGTGCTGCAGCCGGGCGACCAGCCGCAGGCGCCGCAGATGAAATATGTCACGCTCGGCCGCGCCTATGACGGCCAGCGGGTCATCACCGGCGGGCTCGGCAAGGACGACCTTGTCGTTGTCAACGGACTGATGCGTATCCGCCCCGGCGCGAAGGTGGTCGGCAAGCTGGACACGCCGCCGGCAACCCCGGCCGCTGGTGATGGAACCGCCGCGGGCGCTGGCGAGGCGCCTGCCAAGGCCTCCGCCACCCCGCCCGCGAACTGAGCGCGGAGGCGGTCCCATGCGGTTCTCTCACTTCTTCATCGATCGCCCGATCTTCGCCTCGGTGGTTTCCATCGTGGTGATGATCCTGGGCGCCGTCGCCTTCGTCGCCCTGCCGGTCGCGCAGTATCCCGACATCGCGCCGCCCGTGGTCAATGTCAGCGGCCAGTATCCGGGCGCCAGCGCGGAAACCGTGGCGGATACAGTGGTCGCGCCGATCGAGCAGCAGATCAACGGCGTTGAGGGGATGCTCTACATCTCCTCCAACTCAACGGCGGACGGACGCTTTTCCATCGCCGTGACCTTCGATATCGGCACCGATCTCGATATCGCGCAGGTGCAGGTCCAGAACCGTGTCGCCACCGCGACGCCGCGCCTGCCGCAGGACGTGCAACAGATCGGCGTTACCGTCGCCAAGTCCTCGCCCGACATCCTGATGGTGGTCAGCCTGTTCTCGCCGGACGATTCCCGCGACTCGCTGTTCATCTCGAACTACGCCAACCTTCAGATCAAGGACCAGCTCCAGCGCGTGCCAGGCGTTGGCTCGATCACCGTGTTCGGCTCGCGCGACTACGCGATGCAGGTCTGGCTCGATCCGCTAAAGCTGCAGGCGCTGAATCTGACGGCAGGCGACGTCACAGCCGCCCTTCAGGCACAGAACCTTCAGGTCGCCTCGGGTGTGCTGAACGCGCCGCCCGTGCCGAACCAGATGGGCTTCCAGGTGGCGGTGCGAACCCTCGGACGGCTTTCGACGCCGGAAGAGTTCGGCAATATCGTTGTGCGCGAAACCGGCACCGCCGTGGTGCGGCTGCGCGATGTGGCGCGGATCGGCATCGAGGCGCAGGACAATTCCTCGATCTCCTATTTCGACTCCAAGCCGTCGGTCGCGCTCGGCATCTTCCAGCTGCCCGGCTCCAATGCGCTGGCTACCGGCGAGGCGATCGAGGCCGCGATCAAGGAGATTGCCAAGGGCTTCCCGCCTGGCGTGACCTATTCCACCGCCTACAACCCGACGCAGTTCATCGCTGAATCGGTCCGCGCGGTGGAGCACACCATCATTGAGGCCATCGTACTGGTGGTGATCGTGGTGGTGCTGTTCCTGCAGAGCTGGCGGGCGGCGATCATCCCGATCCTGGCCATTCCGGTCTCGCTGATCGGCACCTTCTTCATCATGAGCCTGTTCGGCTTTTCGTTGAACAACCTCTCGCTGTTCGGCCTCGTTCTGGCGATCGGCATCGTGGTGGACGACGCGATCGTGGTGGTGGAAAGCGTGGAGCACAACATCTCCACCGGACTCAGCCCGCGCGATGCCGCCTACAAGACCATGGAAGAAGTCGGCGGGGCGCTGGTGGCGATTTCGCTGGTGCTGGCCTCGGTGTTCATCCCGTCGGCCTTCATCACCGGCATTTCCGGCGAGTTCTACCGCCAGTTCGCCCTGACCATCGCCGGCTCGACGCTAATCTCGCTGCTGGTGTCGCTGACCCTCTCGCCAGCCATGTGCGCGCTGCTGCTGAAGCCGCACAAGGGGGCCGACCACAAGCCGGCCTGGTATGCGCGGCCGTTCACCGGCTTCTTCCACTATTTCAACAAGGGCTTTGACGGCGTCTCGCGCGGCTATGGCTGGCTGACCAGCAAGCTGGTGCGGATCGCCGTCGTGGTACTGCTGGTCTATGTCGCCATTCTGGCCGGCGGCTTCCAGCTGTTCCGCACCACGCCGCAAGGCTTCATCCCGGCGCAGGACCGCGGCTATCTCATCGTCGCGGCGCAGCTGCCCGGCGGCGCGGCGCTTTCGCGCACCAACGAGGTGATGACCAAGGCGGCGCAGGAAGTTCTGGCGACGCCCGGCGTGGCGCATGTGGTGAATATCGTCGGTTTCTCCGGCGCGACCTTCACCAACGCCCCCAATGCCGGCGCCATGTTCGTCATCCTCGGTCCTGCGGCCGAGCGCGCCGAGCATCCCGGGCAATCCGCCGCCGCCATCCAGGGAACGCTGTTCGGCAAGCTGGCCTCGGTGGAAGAAGCGCAGATGATCGTCGTCATGCCGCCGCCTGTCGCGGGCATCGGCAATGCCGGCGGCTACCGCATGATGATCGAGGATCGCGGCGGTCGCGGCTATGCGGCGTTGCAAGGGGCGGTCTATGCCATGATGGGTGCGGCCAACCAGACGCCGGGGCTCAAGCAGGTCTATTCGCTGTTCGAGACGTCGACCCCGCAGCTCTTCCTCGATATCGACCGCACCAAGGCGCAGCTGCTCGGCGTCAACATCGCCGATGTGTTCTCGACACTGCAGACCTATATCGGCTCATCCTATGTCAACGACTTCAACCTGTTCGGCCGTACCTACCGTGTTCAGGCGCAGGCCGATGCGCCCTACCGACTGACCCCGGACGACCTGCTGCGGCTGCGGGTGAAGAACGCGGCGGGGCAGCTTGTGCCGCTTGGCTCCTTCACCACGGTGAACGACATCTCCGGACCCTACCGCGTGCCGCGCTACAATCTATACCCGGCGGCGGAACTCGACGGCGACACCATGCCGGGGACCTCGCAGGGGCAAGCGATCCAGAAGATGCAGGAGATCGCCGCACAGACGCTGCCGGACGGCTTCGCCTATGAGTGGACGACGCTGGCCTATCAGCAGGTGCGGGCGGGCAATACCGCGATCTTCGCCTTTGCGCTTGGCGTTGTGTTCGTCTTCCTCGTGCTGGCGGCGCAGTATGAGAGCCTGACCCTGCCACTCGCGGTCATCCTCATTGTCCCGATGTGCCTGATCGCCGCCGTGGTCGGCATCCAGCTACGCGGACAGGACAACAACATCCTCAGTCAGGTCGGCTTCATCGTCCTGATCGGTCTGGCGGCGAAGAACGCGATTCTGATCGTCGAGTTCGCCAAGCAGCTGGAAGATCGCGGGGAAAATCGCTTCGTCGCGGCGACCGAGGCCGCGAAGCTGCGTCTGCGGCCGATCATCATGACCTCACTGGCCTTCATCTTCGGCGTGGTGCCGCTGGTGATCGCCACCGGCGCCGGTGCCGAGCTGAGGCAGGCGCTGGGCACGGCGGTGTTCTCCGGCATGATCGGCGTGACCATTTTCGGCCTGCTGTTCACGCCGACCTTCTATGTCACCGCCCGCTGGATCGCCGGTTTCGGCGAGCGCCGCCGCGCCCGCAAGCAGGAAGCTGCGCCCGAGCCGCATTGATGCAGGCTTAGCCCGCGCCGCCGCACTGGCCAAGATTGCCCCGCCGCTCTTCCTGAGCGGCGGGTTTTTCTTTGCCCGCAACACTGGCCCCGCCGAGCCGGAACGGGACAGGCCGGGCCAGTTGGGCCTCTGACGGACCGGTACGTTTTGTGGCCGGCATAGTGGGTTTACGACGGCAGTTCCGCCACTCCCGCAGCCGGCGAAGCGCAGATCGTCGCCGGGCCCTCGCATGCGCGTGCAGGCGGCGGGGCTGAGGGGCGTTTGGGGGAGTGGCCTGGTGGTTTTGTCGAGCCCCGAAGCACTTTGCGTATCGAAGGCGGGCCGGGTTCGCGCGACCTGACTGGCAATCGGGATCGGCACGGGCTGCGGTCCCAGGCAGGCAGCGTCGGAGAGGGGGCCTGATAGAGGCGCCTGTTCCTGTTGGTCGGGACGGGGACAGCTTTCCCAAAGAAAAGCCCCCGCACAGGGCGGGGGCCTCATCAGGCGACGTCGGCCCAGGGGTGCGTCAGTCGAAACGGCCGGCGGCGTGGGCGAGCAGCGTGTAGACCTTACCCGTATCCGAAGTGAGATAGGTCTTGGTCAGTTCCTGCCCGCGCTCGTCGCGCGAGACCTGCTCAAGCAGCCGCTCGAACTCGCCGATATAGCGGTCGACCGTGTCACGGAATTCGAGGTCGCGCCGGTATTTGCGGCGAATTTCCTCGAAGGTCTGCTGCCCCTGCATGGTGTAGAGCCGGCGGGTGAAGACGTTGCGCTCACCCTTCTTGTAGCGCTCCCACAGATCGACCGCGGCCTCGTGGTCGATCATCCGAGCGATATCCACCGACAGCGAGTCGAGCGACTCGATGGTGTGGTGCACCGGCCGTTCCGGCTGCCCCTGGCGCGGATCAAAATTGCGCGGGGGCGTGACAGGAACACTACGGGGAACGGTGCCGGTCGGTGCCGGGCCTTCGCCATCGGACGCCCGGGCCAACAGCTCGGAGAGCCAGCCGCCCTTGTCGGGTCCGCCACGCTCCGGGGCCGGCGCGGCGATGTTGGCGCGGCGCTGCGGCAGGGCGCCGCCATTGCCGTTGCCACGTGGCGGATCGAAATAGGAGGGCGCTTCCGAGCGGGCCGGTTCGGGACGCGGCGCGGCCGGCTGGGCACGCGAGACCGGCGCGCGGGGAGCGGATGCCAGCGGCGCGGCCGGGAGCGGCGCCGGGCCAACCAGCGGGCCGGCGAGGCGCGGGCGCGGCCCGGCATCGACGTCGAGGGTACGGCCGTGTCGCGAGACGATCTCGTTCAGCTCAGCCAAGGCCTTGATTTGCTCGGCCACCGTACGGCGCATGGCGGAAGCGTTGGCCTCGGTTTCCTCCGGCAGTTCCAGGATGCCGCGCTTGAGTTCCTCGCGGGTCGTCTCCAGCAGGCGCTGGATGTCGAGAACGGAGGCACGCAGCGCCTGGGCGGCGCCGGAGAAGCCTTGATTGGCCTGGCGCATCAGCGTGTCGACCTCGCGCACGGCCTGCTCATAGGTTTCATGCAGGGAGGCGACAGTGCGCTCGCGCTCGGCTTCCGTCGTCTCTCGCACTTCCTTCTGCTGGCGCACGATAGCGTCAGTCGAGGTGCTGGCCGCGGCGAGGATGGACTGGGAGATGGCGCCCACGCGCTCCTCAGCGCGGCCGAAGGTGGTTTCCAGCGTGCTGGTGTAGTGCGACAGCCGCGCGTCCAGCTCAGCCGTGCGCCCGGAAACCTGCTCGGCAAGGGCAAGAAGCGCCTCGTGCCGGCCGCCGAGCGTGTCGTCGAGGTTCTCATGCGCGTTGCCAAGGGCGTTGGCGACGTTGGTGATGAGGTTCGCCTGCTCGCCGAAGGAGTGGCTGAGCCGGGCGACATCCTTGAGGACGTCGGTGGAGACGGCACGCAGATCGCGGATCTGCTCATCCATGCGAGAGGAGGCGAGCGTGCTGGCTTCCTCGACATTGGTGACGGTGCTGCGGAAGGCTTCCAGTCGCTCGGTGATGGTCTTCTCGGTTTCGGCGAGGTTGTTGACCGAGCTGGCGAGCACGTCCTGAAGCTGGACGTTTACATCGCCAAGTCGTTCCAGCAGGCCGGTGACGTCTCCCTGCAGCGCCTCGTTGGTGGCGGCGATTTCCGCCACCGCAGACCTGCCGCTGGCCGCGATCGCCTCGATCAGGCCGCTGCCGCGGCCTTCGAGCGACGCCGCGAATTCCTCGGCAAGCCGGGCGAACTCCTCGGAGGCGACACTGGTCGCCTGGCGGGCGCTGTCGACGAACTGGACACCGTGGCCGCCGAACTCGTCGACGAAGCGGGCGAACTCCTCGGAAACCCCGCCGGTCGCCTGGCGTACGCTTTCGACCAGCTGGGCGCCGCGACCGTCGAATTCGTCGACGAGGCGGGAGAACTCGCCGGAGGCGATGCCGGTCGCCTGACGGGCGCTGTCCACCAGCTGGGCGCCGCGCCCGTCGAACTCGTCGACGAGGCGGGAGAACTCGCTGGAGGCGATTTCGGTCGCCTGGCGGGCGCTTTCCACCAACTGGGCGCCGCGTCCATCGAACTCGCTGAGCAGCGTGTCGCCAGCGCGGGCAATCTCCTGCGTGACCTGGCCGCCGATCTGCTTCAACGAGGTCGACACCTCGCCGGTGGCAAGCCTGAGCGAGGAATTGACGTCGCTGCCGACCGACTGCAGCGAGGCGGTGACTTCGCCGCCGGCCGCCTGGAGCGAGGCCGCGACATCGCCGGTGATCTGCTGGAGCGAGGAAACGACATCGCCGCTGATCTGCATCAACTGGTCGGCGCGGCCGGTCGTCGCCGTCTCGAAGGCCGAGATGATGGCGTCTGAACGGGTTTCCAACGTGTTCAGCAGGTCGTCGCTGGCGCGCATGATGTCGGAGACAGCACCGTTGCGGGTGGTGTCGAGCGCCGTCACCAGGTTCTGGCGGTGATCGTCGATGGCCGAGAGCAGTTCGGTGCTGGCGCGGGCGATCTCGCTGGTGATGGAGATGCTGCGGTCTTCCAGCGCCGTGAGAAGGCCGTTGCCGCGCTCTTCGACGATGCGCGCGATCTCGTCGGTGCGGGAATCGAACAGCGTCGTCACTTCGCCGGCGCGATCGACCAGCGTGCGGCTGACATTGTCGGCGAGCGAGGTCAGGCTGCTTTCGATCTCGGCGGCTTCGGTGCGAAGCTGGCCGGCGACCGCACCGATGCGCTGGCCGAGAAGGTCGGCCATGGCAGCGCCGCGGACCTCTACCGAAGTGGCGACATTGTCGATGCGGCTGACGACGGTCGCCTCGAAGCGGCCGACCCGATCGTCCAGAGACGTCGCGATGTCCTGAGCCCGGGCGGCGAGGGTGCGGTCGGCCTGGTCGATGTGCTGCGACAGCTGGTCGGTGATGGTGCCGGCGCGCTCGTCGAAGAAGCTGCTCAGCATTTCCAGCGACTGGCTCATCGCGTCATTCGCCTGGCGCGCGCCTTCCGACAGCGTGTGGGCGAATTCGACGGTGCGGTTGCCGAGCGTCTCGTTGAGGCCGTCGACGCCCCGATCCAGCACGCCTTCGATATTGGCGATACGCATGTCGAGCGCGGCGGCGACCTGCTCGGCCTTGTTGGAGACCTGGTCGTCGAAGCCGGAGAGGTTGGTGTCGATGGCGCGGGTGACGGCCTCGACGCGGTCCGAAATCCGCTGAACGAGCTCGCCGCCATGGCTGTGAAGGACGGTATCGAAGTCGCGCAGACCGTCGACGATCTGGCGGCCGAGCGTCGAGGTGTCGGTCGAGATGCGGTCGGCGATCTCGCCGCCGCGGACGCTGACAAGATCCTCGATGTTGCGGAACTGCTGCTCCAGATGGTCGCGCATATTCTCGCTGCGCGTGGTCAGGTCGGAGGCGAGATAGTCGGCCGCCTCGCGGAACTGCTCGGTTACGCGGGCACCATTGTCGGCAAGGGTCTGCGCCGCCTCGGCGCCGACATGGGCGAGCTGCTGGGTCAGGGCCTGGCCGCGATAGTCGATATCCTGCGAGACGCGGCCCGCCGCCTCGGCAAGGGCGTCGTGAATGCCGGTGCCGGCCTGCGAGAGCTGGTGGACGACGCGCTGGCCGGTTTCGCCCAAGAGGCGCTCAAGCTCGGCGCCGCGCACGGCGACAGCGTCGTAGATGCGGTTGCCAGTGTCGGCAATGCGGTCGGCAAGGTCATCGCCGCGCACGGTGATGGTGTCGGCCACCCGGTTGCCGGTTTCCTCCAGCTTGCGGACGACTTCGCCGCCGCGCACCGAGAGGTCGAGCACGAGCGCGTCGCCGGTGCTCTTGAGCGTCTGATTGACCTGACTGGCCCGAATGGCGATCTCATCGGCCAGCCGCGTGCCGGTGCTCACCAGCGCGTCGGTGATCTCGTCGGAACGGGCGGTGAGGGTGCTGGTGAGGTTGATGGTGGTGGCGGAAAGCTTGTCGCCCATCTCTTCGGTGCGCAAATTCACCACATGCGACAGCTCGGCGGCGGTACGGAGCAGGCGATCGCCGATCTCGTCCGTGCGTGCGGCCAGGGTGTCGCTCAGATTCTCGGTGACACCAGACAGCTGACGGCTGATCTCGTCCGTCCGGGTGGCGAGGGTGTCGGACAGGTTCTCGGTGACGCCGGAGAGCTGGCGGCTGATCGCATCCGTGCGCGAGGCCAGGGTGTCGGTGAGGTTCTCGGCGATGCCGGCAAGGCGCAGGCCGATTTCGTCCGACCGTGCGGTGAGCGTCTTTGACAGGGTGTCGGTGGCGCCGGACAGCTGGCGGCTGATGTCGTCGGTCCGGGAGGACAGCGTGTCGGTCAGCTGGGTGGTGACACCAGAGAGGCGGTCGCCGATCTGCTCGCTCTGCGCCGACAGGGTGGAGATGAGGTGGTCGCTGGCGTCGGAGAGGTTGGTGTTGACCTCCGAGCCCGTTGCCTGCAGCCGGTCGATGAGGTCGCCGCCCTTGTCGGACAGGGCCTCAATGATGGTGTCGCCGACGCGGCCGAGCGCGAGGGTGATGTGCTCGCCACGGTCGGAAAGCGTATGGGCCACCCGGTCGGCGGCCAGCATGACGGTCTCGTTGATGCGCTCGCTGACGTTGCCGACTTCCTCGGCAAAGGTGTAGTGCGAGGAGGCAATTGTCTCGCGCACATGCTCCGTCTGGGTCAGTATGGCATCGCGTTCGAGCTGCAGGCGCTCGATCAGCTGATGCATCTTGCGATTGTTGTCGTCATAGGCCTGGGCGAGAGCCGCGACTTCGCCCCGCACGAATGCTTCCGCCTCGCTGGCGCGGGTGACGGCCTGCTCCAGGCCGGCATATTGGGCGAGGGTGTCCGGCGAGACGCCCGCGGGCATCTGGATCGCGGGAAGCGCGGCGCCCGTCGCGGCAGCAGCTGGCGCGGGGACCGGGGCGGGCGCCGGGGACGGAGTCCGGGCCGGCTCGGCCAGGCGGATGGCGACCTGCGCCATCGAATAGGCCACGATCCGCATCTCCTGCATGCGCCGCACCATGGCGGCGAGCACGAGGAAGAAGATCGGCGGGATGATGATCGCCGCGACGCCGGCGAGGAAGCCGGGGGCGTTCACCATCGCGGCGAGGTTGCCGGTCAAGCCGCCAAACTGGGCCTGCAGCAGCACCCCGCCGGCGACGAGCCAGGCGAGCGAGGCGACGGTCGCGAGAACATAGGGGCCCGAGGACGGCCGGCGCTGGAGCGAGGACAGCAGCTGGCCGATGCTCTCGCGGTCGTCATTGGCCGCACGTCGCCCCTTGGGGCCAGACCGCGACGTATCCGACGACTCGTTTTCCGCACGGGTCTCGCCGCGCGTCAGGGCGGCCGCGGCACCGGAGGCCGCCGCGCTCGCTGCAAGGGCGGGGGCGACCGGGGCAAGGTCCGCTTCGCTGGCGGAGGTGGCAAAGTCAAAATTCGGCTCGCTGCTCCGATCGAGCTCCGAGGCTTCGGCAAGATCGGCTTCCGTCAGGGTGAAACCGTCATCGTCGAGCGAAGAGGCTTCCAGGTCCTGCGGGTCCGTCGTGTCGCCGAACAGGTCGATGTCATCGAGAAAGCGCGAGGAACCAGCCTCGCCGCCAGCGCCAGCCCGGGTTTCGATGCGCGGGCCCTCCGGCTCGCGGGCCGGGGGAAGCTCGAAGTCGTCCTGCGCCGATGGGGCGAAGCCGTCATCGGGCGAGTGGTCGAGACTCAGAGCCTCCTCGATAGCCGACAAGGCGGCCTCGGCGGGATCCTGCTGAACCTTCTTCGTATTCGTCGACATCGGCGCCTGCCTCCGGTCCGTACTCTACTCCGACCGGCTTTCGCCGTCGGGCCGGGGTTTCGCGGAGTTGTGGTATTCCCGTCAGCGGGAGAAGGTCCGCACTTGACGAGAGGAACGCCAGTTCCCCGCACCTTTATCCTACGCTCTTGACCATGAAAAATGGAACGGGGGTTAACACGGCGATTTCAGTTATCGTTAACGCCCTGTTTACCACATTCCGAAACCTCTGATTCACCCTCCCGGCAGGAACACCCAAAAGCACTCTGTCCGGTCGAATCGTACCGGACGGTACCAGTTTGGTGGCGCCGTTCCTGCGCGACCCCGCTGGCATTCCAGGCGTCCGGCAGCTATCTAGGGCGAACCTTCCTGTAGTCATTCAAAATCACTGAAGCTCCGCCCCATGCCCAAGATCACCTTCATCGACGCCACCGGCACCGAGCGCACCGTGGAAGCCCAGCTTGGCGCCACCGTGATGGAAGCGGCGATCCGCAACGGCGTCCCGGGAATCGACGCCGAATGTGGCGGCGCCTGCGCCTGTGCCACATGTCATGTCTATGTGGACGAAGCATGGCAGGCCGCCACCGGAGAGCCCGGCCCGATGGAGGAGGACATGCTCGATTTTGCCTCCGATGTGCGGCCAACCTCGCGGCTGTCCTGCCAGATCAAGATCACCGAGCCGCTTGACGGCCTCGTTGTCCGCACGCCCGAAAATCAGGGCTGAGCGCGATCCGAGGTGGGCTTCTGGGCCTCTTTGAGCTCGCCTCGGCTGATCAGACCGGATGCAACGTCACCGAGCGCCGGCGCAGGCAGTGCAACGAAGGGCAGAGGCCGCGTGACCTCGATCGCGGCGATGCCGAGTCGGGCGGTGAGCAGGCCGTTAACGACTCCCTCGCCGAGCCGAGCCGAGAGTTTGGCGGCGATGCCGTGGCCAACCACTTGCTGAATCAGCGAATCGCCTGCCGCCATGCCGCCGGTGACGGCGAGGTGGGTGACGACCTGCCGGAACAGCCGCACCATTCCGAGCGCGCCGGGCCGCCCCCCATAGAGCAGCGCCAGCCGACGCACGAGCCCGATGGCCGTCACCAGCACGAAAATGAGGTCCACCGCAGCGCGCGGCGAGACGGCGGTGACGACCGAGACACGTTTGGAGGCGTTCGACACCAACTGTGTCGCCTCGGCGTCAAGCGGCCCCATCAGCTGGCGCTCGGTGAGCCGGATGAGATCGGCGCCGTCGATAATCGCCCCGAGATGGCTTGAGAGTTCCGTGCGGGCGCGGAACAGGCGTGGCGAGGTGGCGGCGATGGCTAACAGTTCCGTCGTCACCGTTTCAGCCAGCCGCCGGTCGTCCTTCGCCAGCGCCTCGGCGGCCTGTTCGCGCAGATGATTGAGCGTGCGCAGCCGCATCAGCCCGAAGGCTTCTCGCGCCAGAATGGCCAGACTCGCCAGCGCCAGCGCGAGCGCGAAGGCGAGGCCGACATAGCCGAGCCAGTCAGCGCGGGCGAACAGATCCTCGACGAGTTTCGTCACCGCCAGGCCGACGCCAAGGCTCACAAGCCCGCCCAGCCCGGTCCAGAATAGCTGGCCCCAGCGCGAGGTCTTGGGTGGGGGTAGTGGAAGGGGGGCGAGGTCGTCCGCGCTTTCCGTCGGGGTCGGGGTGACGACGACAGCGCCGCGCGGGGCGGCGTGGCCTTCTTCGGCCAGCACGACGCCGGGATCGTCGAGACGAAAGGCCTGTGGGCGGCGAGGGGTGCGGTCGCTCATGCGATTCTGTTTCTGCGGGTTCTATTTGAGCCGATCGCCGAGCAGGAATTCCAGCGCGCGATCGAGACGAATATGGGGGAGCGGCAAAGCGAGCCCATCGGCGTTGCGCTCCACCTGCGGCGGACGGAAGCGCAGAAACCGGAAATCGCCCCCTGCCGCGTCCGATAGCCCGCTGAAGCCGTGGGCAGGATCGAACAGGGCGGATGGGTTTTCAGGCAGGTCGCCGGGAAAGACGGCGGCCTCGGCCAGACCGTCAAAGGCGTCGGCGCCGTGCTGGCCGGCCTCCGGCACGCCGACGATGGCCGGCAGATGCGCCCTGCCGCGCTTGACCATCGCCTCGCGCGTCGCCCGGACGGCAGCAATGGCCACCATATCGATATCGGCGCCCGCGCCTTCCGCTCGCGCCAGCGCACGCTCGACCAGGCGGCGCAAGATCGCCTCCAGCGGGTCATGACTGGTGTGGTGAAGGTGATCGGCCTTGGTGGCGGCGAACAGCACCTTGCCGATGCGATGGCGGAACAGGGCTGAAAGCCACGAGTTTCGGCCGATGCGGAACGCGGCGAGGATGCCGTCCAGCGCCGATTCGAGGTCGGCCAGCGCTGCCGGCCCGGCATTGAGCGCGGACAAAACGTCGATCAGCACGATCTGCCGGTCGAGCCGGGCGAAATGGTCGCGGAAGAATGGGCGGACGATGCGCTCCTTGTAGGCCTCAAACCGCCGCTCCATCATTGCGTGCAGCGACCCGGTGGGAGCAGCCGCTCCGTCGGCGAGATCCAGCGGGGCGAAGGTGAGTGCAGGCGAGCCTTCGAGGTCGCCTGGCATGAGGAAGCGGCCGGGCGGCAGCAGGCTCATCGACACAGTCTCGGATCGGCAGGCGGCGAGATAGTCGGTGAATAGCGCGGCCAGCCGGCGTGCCTCGGTCTCGTCGGCCGGGGCGCTGACATCGGTCGCGTCCAGAGCGGCGAGAAACGGGCCGGCCAGCGGGCGGCGGGCCGCCGCGCGGGCGAGCGCCAGACTGTTGGTGCAGAAATCGGCGAAGGACTGGTCGAGCAGGGGCAGATCGAGCAGCCACTCGCCGGGATAGTCGACGATGTCGAGGGTCAGCGTGCGCTGTCCGCCGCGCGCGGGCGCGTAATCAATGGCAAGGCGCAACTCGCTGATCCGGCGGGTCGATTCCGGCCAGCGACGGTCATCCACCAGCGTCGCCAGATGGCCCTCATAGTCGAAGCGCGGCACGCCGTCATCGGGCTGCGGCTCCAGCCGCGCAGTGGCGATTCGTCCCTCATGCATGGCGCGGAAGACCGGCATCCGTCCGCCACGCATCAGCGCATGAATCAGTGCCGTGGTGAAAACGGTCTTGCCCGCCCGCGACAGGCCGGTAATGCCGAGCCGCAGCGTCGGGCTTGCGAGGTCCTCGGCCCGGTCGATGAGGGTCTGCGCCGTCAGGCGCGCCTCGTCCAGCAGCCAGTCGAAGCGCGACAGCACGGCTAGTCCTTCTCCTTCTGCACGCCGAGCGCGCGCGGCGTAACAAAGCGCTCCAGCGTGCCAATGCCCGGTTCGAGGTCGGACCAGTTCGTGACCGGTACGTCGATGACGACGAGGGCCCCGGTAGGGAATTTCGGCAGCACCTTGGCCCGCTGCTCGCGCCGCAACAGAAGAGTCGTAAAGTCCTCCATCCCCGGATTGTGCCCGACGAGCATCAGCGGCGAGACTTCGTCCTGCGCCTTGACTAGGCGCATCAGATTGGCGGCAGGCGCCTCGTAGATACTGCGCTCGTAGGCGGGCAGGGGATGTGAAGGCCAGTCGCGGGTGGCGATTTCCCAGGTTTCGATGGTGCGGCGCGCCGGCGAGACGAAGATGCGCGCCGGGAGCAGTTCTTCCTGCGCCATATAGGCGCCGACGGCGGCCGCAGCGCGCTCGCCCCGCCCGGCGAGAGGGCGGTCAATGTCGGCGACACCGTCCGGCCAAGCGGACTTGGCGTGACGCAGGAGAATGAGGCGCAGCATGAGGTTCGCGTAAGGCCCGATGGAGAAGAACAATCAACATATAGGCACGACCGCGGCGGGTGCGAGCGTGAGCGCCGCTTAACGTCCAAATGATTGACGCGCGTTAAGTGACTTTTCGGCAACCACTTGGATGCTAGGTTGCTGTAAGGAATACGCTCTGGGTTTCACAGGATGGTTGCAATGCGGTCAGTCGGCTTCGCTGGTGTGATGGTTGTCGCGGGGGCGCTCGGCGTGACGGCCTCGATGGCCCAGGCCGCTGACATGGCTTACAAAGGTGATCCGACCTACGCCAAGGCGGAGGCGACGGATCGTCAGTGGACGGTAACGGTCGGCGGCTATGTCATGGCGGTGCCGAACTGGATGGGCTCGGAAGACTACGAGTTTGGCTTCAAGCCGATCATCAGCATCACCCGCGCCGACAGGCTCAGCCGCTTCAGCAGCTTCAACGATAATCCCAGCATCGCCCTGTTCGATAACGGCACGTTCGAAGCCGGCATCACCGGCACGATGGACATGAAGCGCGATGCGTCCAATGCCGCCGCGCTCCGCGGTACGTCGGACATTGATTACGCCTTCCAGATCGGCGGCTACGCCCAGTGGTTCCCGATGGACTGGCTGCGCTTGCGCGGTGACGTTCGCTACGGCTTCGGCGGGTTCGAGGGCGTGGTGGCGGACTTCGCGGTCGACGCGATCCATTTCAGCCCGGAACTCTGGGGTGTCACCCTTTCGGCCGGCCCGCGCATGACGCTGGCGAGCTCGGGCTACATCGACACCTATTATGGAATCACGCCGACGGAGGCGGCCTTCGCCCAGGCGCTCGGCAACCCGCTGACGCCCTATCAGGCGGGTGGCGGCATCTATTCGGTCGGCTTCGGCGGTCAGGTGGTGAAGCGTTTCACCGAGAACATCACCGGTTCGGTGTTCGCCGAATACAAATATCTGATGGACGATGCGGCCGACAGCCCGCTCGTTGTGCAGCACGGCGACCGCAACCAGTTTCAGGCGGGCGTTTCGCTCTCCTACACCTTCTTCCTCGGTTTCGAATAGGCGCGCGGGTTCCATTACCGGCCTCGCGGCTGGCGGCGGCGTGGACTATTACCGCGGCAGGCAGAAAAGCCTGCCCTCTGCCTCGTTTTGGCGCTCAAGCTGCTGAAAAATCCGGCATTTTGTGTCACCCGCATGACGCTGTGAGGTGTTGTGCGGGGCGGGGCGGGGCGATATAAGCTCCGCCCGATAGGGGTGCCCCCGGAAAACGAGGACCAAGGCCGATGTCGGTTGAGATCGACCAAGAGTATCGCCCCCGCGAGGACGAGCCTTTCATGAACGAGCGGCAGCGGGAGTATTTCCGCCAGAAGCTGCTGCAGTGGAAGGAAGACATCCTGCGCGAGGCGAAAGAGACGCTTCAGCACCTTCAGGACGAGAATCAGAACCACCCTGACATTGCCGATCGCGCATCGTCGGAAACCGACCGCGCCATTGAGCTCAGGGCGCGAGACCGTCAGCGCAAGCTGATCGCCAAGATCGAATCGGCGCTTGAGCGGATTGACGACGGATCCTACGGCTATTGCGAGGAGACCGGCGAGCCGATCTCGCTCAAACGGCTTGAGGCTCGGCCTATTGCCACGCTTTCAATCGAAGCGCAGGAGCGCCATGAGCGTCGCGAGCGTGTCTACCGCGACGACTAAGGGCGGTCGATGAGCGCCCGTTTTCGGGAAGCTCGGCGTTAAAGGCGCGTTAACGTCTCGACCGTTCGGGCGTCTCATAGAGAAGCGGCGGCAAAGGGATATGAAAAAGGGCGGCCCGCATGACGGGTCGCCCTTTTTCGTTGCAACGCCTTAGGTTCGGCCGCCTTGCGCTCAGGGGCGGCGGTTTCGGCCCAGAAGATTGGCCATTTCTTCCTCGAACAGGTCGGTCGGCTCGGTCGGCGGCATTGCGCCGGCGGCGGCTGGAAGGTCGATCTCCGGCGCGAACATGTCGATGGCGCGGATCGGCGGCGCCGACGGCCCCGTCGGGGGTGCCTCCGGAGGGCTCACCTCCAGGCGAATTTCGGGCGCGGACGGGGTGGGGACGGGTGCCTCGGGCTGTGCAACCACGGGCGGCCCCGCATGAGTGACAGGCGCGGTCGCAACGGGCGCCGCTACGGCCGCTGCCGGGGCGGGGATAACCGGGGTCGGGGCAACGGCGGAAGGTCCGGCCGGACGCCTCGGTTCTTCCAGTCTCTGCATTTCGGGCCCGCGCACAGCCGCGGTCGGACGGTCGATCGCCCGCTCAAGGGCGCGCTCGAAGGCCGGCGAGGTGATCGCCGTGGGCTGCAGAATCTGTCCCGGCTGGCGGCTGGCCTCGCCATCGTTGGGAAGTGTCGGGCGTCGCAGCGCCTCCTCGAGATGGTCGGCCATGTCAGCGAAAAGCGGATCGACCTTGACCGTCAGCCGTGCGCCTGTCTCCGGCTCGGAGGGCGGCGCGATCACCGTTTCCGGGCGGTGAGCCATCGGTGCCGGCTGGGGGGGATGCGGCGCATGAAATGCCGGCGCTGGCCCCCGCAGTTCGTCGGGGCCCTGGATGCGAGGCTCCGCCGACCGTCGGGCAAAGGGCGGCGCCGCGACGATGGGCGCCGGTGCCATGGGGGCAGGAGCAAGGGCAGCCGTCTCGAGTGGGATATCGCGTGCCGGGCCACGCGACACCATCGTCGGACGTGGCTCGACAAGTGCGCGCGCCTCAGGCGGCAGAGGAGTGGGGCGAGGCGGCCGCGGTGCGGCTGCGGGAAGTGGCGGCGGCACGTCGCGCGGACTGCGGGGCGGTTCGCGCAATGGCTCGGTGCGTAGCGGGCTCGCGCGCTGGGGCTCCGCCGCGCGCAATGGTTCGGCCGCCCGTAGTGGGTCGTGCGGGACAGGCGGCTCGTGCGGCCGCATCGGCTCGGGGCCCCGTGCCGGTTCGGGGCCGCGGGGGGGCACGTTCGGATGCTGAGGTGCACGGGCATGGATGGCGCCGATGCCGCTTTCCACCAGAAAGTCGCTGCCTCCGCCGAGCACGACGAGGTGCTGGACATCATCGCGCTGGATGAGCACGAGGCGTCGGGTGTCGTCGATCTGTATATGGTCGATCACCGCTAGCCGGTGGCCAGCAACCAGGCCGTGGCTTCGGTTGCGCCGGGCCCGGCGCCCGAGCCACACGACAACGCCCGCCAGCACGATCAGCCCGACAAGGGCGAGGATCGGCACGGCGAGCGATCCGAGATCGGCCAGTACATCCATCATGAGCCACATCTCCTGCAAGGCCGAAGGCCTGCGCAGGCGTCGCACAGGCCGATCACAAGCGCCCTTTGTGTCGCGTAAGGGCGCGCCGGGCAAGCCCCGCGCCCCTTTCCGGCCATTCGCCGGCTCGGAACTCGATGCTGGCGGCGGATAAACCTAATCGGGCCTTGCCCCCGGGGAGCGTGTCAGGCACCAAGAAGGAAAGGTTGAATCGCCTCGCTGCGCTGCGTCGGTGGCGGCAGCGAAAGGCTTCTGGCTTGGATATGGCGAACGGCGGACGCGACGATCCCACCATCGACCGAAGCGAGATCGGCGGCAGCATAAGGCTGGTGCTTCTGGTGGCACTTGCGCTTGTCGGCGCCGTGGTCTCGCTGCTGCTGCTGGGGCGGGACCGCGCCGACCCGTGGATCATCGGGCTGCTGACCGTTCTGGCCGTCATCGGCGTCTTTGCACTTTTCGCCTACGCCGCTGGCCTACTGCGCTTCGGCGCGCCGGACCTGCGCGATGAACTCGCCCGCCGAATCGTCGACAGCGCACCCGAGGGGGTGAGTATCGTCGACACGCTGGGGCGTGTGCTCTACGCCAATCCACGCTATTGCGAGATCACCGGCGCCGCCGCGCCTGCGGATGCGCGGCCGGTTGAACGCTTGTTCACCAGCGACCCAGATGCCTCCGAGGCGGTTTATCGCTTGGTGCAAGGGGTTCGCGAGGGCCGTGCAACTGTCGAAGAGGTGCGCCTCGCCGGCCCCGGTCAGCCGGTGCGCTGGCTCCGGCTCGGCGCGCGGCGTGCGGCCAATTCCGGCAAGGGCGTGCGTGCCACCGTGTGGACGGTGAGCGACCTGACCCGCGAGCGCGAGCGGCAAGAGACGGCCTTCCTCGAACTGCAGCACGCCATCGACTATCTCGATCACGCGCCGGCCGGGTTCTTTTCGGCGGCTGGCGGGGCGATCCATTACATTAACGCCACGCTGGTGGACTGGCTCGGCTACGATCTCGCCGAGTTCGGCCCCGGCGGCCTTTCTGTCGGCGACATCGTGCCCGGTCCTGCGGCGGCTCTGTTGACCGGCATGGCGCCGCTGCCCGGTGGGGTCCGTACTGAGGTGCTCGACCTCGACCTCCGGCGCAAGAACGGCCAGCCGCTGCCGGCCCGTCTCTGGCATCGGGTTGCCTACGCCTCAGACGGAACCCCCGGCGCGTCGCGCACCCTGGTGGTCAACCGCTCGCGTGAGGACAATGCCGCCGATCCGGCGCGCGCGGCCGAGGTGCGCTTTGCGCGTTTCTTCCACAATTCGCCGATCGCCATCGCCGAGGTCGATGTGGAAGGTCGCATCGTCCGCGCCAATGCCATGTTCGCCCGGCTGTTCGGCGGCCGCGAGGACGAGCGTCGGCGCATCGTCGACATCGTGCCGGAGGCGGCGCGCAACGCATTGGAGCTAGCACTGGCGGCAGCGGTGCACGGGCAAGCACCCGCCGCGCCGCTGGACATCGTGCTGGAGCGCGAGGGTGGGCGCTCGGCGCGCCTCTATTTCGCCTCGGTCGAGGATGGCGCCGGCGCCCGCGAGGCGGCGATCGTCTATGTGATCGAGACGACCGAGCAGAGGGCCCTGGAGGCCCAGTTTGCCCAGTCGCAGAAGATGCAGGCCGTCGGTCAGCTCGCCGGCGGCGTCGCGCACGACTTCAACAATGTGCTGACCGCCATCATCGGCTATTCCGACCTCCTGCTGGCCAATGCCCGGCCCACTGACCCGTCCTTCCAGGACGTGATGCAGATCAAGCAGAATGCCAACCGCGCGGCGGGCCTGGTTCGCCAACTGCTGGCCTTCTCGCGCCGGCAGACCCTGCGCCCGCAGGTGCTGCGCCTCGGCGACGTGATGAGCGACCTCACCATGCTGCTGCGCCGCCTGCTGGGCGAGACGATCAAGCTGGAGGTCAAGGAGGAGCGCGACCTCTGGCCGGTGAAGGCGGATCTCAATCAGTTCGAGCAGGTCATCGTCAATCTCGCCGTCAATGCCCGCGACGCCATGCCCAAGGGGGGCACGCTCACCATTCGCACCGCCAATGTCAGCGCCGTACAAAGCGTGTCCTATGCCGAGGCCGGGCTGCCGGAGGCCGACCATGTGCTGGTCGAGGTGGCGGACACCGGCACCGGCATCCCGCCTGACATTCTCGATAAGATCTTCGAGCCCTTCTTTTCCACCAAGGAGGTCGGCAAGGGCACCGGCCTCGGGCTCTCGACCGTCTACGGCATCGTCAAACAGACGGGCGGCACGCTGCAGGTCGACAGCGAGATGGGGCAGGGCTCTGTTTTCCGGGTCTTCCTGCCGCGCCATGTGCCCGATGCTGCCGAATTGGCGCCGCGCGCGCCGGAGCCCGAGCTTCCGGCCAAGGCCACTGACCTCACCGGACGGGGAACGCTGCTGCTGGTGGAGGATGAGGAAGCGGTGCGCGCCTTCGCCGCCCGTGCGCTGATGTCGCGTGGTTATCACGTGCTGGAGGCGGGTTCCGGAGTCGAGGCGCTGGAGGTGATGGCGCAGCACCCCGGCGAGGTCGAACTGATCCTTTCCGATGTGGTGATGCCGGAAATGGACGGCCCGACGCTGCTGAAAGAGTTGCGCCCCACCCATCCCGACATCAAGGTGATATTTATGTCGGGTTATGCCGAGGAAGCCTTCGCCAAGAACCTGCCGGAGGGCGCGGATTTCGGCTTCCTGCCGAAGCCGTTCACCCTCAAGCAACTGATCGAGGCGGTGAAGGCGAGCATGGGCCGGAGCGAGCCGGGCCGAACCGAGTAATGTCCCGCGAGGGGACCGTCTGGAGGATGAGATGAGCGCAGCGACCGAGGACGTTTTCAAGGCTCTGGCCGCCGACCATGCTTCCCGGGCCGAGGAAAAGGTGGCGAGCCTATTCGCCGCCGATCCCGACCGTTTCGCCAGCTTCTCCGTCTCTTTCGAGGACATGCTGCTCGATTTCTCTAAATGTTCGCTGACCGCGCGCACGCTCGACCTGCTGCTTGACCTGGTCCGCGCGGCCGGCGTCGAGGCCAAGCGCGAGGCGATGTGTTCGGGCGAGCACATCAACCTCACCGAGGATCGGGCTGTGCTGCATACGGCGCTGCGCGATCCGGGCGAGACGCCGCTCGTCGTCGACGGGCAGGATGTGCGTGCCGACGTGGCGTCCGTTCTCGCCGCCATGGCGGCCTTTTCCGAGGGCATCCGCTCGGGCGCGCTGAAGGGCTGGACGGGCAAGCCGATCACCGATGTGGTGAATATTGGCATTGGCGGCTCCGACCTCGGACCTGTTATGGCGACCATCGCGCTGACGCCCTATCACGACGGTCCGCGCGCTCATTACGTGTCCAATGTCGACGGCGCCCATCTCTACGACACGGTGAAGGACCTCGATCCGGCCTCCACTCTGTTCATCGTCGCCTCCAAGACCTTCACTACCCAGGAGACCATGTCGAACGCCGCGAGTGCCCGGCACTGGATCGTCGAGGCGCTGGGCGAGGCGGCGGTGGCGAACCACTTCGCCGCTGTTTCTACGGCGCTCGACAAGGTTGCCGCCTTCGGCATCGCGCCAGACCGGGTGTTCGGCTTCTGGGACTGGGTCGGCGGGCGCTACTCGGTGTGGTCGGCGATCGGCCTGCCTGTCATGATCGCCGTGGGTGAAGCGCATTTCCGCCGCTTCCTTGCCGGTGGCCATGCGATGGATGAGCACTTCCGCACCGCGCCGCTTGAGACGAACCTCCCGGTCCTCCTCGCCCTTGTCGGTCTCTGGCACCGCGACGTGTGCGGCTATGCCACGCGCGCAGTCATCCCCTATGACCAGCATCTGGCGCGGCTGCCGGCCTATCTCCAGCAACTCGACATGGAGAGCAACGGCAAGCATGTGACGCTTGACGGCAAGACCGTGGCCCATGACACCGGGCCGGTGGTCTGGGGCGAGCCCGGCACCAATGGCCAACACGCCTTTTTCCAGCTTATCCACCAGGGCACCAGTCCGATTCCGGTCGAGTTCCTGATCGCCGCCCGTGGGCATGCGGAAGAAGCCGAGCCGGGCCTCAAGCGCCAGCATGCCATGCTGATCGCCAATTGCCTTGCGCAGTCCGAGGCGCTGATGCGTGGGCGCTCGCTGGAAGAAGCGAAGGCGCAGCTTCTCGCCGCCGGCCGCGACGAGGCCACCGCCGACAAGATCGCCCCGCACCGCGTCTTCACCGGCAGCCGCCCCTCCGTGACCCTCGCCTATGAGACGCTCGATGCCTACACGCTCGGGCGCATCATTGCGCTCTATGAGCACCGCGTGTTCGTCGAGGGCGCCGTGTGGAACATCAACAGCTTCGACCAGTGGGGCGTCGAACTCGGCAAGGAACTCGCCAGCACGCTGCTGCCGGCGGTTGAAAGCGGCGTCGCCCCCGACAGCGTCTCGACCTCGGCGGCCGGTCTGCTCCGCCATCTCGTGGCCAAATAAAGTCAGGCGCGGTCCCGGACCCGCCCTTGGCGGGAACCGGGACCGCCCGCCAAACGTCTAATGATCCCGGCTCGGCTGCGGCCGCCGGGGATGAGTCGAGCATAGCCCGGGAGCGAGCATGATCCGCGTCGTCGCCACTACGCCGTTTGAAGGCCAGAAGCCCGGCACCTCCGGCCTGCGCAAGAAGGTCACGGTCTTCCGGCAGCCGCACTACATCGAGAACTTTGTGCAGGGCCTGTTCGACAGTCTTGATGCCTTCGAGGGCGAAACGCTGGTGATCGGCGGCGACGGGCGCTTTTATAATCGCGAGGCGATCCAGATCGTCATCAAGATGGCGGCCGCGGCCGGATTTGGCCGGGTACTGGTCGGCAAGGGCGGCATCCTGTCGACGCCGGCGGCCTCCTGCGTCATCCGCAAGCACGAGGCGTTCGGCGGCATCATTCTTTCCGCCAGCCATAATCCAGGCGGCGAGCACGGCGATTTCGGCATCAAGTACAATATCGGCAATGGCGGCCCGGCCCCCGAGCATGTCACCGATGCCATCTTCGAGCGGACGAAGACGATCCGTGAATACCAGATCATGGACGCCGACGATGTCGATCTCGACGCGCTCGGCATCACCCGCATCGGCGACATGGTGGTCGACGTTATCGACCCGGTCGAGGACTATGCCGAGTTGATGGGCGAGCTGTTCGATTTCGACGCCATCCGCGACCTGTTCGCCTCCGGCTTCACCATGCGCTTCGACGCGATGAGCGCTGTAACGGGCCCCTATGCGGCAGCGATCCTGGAGGAAACTCTGGGCGCTCGGTCGGGCACGGTGATGCATGGAGAGCCGCTGCCGGATTTCGGCGGCCACCATCCCGACCCGAATCTCGTCCACGCCAAGGAATTGAACGATCTCCTGATGTCGGAAGACGGGCCCGATCTCGGCGCCGCTTCGGATGGCGACGGCGACCGCAACATGATCATCGGCCGCGGGCGTTTCGTGACGCCGTCGGATTCGCTCGCGATCATCGCGGCCAATGCCCATCTGGCGCCGGGCTACAAGGATGGCATCGCCGGCATCGCCCGTTCCATGCCGACCAGCGGCGCGGCGGACCGGGTGGCCGAGAAGCTCGGCGTGAAATGCTACGAGACGCCGACGGGCTGGAAGTTCTTCGGCAATCTACTCGATGCCGGTCTCGCCACCGTGTGCGGCGAGGAGAGCTTCGGCACCGGCTCGAATCATGTGCGCGAGAAGGACGGGCTCTGGGCCGTGCTGATGTGGCTCAACATTCTCGCCGCGCGCCGGCAGAGTCTGGCAGAGATCGTGGCCGAGCACTGGGAAGCCTATGGGCGCAACTATTACACCCGCCATGACTATGAGGAGGTCGACAGCGCGGCCGCTGATGCGCTGATGGCGGATCTTCGGGCGCGGCTTGATACGTTGCCCGGTACTGTCATCAACGGGCTGACGGTCGAGCGCGCGGATGATTTCGCCTATCACGACCCGATCGATGGTTCGATGACGACCAAGCAGGGCATCCGGGTGTTCTTCACCGATGGCTCGCGCCTCGTCTATCGCCTCTCCGGAACCGGCACGGCGGGGGCGACGTTGCGGCTCTATCTTGAGCGCTTTGAACCGGATCCGACCCGCCATGACCTTGACACCCAGGACGCGCTAGCCGGCCTGGTGCAGATCGCCCGTGACTTGGCGGACATAGAAGGCCGCACCGGCCGGAGCGCCCCAACCGTCATCACCTGAGCAACTTCCCAAGAGACGCACTCGGCCTCCGGTCACGGCGGTTGGCCGGGGGAAATGCCGGCGCCTCAACGCAGGGCGCCGGTCCAGTGCAGTTCCAGCCGGCGCAGCACGCCATAGGCGATGCCAAGCTCGCCGGTCGGGTCGCCGTCCAGGCCGATCTGCCGGCTGTCATGGGTCGTGCGGATAGCGTCACATAGGCTCTGCGCCTTGGCGCTCAGGCGCAGGCGGGCCGATCGCCTGTCCCGCTGCGACGCGGTGCGATGGATATAGTGGGCATCCACCAACTGCTTGAGATTGTAGGAGGCATTTGAACCGAGATAGTGGCCGCGCTCCAACAGGTCGCGGACGGAAAGCTCGTCAGTGCCAATCGTGAACAGCAGCATGACCTGAGATGGGCTGATGTCGTCGACCCCGAGACGTGTCAACTCGGCGCGCAGCACGTCCAGGAAACGACGATGGGCGCGTTCGATCAGTCGTCCGATCTCCCAATGGGTAACGGGCGTCGCGCCTGCCGGTGGGTCGGCAAAGGCCGTTGCCGGAAACGCCACTTGCGGCGCGTCGGAGGTTTCGGCCGTTTCAACTGCCGGGGAAGCTCTTCGTGCGGTTGACCTCATGCCTGACGTTTCCCGTCCCAGTATCGCCCGCGGTCAATGTGCCCGCCAATGCTTCTGTTCGTGACGGGGGCCGTCACGAACAGAATGGCGATGATGTTGGCCAGTAGATTATTGAGAAATTGGGGCAGTCGCCAACGTAATTATGAGAGGGGCGCTTCGGTCCACGGAAAATCACCGACCGGCAGGCTGCAACATTGCAAGCTCTGCCAGCCGCAAGGGTTCGGACTGAGAAAGTCGGAACTCAGATCCAGTTAGCGCGGGACTTCGAGATGCGATTCGAGAAACCAGAGCGCCTTATCGAGGGAGCGTGAAGCCGCGGTGAAGATGTCGGCCGTCGTCGGGTCGCCCGCGTCGTCGGAATCGTTAATCGCCTTGCGCACATTGTTGGCCACCGCGCCAAAACGTTCGGCCAGCGCCTTAAGGTGCTCGGGGATGGCATAGATGTCCGTGGGATACGGCTTCAGCGGGCTTCCTTCGGCAACAGCCTGCGTGGTGCCAAGCGCTGTCCCACCCAGCTGAACGACGCGCTCGGCCATGGTGTCGGTATGGCCGTCCATTTCGGCGCGGAAGCCGTCGAGCATTTCATGCACGGCGATAAACTGCGGCCCCTTCAGGTTCCAATGTGCCTGCTTGATCGCCAGTGAGAGGTCAATGCCTGCGGCGAGGTTGGCGTTGAGCAGCTCGATGGCAACGTTCTTGGCGTTGGAGGGGACGTCGTTGGCGGTGTCGTGGACGGGCATGGGAGTCCTCTTCATGTGACTGCCCCGCATTGGGCGGTCGGGCGGTGCGGAATATGCACCGTCAGGGAGAAGATTGGACCGATCGAACGGTATTCAAGAGCCCCGGCGGTGAAGAATCCGTCCGATGAAGTTGAGCAACACCTGGGCAGCCAGAATGGCGGTGACGCCGGAGGGATCATATTCGCGGGCCACCTCGACAAGGTCGACGCCGACGACATTGCCGCGTCTGGTCAGCCCGTCAAGCAGTTCCAGCACTTCATAATAGGTGAACCCGCCATGGCTCGGCGTACCGGTTCCTGGGGCGATGGAGGGGTCAAAGCCGTCAATGTCGATGGTGACATAGTAGCGCCTCCCTGCGGGAATGCGCGCCAGCACCGCTTCCGTTCCCAGCTGGCGGATCTGGCGCACCGACAGGATGTCCGACCCCATGCTCCGGGCAGCTTCATAGCCCTCGCGCGCGGTGGAGGAGACGTTGCGGATGCCCAGTTGGGTAAGGCCGGTGACATAAGGCTTCTCAGCCGCCCGGCGCAGCGGGTTGCCATGGCCGCGGCGCACGCCGTGGCGCTCGTCGACGAAGTCGAGATGGGCGTCGAACTGGACGATATGGATCGGCTCCTGCTCGGAGAAGGCTTCGATGCAGGGAATGTTGACGGAATGATCGCCGCCGAGCACCACGGGCAGCGCGCCGGCCGCGAGGATCTTGCGCACGGCATACTCGATATTGGCGTGGCTGCCCTCGGTATCGGTGTGAATCATGTCGGCGTCGCCGACATCGACGATGCGTGTGGTCTCCGCCGCCAGATAGGTGACGTCGTCCTCATGGTCATAGGCCCCGGCGTGGCCGAAGGAGAACAGCGTCGACGCCTCGCGGATGGCGCGCGGACCGGAGCGCGCCCCTGAGCGCCATTGCGTGCCGAGATCGAACGGCGCGCCGAGGATGGCGACATCGGCGTCGATCCTGTCCCAGTCGAGCTGGAGCGGGTACTTGCCGAACGTGCAGATGCCGACGAAAGGAAGGTCGAGCCGGCCGCCCTCATAGCCATGAGCCATCAGCGTGCCCCCTTCGTCGCAACTACGCCTGCGAGCACGCAGAGCAATTCGAACATGATCGTCGCGCCCGTGAGCGCTGTGAGGCCGGACGGGTCGAAGGGAGGTGCGACCTCCACGAGATCGGCGCCGATGATGTTCAGTCCGTCGAGCAGGCGCACCATCGCCTGCGCTTCACGGGTCGAGAAGCCGCCGATCTCCGGCGTGCCGGTTCCCGGTGCCTGAGAGGGGTCGATGCCGTCAATGTCGAAGGTGACATAGGTCGGCGCGTCGCCGACAATGGCGCGTGCTTCCGCCATCACATCGGCGACGCCACGCTCCATGAACTCCTCGATGAAGATGATGCGCACGCCCATGTCGCGGGCGTAATCATAATTGCCGGCGTCGGAGATGGCGCCGCGCAGGCCGATCTGGACGAAGCGCTTCGGGTCGACGAGCCCTTCCTCGATGGCGCGGCGGAACGGCGTGCCGTGGGTGTATTTCGAGCCGTTGAAGAAGGTGTCGTAGGTGTCGGAATGGGCGTCGAACTGGATGAGCCCGACGGGGCCGTTCTTCGCCAGACCGCGCAGGATCGGCAGGCTGATGAGATGGTCGCCGCCGGCGGTGAGCGGCAGCGCACCCGCCGCGCGTACGTCTTCATAATGGGCGGTGATGATGTCGAGCGAGCGCATCAGGTCGAAGGGATCGATGATGACATCGCCGCAATCGGCGACGCGGGCGCGGTCATAGGGCGAGAGGCCGGTGACGTGGTGCACGCGCCGCATCAGGCTCGACTGGTTGCGCAATTCGCGCGGGCCGTGGCGGGTGCCGGCGCGGTTGGTGGTGCCGAGGTCGAAGGGCACGCCGATGATGGCGACGTCGACCTCGGAAGGCTGTGCCACCGGCAGCCGCATGAAGGTGGGGAGGCCGGCGAAGCGGGGAACGGTGCCGGAATCGAGCGGCTCGAAAATGTCGGGCATGGTGAACCTGGATGATGTGAAGGTGCTCGGGTCATCTTCTGTCGGGCTTGTGCCCGGCTAAGGAGCCTGCGTGCTTCGAGACGCGGGGCAAGCCCCGCTCCTCAGCATGACGGACGTCAGGTAGCGTATGGCGGTCGTCATCCTGAGGCGCCCGGCGCAGCCGGGCCTCGAAGGACGCAGAAGAGTGCCGCCCTCACATCCGTGCTCACAGCCCGAATTCCTTGCGGATGGCGGCGCTGATATGGGTGACGTAGTCGGCCATCAACGCCTCGCCCTTTTCCACGGTCGAGCCAGTGGCCACCGCCAGCACGCCCGAGGGCGGCAGGCCGAAATCGCCGGGAACCGGGAAGCGGTCATAGGGTGGGAAAGTCGCGGGTCCATCGGACGGCACCTTCTCCATTTCGACCAGATCCGGCCGCAGCACCATCATCAGCGATGTCTCCATCAGGCTGGCATGTTCCAACTCGATGCCGGGGAAGCCGGCGGGGAATATGCTCTCCAGCGTCGCGCGCTGGGCGAAGTCCCAGTATTCCAGCCGCATCACGGTAAAGTCGGAAATGCCGTCGCGGGCGATCTCGCGGCGGGCGAGGTCGAGGCCTTCTACCGAGGGCCACAGGTTCTCGTAATGGCCGTTTACAACCACCAGCCGGCGCACACCCTGCCGGGCAAGGTTGCGGATCACGTCGCGCAGCACCAGCGCGAAGGTATGGGCGTCGACGCTGAGCGTGCCGGGGAACTGCTCGCCGCCGCCCGAGCGCGGCATCGACTTGCAACCATAAGCGACTGTCGGGGCGACGAGGCCACCGACCTCGCGGGCGATACGCTCACACACGCCGGTGGGCAGCACCACGTCGACATTGAGCGGCAGGTGCGGCCCGTGCTGCTCGGTGGAGCCGAGCGGCAGCAGCACCGGTGCGCCGGCCGCGATCTTCGCCGCGAATTCCGGCCAGCTGAGTTCGTCGAGACGCACGCTGTCAACCATCCGGTCCCCCTGAGTGCTAATCGCTGATCGGTTCAGTGCATCGCCGCGCCGCCATCGACGCTGAGGCACTGGCCGGTGATGAAAGTGGTGGTGCGGCTTGCTAGGAACAGCACGGCCTGCGCGACTTCCTCAGGCCGGCCGACGCGGCCGGCCGGGTTGCCCGTCTCCAACCGCTTCAGTTCCTCGCTGAGATTATCGAAATCGAGCAGCGGCGTATCCACCGGCCCCGGCGCGATGGCATTGACCAGAATATCGGGACCCAGTTCGCGCGCCCAGGAGCGGGTAAGGGTGAGGATGGCACCCTTGGTGCCGGCATAGCCAGAAAAGCCCGCACGGCCGAGATAGGCGAGTTCCGAGGCAATGTTGATGATGCGCCCGCGCACCGGCCCCTCGCCGCTGAAGCGCTTCAGCGCCTCGCGCGCCATCAGGATCGGCCCGCGCATATTCACCGCTGCCATACGTTCAAAAGCGGCGATGTCGAAGCTCGCCAGCGGCGTCTCCACGCAGATGCCGGCGCAGTTGACGATGACATCGAGGCCGCGCAATTCTCTCGTCGCCGCCTCCATGCCGCCGATGACCGAAGTCTCGTCGGCCACATTGACCAGGATGGTCGGCCAGTGCGTCTCGTCCGGCGGCGGATGGAGGTCGAAGCCGATGACCCGGGCACCGGCGGCACTGAGTGCATCGGCGGCGGCGCGGCCGATGCCGCTGGCTGCGCCGGTAACGATGACCCGCGCATCCCGGTGTGGGTGGTCCTTGTGGGGGGCTACCATGGAAATTCTCCTCGATCGACGCCCAGGCTCTGGCCGGTGATGTTGCCGGCAAGGTCGGAGGCGAGGAAGAGATAAGTTCCCGCGACATCCTCAGGGTCCATGAAACCCGGCAGGATCTGCGCCGCCACGATCTCCTGCAGCAGAGATTCCGGTGCGATGCCGGTGCGGGCTGCCATGGCGTGAAGCGAGCGCAGCGAGGCCTCCGTGCGCACCCAACCGGGGCAGACAGCGTTAACGGTGATGCCACGCGGGCCGAGTTCCTTCGCCCAGGTCTTGGTGAGGCCGATCACCGCGTGCTTAGAGGCGACATAGGCGCCGAACAGCGATTCGGCGCTGCGCGACCAGATCGAGGCGGTGTTGATGATGCGTCCGCCATGCGTGAGTCGTGGCAGCAGGGCACGGGTGACGAGGAAGGTGCCGACGACGTTGGTTTCCACCACCCGGCGGAAGACGGCCTCGTTCTCGCGGGTGGGATCGTCCAACGGTGTGACACGCTCCAGCCCGGCATTGTTCACCAGCACGTCGAGATGGGGAAGGGCGTCGGCCACCTGCGCCACGTCCCCGGCCGAGGTGATGTCGGCGCGGTGGCCGCGTGCGCCAAGTCGTTCGGCCGCCTCGAAGATCGTCTCATCCTCGGCGAGCATGTGCAGCTCCGCGCCGGCAGCGGCGAAGGCGCGGGCAATGCCGAGGCCGATGCCGCGGCTGGCGCCGGTGACGAGCACGGCGCGGCCGGAAATGCCGTCGAGTGTCATGGGAGGAATCGGAAGTCAGAGCGGCGGGACACGGCGAATTCCTTGAGGACGTGCCAGCGTCCTCCATATTCAGTTCGAGAGGAATAGGATTTAGTGGAAGTATGTATCGATAAATGTCGATGCGAAAGATCGAGGTGACCTGGCGGTTGTCGTCCCGGATGGGGGCCGGCGCACCGCCCGGACGGATTGGGAGCGCGCATGCGGCGTCTCGACAATATCGACCTCCGGCTGCTGCGCGTCTTCGTCACGCTGGCTCAGGAGGGTGGCTTCCAGGATGCGCAGATCGCGCTGAACCTATCGCAATCCACCCTCTCGACTCATCTGGCGGCGCTGGAGCGCAAGCTCGGTGGGCAGCTCTGCGAGCGGGGGCGGGCAGGGTTCCGGCTGACGCCTTTCGGCGAATCGACGCTCATTGCTGCCAAGCGGCTGTTCGAGGATATCGACGCCTTCCATGGCCGAATCGGCCGTGATCAGCAGCGACTTGTCGGGCGGCTACGGGTCGGCATTGTCGATGGCGTCGTCACCAATCCGCAGCTCGGGCTGCAGACGGTGCTGTCCCGCTATATGACCTATGCGTCGGAAGTTTTCGTCGATCTGGAGCTCGGCACGCCGCTGGTGCTGGAACGGGCCCTGATGGACGGGGAGCGGGACATCGTGGTCGGGCCGTTCTCGCAGAAGGTGCCGGGCATCACCTATGTCCCGCTCAACCGCGAAGCGCAGGCGCTCTATTGCGGGCGCGGCCATGGGCTGTTCGAGGTGCCGGGCACCGAGGTCAACCACGCCCGCATTGAGGAGGCGCTGTTCTCGGTGCGGCGCTATCGCCACCTCGACGATCTCTACCGGGTCAACCACCCGCGCGCGAGCGGCGCCATCGTGCAGATGGAGGCGCAGGTGATGATGATCCTCTCCGGCCGGTTCATCGGCTATCTCCCGCGCCATATCGGCGAGGACTGGGTGGCGCGCGGCCAGATGCGCGTTCTGAGGCCGGAGGCCTATGGCTTCGAGACCACCCATTTCGCCGCCTCAAGGCGACTGAAGGGCGAGCAGCCGCTGGTCGACGCCTTCGTGCGGGAACTGAGGGCGCAGGCCGGTGCGGATGCCGCCGCAGCGCCGGGCTAGATGCCGCCGCGCACACGGTCGCTGAGATTACGGCGGTCGCGGATGATGGCTGCCAGCGCCGCCTCTTCCTGTGGGCCGCGCGGCAGCTGGGAGAGCTGATCGAGCTGGTTGAGTGCGACGAGACGAACGAGGTCGTCGCGCACAGCGCCGGTGGCGTCGCGCGGCAAGGCGGGGACGACCTGGAGATGCTCGGGCGGCAGCAGGTCCGGCAGGCGGGCGGCGAGATGCGCGCGCAAAGCTTCCTCAGTTGCGCCCTCCGCCTCGACGAAAGCGTAGAGGCCGAAGGAGTGCCCGGCGGTGGGGAAGTCGCAGATATGCACGGCGCGCACGCCCGCGACCTCGGCGAGGGTGCTGGCGATGCGCGGGCCCTGTTCCATGGCGCGCGGGCCGCGCCCTTCAGTGTCGTGATAATTGAGCAGGCGGCGGGTGACGAAATTGTAGAGCTTCTTGCCGGTCTGCATCCACACGCGGGTGAACAGGCTCTTGCGGGCGAGGATCTTCTTTTCCCGCGCGGTCAGCGCCTCCGGGCAGTAGCTGCGCTTCTGCTTGAGGAAATGGCGGATGTCCTCATAGGCCGCGACGCGGAACGCCTTGCTGCGCCGGGAAAAAACCATGGCCAGCTGAAAGTCCATCAGCACCGCGCGGCCATCGGCGGCGTAAAGCCAGTTCTGCGGCTTGGCGAGGTCGTTATGGGCGATGTTGCGGCGATGCACTTCGCGCAAGCCCTTGCGGGCGGAGGCAAAATAGGCGCGATCGCCGCGCGGCCTGGCGATCTGCAGCGGGATGCCGTCGACGAAGCCGCGTATCAGATAGCCCTCTTCCAGCGCATAAACCGGAACGGTGTGGCCGCTGCCCTCGGCGCGGATGAGCGCGCGCGCCTCGCGGGCGGCGAAGTGGCGGGCGAGCGGCTTCACCCACCATTTCACCTCAGCATAGTTGCGCCGGACCGCCGGAAAGACATGGCCGGTGGGGTCGCGCCAGAGGCCGCGCTCGATAGTGGAGAATGTGTCTCGCTTGAGCACCGTGTCGAGCTCGAACACGCCGCCCTTGGAGGGGACCGTGAAGCTCACGCGGCAGCCTCGCCCGGTTCGTCGGCATGGCTCTTGGCCCAGGCGTCGAGATCGGCGAGGGCGCGGGCGGCGAGCACCTGCTTCTTGGCCACCGTCTTCTGCGCGCCGCGCAGGCGGTTGCCTTCCGTGTCGCGGGTGGGATTGGCATCAAGCGGCGGGAACAGGCCGAAATTGATGTTCATCGGCTGGAAGGAGCGCGGGCCCGCTTCCACCGTCTCGATATGGCCGCCGGTGATGTGGTTGAGAAGGGCGCCATGCGCGGTGGTGGCGGGCGGCAGGGCAGGGGCCTCGCCGCGCCGCTCGGCCGCCGCGAACAGGCCGGCCATCAGCCCCATGGCGGAGCTCTCCACATAGCCCTCGCAGCCGGTGATCTGGCCGGCAAAGCGCAGGCACGGCAAGGCTTTGAGCCGCAGAGAGCCGTCCAGAAGGCGGGGGGAATTGAGGTAGGTGTTGCGGTGCAGCCCGCCCAGCCGGGCGAATTCCGCCTTCTCCAGCCCGGGGATCATGCGGAACAGGCGCACCTGTTCAGAATGGCGGGTCTTGGTCTGAAAGCCGACCATATTGTAGAGCGTTCCCAAGGCGTTGTCCTGGCGCAGCTGCACCACGGCATAGGCCTTCACGGTCGGATTATGGGCATTGGTCAGGCCCATCGGCTTCATCGGGCCGTGGCGCAGGGTCTCGGGGCCGCGCGCGGCCATCACCTCGATCGGCAGGCAGCCGTCGAAATAGGGGGTGTTGGCCTCGAACTCGCGGAAGGGGACGGTGTCGGAGGCGACCAGCGCGGCGACGAAGGCCTCGTACTGCTCCTTGTCCATCGGGCAGTTAATGTAGTCGGCACCGGTGCCGCCCGGTCCCATCTTGTCGTAGCGGGACTGGAACCAGCACACGTCCATGTCTATGGAATCAAAGTGAATTATCGGCGCGATCGCGTCGAAGAAGGCAAGCGCCTGCTCGTCCGCACGGGCGCGGATGGCGTCCGCCAGGGCCGGGGAGGTGAGGGGGCCGGTGGCGATAATCACCGAGTCCCACTCCTCCGGCGGCAGGCCGGCAACCTCGCCGCGCTCCACCGTGATCAGCGGATGGGCGGTTATGGCGGCGGTGACGGCCTCGGCGAAGCCCTCGCGATCCACCGCCAGCGCACCGCCGGCGGGGATCTGGTGGCTGTCGGCGCAGGCCATGATGAGCGAGCCGAGGCGGCGCATCTCGGCGTGCAGAACGCCGACGGCATTATTGGAAGAATCGTCTGATCTGAAGGAGTTAGAGCACACAAGCTCCGCCAGGCTGTCGGTCTTGTGGGCGTCGGTGGAGCGGGTTGGGCGCATCTCGTGCAGCACCACCGCAATGCCGCGCCGGGCGAGCTGCCAGGCGGCTTCGCAGCCGGCGAGGCCGCCGCCGATAATGTGAACCGGGCGCTTTTCGGTGATGCTCATATCCTGCCGCTGCTCAACAAATCCGTGCGCGGCTTAGCACGGAACGGGGGCAAAAAAGAACGGCCCCGGAAAATTCCGGGGCCGTACAATGAGTGCAGTGAGGTGGACGATCAGTGCAGTGAGACTTGTTCGTCCAGCCTCAAACCCGCATCACGCCGCAGCGGCGGCGCGACGGGCAACGCTGGTGATTTCGCCACGCGACACGTTGATGTCGGCGAGGGTACGGTCGTCGAGCTGGGAGAGCTCGATCAGAGTGCGGCGATACGCCTGGTAGCGGCGGATCTGCTTGGCAACGAGGCCCCAAAGCAGCATGTCAGTCTCCATCGGTTGTCGGTTAACCGGATCGCGGCCTCCGGGCATCCCCGGCAGCTGCACGTCCGTTAATCATTCCGATGCCTATATATTTGACACCCTGCTCATTTGGTAGGAAATATACCGCATCCCAGCCCTGCGGGCCGCGCATGACACGCTCACAATTCGTTCACGATCTGCAAGGCTGGCGAAAGCATGGCGTGAATCAGGCGCCCGCCAACGCCTGATCGAGATCGGCGATGATGTCGGCCACGTCCTCGATTCCGACCGACAGCCGCACCACATCCGGGCCCGCACCGGCCAGAACCTTCTGCTCGTCAGCGAGCTGGCGATGGGTGGTGGAGGCGGGGTGGATGATGAGCGAGCGGGTGTCGCCGATATTGGCGAGGTGCGAGAACAGCTTCACCCCCGACACCAGCGCGACGCCGGCCTCGAAGCCGCCCTTGAGCCCGAAGGTGAACACCGCGCCTGCGCCCTTCGGCGTGTATTGCTGGGCGAGGTTGTAATAGCGGTCGCCCGGCAGGCCGGGATAGCTCACCCAAGACACTTTGGGGTGGTCGGCGAGATGCTTGGCCACCGCCAGCGCATTGTCGCAATGGCGCTGGATGCGCAGCGGCAGGGTCTCGATGCCGGTGAGCAGCAGGAAGGCGTTGAAGGGCGACAGCGCCGGGCCGAGATCGCGCAGGCCCAGCACCCGGGCGGCGATGGCGAAGGCGAAATTGCCGAAGGCCTCGCCAATGACGATGCCCTCATATTCCGGCCGCGGCTGCGAGAGGAAGGGGTAGCGCCCCTCGCGCATCCAGTCGAACGAGCCGCCATCGACCAGCACGCCGCCGATCGAATTGCCATGACCGCCGAGAAACTTGGTGGCGGAATGGATGATGATGTCGGCGCCATGCTCGAACGGGCGGATGAGATAGGGGGTGGCCAGCGTGTTGTCGACGATCAGCGGCACGCCGGCGCGCTTGGCGATTTTCGATATGGCGGCGATGTCGGTGACGATGCCGCCGGGATTGGCGATCGATTCGATGAAGATGGCCTTGGTGCGCGGCGAGATGGCGCGCTCGAAGGAGGCGACATCGTCGGAATCGGCCCACACCACGTTCCAGCCGAAGCTCTTGAAGGCGTGGTTGAACTGGTTGATCGACCCGCCATAGAGCTTGCGGGCGGCGATGAACTCGTCGCCGGGGGTCAGCAGCGTCTGGAAGGCAAGCAGCTGCGCGGCATGGCCGGAGGCCACGGCGAGGGCGGCGGTGCCGCCTTCCAGCGCCGCCACGCGCTCTTCCAGCACCGCATTGGTCGGGTTGCCGATGCGGGTATAGATATTGCCGAACGCCTTCAGCCCGAACAGCGAGGCGGCGTGGTCGACATCGTCGAACACGAAGGAGGTGGTCTGGTAGATCGGCGTGGCGCGGGCCTTGGTGGTCGGGTCGGGCGCGGCGCCGGCATGGACGGCGAGGGTGGCGAAGCCCGGAGCGGGCGAGGTGACGTCGGTCATTGGCGTTCTCCTGTCGACGGGCCGGCGATCCGCGCGAGGGCGCGGGACGCTGCGGGCGTCTTGGCCGGCAGTGTCGCGCCTCCGCTAAAAAACGCAACAGGATTGGAGAAAGAATTAAACAGCGTAATATTGCTGTTGATATCGGGCGTGGCCGTTCTCCCGGCCGTGGTGGGAGGACAGCAGCGCGCACGGCCCGCCGAAGGCCGCGCCGATGCCGGAGAGGCCTGCGCCTATTGCGGGAACCGGCCTGCGCTTCTTCCGGAGGATGAAACGGGAGGAGGGGTTGAGCGGCCCTCAGCCCGGAAGCCGAGGGGAGGTCGCCTCTTCCGCTGCCGCCGGCCCGAACGCTGCTTCGACCTCGCGCGCATAGCGCTGCGACACCGGCACACGCAGCCCGTTGGAGAGCCGCAGCCGGCCGGTGCGGCCCTGTTTCTCGAAGCCTTCCACCGCCTCGTCAGACACCCACCAGGAGCGGTGGACCTGCCGGCCGGCGGTGGCGCCGGTCTGGGCGATGGCGTCGCTCAGGCGCAGCAGTGCCAGCGCGGAACCCTTGGCCGTGTGGATGCGGACATAATGGTCCTCCATCTGCAGGCAGAGCAGGGGACCGCGCAGGGCGGGCGGCAGTCGGGCCAGCAGGCCGGTGGCGGGCAGGGCGGCGGCGGGCCGGGCAAAGGCAGGCCGGGCAAAGGTCGGCAGCGATGCCGCGGGCTGGCCCGCCTCGGGCGTCGCCATCGCCGGGGCAGGACGCGCCGCGCCCGGACGGGCGAGGCTGATGGCCTGCCACAGCAGCGTCACCAGCGCGCCGATCAGCAGCACCTGGACATACGTTTCCACCACTTCCCACGGGCTGGCCTGCCAGCCCTCCATCGCGCTGGCGGCGAGGCCGGTGATGACGATCATCGGCAGGGCCGCGAGGGCCACTACCACCGCCATCCGCGCCGCCGGCGACAGGGCGGCGAGCCGGGGCAGGCGCTGCGCCCGCGCCTGCGTGATCGACAGCACCAGGAACCACGCGGCCAGCAGCCCGCCCCAGAAGGCCAGCCGCTCCAGCACGCTGCCCTCGGTGGTGTCGAACGGTGCCATCCAGGCGAAGACCGGGCTGAGCGCGAGGGCGAAGCTGACTTCGGGGGCGCGGGCCTGCAGCCAGTTCGCCAACGGTGCGTTCGCCAGAAATCCGTTCGCGAATTCGCGCATGTTCAGCTTTCCCTGGCGTGCTGCACTGCACGATAGCGAAGAGTTTGGCGCAATTACGAAGCGGCACTGGCCCCGGTGGGCCCGCTCGCGGAAGGGGTGGGCATCCCGCAGAACGTTTCTGCGGGACGTGCCCTCCGGCCCTCGCAGAGACCGCGCATGAAATACCGCTTCCTCGCCCATCTCGGCCTGCCGCTCGCCGGCTGCGCCCTGCTGTTGCCATCCGCCTTCGCCGCCGACCCGAGCGCGGCCGAGGCCCTCTCCCCGCGCCCCACGGGGGTCGCCTCCGCCGCCGATGGCTGGCTCTTCGTCGCCGAGAAGCTGGCCGGCTGGAATGTCGTGCTGGGCGGCGGCGTGCTGATCGCGCCGACATATGAGGGATCGGACGAGTTCGACGTTCAGCCCGTTCCCTTCGTCACCGCCACGCTGGGCGAGCATGTGACAATCGACCCGCGCGGTGTGTCGGTGAATGTGTACAGCCTCGGCGATCTCACTTTGAGCGGGCAGCTTGGCTATGACACCGGCCGCAAGCAGAGTGATTCCGACCATCTCAGGGGGCTTGGCGACATCGACATGGGCGGCGTGGTCGGCGCCACCCTCACCTATGAGTGGGGCGCGGCCGAAATCTACGGCTCGCTCGAGCGGATCGTCGGCGGCAGCGACGGCACGCAGGCGACGCTCGGATTCAAACTCGCCCATGATGCCGGGCAGTTCCGCGTCTCCGCCGGCGTTTCCACCACCTGGGCCGACGAGGACTACATGCAGGCCTATTTCGGCGTGACGGCGGCGCAGTCCGCCCTGTCGGGACTGCCGCGCTACGAGATCGGCGCCGGCTTCAAGCGCGTCGATCTCGAACTGGCAGCGACCTATGCGTTCACCGAGCATTGGCTGGTGCGCGGCGAGGTGGGCCTCGGCTATCTCCTTGGCGACGCCGCCGACAGCCCCGTGGTGCAGGAGGCGTTCCAGCCCTCGGTGATGCTGCTGGTCGGCTATCGCTTCTGAGCGTCCGGCCGGGCGAGGCGCAGGCGGGGAATCTCGATCGCCGGGCAGCGGTTCATGATCACCGCGATGCCGCCGGCCTCTGCCCGCGCCGCCGCCGCATCGTCGCGCACGCCGAGCTGACCCCAGATCAGCTTGGGCCGGGGCGAGAGCGCCAGCGCTTCCCCGACCACGGATTCGAGATGCTCGGGCGCGCGGAACACGTCGACCATGTCGATCGGCTCGGGCACGTCGGCGAGGTGGGCATAGGTCGGCAGGCCGGCAATGGCGCGCCCGGCCTGGCCGGGATTGATCGCGAACACCTTGTAGCCGCGCTGGGCGAGATAGAGCGCGACGCCATGGCTGGGGCGATCGGGCTTCGGGCTGGCGCCGACGACCGCAATGGTCCGCACGCCGGCAAGCCAGTCGGCGATGAAGGCGTCGTCATAGGAATCGTGATTCATCGCAGGACCTGAAGGCTGGAGGCGGGGCGCGTCCCGCCATATGGGACCGGGCGGCGGGCGAGGCGAGCTTTTTCGCAGGAGCGGTGCGTCGGTGCGCGCACGGCCCTTCGCGGGTGGCGGAGGTCTATTTCAAGGGGTTAGCGCGTGGTATTAAAATACCTAAATTGCAACTCGTTGATTAGTAACATGAATTCGGCGTATGGCGACATTGACGTTGCGCGTGGGCTCGTCTAGAAACCCGCCACGAGAGAGGTGCGGGCATTCCGCGCCCTTGCATATGGATTTTCCCATGAAGACGTTTTCGGCAAAACCCGCCGATATTCAGAAGAAATGGGTCGTGATCGACGCGTCCGGCCTCGTGGTCGGCCGTCTCGCGACCATCATCGCCACCCGCCTCAAGGGCAAGCACAAGCCGATCTACACCCCGCATGTCGATTGCGGCGACAACATCGTCGTCATCAATGCCGACAAGGTGGTGCTGACCGGCCGCAAGCGCGACGACAAGGTCTATTACCACCACACCGGTTTCCCCGGCGGCATCAAGGAGCGGACGGCTAAGTTCATCCTCGAAGGTCGTTTCCCCGAGCGCGTGGTCGAGAAGGCCGTGGAGCGCATGCTGGCGCGCGGCCCGCTCGGCCGCAAGCTGATGGGCAATCTGCGCGTCTACAAGGGTGCCACCCATCCGCATGAAGCCCAGCAGCCGGAGACGCTCGATGTCGCCGCGCTCAACCGCAAGAATGTGGGGAACTGATCATGGCTGAGCTCATCCAGTCGCTCGACGGGCTCGAAGCCCTCAAGTCCCAGGCCCCCGAGGCCCCCAAGCATGTCCAGAAGCTGGACCGCCAGGGCCGCTCCTACGCCACCGGCAAGCGCAAGAACGCGGTCGCCCGCGTGTGGATCCGCCCCGGCACCGGCAAGATCCTGGTCAATGAGCGCGAGATCGAGGTGTATTTCGCCCGTCCCGTGCTGCGCCTCATCATCCAGCAGCCCTTCACCACGGCGGCCCGTACCGGCCAGTATGACGTGGTGTGCACCGTTTCCGGCGGCGGCCTCTCCGGCCAGGCCGGCGCGCTGCGCCACGGCATTTCGCGCGCGCTCACCTATTACGAGCCCGAGCTGCGCGGCCCGCTGAAGAAGGGCGGCTTCCTGACCCGCGATTCGCGTGTCGTCGAGCGTAAGAAGTACGGCAAGGCCAAGGCCCGCCGCAGCTTCCAGTTCTCGAAGCGCTGATCGGCGTTTCCCTACAATACGAAAGGGCGGGTCCTTGGACCCGCCCTTTTTGTTTGTCCGCTCGATATGTTTGCCTGCTCGTTATATTGGCCGGGCGCTTCTGTGGAGGCCCTACGGCGAAGTCTTCACGGCGCAGCGGCACGGCGAAGGCGGGAAGGCGAAGGTGGCTTTGGCCGCCCCCGCCGTCCGTGTGACGAGGCTCAGAACGGCACGGTCAGCCGGGCGGTGCCGGTCCACACGCTGTAATCCGCGCCGATGCCGCCATATTCGCCGCCGAGCGACAGCGATCCGGCCGTTAGAACACGCATGCTGAAACCGCCCGTCACCCGCGCCGACCAGCCGTCGCCAATGCCGGTGTCGGGCACATCCGCCACCACGGCATCGTCCGAGGCAAAGCGCCAGTCGGCGTAAAGGCCGAGATAGGGCATCACGCCCTCGATCCAGTGCGGCGCCGTCACCTTGCCGCCCAGCGCGACGCGCCCGGTGGAGAAATCGCGCGAATCGTGGAGCCCGCCCAGCGTGTCGATATAGTTGCCCTGGCTTTCCCAGAGGGCGAACACATCGGCGGAGGGTTCGACGGTATAGCCGCCGACATCATAGGTGCCATTGATCCCGGTCGAGAGCAGCCAGCGCGAGCCGTCGAAGCTGCCGGCCGCCAGACCGGCGGAGGCGTCGTAGCTGAGCCCGGTCCAGCCAACCATGCCCTTCCAGCGCAGCGTCGGCGTGATCTGCCAGCCGGCATAGGTGCCGACCGTGGCGCCGTCGCCATTCAGGTTGCCGGTGAGCCAGGCGAAATCGTAATCGAAATTCTCATAGCCGCCGAACACGCCGACCACGACGGCGGGGGCGAGACGATAGGTGAGGCCAACCGTGGCGTTGATCTGCGTGCCCTTCAGCAGGTCGGAATCCGACTGCTGGAATCCGCTGCCGCGCACATCGACCCAGGCGCTCCAGTTCTGCTCGATCATCGGTGTGGCGAGCGAGAGCGACTTGTTGACGTTCGCATAGCTGAGGGCCGAGAAGGCATCGCCCGCGGTTTCCGAAACGCCGGTGCGGTCGCCTGAAGGAGCGAATTGCGACGAGGTGCCAGCCGTCACCGAAGATGCGCTCACCCACTCGACGCCATCTTCGGTCCTCACGGGCACGAAGCCCTTCAAATACTGGCGTCCATAGTTAATGAGCGCATAAGTGTAGGTCGTGTCGGCTAAACTCTTGGGTAATGTTCGCCCCTTGGATTCCACCTGGACCATATAATCGGCATATTCCTCGCGGGTCATGGCCGTGATCGTCGGTGTCGAGGGACTGGAGCTACCCCCACCCAGCGCGGAATCGATGGCGGTGGACACCGAGGTGCTGATGGCGGCGCCTGATGTGTTGGCTACGACCGTCGAGCCGATCGCCTGGACGCTGGCCAGTTTCTGGCTGTCGGTGGCGCCGCCATTCGCGCCGCCGCCGGCCGTGCAGCTCCACGCGAAATTCGAGCCTGAGTTGGACTGCGTGCCGCTGATGATGAGTTCGTCCGAGGTCGCCTCCGGCACGACATAGGTCTGCGAGCCGACCGTGTCGAAGCTCAGGATCGCCGGGTTGTGCGTCGTCGCGTTGTAGAGGCCCAGCCGGTCGGAGCCCCCGACGGCGGTGACGGTCAGCTTGATCGTGTCGCCGGCATCGAACCCGGTGCCGGACGTGCTGCCGGAGATCGAACCGCCGGAGAAAGTCCCGTTCAGGGCGGAGCAGCCGGCCGACGCGAGCGCGCCGCTGCTGGTGCCCATCAGAAGCACGGACGCGACGGCGCCCAACACGGTATGACGCATAGAAAAGCCCCCTTGAGATACCCCAGCAAAATTCCTACACGATTCACGCGCGCGTGAAAGGGCTGGATTGAGATACCTCTGGGTATGCGCAGGAGATCGAGGGGTGGGCGCACAAAAAGGGGCGCCCTGCGGCGCCCCTTTCCGTTGGTCAGCCGGCGTGCCGGTCAGACCGAATAGTACATCTCGAACTCGACCGGGTGCGGGGTCATCTCGAACCGCATCACCTCGACCATCTTCAGCTCGATATAGGCGTTGATGAAGTCGTCCTCGAACACGCCGCCCTTCTTGAGGAAGTCGCGGTCCTTGTCGAGCGAGGACAGCGCCTCGCGCAGCGAACCGCAGACGGTCGGGATCTTCTTCAGCTCCTTCGGCGGCAGATCGTACAGGTCCTTGTCCATGGCCGGACCGGGATCGATCTTGTTCAGAATGCCGTCAAGGCCGGCCATCAGCAGCGCGGCGAAGGCGAGATAGGGGTTCGCACCCGGGTCCGGGAAGCGGGTCTCGACGCGCTTGGCCTTGGGCGAGGTGGTGTAGGGGATGCGGCAGGAGGCCGAGCGGTTGCGCGCGGAATAGGCGAGCAGCACGGGGGCCTCGTAGCCGGGGACCAGCCGCTTATAGGAGTTGGTCAGCGGGTTGGTGAAGGCGTTCAGTGCCTTGGCGTGCTTGATGATGCCGCCAATGTACCACAGGCATTCCTGGCTGAGGTCGGCATATTTGTTGCCGGCGAACAGCGGCTTGCCGTCCTTCCAGATCGACTGGTGCACATGCATGCCCGAGCCGTTGTCGCCGAAGATCGGCTTCGGCATGAAGGTGGCCGTCTTGCCATAGACGTTGGCGACCTGGTGGATGCAGTACTTATAGATCTGCAGCTGGTCGGCCATCGTCACCAGCGTGTCGAACTTCAGCCCCAGCTCATGCTGGGCGGAGGCGACTTCGTGGTGGTGCTTCTCGACCTTGGCGCCCATGCGGGCCATGGCGGCGAGCATCTCGCCGCGCAGGTCCTGGCAGCTGTCGACCGGCGGAACCGGGAAATAGCCGCCCTTGGTGCGGACGCGGTGGCCGAGATTGCCGCCTTCATATTCGGTGCCGCCATTGGTGGGCAGTTCGACCGAATCGAGCTTGAAGCCGGTGTTGTAGGGGTCGGCGGTGAAGCGCACGTCGTCGAAAATGAAGAACTCGGCTTCCGGCCCGATATAGATGGTGTCGCCGATGCCGGTGGACTTCAGATAGGCCTCGGCCTTCTTGGAAATGCCGCGCGGGTCGCGGCCATAGGGCTCGCCCGTGGTCGGCTCCAGCACGTCGCAGACCACGACCATGGTGGTCTCGGCGAAGAACGGGTCGATGCTGACGGAATCGAGATCGGGCTGCAGGTGCATGTCCGATTCGTTGATGGCCTTCCAGCCCGCAATGGAGGAACCATCGAAAGCCTGACCTTCGGCGAAGAAATCTTCGTCGACCATCGTGATGTCGAAGGTCACATGCTGCCACTTGCCGCGCGGATCGGTGAAGCGCAGGTCGACGTATTTAACGTCGTTGTCCTTTATTAGCTTCAGTACATCCTTGGCCGTCGTCATATTGTTCGTACCTCTTCTGATACTGCCGTCTTTTGAGGGGCAGCTGGTCCCAAGCGGATGGTCAACGACGATACGCGCCGCACCCTGTCAGGATGCGGCGCGCTCATATGCGCGACCATACTACGCTGGCTCTCAGATGGCGTCGACGCCCGACTCGCCGGTACGAATGCGAATGGCCTCTTCGATGTTGGAAACGAAGATCTTGCCATCGCCGATGCGGCCGGTCTGGGCGGCGCGGCGGATGGCGTCGATCGCGGTTTCCACCGTTTCGTCGGCGACCACGATCTCGATCTTCACCTTGGGCAGGAAATCGACGACGTATTCCGCGCCGCGATACAGTTCCGTATGCCCCTTCTGCCGGCCGAAGCCCTTGGCTTCCGTGACGGTGATGCCCTGCAGGCCGATTTCCTGCAGCGCCTCCTTCACCTCGTCGAGCTTGAAGGGCTTAATGATGGCCTCAATCTTCTTCATCTGACCTCGTCTCCCTGACTCGTCGATCCGCGACGCCCGGCCGAGTCGGGTCGCGAAGAAGCAGAACCCATGCCAAGCACCCCAGTGTCGCCGGAAACCGTTAATAGCCCATCATCGCACGGCGCCACGCGGCGGGCCAAACAGCTTCGTTTTCAGCGAACGATGAAGTTTTGGGCGGAATGATTAAGAACTGGGCGACTCCGGCCGCGATCGGTGCCTGAAGGCTGCGCGAAACATGGGCATTTGCCGCCGTTTGCTGCGGCGCTGGCGCGGCTCGCCTGAGAAGGCCGGTTTCGGCTAAGCTTGGCTACACCCAAGCAGCCCCTTCCGGACCGTGCAGGAACAAGGTTTCATGGAGCTTTTCACCCCCAGCGAGATGGCGCGCGCCGACGCCTTCACCATCGATGCCGGCGTGCCCGGCGCCGTGCTTATGGAACGGGCGGGAGAAGCGGTCGCCCGGCTCGCGGCGCGGGTGACGGTGGCCGGCGGGCGGGTTCTGGTGCTGTGCGGGCCGGGCAATAATGGCGGCGACGGATTCGTCGCGGCGCGGCTTCTGGTCGCTTGCGGCTATCGGGTGCGCCTCGCGCTGCTGGGCGAGCGCGCCGCGCTGTGCGGCGATGCGGCGCTGATGGCGGCGCGATGGACCGGGCCGGTCGAGCCGGCGGAAGGCGCGGCGCTGGAGGGGATCGACCTCGTCATCGACGCCCTGTTCGGCGCCGGGCTGGCGCGCGATCTCGACGGCGTGGCGCGGGATTTGGTCGAGCGCGTCAACGCCAGCGGCCTGCCGGTGCTGGCGGTCGACCTGCCCTCCGGCATCGACGGCGCCACCGGCGCGGTGCGCGGGGCGGCGATAAAGGCGCGCTGGAGCGTCACCTTCTTCCGGCCCAAGCCCGGCCATGTGCTGCTGCCGGGCCGCCTGCATGCGGGCGAACTGACCGTGGCCGCTATCGGAATCCGGCCCGACGCGCTGGACGCGATCGCGCCCCGCGCCTTCGAGAACGTGCCGGAGCTGTGGGCGGATCGTTTCCCGGTGCCGGCGGCGGAAGGGCATAAATATAGTCGCGGCCATCTCGTCGCCGTCTCCGGCCCGGCGCAGGCGACCGGGGCGACGCGACTGGCCGCCCGCGCGGCGCTGCGGGCCGGGGCGGGGCTGGTGACGGTGGCCTGCCCGGCGGAGGCGCTGGCGATCCACGCGGCCAATCTCTCCGCCGTCATGGTGCGGCCGGTGGAGGACGCCACCGGGCTGGCGCAGCTTTTGGCCGATGCCCGGCTGACGACGGTGGTGCTGGGGCCGGGCCTCGGCGTCGGGCCGGGGGCGCGCGAGCGACTGGCGGCCTGCGGCGACCGGCGGCTGGTGATCGACGCCGATCTCCTCACCTCCTTCAAGGGCGAGGCGGACGCGCTCGCCCGCGCGCTCGCGGCCGCGCCAGCGGCGGTCGCCACCCCGCATGAGGGCGAGTTCGCCCGGCTGTTCGAGGGCTGCCCGGAGGTGCTGGAGGCGCCCTCGCGGCTGGAGCGGGCGCGCGCCGGGGCGGCCCGGCTCGGGGCGACCCTGCTGCTCAAGGGGCCCGACACGGTGGTGGCGAGCCCGGACGGGCGCGCCTCGATCGCTGCCAACGCGCCGCCCTATCTCGCGACAGCGGGGGCGGGCGATGTGCTGGCGGGAATCGTCGGCGGGCTGCTGGCGCAGGGCATGGCGCCCTTCGAGGCGGCGAGCGCTGGCGTGTGGCTGCATGGCGAGGCGGCGCGCGAGGCCGGGCCGGGGCTGGTGGCCGATGATCTGATCGAGGCGCTGCGCCCGGTCTATGTCAGGCTGTTCGGCTTTCTCGGGGCTGTGTAGCGGCGAGCGGGGGCGCGCATTTTGCGCTGGCGCAGCGTCATGACCGTGTTATAAGCCCGCACCCGGCTGGCGGTACCTTCTCGGGTGCGCGCACATGCGCCCATGCGCGTCCCTCGCGGACGATGTGGCGGGCGACAGGCGCAACCGCGGGCGTGGCGGAACTGGTAGACGCGCTGGATTTAGGTTCCAGTGGCGAGAGTCGTGGGGGTTCGAGTCCCTCCGCCCGCACCAGTGCCTGCCCTTGTCCGGTGCCGCCCTCCGACCCATTTGCACCGAGCGGGGCCAACGGCGTTCACGCGGCCTCGCACACAGACATTCGAGAGCTCGCGCAAGCGGCAAACAAGACGAAGGCCGATTGAAAATGCAGGTCACCGAACTCCTCGCCGAAGGTCTCAAGCGCGAATATCGCGTGGTGCTGCCGGCCGCCGAACTTGACGCCAAGGCCAATGCGCGCCTCAGCGAGCTCAAGGACAAGGTCCGCCTCAACGGCTTCCGCCCCGGCAAGGTGCCGGTCGCCCATCTCAAGCGCATGTACGGCAAGTCCGTGCTGGCCGAGGTGATCGACCAGGCGGTGAACGAGGCCAATACCAAGATCATCGAGGATAACGGCTTCAAGCTCGCCATGCAGCCCAAGGTCGAGCTGCCGCAGGACGAGGCGGCGGTCAACGAGGTGATCGAGGGCAAGGCCGACCTGTCCTTCACCGTGAATCTCGAAGTGCTGCCGGCGATCACGCTCGGCGACTTCAAGAGCATCAGCCTCGACAAGCCGGTGCTGGCCGTGTCCGAGGAAGAGGTCGAGGAGACCGTCAAGCGGATCGCCGAGGCCAACCGCCCCTATGCCGCCAAGCCTGACGGCACCGCCGAGAATGGCGACCGCGTCACCCTGTCCTTCGTCGGCTCGATCGACGGCGAAGTGTTCGAGGGCGGTTCGGGCGAGGACGTGCCGCTGGTGCTCGGCTCCAACAGCTTCATCCCCGGCTTCGAGGAGCAGCTCGTCGGCATCAAGGAAGACGAGACCCGCACCGTCAATGTGACCTTCCCCGAGGCCTACCAGGCGGCCCATCTGGCCGGCAAGGCGGCCGCGTTCGAGGTGACGGCGAAGATGATCGAATCGCCGACCGAGATGGAAATCGGCGACGAGTTCGCCAAGACGCTCGGCATGGACAGCCTTGAGGCGCTCAAGGAGCAGGTGAAGAGCCGCATCGCCCAGGAGCACAACGCGCAGAGCCGCAACAAGGCCAAGCGCCGCCTGCTCGACGCGCTGGACGGGCTGCACCAGTTCGACGTTCCCCCGACGCTGGCCCAGCAGGAATTCGACGGCATCTGGGGCTCGGTGACGGCCGAGATGGCCACCCAGAACAAGACCTTCGCCGACGAGGACACGACCGAGGAAGCCGCCCGCGCCGACTACCAGAAGATCGCCGAGCGCCGCGTGCGCCTCGGGCTGGTGCTTGCGGAAATCGGTGAGAAGAACAACATTCAGGTGACGGACGACGAAGTGACCCGCGCCGTCGTCGAGCGTGCCCGCCAGTTCCCCGGGCAGGAGCAGCAGGTGTGGGAGTTCTACCGCAAGAACGCCCAGGCTCTGGCCAGCCTGCGCGCGCCGATTTTCGAGGAGAAGGTGGTCGACTATCTGCTCGAACTCGCCACGGTCAATGAAGTCCCCGTCTCGCGCGAGGAACTCTACGCCGAGGACGAGGACACCAAGGCGGCCTGAGGCCGACGGAACTCGCGGAGTCGTGCGCTGTGCCCGGCTCCGCTGTCCGCCACTTCATCGCCGGCGGGCTGGTAGGGACGCGCTTTCCCTTTAGTGTAGGGTGGTTGGATTCGCGGGCGGCGCAGGCGCGCCGGACCGCCGAGGATCGAAATATGCGTGACCCGATTGATACCTTGAACAACTACCTGGTCCCGATGGTTGTCGAACAGACCAACCGGGGCGAGCGTTCCTACGACATTTATTCCCGGCTCCTGAAGGAGCGCATCATTTTCCTGACCGGCCCGGTCGAGGACGGCATGGCGACCCTCATGGTCGCCCAGCTGCTGTTCCTCGAAGCGGAGAATCCGAAGAAGGAAATCTCGATGTACATCAACTCCCCGGGCGGGGTGGTGACGTCGGGGCTGGCGATCTACGACACGATGCAGTTCATCAAGCCGGCGGTGTCGACGCTGTGCATCGGCCAGGCGGCCTCGATGGGCTCGCTGCTGCTGACCGCCGGCGAGAAGGACATGCGCTTCGCCCTGCCCAACGCGCGAATCATGGTGCACCAGCCCTCGGGCGGCTTCCAGGGCCAGGTGACGGACATCATGCTGCACGCCAAGGAGATCATGAGCCTCAAGCAGCGGCTCAATGAGATCTACGTGAAGCACACGGGCCAGGACATCAAGGCGGTGGAGGACGCGCTGGAGCGCGACAACTTCATGACCGCCGAGGTCGCCAAGTCCTTTGGGCTTATCGACAAAGTGATCGACAAGCGCCCGGAAGAGGCACCGGCGAAGCCCTGACGGGCGTTTGCGCCGTGTTTCCGAAGCCGGGTCGGCTTCCTATATTAAGATCGAAGCCCGCGCCGAATTGAAGCGCGGGCTTGCATGCTTCGCGGTATCGCGCTTGCATGACTTCAGAATGAAGTGTCGCCCGGAGGTGTGACGGGGGTACGACGAGGCCAGCGCCCATCCGCGAAGTCGGGGATGGTTCGATTGCCCGCTTGATCGTGTCGCTGCTAGCGTGCTTGGCTGTGACACCGAACAAGGACCCTTAAGTCGCTTCCTTTTGACGGCGTTTTCGAGCCGTCGCGTTTCTCCCCCCTTGGAGGCCCGCGGCGGCCGCGGGACTGGGGCGGTTCCGGGCAATGCCTGGACCGCCGAGCGGACGGAGAGACGCATGAGCAAGGTTGGCGGCGGCGACAGCAAGAATACTCTTTACTGCTCGTTCTGCGGCAAGAGCCAGCACGAGGTCCGCAAACTCATTGCGGGACCGACCGTGTTCATCTGCGATGAATGCGTCGAGCTGTGCATGGACATCATCCGCGAGGAGAACAAATCCTCGCTGGTGAAGTCGCGCGACGGCATCCCGACCCCGAAGGAAATCTGCAAGGTCCTGGACGATTATGTGATCGGCCAGTTCCATGCCAAGCGCGTCCTCTCGGTGGCGGTGCATAACCACTACAAGCGCCTGAACCACGCGACCAAGCACGCCGGCGACGTCGAGCTGGCCAAGTCCAACATCATGCTGATCGGGCCGACCGGCTCGGGCAAGACGCTGCTCGCGCAGACGCTGGCCCGCATCCTCGACGTGCCCTTCACCATGGCGGACGCGACCACGCTGACCGAGGCGGGCTATGTCGGCGAGGATGTCGAGAACATCATCCTCAAGCTGCTGCAGTCGGCCGACTACAATGTCGAGCGGGCGCAGCGCGGCATCGTCTATATCGACGAGATCGACAAGATCAGCCGCAAATCCGACAACCCCTCGATCACCCGCGACGTTTCGGGCGAGGGCGTGCAGCAGGCGCTGCTGAAGATCATGGAAGGCACCGTCGCCTCCGTGCCGCCGCAGGGCGGGCGCAAGCATCCCCAGCAGGAATTCCTGCAGGTGGACACGACCAACATCCTGTTCATCTGCGGCGGCGCCTTCGCCGGCCTCGACAAGATCATCTCCTCGCGTGGCAAGGGCACTTCGATCGGCTTCGGCGCCGTCGTCTCCGCCCCCGAGGACCGCAAGCCGGGCGAGGTGTTCCGCGAGGTCGAGCCGGAAGACCTGCTGAAATACGGGCTGATCCCGGAATTCATCGGCCGCCTTCCCGTCATCGCCACGCTGGGCGATCTCGACGAGGCGGCGTTGAAGAAGATCCTCTCCGAGCCGAAGAACGCGCTGGTGAAGCAGTATCAGCGCCTGTTCGAGATGGAGAATGTCGAGCTGACCATCCATGAGGAAGCGCTTGGTGCCATCGCCCGCAAGGCGATCGAGCGCAAGACCGGCGCGCGCGGCCTGCGCTCGATCATGGAAGGCATCCTGCTCGACACGATGTTCGACCTGCCGGGCCTCGAAGGGGTGGAGGAGGTCGTCATCAGCAAAGAGGTCGTCGATCAGAATGCGCGTCCGCTCTACATCTATGCGGACCGCGCAGCCGGCGATGCGGGCGCGAGTGCCTGAGGAACCGGCGGTGGGCAGGGCCGGGCAGCCACGCCCGGCCAGCGACGCGGCCCGCTCCCTTGACGGGGGGCGGGGGCATCGCCATCTGAGCCTCAACCCCCGGTCCTCGACCGCATCGACGTGCCCAGCGCGCCTCACGCAGCCCCCGCACAGAGATCAACGTTCGCGTTCCGGCCGCATTGCGGCACGGTGCCGCCCGACGACGCCTGTCGTCAGGACACGTCGCCCGCCGCCAACAGAAAGGAAAGAGCCATGACGAGCCCCAAGCCTCGCACCGCGCTCACCCCGGGAGTCCCTCAGACCTTCCCGGTCCTGCCGCTGCGCGACATCGTCGTTTTCCCGCACATGATCGTGCCCCTGTTCGTCGGCCGTGAGAAATCCATCCGCGCCCTCGAAGAAGTGATGCGCAACGACACCTTCATCCTGCTGGCGACGCAGGAGAACGCCTCCGACGACGACCCGGAGACCTCGTCCATCTACAAGATCGGCACGCTCGCCTCGGTGCTGCAGCTGCTGAAGCTGCCGGATGGCACGGTGAAGGTGCTGGTCGAGGGCATTTCGCGCGCCAAGGTCCGGCACTACACCGACCGCACCGACCTCTATGAGGCCGAGGCGGAGGCGCTGGAGGAGGAGCTTGGCGCCAAGGTCGAGGCCGAGGCGCTCGGCCGCTCGGTGCTGGCCGAATTCGACAGCTATGTGAAGCTGAACAAGAAGGTCTCGCCCGAAGTCGTCGGCGTCGTCACCCAGATCGAGGAGCACTCGAAGCTGGCCGACACCGTGGCCTCGCATCTCGCGGTGAAGATCCCCGAGAAGCAGGCGGTGCTGGAAATCCTCAAGGTCACCACCCGCCTTGAGAAGGTGCTCTCGCTGATGGAGAGCGAAATCTCGGTCCTTCAGGTCGAGAAGCGCATCCGCACGCGCGTCAAGCGCCAGATGGAGAAGACCCAGCGCGAGTACTATCTCAACGAGCAGATGAAGGCGATCCAGAAGGAGCTGGGCGACGGCGAGGACGGCCGCGACGAGCTGGCCGAGCTGGAAGAGCGCATCAAGACCGTCAAGCTCTCCAAGGAGGCGCGCGAGAAGGCCACGCACGAGCTGAAGAAGCTGCGGCAGATGTCGCCCATGTCGGCGGAAGCCACCGTGGTGCGCAACTATCTCGACTGGATGCTGTCGATCCCGTGGAGCAACCGCAGCAAGGTCAAGAAGGACCTGCCCTTCGCCCAGAACGTGCTGGATACCGACCATTTCGGCCTCGACAAGGTCAAGGACCGCATCGTCGAATATCTCGCCGTGCAGAGCCGGCAGAACAAGCTGACCGGCCCGATCCTGTGCCTGGTCGGCCCGCCCGGCGTCGGCAAGACCTCGCTTGCCAAGTCCATCGCCAAGGCGACGGGCCGCGAATATGTGCGCGTGGCCCTTGGCGGCGTGCGCGACGAGGCGGAGATCCGCGGGCATCGCCGGACCTATATCGGCTCCATGCCCGGCAAGATCATCCAGTCGATGCGCAAGGCCAAGAAGTCCAACCCGCTGTTCCTGCTGGACGAGATCGACAAGATGGGCGCCGATTTCCGCGGCGACCCGTCCTCGGCCCTGCTTGAGGTGCTGGACCCCGAGCAGAACCACACCTTCGCCGACCACTATCTGGAGGTGGACTATGACCTCTCCAGCGTGATGTTCGTCACCACGGCCAACACGCTGAACATCCCGCCGGCTCTGCTGGACCGGATGGAAGTGATCCGCATCGCCGGCTACACCGAGGACGAGAAGGTCGAGATCGCCCGCCGCCATCTCATTCCGCAGGCGCTGACCAAGCACGGTCTGCAGCTGAAGGAATGGTCGATCGACGATGAGGCGCTGCTGATGCTGGTGCGCCGCTATACGCGGGAAGCCGGCGTGCGCAACCTTGAGCGCGAGATTTCCAATCTCGCCCGCAAGGCGGTGAAGGACCTGATGCTGACCAAGAAGAAGACGGTCAAGGTCACGGTCCAGCAGCTGGAGGACTATCTCGGCGCGCCGAAATACCGCTATGGCGAGGCCGAGACCGAGGACCAGGTCGGCGTGGTCACAGGCCTGGCCTGGACCGAGGTCGGTGGCGAGATCCTCACCATCGAAGGCGTGATGATGCCCGGCAAGGGCAAGATGACCGTCACCGGCAATCTGCGCGACGTGATGAAGGAATCGATCTCGGCGGCGGCCTCCTATGTCCGCTCGCGCGCCCTCGATTTCGGCATCGAGCCGCCGCTGTTCGACCGGCGCGACATCCATGTCCACGTTCCCGAAGGGGCGACCCCGAAGGACGGGCCGTCGGCCGGCGTCGCCATGGCGACCGTGCTGACCTCGGTGCTGACCGGCATCCCGATCCGCCGCGACATCGCCATGACCGGCGAAATCACGCTGCGCGGCCGGGTGCTGCCGATCGGCGGCCTCAAGGAGAAGCTGCTGGCGGCCCTGCGGGCCGGCATCAAGAAGGTTCTGATCCCCGAGGAGAACGCCAAGGATCTGGCGGAAATCCCCGACAATGTGAAGAACGCGCTGGAGATCGTGCCGGTGTCGCGGATGGATGAGGTGCTGCAGCACGCGCTCATCCGCCAGCCGGAGGCGATCGTCTGGGAAGAGAAGGTGCTGGCGCCGACCACCGAGGTCGAGCCGGTGATCGCCCGCGACGAAATCGGCGGCCTCGCCGCCCACTGAGCGGACGTTTCGACGCTGGAAAAGAAGCGGCGGTGCCCAAGCGGGCGCCGCCGTTTTTGCGTCTCGGGGCCGTCGCCGCGCTCTCGCCCGGGCCGGCTTTCCGGGCTGATGGAACGCGGTTTTGGCGCCAGGGGCGGGCGCCGGCGCGGGCCGTGCGAGTCAGTTTTGCGCCGATCGGGCGCCTCCAGCCCCCAAGGCGGCGCTCTCGCCCGGCCCGCCGCCCGGCGCCGGTGGTAAAAGGGTCGCATCCGCCTAAATTGCGGGCGTGCCGCATTGTCATAAAATGCGGTATCGAAATACACTCAAACCCCCTGAAGTCGTGTATTTGTGCGGGTTTCTAGCGGGGGGCGCTTGCAATCGCCGCATTTTGGGGAAAGTGTGCCCGCCCGTCGTCGGTGCATGCGATCGACGATTCTTGTGCAATCAAGGGAAGGACCGGTCAAATGACCACGAAGAACGAACTCGTCGCCGCCGTGGCCGAGCAGGCCAAGCTGACGAAGGCCGCTGCTGCGGCCGCGGTCGACGCGACCTTCGACGCTATTGCCGCCTCGCTGAAGGCCGGCGAAGAAGTCAAGCTGATCGGCTTCGGCAGCTTCTCCGTCGTGACCCGCGCCGCGCGCGAGGGCCGCAACCCGCGTACCGGCAACCCGGTCAAGATCGAGGCCTCCAAGGCCCCGAAGTTCACGCCCGGCAAGGGCCTGAAGGAAACCGTCAACGGTTGATCCTGACGCTGGGGCCGCGCCCCCCGTGCCGGAAGGTGCGGGGTGCGGCGCGGTGCCATCGGGGCAGGTTCGCCGGTAGCGTTACCGGCGGACCAGCGCCCTGACCAACAGAAGCCATGCAGGCCGGCGGGGGCGCTGCGTGGTTTCGCGGCGGCCGATGCGCCGCGGCTTCAGCCCCCCTCGCGCCCGCCGCCCCGGCGCTGTCGCAGCCCAAATGGCCGGTGCCCGCCCTGCGGCGCTGCGGCCCGCGCGGCATGAAGACCTCCCCACACTGAACATCTTCGCTATCGCAGGCGCTTCTCGCCTTACGCCGCCACAGAGCGCGCCGTGGGCCGCCGGAGGCGTGCCCGGGGTGCCGCCCATCCCGAAGACGCCGCACGCTCCCACGGGGGCTGAGGGCGCCCCTGCGGTCGCTTCGCGGCGGGGATGTCCCGACCCGGTCCTTCGTGACTGACCCGAGGACCCGCCGTCGTGGCAGCGTCGGCGCGGGCGGATCTCGTCAGCGCGGCGTCAGGGTGAGTTCGCGCAGCTCCGCCATGTCGATGAGCGCCCCGCGACGGCCGATCACCCGCGCGGCCACGCGATGGGCGAAGCGGGCGGCGTCGGCCGGCGCCGCGCCGTCGCGACGCGCGGCGATGTAGCCCGCATTGAAGCTGTCGCCCGCGCCTGTTGTATCCAGCGGATTGGCGACGGCGAGCGGCGCGATGGTCTCGATCCGGTCGCCCACCAGCAGTGTGCAGGGATCGGCGCCGTTCTTGACCACGATCTCCTCGGCGCCACAGGCGGCCAGCCGGCGCGCCGTCGCTTCCGGCGCGGTGTCGCCGAACAGTTCGGCCTCGTCGGGGAAGGTCGGCAAGGCGAGGGTCGCGACGCGATAGCCCGCATCGAGCGCGGCGCGGGCGGCGGCGCGATCCGGCCATAGGTTCAGGCGGATATTGGCGTCGAACGCGATCATGGCGCCCCGGGCGCGCGCGTCGGCCAGCTGGTCCAGCAGCGTCTGGCGATGCGGCGGCGACAGGATCGCCAAGGTGATGCCGGAAAAATAGATGCTGTCGGCATCCGCCAGCGCCTGCCGCAGCACGCCGGCGTCGGCGGCGAGCAGCCGCGCCGCCGAGCTGTCGCGCCAATAGGAGAAGGAGCGCTCGCCATTCTGCAGGGCGATCATGTAGAGGCCGACCGGACGGTCGGGCTCGCGCGCGATGTGCGCCGTGTCGATGCTGGCATCGGCGATGAAGCGCAGCATTTCGTCCGAGGAGGCGTCCGCGCCGACCCGCGTCACATAGCGCACGCCGACCCGCGCCGGATCGGTCAGCCCGCGCACACCCCAGGCGGTGTTGAGCGTGTCGCCGGCGAAGCCGCGTCGGTAGAGCCCCTTGGCGGTGAGGGACATCTCGATCATGCATTCGCCGATGCTGGCAAATATCCGGGTCACATTACGGCTCCGGCCAGTGAGGGGGTGGTCGCGCGGGCTTCCAGCGAGCGGATCAGCGTGGCGCACGCGGTGCGCAGATGCTTGCGGCAGCTGGCGTCGATGGCGCGCGGGTCGCGGCTGCGCAGCGCGGCGATATAGTCGAGGTGCTCCACCAGCGCGGTGGCGCTGCGCGGCTTGGCGTCGGCGCGGTTCCAGCGATAGGTGTGGTGAAACAGCGTCGCGACGACATTGTAGAAGTCCAGCACGAAGCGGTTGCGCGTGGTCTCATGGATGATGCGGTGCAGGCGCTCGTCGAGCTGGGGAAACAGCGCATGGTCCCGGTCGAGATGGGCGAGGATGTCGCGGTGCTCCTGCTCGATCGCCGCCAGTTCGCGCCAGGGGGGCGCGCTGTCGGGCAGTTCCAGCAAGCTGCGCGTGGCCCGCAGCTCGAACATTTCCCGCACCTCGTACATCTCCCGCACGAAGTCGCCGGTGACGCCGCCGAACAGCCAGGAGCTGTTCGGCCGGCGCTCCAGCAGGCCGAAATGCTGGAAGCGGGCGAGACATTCGCGGATGGTGGTGGTGGAGGTGCCGAACTGGCGCGCTAGCTCGGCCGCGTTCAGCAGCTGGCCGGGACTGAGATCGCCGGTGAGGATCCACTCCATGAAGCGGCGCTCGAACGTCGCGCCCGCCGACAGGGTCTGCGCGTCGGGGAAGTGATCGGCCGGGGTCGGTGCGCGGGTGAGCCGGCGCTGCCCGTCCTGGCGCTCGGTGATGCCGTGCTCCTGCAGCATGGCCAGTATCGCGCGGACCGTGGTGCGGCTGACCTCCAGCGATTGGGCGAGGTCGCTCTCCGAGGGCAGGGCGGCGCCGGGTGACAGGGCACCGAGGCGCTGAAGGCTGCGATTATAGCCGCTCTTGAAGACGGCATTGCCCTTCATGATGCCCCGCCCCGCTCTTGCACCCCCGGGTGAGCGGGCGGCCTGTTCTTTCTGTATTAAAAACACATTGACAGCCTGTGTCCAGCGTGGACAGCTGTGCCCGGCATTTCTTCCAATAAGTTGTTCGCACAAGGGATTCAGGCGGCGTGAGCGTTCGTATCATCCAGTTCGGCACCAGCCGGTTCCTGCAGGCGCATGCGGACCTTTTCGTGCATGAGGCGCGCGAGGCGGGGCAGGATATCGGCCCCATCGCCATCGTGCAGGCCTCCGGCTCGGCGGACCGCGCCGGCCGGGTCGCGGCGTTCGGCCGGCCGGAGGGTTTTCCCGTGCGCCTTCGCGGCATGGTCGACGGCGCGCCATGCGAGCGCGAGGTGCAGGTGCGCTCGGTCGACCGGGGCCTGTCAGCGGGCACGGACTGGGAGGCGATCAAGGCGCTGTTCGCGGCCGAGGCCCGGCTGGTGATCTCCAATATGGGCGATTCCGGCTATCGGGTGGCGCCGGAGGAGGCGTCGCCCGCGCTGCTCGCCGGCGCCGTGCCAGCCTCCTTTCCGGGAAAGCTCACCGCGCTGCTGCACCATCGCTGGAGCGCCGGCGGCGGGCCGCTGACCGTGCTGCCCTGCGAACTGATCAACCGCAATGGCGAGGTGCTGGCGGCGGAGGTGGGCCGGCTCGCGGCCGCCAGCGGGGCGCCGGCCGCCTTCGCCGGCTGGATCGACCGCTCGGTGGTCTTCGCCAATACGCTGGTCGATCGCATCGTCTCCGAGCCGATCGAGCCCATCGGGGCGGTCGCCGAGCCCTATGCGCTGTGGGCGATCGAGCGCCGGCCGGGGCTGGAACTGCCCTTCAGCCACCCGAGCGTGGTGCTGACCGACGATCTCGAACCGTTCGAGCGGCTGAAGCTGCATATTCTCAATCTCGGCCACACCGTGCTGGCCGAGATCTGGTCCCGGGAGGGGCGCCCGGCCGGCGAGACCGTGCGGGAAATTCTCGCCGACCCGGCCGTCTCCGCCCGGCTCACCGCGCTTTATGCCGGGGAGGTGGTGCCGGGTTTTTGCGCGCGCGGTATGGAGGGAGAGGCCCGCGCCTATGTCGGCGTCACGCTCGACCGTTTCCGCAACCCGTTCCTCGACCACCGCATCGCCGACATCGCGCAGAACCATGGCGTGAAGATCGAGCGCCGCATCGGCGCGTTTCTCGACTGGATCGCCGGCCGGCCCGGCGCGCCGGCGACGCCTGTGCTCGCGGCCATCCTCGCCCGCCACGCGGCCGGCTGAGGCGGAAACGGCAACGGGCGGCGCTCGCGCGGCCGCCCGTGTCTTGTGGTAGGGCGCCGGGTTTGGGCGCGAGGCTCAGGCGGGGGAGGCCGCCGGCACATAGGCGAAGGCGGAAAGCGTTTCCGGCTTCATCTCGATGGAAAAGCCCGGCTGGCGCGGCGGCATGTAGGCGGCATTCTCGATCACGCAGGGGTCGAGGAAATGCTCGTGCAGATGGTCGACATATTCGATCACCCGGCCTTCCTTGGTGCCGGAGACGGCGACATAGTCGATCATCGACAAATGCTGCACATATTCGCACAGGCCGACGCCGCCGGCATGCGGCCAGACCGGCAGGTCGTATTTCGCCGCCACCAGCAGCACCGCCAGCACCTCGTTCAGCCCGCCCATGCGGCAGGAATCGATCTGCACCACATCGATGGCGCCCTCGGCGATGAACTGCTTGAACATGATGCGGTTCTGGCACATCTCGCCGGTCGCCACCTTTACCGGCGCGATGGCTGCGCGGATCTTGCGGTGCCCGGCGATGTCGTCGGGGCTGGTCGGCTCCTCGATGAAGAAGGGCTTGGCGAAGGCGAGCTGGCGCACCCAGTCGATTGCCTGGCCCACCTCCCACACCTGGTTGGCGTCGATCATCAGATAGCGGTCCGGCCCGATCACCTCGCGGGCGATGGTGAGGCGGCGGATGTCGTCGTCGAGATCGCGCCCGACCTTCATCTTCACATGGTTGAAGCCGGCCTCGATCGCCTCCTGGCAGAGGCGCCGCAGCTTGGCGTCGTCATAGCCGAGCCAGCCGGCCGAGGTGGTGTAGCAGGCATAGCCTTCGCGTTCGAGACGCGCGATGCGCTCGGCCTTGCCGGCCTCCGCCCGGCGCAGGATCGCGAGCGCCTCGCCGCGGTCGAGCACGTCGGTGAGGTAGCGGTAATCGACAATGTCGGCGATCGCATCGGGTGGGAGATCAGCGACGAGGCGCCAGACCGGCTTGCCGGCCTGCTTGGCGAGCAGGTCCCAGACGGCGTTGACCACCGCGCCGGTGGCGAGGTGCATCGCGCCCTTTTCCGGGCCGATCCAGCGCAGCTGGCTGTCGCTGGTGAGGTGCCGCCAGAAGGCCCCGGGGGCGGCGCGCACCACGTCGAGATCCGCGCCCACCACGAGGTGGCGCATGGCGAGGATCGCCATGCAGCAAATGTCGTTGCCGCGCCCGATGGTGAAGGTGAGCCCGTGCCCCTTCAGCGCCGGCTCGTCGGTGTCGAGGATGACATAGGCGGCCGAATAGTCCGGATCGGGGTTCATAGCGTCCGATCCGTCGAGCGCGTGCGAGGTGGGAAAGCGCAGGTCGATGACCCGCATATCGGTGATCTTCACCATGTTAGGCCTCCCGGCGCGGAGCCGCGATCAGATGTCGGAAACGAAGGTCTGCTTCTGCGTGCCCAGCCCCTCAATGCCGAGTTCGACCACGTCGCCGGCCTTGAGGTAGCGCGGCGGCTTGAAGCCGAGGCCGACGCCGGGCGGGGTGCCAGTGGAGATGATGTCGCCGGGGTAGAGGCTCATGAACTGGCTGAGATAGGAGACGAGATAGGCGGCGCCGAACACCATGGTCCGGGTCGAACCGTTCTGCAGCGTCTCGCCATTCACCGTCAGCCACATGGCGAGGTTCTGCGGATCGGGAATCTCGTCCCGCGTCGCCAGCCACGGGCCGATCGGGCCGAAGCCGTCGCAGGACTTGCCCTTGGTCCACTGGCCGGCGCGCTCCAGCTGAAACTCACGCTCCGACACGTCGTTGCAGACGCAGTAGCCGGCGACATAGTCGAGCGCTTCGGCTTCGCTGACATATTTCGCCGTCCGGCCGATGATGATGGCGAGCTCGACTTCCCAGTCGGTCTTGCTGGCGCCGCGCGGGATCGGCACGTCGTCATGCGGGCCTGAGATCGCCGAGGTGGCTTTCATGAACACCACCGGCTCGGGCGGCACCGCCATGCCGGATTCGGCGGCATGGTCGGAGAAATTGAGGCCGATGCAGACGAACTTGCCGGTTCCGCTAACGCAGGGGCCGAGGCGGGTACCTTCCGCGACCAGCGGCAGTGTCGCCGGGTCGAGCGCGGCGAGGCCGGCCAGCGCGGCGGGCGCGAGCGCGGCGCCGGCGATGTCAGCGACATGGGCCGAGAGATCGCGGATGTGGCCCTGCGCGTCGATCAGGCCGGGTTGTTCCCGGCCGGCAAGGCCGTGGCGTACCAGTTTCATTCTGTCGTCCTCACATGCGGATCAGAGCGACCAGCCGCCATCGATGGCGAAGGCCTGGCCGGTGGTGTAGGTGGCGCCGGCCAGATGCACGGCGAGATCGGCGATTTCCTCCGGCGTGCCGATGCGCCCGATCGGCTGGCGGGCGATGAAGGCCGCGCGTGCCGCCTCATAGTCCCCCTGCGCCCGCAGCCGGTCCTGCAGCGAGGGGCTTTCCACCGTGCCGGGGCAGATGGCGTTGCAGCGTATGTTGTGGCCGACATAATCGGCCGCCACCGATTTGGTGAGCCCGATCACCGCCGCCTTGGTGACGCTGTAGGCGAAGCGGTTGGGCACGCCCTTCAGCGATGACGCCACCGACGACATGTTGATGATCGCGCCGTCGCGCCGGTCGATCATGCCGGGCAGGACGGCGCGGATGGTGCGCACCATCGATTTCACGTTGAGGTCGAAGGCAAAGTCGAGATCGCCCTCCTTCATGTCGAGAATGCTGCCGGGATGCACCACGCCGGCGCAGTTGAACAGCACGTCGACCGGGCCGATGCCGGCGATGAAATCGGCGACGGCGGCCGCGTCAAGCACGTCCAGCCGGGCGGTGGTGAGAAGCGGCGAAGGCGGCAGTTCCGCCAGCAGCGCGGCGTTGATGTCGGTGGCGATGACCCGTGCGCCGGCGGCGAGAAAGCCGAGCGCGCTGGCGCGGCCGATGCCCTGCGCGCTCGCGGTGACGAGGACGGTCTTGCCCTCAAGAGTGGCCATGGCCAGGTTTCCTTTGCTGATGGTTCAGTCGAGGTGGAACACTTCTTCCATCGAGGCCCACCATTCACCCTCCTTGCGGGTGGCGAGCGGGCGCTGGCAGGGGATGGTCAGGCTCCACCATTCCTGATTGACCGGGTCGGCGGCGATCTTCGCCATGTCGGCGGCGAAGTCGTTGCCGTGATATTCCCAGGTGCCGAACAGGATGTTCTCCGGCTCGCGCAGGAAGATGGTGTAGTTGCGGATGTTGCTGGCGGTGAGGAGGGCCAGCACCTGCGGCCACACCGCCGCGTGCAATTCCTTGTAGCGCTCCACCCTATCCGGCTCGACGCCGATCATCATTCCCATGCGCTGCATGCCTATCCTCCCGCTCACGCCGACCTCCCGCTCACGCCACGTCGATCAGTGCCTTGACCACGCCCGCGCTGGGTTCGGCGAGGGCGGCGAACTTCTCCGGCACCTCGGACAGGCGCAGGCGGTGGGTGATCAGCGCGTCCGGCACCTCGCCGGCGCGGATCGCCGCCATCACCCGCTCGAAATCGGCCACGGTGGCGTTGCGGCTGCCGAGCAGCGAGGTCTCGCGCTTATGGAATTCCGGATCGGAAAAGGTGATGTCGCTGGCGACGATCGACACCAGCACATAGGTGCCGCCATGGCCGACAAAGCCGAAGCCGCGCTCGATCGCCTTCGGGTTGCCGGTGGCGTCGAACACGCCGTCGAAGAAGTCGCCGCCGGTGAGCCGTGCGAGTTCGTCCACGTCGCCGGGCCCGAGAAGTACGGTCGCCGCGACGCCGAGATGGCGGCGGGCGAAGGCGAGCCGGTCCTCGCGCCCGTCGATGAGCGTGACCTTTGCCCCCGCGCTGCGGGCGAAGAGGGCGACGGCGGCGCCGATCGGCCCGGCGCCGGCGACCAGCACGCTGTCGCCCGGGCCGGTGCCCGCCCGCGCCACCGCATGGGCGCCGATGGCGAGGAATTCCACCATCGCCGCCTGATCGAGGCTCAGACCTTCCGCCTTCAGCACGAATTGTTCCGGCAGGCAGATGAACTCGGCCATGCCGCCGTCGCGGTGCACGCCGAGCACGCCGAGGTTGCGGCAGCAATTGGTCCTGCCCTTGCGGCAGGCGCTGCACTGGCCGCAGGAGATATAGGGGATCACCGAGACGACATCGCCGGGCGCCAGCCGACTTCCCGGGGGCACTTCTTCCACCGTCGCGGCCAGTTCATGCCCCATCACACGGGGATAGGAGAGATAGGGCTGCTTGCCGGCGAAGATGTGCAGGTCGGTGCCGCAGACGCCGATGCGGCGCAGCCGGAGAAGGACCTCGCCCTCGCCGCGCACCGGTTTCTCGCGTTCGATGGCCGACAGCGTGCCGGGCGCGTCGCAGATGATGGTGAGCATGATCGTCTCTCAGTTCGCGGCGGCGAGAGCGTCGCCGTCCAGGCGGTAGAAGCGGGCCGCATTGGCGCCGAACACGGCGTCGTGGTGGGCGGCCGGCACGATGTCGCGGCACAGCGCGAGCCAGCCGGCATAGTCACCGGCGAGGCGCAGCACCGGCCAGTCGCTGCCGAAGATCAGCCGCGCGGGGCCGAACAGGTCGAGCAGCGTCTCGGCATAGGGGCGCACCGCAGCCGGGCCGCGCCCGTCCGCCTCGGTGAGCAGGCCGGACAGCTTGCACCAGACATTGGGCAGGGCGGCGAGGGCGGCGAGATCGGCCCGCCAGCGCGAGATCCGCCCCTCGCCGATCAGCGGCTTGGCGCCATGGTCGATGACGATGCGCAACGCGGGATGGCGCGCGGCGAAGGCGAAGAGCGGGCGCAGATGGCGCGGCAGCACCAGCGCGTCGAAGGCGAGATCGTGCGCGATCATCGCGCCAACGGCCGGCGCCAGCGCCGGATCGGTGATCCAGTCGTCCTCGGCGATGTCCTGCAGCATGGGGCGCAGGCCCTTCAGCCGGGGATGGGTGGCGAGCCGGGCGATGGCGCCTTCGGCATCGGGCGCCTTCATGTCGGTCCAGCCCACCACCGCCCTGATGAAGGGATGGCGCGCGGCAAGGTCGAGCATGTAGGCGGTGTCGGCCTCGCGCTCCATGGTCTGGACGAGGACCGTGCCCTCGATACCCGCGGCGGCGAGCAGCGGCGCGAGGTCCTCCGGGCCGAAGTCACGATAGATCGGCGCCAGATCGGGCGGGGGCCACTGCCCGGCCCGGTCGGCGATGCGCCAGAAATGCTGATGGGCGTCGATACGCATAATCGCTCCCCGTTCAGGCGGGCACCGGAGCGCTGTCGGCGATGAGGCCGCGCTCCTTCAGCCGGGTCCAGAAGGCGGAGGGCACCGGCGCCTCGAACCGCTCGACATTGTCGCGCACCTGCGCCGCGTTGCGGGCGCCGGAAACAACGGTGAGCGCGGCGGGGTGGGCGAGGGGAAAGTGCAGCGCGGCGGTCTGGAGGTTCACGCCCTCGCCCGCGCAGGCCGCACGCAGCGCCTCGACGCGGGCGACGATGTCGGCCGGGGCGTCGCCATAGTTGAACTTGGCGCTGCCGGCGAGAATGCCGGAATTGTAAGGTCCGGCGATGACGATGCCGATGCCGCGCGCCGCGCAGGAATCCATGAAGGCGAGGCTCTGCTGCTCCAGCAGCGTGTAGCGGCCGGCCAGCATGCAGATGTCGAGATCGGCGACCTCGATCGCCGCCGCGATGACCTCGAACTCGTTGACGCCGAGGCCGAAGGCCCTGATAGCGCCTTGCTCGCGCAGCCGGGTCAGCGCGCGGAAACCGCCGCCCTCGGTGAGCTGGGCCCAATACTGCGCGTGGCGCTCGCCATGGGTGAAGCGGCCGATGTCGTGCACATAGAGAATGTCGGGCGAAAGAAGGCCGAGGCGGGACTGGCTGGCCTCGAAAGAGCGCATTATGCCGTCATGGCTGTAGTCGTAGACCGGGCGGAAGGGCAGGGGCTCGGCGAAGCCGTCCTCCTCCGCGCCGACGCTCGCATCCGGGGTCATCACCCGGCCGACCTTGGTGGAGACGGTGTAGTCCGCGCGCTTCCGTTCGGTCAGCATCGTGCCGAGGCGCAGTTCGGACCGGGTGTAGCCATAGAAGGGGGCGGTGTCGAAGGTGCGGATGCCGGCGTCCCAGGCGGCGTGGAACGCGCCGGCGGCCTCGGCATAGGGGGTGACGCGGTAGAGGTTGCCCATCTGCGCGCAGCCAAGGCCCATCCCTGTCAGGGACACGCCGCTGCGGGCATGAATGCGCCGATCGCCGACCTTCATGATGATGCGGATCCGTTCTGGGGAAAGGCGGGACGCGGCACGGATGCCGCGTCCCGTGAGGCGGGGAGGAAGGGCTCAGTAGAGGACGTTCTTGGCTTCCGGCTGGTCGATATTGGCCTTGGTCACCACCACGGCGCCGGTGTCGACGAACTTCTCGACCTTCTCCTTCTTGATCAGCTTGGAGACGGTCTGCACGCCGAGCTCGCCCATCTGGAACGAGCCCTGCACGATGATCGCGGCCAGCGTGCCGTCCTTGACGAATTCCTGCAGGTCCTGATTGCCGTCGAAGCCGACGGCGACGATCTTGCCTGATTTGCCGGCCTGCTTGATGGCGCGGGCCATGCCGATCGCGGTCGGCTCATTGGCGCCGAAAATGCCCTTGAGGTCGGGATTGGCGGCGAGCACGTCGGTGGTCTGGTTCAGCGCCGTCGCCATCTGCGACTGCGAGTAGAACGGGCCGACGATTTCCAGCTTGGAATGCGCCTTGATGTAGTCGGTGAAGCCGCCCACGCGGCCGATCTCGGAGCCGGCGCCGGCGACATAGGACATGACGGCGATCTTGCCCTCGGTGCCGACCTTGGCGATCAGCGCCTGCGCCGCCAGCTCGCCGGCCTTGCGGTTATCGGTGGCGAGGTAGGACTGGTAATATTGTTCGGCGCCCTTCGCGAGCAGGGAGTCGATGATGACTACCGGAATGCGGGCTTCCCACGCCTTCTTGACGGCGGGGACCAGCGCGTCCGGATCGGACGGGGCGAGCACGATGCCGGCGACGCCGCGATTGACGGCGTTCTCCACCATGTTCACCTCGTCGGCGATGGCGGATTCCGAGGCCGGGCCCTGGAAGGTCAGCGTGTTGCCGCCGCCCGCCTGCTTGAGCGCGGCGTCGGCGCCCTTCTGCACATTCTGCCAGAAGGTGGAGTTGACGGTCTTGACGATGACGGCGATCTCGCCGGCCTGCGCGGTGGACTGGGCGGCGACGCCGCCGAACAGGACCGCCGAGGCGAGCAGGGCTGTGACGATTTTCTTCATGGTTTCCTCCTTGTCGTTGGCGCCGCCTCGCGGTCGCCGGCTTATTTTCGGTTGCGTAGCTGGTCGATCCACACCGTGAGCAGGATCACCAGGCCGATGATGATCTGCTGGGTGAAGGCGGAGACGCCGTTCATGTTCAGCCCGTTGCGCAGGATGCCGATCACGAAGGAGCCGATGAACGTGCCGGAAATGGTGCCCACGCCGCCGATCAGCGACGTGCCGCCGATGACGGCGCTGGCGATGGCGTCGAGCTCGTACATCACGCCCTCATTGGGCTGGGCGGTGACGAGGCGGGACATCAGCACGCAGCCGGTGAGGCCGGCGAGCGCGCCCGAGAGCACATAGGTGAAGCGGGTGACGCCGGCGACATCGACGCCCGACAGGCGCGCGGCCTCGCTGTTGGAGCCGACCGCGTAGATGTGGCGGCCGAGCACCGAGCGGTTCAGCATCAGCGAGACGGCGACGGCGATCACCGCCATCAGGATCACCGGGTAGGGGATGCCGGGGAAGACCACGGTGGGAAAGCCGTCATCGGCAATAGTGACGACGCGGAACAGTGCGCCATTGCCGAGCACGCCGAAGGATTCGCCCAGCCCCGAAATCGCCCGCGCCCCGGTGATCTGCAGCGCCACGCCGCGCGCGATCAGCATCATGCCGAGCGTGGCGATGAAGGGCGGCAGCCGCAGGCGGGTGACGAGTATGCCGTTGACGAGGCCGCAAAAGGCGCCGGTGAGGATGCCGAACATCATCGCGAAGGGCACCGGCATGCCGAGCTCCTTCACCGCCAGCGCGGCGATGACGCCCGAGAGCGCCAGCACCGAACCGACCGAGAGATCGATGCCGCCGGTGATGATGACGCAGGTCGCGCCGATGCCGAGCAGGGCGATGGACGTCACCTGCAGGGCGATGGTCATGCCGTTATTGACGGTGAAGAAGGCGCCGCTGCTCAGCGAAAACACCACGATCAGCACGAGAAGGCTGCCGAGCGCGGCGAATTTCTGGACAATGTCCTTCTGCCGGTCGGTCAGGCCGCCACGGGCGGGCGCGGGTGGGGTGGTCACGGTCATCGTCATTCCCTGCTCCGTCAGCCGTGGCCGGCCGGTCGTCCGTAACCGGACGCGAAGTGCATGATTTCCTCCTGGGAGGTGGCGGCGGTTTCCAGCACGCCGGCGATGCGGCCGTGGTGGAACACGGCGACCCGGTCGGTCATTCCCAGTATTTCCGGCAGCTCGGAGCTGATGAGGATGACCCCGATCCCCTTCGCCGCCAGTTCGTCCATGATCTGGTAGATCGCGAACTTGGCGCCGACATCGATGCCGCGCGTCGGCTCGTCGAAGATCAGCACCCGCGACTGCCGGAACAGCCATTTGCCGATGATGATCTTCTGCTGGTTGCCGCCCGACAGCAGGCGCACCGGCTGGTCGGGGGAGGGGGTCTTGATGCTGAGCAGGTCGATATATTCCTTCGCGACCTCTGCATGCCGGGTGAAGTCGATCACGCCGAAGCGGTTCGACACCGCCTCCATGTTCGCCAGCGTCATATTGGCGTCGACCGGCATCTTGACGGCGAGGCCCTGCGCCTTGCGGTCCTCGGAGAGATAGGCGAGGCCGGCTTTGATCGCGTCGCGCGGCGAGCGGATGTCGAGCACCCGCCCCTCCAGCGACACCGTGCCGGCGTCGAGCGCGTCGGCGCCGAAGATGGCGCGCGCCACCTCGGTGCGGCCCGCGCCCATCAGCCCGGCGAAGCCGAGGATTTCGCCGCGAAAGAGATCGAAGTCGATGTCCTGGAACACGCGGTGGCGGGTCAGGCCGCGCGCCGAGAGGATGACGTCGGTGGTGGGGCGGGAATTGCGCTCGGGGAATTTCTCCTCCAGCGAGCGGCCGACCATGCGGGCGACGATGGCGTCGACATTCGTGGCGGCGAAATCGTCGGTGGCGATGTAGCGCCCGTCGCGCAGCACGGTGACGCGGTCGACGATCTCCGCCATCTCGTCGAGACGGTGCGAGATGTAGACGATGCCGACGCCCGACGCCCGCAGATCGTGGATGACCTTGAACAGCAGGCGCGTCTCCTGCTCGGTGAGCGAGGAGGTCGGCTCGTCCATGATGAGGACCTGCGCGTCGAGCGACAGCGCCTTGGCGATTTCCACCATCTGGCATTGCGCGACCGAGAGTTCGCGTACCAGCCGGTCCGGATCGATGGCGACGCCGAGCCGGTCGAGGCAGGCCTTGGCGTTCGCCCGCAGTGCCTTGCGATCGACGAAGAAGCCGCGCCGGGGCTCGCGGGCGAGATAGATGTTCTCCGCCACCGACAGGTGGGGGATGAGGTTGAGTTCCTGGTGGATGATGGCGATGCCGACCGCTTCCGCCTCCAGCGGCGAGGCGAAGCTGCAGGGCTGGCCCTTGTAGACGAGGCGTCCCGAGGTCGGGGCGTAGACGCCGCTGATGATCTTCATCAGGGTCGACTTGCCGGCGCCGTTCTCGCCGCAGACCGCGTGAACCTCGCCCCGGCGCAGATTGAAATGAACCCCCTGCAGCGCCTTAACGCCCGGGAATTCCTTGCAGATATTCTCCAGCGACAGCAGCGTCTCGCCCGCCGCCCGTGCGGGGCGCGCGTCGATCCGGCCGTCGGCGATCGTGCCGCTCGGCATGGCATTCCTCCCTGCCGCCTGAGGCGACATGCGTCCGCTGTGCGGATCTCATTGTCCGTTGGTTGCTACCTGTCTTTATGGTGCCATTCCGGCCAAGGTGGTCAAGCCAATTTTTCAGATTGAGCCGCCAAATTACACAACCTAAAGAAATATTGTTGTTTATCAATTGGATATGGACTCTTGGCCAAAAGGCGTATCCGGGATATGGTAAGGCCAAATCAAGAGTGTGACGGATGAACATCAATCGGACCTCGGAGCGGCGGCTTTACCAGCAGGTCGCCGACCAGATTCGTGGCCTGATCCAGAAGGGCCATTTCGAGGTGGGCAGCCGCCTGCCGGCAGAGCGCGACCTGGCGCAGCAGTTGGGCGTGTCGCGCCCCTCTCTGCGCGAGGCGCTGATCGCGCTCGAAATCGACGGCACGGTCGAGATCCGCATGGGGTCCGGCATCTATGTCGCCGCCGCTGTCGAGCGGCGCACGCTCTCGCAGGCGGCGACGGGCGAGAGCGCCGTGGAGCTGATGGAGGCGCGGGCGACGGTGGAGGCGGCGGTGATTGGCCTGGCCGGCGCCCGCTTCACGCCGGCGACTCTGCGGGGCCTGCGGATGACGCTGGAGGCGATGCGGGCCGATATCGAGGAGGGGCGCAAGCCGCTGGGGCATGACCGGCAGTTCCACCTCGCCATCGCCGCGCAGTCCGGCAACAGCGTGATCGTCCGGCTGGTGGGCGAGCTGTTCGACGAACGCCACAGCCCAATCTCGTCACAGTTCCGCGCGCGCTTCGACACGCCGGCCACCTGGCGCCATGCGCTGGCCGAGCATGAGGCCATTCTCGCGGCGCTGGAGGCGCGCGACGTGCCGCTCGCCCAGATGCGGATGCATGCCCATCTCGAAGAATCGAAGCGCCGCTGGATCGAGAGCGAGCCGCGCTGAGGCGCGCGGGCGTCCGGCCGGCACGAACACCGTTGACAGCGCCGGCCTTGCGCTGTCGTTTATACATAAAAGACATTCGCCGTCGGCCCGCCTTCATTCCAGGCGTTGCGTGCGCCGGGCGGCGGGCTTGAGGTTCGGACCCGATGACCACACCGCGCACGCTGCGTCTCAACGCGACCGACAACATCCTTGTCGCCCTCGACAGCCTGCCCACCGGCACGGCGCTCGCCGAGGGAATCGTGGCGACGCGCCATGTACCGAAGGGGCACAAGATCGCCACCCGCCCGATCGCCGCCGGCGAGGCGATCCGCAAATTCGGCCAGGTGATCGGCTTCGCCGCCAGCGACATCGCGCCCGGCGACTGGGTGCATGAACACAATGTGCGGCTGCAGGATTTCGAGCGCGACTATGCTTTCGCCTCCGAGGCGACGCCGCAGGAAGGGCTGCGGCCCGGCGAGGCGCCCGCCAGCTTCGAGGGCTTCCGCCGCGCCGACGGGCGGGTCGGCACCCGCAACTATATCGGCATCCTCTCCTCGGTGAACTGCTCGGCGACAGTGGCCGATTTCATCGCCGAGGCGGTGACGCGCTCAGGGATGCTGGACGACTACCCCAATGTCGACGGCGTGGTCGCCTTCACTCATGGCACCGGCTGCGGCATGGGCGCCAAGGGCGAGGAGTTCGACATTCTCGCCCGCACCCAATGGGGCTATGCCAGCCATCCCAATTTCGCCGCCGTGCTGCTGATCGGCCTCGGCTGCGAGGTGTTCCAGATCCCGCGCCTCAAGCGGGACTACGGCCTGGTCGAAGGCCCGCATTTCCAGAGCCTGACCATCCAGGACAGCGGCGGCACCCGTAAGTCGATCGAGGCCGGCGTCGAGAAGATCCGCGCCATGCTGCCCGCAGCCAGCGCGGTCACCCGCGAGAGCGTGCCGGCGAGCGAACTGGTGCTGGCGCTGCAGTGCGGCGGCTCGGACGGCTATTCCGGCCTCACCGCCAATCCGGCGCTCGGGGCGGCGGTGGATCTGCTCGTCCGTCATGGCGGCACCGCGATCCTGTCGGAAACGCCGGAGATTTTCGGCGCCGAACACCTGCTCACCCGCCGCGCCGAGAGCGAGGCGGTGGGGCGTCGGATCGTCGATCTGATCGACTGGTGGACCGACTATGCCGCCCGCTCGGGGGGCGAACTCAACAATAATCCCTCGCCGGGCAACAAGGCGGGCGGACTGACCACCATTCTGGAGAAGTCGCTCGGCGCGGTCGCCAAGGGCGGCACCTCGACCCTGCGCGGGGTCTATCGCTATGCCGAGCGAATCGACCGCCGTGGCTTCGTCTATATGGACACGCCCGGCTATGACCCCGTCGCCGCCACCGGGCAGGTGGCGGGCGGGGCGAACATGCTGTGCTTCACCACCGGGCGCGGCTCGGCCTATGGCTGCAAGCCGACGCCCTCGATCAAGCTCGCCACCAATTCCGAGCTGTTCGCCCGGATGGAAGAGGACATGGACCTTAATTGCGGCGACGTGCTTGAGGGCGTGAGTATCGAGGAGAAGGGCCGGGAGATTTTCCAGCTGGTGCTCGACATCGCCTCGGGCCGGCGCTCCAAGTCGGAACTGCTGGGCTATGGCCGCAACGAGTTCGTGCCCTGGCAGATCGGCGCGGTGATGTGAACGCCGGAGACCGGATGGGGCCGCACGCGGCGGCGCCAGCGCCGGGGGCGGCATTCCCCGGTCCTCACAGGCCGGGATATTCGATCACGGAGGTTTACGCTGCCGCCGAGCCGCTTTATATGGCGGCACGTCGCGAGGCTTTGGGACATCGGGCCGGCGTCCTTTGCCGGACACCGCCTGATGACACAGACGCGGCACGGTTGCCGGCCTGAACAGGTCGGGCGGTTAGCTCAGTTGGTAGAGCATCTCGTTTACACCGAGAGGGTCGGCGGTTCGAGCCCGTCACCGCCCACCACTACCTGGCCGGTCCCACGGCGCGGCACGGACGGCCCGGCCTGATCGTCATCCGAGTGATCCGAACAGCTTCGCGCAAGGCCGCCATTCCATGGTGCGCCGTCATGTCTCCGTAGCGACCACGCATGGGCGGGTTTTCACCGGGGCATGTTGGCCAGTCCGTGGAGCTCCCATGTCATTCAAGAATATGCCGCTGATCGGCAAAATCTCTGCCCTGCTGCTGCTGCTTGCCGTGTTCTCGGCCGGCGGCATCCTTCTCGCTGGCATGAAAATGCAGGAGATCAGCTCGGAATACCGCGCCGCCCTGACCGGGCCGGCCAAGGCGACCGTGATGATGGCGCGGGCGAACCGCTTCGTCGTCAATTTCAACCAGGGCGTCTATCAATCGCTGTCGTCGCTGACGAGTGAGGCGAACGAGGCCGCCATCAAGGTGCAGAAGGACTCCGTTACCGGCTTTCGCGACCGCATGGCGGAAGCGGCCACGGTCGACCCCGAAATCGCCGATGACGTGAAAAAGCTGGTCGGCGACTTCGACCGCTTCGTTGGCGAGCAGTGCGGCGATGTCGTCGCCCGTGCCAATGCCTCGACCTCGGTCGAGGAAAACAACAAGATGGTGGCGGAATGGAACGCGCGCTGCATGCCGCTTTCCGGCGCGGTCGTCACCGCTATCGGGGCCGAGGTGAACGCCCGTACCGCTGCTCTCGCCACGCTCGCCGCCACGCTGAGTGACGCGGCCGATTCCACCGTGACTATGGTCTATAGCGCCATGGCCGGCGGCCTGGTCCTGGTGTTCCTCCTCGCCTTCCTGGCGACCCGCTACGGGATCGTGGCACCGCTGGAGCGGCTGCGGGCGGTCTTCGACAACCTCGCCCAGGGCGTGCTCGCCGTCACCGTCGAGGGCACCGAGCGCAAGGACGAGATCGGCGGCATGGCCCGCTCGGCGGATATGCTGCGCGGCGCGCTTGTCGACGCGGAGAAGGCCCGCGAGGAGGCCCGGCTGGCGGAGATTCGCGGCGCCGAGCGGGTCACCGCCCAGCGCCATGCGATCGCCGATGAGTTCGAATCGAAGATGGGCGCTCTCTCCAATGCGCTGGCCAACTCCTCCGGCGAAGTCTCCGAGGCGGCGCGCAATCTCGCCGCCAGCGCCGAGGAAACCTCCCGGCAGGCGGCCGCGGTGGGCAGTGCCGCGGCCGATGCCTCGGGCAGCGTGCAGACCGTGGCGGCCGCGACCGAGGAAATGACGTCCTCGATCCGCGAGATCGGCATTCAGGTCAGCGGCGCCGCCGCGAGGGCAGTGACGGGGGCGGATGCGGTGAACCGCACCGCCGACGAGATCCGCGAGCTTTCCCAGGCGGCGAGCAAGATCGGCGAGGTCGTCAACCTGATCACCGACATCGCCGCCCAGACCAACCTTCTCGCGCTCAACGCCACCATCGAGGCGGCGCGCGCCGGCGATGCGGGCCGGGGCTTCGCCGTGGTCGCGCAGGAGGTCAAGCAGCTCGCCGAGCAGACCGCCGGCGCCACCAAGGAGATCGGCCTCAAGGTCGCCGATATCCAGCAGGCGACCGGCCGCACCGTGGGCTCGATCGAGCACATCGTCGCCACCATCGCCCAGATCCGCGACGCGACGACGATGATCGCCGGCTCGGTGGAGGAGCAGAGCGCCGCCACCCAGGAGATCGCGGTCAACACCAACCAGGCCGCGACCGGCACGGGCCTTGTGAGCGAGAACATCGTCGGTGTCGGCCGCGCGGCCGAAATGACCGGCGCCGCCTCCGCCCAGCTGACCTCGCTCTCCGGTTCGCTGGCGCATCAGGCCGGCGACCTGAAGCAGCAGGTGGCGGAACTCGTGCGCAGCCTGCGCGCGGCCTGATCCGCCGCACCCGACTAAACGTGCCGCGCGCCGCACCCCTGCGGCGCGCGGTTCGCGTTGCAAAGGGCGCATGCGGCCGGCGGGGTTGACATCGCCGGCCGCATCCTCGACTTCGACGGCTCATCCGCGCCGCCGTGCCCTCCCGCGCGCCGCGCGCCTTCCGCCGCGCCAGGGTGTGCCGATGAAACTGGTTCTGTTCGATTGCGACGGCACGCTGGTGGACAGCCAGCACGTCATCGTCGCCGCCATGGGCCGCGCCTTCGCCCGCGCCGAACTGCCCGTGCCGCCGCGCGAGGCGGTGCTCGGCATTGTCGGCCTGTCGCTGGTGGAGGCGATGCAGCGGCTCGGCGAGGACGATCCGCGCTTTCCCGCCGAGCGGCTGGCCGATCTCTACCGCGAGGCCTTCCGCGAATTGCGCACCGAGCCGGATTTCAGCGAGCCGATGTTCCCGGGCATGCGCGGGCTGATCGACACGCTGTCGGCCCGCGACGACCTGCTGCTCGGCATCGCCACCGGCAAGTCGCAGCGCGGCGTGGCGGCGGTGCTGGCCCATCACGGGCTGGAAGGCCGCTTCGTCACCATTCAGACGGCGGATGACGCCCCCTCCAAGCCGCACCCGGCCATGGTGCACCAGGCGATGGCGGCGACCGGGGTGGCGGCGCTCGACACCGTGCTGATCGGCGACACCAGCTTCGACATGGTGATGGCCCGCGCCGCAGGTGCCGGCGCCATCGGCGTCAGCTGGGGCTACCATGCGCCGGAACTGTTGCGGCAGTCCGGCGCGCAAGGGCTGGTCAATGATGCCGACGAGCTGCTGCGGGCGATCGACACTCTCTGGGAGACGGTGGCGTGAGCGAGATGACCCCCGACGCCCCGCCGGCCCCCGCGCGGCCGGGCTTCACCGAGCGCACGCCGCTGCCCAAGCGCTTCTACAAGGAGGCGCGCGCGGCGGCGACCGAAGGCGGGCTGTTCCGCATCGAGCTGGACGGGCGCCCGGTGCGCACCCCGGGGCGCAACCTCGTCGCGGTGGCCAGCGCGCCTCTGGCGCAGGCGCTGGCGCAGGAATGGGACGCGCAGCGCGCATTCATCGACCCCGTGACCATGCCGATCACCCGGCTGGCCAATTCCGCCATTGACGGCGTCGCCTCGGCGATGACGGAGGTCGGCGACGAAATCGTGCGCTATGCCGGCAGCGACCTGCTCTGCTACCGGGTCGACACGCCGGCGGCGCTGGTGGCGCTGCACGCGGAGCTGTGGGACCCGGTGCTGGCCTGGGCGCGCGAGCGCTTCGGCGCCATTTTCATGCTGAGCGAGGGCGTGGTGCATGTCGTCCAGCCGCCGCGCACGCTGGAACTCCTCGCGGGCGCGCTGCCGGACGATCCGCTGCGTCTGGCGGCGCTGAACCTGATGACGACGCTCAGCGGCTCGGCGCTTCTCGCGCTTGCCGTGGCGCATGGCCGCCTCTCCCCGGAGGAGGCGTGGCGCGCCGCCCATGCCGATGAAGAGGTGCAGGAACAGCTCTGGGGCACCGATGCCGAGGCGCTGGTGCGCCGCGCCGCGCGCTATCGCGACTTCGAGGCGGCGGCGCGGGCCTACGCGCTGCTGGAGAGCTGAGGCGCCGCTTTGAGCACATCCGGTGAAAGCCGGTTCACCGGATGTGCTCTAGGTTTTTGTTTTTACGCATTTTCTTCACGCGAACCGGAATCCACTTCGCTCGAAAATGCTCTAACCCGCCGGGCGCAGCAGGTGCAGCGTGTGCAGGGCGATCATCCGCTCCTCGTCGGTGGGGATAACCAGTACATGCGGGCCGGGCCCGTCGGCGTCGATCCAGGTCTCGCTGGCGTTGTTGGCCACCGCGTCGAGCGCGACGCCGAGCAGGCCGAGCCGGGCGCAGATGCGGGCGCGGATCTCGGGCGCGTGCTCGCCAATGCCGGCGGTGAAGACCAGCGCGTCGAGCCCGCCGAGCGTGACGGCCAGCTGCGCCACCGCCTGCGCGACGTGCAGCGTGAAATAATCCACCGCCAGCGCCGCGGCGGGCGCCTCGCTGGCCAGCAATTCGCGCATGTCGCTGGAGAGGCCGGACAGCCCCTTCAGCCCGCTGTCGTGATAGAGCATGTGGCCGACTTCGGCCGCGCTCATGCCCTTCTGCTCGATGAGATGCAGCACCACGCCGGGGTCGAGCGACCCGCAGCGCGTGCCCATCGGCAGCCCGTCAAGCGCGGTGAAGCCCATGGTGGATTCCTGGCTCCGCCCGTCGATGAGGCCGCAGGCCGAGGCGCCCGAGCCGAGATGGCAGATGACGACGCGCCCGCGCGCCAGTTCCGGCGCCAGCTCGCGCAGGGCGCCGGAGACATATTCATAGGACAGGCCGTGAAAGCCATAGCGGCGCACGCCGGCCTCATAGAGCTCGTCCGGCAGGGCGAAGCGGTCGGCGATCTCCGGATGGCCGCGGTGGAAGGCGGTATCGAAGCAGGCGACCTGCGGCAGGTCCGGCCGGCGCTCGGCGATGACGCGGATCGGGTCCAGATTGGTTAGCTGGTGCAGCGGCGCCAGCGGGATGAAGCTCTCCAGCGTGCGCAGCACCTCCGCGTTCACCCGCTCCGGGTGGGAGTAATGCGGCCCGCCATGCACCACGCGATGGCCGACGCCGATCAACTCGACATCGTCCAGATGCGGCAGCACCCATTCGCTGATGGCGTGCTGGGCCTGCGGGGCGCTGGCGATCTCATCAGGCGTGAAGCGGCGATCGACCAGCACCGTGCCGGCCTCGTCCTTCGCTTGCAGGCGCGGGCGGGTGCCGATGCCATCCAGCGCGCCGCCGAGCAGCAGGGCGACGTCGCGCCCGGTGACGCGGTAGAGCTTGAACTTGATGCTGGACGAGCCGGCATTGACGACGAAGATGGCCTCGTTCACCCGATCAACCTCCCAGTCCCGGCTGGCGCAGCCGCGCCTGCGCATAGAGCACCGCCACCGCGCAGGAGGCGAGGCGGGTCTTCAACGTGTCGGCGCGGCTGGTCAGGATGATCGGCACCCGCGCGCCGAGCACGAGGCCGGCGGCGTCGGCCCCGGCCATGAAGGTGAGGTTCTTTGCCAGCATGTTGCCGGCTTCAAGATCCGGCACGACGAGGATCTGCGCCCGGCCGGCGACCGGGGAGACGATGCCCTTGATCCGCGCCGCTTCCGGCGAGATGGCGTTGTCGAGCGCCAGCGGCCCGTCGAGATCGCCGCCGGTGATCTGGCCGCGATCGGCCATCTTGCACAAAGCGGCGGCCTCGATGGTGCTGGGAATCGCGGTGGTGACGGTTTCCACCGCCGAGAGGATGGCGACGCGGGGGCGCCCGAGGCCAAGGCCGACATGCAGGTCGATGGCGTTCTGCACGATGTCGCGCTTGGCATCGAGGTCGGGGAAGATGTTCACCGCCGCATCGGTGATGAACAGCGGCTCGGCATAGCTCGGCACGTCCATGATGAAGACATGGCTGATGCGCCGGCCGGTGCGCAGGCCGGTGTCGCGGGCGGTGACGGCGGCGAGCAGTTCGTCGCTGTGCAGGCTGCCCTTCATCAACAGGCTGACGCGCCCCTCGCGCACCAGTTCCACCGCCCGTGCCGCCGAGGCGGCGCTGTGCGGGGTGTCGATGATCTCGATGCCGGCAAGGTCCAGCCCCTCGGCTTGCGCCACCGCCCGGATGCGGGCGGCGGGGCCGACGAGAATGGGGAGGATGAAGCCGGCCGTGGCGGCATCGAGCGCTCCCCGCAGCGAGGCGGCGTCGCAGGGATGGGCGATGGCGGTGGCCATCGCCTCCACCTCGCCGGCGCGGGCGACCAGGCGCTCATAATTGCCATGGTCGATGAGGGGGACGGTGCCGGGCCGTGTGGCCGTGTCCATGTGCTCGCCTCCGTGCCGCCGGCGCCGTGCCGATCGTGTCGCTTGCAATGTGGTCGCTTGCAGTGTCGCCGCTTCTACTGACGACGGGACGACACAGACCGGCCCCCGGCGCCAGCGTCCATGATCTGACGCAAACGCCTGGAGCGAAGGGTCGTTCAGCCCGGGCGGCGGGCGACGAGGTCGATTTCCACCAGCGCGTCGCGGGCGAGGCCGGTGACGCCGACGCAGGTGCGGGCCGGGCGGCGGTCGCCGGGGAAATAGGAGGCGTAGGCCGCGTTCATGGCGGGGTAGTCGCCCTTGAAATCGGTGAGGTACACCCGCGCCTGCAGCACATGCGACAGATCCAGCCCGATGCCGCCGAGAACCAGAATGAGATTGTCCATCACGCGGCGGGTCTGCGCCTCGACCCCCTCGGGAAGCGGGCGGGAATCATCGTCCGGCCAGGTCGGCATCTGGCCGGTGATGAACACCCAGCCATCGGCCTCCACCGCATGGCTGAACGGGGCGACCGGCGTGGGGGCGCCGGCGATCATGTGAAACTGCGCCAAGATCTCGTCTCCTGATGGGCATAGCGGTTGCGGACCTTCCCCCGGCGGCGCCCGGCCCGTCAATGCGGGGGGGCGGATGGCGCGCGCCGGGGGCTGGCAATCGCGGCGGGACCGGAGGACAATGGGGCGTCGAACGCCGAGCCGGGCACGCCCGGAATTTCCTGAGTAGCGAGCATGAACCAGCCTGTCGGCGCCCGCATCCGGCGCGAGCCTTTCGGCACCCTGCCGGACGGAACCGAAATCCAGCGTTTCCGCCTTTTCGGCGCGGGCGGATTTGAGGTCGCGGTGCTCGATCTCGGCGGCATCGTGCAGGCGCTGCACGTGCCCGACCGCGAGGGCCGGCTGGCCGATATCGTGCTCGGCCATGACGCGCCGGGCGCCTATCTCGACGAGCCGCGCTTCTTCGGCGCGGCGGTGGGGCGCTATGCCAACCGCATCGCCGGCGGGCGTTTCGCGCTGGACGGGGTGGGGTATCGCGTGCCCGCCAATGATGGCGACCACGCCTTGCATGGCGGGCCGCAGGGCTTCGACAAGCGGGTGTGGAAGTTGGCCGAGCTGTATGAGGGGGAGGCGCCCTCGCTGCGCCTCAGCCTTACCAGCCCGGATGGCGACCAGGGCTTTCCCGGCACGCTGAAAGCGAGCGTGACCTATACGCTCAGCGGGGCGGGCGAGCTGACCATCGCCTTCGAGGCGACGACGGACGCGCCCACACTCGTCAACCTCACCCATCACGGCTATTTCAACCTTGGCGGGGTGGAGGCGGGCGGCGATGTGCTCGACCACATCCTGACCATCCATGCCGATGATTATCTGCCGGTTGATGCCGCGGCGATTCCGCTGGGGCGGCCCGAGCATGTGCAGGGCACGCCGTTCGATTTCTGCACGCCCCGCGCCATCGGCGCCCGCATCCGCGAGGGCCACCCGCAGCTGCATCGCGGGCGCGGCTACGACCACAATTACTGCCTCGACGCCCGGGCCGCGCCAGCGCCGCGCCTTGCCGCACGGGTCGAGCACCCCGGTTCCGGCCGGGTGATGGAGCTTTTGACCGACCAGCCGGGGCTGCAATTCTATTCCGGCAATTTCCTCGACGGCACGGCGCTGGGCAAACAGGGCCGGCTCTACCGCCAGTCCGACGGCTTCTGTCTCGAACCGCAGACCTGGCCCGACGCGCCGAACCGGGCGGATTATCCCTCCGCCCGGCTCGACCCCGGCGAAACCTACCGGCACGTCTCGGTCTACCGCTTCTCCGCCGCCTGAGGCGCCGGCCGCGTTCAGCTGGCGAGATAGCGCCGGGCGAGGTGGGCCTTGAACACGCCGGCATCGAGCGGGTGGCCGGTGGCGCGGGTCAGTAGCTCGTCGGTGTCGAGCAGCGCGCCCTGCCCATGCACATGGGTGCGCAGCCAGGCGACCAGCGGGGCGAAATCGCCGCGCGCAATGCCCGGCAGCGCGTCCGGCTTGGCCCGGCAGGCGGCGTCGAACAGCTGGGCGGCGGCGATGGCGCCGAGCGTGTAGGTGGGGAAATAGCCCCAGCCGCCGCTCGGCCAGTGAATGTCCTGCAGGCAGCCGAGCCGGTCGTTTGGCGGCGTGGTGCCGAGCAGTTCCTGCATGCCGGCATTCCACGCCGCCGGCAGTTCGGCCAGCGGCATCGCGTCGGCGATCAGCGCCTTCTCCAGCCGGTAGCGCAGGATGACATGGGCGGGATAGGTGACCTCATCCGCATCGACGCGGATGAAGCCGCGCTCGACGCGGGTGTAGCGGCGCCAGAGCGAGTCCGCCTCCCAGTCCGGGCCGGAGGCCTTGAACGCTTCCCGCATCAGCGGCGCGGCGAAGCCGAGGAATTCGGGCGAGCGGCAGGCCTGCATCTCCATCAGCAGCGACTGGCTCTCATGCAGCACCATGCCGCGCGCCTGCCCCACGGGCTGGCTCATGAAGGCGGCGGGGCGGCCCTGCTCATAGAGCGCGTGGCCGGTCTCGTGGATCACCCCCATCAGCGCCTTGGAAAAATCCGCCTCGTCATAACGGGTGGTGATGCGCACGTCGTTATCGGCGCCGCCGCAGAAGGGGTGGGTGGAGACATCGAGCCGCCCGCGGTCGAAATCATAGCCGAGCGCCGTCATCATCCGTTGCCCGAGCCCGCGCTGGGCCTCGATGGCGAAGGGGCCGGCAAGCGGGGCGGGGGTGGGCCGGCGGGCCTGCGCCGCCAGCGCCTCTTGCGTGAAGCCCGGCAGGAAGGCCGCGAGGTCGTCGAACAGCGCGTCGATCTTTTCCGAGCGGCCGCCCGGCTCATAATCGTTCAGCAGCGCGTCATAGGCCGAGAGGCCGAGCTTTTCGCCCTTGGCGACGCCGGCTTCGCGCTGCAGGCGCAGCACCTCGGCGAGGGTGGGCAGCAGCGCGGGGAAGTCCGCATCGGCCCGCGCCTGCCGCCACGCCATCTCGCAGGCGGAAATCGCCTTGCTGGAGGCCTCGACGAGATCGGCGGGGAGGGCGGTCTGCGCGGTGAAGACGCGGCGCATCTCGCGCAGATTTGCCCGCTCCCACGTCCCGAGGGTGGCGTCCTCGCCGGCCGCCTCCAGCCAGTCACTGAGGCGCGGGTCGACCGCCATCTCGTGCTGCATCACCCGCAGCAGAGCGAGGCTTTCCGCCCGGCTGGCGGCGGCGCCCTTCGGCATCATCGTGTCACTGTCCCATTGCAGGATGCCGATGGCGTTCGACATCGCGCTGATGCGGCCGAAATGGACGGTGAGGGAGGCATAGGCGGACATGGAGGCTCTCCGGCGGATGGCGGCGCGGGCCGCCCTGCGGCTTGTTCTAGAGCCCTTTCCGATCAGGTGAAATTACCTGATCGATAAGAAAGCGCTCTCTAATCAATAAGCTGGAGCATTTTCTCGTCGCGAAAGTCTGTCAGCTTTCGCGGAAAATGCTCTAGCTGAGGTGCCAATCGGGCGGAACAGCGCTGGCGCCGGCCACGGCGCCCGCAAGCCCCACCGTGCCCACGATGATCGCCATCTGCTCGAAGGAGCCGGCGAGCGGGTTGGTCCGGCGCCAGACCATGCCGATGGTGCGCGAGGGGCGCGGCGCCGCCAGCCGCGCCACCGAGACGGCGGCGGAGCGGGTCTCGATCGCCACCGCCATTTGCGGGATGAGCGTGACGCCGATGCCGGCGCCGACCATCTGCACCAGCGTGGTCAACGAGCTGCCCTCCATCAGGTCGCGCGGCAGCTGCGAGGAGAGGTTGCAGAAGGACAGCGCCTGTTCGCGGAAGCAGTGGCCTTCCTGCAGCAGCAGCAGCCGCATGGTGCGCAGCGTCTCGGGATTGGGCACCGGCAGCGCCGCCTCGTGCAACGGACGCACCAGGACGAATTCCTCCTCGAACAGGGCATGCTCGGTCAGCGAGGGCTCGGAAACCGGCAGGGCGACGATGGCGGCATCGAGCCGACCCTCGACCAGGTCGTCCACCAGCCGCTGCGTCACCGCTTCGCGGGGCCGCAGGTCGAGATCGGGGAAGCGTTCGCCCAGACGCTGCATCACGGCGGGCAGCAGATAGGGGGCGACGGTGGGAATGACGCCGATGCGCAGCCGGCCCGCGAGCGGGCTGTGCGACGCGCGGGCGAGGTCCTCCAGCTCATCGACCGCCTGCAAAATGCTGCGCGCCCGTGTGGCGAATTCCTCGCCGAGCCGGGTGAGCCGGATCTGCCGCATGCCGCGCTCGACCAGCGGCGCGCCGAGGATCTCCTCCAGCTCCTTGATCTGAAGCGACAAAGCGGGCTGGGAAATCGAACAGGCTTCGGCGGCCCGGCCGAAATGCCGGTGATGAGCGAGCGCCTCGAAATAGCGCAGATGCCGCATGGAAATGCTTATCATAAGAATTTCATATCGGACCAATTAGAAAATGCAAATTTTCATTATGCTTAGCCTACGATAAGACCTCTTCCAATTCCAAACGCCTCTCGTGCCGGCCAGTGCCCGGGGGGAGCGCCGGCGAATCTTCGCTGCCGGCATGCCATCACGATTGGAGACTGCAATGGACGACATCACGAACAGGCCGGCCGGCAAATGCCCGGTCATGCACGGCGCCATCACCGAAGTCGGGACGTCGAACATGGATTGGTGGCCCAAGGCCCTCAATCTCGACATTCTCCATCAGCACGACAGCAAGACCAACCCGCTCGGCAAGGACTTCAGTTACCGCGAGCAGGTGAAGACGCTCGACTTCGACGCGCTCAAGGCCGATATGCGCGCGCTGATGACCGAGAGCCAGGAGTGGTGGCCGGCGGACTGGGGCCATTATGGCGGGCTGATGATCCGCCTGTCCTGGCACGCGGCCGGCTCCTACCGCCTGGCCGACGGGCGCGGCGGTGGCGGCACCGGCGACCAGCGCTTCGCCCCGCTCAATTCCTGGCCGGACAATGTGAGCCTCGACAAGGCCCGCCGCCTGCTGTGGCCGATCAAGAAGAAGTACGGCAACAAGGTGAGCTGGGCCGATCTGATCGTGCTCGCCGGCACCATCGCCTATGAGACGATGGGGCTGAAGACCTTCGGCTTCGGCTTCGGCCGCGAGGATGTGTGGCACCCCTCCAAGGACACTTATTGGGGTTCCGAGCGCGAGTGGCTGGCGCCGAGCGACAACCGCTATGGCGACGTCAACGTGCCCTCCACCATGGAGAACCCGCTCGCCGCCGTGCAGATGGGCCTCATCTACGTCAACCCGGAAGGCGTGAACGGCCAGCCGGACCCGATGAAGACCGCCGCGCAGGTGCGCGAGACCTTCGCCCGCATGGCGATGAACGACGAGGAAACCGCGGCGCTGACCGCCGGCGGCCACACCGTCGGCAAGACCCATGGCAATGGCGACGCCAAGGCGCTCGGCCCCAACCCGGAAGCCGCCGCGCTCGAAGAGCAGGGCATGGGCTGGTCCAACCCGAACCAGAACGGCCTCGCCAGCCGCGCCGTGACCTCCGGTCTGGAAGGCGCCTGGACCACCCATCCGACGCAGTTCGACATGGGCTTCTTCGACATGCTGTTCGGCCATGAATGGGAGCTGCGCAAGAGCCCGGCCGGCGCCTGGCAGTGGGAGCCGATCAACATTCGGGAAGAGGACAAGCCGGTCGACGCCAGCGACCCCTCGATCCGCCACAACCCGATGATGACCGACGCCGACATGGCGATGAAGGTCGATCCCGTTTACAACGCGATCTGCCAGAAGTTCATGGCCGATCCGGAGTATTTCAAGGACACCTTCGCCCGCGCCTGGTTCAAGCTGACCCACCGCGACATGGGCCCGAAGGTTCGCTATATCGGCCCGGACGTGCCGGCCGAGGACCTGATCTGGCAGGACCCCGTTCCTGTCGGCCCTGCCGACTATGACGTGACGGCGGTCAAGGCGAAGATCATCAATGCCGGCCTCACCATTGGCGAGCTGGTCAGCACCGCCTGGGACAGCGCCCGCACCTATCGCGGCTCCGACATGCGCGGCGGCGCCAATGGCGCGCGCATCCGCCTCGCTCCGCAGAAGGACTGGGAAGGCAATGAGCCCGCCCGTCTCGCCAAGGTGCTCGGCGTGCTGGAAGGCATCGCCGCGGAGACCGGCGCCAGCCTTGCCGACGTGATCGTGCTCGGCGGCAATGTCGGCATCGAGCTGGCGGCCAAGGCGGCCGGCCATGATGTCACCGTGCCCTTCTCCCCCGGCCGGGGCGATGCCACCGACGCCCAGACCGACGCCGCCTCGTTCAGCGTGCTGGAGCCGCTGCATGACGGCTACCGCAACTGGGTGAAGAAGGACTATGTCGTCACCCCCGAGGAGATGCTGCTCGACCGCACCCAGCTGATGGGGCTGACCGCGCCTGAGATGACCGTGCTGGTCGGCGGCCTGCGCATGCTCGGCACCAATTACGGTGGCAGCAAGCACGGCGTGTTCACCGCCCGCGAGGGTGCGCTGACCAACGACTTCTTCGTCAACCTCACCGATATGGGCAATAGCTGGAAGGCGGTGGGCGAGGGGGTCTATGAGCTGCGCGACCGCAAGACCGGCGCTCCCAAGTGGACCGCCACCCGCGTCGACCTCGTCTTCGGCTCCAACGCCATCCTGCGCGCCTATGCCGAGGTCTATGCCCAGGACGACGCGCAGGAGAAGTTCCTCCGCGACTTCGTCGCCGCCTGGACCAAGGTGATGAACGCCGACCGCTTCGACCTGGTGAACTGAGGCCGAAGAAGCCAAACACTCCCCCGCACCCTGCGGGGGAGCTGAAGGCCAAAGGGCCCGTTGCGCAAAGCGTGGCGGGCCTTTACCTCTTGTGGGTGTGGCGGCGCGCGGCGCCGTCCTGCCCGGGGGGAGCAGGTGCATGACGGATCCGGTCCTCATCGTCGGGGCCGGCCCGGTCGGGCTGGCGATGGCGCTCGAACTGGCGCGCTACCAGGTGCCGGTGCGCATCGTCGACGCCATGACCGAGCGTGCCACCACCTCGCGCGCGGTGGCGATCTGGCCGCGCACGCTGGAACTTCTGGAGCGCGCCGGCGACGGGCTGTCCGCCGAGCTGGTCGGGCTCGGCAACAAGGTGACGGTGGCCAACATATTGGCCGACGGCAAGGCGCTGGCCCGGGTGCCGCTCGGCGACATCGAAACGCCCTATCCCTTTGTGCTGATGCTGCCGCAGAGCGAGACCGAGCGGGTGCTGCTGGCGCATCTGGAGGGGCGCGGCGTGCGGCCGGAACTCGGCATCTCGCTCGCCGACTTCACCCAGGAGGGGGAGACCGTCACCGCCACGCTGCACCATGCGGACGGGCGCGAGGAAACGGCGCGCTATGCCGCGCTGGTGGCCTGTGACGGCGCCCACAGCCCGGTGCGCCATCATCTGGGTCTTTCCTTCGCCGGCGACACGCTGGGCAGCGACTGGGCGCAGGGCGATTTCCACCTCTCCGGCATGCCCTATCCGGTGAACGAGTTCGCCACCTGCCTGAATGCGGAGGGGCCGGCGGTGCTGTTTCCGCTGGCGCCCGGCCGCTACCGCGTCATTGTCGGGCTTGGTTCTCCCGAGGGTACTGGGTCTTCCGAAGGCGAGGCGCCCCCGCCGCCGCCCGACATGGCCGGCTTCCAGGCGCTGCTGGACCGGCGCGGGCCCGGCGGCATCGTGCTGCACGACACGCTCTGGTCGACCTCGTTCCGCATCAATGAGCGGCAGGTGGAAAACTACCGGGTCGGCCGCGTCTTCCTCGCCGGCGATGCCGCCCATGTCCACAGCCCCGCCGGCGGGCAGGGCATGAACACCGGCATGCAGGATGCGGTGAACCTCGCCTGGAAGCTGGCTTTGGTGCTGCGCGGCCTCGCCACCGCGCCGGCGCTGCTGGGTAGCTACGACCCCGAGCGCCGGGCGGTGGGGGCGGAGGTGATCGCCACTTCCGGCCGGCTGACCCGGATGGCGACGCTGCAAAACCCGGTGGCCCGCCACATCCGCAACGCGGTGATGCACGTCATGCTCGGGCTGGCGCCGGTGCAGCACGCTCTGGAGGGCGAACTGACCGAGACCGCGATTCATTACCGCGACAGCCCGCTCAACGGCATCTCCTGGGGCGCCGGGCCGCGCGCCGGCGATCGCGTGCTGCCGGCCGAGGGCGAGCCGCCCTATGGTGCCGGCGACATGCCCCGCTTCACCCTGCGCGCCGGGCCCGAGGTGGGGCCACCGCCCGGCGCTCTGCCCGCCGCGCTGGTCGACCCGGCGGTGCGGCCGCACGAGGTGGCCGGCGGCATCCAGCTGATACGCCCGGACGGCTATCTCGCCATGGCGGTGGCGGAAGGGGAATGGGAGCCGATTGTCGCCTATCTCAGCCGGCTTGGACCGGCCTGATCCTGAGGGGAGAGCGAATGAGCGTGTCCTTCCTGTATTCGCGCGGCGACGAGCCGCCGATCAAGATCCCGGCCATCGGTCTCGACCTGTTCGTCCGCATGGCGCCGGCGATGAGCGGCGGCGAGTTCTGCTTCATCGAGACCATCAACGCCCCCGGCGCCGGCCCGCCGCGCCACCGCCACCGCGAGGCGGAGATTTTTCGCGTGCTCGAAGGGCGTTATCTCTACGAGGTCGACGGCCGGCGCTTCTTCGCCGATGCGGGCGACGTGGTGAGCATTCCCGGCGGCGCGGCGCATGGCTTCGTCAATGTCACCGACGCGCCGGCCCGCCAGTACATCCTCATGGCCCCGGCGCTGGACGCGGTCGCCTTCTTCACCGAGCTTGCCGGCGTGATGCATGACGGCCTGCCCGACACCGCCGCGCTGAACGCTTTCGGGGCGAAATGGCAGGTGGAGTTCCTCGGGCCGCCGGTGCGCGCCAGCGACGGGGCGACGTGACCGGGCGCCGCGGCCTGCGCTTGGCGCAATTGTGATGGCCGGGATTGCATGGTACTGTAGAACCATCGAAATTTCATGGGGCCGGCGATGCCGTCAAAAGGTGGGCGTGACCACATTCGACCCGCCGATTTGGCCGGTTCCGAGACGAGGCGGGCTGGCGCGCCTGAAGCATCTTTCGCCGCCCGTAAGAAGTGGTCGCTGCCTGTCCTGCAGGTCGAACCTCTGGCCCGGCTGACCGTGGCCGGCAGCTCGGCGGACCCGGGCGACGAGAATTGGTCAGGGGCGAGCTGACGGGCCTTACCAGGGGCACGGTGCTGGGCCGTCCGGCGCACGAACCGATGGCGGGAGCGAGCGCGACACGCCATGAGGTTCCGCGGTTTCCTCGGTCTCGTCGAGTGCCAGGCTGGATGGCTGGCCCATCATGCCGGCGTGATCTCCGGCCTGCGGCGCTGGCGATTGGCGCAGACGCCCGGCGATTCACGGGGCGTGCTTCTGGCGCCGGGCGACGACGGCGCCCTTGCCCGCTCCGGTTCCTGGCTCATGGTGTGGCGAGGGCGGCTCCACAATCGGCGCGAGCTGGCCGATGACCTTGACCTTGACCCCGGCGCAAGCGCGGCGGCCGTTGCCGCCGCCGCCTTCCGGCGCTGGCGCGCGGAGGCGCCGGAGCGGCTTGTCGGGGAGTTCGCCCTGGCGGGATACGACAGGGGTGAGCGGGAACTGGTGCTGGCCCGCGATCACATCGGCAGTATCGGCCTGTTTTTCCACCAGAGTTCCGGCGCGTGTGCCTTCTCCACCCATATGGGGGCGCTGCTGGACCTGCCCTTCGTCGAGCGTCGGCTGGATGAAAACCGCCTCGCCGACGATCTGCTGGGCAATGGCGCCGCCATGGATGGCACGCTGTGGCAGGGCATCGACCGAGTCCCTTCCGGCGGGCTGGTGGTCATTCGTCCGGGAGCGGCCCGGCGCCGCGCCAAATACTGGCAGCCCGCGGCCTTGCCGCCGATACGCTTCTCCCGCGACGAGGACTATGTCGAGGCGGCGCGCGCGTTGCTCGACCAGGCGGTGGGAGACAACCTGCCCGCCGCCGGGCCGGTGGTTTGCGACGTCTCGGGTGGGCTCGATTCGTCCGCCGTGGCGGCGACGGCGGCGCGGCTGCGGCCCAACGAGGTGATCCACACGCTGACCCTGGTGCCAGCGGCGGGGCTGGCGCTGCCGACAAGGCCAGGCTGGTATGCCGACGAGCGCCCCTTCGTCGTCGCCCTCGCGGCCTGCTACCCAAGCATGCAGGCCGAATTCGTCGGAGACCGAGGCCCCGCGCTCATTGAGCGAGACCCGGACCGGCTATTCCAGCAGCTCGGCGCGCCGATGCGCAACACCAATAACGCCGCGTGGTTCGAACCCTCCTTTCATGCCGCCGCCGAGAGGGGCGCACAGATGTTGCTGACCGGCGGCCAAGGCAACTACTCCCTGAGCTGGAGCGGCATGGGGCGGTTGGCCGAGGAAGCGGCCGCCGCGCGCTGGCGCGTGCTGTGGCACGAGTTGCGCGCAATCGCCGCAAAAGCAGGGGGCACGCCGCTCGGCCTCCTCATGAATGACGTGGCGCGCTATCGTCATCCCCGGCTGCATCGGCTTTACGAGGCGATGCGCGGGCGCGGCGGCGAGGCTTCTCCCGCCTCGCCCATCGCGCCGGATTTCGCGCGCGACACCGGCGCGATGGCGCGTCTTCAGGCCCGCGCCGCCGCCGCGAGGCATCTTTACGCGCAGGGTGACAGGTCACGCCGGCTCGACGTGTTCCAGGCCGCGGAGCGGGACCGGGACCACGCGCTGGCCTATCAGGATGCGCTGGGTTCGCGCCGGATTTCCCCGCTCTTCGATCGTCGCCTCATCGAGTTCTGTCTCGGTTTGCCGGCGGACCAGTTCCTGCGCAACGGACAGACCCGCTCCTTCGCGCGCCGCGTGCTGGCCGACCGGCTGCCGCGCGAGGTGCTGGAGAACCAGCTCCGGGGCGCCCAGTGCCCGGAATGGTTCTACCGGCTCGATGCCCGGCGCCATGACCTCGCCGAAACGGTCAGCCGGCTCGAAGCCTCCGCGCTCGCCCGGCACTGCCTGGACGTGCCGAGGCTGCGCAAGCTCCTCGACGCCTGGCCGGCCGATGCCGCTGCGGCGCAGGCCCGCTGGTCGGACTACCACACCGTCTTCGGCCGTGGCCTGCATGTCGGGCAATTCCTGATGGCGGTGGAGGCCGGCCGGCTCTGACGCGGCGAAGGCGAGGAGGTCCGCCGCTCACGGCCGGTCCGCCTCGGGGGCCGCCATGTCGGGCAATTCCTGGCGGCTGGGCGGGGCGAGCGCCGGCAGCGGAAGGGCGAGAAGCGCCTCCCAGGGATCGGCCTGCGTGCTGACGATCTCATAGGCGCGCCGCACCGGCATCTGGTCGTAAAGGGCGTGGTATCCCTCCGGCACGGCCTCGCGACGGACCCGGTAGAGCGCGTCGCTGACATTGGCGATGGCCAGCGCCCGGCGCGCCTCGTCACCGGGGAGGCCGGCATGGTCGCGAAGGCGGTCCACCGCCGCGCCGGCATCGGAGAAGTAGAGCGCGTGCGGAACGAGAAGGGTGCGGGCACGCAGTTCCGGCACCTCGTGGACGAGCAACTGCGCCAGGGCGCGGTACTGGTAGGGAAAGCGATACAGGAAGCGCAAAACCCGCGCCGGCTGACTTTGCGCCTCCAGCCCGGGAGCGTCGAAGACCAGCAGTGACTGGGCGATCTCCAGCGGATGCCGGTAGGGTATGAAGAGGCGGGCGCCCTCGTCGCGCATGCGCCGCCACTGGCCGGATCGATCCGCCGCCAGCATTCCGCTCAGGCTGAGCTTGGCGGCCCGCCCGTCCAGGGAGCCCAGCCGCTCCAGCACGTCGGGTTCAAATCCCCGTGCCAGCAATGGGGGATCTTCGAGATATCCCCTGGGATTGGCGGCGATGGGAAGGGAAGGGCGCTCGCGTCGGCCCACCCAGGCCATGCCAAGAATATCCAGCGTCTGCATCAGCAGTGACGATCCCGTTCGGGGATGGGCGAGAACGAGGCAGGCATCCTTCATCAGGGCGGGCTTTCATCTTCGGTGGCCTTGATCGCGCTTTCGCGTATCCCCGGCACGGCACGCACAGGTTGAACTCTGGCTTGACGCCCGCACGGGCGAAGGTAATATAAAACGGCCCTGATGTCGTGGGCCGGTGAGTGCCGGCCGTCTCATCGTCTGTCTTCCGCCTCCGCCCCTCCGCCCCTCCGCCCCTCCGCCCCTCCGCCCCTCCGCCCCTCCGCCCCTCCGCCCTCCGTCAGCGGGCGAGCGTTTGGATCAGTGAGCCATGGCTGAAGCCTATATCGGCGAGATCCGCATGTTCTGCGTGCCGCCGGATCCGTCGGGCTGGCTCCCCTGTGACGGGCGGGCGCTGCCTGTGGCAAATCTGTACCTGGCGCTGTTCTCCTTGATCAGCACGACCTATGGCGGGGACGGGAAGAACTCTTTCAATCTTCCCGATCTGCGCGGACGGGCGGCGCTGGGGCGGGGCATCGCTTCGACCACCGTGCTCGGCTATGCCGGCGGCACGGAATTCGTCACCCTGGCCGCCGACCAGCTGCCGCAGCATACCCACCAGCTTCGCTTCGCCGACGGCGCCGGAACCTCGCCCGTGCCGACCGGATGCCTGCCCGCGCGCGCGACGGCTGCGCCGGATGGCGACCAGCCCCTGCTCTATGACCTCCCACAGGACAATTCGCCGACCACCACCCTCGATCCGGAAACCGTCGGCGTCACGGGTGGGGGGGCCGCCCACAGCAATCTCCAGCCGTCCTTCGTCATCGGCTACTTCATCGCGATCGCCGGTGCCTATCCGCCGAGGCCAGGGGAGATCGAGGCGGCACCGGCGCCGGCTGCCGTCATTGTGGCGCCGAAGCCGGCGGCTGGTGGCTTTGTCGGCGAGGTCCGGCTCTACGCCGGATTGCACGCCCCCGTTCCGCAGGGCTGGGCGCTCTGCGACGGGACCGAACTGAAGGTGTCCGACTACACGGCGCTCTTCAGCGTGATAGGCACGATCTTCGGCGGCAACGGCTATTCGACCTTCAATCTGCCGGACATGCGCGACCGCACGGCGGTGGGGCTCGGCAACGGTCCCGGATTGACGCCCCGGCCGACAATTGGCGCGACCTTCGGCGAGACGAACGTGCAGCTCACATACGGACAGATGCCGCCGCACACGCATGCCTTCAACGTGCTCACCTCTGCCGCCACGATGGAATGGCCGACCCAGGGCGTCATGTACGCGCAGGCGCAGAGGTTCCTGTTCTACCAGGGGCCATCGACCCAGGCGTTCCGCCGGCTCGCCATGGCCCCCCGCGCGCTCAGCCAGGGCGACACGCAGAGCGGCCTCCACAACAACATGATGCCGTCGCTGGCGCTGTACTACATCGTCTGCCTCAACGGGATCTATCCCACTCCGGGCGTGGCGCCGCGCGTCTCCAGCGTTTCGCCGCCCGGCGGGCCGCCGGTGCCGCCCGCCGGGCCGGATGCCGGGGAGGAACCGGGGGGCGGGCTCCAGGTGACGATAAGCGGCACCGACCTGTCGATTGCGGGCGCGGCGCCGTCCGTCACTTTCGGCGGCACGCCGGCACATCTCGACAGCTACAGCGCGAGCGCCGTCGTCGTGCAATGCCCGCCCGGAAACGGCACGGTGATGGTGGAGGTCACGACCGCCAACGGGTCGAGCCAGCCCAATGCGGGCTGCCAGTTCAGCTACCTGCCCTCGGTCACGGGCCTCTTCCCCGCCAGCGGCTCGCCCTCCGGCGGCGCCAACGTTACCGTCAAGGGCGTCGGCTTCAACAGCGCCACCGCCGTGACCTTCGGCAGCATCGCGGCGGCCGGGTTCCAGGTTCTCGACGGCCATACGCTGCTGGCCACCACGCCGCCGCAGCTTGCGGCGGGATCGAGCGTGCCGGTCACCGTGACGGCGGGCGGCGCGACCTCGGCGGTGACACCGGCGTGCCGCTACGCGCTCACCTCGCTGTTCATCAGCGTATCGCCGGGATTCGGCCCGGCCGCCGGCGGCAACATGGTGACGATAACGGGGACCAATTTCGACCCGAACCTCGACAGTTTCGAGGTCTGGTTCGGCACGTCGAAGGCCACGGACGTCACCATCGTCAGCCCTACCGAGATCACTGCGGTGGTGCCGCGCGGCGTCGGTGTGGTGGAGGTCGCGGTGGGCAGCGCGGCTTCCGCCAGCACGGGCGTTGTCGCGCGCTACAGCTATGCGGCGATCCTCTCGGATTTCAGCCCGAAACACGGCAACTTCGCCGGCGGAACCAGCGTGACCCTTACGGGCGAGAACTTCGACCCGGCCTCTACCGTGCTGTTTGGCAGCGTGAAGGCGACGCCCGCTCAGGTCACACCGACCCGCATCGTCGTGACGGCTCCGGCGGGGACCGTGACGGCGCGGCTCAACGTGTCCGGTCCGGGCGGGGCGAGCACCGATGCCCACGAGCTTCCGCCCTTCAGCTACCTGCCGCAGCTCGACAGCCTCTCCCCCAGCGTCGGCACGCCGGTGGACGACCCCGCCGTAACGCTGAGCGGCAGCAACTTCACGCCCGATGCGACGGTGAGCTTCGGCGGGGTGGCGGCGAGCCTTTCCTCGATCTCCGCCACCCGTATCCTCGCTGTGCCGCCCAATGGTACGGCCGGCGCGACGGTGGACGTCACCGTCACCACGGGTGGCGGGCGCAGCGCGGCGCGCGGCTACACCTACGCCCAGCTGGCCGTGACGGGCCTGCAGCCGGCGGCCGGGCCGCCGGGAACGGTCGTCACCATCGCCGGCATCGGCTTCGGCAGCAGCCCCGCCGTGCTGTTCGGGACGGAGGCGGCGAAACAGGTGACCGTGAATGCCGCGGGCACCGAAATCGTCTGCGTCGCACCGGGCGGCATCGACGACGTGAATGTCTCGGTGACGGCCGGAGGCAACATCAGCCCGACGGTCAAGGCCAGCCGCTACAGCTACGCGCCGATCCTCCACGCCATCTCGCCAGACGCCGGGATGCCGCCGGCGGAGATTGTCCTCACGGGCGAGGGCTTCATGGTCTTGCGGCCTTACGGACAGCCCGACATGGTCGTGAAGTTCGGCGCGACCCAGGCCTCGATCCTGACCTCCACCACGACCTCCGCGACCGTCGCCGTGCCCTCCGGCGCCGGCCGGGTGCCGGTGCGCGTGGGCACCGCGGGAGGGAAAAGCAATCAGGTCAGCTTCACCTATGTGCCGGCCGTGCTCTCGGTTTCCGCGCCCTACGGGACGGAGGGGAGCGTCGTCCGGATTGCCGGCGCCGGGCTCGGAAGTCCCCTCATCGTCAAGAATGTGCGATTTGGGAGCGTTGCCGCCGCACAGGCGTGGACCGAAGGAGACGAAACCGTCTTCGCGCAGGTGCCCGCCGGCACCGGCGTGGTGCCGGTCATCGTCACCACATCGGCCGGCACCACCGCGGCGTGGAGCGGCGCCATGTTCGCCTATGCCCCGGTGGTGGACGCGGTTTCGCCGGCTGGCGGGCCGCCCGCCGGAGGCACGGTGGTGACCCTCACCGGCAGCGCCTTCACTGGCGCCACCTCCGTCACCTTTGGCGGCACGCCGGGCCTCCGCCTGAAGGTCGTGAATGACGGGCAGCTCACCGTCACCACGACGCCCGGGGTCGGCGAGGTCGATGTCACCGTGCATCTGCCGAAGGCCCGGAGCGGGTTGAGCGAAGGCAGCACCTTCACCTTTGGCCCGGAGATCCGGGCTCTCTCGCCCGCCAGCCTTTCCATCCAGGAAACCGGGCGGGTGGTCATCACCGGCGAGGGGTTCCAGCGGATCCGGTCGATTAATTTCTGCGGCATCGAATATGACTGGGCCTCGCAGGGGGACCTGTGGGCGCCGGCGGCGACGGACCCGTCGCGGCAGATCTATATCGCTGTCAGGCCGCCATCGGGCGGGCCCGGCACCTATTCCGTCACCGTCACCACCGCCTATGGCACAAGCGCGCCGGCCAGTTTCGTCTGGACGAGCTGAGGCGCCGACGAACACCTTTCGCGTCAGCGAGGCGAGGCGCTTGACCTCGCCTGCGCCTCGCGGCGGCGACCGCCCGGGGCCGGATCAGGAGAGAAGACCATGGACGCCTATGTCGGCGAAATCCGCGCCTTCGCCTTCGGTTTCGCTCTGGACGGCGAGGCCTGCACCTGGCTTCCCTGCAATGGCGCTGTCCTGTCGGCGAGACAATATCCCGTTCTCTACGCCGTCATCGGCATCGCCTTCGGCACGCAGGGGACAGACACATTTTGCCTTCCGGATCTGACCGGCAGGGTGGCGATCGGTGCGCGGAACAACATGAACGACGCCGGCTATGTCGTCGGCCAACGGGTCGGCGAGGATGACGTCACGGTGCACTCCGTTCCCGCCCATCGCCACACGGTGGAGGGAAAGGTGGTTATCTCCGCGCCCTATGCCGGGCTCAGCGACGAGCCTTCCCCCACCCGCTGGCTCTCGCGGCCGACCCGGCTGAATGCCCAGAACAGCCTCAGCGCCGGCACCATTTCGCGGGCCTATGGCCCCCCCGGCGCGGCGCCGGAGCGCAACACCTTCGACAACCGCACCCTGACGCCGGTGGGCGGGACGGCGCAGCCGCATGAGAACAGGCAGCCCTATCTCGCGATCAATTACTGCATTTGCGCGAAGGGCCTGCTGCCGTACCACACAAGCGGGGCCGCGGCACCGGAGGCGGTTTAATCGGCGCAGAAGCTGGGAGAACATATTGCGAACATCGAACAAACAGAGTACATGTGAAGCAGCAACCCGCCCGCCCGCCTTTTCCCTTGCGCCCAGCCCGGAGCCCGGCAATGACTCAGTCCTCTCTGCGACTCGTTGAAGGATCTTCCATGGACAAGTCCAAGGCGCTCGACGCCGCCCTGACCCAGATTGAGCGCCATTTCGGCAAGGGCTCGATCATGCGGCTGGGCAAGAACGACAAGATCATGGAGATCGAGACGGTCTCCACCGGTTCGCTCGGGCTCGACATCGCGCTCGGCATTGGCGGCCTGCCGCGCGGGCGGGTGGTGGAAATCTTCGGGCCGGAATCCTCCGGCAAGACCACGCTGGCCCTGCACACCATCGCCGAGGCGCAGAAGAAGGGCGGCGTGTGCGCCTTTATCGACGCCGAGCATGCGCTCGACCCGATCTATGCCCGCAAGCTGGGCGTCGACCTCGACAATCTGCTGATCTCCCAGCCCGATGCCGGCGAGCAGGCGCTTGAAATCGCCGACACGCTGGTGCGTTCGGGAGCGGTGGATGTGCTGGTGGTGGATTCGGTGGCGGCGCTGACCCCGCGGGCCGAGCTGGACGGCGAGATGGGCGACAGCCAGCCGGGCATGCAGGCGCGGCTGATGAGCCAGGCGCTGCGCAAGCTGACCGCCTCGATCAACCGCTCGCACACCATGGTCATCTTCATCAACCAGATCCGCATGAAGATCGGCGTCATGTATGGCAGCCCGGAGACCACCACGGGCGGCAACGCGCTGAAATTCTATGCCTCGGTACGCCTCGACATCCGCCGCATCGGCGCGATCAAGGAGCGCGAGGAGGTCGTGGGCAACCAGACCCGCGTCAAGGTGGTGAAGAATAAGCTGGCCCCGCCCTTCAAGCAGGTCGAGTTCGACATCATGTATGGCGAGGGCGTCTCCAAGATGGGCGAGCTCATCGACCTCGGCGTCAAGGCCGGCGTGGTGGAGAAGTCGGGCGCCTGGTTCTCCTATGACAGCCAGCGGCTCGGCCAGGGGCGCGAGAACGCCAAGTCGTTCCTGCGCCAGCACCCGGAAGTCGCCGGCCGCATCGAGGCGACGATCCGGCAGAATGCCGGTCTCATCGCCGAGCAGATTCTCGCCGGCGCCAGCGAGAATGAGGACGGCGACGACGCCGAGTGATTCTGGCGGCGGGGCCGCTCGGGGGGCGCTCCACGCGGAGCGGGCCCGCGTCTCGCCGGGCGCTTGAGGGTGCCGGGCGGGTCGGGCCAGCCGGCGGCTTTGACGCCAAGCCTTGACGCCAGGCCTTGGCACTCGTCTTGCCACTAGCCTTGTCCCAAAGTGGCGCTGCTTGTCCGTGCCGTCCGCTCGTGCCGTAAGCCCTCGGCGGCAGCGCCTGCCGGCGGACAGGCGGCGGGGCGGGGGACGACGTTCTTCTGCTTTCTGGACAAGGTGTTGATGCGTCGTTAGAACCGTTGCGCCCGCGCCCGATGGTGCGGGTCGGCGCTTCTGCGGCGTCGGTATCTGGCATCGGCGGACCCGGGTTCATGAGCGGCGTTAACGAGATTCGCGCGACCTTCCTCGACTATTTTGCCCGCAACGGGCACCAGGTGGTCGATTCCTCCCCGCTCGTGCCGCGCAACGACCCGACATTGATGTTCACCAATGCCGGCATGGTGCAGTTCAAGAACGTCTTCACCGGCATCGAGAAGCGGCCTTATCAGCGGGCCGTCACCTCGCAGAAATGCGTGCGGGCCGGCGGCAAGCACAACGACCTCGACAATGTCGGCTACACTGCCCGGCACCACACCTTCTTCGAGATGCTCGGCAATTTCTCCTTTGGCGACTATTTCAAGGAGAACGCCATCGAGTTCGCGTGGAACCTGATCACCCGCGAATTCGAGCTGCCGGTCGAGAAGCTGCTCGTCACCGTCTACCATGAGGACGACGAGGCGTTCGGGCTGTGGAAGCGCATCGCCGGCCTGCCCGATTCCCGCATCATCCGCATCGCCACCTCCGACAATTTCTGGCAGATGGGCGATACCGGCCCCTGCGGCCCGTGCTCGGAGATCTTCTTCGATCATGGCCCCCATATCGCCGGTGGCCCGCCCGGCTCGGCGGACGCTGATGGCGACCGCTTCATCGAGATCTGGAATCTCGTCTTCATGCAGTTCGAGCAGTTGCCCGGCGGCGAACGGGTGCGCCTGCCGCGCCCGGCCATCGACACCGGCATGGGGCTGGAGCGCATTTCCGCCGTGCTGCAGGGCACGCACGACAATTACGAGATCGACCTGATGCGGGCGCTGACCGGCGCCGTGGAGGAACTCACCGACGTGCCCGCCAATGGCCCGCAGAAGGCGAGCCACCGGGTGATCGCCGACCATCTGCGCGCCGCCACCTTCCTGGTGTCCGACGGCGTGCTGCCCTCCAATGAAGGGCGCGGCTATGTGCTGCGCCGGATCATGCGCCGCGCCATGCGTCATGCCCAGCTGCTCGGCGCCCGCGACCCGCTGATGCACCGCCTCGTGCCGGTGCTGGTGCGCGAAATGGGTCGGGCCTTCCCGGAAATCGTGCGCGCCGAGACGCTGGTGGCGGAGACGCTGCGGCTGGAGGAAACCCGTTTCCGCAAGACGCTGGAGCGCGGCCTGTCGATTCTGGAGACCGAGAGCGAAGGGCTTGGCGCTGGAGCCAAATTCTCCGGCGAGACCGCCTTCAAGCTCTATGACACGTTCGGCTTCCCGCTCGATCTCACCGAGGACGCGCTGCGGGCGCGCGGCGTGGGCGTCGATGTCGAGGCCTTCAACACCGCGATGGAGCGCCAGCGGGCCGAGGCGCGCGCCTCCTGGTCCGGTTCCGGCGAGGCGGCGACGGATGCGGTTTGGTTTTCGGTGCGCGAGGATGCCGGCGCGACCGAGTTCCTCGGCTATGACACGTTGAGCGCCGAGGGCACGGTCACGGCGCTGGTGTCGGATGGCCGGCGGATGGCGGAACTTCCCGCCGGCGCCACCGGGCTGGCGGTGCTGAACCAGACGCCGTTCTATGGCGAGTCCGGCGGCCAGGCCGGCGATACCGGGGTGCTGACCGGCGAGGACGGCCTGCGGGCCCTCGTCATCGGCACCCAGAAGAAGCTGGGCGACATCTTCGCCCATGAGGTCGAGGTCGAGAGCGGCACGCTCAAGGTCGGCAGCGCGCTGGCGCTGGCCGTCGATGCCGAGCGTCGTGAGGCGATCCGCGCCAACCATTCGGCAACCCATCTGCTGCACGAGGCGCTGCGCCGTGTGCTGGGCGACCATGTCGCGCAGAAGGGCTCGCTGGTGGCCCCCGACCGCCTGCGCTTCGACTTCTCCCACCCCAAGCCGGTGGAGGAGGCCGAACTGCGGCAGGTGGAGGACCTGGCCAACCGCATCGTGCTGCGCAACGAGCCGGTGGTCACCCGGCTGATGGCGGTGGATGACGCCATCGCCTCGGGCGCGCGGGCGCTGTTCGGCGAGAAATATGGCGAGGAGGTCCGCGTTGTCAGCATGGGCACTGATCCTGGCAATGGCGCGCCCTATTCGATCGAACTGTGCGGCGGCACCCATGTCGGGCGCACCGGCGATATCGGCCTGATCAGCCTGGTCGGCGAAAGCGCCGTCGGCGCCGGCGTGCGCCGGCTTGAGGCGATGACCGGCGATGCCGCCCGCCACGCGCTGACGGCGGACCGCCAGGCGCTGCAGGGCGCGGCCGGCCTGCTCAAGGCGCCGGTCGGCGAGGTGGAGGCGCGCCTCGCCCTTCTGGTCGAGGAGCGGCGTAAGCTGGAGCGCGAGCTCGGCGAGGCGCGGCGCAAGCTCGCCATGGGCGGCGGTGCCGGCGCGGAGGAGCCGGTGCGCAGCGTGGGCGACGTGAAGCTGCTGGCGCGCGAGGTCACCGGCATCGAGCCGAAGGACCTCAAGAGCCTGGTCGACGAAGGCAAGAAGCGCATCGGCTCGGGCGTGGTTGCGATTGTCGGCATCACTGAAGAAGGCCGGGCCGGCCTTGTGGTCGGCGTCACCGAGGATCTGACGGGGCGCTTCGACGCGGTGGCGCTGGTGCGGCGCGGCGCCGAGATACTGGGCGGCAAGGGTGGCGGCGGCCGGCCCGATCTCGCCCAGGCTGGCGGACCCGACGGCGCCCGCGCCGGCGAGGCGCTGGCAGCCATCGAGAGCGCGCTGGCAGACTGATCGCTCCAAGGGAGCGGGGGAGTGGCCGTTGATGACGGCGCACAGGCGCGAGGGCAGTTGGTTCACCGCGTCCGGCTGGCGGGCGCGGCGCCGGCGCTGCTACGAGATCTTGGAGCGCGACGCGGCGCATGATCGCACGGCGCATCGGGTCGAGGTCGGCCTGATCGTCTTGATCGTGCTGAACGTCGTCGTTGCCGTGCTGGAGACGGTGCCGAGCCTGTTTCTGCGCGACTATGCCGCCTTCCTCGCTTTTGAGCGGCTGTCGCTTCTGGTCTTTGCCGGCGAATACGCCCTGCGCATATGGGTAGCGCCGGAAAATCCACGCTATCGCGGCGTCTCGCCGCTGCGGGCGCGGCTGCGCTATGCGCGCACGGCGGTTGCGATCGTCGATTTGATCGCCTGGCTTCCCTTCGTGGTTTCGGCGCTGTTCGGGGTCAACCTCGTGACCCTGGCGATTTTCCGCCTGCTGCGCTTCATCAAGCTGGTGCGGTATTCGCCGGGCATGCAGTCGCTGCTCGAAGTGCTGCACCGCGAGAGCCAGTCGCTGATGGCGTGTTTCTGGTTGCTTTCCGCAGCGGTGCTGATCGCCGCCTCGGCCATGTATGTCGCGGAAGGGCATATCCAGCCCGAGCACCTCGGCTCGATACCGGCGGCGATGTGGTGGGCGATGGCGACGGTGACGACGGTCGGCTATGGCGATGTCTACCCGCTCACCGTGCCGGGTCGGATCATCGCCAGCCTCACCATGGTGACCGGCATCGTGATGATCGCGCTGCCGGTGGGCATCATCGCCACCTCCTTCGTCGATGTGATCAAGCGGCGCGACTTCGTCATCACCTGGGGGATGGTGGCGCGGGTGCCGCTTTTCGCCGATCTCGACGCGGCCGGCATCGGCGAGATCCACAAGATGCTCTCCGCCCATACCGCCCAGCCTGGCGAGGTGATCGCCCGCCGCGGCGAGGTGGCGCGCTCGATGTATTTCATCGCCTCGGGCGAGGTGGAACTGGAATTCGATGATGGGCTGCATCTGCTGGGCGAGGGCCAGTTCTTCGGCGAGATGGCGCTGCTCCATTCCGCCCGGCGCGCGGCGAATGCGCGGGCCCGCACGCGCTGCATGCTGCTGATGCTTGAGGCGGACGCGCTGGCCGATGTGATCCGGCGGCATCCCGAAATCGGCAGGCGCATCCGCGCCCTGGCCAAGGACGAGGAAGGCCCGCATGCGGTGAAGCGCAGCGCCGATATCGCCGATGACGAATTGACCAAGCCGCCGGCGCCGGAAGGGGCGTAGAGCATCTTCGCGCGAAGCGGGTTTGGGCTCGCGCGACGAAAACGCGGAAAGACAAAAGCCTACCGCGCAGGCCCGTCCGCGCGTGACGCAGGCGGATTGGATAACCTCAACTGTCGAATTCGAGCGGTATCCGGCCCGATCGGTTCAATCGGGCGGATCGGATCGCGCTCTCGTGCCGGCGCGGGAAGTTCTGGCCAGGGTTCTTCGCAGCAATGCCGAGGTTCGGCCTCGTCGGGCGCGGTAGCTGGCGTCTTCCTGTGGAGGGCGAGTAGCGGCGGCCGCGTTCAGGTCTTCGGCGTGTGGGGCGTTGGCGGGAGCGTGGGGCGCCATCTCTGCCGCGTCGCGTTCGGCAGCGGCTTTGGCGGACGGCGCGGCGCCAGAGCAGGGGTGAAGACGGCGCGCGAACGCGCCGCCCGTGTGCCGCAGTCGCGTCAGGCGGCCGGGAAGGCGCGGCCAACCAGGGCGCGCCAGGCGTGCTGCGAGGCGAGGTGGAGGACGATGAGGTCGCTCCAGCCCTTGGCGTGGAACGTCTCCAGCGTCGCGCCGGAGAGGGCGCGGAACGCGGCCTCGTCGACCAGGCGGAAGCCCTGGATCAGCTTTTCCGTCCCATCGGGCAGGGTGACGCGGGCCTCGCGGGCGGTGAGCAGATTCGCGGCTTCGAGCGCCGCGCCGAATTCCCGCGAACGCTCATGCTCAATGGCATAGGCCTCGCAGAAGGCGATAGCGGCCTTGCCGGTCTCGGTCGCGGTGCCATCCTCGGCGAAGAGCGGGCGGGCGCCATCGCGGGCCGCGTCCGTGGTCACCTGGGCGGCGGAAAGGTCGAGCCCGAGCAGGATCGCTTCGCCCTCGCCTTGCGTCATGCCGATGAAGGGGTAGCGGCGCACATAGCTCGGCACATAGTCGCCGGCGGTCCAGGCCCCCTCCGGGCCAACGAACAGGTTCTCTCCGGTGGTGAGCCCGGTGACGGCCAGCGGCGCGGCGCCCTCATCCGTCGAGAAAACGAGGGGGTAGCTGCGCTGGGCGTGGACGAACTCGCTCGTCACCAGCGGAATCGCCGCTGCCGCCCGGGCGAAGCCATAGTCGACGCCGTCGCGCAGGCCGATCAGCCGGTGATCGGGAAAGCGCAGCAACGCGGGGGAGCCATAGAAGGGCGGAAGCCCGGGGGCGGGAGTGCCGGCAGTCATTGGAACGAGCTTTCGTGGAGAGGACATCAGGCCGCGGCCGAAAGGCCGGCCGCGGCTGCGCGAGCGTCGGAAAATCAGGGCTTGAGGCTGGCGTCGAGGGCGGGAGCGAAGCCCTTGAACGATACCGGCAGGGTGACGGGACGCTGGGCGCCGTCCTGGAAGGTGAAGCTGCCGGCCTCGGCGGACGACTTCATGCTCTGCACGGTGGCCGCGTCGAGCTGGGCCTCGGCAATGCAGACCTGGGCGCAGCGCTTGTATTCAAGTTCCACCAGCTTGCCGTTCTCGCCGATCTGAAGCGTCATCCCGGCCGGCAGCCACACACCCTGCGGCACCTGGATGAGGATGATCATCGGCGATTTCGGGTCGGCCCGGCCGACCGCGATAGTGGCCACCAGGCCTTGTCCCTGAATCTGCAGCTTCTGGAGCACTTCGCAGGCGCGGACCTTCTCGTCCGAGGTCACGCACCGCATCTGCCAGTCCTGATAGGTCGCCGTGGTCTCGGCTGGCTGCGAGGGATCGGCGGCGGTCGCTGCCGGGGCGGCGGGACGGGCGGTGGCCGGCGCCGCCGGGCGAGGCTGCGCCGCCTGGGCCGGAGCGGCCGGGGTCAGTTGAGCCTGCGCGGGGCCGGCGAGTATCAGGCCGGCCAGAAAGGCGGCGCCGACCAGCTTCGAGCTCATAGTCATGTCTCTGTCTTCCTTGAACGGGTGGGGTGCGTCTGGCGCCGGCGCAGCAGGATCGCGCCGAACGGCCGTGATGGAAAGAGGGGGGGGCCGGCGGGTGCCTGCCGGGCCGGCGCGGAGCATGCTGTCAGAACCTCAGGGAGAACTGGGCGGTGAAGGCGTTCTGGCTCGCCTGCGCCGCGATCTGGCCGGCATAGTTCACCTGGAGGGTGACGGTGTCCGACAGGCCATAGGCGAGGCCGGCGCCGACGATCAGCGTGTCTTCAGCGATCGGCACGCCCTGGATCTCGAACGGCGTGGTGCCGGTCAGGAACCGCATGGTGGCGGTCGAGTCGGTGTCGCCGAAGGCGTGCTGCCAGCCGAGCGTGGCGCTCGGCGTCAGCGTCCGGCCGCCCAGCTCGAAGGAGGTCGCTACCCGCGCGCCCAGCGTGGAGTAGAACGTGTCCTGCCCGGCCACATCGACCGCGAGGCCCGCCGCCCCGAGCCAGCTCTCGCTGGCCGACCCGCCGGCGACGCTGACATAGGCGAGACCGGCGAACGGCTCCAGCTCATAGCCGGCGAAGGCCATGCGGTAGCCGGCTTCGCCGAAGATCTGCGTGGTGCCGACCATGTAGCTCGCGCTTTCCTGCTCGGCAAAGCCGGGGAAGGCGACGGTGCGCTCCACATCGATGTCGTGCCAGCTATACGAGGCGCCGCCGCGCAGGCCGAGCGCGCCGAACTGCGCGCCGAGATAGACGCCGAGATCGACATTATCCATCGAGCCGGAGGAGGAGCGGCCGTCGACATCGAAGGTCGAGCGGCTGTAGCCCGCGACAACGCCGGCGCGCACATTGTCGGCGATAGCCGCGTCGACGCCGCCGAGGAAGCCGCCGATCGAGGAGGAGATGGTCGCCGCATTGCCGTTGCCGAAGGCGTCGCCCCAGGCACCGTAGCCCTGCGCCCACAATGTGGGGGCGAGTTCGCGGCTGAGCGCCGCCGTCGCCGGCCCGGCCGCCTTCGCGGCATAGGAAAGGGCGCTGGTGCCCGCGCTCAGATCCGCCTGCCGCAGCCGGGCGCCGACCGCGTCTCGCAGATAGATGCTCTCCTGCTGAATGACGGTGTTGACCGAGGGGTAGATCTCGCCGGTGAGCTGGTTCAGCGCCGGCGCCACGGCGTCGTCCGGCAGCGTCAGGAGAGACTCGAACACCTCATTGCCTTCGCCCAACGCCTGTGCCGCCACCGCGACCTCCGTCTGGTTCGGCGTGTTGGCAAAGGCGACGAATTCGGCACCGGTATAGACCAGGCTCAGATAGACATTGTGCAGGTCGTAGGTCAGCGTCGGCCGCAGGAAGGCGAAGTTCGAGCTGACAGAGCCGAATGTCCCGGTCACGGTGCCGGATGTGTTCAGGATGGTGAGCGTGCTCTGGCGGTCATAGGTGCCCGCCGTCGCCACCACCTTGACGCTCGCCCCCGAGGAGAGCGTGACATTGCCGGAGGCGACGATCAGGTCGTGCCCGCCCTGCGGCGTCACGTCGACCGAATAGATCGCGCCGGTGTTGAACGCGACCGGACCGTCGACGGTGAGCGTGCCGGGGGAATAGCCCGGCGCCACCGTGCCGCCGCTGTTGACGGTCAGCCCGCCGATCGTCCCCGTGCCACCCAGCACGCCGCCGGTGCCGACCACGAAATCCGCCTCGGTGGTGGAGTCGAGGGCCAGCACGGTCGTGGAGTCCGTGAGCTCCACCGTGCCGGAATAGGAGGAGGCGAATACGGCCGTGCCGCCGCCGGTAAGGGTCAGCGTGCCGTCGCCGGTGATCTCCCCGCTGATGGTGTAGCTATCCGAGCGGTCGAACACCAGATTGGCGTTGTTGACGATCTCGCCGCTGATCATGCCGGTGGTGCCGCCATCGCCGATCTGCAGCGTGCCCGCCGTGATGGTGGTGGTGCCGGTGAAGCTGTTGTTGCCGGTCAGGATCAGCGTGCCGGTGCCGGTCTTCTCCAGGTCGCCGCTGCCGGATATCACGCCGGAGACGGTCAGCGTCTTGCTGGCATCCACCTCGATCGCCGCGTCCGAGGGCGAGCTGACCGCCGTCGACAGCACAACGCCGCCGCCGAAGGTGAAGCTGTCGCTGGCCTGCAGCGTCGCGCCGCGCTCAATGGTGAGCCCGCCCGTGCCCAGAGCCTGCGCCGCCAGCACCCGCAGCGTGCCGGAGCCGATGGTCGTGCCGCCGGAATAGCTGTTGGCGCCGGTGAGGGTCAGCGTGCCCGTGCCCATCTGCGCCAGCGTGCCGCTGCCGGAGATCGCCCCGGCGAAGCTGGTGTCAGCGGAGAGAGCGAAGACCAGCGCGGCATTGTTGGTCACATCGCCGAGGATCGAGCCGGTGGTGCCACCATCGCCGATCTGCAGCGTGCCGGCGGAGAGGGTGGTGCCTCCCTCATAGGTGCTGGCGCCGGTGAGGATCAGAGTGCCGAGATCGGTCTTCTCCAGGCCCACCGTGCCGGTGAGGGCGCTGGCGATCGTCGCCACTGTCGACGCCCCGGCCTCGGTGCCGTCGCCGACGCGGATCGTCGCCTTGTCGGTGCCGGTCAGTTCGATCGACCCGCCGCTCACCAGATAGCCGCTGGTGACGAACTGCATGCCGGTGACGCTGACCTGGCCGGAGCCATTGTCCACCGTCACCGTCCCGTCCGTGCCCTGGAACACGGCGAAGCCGCCATTCCACGCCTGCGCGATGGTGCCCGAGGCGTTGGTCCAGTTGGTGGCCACGCCCGCCGTCCAGGTGCCGCTGCCACCGTCGACCGACTGCGAGGGCGTGGTGGTGGAGCCGTTCCAGAACTGGATCGGCGCGCCCGCCCCCTCGACGATGAGGTTCACCTCGCCCGCGACCGAGGTCTGCACCCCGCCCGCGAACCCGCCCGTGAGCGGCGCCACGTCCATGCCATTGTCGGTGAGGCTGCCGGTATAGCTGATGAAGCGGTACACGCCGGCGCCGAAGCCCGCCTCCTCGGTCACGTTCAGCGTGCCGTCCAGTGTCACGTCGCCATTCACCGTGAACACGTCCCCGGCCGTGGTCTGGCCGAGCGCGACATTCATGTTGGCGCCGGCCTTCAGGTCGAGCCCGCCCATGGTGAGGGCGTCCGCCTGCGCCCCGGCCAGCGTGCCGCCGGCGAGAACCTGCACCGTGCCCGCCACCGTGCCGTCGCCCGAGAGCGTCGCGCCGTTCTCCACCGTCGCGCCGCCGGCCACGCTGCCGGTCAGGGCCAGCGTGCCCCCGGCGACGGTGGTGGCGCCGGTATAGGTGTTGGCGCCGCTCAGGGTCAGCGTGCCGGTGCCGGTCTTGCCGAAGCCGCCGGCGCCGGAGAGGACGCCGGAGAAGCTGGTCGAGCTGTTGTCGCTGCCCGCCGTGAGGCTGGCGGCATTCATCTGCACGGCGCCGGCGCCGCTCAGCGCCTCGAGCGCCTTGGTGCCGCTCATCTGCAGATCGAGGGTCGCGCCTGCCGCCACCGTCACGGCGCTGCCATCGGCCAGCGCCCCGGTGCCGTCCGCGACCAGCGTGCCGGCGTCGACCGTGAGCGTGCCCGCGCCATTGCTGCCGCTCAGGGTGAGCGTGCCCGCGCCTGATTTGGTGAGGCCGCCAGTGCCGGTGAGCGCGCCCGAGAAGGTGCTCGTCGTGCCGTCGCCGCCGGCGGTGAGGGTGTGGCTGCCGAGCGCGAGCGTGCCCGCCCCGGCGAGCGAGCCCACCGTCTCGTCGGCGTCGCCGAGCGAGAGGGTCGCGCCCGTCTCGATGCTGAGGCGCGCGCCATCGGCCAGCGAGGCGCCGCCCAACAGCGCCAGCGTGCCGGCCGCCACCGTCGTCGTCCCGGCGAAGCTGTTGGTGCCGGAGAGGGTGAGCGTGCCGGCGCCTGATTTGGTGAGCGAGCCCAAACCCGAGATCGCCCCGGCGAAGGTGAGGTCGTCCGAGCGGTCGAAGGCGAGGGCGGCGTTGTTGGTGATCGTGCCGGCAAGGCTGCCGGTGGCGCCGCCCGCGCCGATCTGCAGCGTGCCGGCGGCGATGGTGGTGCCGCCGGAATAGCTGTTGGCGCCGGTGAGGATCAGCGTGCCGCTGCCCTTCTGCGTCAGCGCGCCTGCCCCGGATATGTCGCCGGCAAAGGTCACGAGATCGGTGCGGTTGAAGGAAAGGGTTGCCCCGGTGGCTACCGCGACATCACCACCGATGCTGCCGCTCGTGCCGCCGCTGCCGATTTGCAGCGTGCCGGCGGAGATGGTGGTGCCGCCCTCATAAATGTTGGTGCCGGTGAGGATGAGCGTGCCGAGATCGGTCTTCTCCAGCCCGGTGGTGCCGGCGAGAACCGCGCCGATCGTCGCGGTGTAGCCGGCGCCGTCGGCGGTTCCGTCACCGACGCGCACCGGCGTCTTGCCGGAGACTGCGGCCAAGGTGAGGGTGCCGCCGGAGACGGTGTAGCCATCCACCATGAACTGCAGGCCGATGGCGGACACCGTGCCGTCGATGGTGACCTCGCCCGCCGTGCCGGCGAACGCCGCGAAGCCGCTGTTCCAGGCCCGCGACTGGTTCAGTGACGAGGTGAGCCAGTTGGTTTCGGCCGCGCTCGCCGTCCAGGTGCCATCGCCACCCTGGATCGTGCCGTCCGCCGAGGTGGTGGTGCCGTTCCAGTACAGCATCTCGCCGCTGAGCACGGCGAGGTTCACCTGGCCGGGCGCCAGCTGGATCTCATAGGCGTAGTCGTCCGGGGTGATGCCGAGCACGAGCCCGTTATTCGCCGCCAGCGTGGTGTAGTCGATGATGCGGTAGACGCCCTGCGCCATCGACCCGCCATTGGCGACGTTCAGCACGCCGTCCAGTGTCAGGGTCTCGGCGGAGATGACGCCGCCGCCCGTGGCCGCGCCGAGCACGACATCGACATTGGCGCTGCTAGAGAGCACCAGCGTGGCCATGGAGAGGGCGTGGGTTCCGGCGGTCGAGGGCGCCCCCCGCAGCGTGCCGCCATCGGCGATGGTGACCGTGCCGGCGATCGTCCCGCCCGCCGTGCCGTCGGTCGCGCCCTGCAGCGTGGCGCCGGACTTCACCTCGACATTGCTGGCCAGCGTCACGCCGCCGAGCACAGCGAGCGTGCCGGCGGAGACGGTGGTGCCGGCACCGGCGCTGTTGGCGCCAGTGAGGGTCAGCGTGCCGGCCCCGCGCTTCTCCAGCGCGCCAGTGCCGGTGATGGCCCCGCCCGCGGTCAGGTCGTCGGAGCGGTCGAACACGACCGTGCCACTATTGGCGATGGCGCCAGACACGGAGCCCGTGGTGCCGCCATTGCCGATTTGCAGCGTGCCGGCGGTGACGGTGGTGCCGCCCGTATAGGTGTTGGTGCCGGACAGGATGAGGGTGCCGGCGCCGGATTTGGTGAGGGCGCCGGTGCTGGAGAGCACGCCGCTCAGGGTGAGCGTGGTGCTTTCCGCCGTGCTGACCGTGCCGGTGCCGGTGAGGGTGATCGCGCGGGCGGAGGTGAAGGTGTCGGTGACGGCGAGCGTGCCGCCGGCCAGCGTCAGCCCGCCATCTTCATCGCCGAGCGCCTCGTCCGCTGCGATCGAGAGCGTGCCGGCGGAGACGGTGGTGCCACCCTGATAGGTGTTGGTGCCGGACAGGACGAGCGTGCCGGCGCCGGATTTGGTCAGGGCGCCGGAGCCATCGAGCACGCCGCTCAGCGTGAGGGTGGTGCTTTCCGCCGTGCTGACCGTGCCGGTGCCGGTGAGGGTGATCGCGCGCGCCGAGGCGAAGGTGTCCGTGGTGGCCAGCGTGCCGCTGGCGAGGGTGAGGCCGCCCGAGGCATTGCCGAGATTGGCGTCCGCCGCTACCTGCAGCGTGCCGGCGGCGACGGTGGTGCCGCCCTGGTAGAGGTTGGTGCCGGACAGGACCAGCGTGCCGGCGCCGGTCTTGGTCAGACCGTCCGTGCCGGCGAGGGTGACGGCGAGCGTCGCCGTGCCGTCGTCCACCTTGATGAAGGGCGCGCTGTCGTCGGCCTGCGCCACCAGGGTCAGGGTCTGGGCACCCTGCAACTGATAGCCGGTCACCGCGAATTGCAGCCCGCTGGCGCTGATCGCGCTGCCGAGCGTGACCGTGCCGGCGGTGCCGTTGAAGATGGCGAGGCCGCCCTCGATCCAGGACGAGGCGATGGTGCCGTCGACGTTGGACCAGTTGGCGCTCGCCGCGTTCCAGGTGCCGTCACCGCCGGTGATGGTGCCGCTGCCGGCGGTGCCGGCGCCGTTCCACCATTGGGTCGAGACGCCGTCGACGATGGCGATCAGATTGACCTGACCGGCGACCGAGGTCTGGATCACGCTGCCCGACAGCGCGGCGGGCACGCCTGTTAGGGTGAGCCCGTCGCCCTGCAGGGTGAGCGCGCCGGCATAGTCGATCAGCCGGTAGCTGCCCGCCTGGAAGCTGCCGCCATCATTCACCGTGACCAGGCCGCCCGAGAGGGTGAGGTCGCCGGTGACGGCGATGCGGTCGTTGAGGGTGCTGTCGGGGTCGTTCGGCACGGCCAGGGTGAAGGCCAGCGTGGCGCCGGAGGCCACCGAGAGATCGCCGCCGACGGACAGGGTGCCGGCGGTGCCGGTGACACCGGCGGCGAGGCTGGCGCCGGTGGCCAGCGTCACGTTGCCGCCAATGCTGCCGCTGCCGGAAAGGGTCGCGCCGCTGCCCACCGAGGCCGCCCCGGCGATGCTGCCAGAGACCTGCAGCGTGCCGGCGGCGACGGTGGTTCCGCCCTGATAGGTGTTGGTGCCGGACAGGACGAGGATGCCGGCGCCGGATTTGGTGAGGGATCCGGAGCTGGAGAGCACGCCGCTCAGGGTGAGGGTGGTGCTTTCCGCCGTGCTGACCGTGCCGCTGCCGGTGAGGGTGACATCGCGGGCGGAGGTGAAGGTCGCGGTCGTCGCCAGCGTGCCGCCGGCGAGGGTGAGGCCGCCCGCCGCATCGCCCAGCGCGCCGTCGGCGCCGATCTGCAGCGTGCCGGCGGCGACGGTGGTTCCGCCCTGATAGGTGTTGGTGCCGGACAGGACGAGGATGCCGGCGCCGGATTTGGTGAGGGATCCGGAGCCGGTGAGCACGCCGCTCAGCGTGAGGGTGGTGCTCTCCGCCGTGCTGACCGTTCCCGTGCCGGTGAGGGTGACATCGCGGGCGGAGGTGAAGGTGGCGGTCGTCGCCAGCGTGCCGTCGGCCAGCGTCAGCCCGCCATCTTCATCGCCGAGCGCCTCGTTCGCTGCGATCTGCAGCGTGCCGACGGCGACGGTGGTTCCGCCCTGATAGGTGTTGGTGCCGGACAGCACCAGTGTGCCGGCGCCGGATTTGGTCAGGGCGCCGGTGCTGGAGAGCACGCCACTCAGCGTGAGGGTGGTGCTCTCCGCCGTGCTGACCGTTCCCGTGCCGGTGAGGGTGACATCGCGGGCGGAGGTCATATCCGCCGTGGTCGCCAGCGTGCCGCCGGCGAGGGTGAGGCTGCCCGCGGCATTGCCCAGATTGGCGTCGGCCGCGACCTGCAGCGTGCCGGCGGAGACGGTGGTGCCGCCCTCATACGTGTTGGTGCCGGACAGGACGAGCGTTCCGGCGCCGGCCATGGTGAGCGCGCCCGTGCCGGACACGACGCCGGAGAGGGTCAGGGTGGAACCTGTCGCGGGGGCGAGGGTTCCGGTGCCGCTGAGGGTGACGGCGCGGGCGGAGCTGAAGGTCGCGGTCGTCGCGAGTATGCCGCCGGAGAGCGCGAGCCCACCCGAGGCATCGCCGAGCGCCTCGTTCGCGGCCACTTGCAGCGTGCCGGCGGAGACGGTGGTGCCGCTGTAGGTATTGGTGCCGGACAGGACGAGCGTGCCGGCGCCGGTCTTCACCAGCGCGCCGGTGCCGGAGATGATGCCGCTCAGGGTGAGCGTGGTGCTTTCCGCCGTGCTGACCGTGCCGGTGCCGGTGAGGGTGACATCGCGGGCGGAGGTCATATCCGTCGTGGTGGCCAGCGTGCCGCCGGCGAGGGTGAGGCCGCCCGCCGCATCGCCCAGCGCGCCGTCGGCGCCGATCTGCAAGGTACCGGCGGTGACAAAGGTGCTGCCGGTATAGGAATTGCCCGCAAAGCCGAGCGTCAGCGTGCCGGTGCCCGCCTGGGTGAGCGAGCCGGACCCTTCCATGAAACCCGAGAAGGTGGTGCTGTCAGAGCGGTTGAAGACCACGGCCCCGTTATTGACGACATCGCCCAGCAGCACGCCGGATGTGCCGCCATTGCCGATCTGCAGCGTGCCCGCCGAGATGGTGACGCCGTAATCATTCTCGGTATTGGTGCCGGCGAGGATGAGGGTGCCGGTGCCGGTCTTGTAGATGGTCCCCTGGCCGGTCATGGCGCCGGTCAGCGTCAGCGTGGTGCCGCTGGCGGTCTGGAAGGTGCCGCTGGAGGTGAAGGCGAGCGCCCGGGCCGAGGTGAAGGTGTCGGTGGTGGCTAGCGTGCCGCCATCAAGGGTGAGGCTCCCGAGCGTCCCGCCCGGTGTGCCGCCGAGCGGGCCGCCCAGATTGGCGTCGGCGGAGACCTGCAGGATGCCGGCTCTGAGCGTCGTGCCGCCGGAATAGGTGTTGGTGCCGGAGAGGATCAGCGTGCCGGCGGAGGCCTTGGCGAGCGATCCCGTGCCCGACACCGTGCCGCTGAGGGTGAGCTTTCCAGCCCCTGTCGTGAAGATCGTATTGCTGCCCGCCAGCGACACCGCGCGGGCGGAGGTGAACGTGTTGTTGGCGGTGTTGAGCGCCGCATCGGCCAAAGCGAGGCTGCCCGCGGCATTGCCCAGATTGGCGTCGGCCGCGACCTGCAGCGTGCCGGCGGAGACGGTGGTGCCGCCCTCATACGTGTTGGTGCCGGACAGGACGAGCGTTCCGGCGCCGGCCATGGTGAGCGCGCCCGTGCCGGACACGACGCCGGAGAGGGTCAGGGTGGAACCTGTCGCGGGGGCGAGGGTTCCGGTGCCGCTGAGGGTGACGGCGCGGGCGGAGCTGAAGGTCGCGGTCGTCGCGAGTATGCCGCCGGAGAGCGCGAGCCCACCCGCCGCATCGCCCAGCGCCTCGTTCGCCGCGATCTGCAGCGTGCCGGCGGAGACGGTGGTTCCGCCCTGATAGGTGTTGGTGCCGGACAGGACGAGGGTGCCAGCGCCTGATTTAGAGAGGGCGCCCCCGGATACGACGCCCGACAGCGTGAGCGTGGTGCTTTCCGCCGTGCTGACCGTGCCGGTGCCGGTGAGGGTGATCGCGCGGGCGGAGGTGAAGGTGTCGGTGACGGCGAGCGTGCCGCCGGCCAGCGTCAGCCCGCCATCTTCATCGCCGAGCGCCTCGTCCGCTGCGATCGAGAGCGTGCCGGCGGAGACGGTGGTGCCACCCTGATAGGTGTTGGTGCCGGACAGGACGAGCGTGCCGGCGCCGGATTTGGTCAGGGCGCCGGAGCCATCGAGCACGCCGCTCAGCGTGAGGGTGGTGCTTTCCGCCGTGCTGACCGTGCCGGTGCCGGTGAGGGTGACCGCGCGCGCCGAGGCGAAGGTGTCCGTGGTGGCCAGCGTGCCGCTGGAGAGCGCGAGGCTGCCGGACGCGCCGCCGAGATTGGCGTCTGCGGCCACCTGCAGCGTGCCGGCGGCGACGGTGGTTCCGCCCTGATAGGTGTTGGTGCCGGACAGGACGAGGATGCCGGCGCCGGATTTGGTGAGGGATCCGGAGCCGGTGAGCACGCCGCTCAGCGTGAGGGTGGTGCTCTCCGCCGTGCTGAACGTGCCGCTGCCGGTGAGGGTGACATCGCGGGCGGAGGTCATGTCCGCCGTGCTGGCCAGCGTGCTGCCGGCCAGCGTCAGCCCGCCACCTTCATCGCCGAGCGCCTCGTCCGCTGCGATCGAGAGCGTGCCGGCGGCGACGGTGGTTCCGCCCTGATAGGTGTTGGTGCCGGACAGGACGAGCGTGCCGGCGCCGGATTTGGTCAGGGCGCCGGTGCTGGAGAGCACGCCACTCAGCGTGAGGGTGGTGCTCTCCGCCGTGCTGAACGTGCCGGTGCCGGTGAGGGTGACATCGCGGGCGGAGGTCATATTCGCCGTGGTCGCCAGCGTGCCGCCGGCGAGGGTGAGGCTGCCCGCGGCATTGCCCAGATTGGCGTCGGCCGCGACCTGCAGCGTGCCGGCGGAGACGGTGGTGCCGCCCTGATAGGTGTTGGTGCCGGACAGGATGAGGGTGCCGGCGCCGGATTTGGTGAGGGCGCCGGTGCTGGAGAGCACGCCACTCAGCGTGAGGGTGGTGCTCTCCGCCGTGCTGACCGTGCCGGTGCCGGTGAGGGTGATCGCGCGGGCGGAGGTGAAGGTGACCGTGGTGGCCAGCGTGCCGCCGGCGAGGGTGAGGCCGCCCGAGGCCTTGCCGAGATTGGCGTCGGCGCCGACCTGCAGCGTGCCGGCGGAGACGGTGGTGCCACCCTGATAGGTGTTGGTACCGGACAGGACGAGCGTGCCGGCGCCGGTCTTCACCAGCGCGCCGGTGCCGGAGATGATGCCGCTCAGCGTGAGGGTGGTGCTCTCCGCCGTGCTGACCGTGCCGGTGCCGGTGAGGGTGACATTGCGGGCGGAGGCGAAGGTGACCGTGACGGCGAGCGTGCCGCTGGCGAGGGTGAGGCCGCCCGAGGCATTGCCGAGATTGGCGTCCGCCGCTACCTGCAGCGTGCCGGCGGCGACGGTGGTGCCGCCCTGGTAGAGGTTGGTGCCGGACAGCACCAGCGTGCCGGCGCCGGTCTTGGTCAGACCGTCCGTGCCGGCGAGGGTGACGGCGAGCGTCGCTGTGCCGTCGTCCACCTTGATGAAGGGCGCGCTGTCGTCGGCCTGCGCCACCAGGGTCAGGGTCTGGGCACCCTGCAACTGATAGCCGGTCACCGCGAATTGCAGCCCGCTGGCGCTGATCGCGCTGCCGAGCGTGACCGTGCCGGCGGTGCCGTTGAAGATGGCGAGGCCGCCCTCGATCCAGGACGAGGCGATGGTGCCGTCGACGTTGGACCAGTTGGCGCTCGCCGCGTTCCAGGTGCCGTCACCGCCGGTGATGGTGCCGCTGCCGGCGGTGCCGGCGCCGTTCCACCATTGGGTCGAGACGCCGTCGACGATGGCGATCAGATTGACCTGACCGGCGACCGAGGTCTGGATCACGCTGCCCGACAGCGCGGCGGGCACGCCTGTTAGGGTGAGCCCGTCGCCCTGCAGGGTGAGCGCGCCGGCATAGTCGATCAGCCGGTAGCTGCCCGCCTGGAAGCTGCCGCCATCATTCACCGTGACCAGGCCGCCCGAGAGGGTGAGGTCGCCGGTGACGGCGATGCGGTCGTTGAGGGTGCTGTCGGGGTCGTTCGGCACGGCCAGGGTGAAGGCCAGCGTGGCGCCGGAGGCCACCGAGAGATCGCCGCCGACGGACAGGGTGCCGGCGGTGCCGGTGACACCGGCGGCGAGGCTGGCGCCGGTGGCCAGCGTCACGTTGCCGCCAATGCTGCCGCTGCCGGAAAGGGTCGCGCCGCTGCCCACCGAGGCCGCCCCGGCGATGCTGCCAGAGACCTGCAGCGTGCCGGCGGCGACGGTGGTTCCGCCCTGATAGGTGTTGGTGCCGGACAGGACGAGGATGCCGGCGCCGGATTTGGTGAGGGATCCGGAGCTGGAGAGCACGCCGCTCAGGGTGAGGGTGGTGCTTTCCGCCGTGCTGACCGTGCCGCTGCCGGTGAGGGTGACATCGCGGGCGGAGGTGAAGGTCGCGGTCGTCGCCAGCGTGCCGCCGGCGAGGGTGAGGCCGCCCGCCGCATCGCCCAGCGCGCCGTCGGCGCCGATCTGCAGCGTGCCGGCGGCGACGGTGGTTCCGCCCTGATAGGTGTTGGTGCCGGACAGCACCAGTGTGCCGGCGCCGGATTTGGTCAGGGCGCCGGTGCTGGAGAGCACGCCACTCAGCGTGAGGGTGGTGCTCTCCGCCGTGCTGACCGTTCCCGTGCCGGTGAGGGTGACATCGCGGGCGGAGGTCATATTCGCCGTGGTCGCCAGCGTGCCGCCGGCGAGGGTGAGGCTGCCCGCGGCATTGCCCAGATTGGCGTCGGCCGCGACCTGCAGCGTGCCGGCGGAGACGGTGGTGCCGCCCTCATACGTGTTGGTGCCGGACAGGACGAGCGTTCCGGCGCCGGCCATGGTGAGCGCGCCCGTGCCGGACACGACGCCGGAGAGGGTCAGGGTGGAACCTGTCGCGGGGGCGAGGGTTCCGGTGCCGCTGAGGGTGACGGCGCGGGCGGAGCTGAAGGTCGCGGTCGTCGCGAGTATGCCGCCGGAGAGCCCGAGCCCACCCGAGGCATCGCCCAGCGCCTCGTTCGCGGCCACTTGCAGCGTGCCGGCGGAGACGGTGGTGCCGCCCTCGTAGAGGTTGGTGCCGGACAGGACGAGCGTGCCGGCGCCTGACTTGGAGAGGGCGCCGGTGCTGGAGAGCACGCCGCTCAGCGTGAGCGTGGTGCTCTCCGCCGTGCTGACCGTGCCGGTACCGGTGAGCGTCACGGCGCGGGCGGAGGTGAAGGTGGCGGTCGTCGCCAGCGTGCCGCCGGCCAGCGTGAGCCCGCCCGCCGCATCGCCCATCGCGCCGTCGGCGCCGATCGAGAGCGTGCCGGCGGTGACAAAGGTGCCGCCGGTATAGGAATTGCCCGCAAAGCCGAGCGTCAGCGTGCCGGTGCCCGCCTGGGTGAGCGAGCCGGACCCTTCCATGAAACCCGAGAGGGTGGTGCTGTCAGAGCGGTTGAAGACCACGGCGCCGTTATTACTCACGTCGCCCAGCAGCACGCCGGATGTGCCGCCATTGCCGATCTGCAGCGTGCCCGCCGAGATGGTGACGCCGTAATCATTCTCGGTATTGGTGCCGGCGAGGATGAGGGTGCCGGTGCCGGTCTTGTAGATGGTCCCCTGGCCGGTCATGGCGCCGGTCAGCGTCAGCGTGGTGCCGCTGGCGGTCTGGAAGGTGCCGCTGGAGGTGAAGGCGAGCGCCCGGGCCGAGGTGAAGGTGTCGGTGGTGGCTAGCGTGCCGCCATCAAGGGTGAGGCTCCCGAGCGTCCCGCCCGGTGTGCCGCCGAGCGGGCCGCCCAGATTGGCGTCGGCGGAGACCTGCAGGATGCCGGCTCTGAGCGTCGTGCCGCCGGAATAGGTGTTGGTGGCCGTCAGGGCCAGGATGCCGTCGCCGGAGAGGGTCAGCGACCCCGCGCCGGAGATGATGCCGTTGAGGGTCAGCGTCGCGATGCCGTCGGGCGCGAAGGCGCCGTTGCCGGTGAGGGCGATGGCGCGGTCCGAGGAGAAGCTGTCGGAAGCGGCCAGGGTGCCGCCGCCGGAAAGGGTCAGCCCGCCCGCTGCGTCGCCGAGCTTGGCGTCCGAGGCGACCTTCAGCGTGCCGGCGGAAATGAGCGTGCCGCCCGCATAGAGGTTGTCGGCGGTGAGCGTCAGCGTGCCCGATCCGGCCTGGGTGACCGAGCCGGAGCCGGAGATGGTGCCGTCGAAGGTGACGTCATCGGAGCGGTTGAAGACGAGAGCGCCGTCATTGGCCACATCGCCGGTGATGGCGCCGGTGCTGCCGCCATTGCCGATCTGCAGCGTGCCGGCCGAGATGGTAGTGCCGCCGCCATGGCTGCTTGCGCCGGTCAGCGTCAGCGTGCCGGTGCCGGCCTGGGTGAGGGTGCCCTGGCCAGACACTTCGCCGGTGAAGGTGAGATCGTCCGACCGGTTGAAGACCAGCGCCGCGTCCACGCTCACATTGCCGGCGAGGCTGCCGGATGTGCCGCCATCACCCACCTGCAGCGTGCCGCCGGAGATGCTGGTGCCGCCGTCATGGGTGTCATCGCCCGTCAGGATCAGCGTGCCGTCGCCGGTCTTGGCATAGGAACCGCTGCCGGAAATGTCCCCGGTCAGGGTCAGGGTGCGGGCGGGGTCGACATTGATGGCGCTGCTGCCGGTCATCGAGACCGTGCGGGCGGAGGTGATGTCCGCGATGACGGCGAGCGCGCCGCCGGCAAGGGTCAGGCCGCCGGTGCTGCCGCCCAGATTGGCATCGTCCGAAATCTGCAGGAGGCCGCCGGAGAGGGTCGTGCCGCCGGAATAGGTGTTGGTCCCGGTGAGGATCAGCGTGCCGAGGCCGCTCTTGGTCAGCGCCCCCCCGCCGGAGAGAGTGTCGCCGAGAGTGAGGGACACCCCATCGTCCGTGGAAATGGTGCTGCTGGTGCTGCTGGTCAGTGTAACCGCGCGGCTCGAAGAGAACGAACCGATTACGGACAGCGTGCCGCCGGACAGGGTCAGGCCGGCAGAGCTGTTCCCGAGATTCTGGTTCGCGCCGATCTCGAGCGTTCCGGCCGCCACCGTGGTGCCGCCGCTGTAGGTTTTGGTGCCCTCCAGAACCAGCGTACCTTCGCCGGTCTTGATCAGCCCGCCGCTGCCCGTAATGTTACCCATCACGGACAACGTCGTCCCGGCAGCCTGGGAGAAGGTGCCGGTGCCCGTGAGCGATACGGATCTGACGAGGTTGAAAGTGCCCGTCGTGGCGAGGGTGCCGCCATTGAGCGTCAGCGAACCTGTGCCACCGAGATTGCTGTCCGCCGACACCTCAAGCGTCCCCGCCGAGACCGTGGTCCCACCCGTGTAGGTGCTCGTCCCAGACAGGATCAGCGTTCCCGTCCCCGCCTGCGTCAGCGAGCCGCTCCCGGAGATCACCCCGGTGAGGGTTAGCGTCGTGCCGGTGGACGGGGCGAAGGTGGCGGCGCCGTTCAAGGACACAGTGCGGGTGGATGAAAACGTTCCCGTGGTCGCCAGCGTGCCGGTCGTGAACGAGATCTGGGTGCCGGCACCGAGGTTGGCGTCGGCCGACACCTGAAGCGTGCCGGCGCTTATGCTGGTGGTTCCCGTATAGGTGTTGGTCCCGGTGAGGACGAGCGTGCCTCCGCCGGCCATTCTGAGAAGGGTACCGGAGAGCACCCCGGACAGTGTGAGCGTGGTACCGTTGTCGGGCTTGATGAAGCCGTTGGCGAGGGTCACGGCCCGGCCGGAACTGAAGCTTGTGGTGGTGACGAGGCTGCTGCTGGACCCGCTAATGGTGAGGCTTCCCGAGGTGTCGCCGAGATTGGCGTCGGCGGACACCTGCAGGGTTCCAGCCGAGACGGTCGTGCCACCCGAATAGGTGTTGGTTCCCGCAAGGATGAGCGTTCCCGCGCCGGACTGGGTCAGCGATCCGAGGCCGGAAATCACGCCGCCGAGCGTCAGACTCATGCTGGTTGCCGGCGCGAACGCCCCGGCACCGTCGAGGGCCACCGCCCGGTTCGACGTGACCGTGGCCGACGCCGCGAGCTTGCCGCCGCCCGACAAGGTCAGGCCACCCGCATCATTGCCGAGATTGCCGTCCGAGGAGACCTGGACCGTGCCGGCCGATATGGCCGTCCCGCCCGAATAAGTGTTGTCGCCCGAAAGAATGACGGTGCCGGCGCCGGTCTGCGCCAAGGCCCCCGTCCCCGCGATCACCCCGGCCACGGTCAGCGTCGTGCTCGCGGCTGCGGCAAGGGATCCCGTGCCGGTGACGGTGATGTCGCGGCTCGTCGAAAATACCGCTGTGGTCGCAAGTGTGCCGCCCGCCAGGGTCAAGGCGCCGCTTGCGTCGCCAAGACGGCTGTCGGCATTGATCCTCACCGTGCCGGCACTGATGGTCGTGCCGCCGGTATAGTCATTGGCCCCGCCGAGAACCAAGGTCCCGGCGCCCGCTATGGTCAGCGCGCCGCTCCCGCTGATCTTTCCGTTCCAGGTCAGGGTCGCGCCATCTGCCGGCGCGATTGTGCCGCCGCTCCCGGACAGGGTGGTGACGCGCGAATTGGTGAAGGTTCCCGTGACCGCCAGGGTTCCCCCCGAAAACGTGACGGTCCCATTTGTCGCTCCAAGGCCGCTGTTGGCTGCAATCTGGACCGTGCCGGACGCGATGGTGGTGCCGCCGCTATAAGTATTGATGCCGGAGAGGAGGAGCGTGCCGGCCCCGTTCGCCGTCAGTCCGAAGCCGGTCCCGGAGACGATGCCGCTCAGCGTCAGCGTCGTGCCGGTGGCGACGGACACAGAGGAACTGCTGGTAAGGGTCACATTCGGGCTGAAAGTGAAGGTGCCGGTGGTGGACAGGGTGCCACCACCCAGGGTCAGTGTCCCGCTGCCGAGGGCCGTATCGCTGGCGACCTGCAAGGTGCCGGCGGAGATGGTCGTGATGCCTGAATAGGTGTTTGTGCCGCTCAGGATGAGCGTGCCCGTGCCGTTCTTCGTGACTTTCCCCGTCCCGGAGATCGTGCCGGCATAGGTGAGGTCCGAGCCGAAGGCGACTGTGGCGTTGTTGACGATGTCGGAGGAGAAGCTCGCCGTGTCGATCTGGAGAGTGCCGGCGGAGACCGTTGTCGCTCCGGTATAGGACGTGGTGCCGGAAAGGGTGAGGGTAGCGGTCCCGGTCTTCGTCAGCCCGCCGCTGCCGTCCACCGTTCCCGTCAAGGTGAGGTTGTTGGTGGAGTCGGCGAAGATCGTGCCGCCCCCCGTGCCGAGATGGAAGGTGCGGTCGCTGGTGAAGGCCGCACCTACTGAGAGGATGCCGCCGCCGGAGAGCGTGACCTGATTGGTGACGCCCCCCATATCCGCGTCTTCTGCCACCGAAACCGTGCCGGCGGAGACGAACAGGCCTCCGGTGAACGTGTTCGACCCCGACAGGGTGAGGGTGCCAGCGCCCGCTTGCGTCACCGAGCCGGTGCCCGAGATGACGCCGGCATAGGTGATATTGTTCGACCGGTTGAACACCAGGGCGCTGTTATTGACGATATCGCCCGCGACGACGCCGGTGGTGCTGCCGGCGCCGATCTGCAGGGTCCCGGCGGAAACGGTCGTTACGCCGCCATAGGCGTTGGTGCCCGAGAGGACGAGGGTGCCGGCGCCGTTCGCCGTGAGCCCGCCCGTGCTGGAGATGATGCCGCTGAGCGTCAGCGTCGTGCCAGTGGCGACGGAAATGCTGGAGCTGCTGGACAGGCTCACATTGCGGCTGGACGTGAACGTGTCGGTGGTGGAGAGGGTGCCACCCGCGAGGGTCAGTGCCCCGGTGCCGAGTCCGGCATTGGCCGCGATCTCGACGGTGCCAGAGGAAATGGTCGTGCCGCCGGAATAGGTATTGGTCCCCGACAGGATGAGCGTGCCGCTGCCCGCCTGCGTCAGGGTGCCGGTCCCCGAAATGTCGCCGCTATAGGTAACGTCGTCCGAGCGGTTGAAGATCAGGGCCGCATTGTCGGTGATGTTTCCCGTGATGCTGCCCGCCGCGCCCCCATTGCCGATCTGCAGCGTCCCGGCGGAAATGGTGGTGCCGCCCTCATAGGTGTTGGTGCCGGTGAGGGTCACCACGCCGGAGCCAAGCTTGGTCAGAGCGCCGGTGCCGGAAATCACGCCCGCATAGGTGCCGTCCGTCGTCTGCGAAATGGCGACGGTGCCGTTGTTGAGGATGTTCGCCGAGAAGTTCGCGGTCGAGACTTGCAAAGTGCCGGCGGAGACCGTGGTGGCGCCGGTATAGGAATTGGTGCCCGCGAGCACCAGCGTGCCGCCGCCGATCTTGGTGAGCGTGCCGGTCCCGTCCAGGGTGCCTGATAAGGTGAGGGTGACCGCGCCCGTGTTAAAGAAGGTACCGCCATTCGCGCCGAGATGGATCGTGCGGGCGCTGGTGAAGGAGATGGTGGAAGCGAGGACGCCGCCGGAAAGCGTCAGCGCGCCGGCCGCATCGCCGAGATTGGCATCGGCGACGATCGACAGCGTGCCCGCAGTGACCGAGATGCCTCCGGTAAAGGTGTTCGTGCCTGAGAGGGTCAGCGTGCCCAAGCCGGTCTTGGCGAGGCCGCCACCGCCGGAGAGGACGCCGGAGAAGGTGGCGCCGAAGCCGTTGGTGTCGAGGCTGGTGGTCACGCCATCGACCAGCGTTGCGTTGACAGCCGTGGTGATGGCGTTGTCGATGATCCGGATCGAGCCGCCGCCAAGATTGAAGGCGTAGGTGCCGGTGGGGCTGCTGGCGCCGAATCGCGTCCGCAGGTCGCCGCCCAGCTCGAACACGCCGCCATTGAGATCGTAGCGGCCATCGCCATAAGCGGAGAGGTAGAAGGTCGTTCCAGAGCGCACGCGGAAGGTGCCGCCGGTCTGGGTGATGGTGCCCGTGCTCTGGCCATTGGAGGCGCCGGGCTCGCGATTGCCGAGGATCAGCGTGCCGCCGCCGGACACGCCGGTGCTCAGTTCGACCGTGCCGGTGCCGCTGATGTTCAGCGTGCCGCTGCCCGCCGGGTTGGAGCCCGAGTTGCGGCCGATATTGTTGAGCCCACCCTGGATGCTGAGCGTGCCGGCGCTGATGTTGTAGGTGCCGGTGCCGCCCTGATTGCCGATATTGATCGAGGCGCAATTGGCGCTCTCGCCGCAGGTGGCTGAGATGTTGAGCGTGCCGCCGGTCTGGTTGACCGTACCGGTGCCGCCCCAGTCACCGATTTGCAGCCCGACGCCGACATTCAGCGTGCCGCCGGAGATCGCCAACGTGCCGGTGTTCGGCGTGCCGGAGGTGGTGGACGTTCCAACGGAGAAATAATCGACGCTCGCCGTGCCGCTGGTGACGGCGACGGTGCCGCCGAACACATAGGCTTCGCCACCGGCGATGGTTGCCCCGTCGATCGTCAGCGTGCCGGTGCCGGCCTTGGAGAAGGTGCCGGCGGCCTCGCCGCCATAGGCGGTGCCAAAGTTGGCAAGCGTGCCGGAGAAGCTGGTGTTGGTGTTGTCGAGGCCGGCGATGAGCGCGTTCGTTCCGGTCGTGACATTGCCCGCGCCGGCGAGCGAGCCGATGAGGAGCTGCGCGGCGTCCAGGCTGAAGGTCGCCCCGCTCGCCACGGTCAGCGCCGTGCTGGTGGACAGCGCGCCGGTCGAGCCGGCGGTGAGGGTGCCGGCTGCCACTTCCGTCGCGCCCAAATAGGTATTGGACCCGGTGAGCACGAGCGTGCCGGCGCCGGATTTCGTCACGGCTCCCGTGCCGGAGATATTGCCGCTGAGCGTCGTCGACCCGGAGGCCACGTTGAGCGTGGCGGTGACGCCGGTGTTCACGGCAAGCGCATTCGACACGCTGGTGGCGCTGCTGTTGAAGGCCAGCGTAGCGTCTGCCGTGACGGTCGCCGTGCCGGTGCCGAGCGCGCTGTTGGAGCCAATCTCCAGCGTGCCAGCCGAAACCGAGGTGCCGCCGGTATAGGTGTTGGTGCCGGTCAGAATGAGCGTGCCGGCGCCGGTCTTCGCCAGCGCGCCGCTGGAGACCACCCCGGAAAGGGTGAGCGTCGTACCGGTGGCGGTGTTGATCGTGCCGGTGCCGGTGAGGGTGACGTTGCGGCTGGAGCTGAAAGTGCCCGTCGTTGCCAGCGTGCCGCCGGAGAGCGTGAGCGCGCCGGTGCCACCGAGATTGGCGTCCGCCGACACCTGCAACGTGCCGGTGGAGACGGTGGTGCCGCCGGTGTACGCATTGCTGCCCGTGAGGACGAGCGTGCCGCTGCCCGACTTGGTGAGCGAGCCCGTGCCGGAGATGACGCCGGACAGGGTGAGCGCGGTGGCGTCAGCCGTGACGATGGTTGCGTTGCTGGTCAACGCGACGGTACGGGCGGAGCTGAAGCTGCCCGTCGTGCTCAGCGTGCCCCCGGCAAAGGTCAGCCCGCCGGCCGCGCCACCCAGATTGGCATCGGCAGAGATTTGCAACGTCCCGGCGGAGAGGGTGGTGCCGCCCCCGTAGGTGTTGGTGCCGGCGAGCACCAGCGTGCCGGCGCCTAATTTGGTGAGCGATCCGTCGCCGGAGATGATGCTGGACAGGGTGAGCGTGGTGGAGGCGTCGGTGCTGATGGTGCCGGCGCCGGTGAGCGACACGGAGCGGCCGGTCTCGAAGCTCGCCGTGGTCTTGAGCGTGCCGCCATTGAAGGTCAGCCCTCCCGACTCTTCGCCGAAATTGAGGTTGTCGCTGACCGAGAGCGTGCCGGCGTTCAGCTCGGTGCCGCCCCGATAGGTGTTCTCGCTGGCGAGAACCAGCGTGCCGGCACCCGACTTCACGAGCGCGCCGTCGCCTTCGAGGGGGCCGTTGAGGGTGAGCGTCGTCCCGGTCGCCACGGCGAAGACACCATCGGCGGTAAAGTCGGCGCGGCGGCCCGAGGTGAAGGTCTGCGTGGTGGCGAGCGTGCCGCCGGTGAAGATCAGCGCCTGCCCCGCATCGCCGAGATTGGCGTCGGCGCCGATCGACAGCGTGCCGGCGGCAAGGGTGGTGTCGCCGCTATAGGTGTTGGTGCCGGACAGGGTGAGGGTGCCGGCGCCTGATTTGGTCAGCGCGCCGCTGCCGGAAAGGACGCCGGACCAGGTGGCGTTGAGCCCGTTGGTGTCGATGGTGCTGGTCGTGTCGGCGACCAGCGTCGCTTTCACTGATGTGACGAGGTTCGACCCGATGACCTGGATTGTGCCGCCGCCGAGGTTGAACACATAGGTGCCGCTGCCGCCGGTGTAGTTCCCGAGCAGCCCACCGGTGCCGCCCACCTGCAGCGTGCCGCCCAGCAGGTCGTAGCGGCCGGCGCCGTAGGCCGAGAGATAGAGGTGCGAATCCGCCGAGATCGTCAGCGTGCCGCCGGTCTGGTAGATGGCGCCGGTGCCGTTGTTGGTGGCGCCGACCTCGCGGTTGCCGAGCACCAGGCTCGCCGGTCCGTCGACACTCGTCTGCACGACGACGGTGCCGGTGCCGCTGATGTTGAGCGTACCGGTGCTGGCGGCGCGGGTGCCGGTGCTGCGGCCGAGATTATTGAGGCCGCCGATGAGATTGAGCGTGCCGGCCGAGATGGTGTAGGTGCCGGTGCCGCCCTGATTGCCGATATTCAGGCTGGCGCAGTGGGAGAGGTCGCCGCAGGTCGCCGCGACGTTCACGATGCCGCCGGTCTGCGTCACCGTGCCGGTGCCGCCCCAATCGCCGACCTGCAGGGCGGTGCCGATATTGAGCGTGCCGCCGGAGACGAGGAGCGAGCCGGTGTTCGGCGTGCCCGAACTGGTGCCGGTGCCGACCGCGAGATAATCCACCGCGGAGGTGCCGCTGGTGACGGAGACCGCGCCGCCCTGGATATAGCTCTCGCCGCCGGTGATGGTGGCGTTGGACAAGGTCAGCGTGCCGCTGCCCGCCTTGGTGAAGGTGCCGTAGGAGGAGTTCCAGCCGAAGCCGCCATTGGTGATGGTGCCGCTGAAGGTGCTGTCGGTGGCGATGTTGACGGTCAGGTTGTTGGTGTTGGTGGTCACCGTGCCGCTGCCGGACAGCCCGGCGATGATCTGGCTGGCGGTGAGGTTCAGCGTCGCGCCGTCGGAGAGGCTGACCGCCGCGCTGCTCGACAGAGCGCCGGCCGCCCCGGCGGTGAGGGTGCCGGCGGCGACCGTCAGGGTGCCGGCGGAGGTGTTGGTCCCGGTGAGGGTGAGCGTGCCCGCGCCGGATTTCGTCACGGCTCCCATGCCGGAAATGGCGCCGCTGAGCGTCGTCGAGCCGGAGGCCACGTTGAGCGTGGCGGTGGCGCCGGTGTTCACCACAAGCGCATTGGACACACCGGTGGCGCTGACGCCGAATGCCAGCGTGGCGGCTGCCGTGACGGTCGCCGTGCCAGTGCCGAGCGCGCTGTTGGAGCCGATCTCCAGCGTGCCGGCCGAAACCGTGGTGCCGCCCGTATAGGTGTTGGTGCCCGACAGGGTGAGGGTGCCGGCGCCGGTCTTCGCCAGCCCGCCGTCGCCCGACAGCACGCCGGAGAGGGTGGCGCTGTTGCCATTGGTGTTGACGGTCGCCGTCGCGCCCGTCTTCAGCGTCATCGCGTTCGACGTGGTCAGCGTGGAACTGACAAGCAGCGTGCCATTGCCGAAATTGAACGCGCCGGTTCCCCTTATGCCGTTGGTACCGCCGACGGAGAAGGTGCCGCCATCAAGGTTGAAGGTGCCGGTGCCCGAGCCGAAGGAGAGATAGCTGCTGCCCGAAAGGGTGAGCGTGCCGCCGGTCAGGTTGACCGTGCCGGTCGACCCCGAGACGCTGGCGAGAATGAACGTGGTCGCCACATCCGCGGACCCGCCCGAAATATTGAAGGTGCCCGTGCCCCCCGATGCGGCGCCGAAGACAAGCTGCGGCGAGCCGCCGACATTTTGCACCGAGAGCGTGCCGGCGGAGAGGTTGTAGGTGCCGGTGCCGCCGGTGCCATAATTGCTGACGTCGCTGCCGAAGCGAATGGGATTGGCGAGGCCGAGGGTGACGACGGAACCGGCGCCGTCCTGGGTGATGACGCCGACACCCTTGGAATCGCCGACATAGAGCTGGCCGCCGGTGAAACTGCCAGTGGTCATCGAGAACTGGGCGTTGTCGGAGATCGTGAGCGTGCCGCTGGCAGCGGTTCCGCTTCCCCCCGCGCCCGATGTGCGCGAGCCGATATAGGCGGTCATGCCGCCGGAGGAGGCATCGAATACCGCGTCGCCCGACAAGGCGTAGGTGCCCGTCCCGCCCTGCGTGCCGAGATCGAGGCTGCCGGCGCTGTTGAAGCTAACTTCGCCGCCGGATTGGTTGAACCCACCCGTCACGCCAGTGCCGCGGCCGATGGCGAGGCCGCCATAGTTCAGGCTGCCGGCATTGGCGACATAGAGCAGCTCGCCATCCGTCATGTTGACGGTGCCGGAGCCGCCGGTCGTGTTGGTGGAGCCGCCGCCGACCCAGATGCGGCCGACCGACGTTCCGGGTGCGGTGCTGGTGTCGGCCAGATTCACCTGAAGCGTGCCGCCTGAGATGTTCAGCGTGCCGCTGCCGCCATTGCCGATCTCGATGCGGCCGGCCGAGCTGCCGCTTGTCGTGTTGACGGTGAGGGTCGACGTGCTGCTCAGCGTCAGGGCCGCGTCGCCGTCAGCATTGCCGATGATGAATGGCGAGGTGTTGAAGGTTAGCTGGAGCGAGCTTCCGGCGCCGGGAAGAGTCCAGTCCGCGCCCGAAATGAAGCTCGATCCACCTTGCGCAGTGATGGTGTCCGGCTGGCCAGTTTCGATGGCCGCCTCGACTGCCGTGGCAAACGCAGCTTGATCTGTGACGGTAACGGTGTCGGCACGGGCCACGTCCGGGGTGGCGACCTGCGCAAGCACAGACAGAGCGGCCACACCCGCACACAGCCGCGCTGCGCGTGCTTTCAATAAGCCAGCCACACCCGTCCCCCGCACCGTTTGCTCTGCGAGTGCCGCAGAGCAGACTCGCCCCTAGTCTGCGCTAAGTCAGTACCGTTCTACGCTGTCGGGTCTGCGACACGCAACGACGCGAGGCAATTCTGGGTAGCGATTTTTGTAGGCTTCCATCCGATCGCGCGTGTCGCGGCCCTGCGCTGGCAGCCGGCACGGTCTTTGACGGTAATCGGATCATCCTGCGGCGGGGGCGGCTGTCAACAGGTTGTGGGGTAGTGGAGTTTCAGTAGTGCGTGCCCCGCTGTGAGCGCCTTCCATCGGGCGCGGCCGACGGGCGGGAAGTTCCCCGGGACGTGTCACGCCCCGGGGAGGGTACCTCAGGCGAGCGCCTTGCTCAGATTCTCGGAGATCTTGTCGAGGAAGCCGGTCGTGGAGAGCCACTTCTGGTCGGCGCCGACGAGCAAAGCGAGGTCCTTGGTCATGTAGCCGCTCTCGACCGTGTCGATGCACACCTTCTCCAGCGTGGCGCAGAAGGCGGCGAGTTCGGCATTGTCGTCGAGCTTGGCGCGATGGGCGAGGCCACGGGTCCAGGCGAAGATCGAGGCGATGGAGTTGGTCGAGGTCTCCTTGCCCTTCTGGTGCTCGCGGTAATGGCGCGTCACCGTGCCATGCGCCGCTTCGGCTTCCACCGTCTTGCCGTCCGGGGTCATCAGCACCGAGGTCATCAGGCCGAGCGAACCGAAGCCCTGCGCCACGATGTCGGACTGCACGTCGCCATCATAGTTCTTGCAGGCCCAGACATAGCCGCCGGACCATTTGAGGGCCGAGGCGACCATGTCGTCGATCAGCCGGTGCTCGTACCAGATCTTGTGCTTCTCGAACTCGGCCTTGAACTCGGCCTCGTAGATCTCCTGGAAGATCTGCCGGAACCGGCCATCATACTGCTTGAGGATGGTGTCCTTGGTGGAGAGGTACACCGGGTATTTCCGCATCAGGCCGTAATTGAGCGAGGCGCGGGCGAATTCGGCGATGGATTCGTCGATATTGTACATCGACAGCGCCACGCCGGCGCCGGGGTACTTGTAGACCTCGTGCTCGATCACCTGGCCGTCGTCGCCGACGAACTTGATGGTCAGCGTGCCCTTGCCGGGAACGAGGAAGTCGGTGGCGCGGTACTGGTCGCCGAAAGCGTGGCGGCCGACGATGATCGGCTGGGTCCAGCCCGGCACGAGGCGGGGCACGTTCTTGCAGATGATCGGCTCGCGGAAGATCACCCCGCCGAGGATGTTGCGGATCGTGCCGTTGGGCGAGCGCCACATCTTCTTGAGGTTGTATTCGGTCATCCGGCCGGCATCGGGGGTGATGGTGGCGCACTTCACGCCCACGCCCACGCGCTTGATCGCCTCGGCGGCGTCGATGGTGACCTGATCGGCCGTCGCGTCGCGGTTCTCAACGCCGAGATCGTAATACTCGAGCGGCACGTCGAGATAGGGATGGATCAACTTGTCCTTGATGTACTGCCAGATGATCCGGGTCATCTCGTCGCCGTCGAGCTCGACGACCGGATTCGCCACCTTGATCTTCGCCATGAAATATCACCTCGCACGGAAATCATTGTCGGAGGGGTCGCGGCGCGTGTCCGCGCGGGCAGACGCCGGATGCGCGGGTGATACCGCGCGGGGCGCAGCAGGGGAAGCAGGTAACGGGCCAAATAGCGGAGAAAGCGGCGCCAAATGCGCCTTCTCCCCCAAGCCGTTCTGGCATTCCGTATGCCTTGCGCGTCCCGTGCCGGGCGGCCGCGCCGCTTCGCAACCGTCATCCGGACCGCTATAGGAGCACACGCCCCGCCACCCAGGAGAAAACCGCCATGTCCGGCACCGACAGCACGAAGCCCTGGCTGGAAGGCGGGCCGGTGGTGATTCTGGTCGAGCCGCAGCTCGGCGAGAATATCGGCTCGGCGGTGCGGGCGATGGGCAATTTCGGCCTGTCGCGGCTGCGCCTGGTCAATCCGCGCGAGGGCTGGCCCAACCCGAAGGCCGTGACCTTCGCCTCCGGCGCCGACCGCATCCTCGACAATGCGCAGGTGTTTCCCGATCTGCGGGCGGCGCTGGCCGACCTTAATTTCGTCGTTGCCGCCACGGCGCGCGAGCGCGGCATGCAGAAATCCGTGCTCGGTGCCGACGAAGTCGCGCGCGAGGTGGTGGGCCGCATGGCCGGGGGCGAGCAGGTGGGGCTGGTGTTCGGGCGCGAGCGCACCGGGCTCTATACGGAGGAGGTGTCGCTCGCCGACGTAATCCTCACCTTGCCGGTGAATCCCGCCTTCGCCTCGCTCAATCTCGGCATGGCGGTGGCGGTGGTGGCCTATGAATGGTTCAAGCTCTCCTCGGGCGGCGCGTTGCCGTTCCAGCCGCCGGACCGCTACAAGGTCGCCGACAAGGCCGACCTGCTGGCCTTCTTCGACCATCTCGAGCGTGAACTCGACGCGGCGCTGTTCTTCCGCTCGCCGACCAAGCGGCCCGTCACCATCCGCAACATCCGCAACATCTTCCACCGCGTCGGGCTGACGCGGCAGGATGTGGCCACGCTGCACGGCATCGTGGGCGCACTGGTGGAGGGCCGGGGGCTGCGCGAGGCGCGCACGGCGGCGCGGCTGGAGGGACGGCGCGAGGAGGGCGGCGCGGGCGAGGGCGGGGCGGAAAGCTGATTTGCCTGCAACGAAGCGTTCACCAAGATGCGCCATATTGATGCCCGGGATGGAGGACATCAGATGCGTATCGAGGCTTCTCCCGTAACCGTTGCCGGCCTACGCGGCGTCTCGCCACCTGCTTCGTCCACCGGGGCTGTCGCCGTGTCGTCTCTGCCGCCTGCCACCGCTCTTCATGCGCCGACCATTCTCGTGTTCGATTCCGGGCTCGGCGGGCTCTCCGTGTTCCGCGAGCTCGCCCGCGCGCGGCCGGATGCGCGCTTCGTCTATGCCGCCGACGACGCCGCCTTTCCCTATGGCGCGCTCACCGAGGCGGCGCTGGTCGCGCGGGTGATGGCGGTGATGGAGCATCTGATCGCCCGCCACGCGCCCGATGCGGTGGTGATCGCCTGCCACACCGCCTCGACCCTCGTGCTGCCGCCGCTGCGGGCGCGCTTTGATATCCCCTTCGTCGGCACCGTGCCGGCGATCAAGCCGGCCTGCGAAAGCTCGCTGACGCGGCAGGTGAGCGTGCTGGCGACACCGGGGACGGTGCGGCGCGACTACACGCAGAAGCTGATCCATGATTTCGCCGGCGATTGCCGGGTGACGCTGGTTGGCTCCACCCGCCTGGCGCCGCTGGCCGAGGCGGCGATGCGCGGCGAGGAGGTGAGCGACGCGGAGATCGCCGCCGAGATCGCCCCCGCCTTCGTGCGTGAGGGGCGCGCGCGCACCGACACGGTGGTGCTGGCCTGCACCCATTATCCACTGCTGCGCGACCGGCTGGAGAAGGTGGCGCCCTGGCCGGTGCGCTGGATCGACCCCGCCCCGGCGATCGCCCGGCGCCTGTCCTCGCTGATCGGCCCGGTCGCTTTCGCCGCCAGCCCGGCGCCGCTGCGGCTGTTTTCCACCAGAAAGCCCCTCGACGCGGGAATGGTGGAGCGCATCGTCGGGCGGCGCGCGCGGGCCGGCGAAATCCTCGCCATGGACGCGCCGGCGCCCGCGTGATCCACTGGCACCGGCGCCTTGCCCGTGCCGCGATCCCTGCCCAACATGCCGCAACGGCAGGAGCCTTGACGTGACGCGCGACCTCTTCAACGCCCTTCATCCGGCGATCCCTTCAAGCCGCCGGGCCTTTCTTATCGGTGCGGCGGCGAGCCTGGGCAGCCTCGCGCTCGGTGGCGACGCCAGCGCGCAGGTGGCGAAGGAGCGATTCGAGGCGTGGGTGGTGACGTTTCAGCCCCGTGCCCGCGCCAAGGGCATTTCCGATTCGGTCTATGAGCAGGTGATGGGCGGGCTGCGGCCCGACACCTCGGTCTATGCCAAGGACAGCGCCCAGCCGGAATTTCGCGAACAGCTCTGGCAATATCTCAACCGCCGCATTTCCGATTGGCGGCTGATCACCGGCCGGGCGGCGGCGAAGGAGAACGCCGCGCTGATGAAGCGGCTGCAAAAGGATTTCGGCGTCGAGCCGGATGTGCTGCTCGGCCTGTGGGGCATGGAAAGCGCCTTTGGCGAGCTCGTCACCGACCCCGACCACATGAAGCCGGTCTTCCCCGCGCTTGCCGCGCTGGCCTGGGGTGAGCCGCGCCGGCGCTCCTATTGGGAAACCGAGCTGATCAACGGCCTCGCCATCGTGCAGCGCGGCTGGGCGAGCCCGGACGAGATGCTCGGCTCCTGGGCCGGGGCGATGGGGCACACGCAATGGATGCCGGAAGTCTGGCTCAATCTCGGCGTCGACTATGACGGCAATGGCGCACCCTCGCCCTACAGCGTGCCGGACGCGCTGGCCGGCTCCTCGCTCTACCTCATCAAGCGCGGCAAGTACCAGCGCGGCCTGCCGTGGGGCTTCGAGGTTCGGATGGAGGGCGTGCCGGAAAAATACGCCGACGCCAAAGCCTGGCGCACGGTGGCGGAGTGGGCCAAGCTCGGCGTGACGCCGGCCGGCGGCGGGCGCTTCGACCTGCCGAAGGCGCGCGCCCGCCTATGGGCGCCGGTGGGGCCGGAAGGGCCGTGCTTCCTGTTGACGCAGAACTTCTATGCCGTGCGCAGCTACAACCCGTCGATGAACTATGCCCTCGCCGTCTGCCATCTCGGCGACCGGGTACTTGGCGGCGAGCCCTTCCTCACGCCCTTCCCCGGCGGGGAGCGGGCGCTGACCCTGGCCGAGATCCAGGACGTGCAGCGCCGGTTGACCCGCGCGGGATTCGACACTGGCGGCGTCGATGGCCGGGTGGGCAACATGACCATGCGCGCGGTGGCCAATTTCCAGCGCAAGATGGGCGTCGAGCCCGACGGCTATGCCAGCCTCGAAGTGCTGGCGGCGCTGCGCGGCGGACGGTAAGCCCTTTGATCGCGTCATCCCGGCCGCGGCGAAGCGACGAGCCGGGATCTTTCCCATCGCGACGAGCGATCCCGGCTCGGCCGACCGCCGTCCGGATGACGGAAGGACGACAGGACCTTGACCTCCAGCCCTTTTGTGCCTATGCACCCGGCCAAGCGCGGGGCTGGAAACGGCCCCGCGTGGTGTTTCACGCACCCGTGGGTCCGTCCGGCGCGTTCGGACGATCCTGTCGGCTCCCGAAATGGGGGTAGAGGAGGGGGCGCGATCCAACCCGCAACGATATGCGAGAGGACCTGCGCATGAGCAAGCGCGTTTCGGCCAAGCACAAGCTTGACCGCCGTATGGGCGAAAACATCTGGGGCCGCCCGAAGAGCCCCATCAACAAGCGTGAATACGGCCCCGGCCAGCACGGCCAGCGCCGCAAGGGCAAGGTTTCCGACTTCGGCGTGCAGCTGCGCGCCAAGCAGAAGCTGAAGGGCTATTACGGCTCGATCGGCGAGAAGCAGTTCTATGCGGTCTATGTCGAGGCCTCGCGCCTCAAGGGCGACACCGGCGCCAACCTGATCGGCCTGCTCGAGCGTCGTCTCGACGCGGTGATCTACCGCGCCAAGTTCGTCCCGACCGTGTTCGCCGCCCGCCAGTTCGTGAGCCACGGCCACATCAAGGTGAACGGTCGTCGCGTCAACATCCCGTCCTACCAGGTGAAGGTCGGCGATGTGATTGAGGTCAAGGAAGCCTCCCGCCAGCTCGTGCTGGTGCTGGAAGCCGTTGCCTCGGGCGAGCGCGACACCCCGGACTATCTCGAAGTCGACCACTCCAAGATGACGGCCAAGTTCGTCCGCATCCCGGAGCTCAACGAGGTGCCCTATCCGGTCGTGATGGAGCCCAACCTCGTCGTCGAATTCTATTCGCGCTGATCCCTCACCGGATCGCGAGAGACGAAAAGCCGCCCGGTTGGGCGGCTTTTTTGTTGGGCGGGCGGCGGGGAGTTGCTCAGCGCGGCGCGCGGCGCAGCAGCAGGGCGAGGTGCAGAAGATGGACGGCGACAAAGGTCAGCGCCACGACCATGAGCGCCGATGAGGCATCGGTGCTGCCACGCAGCAGTACCGCCAGCCCGGCGAGACTCACGGCCGCCAGCAGGGGCGTGAGGGCCAGCGCCAAAGGGCGCGGCGCCGACCAGTTGACCGTGCCGGACAGCGACCATTGCATCGGCAGCCGCGCGCGATCGCGCAATCGGCCATTGGCGAACAGTGACATGCCGACGAGAACGGCGAGGCAGGTCAGGACGATCAATATGTTACTCAAGGCGTCGAACTTCCCAAGGTGTTCCGATGCAGGGTAGCGGGCCGCCCTGCGTCACGGCAACAAAAAGCCGCCCCGGAGGGCGGCTTTGCAGAAGCGTCCTGCAGGCGTGGTTCAGGCGGTCGCCTTGCCCATCACCGGGACGCCCTTTTCTTCGAGCAGCGTCTGCAGCTCGCCGGACTGGTACATCTCGCGGACGATGTCGCAGCCGCCGACGAACTCGCCCTTGACGAAGACCTGCGGAATGGTCGGCCAGTTGGTGTATTCCTTGATGCCGGTGCGCATCTCGTCGGAATCGAGCACGTTGATGCCCTTATAGTCGACGCCGAGCAGGGCGAAGACCTGCGCCACCTGGCCGGAGAAACCGCACATCGGGAATTGCGGCGTGCCCTTCATGAACACGACGACGTCGTTGCTCTTCACCTGGCTGTCGATGAAATCCTGAATGCTCATGGCATGCCTTTCGCCCTTGCGGGCCTCGCGAGAGGGTGTCGTGGCGGCGCTGGCCGGAGCCGGCCGCCTTCAGTCGGGTACATTGGTCTGAAGCGCGAGGGCGTGCAACACGCCGCCCATCTGGCCCTTCAGCGTCGCATAAACCATCTGATGCTGCTGCACGCGGCTCTTGCCGCGAAAGCTCTCGGCGATCACGGTCGCGGCATAGTGATTGCCGTCGCCGGCGAGATCGCGGATCTCGACCGAAGCGTCCGGCAGGCCTTCCTTGATCAGCCGCTCGATTTCGGCTGCTTCCATCGCCATCAGACAGGCTCCCTCACATCAAGCCCGCGCCCATATAGATGGGCAGCCAGGCCTCGTGCCGCTCGCGCAGCGCGTCCACTACAATTGGGCGCTCGCCCGCGATATGCAATCGGTCGCCGCCTGTTGTGCCGAGCTTGGCGACGGGGATGCCGGCCAGCTCCGCCCGGCGCAGCACCAGCGCCTTGGCGCTGTTCTCCACCGTGACGATGTAGCGGGCCTGGTCCTCGCCGAACCAGAAGGCGAAGGGGTTCATGTCCGGCGGCGGGGCGGCGAGGTTGGCGCCGATGCCCGAGGCCAGCGCCATTTCCGTCAGCGCCACGAGCAGGCCGCCATCGGAAACGTCGTGCACGGCGGTGACGAGGCCGTCATTGATCAGCCCACGCACGAGATCGCCGGTCTTGCGCTCCAGCGGCAGGTCGACGGGCGGCGGGGCGCCGTCCTCGCGGTCGAGGATTTCCGAGAGGAAGGCGGATTGGCCGAGCCAGCCGGTGGTGGCGCCGAGGACGAGGATGGTCTCGCCATTGGCCTTGAAGTCGAGCGTCGCCATCTTCTCGATGTCGTCGAGAACGCCGACGCCGCCAATGGTCGGGGTCGGCAGGATGCCGCGCCCATTGGTCTCGTTGTAGAGGCTGACATTGCCGGAGACGACCGGGAAGTCCAGTTCCAGCGCCGCCGCCCCGATGCCGCGCAGGCAGCCGACCAGCTGGCCCATGATCTCGGGCTTCTCGGGATTGCCGAAATTGAGATTGTCGGTCAGTGCCAGCGGCCGGGCGCCGACGGCGGTGAGGTTGCGCCAGGCTTCCGCCACCGCCTGCTTGCCGCCCTCGAACGGGTCGGCCTCGCAATAGCGCGGGGTGACGTCGCAAGTCATGGCGAGGCCCTTGGGGCCGTCTTCCACCCGCACCACCGCCGCGTCGCCGCCGGGGCGCTGCACGGTGTTGTTGAGGATCAGATGGTCATACTGCTCCCAAATCCAGCGCTTGGAGGCGAAATCGGGAGAGCCGATCAGCCGCTCCAACGCACCAGGGATAGTGGCGGTGATGTCGAGCGAGGCGGGGTCGACGCGCTGCTGCTTGGGCGTTTCCACCCAGGGGCGGTCATAGAGCGGGGCCTCGTCGCCCAGTTCCTTAATCGGCAGGTCGGCCTTGATCTCACCCTTGTGGCGGACGACGAAGCGCAGCGTGTCGGTGGTGTAGCCGACGATCGCGAAGTCGAGGCCCCATTTGAGGAAGATGGCTTCCGCCTGCTCTTCCTTGCCGGGCGCGATCACCATGAGCATGCGCTCCTGGCTCTCGGAGAGCATCATCTCATAGGCACTCATGCCGGTTTCGCGGCAGGGCAGCTTGTCGAGGTCGAGCTCGATGCCGAGATCGCCCTTGGCGCCCATTTCCACCGCCGAGCAGGTGAGGCCGGCCGCGCCCATGTCCTGAATGGCGACGACGCAGCCCGCCTCCATGATCTCAAGGCAGGCTTCCAGCAGCAGCTTCTCGGCGAAGGGGTCGCCGACCTGCACGGTGGGGCGCTTTTCCTCGGCGCCCTCACCGAACTCGGCGGAGGCCATGGTGGCGCCGTGGATGCCGTCGCGGCCGGTCTTCGAGCCGAGATAGACCACGGGCAGGCCGACGCCGGTGGCCTTGGCGTAGAAGATCTTGTCGGCGTCGGCGAGGCCGACCGCCATGGCGTTTACAAGGTTGTTGCCGTCATAGCGGGTGTGGAAGCCGACCAGCCCGCCCACGGTGGGCACGCCGAACGAATTGCCGTAACCACCAATGCCGGCCACCACGCCTCCCACGAGGTGGCGGGTGCGCGGATGCTTGGGGTCGCCGAAGCGCAGTGCGTTCAAGGCCGCGATCGGGCGCGCGCCCATGGTGAACACGTCGCGCAGAATGCCGCCGACACCCGTACCGGCGCCCTGATAGGGTTCGATATAGGAGGGGTGGTTGTGGCTCTCCATCTTGAACACGGCGGCCTTGCCGTCGCCGATGTCGATGACGCCGGCATTCTCGCCCGGACCCTGGATCACCCAGGGCGCCTTGGTCGGCAGGCCACGCAGATGCAGGCGCGAGGATTTGTACGAGCAGTGCTCGTTCCACATCGCCGAGAAGATGCCGAGCTCGGTGAAGGTCGGCTCGCGGCCGATCAGCGTCAGGATGCGCTCGTACTCGTCGGGCTTGAGGCCATGCTCGGCGACGAGTTCGGGAGTGATTTTCGGTTCGGAGGGGATCATGCGAAGGCCGTCATTCCGTTACGCGGTCGGGCAGGGCGGGCGGGGTCACGCCTTCTCCAGCGCGCCGACGATGCTTTCGAACAAAGCGCGCCCGTCGGTCGGGCCGACCAGCGGGTCCACATGGTTTTCGGGGTGCGGCATCAGGCCGAGCACGTTCAGCTTCTCGGAGACGATGCCGGCGATGGAATTGGCGGCGCCGTTCAGCACCTGCGCGTCGTCGCGGTGGCCGTCCGGCATCACATAGCGGAACAGCACGCGCCCGTCCTCCTCCAGCCGCTTCAGCGTCGCCGCGTCGGCAGTGTAGTTGCCCTCGCCATGGGCGACGGGGTAGCGCACGATGGCGCCCCGGGCGTAGCGGCGAGTGAAGGGAGTGTCGTTGCGCTCGACCTTCAGCAGCGCCTCGCGGCAGATGAAGCGCAGGCGGGCGTTGCGCACGAGCACGCCGGGCAGCAGCCCACTCTCGCACAGGATCTGGAAGCCGTTGCAGATGCCGAGCACCAGCCCGCCACGGGCGGCATGGGCGCGCACCGCCTCCATGATCGGGGCGCGGGCGGCGATGGCGCCGCAGCGCAGATAGTCGCCATAGGAAAAACCGCCCGGCAGGACGACGAGGTCGGTGCCCTGGGGGAGCGCGGTGTCGGCGTGCCAGACCATGGCCGGCTTGACGCCCGAGACCATGTGGAGCGCGCGTGCGACATCGCCCTCGCGGTTGGAGCCGGGAAAGACGAGGACGGCGGATTTCATGGTGTCAGTCCACGAGCTCGATGCGGTAGGTTTCGATCACCGTATTGGCGAGCAGCTTCTCGCAGGCGTCCTTGAGCGTCGCCTCGGCCTTGGCCGGATCGCTGGTGTCCAGCTCAATGTCGAAGACCTTGCCCTGGCGGACGCTGGAGACGCCGGGGACGCCGAGCGAGCGCAGGGCGCCCTCAATGGCCTTGCCCTGCGGATCGAGCACGGCGGATTTCAGGGTGACGAGGACGCGCGCCTTCATGGATCACTCTCGGGCAGTTTCGTGCGACAGAAGCAGCGGGAAAAACAGAAACGGGGGCTTTGAGGCCCCCGCCTACCATTTGGCCGCGAACGGCTCAATGCTGGAATGCGGAATGGCTGACCCGAGGGCAGCGCATCGCGCATCCGGCATCATCACTCTTCGGGTTCGGACTTCACCAGAACCGGACCGCCCGTCTGGACGCGCTCGTTCTCGGACATGATGCCGAGACGACGGGCGACTTCCGAATAGGCTTCGACCAGCCCGCCCATGTCGCGGCGGAAGCGGTCCTTGTCGAGCTTGTCGTTCGACTTGATGTCCCACAGCCGGCACGAATCCGGGCTGATCTCGTCGGCGACGACGATCCGCATCATGTCGTTTTCCCACAGGCGGCCGCATTCCATCTTGAAGTCCACAAGACGGATGCCAACGCCGAGGAAAAGGCCCGAGAGGAAATCGTTGACGCGGATCGCCAGGGCGATGATGTCGTCGATTTCCTGCGTCGTGGCCCAGCCGAACGCCGTGATGTGCTCTTCCGACACCAGCGGGTCGTTGAGCGCGTCGTTCTTGTAATAGAACTCGATGATCGAGCGCGGGAGCTGGGTGCCTTCTTCGATGCCGAGGCGGGTCGACAGCGAGCCGGCGGCGACATTGCGCACGACGACTTCCAGCGGGATGATCTCGACCTCGCGGATGAGCTGCTCGCGCATGTTCAGCCGCTTGATGAAATGCGTGGGGACACCGATCTCGTTCAGTCTCAGGAAGACATATTCCGAGATGCGGTTGTTCAGCACGCCCTTGCCGTCGATGACATCGTGCTTCTTGTTGTTGAAGGCGGTGGCGTCATCCTTGAAGTGCTGGATCAGGGTGCCGGGCTCAGGACCTTCATACAGGACCTTCGCCTTACCTTCATAAATGCGGCGGCGGCGGCTCATGGGTGGGTACCGTCGGTTGAGGAAGTCCATTAGGATGCCGGGGCTCCGGTTCCGGGTTCACGGCTGGGGGCGCCGCACGTCTGCGCACGCTCGGCGCTCTGACGATTCGTCTCGCATTGGTGCTGACACCCTCGCGCGGACACTAGCCCATCGGGGGGGCGGATACAAACGCCACCACGCGGCATGGCGTCCTTGCGTGGCGGGGTGCGACACCATCCACCGCAAAAGCCCGGGATGAGCGTCACATTGCCGTAGGGCGAGGCGCGCGGCGCCGGCGGCGTTGATTTGGGGCCGGGGTCGGGATAATCAAGCCCACGCTTTCATCGAGACAGGGGCGACCACATGAGCACGTTCGACGAGCGCGGAGATGCGTTCGAGTCCAAGTACGCCCACGACCAGACCCTGCGCTTCAAGGCGATGGCGCGGCGCAACAAGGCGCTCGGCCTGTGGGCGGCCGAGAAGCTCGGCCTGACGGGCGAGGAGGCGAGCGCCTATGCCGGCTCCGTCGTCGCGGCCGATCTGGAAGAGGCCGGCGACGAGGACGTCTACCGCAAGATCAAGGGTGACTTCGACGCCAAGGGCATCGACGTTTCCGAGCACCGCCTGCGCCGCACCATGGACGAGCTGCTGGCCGAGGCGATCGAGACCCTGCAGAAGAACGGCTGAGGCCGCGCTTCAGTCCCGCCGGCCGGCGATCCCCGGCCGGCGACGCATGCACGCACACTATGGGCCGTGCGCGCCCCGCCGATGACGGACGGCCACGCCGTTTCGCCCGGCAGATCCCTGTCCTCTTTCTCTCTTCGGCCTTTTCACGCGGCGCTCGTCGGGCGCCGGCTGCGTGTGCCGCGCGGCCCGCGAAGGTGCGCGGCGATCGCATCTGCGGGTCCGGCCCGACCCGCCCGCATTCCTCAGCGACCACGGCCGGTGGCGATAGGTAATGCAACCAATTCCGCCCGATTCGATTGCTATCGAGGATGGATATCGATCGGGTCCGCCGGGAAACGTGGCCTCAGGCGCTCCCTCAGGGAGGTTCACATGCAAAAAATCTTCAAAACGCTGGCACTTGCCGCCAGCCTTCTCGTCGGCGGAGTGGCGTTCACCGCCGCGTCGGCCGCCGTGGTCACGCGCGATCTCAATGTGCGCGCCGGCCCCGGCACAAATTTCCGTGTGATCGGCACGCTGCCGGGCGGCACGCGGGTGAATGTCGGTGGTTGCCAGGGCAATTGGTGCCAGGCGGCCGGCGGTTGGGTGAGCGCGAGCTATCTCGCCGGCGGCAACCAGACCGTGATGGTCAACCCCACTTACGTTGCGGACGATGTTGCGCTCGGCGTCGGCGCCTTTGCGCTTGGCGCCGTGGCCGGCTCGGCCTGGGGGCCGGGCTGGGGCGGCGGCTATTACGGCCCCGGCCCGGGCTGGGGGTATGGACCGCGCTGGCGCCCGGGCCCGGTCTGGTGGGGCGGTCGTCCGGGTTGGGGTCCGCGCCCCGGCTGGGGCCCGCGTCCGGGTTGGGGGCCGCGCCCCGGTTGGGGGCCGCGTCCGGGCTGGGGTCCGCGCCCCGGTCGTCCGGGCTGGGCGGGTCCGCGTCCGGGTCGCCCGGGTTGGGGCGGGCGTCCCGGCATGGGCCCGCGTCCGGTTTTCGTTCGCGGCGGCGGCTTCGGCGGCGGCCCGCGCGGATTCGGCGGGCGCGGCTTTGGTGGGCGCGGCGGCTGGCGCTGACAGCGCACGCCTATCCCACTTGCAAGAGGCCGGGGGCAACCCCGGCCTCTTTGCGTTGCGGCGCGTTCAGCTGCGGCCGAAGACCCGCTGGAAGATCGTGTCGACGTGCTTGAGGTGGTAGCCGAGGTCAAATTTCTCGGCGATTTCCTCTTCCGACAGATAGTTGCGCACCTCCTCGTCGGCGGTGAGCAGCGCCTGGAATTCGCCCTCGCCCCGCCAGACCGGCATGGCGTTCCGCTGCACGAGGCGATAGGCGTCCTCGCGGCTCGCGCCCTTCTGGGTCAGCGCCAGCAGCACGCGCTGGGAATGCACGAGGCCGCCGAGGCGGTCGAGGTTCTTCTGCATGGTCTCGGGATAGACCAGCAGCTTCTCGACGACGCCGGCCAGCCGGTTCAGCGCGAAGTCGAGCGTGACCGTCGCGTCCGGTCCGATCATCCGCTCGACCGAGGAGTGCGAGATGTCGCGCTCGTGCCAGAGCGCCACATTCTCCAGCGCCGGCGTGACCATGCCGCGCACGAGACGGGCGAGGCCGGTGATGTTCTCGGTGAGCACCGGGTTGCGCTTGTGCGGCATGGCCGACGAGCCCTTCTGGCCGGCGGAGAAGAACTCCTCGGCCTCCAGAACCTCGGTGCGCTGGAGATGGCGGATCTCGACCGCCACCCGCTCCATCGAGGAGGCGACGACGCCGAGCGCGGCAAAATAGGCGGCGTGGCGGTCGCGCGGGATCACCTGGGTCGAGACCGGCTCGACCTTCAGCCCCATCTTGGCGGCGACGTATTCCTCCACCCGCGGGTCAATCTGGGCGAAAGTGCCGACCGCGCCTGAGATGGCGCAGGTGGCCACTTCCTCGCGCGCGGCGACGAGGCGGGCGCGGTTGCGCTGGAACTCGGCATGGGCTTGGGCAAGCTTCAGCCCGAAGGTGGTCGGCTCGGCATGGATCCCGTGCGAGCGCCCGATGGTGGGGGTGAGCTTGTGCTCGAAGGCGCGGGCCTCCAGCGCCGCCAGCAGCCGGTCGACATCGGCAATCAGGATATCGGCCGCGCGCACCAGCTGCACGGCGAGGCAGGTGTCCAGCACGTCGGACGAGGTCATGCCCTGATGGACGAACCGCGCCTCGGGGCCGACGATCTCGGACAGGTGAGTGAGGAAGGCGATGACGTCATGCTTGGTGACGGCCTCGATCTCGTCGATGCGGGCGACGTCGAAGGTGGCGTCCTTCGCCATCTCCCAGATCTTCGCCGCGGCCTCCTTCGGCACCACGCCGAGCTCGGCGAGCGCATCGGTGGCGTGCGCCTCGATCTCGAACCAGATGCGGAAGCGGGTCTGCGGCTCCCAAATGGCAGCCATTTCGGGGCGGGAATAGCGCGGGATCACGGGCGGGCTCTTTCGGCAAGCGATGAGGATTGCCCGCGCTCTAGCAGAAAGGCGCCATGACGACAAACGCGCCGGGCGCCGGCGGTCGGCTAGACCAGCTCGCCCCGTGCCCGCAGCGCGGCGCTGCGGATGGCGTCGATATTGCCGGCATAGGCGTCCGCGCCGCCCTTGAACACGGCGGAGCCGGCGACCAGCGCGTTGGCGCCGGCCTTGATGCAGGCGGCGGCGGTGTCCTTGGTGACGCCGCCGTCGATCTCGATATGGATCGGCCGATCGCCCACCATGGCGGCGAGCTGGGCCACCTTCTCCATGACCGAGGGGATGAAGGCCTGGCCGCCGAAGCCGGGGTTTACCGTCATCACGATGATGACGTCGATCAGGTCGAGCACATGCTCCACCGCGCTCGCCGGGGTGGCGGGGTTGAGCGCGACGCCGGCCTTCTTGCCCAGCGCGCGGATCGCCTGCAGCGAGCGGTGCAGATGCGGCCCCGCTTCGGCATGGACGGTGATGTGGTCGGCGCCCGCCTTGGCGAAGGCTTCCAGATACGGGTCGGCCGGCGCGATCATCAGATGCACGTCGAAGGGTTTTGCTGAGAACGGCCGCACCGCCTTCACCACGTCGGGGCCGAAGGAGATGTTGGGCACGAAATGCCCATCCATCACGTCGATATGGATCCAGTCCGCGCCGGCGGCATCGACCGCGCGCACTTCCTCGCCGAAGCGCGCGAAGTCGCAGGCGAGGATGGAGGGGGAGAGGATCAGCGGGCGTGTGGTCATGGCGCGGGGCTCCGGCTGTTTGCCGGGGCGTAGCATCAAGGCGCCGGGGCGGCAATGCCGTCCCGGCGTTCTCCAGGGCTCAGAGGCCGCAGGAGGCGGAGAGCGTACCGGCCGGCACGGTCGCGCCGCCAATGGCGAAGACCTGTCCGCCGGTCTGCGTCAGCTCGGTGCCGGACCACTGGCCGGCATCGGCCGAGCAGGGGGCGGGGACATTGGTGGTGGCAATGTTGCCGGAAATGTCCTGGATCGGGCCCGAGACATAGACGGCGGAGCTGCCGCTGGCGATCACCTCCACATCGGTGAAGCTCACCCCCGTCACCGGACCGCCGGCGAAGCCATAGGCGTCGCCATAGAAATAGACGCCATAGCTGCCGGGATTGGAGATGGTGACATTGGTGAAGCTGATGTCGCTCGACGGGTTGATGAAGATGCCGGCGCGGTAGGTGTCTTCGATGAAGGCATTGGACACCGCGATGTCGGTGGTCACGCCCGGCAGGTTGAACGACGAGGCGAACATCAGCCCGTTGATACCGCCCTTCAGCGTCAGGTCGTCGAGCACGGCATGCGCGGTCTTCTGCAGAACGATCAGGTCCATTGAGCGGTCCATGGCGGAATTGTCGATGCTGATGGAGCGCAGCGTCGCCCCGTCCACGCCGACCAGCAGGATGCCCTCGCGGCGGCTGTTGACGATGGAGAGGTTCTCAACGGTAAGGTTGCCGCTCTGGCCGGTGATGGTGTTCTCCCAGTCGATCTCCTCATACTGGCTTCCGACGAACAGGCCGTAGGTGACGTTCTCCATCGCCACGTCGCGGATCGTCAGGTCCTCCACCGCCAGCGCGGCGATGCCGGCATTGCGCACCTCATTGGGATTGAAGATCGACCATTCGCATTCCGTGTTGTTCTCGCAGAAGGCGAGGTCATGGATGCGGGTGGAGGCGATGGTGGCGCTGGAGACGCTTGCCAGCGAGATGCCGTGCTCGGCGGTGCCTGAAATGTCGAGATCGCGCATGACGATGTCGGAGACGCCTTCCGCCACCACGCCGGAGCGGCCGCCACGGATCGCGAGCGAGGCCACCGCGCTGCGGTCACCGTCGAGAGAGAGCACGTCGTCGAGCGGGTCGGTGCCGTTCAGCGTCGCCGCGGGCAGGGCGTTGCGGAACACCGCCGTGCCGCCGCTCACCGCGCCGCGCACGGCAAGCGCGCCGCCGCCGCCGAGCAGATACTGGCCGGTGCCGAGCGAGACGGTGGAATCGACATCGACCGTGCCGGAGGCGAGCACCAGCGCGCCATCGCCCGCCGTCACCAACCGGGCATTGATGGTGCCGGCATCGTCGCCCGCGCCAATGGCGACCACCCGGCCGGCGACCGCGCCGGTCTCGGTGTAGACCGCCGCTTCCGCCGCGCCGGTGGCGCCGACATGGGTGCGGATCGCGTCCGAGCGCTCGACCCGGCGGTAGAGCGGATCATAGGGCGCCTGCGCTGACGTGTCGCCGAGCGGCACGCGCAGCCGGGCGAGGAAGATGCCCTGCGTGTCGTATTGCTCGTCATAGGTCAGCCCGGCAATGAGCGTCAGCCGCGAGCCATTGCCGAAGGCGGGAAGGCCCGCGCGGGACAGTTCCACTCGGGCGGAGACGCCCGGCACGTCCTCGACGCCATCGCCCGTGTACCAGTAGCCGCCGGCGAAGAGCTTGATCTGGGTAAGATCATCGGGGGTGAGGAAGGGCAGCCGGTAGCCGATCTCGCCGTCGAAACCCTGCATCGCGGTTTCCTCGCCGGCGCGGAACACCAGCCGCCCGGCCTCGATCAGCGCGGCATTGGCGCTGGCGAGCGCGGCCTCGATGTCGCCGACCGGGAGATAGCCATTGGCGCGCAGCTCCCAATCCTGGCTCAGCGCCTCGACGCCGAGCCCGAGCTGGGTGAAGCCGTTGTCGTACTGGCTGTTGAGATAGTCGAAATAGCCGTTGAAACCGTAGACCCAGCCATTCTCATGCCGGAAGCGGTAGCCAAGGCCGACCGAGCCCTGCTCGACCTCCTGCTCGCTGCCGAAGCTGGCGCGGGCATCGAGGAACAGCAGCCGGTCCGTGTCGCCCAGCATGGGCAGGAACAGGTCAAAGCTGCCAAAGGCCTCGTTTCCAACGCTGCCGAGCGTGGCTTCCACCGAGGCGGGGGAAATGCCCCGCGGGTCGGCCATCGCCGGCAGACTCACCGTGGCCGCGACGATCACGGGAAGTACGGCGCGTCTCATGTGCACTCTCCTGGGGGATTATGTCGGAGGATTTCCGAGCCCCGAACAGGCCGTCCGATAGCACCGATCTGCCACACAAAGAACGACGAACGACTCTAAGTTATTGATAACAAATGTATCTTAGAATTCTTCGTACTCTAATGAAGAAGTGCCCGGGCCGCACCCCCGACGGGCGCTGGCGGGCGGCGCGCGCCGCATGGGTCGTTGCGGAACTCCCTTATTGCCGAGCGTGGGGAAAAGGCGTCCCATTACCGCAGCGAATCCGCTGCGCGCGAGGCGGCGCCGGAGGCGTGGTCCTGAGGAGGGAAATGTCATGATGAAAAAGAGCATGCTCGCCGCGCTGGCGGTGCTGTCCACCGCCGGCCTGTTCGGCATGGTGCAGGAAGCCAGCGCCTGGCGTGCCGCCGGCTGCGGCGGGCGCGGCTGTGGCGTCGCGTGGGGCGGTGGCTGGCGCGGCCCCGGCCATTATTACGGTCCCGGCCGCTATTACGGCCCGGTGCCGCGCGGTGGCGGCGTGGTCGTGGTCAATCCGCGCCCCTATTGGCCGCCCGGCGGCGCGGTCGCGGCTGGTGCCGCGCTCGGCTTCCTCACCGGCGTTGCCGCCGCCAATCTCGCCGGCCCGCCGCCGCAGCCGAATTATTGCTGGTTCTATACCAACCCGCAGCGCACCCAGGGCTTCTGGGAGCCGTGCCCCTGATCTCTGCGCCGATCGCGCGTCGATGAAAAAGGGCGGCCGGAACGCGCCGGCCGCCCAAGGGGAGGGTACCCCAGCCGGGATGACCGGCCGGGATCGTTCGCGAGGGCGGGCAAGGCCCGCTCACCCGAATCGACGTCCTCGCGTCGATGGCCGTTCGATGCCGGCGCCCGGCCTCGCATCGGCCGGGCGCGTCGTCGCGATCCGATAATCGGGACGACCGATCGAGATCACTTCATCCAGGCGTCGACCTTGGCCTTGTTGGCGGCGACCCAGGCCTTGGCGGTGGCGGCCGGATCGGCGCCGGGCTTGTTGTTTTCGACCATCACCTTCTGCTCGTCGTCGAGCGTGAGGCTGAAATTATCGAGGATCTTGTAAGCCTCGGGCGCCTCGGTCTTCAGCTTGGTGGAGACGATGGTGTTGACCGTCTCCTCACCGCCGAACACGTTCTTGGGGTCGGCGAGGTATTTCAGGTCCCACTCCGCGAACATCCAGTGCGGCGTCCAGGTGGTGATGACGATCGGCTCCTTCTTGGCGTAGGCGTCCTTGAGCGCGGCGACCATGGTGGCGTCCGAGCCCTCGACCAGCTTCACCTTCAGGCCGTAGTCCTTGATCGCCTTCTCCGACGCCTTCATCAGGCCGGCGCCGGGATCGATGCCGATGACCTTGCCGCCGAACTTGGCCGGGTCCTTGTTGATGTCCTCGATCGAGGTGATGTCGACATAGGTCGGCACGGCCCAGCCGATCTTGGCGCCGGACAGGTTGGGGCCGAGATTGACCACCTTGTCCTTCAGCTTGGCGTTGTAGGCCTCATGCGTCGCAGGCAGCCAGCCGGCCACCATCGCATCGGCCTCGCCGGTCGCCACCGCCTGCCACATGGCGGCGCCGGAGAGCGGCACAAGCTTGACCTTGTAGCCCGCGTCTTCGAGCGCGATCTTGACGATGTTGGTGGCGACCACCGTGTCGGACCATTCGACATAGGCGATGGTCAGGTCCTTCTTCTCCGCCTGCGCCGCGCCGGCGGCGAGGCCGAGCGTCGTGGCGGCGACGGCCGCCGTCTTCAGGAATGTTCCCAGGAATGACATGTCGCTTGCTCCAATCTCGGTTGGGATGGTCGGAAGCGGAGGCATCGCCTCGCTTCCAGGGGCGAGGGTTCAGCCCTGCTGGCGGTCGCGCCGCATGTGATGGGCAATGTGCTGGGTGATGCGGTCGAGGATGACGGCCAGCACGACGATAGCGATGCCGGCCTGGAAGCCCTGGCCCGCCTCCAGCCGCTGGATTGCCCGCCACACCTCGCCGCCGAGCCCGCCGGCACCGATCATCGCCGCGATGACCACCATGGACAGCGCCAGCATGATGGTCTGGTTGACGCCGGCCATGATGGTGGGAATGGCGAGTGGCAGCTGGATCTTGAACAGCTTCTGCCAGCGGCTGGAGCCGAAGGCGTCCGCCGCCTCCACCAGTTCCGGCGGCGTCTGCAAAATGCCGAGCGCGGTCAGGCGGATGGTCGGCGGCATGGCGAAGACGATGGTGGCGAAACAGGCCGAGACCGCGCCAAGCCCGAAGAACGGGATGGCGGGGATCAGATAGACGAAGCTCGGCATGGTCTGCATCATGTCGAGCCCCGGGCCGACAATGCGCCAGAAGCGCCTGCTCAGCGCCGCGGCGATGCCGATCGGAATGCCGATGGCGAGGGCGAACGCCGTCGACACCAGCACCAGCACCAGCGATTGCAGCGTTGCCCGCCAGAGTTCGAGGTTCCACAGGAAGGCGAAGCCGAGCACCGTGCCGAGCGCGATGCGCCATGTGGTCAGCCGCCACACCAGCAGCCCGCAGGCGAGGATGACCAGCCAGGGCGGCAGGCCGACGAGAAAGTCGGTCGTGGTCTCGATGGCGGTGCCGATTACCGCGCTCATGGCGCGTGTGACACCGGAAAAATGCTCCGTCGCCCAGTCGAGCGCGATGTCGCACCATTCGGCGAGAGGAATGCGTGGGATCTCGAACTCCATCATTCCCTCCCGTCAGTGCGCGGTTTCGACCCGCCGCCGCGCCAGGGCGGCGATGAGGTCGGCATTGGCGATGACGCCGAGAAGCGCGCCATCCGGGCCGGTCACGGCGATCTCGCCGCGGCCGGAGGCGAGCCGGGCGACCGCCTCGTTGAGCGTGGCGCCGCGCGGCACGCTAGCGTCGCGGTCGCTCAGTAGCAGGCGCAGCTCGGTGGCACCGGCGCGCCGCAGCGTGTCGGCATCCACCGTGCCCTGGAAGCGGCCCAGTTCGCAGACCACCGTCATCACGGGCTCCCCGGACTGGGTGAGGATCTCCAGCGCCTCGGCGGCGCTGCTCTGCCAGGGACGGACCGCCATTGGCGGGCGCATCGCATCGCCGGCGGTGACCACACCGAGCACGTCGATATGCTCGACGAAGCGCCGCACATACTCGTCCGCCGGGTTGGCGAGGAAATCGGCGGCGGTGCCCTGCTGGACCACGCGCCCGTCTTTCATCAGCACGATCCGCCCGCCGAGCGCGATCGCCTCGTCGAGGTCGTGGCTGACAAAGACGATGGTCTTTTTCAGCCGCTTCTGCAGCGCGACGAGTTCCTGCTGCATGTCGCGGCGGATCAGCGGGTCGAGGGCGCTGAAGGCTTCGTCCATCAGCAGCACGTCGGGGTCGAGGGCGAGGGCGCGGGCAAGGCCGGCGCGCTGCTGCATGCCGCCGGAGAGCTGCGAGGGGAAATGCTGGTCCCAGCCCTTCAGCCCCACCGTCTCGATCGCGGCCATCGCCTTGTCGCGACGGGCGGCTTGTGGCACGCCCTGCACCTCAAGCCCATATTCGACATTGCGCAGGATGGTGCGGTGGGGAAACAGCGCGAATTGCTGGAACACCATGCCGAAGCGGGTGCGGCGCAGTTCCATCAGATCGCGTTCGCCCAGCGCGGTGACATCGGTATCGTCGATATGGACCGAGCCGGCGGTGGGCTCGATCAGCCGGTTGATGCAGCGCAGGCAGGTGGACTTGCCCGAGCCCGACAGGCCCATCACGACGAGGATCTCGCCCTCGGCGACGTCGAAGCTCACATCCTGCAGGCCGATCACCGCGCCGGTGGCCTTCTGCACCTCGTCGCGGTTCTTGCCGGCCTGCAGCAGCGGCAGGGCGGCGTGCTGCTCATCACCGAAAATCTTCGTCAGGCCGCGAACCCGGATGCGTGGCTTTTTCTCGCTCATGCGCTCCCCTCATTATTGAGGTGAGTGTCAAACGCATAGCTGCCATGCAGATTGGACAGATGCGACAAGCCGGGCTGCAAACACGACAGTAAAGGTGCAGGCGCGGCGAGCGAAGATGACGGCGACGAAGCAGGGAAGGCGATAGTCAGCGATCTTTTCCTCTGTCTAACCCGGAGGCGGGCCTCAGTTGGGGATCAGGGGCCATGCCCCCAGCGATCGCGCCAAGCGGGAAGCGTTCCCGGCTGCGGAAGGGCGATCGCCTCGTAAACCGCCCGGGCACACGCGCGGGCAAGGGTTCGAACCACTGTGTCGCCGATCAGCGCGAGATCGAAAATCGGATCGGCGAGGGGTTTCTTGCTCGTGGCCGCGGCGAAAATCGTGTCGCCATCGAGCGGTGAATGGACCGGCCAGATGGCGTGTGCATACCCGTCATGGGCCATGACCGCAAGCCGCTTGCACTGCGCCTTGGTCAGAATGGCGTCCGTCGCGACGATGGCGATGGTGGTATTGGCCCCCGGAGGCAGCCCCTTCAGCGCCGGCCGGACGGGTAGCGGCGGCAGCGGATGCGGCAGGCCGAGGCCGCCGAACTCGCCCGCCTGCTCGAACGGTGCCGCCCAGAAATGCGCTCCGCCGGGGAAATTGGTGGCGCCGCAGGCATTCACCGCCACCAGCGCCCCGACCCGGTGGCCGGTGGGGGCGATCATCGAGGCGGAGCCGAGCCCGCCCTTCAGGTCCACCGTCGTCGCCCCGGTGCCGGCGCCCACCGTGCCGAGCGGGAAATCGAGCCCGGCCGCATTTGCCGCAGCATAGCCGAGATCGCGATAAGGCGAGAAGCGGCCCCAGTTCTTGTCGCCGCCATTGATGAGGTCGAACAGCACCGCGCTGGGCACGATCGGCACCCGTGCATCGCCGACGGGAAAGCCGATGCCGCGCTCGGCCAGCGCCGCCGCCACCCCGCCGGCGGCGTCGAGCCCGAAGGCGGAGCCGCCGGACAGAGTGAGGGCATGGATCGCGCCCACCGTCTCATCAGGGGCGAGAAGGTCGGTTTCGCGCGTGCCCGGCCCACCGCCGCGCACATCGACAGAGGCGACGGTGGGTTCGTCGAACAGCATGACGGTCACGCCGGAGGCCAGCGTGAGGTCGGTGGCGTGGCCCACGCTGAGGCCGGCGACATCGGTGATCAGGTTGCGCATCGAAACGTCGTCCTTGGAGACAGCTTGGGAAACAGCTTGGGAAACAGCTTGGGAAACAGCCTGCCTGGAGGGCATCACATCACGGGGAGGGTTAACCGGCCGCATTGCATAAGCCGACAAGGGCGTGCAAGGGGAAGCCCTCGGACAAGGCTAGGGTTGCTCATTTCATGGCTGACGTCACTCTTCCGGCCGCCTTCCTGGCCGGCATCGCCAGCTTCGCCTCCCCCTGCGTGCTGCCGCTGGTGCCGCCCTATCTGTGCTATCTCGCCGGCACCAGCCTCGACCAGATCACCCACAAGGCGCCGACCGATGCCGCCGCCCGGCGCACGCTGGGCGCGGCGGCGCTGTTTGTCGCCGGATTCTCCACGGTGTTCGTGGCGCTGGGGGCGGGGGCCTCGGTGGCGGGGGCGTATCTGCGTCTTTACTCGCAGGAACTCGCCATGGTGGCAGGTGTCGCCATCCTGCTGATGGGCCTGCATTTTCTCGGCATTCTGCGCTTTAGCTGGCTGACCCGGACCAAGCGGGTGCATGTCGACGCGCCGACCACCTTCCTCGGCGCCTATGTGATGGGCCTCGCCTTCGCCTTCGGCTGGACGCCCTGCATCGGGCCGGTGCTGGCGGCGATCCTCGCCGTGGCGGCGAGCGAGCAGACGCTGACCCATGGCGCGGGACTACTGGCGGTGTATTCGGCCGGGCTCGGCGTGCCCTTCCTCGCGGTGGCGGCGATGGCGCGCCCGGCGCTGGGGGTGCTCGGCCATGCCAAGCGCTATTTGCCGATCATCGAGAAGGTGATGGGCGCGCTGCTGGTGCTGACCGGCATCGGCTTTCTCTCCGGCTGGATGGCGCAGGCGAGCTTCTGGCTGCTGGAGACCTTCCCGGCGCTCTCCGCCTTCGGCTGATGTGGCACCCGACTTTCCGAGCCTTGGACAATGAAAAACCCGCCGGATCGCTCCGGCGGGTTTCTTCATATCAGGCGCGGTGGAAACCGGCGCCGCGCCACGGGGGCGCGGCGGTGCGGCTCACATCTGCGAGTAGCCGCCGTCCTTCCAGACGTACAGCACGTAGTCGAGGGTGGTGCGGTCGCCCTTCTTGTCGAAGATCAGGTCGCCAAGAACGGTCTTGAAGGTCTTGCCCGAGTGAATGTACTCGGCCAGCTTGGCGTTATCGAGCGACTTGGTCGCCTCGGCCGCCTGCTGGAACACCTGGCCGGCGGCGTAGGTGTAGAGCACGTAGCCTTCCGGATCGATGCCCTTCTTCTTGAACTCGGCGACGACCGCGGCGGCGGCCGGGCTGTTGCGCGGGTCGGGACCGAAGGTCATCAGGGTGCCGGCGGCGCCCGGACCGGCGATGGTCCAGAACTCCTTGTCGGTGATGCCGTCGCCCGAGAACAGGACGGTGGTCATGCCCTGGTCGCGCATCTGGCGCACGAGCAGGCCGGCTTCGGTGTGCAGGCCGCCGTAATAGAGCACGTCGACATTGGCGGCCTTCAGCTTCGACACGAGCGCGGAATAGTCCTTCTCGCCCGGGTTGATACCTTCATAGACCACTTCCTTGATGCCGGCGGCATTCATGGACTTCTGGGTCTCGTCGGCAAGGCCCTTTCCGTAGGGGGTCTTGTCGTGAACGATGCCGACCTTCTTGCCCTTCAGGTTCTTGGCGATGTAGTCGCCGGCGACGGCGCCCTGCTGGTCGTCACGGCCGCAGACGCGGAACACGGTGGTCAGGCCGCGCTCGGTGAAGGTCGGGTTGGTCGAGGCCGGGGTGAGCTGGAGGATGCCGGCTTCGGCATACTGCTCGGAGGCCGGGATCGACACGCCGGAGTTGAAGTGGCCGAGGACGACCTTGACGCCGTCAGAGATGAACTTGTTGGCCACCGACACGCCCTGCTCGGGCTTGGAGGCGTCGTCGCCGATGATCAGCTCGACCTTCTCGCCGAGGATGCCGCCCTTGGCGTTGACGTCGGCGGCCCACTGTTCGGCACCGTTCTTCAGCTGGGCGCCGAAGGTGGCGTTCGCGCCGGTCATGGGACCGCCCACGCCGACCTTGATCTGAGCGGACGCCGGAGCGGCCAGCGCCGCCATGGCGCCGAGCGCCAGGCCGGCAATCAGAAGCTTCTTCATGAACGTCTCTCCTGGTTCTGGAAGGGTGGAAAGCACGGCCTTTACGGCTCGGCGGCGATCGCCCCGGGCCGATATCATGCCCTTTTCGGTGCTCTTGTCGACGAGCAAGCGAAACATGGTGAAGGCGCCTATCGGGGCTCTCCGGATTGGTTTCCGGTATTGCCTTCAAGCCAGCCGAAGAGCCCGGACTGGCGATAGATCCAGCCATAACGGGTGGCCATCTGCCGGGCCCGCTCGGCACGGAAGCCGAGGGTGGCGATGGCGACCAGGAAGGCCGTATCGGTGAGGAAATAGTGCAGCGAGAGCAGCGTGCCCTCGAACAGCGCGAAATGGAAGAAGCGCACCACGCAGCCCAGCAGCAGCGCGTAGAGCACCGCCTGCCGGTAGGGCCGCCAGGTGGTGGCGATGGAGCGGCCGGTCAACCACGCCGCGCCGCCGCCCAGAAACAGGGTGACGAGCACGAAGTCAGCGCGCGACACCTCGACCACCAGCTCGGGCATGAACACGGCCGAGAGCAGGACGAGGGCCACCACCAGCAGCGGCAGGGCGACGGCGAGGCTTGCCGAACTGCCCTTGGAGACGAGGGTGCCGGAAACGGGAGCCATCAGTGCGCCCCTCCTTCGAGATAGGCGGCGCGCACTTCCGGGCGCTCCAGCAATTCGCGGCCCTCGCCGGAGAGGGTGATGGCGCCGTTGACGAGAACATAGCCGCGATGGGCGAGCTTTAGCGCGTGGAAGGCGTTCTGCTCGACCAGGAACACGGTGAGCCCTTCGGTGCGGTTGAGCTCGCGGATGGCGTCGAAGATCTGGCGCACCACCAGCGGGGCGAGGCCGAGCGAGGGCTCGTCCAGCATCAGCAGGCGCGGCCGGCTCATCAGCGCCCGGCCGATCGCCAGCATCTGCTGCTCGCCGCCCGAAAGCGTGCCGCCGCGCTGGTTGATCCGCTCCTTCAGGCGCGGGAACAGCACGAAGACCTTTTCGAGATCGGCGTCGAAATGGGCGAAGCCATCCACCGCCGCGCCCATCTGCAGGTTCTCGAACACGCTCATGCGCGGGAAGATGCGCCGCCCCTCCGGCGACTGGGCGATCTTGAGATGGGCGATCTCGTGGGTCGGCACTTGGGTGATGTCGCGCCCCTCGAACAGGATCGAGCCCTCGCGCGGGCGCGGCTGGCCGAAAATGGTCATCATCAGCGTCGACTTGCCGGCACCGTTGGAGCCGATCAGGGTGACGATCTCGCCCTTGTAGACGTCCACATCGACGCCGCGCAGGGCCATGATGTTGCCGTAGAAGGTCTTGACCCCGCGCACCTGCAGCATCGGCGCGTCGGTGCGGGCCGGCGTGGAGAGGGCGGGCGTGGTGGCGGTGAGGGTGTCGCTCATGCGCCCGCTCCCGTCGGGTTGGTGTCCAGCTGGAGTTCGGCCTCGACCTCCTCCACCGCGTCCTCGTCGACGCCGAGGTAGGCGGCGATGACGCGCGGGTCGTTCTTCACCGCCTGCGGCGTGCCGTCGGAGATCTTGGTGCCGTAGTCGAGCACGACCACATGGTCGGAGATTTCCATCACCACGCTCATGTCGTGCTCGATCAGCAGGATCGAGGTGCCGTGCTCGGCGCGGATGGCGCGCAGCAGGGTGTTGAGTTCGAGGCTTTCGCGCGGGTTGAGGCCGGCGGCGGGCTCGTCGAGGCAGAGCAGGATCGGCTCCGAGCACATGGCGCGGGCGATTTCCAGCCGGCGCTGGGCGCCATAGGGCAGGTCGCCGGCCGGGTCGTCGGCGCGGTCGGTGAGGCCGACCTTGTCGAGCCAGTATTCCGCCTTCGCGGTCGCAGCTTTCTGCGCCTTCGTCCAGCCCGGCAGCCCGAACAGCCCCTTGAGCGAATAGCCCGAGGCGGCCATCAGCGCATTGTGCTGGGCGACCATGAGGTTTTCCAGCACGGTCATGCCGGTGAACAGCCGGATGTTCTGGAAGGTGCGGGCCACCTTCGCCTCGCCGGAAACCCGGTAGTCGGGCATCCGCTCCAGCAGGAACACGCCGGCGTTGCGCCCGACCAGCGAGCGCTCGCCGATGCGCGTCACCTCGGCGATCTCGCCGGGCGTCGGCGCGCGGCCATGCGCCAGGATGAGGCGGCCCTCGCTCGGCTTGTAGAAGCCGGTGATGCAGTTGAACACCGTGGTCTTGCCGGCGCCATTGGGGCCGATCAGGGCGGTGATGTCGCCGCGCCCGACCTTGAAGCTGAGGTCGTTCACCGCGATCAGGCCGCCGAAGCGCATGAACAGGTGTTCGACGATGAGGATGGGGTCGGCGTCCCAGCGCGGGAGGCCGTTTGCAGGAGAGGTTGCCATCAGCCGTGGCCCTCCTTCACGAGATCGCCGGATACCGCCTTGCGCTCCTTGAGGAAGATCGTCGGGTCGCGGGTGGAGACGAGGCCGCGCGGCTTCCACACCATGATGGCGACCATGGCGAAGCCGAAGATCAGCATGCGGTAGAGGCTGGGGTCGAAATCATTGCCGAAGACCTGCTTCAGGAAGCCCAGATTGCGCAGCATCTCCATGCCGCCCATCATGACAGCCGCCGCCACCGCGACGCCGATCTGCGAGCCCATGCCGCCGAGCACGACGATGGCCAGAATCATCGCCGAGACGTCGAAGGTGAAGCTCTCCGGGCTGACGAAGCCGGCGCGTACGGCGAAGAAGCAGCCGGCGAAGCCGCCGAACATGGCGCCGGTGGCGAAGGCGGAGAGCTTCGTGGTGGTGGTGTTGATGCCGAGCGAGCGGCAGGCGATCTCGTCCTCGCGCAGCGCTTCCCAGGCGCGGCCGACGGGAAGCCGGCGCAGGCGCACGGTGACGAAGGCGGTCAAGAGCGCCAGCGCCAGGATGACGAAGTAGAGGAAGATGATGCGGTGCATCGGGCTGAAGGGCAGCCCGAACAGCGCGGCGAAACCATCCGGCCCGGCATTGAAGGGAATGCCGAAGAAGGTGGCGCGCGGGATGGAGGCGATGCCCGCCCCGCCATTGGTGAAGTCCACCCAGTTGATCAGCACCAGGCGGATGATCTCGCCGAAGGCCAGGGTGACGATGGCGAGGTAGTCGCCGCGCAGGCGCAGCACCGGGAAGCCGAGGATCATGCCCCAGACGCCGGCGAAGATGCCGGCCATCGGCAAACAGATCCAAAACGCCCAATTGGCCCAGAAGGTGGCGCCGAACAGGCCGGCGAAGAAGTCGTTGATCGGCGCCGAGGTCGCGAGCAGGGCATAGGTGTAGGCGCCCACCGCGTAGAAGGCGACATAGCCGAGATCGAGCAGGCCGGCGAGGCCGACGACGATGTTCAGCCCCCAGCCCAGCATCACATAGGTGAGGATGAGAATGCCGAGATCGATGAGATAGCGGCTCTCGTTCAGCCCGCCGAGCGAGAAGATGGCGATGGCCGGGAAGAGTACGGCGAAGGCCAGCAGCGCCGGCTTGACGCCGGGGCCCATCACCGTGCCGGCCCGGTCGAACAGGGTCGGGCCGGTGTGGGTGGAGGGCTTGCGGTTCGGCGACCACAAAGTGAGGTTCAGCAGCAGCCGGCCGAAGAAGATGATGCCGACCATGATGGCCAGCAGCGAGGGCCGGTAGGCCAGCCCCAGCGCGCCGTCGATGATGACGGTCTCGAACCCGATGAGCGGGCCGAACAGGCCCAGCGCGATCAGGCCGACGATCAGCGCGTCCTTGAAGGCGGGGCCCAGCACGGGGTTGGCGGCCGCGGGCGGGGCGGTTTCGGCGGTCTGGACAGCCATGATGCGCGACCTCAGACCTTCTCGACCTCAGGCCGGCCCAGAAGGCCCTGCGGCATGAAGATCAGCGTGATGGCGAGGATGGAGAACGCCGCCACATCCTTGTATTCGATGGAGAAATAGGCCGACCAGAAGGTCTCGATCAGGCCGATCAGCAGCCCGCCGAGCACGGCGCCGGGGAGCGAGCCGATGCCGCCGAGCACGGCCGCGGTGAAGGCCTTCACGCCGGGCACGAAGCCGTCGGCGAAGTTCGCCACCCCGTAATACATCAGGTACAGCGTGCCGGCGACGGCGGCGAGAGCGGCGCCGATGACGAAGGTCAGCGAGATGGTGTGGTCGACATTGATGCCGAGCAGCGCCGCCATCTTGCGGTCCTGTTCGCAGGCGCGCTGGGCGCGGCCGAGCGAGGTCTTCTGCACCAGGTACCAGAAGCCGCCGAGCAGCGCGGCGGTGATCACCATGATGATCACCTGCTTCCAGGCCAGCGTGACCTGGTAGGAGCCGTTGTCCATCAGCACGATGACGTCGGTGATCATGGGCGGGATCGGCTTGTTGCGCGGGCCCTGCGTCACCTGGACGAAGTTGGCGAGGAAGATCGACATGCCGATGGCGGAGATCATCGGCGCCAGCCGGAACGAGCCACGCAGCGGCCGGTAGGCCACCCGCTCGATCGCCCAGTTCAGCAGCGAGGTGAACACCATCGCCACGACAAGCACGATGGCCAGCGCCAGGAAGATGGAGGTGATCCCCATCACCGTCGTGACCAGCAGGAAGCAGATCAGCGCGATAAAGGCCGAGACCATGAAGACGTCGCCATGGGCGAAGTTGACCATGCCGATGATGCCGAACACCATGGTATAGCCGATAGCGATCAGCCCGTAGATCGAGCCGAGCGTCAGCCCATTGATGAGCTGCTGAACAAAGATTTCCATGATTGTGCCGGCTCCCCTCAGCCGCATTTGCGCAAGGCGCTACCGTCGGGCTTTTGCACAGTTTGTAACCGTGCCCGTACGGTGTGCGCCTCTGACTCTTAGCCTGCGCCACGTTCCGATACAATTCGATCGAAAGACGAAATGCAATCGATCGAAAAGCATGATACGAGGGTATTTAAATACCTATTTCATGAATTCCTTTGCAACTCAAGCGGTTAATGTGGTGGCGCTGCGTCTGCACTGTGGCGTGAGCGGTCATTTTTGTCTTCACAGCGTCATCTACGTTCACGCGCGCCGCGCGGTTTCCAAATGCGCGCCGCAAAGGTTATGCACAGCGAAGCCGCGTGGAGTGGATCCTTCGCTCCGCGCGAGGCCGCAGGAGGCACGCCAGCGTGGACCAGCCCAAGGCACATGATGCGGCACAGCATGAGGCAGGCCACGCGGTCGAGGCCGGGCTCTATCGCGAGGCGATGAGCCGGCTGGTGGCCGCGGTGCATGTGATCACCACCAGCGGGCCGGACGGGCGCGCGGGCTTCACCGCCACCGCCGTCGCCTCGGTGTCGGACAGCCCGCCGACGCTGCTGGTTTGCCTCAACCGCCGCATCCGCTCCGCCCCCGCCTTCCGCCAGTCCGGCCGGTTCGCGGTCAACATGCTGGGCGCCGAGCAGCAAAGCGTGGCCGAGAGCTTCGGCGGGCGGGGAGGACTGGAGGGGGAGAAGCGATTCGGCGTCGGTCACTGGCATGAGGGCGCGCTGGGCCTGCCCTGCCTGAACGGGGCGATCGCGGTTTTCCAGTGCCGCATGGTGGAGATCCGCACCATCGCCACCCATGACGTGCTGGTCGGCCGGGTCGAGGCGGTGACGCTCGGCCCCGACAAGGCCAAGCTCGCCTATCTCGGGCGGGGCTTCCTGTCGGTCTGAGCCTCGGCTCAGGCAAACTGCCCGGCGACCCAGCCGGACGACCAGGCCCACTGGAAATTATAGCCGCCGAGCCAGCCGGTGACATCCACCACTTCGCCGACGAAATAGAGCCCCGGCACCTCGCGCGCCGCCAGCGTGCGCGAATCGAGGCCGGCCGTGTCGACGCCGCCCAGCGTCACCTCGGCGGTGCGGTAGCCTTCCGAGCCGGTCGGCTTCAGCCGCCAGCCATTCACCGCCTCGTCGATCCGCCGCAGCGCCTTGTCCGAGAGGTCGGCGAGATTGACCGCGCCGGCCTCGCGATCAGTGATGAGCTGGGCGAGGCGCTTGGGCAGCAGGTTCGCCAGCGCGGTGACGGGCGACTGCCGGCCATTTGCGGCCCGCGCCTCGCGCAGCTGGGCGAACACGTCCGCGCCGGGCGCAAGCGCGAGCGCGATCTCGTCGCCTTCGCGCCAATAGGAGGAGATTTGCAGGATCGCCGGCCCCGACAGGCCGCGATGGGTGAACAGCAGCCCTTCCTCGAACCGGGTTTTGCCATGGCTCACCCGTCCCTCCACCGCCACCCCGGCGAGCGGGGCGAGCCGCTCCAGCTGCGCCGGGTCGAGCGTAAGCGGCACCAGACCGGGGCGGGTGGGTTGCAGCGCCAGCCCGAAGCGCTCGGCCACCTCATAGCCGAAGCCGGTAGCCCCCATTTTCGGGATCGACTTGCCGCCCGAGGCGATCACCAGCGACGCGCAGGCCAAGGTGCCGTTGGCGGTCGCCACGGTGAAGCCATCGGCGCTGCGCTCGATGCCGGTAATGGCGGTGGACAGGCGCAGCTCGCCGCCGGCCTCGCGCAGCTCATCGGTCAGCATTTCCACCACCTGCCGGGCCGAGCCGTCGCAGAACAGCTGGCCGAGCGTCTTCTCGTGCCAGGCGATGCCGCGCCGGTCCATGCGGGCGATGAAATCCTGCGCGGTGTAGCGTTTCAGCGCCGAGATGGCGAAACCCGGATTGGCCGAGAGATAATGGCGCGGGGCGGCGTCGCGATTGGTGAAGTTGCAGCGGCCGCCGCCGGAAATGCGGATCTTCTCGCCCGGCGCGCGGGCATGGTCGAGCACCACGACGCGGCGCCCGCGTCTGCCGGCCTCGATGGCGCACATCAGCCCGGCCGCGCCGGCGCCGATCACCACCACATCGACGGAGGCGGGCCGGCTCACACGCCTTCTCCATAAGCATGTACGCCGCCGCAATAATCGGTGACGTGCCAGCCCTCGGGCGCCGGCTCCAGATAAGACGGCCCCACCGGCACCTTGCCGTGGCCGCCGGGGATGTCGAGCACGTAGGTCGGCAGCGCGAGGCCGGAGACGCGCCCGCGCAGTGCGGCCATCAGTTCCTGCCCGCGCTGGATGGTCAGGCGGAAATGCGCGGTGCCGGGGGCGAGGTCGGGATGGTGGAGGTAATAGGGCTTCACCCGGCATTCCACCAGCGCGCGGAACAGCGCCGCGAGCGTTCCGGCGTCGTCATTGACCCCGGCGAGCAGCACGCTCTGCCCGACCAGCGCGATGCCGGCTTCGGCCAGCCGGGCCAGCGCCGCGCGCGCCTCGGCGCCGAGTTCGCGGGCGTGGTTGGCGTGGACGGCGACATAGGTGGTCACGCCGGGCGCGCGCAGCGCCGCCACCAGCGCGCCGGTGACGCGCTCGGGCGCGGCGATGGGCACGCGGGTGTGAAAGCGCACCACCTTCACATGCGGGATGGCGGCAAGCCGGGCCATCAACCCGGCGAGGCGACGCGGCGAGGCGACGAACGGGTCGCCGCCGGTCAGCACGACTTCCCAGATCTCGGGTCGGGCGGAGATATAGGCGAGGGCGGTCTCCAGCGCCTCGTCGGAGAGGTTGCTCTCGGCCCCCGGCCCGACCATCTCGCGGCGGAAGCAGAAGCGGCAATAGACGGCGCAGACGCCGACCAGCTTCAGCAGCACCCGGTCGGGATAGCGGTGGACGATGCCGGGCACCGGGCTGTGCGCCGCGTCGCCGATCGGGTCCTCGCGCTCTTCCGGCCGCGTCTCCAGCTCGCGCGCATCCGGGACGAACTGGCGGGCGATCGGGTCGGCGGCGTCAGCGGGGTCGATCAGGCCGGCCAGCACCGGCGTCACCGCTACGGCATAGCGGGCGGCGACCGCCTCCAGCGCCGGATCGGCTGCGACCAGCCCGGCCTCCGCCAGTTCACTGACGCGGCGCAGCGTCCGCGCGGGCAGCGGAGTGGCGGCGGACGGGGCGAGGGGGGAGCGGGCAGGGGCGTTCATGCGCGGTCTTGTGATCGTTTCCGCGCCCGCCGGCAAGGCGCCGCCGCGTTGCCGCGCTATAGTGGGGCAAATCGTCGAACGTGAAGGAGGAGCCGATGCTCACGCGCGAGGAAGATGTGCTGCAGGCGGCGGCAAGCTGGCGGCAGGAGGGAAGGGGCGTGGCGCTGGCAACGGTGGTGGAGACCTGGGGCTCGGCGCCCCGCCCGGTCGGCAGCCACCTCGCCATCGACGAGGACGGCAATTTCCTCGGCTCGGTGTCCGGCGGCTGCGTCGAAGGCGCGGTAGTGGCGGAAGCCGCCGAGGTGATCGCCGATGGCAGCCCCCGGCTGCTGGAATTCGGCGTCGCCAATGAAACCGCCTGGCAGGTCGGCCTGTCCTGCGGCGGGCGCATCGCGGTCTATGTCGAGAAGGTTTCCTGATGGATCTGTCGCTGCTCAATGCGCTGAACACCGAGCGCGCCGCGCGCCGCCCCATTGTCCTCGTCACCGATCTCGACGGCGGCGGGCAGCGGCTGGTGCGTGCCGGCGAGGTGGCGGGCGATCCGCTGGCGGAGCCTCTCGCCGAGGCGCTGCGCAGCGGGCGCAGCGGACGGGTGGAGGTGGAGGGGGCGCGGCTGTTCCTCACCGTGCATCTGCCGTCGCCGCGCCTTGTCATCACCGGGGCGGTGCATATCTCGCAGGCGCTGGCGCCGATGGCCAAGGCCGTCGGCTTCGAGGTCATCATCGTCGATCCGCGCACCGCCTTCGCTACCGAGGAGCGCTTTCCCGCCGTCGAGGTGCGCGCGCAGTGGCCACAGGAGGCGCTGGCCGACCTTGGGCTTGACCCCTTCACGGCGGTGGCGGTGCTGGCGCATGACCCGAAGATCGACGACCCGGCGCTTGAGGCGGCGCTCAGCGCCGGCTGCTTCTATGTCGGCGCGCTCGGCTCGCGCAAATCCCATGCCGGCCGGGTCGCGCGGCTGGCGGAACGCGGCGTGCCGCGCGCGGCGCTGGAGCGCATCCGCGCGCCCATCGGCCTCGATATCGGTGCCGCCAATCCGGCGGAGATCGCCGTGTCCATTCTCGCCCAGATCGTCGGCGAACTGCGCCGCCGCCCGGCCCGCCCGCCGGCCGCGCTGGTGCTGGCGGCCGGGCAGGGCACGCGCCTGCCGCAGGCGCACAAGCTGACGCTGCCGCTCGGCGGGGTGCCGCTGGTGCGCCGGGTGGTGGAGACGGCCCTCGCCGCGCGGGCGCGCCCCGTTATCGTGGTGACGGGGCATGAGGCGGACGCGGTGCGGGCGGCGCTGGCCGGGCTCGATGTCACCTTCGCGCACAATCAGGATTTCGCGCAGGGGCTTTCCACCTCGCTCAAGGCCGGCGTCGCCGCGCTGCCGAAGGAGGTGGAGCGGGTGGTGGTGATGCTGGGCGACATGCCCATGGTCGAGCCGTCCCTGGTCGACTGCCTCGCCGATGCGCTCGATCCCGCGCGCGGAAGGCTGGCGGCGGTGCCGGTGGCCGAGGGGCGGCAGGGCAACCCGGTGGCGCTGGCGCGGGCTCTCTTCCCCGCGCTGAAGACACTGGCCGGCGATGTCGGCGCCCGGCAGATCCTCGCCCAGAACGCCGATTTCGTGGTCGAGGTGCCGGTGGAGGGCGAGAGCGCCTTTCTCGACATCGACACGCACGAGGATCTGGAGGCGCTGGAGATTCACGAGATCGCGGCCGCGTCGACGATCGACGCCGACGCCGCGCTGGAGGCGATGAAGGCGGAAGACGCCTGAGCCGGCGCGGCGCGAGGATCAGAACGGCATGAACAGCGAGAGCGTGCCATAGGGGCTTGCGTCACTATCGCTGCTCCAGCGCCAGCCGGCGGCGGCGCGCAATTCCTGCCCCGCCAGTGGGCAGGTGAGGAACAGCCCGAGGCGGGCGCTCTGGTCCAGCCAGTCCGTGGTGGCGCCGGTCTCCACCCCGACCGCAAGCCAGCTGACGGCCTGCCAGCCGGCGCTGGCGCGGCCGTTCACCGTGCCGTCCGCCGTCGAGGCGCTTAGGGCGGCGGTCAGCGTCCAGCGTTCGTCAAACCGGTAGAACCATTCGGCGACGATTTTGGCGCCGAACTGCGTGCCCTGGTCGGGATTGCCGGGGTCGGGGGCGTCGAGCCGGTTGTCAACCACATTCACCCCGCCATAGAGGGCGATGGCATGGGCGCCGCGCAGGAACTGCCAGCCCAGCAGCACCTCGCCATCGGTCTTGTTGCCGGTGTTCCAGCCGCCCGGCACCGCCTGCGTGCGGTACTCGTAGCGCCCGCCGCCGGTCTGGGTTCGCACCCGCAGGCCTTCCTGGTCCATAGGTGCGAAGGGCGCCCACGCCATGCCGCCCCAGCCATAGCCATTGTCGCGGGCGATATCGACGCCGGTATAGAAATAGAGCCGCCGGCGCAGCAAGGCCTCCGCGCTCTCCTCGGCTGCCGCGCTGGACGCTGGGCACGCGGCAGACAACGCCGCGAGGAGAGGCGCGAGAGTTCGCGCCGGCGAAGAGAACATCGCCGCGCTCACGGTTGCATATGGTCAGGAAGTACCCCTCATCCGAGCACCCTCTCCCGGCCCCCTCAATCAACCGGAGGAAGAGCGTGGATTGGGATGCACGCGCTGGCATGCCGCATTTTGTCGCAGGGCGGCGTATCTAGACCGGCGATGCCATCAGATGTTCGACCGCGACGCCCACCCGCTCGCAAACGAGATCAGCCACCATCTGCCGATGGCAATGCTCGGGATGGCGCTCGAAGCACAGCACGCAGACCCGCCGTCCCGCCTTCACCAGCGCGGTCAGTTCGTCGAGCTGTTCCTGCGCGGTGGGGGTGGCGAGATGGGCGTCATAGATGCGCCGCAGCTGGTCGTAATGGCCGCTGCGTGCCGCCTGCCGGCCCTCCGCCGGCGTGCCGAGGCCGCGCAGATGCAGATAGCCGATGCCGCGCTCGCTCACGCCGGCGGCGAGGTGGCTCTTGGAAAAGCCGGCGCGGCGCGAGGCGGCGACGGCACGCACATCGACCAGAAGATCGACGCCCGCTCCGCTCAACGTGTCGAGCACGGCGGCGGAGGAGACCTGTTCATAGCCGATGGTGAAGAAAGGCGGGCGCGACATCTGGCAAGGATGACCCTACACACGGGACTTGTCGAGCCGGGCCGAATCTGTGGAGTTCGTGGCGGCTGTCGGCGCAGGCCCCTGCCGCGTGCTAAAGGCAGGCCGGGCGGGGGCGGCCAGGCTGCCCTCCCGGTCGGATCGTCCGGTCTGGGGCGGGACAATCGAACCATTCGGCCCGCTGCCGCAGCGGAGGGGCCGGTTCAGGGATGCGTCATCGCAGATGAAGATCGGTATCGAGCTCGGAAGCAGCAACGCCGGACAGCCGGTTCGGCTCGACCTGGAAGAGCTCCTGTCCACCCGCCTGCTGGTGCAGGGCAATTCCGGCTCCGGAAAGTCGCATCTGCTGCGGCGCCTGCTCGAACAGAGCGCCGGCCATGTGCAGCAGGCGATCATCGACCCCGAGGGGGATTTCGTCGGCCTCGCCGAACGCTTCGGCCATGTGGTGATCGACGCCGAGCGCACCGCCGGCGAAATCCAGCGCATCGCCGCCCGCATCCGCAAGCACCGGGCCTCGGTTGTGTTCAACCTCGAAGGGCTGGACGCCGACGCGCAGATGCGCTCCGCCGCCGCCTTCCTCAACGGCCTGTTCGACGCGGACCGCGAATACTGGTTTCCGATGCTGGTCGTGGTCGACGAGGCGCAGCTCTTCGCCCCCTCGGGCGGCGGCGAGATTTCCGATGAGGCGCGGCGCATCTCGCTCTCGGCGATGACCAATCTGATGTGCCGTGGCCGCAAGCGCGGGCTGGCCGGCGTCATCGCCACCCAGCGCCTCGCCAAGCTGGCCAAGAATGTCGCGGCGGAAGCCTCCAATTTCCTGATGGGCCGCACCTTTCTCGACATCGACATGGCCCGCGCCGCCGATCTGCTCGGCATGGACAAGCGGCAGGCGGAGAGTTTTCGCGACCTCAACACCGGCTCCTTCGTCGCGCTCGGCCCGGCGCTGTCGCGCCGCCCGCTGCCGGTGAAGATCGGCCATGTCGAGACCGCCAGCCGCAACGGGCGGCCCTCGCTGCTGCCGCCGCCGGAGATGCCGATGGCGGAACTGCAGGACCTCATCTTCGACGATCTCGGCACCGAGCCGCTGCCCGCGCCGCCGCCGCGCGGCGAGCCGCGCGCCACCGACGCCATTCTGGAGACGCTGGAGGAGGCGCCGGCGCCCGAGCCGGTGCCGGTGGACCCCGAAGTGGCGGCGGCGTTCGATGCCGAGCGCGAGGCGCTGGTCGAGGAGATCGTGCGCCAGTTCGTCACCGACCCCGAGGCGCCGTTCCGCTCCGCTGCCGCGCTCTACCCGGATTTCCTCGTGCATTGCCGGGTGCGGCGGGTTGGCTCGAAAGTGCCTGATCTCGCCGCCTTCACCCGTCGGCTGGCCATTGCCCGCGCCGGGCTCGATTCCCGCCCCGGCGACGAGGGGTGGGCGCGGGCGGTGGAGCAGGCGACCGGGCTGCCGGAGGAGATGCAGGGCGTGTTCCTGCTGCTGGCGCGCGCCGGCATGGAGGGCGCGCCATCCCCCGCCGACGAGGCGCTGGCGAAGGCCTATGGCAGCCGCTCGCCCTCGCGCGGGCGCTGGCTGCTCACCTATATGGAAGAGCGTGGGCACCTGGTCTGCGAGGCGGACTTCCGCGGCCGGCGGGTGGTGCGCTTCCCCGCGCTCGGCTGGAAGACCGCGCCCGGCGACCCCAAGGCGCTCTCGGCCTGAGGCGTCCTCGCCGCCGCATATGAAAACGGGCCCCATCGGGGCCCGTTTCCGCTTTGCGTGGCGCGGAACTCAGCCGCCATAGAGATAGTTCGGCAGCCAGAGCGCGAAGCCGGGGAAGGTGTAAAGCAGGATCATCGCGAAGATGACGATGAAGATGAACGGCATGACGCCGGAGAAGATTTCCTCGATCGTCACATGCTTGGGTGCCACGCCTTTCAAATAGAAGGGCGCCATGGCGACCGGCGGGGAGAGGAACGAGGTCTGCAGGTTCAACGCCACCAGCACGCCGAAGAAGATCGGGTCGATGCCGAAATGGTCGAGCAACGGCAGGAAGATGGGCAGGAAGATCACGATGATCTCCGTCCATTCCAGCGGCCAGCCCAGCACGAAGATGATGACCTGGGTGAGGATCAGGAAGCCGATCGGGCCGATGTCCAGCCCCATGATGAACTCTTCCACCACCCGCTGGCCGCCCAGCAGCGCGAACACGGCGGAGAACACCGCCGAGCCGACGAACAGCCAGCACACCATCGCCGAGGCGCGGGCGGTGAGGAACACCGAGTCCTTCAGCTTCTCGATGCTGAAGGTGCGGTAGGCCAGCGCCAGCAGGATGGCGCCCGCCGCGCCGATGGCCGCGGCTTCCGACGGCGTCGCCAGGCCGAGGATGATGCAGCCGAGCACCGAGACGATGAGCAGCACCAGCGGGAAGAACGAGGTGGCCAGTGCCCAGATGACGGTGAGCACGGGGACGTTTCGTTCCGACGCCGGCAGCTTCGGCGCCAGCGAGGGGTTGATCATCGCACGGATGATCACATAGGCCATGTACATGCCGGCCAGCGCGATGCCGGGGAAGAACGCCGCGGCATAGAGCTTCACCACCGAGACGCCGGCGGTGGCGCCATAGAGGATGAGCATGACGCTGGGCGGGATGAGGATGCCGAGACAGCCGCCGGCACAGACGACGCCGGCGGAGATCTTGGTATCGTAGCCCGCCCGCAGCATGGCCGGGAAGGCCAGCAGCCCCATCAGCGTCACCACGGCGCCGACAATGCCGGTGGCGGTGGCGAACAGCGCGCAGGTGATGAGGGTGGCCACCGCCAGCGAACCGGGAATCCAGCCGGCCGCCAGCTGGATGGAGCGGAACAGCCGGTCAAGAATATTGGCGCGTTCGATCACATAGCCCATGAACAGGAACAGCGGGATCGAGATCAGCACGTCGTTCGCCATCACCGAATAGGTGCGCTGGACGAAGAGCTGGAAAATGCCGTCGCCGATCGAGAGGTAGCCGAAGGCCACGCCCAGCGCCATCAGGGTGAAGGCGATGGGAAAGCCGAGCATCAGCAGGATCAGGAAGACGACCAGCATCAGAATGCCGAGCGCGGGATCGGAAAGAAACATCACAGGGACCCCCGCGTGGTGGATTCGCGCTCGATGGCGTTGAGCCGGGCCTCTTCCTCGGCGGCCTTGGCGGCGGCTTCGTCGAGAATGACCTTCTCCAGTTCCTCAACGTCATGCAGGCGTTGCGGCCAGTCTCCCTCGCGCAGGCAGATCCAGCAGCGCACCACCTCCACCATGCCCTGCAGCAGCATCATCACGCCGGTGATGGGGATCAGCGCCTTGAAGGGCCAGATCACCGGTCCGTCCGGGCTGAAGGAGGAGTGCTCGTTCAGCAGGTAGGAGAGGTGGAAATAGCCCCAGCCGGAATAGATCAGCGCCAGGATGCCGGGGAAATAGAACAGGAAGTACAGGACCAGGTCCGTCTTGGCCTGGGTACGGGGCTGCCACTTCCGGTACAGGAAGTCGGCCCGCACATGGCCATTGCGCGAGAGCGTGTAGGCGCCCGCCATCATGAAAAGCGCGCCATAGAGCATCAGGCTGACGTCATAGGCCCAGGTGGTGGGGTCGCGCAGCACATAGCGGCAGAACACCTCGTAACAGATGGCCGCCATGAGAATGACGATGCACCAGGCGAAAATCTTGCCGATGAGGCCGTTCAGCCGGTCAACGCCGAGAAGGATGGATTGCATGGGGAGGGGCCTCTTCGGGCAAGGCGAGTGTGGGCAAGGTAAGTTCGGGCACGGCGAGGTTTGGGAGAGCAAGCTCGGGCAACGCTCGTTCGGGTACGACGAGGGATGGCGCGCCGTCCGTCACGCCCGCACAGCGGCATCGCCGCACGACGCCGTCACGGTCCGCTGCGGGAGTGCCAAGGCTCTACCGAAACCAAAAGCCCCTCTCCGTCGCCGGAGAGGGGCGCACGCGCTGGCAGGTCAGGCCGGCTTGAAGAAGTGGTCGTAGGCGAACTTCGAATCCGGCTCATATTCGAGGCGGAAGCCGACGATGCGCTTGGCCCATTCCTTCTGGCTGTCCACCACCTTCTTGAACACCGGGTCGGCCGACAGGTTGGCGATCACCACGTCCCAGGCGTTGAGCTGGGCTTCCAGCACCGCCTTCGGCGTCGGCAGCACCTTCACGCCGCGCGCCTTGATGGCGGCGAGGTCCTTGGAATAGCGGTCCTGCGCCTTCCACATCATGGTGGAGGAGGTGGCGTCGGACGCGCCCTTGAGGATTTCCTGCACGTCGGACGGCAGGCTGTCGAACTTGGTCTTGTTGAACAGGATCTCGAAGCATTCGAGCGCCTGGTGGTAGCTGCCGAGCATGTAGACCTTGGCTACGTCGGGGAAGCCGAGGATGAGGTCGGAAGACGGGTTGTTGAACTCGGCGCCGTCGAGCAGGCCGCGATCGATCGCCGGCACGATTTCGCCGCCCGGTACGATCGTCACCGCTGCGCCGAATTCCTTGAACAGGTCCGCGCCGAGGCCGACGGTGCGGTACTTCATGCCCTTCATGTCGTCGGCGCTGGTGATTTCCTTCTTGAACCAGCCGAGCGGCTGGCTGGGCATCGGCCCGGTCAGCATGCCGACAACGTTCAGCTTCAGCGTGTTCTGCACCAGGTCGTCATAGAGCTGCTGGCCACCGCCATAGCGTACCCAGCCGAGCAGTTCGTCCGCGTCCCAGCCGAAGGCGGGGGCGGTGCCGAACAGCGAGAACGCCTTGCTCTTGCCGTACCAGTAGGCGGCGACGCCGTGGCCGCCGTCGAGAATGCCTGACGAGACCGCGTCGAGCATCTGGAAGGCGGGTACGACCGAGCCGGCCGGCAGGATTTCCAGCTCGACGCGCCCGCCGGTCATGGCGTTGACGCGCTTCACATAGTCGCCGGCGAATTCGTGGAAGATGTCCTTGTTCGGCCAGGTCGACTGGAATTTCAGCTTGATGGGGGCCTGCGCGTGCACGGCGGGGGCCGCAACGGTTGCGCCGGCGGCCGCCGCTGCGGCAGCGGTGGCGATAAAGCGACGGCGGCTGGTACGGACATCCTGACGCGCGTCCGTGCTCTTCCCTGACGTGTCGGTCATGGGCGGTTCCTCCTATGGCGTTTCCTTGCGGGTCGAGCCCGCCGGGCGGCGCTTCAGCGCCTTGTCCCGATGCAGCAAGGAGACGATGCCGCAAGGTCGAGTGCAAGCCCTAATTTCAGGCTTTTAGGACGAATTCCCCCATCCGAAAGTCGAAGATCGAACGGTGGAGGCCCGGCTCGGCGCGGCGCGTGGCTCTCTAAGGCCGCAGCGGGCCTTCGCGGCCCCCCGCGCGACCCGCCCCGAGCCATGGCCACGGTGGAATTTCCGTCCCGGTCCGCGCGTCGTCATCCGTCTGTCATCGGCGGGGACTTGAACCGCAGCAGCGCGGGCTGCCGGCCCGCTTCCCGAGAGGAGATTCCCGCCATGCGCCCGCTGTTTCTCGCCAGTGCTTCCGTAGCGGTGCTCGCGCTTGTCGCCCTGTCGTCGCCGAGCCTCGCGGCCGACGCGGTGTTCAACCGCATCGGCACCTTCAATGTCGTCGACAACCTGCCTGCCGGGGCCGATCCGGCCAAGTCGACCGCCGCCGAGATCATCACCTACACCGAGGATGGCAACACGCTGATCTACAGCGACAGCCCCGGCCAGCGCATCGGCTTCATCGACATCACCGATCCCGCAGCGCCGAAATCCGCCGGCGTCGTCGCGCTGGACGGCGAGCCGACCACCACTGTCGTGATCGGCGCCAAGGCCTATGTCGGCGTCAATACGTCGGAATCGAAGGCCAAGCCCTCGGGCCATCTCGCCGTGGTCGACCTTGCCACCCGCAAGGTCGAGGACAAGATCGACCTTGGCGGCCAGCCCGATTCGATCACCAAGAGCCCGGATGGCCGCTATCTCGCCATCGCCATCGAGAATGAGCGCGACGAGGATCTGAACGAGGGCGCGCTGCCGCAGCTCCCGGCCGGCAACCTCACCACTTTCGAGGTGAAGGACGGCCGCGTGGTCGACGCCTCGAAGAAGGTGATCGACCTCACCGGCCTCGCCAGCGTAGGCCCGGAGGACCCGGAGCCGGAATATGTCGACATCAATTCCCGCAACGAGGTCGTGGTCACGCTGCAGGAGAACAACCACATCGTGGTGGTGGACCTGCCCACCGGCAAGATTCTCTCGCATTTTTCCGCCGGCACGGTCGATCTCGACAAGATCGACACCAAGAAGGACGCCGTGATCGACCTCTCCGGCTCGGCCAAGGGTGTCGCCCGCGAGCCCGACACCGTGCAGTGGATCGACGATGACCGCTTCGTCATCGCCAATGAGGGGGACTGGAAGGGCGGTTCGCGCGGCTTCTCCATCTTCGACAAGACTGGCAAGCTGCTGTTCGAGAGCGGCGCGGCGCCCGAGCATATGGCGGTGCGCCTCGGCCACTACCCGGATAAGCGTAACAAGAAGGGCATCGAGATGGAGGGCGCTGAAGTCGCGACCTTCGGCGATGACCGCCTGATCTTCGTCGCCTCCGAGCGCGGCTCGCTGGTCTTCGTCTATCGCGACAAGGGCGCCGGCGCGGCGCCGGAATTCCTACAGGTGCTGCCCGGCGGCGTCGGCCCGGAGGGGCTGGTCGCCCTGCCCAAGCGCGAGCTGTTCGTCACCGCCGCCGAGACCGACGGCCGCGAGGATGGCGGCATCGGCTCGGTCGTCACGCTCTACCAGCGCCAGCCCGGCGCCGCGCCTGCCTATCCCACGATCGTCTCCGCCGACGGCCCCGACGGGCTGCCGATCTGGTGGTCGGCGCTATCGGGCTTTGCGGCCGACGCCAAGGAAGCGGGCAAGCTCTACGCCGTGACCGACAGCGCCTATGCGCAGGCGCGGATCCTCACCGTCGACGCGAACGCCAAGCCGGCGAAGATCACCGCCGCCACCGTGCTGACCAAGGACGGCGCCCCGGCCAAGGGCCTCGACCTTGAGGGCATCGCGGTGCGTCCCGAGGGCGGCTTCTGGGTCGTCTCCGAGGGCAATCCCGAGAAGAAGGAGAAGGCGACGCAGAATCTTCTCCTGCGCGTCGGCACTGACGGCGCGATCGCGGAAGAGATCGCGCTCCCCGAGGCGGTGGCCGCGCAGGCCGGGCGCTTCGGCTTCGAGGGCGTCGCCGTCCGCGGTTCTGGCGCCGACGAGACGGTGTGGATCGCCGTGCAGCGCGAGTGGAAGGACGACCCGAAGGGTTTTGCCAAGCTCATCGCCTACACGCCGGCCGACAAGAGCTGGGCCACGGTGCGCTACCCGCTCGATACGCCCGCCAAGGGCTGGGTCGGGCTGTCCGAGCTGACGCCCTATAAGGATGGGCTGATCGTTCTTGAGCGCGACAACCTCATCGGCGCGGACGCCGCGATCAAGAAGCTCACCTATGTCTCGCTCAAGGATGTGAAGCCGGCGCCGCTCGGCAGCGAGGCCGCTCCGCCGGTGCTGGTGAAGAGCGAGGTGAAGGACCTGCTGCCGCTGCTCAAGGCCACCCATGGCTATGTGCTCGACAAGGTCGAGAGCTTCGCCATCGACGCCGCCGGCAACGCCTTCATCGTCACCGACAATGACGGTGTCGACGGCTCGTCCGGCGAGACGCAGTTCATGGCGCTCGGCAAGATCGACTGAACGGCAACCTGCCGGGTGAGGCATCAGCCTTTCCCGCTGGCTTGGCCGTGACCGCAGGCGCCGTGACAGCCGCGCCCCCGGTCGTGACCGGTACCATCCGCATCCCCGGGCGAGCCCCGGGGATCCCACACTTGCCGCGTTCGCCGGGCCGAAGCCCGGAGGGCGCTTCAGCCGCCCATAAGCAGGGCGTGGAGCCCGGCCGCGCCCTGACCTCGGCGCCGGATAGCCGGTCCGCTGACCGGATAGAGTAGCGGCGGCCTGCTTGCGCCGGTCTTGTCGTTGGCGATAGACTCTTGGCACTATCGCACCACGCCTCAAGCGGTGCGCTGTCGTTTTCTTTGCCGAGCACGCCGGCGTGACGAGATGGGTTCCGTGTCTGGCGTGATCTGCCGGTTCACGGTACCTCCGCTGCTGGTGCGCGATTGCGCGTCTGATGTGTCCCCTGGCCGTGCGGGCGCTTTGGCCGGCCGTGCCCTGTGACTGTGTTTTAGAGGGCGTCCGCGTCGGCGCCACTCGCCACCCTGCTTCCTAGGACATGCCGGAGGCCCGCACATGCCGAAGAACGCCGCGATGCTTCGCCCGCTGGCGTTCGGCAACCGGACCAAAATGCAGTCGACATCGCTGCTGTCGATGCAGGAGCAGGTTCATCGCATGCTCGGCTGGAGCGCCGAATATGATGCGATCGGCGATGCGGCTAACTTCGCCACCCAGCAATCCTCCATCGCCATCAATGGATTGAAGCTCAGCAGCCTGTCCCATTCGCCGATCCGCACTCGCGTCGAATCGAATGAACTGTCCTTCTTTATGCCGGTGGAAGGAGGAGCCATCCGCTCGACGGTGAACGGCAAATTGGTCGAGTGTCATGTGCGGACCAACGCGCTGCTGGCGCCCGAAGGCGAGCGGATCGGCGAGGGCGGCTATCGCTCCATCCTGGTTGCCGGCCTGGACCGGGGCCGGCTGCTGCAAACGGCGGGCGCCATGCTGGGGCGCGATGAGGCGAGAGTGGATCTGAGCGGGCCCAGCGTCATGCCGCTGGTCGCGGCAGGCGTGAATTTTGACCTGATGCTGCGGGGCGCCTGTACTTTGTTGGAGGCCTGCACTCTGTCGGGAGAGGCGGCGGCGCGATTTGGTGTCGACGAGATCGTCTATCGCGCGATCTGCGGCATGCTGTTGCGCGACCGGCTTTTCGGCGAGGGCGAGGACAGGTCGTCACGGGCGTTCGCGGACAGGCGGCTCGAGCGCGCCTGCGACTATGTCATCGCCAATCTAGGCCGGCGCATCACCCTGACCGACCTCGAAGCTATCAGCGGCCTGTCCGCCCGCAATCTTCAATACGCCTTCCAGAAGCGGTTCGGCTGCTCGCCAGTGACGTGGATCCGCAATGAACGCCTGAATGCGGCGCGCGAGCTACTGCTGGCTGGAGGCGACACGGATAACGTCACCACGGCCGCGCTCGCCTTCTGCTTTTCCAATCTGGGCAGCTTTTCCCGACTCTACCGGGAACGATTCGGCGAGTATCCCGCCGCGACTCTCGCCGCCGCGCGGGGCAGGGACGGCCGCTGACAAGAGGAATATAGGGCAATCCGCGCCGGATGATCGAGGTGCCATGTCACCTCTGCGCGTCGCTGCGGCGGTCGCCCTGCCGCCCATCCCGTATGCTCCTGGTTGCAGATTTACCACACGGCAGATTTTGCCTGCGGCCTTTTCGTAATCCGGATGCCCGCTGCGCAATCCGGGTATCGCGGTATCCGATTGTTCGCGCACGGTCGAGCCGGGATCACGCCGATAGGGCGGATGGGCTGGGGATGCTGCGGATGCTGGGAGTGACGGCTGGGAGGGCTGGTGCGCGCGGGTCGACGCGGCCGGCGTTTCGACGGCCTGCGCTTGGCCCTAACGCGCCGGCGGTCTCGCCCTCCGGTTGTGGCCGTCCTGCACCATTTCCGAAAATGGCCGGGCGTAAACCCGCGATCGAGTGAAGGACGTCTGAACGGGACGGGCCATGCGGGCCGGCCCGTTTTCGACGTGTCGTAGGGAAGAGGCTGGCGGTTGCGGTGGGCGCCGATACGCGCGGACCACCACGCGATCGCCGAAATGAGGCGGGTTCAGAATGCTTGGCAATGAGATGTCGCCGCGCGCGAGTGTCATGCAGGTCGGTCAGGTCGTGAAGGCAGATTCGCGGATGCAGCCCCGACAGGCCCTTTCGGCCGCCGACTCCCGCAGCGGCTCCCCCCGCTTGCGCCGGCATCTTCTTCTGACCTCGGCACTGGTGTCCTCGGCCCTCATTTCCGGCCCTGTCTTGACGTCTCCCGCGCGGGCGCAGAGCGCGACCGGCGGGGATGGGCAGGCGGGCGTTATCTCGGGCACCATCGGTGTCGGCGGTGGCGGTGGCGGTGGCGGCGCGGGTGCGGCGCTCATCGCCTATCCCGGCCCGGGCAATCTTTGGTATGGCGGCGCCGGCGGCGCCGGCGGGGATGTGCAGCCCGGCGGCGTCGCCGGCTCAACGGGTGGATCGGGCCAGGCTAACGGCATCACCTCCAACAGCGGCGGCACTGGCGGGTCGGTCGGAAGCGACACGTCGACGGGCGGCGCGGGCGGTGAAGGCGCGGGCGGCGCCTTTGGGGGGGGCGGACAGCCGGCTCAGACTGCGGCATGGGCGGCCGGCGGCAGCGGCGGCGGTGGCGGCGCGGGTGTGATCATCACTGCCGTGGAAGAGTATGATCTGGACGACGCCATGGTGGGCGGTACTGGCGGCGTCGGCGGCTCGATCAATGCGACGGGCGCGTTCACCGGCTACACGGTGATCACCGGCAATGGCGGCACCGGTGGCTCGGGCCTCGTCATCGCGGCCGCCGCTACCGTCACCAACGCCAGTTCTTTCGACGTTTTGGGCGGTGCCGGCGGCGACGCTGGCGGGGACGGGCTCGCCCTGGGCGCGATTTCCATCCTTCAGGGCAAGGGCGGTGACGGCGGCGCTGCCATCGTTCTCAGCGCGGACGGAATTGACTTCAGCAATGCTGGCATCGCGAAGGGTGGCACCGGCGGCTCGGTTTCATCGTCCGACGTGAACCAGATGAGCGGCTCTGCCGGCGCGGGCGGTGCTGGCGTGCTGATCAGCGGAAATGACTCCATCGTCAGCAATTCCGGCACATTCCAAGGGGGCGATGGCGGGAACTGGTACAGCACCGGGCAGGGCAAAAGCGGCATCGGGCTTGTTGTGTCGGGAGACAGCAACACCATCACCAACCAGAAGTTCGCGGGCATCTACGGTGCTGACATTATTTCAGGAAAAATAGGTGTCGATTACGGCGGCAACGCCGTTCTGCTCAGCGGCACCGGAAACACAATAACAAACTATGGTTTTGTAGAAGCCGGGCTTGATGATCCTCAAGGCAGAGGTGGCGCGGGTGTATTTGTCACCGGGTCCTCAAACAAGATCATAAATGACGGCAATATCATTTCGACCAATGGTGTCGGCGTCTATTTTGACACGACATCGGTGGGCTCGGCGCTGGAGCTCTGGTCCAATTGGGGCCTCGTCGGCGGAGCCGTGAATGCTGGAACCAACACCACGCTCGCGCTGGGCGGGACGGTCAATCAGAGCTTCGACCTGACGCTGATCAATTCGACCTTTGTTGATTTCAACGCCTACGAGAAGGTCGGCACCTCGACATGGGAATTCACCGGCACGACCGGTTCGTCGGGGCCGGCCAGCAACTGGACGGTGAAGGAGGGTATCCTTGCCCTGGGGACCGGCACCTGGCTGAAGGGTGACGTCACCGTCGCATCCGGCGGCACGCTGAACGCGACGACCGCGAGCAATGGAACCGCCAAGATCGAAGGCCTGCTGCTTGTTCAGAGCGGGGGCATTGTCAATGCGCAGCAGGGCGCCGCGGGTTCGGGTGGTGCCACGCCGATCAATACAGACACCTTCACTCTCAATACGGGGGCGATAGTCAATATCGGCCTCATCAGTGTCGGGGCGGATGCGGCGATCACCTCGGGTGGCGCCCTCACCATCCAGTCCGGAGTGACGATCAACCTGACCGGCACCACGCTGGTGGAGGGGACATATAATCTGATCGAATACTCCGGTGCGGGCGGCACTTTTGTTCTGCCGACGGTGGGAACCGTGTCGGGGGGCCTGGAAGGGGTCATATCCACGACAACCCGTTCCCTCGGAAACATGCTGATCCTTACCCTGTCCGAGGGCGGCCTCTACTGGAACGGCACCACGACCTCCGGCAGCGGTCCGCTCGTGGGCGGGGGCGGCACATGGACCGCGAGTTCGGGCGTGCTCAACTGGAGCAATGCGGATGGCACGACCCATGTCGCCTCCAATGCCACCAAAACCGCCATCTTCTCCGCCACCGCCGGCATCGTCACCATCGACGATTCCTCGGGCGCGGTCGGGGCCAAGGGCCTCACATTCCTGACCTCCGGCTATGAGATCACCGGCGCGGCGCTCACCCTCGCGAATGTCTCGGCGGCGCCGACGGTGGATGTGGATGGCGCCGGCTCCCTTGCCACCATCGCCTCCGCGCTCGCGGGCAGCGACGGCCTGGAGAAGATCGGCGACGGCACTCTGATCCTGACGGGCGCGAACACCTATACGGGCGGCACCACTGTGTCAGGCGGCACGCTGTCGATCGGCGACGGCGGGAGCACCGGTTCATTGGTGGGCAACATCACCAATAGCGGCATACTGATTTTCAACCGGTCGGACGATCTGACCTATTCCGGGGTGATTTCTGGGAGCGGCAAGCTGGAGAAGCGGGGCGCGGGCACGCTGACGCTGACGGGGACGAACGGGCTGACCGGGCAAACGACGGTGAGCGCCGGTACGCTTGTTTTGACGGGCAGCCTGGGTGGCGCCGTGGCGGTCGCCAATGGTGCGACGCTGACCGGAACGGGCACGGTCGGTGGCAATCTGGGCCTCTTGTCCGGCGGCACCTTCGCGGGCACGAGCGGCGCAACCCTCACGGCGAGTGGCTCGCTTCAAACGTGGCACGCGAAGTTCAATATCGCGCTCGGTACACCCACGACGACCGCGGTCCTGTCGGTGGGGAGCAGCGTATATCTCGACGGCACCTTGAACCTGACGGCGGACGCGGGTTTCGCGAGCGGCACCTACCGGTTGATCGACTATGCCGGGAACCTGACGGGGGCCGGCCTGGTGCTCGGCACGGCGCCGGAGTATTCGCTCTACGTGGTCGACACGTCGACCACCGGCCAGGTGAACCTGCAGGTCGCCGCCGCCCAGTGGTGGAATGGCTCGACCGTTACCGCGGGTTCAAGCGTGCAGGGCGGCGACGGCACCTGGACCGCGACCGGCTCCGACATGAACTGGACCAACGCGACCGGCAGCACGGCCAGCGTGTGGACCCAGGATAGCATCCCCATCTTCGCCGGGACGGCGGGGACCGTCACGCTCAGCGGCTCCACCGCTCCCGAAGTGGCCGGGATGCACTTCCTCACCTCCGGCTACACGATCACGGGCGGTGCGATTTCCCTCGTTGCCTTCAACGAGCAGACGCCTGTCATCACGGTGGGCGACGCCACGCCCGAGACCGCCGGCTTTACCGCTACCATTGCCTCCGACCTGAGTGGCTCGGCGGGACTGGTGAAGGACGGCGCGGGCACGCTGATCCTGAGCGGGGCGAAATCCCTCACCGGCATCGTCGACGTTTCCGCCGGAACGATGGTTCTGTCTGGTGGTTCGGTGCTGGCGAGCACGACGGAGGTCAACCTGTACACCGGGGCGACGCTGGAGCTGGTGGACGGCTCGCAGGCGCTGGCCAGTCTAACCGGTGACGGCGGGACGTTGAAGCTCAACGCCAACACTCTGACGATCGGGTCCGACACGACCGGCGGAGCGTTTGCCGGCAGCATCACCGGCACGGGCGGGCTGACCAAGGTCGGTAGCCTCACCGCTTGGCTCGTCGGCACCAACACGTTCACCGGTCCCGTCCATGTTGTTGCGGGCAAGCTGTTCCTCCAGAACGGGTCGGCGCTCGCCGACAGCGTCGCGGTGACGATTGATGCCGGTACCGAATTGGTCCTCCGGAGCTCTGAAACCATCGGTTCCCTCGCCGGCGCGGGTAATGTGATTGGCGCCGGAGGGGGCTATGTGCTCACCACCGGCGGAAACAATGCGAGCACCACCTTCTCCGGTGCGCTGATGGATGGCGTGGCGCCTTCCGTCTTGAGTCTCGTCAAGACGGGCACTGGCACGCTGACGCTGACGGGCGCGAACACCTACACCGGCACGACGACGGTCTCGGCCGGCACGCTGGCGCTTTCCGGCGGCAGCCTGGCCGGGGGCGTCTCGGTGAGTTCGGGCGCGACACTGCAGGGCGGGGCGAGCCAGGGCACCGTCTCCGGCATTGTGGAGATCACGGCGGGCGGCAGGCTGGCGGGCGTCTCGGGCACCACCTCGCTGTCCATCGGCGGCAATCTGTCCTTCGCGGGACCGACCTCGATCTTCGCGGTAACGCTGGGCTCGCCCGGGTCGACGACGGCGGCGATCGGCGTGACCGGCGACCTCGCGCTGAACGGCGAGCTGAACCTCACCGCCGGCACCGGCTTCGCCAGCGGTACTTACCGGCTCATCGACTATGCCGGGACCCTGTCGGGGACGGGCCTGGAGATCGGCACGGCACCGGCGCATTCGCTCTATGCTGTCAGCACCTCCACCGCCAACCAGGTCAATCTGGTCGTGGCGGCGGGCCAGTGGTGGAACGGCTCTACCGTCGTTCCGGGCACGAGCGTGCAGGGCGGCGACGGCACCTGGAGCGTGACGAACGCCACCACCAACTGGACCAACGCGACCGGCACCACGGCCGATGCCTGGTCGCAGGCGGGGCTCGCCATCTTCGCCGGCACCAAGGGCACGGTGACGGTGAGCGGGGCCACGGCGCCGCAGGTCGCGGCGATGGAGTTCCTGGTCGATGGCTATGTGATCACAGGCGGGTCGATCGAACTGGTCGGCTTCGGCAGCAGCACGGAGGCCACTGTCCTGGTGGGCGAGGGGCCCGACGCCTTCGAGATGAGCGCCACCATCGCCTCCGCACTCACCGGCACGGTGGGGTTGGAGAAGACCGGCCTCGGCACACTGGTGCTGTCCGGCAGCAACAGCTATGCGGGGGTCACTACGGTCAGTGCCGGCACGCTGAAGCTCACCGGCACCAACACCTTGAGCGCCGGTGTCTATATGACCGGAGGCACGCTGACGATCGAGGGCAGCGGCACGCTGGCGAATACGTCCGGCTACATCGCCAATGGCTCGGGAACGACCGGCACAGTGGTTGTGACCGGGGCCGACGCCTCGTGGATCGGGACGGGCGAACTTGGCGTCGGCCAGGGCGGCCAGGCGAGCTTCACGGTTTCCGCCGGCGCTGAGGCGAGCTTCGCCAACAGCTATGTTGGTGTCCTCGCCGGATCGAACGGCACGGCCACGGTGACGGGCAAGGACTCGATCTGGACCAGTACCAGCGCCATCAATGTCGGCTATAGCGGCACAGGCACCGTGAATGTCGAGGCTGGCGGCACCCTCACGGGGGCGACCGGCATTGTCAGCGCCGGCGCGGGCGCAATCGGAACCGTGACGGTGACGGGGGCGGGTTCCACTTGGACGGCCACCACCGAACTCGGCATCGGCCAGTCCGGCACCGGCACGCTGAACGTGGCGGCCGGCGGCAGGGTGAATACAGGTATCGGCTATATCGGTGTGAATGCCGGAGCCATCGGCACCGCCACGGTGACGGGCGAAGGCTCGACCTGGGACAATACGGCCGAACTCCATGTCGGCTATAGCGGTACGGGTACGCTGACGGTCGAGGACACCGGCCACGTGTCGACCGTCAACGCCTATGTCAGCACCAATAGCGGGTCGAGCGGAACGCTTGCCCTCAAGAGCGGCGCCACCGCCTCCAGCAGCTTTACCTATATCGGCGTCAGCACCGGCGCCAATGGCAGCGTCACGGTGACGGGCGCGGATTCGCTGTGGACCAGCAGCAACGACTTCGTCGTCGGCGGCTCCGGATCCGGCCAGATGACGGTGTCGGCGGGTGGCGGGGTGAGCAGCGGCAATGGCTATATCGGCCTCAATGCCCTCTCCACCGGAACGGCGACAGTCACGGGCGCGGATTCCAGCTGGAGCACGGGCAGCCTCGACCTGTTCATCGGGTTGAACGGCACCGGCACCCTGAATGTCGCCGATGGCGGCGCCGTCTCGGCCGCCCATGTCACGCTTGGCTACGGCGCCACGGGGGGCGGTACGCTCAACCTGGACGGCACGGATGGCGCGCGTGGCATCCTCACCACGGGGCAGATCAGCAAGGGCGCGGGCCAAGGCTCCGTGAACTTCAATGGCGGCGTGGTGAAGGCTTCGGCCAGCCAGGCCGCCTTCCTCACCGGTTTCGCGGACACTACCGTCACCATCAATGCCGGCGGCGTCACCTTTGACAGCAACGGGTTCGACATTGGCGTGGGGAGCGTGCTCGGTGGTGCGGGCGGGCTCACCAAAGCGGGCCTTGGCACGCTGACGCTTACGGCGGCCAACAGCTATACGGGGGGGACGACGGTTTCGGCGGGGACGCTTGAGATCGGCAATGGCGGCGTGACGGGTTCGGTTCTGGGCGCGATCGCCAATAACGCGACGGTGGCGTTCAATCGCTCCGATGATGTGGTTGCGGCCGGGGCGATCACCGGCACGGGCGCGCTGGTGCAGAAGGGCGGGGGCAAGCTGACGCTTGTGGGCGCCAACAGCGCGGGCGCGGGCACGACGGTGGAGGCGGGCACGCTGGAGATCCTCAGCGGCGTGTCGCTGGCGAGCAATGTCACGGTGACGTCCGGGGGAACGCTGCAGGGCGAGACGTCGGGCACGTCCGGGGCGGCGATCGCCGGCGCGGTGAGCGTGGAGAATGGCGGCACGCTGGCGGCGGCGCCGGTGACGACGGCGGGGGCCTATGGGCTTTCGATGACGGCGCTGACGCTGGCTTCGAGCGCCAATATCGATGTGACGCTGGGCTCCAACACCGGCAATGCGGTGTTCTCGGCCGGGACGCTGGCGCTGGACGGCGTGCTGAACGTGACCGATGGCGGGTCGATGGCGCTCGGTGTCTACCGGATCATCGACTACACGACGCTGGCCTCGGATGACGGGCTGGTGCTGGGCACGACGCCGCTGCACTACGCCTATGAGATCCAGCAGGCGCAGGGCCAGGTGAACCTGGAAGTGTTCGAGGGCGGCATTCTGTACTGGAACGGCAGCCAGACCACGCCGGACGGCACCATCCATGGCGGCGACGGCACCTGGACCGCCAGCTCGACCGACACCAACTGGACCACCTTCAAGGCGAACCAGGCGCGGGCCTGGGATGCGAGCTTCGCGGTGTTCTCGGGCACGGCGGGCGAGGTGACGATCGACGATACGGCGGGCGCGGTGGCGGTGACCGGCGTGCAGTTCATGGTGGATGGCTATGAGGTGAGCGGCGACGCGCTGACGCTGGCGGCGGCCTCCGGGCAGACGCAGATCCGCGTCGGCGACGGCACGGGGGCCGGGGCGGCCTATGTCGCCACCATCGGCTCGGTGATCACCGGCAGCACCGGTCTGGAGAAGACCGACCTCGGCACGCTGATCCTGGCTGGCACCAACACCTATACCGGCGGCACGACCATCACCCAGGGCATTCTGCAGATCGGCAATGGCGGCACCACCGGCGCGATCGAGGGCGATGTGGTGAACAATGCGGCGCTGGTGTTCAACCGCTCCGATGATCTCACCTATTCCGGCGCCCTCTCGGGCACCGGCAGCGTGACCAAGCAAGGCGCGGGCACGCTGCTGCTGGGCGGCACCAATAATTTCAGCGGCGGCCTGACGGTTAAGGCCGGCGCGGTGCAGGTCACGGCGGCGAGCGCGCTGGGCACGGGCGGGCTGGCGCTGGAAGGGGCGGGCGCGCTGCGGGCGAGCGAGAGCTTCCTCTATGGCGGCGCGGTCACGCTGAGCCCGGTCGAGGGGCTGGGCGGCGGCACGTTCACTGTGGACGACAGCAAGACGCTGACGCTGACCGGCGGCATTGGCGGGACGGGGGCGCTGACCAAGTCGGGCACCGGCACGCTGGCGATCGGCGGCAACACCTATAGCGGCGCCACCACTGTGGCGGCGGGCACGCTGGAGATCAGCGGCGGCACCTCGCTGTCGAACACGGCGCGGCTGACGGTGGCCAGCGGGGCGGCGCTGACCCTGACCGACGCGAACGAGACGGTGGGCTCGCTGGCCGGCGGGGGCGATGTCGCCCTCGGCGCCTATTGCCTGATCACCGGCGGCGACGGCACCAGCTCGACCTTCTCGGGCGCGGTCTCGGGCACGGGCTGCCTCAGCAAGACCGGCGCGGGCACGCTGACGCTGACCGGCACGAGCACCCATAGCGGCGGCACCACCATTTCAGGCGGCACGGTCCAGGTCTCCGCGGCGGGGGCGCTGGGCAGCGGGCCGCTGGCGCTTGAGGGCGGCGGCACGCTGCAGGCGAGCGACAGCTTCACCTTTGCCAGCGCGGTCTCGCTCACGCCGGCGGCCGGCGTCGGCGGCGGCACGTTCGAGGTGGACGACAGCAAGACGCTGACCCTGACCGGGGCGATCACCGGCCTCGGCGACCTGGCCAAGACCGGCACCGGCACGCTCATCATCAGCGGCAGCAACAGCGCCAGCGGCGCGACAAAGGTCGACGAGGGCATCCTCATCGCCGAGGGCGGGCAGGCGCTTGGCGACGCCAGCGCGGTGAGCGTGGCCATGGGGGCGCAGCTGATCCTGCGCCCGAGCGGCGCCACCGAGACGGTCGGCTCGATCGCCGGTTCCGGCGCGCTGGTCCTCGAGGGGGCGAACCTCGCCACCGGCGGCGACAACAGCAGCACCAGCTTTGACGGGGTGATCAGCGGCACGGGCGGGCTGACCAAGTCGGGCACCGGCACGCTGACGCTGGCCGGGGACAACACCTATACGGGCGACACCACGGTGTCGGGCGGCGGCCTCGCGGTGACCGGCAGCCTGGATGGCGACGTCTATGTGCAGAACCTCGCCACGCTGTCGGGCACCGGCAGCATCGCCAAGACGGTGCATGTGCTCGATGGCGGCACGCTGGCGGGTGGGCCGGGAGCGGGCCTGACCATGGGCGGGCTCGACCTGGCCGCGGCGGCCACTGTGAGCGTGAGCCTGGGCGCGCCCTCGGAGGACACGGTGTTCACGGTCAATGGCGACGTGACGCTGGACGGCACGCTGAAGGTGACGCAGACGGCCGGCTTCGGCGTCGGCGTCTACCGCATCATCAACTATACCGGCGCGCTGACCGACAATGGCATGGAGGTGAGCCCGCTCACCGGCGGGCTGCTGGGCGGGGTCCAGACCTCGATCGCCAACCAGGTGAACCTGCTGGTGGAAGGCGTCGACACGCCGATCCTGTTCTGGAACGGCGCCAACACGACGGCGACGCAGACCGTGCTCGGCGGCACCGGGACGTGGACGGCGGGGTCGCAGACCAACTGGATCAATGCCAGCGGCACCATTCCGCAGGGCTGGAACGGCGCGTTTGCGGTGTTCCAGGGCTCGCCCGGTACGGTAACGGTGGACAATACCGATGGCCAGGTGTCGGCGACCGGCCTGCAATTCGTCGAGACCGGCTATGTGGTGAGCGGCGGCGATCTCCTGCTCGCCGGCGAGGCGCCGGTGGTCCGGGTCGGCGACGGCACCGAGGCCGGGGCGTCGAGCGTGGCCACCATCGCCTCGGTTCTCACCGGCACGAACGGGCTGGAGAAGGCCGATTACGGCACGCTGGTCCTGACCGGCACCAACACCTACACCGGCGGCACCACCATCTCAGGCGGCACGCTGCAGATCGGCGATGGCGGCAGCACGGGGTCGATCCTCGGCGATGTGGTCAATAACGCCGTGCTGGCGTTCGACCGCGACGACGACGCGACGATGGCGGGGGCGATCTCCGGCAGCGGCGCGCTGGTGCAGGCGGGCGAGGGCACGCTGTATCTGACGGGGGTCAACACCTCCACCGGCGGCATCACCATCGAGGCCGGCACGCTGCGGGTGGACGCGGCCAGCGCGCTGGGCAGCGGCGGCCTCATCGTGGGTACCTATGGCACGCTGCGCGCCAGCAGCAGCTTCAGCTATGGCGGGGCGGTGGTGCTGGGCGTGCCCAACCCGCTGGCCCGGCCGAGCTCGAGCGCGGGCACGATCGAGGTGGATTCCGCGCAGGGGCTGACGCTGTCGGGGGTGATCTCGGGCACGGCGGGGCTGACCAAGACCGGCGACGGCCTGCTGATCCTGACCGGGACCAACACCTATGCCGGGGTGACGACCATCTCGGCCGGCACGCTGCAGATCGGCGATGGCGGCACCACCGGCTCCATTGCCGGCGACGTGGTCAACAATGCCAGCCTGGTGTTCAACCGCTCCGACACCTACGCCTTCACCGGGGCGATCACCGGCAGCGGCGAAGTGACCTTCACCGGCGGCGGCACGGTGCTGTTCTCCGCGCCCTATACCGGGGCGGTGACGGTGGATGAGAGCACGGTGCAACTCGCCTCCGGGTCGAGCACCGCCTCGACCTTCACCGTCAATGAGGGCGGCGTGCTCGGCGGCACGGCGAGCATTGGCGGGCTGATCGTCAATGAGGGCGGCATTGTCGGGCCGGGCTATTCGCCCGGCACGCTGACCGTGAACGGACCCGTCACGTTCAATGCCGGCGCGGTCTACCAGGTGGACGTGACCGTGGCGGATGGGCACGACCTGATCACCGCCACCGGGGCGGTGACGCTGTCCTCGGACGCGAGCGTCGAGGTGCTGGCGACTTCGGGGCGCTACCCCTCGACGAGCACGATCACCATTCTGTCCACCACAAGCACGGTGACTGGCACCTTCGGCTCGGTCACGTCGGACTTCGCCTTCCTGGCGCCGGAACTGACCTATGACGCGCAGAACGTCTATCTGACGCTGGTCTATAACGGGTTCAACTTCGTCGACTATGCCCACACGCCGAACCAGGCGAACGTGGCGGTATCGGCGCAGGCGCTGGGCACGGGCAACGCCGTCTATGAGGCGATCTTCGCGCTGCCGGAATCGGCGGTTGCGCCGGCGCTGGACCAGCTTTCGGGCGAGGCCTATGCCTCGGCGCAGACGGTGATCCAGCAGCAGTCGATCTATCTGCGCGACGCGGTCGGCAGCCGGCTGCGCCAATCGCTCACCGCCCCGTCCGCCGGCGCGCTGTCCTATGCCGCCAAGGCGGCGGGGCCGGCCACGGCCCAGCTGGCGCAGGGCTTCACCCCGACGCTGTGGGCGGAAGGCTTCGGCGGCTGGGGCGATATCTCGGGCAATGGCAATGCCGCCTCGGTCAACACCACGGTGGGCGGCGTGTTCGGCGGCATCGATGTCGCGGTGCTCGACCAATTGCGGGTCGGCCTCGTCGGCGGCTACAGCCGGACCTCGTTCGACATTGATGGCCGCTCCTCGCAGGGCACGATGAATAATTACGACATCGGCCTCTATGCCGGTGCGCAGTTCGACGCGCTCGCTTTGCGCGGCGGCGCCTCCTACACCTGGCACGACATCTCGGTGTCGCGCTCGGTGGTGTTCCCGGGCTATTACGGCGCCCAGGATGCCGACTACATGCTGGGCACCACCCAGCTGTTCGGCGAGGTCGGCTACGACCTGTCGGTGGGGGCCTATGCCTTCGAGCCCTTTGCCGGGCTCGCCTATGTCCACATCTCCGGCGACAGCTTCACCGAGAGCGGCACGCTCGCCTCGGCGCTGTCGGTTGATGGGGCCTCGCAGGGCACGTTCTACTCCACGCTGGGCGTTCGTGCCGCCACCAGCTTCACCGTGGCAGGCCGTGCTCTCACCACCAGCGCGACTTTGGGCTGGCAGCACGCCTTTGGCGACACGACCTCAACCGCCGACATGCTGTTCGCCACTGGCGGTGCCACCTCCTTCACCATCCAGGGCGTGCCGATCGCCGCGGATGTGGCGCTGGTCGGGCTCGGGCTGGGCTACCAATTGTCCGACAGCGCCGAGCTGCAGCTCAACTATGCCGGCCAGCTCGCCGACCAGACCAACCAGAACACCTTCAGCGCGCAGTTCTCCTTGAAGTTCTAAGCCAACCGCGCGGCTCTGCCCGACACTCCAATTGGAGTGTCCCTTCCGAAAGAACGCGCCACGACCCGTCATCTCGCGATGACGGGTCGTCCTCCCCCCGCAGGCTTACAACCACGCGGAGCCGTGCCGTCATTCGGTCAGGAAGGCGCGCGCCGGCCTGACCGAAGGCCGCCCATGCGGGACCCGGCTTTGTCCGGCGCACGACACGCATCGACGCTGACCATCATCCCCGCCGGCCTATCCCGCATGCACGCGGCGATTATTCGGCGACGGCCATGGACGGGGCCTGCGCTGCCTGTGTCCGGACGCCACTATGCCCCACGCACCCACTATCTCCGTTGGGAGAGCGGCCAATCATTGACCGCTCAAAATGGGCGAGGTCAGAGCGTGTCCTCGCAACCTGCAAGGCTGCGATCAGGGGAACTGAGTACCCCCGGGAATTCCGTTTGCGGATAAGACAGCGACAGCGCGACCCGCTTGGGTTGAGCCGATCTGATCGCCAAAGCGTCTCTAATTCCATGGGTGATCCCGTTATCCGATCGGCGCGGATCGGGTCGATCGGCAACGACTCCAGACCTCGGCAACCAATATATAATTGGTTGCCGAGGTCTGGATTAGGAAACCCGTCGGCGGCTGGAGGATCCTCATGTTGCCACCTTCATAACTTTCAAAAATGCAGATAGCAGAGCTCGAGAGAGGCCGAAATCTTGACTCACCTTCCAACCAATATATAACCAAATGAAAATAGGGTCAGAATGATCCGGCGACCGGGCTCATGGTCTGGCGCGAAGAATGGTGCGTCAACGCGCCTTTGGGAGGAAGTCGATGTTCAACATGCTCAATCGTCGCCAAATCCTGCTTGCGGGCGCCGGCGCCTTCGCCATCCCGATGCTGCGCGGTTTCATGCGCGCGGAGGCGGCCGATGGTTTCCCCAACAAGACGATGCAGGTGCTGATTCCGACCGGCGAGGGCGGCGGTGTCGATCAGGCGGCGCGCGCCTTCAATCGCATCTGGAGCAAATATCTCGGTGCCAATTTCGAGTATTCCTACTTCCCAGGCGCCTCGGGTCAGGTGGGGTACGAGGTGTTCGTCTCCAAAAGGGAGCCGGACGCCTACAATATCCTCTTCGGAAATATCGGGCCGGAGATGATCATGTACGCCACCCAGAAGGTAAAATACAAATATCCTGAGGATTTTACCTATATCGGTAGCATGGATGTCGACGATTCGGTGATCTGGGTAGCGGGCGACAGCAAGTTCAAGACCATCGGCGACATGGTCGAGGAAGGCAAGAAGCGGGAAATCACCCTTTCCACCAGCCGCCTGCCGCATCCCTCGACTATCGGCGCTTTGGCGCTGGCCGAGGCCACCGGCATGAAGGTGCGGATGATCCCCTATGGTGGTGGCGGGCCGGCCCGTTCGGCGGCGATCACCGGCGAGGTTGATGGCTGCGCCACCTTCCTCTCCTCCTCGCTCGGGCTCGGCGAACAGGCGCGCTTCCTCACCGTGTTCAACGACACCAACCGCGCCCCCGAACTGACCGGCAACGCCCCGCCCGTAAACCAGGCACTCGGCACCAAGATCCCGCCAATGTCGGGACAGCGCGCCATCGCTATCCACACCAAGGCGGTGGAGGCCTATCCGGACCGCGTGAAGAAGCTCTCCGACACCTTCCAGCAGGTCTTCGCCGACCCCGACTACAAGGTGGTGGCCGAGAAGGCTGGCACGCCCTGGGAGTTCATCCAGTATGGCGATGCCGCCTCCTGCCGGAAATCAGCGGCGGAGTTCGTCGAACTGGCCGAGCGTTTCCGTCCGCTGCTCACCGCTTCCAAGGGTTGAGAGCGCGTCTTTTCCTCGGCACGCCCCCGCGCGTTGTACCGGCCTTAGGCCGACGCGGTTCCGCGCGCCGCAGCCGCCGCAACCGGCGGCGTCCTGCCCGGCGGGACCGGGCCTTCACCGCTTGACCGCGTAGGACACCGCCATGAACGATGAGCGCAAGGCCAAGGTCGCGACAGGACCCGACTGGATCATTCCGGCTTTGGGCGCCGCCTTCGCCGCCTATTACCTCTACTCGATCAACGACCTCGCCTGGGAAGCCAAGGTCTCCGGCGTGTTCTGCGCCGTTATGCTGTTCCTGCTGATCCTCATCTTCGCCCTGCGCACCGTCGTCGGGCTGGTCCGCGGCACGCACTATGTGGAATGGCGCAGCCTTTGGGAAAGCCATCATCTCGCCCTCGTTCGTGGCGCGCTCTTCGGCCTGACCGTGACTTCGGTGGCGATCATTCCCTTCGCCGGCTTCACGCTTTCCACCTTCCTGTTCCTGTTCTTCGCCTTCCTCTGGCTGCAGCGCATGAGCCGGAAGAACGCGGCGCTCACGGCCGGCGCGCTGGCGCTCGGCGGCTACATACTTTTCATCCTGATCCTGCGCACCGCGTTCCCGACCGGCCCGTTCGAGCGCCTCGTCACGGCACTGACCGGCCTGTGAGGGGAACCCCGCCATGAACATCAGCTTCAGCCTGCTCGCCGACCAGTTCCTGCTCAATTTCAGCTATCTCTGGCTGATCATCATTGCCACGACCATCGGCATCATCATCGGGGCGATGCCGGGCTTCGGCTCGGCCAATACCATCATCATGCTGCTGCCCTTCACCTTGGCGGTGGATGTCGACGTGGCGATGATCTTCATGGTCTCGCTCTTCGTCGCCTCGCATATGGGCGGCGGCATCACCTCGATCCTGCTCAACATTCCCGGCAATGGCGGCTCGGCGGCCACGTGCCTCGACGGCTATCCCATGGCCCGCAAGGGGCTTGGCCAGCAGGCGCTGGTGCTTTCCTTCGTCGCCTCCACCGTGGGCGGCATGGTTACGGCGCTGATGTCGATTTTCCTGCTGCCCTATATCGCCCGGCTCGCCTATTACATGCACAGCGTCGAGATGGTCGTGATCCTGCTGTTCGGCATCACGCTGATCGCCTCGGTCGCCTCCGACAACATGCTGAAAGGCCTGATCGCGGGCTTTCTCGGCCTCCTGATCGGGGCCATCGGCGCCGACCACATCTATTCCACGCCGCGCGGAACCTTCGGCTTCATCGAACTCTATGACGGCGTGCCGCTGATCGCGGTGCTCATCGGCGTGTTCGCCATTTCCGAGGCGCTGATCATGATGGAGCAGAGCTCCGTCCTCAGCGAGGCCGGCATGCAGATGATGAAGCGGTCGGGCTGGAAGGAGACCTGGGAGGGCGTGGTCATGTCGTTCCAGCGCACCTGGCACATGATCTGGACCGGCATCATCGGCCTCATCATCGGCATCGTGCCCGGCGCCGGCGCCTCCATCGCCGCTTTCGTCGCCTATCAGCAGTCGCGGCTGTTTTCAAAGACGCCGGAGAAATACGGCACCGGCATCCCGGAAGGCGTGATCGCGCCGGAATCGGCCAATAATGGCTGCGCCTCCGGCGACCTGATCCCGCTGCTGGTCATCGGCGTGCCGGGCGGCACCACGGCGGCGGTGATGCTGATCGTGATGACCTATCACGGCGTGCAACTGGGGCCGCGCCTGTTCATCCAGAATCCGGGCCTCGGCTATGGCGTGTTCATCACCATGCTGGTCGCCTATGCGGTGATGCTGTTCACCACTTTGCCGCTGACCCGCTGGGTGTCCAAGCTGGTGATGATCCCGACCCCGGTACTGGCGCCGATCATCATTGCCTTCACCCTGGTGGGCGCCTTCGCCCCGCGCGCCTACATGTTCGACCTGTGGCTGACGCTGCTGTTCGGCGCCATCGGCTATCTCTGCCGCCGGTCCGGATACAATGTGGTGGCGCTGCTGATCGGCGTGATCCTCGGCCCGATGCTGGAGGCGAATGTGATGCGGGCACTGCGCATCAGCGGCAACGATCCCTGGGTGTTCTTCTCCTCGCCCGTGGGCAACATCCTCTGGGCCGCGCTGGCCTTCTCGCTCGCCATCCCCTCCATCGTGCAGTGGCGGCGCCGCCGCGCCGCCGCACGCGCCGCCATTGTGTGAAGAGGCCGCTCATGACGATGCAAGCGACGCCGGGGCCAATCGTTAGCGCCAATTTGCGCCCGCTGGCCCGGCTCGATCTGCCGGGTGGCGGCGAGGTCACGATCAAGGACGGCCACGCCTTCATCGGTCATATGTCGCCGCCCGACGGCACCACCATCCTCGACATTCGCGACCCTGCGCGGCCGCGCATCGTCGCGCAGCTCGCCCCGCCCGATCCGTTTTCCCACACCCACAAGGTGAAGGTGGCGGGCGATCTGATGATCACCAATGTCGAGCGGCACCGCCGGCATTTCTACCGCAAGGGCGAGCGGCTGGCCTCAGCCGGGGTGGAGCTCATGGCGCGCCTGGGTCGGGAGCCCTCGGAAGCCGAACTCGCCGCTGCGCTTGGCGTCGCGCCCGGCGATGTCGCCGAGCTGCGCGCGGGTCTCGCGCGCGGCTACGGGGCCGGCGGCTTCCGGGTATGGGACATCGCCGACCCCGCCCATCCGCGCGAGCTCGCCTATGTGAAGACCGGCGGCATCGGCGTGCACCGTTTCGACATGGACGAGCGCTTTGCCTACATCTCCACTGAGATGGAAGGTTACGTCGGCAACATCCTCGTCATCTACGACCTTGCCGAGCCGACCCGGCCGCGCGAGGTCTCGCGCTGGCATCTGCCCGGCCAGCATGTCGCGGCGGGCGAAACGCCTGTCTGGAGCGGCCAGCGTCACCGGCTGCACCATGCACTGCGGGTGGGAGACATTCTGTGGGCCGGCTGCTGGTATGCCGGCGCCTGGACCATCGATGTCTCGGACATTGCCCGCCCGCGCACGCTGGGCAGCTATAATTACCACCCGCCCTTCCCGGAGCCGACCCACACGCTGTTCCGCCTCGCCGCGCCGATCGCCGGCCGCGCGCTCGCGCTGATGATCGACGAGGAGCACGACCACACGCCCGGCCAGCCGCACGCCTTCCTCTGGGTGATGGACGCCAGCGATCCGGCGGCGCTGACGCCGATCTCCACGTTTCATGTCGCCGAGAGCGCCTCGCCCTATGCAAAGGCGGGCGGGCGCTTTGGCGCGCACCAGTTCCAGGAGCGTCAGGTCGGCAGCCTGGTCTTCGCCAGCTGGTTCGCCGGCGGGCTGCGGGTGATAGACCTCGCTTCGCCCGAGGAGCCCCGGGAAATCGGCCATTTCGTGCCTGCGCCCGCGCCCGGCCACGTGGCGCCGCAGAGCAACGATGTCGACATCGACCCGCGCGGCATCGTTGCCCTGCTCGATCGTGACCGTGGCCTTGATCTGCTGGCCTTCGAGGGCTGAGCCATGTGCACTGATTGCTTCGACGATCCCGCCGAGGAGCCCGCCGACGAACCCGCCATCGCCCCGGAGGAACTGGTCTGGCTCGCCCGCCGGATCGAGGAGCAGATGAGCGGCGAGCCGGTATCGCCGCGCGGTTGGGAGGTTTACTTCGGGCAGCTGAGCGGGGCGCTGGACTGGCGGACGCTGGAGCGCATTGGCCGAGCCATGGATGGTGCGCGTCTGGTCGCCAGCCTCGCCGTCGCGCGCGACGGCGAGGCTGGGCCTGGGGCATCGAGGTTCTGAACGAAGACGACCGACACCTGGCAAAGACCGGCCGGTGCCTATTTCCAGAGGCTCCTCAGCGCGCCGAAGATCGAGCCGCTGACTGCCTCACCTTGGATAACGTCCCCAACTTTGATGGCAGCCGCGCCGCCCGCCGGCGTTTCGACCACCACCACATCCCTGCGGCCCCGGAAAAAAGCTTCCGCCGCCTGCCGCGCGCCGGGGAAGAAGACCGTCCCATGGTCGTCCAGAACCAAGATCCCTCCGGGCGACAGGCGCGGCCAGAAGAATTCCAGACAATCGCGGGTCGGTTCGAACAGATCCACGTCGACATGGACGTAGGCGAACTTCCGGTCATCGACCTCATGAAAGCGCGTCGGTACCCAGCCCTTGTAGTATCGAATGAAGGGAAATGGCTTCAGATTGGCCCGCACCTGGTCTTCCGAACAGGCAAAGAGATTGCCCTCCTTCGGGGAGGCGGGGGCGAAGACCGTCGCGTCTTCGGTGGCGGACGGCGACAACCCTTCGAATGAGTCGAAGATGTGGAAGTCCCGCCTCACGCCGCCTTTCACCGCGATGCTCGCGGCCAGATAGGCCGACAGGCCCCTGAAACAGCCGACCTCGGCCATATCGCCGGGAACGTCCCGAATCTGTGGCAGCAGCTTGGCGATCAGGAAATGCCGCTGCCTGCGCATGAAGCGCTCTTTCATCTGCGTCGCGGCCAGCGCCTTGTCGTAAAGCACGTGGAAGTCGGCGTCGATGTCGTAGCGGACCTCGGGCCGATCGCGATTGGCGATCGGCCATCTCGGCGTGTCACCGAAGTGCTGGTAGGCGCTTTTCTCCCTCGCAGATACGGCGACGGTGTCTCGGGCGCTTTCCCGCTCATCCCCCGCCAGATAGGCATCGGAGAAGCCAGCGACGATCTGCTCCACAACCTTGGGGCGGACGTGCCGGCCGTCTTCGCGGAAGCCGTCCAGCCCCGCCAGGGTCACAAGCTCGAAGGACGGCACATAGTACAATCCATCGAACTCGCGAACCACCTGACCCGCTGCGGCGCGCAGGATCGCCTTGCCCTCGCAGTTCGCGGTGATGATGTCGGACGGGCCGAAGGTGCGCTCAAGGGGCACCGGCGACACGGACAGGAAAATGGGAGCGTCGGGCTTGCGCGACCGGATCAGCCGGACGATCGAGCGGAGATTGTCCAGGTTCTCGCTGAAATCGCTCTGATGATACTCTGTCTCGTCCAAGCCGGCACCGCCACCATAATTCGGCTTCTGGCCGACGATCTTGCCGTTGCGCTTGTTGCGGAAGACCTCCGCCATCCCGAAAGTGAACACGAAGGCTGTGGCCTCATCGAATGAGGCGCGCATCTCCGCGTTGACGAGATCCACCGCCGCATGCAGGTCCTCGACTGTCTTGCCGAAGACGAGCCGCTTGTAGGGATCTTGGAAAAGCGGCCTTTCCGTCCAGCCGACCACCTTCGCCGACACCTTCGGAGCGACCCAGTAATCGTCGCGGTCCTGGTTCCACGCGCCGGTGATCTGCTCCAATTGCTGAAGGATGGTGAAGGTGTTGTAGAAGTTCATGTGCTCCCGTTCCGGAAGCGTATCGATGACCATGCGGTCGCGATCAAAATTGATGCGGCTGTATCGGGGTGCACAGGTGAAGCCTTCCGCCCCAAGAGCCTTCCGGATTTCCTCCGAGAAGCAGCTTCCCATCGTGAAGATCACATCGTCACGGCCCAGTATTTTCTTAATGGGGAGCGTGATTTCACGACCTGAAAGGGCGGTCGCATACTTGCTGGTCGCAACATCGCTGGCGCGCAGCGAGAAATCCCGGGGCGTGGCGCCGGAAGCGCTCGACGGATCATTCATGCTTGGTCTTGCTCTCCCAACAGGTCACCCGGCACCGGAATCAATCGGCAACAGATCCGCTTTTGCTACCCACTGCCCTGCAAGGCGCTGCGACCTCAGCCTTTCATTTCACTGTAGCGGCTGACGGGGTCACAGACAATCTGATGGAACCCGCTTCCCCTGATGGGCGTTGATTCACTTGGGCGAAAGCGCGCCTTGCCGATGAAGGCGCTGCGACGGGCCCGCAGCCTGTAGCGACCCGTCGTGACGCCGTCCCTGTTCCTTGGGTTGCAGAAATACAACAAACGAGATTTTGACGGCTGTCGTTTCGTAATTTGGATGTTGCCTGCGCAATCTGGATAGCGTGGCTGCCCGATCCCCGCACATGCTGAGATGAAGAGTGCGCCAAAGAGGCGCGACAGGGCCGGGTGCGATGAATGCAGGGTGAAAACGTCGGGATTGTTGGCGCGCGCGAGCCGCTGCGGCGGGCGGTCACCGATTTCTGCGCGAACACGCGGCGCGCCCATCGAACCACTGCCTCTCGGCGGCGTGGTGAAACAGAACATGCTTAAGCGCCGTAACTGACGCCAAGATGAACAGGGCAGCATCTCGCAAGCATGTCGACGCCACCTCCTTCATGCCATCGTCGCGCCCCTTGCGGCGGAGGCTCCTGCTGAGTTCGGCCCTGGTTCCGGCGCTCGCTATCGCCCTTTCGGTCGCCCCGGTCTCGACCCCGACCCTGCACCCGATTTCGCCTACCCGCCCCACACCTGACCGAGTTGTATGATGACGCATCGTTTCCTCAAGCTGGCGGCGCTCCTGGCGGGCCTCGGCCTGTCCTGCCTCAGCCTCGCCGGCTCCGCTTTGGCGCAGCAGCCGGCCGCGCCGGCGCCGGCGGCGGGTGCCGCGGCGCGGCCCGGCCTCACCACCGCCACCTATCAGGACTGGGTGGTGCGCTGCGTGGCGGGCGACACTGGGCGGATCTGCGAAGTCGTGCAGAACATCCAGGCGCAGGGTCAGGGGCTGATCGCCAGCGTCGCGGTCGGCCGGGCCGATGCCAAGGCGCCGCTGCGGCTGGTGGTGCAGCTGCCCGCCGGGGTCTGGCTGCCGGCCGGGGTGAAGGTGCAGCTCGGTGAGAAGGCCAAGCCGGTCCAGCTCGCCTTCACCCGCTGCCCGCAGGGCTGCTTCGCCGAAGCCGAGCTGGACGCGGCCACGGTACAGGCGCTGAAGGCCGCCACCGAGGGCGGCAGCTTCTCCTTCGAGGACGGCGCCCGCCGCCCGGTGACGCTGCCGCTCTCCTTCAAGGGCTTCACCGCAGCCCTCGACGCCAGCCTCAAGCCGTAGGCCGCGCGCCGATCCGCCTGTCTCTTCACGCGGAGCGGACCGCGCGCCTCCAAGGCCCGCCGTCCGCCCCGCTCCGCGAAAGGTACCTGCCGTGATGAACCCGACCGAAACCGCTTCAGCCACCTCTCCCGTCCCTGCCGCTTCCCTGCCGCTGTTCTACCGCGCGCCGGGCCTGCTGCGCTTCCAGGACCATGCCCGGCTCGGCCTCCGGCGCGGACCGGCGTTCGGCTTCGCCGCCGGCGCGACGGCGATCCCGGTCGTGGCGGGCGAGTTCGCGTTGGCCGGGCGCGACTATCCCCTCGTCTTCGCCAGCGATGAAGCCGCCATGCCGCTGGCGGTGACGGGCCTCGCCGCCGGGCAGAACCTGTTCGTGGAGGCCGACGGCCAGTGGCGGGCGGGCTGCTATATCCCCGGCTATGCCAGGCGCTATCCCTTCATCGGCATGACGGTGGCCGAGGGCGGCGCGACGCTGCTCGGTGCAGACCTCGCAAGTGATCGCCTCGCCAGTGACCGCCTCGCCGCCGGGGACGAGGAGGCCGAGCTGCTGTTCGACGCCAAAGGCGGCCCCACGCCGGCCGGGCAGGCGGCCATCGCGCTGTGCGAGGCCTATGCCGCCGACCATGAACGCACGCGCGCCTTCGCCCAGGCGCTGAAGGCCAACGGCCTGCTGGCGGCGCGCACGGCGCAGGTCAATTATGAAGATGCCGGCCGCGCCGTGGTGCAGGGCTTCCAGCTGGTCGACGATGCCGCCTTCCGGGCGCTGCCCGGCCCGGTGCTGGCCGAGTTCCACGCCAAGGGCTGGCTCGACCTCATCGTCCTCCACCTCGCCTCGCAGCAGCGCTGGCGCGCCCTCGCCGCCGAAGCCGCGAAGACCCGCACTCAGGCCGCCAACTGAAGGGCCGGACCGGCGCCTTTCCCGCTGGCGTTCAGTCGAGCACGGCGGCCTTGAGCAGGCAGACCATGGTGGCGTGGGCCGGCTCTCCGGTGAGGTTGCGGATGACGTGGCGGCGGTCGCAGCGGTAGCGCAGCGTCTCGCCGGCGCGGGCGGTCTCGATCACGTCGCCGCACTCCACCTGAAGCTCGCCGGCCAGCACGGACAGGCATTCCACCGAGCCGCGCTGGTGGCCGTCGGAGATCAGCTCGCCGCCCGGCCCGGCGACGAAGTCGAACCATTGCAGCCATTCCACCGTCTTGATCCAGCCGGTGATGGTGAGGCGGCACTTGCCGTCCTCGGACAGCAGGATCGGCGTGTCGGCACGGGTGAGGTGCTCGACGAAAGGCTCGTCGTCGGTGGCGGCCATGAAGCGGTCGATCGACATGTCGAGCGCCTGCGACAGCCGCCAGACGGTGGCAAGCGTCGGGTTGGTTTCGTTGCGCTCGATCTGGCTGATGATCGACTTGGCGACGCCGGACTGCTCGGAAAGCTCGGACAGCGAGAGGTTATAGGCCTTGCGCAGGCGCTGGATGGTGCGGCCGAGCTGGCCGGTGATCGCCTGCGCCCCGGCATCCATGTCGCCGCGATCGAGGCTGCGCGTCCGGCCCGACATGCCGTCTCCTGTTTGGCTTTATGCGGCCTGTATTTAGGTCGCCCGGGCACCCCGGCGCAAGCCTGGCGAAAAAGGCTGCGGAAAGGGTGCGGAAAGCGCATGCGCGCCCCGCGCGGCCGGATTAAGCTGGCCCCATGATGCAGAGCAACGCCCTTCCTACCTATGACGATATCGCCTCGGCCGCCGAGCGCCTCGCCGGCGTCGCGGTCCGCACGCCGCTTCTCTCCAGCGCACGCCTCGACGCGATCACCGGCGGGCGCGTGTTCCTGAAGCCGGAAGTGCTCCAGCGCACCGGCTCGTTCAAGTTTCGCGGCGCCTATAACCGTATCTCGCGCATTCCCGCCGATGAGCGTGCCGGGGGCGTGGTCGCCTGCTCCTCCGGCAATCACGCGCAGGGCGTGGCGGCGGCGGCGGCGCTGATGGGCATGGCGTCGGTGATCGTGATGCCGAAGGATGCGCCTGCGATGAAGAAGGCACGCACCATCGCCTTCGGCGGCGAGGTGGTGGAGTACGACCGCGAGACCGATGACCGCGACGCCATTGCCGGCGAGATCGCGCGGGCGCGCGGCGCCATCTTCGTGCCGCCCTATGATGATTTCCACATCATCGCCGGACAGGGCACGGTGGGGCTGGAGATCGCCGAGGATCTTCTCGCGCGCGGCCTGACCCCGGATGTGGTGATGGCCAACGCCTCGGGCGGCGGCCTCGTTTCCGGCATCGCGCTGGCGGTGCGGCACCATTTCCCGGACGCCCGAATCCTCACCGCCGAGCCGGCCGGCTTCGACGACCACGCCCGCTCCTTCCGCTCCGGCGGACGCGAGCGCAACAACCAGGCGACCGGCTCGATCTGCGACGCGCTGCTGGCGGCGACGCCGGGGCGGCTGACGTTCGAGATTTCCTCCCGCCTCGTCGGCGAGGGTGTGTCGGCCACCGACGAGGAAGTGGCGCGGGCGGTGGCGTTTGCCTTCGAGGAACTGAAGCTGGTCGTCGAGCCCGGCGGGGCGGTAACGCTCGCCGCTGTGCTGGCGGGCAAGCTCGACCTTACCGACAAACTCGCCGTGCTCGTGCTCTCGGGCGGCAATGTGGATGCTTCCACCTTCGCCCGCTGCCTCGCTGTGGCGTGAGGCTCAGCCCGCCGCCACGCCGGGGACGGCGTGTGCGCGGGCGTGGGCGGCCTCGATATTGCGCAGGAACTGCTCGGTGCAGGCGCGCCAGGAAAAGCGCAGCGCATAGGCGCGGGTCGCTGCGCGGTCGATGTCGAGCGCGGCCAGCGCCGCCTGCCGCAGATCCTCGCCCAGCACGCCGACGGAGAGGTCCGCCTCGCCGATCACGTCCATCGGCCCGGTGACGGGGAAGGCGGCGACCGGCAGGCCGCTCGCCAGCGCTTCCAGCAGCACGATGCCGAAGGTGTCGGTCAGGCTGGGGAACACGAACACATCCGCCGCCGCGTAGATGCGGGCCAGTGCCTCGCCTTCTTTCAAACCGAGGAAATGCACGTCGGGGTGGCGGGCCTGAAGCTCGGCGCGGGCCGGGCCTTCGCCGACCACCACCTTCGAGCCGGGCAGGTCGAGATCGAGGAAGGCGGAGATGTTCTTTTCCACCGCGACCCGGCCGACCGAGAGGAAGATCGGGCGGGGCAGGGCGGCGACGCGCGCGTCCATCTCGGATTGCGGGCGCGGGTGGAACAGCTCGGCATCGACGCCGCGCGACCAGCGCAGGATGTTGCGGAAACCGCGCCCGCGCAGTTCCGCCTCCAGCGTCGGGGTGGAGACCATGATGCCGGCGCCGGCATTGTGGAAGCGCCGCAGCCAGGCATAGGACAGCACTTCCGGCACCGGCGCGCGGGCCGAGAGATATTCGGGAAAGCGCGTGTGGTAGCTGGTGGTGAAGCTCTGCCCGCGCGAAAGGCAGGCGCGGCGCGCCATGATGCCGATCGGGCCTTCGGTGGCGATGTGGACGTAATCGGCGCCGATCTCGTCCATCCGGCGGCGCACCCGCCCGGGCGTCGCCAGCGCCAGCCGGATCTCCGGATAGGTCGGCATCGGCACGGTGCGGAAATCGGCGGGGGTGAGGAAGTCGATCCGCGCACCCAGCGTGGCGGCCTCGCGGGCGGTGTTCTGCAGCGAACGGACGACGCCGTTCACCTGCGGCAGCCAGGCATCGGTGGCGACGAGAATGTGCATCAGGCGGCAACCTTCGGCCGTTCGAGCAGCAGCGGCGCCTTCACGCGCGCCCTTGTCTGGCGCGCCCAGTCGATCAGCTCGAAGCGGCCATCGGCATGTTCGACGATCGCCGTGCAGCTTTCGACCCAGTCGCCGCAATTAATGTACTCGACGCCGAAGCTGTCGTGAATGACCGCGTGGTGGATATGGCCGCAGACCACCCCGTCCACCTTGTGGCGGCGGGCCTCGGTGGCGACCGCTTCCTCGAAGCGGCCAATGAAATTGACCGCGTTCTTCACCTTCAGCTTGGCCCACTGGCTCAGAGACCAATAGGGAAAGCCGAATTTGCGCCTGATCCAGTTGAGATAGGTGTTGAGGCCGAGCGCGGCGGTGTAGGCGCCATCGCCGAGGAAGGCGAGCCAGCGGGCGTGACGCACCACGACGTCGAACACGTCGCCATGGATGACGAGGTAGCGCTTGCCGTCGGCGCCTTCGTGGATCGCCGTCTCGACCACTTCGATGCCGCCGAAATGATTGCCGTAATAGTCGCGGAGGAATTCATCGTGGTTCCCCGGCAGATAGACCATGCGGGTGCCCTTGCGGCTCTTGCGCAGCAGCTTCTGCACCACGTCATTATGCGCCTGCGGCCAGTACCAGCCCGAGCGCAGCCGCCAGCCATCGACGATGTCGCCGACGAGGTAGATGGTGTCGGCGTCGTGGTAGCGCAGGAAATCCAGCAGCAGATCGGCCTGGCAGCCCTTGGTGCCGAGATGGACATCGGACAGGAACAGGCTGCGATAGCGGCGTGCCTCGGGTGCGTCGTTCACCTCGAAAGCCCCCTCGATCAGGCCCTCAAACGGGCTGGGCAATGTGTCCATGGGGAAGCATAAGCCCGAGTCGCATCACCCTTTTATGACGATGCTGCGCTGCACCGTTCACATGGCAGCGACGGAGCCCCCTCAGAGGAACAGCATCACCACGCTCGACGCCACCAGCGCCGCCATCACGTAGTTGACGATGCGCTGCTGGCGCGGGGTCGACAGCAGCCGGGCGAGCAGCGCACCGAACCCCGCCCACAGGCACAGGCTGGGAAAGGCGACGCCGCCCGAAACCAGCGCGATCATCGCCACCTCGGCGAACAGATGCTCGCCGCCCACCGTGGTAAAGGCAGGGATGATCGAAAGAGCGATGGTCCACGCCTTCGGGTTCACCCATTGGAACAGTGCCGATTGCAGCAGGGTCATCGGCCGCTCTACGGCGCTGCCGTCCCCCGGGCCGCCGGCATTGGCGATCTTCCAGGCGAGATAGAGCAGATAGAGCGCGCCGACGATCTTCAGCGTCTGGTGCATGTAGGGGATGGCGAGGAACAGCGTGCCCAGCCCCATGCCGATGGCGACCAGCATCACCGCGAAGCCGACCGTGACGCCCCAGATCTGCGGCAGGGTGCGACGGAAGCCGAAGGCGGCGCCGGAGCCGGCCGAGATCATGTTGTTCGGCCCCGGCGTCAGCGCCCCGGCGAGCGCGAACAGGAACATGGGCAGAAGCTGGGACGACAGCGGCACCGGATTTTCCTCGGCGGGGCGACAGGCCGGATCGGCGCGCCAGAGCTAGGCTGTGGGGCGGTTTCCCGCAACCTGTCAACGCCGGTCGAGATGGCGAAACAAAACCGCCGGCCCCTGTCCGGAGCCGGCGGCGATCTTAGCCAAGTGGCGGGCGCGCGGCCCGTCCGCTCAATGAGCGACGAAAAGCGGCACGGGCGGGTCGATCAGCAGCGAGGCGGTGACGCCGCCGAGGATCATCTCGGCCAGACGCGAGCGGCTGTAGATGCCCATGACCAGCAGGTCGGCGCCGAATTTCTGCGCCTCCTGGGGAATGACGACACCGGCCTGGCCCTCAAGGACATGGCGGTGCTTGGCATTGACGCCATGGGTGGAGAGATAGGCGGTGAGCTTGGCGCCCGAGGCGGCGACATCCGTCTTGCTTTCCTCGACGGTGAGCACTTCCACCTCGTCGGCCAGCGCCAGCACGGGGAGGGCGAAGCGCACGGCATGGCCGGCCTCGCGCGAGGGCTTCCACGCCACCAGCACCCGGCCGATGCGGTTCGGCACCGGCTTGGCCGTCGGCACCACGATCACCGGGCCGTTGCAGGCGAGGGCGAGATGCTCGGGCAGGGTGGCGGCGAGTTCGTCGTCGACTGTGCCATAGCGGGTTTCGCTGACCACGGTAACGTCGGAAAAGGTGACTTCATCGCGCAGCGCGGCTGTGACCTCGCCCTCGATGGTCTGCCACACCCCGACCACGCCCGCTTCCGCGACTGCAGCCTCGAACTGCGCCTTGAGGACGGCTTCCTTCTCCTTCGCCTCGCGCACCAGCTCGTTCACATAGATCGACAGCGCCCGCCCGACGCGGGGCACGCCGGCGGGATAAAGCGTGTAGACCGCCTTGAGGTGGGCCCCGGTCTGGCGCGCGAGGCCGGCGGCGAAGGCCAGGCGATCGCTGAAGCCCGAATCGGGAGCGGCGTGCAGCAGGACGGTACGGATGGACATGGCGTTTCTCTCTCCTGGCGGCTGTCCCTTTGACGTAAGGACATTGGAGCCTGATGGAAATGCGGAAAACCACGATCCGCAAGAGGCATTAGGTATTCACCATACTTGGCTTTCCGCCCCATCACGAGCGCGCGACCGCGCCGCTTGGGTCATTGCTATCGCATATGCGGTCACTACTCTCGCACCGCGCGCCGGGCCCGGCGCGTAGATGAGGGAGCATCTCATGGTTCGTCGCCTGACGGCTGCGCTTGCAGCCGGCATCATCACCGCTATCGCCGCGACAGCGGTCACGGCCCAAGCCGATGTCATCAAGGAGCGCCAGGCCCTGCTCAAGCAGTTCGGCGATGCCACCAAGCCGATCGGCGGCATGCTGCGGGGAAGCGTGCCCTTCGATCTCGCGCAGGTGCAGGCGGCGTTGGATCTCTATGTAAAGGACGCCAAGGTGCTGCCAACCCTGTTCCCGGCGGGCTCGGGCACCGGCGACACCGAGGCGCTGCCGGCAATCTGGACCAATAAGGCGGATTTCGACGCCCGCTTCGCCAAGCTCGGCTCGGATGCCGCTGCCGCGCGCGCGGCGATCACCGACGAGGCCAGCTTCAAAGCCAATTTCCCCGGCGTGGTTCGCAATTGCGGCGGTTGCCACGACACTTACCGGCAGAAGAATTGACCGGCGCGTCCCTTTCCTCATCCACGCCGGTGACGATGCTGGCGTGGGACCTGCCGACGCGGCTGGCGAAATGGAGCCTTGCCGCGCTGGTCGGGCTCGCCTTCGCCAGCCGCTACTGGGGCGACGCGGCGCTGGTCTGGCACCAGTGGAACGGCCTGGCCATTCTGGTGGTGGTGGTTTTTCGCCTGCTCTGGGGGCTGGTCGGCGGCTCGACGGCGCGCTTTGCCGGCTTTGTCAGCGGCCCGGTGGCCGGGCTGCGCTATGCCATGAGCCTGCTCAAGGGCCGGCCGCCGCATTTCCTCGGCCACAACCCGCTGGGCGGCTGGATGGTGCTGGCGCTGCTGGCGATCGTGGCGGCGCAGGGGCTCACCGGCCTGTTCACCAGCGACGACATCATCGTCTATGGCCCGATGACGCCTGTCGTGAGCGACGCGACGATCCGCAGCGCTTCCGGCTGGCATCAGCGGCTCTACCCGTTCCTGCTGGCGCTGATCGGCCTGCATGTGCTGGCCAATCTCGCCTATTCGCTGTTCGGCCGCGACAACCTGATCCGCGCCATGATCACCGGCAGCAAGCCGGCGGCCAGCTATGCCGACCGGGCGCCGGCGACGCCGGGCGGGGTGGGGATGGCGCTCGCCTGCCTCGCCCTCGCGGGGCTCATCGTGTTCGGCGGTATCGCGCTGGCGGGAGGGCACCCCTTCCCGTGAAATAACACCTTCGGCCGGCTGGAGAGCCTCTTGCCGGGGCGGGTGAACCGTGCTCCATGGCGGCCCCATGAACGCGCTCAAGGGCATCGCGCTGCAGGTCGGCGCGACGTTTCTCTTCACCATCATGTCCGCCCTCGTCCGTATCGTCTCGGATCACGTTCCGACCGGCGAGATCGTCTTCTCGCGCTCGTTCTTCGCGCTGTTTCCGCTGCTGGCGCTGCTTGCCTGGCGCGGCGAGATCGGCGCGGCGGTGCGCACGGCGAATCCACTCGGCCATGTCGCACGCGGCACCATCGGCGTCTGCGCCATGGGGCTGAGCTTCGCGGCGCTGGCGCGCATTCCGCTGGCGGACGCCACCGCCATCGGCTTCGCCGCGCCGCTGCTCACCGTGATGCTGGCGGCGCTGCTGCTGCGCGAGCGGGTGCAGCTCTATCGCTGGGCGGCGGTGGTGGTGGGGCTCGGCGGGGTGGTGGTGATGCTGTGGCCGCATATGCACGGCTCGTTTGACACGCCCGGCCATATGTTCGGCGCGCTGTACGCGCTGATGGCTGCCGCCTTCACCGCCGGGGCGATGGTGCAGGTGCGCCGTCTCACCCAGACCGAGACGACGGCGTCGATCGTGTTCTATTTCCAGGCGTTGGCGGCGCTTGCCGGCCTTGCCACCGCCGGCTGGGGCTGGGTGCTGCCGAGCGGGCGCGAGGGGGTGCTGCTGCTGACGATCGGCTTCATCGGCGGGGTCGGCCAGATCCTGCTGACCGAGAGCTATCGCTACGCGCCGGCCTCGGTGGTGGCGCCCTTCGCCTATTCCGCCATGCTGTGGTCGCTGCTGCTCGGCTTCATCCTGTTCGCCGAGATTCCGCCGCTGCTGGTGCTGGTGGGCGGCGCCATCGTCATCGCCGCCGGGCTGTTCGTCATCTGGCGCGAGCGCCAGCTCGGCATCGACCGGACGCGCGAGGAGGCGGCGACCACGCCGCCCGCCGCGCCGGCGCCCTGACGCCTCAGAACGCCTTGAAGGTGATGAGGGTGCGGGTGTCCTGGATGCCCGGGAACAGCTGCACCTTCTCATTGACGAAATGGCCGATATCCGTGCCCTCAGGCACGTAGAACTTCACCAGCAGGTCGAACTCGCCAGCGGTGGAATAAATCTCGGAGGCGATCTCTGCGTCGGCGATGGCGTTCGCCACTTCATAGGCGCGGCCGAGCTGGCATTTGATCTGCATGAAGAAGGGAACCATCGCGGTCTTCCGGCTTGGGTCGGGAGGCCGATAGGAACCAGAAGCGCGGGGAGGGCGCAACCCCCAGTGCGGGGGGCGCTTGCGCGGGCGCGCGTCCTCGCCTATCTCGCGAGGACGATCACGTTGGGGTGCCCAAGGCGCGGTGGCGCGGCGGGCTGAGAGGTGAAGGCGGGCCGCGAGGCACGCTGCCAACCCACGAACCTGATCCGGGTCATGCCGGCGGAGGGAACGGATCGCGCGCGCTCGGGGCGGCTTTCCCCGTCGCGACGCCTCCGCCTCCCGCGCGGCGAGGGGAGGCGTAGCATGGCAGGCTCCACACCGATCGCGGTGACGATGGCAGGCTCGGACAGCGGCGGCGGCGCCGGCATCCAGGCCGATCTCAAGACCTTTTCCGCGCTCGGCGTCTATGGCGCCAGCGTCATCACCGCGCTCACCGCCCAGAACACGCGCGGCGTCACCGGCATTCACGACGTGCCAGCCGCCTTCATCGCCGCGCAGATCGACGCCGTGCTGTCCGATCTCGCGGTCAATGCGGTGAAGATCGGCATGCTCTCGCGCCCCGAGGCGATCCTTGCGGTGGCATCGGGCCTCAAGCGCCACGGCATGGCGACGGTCGTGCTCGATCCTGTCATGATCGCGGCCTCGGGCGACCGGCTGCTGGTGCCGGAGGCGATCGAGACGCTGCGCCGCGAATTGCTGCCTCAGGCGCTGCTGATTACGCCCAACCTGCCGGAAGCCGCCGCCCTGCTCGACTCGGCGCCGGCGCAGGACCTCGCCAGCGTAAGGGCGCAGGCGCAACTCCTGCTGGCGATGGGGCCGCGCGCGGTGTTGATCAAGGGCGGGCATGGCGAGGGGCCGGACAGCATCGACGTTCTGCTGGACGAAGACGGCTTCCTGGAACTTTCCGCGACGCGCATCGTCACCCGCAACACCCATGGCACCGGCTGCACGCTCTCCTCCGCCATCACCGCCGGGCTGGCCAAGGGACTGCCGCTGCGCGCGGCGGTGGCGGCGGCGAAGGACTATCTGACCCAGGCGCTGGCGCGCTCGGAAGAACTCGTCATCGGCCAGGGCCATGGGCCGGTGCACCACTTCCACGCGTGGTGGTGAGCACGGGTTGATGGCTCTCGCGCCTCGCGGCGCGGCCTGCTAAGCGAGGCGGCCTTTCCTGCGAGCCGCCTCGTGCCCCTCATCGCCCCCCGCCACGCCATCGCCGCCGTCTATGCCGGGCTGTTCTTCGGCATCGGCGTGTTCATGCCGTTCTTCCCGGTCTGGCTGGAAGGGCGCGGCTTCGATGCGTCGATGATCGCGCTGGCGCTGGCCGTGCCGCAGGTGGTGCGGCTCGTCACCATGCCGCTGGGCGGCCTGCTGGCCGATCGCACCGGCCGCCCGCGTGCCGCGCTCATCGTCTATGCCGCCGCCACCGCCCTGTGCTTTGCCGGCATCGCCTTCGCCCCGAGCGCCACCTTCATCCTGATCGGGCTGGGCCTTGCCGCCGTGTTCTGGCAGCCGAGCCTGCCGGTGCTCGACGCCTATGCGGTGGCGCGCCGGCGCGAGGGGCTGATCGACTATGGCCGGGTGCGGCTGTGGGGATCGGCGGCGTTCATCGGCGGAAACCTGCTGGCCGGCGGTCTGCTCGGCGGGGCGTTCGTCGTCGCGGTTCCACCCGATACGGTGATCTGGCTCATCGCCGGGGCGAGCGTCGCGGCGGCGCTGGCGGCGGCGACCCTGCGCGAGGTGCGCCCAGCGCCGCACGAGACGGCGCGTCCCCGCGGTTTCGTCCTCGCCGGTCTCGCGCCGGTGCTGTTCGTCGGCATGGCGGCGGCGGCGCTGGTGCAGGGCTCGCATGCCGTGCTCTACGCCTTCGCTTCGCTGATGTGGCAGGGCAAGGGCCTGTCCAGCACGCTCATCGGCCTGCTCTGGTCGCTCGGCGTGCTGGCGGAGGTGGTGCTGTTCCATTACGGCACACGGGTGACGAGGCGGCTGGGGCCGGAAAAGCTGCTGCTGATCGGCGGCCTCGCCGGGGTGCTGCGCTTCGGGGTGATGGCGCTCGACCCGCCGCTGCTGCTGCTTCTACTGCTGCAGCCGCTGCACGCCTTCACCTTCGGCTGCACCTATCTCGGCACTGTGGAACTCGTCGCCCGGCATGCGCCGCCGGGGCGCGGGGCGAGCGTGCAGGCGCTCGCGGCCTGGGCGACGGCGATCGCCATGGCGGGCGCGACACTGGCCGCCGGGCCGCTGTGGCAGGCCTACGGTCCGGCGGCGTTCCTCGCCTCAAGCGGGCTGGCGGGGCTGGGCACGCTGGGCGCGCTCCTCGCCGGGCGGCTGCGTCAGCCCCACAGCGCGGGCTCCGGCGGGTAGACGCGGCTGCCCTCATAGCGCAGCGCCGGGTCGCGGTCGGTGGCGAGCAGAAGCGGGCCGTCGAGATCGACGAAGCGCGCCAGCGGCGCCAGAAGCAGCGCCGGCGCCATGGCCAGCGAGGTGCCGACCATGCAGCCGACCATGATGTCGAGCCCGGCTGCCTGGGCCGCGCGGGCGAGCAGGATCGCCTCGGTCAGCCCGCCGGTCTTGTCGAGCTTGATGTTGAGCGCATCATAGCGTCCGGCCAGCGCGTCGAGGCTGTCGAGCCCGTGCGCGCTCTCATCGGCGCAGACCGGCACCGGGCGGGCGATCTGCGCCAGCGCTGCGTCGTCGGCGGCAGGCAGGGGCTGCTCGACCAGTTCGACCCCGACTTCGGCGCAGGCGGCCAGATGCGCCTCCAGATTCTCCGCCGTCCAGCCCTCATTGGCGTCGACGATCAGCCGCGCCTGCGGCACCGCCGCGCGGATCGCGGTGAGGCGGGCGAGGTCGCCCTCGGTGCCGAGCTTGAGTTTGAGCAGGTCGTGCCCGGACTCGCGGGCCGCCTGCGCCATGGCTTCCGGCGTGTCGAGGCTGAGCGTGTAGGCGGTGACGACCGGCTGCGGCGCCGGCAGGCCGGCCATCTCATAAACGCGCATTTCGGCCCGTTTGGCGTCGATGTCCCACATCGCGCAGTCGAGCGCGTTGCGCGCCGCCCCGGGCGGCAGGACCGTCATCAAATCCTCGCGCCGCAGGCCCTCGGCAATCAGCTTTTGCAGCGCGGCGAGCTGGTCGACCACCCCTTCGACGCTCTCGCCATAGCGTCCATAGGGCACGCACTCGCCGCGTCCGACATGGGCGCCGTCGCGCAGCTCGACGGTGACGACGGCGGCCTCGGTCTTTGATCCGCGGGCGATGGTGAACCGGCCACGGATCGGGAAGCGTTCGGCAGTGATGAGGAGATCGGTCATGGCCCTATCGCCGGGAGCAGGAGGAATCGCGCTCCCAGCATAAGGCCGGCCGCGCCCGGCGGGGCGTCGCATTGAAAGCACACTCGCGGCGATTACGCCGTTCCCGGGGTGTCATCGCCGTGATTCGCCGGGCGGCTCTCTCGACGGCCGCAGGTGCTACCGCTAAGTAGAGCATTGCGAATTCGTCTCGGTGTCGCGGCCGCTGGTCGTGTCATGCCCGCAGGAGAGGTCATTTTGGGAGCTGCTGAAGCGCCGCTTCTGGCCACCGTCCGCAATGGCCGCGAACTCGTGTTCGTGGGCAATGGCCGCTGGGTGGCCGGGCAGGGGCGCGCGCTCGAAGGCAGCGTCGATGCCGCGCTGGCGGAAGTCGGCAGCGGAACCAGCGAGACGGCGCGGATCGACCTTTCCGGTGTGCGCAGCTTCGACACGCTCGGCGCCGTGGTGCTCGACCGGCTGCTGCAATCCCTCGACAAGGCCAATATCCGCTTCCAGATCGTCGGGCTGGAGCGCCGCTTCCGCCCGCTGTTGGACGATATCGTCAAGGGCAGCCACCAGAATCCGCCGCGCCTGCGCCATGTGAACCCGATGCTGGGCGCTCTCCAGCTGGTCGGCAAGACCACGGTGTCGATGGCCGATGACGCTCTGGGGCTGCTTTCCTTCATCGGGGCGGTGGTGGCGGCGTTCCTGCGCGTGCTGGTGCGCCCGCACACTTTCCGCTTTACCTCGATGATCTATCATCTGGAGCGGGCCGGCCTGCGGGCGGTGCCGATCGTGGCGCTGATCACCTTCCTGATCGGCTGCATCATCGCCCAGCAGGGCATCTTCCATTTCCGCAAGTTCGGCGCCACCACCTATGTCGTCGACATGGTGGGCATTCTCACCCTGCGCGAACTCGGCGTGCTGATCGTCTCGATCATGGTGGCCGGCCGCTCGGGCAGCGCCTTCACGGCGGAACTCGGCTCCATGCGGATGCGCGAAGAAGTCGACGCGCTGCGGGTGATGGGGTTCGATCCCAATGAAGTGCTGGTGCTGCCGCGCCTGGTGGCGCTGGTCATCGCCGTGCCGCTGCTCACCTTCATCGGCAATATGAGCGCGCTGTTCGGCGGCGGGCTGGTGGCCTGGCTCTATGGCGGCATTTCACCGGCGATCTTCATCGCCCGGCTGCAGGAGGCCATCGGCCTCAACACTTTCGAGGTCGGCATGATAAAGGCGCCGTTCATGGCGGCGATCATCGGCCTCATCGCCTGCATGGAGGGCATGCGGGTCGGCGGCAGCGCGGAATCCCTCGGCGCCCACACCACCGCCTCGGTGGTGAAGGCGATCTTCCTGGTGATCGTGGTGGACGGGCTGTTCGCCATGTTCTTCGCCGCGATTGACATGTGAGGCGCGCGTGCACGCCGAAACCGACACCCAGCAGACGAGCGGCGCGGCCGTCCCCGACGTCGCTCCCGGCGAGACGATCATCCATGTGCGCGACCTGGTGGTGGCGTTTGGCGAGCGCACCATCCTCAAGGGCCTCTCGCTCGACGTGAAGCGCGGCGAGATCCTCGGCTTCGTCGGCGCCTCGGGCGGCGGCAAATCGGTGCTGACCCGCACCATACTTGGGCTGGTGCCCAAGCGCGCCGGCACGGTGGCGGTGTTCGGCCAGGACCTCGACGATCTTACCTATGCCGGCCGGCGGGCGCTTGAGCAGCGCTGGGGCGTGCTGTTCCAGCAGGGCGCGCTGTTCTCCTCGCTGAGCGTGCGGCAGAACATCCAGTTCCCGATGCGCGAATATCTCGACCTGTCGCAGGGGCTGATGGACGAACTCACCATCGCTAAGCTGGAGATGGTCGGCCTCGCCCCTGATGTCTCCGAAAAGGCGCCGTCCGAGCTTTCCGGCGGCATGATCAAGCGTGTGGCGCTGGCCCGCGCCCTGGCGCTGGACCCTGAAATCCTGTTCCTCGACGAGCCGACCTCGGGCCTCGACCCGATCGGTGCCGGCGAATTCGACGAATTGATTGCAACCCTCCAGCAGACTTTGGGGTTGACGGTATTCATGGTAACTCACGATCTGGACAGCCTGCACACGGTGTGCGATCGCATCGCGGCACTCGCCGATGGCAAGGTCATCGCCGTCGGTCCGATCGAGACCATGCTGGCGTCGCAACATCCCTGGGTTTCGGCTTATTTTCACGGCAAGCGGGCGCGCGCCGCCGGCTTCGGTTCTGAAGGGGCGCGCTGAGGACACCATGGAGACACGCGCCAATTACACGATCATCGGGCTGTTCACCCTCGCCGTCGTCGCGGCGGGCTTCGCCTTTGTCTGGTGGTTCACCGGCTCGGCCAATCGCGGGCCGCGCACCTCCTATGATGTCGTGTTCAGCGGCGTGGTGAGTGGGTTGCAGACCGGCTCCTCCGTCACCTTCAACGGTATTCCGGTGGGCGAGGTGACGGCGTTGCGGCTCGATGCGCAGGACCCGCGCAAGGTCATCGCCCGCATCGCCGTGCAGCCCGATACGCCGGTCAAGTCCGACACCCGCGCCACGCTGGATTCGCAGCTGCTCACCGGCCTTGCCTCGGTCGGGCTGGTCGGCGGCTCAACCCAGGCCGCGCCGCTGCCGGCGCCGGCGGAAGGCCAGCTGCCGCGCATCGACGCCGACACGTCGGCGGTGCAGGACCTGATGCGCTCGGCCCGCGACGTGCTGGGGCGGGTCAACGACATCGCCATTCGCATCGACGACCTGATCACGGCCAATGACGCCAAGATCTCTTCGGTGATCGACAATGTCGACAAGTTCACCACCGCACTGGGCGAGAATTCCGGCAATATCGACGCCTTCCTGCGGGAAATGGGCGGCGCGGCGCGGCGCATCTCCTCGCTGGCGGACAATCTCGACAAGCTGGTGGTTTCCGTCGATCCGGAAAAGCTAGGCAACACGGTCAACGACATCAGCGCGTTCACCGCGCAGCTCGGTACCATGGCCCAGAAGGTCAACGTCATCCTCGACAATGTGAATGGCATGACGACGAGCGAGGAAGGCAAGGGGATGTTCAGCGAGATTTCCGGCGCCGCCGCCGAAGTGCGCAAGCTCGCCGCTAATCTCGACACCCGCACGGCGGAACTGACGGTCAACCTCAACAAGTTTGCCGGGCCGGGTCTGCGGCAATACGAGGCGCTGGCGGTGGACGGCCGGCGCACGCTCAGTGAAATCGAGCGCGTTTTCAGGAATTTTGAGCGCAACCCGCGCCAGTTCATCTTTGGCGGGTCGAACGTACCCAGCTACAATGGGCGCTAGGCGATGGGGCGCCATATGATGGGAAGTCGTGCAACCGACGGGGGCAGGGGCGTTCGCGTGAGTTTTGACGAGACAAGCGACCGCTCGACCGGGCGCAGCTTTTCGGGGCGCGGCTTCCGCGCCCGCAAGGTCGCCGGCGCTCTCGGCATGGCGGCGCTGGCCGCGCTCCTCGGCGGCTGCAGCACGCTCCTGTCGGGTGGCGACACGGCGGTGCCGACCTTCGATCTCAGCGCGCCGGCCGATTTCAGCGCCCCGCGCCGGGGAACCGGCCTGCTCGTGGTAGGCCCGCCCAGCGCGCTGGCGGTGCTGGACACCGAGCGGATCGTGGTCGAGCCGCAGCCCGGCCAGATCACCTATCTGGACAAGGCGCAGTGGAGCGACCGGCTGCCGGCGCTGTTCCAGGCGCGGCTGATCGAATCCTTCGAGAACGGCAACCGTGCCCGCTCGGTCGGCCGGGCCGGCGAGGGGCTTAGCGCCGACTACACGCTGCTCTCGGACCTGCGGGCCTTCGGCCTGCGCACTTATGACGGCGGGCCGGTGGCGGTGGTCGAGGTGTCGGTCAAGATCGTCAGCGCCAGTTCGGGCCGCATCGTCGCCGCGCAGGTGTTCACCGCTCGCGCCCCGGCCGCCTCCACCAGCGGGCCGGACGCCACGGCGGCGCTCGACCAGGCCTCGGACGAGGTGTTCGTGCAGCTGGTGCGCTGGGCGTCCAGCCGCTTCTGACGCGCAGGAGAAGGCGCCGCAGCTTGGGCGCGCGTCTTCTGCGCTCTCCCAATTGCCTTGCAGACGCAAAAAAGCCCGGCTCGCGCCGGGCTTTTTCGTCTTGTCGCCAGGGAATACCCTTCGCGTCGATCAGAACTTGTAGCTGATCGCGGCGCGGACGATGTTGCTGGTCAGGTCGGCCTTGGCGCTGACGAAGCTGCCCGACGTGCCGGCGAGGTAGCTGGTCACATTGGACTCGCCGAGGTCGACATAGAGGTATTCGCCGCGCAGGATCCAGTTGTCGGTGATCGCATATTCGAGACCGCCGCCGATGGTCCAGCCGGTGTTGACGTTGTCATGCGAGCCGTAGGCCGCGGTGGTGAAGTCCGGCGCGCCGCCGCCGGTGAGGCCCATGACGGTGGTCGAGCTGCTGACCTTACCATAGGCGAAGCCGCCGGTGCCGTAGACGAGCAGGCGGTCGAAGGCGTAGCCGAGGCGGGCGCGCACGGTGCCGAACCATTCCAGCTCAGCGCTGGACTGATAGTAGGGACCGGCCGGCGTGGCGTAGAAGGCGATGCTCTCCTCGGCGCCGGTCCACTGGAAGTCAGCCTCGACGCCGACGACCACATTGTTCTCGAACTGATAGTTGTAGCCGATCTGGCCGCCGGCGACCCAGCCGTCCATATTGCCGAAGTTCACGTCGTTGCCGGCAAACAGGCCGCCGGGCGTGTATACGCCGCCGGTGCTGTCGAAGAACAGCACGTCGGTGGCCTTGGATTCACCCCAGGCATAGCCGGCATTGCCGCCGAGATAGAGGCCGGTCCAGGAGAACGCCGGCACGAAAACCGCGACCGGCTCGGCCTTGACGGGATAGGGCATGTCGGCGGCAAAGCTGGCGGTGCCGGTGGCAAGCAGGGCGGCCGCGCCAAGAAGCAGCGAGCGGTTCATGAGGTTTCTCCAGGTAAACGCACTGCCGGGATAATGACATTCCCGCGAAACAGTTCGGTTGTGGCCTGCTACCCCCGCGTTTGTTCCTGACGGTGCGTCCGAAATGCAACAATCGGCTTCCCTGAATACCGTTTGCTCGTACATCTGTTGGCAGGATACCGTTGGGAGGTAGCGGAGAACTCAAAGTCGGAGGGTGAAGCCTGCGCGGCGCGGGGTCTTTCTCTGGGGCAGGTGTGAAGCAACACGCCAAGGGTGCGGGCCGCGACCCGGCGCAGCGCGGGCGTAACCGGCGGTGAGTCGGCGGTGCGGGCATGCCTGTGGCGGCCAAGACCGGGCTTGGCCGGTCGTCTCCCCACCTTTCCGACGGCACAAGGCCAAGGCGTGAATCCCCCGGGCCAAGCCCGGGGATGACGGCTCTTTGGGGGGCGACCACCCCTCGCGAGGGGCGCGCCCTCGTCAGGCGCTGGCGCGACCAGGGCCGGGCTCGCCGTCGCCCCAGCGTTGTGTCAGGGCGGGGCTTGGGCCGGCCCTTCAAGTGCCACGTCAGGGCCGGGCTTGGCCCGGCCCTCCACGCTTTTCCGACGGCGCGAGGTCAAGGCGTGGATCCCCAGGCCGGGTCCGGGAATGACGGTAGTTTGGGGGGGGGCGTCGGCGCAGCAAAAAAGGGCGCGGCCTGCGCCGCGCCCTTCTCACTCAGATTAACCCGCAGAGGCGAATGGACTTCCTCAGAAGTCCATGCCGCCACCGAAGTCGGCTGTTGCCGACTTCGGCATCAAGAAACCGCAGGGGCGAATGGACTTCCTCAGAAGTCCATGCCGCCACCGAAGTCGGCTGTTGCCGACTTCGGCATCAAGAAACCGCAGGGGCGAATGGACTTCCTCAGAAGTCCATGCCGCCCATGCCGCCCATGCCGCCGCCCGGCATGGCGGGGGCCGCGCCGCCCTTCTTCGGAATGTCGGCGATCATCGCTTCGGTGGTGATCAGCAGCGAGGCCACGGAGGCCGCGTTCTGGATCGCCGAGCGCAGCACCTTGGCCGGGTCAATGACGCCGGCCTTGTACATGTCGACATATTCGCCGGTCTGGGCATTGAAGCCGTAGGCGTAGGTATCCTTCTCGAGGATACGGCCGACGATCAGCGAGCCGTCTTCGCCGGCATTGTTGGCGATCTGGCGCGCCGGGTACTGCACCGCCTTGCGGACGATGTCGACGCCGGTCTTCTGGTCGGGATTGGCGGTGACGACGGCGTCCAGCGCCTTCATGGCACGCAGCAGGGCGACGCCGCCGCCCGGCAGCACGCCTTCTTCCACGGCCGCGCGGGTCGCGTGCAGCGCGTCGTCAACGCGGTCCTTCTTTTCCTTCACTTCGACTTCGGTCGCGCCGCCGACGCGGATCACCGCGACGCCGCCGGCGAGCTTGGCCAGACGCTCCTGCAGCTTCTCGCGGTCGTAGTCCGAGGTGGTCTCCTCGATCTGCGCCTTGATCTGCGACACGCGGTCCTCGATGTCCTTCTTCGAGCCGGCGCCGTCGACGATCGTGGTGTTCTCCTTCTCGAGCACGACCTTCTTGGCGCGGCCGAGCATGGCGAGCGTCACGGTGTCGAGCTTGATGCCGAGATCGTCGGAGATGGCGGTGCCGCCGGTCAGGATGGCGATATCCTGCAGCATGGCCTTGCGGCGATCACCGAAGCCGGGCGCCTTGACGGCCGCGACCTTGAGGCCGCCACGCAGCTTGTTGACGACGAGGGTGGCGAGCGCCTCGCCCTCGATGTCCTCGGCGATGATCAGCAGCGGCTTGGAGGTCTGCACCACGGCTTCCAGCACCGGCAGCAGTTCCTGCAGGCCCGAGAGCTTCTTCTCGTGGATGAGGATGTAGGGGTCCTCGAACTCAACGCGCATCTTTTCGGCGTTGGTGATGAAGTAGGGCGAGAGGTAGCCGCGGTCGAACTGCATGCCCTCCACCACGTCGAGCTCGGTCTCGGCGGTCTTGGCTTCCTCGACGGTGATGACACCCTCGTTGCCGACCTTCTGCATCGCCTCGGCGAGGTACTTGCCGATTTCGGCGTCGCCATTGGCGGAGATGGTGCCGACCTGGGCGATCTCGGCGTTGGACGTCACCTTGCGGGCGTTCTTCTTGAGATCAGCGACGATGGCCTCGACCGCGAGGTCGATGCCGCGCTTGAGGTCCATCGGGTTCATGCCGGCGGCGACCGACTTGGCGCCTTCCTTCACGATGGCCTGGGCCAGCACGGTGGCGGTGGTGGTGCCGTCGCCGGCGAGGTCGTTGGACTTCGAGGCCACTTCGCGCACCATCTGCGCGCCCATGTTCTCGAACTTGTCCTCGAGCTCGATTTCCTTGGCGACGGTGACGCCGTCCTTGGTGATGCGGGGAGCGCCGAAGCTCTTCTCGATCACGACGTTGCGGCCCTTGGGACCGAGCGTGACCTTGACGGCATTGGCGAGAATGTCGACGCCGCGCAGCATCTTCTCGCGCGCGTCGCCAGCGAACTTAACTTCCTTGGCAGACATGATCTCTTACTCCGGTGATGCGTTGCGAGCAGCGTGAGCGGCTGGCTCAGGCGGCCTTCTTGGACGCAGAAGCGCCTTCCAGGACGCCCAGGATGTCGGACTCCTTCATGATGAGGTAGTCGACGCCGTCGAGCTTGACCTCGGTGCCCGACCACTTGCCGAACAGCACCCGGTCGCCGGCCGCCACATCGAGCGGCACCAGCTTGCCGGCTTCGTCGCGGGCGCCGGGGCCAACAGCGACGACTTCGCCCTGCGAGGGCTTTTCCTTGGCAGTGTCGGGAATGATGATGCCGCCCGCGGTCTTCTCTTCCGCATCAATACGCTTGACCACGACCCGGTCATGCAGGGGACGGAACTTCATCGGCTCTCTCCAATCGTGAACGATCGTTTGATCCCGCACCGCGCCCGCCCAACCGGATGGTCTGGGGGTATCTCGCGGTGCCGTGCGACATCTAGGCGCCGGGGATAGGGGGCGCAAGGTGCGGGCGGCAAAAAACTGGCAGTCGCGATGAGAGAGTGCCAACGCAAATACCCCCTTCCTGTCAGCACTCCGTCGCGTATGCTGCTAGTGCATTGATATTGAACAGGTATTATCATTTTTAACCTTGCCGCGCGCCGGCAGCGGCTGCACACTCTCTTATCGTCACGAAAGGAGGTTCCACATGACCGATCATGGGGTGTCGTCGCGTGGTGGGCGGTCGCTGCAGGCCACGGGGGAGGGCGCGGGTACCGGCGGGCGCGTGTCGCCGGATTTCCGCCGGCAGCTGGAGGGCTATGGCCTCACCACGGCCCAGATCCTCTACCGGATGCCCGATCATCCGGGAATCCTGCAGACCTTTCTCTGGCAGCATTACGATCTCTGCCCGCATTTCCCGGAGCTGAACCACTTCCTCGCCTTCTGGAAGCGCGAGCTGGAAGGCCCGCTGCATTCGGTGCTGGTGGCGCATTCGCGGCTGATCGGCCCGGCCGAACTGCGCCGGGTGGACGGGGAGTTCCGGCTGAACTGAGACTTGCCGCCTTGCCTGTGTTTTGCGCCTGCTGCCCTCTTCTTGCCGCGCGCGACGTGCTATGAGCGCGGGAACGGGGGCCGGTCCGGCGCCCGAGGAAAGTCAGGCAGCTGGTCACGCCGGTGGATCATCGTTCTCCGCGCACGTCGGAATTGCTCTCGGCGATCGTCACCGCCCATTCGGCGGAACGCATCGGCGTGGGCGAAATCGTGCATGCGCTGCGCAACCGCGCCTTCGGCCTGTCCATCCTGCTGCTCGGCCTGCCGAACTGCCTGCCGATGCCGCCCGGCCTGCCGGTCATCTGTGGCATCCTGCTCTGTCTTGTCGGCGGGCAGATGGTGGTGGGGCGCGACGAATTGTGGCTGCCGCGCTGGCTGGCCAACCGCACCATCTCGCGCGCGCTGTTGGAGAAGATCGTTAACGGCTCGCTCAAGCTGATCCGCCGCTTCGAGGGCTATTCCCGCCCGCGCCTGCCCTATTTTTCCTCGCCCTCCGCCCGCTTCGTGCTGGGCGGGCTGGTGGTGGTGCTCGGCCTGCTGCTGCTACTGCCGATCCCGATCTTCGGCAATCTGCCGCCCGGCATCGCGGTGGTGATTCTCGGCCTCGGTCTGGTCGAGCGCGACGGCGTGTTCATTCTCGCCGGCGTGGTGGCGACGCTGGTCAGCTTCGGCGTCATGGGCCTGCTCAGCTGGCTGCTGTTCCAGGGTGCGCTGGCGGTGTTCTGAAACCGCCGGAAGAGTGAGGCTTCGCAAGTCCTTAGCGGATGCTGGACAGACTGCGTTGCCTCCACCTATTCCTTAACGGAATGAGGTGGGGAGAGTCGCCATGGCGCGAAGCGGGCGGTCCGGGCTGATCGGTATAGGCCTTTATATTGCCGGCATGGGGGCCGTTCTGGCCGCCGACAATGCCTCGCCCGTCCTGCCCGAGCAGCTGCTGCTGGCGACGCCCGGCGAGGAGGTCATCCTCAAGGCCGGCTTCGGCTACACGTGGATCACTGCCAACGAATATGTCTATGAGGACGGCAATCGGATCAGCCGGCTGATCTGGGAGAGCCAGGCGCCCGTCGTAACCGCGGCGCTGAAGGTCGAGCTGGTCGAGAACGTGGTGTTCTCGGCCAATGGCAAGCTGGGCTTCTCCGGCAGTAGCCATATGCGCGACTTCGATTGGGTCGGCTCCTATGTCCGCAGCTATGCGGCGCAAGACTGGACCCACTATTCCACCCACCCCTCCACTTCGCTCGACCATTATGTCGACATCGACGCGGCGCTGGGGCGGCGGTTCACCCTGGGCGAGGGGAGGTTGCTCACCCTGCAGGCCGGGTTCAAATACACCGACATTAAATGGACCGCGAATGACGGCCCTTATCTCTACAGCCGCAACGGCTTCCGCGATACCGCCAAGCTCGACTACACCTCCCTGCCGGCCATTGACTACCAGCAGCGCTATGCGGGTCTCTTCGTCGGGGCCGAGACCGAGCTACGCCACGAGGCGTGGACGCTGACCGCTCTGGTGAAGGGCGGCGTGACCTTCTCCGCCAACGACACCGATCACCATTACTTCCGCCAGCTGCGCTTCGAGGACGATATCGGCACCTTGCCCTTCCTCACCGTTGGGGCGCGGGCGGATTATGCGCTGAGTGCCAGCGCCGGGTTTTATCTCGGGGTGGAGCTCGACACCTATTTCCGCGGCACCGGCGATGCGACCATGTATGACAATGCGATCGGCGAACTGTTGGATGTGTTCAAGGACGGTTCCGGCATGGATTTCCAGGCGACCACTGTCTCGGCCGGGTTCCGGCTGGCGTTCTGAGCCCCTCGTCACCCCCGCCCGACAAAGGGCGCGCTGCTGGCCATGATGGTCATGGTGAGGATGTTGGCGTCGAGCGGCAGGCTGGCCATGTGGGCCACCGCGCGGCCGGCATGGCCGGCATTGAAGGTCGGCTCGACCATGATCTGGCCATTGGGCTGCAGCACGCCGGTCTTCATCTTCGCCGTCATGTCGGTTTCGGCATTGCCGATGTCGATCTGGCCGCAGGCAATGTTGTGGGCCCGCCCTTCCAGCGCCACCTGCTTGGTGAGACCGGTGACGGCGTGCTTGGTCGCGGTATAGGGGCCGGTCAGCGGGCGCGGCGCATGTGCCGAGATCGAGCCGTTATTGATGATGCGCCCGCCCTTCGGGTCCTGCGCCTTCATCAGCCGCATGGCGTGCTGGATGCACAGGAACACGCCGGTGAGGTTCACATTCACCACATGCTGCCAGTCAGCCAGCGGGATATCCTCGATCGGCGTGGCGGGCGACCAGCCGCCGGCATTGTTGAACAGCACGTCGAGCCGGCCGAAACGCTGCTGCACCGCCGCGAACAGTGCCGCCACCGAGGCGGGGTCCGACACGTCGGCGGTGATGGCGTGGCTCTTTCCGCCCATCGCGGCGGCGACCGCCTCCAGCGGCTCGGCCCGGCGCCCGGTGAGCACCACGGTAAAGCCGGCCTCATGGAGGGCGAGCGCGGCGGCCTTGCCGATGCCGGTGCCGGCGCCGGTGACGAGGGCGATGCGGGGGGCGTTCATGCGGAATCTCCCAATGAGCGCGCCGTCGGCCGACGCTCAGGCCTGTGTGCGGATGCCCGGCCGGGGACGGGGGCATCATCCTGTCAAGGTTTCGGGCGCGACAAGGAACCCAACAGCAATTTCGGCGTTATCAAGGCGAACCCCACGTCTTGCAAACCGGAGGGCAAATCATGCCTATTCTGCTCTGGCTTATCGGTATCCCGATTCCGATTATTCTTTTGATCTGGCTTCTCACCTGACGGGTGAAGACGCTTGTCACCTGCCGTTAAACGCAGGTTTTACAAAATGGGTCGTCCGTAATCGTATGCGGGCGGCCCATTTTGCTGTCAAACGCGCCTTCAGCGCCCATAGGGCGGGCGCGGGATCGAGGTGTGGGCGGCCCGCAGCGCCGCCGACCAGCGCTCGCGCAGATCGTGGAAATAGGGCTCGCCCGGCTCGATGCGGTAATTCAGCTCGGCCTGCCCGCCATCGCGGCGCGCCACCAGAATGTCGATCGGCATGCCGACGCCGAGATTCGAGCGCATGGTCGAATCCATCGAGATCAGGCCGGATTTCAACCCGTCATAGAGATCGGTGTCGAAGGTGATGGAGCGGTCCAGCACCGGCTTGCCATATTTGTGCTCGCCGATCTGCAGAAACGGCGTGTCGCTTGTGCATTCGATGAAATTGCCGGCGGCGTAGATCATGAACAGCCGCATGCGCCCGCCATTCACCTGCCCGCCAAACAGGAACGAGACGTCGAAGCGCAGATCCGCTTCCTTCAGCGCCGCGCCGTAGAGGTCATAGACATGGCGCACCGCCCGCCCGACCAGCTGGGTGGCGCGGAACATGCTGCTGCAGGTCGAGAGCGTCTCCTTGGCCCCGGTCTCCGGGTTCTCCAGCCCCTCCTGCAGCGTGCTGATCACCGCCTGCGAGATCGACAGATTGCCGGCGGTGGACAGCGCCAGCACATGGCGGCCCGGCTCCTCGAACACATGGAGCTTGCGGAAGGTCGAGACGTTGTCGAGGCCGGCATTGGTCCTCGTATCGGCGATCATGACGAGGCCGTCACGCACCAGAATGCCGCAACAATAGGTCATGAAAGGCACTTCCCCCATCCGCGCCGGCGCCAGACGGCGCCGCCCCGCGCCCTTATACCGGGCCGCTTTCCTGAGGGGCAACCTCAGCGATGCACGTTAGGCCCCAAACGCTCGGCCTTGGAGCTTCAGGCTTGGGGAGCTTCATCCCTGGAGCCTCAGCCCTGAACCTGGCGGCTCGACTGGTCGACCTTGAGGGCGACGGTGAGGTTTTCATCGCCGCCGCCATAGCGATTGCCCCGCACCGGGGCCGCGCCGAGATAGTCGAGCCCGACGGCGAGCCGCACATAGGCCTCAGTCGGGCACTGGCCCTGCGCGGCATCGAAGCCGATCCAGCCCAGCCCCTCGACATAGGCTTCCGACCAGGCATGCCCGGCCTGATGGCCGGCGCGCTGCGCGACTTCGGCGCCGTCGCCGACGAGATAGCCGCTCACATAGCGCGCCGGAACGCCGATATGGCGGGCGCAGGTGGTGAATATATGCGCGAAGTCCTGGCACACGCCGCGCTTCGCTTTGAAGGCGGCGGCGGCGGTGGTGGAGACATGGGTCGGGTCGTCGTCGAACTCCATCGCCGCAGTGATCGCGTCCATCAGCGCGTGCAGGCGGGCGATTCGGTCGCCGCTGGCGGCCTGCGCCGAGGCGTGCGCGAAGGCGATCAGCTCGGCATCGGCGGTGGTAAGGTCCGAGTTTCGCAGGAAGAAGGTCGGCGGAAAGCGCTCATTGATGCCGCGAATGACGCCGGCGGTGTCCTGCGTCTCGACCTCGCCCTCCACCAGCACGCGCAGCTCCCGGATCGGGCCGTCGAGCGCGAAAGTGTGGGTCAGATTGCCGAAGGCGTCCTGGTGGGCGCGCAGCTGGCAGCCTTCCGAGACGTCGATGCGCCAGGAGACGACATACTGGCCATCATGGTTGCGCGGCGTCAGGCGCAGGGTCTGGATCGCGCCATTGGCCGGCGGATCATAGGTGTAGATGGTCGCGTGATTGACATGGATACGCATGACGCAGGCCGGTTCAGAGCAGGTACTGCTCGTTGACGATGGAGCCGAGGCGGTTGTTCTCGGTCACGAAAGTATCGATGTATTCGTGCAGTCCGGTCTGGAAAATGTCCTCCATGCGGCTGTTGCCGAGCCGGGTCAGGGTCGAGCGCGCCAGCCTCTGCGAGCCGCCCTGGCGGCCGTAATAGGCGGCGATATCGTCGAGATAGCGCGTTATGTTCTGGTAGCAACTGGTCAGCGAGCGCGGCATCTGCGCGTTGAGGATCAGCAAATCCGCCACCAGCCACGGCTTCACGCTCTCGCGGTAGACCCAGTGGAACGAGGTCAGCGCCGACACCGAGCGCAGGATCGAGGCCCATTGGAAGTAGTCGAGCGGCCCGCCAATGTGCTCTGAATCCGGCAGCAGCACATGGTATTTCACGTCGAGAATGCGGGCGGTGTTGTCGGCGCGCTCGACATACATGCCCACGCGCGAGAACCAGAAGGCGTCGTTGCGCAGCATGGTGCGGTAGGCGGCGCCGTCGAAGCGCAGCGAGGTTTCCTTGACGAAGGCCATGAAGCGCGCCAACTCCTCGCGCGTCATGTTTTTGGTGGAATAGCGCTTCAGCTCCAGCCAGGAGGAGTTGATCGTCTCCCACATCTCCATGGTCAGCGCGGTGCGGACCGAGCGGGCATTGGTGCGGGCGATCTCGAAGCAGTTGCGGATCGAGGACGGGTTTTCCGGCGAGAAGGCCAGAAAGGTGATGACGTTCTGCTCGCTGATGTCGTCGCCATACACCGCCTTGAACTGCTCGGCGCAGCCGGCGGTGAGCAGGGCGGAGCGCCACTCATTGGTGGAGCCGCCATAGGCCGCCGGCAACTGGGCGAGACGCTGCGTCACATCGAGGATGCGGGCGAGGCAGTCCGCCCGCTCCATGTAGCGGGACAGCCAGTAGAGATTGTCGGCAGTACGAGAGAGCATGGGACCCGCGTTCTATTTGGCGTTGCGCCAGGCGAGCGTGGCGACGCCCGCCGCGATCAGCAGCGAACCGCCGACCCGGTTGATGATAGCGACCATGCGCGTGTTCTGCACCGCCCCGCGCAGGCGACCGGCGAGCAGCGCGTAGCCGAAGGCATTGGCGGCGGCGAGGACGAGGAAGGTCGCCTCGAAAATCGCCAGCTGGGTGAGGAAGTCCCGCCCCGGATCGAGAAATTGGGGCAGGAACGCCACGAAAAAAGTGATGCTCTTCGGGTTCAGCGCCGTGACCACCCAGGCATGCGCGATCATCGCCCAGGCCGAGCCCGCCGGGCGGGCCTCGCCGAAGCTGGCCGTACCGCCGGCCCGCCAGAGCTTGATGCCGAGCCAGATCAGATAGGCGGCGCCAACCCATTTCAGCGCGGTGAACAGCGTCGCCGAGGTGGCGAGCAGGGCGCCGAGGCCGAGCATGGACAGCGTCATGGCGGTGAAGTCGCCCAGCGCCACGCCGAGCGCGACCGGGAACGCCACCTTGCGCCCCTGTCCGAGCGCATAGGAGACGACGAGCAGAATGGTCGGGCCGGGGATCACCAGCAGGACCGCCGAGGCGGCGATGAAGGCCAGCCATGTTTCAATCGACATCTGCGCTCCCCCTCATTGCATTCCAGAGAGCACCGTCATCCTGAGGTGCGAGCGAAGCGAGCCTCGAAGGATGCTCATCTGGGGCGATATCCCTCAAAGCCCGGCTGCGCCGGGCACCTCAGGATGACGTGGTGTTTTCCGTCCCTAGAACGCCGAACTCAGTTCTCCTCCAGCACCCAGGTGTCCTTGGTCCCGCCGCCCTGGCTGGAATTGACCACCAGCGAGCCGGCCTCCAGCGCCACGCGGGTCAGCCCGCCTGGCACGATGCGCACCTTGTCGGCGCCGGTCAGCACGAAGGGGCGCAGATCGACATGGCGCGGGGCGATGCCTTCCTCGACGAAGGTCGGGCAGGTCGACAGCGCCAGCGTCGGCTGGGCGATGAAATTGTTTGGGTCCTGCTTCAGCTTGGCGCGGAACAGCTCGATCTGCGCCTTGTCGGCGCGCGGGCCGATCAGCATGCCGTAGCCGCCCGAGCCATGCACTTCCTTCACCACCAGCTCGTTGAGATGGTCGAGCACATATTTCAGGTGGTCCGGCTCGCGGCAGCGCCAGGTCGGCACGTTCTTCAGCAGCGGCTCCTCGCCGAGATAGAAGCGGATGATGTCAGGCATATAGCTGTAGACCGCCTTGTCGTCGGCGACGCCGGTGCCGACCGCATTGGTCAGCGTGACGTTGCCGGCATTATAGGCGCTCATCAGCCCCGGCACGCCCAGCGCGCTGTCGGGACGGAAGGTGAGCGGATCGATGAAATCATCATCGAGCCGGCGGTAGATGACATCGACCCGGCGCGGCCCCTCGGTGGTGCGCATGTAGACGATGTCGTTGCGCACGAACAGGTCGCGGCCTTCCACCAGTTCTACGCCCAGCTTGTCGGCGAGGAAGGAGTGCTCGTAATAGGCCGAATTATAGATGCCCGGCGTCAGCACAACGACCGCCGGGTCGCTGTTGGAGGTGCCCGGCGCCAGCGATTTCAGCGTCGCCAGCAATTCGTCGGTGTAGTTTTCCACCGGCGCGACGCGGTTGTCGGCGAACAGCTCCGGGAAGAGCCGCATCATGATCTCGCGGTTCTCCAGCATGTAGGAGACGCCGGAAGGGGTGCGCGCATTGTCCTCCAGCACATAGAACGTGTCGGCGTCGACACGCACCACGTCGATGCCGGCGATGTGCACATATAGGTCGTGCGGCACCTTCTGGCCGTTCATTTCAGGCCGGAAGGCGGGGTTCTGGTAGACGAGGTCCTCCGGCACCACGCCGGCCTTGAGGATCTCGCGCCGGGAATAAATGTCCTTGAGGTACAGGTTCAGCGCCTTGGTGCGCTGTTCCAGCCCCAGCGACAGCCGGCGCCATTCGGTGCCGGTGAGGATGCGCGGGATGATGTCGAAGGGGATCAGGCGCTCCTGGGCATCGCTCTCGCCATAGACGGCGAAGGTGATGCCGATGCGCCGGAATATGAACTCGGCCTCCCGCCGGCGATAGTCCAGCACGTCGGGCGGCACATTGCTCAACCAGCGGGAGAGCGCGGCGTAAGCGGGCCGGATCGAACCGTCCGCATTGGTCATTTCGTCGAAGGCGACGCTCATTGCTGCAAATCTACTCCCCAACTCAGCCAAGTTAGCTACAAAGCTCGTGCCAGCGGAAGGGGAGGAACCCTTCCCGAGGCGATAATTGCGGGATTGCGCACCGATTGCCCGTTTTCAGGGCATCGTGCCCTCGCCTGCGGCGACAAGTGCGGTGAATTGCGGCGGATGGCGGCGTCGTCATCCCGGTGTGGGGGAGAATCGAATGGCGGATGCGGCAGTTTTGGTGACGGCGGCGGTGCTGGTCATCGGTGACGAGATTCTTTCCGGCCGCACCAAGGACCGGAACATCGGCTATATCGCCGAATATCTCACCGCCATCGGCGTCGATGTGCGCGAGGTGCGGGTGGTGCCTGACATCGAGGACGAGATCGTCGGCGCGGTGAACGCGCTGCGCGCCCGCTATACCTATGTCTTCACGACAGGCGGCATCGGCCCCACCCATGACGACATCACGGCGGATTGCGTGGCGAAGGCGTTCGGGGTCGGCATCGACATCGACCCCCGCGCCCGCGCCATGCTGCTGGAGTACATCAAGCCGGAAGACCTCAACGAGGCGCGCCTGCGCATGGCCCGCATCCCGCACGGCGCCGATCTGGTGGAAAACCCGGTCTCCAAGGCGCCCGGCTTCTGGATCGGCAATGTCATCGTCATGGCCGGCGTGCCCACCATCATGCAGGCCATGCTCGACCAGGTGGCGCCGAAGCTGCGCACCGGCATTCGCATGCTGTCGCAGACAGTGCGGGCGGATGCGCGCGAGGGCGATGTCGGCGGGCCGCTCGGCGCCATCGCCCGGGCCCATCCCGAGGTGAGCATCGGCAGCTATCCCTTCATGGCTGAGGATGGGCGGCCGAACACCAATCTCGTGGTGCGCGGCCGCGATCCGGAAAAGCTGGCGGCGGCGGTGGCGGAGGTCGAGGCCATGGTCGCGGCGCTGGCGGCGCGGCCGTGAACCTGCCGGTCCGTTTTTCCCGTGCGAAGCCGGGAATTTCCGCCCGGCGGCACTGGAGAAGGCGCGGCGCTGCCGCTAATGATCGCGGCTGACGTTTCCGCCAGCCTTGCCGGGATTTCGCCTGATGTCCGATGACCGCCAGAACAAGGCCTTTCCGGTCTCCTGGGATCAGTTCCACCGCGACGCGCGCGCCCTGGCGTGGCGCCTGGCCGGCGCCGGCCCGTTCGAGGGCATCGTCTGCATCACGCGCGGCGGGCTGGTGCCGGCGGCGATCGTGGCGCGCGAGCTCGGCCTGCGGATGATCGAGACGGTGTGCATCGCCAGCTATCACGACTACACCAAGCAGGGCGAGATGCAGGTGCTCAAGCCCATCGCCGAGGCGGTGACGGCCGTGGCGGGCGAGGGCGGCAAGGGTCTTCTGGTGATCGACGATCTGGTCGATACCGGCAAGACGGCGCGGCTGGTGCGCGATATGCTGCCCTCGGCGCATTTCGCCACCGTCTACGCCAAGCCGCTCGGCCGGCCGCTGATCGACACCTTCATCACCGAGGTGAGCCAGGATACGTGGATCTATTTCCCGTGGGACATGGGGCTGAGCTTCCAGCCGCCAATCCGCGACGGGGTAGCGTGAGGACAGGACATGCCCGGCAGCAGCACTGAAAACCCGGAAGACGAAAACGACGAAGGCTATGATGCCGCCTTCGACCAGCACCGTGCGGCGCTCTACGACATGCTCATGGAATATGCCGACGATCACGATCTGAGCGACGGCTTCATGGCGGTTCTGGCCTCGGATATCGGCCTTTCCCTGCGCATGGTCGCCTATGCGGCCGAAACCGAGAAGCCCTCGGTCGGCGGGCTGCGTCTCGATCTCGACCGCTACGCCCGCGAGCTGGGCGACAGCGTGCGCGACGCCAAGAAATACGCCGCAGAGTTCATCGCCGAAGCCAAGGCCGCCCAGGAAGCGGACGATGCGGAGGACGACGAGGACGAGGACGAGGACGAGGACGAGGACGAGGACGACACCGGGCCGGACGAGGACGGTTCGGATCGGAACGATCCGGACGGCGACCCGAAAAGCCGGCCGTCCTGAGGCGAGGGGGCCGGCGGGCGCCTCGCCTTTCGGCTTCCCCTGCGCTATGCCCGAGCTGCGGCAAATCGCGCCGCTTAGGGAACCTTACCGATGACCCCCGCGATCATTTCCGGCATTCTTCTCTCGCCGATCACGGCCTTCGTCGCGCGTCTCCTGCTTGTGTTCATGTTCCTCGGCAGCGCCATCGCCAAGATCACCGACTTCGCCGGCGCTGAGGCCGAGATGGCCTATTTCGGCCTCACTCCCCCGTGGCTTTTCGCGGTGGCGACCATCCTTACCCAGCTTGTCGGCGGGCTGTTGATCCTGCTGAACCGGGCGACCTGGTTGGGTGCCGGGGCGTTGGGCCTCTTCACGCTGCTGACCATCCCCATCGCGCACCATTTCTGGACCATGGAGGGCCCGATGGCGCAGATCGAATTCTATTTCGTGGTCGAGCACCTCGCAGTGCTCGGCGGCATGTTGCTGGTCGCCATACTGGCCGAGCGCACGCGCGCGGCCTGACGGCGGCACGGGCCGGGCGCATGCGCGGCCTAACGGTGAAAAGTGTAACGGGAGCCTTCATGAAGACCGCGCTGCGCACGATCGATCCCACCAGCGACGCGGCTATTGCCGCTTCCGTGACGCCGCGTCCCATCGAGGAGATCGGCGACCGGCTCGGCGTGCCGGCCGCCGCGCTGTACCGCTATGGCCCGGACAAGGCGAAGATCGCGCTCGGCTTCGCCCGCGCCGCCGAGGCGAAGGCGGATGGCAAGCTGATCCTCGTTACCGCCATCAACCCGACCCCGGCGGGCGAGGGCAAGACCACCACCACGATCGGCCTCGGCGACGCGCTGGCCCGTGCCGGCAAGCGCGTCGCCATTGCCCTGCGCGAGCCGAGCCTCGGCCCGGTGTTCGGCTCCAAGGGCGGTGCGACCGGCGGCGGCCATGCGCAGATCGTGCCGATGCAGGACATCAACCTGCATTTCACCGGCGATTTCCACGCCATCAGCGCCGCGCATAATCTGCTCGCCGCGGCCATCGACAACCACATCTACTGGGGCAATGCCCTCGATATCGACACCCGCCGTATCAACTGGCGGCGCGTCGTCGACCTCAATGACCGCGCCCTTCGCAGCGTCGTGGTCGGCCTCGGCGGGCCGGGCAACGGCTTCTCGCGCGAGGACGGGTTCGACATCACGGTGGCCAGTGAGGTGATGGCGATCTTCTGCCTCGCCCGCTCGCTGGAAGACCTTGAGGAACGGCTCGGCCGCATGGTGGTGGCGCAGAACCGCGCCCGCCAGCCGATCACCGCCGGCCAGCTGAAAGTGACGGGCGCGATGACCGCGCTGCTGCGCGACGCCTTCCAGCCGAACCTCGTGCAGACGCTGGAAGCGACTCCGGCGGTGGTGCATGGCGGCCCCTTCGCCAACATCGCCCATGGCTGCAATTCGGTGATGGCGACGCGCACCGCGCTCGGCCTCGCCGATTATGTCGTCACCGAAGCCGGCTTCGGCGCCGATCTCGGGGCGGAGAAATTCCTGGACATCAAGTGCCGGCAGGCCGGGCTCACGCCCTCCGTCGTCGTCATCGTCGCTACCGTGCGGGCGCTGAAGATGCATGGCGGCGTGGCGCAGAAGGACCTCGGGCCGGAGAATGTCGCCGCCGTCTCCGCCGGCACCTCCAACCTCGTGCGCCATATCGAGAACATGAAGGCGTTCGGCCTCCCGGCCGTGGTGGCGATCAACCGCTTCACCAGCGACTCGCCGGCCGAGATTGAGGCGATCAAGGCCGCCTGCGCGGCGGTGGGCGCGAGCGTGCATTTGTGCTCGCATTGGGCCGAAGGCTCGGCCGGGGCGATGGGCCTCGCCGAGGAAGTGGTGACGCTGGCCGCCGGCCCCTCCGCCTTCCGCCCGCTCTATGAGAGCGCGCTGCCGCTGGTGCAGAAGATCGAGGCCATCGCCACCCGCATCTACCGCGCCGGCTCGGTGGCGATCGAACCGGGGGCGCTGAAGAAGCTCGCCGAGTTCGAAGCGCAGGGCTATGGCGATTTGCCGATCTGCATGGCCAAGACGCAGTACAGCTTTTCCGCCGACCCCACCCGGCGCGGCGCGCCGGAGGGCTTCACCCTGCCGGTGCGCGATGTGCGCCTCTCCGCCGGCGCCGGCTTCATCGTGGCGCTGTGCGGCGATGTGATGACGATGCCGGGCCTGCCCTCGCGCCCGGCGGCGGAAGACATCTTCGTCGATGAGACCGGCTTCATCGGCGGGGTGTTCTGAGAGCAACTCCGAACGCGGCGGATCGCCACCGCTGAAAGCCTCGCGGGCGTGGCGAAACTGGTAGACGCAACGGACTTAAAATCTCACCTATCTCAATTTGTCATACAAATTATCGTTTAAAATCAAAGACATTGACGGATATTTCTCTTCGTCGTAGCCTGACACAGTCGTGACACAGTCACAGCAGCAGGAGACGAAATAGGGAAAGGGTCTGACACATGGGTGAGAGCCATGAAATCCTGGGCGGTAAAGTCCGGGTCTACAGGCGTGAGAACAGCGGGTATTGGCAGTGCTCCTCCATGCTCGACGGCAAGCGCTGGCGCTTCAGCACCAAGAGTGACAGCCTTGCCCATGCGAAGGAGCTTGCGGAGGACTGGTACTTCCGGCTCCGGTCCGGCCAGAACCCCCGGCAGTTCGAGCGCGATGGCGATCCGGCGGTCCGGCCAGGAGCGAAGACCTTCAAGGAAGCGGCCGACCGGTTCCTGAAGGAGTTCCCGATCATCACGGCTGGCCAACGGAACCTGGACTACGTTAGGAGCAAGGAGGTGGACATCCGTGTCCATCTGAACCCGTTCTTCGGCAAGAAGGCCGTCACGGAGATAACTGCGGGCCTAGTATCCGACTATCGGATGCAACGTATGCAGGACATCGGAAAGAGGGGGAAGCTGATCTCCCGCAGCACCCTGCACAAGGAGATCGTGACCCTCCGCCAGGTGCTGAAGACAGCGCACCGCCAGGGCTGGCTGCCGAACCTTCCCGATATGACGGCGCCTTACAAATCCAGTGGCAAGATCTCTCACCGAGCCTGGTTCTCCCCCGCTGAATATAAAATGCTCTATGAGGCGACCCGGAAGCGGGCTGAGGAACCGCTGAAGAAGCGGTACAAGTGGACGTGCGAGCAGTTGCACGACTACGTCCTGTTCATGGCCAACACCGGTTTGCGGCCTGACGAGGCCAACCGGTTGGAATACCGCGATGTGACCGTGGCGAAGGACAAGGGCACAGGCCAGACCATCCTCGAGATTGAGGTGCGCGGGAAGCGCGGGGTAGGATGGTGCAAGAGCACGCCGCAGGCGGTTCACCCGTTCAAGCGGCTTCTGGCGCGTAACAACCCGAAACCCACCGACTTGCTCTTTCCGGTCAGTCCATCCGGGTTGCTCACTAAGGTCCTGGATGAGCTGGGGCTGAAAACCGACCGCGATGGCAATGCCCGCACCGCTTACAGCCTGCGGCATACCTACATCTGCTTCCGGCTCAGCGAAGGAGCGGACGTGTGGATGATCGCGAAGAACTGCCGCACCAGCGTAGATATGATTGAGAAATTCTATGCTGTGCACATCAAGAATGCGCTTGATGCTTCGGCGATTAATGTGAGGAAGAATAGGATCTCAGCAAAGGCTTCGACAGATAAGATGACAAATTAGGGGTGCGTAGCATTTCCTATTGTCAGAATTGGGTCTGCGAACTATAGGATTTCCTTGTGCGGGCGTGGCGAAATGGCAGACGCAGCGGACTTAAAATCCGCTTCTCTAGGAGAGTACCGGTTCGAGTCCGGTCGCCCGCACCAATTCTTCTTAGGCCCTGAGAGGCTCCGGGGATGATCAGCGGGGCTCCGAGTCGGTCCCCTTCATGCCCTATGCCTAATCTGCCGGTGGGGTCTGCGCCAGTTCCAGGTGGCCGATGAGGCAGGGGCATTCACCTTAACGGCCTTGACCTGAGACCTGCTAGAGCATCTTCGATGAACGCAGAGTCGGTTTGAGGATTCCCGGGTCGTTCGCTGTCTGATTCATTGCTGCTGGTGATTTGCCAGGAGGTGATGATGACGAGGAGCCTGAGTGGCGACCTTCGCGGTCGGTTGATTGCGGCGATCGAAGACGGGGCTTCAACGCGGGAGGCAGCGCGTCGCTTCTCGATCGGGATCTCGACGGCCGGGGCTTGGTATCGCCGCTATCGCGAGACCGGCGAGATGGAAGCGCGCAAGCAGGGCCAGCCGTCGCGCTCGAAGCTCGATGCACATGAGGCCTTCATTCTCGGCCTCATCGAGGAGGTGCCGGACATCACGCTGGCCGAGATCGGGGAGCGCCTTGCAGCCGAGCGCGGCGTGCGGGCCGCCCCCTCGACGGTGTGGCTGTTCCTCGACCGGCGCGACATCACGTTCAAAAAAAGACGGCGCACGCCGCCGAGCAGCAGCGCCCCGATGTCCTGCGCCGCCGCATAGCCTGGTTTGACGGCCAACTTGACCTCGACCCCGCGAGGCTGATCTTCATCGATGAGACCGCGGCATCCACGAAGATGGCCCGCTTGCGCGGCAGGGCGCCATGCGGCGAGCGATGCCGGGCGGCCGTTCCACACGGCCATTGGAAGACGACCACCTTTACCGCCGGCCTGCGACTGGACGGCATGACGGCGCCGATGCTGCTCGACGGACCGATGAACGGTCCGGCCTTCCTGGCCTATGCAGAGCAAGTGCTCGCGCCCGAGCTTCGCCCCGGCGACATCGTGGTCATGGACAATCTGCCCGCTCACAGGATCAGCGGCGTGCGCGAGGCCATCGAGAAGGTCGGCGCGCGGCTCCTGTTCCTGCCGCCCTACTCGCCAGACTTCAACCCCATCGAGATGGCCTTCTCGAAGCTCAAGGCCCTGCTCAGAAAGGCCGCAGCCCGAACCATCGACGAACTATGGTCCGTCGTCGCCGATTGCCTCTCCGCTTTCACGCCAGAGGAATGTCGGCACTATTTCGACGCTGCCGGATATGACCCGGATTAAGTCGAATCTGCTCTAGGACGGCGGCGTCTGGTAAAGCAAGGCCACGCGCCGGCTGCCGCAGGCGGGGCACCGTACCCGTTCGGTCAGGAGCGCCAGTGGCATGTCGCGGCCTCGTGTCACCACCAGGCTGCACATATCCAGCTCGCGCGCCCAGGTGCAGCGCGGCATGTGCTTGCCCTGTTGATTTCCGCGGAGATTTGACCCTGGATTTCCACTGAGAAGTGACCCGGCCGGATGGTGGTCTGTGGTCAGGTGGCGGTCAAGTTCCTGGATTTCTCCTTGGTTGTTTTGGCGGGTTTTGCCGAGCTATTCCGGAAACGGAAACTGTCGTTCCCGGTCTCCAGGATGTGGCAGTGATGGGTAAGGCGGTCGAGCAGGGCCGTGGTCATCTTGGCGTCGCCGAAGACGGTGGCCCATTCCGAGAAGCTGAGATTGGTGGTGATGACGACGCTGGTGCGCTCATAAAGCTTGCTCAGCAGGTGGAAGAGCAAGGCGCCGCCTGATGCGCTGAAGGGCAGATAGCCGAGCTCATCGAGGATGACGAGATCGGAGTGCGCGAGCCTGGTGGCGATCTGTCCGGCTTTTCCCTGGGCCTTTTCCTGTTCGAGGGCATTGACGAGTTCGACGGTGGAGAAGAAGCGGATCCGCTTGTGATGGTGCTCGACGGCCTGAACGCCCAGCGCCGTTGCGATGTGCGTCTTGCCGGTGCCGGGACCGCCGACGAGGACGACGTTATGGGCCTCGTCGAGGAACTCACAGCGGTGGAGCTGGCGAACGAGTGCTTCATTGACCTCGCTGCTGGCGAAGTCGAAGCCATTGAGGTCGCGGTAGGCCGGGAAGCGTGCGGTCTTGAGCTGATAGGCCGTTGATCGGACCTCCCGCTCGGCGGTCTCGGCCTTCAGCAACTGCGATAGGATCGGCATGGCGGTCTCGAAGGCCGGAGAGCCTTGTTCCGTCAGTTCGCTAACGGCTTGGGCCATGCCGTGCATCTTGAGGCTGCGCAACATGATGACGATAGCCCCGCTGGCCGGATTATGACGCATGGCGCACCTCCCTGGCCCGCCGCAGGGCGTCATAGCGTTCGACGTTGGCCTGCGGTTCGGTGGTCAGCGTGAGGGCCTGAGGGGCGTCGATCGTTGGTGTGGTCAGCGGCGTACCATCGATCAGTCGGTGCAGAAGGTTGAGGATGTGGGTCTTGGTCGGCACGCCGGCCTTGCATGCCAACTCGACGGCCGTGAGCACGACCTGTTCGTCATGCTGCAAGACCAGGGACAGGATCTCGACCATCTCGCGGTCGCCACCCGGTGTTTTGAGCAGATGTTGCTGGAGGGAACGGAAGGCAGTTGGCATCTCGGCGAAGGGAGCCCCGTTCCGCAGGGCTCCGGGTTTGCGCTGGACGACCGCCAGATAGTGCCGCCAGTCGTAGATCGTCTGGCTCTGGCGATCATGAGATCGGACAAAGGCTCGGCGATGCTCGCAGATCGCGTGCCCCTCGGCGACGATGACGATCCGGTCGGGATAGACGCGCAAGCTGACGGGTCGATTGGCGAAGGACGCCGGCACGCTGTATCGATTGCGCTCCAGATGAACCAAGCAGGTTGGCGTCACCCGTTTGGTGTGCTCGACGAAGCCGTCGAAGGGGCGGGGCATCGCCATAAGGTGCCGGACCTCTTCGGCCCACACATCGGCGATCGTACCGGGTTGCGAGCCATGCTCGATCTGTGACCACAACTCCCGGCATCGCTTCTCCAGCCAGTCATTCAAGGCTGCCAGGGACGGGACGTTGGGCAGGGGCTGCCAGAGCCGATGGCGGGCATCCTGTACGTTCTTCTCGATCTGCCCCTTCTCCCAGCCCGAGGCCGGATTGCAAAACTCGGCCTCGAACAGGAGGTGGCTCACCATGGCCGAGAAGCGGATGTTGACCTGGCGCTGCTTGCCACGGCCGACCTTGTCGACGGCCGTTTTCATGTTGTCGTAAATGCCCCGCCGCGGCACGCCGCCGAAAACCCGGAAGGCGTGGTTATGGGCATCGAACAGCATCTCATGGGTCTGGAGTGGGTAGGCGCGCAGCATGAAGGCGCGGCTGTAGGACAGCTTCACATGAGCGACCTGCAGCTTGGTGCGCTCGCCGGCGATGATCGCCCAGTCCTCAGACCAGTCGAACTGGAAGGCCTCTCCGGGCACAAAAGCCAGCGGCACGAAGGTGCCGCGGCCGCTGGTCTGCTGCTCGCGCAGCCGGGCTGCCTTCCAGTCCCGGGCGAAGGCCGCCACCCGATTGTACGATCCCTCATAGCCCAGCGTCACAAGATCGGCGTGCAGCTGCTTCACCGTGCGCTTGTGCTTACGCGACTCGCCAGCCTCGACCTGCAGCATCGCCGCAAGCTTGTCGGCATAGGGATCGAGTTTGCTCGGCCGGTCAGGAGCCTGAAACTGCGGCTCGACGCTGTCCGCCCGCAGATACTTGCGCACGGTGTTCCTCGAGAGGCCGGTGCTGCGGGATATCTCTCGGATCGAGCGACGATCCCGATGATGCCAGCGTCTGATGACGCTCAATAACTCCATGTCGATCACTCCGCTGTCCCCCGCGTAGCCCGCGTGAGACGTGGTGAAAACATGGGTCACTTCTCGATGGAAAAATCCCCGGCAGACGGGTCAGATCTCAATGGAATTCAACACTGCGGCGGCTCGTCGCCGCATCCAATGAGTATGACCCGGCCGGAGTGGGGTTCGCGGGCCAGTTCTACCGTCACGGCGTCGCTCCCCAGCGTCCATAGAGGTCGGCGAACAGCTCGCAGCGATAATAGGGCAGCAGCGTCGCCAGGGCCGCACGGCGGTTGCGCATCATCACCAGCTGAAGCTGAGGCGGCATTGCACGGATGTCGGCCGCCGAGGCGACCGGATCGGTCTTGAACCGCACATTCTCGGTGGTCGTGGTGCCGAAGCTGGAACTGGTGTTGTCGCCATAGGTGCGGTCCCAACTGCCAAAACTCGTGCTCGACGAGGTGCCGTCACTGTTCTGCTCGGAGTAGGAGCGGGTCTCGTAGCTATGCTCATACTCGCCGGTGTTGCCGAGCTGGCGGGCCAAGAGTTCGGCCAGATCCGGGTCGCTCACCCCGAAATAGCAGGCCGCCCCGGCGTTGGAGATGAAGGTCGACCAGTTGTCGCCGTAGAGGTCCTTGAGCTGGCCGATGCTCTGGGCGAAGGTCCACAGCTGCACGCCGTAACCGGCGAGGTAGGCGACGCCGTTCTCGATCGGCGGCATGGAGCCGAGCGCGGGAAACTCGTCCAGCAGAAACAGGACCGGGCACGGCGGATGCGGGCGCCAGCCGGGCTCGTCGGTCCAGGCACCGGGGCGGGTGAGCTCGATGGCGGCAAGGCCCACAATCATGCGCAGCAGCGGGCTGTAGTCGCGCAGGTACTCCGGCGGAATGATCAGGTAGATGGTGGTCGGTGCGGGCAGTTGGTCCAGCGGGCGGCACATGCTCGCCTTCAGCTCGGAGAACTGGAAACTGCTCTGCATGGTCGCCCGCTGCAACCGCTCGGAGAGCCAGATGTTCATGGTCGCGCGGCAGGTGGAGAGGATGCCTGCGCGGACCTTCGCGTCGTGGTCGAGAAAGGTGTTGAGCATTGAGATCAGCACCGTGTTGTGACGGCGCGTGGCCGCCTCGCCCATGGTGTTCAGGCTCTCGTCGAACGCGGACTCGCGTTCATCCCGGCGGCTCTCTGCGGCGGGGATGAAGCGCGAAGGGAACAGTAGTTGCACCACCCGCAGCATGCAGCGCATGGGATCGCCCGGCGCATAGGTGGTGGCGACGTAGTACAGCAGCGTCGTGGCGAGGTTGCGCGCCTCAAGATCCCAGAACTCCTGGCGCGGCCGGGCCGGCACCAGCATCTCCGAGAGCAGGCGCACATCGTCAAAGGTGTAGGAGGTCGGGCTGCCGTCGGCCTCCACGCGGATGAAGTCGAACGGGTTATAGGTGTCGGAATATTCGTCGAAGGGGGCAAACTTGATGACGCGCGCCCCGGGGAACATGGCCGCGCGGTGTTCCGCGGTGATGGCGTAGTTCTCCCCCTTGATGTCGATGACCAGGCAACTGCCGCCATAGGTCAGCAGGTTGGGGATGATCTGGCCCGCCCCCTTCCCGGTGCGGGTCGGCGCGATGGTCAGCAGGTGGCCATCCTCATTGAACTGCAGGATGCCGGCCTCACGCGAGGCGCCGTTGCCGCCGTCTTCCGTGATCACCCCCAGAAAGGGCCGGTGCATGCCGGGATAGTCACGGACCAGCGGCTCGCCGCGTTGACCGCCGCGCATGGCGCGCCCTTCGGAGGGCGTCAGGAAGCAGCTGAGGCGTTCGCGGCCCCATGGCAGACTGACGTGCCAGCGTGAGCGCCAATAATCACGCCAGAGGTCTGAGAACGCGTCTGCGGTGGGTGCCAGCAGCGCGCCCTTCATGGCGAGGTCCTCTCGACTGCGGCTTCGGGGGTGCCAGCTGCGGTCTCAGAAACGGCATCCTCGCGGGGCGCTTCCCGCAATCCCCAGAGCACCGCGAAGCGGTTCTCGTGGGCGATGGCCGCCTGTTGGGTGATTTCGTCCTCGAGCTTGGTGCGCAGGGCCTCTTGAGCCTGATTGGCCGCGAGGACATCGTGCCGCAGCCGCGCCACCGAGAACCACAACCAGTCCTGCGGCGGGCCGGTCAAGGCTGCGAACAGGTAGCCGAGCGCATCCGCGGGGTAGGGTTGGAGCACATCGAGGGGAAAATCGAAGTCCTTGAAGCCATAGCGCATGCAGCGGAACACGCCGGTTTGCTTGATGTCCGGCCGGGGCGGTCGGGAGATGACGATTGGGCGCTGTTCGGGGTCAAGGCCAAGATAGGCGTCGATCAACGGCGAGCGCAGGCTTGGGTTGCGTTCAAGTTGTGCCGACGCACTGGCCCAATGCCCATCCCAATCGAGGATGATCGGGTAGCGCGGACGCAGGCGGGCATGGACCTGTTCCAGTAGCTTCGTCGAGGAACCGCGATAGCGGAGCGGAAAGTCGTTAAACAGACGGATGGGCCAGGGCTCATCGGCTCCCGGCGACGGATCGAACAGGATCAGCCGCCAGTTCATGTCCTCGAAACGGGTATAGGCCGGGTTTGCGGGCGGAAACTCATCGGCTCCGCGAAGGTCGGGCGCGATCTCCCCGTCCACGGGTTCGATGTTGCCGAAGAGCGGCAGAAGCGCCAGCAACGGTTCAGGTGGCGGCACTGGGAGTGGCGGTGGCTCGATCGGAGACTGTGCTCTTTTGCTCCGCGTGCTCGTCCACCAGACCAGCGCCGCGAACAGGATGATAAGGACTGCACCTAATCCCCAAGTCAGCATCCGCCACCTCGCCTGACGTTTGCTCAAGTCTTCCGAGGTATTGGGGTCTGGTCAAGCTAGAACCACCGATCTAGCATTGAAACTGCGCCGGGGTGCGGGTTATTGCGCGCTGTACGGCGTGAAATCCTTGATGGAGGGCCGTTCATGGGCATTGACGACGTCAATCATGAACTCCGCAAGCGTCTCAACAGCGCGCGTGCGGATCTGGCCGAGGCGCGGGCGAGCTATTCCATTGCCGTGTTCCAGGCCTACCAGAAGCCCGAAGCTGCCGAGCAAGGCATGCAGGATTACTTCAATCGCCATGGCAAGGATGCGCTTGTTCGCGCTTTGGCTGAAAACCCCGAGCAGTTTGGCGTCCGACAGGGCCATGCCCTGACAAAGGACGGCTGGAAGGCGGGGGCGCCCGAACGTGAAGTGAAGGCCAAGGAATCTCTGCGCAGCTTGGCCGACAAGGTCGAGGTGGTTGCCCAGTGCCACGAGCGCGTGAAAGCACTCCACGAAAGCATTGAGCCGGAAATCCCGGAGATCAACCGGCAGCGCAGCCGAGGTGGGCCGGAGCGCTGACCGGCGTCGACCTTCATCCGCGATGCCGCAGCCTCGGCTCCATGCCAAGAGCCCTTCCCTGGTTCCGGATCATGAAGACGACGGTATCCGGCGCCGTCCCCACCGCGACTACCTCATCTTCTACCGCATCGAACCGGCCGCCGTGGAGATACTTCATATACTGCATGGCGCCCAGGACTTCGAAGATGTGCTGTTCCCCGACGATTAACCGGCGCGGCCAGCTGCTGGAATTGTCCCTGCTCATCGTCGGGTTCCCCTCCGCCTAGGTTGTAGCCCGTCCGATGACTGACATCCTATCCGGCGCGCATGAGCCTGAAAGGCGGCGGGGCAGAACGTGTGTCTTGCGGCGCGTTCTCCCGCTTCAAGAGGGGCGTGGACCCGTTCCGGCGCTTGCCGGCGCATGCGACCGCGCCGAAGCTGATCGTGTAATCGCGCTCCCGTTTCCACGGCGCCGTTCCAGATCGACGTGCCGATACCCTCCCCATTGACCTTGTGCTCCGCCGGAGCGGGTTCCTTCAGGTTCTCCTGAGGGGCCGGGCCGTCCTGCGGCTCGGTTGGTCAGGTGTGCGACGGGGCGGTGCCCCGATCAAGCGCCTGCCCGCTCCTTCGCATGCGCTCCCGTGTTGTCGCTTGACCTTGGCGCGCCCTGTCGGGCTGCCGCCGCCATCGCTTCCGTGTCACCCGACCGGCCGCGATGGAGCGGCCGGCGAACCCAAAAGGAGAATGCACATGAAGAAACCCGCCTCAAACCGTCCGAGCCACGCGGTCTATGTCGTGGAAGGCGAGGGCGAAAACGCCTTCTGGACCAAAATCGGCGCCGCCTGGATGCACGATGACGGCGAGGGCTACAACATCCAGCTCACCGCCATGCCGCTGAACGGCCGGCTGGTGGTGCGCAAGCCCAAGCCCCCGACCGAGGAGGCGGCGCGATGAGCGCCGCCCGCATCCGCGAACTGAACGATGCGTTCCGGGCGTCATTCGTGGGCGGCCGGATCATGCTGACCGCTGGGGTGGATGCCCTCGCGGTTCCGGAAAAGGCGCAACTGCTCGAGGGTGTCCGTGGGTTCACCGCGTTCGACAAGGATAACGATCCGCACCACGAGCACGACTTCGGCGCGCTGGAGGTAGCGGGTGTGCGCTACTTCTGGAAGATCGACTACTACGACCTGGCGCTCACCTACGGCTCGCCTGATCCGGCGGATGTTGCCGTGACCACCCGCGTGCTGACCATCATGCGCGCCGACGAGTACTGAGCAAAGCCGCCTCTCTGGAGGCGGCTTCGTGCTGTCGGTAGAGAGAGATAGGTCAGTCGCGGCAGCACGTTCGAGCAACCTGCGGCTGGCGAAGACATTCACGCAGCGGGAGAACGATTCGTTCCTGGAGGATACATCCGTTGAACATTAAGAATAATTGTTATATGTCTACATAAATTATGGTTTGCATTTTAAATTTATTAATTTGAACGAGGATCACATATATCGAACGCGGTTATAAAATCAATTTCACACTGACCGCCGGCTTCTATGACCGAGGCCCGTACTAGTGTATTTGGCAGTTCTTGTATCATATAGACACGATTGACTGACCCTCGAAATATTGACGCTCAAAGTTGTTTCATTTTAGTATCAGGCGGAAGCGCGCCGCGAATATTCACAAACTGGCGCTTTGCAGCCATTTTTGATGTATTGATATCGCTATCGTGTTTTTTTTTAGGAATTCGCCGCAAGGAATGTTCCTATTGTCAGACGTGACGTTCGACCGCAACACGCGGCTCACAGCTACCAAATACGCGCGTGTATCGCTTCTCGCCTGATCAAGAAGGCGATCAGGCTGGAAAGCCCTAATGTTTTCGACAATCCCGCGCGCATTTGTCTTGATTTTCGCAATGCTATCCCCACCCTCCATCCAGGATGGGCGATCGTCCGTCACAGGTAGCCCGCGTAGCTCTTCTCCCGAAGCAAGGGCCGCCGCGTCGGGAGTCGCCTGGGGCACACGCTGGTACCGGACGACAAGCGCCACGTCCGACGGTGTCATAGAAATAAACATAGCCCTTATCAGGCCCCATCGGACCAGGCAGGATGACGCTCCGCATAATCGTATAGGCAACTAGGTCGGCGGTCGCCGCAGCAAGTGAGCCTGCCTCCTGAAGGTCTCCTCGGTTTGCTAGGTCTCGGAGAAGGGGTGTCTCTTTAGACCCGATGGCGGACAAGCCAGCCAGCGCGCCGGCAGCGGAACGAGGGTTGTCTGCTGACTTCAGTCGGACGGGCGCGACGGGGGCTCTCCACTACCCTCCGACCGCCGTATCGGCTCGCCCGCTGCGACCCGCTCGACCTTGCCGAAGAGATCCGAAGCAATGAGACCAAAGCCTGCGCCGAAGACGATTTCGAAGATCAGGATCCTTTGCTTGTCGGCCTCCTGTGCACCCTCGAGGCTAACCACCAGCCAAAGCAGGCCGAGCAGGGCGACGAGGGTAAAGGTGGTAACGATGACGGCATAGTTGAGGTTCACGACCGTCTCGTCGGCAGCCTGGGTCGACTTGTCGACGGCGTTCTTGATGATCGCCATGATATAGGCCGACGTGATTGGCATGAGGATGAGAGTCATGCTCATGCGCTGCTCCTCGGTAAGGTAGTCGCCCTTCAGAAAGATGATGACGAAGAAGCACATCGCGTGGACCAGGATCACCGCTGTGCCGATGACGATCCGAAAAGTTTCTTTTTTCATTTCCGGCACTTCATCGGCGCGTCAACGATATCGTTGAGCATCCGGATGGCGATGTACCCATCGATTTCGTCGGGGTCGACGCCGGATTTGAAGGCACCCAATGGCTGGAAGCGGTCGCCGGGCGGCTGCCGGTCCGCTGGGTATTTCGCAAACTTGGAGCTGATGACGGCCGCATCGACCCGGAATTGAGGGCCAACATCGTTTAAGTCGAAATCCGTGTACTTCTCGAAGTCCGTCATCCAGATCTCGAGGCGGACGGAGAACCAGAAGGACTTGTCCAGCACGTTCTCCATATCTTTTGGCGAGAGACCCCTCGAGTCTGACAGATGTCCACCGACCCACGCGTTCCAGCAGAGCTCCGGATAGCCCCATTCCGTCTTGCAGTTTCTCCTCACCACGACCTCGCTGAAGCGGGTCTCGAGTTTAGTCTTCAGTTTGCACTCGATTTCCTGCATCACACCTTGCAGGTTCGCAGGCGTGATCTGTCCGCCGTAGACATATTGTCTAGCCACTCTCCGCTTGGAGAAACCGCTCCCGCCGGCGGTTCCGAACCCGTGCTCGGCCGATGCGTATCCCGCTGACGTCAATGTTCGAATGGTCCATCGTTCCAGGCCATTGGGAACCGAGAACGATTTGTAGCCTTCGCCCTGCCAGCACACGTGATCATTGTCCGAGGTTCTCCTGATGCGGCCCTTGGCGCTCTTGATCACACGCAGCAATTCCGACACCTTGTCTTCGGCAATGCGAACGCAGATCGATCCGGTAGCGGGATCTTCCGCGCCTTTTTCGGAAGCCGCTGCCGCGTTGATGCCGCATAGCAGGACGGCGCACGCCCAGAGAGTGGAAAGCACTGCCCGTTTCATCGACTTGTCCCACGCCCGGCGAAGTATTTAAGCTTATGGTGCACAGAGGAACAATAGCCGCGCGCCGCCGAGCTAAGATCTTCCGGCAGCAGAAACTGCCTGGAGTAGACACTATGGGCTGGTGAACCGCCCACGCCCACGAACTGACGCGGAAAGCGGACTGGTAGACTTACATGGCCGCCCAGCCAAAGTCTCGGCGCTTTTTCATTAACATAAGGGCTATCGCCGCAGCGGTGATCGTGCTCGCGATTCATGCTGCTTAATTGTTCGGGCTCGTCATGATTTTCTGATGCTGGGCATTGCCTACAGCGATTAAAGATCGAGGTGCGACAATTCGAAATGCATGCCGTCACAGATGCGTTGCGGCTTGAAATAGCCCCCCCAGGCAAAGCCCTCGCTTTCTCTTCGACGTGCTTGCCTGCCCCGCCCGCCGCGGCCAAATCCATCGCCACTGTCGAGGAAATGTCACGTGGGATGTATAAAGGAAGTGTGTTCCCGATTGGCGGGTCAAACATCACACTCTTGCCCGGCTTCTCGTATTCGCCTTCGAACAGAGAATAGACAAGAGGGCGCTTGTAGAACTCGTTGACCAGCACGTCCGCGTTGCCTGCCGGTTCGCCCAGCATCAATCTAATGGCACGATCCAGATCGGCAGCGCGCGTTTTGAACCACGCCTCGACCATCTCCATCAAGGCTGTCAACATCAGACTGACCACAAGAACGACCAGCACGAGGGCGATGGACACGTCGAGAGCCTGTGAGCCGAACATGGATCCGCCCAAGCTTTTCAGATTAAAAATGCTAACATTGGTCTGCGGGAAAGTAACTGGGTATCGGTGAGAATCCGACTGCCCGCGCAAATTTTTATCGGCTCTCACGCTGTTCGCCGATTTCTACCCTTTGTCCACGAGGCCTAGTTATGTGCTGTCGACATTTCGCTGGCTTTTTCAGCGAATTTTTCAGTCGCTCCCTCTGACAAGATGCTCGTTCCGACTGCTGGCGATGCATGTTTTTAGACGTTTCACTTTTTCTGATCAGCTCTTGGCCGGTAGTAGACGGAAGATGCGGGAGGTCCTGCCGCGGTCAAGCAGCTGCCCGCTCCGTTCGCGTTCCGCTCCCGTGGTGCTGATGACCTCGGTGCCCGCAGGGCTCAGGTCTCCACCGCTTTTGATCTCCCGACCGGCCACGAAGTGTGTGACCGGATAACCAAAGGGAGAACCTCTCATGAAGGAAACAGCATCCACAGGTCCCAGCCACGATGTCTATGTCGTCGAGGGCAAAAGTCTTCAACATCGCGCCTATCGCCTCAGGCAGTCGAACATTATGATCTCCGGCTAGCTTCCAGGGGGGGCTTGATCGAGTCAACCCAGCCGTAACAAGCGGATATGCCGTTGTGCGCGGCTACGAATACTCAACCGAGGGCGGTAGCGGCAATCCTCAGGTCTCGGTTTTTGAGGGCGCGGCCGCAAAAGTATCGCGGCATTCCTGATGTTCCTGCAGATTTATTGGGCGATAGGGCTTCTCTTCGTCATAGATCAGCACACCTCCCGCGCGCAGTCGGGAAAGAACCGAAGCGTGCAGAGGTGCATCACTCTTGATGGTCCGCACTTTCTCTCGCCATTTGAACGACTTGCCCCATATGCGGATGCCAACACGGCATTCGTCATGCTGATGCCCCGTGTAGCGGCCAGACGGTCGGAGATAATGGGGGTCGATGAGCAGGCCTGCCTTCTGGGCCTCCTCTGCCATCCAATGGAGGGCGATATCCGAAAGGCGGGACTCGTTTTCCGGGTAGCTGCCGCCGATATCGGAGTGATTACCTGCGAACCAGATCTGCTTGAACCAGGCGTCGCCGTTGACCTCTCCACCGAGGAACTCTCCCTCGTTGACCCAGGGCACCCGCGCGAAATCTTCCCGCGCCTCGTCGATCGCCAGCGCGTGGCGCGCATAGCGCACCCTTGGATTCAGGCTACGATCGAAGAACGTCATCTTGAAACTGGTCAGATGCAGCGTCTTGTACCAGGGAAAGCCCGGCAATTCGGTCACGAATTTGGTCCGCAGACCATAATAGGCCCCCATTCCGAACAGCAGAATCCCGGCCAAGCCTCCGACCAGCCATTGCCAGAAGGTGGCCGTCCACATCGGCGCCATCCACCAGGCGAGGAGGCCTGCCAAAAGAATGGCAACGCCCGCCAGCACTGCCGCTGCTATTTTCGCAGCCGGGGGGCTGATGCCCACGGCTGCCACCGTGTCCCATACGCCAATGAAGTAGGGTACGGCATTGGATTGGCCGTCTTCATCGGATCCGTACTTCTCGCGAAATTGCTGACCGAGGGCCTTGCGCTGCTCTCCCAGACGGTGCCGTCGCCCGCTGGCGGCGTCCTGGCCATGGTCATCGACCCCACTGCCGTGGCTATAGACGCGGGAGACCGCCTCCTTTGCAATCTGCCGCGTGGTGGCGCTGTCACGCCGCAGGGGCTTGCCATCAGGCATCTTGCTGGGAATGCCGCATAGGCCGAGGACGCCACCGAGGCAGCGCACCGTATAAGCGCCGCGGCTGAAGCCGAACAGGAATATCCGGTCTCCGGGGCGCCAGAGTTGAATGAGCGCCGCGTAGCAGTCAGTGATGTTGTGGCTGATGCCGAGGCCGGTCGCGCTGCTCAGAACGTTGTAGATGCGTCGGAGTGGGCCGAACTTGATGTTCTCGCCCGCTAGCGGCGAGCCGAGGCCGGGATCATAAAAGGCTATCTGATGGTCGGGGTCGATGCTCGTATCTGGCCCGCAGCGTGTTGCACGATACAGCTTGTAGACGTTGCTCCGGAACTCATCGACGAGGATGCCGCCAGCTTGGCCGGTGCCGTCCGAAAACACTACGATGTTGCGACCGACCGGCAATTCAATTGCCGAGATTCCTTCGTTTTGAGATGACATATCCCCCATCCATTATCAAATGAAGTCAGGCTCTCTGCAATACTGTCAGGCCAAAGGGAGGAGGCTTCTCGCGCCCGACCTCGCCCCGGCAACTAGTCGATTGTATACGTAGTTGATTTCATCCAGTGGTGCCTTAAGGTTCTTGTTTTGTACACAAGATTCGGCGTTCCCGTTGATGCAGAAGCGAAGCAGAGGGTAGAAGGTAGGGTGCTCACCTGTTGCTGGACTAGCCAAGGCGCAGTGGCCGATCGATCCAGCTACCACGTACCGTTATAATATGGGGATGGCCGTGCCCAGTGTATTTTTCTCATATTCGCATGCCGATGAAGCACTCCGGGATCAATTGGAGAAACAACTTTCCATATTAAAGCGGCAAGGAGTCATAACGACATGGCACGATCGTAAAATTGACGCTGGTGGGCGCCTGCACGGTGAGATCGATAGGCACATCAACCTGGACGCGGTGATACTTCTGCTTGTGAGTGCGGATTTTATCAGTTCGGAATATTGCTACGATATCGAAATGTCTCGCGCGCTTGAGCGAGAAGCGGCGGGAGAGGCGATTGTCATTCCCATTATTCTCCGAGCCTGCGACTGGCAGAATGCTCCTTTCGGCCATTTGCGGGCTACCCCCCGCGACGGAAAGCCTGTGACCCAGTGGCCTGATCGCGATCAGGCGTTCCTTCAGGTGGTGCAGGATATCCGCCAAGCGGTCAGTCGGATCTCGTCACCTTCGCCTGCGCCGGCGGCCAGGTCTCCCGTGCTAAAACCGCCGTCGGCAGTGAGGGATACGCCGGTGGCGGCAGTCCGTTCGAGCAACTTGCGGCTGGCGAAGACGTTCACGCAGCGGGAAAAGGATGCGTTTCTAGAGGATACCTTTGGCTATATCGCCCGGTTCTTCGAGAACTCTCTGGCGGAGCTCACAAGCCGCAATCCCGGCTTCGAGGGCGCTTACCGCCGTATCGATGCCAACCGATTCTTCGCCACAATCTACAAGCACGGCAAGGACGTCGCCAAGGCGACCGTGTTCGTGGGCGGCTCGTTCGGATCGAACGGAATTGGTTATGCGTCCGGCCATATGAATAGCGACAGCTCGTTCAATGAGCACCTCCGGGTCGATGCCGATGAGCATGCGCTCTTTCTCAAAAGCATGGGCATGAGCATCTACAGTGGCCAAAGGGAAAGCAAGCTTACCCAGGAAGGGGCGGCCGAGCTTTACTGGGGCATTCTCATCAAGCCGCTCCAAGGCAACGGGTGACATGATGCTGGCGCTTGATGAGTTCACGATTGGCTCGCTCACGGATGCCAAGCCATTGAGTTTGGTGCTGCCGAGGAGTGTTTACGACAACACTGTGCTTGTTGGGGGTACCGTGGACCAGCCAGCCTATGTGTGCCTCGCTGGGGAGGGAGCCTATTCGCTTATCGGCCGAAATGAAGCGCATGCATGCTGCGGCCTTATCGTGACGGCGGTGAAGATAGAAGTTGACCCCAAGAAGGTCGTCTCACACCGAGACAGGACAGCGGGTGGCCTCATCCGCGAGGGCACCACTCTTGCTATAGTTTCTACAGGCATTCGAGGATTCAGCTTGCGTACGGTGCCGCTGATCGAGGGGTTGGCCGACGTGCCCCTGTCGGAGGCCGCCGTATTTCTGGGATGGCAGATCGTTCTTGGGGAAGGCCTGGCGAAGCGAGTTCTTTGGTCACCCCCTGCTGTTGCCTGATCAAATGGATTCCGCCGAGACAGGATGCGATAGCGAGAGCGCCGCTTCGCGCAACCAGGGCCCGCCGCACACGTAGGTCGGTCGCCTGTCTCTGCGTGAGGGCTAGGACCAGTGGCTGGCCTGGGGCGTCGCTCAGGGCATGGATCTTAGTCGTGCGACCGCCGCGGGATTGAGCTGCCGCCTGACATTGCTCACCCTTTTTCGGCGCCGGTCGCTGAGCGGCGTTCCATGGGTGCTGTCCGCCGCCAACTGGCGCGGCGTACGGTGATCTCCGGTCAGGGCGGCGTAGGTCCTCTGCCAGATCTGCTTGCGGGGCACACCGTTGAAACGGTTGTGCCTTCAACTTCCCGCTGATGTCAGACATGAAACATGCTGGACATACCCCTTTGGCAGCGCAACTATCTGTTGCATCCATGGGGGAAGATTGATGTTTCCACTTGCTATCGTCCGAATCGTTTCTTTGGTGCTTACGGGCTCGCTGCCCTTCTTAACCGCTACGAACACGGCGATGGCCGACTCGCGAGATTGCGACGCTGTAACAAGCCGCGCGACCCTTGATTATGATCCTTATCTGTTGGTCTCGATCGCCAAGAACATGAACGATCGCGTGTGCACGTTCTATGTAAGTCTGCCTCCGAATATGAACGGAACCCCGCTCCAAAGAGCAGCATTCGATCTCGGAATGCTGATCACCGCCGACCGGTCGGATGCAGACCGCTTGCGTGACAACGTTAATTTATTTGTTCGGAATTACATATCCGCACTAGCTATAAACTCCAGAAATGATCGAGAGGTAGCTGCCATCAAAAGTATATCTAGTGATGATAGGATGGTAATGGGAAATTGCATTGTAGAGCAATTGTTTAAGGGAGGGGTCTATGCAAAATACAATGATTTTATTGAATGCGGTTTCGTTCCTGGTGCGCGATCATTTGCGATCACCATCAATAAGCAACAAATAGCGATAACAACTTTGATACCTTACCGGATGTCTGCATGAGTGTGTGGGATTGGGTCCAGAAATCAGCTCAATGCATCGGACAACGCCTTGGAGCCTTTTTCACCTGGCTTATCCGTGGCTTGCTGAAGGACGTTCGCTCCGCGGTGGTTGGCGCAGCAGTAGCGTCGCTGATCAGTTTCGCTATTGCCTACTCGGACGCGCCACAACGCGAGACATGGATCTACACCAATGATGGGGGAATTGCAGAGCCGTTCAAGGTGCTTCTCGGCGAATTGCGCCGCGTGCCGGATTCGGCCGAAGCCAAGTACGACGTAAAGTTTGAGCCACTCAGCCTTCAATCGACCTACGTTTGCGAGTTCTCACACCTGACTGGAAAAACTGCAAAGGACATGCTTTTCCAGTATTTATCACGCTACTCAGGATGCTTCGTCGTAAGTGAGATATCGGGTACATCCATTGTCATCCGGCCCAACAAGAAATCGGGTATAATGATCGATTTAGGTGATACCTGGAATTGCAAATGCCAAGTAGAATAGTAGCCTCACGTAGCACTCTTCCCTCGACAACTTAAGCCAAAATGGGCTGGAGCGGGTTGCGTCATGATCGTCTCCCTTGGTCCGTTCCGCCCGTGGCCGGCAGCGGACGGGAGATGCGGTAGGTCCTGCCGCGGTCAAGCAGCGGCCCGCTCCTTCGCGTTCCGCTCCCGTGTTGCTGATGACCTCGGACGCCCGTGGGTCTCAGGTCTCCACCGCTTTTGATCTCCCGACCGGCCACGAAGGGCGTGACCGGATAACCAAAGGGAGGACCTCTCATGAAGAAAACAGCATCCACCGGTCCCAGCCACGACGTCTATGTCGTCGAGGGCGAAGGAGAAACCGCCTTCTGGACGCGCATCGGTGCCGCCTGGCCGCATTCCAACGGCGAAGGCTTCAACATCCAGCTGACCTGCGTGCCTATCGATGGCCGCCTCGTCATCCGCAAGCGCAAGCCCAAAGAGACCGGGGTGGGCCGATGAGCCCACTGCCGACCGTGTCGCACAGTTCCGTGCGGCACGGGGACTGCGTCCGCCTGATGCGCCGCATGCCCGCCGAGAGCGTCGATTTCATCCTCACTGACCCTCCCTATATCTGCCGTTACCGCTCGCGCTCCGGGCAGACCGTGCGCAATGACGACAATGGCCGATGGGTAAAGCCTGCCTTTGCCGAGATGTACCGCCTGCTGAAGCCCGGCAGCCTATGCCTGAGCTTCTACGGCTGGAACAAGGTCGACGTGTTCATGGATGCCTGGCGAGCCGCCGGGTTCCAACCCGTGGGCCATCTTGTGTTCTGCAAGGGGTACGCCTCATCGCGGCGCTTCCTGGGCGCGCAGCATGAGCAGGCCTACCTGCTTGCCAAGGGGCATCCTTCCGTGCCGGCCGTGCCGCCCAGTGACGTGCGGGACTGGGTCTACACCGGCAACCGACATCACCCGACCGAGAAGCCGGTTGATGTCCTGCGGCCGCTGGTGGAGGCGTTCTGCCCCTCCGGAGGTGTAGTGCTCGATCCGTTCTGCGGTTCCGGCTCGACCTTGCTCGCCGCCCGCGCCAGCGGTCGGCGGTTCTTCGGCATCGAGCTTGACCACCGTCACCACCGCACGGCGCTCGCGCGCCTGCAAGCGCCGTGAGGGGCGCTTTCTGGTGTTTTCAGATGCTTAGGCTTGAGGTCCGCCTTTCGCGAGAGGCGTAGGCGCGTTCATAGGCTAGTGGGAAGTTCGCTGCTGAACAGCAGCGCTTCGACGTCCATGGCACCGTTCAGGATGTGCAGGACCTGCACTTCGTCGTTCTGGACGCGAAAGAAGATCAGATAGTTGCCATGGACGCAGCGGCGAATGCCCAGGCTCTCAAAGCGGGGCACCAGCGGATAGGCGTGCGGTGTCTTGGCAATCTGTAGGGCCCGGTCCCGCAGTTCGCGCACGAAGGAGAGTGCCCGAACGGGGTTATCCTGGGCGATATAGTCCGCAATCCGCTCGAGGCCGCCTTCGGCCTCGGGCAAAAAGACCAGTCTCATTTCTGGCGGGCTTTCGCCTGGGCCTCATACTTGGCTTCCAGCCGGGCAAATACCTCTTCGGCCGGGATCGTCCGTCCGGCTTCTGCATCCGCAAGGCCGCGGGCAATCGCTGCGTCCAGCGCAGCGAGACGGCTCTCGCGCTCCTGGATCAGGCGCACGCCCTCGCGCAGCACCTCACTTTTAGAGTGATACCGTCCGTCAGCGACAAGGCGGTTCACATAGTTCTCGAGCTGTTTGCCGAGATCGACTCCCATAGCCATTTCCACATCCTCCTGCTGTTATTATAGCTCCGGTCAATAACTATTATCAAGACCGTTCTGACACCTGCTGCGCAGGTGGGGGCGGGCTGGGAGTTGTAAGGCTGCCTGCTGTCCCGCTCGACTCTGCGTTGCAAAAGCGCAACCATGCGCTTCGCGCAGGGGGCTGTCATGATCCAGGATCCTTCCCGCTTACGCGGCTGTCGCCGCGGGGGCTTTTTGTCGGTGCAGCCGTCGCGCCGCGCCGGTCTGCCTCCGTCTTGCTGACCGGAGCGGTCCATGGCCGGGAGCAAAGCCGGAGCGCTTGGCTGGGTTATCCTAGGTATCCTCGGCCTGGCGTACTTTTCGTCGCGTGGCACGACTCCTGCGCCGCCCGCCGCCAAGCCGGCTGCGCCGCTTGCCGCCGCTCAGCCCACACCTGTGGTGTTCTCCCCGCCGCCGGCGCTGCCGCGCGGCGCGGCACCGCTTGCCGCGGTGCCGTCGCTTCCGGCGGTTCCTGATCCCACACCGGCCTCGACCGCGGTGATGTACACCACCGCGCGCGTCAACCTCCGCTCCGCTCCGGCTGTCGACGCTCCGGTGCTTCTGCGCCTCGAGGCTGGCGCCTCGGTCGCGGTCTCCGGGTCCGAGGGTCGCTGGTGGAAAGCCGCCTTCGGCGGCAAGCAGGGCTGGGTGCATGCCGACTATCTCACCGCGGCGCCGCCGCCTGCGGCCGCACCGCCGCGGGAGCCTGCACCCAAGCCCGCGGCCCCTTCCGCCTCCCTGGTCGCGCCGCGCACCATGGGGCGCAAGCCAATCCGCGAAGCTTATACGGGCATCTGTGACTGCCCCTACGACTATAAGCGCAATGGTGCCCGCTGCGGTGCTACCAGTGCCTACAGCCGTCCCGGGGGCAGAGACCCGGAGTGCTACGAGTAGGGCAAGGGCTTTCCCTCCTGCACCTGAGCGGTCGGATGTCCGATCAAAGCCCGCGCGAAGACCCGGGCCCTCGAGGAAACGGCAAGTTCTTGCACGACGGGGCTGTGTCGCGGTCTCATGGGATCAGACGCCGTCCTCGTGTGACCGGCGCGTGGGAGATGCGCGACCCGTGTCCGCCGTCAAGAGAGCTTCCGCTCCTTCGCTGCGCTCCCGAGAAGCCTCTTGACGGCGGCACGCCCCCTTGGGGCTCACGGGGCCGCGCGGGAAGGTCAGCGCCGGTCACCCAAGGAGCCGGCGCCGATCAACCCATGAAAGTGCCCACGATGAGCAACCGACCGACAAAGCCCTACCGCATCCTCCTCAGCGAGGTCCGCGTCTACGCAATCGAGATCCACTCGGAGAACGACTACGACCTCGAGGACTGGGCCAGAGAGGGCTGGGAGAAGTCCGATCCCGCCGTCATCGACCCCGACCTGACGCTCGTCCATCGCCGCCTGGTCGATGTGACGGTCCACGAGAAGAGCCTGCTTCCCTGGCGCAAGCCGGTCGAGCTCCTCCTGACGGTCTGATGTCAGACAGCTGTCTCAGGGCCCTGCGGGGCCCTTTGGTATGCCGCGCGGTGCGCGGCTGTGAGAGGTTCGCATAATCATTTTGAGGGCAGCTCGGCAGGGGCGACGCGCCCTGGGGTCGCCGCTGCGGCGGCTCTCTCCCGGGAGAGATATTCTCCGACATCACATGTCGGATAGGGGCGTCTGTCGGCGCCTGGCGCGTGTGGTTGCCCTGTTGCCGGAGTGCAAGTCTGAGAGTTAGTTTTGGGGTTCGGTGGTAATGGCGCACTTATACATTGCTTCGCAACATAGGTGCACGGCCGCCACCGGGAGGTGGCTATCCGCCGTATGGTGTCGCCATGAGGCGACGTCTTTTCATATGGAGGCGCCCATGGCGTCCTACCATTTCGCAGTGCAGGTCGTGAAACGGTCCCAGGGACGTTCGGTGGTGGCCATGGCCGCCTACCGCGCTGGTGAACGTCTACACGATTCGCGGCGCAACCAGGTGGAGGATTACAGTAAGCGCCGAGGCGTGGCGCACCGCGAGATTATGGCGCCCGAGGGTAGTGCCCACTGGCTAACGGATCGTGAATCGCTCTGGAACGCCGTCGAACACGGCGAGAAGAGAGTCGATGCGCAGCTCGCCCGCGAGATCAATATGGCACTACCGCACGAGTTGACCCACCAGCAGCGGCTCGAACTGGTTCGCGGGTTTATCGCAGAGCACTTCGTGTCCCGTGGGATGGTGGCGGACTTCGCCATCCACGAGCCAGTCGTCGAGAAGGGCGACAACCACCTGAACCATCATGCGCACATCCTTCTCAGCTTGCGTCAGGCGACAGCAGGCGGTCTCCGGTCGGTGAAAACGCGTGAATGGAACTCGGACAGTTTGCTCAGGCTTTGGCGCGCCGCCTGGGCCGACCATCAAAACCGGGCTCTTCACCGCTATGGCTTTGACGCGGTCGTTGACCACCGCACGCTGGCTGTCCAGCGTGCGGCTGCGATAGAGCGTGGCGATCGTGACGAGGCGCTGCTGCTCGATCGGCTTCCCGAGGTTCACATCGGACCGCTGGCACGCCAGGCCGGCTTGCATGGACAGATACTGGTAAGCCGTGAACGCGAGGTGGGTCCGCGGCGCTATCGGCAGCCGGGCGAAGCTGCCGTACGGAGAGTCCGCAAGTATCCTCTCTACGATCGAGGAAGCCGCCTGAGTTGGACGAAAGGCATCGTGCGCCAGAATGGTCAGCGCGCCCGTTCGACACTGGAGCAACTGCAGTTTCGCAGGGCCCGTCTGGAGCGGAAGCTGGCTTATTGGGATCTGAGGGCCAAATACGGCCTGGATGGCAAAACGATGAAGCACCCCCACCTTGTCGACGGGGTCATCGCAGGACGTCGCGGACGACCGCTCACGGCTCATGAGAGGGTGCTGCAGCTCCATGCGGCGAAGCGGGCCGATCTTCTGCGGCGTCTCCTGACCGAGCTTGGCAACGTCCTACGCGCTGCACGCCAGCAGAGCGAAGGCTCGCTGATACGGACCCGTACCTTCAGCGATTGGGTGCGAGAGATTGGCGATGCGATCATGCGCGATCGAGGTCGCGAACTCGACCGCTGACCGATCTGCGCTCGCCGGCTGCGGCGCCGGCAAGGACATGGCCGCCGCCCAGCGGTAGCTGTATCGTGCTGGGGAGCCCCTAGTGGGGACGGGACAGTTTGCACCTGAACAGCTGCCTCCTGCATCTTATCCCCTGGAAGCCGATTCGATCCTCGTCCGTGGAAAACTTGCTGATTTATGTGGCAAGGACCGGTCCTTAGGTCGGGTATAGGTACGTTTCGCCCGACACATTATTTGACACATAACGCATTAAATTTCGGAAATTACCATTTTAATTCAATGAGTTATGAATAGTTAACGAGGACTTAAAATCCGTTTCTCTCTGAGAGTGCCGGTTCGAGCCCGGCCGCCCGCACCATCGTCTTGCTCCCGCACGCACGGCCGGGACGCACTCGTCGTCCCGGTCCCGATGGCTGCTCCCCCCGATGGCCGTCCGGCGCGGGATGGCCACTCTTGGCGCGGCTGCCGAGCCTTAGTCGACCAGTTCGATCTTGTGCTCGTAATGGCCGGCATCCCGGCGCGTCGTGGTCATCTGCCCGCGCTTGCCGATGAACCGGCCGGTGCCGCCGACGATGGCGCGCACCTGCGGTGCGTCGACCACCATCTCGCCGGCGCCCACGGCGTAGACCGAGCGGCCCGCGATAACCAGCGTATCGGTGCCGCCGAAATCCAGCACGATGTCGGCGAGGCGGTCGAAGAACTTATCCTTGTCACCATCGGGCACATCCACCGTGGTGATGAGGCCGCTCATCGTCCCCTTCTTGCCGTCCGGCGTGGTGAAGCCGGCCTCGAAGGCCAGCATGTCGCCATGCGAGGCTCCCGCCTTGCCGAGGTCGATATGCACCAGTTCCGGCTTGTCCTGGATGACGCTGAAGGTCTCGCCGGCCTGTGCGGCGGTGGCGGTAAGCAGCAGGGCGGTGAGAAGGCCCGCCAGGGGAGAGAGAATGTTCATGCGGCGCGTCCTTAGGGGCGCAGGTGCCCGTCCGGGAGCACGATAGCTCCACCCATCGGGCTACCAACCGCGTGGCGTGGCCGCAAAGGCGATTTTTGGCCGCATCTTCGCATCGGGCGCCCGGTTCGGGCGCGGGGCGTCTTTATTGTTGAACCGCTGCAGAACTCTAGGGCAGGTTAGCGGCAAATGTAGCGGGGCGCCGGGGCGGGCCTCGCCGAGTGGGGGAGTGCCTATGCGCCGTCGCGACTTTCTGGCCGGGGCCGGTGCCATCGGGCTCGGCGTTCCGCTCATCGCCCGCGCTGCATTCGCGCAGGCCCCCGCCGCCCCGGCGCCCGCCGACCAGAAGGTGGCGCGGCTGGCGATCTATCCCCCGCTCGGCATCTGCCGTGTCGGCAGCAGCGCGGAATTCTTCTATGCGCCCGAGGTTCCCGGCCTGCCGGCACTGGCCGATGGCCGCTACAAGGACGGGCGCGACAAGCTGAAGAAGCAGGCGCAGCGCTTTCGCGTCTACGCCTTCAACGCCGCAGGCGAGGTGCTGCGGGAAGTGACGGCGCAAGAGGCGACCATCGAATGGTCGGTGCATGTGGCCAACACCAAGGGCGCCTGGTACGGCTTCAACAACCCGCTCGACAATGGCGAGCTGGCACCGGGCCTGCCGGGTGGGCAGCGCAACCAGGCGATCACCGATTGGGGGCAGCGGGCGAAGATGCTGGTCATCGACCCCGGCCCGCATGCCATTGCCGGCCGCGGCCTGAACCTCGCCGGCGACGACCCCGCTTACGCGATGGTGGGCGCGTTCTGGGGCCGCGAACGGGTGCGGCTCGCCTCGCTCGGCACCGATACGCAGGGTCGGCTGGTGGTGTTCCCCGGCGATGGGGTGGCGAAATCGGCCATTCCCAACAACCCGATCACCAATTTCTCCGACAATGACGGCTGGTGCGACGATTGGTGCGACGGCCCGGTGGAGGCGCGCGTCACCTTCGCCGATGGCCACAGTCTGGAAGCGGAAAACGCCTGGGTCGCCAGCTGCGGGCCGGATTTCGCGCCGGAAATTCCGCCCTTCGTCTCGCTCTATGACGTGATGCGTGATGTTGCGTTCGATGCCGGCTGGCTGCCGGAGACGGCGGCACCCTATTCCTTCCGGCGCGACATCTACCCGTTCTTCCGCGCGCTGGCGCTGATGCAATGGGTCGCCGCCGCCGGGGCCATGGCCCGGCAATATGTCGAGGTCGGCGATTTCAGCGACCCCGCCTACATCAGCCGCCTCGCCGACCCCTCGCCGGAACAGGCCGCGCTGCGCGCCTCGGTATTCGCCGCCTTCCGCGACCCGAACAAGGACCTGACCGTCGAGCCGAAACAGCAGTTCAAGCTGCCCTTCATGCTCGGCGACGGGGTGAACTATGCCGGCTCGCCGCTGCGCTGGTTCCGCATTCCCGTGCGCCAATACGCCCTGCTCAAGGCTTGGGCGGAGGGCGATTTCATTGCCGATCTCGACCCCGATGCGCCCGAGCCGGTGATCGGCTTCGAGCAGATTCCGCTGGCGCAGCAGCCCGAGGCGCTGACCCGCGCCGCGCTCGCCCCCTGCTCAGGCGGTGCCTTCCATCCCGGCGTGGAGCTGACCTGGGTGCTGCGGCACAAGGAGCTGTTCCGCGGGCCCTTCCGCATCGCCCGGTCGGACACGCGCGACCCCCGCCTGATCCAGAATCTCGGCCTGCTGCTGACGCCGGAAAAAGCCTTTGCCGGCTACGGCGACACTCCCGCCGCCGTGGCGCCGCAAATGCCGGGCGACCTCACCCGCTGGATGGGCCTGCCCTGGCAGTGCGACGCCTTCAGCTGCCAGCAGGTGCTGTTCTCGCATGATTTCGTCAACGCCACCTGGTGGCCGGCGCTGCTGCCGATCGATGTGCTGCCGGAGATCAATTATCACGGCGTCATCAACAAGGACCTGCCGCTCGAGGAACGGATCAAGATGTTCGGTGCCCGGGTGGCGTGGGCGCGCGGCGCCGCCGGCATCGGCTACCACGCCAATGCCAGCTACACCGACGGGCTCAACCGCATGATCTATCTGTGGGAGCGCATGGGCGTGGTGGTCAGCCGGCCCGGACCGACCGATGAGGGGCGGCCGCAGGGCATTCCCGAAACGCTCTTCGTCGAGGTCGACCGTGGCTCGATGGACCTCACGCTGAACGGCGCGCCGTTCCCGGGCCTGCTCGCCCCCACCGATAATCGCTGACCCGCCATGGCGCGGGCAGGGCTGGTCATCGCCGGCACCGGCCTCGCCGGCATGGCGGCGGCGATCACGGCGGCGCAGGCGGGCGTGGAGGTACGGCTGCTGGGGCCGCCGCCGGCGCCGGGCGAGCGTGTCGGCGACACGCTGTCGCCGGCGGGCGAGGCGGGGCTCGCCGCGCTCGGCATGGAGGATCTTCTCGGCGAGGGCCCGCACCGCCCTCATCTCGTCACCCATGCCGCCTGGGGCCTGCCGGTACTGGCCCAGCGCCACGCCGCCGCCCAGCCGGAGGGGGGTGGCCATATTCTCCAGCGCGCGGCCTTCGAGGCGACGCTGTTCCGGCGCGTTCGGGCGCTGGGCGTCGCCGTCCATCCCGCGCGGGCGGTGGCGATGGCGCGCGAGGGGGCGGGCTGGCGGGTGACGCTCGACACGGGCGGGCAGCTGGAGGCGGACGGCGTCATCGACGCCACTGGCCGCGCCGCCGCGCTGGCCCGTGCCCATTCCCGGCCTTTCCGCGCCGACCGGTTGGTGGCCGCCTGGCAGTTCATCGCCCGTAGCGACCCCGAGGTCGAGCCCTCCCGCGCCAGCCTGATCGAGGCGGTGGAGGGCGGCTGGTGGTATGGCTGCCTGCTGCCGGACGAGCGGCTGAGCGTCGCCTTCTTCTCCGATCCAGACCTGTTGCCGCGTGGCCTGTCGCGGAATCTGGAGCGCTGGCGGGCGCTGGCCAGCGAGACGCGCTTCCTCCGCCGCTGGCTGGAGAGCGCCAGCTTCGACCTTGTTGCGCCGCCCCGGCTCGCCTCCGCCGCGACGACGTGGCTGGCGCCGGCCGCCGGGCCGGGATGGGCCGCCGCCGGGGATGCCGCCTGCGCCTTCGATCCGCTCTCCTCGCACGGCATGGCGACGGCGCTGTGGACCGGGCGCCGCGCCGCGCTGGCGCTGATCGCCGCTGGCAATGGGCAGCCGCAGGCGCTCGCCGCCTATGCCGACGAGATGGCGCGGGCGGTGACGGATTTCCTCCTCCAGCGCGCGCGGGTCTATGGCGCCGAGCGGCGCTGGCGGGCGGCGCCGTTCTGGACGCGGCGGCGCGGCGCGGCGGGTTGAAGGGCGTCAGTCCGCCGGGCAGGCGGCGCCGGTGTCGACCCAGGCCTGGGCAAGCGCCTTGGCCTCCTTCTGCGTGCCCGGCGCCGGGGTGCGCCCGGGGCCCGGCGCCCAGCCCCAGCCGACCAGGCTGTCATCGCCGATATGATGGACGAGGTCGGCCAGCGAGCGGCCGCCATTGGTCGCCGGGTTCTTGATCTGGGCACAGAGCTGGGCGACCGTGCGGCCCTCGAACGCCATTTCGCGCGGGGCGAGGAACCACGGGTCATGCCCCGGCATCCGCGCGGGGTCGTAGTTCGTCGCTTGGTGGCAGCTGGAACAGCGCAGCGCCGCCAGCCCCTTGCCATCCGCGCCGCGATAGACCGGCGGCTGGTGCAGACGCTGGCTGTCGCCCTGCAGCGGCCGGTCGCCGACAGGGTGGCAATTGACGCAGCGCGGGCTGGTCAGCACCCGGCCGAGCTCAGTGAACAGCGCTGCCGAGCGCGTGGCCTCGTCCGCAATGCCGGCGAAGCTCGCCGGTGGCGCCAGCCCCTCGGAGGCGGCGCCGGACACCGGGACGGGGGCCATCAGCGCCATCACCAGCCCGGCGGCGAGGCCGGCCGCGCCTGTCGAGACGATGAGGCTGGGCAGGCGCAGGAGGAACATCATCGCCGGTCGCCCGTCACAGCAGATAGCGGGAGGGCTCGGCGAGCACGACGTCGCGAACCGCCTCATGGTAGCGCACATAGCCCGAGCACCGGCACAGATGCCCGTCCAGCGCCTCCAGGATCGCCTGTTCCAGACCCGCGCGGGCGATCGGCGCCGCCTCCAGCCGCTCCAGCAACACCTGCGCTTCGTTGAGGAAGCCGGCGGTGCAATAGCCGCACTGGAAGGCGTAATGGGCGACGAACGCCCTTTGCAGCGCGGTGAGCTGGCCGGCCTTGGCGTGGCCTTCCACCGTGCGGATGCTCTTGCCGTTGAAGCTGACCGCCGGCGCGACGCAGGTCGGCTGCGTCGTGCTGGTGCCGGCGGGGTCGTCGACAATGACCACGCAGCTCAGGCACTGGGCGGCACCACAGCCGAATTTGGTGCCGGTCATGCCCAGCACCTCGCGCAGGAAATCGTTCATCGACAGATCGTCGCGAACCTCGATCGGCCCGTGCGGCGTGCCGTTGATGGTGAGCGAAAGCGCGGTCATGCGATCACCTTGCGCAGCATGGCCGGCGTCACCGGCAGCGACTGGAAGCGGTGGCCGGTGGCGTCATAAATGGCGTTGAGCAGCGCCGGCACGACCGGGATCATCACCACCTCCGCCATGCCCTTGGGCGGCTCCTTCGGCGAGACCGGCGGCAGCACCTCGATCTGAAGATGGCGCAGCGGCAAATCGGAGGCGCGGGCGACCACATAATCGCCGAGATTCCACTGGCCGTTGCCGGGGCCGTCCTCGAAGGGCGGCAGGGTCTCCAGCAGCGCGTAGCCGACCCCCATGGCGAAGCCGCCCTGCGCCTGGCCTTCCACCAGCTCCGGCACCAGAATCTCACCGCACTCGAACACGCTATAGGCCTGCGCGATGCGGATCTCACCGCCGGGCACGCTGATTTCCACCCGCACCGCCGTGCCGCAGGAGGAGGTGAAGGCGGTGCCGATGCGGTTATAGTCCGTGGGCGGGAAGAACACGAAGCTGCGGTCGATCACCTCGAACGGCCCATCGCCCTGGCGCACCGCCAGCGCGTCGATATCGGCCGCCCAGTCCAGCCCGCCAAGGGGGAACGCCGCCTGCGCCCACGCCCAGCGCGAGAAGGCGTGCGCCATCGCCCCGGTAATGCCCTTCATCGCATGCGAGCGGGCGGCGATGGCGGTCTGCGCCAGCGGCGGTAGGCCGGACATGATGAGGAACCCGTCCTGCCAGAACGCTTCTTCCCACAGGAATTCGCGGGGATCGCCGGCCTTGATGCCCCAGAGGTCGAGCGCGGCGGGCCAGAGGCCGAAGCGGAAGATGATCCGCGCCGCTTGCGCCGGCGCCTGGGTGCTGACATGGGCGCCGATCGAGGCGCTGGTGGCCGAGCTGATCGCCGGCACCCAGCGTGGGTTCTTCGCCGCCGCGTCCTGCTCGGCCTGCGTCATCGCATAGGGATCGCCCGAGGTGACGAGGCCAAGTGCGTCATACATGTCGATGCGGGCGACCGTCACCGCGTCGGCACTCTGGCCGAGAATGGCCGCCACGCGCCGCGCGGTGGCCGTGCCGATGCCATTGCCCATCTCCACCGCATCGGCCTGCAGGGTCACGCGGCCATCCGGGCCGATCTCGACCCGCCCGAGCGAGCAGTCCGCCCCAGTGCCATAATCCTTGGTGCAGCAGGCGACCCCGGTGCCGACACGCACGCCGGCTGGGGCAGCCGCCTTCTTCGCCGCGCGGTCGCGCCAGATCGGGTGGGCTTCCAGCTTGTCGAGGATCTCAGGCGTGCGAACCGACACCGTCCACGGGTTGCCGGTCATGGTGCGTCCGCCGGCGGTCAGCAAATTGCGCCGGCGCAGGTCGATCGGGTCGATCTTCAGCGTCGTCGCCGCCTCGTCGATCAGCGTCTCGATCGCGGTCATGGTCTGCAGCGTGCCATAGCCGCGCATCGAGCCGGCGGGCACGCCGCGCGTGTGCTCGGCCACCGTGGTCACGTCGACTTTGGGGATGTCGTAAATGCCGGCGGCGGCAGTGGCGCCGACCACGGCGACGCTGGGGGAGTAGTTGGCGAGGCCGCCGCCATCGAGCACATGGTCGGCGGCAAAGGCGGCGATGCGGCCGGTGGCGCGGTCCACGCCGATCTGCGAGCGCATCTGGAAGGCGTGGCGCTTCACCCCGCCCTGGAACTGCTGGAACCGATCCTGCGCCAGCCGGATCGGCTTGCCCGGCAGGAACAGCGCGGCAAGGCCGGCATAGAGCGGGAAGGGCGTGTGGTCACGCCCGCCAAAGCCGCCGCCGAGCGAGGCGAAGTCGAGGTCCAGCCGCGTCGGCCGCAGCGTGGCGGGGGCCTGCGCCAGCATATAGTCCAGCGCCTCCGCCGCCTCGAAGGGCGATTGCACGCCGAGCACGAGGTGCAGCGCGCCGGCGGCTTCCTCATACCAGCCAAGGCCGGCTTCCGGCTCCAGGAACATCGGGTCGACTGACTGGGTGTTGAAGGCGCGATCGAGCACCAGCAGGTCGGGATTGTCCGCCGCCAGCAGCGCGCGGATCTCCTCGCCATAGGTCGCGCCCTTGGCGTAGTCGCCGCCCTGCGCGGTGGGCAGCGGCTTCCAGATCGGCCGGCCGCCGCCTTCGGTGAAGCCCGGGCTGATCCAGCCTTCCTGCAGCGGCGAATAGATGTCGGGCGCCTCCGGCGTCGGGCCGGCGATGCGGGTGAAGCGCAGCGCGGCATAGTTCGGCCCGGTGCGCGGGCCGGTCTCGGCGCCGAAGCGCACCAGCGCTTTGTCCTCGCGAAACGCGATCCGCGCCCGGTCATAAGCGTCGAAGCCCTCGAAAAGCAGCAGCGCCACCGGCTGGCCGAGATAAAGCGGTGTCTGGCCGATGGGGCAGAACAGGTCGCCGGCATAGAAGGGCGGGGTGCGCAGGGCGCTCGCCGCGATATCGGCGGCGCCCACCACCTTGGTCGGCTGCGCCTGCGCCGGGAGCGCGTCGAGGTTCAGCCCCTCATAGACATGGCTGGCATCGCGCGCCCGCACCAGCAGCGCATGGGCTGTCGTGGCCGGCCAGCCCTCCATGTCGGCGGCGCGGAAATCCGAGGCGTAGAGCTTGGCGCCCGTGACCTTGGCGATACCGTCGATGCGGGCGCGGCCGATCAGCCCCGCATTGGCGCGGCCGGGCAGGGTCTGTGTCGCCTCGAAGGGCAGAGCGGCGGCCGGCGAAAGCCGGCTGAGGCCGAGGGTGATGCCGCTCGCGGCCACCCAGCTGAAGAGCTCACGGCGTGTCGGCTGCATGAATTGTCGCTGGCCCCCGCCGCGTGCACTGGGAACAACCTTAGAACATTTCCGAACGAACAGCCAGAAAACTCGCCGGCAAATGACCCTTGGAAAGGCAGGCGAGCCGCTACTAAGCCTCCCGCCCCATCTCCATACCTCTCTGTAAAGGCTCGAAAAAATAGTGTCGCTCGCTCCCCGGCGCGAAAGGGGCGCGTGCTACTGTGCCGGCGCGGAAGAGCAGGGTGGGGTGGTCACGTGAAGCGTATCGTTGGATGGGTCGCGTCGGCGGCCCTTTTTGCCTTCATCCTGCCGCCGCTCAGTGCTGGCCCGGCTCTCGCCCAGCCCTACCAGTCGCCTGAATTCCGCGAGCCGGTGGTGCTCTCCAGCGTCGATGGCGTGCTGGAAGTCACGCTCACCGCCCATCAGGGCGAAGCCTCGCTCGACACCTCGCCCGTGCCGGTCAAGAACACGCTGCTCTATGGCTACGCGCTGGTGCGCGGCAAGGCCTCCAACGGCGTGAACGCCAACCGCGACAATTATCCGGCGCCGACGCTGCAGGTGTTCCCCGGCGAGAAGCTCATCATCCACTACGAGAACGGCCTGGCTGGCCTCGACATCCGCGACTTCTACGATCCGCGCTACACCGGCGTCGGCGGGGAGGTGCCGGTCTATCCCCTGCAGCTCACCGTCTCGCCGGTGAACCTGCACACGCATGGCCTGCATGTCAGCCCGAAGTCGAATTCCGACAATGTGCTGCTGCACATGCCGCCGGGCACGGTGAACACCTATGTCTATGACGTGCCGCGAAACATGCCGCACGGCATTTACTGGTATCACCCGCATCTGCACACGCTCACCTCGGCCCATGTCTATCTCGGCCTCGCCGGTATGCTGGCGATCGGGCGGACGGACGGCAATTTGCCTGTCGTGACGCAGAAGTCGATTCCCGTGCGCAACATGGCGCTGCAGTATAATTTCGTGTTCGACCGCACCGGGCCGGAGCCGAGCTTCAACAATGCCAGCTGGCCGCAGTTCATCAGCACGCTGAAATCGCCCGCTGAGGGCGAACTGGCCGCCGGCACCTATCGGCCCATTCTTGCACCGGTGAACTTTGCCGGCTCGGCAAAGGGCACGCGCTTTGCCACTGTCTGGTATTCCGGCCCGCTGTCGATCCACAATATGCGCGGGCGCACCCAGTTCATCCCGAACAATCTGCAGAGCTTCACCGCAGCCTCGGGCCCCGAGGGCAACGTGCCGGCCGACCCGGCGCTGCCCGACCATCTGCGCGACATCCAGTTCACGGTGAACGGCCAGTTCCAGCCGGTGCTGCGCGGCAAGCCGGGCCAGACCGAGATCTGGGTTCTCGCGAATATCAGCGACATGGCCTATATGAGCGTGCGCCTCACCGAGACCGCGACCGGGCATCACCCGAAGATCGCCATTGTCGGCCAGGACGGCAATCCGAGCCCCTCCGTGCGTTATCCGGTCGAGGAAAACGGTACCCGCCTCGTCATCCCGCCGGCCTCGCGCTTCGCCATTGCGGTGACGCTGCCGCTGGAGGGCGAGCTGGTGCTCGACATGCCCGCGCGTGGTGGCGGCGCCCGCACCGAGAACGCGCCCGGCATTCTCTACACCAGCAACGGTACGGAGAACCCGCCTGCCGTGCTCGGCACGCTCAGCGTGGCGCCGGCGGCGGTCAGCTATTATGACGGCTTCTTCCTGTTCCCGACGCAGAAGCTGATGAGCGCGGTGGTGGAAGGCGAAAAGGGCGAGGCCACGCCCTTTGTCGAGGGCCAGCCGCTCGGCGCCTTCACCTCCTTCGACGACCTGTCCAAGGTGACGCCTGACGTCACCCGCAACATCCTCATCAATGGCGGCTTCCTCAACGACCTCGCCAGCAAGGCCGACCCGAAAGCCTTCATCTACGCCTTCGACAGCGGCGCCTTCCCGAATGTGCCGCTGATGCAGCCCCGGCTGGATTCGGTCGAGGAATGGGTGTTCCGCAACGAGAACAATGACGAGCACCCCATCCATGTGCACGTCAACGATTTCCAGATCATCTCGGTCTCCGATCCCACCATCGGCCTGAAGGTGGGCGTGGTGCAGCAGGGTGTCGACAACGCCAATGTGCCGGCGCCCAATCTCGGCCCGGAGGAATCGGTGATCGAACCGGGCGCGCTCACCATCCGCACCCGCTTCGAGGATTATGCCGGCCTGTTCGTCATGCACTGCCACCGGCTGAACCATGAGGACAACGGCCTGATGGCGCTGGTCAACGTCATCCCGGCCATCTCTTCCTATGCCGTCGCCGTGCCCGGCGCGCCGGGCCGTGCCGCCACCGTGCGGGTGATGGATGGCGACAAGCTGCTGGCCACCGTGACGCCGTTCCCCGGCTATGAGGGCACGCCGAGCGTTGCCATCGGCGATGTCGATGATGATGGCATCTATGATCTCGTGGTCGGCGCCGGCCCGGGCCATGCGCCTGAGGTGGCGGTGTTCGCCGGCGCGGTCCGGCAGGGCGGCGGCCGCTTCGCCACCGAATTGGCGCGCTTTCCAGCCTTCGACGCCGCCGCCACCAGCGGGGTGAGCGTCGCGGCGGCGCAGATCGACGGGCTGACCACTGGCGACAACATCATCGTCGGCTCGGGCCCCGGCGTCTCCAGCGAGATCCGGGTGTTCGGCTCGCAACTGCCGGCGGTGGGCACGGCGCCGGCGCTGTTCTCGACCTTCAATCCGTTCTATGGCGAGCGCAACGGCGTCACCCTCGCCACCGGCTTCGTCGATTTCACCACCGGCCGGCAGAGCCTCATCGCCGCCCCCGGTGCCGGCTCGCCCGCATTGGTGAAGGTGTTCGTCTTCCCGCTGCTGAAGGCGATGGAGGGCGAGATCGGCAGCCACGCCCACCGTGCCAAGGGTCCGCCGCGCCCGGTGCTGTCCACGTCCTTCTCCCCGTTCGGGCCGGATTATCGCGGCGGCGTGTCGCTCGCCACCGGCTGGCTGGCCGGCGTGCTCGGCGGCGCCGAGCGCATCGTCATCGGCCAGCAGGACGGGGCTGAGGTGGCGGTGTTCTCCGCCGGCTCGGCGCTCGATGGCGGGCCGGCCATGTATCTGCACAGCGCGAGCGCCCACCCGAAGGCCGACTTCACCGAAATGGCGCGCTTCACCCCCTTCGGGGCGGACGCGCGCGGGGTGAGCGTCGCCACATCAAGCACCACCTCGGGTGCCGATCTGCTGGTCGCCACCGGGCCCGCCGGCGGCGTGGCGAGCGTGCGCCGCTTCGCGATGGAGCGGGCCGGGGAGGGGGCGAAGACGCTGGCCGCCACGCCGCTTGGTGAGGCGAAGGTTTCGAGCGCCGGCGCCGTGGTTCTCGGCGGCGACTGAGGCTCAGGCGATGCTCTCGCCGCCATCGACCACCAGCGCCTGGCCGGTCATGAAGGAGGAGCGGTCGGAGACGAGGAACAGGATCGCTTCCGCGATCTCTTCCGCGCTCGCCCAGCGCCCCATCGGGATCTTCTCGCGCACATAGGCCTCGATCGCGTGCCGCCCGCCCATCTGGGCGATGAAGGGCTCGTTGAACGGGGTGTCGACCCAGCCCGGGCACAGCGCGTTCACCCGCACATTGTGCCGGGCATAGTCGATCGCCATCTGCCGCGTCATCGCGATGACGGCGTGCTTGGAGGTGGTGTAGGCGATCATCTCGCGGTCGTAGAACACGCCGGAATTGGAGGCGGTGATCAGGATCACGCCGCCGCCCTGCGCGATCATCGCCGGCATGGCGCGGCGCGCGGCGAGATAGGACGCCCGCACATTGATCCGCCAGGAGCGGTCCATTCCGTCAGGCGCCACCTCGGTGAGCGGTCCGCCGACCTGGATGCCGGCATGGCTGTGCAGGATATCGAGGCGGCCGTGACGGGCCAGCGTGCCGCCGACCAGCGCTTCGATATCGGCATCGACATCGACATCCGTCCGCACCGCCTCGCCCCGGCCGCCAGCGGCCTGGATCGCCGCCACGGTGGCCTCGCCCGCCTCCCCGTCGCGGTCGGCGACGATGACGAGGGCGCCCTCGCGCGCCATGGCGAGCGCCCCGGCGCGGCCGATCCCCGAGCCGGCGCCGGTGACGATGGCGACCTTGTCCTTGAGACTCATGATGCACCTATGCGGAGGCCGGGCGGCGCCGGCGGAGCAGCAGCTGCGCCGTGATGACGAGAAGGATGGAGGCCACCAGCACCAGCGCGCCGATGGCGTTGATTTCAGGCGTGACGCCGCGCCGTATCGAGGCGAAGACATACATGGGCAGCGTGGTCTGCGAGCCCGCGACGAAGAAGGCGACGATGAAATCGTCGAAGGAGAAGGTGAAGGCCAGCAGGAAGCCGGCAAGGATGGCCGGCAGGATCTGCGGCAGCACGATCGAGCGGAAGGTGGTGAAGGGGCTGGCATAGAGGTCGCTGGAGGCTTCCACCATGTCGCGTCCCAGCGCCCCGAGCCGGGCGCGCACGATCATGGTCACCAGCGCGGTCGAGAACAGCCCATGCGCGGCGATGATCGAGCCATAGCCCAGCGACAGGCGCGGCGGCGCATCCCCCGGCCACAGCGCCGCGAGCGCCGGGTTGACGATGCCGAACAGCTGCACCAGCGCCACCAGCGTCGCGATGCCGATCACCACGCCCGGCACCACGATGGCGGCGCCGAACAGCGCGTCGAACACGGCGCGGGTGCGCGGGCCGGCGCGGCCGAGCCCGAGCGCGGCCGCCGTGCCGCACAGCGAGGCCAGCGCGGCGCTGGTCGTCGCCACGATCAGGCTGTTGGTCAGCGCCTCCATCAGGAAGGTGTTGGAAAGCGCCCGGCCGTACCACTGCACGGAAAAGCCGGTGAAGTCGCTCGCATGCCGCCCGGCATTGAACGAGAACAGCACCACCAGCCCGATCGGCAGGTAGAGGAAGCCGTAAACGGCGGTGACGAAGGCGCGCATCATAGGAGGTCGACCTGTCGGGCGCCGGAAAGCCGGGCGGTGATGCGGTTGGCGGCGAGCAGCAGCACGACGGCGATGCCCACCAGCGCCACCGCGATGGCCGAGCCGAACGGCCAGTTGCGCGATTGCAGGAAAAGGTCGACCAGCGCATTGCCGATGAAGAACACCTTGCCGCCGCCGAGCAGGGTCGGGATCAGGTATTCGCCGAGCAGCAGGATCAGCACCAGCGAGAAGCCGGTCATCATGCCGGGCAGCGACAGCCGCAGGGTGACGCTGAAAAAGGTGGAGAACGGTGTCGCGCCGAGGTCGGCCGAGGCTTCCAGCAGCCGGCGGTCCAGTCGCTCAAGGCTGATATAGATCGGCAGGATCATCAGCGGCAGATAGCCATAGACGATGCCGAGCAGCACTGCGCCGGGGGTGTTGATCAGGCGCAGATCCGGCAGGCCGACCAGCTCCAGAAAGGCGGGAATGCCGCGCCCGCCGAGAATGTACATCCAGGCATAGGTGCGGATCAGCAGGCTGGTCCAGAACGGGATGATGATCAGCGCCACCAGCAGCAGCCGGCGCTGCGGCAGCACTTTCAGCGCGAGATAATAGGCGACGGGATAGGCGATGAGCAGGCAGGCCAGCGCCCCGGCCGGTGCCAGCACCAGCGTGTTCCAGAACGCCGCCGCGCGTGCCGGCAGATTGGCATATTGGGCGAGGGTCAGCGCCGGCTGGTAGCCGCCGGCCGGCGCCCGCTCGCCCAGGCTGAACACCACGATGGCGATGAAGGGCAGCACCAGGAATAGGAACAGCCACACCGCCGCCGGGGCGAGCAGCAGGGCCGTGACCAGTCGCTTGCGGGCAGCGCTCGACATTCGAGGTCCATCTCAAAGGGGGGCTCGGGAGCGCGTGGACGCGCCCCCGAGAGAGGGGGTGACGGGAGCGCGCGGGGCGCTCCCGAAAGCGACGATTGGATCAGGCCGACTTGAAGCGGGCCATCAGCTCGGCACGGGCCGGGTCGGTCAGCGTCGCCGCCGCGCCGAATTCCAGCGGGGCGAGCAGATCGGCGGCGGGGTAGAGGATCGGGTTGTCGAGCAGATCCTTCGGCAGCAGGGCGTTGACCCGCGCATCGGTGGAAGGCGCGCCATTGGCGATGTGCTCCTTCACCGCCACCTTGGGGTCCATCAGGTAGTTCAGCAGCGCATAGGCCGCCGCCTTGTTCGGCGCGTCCTTCGGGATGGCGTAGAAATCGGTCCAGATCTCGCCGCCCTCCTTGCCGAGCACATAGTCGATCGCGGGAATGTCGCGGTGCAGCTGGGCGCCGTCATTGGTCCAGCACATGGTCAGCCAGGCGTCGCCGCTGCGCATGGCGGGCTGGTAGTCGCTGGAGATGGCAAAGAGGTGCGGCTTCACCTTGAGCAGCAGCTCCTCGGCCTTGGCCAGCTCGTCCGGCTTCAGCGAGTTGAAGGAATAGCCGTAGTATTTCAGCGCGTTGCCGATGGTGGTCAGCTGATAGTCATGCACCATGGAGCGGCCGCTGCCGGTGGTCATGGAGGTGTCGAAGAAGTCCTTCCAGCTGGTCATGGGCTTGGTCAGCTTAGCCGTGTTCACCGCGAAGCCGGTGGTGCCCCAGTTCTTCGGCACGGCGCACAGCACGCCGTTCACTTCGCCCTCGGCGGTGAAGCGCTTGTTCTGCGCGGCGGCGTCGTAATTGGGCAGCTTCGAGACGTCGAGCGCATCGATGAGGTCGAGCTGGCGATAGGTCGAGATCGTGTAGTTGGTTGGCACGAACAGCGACCAGCCCGAGGCGCCGGCCTGCAGCTTGGCCAGCATTTCCTCATTGGAGCCGAACACGTTCACTTCGACCGCGACGCCGGTATTGGTGGTGAAATCGACGAAGGTCTGCGGGTCGTGATAGTTCGGCCAGGTGGCGATGGACAGGCGGTCGCCGAGCTCGCCCGCCGCATAGGCCGGCGTCGGCCGCAGGCCGAGTTCGCTCGCCAGCACCGCCGTGGCGACGCCGAGGCCGGTCACGCCGAGAAAGTGGCGGCGGCTGATCGAGCCGCGGCGGAAGCGCAGCAGCTGGTCGATGAATTCCCGCGCCGAAAGGGGCAGGCCGTCACGATACGATTTGGACATGGCTGGATTCCCTCTGTCTGGTCTTGTTGTCCGACGCCGGAAACGCCAGCGGCGCGCCGGGGTTGAAGCTGATGGCGACGGGGTCGCCCGGTCTCAACAGATCGCTCTGCGCCGCGCTGTGGTCGGCGGTGGCGAGCAGGGTGCCGAGCAGCGGCACCTCGATGGCGTATTCGGCGGTGGAGCCGAGAAAGATGCGGTTGCGGATGATGCCGGAGAGGCCGGTTCCGCCTGTGGGCGCGCCGAGGCGCAGCGCCTCCGGCCGCAGGCTCACCGCCACGCTGGCGCCGTTGGCGACAGCGCCGCTCACCCGGGCGCTGACCTCCATGCCGTTGGCGAGGCGCAGGCGTGCGGCCCCGGTGGTGCTTTCCAGCACGGTGCCGTCGAGAAAATTGGTCTTGCCGACAAAGGCGGCGACGAAGCGGTCGGCCGGGCGGTCATAGATCTCATCAGGCGCGCCGAGCTGGACGATGCGCCCGCCATTCATCACGCACACCACGTCGCTCATCGAGAGCGCTTCTTCCTGGTCATGGGTGACGAGCACGAAGGTGATGCCGAGTTCGCGCTGCAAATTCTGCAGCTCGATCTGCATGTCGGTGCGCAGCTTCTTGTCGAGCGCGGCAAGCGGCTCGTCGAGCAGCAGCACCGAGGGGCGGTTCACCAGCGCGCGGGCGAGGGCCACGCGCTGCTGCTGGCCGCCGGAGAGTTCATGCACCTTGCGGGCGCCGAAGCCGGCGAGCTGCACCATGGCCAGCGCGTCCGCCGTGCGTCGGGCGATCTCGGACGAGGTCAGGCGCGGGCGGATCTGGCGCAGGCCATAGGCGACATTGGCGCTGACATCGAAATGCGGGAACAGCGCATAGTGCTGAAACACCATGTTGACCGGGCGCCGATAGGGCGGAACATCCGCCATGTCGGTGCCGCCGATCAGCACCTGTCCGCTGCTCGGCTGCTCGAAGCCGCCGATCATGCGCAGACAGGTGGTCTTGCCGCAGCCGGAGGGGCCGAGCAGGGCGATGAAGGCGCCTTTCGGCACGGCGAAATCGGTGGGGTGGACGGCGGTGACGTCGCCATAGCGCTTGCTGACGCCGCGAAACTCGATGTCGAGGGTCTGCTGGGCCACCGGGCGCTCTCCGCAGCTTTCCGGCCGCCATCAGGGCCGGGTCATTGTCACATAAAAAGCTAATACCGGCGCGTTTGAGGGTATATACCTTTGCAGTGGTAGAAAGAGCCTATATATTCGTCACGAGGGGTATAGATGCTGGGCATTGGTAAAGCTGAAATCGGACGGGGCGGGCAGGAAGACGCCACGCAAGGCGGGGGCGAGCGCCCCTCGGCGGCGCGGCTGCTGGCGCAGGCGATTGCGGCGGCGCATGAGCGCAGCGCCGATGTGCTGACCGGGCCGGGCGACGACCCGTTCGGCCACGCCCTCATCGCCTGGCTGCGCGCCCATGTGCCGTTCGACCATTGCGTGACCTTCGGCTATCGCGGCACGGCGCGCCCGCCCTTGCTGTTCGAGACCTTCAACCCGGCGGAAAGCCACGTCTATGTGACGCTGTACCAGGTCGGCCCCTATCTGCTCGATCCGTTCTACCACGCCGCGATCGAGCGCGTTGAGGGCTTCCGCCGCATGCGCGAGCTGGCGCCGGACCGCTTTTATGCCAGCGAATATTACCGCTCCTATTACAGCCAGACCGTGCTGGCCGAGGAGGCCGGCTTCTTCGTGCCGCTGGCCAATGGCGCAAGCGTGGTGGTGTCGCTGATGCGCAAGGCCGCCTCCGGCGCGTTCGGCGCGGCGCAGGTCCGCCAGTTGCGCGAGCTGGCGCCGATCGTGCTGGCGCTGTGCCGCCTGCGCTGGGGCGGCGAGGTCATTGGCGAGGAAGCGCGCGGCCGCCCGGGGCGCGAGGGTGAGGGGAAGGCCGCGCGGGGGGTGGATCGCGGCACCATCTGGCGCGACCTGGCGCTGACCTCCCGCGAGGGCGAGGTGGTCGACCTCATCCTGCAGGGCCATTCCGCCGATTCCATCGCCCGGCTGCTGTCGATCTCCGCCGGCACGGCGAAGGTTCACCGCCGCAACATCTACCGCAAGCTCAACATCAATTCGCAGGCCGGCCTGTTCGCCCATTTCGTCGCGATCATGCAGCGCAAGCCGTAGGGTCTTACCCCTTCGCCGCCGCCGCGCTCTCGCGCATCATCAGCGCGGCGCCGAGGAAGAAGCCGAGCGCGCCGAGGCCGAGCAGGATGTTGGCGAGGTCCGCAATCCACCACGCTTCGCCCCCGCTTGGCACATACGCCAGCGTCGAGGCGGCCATGAAGGCGACGCAGCCGAGCAGGTTGATGAACACGATCTGCCAGTCGAGCTGACGTGGCCGCCAGCTCCAGTAGCGGTGCGCGGTCTCGACAAAGGCGAGATAGCCCGAGACCAGGAACAGCACCGAGCCGATCATCCCCGGTAGCCACACGGCGAGGTCCTGCATCTGCCAGCCTTCGCCGACCACCAGCGGGTCGAAGGTGTTGAAATTGAACGCTACCGTGCCGACGAACTGGCAGAAGGTGCTCAGCCAGCCCGCGCTGTGCGGGTGCCAGCCGATCAGCGAGATGTGCCGCGGAGCGGTGGAATCCTTGGGGTCGAGTGTGAACGCGCTCTGATTGGCGGCCTGGAAGTGCTGGAGATAGCCCGCCAGGGTGAACGGGATCGACCCCAGGAAGAACACGATGTTGATCGGCGTCGCGGCCAGCCCCGCGCCCGCCGGCAAGAGGCTCAACAGACTGCCGGCAAGGAACAGCAGCGAGCCGAGCGCGAACAGCGCGCCGGTCCACCAGTTGTAACTCTGCGTCTGCCAGAACGGGACCGGCGCGTTCTCCAGCGCCCGCGCCGCGCGTTCCAGTCCCTTGCGGTGCTGGCGCGCCTGCCAGACGATGCGCCGCCCGGCGAGCAGGTAGCTGCGCCGCGTGATGAACGGCCATGGGCCGGCCACATGGATGCGCAGGCCGGAGGGGTGGAGATGCACGCCCTTCATCGTGCCTCTCCGCCGGGGCCTGCGGCGCGCGGGAAAGGTCTCACGCCGCGCTCGCCGCCTTCAGTGCCGCGGTGGCCTCGCCCGTCTCAGGGGGGAGACGGTCAAGCGGTAGCACCTTCGGCGCGGTCTCGCCGGCCAGCGCGGCGAGGTCGAAGCGGCTGAAATTGAGGCTGCGGTAGTCACGCAGAAAGAACAGCTTGCGGTCGAGGTCGGAGAGGCTGGTCCAGCAGGTATATTCGGTGGCGCAGGCTTCGCCCGCCGGCTGGTCGAGCCCCGCCACCTCCATATGGCCGCCGCCCCCGCCGGGAGGGTCGATGCTCACCCCGCGCGGCCGGTCGAAATTGTTGAGAATATGCGCCAGCGTCTGCACGGCGCGGTCCGGCGTTGCTGCCTTCTCGGTGAACTCCGCGTAATAGGCGGCGCGAATGAAGCGCCCGACCGAGGTGTTGGAGGCAGGCAGGCCGGCGGTGGCGATGCCGGAATCCGGCTGTACCGCCTGATAGCCGCCAAAGCGCGCCGAGGAGCGGTCGACATTGGAGAGGAAGGTGTAGTTGTTGAGATTGGTGAGGTGCCAGCCAAAATCCGGCCCGTTGGTCATCACCCCCACCGGGTTGTCATAAACCTTCATCGTGCCGTGATCGAACTCGATCACCAGCGCCGCCCCGGTGGCGTCGTGCACCACATAGTGGAACGGCGATTCCACCCCGCCCAGTATGGCGAGCGGAACCAGCAGCACCGGCTGGGCCTCCAGCGCCGCCTTCACCTCAGCCACCGTGGCGAACTGCCCGAGGCACCAGCTGCCGAGATCGGAGGCGGAGAGCACGGCCTGCGTCATCTCGACCGAGCGCTGCGTGCCACCGGCGGCGGGGTAGGAGAGCAGGCTGAAGGTCAGGCCCTGGTCGTTCAGCCCTTCCAGCACCTTGAGATCGTCGAGGCCGACGGGGGCCTGCGGCGTCGGAACCTGGCACGGCATGGTCACGGCAATCATGGCGTGGCGGGCGGCATACTCGGTTGCCTTGTGCCCCTCCACCTGCGAGCGGGTGGGGAAACCGACGGGGAAGAAGGCGATCTGGTAGGGCAGATCGATCGTGAGTTCGAGCGTGCGGCCGAAATAGGCCTTGCCGCCTGCGTCGCGATAGCCGAGCGATGTGCACATCCCGTCCGTCCTTCCCGTTCGGGCGAGGGCCTGCGCCTCGCCACCGCGCCTCTCCAGTCGCGCCGCGCCGCTCAGCGGTTGGTCGCCGGTGTTTGGTGGCATGATTCAGCGAGGCGGAAAAGGCCGGGCGTCCTCGGCGCGCCGCACCGATTCGTGCCGGCCAGCCGCGCCACAATGAAGCCCCGTAAGGCGCCGGCGGGCGCCTGCGGTCCCGCGCGAGTGCCCCGGCTGCGCCGAATTTGCTCTCGCCGGAAGGCCTTGCTACCCCTTTACCCAGCGTTTCCGACTCGGAAACCCTTTCGGAGAGCGACGTTGACCAATTGGTGTCCCGTCTCAGTGCGATCGGGCCGGTGGCGGCCGCCAAGCGTGCCGCTGCGAGGCGCCGTGCCGCTGCGTGTGGCCGCGGCGAGCCTCGCCGCGCTGCCGCTCGCCGGCTGCATTCCGGCGGGTGCGCCGGCGATTTCACTGTTCGGGGCCTATTTCCCTTCCTGGCTGCTCTGCGCGCTCATCGGCATTCTCGGCGCGGTGCTGGTCCGGCTGGTCTTCATCCGGGTCGGCATTGACGATGCGCTGCCAGTGCGGCTGCCGGTCTATGTCTGCATCGCTGCCGCCATTGGCTTCGCCGTCTCCCTTCTCGGCTTCGGGCGCTAGCGGATGGCGGAAAACGCGCCTCACCCCTCCCGCCGCCCGCTCGGCCTGCTGGTGAGCCTGCTCGCCCTCGGCGCGGCGGTGTGGCTCGGCTGGCACTATCTCAGCGATGCCGCGCGCAACCCGCTCTCGCAGGATGCCGAGCTGTCGGCTGACGTGACCGCCATCTCCGCCTCTGTGCCGGGCCGGATCGTCAGCATCGGCGTGCGGGAGAACCAGGCGGTGGCCAAGGGCGAGCTGCTATTCGCGCTCGATCCCGCAACCTACAAATTGCAGGTGGCGCAGGCGCGGGCCGATCTCGCGCTCGCCGAGGCGGCGCTGGCGGACAAGCAGCGCACCGTCACCGCCGAGCGCGCCAATGCCGTGATCGCCCAGGACCAGGTGACGCGGTCGCGGCAGAATCTTGCCCTTGCAACGCAGACGCTCGCCCGGCTGGAGGCGCTGCGCCCCAAGGGCTATGTCAGCGCCCAGCAGGTGGACGACGCTGCCACCGCCAAGCGTGACGCCGAGGTGAGCCTCAAGCAGGCGATCCAGCAGGAGGCGGCCGCCCTGGTGCTGGTCAGCGACACGGCGGCGGCGGTGGCGCTGGTGGAGGCGCGGCGCGCGGCGCTGGCGATCGCCGAGCGGGCGCTGGCCGACACGCAGATCATGGCGCCGTTCGACGGCCGCGTGGTGGGGCTGGAAACGGCCGTGGGCGAATATGTGCTGCCCGGCCAGTCGATCTTCGTGCTGATCGACACCGGCGCCTGGTTCGCCTCCGCCGCCTTCGTCGAAACCGAGCTTGCCGGCATCCGCGTCGGCAATTGCGCCACAGTCTACACGCTGGCCAATCGGGAGGTGAAGATACGCGGCCGGGTGGAGGGCATCGGCTGGGGCGTGCAGTCGACCGAGCAGATCACTTTGCCGCGCAAGATGCCGATCGTGCCGAAGAGCCTCGACTGGGTGCGGGTGGCGCAGCGCTTTCCCGTCCGCATCCGGCTCATCGACCCCCCCGCCGATCTGATGCGGATCGGCGCCTCCGCCACCGCGACCGTGCACCATGACACGGATTGCTGAAACGCCCGGCGGCGGTCTCCTGCGCGAGGTCTGGGCCGACCTTCAGCCCGCGCCCGGCCGCTTCGCCATGACCTGGCGGGTGGCACTGCTGTGCGCGCTGGTTTGCGGTACGGCGATGCTCTACAAAGTACCGGAATCAGCGATCAGCTGCTATCTCATCATCTTCCTGATGCGCCCGAACGGGGCGGAAAATGTCGGGCAGGCGCTTGGTCTGATTGTACTCGTCACCCTGATCGTCCTTCTCATTGCACCGATCATCCAGTGGACGGCGGAGCTGCCACTGCTGCGTATCGCGGTGATCGCGGCGACCTCTTTCGCCTTTCTCTATCTGAGCTCCGCCTCCCAGCTGGGCGAAATCGGCGCCATCATCGCCCTCGTCATCGCCTTCGTACTGACCCTGGTCGACCAGGTGCCAGCCGGCGAAATCGTCACGCGCGGCCTGCTTTATGCCTGGCAGATGGCGTCGATGCCGATGGTGCTGATGGCGATTTTCTCAATGGTGTTAGGGACTTCGCCGCATAGACTTCTGCGTGGGACCCTTGCACGGCAGCTCGACGCCGCGGCTCTCGCGCTGGCGGGCAGAGGGCGCCACGGCCTGCACGCGGCATTGGAGCAGGGGCTGGAGGCGAGCGGCAAGCAGGTGCAGTTGGCCCGCGTGTTCCACACCGCGCCGACCCGCGAGATCACCTGGCTTTCCGGAGCCGTTGCAACGACGTACCGCCTGATGCTGGCGGTGGCGGCACTGCCCGCTGGCCTCACCGACACAGCGTTGGCGCAGCGCTGCCGGGCGATGGCCGCAACGCTGCGCGGTGGCGGCCGGCCGGCGCCGGAAAGCGGCGATGCCAGCACCGGCGAAGGCGCGCTCACTGCCGCCCGAGAGGCTTTGGCGGATCTCGAAAAAGACAATGGCGGCAGTGCGTTGCGCGCGGAGAAGCCGCCCTTTCTCGCTGCCGATGCCTTCACCAATCCCGACCATCAGCGCTACGCGCTGAAGACCACGGCGGCGGCGATTTCCTGCTATCTCATCTATTCGCTGATCGACTGGCAGGGCATCCACACGGCGATGGTGACCTGCTACGTCGCCGCTCTCGGCACAACAGGCGAGACCGTACACAAGCTCGCGCTCCGCATCACCGGCTGCCTGATCGGTGCGATGCTGGGATTGGGCTCGATCCTGTACATTATCCCGCATCTTCAATCGGTTGGCGGGCTGATGGCGCTGGTGTTTTCAGGCGTGCTGGTTGCCGCCTGGGTGTCTTCAGGCAATGAGCGCATCTCCTATGGCGGTGTGCAGATCGGCCTCGCTTTCCTGCTCACCATCCTCGACGGCTTCGGCCCGAGCACCGACATGGACTCCGCCCGCGACCGCGTGGTGGGCATCCTGCTCGGCAATCTCGTCGTCTATCTCGTCTTCACCCAGATCTGGCCAAAGAGCGCCGCCGCCGATGTGCGCGAGAGGCTGGCGAAGGCATTGGCGGCGCTGGCGCGTCTGGCCACACAGGATCGCGCGGCGCGGGTTCAGGCAGTCAATGAGGCGGCCGTGGTGGAGGCCGAGCTCGCAAAGGCGCGCGAGGCCTTGGCACTGCTGGCTTTCGAGCCGCGCCGCCAGCGCCCGCCGGAGGGGCACGTCCGCCGCCTGCGCCGGCTGGCGGAGGAGGCCGGCGCGCTGCTGCCGCAGCTGATGTTCGCCGAGAATGTGACCGCCGAGACCTCGCGGCGCTTGGCCGAGGCGGCGGAACAGGTCGACCGGCACGGGGCCGAACGGGGCGAGCCGATGCCGATTTCTGGCGACGCGGCCCCCGACGCGCTTGCCCGCCGGGCCGAGCGCATCGCGTCGCTGGCGGGGGGGTAGGGCATGCACGTGTTTCGCCTGTCTGCCCGTTCCCGAACTCTTCCGCTCGGCCTGCTGCTGGCGGGCCTGCTGCTTTCCGGCTGCGCGACCAGTGCCTTGAAGACGGCGCCGCAGGATCCATCGCAGCCCTGGGCGCCGGATGCAGCGGCCTCTTCAACATCGGCGGAGGGTGAGCCGATGGCGGCGGTGGCCTCCTCGGCGAAGCACTTCAGCGTGCCGGCCGACCCGGAAGTGGCGCAGATGCAGGCGACGCCGGGCATCGACCCCCTCCGTGCCTATGGGCTGCCAGAACTCATCGACATCGCCCAGACGCAGAATCCGCTGACCCGCATCGCCTGGCAGCAGGCCCGGCAGGCGGCGCTGGCCACCGGCATGGTGGAAGCAACCTATCTGCCGTTCATCTCCGCCAATGTGATTGGCGGCTGGCAGGATGTCTCCGCTTCGCTGCCCGTGACGGTCGGCAGCACCAGCCAGGTATCGAACAGGATCGAGGGTGTGTCGCCGCAGGTGGCGTTGCAATGGCTGCTGTTCGATTTCGGCCAGCGCGACGCGCTGCACAAGACCGCGCGCCACAACGCCACGGCCGCCAACATCCTGTTCAACGGCGCGCACCAGAAGATCATCTACGACGTGACGCGCAGCTATTTCCTCTACAGCGCCGCGCGCGGCCGGGTGCGGATCGCCGAGCAGAATGCTGCCAATGCGCGCAAGATCGACGCGGCGGCGCAGGCGCGCAATAATGAGGGGCGGGGCACCACGGTTGAGGTGGCGCAGGCGCGGCAACTCGTGGCGCAGGCGCAGTTCGGCCTGGTGCAGGCGCAGGGCGCCGAGCGCGACGCCTATCAGATGCTTCTGGGCGCCATGGGCGTATCCCCGATGACGAAGATCACTGTCCGCGAGGCGGGCCGGCGCGCGCTGCCCGAGAGTGTCGGCGCGCCGACGGAGGAGATGATCAAGGCCGCGCTTGCCCGTCGACCGGATGTGCTCGCCACCTTCTCCGCCTTGAAGGCAAGCCGCTCGGCTATTGGCGCGGCGCAGGCCGAGTTCATGCCGAAAGTCTTCCTCGGCGCGGTGGCGGCCGGCGGGGACGCCAGCTTCAGCGCCACCGGCCTGCCGACCATCGGCCAGCAGGCGTCCGCCACCGGCGTGCTGCTGGGCGTGACCATGCCGCTCTATGATGGCGGGCTGCGCGCGGCGCAGCTGAAGAATGCCGAGTCGCTGGCCGCCGCGAGCGAAGCCACCTTCGAGAAGACCCGCGACGCCGCCGCCCGGGAGATTGTCATCAGCGCCGATACCCTGCGCTCGGCGCTCGCCTCCTACCGTGCCGCCACCGCCCTCGCCAGTGCCGCCGCCGTCACCTATGACGCGGCGCTCGACGCCTACACCAGCGGGGTTGGCGACATCACTGCCGCCACTGCCGCCGATAGTGGCCTGCTCACCGCACGGCAGGCGCAATCCGATGCCCACGCCGCCGCGCTGGTGGCCGCCGCCAACCTCGCCTTCGTGCTTGGCGCGATGACCTCCGCCGACGTCCCCGCCGGACTGACGGGGCGGTGAAGGGGTGTGTGTCGGTATTGGACGGCACGGCTTGCTTGATCTGAAGGGGCCGATGTCGCTACCTTTGACGAATGGGAGGCCGCCGCGACCATTCCCTTGCCCCGTCCATGTGGCGCCACATTAACGGGCCGGCAGATGCGCGAGAGCCATCGCGTGCCGGCGCTAACGCCTCCCGATCCCCTTGCCTCGCTCTCGTGAAAGGACGCCCGTCTTGACGTCAGAACCGTCCAGCCCCGAACTCCGCCCTGACCTGCGCAGCGACCTCCTCGACGATCTCTACGGCTCGCCAGACGTGATGGGGATGCTGCCCAAATCCACGTTTCCGCAAGCGGAGAGGGAGCCGCGCCACGTGTTCGCGGCGGTGCGCGACGAACTGATGCTGGACGGCAATTCGCGCCAGAACCTCGCGACCTTCTGCCAGACCTGGGTCGACGACGAAATCCGCGACCTGATGGACCTGTCGATCGACAAGAACATGATCGACAAGGACGAATATCCGCAGACGGCCGAGATCGAGGCGCGTTGCGTGCGCATGCTCGCCGACCTGTGGAACGCGCCGGATGCGACAAGCACGCTCGGCTGCTCCACCGTCGGCTCTTCCGAAGCGGCGATGCTGGGTGGGCTCGCGCTCAAGTGGCAATGGCGCAAGCGTCGCGCCAAGGAAGGCAAGCCGGCCGACAAGCCGAACCTCATCTGCGGTCCGGTGCAAATCTGCTGGCACAAATTCGCCCGCTATTTCGACGTCGAGCTGCGCGAGATTCCGCTCGAGGGTGACCGGCTCATCATGACGCCGGAGGAGGTGCTGGCGCGCGCCGACGAGAACACGATCGGCGTGGTGCCGACGCTCGGCGTGACCTTCACCTGCCAATATGAGCCGGTGAAGGCGGTGAACGACGCGCTGGACCGGCTGCAGGCCGAGACCGGGCTCGACATTCCCATTCACGTCGACGGCGCCTCGGGCGGCTTCCTCGCTCCATTCTGCGCGCCTGACGTTGAATGGGATTTCCGCCTGCCGCGGGTGAAGTCGATCAATGCCTCCGGCCACAAATTCGGCCTCGCGCCGCTGGGTGTGGGCTGGGTGATCTGGCGCGAGGCGGGCGACCTGCCGCCCGAGCTCGTCTTCGACGTGAACTATCTCGGCGGCGACATGCCGACCTTCGCCCTCAACTTTTCCCGCCCGGGCGGGCAGATCATTGCGCAGTACTATAATTTCGTAAGGCTCGGGCGGGAGGGCTACGCCAAGATCCAGAACGCCTGCTACGACACGGCCGAATATCTCGCCCGCGAGATCGCTGCGCTCGGGCCGTTCGAGATGCTCTATGACGGCAACCGGCAGGAGGGCATTCCTGCCCTGTGCTGGAAGCTCAAGGACGACAAGGGATTCGGCGGTTACACGCTCTACGATCTAGCTGACCGCCTGCGCTCGCGCGGCTGGCAGGTGCCGGCCTATTCCATGCCGGCCAACCGCCAGGACATGGTGATCCAGCGCATTCTGGTGCGTCATGGGGTGAGCCGAGACCTCGCCAGCCTGCTGCTTGACGATTTCCGCCGCGCGCTCGATTTCTTCGCCAAGCACCCCGTCACCCACCCGCTGACCGACGACGAGGCGGCCGGGTTCAACCATAACTGAAGCCGGAGAGGGGCCGGGCGCTGCGGTACGCCCGGCCCTTTCTTGCCTCAGCCGAGTGTCATCAGGCTGGCATTGCCGCCGGCGGCGGCGGTGTTGGTGCTGGTGGAACGCTCGATCATCAAAAGATCGAGCGGGTAGGCCTCGCCGCGCGCAATGTCGTCCGGCGCCAGGCCGTGCACCAGCACGATCGGCCCCTCGCGCGCGGCTATGGTCTCGTTGAGCTGGCGCAGCGCATCGCCGTCGCCTTCGAACAGCACGGCGTCGAAATAGGTCTCCGTCAGGCTGTCGGTCAGGCTGATCCAATCCTCCAGCCCGTTCGGAAGCGCCGGTAGCAGCGAGCCCTCCAGCAGCACCTTATTGCCCGTGGCGAGCGCCGAGGCGATCTGCATGGCGAGGCCCTTCTCGGTTGCGGCGAGGCACAGGACGGTGCCGCGCGGGGAGAGCGCATACAGGTTGCGTTCGCCCACCGGGCCGGGCAAATCCGCCCGGTGACCGAAGGGCGAGGCGTCGAGGATCGCGCCGCACAGCGTCCGCGTGCCGGTGTCCGATTGGAAATCGACCCAGAGCCGGGCCGGGGCGGGCGCCTCGCGCGCCGGCAGCAGGGCGGCGGGCCGGCGGGCCAGCAGGCGGCCGAGATAAAGCGGCCCTCCGGCCTTCGGTCCCGTGCCGGAGAGGCCGTGGCCGCCAAAGGGCTGCACCCCGACCACCGCGCCGATGAGGTTGCGGTTCACATAGACATTGCCGGCCTCGATGCGGGAAGTGACGCGGGCAATGGTCTCGTCGATGCGGGTGTGCAGGCCGAAAGTCAGGCCGTAGCCGGTAGCGTTGATGGCGGCGATCAGTTCGTCGAGTTCGTCGCGGCGGTAGCGCACCACATGCAGCACCGGTCCGAAAACTTCGCGGGTGAGCGCGGCAATGCCATCGATTTCGATCAGCGTCGGTGGCACGAAGGTGCCGTGGCGGGTGTCTTCGCCAAGCACGACCTGCTCGACGACGCACCCTGCCTGCCGCAGGCGTTCGACATGGGCGTCGATGCCGGCCTTCGCCTCGGCCGAGATGACCGGGCCGATATCGGTGGACAGATGTACTGGATTGCCGACCTGGAGTTCCTTCAGCGCACCGCGCAGCATGTCCAGTATGCGGTCGGCCACATCCTCCTGCAGGCAAAGGATACGCAGCGCCGAACAGCGCTGGCCGGCGGAATCGTAGGCGGAAGCGAGCACATCGGCCACCACCTGCTCGGCCAGGGCGGAGGAATCGACGATGAGCGCGTTCTGCCCGCCGGTTTCGGCGATCAGCGGAATGACGCTGCCATCGGGATTCAGTCGGGTGGCCAGCTGGCGCTGGATGAGGCGAGCCACTTCGGTGGAACCGGTGAACATGACGCCGCGCGTCCGGGTGTCACCCACCAGAGAAGCTCCCACCTCGCCGGCGCCCGGAATGAGTTGCACCGCACCGGGCGATACCCCGGCCTCGCGCAGGATCTCCACCGCCGTGAAGGCAATCAACGGTGTCTCTTCGGCCGGTTTGGCCAGCACGACGTTTCCGGCTGCGAGTGCGGCGCCGACCTGCCCTGTGAAGATGGCGAGCGGGAAGTTCCACGGGCTGATGCAGACCACTGGACCCAGCGGGCGATGGGTGTCGCCGGAAAAGCCGTCGCGGACCTGCGCGCCATAATAGCGCAGGAAGTCCACCGCCTCGCGCACCTCGCCGATGGCATTGGGATAGGACTTGCCGGCCTCACGCACGATGATGCCGATCAGCGTCGGCATGCGCGCCTCCATAAGCTCCGCGGCGCGGAACAGGCAGGCGGCGCGCTCGGCGGGCGGCGTGGATTGCCAGATCGGCGCGGCCGCATGAGCGAACTCCATGGCGCGCGCGACGATCTCCGGCGTCGCTTCCAGCACCGTACCAACCAAGTCCCGGTGATCGGCCGGGTTGAGAACCCGTTGGGTTGAGCCTTCCACCGCGAGGGGCTCTGCCAGCAACGGGCAGGCGGCAAGCGCGGCGGTGCTACCGGCAAGCAGCGCGGCAGCCAGCGAGGCGAGGCGCTGCTCGTTGGAAAGATCCAGTCCGGCCGAATTGCGCCGCTCCGGGCCGAAAAGCTCGGCAGGGGCGGCGATGCCGCGATGTGGCGCGCCCAGCGGCTCGATGCGCTGGGCGGCGTCGACGGGGCTCTCGGTCAGTTCGTCCAGCGGCACGTTCGGGTCGGCGATGCGGTTGACGAAGGAGGTGTTGGCGCCGTTCTCCAGCAGGCGCCTGACGAGATAGGCCAGCAGCGTCTCATGGGTGCCGACGGGCGCGTAGATGCGGCACGGCCGGCCGAGCTTCTCGCGGCCGACCACTTCCTCATAGAGCGGCTCGCCCATGCCGTGCAGGCACTGAAATTCATATTGTCCGGCATAGTAGTTAGCGCCGGCCATTTCCATGACGGCGGAAAGTGTCTGGGCGTTGTGGGTGGCGAATTGCGGGAACACGGCGTCCGGGGCCGCCAGCAGCTTGCGGGCGCAGGCGAGATAGGCGACGTCGGTGTGGACCTTGCGCGTATAGACCGGAAAGCCCTCCAGCCCATCCACCTGCGCGCGCTTGATCTCGCTGTCCCAATAGGCGCCCTTCACCAGCCGCACCATCAGCCGGTGACTGGTGCGGCGGGCGAGGTCGATCAGGAAATCGACCACATAGGGGCAGCGTTTCTGATAGGCCTGAATGACGAAACCAATGCCATTCCAGCCATTTAGTGCCTCATCGAAACAAAGAGATTCAAGCAGGTCGAGCGAGATTTCCAGCCGGTCGGCCTCCTCGGCGTCGATGTTGAGGCCGATATCATAATGCCGAGCCAGCTTCGCCAGCGCGGTCACGCGCGGTAGCAACTCATTGATAATACGGGAATATTGCGCGCGGGAGTAACGCGGGTGCAGCGCCGACAGCTTGATTGAAATGCCCGGGCCTTCATAGATGCCGCGCCCCGCCGAGGCCTTGCCGATGGCGTGGATCGCCTGCTCGTAATCGGCGAAATAGCGCTGCGCGTCGGCTTCCGTCGTGGCGGCTTCGCCAAGCATATCAAAGGAATAGCGGAACCCTTTCGCCTCCATGCGGCGGGAATTGGCCAGCGCCTCGGAGATGGTCTGGCCGGTGACGAACTGCTCGCCCATCATCCGCATGGCGACATCGACGCCGCGTCGGATCAGCGGCTCGCCGCCGCGACCAATGAGTCTTGTGAGAGCGCCAGTGAGTCCAGTCTCGCTTGATGTGGAGGTCAGTTTGCCGGTGAGCACCAGCCCCCAGGTGGCGGCGTTGACGAACAGCGAGGGGCTGTGGCCGACATGGGCCTGCCAGTCGCCATGGCCGATCTTGTCGCGGATCAGCGCGTCGCGGGTGGCGCGGTCGGGAATGCGCAGCAACGCCTCGGCGAGGCACATCAGCGCAACGCCTTCCTGGCTGGAGAGCGAATATTCGTGGATGAGGCCTTCAACCGGCCCCTTCTGGCCCTTTTCGCGCAGCGCCTGCACCAGCGCGTGGGCGCGGGCCCGGGCGGCCTCCGCCTTTGCCGGCGGCAAGGTGGCGGGGCCCATGAGGACCGGCACGGCGTCGGTCTCCGGCACCCGATAGGCCGAGGTGATGCGGGCGCGCAGCACGCTCTGGGGCTGGATGCCTCGGGCGAAGGACAGAAATGGGCTGTCGCCATGCGGGCCGCCCTCGGCGGGGGCGGGCGTCGCCGCCGCGTCCGGTGGCGACAGGGCGGCAAGCCCGCGCTCCGTGCGTTCGATGGCGGCGGTGAGCGCGCTCTTGACCAGGGCGTGCGCGGTGCAACCCTCGCGCTCGGCGGCGGCCTTCAGTCGGGAACGCAACCCGTCATCGATCTTCACGCCAATGGTGGTCTGCGACATGGTGCGATCTCCCGCTGCCTCGCCTGGAGTTACCATCGAGAGTAACCCGTACGGTAATAAGTGTAACCTCTGGCACCAAAAGGTGCAACTAGACTTGGAGAGAACGCTGGCGCACGCAGGCTGTTGCACGGGATGCTCTCGGCGGCTCGTGCCGGGCAACCCGCCCGCCTCCGCCACGGCGGGCGGCGCTGTGCTGGCGTCGTGGTGACATGAAGGATACTCCTTGGCAGCAAGGCGGGGGATACCCACCTGAGCCCCATGACCCGTCTTGCAAACACCCCCCTTTCCGTTCTCGACCTCTCCTTCGTTGCCTCCGGCAGCAGCGGGCCTGAGGCATTGCGCGGCACGCTCGACCTCGCCCGCCATGTGGATGGGCTGGGCTTTTCCCGCTTCTGGGTGGCCGAGCATCACAATCTGGCCTCCGTCGCCTCTGGCGCGCCGGATATCATGGCGGGGCAGATCCTCGCCGTGACGGAGCGCATCCGCGTCGGCTCCGGCGGCGTCATGCTGCCGAACCACGCGCCGCTGATGGTCGCCGAGCGCTTCAAGGTGCTGGAGGCGCTCTATCCCGACCGGGTCGATCTCGGCCTGGGGCGGGCGCCCGGCACCGACCAGCTCACCTCGCACGCGCTGCGCCGCCGGCAGGACGTTGATCCCGGCGACGATTTCCTCGATCGGCTGAAGGAACTGATGCTGTGGGACAGCGGCCAATGGCCGGCGGACCATCCCTACCGCACGATCCAGGTGATGCCGGTCGACGTGAAGCTGCCGCCGATCTGGCTGCTCGGCTCGTCGGGCTACAGCGCCCGGCTCTCCGCGCAGTTGGGGATGGGTTATGCCTATGCCCATCACTTCGCCCAGCATGACGTACTGGATGCGATGCTGAGCTACCGCGCCGGCTTCCAGCCTTCCGAAAAACTGGCGGCCCCGCACGCCATTCTCGCGCTGGCGGTGGTGTGCGCGCCGACCGACGAGGAGGCGGAATATCTCGCCGGCAGCGTCGATCTCGCCCATCTCAGGCGTGCGCGCGGCCATTACGGGCCGATCCCGACCGCGGACGAGGCGGCCGCCTATCCCTATACCGAGGCGGACCGTGCCTTCATCCGCCGCAACCGCGACAAGGTGCTGGTCGGCGGGCCGGAAAAGGTGGCGCAGGGGCTGGAGCGCTTTCTCGACACAACGCTGGCGGACGAACTGATGATCGCCACTGCCATTCCCGACATGGCGGCGAAGAAGCGTTCCTATACGCTGGTGAAGGCGCTGCAGGCGGTGTCGGCGGCGGCCTGAGGCCGCATCTTTGAAACAATGTCCTCCCGGACGGCCGCAGGTCGATCCGGGATGGCGTGCCGATACCTGATGCCGATCCCGGCTCTCCGCCGCGCTTTGGCCGGGATGACGTCCAGGACGTGGGTTATACCGCCGCCTTTGCCGGGCGCGTGACCAGCCAGATGCCGAGCGCGATCGGCACGATGCCGAGAATGTCGAGCGGCGGCACAGCTTCACCCAACAGCAGCCAGCCGAAAAACAGGCCGAGCGGCGGCATGAGGAAGTGCAGGCTGGAGGCTGCCGTCGCCGAGGCGCGGGTGAGCAGGTAGAACCAAAGTCCATAGCCGCCTATGGAAACGCCGATCACCAGAAAGGCGAGGCCGCCGAAAAGATTGGCGGTGAGGCGGATGTCGCCCATGCTCTCGGTGGCGAGAGCCACGGGAATGAGGGCAAGCCCGCCGGCCAGGCACTGCACGGCATTGCCGCTCCATATGCCGCCGCGCGGGGCGAAATACTTGAACGCCAGGGTCCCGGCGGCCAGCGCGGAGACGCCGCCGCCGATCAGCAGCGTGCCGGCTAGCGTCTCATGCGCGCCCGCAAGGCGCGAGCGCAGCACGATGACGACGCCGATCAGGCCAAGCGCGATGCCGGCCCATTTCGCCAGGCTCATTCTCTCGCCGAGCAACGGGCCTGCACCCAGCGCCACCAGCAGCGGCAGGCAGCTGGTGAGCACCGCCGTATAGGCGGAGGAGGTGAAGGTGAGCGCGGTCCAGTTCAGCCCGAGATAGACCGCATTGTTGAGGATGCCGATGCCAATCAGCGCGAGAATGTCACGTCGGCGCATCGGCGGCAGGTCCAGCCGGCGTGCGTCGCTGTCCCATAGCGGGGCGAGTGCCAGCATGACAGAGCCGGCCAGAAGCAGGCGCACTGAGAGCAGGATCAGCGGCGGGCAGTCGGCCAGCGCCATCTTCGACGCGGCGAAGGCGGACGACCACAGCACGCAGAACAGCGCCACCAGAAGCGGCAGGGGCAAAAAAGTGTGGGGTGCGACGGCTACCGCCGCCGAAGCTGCCGGGCTCGCCTTTGATGCGGGTGGCATCGCCGATCTCCATTGTCGATGGCGCGCACCCTAGGAGGCGCTGCCACGATCGGAAAACGAGATGTTTTTATAGCCTCCATGAGGAAAGTCGATGCCACTCTGCGGGCACCGCCTCACGCCCGCCAGTCATAGATCCAGCGGTAGCGCTCCAGCACCGCGCTTTCCGACTGCGCGCGCATGACGAGATCGCGGGCGAGGCGGGCCGGGCCCTTGAGATGGTAGATGCGGTCCATGCCGCGCGCGGCGCGCTGCACGCGAGCGGTACGGGGCAGGCGGGCCGCCTCATAGCGGCGTAGCGCGGCGGGGATGTCGGGCGCGTCCGCCAGCTCGGCGGCGAGCACCATCGCGTCCTCGATCGCCTGCGCCGCGCCCTGGGCGAGGAAGGGCGGCATGGCGTGGGCGGCGTCGCCCAGCAGCGTCACCGCGCCTTCGCCCCAGCGCGTGAGCGGGTCGAGATCAAACAGCGCCCAGCGCAGCCAGCGCTCCGGCGCGTCGAGCAGCAGGCGGGCATCGGCGCACCAGCCGCGATAATGCGCCAGAAGCTCGTCGCGGCCGCCGGCCTCGCTCCAGCCATGCACCTCGCGCGCATCCGGGGTGACGGCGACGAGATTGATCGCCCGGCCGGCTTTCACGGGGTAGGTGACGAGATGAGCGCCGGGGCCGAGCCAGAGCCGCGTCACCTTGTCGGTAAGCCGAGTGGGCAGGGCCTCGACCGGCACGGTGGCGCGCCAGGCAGCGCGATGGCGGAAGGAGGGCTTCGCCTGCGGCTGCAGCGCGCCGCGCACCACCGAGCGCAGCCCGTCGGCACCGATGAGCGCATCGGCCGTCAGCGTCGCCTCGCCATCCGCGTTGCGCAGCTTCAGGGCGACGCCGGCAGCGTCCTGGGCGAAGCTCTCCAGCGTGTGGCCGAGCCTGAGGGTAATCGCCGGCACCTCGCGCACCGCGTCAAGCAACGCGGCTTGCAGGTCGGCGCGATGGATGACGAGGAAGGGGCCCCCGAAGCGCGCTTCGGCCTGCGCGCCCATCGGCCCGCCGCTGAGCCTTGTGCCGCGTTGGCCGTCGATAACGGCGAAGTCGGTGGGGAATACCGCCTGTTCGGCCACACGCTCATAAACGCCGAGGGCCTTCAGGCAGCGCGTGGCATTGGCGGCGAGCTGGACGCCGGCGCCGGCCTCTTCCAGCACCGTCGCCCGCTCATGGAGCGTGACGGCACAACCGATCCTGGCCAGCGCAAGGGCGGCGGTGAGGCCGCCAATGCCGGCGCCGGCGATGGCGATGGAGCGGGCGGGCAAGGCCGCGCTCAGGCGGCGGCCGGAATCTCGAACAGCGCGCCCGGCGGGGTCGATTCGGTGCCGTGCAGATGGGAATCGAAGGTGTAGAGGGTCGAGCAATAGGGGCAGATGATTTCGTCATCCGAACCCATGTCGAGGAAGACATGCGGGTGGTCATAGGGCGGCAGCGCGCCCACGCACATGAATTCGCGTGCCCCGATGGCGATCTTCGCCACGCCGGCCGAATTGTGGAAGTGGGGAACGACGTGGCCCGCCATGATGTTCGCCTGTCCGCGCTCGTGTTGAAATCGGCGCGACCATAGCCGCTGGCGCGCCGCGGTCCAAGGGGCCGAATGCGGGGCCGGATGCCGCGCCTGTGCATCGTGGCCCATCGCTTCGCCATAATGAACGGGCAAAAAGCGGCAATCGCGCTGCGTGATCCCATATCAACGCCATGTACCGCTTCTTCGCCGCCTTCGGATTCCTGCTCGCCTTTGCCGGTGCCGCCCATTGGGTGGTGCCGGCGTCGCGGCACGCCTTCGCGCTGGTGAGCGCGCAGGACGACGCCTCGCGGTTGGCCGAGCTCCAGCTCGCCGGGGTGCTGACCCCCGAGCGCACCGCCGTGGAGATCGACGCCGCGCTGGCGGAAGATGACGGCGAACTGGCGGCGAGCTTCATTGAGCTGGCGGACGCGCGGGGCGTCGCTGTCACCGCCGAGCGCCGGGCTCGCGTCGCGCTGGCCAATGCGCCCGGTGCGAGCCTCGCGCGCGGGGCAGGCAGCTTCGGCCATGGTTTCCTGACCGGGCAGGGCGAAGACCTCGCTGGCCTAGCCGGGGCCACGATGGGCGATCTCACCGTGTGGGGCGATGTGCGCGACCTCGGCCGCGAGGCGGCTAACTGGGCGCGTGGCGAGCCGGTGGACCAGTTCATGGTCAACCTCGCCGGCATCGGCATCGTGGCGACCGGCGCCACCTATGCGGCTTTCGGCGCGCCTCTGACCTTCCGGGCCGGCATTTCCGTGCTGAAGGGCGCGCGCCGCGCCGGCGTGGTCGGCGGGCGTTTCGCCGGCAACATCACGGCGGCGCTGCGCGGCGGCGCAAAGGCGCAGCTCGCCGCGCTGGTCGGCGATCTCGGCACGGCGGGCTCCAAGGCGGGCACGCGCGCCACCTTTGCCGGGCTGCGCCATGTCGACGATGCGGCCGGCGCGGCACGGCTGAGCGTGCTGGCGCAGGCCAAGGGCGGCAAGACGCTGGCGATCTTCAAGACGCTGGGACGGGGCGCGCTGTTCCTCACCGAGGCACTGGCCAAGCTCGCCTTCTGGGTCATGGCGGGCGTGCTGAACCTGTTCGGGCTGATTGCCTCGTTCAATTCCATGATGGTGGCGATGCTTCGCCCGATGTGGAAAAAGAAAAAGCCCCGTCGGCGGCTGTTCCTGCCGGCGTGAGGCCTTTGAGGAGGCGATGATGCGCCGTGCCCTGCTGACATTGTTTTCATTCGCCGTGCTGGCGCTCGTTTCCCTGCCGGCCGGCGCGGCGGAAAACCGCTGCGGCTGGTATGTGAACCCGACACCGGGCAACTGGTATCTCTCCGACCGCGACGGCGACTGGTGGATGCGCTCGCAGGGCGGCATGGAGGCCGAGGGCTTCGACAACGCCCCCGATTTTGACGCCAAGCAATATGTGAAGCTGCAGCCGAACGGCTATGGCTATGGTTGCGCCTGCCTGAGCGTCGACACCGACAAGGCGGAAATGAACATCACTCGCATCTATTCCGGCACCATCCTGCCGTTGTCGCGTTGCCGCAACGACAAGACGTTGAAGAAGCCGGGCTGAACCGCCGGGCGCGGGTTGGCAGCGAGGCCTCGCCTGATTAGCGTGCCGCTTCCCGCAACGGAGCGCCTTATGCCCACCTTCAGCCATGACGGAATCGAGCTTGCCTATCTCGACGAGGGGGACGGGGAGCCGATCGTGCTCGTGCACGGCTTTGGCTCGACCAAGGAGATCAACTGGGTCGGGCCGGGCTGGGTCTCGACGCTGACCGGTGCCGGCCGCCGGGTGATCGCGCTCGACAATCGCGGCCACGGCGCCTCGGCCAAGCTTTACCAGCCCGAACTCTACGATCCCTGGCTGATGGCCCGCGACGTGATTGGGCTGATCGACCATCTCGGCCTCAGCCGCGTCGATCTCATGGGTTATTCGATGGGCGGGCGGATCAGCGCCTGTGCGGCGCTCACCGCGCCGGATCGGGTGCGCTCGCTCGTGCTGGGCGGCATCGGCATTCACCTCATCGCCGGCGCCGGCCTGCCGATCACCATCGCCGACGCCCTGCGCGCCCCCAGCCTTGATGATGTGACCGACCCGATGGGGCGGATGTTCCGCGCCTTTGCCGACCAGACCAAAAGCGACCGCGAGGCGCTGGCCGCCTGCATCGTCGGTTCACGCCGCACGCTGAGCCGCGAGGAGGTGGCGCGGATCAGCGTGCCGACGCTGATCGCGGTGGGCACCCGCGACGAGGTGGCCGGCGCACCCGGGCCGCTCGCCGCGCTGATCCCGGATGCGCGGGCGATCGACATTCCCGACCGCGACCATATGCGCGCCGTAGGCGACAAACTGTTCAAGGAGGCGGTGCTGGCCTTCCTTGCGGAGCCGCGCTGAGGGGAGGGGGTGGCTGCGAGATGCCGGCGCCCCTTCTTGCCATTTTGATTCAAGAAGGGCGGAAAGCCGAGTCAACGGAATCGCTTGGCGGGCGTTGTTGGCAAAGAGAATCGGGGTCGGCTCAGGTTCCGATTCACCCGCGATCGCCCGAAGGCGGGGAGGCCCGATCATGCATTCGTGCAATGGCGGCGGCGTAGGCCGGCGTGGGCGCCTGTGTTAGGCTGGGGCCAACTCGGGACATCTGGTCGGCGCCCAAGGGCGGACGGCGAGGGCAGAAAAATGGCTGTGAATTCTCTTCAGCGCGCCGAGGTGCCGCGCGCGCTCGACAAGGTCGATCCGGTCTGGGCGCGCATTCGCGCCGAGGCGGAGACGATTACCCAGCGCGAGCCGGCGCTCGCCAGCTTCGTTTATTCCACGGTGCTCTACCACACCACGCTGGAGCGGGCGGTAGCGCACCGCATCGCCCAGAGGCTCGACCATGGCGATGTGCCGGCGGACATCATCCGCCAGGCCTTCGAGGAGGCGGTGGCGGACGATCCCGGGCTCGGGGTCGCCATTCGCGCCGACATCGTCGCGGTTCTCGATCGCGACCCGGCGACCGACCGGGCGATCCAGCCGCTGCTCTATTTCAAGGGCTTCCACGCCATCCAGACCCACCGTCTGGCGCATTGGCTGTGGAAGAACGGCCGCACCGATTTCGCGCTCTATTTGCAGAGCCGCTCCTCAGCGGTGAACCAGGTCGACATCAACCCGGCGGCACCGTTCGGGCGCGGCATCTTCTTCGACCATGCCACCGGCATCGTCGTGGGCGAGACGGCTGTCATCGAGGACAATGTCTCGGTGCTGCAGGGCGTCACGCTGGGCGGTACCGGCAAGGAGCATGGCGACCGCCACCCGAAGATCCGCCACGGCGTGCTGCTCGGCGCCGGCGCCAAGGTGCTCGGCAATATCGAGGTCGGCCATTGCGCCCGCGTCGCCGCCGGCTCGGTGGTGCTGAAGCCCGTGCCCGCCCGCACCACCGTGGCCGGGGTGCCGGCCAAGGTGGTGGGCGAGGCCGGCTGTGCCGAGCCCTCGCGCAGCATGGACCAGATGTTCGACCAGTTCTCGGACATGCCCTCCTTCCTCGGCGAGGCGATTTGAGCCCGATTGTGTGAACAGCCGATTGTGCCGGCGCCGGTTGCGCCGGCCGGCGCGTCGTGGCAAGCCTGCCGCCCGATCAACCCCCTTGGGAGCACGGACTTGGAAAAGAAGGACCTGGAGCGCGTCCAGACCTATATGCGACGCCTGTTCACCAACACCCAGCTGCGCGTCGTCGCGCGGCCGAAGAAGAAGGATTCGGCCGAGGTCTATCTCGGCGACGAGTTCATCGGTGTCCTGTTCGAGGACAAGGAAGACGGCGAGCTTTCCTATAATTTCCAGATGGCCATCCTCGACACCGATCTTGAGGACTGAGGGCGATGCCCGTCTACGCACTCGACGGGGTGGCGCCGGACCTGCCGGCGCTCGGCCGATTCTGGATCGCCCCCACCGCCGAGGTGATCGGCAATGTGCTGGTCGGCGACGAGGCGAGCGTGTGGTTCGGCTCGGTGATCCGCGGCGACAATGAGCGGATCACGCTCGGTGCCCGGGTGAACATCCAGGAATTGTGCGTGCTGCACACCGATCCCGGCTTCCCCATGACCATCGGCGACGACTGCACCATTGGCCACAAGGCGATGCTGCATGGCTGCACCATCGGCGCCAACAGCCTGATCGGCATGGGCGCCACCCTGCTGAACGGCGCCAAGATCGGCCGCAACTGCCTGGTCGGCGCTGGGGCGCTGATCACCGAGGGCAAGGAATATCCCGACAACTGCCTCATCGTCGGCGCGCCGGGCAAGGTGATCCGCACTCTCGACGAGGCGATGGAAAAGCGCATCCACGGCACGGCCGCGCACTATGTGCGCAACTGGCGGCGCTTCGCCGAGGGGCTGCGCCGGATCGACTGAGGGGCGGGGCGCCCCCTGCTTCGGCCATAGTCTCAGGCCAATCTTCGCGCAGGGGGCGTCCCTGACTTGGATTCGCGGGGACCCGGATGGACACGATCACGACAGAGCGGCTGATCCTGCGGAATTCCCGCCCCGAGGATGCGCCCGACCTGCTGGCCTATCTGCGGGAGCCGGGCGCCAGCTGCTATCTCTCGCTCAGGCTGGACGATCTCGCGGCGGCGGAGGCCGAGGCGACGACGCGCGCGAACAGCGACGAGCATATCGCCGTCTGCCTCGCCACGACCGGCCGGGTGATCGGCGATGTGTTCGCCATGCCGGAGCCTCCCGACACCTATTCCGTCGGCTAGAACTTCAACGGCGATTACAGCGGTGCGGGCTTTGCTACCGAGGCGGCGCAGGCGCTGTTCGACCATTTGTTCACGGTGAAGCAGGCCCGTCGCCTCTATGCCTATGTCGAGGAAGACAACGCCGCCTCGCGGCGCCTGTGCGAAAGGCTGGGGATGCGCCCGGAGGGGCTGTTCAAGGAGTTCATCTCCTTCCGCCAGGATGACAAGGGCACGCCGGTTTTCGAGAACACCCTGCAATACGCCCTCCTGCGAAAGGAATGGGAGGCGCGGATGCCGCGTCGTTCCGGGGCCGAAGGCGAACCCTAGTTCCGCCCGACCGACAGTGGCGCCAGCACGTCGCCGAGCGAAACCCAGCTGTCGGTGTCGTGCTGCGCCTGGCGTTTGACGAAGCGGTAGCCGGTCTCGTGCCAGAGCAGAATGGCGGCTTCCTGGTTGTCGAGCACGAGGTCGCCCCGGTCGGTGACGACGGTAAGCACGGCGTGGCCGTCGCCCTTGTGGTCGCGCACCACGGTGACGAGCAGCGTGTCCCCCGGCCAGCCGAGGCCGACCAGCGTGCGGCGCTTGAGCAGCACATAATCCTCGCAATCGCCGAAGCCGTCGTCGGGATAGGTCCAGCGTTCGATCTCGCCATAATGTTCGAGGTCGGTCATCGGCTGGATGCGCCCGTTGATCGCGTCATTGATCTCGCGCAGCTGGGCGAAATTGGCCTCGGTCAGCACCACCTTGCCGCCGCTCCCCTTGCGGGGGCCGCAATCGGCGGAGTGTTCGGCGCAGAACTGGAAATAACCCATCGGCACGGCAGTCTGCGCGCCGGCCGCCATGTTGGCGGCGAAGCTGGAGAGCATCGCCACCGTCTTTTCCGCCTCGGCGGGCGTGGCGTGCGTTAGCACCGCCGCAACGGTTGCCGCAAGAACCGCCTGACCCGCCGCGAGAAGGGCCCGTTCGAGCCTCTTTTTCATCGCGTACCTCATCCCTGTCACTGGATGAGAGCTTAGCGCAGAGGGTTTTATACCCGTCTAAGCGATGCCGGAGATTCGCAACAACGCTGGAGAGGGAATATTAATAGGTTTTCTAGTGGCGTTAACCACAGCAATAGGCAAACTGTTCATCACGCCGCTTAAGCCCATAGCAAGGCCTCGGTCGCGAGCGGAGGTGTCGCGCTCACGGCAAGATGCCTTGCCGCCGGGCCTGTGCCGGCCTATGTGATCGGCGTGCTCGAACCGCCCCGCCTTGCCGCCCACAGACGCGAACCCATTCTCAACGTGCCGCCGGTGATCACCGTGCTGGCGGCGGTGATGCTGCTCATCCAGCTCATCCGCGACTGGGTGGACCTGGAGACCGGGGTCGAGATCTTGGCGCTGTTCGCCTTCATTCCCGCGCGTTTCGATCCCTCCGTGCTGGCCGAGGGCGTGTTGCCCGGCGGCATGGCGGCGGATGTGTGGACCTTCGTCACCTATGCGTTCCTGCATGGCGGCTGGGCTCATGTCGGCCTGAACCTGTTGTGGATGCTCGCCTTCGGCACGCCGGTGGCGCGCCGCTTCGGGGTGCTGCGCTTCCTGCTGTTCTTCGCTTTCACGGCGGCGGCGGGGGCGGGGCTGCATCTCGTGACCCATGAGGGCGAACTGGTGCCGATGATCGGCGCCTCGGCCGCGGTGTCGGGCTGTATGGCAGGCGCGCTGCGCTTCATGTTCGCGCAGGAAAGCCGGGGCGTCTGGCGGCCGGGCCTGATGGAGAGCGCGGTGCACGTGCCCGCGCCGCCGCTGATGGAGGTGCTGCGCGACCGGCGGGTGATCGGCTTCGTCGCGGTGTGGTTCGTCATCAACCTCGCCTTCGGCCTTGGCGAGCCGGCCGGAATCGTCGATGGCAGCATCGCCTGGCAGGCGCATATGGGCGGCTTCCTGGCCGGCCTGCTGGCCTTTCCGCTGTTCGACCCGATCCGGCGCCGGCCGGGCGGCGATAGCTTTTCCCGCGCCACCCGCCACTGAAGCGCCCGAACTGATTGGCGCGGCGCCCCTTGCCTGCCGCAGGGTTAAAGCGGATCATTCCCATTATGGCTCGCCCGCGAAGCGGGAAGAAGCCGAATGACCGGGTGGTGGACCGCGCCGCGTTCCGTCCGCCCGGACAGCCGGGAAGGAGGCTTGCATGACGGTTCGGACCATTCTTGAAGAAAAGGGCTTCGACGTTCAGACGATCGCCCCAGAGGCGACGCTGCGCGAGGCGACGGAGCTTCTCGCCGCCAAGCGTATTGGCGCCATCGTGGTGACGGACCCCGAGCGCCGCGTGGTCGGCATCCTGTCGGAGCGCGACGTGGTGCGTGTGGTCGGGCTCGACGGGCCGGGCCGGCTCGACGACACGGTCGCCTCGGTGATGACGTCGCGGGTCGTCACCTGCGAGGGCAACGAGACCGTCCACCAGATCATGGAGCACATGACCGCCGGGCGCTTCCGCCATCTGCCTGTCGTGCAGGGCGGCAAGCTGGTCGGCATCATCTCCATTGGCGACGTGGTGAAGCAGCGTCTCGCCGAAATGGAGCGCGAGAGCCACGCCATGCGGGAATACATCCTCTCGGCGTGATTGCGGCGGTGCCGGGGCGTCATCCCGGACGGCCGTAGGCTGCTCCGGGATCGCGGGCAGGATGGCCAACGATCCCGGCACCACGGCTTCGCCTCCGGCCGGGATGACAGCCGACAGCGCCATCTCGGCCGGCTATCCGCCCGGGAGGGAGGGCGGCCTGCGTGTGTCGGCGCTAGAAGCGCGGCGTGTCGGTCTTCTTCGGTGTGCCATAGACCATGGCGGGGTCGAACAGCCGGCCGGCATCGTTGACGGCGAGCCGCAGCTCCGGCGACGGGGCAGCGCCCAGAGGCACCGAGCGGAAGAAGCAGGAGCGGTGCCCGGTGTGGCAGGCCGCGCCCGGCACATCGGGGCCGAGAGGCGGCATCCGCACGCGCAGCACCACGGCGTCCTGGTCGCAGTCGACCCTCAGCTCGACCAGCGTCTGCAGGTGGCCGCTCTCCTCGCCCTTTTTCCACAGCCGGCCGCGCGAGCGGCTGTAGTAATGGGCGATGCCGGTCTCGATGGTCAGCGCCAGCGCCTGCGCATTCATATGCGCGACCATGAGCACGGTGCCGTCGTCCGCGTCGACGGTCACGGCGGTGACGAGGCCATCGGCGTCAAATTTCGGGGAGAGGCGCTCGCCCTCCTCGATCTCGGCCTTGCTGCCCCGAGGGGCGAAGGAAATGTCGGTCACGGGAGCCTGCGCAGACGCGCGCTCACGGACGCATGCCGCGCAGCAGGCTCATGAAGCGAACCTGCTCCTGCGGGTCGTCGCGGAACACGCCGGTGAACTGGGTGGTGACGGTGGACGCGCCCTGCTTGCGCACGCCGCGCATGGCCATGCACATATGCTCGGCCTCGATCAGTATGGCGACGCCGCGCGGCTTCAGGATCTCGTCCATCGCGGTGATGATCTGCGAGGTCAGGTGTTCCTGCGTCTGCAGCCGGCGGGCGAAGATGTCGACGATACGGGCGATCTTCGACAGGCCCACGACGCGCTCGACCGGGAAATAGGCGATGTGCGCCTTGCCGACGAAAGGCACCATGTGGTGCTCGCAATGGGAATGGAACTCGATGTCGCGGACCATCACCATGTCGTCGAAATTGCCGATCTCGCCGAAGGTGCGGTCGAGAATCGATTCCGGCGCGGCGCGGTAGCCGCTGTAGAGCTCCTCATAGGCGCGCACCACACGCTTAGGTGTGTCGAGCAGGCCCTCGCGCTCGGGGTCATCGCCGGCCCAGGCGATAAGCGTGCGAACGGCGGCTTCCGCCTCCTCGCGGGTCGGACGGCGCGCGGCAGACGCCTCCATCTCGCTCTGGGCGCTGCGCATCAGCGATTTAAGCACGGCATCCATGACGAACTCCGTTCGACGCATTCACTGCCGGGCGCCGATGCGTCCCCGGTCAATCTCGTCCTACGTGCCAATACCCGCCACGGATCAGCATCATACCAACCATAACCGCCCGACGCGCCTGCTGGAAGGCAGATCGCGCGCGTTGCTTTCGCCCGGCGGCCACCACACCTATATAAGCCAGTGCGGGCAGGCCGCAATCGGGCGGAAGCCGCCCGTGCGGGGATCAACGCCGCCTTTGGGACGGATCGAACCAGCATGCTGAACGACGTCTATAATCGCCGCATATTGGAACTTGCCGCCGACATACCACGGCTTGGCCGTCTGGCCGCGCCCGACGCCTCGGCAACGGCGCATTCCCGGCTTTGCGGTTCCACCGTCACCATCGATCTCGCGGTGCGCGACGGCGTGGTGACGGATTTCGCCCATGAGGTGCGCGCCTGCGCTCTCGGTCAGGCCTCATCCTCAGTGATGGGTGCGCTCGTCGTCGGCTCGACCGCCGAGGAATTGCGCGCGGTGCGCGAGGCGATGCGCCTGATGCTGAAGGAGAACGGCCCGCCGCCGCAGGGGCGTTGGGCGGAACTCGCGGTGCTGGAGCCGGTGCGCGACTACAAGGCGCGCCACGCCTCGACGCTGCTGACCTTCGACGCCGTCGTGGATGCGTTGGGACAGATCGAGGCGCGGAACGCCGCCAGCGAAGCGGCGGAGTAGCGCCTTAGCGTTCGGTGAAGAAAGTGAACAGCACCTCGTCCTTCTCGCCGGTCAGGCAGAGAAAGCGGTTCGCGGTGTCGGAGCGGTCGCGTTGAATATAGGCCTCACCCATGATGATGCCCTTGACGGCGGTATCGCCGAGCTTGCTCTCGGCCTGCGCGATGGTGAGGCCGTCGACGTCGATATAGATGTCCTCGATCGAGGGCGACGCCTTCTTCAGCTTGGTCAGCGCGTCGGTCTTGCAGGCGGCGACGCGCTGCATGTCGGGGTCAACTTCCGGGGAGGTGGCGGCGGAAGGCTCGGGCTGGGTGCCGCCGGCCGGGCCGGGGGGGACATGCCCGGCCGCAGGCGGTTCCTGAGCGGGCGTCTGCTGCGCGGGTGCCGGCTGTGCGGGCGGCTGCTGGGCGAGCGCGGGGCTCGCCGCGAAGAGAGTGCCGGCCAGCGCCGCCCTCGTCCAGAACCTGATTGCCATCATCGCGCGCTCCCCTGGGGGCCGACATCCGTGCCGGCCCTCCACAGGGGCAACGCCGCCGAGTCCGGACGGTTCCGGGTTAGGGGCGGGGAATGAGCGGCCCGCGTCCAGAAATCAGCGCCGCCGCGCTAGTGGCCCGACTACCTCGGCTGATGCTGCGGGCGCCGATCCTCGTCTACCGCTACAGCTTCTCCGCCTTCATGGGGCGGCAGTGCCGCTATCTCCCGACTTGTTCGGAATTCGCCGAGGAGGCGATCGAAACGCACGGCGCCTGGGCGGGCGGCTGGATGGCGGCGGGGCGCATCTGCCGCTGCCATCCTTGGGGCGGGTCGGGCTTCGAGCCCGTGCCGGCCGAATTGCCGCCAAAAGCCGCGTGGTATATGCCGTGGCGCTACGCGCGAACCCCGAAGGCGGAGGGCGCGCGCGACACGTGACCACAGTGAAGCCTACCTGCGTGGTTCGCAGGAGTGGGCAGGAGAAAATGACATGTCCGACATCAATCTCACCTTCCCCGATGGCGCCGTCCGAGCCTATGCCTCCGGCACCACCGGCACCGCGGTCGCCGCCTCCATCGCCAAGTCGCTCGTCAAGAAGTCGCTGGCGATGAAGCTCGACGGCGTGCTGAGCGACCTTTCCGATCCCATTACATCAGACGCGAAGTTTGAGCTCGTCACCCGCGAGAGCCCGGAAGCGCTTGAGCTCATCCGCCACGACGCCGCCCATGTGCTGGCGGAAGCCGTGCAGACGCTGTGGCCCGGCACCCAGGTGACGATCGGTCCCGTTATCGAGAACGGCTTCTATTACGACTTCTTCCGTAACGAGCCCTTCACCCCGGACGACTTCGCCGCCATCGAGAAGAAGATGCGCGAGATCATCGCCCGCGACGCGCCCTTCACCAAGGAGGTGTGGGACCGCGAGGAGACCAAGCGCGTCTTCAAGGAGAAGGGCGAGGCGTTCAAGGTCGAGCTGGTGGACGCCATTCCCGCCGACCAGGCGCTGAAGATCTACCGCCAGGGCGAGTGGTTCGACCTGTGCCGAGGCCCGCATATGCCGAGCGTCGGCAAGGTGGGCGACGCCTTCAAGCTGATGAAGGTGGCCGGCGCCTATTGGCGCGGTGACAGCAACAACCAGATGCTGACCCGCATCTACGGTACCGCGTGGCGCACCCGCGAGGAACTCGACGCCTATATCCTCCAGCTGGAGGAAGCCGAGAAGCGCGACCACCGCCGCCTCGGTCGGGAGATGGACCTGTTCCACTTCCAGGAGGAAGGGCCGGGCGTCGTGTTCTGGCATCCCAAGGGCTGGAACCTGTTCCAGAACCTCGTCTCCTACATGCGCCGGCGGCTGGCGGCGGACTATGCGGAAGTGAACGCCCCGCAGGTGCTCGACAAGTCGCTGTGGGAAACCTCCGGCCACTGGGGCTGGTACAAGGACAACATGTTCAAGGTGCAGCCGGCCGGCGACACCGAGGACAATGACCGCGTCTACGCCCTCAAGCCGATGAACTGCCCCGGCCATGTGCAGATCTTCAAGCACGGGCTGAAGTCCTATCGCGACCTGCCCATGCGCCTCGCCGAATTCGGCGCGGTCCATCGCTATGAGCCATCGGGCGCGCTGCACGGGCTGATGCGCGTGCGCGGCTTCACCCAGGACGACGCCCACATCTTCTGCACCGAGGAGCAGATGGCGGCGGAGTGCCTGAAAATCAACGAACTGATCCTCTCCACCTATGCCGATTTCGGCTTCGAGGAGATCGTGGTCAAGCTCTCCACCCGCCCGGAGAAGCGCGTCGGTTCTGATGCGGTGTGGGATCACGCCGAGGACGTGATGGGCCGCGTGCTCACCCAGATCGAGGCGGAATCGGGCGGCAAGATCAAGACCGGCATTCTGCCGGGCGAGGGCGCTTTCTACGGCCCGAAATTCGAGTACACGCTGCGCGATGCGATCGGCCGTGAATGGCAGTGCGGCACCACGCAGGTCGATTTCAACCTGCCGGAACGCTTCGGCGCCTTCTATGTCGACGCGGACGGCTCGAAGAAGACGCCGGTCATGATCCACCGCGCCATCTGCGGCTCGATGGAGCGCTTCACCGGCATATTGATCGAACACCATGCCGGCCATTTCCCGCTCTGGCTGGCGCCGGTGCAGGCGGTGGTGGCGACCATCACCTCCGAGGGCGACGACTATGCCCGGGAGATCGTTGCGCTGGCGAAGAAGCGTGGCCTGCGTGTCGAACTCGATGTTCGCAACGAGAAGATCAACTACAAGGTGCGCGAGCACTCGCTTGCCAAGGTGCCGGCGCTGGTCGTCGTCGGGCGCAAGGAAGCGGCGGAGCGCACCGTCTCGATCCGCCGCCTCGGCTCGCCCAACCAGACCGCGATGACGCTGGATGAGGCGCTGGAGAGCCTGGTGGCGGAGGCGAGCCCGCCCGACACGCTGCGGGACTGAGGGCTTTCCTTTGGGAGCTGTCATGGCCGGGCTGGTCCCGGCCATCCATTTGCGTGGTGAGAAGTCATGGACCCCCCCCGGGTCAAGCCCGGGGATGACGGCGTGTTGGTGGGCATCGGCGTGAGATCTCGCTTGCGCAGGACCCGTCATCCTGAGGTGCCCGGCGGAGCCCGGCCTCAAAGGACGCAGATGATTGCCACGTCACACCGCCTGCGTGCTTCAGGCCGGCCTCTAGCCGGCGTCTCAGCAGGACGGAGAAGGCATAGGGTAGGGCCTATCCGACCTGACAATAACCCGCCGTCCCGTCACTTCTCCGGCGTTTCTGCCGGGCGCACCGGGGGCGGGATCGGCGGCGGCGGGTAGGGCTCGGTCTCGCGCCGCAGGCTGGGATTGCTGGTGGCGCCGGGCACGTTGAGCCGGCGCTGCTGGGGCGTCCAGTAGGAGGGGCCCTGCATCAGATTCTGGCTGTTGGGTCGAACCGAATTGGGGCGCTGGGGCATATAGGGGCTCGGCTTTGTGGTGACCTGGGCCAGGGCAGGGACGGCTGAAACAACCGCTGCCGCCGCGAGAAGCGCCGCTCGAAACATCTTCATCGTGGATCGTCGCGCCTCCTGCTCACCCTATGTAGGGCGGCGTGGGGCGATCCGCCATGCCCCGTCTGGCTCATCGCGCCACCCTCGCCCTACCCGAATAGGGGCGAGGCGCGGGAACGGCGGAACAGGCAGATTTTGTCGGTGTTTGGCGCCGCCGGCGGCGTTGCTAAGGGCGGGCATTGTGTGGATAGTCCGGCCTTGCTCGCATTCGGGCGAGGTTCGAGAAGACGGTGGAAGCGCGCTCATGACAGACCAGAATGCGTCGATTCTGGTGGTCGACGATGTCGCGGAGAACCGGGACCTGTTGATGCGGCGGCTGAAGCGGCTTGGCTTCAGCCATATCGACCAGGCCGCCAATGGCATCGAGGCGCTCGCCGCTATCGACCACAAGCCTTACGATCTCGTGCTGCTCGACATCATGATGCCGGAGCTGGACGGTTTCGGCGTTCTCGACCAGTTGCGCGCCGACGGCCGGATCAATGATCTGCCTGTTATCGTCGTCTCAGCGCTCAGCGAGATCGAGCCTGTCGTGCGCTGCATCGAGCTGGGTGCGGACGATTTCATTTTCAAACCGTTCAACCCGACACTTCTGCGCGCCCGTGTGCTCGCCACGCTGGAGAAGAAGGGGCTACGCGACCGCACCCGCGACGAGCTGAAGCGCAAGCAGGCCGAACTCACGGAAGCCCGCACATTGCAGCTGGCGCTGGTGCCGCCGCCCTTCGCCGGTGCGTTTGGCGGTCGGGGTCTCACCATCGACGTGCTGCTGGAACCGGCGAAGGAAGTGGGCGGCGATCTCGTCGATTTTTTCCCCGTCGGCGACACCAAGATGGTGGCGGTGATCGGCGATGTCTCCGACAAAGGGGCGGGTGCGGCGCTGATGATGGCGCGCACCCATTCCATGTTCCGCTCGCTCGGCACCCGCCCGGACGCGGCCGAACTGTTCGCCGATCCGGCGCGGGCGGCGGGGCTGGTGAACGACGCGCTGGCGCGTGGCAACGCTTCCTGCATGTTCGTGACGCTGCTGCTGGCGGTGCTCGACCTGCCCACCGGCACGCTCGCCTATGTGCGCGCCGGCCATGTGCCGCCTTATCTGCGGGCGGTCGATGGCACGGTATCGCGGCTCACCGCCGCTGGCGGCCCGGCGCTTGGCGTAGTGGAAGATTTCGTCTTCCGCGCCGCGTCCGTTTCCCTCGCGCCCGGCGAACGCCTGCTGGTGGTGACGGACGGGCTGACCGAGGCGCACGACCATTCCGGCGCGCTCTATGGCGAGGTGCGGGTCGGCGAGTTTCTGGCCGCGCTCGGCGAGGAGACGGCGCCGCTGCCGCGGCTCGCGGCCGTGGTGCGGGCCTTCGAGGCCGGGCTGCCGGCCTTTGACGACATGGCCGCGCTGCTGCTGACGCTGGATCCGCCCGGCGTGGCGTGACGATCAGGGGACGTTGGGGATGACGGAAGACGAGTGGGTGAGCGAGGCGACGCTGCTGCGCGCGACGCTGGAGAACATGTCGCAGGGCGTCGCCATGTACGACGCCCGGCACCGTCTCGTCACCTGGAACCAGCTGTTCCGCGACTATCTCGACATGCCGGAGGAGTTTCTCGGCACCGAGCATACCTTCTCCGACTATATCCGCTATCTCGGCGCCCGCGGTGAATTCGGCGAGGTCGACATCGAGACCGCGCTCGCCCAGCGCCTCGCCCAGCTTGAAAAGCCGCACCGCTTCGAGCGCACCCGGCCGGACGGCACCATCCTCGAAGTGCGGCGCGACCCGGTGCCGGGCGGCGGCTTCATCGCCATCTACACCGACATCACCGAGCGCAAGCTCGCCGAGATGAAGCTGCGCGAGGACGAGGAGCAGCTGCGCGCCATCGATGTCGCTGCGCCCATCGGGCTCGTCATCGTGGGCGTGGCGGACAAGGTTGTGCGCCATTCCAATGGCTGCTTCGGCCGGCTGATCGGCCGCGACGCGGGCACGCTGGTGGGCTGCGCGCTGCGCGACCTCTTCGCCGATTCCGCGCGCGGGCAGGAACTGGCGGATATTCTCGCCACGCCGTCGAGCGAACGGCAGGAATTCAACCTGCCGCATTCCGACGGCTCCACCATCTGCACCATGGTGTCGCACGAGCATCTGGATTTCCGCGGCACTCCGGCGGTCATCGCCACCTTCGTCGACATCAGCGACCGGGTGCGCATGGAGCAGCAACTGCGCGAGGCCAAGGAGGCGGCGGAATCGGCCAGCCGGGTCAAGTCGGCCTTCCTCGCCAATATGAGCCACGAGCTGCGCACGCCGCTGAACGCCATCATCGGCTATAGCGAGATCCTCTCCGAGGACGCCGCCGATGCCGGCGACACCGCGCTGGTGGCCGACCTCGACAAGATCCAGGCGGCGGGCAAGCATCTTCTGGGGCTGATCAACGACATTCTCGACCTCTCCAAGATCGAGGCGGGTCGCATGGATGTCTATCTGGAACAGGTGTTCCTGACCCGGATGGTCGAGGAGGTGAAGACCATTGTCGGGCCGATGATGCAGAAGAACGGCAACTGCTTCGTCGTCGACTGCCCGGTGGAGATCGGCACGCTGCGCACCGACGTCACCAAGCTGAAGCAGAGCCTGATCAACCTGCTGAGCAATGCCGCCAAATTCACCAAGGACGGCACGGTGACGCTGCGCATCGCCCGCGAGACGCTGGCCGACGGAGCGGGCGCGGTGCGCTTCGACGTCAGCGACAGCGGCATTGGCATGAGCGAGGAGCAGATGGGGCGGCTGTTCCAGGCCTTCACCCAGGCGGATTCCTCCACCACCCGCAATTTCGGCGGCACTGGCCTCGGCCTGACCATCACCAAGCATTTCGCCGCCATGCTCGGCGGCACCATTTCCGTGGCGAGCGAGCCCGGCAAGGGCTCCACCTTCACGATCGAGCTGCCGGTGGAGGCGCGGGTGGCCGGCGCCCAGATGGACGAGGACGAGATCGTTGATCCCGGCGCGCCTGCCGCTCCGGGGGCGATCACCGTTCTGGTGGTGGATGACGACCCGGCGGTGCACGACGTGCTCACCGCCACGCTCGGCAAGGAGGGCTATGTGCTGCGCCATGCCCGCGACGGCGTCGAGGCGCTGAACATCATGCGCAAGGAACCGCCTGATATTGTCACGCTGGACGTGATGATGCCGAAGATCGACGGCTGGTCGGTGCTCGGCATCATGAAATCCGAGCCGGCGCTGGCGCATATCCCGGTGATCATGCTCACCATCGTCGATGACCGCAATCTCGGCTATTCGCTCGGCGCCTCGGAATACATGACCAAGCCGATCGACCGGCAGCGGCTGATCGCGCTAATCCACAAATTCGCCCCGGGCAATGAGGATGGCGTGGTGCTTGTCGTCGACGATAACGAGCAGGTGCGCGCCATTATGCGCTCGACCATCGAGGGCGTCGGGCTTCCCGTGGCCGAGGTGGCGAACGGGGAGGAGGCCCTGGCATGGCTCGGCGCCCATCCGCTGCCCGCCCTCGTCCTGCTCGACCTGATGATGCCTGTTATGGACGGCTTCGCCTTCCTCACCCGCGTGCGGGCCGAGCCAGCCTATGCCGAGCTGCCCATCGTCGTGCTCACCGCGAAGGAACTGACCGAAGACGAGCGCGAGTTTCTCGCCTGCAACACGCTGCTGATCCTGAACAAGGGCGCGCAGCCGATCGGCTCGCTCGGCGCGGCGCTCGGCACGATCGCCAGCCACGGCCATTGAGAGGGCGAGATGACGAAGATTCTCCTCGTCGAGGACAATGAGATGAACCGCGACATGCTCTCGCGGCGCCTCGCCCGCAATGGCTTCGAGGTGATTATCGCGGTCAACGGCCAGGAGGGGGTGGACCTTGCCCTTTCCGAAAAGCCCGCCCTGATCCTGATGGATATGAGCCTGCCGGTGCTGGATGGCTGGGAGGCGACGCGGCAGGTGAAGGCCAACCCGGAAACGGCGGCGATTCCAGTTATCGCACTCACCGCCCATGCCATGGCCTCCGACCGTGAGCAGGCGATGGCGGCGGGATGCGATGATTTCGATACCAAGCCGGTGGAGCTGCCGCGCCTGCTGGAGAAGATCAAGACGCGGCTCGGTTTGCCGGGATGAGGTGGATCCCGCACCGTCGCCATTCCGTCATGCGACGCTTTCATAACGGCCCGCGCCTTGCACCCGTTCCGCATCAAGGCGTCGCGGGAACCGATCGTCGCGCGCATTCGACAGTCAATCGGACGACAAGGTAGGCCATGGCGACAATCGCGCTCATGTTCAGTGGGCTGGGCTTGTTCTTCATCGGGGTACGCGGCCTCTCCGCCAATCTCGTGCCGCTTGTCGGGCGACGGGCCCGCGCCGCTTTCGCGCGTGCGCTGCGTGGCAATGTCAGCGCCGCGCTCAGCGGCACGCTGGCGGGGATGATCACCCAGAGCTCCACCGCCGTGTCGTGGATCGTTGTCTCCTTCGTGCGCGGCGGTGTGCTGACCGATGGGCCGGCGCTGCTGGCGCCAAGCTGGGCCAATGTCGGCACCTCGCTGCTGCCGCTGATCGTCGCCGTCGATACCTCGACCGCTGCCGGCCTCGTCATCGGCGTCGTCGGCTTCATGACCTATTTCCGCCTGGCGCGCGGCGACCGCATGCGCAACGTGCTGGAAGCGGCGCTCGGCGCCGGGCTTCTTCTGTTCGGCATGCATCTGGTCTCCGTCGCTGTCGGCCCGATGCGCGAGGCGTTGCTGGGCCATCCCTGGTGGGAGCAGGCGGTGGAGAATCCCTGGCTGCTGGCGCTGATCGGCGCCGGCTTCTCGGTGGCGGCGCAATCCTCCTCGGTGGCTGCGGCGCTGGCGGTGGCGGCGGTGGGGGGCGGCCTGCTGGATTTCGGCACGGCGCTGCCGCTGATCGCCGGGGCCAATGCGGCCGGGATGATCAACAATGCCGTGCTGATACCCGGCGAGACCCGGCCGGGCCGGGTCGTGTTCGCGCTGCAGGTGGTGCAGAAGGGCGCCGGCTCGCTGCTGCTGGTGGCGCTCGCCCTCGTCCTCGCTTGGCGCCCCGATCTGGTCAACGCGCTGGTCGACCCGGGGCAGGGCGATGTCGGTGCGGCGCTGGCGCTTATCTTCCTGGCGGCGCAGATCGGCGGCGCGCTGATGTCTGCCCTGCTGGAGGGACCGACCCGCCGCATCGTGGCCCGGCTGTTGCCGATGAACGCGGTGGAGACGCTGTCCCAGCCCGCCTTCCTGCTGCGCGAGGCGCTGGGCGACACCGAGGCGGCGCTCGACCTGTCCATGCGCGAGGTGGCGCGCCTGAGTGGCCGGCTGCCGCAGATGATCGAGCATGTGCGCGAGGAGGGCGATCCCGCCACGCCCTCGGCCGCCGTGCTGCGCGCCGCCGGGGCGACCTTGACCGAAACCACACGCGCCTATCTCGCGTCGCTGCTCGACGCGCCGCTGGCCCGTGACCAGGTGGCGGTGGCACTGCTGCTCGACGACGCGGCCAACAATGCCGGCGCGCTGCACGAGGCGCTTGCCGACTATGCCCAGGAGGCCGCCCATGTGCGCGCCGTGCCGACGGCGCAACGTCTGAACGAGGCGCTGCACCTGCTGCTGAGCGCGGTGGCCGATCATGCCGACAGCCTGGGGGCAGAGGAGCCGGAACTGGTGCTGGCCCTGCTCGGTCATCGCGACCGGCTGATGGAGGATCTGCGCCAGCGCCTCTCGGCGCAGAGCGACCTGACCGCCGAGGAGCAGAACGCGCTTTTCCGGCTCACAGTGCTGTTCGAGCGCATCGTCTGGCTGGCGCGGCGGCTGGTGAATGGCCTGACGCAAGTGCAGCGCGCCCAGCACGCCGCCTGAAGAAGCCCGGCCGGAACGCTCAGCCGGCCAGCGCGAAGGTGAGGCGCTTCACGTTGCGATCCTTCTCGCGGGCATAGGCGAAGCTGTCGCACAAGGTGCGGACGAGATGCACGCCGAGCCCGCCGACGCGGCGTTCATCAAGCGCGCCATCGAGATCGGGCGCGGGAGCGGCAAAGGGGTCGAACGGGTCGCCATCGTCGCTGAAGACGAGGTGCAGCTGGTCGCCCACCCGCCGCACCTCGATGGCGATCTCGCCGGCTCGACCGTCGGGGTAGCCGTAATCGACGGCATTGTTGAAGAACTCATCCACCGCCAGCTGCAGCCGGTAGGCCGGGGTGGGGGGGATGCCGGCGGCCTCCATGAAGGCCTCGATGCGCGAACTAAGCGCGTCGAGCTCGGCCAGATCATTGGGCAGGCGCAGATCGAGCTCGGTGTCGGTCATCGCCCGCTCCGCCGGGTTTGCCGGGACTGTCAGGTCATGGTGGCGAGGGCAGCCTCGCGACTGGGATGGATGGGGATCAGCGAGGAGAAGCCGCTGACGTCGAACACCTCGTGCACCTGCGGGATGAGGCCGCACACCGCCAGCGTGCCGCCGGCACTGCGGACCAGCTTGGTCGCCTTCAGCACGACGCGCAGGCCGGCCGAGCTGATATAGGTGAGTTCGGCGAAATCCAGCAGGATGGTGCCCTCGCTGGGGGCACCGGCGAGGAATTCCTCCAGCTTCGGCGAGGAGGAGCTGTCGAGCCGTCCCTTGACGGCGGTGACGACGATGGTGCCCGCGACGATGCGGTCGATATGTATCAAGGCCTGGCTCCCGAACTCGGCTTTGCGGCGGAAATCGTGGCGGAGGAATTCTGTGGCGGGGCGTCGTGATCGCCGCGCCGAGCGCACGCCAGCCCATCCGCGCGAGGACGAGCAAGGATTATCGGCAAAGCCAAAGCCGCGCAAGCACAGGGCCCGGCGGGCGCCGCCGCCCGGCTGAAGCGCTCCCCGGCGGGGTCAGTGCTCGAAGCGCAGGGTCAGCTTCTGGTGGGTGCCGTCCATGCCCACATTCAGCTTGTCGGCGCGCTTGCTCAGCATGTAGCCGACGAAACGCGCCACCGCCTGTGCATCGCCCAGAAGGTCCTCTGGCGAGGGTCGATGGGTCGGGATGGCGATCGCCTCGCCGTCATAGATCAGGGCGACGTCGAAGTTCTCCTCGTCGAAATGCGCCCGCATCTCCAGCGTGCCGGGCGCGACGCCGGTGTCCAGCAGCATCTCCACGCCCTCCGCCACCACGGGGATAGCGGCCGCGATCACGTCGCGGCGCGCGCCCCAGAGGTCGCCCTGATGTTCGAGGAACTCAGTGACGACGGTGAACGGGTTTTCCTCCGCCGTGACGGCGCGCGAGGCCTCCTGGCGAATGCCAATTCGGAAGATCAGGTTGAGCACGATGGCCACGGCGGTGGCGATGGAGAGCGGCGATTCGAGGATCGGCTGCGCCCAGTCCGGGGTAAGGCGGACGAGGTCCGGCAGGATCGCCACGGCGATGCCGGTGAGGATGGCGAGGCCGACGGTGAAGATGCGCCGGTCGCTGAGCCGGCGGGACAGGATCAGCTCCATGCCCGCGACGGTGAGGAAGGCGGCGGCATAGATCAGGATCGCGCCGATAACGGGAGCGGGGATGATGGTTAGCACGCCGATGAGGCGCGGCGAGAAGGCGGCCAGTATGATCAGGATGCCGGAGACGGCGCCCACTCGCCACGCCGTGGTGCCGGTGGCGAAGGCGACTCCGACCGCCGCCGAGGACGAGGCGCTGGCGAAGCCGCCTGTCACGGCGGTGCCCATGTCGGCCAGCGTGTTGGCCTGGATCGCCCGTCCCGCCTGGTCGAGATCGGCGCGGCGCCAGTCGGCGTCGTCCATGCGCTGCATCGACACCACGGTTCCCACCATGTCGACGGCGGAGAGCACGCCGGTGATGATGGCAGCCGGGATGAGCGCCCAGGAGAAGAAGCTGATGCCGGGCCAGCCGAGGCGCGGCAGGTCGACATAGGGCAGGGTGGCGAAGCTCGGGCTCGGCTCCGGCGCAACGCCGACATAGGCCGCGAGAACCCAGCCGACGGCGGCGCCGATCGCCACTGCGAACAGGCGCAGCATGCCGCGCGAGAAGATCGCCAGCGCGATGATGATGACGAGCGTGACCGTGCTGACAAGGGCGTAGCGCATGTCGAGGTCGGGCGTGATCGCCCCCGAAATGCCGAAGGCCCGCCGCAGCGCCGGGTCGGCCAGCGCCACGCCCAGCATGGTGACGGCGACGCCGCAGACCTCCGGCGGGAACACGGACCGCAGCGCGCCCATGAAGCGTGACAGCGTCAGTTGCGACACCGCCGCAATGAGGCTCATGCCGGCATAGAGCGCGGGCCCGCCCGCCGCGAGCGACTGCACCGCCAGCGGCATGTGCGCCATGTTGGGAATCTGCACCAGCAGCATGCCCGCCCCGCGCTTGGGCAGGCATTCCAGCAGGGTGGCGATCCCCATGAAGATGATGCAGCTGGTGATGAACACCTGCGTGTCGTCAAAGGAAAGTCCGGCCTCCACCGCCGCCACCAGCGGATAGACGATGAACAGCAGCGCGAGCGTCGCATGCTGCACGCCGAGAATGAGCAGGGTGCTGAGCGGCGGCTTCTCGTCGGCCGAATAGAGAATGTTCGTCGGCTTGCGCGGCATGGGCGGGCCCTTGAGGGAGATGACGGAAGCCGGCGTCGCTGCGCCCGTCCGGAACTGGAACGAGACTTCCCGCCCTAGTGGCGATGGGCGGAGAATCTATGAGGGCGACTATGGGATTTCGCCCGAAGTCGGGCAAGCTCGCCCGCGCGGCTAGTTTCGGTCCCCGATCGTCGATGGCCAGAGCCGCGCGGTGAACGTCGCCGTCCGCCGGCCGCCACGTACCATTGACGACATCATTCCAATGATCTATGGAATGACGTTATGAGGTTCGATATTCATCGGCGGCTGACGCCCGGGCGCCTTGAGGAGGCCGCCGCGATGTTCGCGGCGCTCGCCGATCCGGCGCGGCTACGGCTTCTCGTGCTGCTCACCCATGGTGAGGCCTCGGTCTCGACCCTCGCCGCCCGGCAGGGCGAGAAGGTCTCGACGGTTTCCGCCCGGCTGCAGCTTCTGCACGCCGTGCGGCTGGTCCGCCGGACGCGTCAGGGCAAGTCGATCCTGTACGCGCTCGCCGACGACCATGTGATCGCGCTGGTCTCCAGCGCCATCGACCATGTCTGCGAAGATCACCCAACCCATGAGGCGTTTGAGATGTCTGACGGCTGCAAGATCCACCCCGACCATCCCCACCAGCACGGCGCGGGCTGCGGGCACACCGCGATCCGCCACGGCGATCATGTCGACTATTTGCACGATGGCCATCTGCATCACATGCACGGCGACCATGTGGACGAGCATGTCATCGAGGTGAGCGCGACCAATCCGGACGGCTGCACCGCTGGCGAGCCCTGCACGGGTCACGAGGCCGGCCATGTCCATGGCCCCGGCTGCGGTCATGAGGCGGTGCCGCATGGCGACCACATCGACTATCTCGTCGATGGCCGCCTGCATCATCCCCATGGCGACCATTGCGACGATCACGGCCCGGTCGAGATCGTGCGCGGCTGAACCCCGCCTAGGCGGGCGACCCGGTGGCCGGCCATCGCCGGGCCATGCACCGTGATCGCCGGCATGAAGGCGCCGGCAGGCGCCGCACACGCCGCTGCCGCACACGCCGTTGAAAGAGGTGTTGCCGCCCTGCATGCGCGGCAACATTCATGTCCGACCACTCGCTTGAGCGACCCTTGTGATCGCAATTGATATATTATATCAGTTTGCTGATGCGGTTGGGTCGGGAAGGTCACGAGCTTCATTCGGATGCCGGCCCGGGGGCGCGAACCGAGCCGGTGCGCGCGAGCGTGACGGCTGCGTTCCGGCGGCTGTTCGCGCCTTGCCCCGCGTCCGGCTCCCTTGACGACGGGGCGCGAGCGGTTACGGTCGCGGCCGATCAAGGTTCTCCGGGTCCCACGCCCGGAGCTAAGAGGGAATTCGGTGAGGCGCTCCGCGCCAAAGCCGAGGCTGCCCCCGCAACTGTAAGCGGCGAGCCCTCTGCCCATCGTCCACTGACGCGAGGCTCAGGCCATGCGTTGGGAAGGCCGGGCAGAGCCAGCGTTGACCCGCGAGCCAGGAGACCTGCCCGGATCGCGACCAATCTTTCGGGCGGGGTGCTCCGGAGGTTGCCGGCCGTGCAAGGGCTCAATGGGCCCTGCCGGCGCCGGTTCCCTTTGCGCTTCCCGTCTTCCTTTTCAGGAAGCGGTGACAATGACCAAGACGACCTTTCCCCTCATCGGCCGGCGGGCCTTCGCCCTGGCGCTCGGCCTTCTCGCCAGCGCCGCGCTGGCGACGGACGCCTCAGCCGGCACGACCTACCCGCTGATGCTGGAGAACTGCGGCCACAAGGTGGTGATTGACCACGCGCCAACGCGCGTCGTCAGCGTCGGCCAGGCGCAGACCGAGATTCTCTACGCCCTCGGCCTCGGCGACCGGGTGGTCGCCAGCGCGCTCTGGTTTGGTCCGGTCGCCAAGCCCTATGAGGCGGTCAATGCCGGCGTGAAGCGGCTCGCCGACAATGATCCCAGCTTCGAGGCGGTGGTCGGGCAGGAGCCTGACCTGGTGGTCGCCATGTATGAGTGGCACATCGGCCCGAACGGCATCATCGGCAAGCGCGACCGTTTCGACGCGGTCAAGGTGCCGGTCTATGTCTCGCCCACCGATTGCGTCGGCAAGGACAATACCGGCGCCGGCGACGGTGTCCGCACGCAGATGTACTCCACCGAGCTGCTTTACCGGAACATCCGGGAATATGGCGCCATCTTCGACGTGTCGGAGCGGGCCGAGGCGCTGGTCGCCAGCCTTAAGGCGCGGGAGGAAGCCGCCGCCCGCACGCTCGCGAGGCTGAAGGGCAGGGACGTGTCGATGGCGCTGTGGTTCTCCAGCAAGGACATCAAGGGCGATGCCTTCCTCGCCGGCAAGAACGGCGTGCCGGCCTATGTCATGGCGCAGCTCGGCGCCCGCAACATCATCACCACGGAAGAGGAATGGCCGCTGGTGGGCTGGGAAACCATCGCCGCCAACGACCCTGACGTGCTGGTGCTGGTGAAGATGGACCGCCGCCGCTTCCCCGCCGACGACATCGAGGCCAAGCTCAATTTCCTCAAGACCGACCCGGTGGCCAGCCAGCTTTCCGCCGTGAAGAACGGCCGCATCGTCATCGTGGATGTCGGCGCCACACGGCCGGGCATGGACACGGTGGACGGCATCGAGGCCATCGCCAAGGCGGTGCAGGGCTTCGGTCTGGTCAATTGAGCCATCTCGTCATCGGGCCGAACTGGCCGGCGCGGATCGCCCTCGCCGGCCTCTCCCTCGTCGCGCTGGTCTTCGCCATCGCGCTGGCGGTGACGGTGGGCGAAATGCCGATCCCGCTCGCGGTGGCCTTCCGCGCGCTCGGCAATGGGTTGTTCGATCTCGGCTACCCCGTCAGCGCCATCCAGCAGGGCGTGATCTTCGAATACCGGCTGAGCCGGGCCTTGATGGCGGCGCTGTGCGGGGGCGCGCTCGCCCTTTCTGGCGCCATCCTGCAGGCGCTGCTGCGCAACCCGCTGGCCGAGCCCTATATTCTCGGCGTCTCGGCCGGTGCTTCCACCGGCGCGGTGTGCGTGATGATCCTCGGTTTTGGCGGCGCGACGCTTGGCCTGTCCGGCGGGGCGTTTCTCGGCTCGGTGGCGGCGCTCGTCATGGTCGGGCTGCTCGCCGCCGGGGCGGGCGGGGGCAGCGACCGGGTGATCCTCGCCGGCGTCGCCGGCTCGCAGCTGTTCAACGCCGCGACAGCGACCATCGTCACCACAATGGCGAGCGCCGAGCAGGCGCGCGGGGTGATGTTCTGGCTGCTCGGCAATTTCGGCGGCGTGCGCTGGTCGGACCTCTGGGTGGCGGCCCCGGTGGCGCTGCTCGGCTTTCTCGTCTGCATGGTGCACGCCAAGGCGCTCGACGCCTTCGCCTTCGGCGCCGATGCGGCCGCCTCATTGGGCATCAACGTCACGCGGGTGCGGCTGGTGCTGCTGGCTACCACCGCGCTGCTCACCGCCACCATGGTGGCGATCGTCGGCACGGTCGGCTTTGTCGGGCTGGTCATTCCCCATGCGGCCCGCTTCTTGGTCGGCCCCGGCCATGCCCGGCTGCTGCCGGCCTGCCTCATCATCGGCGCGGTGTTCATGATCCTGGCCGATGTGCTCTCGCGCATTCTCGTGCCGCAGCAGATCCTGCCGATCGGCATCGTCACCGCCCTGGTCGGCGCGCCGGCCTTCGCGTTCATCCTCTACCGCGCGAGGCGGCCCGCATGACGCTTGCCACCCATGACGTGCGCTGGGGCGCCGGCGGAAAGCTCATCGTCGATGGCGTCACCCTCAGCGTCGAGCCGAACCGCGTGCTCGGCCTGATCGGCCCCAATGGCTCGGGCAAGTCCAGCCTGCTGCGCCTGCTCTGCCGCCTGCGCAAGGTGGCGAGCGGGGTGGTGACGCTGGACGGGGAGGACATCGCCGCTGTCGGCCGCCGCGACCTCGCCCGGCGCCTCGCCTTTGTCGAGCAGCAGGCGACCACCGAGATCCAGCTCACCGTCTGCGACGTGGTGCGGCTCGGGCGCACGCCGCACCGCGCTGCCTTCGCCTCCTGGAGCACGGAGGACGAGCGGGCGGTCGATGCGGCCCTGGAACGGGTAGGCCTCACCGAGCGGCACGACCAGCCCTGGCACACGCTGTCGGGCGGCGAGCGCCAGCGCGTCCACATCGCCCGTGCGCTGGCGCAGGCGCCGCGCGAGCTGATTCTCGACGAGCCGACCAACCATCTCGACATCCAGCACCAGCTCTCCATCCTCGGTCTGGTTCGCCGTCTCGGCGTGACCTGCATCGTGGCGCTGCACGACCTGAACCTCGCCTCGCTGTTCTGCGATCGCATCGGCGTGCTGTCCGCCGGCCGGCTGGTGGCGGCCGGCCTGCCGGAGGAGGTGCTCACCCCGGCCCTCATCCGCGAGGTGTTCGGAGTGGAGGTGACGATCCGCTTCGGCGCTAATGGCCACCGCCATATCGACTACCTCGTCGATCACGAGCCGGGAGAGCGCCCGTGACGATGCCCGCCGAAAGGAGCGTTCCATGAACCACGCTGACCCCCAGGCCGCCGTCACCGCCTATTGGAGCACCCGTGCGCCGCTGTTCGACGGTGTCGCCTCGCATGTCGCGCAGGGTGATCTGTGGCGCGCGGTGCTGGAGGCCGCCTTTGAGTCCGATGGCCCGCGCGATGTGGTCGATCTCGGCAGCGGGACCGGCGCCTGCGCCCTCATCGCCGCCGGGCTCGGCCACCGGGTGCGGGGCTATGACGCCTCGCCCGGCATGGTCGCGGCGGCCCGTGCCGCCGCGAACGCGGCGGGGATCGAGGCGTCGTTCGAGATCGCGCTGATCGCCGACATTCCGGCTGAGGACGCCGGCGCCGATATCGTCACGCTGCGCAATGTTCTCTGGACGCTCGAACAGCCGATGCAAGCGCTGCAGACCGCCCACCGGCTGCTGCGTCCCGGCGGGCGGCTCGTCGTGTCGGATGGCCTGTGGTCGGTTGCCCCGCAATATCGCTCGACCTACGCCCCTGAGCTGTCGGCCCGCCTGCCGCTGCATGACGGGATTACGGAGCCGCAGATGCGGCTGATGCTCGCGGAGGCGGGATTCACGCCCCTTCGTGCCTGGCAGCAGCTCTTCCCCGTCTCGCCCTATCCCGGCGATGTCCCGTTCTTCGTGCTGAGCGCCCGCAAAGATTGAGCCTGACCGGGCTAGAGAGCGAAGGCTGGACGTGAAAGTTCCCAGCTTTTCCTAAATCTCGGGGGAGATCTGGAGGTCGCTGAGCCGCCTCCGGAAGAGGAGCCCTCTGTTGAAGGAGATTACCGCCTTTGGCGCCTTCGGACCGGCGCGCCTTGGGGATGTACCGGAGCGTATGACTCACCAATAGCTGCACATGCGCATCCAGTGACGGTGCTCGCGCGGGATGCGGTTGGCCTCACAGTCCTTCCGTGCCTCTCCGTCCAGCGCCATGAAGCAGGACTTGCCTTCGCGCAGATGCTGGCACCAGCCACGATCCTCACCGTCCAGGGACATGAAGCACGACTTTCCCTCGACATAGGCCTGACAGAAGCCCCGTTCCACGCCGTCAAAGGTCATGAAGCAGTTCTTCCTCTTACAGATCTCCGGCAGCGACTGGGCCAGGAGGGGAGCGGTCGCGAGGCTCAGGAAGAGCGTCGCCAAAGCGAGAAGACGTTTCATGCGAGGGCCTTTCGATGACCTCTGCGGCAAAGCCGGGTGATTTTTGATGGAAGAGCGAGAGGCGGGCACGTTGTGCCCGCCTGAGCTGTTTCAGCAGGAAGAGGGCTCAGGCCTCACGCCTTGTGCCGGATGGTGCCGTTCATCATGCCGAGCTCGACCTTGGTCTTGTGGATCTCGTGCGGATCGATCGCGAGGATGTTCTGGCTGAGCACGATGAGGTCGGCGCGCTTGCCGACTTCGATCGAGCCCACATCCTTCTCCATCCGCAGCTGGTAGGCCGCGCCCATCGTGTTGGCGTGGATCGCCTCCTCCACCGTCAGCCGCTCGTCCACCGGGTTCAGCACCGGCGCGTCCTTCAGCCCGATGAGTTGGCGGGTGATGCCGACCTGGATCGACTTCAGCGGTTCGTAGGTCGAGAAATAGCCCGCCGCCGGCCAGTCGGTGCCGAAGGAGACGCGACCGCCCTGGTTGAGAATCGTCTTGGTCCGGTAAATCTTGTTTCCGCGGACCTCGCCATAACGCGCCACCATGTTCTCCAGCGAATCGGGATCGGCCGACGACCAATAGGCTGAGAACTGGGCCGTCACATTGAGTTTGGCGAAGCGCGGGCTGTCGCTGTCCTCGACATAGACCAGATGCGCGATGGCATTCCGGCGGTCGCGGGGCGGATTGGCCGCGATGGCCTTTTCGATGCCATCAAGCGCGACGCGGGCCGTACGCTCGCCGCAGGCATGGACATGCACGTCGAAGCCGGCCGCGTCCACCGTGGCGATGAGCTGGTGCCACTGCTCTTCCGTGAAGGGCGAGCCGCCGGTTGAATCGGGCATGTCGGCATAGGGTTCGATCAGCCAGGCGGTATAGCCACCCTGCGACCCGTCGCCGACGATCTTGACGATATCGACATGGACGAGCTCAGTCGCGATCTGCTTGTTGAGCGCGCTCACCTCCGCGACGACGTTGTCGATCGGCAGCGACTTCACCGAATAGGAGGCGGACACGCGGAACGGAAGCTTGCCGCGCTTCTCGGCATCGACATAGAGCTCGATGATCGCGCCCTGGTCGCTGCCGACCGGGGGAACGCCCGCGTCGAAGACCGTGGTGATGCCGGCGGCAGCCGCCTTGGGCAGCCAGCCCTCCAGCAGCCGGCCCATAGCCTCGGCGGTGATCGGCTCCACCGCGTTGACGAGGCTCAGCACCGCGTTCGTCTCCAGCACATAGCCGGTCGGGTCGCCCTTCTGGTCGCGGGCGTAATAGCTGAAACGCGGAATGGGATCAGGCGTGTCGCGGCTGACGCCGGCCATCTCAAGCGCCTTGGAATTCGCCCACAGGCTGTGCCCGTCAATGGCGAAGAAAAAGGCCGGCCGGTCGGGAATGATGGTGTCGAGTTCGGCGCGGCTCGGCCCCTCCGGCGGGAACATGTCGACACGCCAGCCGAAACCGCGGATCGGGCCGGTCGGGTTCTCCTTGGCGTAGCGCTCGATCGCCGCCAGAACCTCGGCCAGATTGGCGAGCTGGAGATCGAGGCCGGACGTCATGAAGGCGCCGAGGAAAGGATGGGTGTGGCCCTCGACGAAGCCGGGCATCAGCAGCCGGCCCTTGAGGTCGACGAACTGTGTCTTCGGGCCCGCCATCGCCTTGGCGCCGGCCTCGTCGCCGACATGGACGATGGTGTTGCCGCGAACCGCCACCGCCTCCGCCCACGGCGCGGGGCCGCCAACCGTGTAGACCGGGCCGTTGTGGAACACGAAATCCGCAGGCCCGTCGGTTGCCGCCTTAGGCTCCTCAGCGCGCGCATCGGTGGCCAAAAAGACCGGGGCCAGAGCCGTCGCCGCCGTGATTGCCGCGCCTCCGCGCAACACAGCACGCCGGCTCATTGCCCGGCTACGTCCGAACGCCTCGAAATGCGGTGCCCATTCACACGCAATGCACATTTTCACCCCTCCCTGAGGTGCATGCACCGCACGCACCATCTCCACACCCGCCGCAGGGCAATAACCACCGACCCGCGCCGGCCATGCCCGTCGTCACAGCTACCCCGCCACGAAAGACCTCTGAGTGACAGTCAGACGCCCCCGATCAAACGAAATTTCTACAATATAATGAAAATTAAGAAAATTATTCTCAGATATAATCGGCCTGTTTGCTTAACTCTTGCCCATCGATCTAGCATAAATAATAATATAGGCGGCAAGTCTCTGCAAGGGCGTTCGATAGACATTCATTTCTACGTATTTTTTTCGTCTCAATATTGAGGCGCCCTTTTTCGTCATTCGATGAGCGGAGGTTCAGATTGTCCGGCATGGGCGAGCGACGCCGGCAACCATTCGATGACCGGCGCCAAAGGCCAGATCTGCCTTTGCCATAAGCTCGCCAAGCCGCTTCGGGCGGGTGATGGCGGCGCGGTGCTTGGTCGTGAGTGCGATAAGTGCGCTTCGCAGATCAGCCGTCACATCCCTTTCGGCGCGGCTGGTTGCGATCGCCTAACGGAGAACCTGACTGCTGAGGCTGCGGGAGCGGCGTGCGGTCGCGCAGTGACCCCTAACCTCCACCGCCCGCAGGACGGCAAGGATCTCTGGCGGTGTGATCTCGTTGATGGGGCGGTTGCGAAGAGGGGCTGCGATTTCGCGCCTGCAGCCAGTGCGCCTTCGGGAGGGTGGCCTCGGCGCGCCCTTCCTTTCTTCTGTTTGCCCGCGAACCTCTAGGCCTGCTGCCAGACCCGGGCGCCGTTGGGCTTCACGAAAAGATGGAGGCCAGCATTATCGGAGCGTTGGTACTCGCCTTCAGGCCTTTGGCCGCCCGGCACGCTGCATCGGACAAGGCCATGTTCGTTCTCCCTGGCGACTGCCGGGGTCACGCGAACATGGGCTGCAGGCCAACAATAAGGCCAACACATTCGCGGGACGCGGTGGCTCTTGTTGCCCCTGGCCGGGACAGCGAGCGGAGGCTGGAGATGAAATTATCCAGCTATGCCAAAATTATGGGGAGATTTTCTACGTCGAGCCGCCCCGGAAACGGGGGGGGGTGGCTCCCTGAGCAAGCAAAAAATACCTTCAGCAGAGCATTCAAATGTATGTGATAAGTATTATTTCAGAATAGGCTGGGCCAACAAATAGGCCAACAATTTCAATGCACTATATGAGTTGGGCTGGGCGTCAGTGAGACGCTATGCGATCTTGGGCGGAAGGCAAGGATTAATTCGGGCTATCTGCGGGTTGCTCGACTTAGGTCATAATGGTCGCTCCGTCGGTCGACGGTGTCGGCACCGGCGCCGTTAGCTCGACCCGGACGGGTTACGGAAGCGCACACCGGCACCGCCGCCGTTCTCGGGAATGAACTCAATGCCTGCCCCCTCTAGGGCCGTAACAATGGCAGCCAAGTTATTCGCGATCGGGACCCGCAAAGAGCGCTCGAAATCCACGATTGTCTGGCGAGAGACGCCTGCATTTCGAGCGAGCAGTTCTTGACTCCAACCCAGCATGGCTCTTGCGCCGCGGCATTGCTCAGGAGAAAGAACCGCCTTCAAGATCGTACTTTCTGATTGACATTTATCATTTTGAGTATGAGCGTACTTAAGCGGCTGAGCGACATGCTACGAACATGACGCCCAGCCTAACCACAACCCAAGCTGTGTGGAGCTCGGATCATGGCTGATTCTGAGATTAGCACGAGTCTGTCCCGGCCATCCCGGAGGGACGTTCTCTCGGCCGCCCTGATGACTGTCGGTGGGACCTCTTTCAACAGCTCACCTGTGGCTCCGCCCGACGACGACGCAACGGATGCGGCTGTCCTTGCATGGAAGGCGTGGCGCGCAGCGCATCGGCGCACACTCGCCCTGTGTCGGAAACAACAAGCTCTGGAGTCCGAACTCGCGCGGACGATCGGCTTTCCGCAGGCGGTTCTGGCTACAGCCGAACTGCCGTCACCGATGCGCATCAACTCCTTGCGGCAGTTCGATGAGCTTGCGGCCGATCTGCCGTCGCTTTGCACCGGGCGCGCCGAAGTCGCTGCAGTGCTGCGCGCGCACCAGCAGCGTTGGGACGACGCGGATCGCGCCATCGGTTATACCGCCACCCGACAGAAAGAGGCGGCGGCTTCCGCCGATGAGGAGCGCCTGATTGCAATGCTCTTTGCAGCGGACGCCAGTTCTCTGCTTGGCCTCTCAGCGAAGCTCGACGTTCTGATCGCAGTCGGAGCCGATGGCGCCGAAGGGGGGCACTTTCCCTGGCCGGAGCTGCGGCGCGTCCGCAGGGATGTTGCGCGCTTGATGCAGCTGCAGCGTCACGATGAAGTCGGCCTCACTGCCTGAAGCAGTGCTCCCGATGCCAACGCAGGAAGTGCGGATGCGGACGCTCGAACGCTCGTTGCGGGGCAATGGCGCGTCCGCTCCGATTGATGAAGGAGCGCACGCCATCGGTGTCGTTGGCGTGCCGGGAGATTCGGCCGCCGATGGCGCAGCGCTCGTCGTAAGCGCGAAGCAGAATGCGGCGGAAGACGTGACGCGGTCCCTCACGATGGGTGGCGATAGGAAGCCGACGCGCTCGCGGATCTCCTCGAATGCAGAGAGTGCTGTTCTTCGCGGAATCTATTCAATGCAGATCCGCGTCCGTGCACGGCAGCAGCGGCGTGCGGTCATCCTGCACGAATGGGTGCAACGTCATTTAGCGAACCAGTGTTGCCGACATCGCGGCTCGACCGAAGTTGGCTGATGCACAATCATCCGAGCCATGACTGGTGATAAGCAACGCGTCGTCGCCGCAGGCTAACCCTATGCTCCCTCGTTCATTGCCGTTAGGTTGCAGCTGAGGTCAGACACAGGGGGGCCTACCTCAAAAGCCAATGAATATTGGCTACCAAAATCTTCTTCAGACGCGCTCACCAGACGTCGAGAAGCAAATTCCAGCGCCGATCAGCGTCGAATGAGTTCGGATCAAAATGATCACTACTGGGTGACCAAGCCCCAAAGAAATCTTCGACTAGACCATCGGTGGCCATTGTAACCAGTGAGCAAGGAGAGCGGTAGTTTCGCACGAAGTAGCCGACGCGGTGATAGTCCTCATCGTCTATCAACGTGGCGGTGCTCATTTCATACTGCATTGCATGCCACATGTCGTCGAGGTCGAGCATACCAAAGGTCGCGCCTGGCCAGAATTTTGTGACACGCGTCTCCAAGCATGTGAGATTGATTTGTGACAGTTCTACCAAAAACCTGCCCATGCGGATGGCTTCATCAACCGATACAAGTTGATCACCGAATATCGACAGGCCGGTTGAAGGAAATCTATAAGAGAAAATCTCCCTTTGATCCTTCGCAGATGCTAGTTTTTGACTGAATCTTGCTTGATGTTCCGAGCCAAGGCGGCGTAGCTTGTCGGCCGTCGTGTTCAGAATGTTAGAGTGGGTCATTTCGATCGATTTCTTGCCGCGCCAATCAACGCAAGGTAATGTTAGTAAGAATGAGCGACATGTGTTCATTATCGTGTAATAGCTAAGGTATGGAATGGCGACCTGAAGGTTTCTGGCCTCCGCATACTCTCCTGAATTGCCAAGAATCGTGGCCCCGAGAACGAATTTCAACGCGAGGTAGCTGCGAATGAACCATTCTGTGTTGTGGGCGTTATCAAAATTTCTCGCTATGGGGTCAAATAACTGTCGCGTTCGTTCTATGTATGATTTCAGTTCATCATCGGTGCAGAGATGCGTCAGTTCTTGATAGTCGTAAGAAACGTCGGACCCGGTTAGAGACACTATTTCGTCGGAAAGCATTCTGTCCCCACTATAAATCCGTTGGCGCAGGTCTGATAAAGCCACCCGGTGAATTTTCCGCAACCTACCCCAATCCGCCAAAGTCGGCTTTCAAGCTTCTGCCTCTTTCGAGTGAACGTTTAAAATGGAGGCGCTTGCTGTCATCGCTGATCCTCAAGATCTGTCGGGCTGTAGTATAATCGACAGCGCCGACTGGTGAGTGCGGCAACCGGCGGCAATGTCGCGCCATGGTGGGCGATCAGCGGTGTTTCGCTCCGGTGCGGATTTCCGCCATGGCACGGCGGTTAATCGAGCGCGTGCGTCGCGTGAGCAAGCCAGAATATCCTGATCGTGTGGCTATCGCCCATCTCCAACCATAGACTTGATGAAGGTAATCTCCCAATGCTCGAGCTTTTTACCCCGCTTACGAACAGGCTTGGTTAACCCCTCCCCAATGACTATGTTTCATTCTCCCGGCCCCACACGGAATTATTGTTATTATTCAAAGAAGTCCTCATCGATTTTCTTGACGTGTAGGATTTCCTCGATCCGGCATCCGACATTGTGACGGATCATGAGCCGGGTCAGGTGCTCGCCATCGATCAGCACAATGCGTTTGCTCAGGTAATCGGCCGTCTCACGGGCACTTCCGGTGAAGGTGGAGGTAGTGACGAACAGGCCCTTGGCAGCCTTATGCCGGTCGAGACTGCCGAAGAAATCACGGATCGCGCCCGGCCCGACGCTATTGCCGGCAGCATAACGCTTGGCCTGGATATAGACGCGATCAAGGCCCAGCGCGTCCTGATCGATCACGCCATCCACGCCATCATCACCGCTCCGGCCGAGCGCGCGGCCGGCCTCGGCGGCTGAACCGCCATAGCCCATGGCGAGGAGCAGGTTGACAATGAGCCGTTCAAAGAATTCTGGCGGCGCCATGCGTACACGGTCCAGCAGTTCCTCCGCCAGTGCCGTGTCGATCCGCCGATGGGCGGCGCGCATCATTTCATCCGGGGTCTGTTCGACGGTGCCTGGTGGGGTTGCCGCAAATGCCGGATCGACGGTTTCGGCGGCGCGCGCGGTGAACTGCCGGAACTCCTCGAAGCGGTTGAGAAATCGGTTGTCTATCCGTAAGGGATTACTGGCAAGCACTTCAGCGCCCCGGGGCGTGAGGCGGAAATGGCCGCGGCGGGTACTCTCTACCAAGCCGGCCTTGCCGAGATAGGTCTTGGCCCAATGTACGCGGTTGGCGAAGACGGTTTGTCGACCCGATGCCAGCAGCATCGCCCGCGCGCTTTCACTAAGCCGTAAGTCCTCAGCCAAACGCTGCACGACGGTTCCGATGCGCTGCTCACCACTCGCGGCCGCGCACAGGACCGGAAGCATTAGGCTCTGATAGTCGGGAACACTGTCGGTGCTGTCCAACGCCGTCATCCAAACACCTTGGCGAAGAGGGCAGAGGCGCGATGCGCATCCAATCACAAAACATGCGCGGGTCGACGAGGCTCGCCTCGCGCGTGATCATCACGGCGGCAATGTCGCCAGCCGGCGGCTGCCGCCTGTTCTTAGTTTTCGACGGGCTGGACTGATAAGGATGAGCACTGCGTTCTCTCCTAGCCGTACGATGTTGCCGTTCCTACGCCACCTTTGCCAGAAAGCACCACTGAGCGACTCGAACAAGTAGCGCTCTTGCACGCGAACGACGGCGTCGACCCCATTGCAACCCTTGACATTTCCGGTCTATCAAACATCAGCGTGTTATCATATAATGCGTTAACGTCGGCTCGGGCCGAGGCGATCGTCGTCCCGATGCTCACTTCCGCGCGAATCGACCATAGGGTAGGTGGTTTGTGTGGATCAGAGCGTAGCATCGAAGGCAAAAGGTCTATCGAACTTTGTTTGGCAGATTGCCGAAACCCTTCGTGGTGACTTCAAGCAATCGGAATACGGCAAGGTTATCTTGCCATTTGTTGTTCTGCGCCGTCTAGATTGCATCCTTGCACCCACCAAAGACGCTGTTCTGAAGGCCCATGCCGGGTTGCCGCCCGGCATCGATGAACACACCCGCGACATGATGCTGTATGGCGCGATCGGCGGCGGCATCCGCGTTTACAACACCAGCACGCTGACATTCGCCAAAATCAGGGCGCAGAACCCGAGCGACGTTCACAAGAACCTCATCGCCTACATCACGGCCTTCTCAGACTCTGTTCGGGATGTCTTTCTCGATAAATTCCTCTTCACGGACCAACTGAAGCGGCTCGCCGACGCCAGCATACTATGGAAGGTTTTCGAGCAGATCGCCGCGCTCGACCTTCGGCCGGAAGCCGTCTCGACGCTGGCGATGGGCTATCTGTTTGAAGACCTGATCCGCCGCTTCTCGGAAATCTCCAACGAAACCGCCGGCGAGCACTTTACGCCGCGCGAGGTGATCCGGCTGATCGTGGACCTCATCATCGTCAACGACGACGAGAAGCTCCGGGGTCAGGGGATCATCCGGCAGATTTATGATCCGGCCTGCGGCACGGGCGGGATGCTCGCGCTCGCCGAGGAAGCGCTGAAAGAGTTCAACCCGGATATCCGCGTCGAGCTTTTCGGTCAGGAACTGAACGGCGAGTCCTTCGGCATTTGCAAATCCGACATGCTGGTGACGGGTCACGACCCCGAAAACATCGCCTTCGGCAACACGCTGACGCAGGACGCCCATAAGAACCGGCGTTTCCACTATATGCTGTCCAACCCGCCCTATGGCGTGGATTGGAAAAAGTATCAGGAGCCGATCCGCGAGGAAGCGGCGACCCAGGGCAAGGACGGCCGCTTCGGCGCGGGCCTGCCGCGCATCTCGGACGGTCAGCTTCTCTTTCTCCAGCACATGATTTCCAAGATGCGGACCGATGAGGTCGGTTCGCGGATCGGCATAGTCATGAACGGCTCGCCGCTCTTCACCGGCGGGGCCGGGTCGGGCGAGAGCGAAATCCGCCGTTGGATGCTGGAGAATGACTGGATCGAGGCCATCGTCGCGCTGCCGACTGACCTTTTCTATAACACCGGCATCCAAACCTATGTCTGGCTGCTGACCAACAGCAAGGATCGGAAGCGACGCTGCAAGGTCCAACTCATCGACGCATCCGGCGAACGGTTCTGGGCGCCCATGCGCAAGAACCTTGGCTCGAAGCGCAGGGAAATCCGCGACGACGGGCGTGAGACCATCACGCATATCTTCCACGAGATGGCGAACGGCGGCGGGCCGTGGAGGGAAGTGTCGAAGGGTTTCGACACCAGCGATTTCGGTTATCGCGAGATCAGGGTGGAGCGCCCGCTCCGGTTGAATTTCCAATCCAGCCCCGAACGCATCGCGCGGTTAAAGCTCGCCAAGCCGTTCCTGAAACTGGACCCCACTGAGCAGGATGACGTGTTGAACGTCGTCGCCGATCGGCTGCCGACCACCTTGTTCAAGGACCGCCCCGCCTTCGAGGCCAGCTTGACCAAGGCGCTCAAGGGCGCTGGCGTGAAGATCGGCGCGCCGGTCAGGAAAGCCATCCTTTCTTCGCTGGCGGAGCGGGACGAGTCCGCCGCTATCTGCCTCGATGGCGACGGCAGGCCGGAGCCGGACCCGGAACTACGCGACCATGAGCTTGTGCCTCTCAAGGAGGATTGGAAAGTCTATTTCGCCCGCGAGGTGACGCCCTTCGTGCCGGACGCCTGGGTGGACGAGAACTATCGGGATGACACCGACAAGGGCGTCGGCCGCGTCGGCTACGAGATCAATTTCAACCGCTATTTCTATCGTTATGTCGCCCCGCGCCCGCTGGCCGAGATCGACGCCGAGCTGAAGACGCTGGAAACGGATATCGCCAACCTCTTGAAGGAAGTGGCGGGATGAGCGCTGCACTGGAAGAGGCGCGTCTTGCGCGTTGCAACGCAGCTTGGCCTATCAAGCGCTTACGCCGTATTGCCCGATTGGTTGGGGGCGGAACGCCGTCGAAGGGTGAGGAGTCTTTCTGGTCTACCGGCACCATTCCGTGGGTGTCGCCAAAGGACATGAAAGCCCGCGTTATTACCGAAACTGAAGACTACATCACCGAGGACGCGGTTGACGGCAGTGCAACGTCGTTCATCGACGAAGGCTCGCCCCTGATGGTCGTTCGGTCTGGCATCCTGCGTCACACGCTGCCCGTTGCACTGGCGGGCCGCAGGCTGACACTGAACCAAGATATGAAGGCGTTTCGGCTTTCGCGGGAGATCGATGGCTCGTTCTTGGTCTGGTGGTTCGAGGGCCAAAGCAAAGACCTTTTGCTTGAGTGGCGACAGTTCGGGGCGACGGTCGAAAGCATTGACACGCGCTCCATGATGAATGGTCGGATTGCTCTTCCGCCCCTCGCCACTCAGAAGGCCGTCGCCGCCTTCCTCGACCGCGAGACCGCCCGCATCGACAAGCTGATCGCGAAGAAGGAGCGGCAGGTTGACTTGCTGCATAAGCGGGCCAAGCAGGCTGCCGCCGAGCTTGTGACGGGCGCCACAGTGGAGGGCATGGCGACCGTGGAAACGGGGCTCGACCATATTCCACGCATCCCCGCCCATTGGTCACTTCTGCGAGCGGGGCATCTTTTCCACGAGGTGGCGGAGCCCAATACCGATGACCTTCCGGTGCTCTCGGTCTCAATCCATACGGGCATATCAGACAGGCAACTCGGCGACGAGGAACGCGACCGCAAGGTAAACCTCATCGAGGACCGTTCGAGCTACAAGTGCGTCAGGCCCGGATATCTGGCCTACAACATGATGCGGGCATGGCAGGGTGCGGTCGGCGTCTCGACTGTCGATGGCGCCGTGAGCCCCGCATATGTGGTCGCAAAGCCGACACGCGACCTCCATAGCCTGTATTATCAGTTTCTACTTCGCACTCCACCCTTCATCGAGCAGATGCGACGGGGATCGAAGGGGATCACCGATTTCCGCTTGAGGCTTTATTGGGAGCAATTCCGCCTCATCATGTTGCCCGTGCCTCCGCTGGAGGAACAGCGTCGCATTGCGGCGCAAGCTGAGCGGGAGCTTGCCCATGCCGACGAGGTGGCGGCCAGGATCGTTCGCTCCGTTGCGCTCTTACGGGAACACCGCGCCGCCCTCATCACCGCCGCCGTCGCGGGCCAGATCGACATCCGCGAAAATCTGCCGGCCGTCATCTCCACATCAAATCGGGACAGATTCCGCCTCGTCGTCGGAGCGGAGATCATCCACCAACATCGGAGCAATCCGAAATTCGGGCGGGTGAAGCTGCAAAAGGAACTCTATCTCGCCGAAGCCCATCTCGGCATCGGCGAGCTTCAGGGGAATTACTTCCGTCAGGCGGCGGGGCCGCTCGATCGCGCCTTGATCGAGGAAACAGAGCGCGCGGTGGAGGCCGCAGGCTTCTACAGGGCGAGTCAGGCGAACGGGGTGGGAACGAGCGTCACCTATACGCCGCTGTCAAATGCCGGACGGCATAGCGCGGAACTCAAAAGCCTGTTGGGTCCGCGCGCCGACGCGCTGGCTGGCCTCATCGTCCTCTTGCGCGATTTCGGCACCGAGGCGGTCGAGGCCGTCGCCACCCTCTATGCCGTATGGAATGACGCGCTGATGGACGGTCGGCAACCGGATGACTCCACGATCGTCAACGGCGTCCTGACCGAATGGCACGAGGAGAAGGGGAGGAAATTCAAGGATAGCGACCTTCGCTACTGGCTGGACTGGATGAAGCGCAACGGTCTCGCGCCGCGCGGCCAAGGTCCCCGCACAGCCCACACCATGACGCGGGATTTGTTCGCATGACGCGCGCCGATGTCTTCACCGAAGAGGCCATGACCCGGCCGCTTTTCGAGGAGCTTACCGGCGAACACGCGCGCGAGGACGAGTGGTCCGGGCCGCACGGCTTCGCGCTTGGCGGGATGATGCAGGCCAATGCCGCATCCCTCGCAGAGGAATATTTCGTTGCCGCCAACGCGTTGGTGGACGCCATCAATGATAAACGCATCGCCGACTACCGCATCGGCAACGCGGCGCTATTTCTCTATCGCCATTCCTGCGAACTCATACTCAAGGCCGCGATGCCTGACGCCAAGCGGATTCACGACCTGATCGTCCTCACCGACAGATTCGTGATGATGGTGAAGGAGCGCTACGGGCAGGATGTTCCCACCTGGATCGCGAGGCGCATGAAGGAACTGGCGGCGATCGACCCAGGCTCGACCGCGTTCCGATACGGCGCTTACGGCACGCCCATCGACGCGGCCGACCAGCCAATCGAGCTCGAAGCCTATGTCAGCCTGCCACACCTGCAAGCGGCCATGCTGGCGCTGAACACGGCCCTGGTTTCGGCGGTGGACGAAATCAGGATGGCGCGAGGGGAGCAGCCATGAACTACGAACAGCCATCGACCTCACACCCATATGCCAAGGGCTTTTCCGAAGACACCGTTCACCGGGAGGAGGTGTTGGAGGTGCATCTGTGCAAGGCGCTTGTGGAAGGCCAAGGTTATCGTCCCCGCCGTCCCGAGGACTATGATCGCGCCTCTGCGCTCGACGAAGCCCTGGTGATCGAGTTCGTCAAGGTGACGCAGCCGGACGAATGGGCGACGCTGGAAGGCCATTACGGTTTTTCCGCTGAAGCCGAATTCTTCAAGCAGCTTGAGCAGGCCTTGAAGCAGCGTGGCACGCTGGATGTGCTGCGGAACGGACTGAAGCTGGTTCCGAACCTGAAATTCTTCCTCGCCGCCTTCAAGCCGGCGTCCGGCGTCAACCCGGCCTTGGTGACGCTGTTCGAGAGCAATATCCTCAGTGTCATCAATCAGCTTCGCTATAGCGCGAAGAACGAGAACGCCATCGACGTAGGGCTGTTCGTCAACGGCCTTCCCGTGGCGACGCTGGAACTGAAGAACACCCTGACGGGTCAGAACTTCCGCCATGCCGAACGCCAATATCGCCACGACCGGGCGCCCGCCAATGAGCCGCTGCTGACATTCAAGCGGGGGGCCTTGGTCCATTTCGCGGTGGATCAGGACAATGTGTCCATGACCACCCGCCTTCAGAACGGCAAGACCCGGTTCCTTCCCTTCAATCGCGGCCATGACGGTGGCGCGGGCAACCCGGATATCGGCGAGGAGTTCCGCGTTGCCTATCTCTGGGCCGACCAGCCCGAAGGGCGGGCGATTTTCTCCCGCGATATCCTTCTCGACATCATCGGGCGGTTTCTCCACCTCGACGGCACGAACGGCAAGGAAGCGCTGATCTTTCCGCGTTTCCATCAGATCGACGCGGTTCTGAAGATGCTGGCCCATGCTCGCGCCAACGGCAGTGGCAACAACTATCTGATCCAGCATTCGGCGGGATCGGGAAAATCCAACACGATTGCCTGGACGGCGCATCGCCTGGTGACGTTGCATGACCCGTCCGACCAGCCGATTTTCGACACCGCGATCGTGGTGACGGATCGCGTCGTCCTCGACCGCCAGCTTCAGAACACCATTGCCCAGTTCGAGCAGACGCCCGGTGTCGTCCGCAAGATCGACGGAACCTCGCGGCAGTTGAAGGCGGCCATCGAGGGGCAGGCAAAGATCATAATCACCACCATTCAGAAGTTTTCGACCGACCATCTCCGCGTCATCAGCGGACAGGGAACACGGAGGTTCGCTGTGCTAATCGACGAGGCGCACGGCTCCCAGTCCGGCAAGAGCGCCCAGGCGTTGAGCGACGCCCTCAGCCGTGACGAAGATGCCGGGACGCCCGACGAGATCGAAGACCTGATCGCGGAATACCAGCGCCAGCGAGGCCCGCAGGCGAACATCAGCTACTTCGCCTTCACGGCGACGCCCCGCAATGTCACGCTTGAGCGTTTCGGCACGGTGGGCGCCGATGGCCTCCCGCGTCCGTTTCATCTCTATTCCATGCGGCAGGCGATCGAGGAGGGTTTCATCCTCGACGTGCTTCAGAACTACATGACCTACAAGGCGTATTACGCCCTGGAAAAGACGATCGACGATGATCCGGAACTGGACACGCGGCGCGCGCAACGGAAGGTCGCGCGGTTCGCGGCCCTGCATCCGACCGCCCTGAGCCAGAAGGTCGAGGTGATGGTCGAGCATTTCCAGCGCCATGTCAGACCGGAGCTGGACGGCCAGGCGAAGGCCATGATCGTAACCTCAAGCCGGGAAAGCGCCCTCCGCTATTATTTCGCGCTCAAGACCTACATCGAGGACAAGGGATATCGCGACCTAAAGGCGCTCGTCGCCTTTTCCGGCGAATTGCACGTCGATGGCAATACCTACACTGAGGCCGAGTTGAACGGCTTCGGCGAAAGCGAGTTGCCCAAGCGCTTTGATACCCCGGAATATCAAATCCTCATCGTCGCGGAGAAATATCAAACCGGCTTTGATCAGCCGAAATTGTCCGGGATGTATATCGACAAGAAGCTGTCGGGGTTGCAGGCCGTTCAGACCCTATCCCGGCTGAACAGGACTTACCAGGGCAAAGAACAAACCTTCATCCTAGATTTCCAGAACACGATGGATGATATCAAGGAGGCGTTTCGCCCCTTCTATGAGGCGTCCATTCTCGAAGCCGTTTCCGACAAGAACCAGATCTATCAGTTGGAAACACGCATCCGCACATTCGGATATCTCGACAGCAATGAGATCGAGCGATTCGCCGCGATCTTCTTCAAGGGAACGCTGTCCTCTCAGGATCGCGTGACGCTTGAATCATTGGTCCGCAACGCTGTGGCACGGTTTGCAGCTGAGGATGACGAAGGACGACAGGAAGAGTTCCGGCAGCTGTTGAGAAGCTACAAGCGATTCTACAGTTTCGTCGCACAAATTGTCCGGCTGGGAGATACCGGCTTGGAAAAGCTCTATGCCTACACCGATTGGCTAGATCGCATGTTACCCAATCGGGAACAACCGCCGGAAGTCGAGATCACTGATGAAATGCTGCGGCTGCGCGCCTTCCGCGTTCAACAGAAGGAAGCGGGCTCGGCGTCGCTTTCAGCCGGCGATACCGTGCCGCTCACCGCGATCAGTGAATTTGGGGCCAAACCCTATAATGAGGACGAAGCCAAGGCGCTTTCGGAGATCGTCCGCTCCTTCAATGACCGGCACGGGACGCAGTTCACCGAAGAGGATTTCATTCGCCTTGAACAGGTGAAGCGCAAGGCGCTCGACGAAGAAATGGCGGCGGTGTTGCGGAACAATCCGCCGGATGTCTCCCGTCCGACTTTCGTGCGCCGGCTCCTTGAAGAGACGATCAAGCAGTACCAGCGTGACAGCAGCCTTCAAAGCATCATCATGACCAACGCGGACGATCGCGATCGCATCTTCAACCACCTTTTCAGCCGGGCATTGCGCGAGGTCCGCGAAACGCCGACTTTTTGATCCAGGGCGCATTGCGCGGCGTTGCCGCACGATGGCGTGCAGCGCTGCGATATTTGAGGTCTACGCGCCACCCGCCATCGGTCATGCCCAATCGTGTCGATCCTGGGAGGCGGGGAGTCTCGTGCTGACGCGCTCCCTCGCGAGCGCCTCTTTCCCCTTCTCGGCCCACGGAGCTAACGCCTTCTCGCGCTCCCCGCTCCTGAGCTTGTCGGCCATCCAGAGCAGCGCGCCATAGATGACGGCACGGTCGTCGCCGGTCAGCTCGACGACGCCTGACTTCACCACGAGGCCACCGAGCTCGATGAGGTGCCGGGTGCGCTTGCGGCGCTCGACCTGCCAGTCGCGCATGTCATGCCGCGCCCGTGCTGCCTGATGGCGGTTGCGTGCCACCCGGTTGCGCCGGAGCGCTGACCGCGTCGCTGCCAGATGCCGGTGCAGATCGGCGTGCCCGTCCCTGAAAGAATGCGGCGCCTCGTCGCGCCCACGCCTCCCTCCGTCCGGGGTCTTTGGTTTCGGCGAGCACAAGCAGCGCGCCGGCCAATTCCTCCGCCGTTAGCGCGTCGGCGCCCGTGGCGATCACCAGATCGCCGAGTTGCTGCAACTTGCGGGTTCTGAGCTCTCGTGCCTTGTCCTCAAGTGCCTTCAGCTCCGCATCATAGTCCCGTGGTTTGCGCATCGTCATCTCCATCAGCAATCAATGTAAGGATGATAGTTGAGCAAGGTCGCGGTGGCTGTAATGTTGCTGGGACAGACTGGGATGGCCTCGTCGCTCCCGAGATTTTTTCGAGGGAGGGCGCGCTTATACGTCGTTCCGACGTGCGCTTCGCCGTGCTGATGTTCGGATCGCGATGGCGATCTATCATCTTCACGTCAAGGTCATCGGCCGCAAGGCTGGCTCCAGCGCGGTGGCGTCCGCGGCCTATCGTTCATCCTCAAGGCTGCGCGACGCGCGGATTGATCGTGTCCAGGACTTCTCGGCCAAGCGCGGCGTCGTGCATTCCGAGGTTCTGCTGCCGGACGGGGCTCCTGAGATGTGGAGTAACCGCGAGCAGCTGTGGAACGATGTCGAAGCCTTCGAACTGCGTAAGGACGCGCAACTCGCCCGCGAGGTCGAGTTTGCCCTGCCGCGCGAGATGAGCCAGGCGCAGGGCATCGCGCTCGCTCGCGACTTCGTCCAGGCGGAATTCGTCGATCTCGGAATGGTCGCTGATCTCAATGTGCATTGGGATATGGGCGAGGACGGCATGGCCAAGCCCCATGCCCATGTCATGCTCACCATGCGCTCGGTCGACGAGGACGGCTTCGGCCCGAAGGTCCGGGAGTGGAACGCGACCGAGATGGTGGAGCGCTGGCGCGAGCGCTGGGCCGCGCTCGCCAATGAGCGGCTCGCCGAACTCGATATCGACGCGCGCATCGATCATCGCAGTTTTGAGGCGCAGGGCATCGCGCTGGAGCCGCAGAGCCAGATCGGCGCGCCCGCACAGCGGATCGAAGGAGAGGGGATCGAGGCCGCCGATCGTGCTGAGCTTCACCGGGAGATCGCGCGCGGCAATGGCGCGCGCATCATCGCCGATCCGGCACTGGCATTGGATGCCATCACGCATCAGCAATCGACCTTCACCCGACGCGACATGGCGCGCTTCGCGCATCGCCATAGCGATGGCATCGAGCAGTTCAACGAGGTGATGGGCGCGATGGGCCGTGCGCCCGATCTCGTCGAGCTCGGCAAGGACGGGCGCGGCGAGGATCGCTTCACCACGCGGCAGATGATTGAGGCCGAGCAGCGTCTGCACCGCGCCGCCGAGCTGATGGCGGAACACGAGCGGCATGGGGTGAATGCCCCCGACAGGAAAGCGGCCCTTCTGCGTGCCGAGCAGCGCGGCCTTGTTCTCTCCCTCGAGCAGTCCGATGCGCTGGCGCACATCACTGGTACGCGCGATCTTGGCATCGTCGTCGGCTATGCCGGGACGGGGAAGAGCGCCATGCTGGGCGTCGCGCGCGAGGCTTGGGAGGCCGTCGGCCTGGAGGTTCGCGGCGTCGCGCTGTCCGGCATCGCGGCGGACAATCTGGAGAGCGGATCGGGCATCACGTCCCGAACGATCGCCAGCCTCGAACATGGCTGGGGGCAAGGCCGGGATAGGCTCACCTCACGCGATGTTCTGGTGATCGATGAGGCCGGCATGGTCGGCACGCGGCAGTTGGAGCGCGTGCTCTCCCATGCCGCTGACGTGGGCGCCAAGGTGGTGCTGGTTGGCGATCCGCAACAGCTGCAATCGATCGAGGCGGGCGCCGCCTTCCGCTCGCTCGTTGAGCGCCATGGCGGCGCGGAGATCAGCGAGGTGCGCCGCCAGCGCGCGGACTGGCAACGTGATGCCACGCGCGATCTGGCGACCCGCCGGATCGGCCATGCGATCCAGGCCTATGAGAGGAATGGAATGGTCCATTCCTCCCAAACGCGGGAGCAGGCGCGCGGCGAGCTGATTGATCGCTGGGACCGTGACCGCCAGGCGGCACCGGACTGTAGCCGTATCATCCTCACCCACACTAATGACGAGGTGCGTGCCCTCAACCAGGCCGCCCGCGAACGCATGCGGGAGGCGGGGGATCTCGGCGAAGAAGTGCGCGTCACCGTGGAGCGCGGCGCGCGTTCCTTCGCCCGCGGCGACCGGGTCATGTTCCTGCAGAATGAGCGTGGGCTCGGGGTGAAGAACGGCACGCTCGGCACCATCGAGGAGGTTAGCGCTCAGTCCATGTCGGTGCGCACCGATGATGGGCGATCCGTCTCCTTCGACTTGAAGGACTACGACCGCATCGATCACGGCTATGCCGCCACCATCCACAAGGCGCAGGGCATGACGGTAGACCGCACCCATGTGCTCGCCACGCCGGGCCTGGATGCCCATTCCAGCTATGTCGCCCTCTCGCGTCACCGCGATGGCATGGAGCTGCACTATGGCCGCGACGACTTCGCGGATGGGGACCGGCTGGTGCGCACCCTGTCGCGTGACCGCGCCAAGGACATGGCCTCGGACTATGACCAGTCTGATCCGGCGCAGGCCTATGCCGAGCGCCGCGGCATCACCTTCCGCCAGCGTGTCGTGGAGATGGTGCGCAAGGTCCCGGAGAAGCTGCGCGACCTTGTCGATGGGCTAAGGCCGGCCGTGGACGCGGCACGAGAGGCGCCGGCCCTGAACGAAGAACTCGGGAACAAAGCCAAGCCGCTTACCCAGGAGCCTCCCGACGATCCGGAAGCAGTGCTGCGGCGGGCGCGAACCCGCGCGCTCGTCCGGCATGCCCGCGCGTGGGACGCAATCCTCACCACGGCCGATGCCACCGGCCAGGGCACGCCCGAGCAGCTGCGTGAGCTCACCGATGCCCGCAAGGCCTTCGAGGAGTTACGCCCTCATGGCTGGCGGGACGCGGAAGCGGCCTATGAGAAGAACCCGGAACTGGTGCATGAGGCGGCCGACGGCAAGCTCAATCGCACCATCCGCGCCCTCCAGCTTGAAACCGAAATCTGCACCGACCCGGAGCGCCGCGCCGATTGCTTCGTCGAGCGCTGGCAGAAGCTCGACCGGAACCGCGAACGCCAGTACGCGCAAGGCGACTACGCCGGCTACAAGGCAACCCGCATCCAGATGGGGGACATGGCGCGGAGCCTGGAGCGCGACCCGCAGCTCGAATCCTTGCTCGCCGCTCGCAAGAAGGAGCTCGGCATCAGCCTCAACACAGGCCGCAGTCTTGGTCGTGAACTGGCCCACAGCCACGGCATCGACTTCGACCGCAGCCGGGGACTGGGTTTGTAAACCCGTCCGATGTGCCGCCGCCGGCTCGCCACGCTGTAGCTGCGGCGTTCATCCTCTTGCCGGCCGGCGATCCATGCCTTGTCTGGAGCGGGCGCACTCAGGCGCATCCAGCAGGAGGCAGTACCGCCATGCAGACACCAGAACGTATCATCCGCCTGAAGACTGTCCTCGCCCGCACCGGGCTGTCCCGCTCCACCATCTATCGCAAGATCGCCGAGGGTACATTCCCCGCCCAACTCAAGATCAGCACCAACGGCGCCGGCTGGCGGGAATCCGACATCAACCGGTGGGTTGCCGATCCGCCGCGGTGGCGGGCGCAGGACGAGACGGCAGTCGGTGAGTTTTGATAGTGAGCCGACCATTCGGCGAAACAGCGCCGATGTTGTCGCTTGCCAAGCTGCGCCGATGGAGGTGGAGCGTCTTATTGGTTGAACGCAGGTCGCTGTGCGCGGCGGCTCTACTCCGCCTTGTGGTCAGAGGCAAATGATGCCGCGTATGCGCCCTCGACCCACTCGATCTCCTCGGCCTTGAGCTCGCGGAATTCCTGCTCCCGGGCACGCTTTGAGAGAACTCCCCCGTTTTGGCGCAGGAAGCGGAAGAGCAGATCGACGGTGCGATCCGGCATGTCCACGATTTGTCCGATCGCGACGCGGAACGCGTCATACGCCCGCAGGAAGCGCGTCTCGGCCGGCATGTCGAACTCGATCGTGCGCTCCACGCATGCGTAGAGGAATTCTGCGTGAGGCGTCGCGTCGAAATAGCGGTAGAAATCCGCCGTATCATTCAGCACCCGGACGTTACCGGTCGGCGTCGGCTCCCATTGGATGAAGGGGAGGAGGCGCGCAGACCAGCTTTCCAGCGTCCGCCGATAATCATCGATGCGATCGAGGATCGCCGCGGAGATAGGAAAAACAACCCCCGGCGGATTGAACCCGTGTTCAGCAAGGACGTGATGGATCAGGTAGCGGTGCAGGCGCCCGTTCCCATCCTCGAAGGGATGGATGTAGACGAAGCCGAAGGCCAGTGCGGCAGCTGCGATCACCGGATCAAGTTGGCGCTCCGCTGCCGTGCGGTCGAAGGCCACCAATCCGCCGATGAGATCATGCAGGTCCTCATGCCGGGCACTGATATGATCGGGTAGTGGCATACGGGTGTCGCGGTCATGCTCGCCGACGAATCCGCCCTCCGTGCGTAGTCCAAGCTGGACGAAGCGCGCATCGCCGATGACGATGCGCTGAAGCCTCAAGAGCTCGTCAAGGTCGATGGAGCGTCGGCCTGCCTCGCCGATAGCACGGCCCCAGCGCTGGATACGATCCTGCGGCGGATGCTCTCCCTCGATTGCGAAGCTGGAGCGGGAATCCTTCAGCAGCAGAAAAGCCGCGGTGCGGGCAAGCAGGTCACGCGGCACGTCGGCAATAGCAGCGCGCGCCCGTTCGGCAAGATTCGCGTCGTGGAAGGCTTTCAGGGCTTCCGTCGCGAAGACCATGGGGCAAAAGGTCGGCGTGCCAGGCAAGTTATTCCTGACACGATGGCGGGTCGATGTGGTTCCGAACGCCGCCCATTGCAGGTCGGGATCGACGACAAGGGCATAGGCTCCCTTTTCGGCGGCCGGAAGATCGAGCCTCTCGCCAAGCAGCCATTCATACAGAAACCAGACGCGCCTCGCGTAGGAGCCGGTCGGCGTTGCGCGCACCAGCGCTTCGATTGGCGCCGGACCGGTGGCGCGAAAAAGTCTCTTGAGGACGAGAAGATCGAGCCCCTCATATTTCAGGGCGAAGGTGAGGTGGCCTTCGAGATTGGCGGCTGGCTCATGGCGCGGCGTGTATATGCGCCAGCCATCCCGTTCATAGAGGCGGTGATGAGCTCCGATAGCGCAGAGTGTCCGCGGCAGCGGCACGGCGAGGCTCAGCGCGCCGATGAGCGCGGCGTAGCCGGCGGGGGTCGCTTCTTCAGGGAGTGACTGGTCCTGAAAAACCGTGACTGGCCCTGAAAAATCGTATGTCGTGCCGTCGTTCATGAAAAAGCATTCTGGTGCGTCGCGGATGGCGTGGCCCGAAACATTATGCTGAAAAATCGTAAACATCCATGAAAAATAATAACTAAGACGCACATCCTCTGAAATTAGCATCTAGATGTGCGGCTGGCAGTTCTCGGCGCCACTCAAGAACAGTCGCTTCGAGCGGCGCCGCGGATCGACAGCTTTCACGTCGTCCGACAGCGGCCCGGTAGAGGCGCCGCAGGATAGTCGCACCCAAGCCTCCCCCCACCAATGAGGGGAAGCGCCGTCGACGGCCGTCACTGGCGAACTGATTGAAACTTTGCGGGCCCGCGCTGGGGATGGGCTTGAGTGCGGGTTTCCGCGATGGCCGCCTCTCGAAGCCGATCCAACTCGTCTGCCCACCACTGCATCATCAACACGCGTTCGTCCCAATGCTCGCCACGGGTATATGCCCGGCGCACATTATTGCCCTCAACATGGGCGAGCTGTCGCTCAATCGCGTCGGGATGCCAGCGCCGGCTCTCATTGGCGAGCGTGGCAAATGCTGCCCGAAAGCCGTGGGCGGTCATTTCCTCCGCCCCTATATCCAGGCGGCGTAGCGCGAAGTTTAGAGTGTTCTCGCTCATCGGCTTCCTAACCGAGACGGTCGCCGGAAACACGAAGGAACTGATCCCGCTTCGGGTGGCGTCGCGCAACTCCTGCAAGGTGGCCACGGCCTGTAAGGGCAGGGGCGTGCGGTGTGGTCTGCGCATCTTGGTTCGGCTGGCTGGAACGGTCCAGACCCCCGTTTCAAGGTCAACCTCGTCCCACGTGGCGGCGCGGAGTTCGCCGGGACGGAGCGCAAGCAGGGCGAGCAGCTTCAGGCCCGCGACCGTCGTCTCCTGACCCTTCGTCCAGCCATAGATGGCAGCCATAAGCTCTCCAAGCCGCTTCGGGCGTGTGATGGCGGCGCGGTGCTTGGTCGTGGGTGCGATAAGTGCGCCTCGCAGATCGGCCGTCACATCCCGTTCGGCGCGGCTGGTTGCGATCGCATAACGGAATACCTGACCGATGATGCTGCGGGAGCGGCGTGCAGTCTCGTAGTGACCCTTGACCTCCACCGCCCGCAGGACGGCAAGGATCTCTGGCGGTGTAATCTCGGCGATGGGGCGGTTTCGAAGAGGGGCTGCGATTTCCTCCAGCAGCCAGTGCGCTTTCAGGAGGGTGGCCTCGGCCCGCCCTTCCTTGGTCATCTTGTCGATGAACTCCGTCGCAACGAACCCAAAGGTGCTCGTTGCGGCCGCGACAGACGCCGCGGCGGCGGCCTTGTTGGCTCGCTTGTCGGCTCCGGGGTCTACCCCTGAGGCCAACAACCTCTTGGCTTCGTCGCGAAGCCGCCGCGCATCGGCCAGCGAAATGAGCGGATAGGGCCCATGGGTGAGTTTCTTCTGTTTGCCCGCGAATCTGTAGGCCTGCTGCCAGACCCGGGCGCCGTTGGGCTTCACGAAAAGATAGAGGCCGCCACCGTCGGAAAGTTTGTATTCGCCTTCCCGGCCTTTGGCCGTCCGGCACGCTGCATCTGACAAGGCCATGTTCGCCCTCCCTGCTGATCGCTGGGATCACGAAAACACGGCCTGCAGGCCAACAACAAGGCCAACAAATTCGCGGGATGGGGTGGCTCTGGCTGCTCCCGGCAGGGACAGCGAGCGGAGGCTGGAGAAGAAATTATCCAGCAAATTCAAGGGATAACAAGGCAATCTGGGAAAAGCTGAGCCGCCCCGGAAACGGGGGAGTGGCTCCCTGAGCAGGACTCGAACCTGCGACCATTCGATTAACAGTCGAACGCTCTACCAACTGAGCTATCAGGGACCGGGGACGCCGTGGCGTCTCGGAGGCCGGCGATATAGCAATGCGGGATGGGTTTGTGAACCCCTCATCCCGCACCATGTGGATATCCTCAGGCGCTGAGGCGTTCCTGCTGCCCGGCGAACTGCAGCTGGTGGAAGGTGAAGTAGCGCCCACGCTTGGCCACAAGCTCTTCGTGGCGGCCACTTTCGACCACGCGGCCCTTCTCGATCACGCAGATCTTGTCGGCGTTGATGACGGTCTGCAGGCGGTGGGCGATGACCAGCGTGGTGCGGTTGGCCTGCAGCGACTGCAGCGCCTTCTGCACCTCGGCCTCCGATTCGCTGTCGAGAGCGGCGGTGGCCTCGTCGAGCAGGAGAATCGGCGCATCCTTCAGGAAGGCACGGGCAATGGCGATGCGCTGGCGCTGGCCGCCGGAGAGCTGGGTGCCACGCTCGCCGACGCGGCTGCCATAGCCGCCTTCAAAGCCCATGATGAAGTCATGCGCGTGGGCCGACTTGGCGGCGGCGATGATCTGCTCGTCGGTCGCTCCCGGACGGCCGGCGGCGATGTTCTCGCGCACCGTGCCGGTGAACAGGAACACGTCCTGGCTGACGAAGCCGATGGCCTGGCGCAGAGAGCGGCGCGTGACCGCGTCGATCCGCTGGCCGTCAATGGTGACGTCTCCCGATTCGACGTCGTAGAAGCGCTCCAGCAGGTTCATCACCGTGCTCTTGCCGCCGCCCGAGGGGCCGACCAGCGCCGTGGTCTGGCCGGGCTCGGCGATGAAGCTGAGGCCGCGCAGCACCGGCTCGCTCTCGCGATAGCTGAACACCACGTCCTCGAAAGCGATGCAGCCGCCGGTGACGACAAGTTCCGGCGTCTCCGGCGCGTCCGCCTCGGTGGCCGGCCGGTCGAGAAGCCCGAACAGCATGCGCGCGCCCAGCAGGTGGGTGGTCAGGTCGATGTTGAGGCGGGCGAGACGCTTGGCCGGCTCGTAGCAGAGCAGCAGGGCGGTGATGACGGAGAAGAACTCGCCCGGCGTGCGGCCGCCATGCAGAACGCTCCAGCCGGCATACATGACCACCAGGCCGATGGCGACGCCGCCCAGCGCTTCCATCAGCGGGCCGGACTGCGACTGCGCCCGAATCATGCGGTTCGAGGCCTTCTCCATCCGGTCGATGCGCTCGAAGATCTTGGTCCGCTGGCTGTCCTCCAGGGTGAACGACTTGATCGTGCGAATGCCCTGAAACGCATCGATCGACTCGGTCATGATCAGCATCGCGCTGTTAAACTCGCGGGTGAAGATCTTCTGCACCTTGCGGATCAGCGAGCGCACGCCGCCCACCGCGATCGGCATCACGACGAAGCCGATCAGCGCCATGAACGGGTCCTGGACGATCATCACCGCGGTGAGGCCGATGACCGACAGCAGGTCGCGCCCGAGGCTGGTGATGATGAGGTTCAGCACATTGCGCGCCGCCTGCGCGCCCGTGTTGAACTTCATCATGATCTCGGCGGTGTGAACGCCCGAGAAATAGGTAACGTCCTGCAGCAGCAGCCGGTCGAGAACGCGCTTCTGGTTGTCGGCGACGATGCGGTTGCCGACCTTGGCCAGCGTGACCGCCTGGCCATAGGCGGCGAAGCCCTTGGTGATTGAAAGCGCGACCACCGACCCCGACAGGATCCAGATCGCCGCGGTGTTCTGCTCGACGAAGATGCGGTTGATGACCGTGCCCATCAGATAGGCGAGGCCCGAGGTCGTCGCCGCCATGCAGGCCATGAAGACGAAGGAGAGCGCATAACCCTTCCAGTGGCGACGCCCGTCCTGGAGGAACAGCCGCCCGACCGTGTCGCGGGTCTCGGGGCTGATCATGTTGCGGAGCGCGTTGGCCATCTTGGGAGGCAACATCAGCGAAAATCCTTTTCACGGGCCCGGCCGGATCGGGCGTCGCCCCTTCGCTCCGCGTCGCAGACGCCGGAGGGCGGGATCATCAACGACGATCACGGGGTGTTGTCAAACCCGTGACGGCTTGTGCGCCAGCATCTAAAAAGGCGGAGACGACACCCGCCGCCGACGCTTTTTCAAGGCCGGCGGCGGGTGCGTGAACTGGAGGCCACGCCCGGAATCGAACCGGGGTGCACGGATTTGCAGTCCGCTGCGTAACCACTCCGCCACGTGGCCCGACCGAGGCTGCCGCGAGGCGCCTCATGGGCCGGGCCGGCTCATAACAGAGGTGGAGGCGATGAGCAACGCGCCCGGCATGATAAGGTGGGGACGGCAGGGTGTCGGATGAGGACGGGGCGGGCGCATCGCGCGCATTGGGGCGCGTCATCTGCAGCGCGGCGCTCACCTGCCGCAGCCCCGGCCCGGCTGCGCTGCGCGGCTGACCGTGCGGCATTCTACCGCGACGCGGCCCGGCAGCGGCCGGTTCTCGGCAGGAGGGGCCGGAACGCTGGCCGGGCGATCGGCCGGCGGCACAGGCGACACGCCAGGCTGGAAATCTTCAAGAACGCCCGTCGAGAACGCTTGCAATGGAGCCGCCGCTGCCGCAATTCTGGCGCCGTTCGCTCGCGCCGCCCGTGCGTGCGCTCTCCGCGCGGCCCGCGCGCGGCCTTTGCCGTCTGCTTTCGAGGTTGTCGCCGAATGATCGATTTCGCCGAACTGCGCCGTGCCATGGTGGACGCCCAGGTGCGTGCCAACGACGTCACCGACCTGCGCATTGTGGCCGCCATGCTGGAGACGCCGCGCGAGCGCTTCGTGCCCGCCAGCCTGCGCAACTTCGCCTATATCGACGACGATGTGCTGGTGAAGGAGGGGGCGCCGGCGCGCTACCTGATGGAGCCGATGGTGCTCGCCAAGCTGCTGCAGGCGGCCGAGATCGGCCCGGATGCGCTGGTGCTCGATGTCGGCGCGGCGAGCGGCTACTCCACCGCCGTGCTGGCCAAGCTCGCAGGGCAGGTGGTGGCGCTTGAGGACGATGCCGCGCTGGCGGCGCAGGGCTCGGCCCTGCTGCTCGATCTGGGCCTTCTTAATGCCGCCTATGTGCAGGGGCCGATGACCGCCGGCTGGCCGGGCGAGGCGCCCTATGACGTGATCCTGCTGAACGGCGGGATCGACGCGGCGCCCGAATCGCTGCTCGCGCAGCTTAAGCCGGGCGGGCGGCTGGTCGCCGTGGTCGGGCGCGGTCGCGCCGGCCGGGCGACGGTGTTCACCCACACGACCGGCGGCATGGGCTCGCGGGTGGTCTTCGACGCCGCCGTGCCGACTCTGCCGGGCTTCGAGGCGCGGCCGGGCTTTGTTTTCTAGAGGTTTCCGTCGCCCCTGTGGCTGATCTGCCGCGTGTCCGACTAAATCGTTCCCCGAACCAAACCGAGCGGTTCACAGCCCCTCTCCGAGCACCTATCCTGCGTTCGCGTCATACAGAGAGTGAGAGAGTCGCCCGGGGGCAGGCGATTCCCATCAGATTAGCGTTCGCAGAGGTTGGACATGTGGGTGTCGGCTACCGGGGGTAAGGTCGTCGCGTGGGCGGCGGTCGCTTTTTTTGTCGGCATCGCGGTGCCGGCAAGAGCCCAGACCCTCGATCAGGCGCTTTCGGCCGCCTATCGCAACAATCCCACATTGAATTCGCAGCGCGCTGCCACCCGCGCTACGGACGAGTATGTGCCGATCGCGCTGGCGGGTTATCGCCCGCAGGTGTTCGGCAGTGCCTATGCCGGTGCCCAGTGGGCGGAAACACGTGTTGATGCGGGTGAGTCGGCGCTTCTGGGCGGGTCCTCGGTCAGCCAGTCCAAAACCTACCCGACGGGCTTCGGCATCACCATCAGCCAGACCATCTATAATGGCCTGCGAACCGCAAACTCGGTGCGCAGCGCCGAATCGCAGGTCCGCGGCCAGCGCGAATTGTTGCGCAATACCGAGCAGCTGGTTCTGCTCGATGCCGCCACCGCCTATATGAACGTGCTGCAGAACGCGGCGCTGGTGGAGCTTCAGAAGCAAAACCTCGAAGCCCTGCGCGAGGAGCTGCGCGCGGCGCGCGACCGTTTCTCGGTCGGTGAAATCACCCGTACGGACGTCGCCCAGGCGGAAGCCAGCGTTGCCGACGCGCAGAGCGAGCTGGCGCTTGCCGAATCGAACCTCAACACCGCCAATGCGGTATTCTATCAGGTCATCGGCCTGCGCCCGACCAAGCTGAGCCCCGGCCGTCCGATCGATCGCCTGCTGCCGAAGAGCGAGAAGCTTGCCGTCGATTCCGGCCTCACCCGGCATCCGGCGGTTAAGTCGGCCGAGTTCGCCGTCGACGCTGGCCTGTCCAACGTCAAGGTCGCAGAGGCGGCTCTCTCGCCCACGCTGACGCTGAACGGCTCGGCCTCGTCCGACTACAACAGCACCATGGACGTGCAGAGGCAGACCTCCGCCTCCGCGACGCTGAACCTGTCCGTGCCGATCTACCAGGGCGGCAGCGAATACGCGACCATCCGCCAGTCCAAGGAAACGCTCGGCCAGCTGCGGATCGAGGTCGATGTGAACCGCGAGCAGGTGCGGGCCAACGTCGTGCAGTATTGGGGCGCGCTCGAAGCGGCGAAGGCCGCCATCGAATCGGCGCAGGCCGCCGTGGCGGCGAACGAGATCGCCCTGCGCGGCGTGCGCGAGGAATGGCGGGTCGGCCAGCGCACCACGCTCGACGTGCTGAACGCGCAGACGGCGCTGTTCAACGCCCGGGCCAGCCTCGTCATCGCCCAGCGGGATCGGGTTGTTGCCTCCTATGCGGTGCTTTCCGCCAGCGGCCAACTGAGCGCCGTCACGCTCGGGCTCAAGGTTCCGGTGTACAACCCTCAGATCCACTACAATCAGGTGCGTGACGCCTGGATCGGCGTGCGCACGCCCGGCGGGCAGTAATCTCGGCCCGCCCGCAAGCCGCCGAGAGGTGTGGGAGCTTGCGACGGCGGGGGAGGGGAGACCGGCCGCGAACGGTAACGCGGTCGGCGTTAACCTTAGCTGTCGAACGTTGTTGGTCCGATTGGGTTACATCTTGGCGTTCCGCCGTGGGCGGTTCACACTTTACGAAGTGTTAACGGGTTGAGTCGTGCGCCTCGGCCGAGCGCCGTCAACCCTGGGATCGGAAAACAGCGCATGCCGGTGAATGCGAGAGGCAGTGAGCCGTCGATGGAGGAAATCCTGGCCTCCATCCGTCGCATCATTTCCGACGAGGTCGCCGCCGATCCGGCGGCGCGCAGCGATGCGCCGCGCCCTCCGCGCGATACTCGCGAGGCGTCCGGCCGCGAGGCGACGTCCCGCCCGGCCGCCGCACCTGCCCGCGAACCGGCTCCGCGCCCTGCCGCGCCACCGCGAGCGGCGGCAAGTTCCGAGTCCTCCGAGGCACTGTCCTATGCGCCGCCGCCTTACCGCGAGCGGGTCGAGGCTCCGGTCGACTATGCCCCCCGCGGCCGCGCTCCGGCGGCCGATCCGTTCACGCCGCGGCCGGTGACGGTTTCCGCTGCCGCGCTTTCCACTCCCGCGTTCGCGCCGGCCGCGATGGCGTCCCGCGCGCCGTCGGCTGCCGTCTATTCCGGCGGTTCCGCCGCCCGCGCGCTTGAGGCGCCGCTGCCGGCCCGGCCGGCGAGCGAGAGCCGGGCGCCCGAAGCGCGCCGCGTCGAGCCGCGCCTGTTTCCCGATTCCCGGCCGCTGCCCGACCTGCGGCCGCTGGCTGAGTCGCGGCCGCGACCGGAGCCCCGGCTTGTCGAGCCGCGCAGCTCCGCACCGGCCTTCACGCCCGAAATGCGCGCGCCGGTAGCGAGCGCCCCGGCCCGGCCCTCGCCGGGTTCCGCACTGAACACGCCGCCCAATGGGGCCGGCATGGCCGCCCTGCCGCCGGTGCGGCCGTCCTTCACCCGCCCTTCGGTTGTCAGGTCGCCGGCGCCGCTCGACAGCGAACTCGACAAGCCGCTGGCGGCGGCGCTGCTCGACCTCGCGCTGGTTGAGCAGGCCGTCCAGGCCGAAATGGCGAATGTGGCGCTGAACGAGCCGACCGCCTCAGCGCCAGCGCAGCCGGTCGCCTCGGTGCCGGCGGTCGAGCCGTCCCGTGCGGACGTCGTCAAGTCTGTCGCCTCGTCCGAGCCGGCGATGGTGGGGTCTGTCCAGGCCGAGCCCGCCAAGGATGCCGCCACAGCCACCGCCCCGGCAAGCGCGGCGCCCGCCGTCGCTCCCGCACCGGAAGTCGTGGCGCAGCCGGTTGCCGAGCCCGCCGAGATGCCGGCGCCTGCCGCGCGCACCGCCGTTGCCGATCCGGCCCGCGAGGGCGCCGCCCTTGCCGTGCCGGTGAAGGACGAGGTCGCGTCGGCGTCGCCCGTCGCGCCCGCGCCTCGCACGGATTTTCGCTCGCCCGAGCCGCGCGCGTCCGATGTGCGCCACGCCGAGCCGCGCGGACATGAGACAAATCTGGCGGAAGCCCGGCTCGCGGAATCCCGCCTCTCGGAGTCGCGGCTGGTCGCCAGCAGCCGGCCGAGTGTCGCCCCGGAAGCCGCCGAGCCAGCGCGCGAGCGCCTGGTGTCGGCGCCGGCCAGCAGCGCCGTGTCGGCCGCCTTCGGCTCGCTGCAGCGCACGGTGGGCAGCGCCGCGCCCCGTTCGGTCGACGATCTCGTCACCGAGGCGCTGAAGCCCATGCTCAAGGCCTGGCTCGACGAAAATCTGCCGGCCATGGTCGAGCGGCTGGTGCGGGCGGAAATCGAGCGCGTCGCCCGCCACGGGCAGTAGGCGACGCCCCGCCCGGCCACCTCTCACGGTGCAAAGCCGGGCGCGATCGGGCGCTTTAGGCGCGGCTTCGCCTCTCGCGAGTTGACTTGAGGCATCCGCTCCGCTTTCTCTCGCACCCATTCCATTCAGGTGCCGGAGCCAAAATGCTCGACAACAGGTTCGATCCCGCCGCCGTCGAAGACCGCATCTACCAGAGCTGGGTGGAGGCGGGTGCCTTCAAGGCCGGGCGTCCGGAGCGGGCAGGAGCCGAGCCCTATTGCATCGTCATCCCGCCGCCCAACGTCACCGGCTCGCTCCATATGGGGCACGCGCTCAACAACACGCTGCAGGACATTCTCTGCCGCTTCGAGCGCATGCGCGGCAAGGACGTGCTCTGGCAGGTCGGCACCGACCATGCCGGCATCGCCACCCAGATGGTGGTGGAACGCCAGCTCGCCGAGCGCCAGCTGCCCGGCCGCCGCGACATGGGCCGCGCCGCCTTCGTCGAGCGCATCTGGGCGTGGAAGGAAGAATCCGGCGGCACCATCATCAACCAGCTGAAGAAGCTGGGCGCCTCCTGCGACTGGTCGCGCGAGCGCTTCACCATGGATGAGGGCCTGTCCCGCGCCGTCCTCAAGGTGTTCGTCCGGCTCTACAAGGATGGGCTGATCTACAAGGACAAGCGGCTGGTGAACTGGGACCCGAAGTTCCAGTCCGCCATTTCCGACCTTGAAGTGCTGCAGGTCGAGGTGAAGGGCCATCTCTGGCACCTGCGCTACCCCTTGGCCGACGGTGTGACCTATGAGCACCCGATCGCCTTCGACGAGAACGGCCAGCCCTTCGAGTTCGAGACCCGCGACTATATCGTCGTCGCCACCACCCGCCCCGAGACCATGCTGGGCGACACGGCCGTGGCGGTGCACCCGGAAGACCCGCGCTATCAGGGCCTCGTCGCCGCCGGGGCCAAGGTGCGCCTGCCGCTGGTCGGCCGGCTGATCCCGATCGTGCCGGACGAGTATTCCGATCCGACCAAGGGCACCGGCGCGGTGAAGATCACCCCGGCGCATGATTTCAACGATTTCGAGGTTGGCCGCCGGCACAGCCTGCCGATGATCAACGTGCTCGACGCCGAGGCGCGCATCACGCTGGCCGGCAATGAGGAGTTCCTCGCGGGCGCGCAGCCGGGCGCCGAACTCGACGCCGCGCTGGCGCTCGACGGGCTCTCGCGCGAAGCGGCGCGCAAGGCCATTGTCGCGCTGATGGAAGAGCGCGGCGTTCTCGACCGCATCGAGCCGCACACCCACATGGTGCCGCATGGCGACCGCTCGAATGTGGTCATCGAGCCGTGGCTGACCGACCAGTGGTATGTCGACGCCCACACCCTTGCCCAGCCGGCGCTGGCCGCCGTGCGCGAGGGGCGCACGAACTTCGTGCCGAAGAACTGGGAGAAGACCTATTTCGAGTGGCTGGAGAACATCCAGCCCTGGTGCGTCTCGCGCCAGCTCTGGTGGGGCCACCAGATCCCGGCCTGGTATGGTCCGGACGGCTCAGTCTTCGTCGAGGAGACGGAAGAGGCAGCGGTTGCCGCCGCGCTCGCCCATTGCGTGCAGAACGGCATCATCACCGACGCCGAGGCGCTGGAGCTTGCCGCTGACCCGGAAAAGCGGGCGACGTTGATCACCCGCGACGAGGACGTGCTCGACACCTGGTTCTCCTCCGCCCTGTGGCCGTTCTCGACGCTCGGCTGGCCGGACGAGACGGCTGAAGTGGCGCGCTTCTACCCGACCACGGTGCTCATCACCGGCTTCGACATCATCTTCTTCTGGGTCGCCCGGATGATGATGATGGGCCTGCACTTCATGCCCGACGTGCCGTTCAAGGATGTCTACATCCACGCCCTCGTCCGTGACGAGAAGGGCGCCAAGATGTCGAAGTCCAAGGGCAACGTCATCGACCCGCTGGACCTGGTGTCGAAATACGGCGCCGACGCGCTGCGCTTCACGCTGGCGGCGATGGCGGCGCAGGGGCGCGATATCAAGCTCGCCCCGGCCCGCGTCGAGGGCTACCGCAACTTCTCCACCAAGCTGTGGAATGCGGCCCGCTTCGCTGAAATGAATGGCTGCGGGCGCGATCCGGCTTTCGTGCCGCGCAACGCCGAATCCCGGCTCAACCGCTGGATTCTCTCGGAGACGCAGAAGGCCGGCACCGAGATCACCCAGGCGCTGGAAGCCTACAAGTTCAACGAGGCGGCCGGCGCGGCCTATCGTTTCGTGTGGAACATCTTCTGCGACTGGTATCTCGAACTCGCCAAGCCTGTTTTCAACGGCAATGGCGGCTGGAAGGACGAGACGCGGGCGACCACCGCTTTCGTGCTCGACGAAATCCTGAAGATGCTGCACCCCTTCATGCCCTTCCTCACCGAAGAGCTGTGGGCGCGCACCGCCGAGACCGGCGCGCCGCGCGCCAGCCTGCTGGCGCTGGCGGAGTGGCCGGCGCTGGAAGGGCTGGAGGCGCCGGATGCCGAGGCCGAGATCGGCTGGCTGCTCGACCTCATCACGGAGATCCGCTCGGTCCGTGCCGAGATGAACGTGCCGGCCGGCGCGCAGCTTCCCCTCGTCTTGGTGGGCGTGGCGGACGAGGTGCGCGAGCGCGTGGTGGTGTGGCTCGACACGCTGACACGGCTCGCCCGCCTGTCCTCGATTTCCTTCGAGACGGAGGCCCCGGCGGGCTCGGTGCAGATCGTGGTGCGCGGCGAGACGGCGGCGCTGCCGCTGGCGGGCGTCATCGACATGGACGCGGAAGGCGCGCGCCTCGCCAAGGAGCTCGCCAAGGCGAAGGACGACATCGCCAAGGTCGACGCCAAGCTCGGCAATGCCGATTTCATCAAACGTGCACCTGAGGAAGTTATCGAGGAGCAGCGCGAGCGCCGCGAGGCGGCATCCGAGCGCGCGGGCAAGATTGGCGAGGCGCTGGCCCGGCTCGGCCGCGCCGGCTGAGGCAGGCGGCGCGACCGGCAGGCGACGGCATAGGGCAGGGCGGGCAGGGAATCGGCATGGCGTTCATCGAGTCGTTCCAGCCGGGCGATTTCCTTTCCACTATCGTCAGCCTGCTGGTCGCCTTCGCCATGGGCACGCTGATCGGCGCCGAGCGGCAATACCGCCAGCGCACGGCCGGCCTGCGCACCAATGTGCTGGTGGCGATCGGCGCCGCTCAGTTCGTCGACATGGCGATGCACCTGGCCGGCCCCGAGGGGGCGGTGCGGGTGGTCGCCTATGTGGTGTCCGGCATCGGCTTTCTCGGCGCCGGCGTCATCATGAAGGAAGGCACCAATATTCGCGGCCTGAACACAGCGGCGACGCTGTGGTGTTCGGCGGCGGTGGGGGCCTGCGCCGGGGCGGATCTGGTCGCCCAGTCGGTGCTGCTCACCGGCTTCGTGCTGGCCGGCAACACTCTGCTGCGCCCGCTGGTGGGCGCGCTGGAGCGCCTGCCGCGCGACGAGGAATCGACCGAGGCGACCTATGGTGTCAGCGTCATCACCGGCGCGACGGTGGCGGCGGAACTGCGCAGCAAGGTTTCCAGCCTGCTGGAAGCCGCGAAGTTCCCGATCGACGAGGTCGAGATCCAAGACCGGCCGGACGGCACGGCGGAGCTGCGCGCGACGCTGGTCAACACCTCCGTGCGGGTGGCCGAGCTGAATGCCGCGGTGGCGCGGCTGCGCCACCTGCCCGGCGTGACCTCGGCCGATTGGACCCGCTCGGCGGCCGATTGAGGCGGGCGGCCGCTATTGCGGGGCGGGCGAAGAATCGGGCGTGGCTGTCTGCGTCGCCGCGAGCCGCGCCTCCATCCGGTCGAGCTCGGCGCGCAGCCGCTCGATGACATCGGCAGCCTCCGACAGCTCATCCTCGACCTTGTCGCGGCGGAACTGGTCCAGATTCGCCGCCATCGCCCGCAGGCGCTCCACGATATTGCCGCTCGGCACGTTGCTCTCCCTGGTTTTCCGGCGGCCCCGGGCTCTGCGCGGAGGCCGCTTTTCCAGCCGTCTGGCTATCGCGATTTTGTGACTGGCTGGCAACAGTGTCACGCATTCGCAACCATAACCCAAGACCACGGCGCCCACGCCGCGAAGCCGCCACAAACCGGCACGAAATCCGACGGATAGACGGGGGATAAAGGTGTCGGATGCGGCGCCGACAAGAAGCCCCCGCACCGGGATGCGTGAAGAAAATGGACGTCAGGACGATCATCGACAAGCGGAACCTGCCGAGCCGCCACGTGACGGAAGGCCCGTCGCGCGCGCCGCATCGTTCCTATCTCTACGCGATGGGGCTGACCCGCGAGCAGATCCATCAGCCGCTGGTCGGCGTCGCCTCGTGCTGGAACGAGGCCGCGCCCTGCAACATCTCGCTGATGCGTCAGGCGCAGGCGGTGAAGAAGGGCGTCGCGAGCGCAAACGGCACGCCGCGCGAATTCTGCACCATCACCGTCACCGATGGCATCGCCATGGGCCATGATGGCATGAAGGCCTCGCTCGCCTCGCGCGAGGTTATCGCCGACTCGGTCGAGCTCACCATTCGCGGCCATGCCTATGACGCGCTGGTCGGCCTGGCCGGCTGCGACAAGTCGTTGCCAGGCATGATGATGGCGATGCTGCGCCTCAACGTGCCGTCGATCTTCATCTATGGCGGCTCGATCCTGCCGGGCTCCTTCCGGGGCCAGCCGGTGACGGTGCAGGACATGTTTGAGGCGGTCGGCAAGCACTCGGTGGGCCTCATGTCCGACGAGGACCTCGACGAGCTGGAGCAGGTCGCCTGCCCCTCCGCCGGAGCCTGCGGCGCGCAGTTCACCGCCAACACCATGGCCACCGTCTCCGAGGCGATCGGCCTCGCGCTGCCTTATTCGGCCGGCGCGCCGGCGCCTTATGAAATCCGCGACCGGTTCTGCATGGCGGCCGGCGAGCAGATCATGGATCTCGTCGCCCGTAACATCCGTCCGCGCGACATCGTCACGCTGAAGGCGCTGGAGAACGCCGCCACCGTGGTCGCCGCCTCGGGCGGGTCCACCAATGCGGCGCTGCACCTGCCGGCGATGGCGCATGAGGCCGGCATCAAATTCGACCTGTTCGATGTCGCCGAGATCTTCAAGCGCACGCCCTACATCGCCGATCTCAAGCCCGGTGGGCGCTATGTCGCCAAGGACATGTTCGAGGCCGGCGGCATTCCGCTGCTGATGAAGACGCTGCTGGAGCACGGCTTCCTGCATGGCGACTGCCTCACCGTGACTGGCCGCACCATTGCCGAGAACCTCGCTTCGGTGAAGTGGAACCCGCACCAGGACGTGGTCCGCCCGGCCAATGACCCGATCACCGTCACCGGCGGCGTGGTCGGCCTGCAGGGCAATCTCGCTCCCGATGGCGCCATCGTGAAGGTGGCGGGGCTCAAGACCCAGAAGTTCACCGGCCCGGCCCGCTGCTTCGACGGTGAGGAAGCGTGCTTCGAGGCCGTGACCCACCGCGCCTATCAAGAGGGCGAGGTGCTGGTCATCCGCTATGAGGGGCCCAAGGGCGGGCCCGGCATGCGGGAAATGCTGTCCACCACCGCCGCCCTCTATGGGCAGGGCGTGGGCGACAAGGTGGCGCTGATCACCGATGGGCGCTTCTCGGGCGCCACGCGCGGCTTCTGCATCGGCCATGTCGGGCCGGAGGCGGCGGTCGGCGGGCCGATCGGGCTGATCCGAGACGGCGACATCATCACCATTGACGCGATCGAGGGCACGCTTGACGTGGCGCTTTCGGACGAGGAATTCGCCGCCCGCCGGGCGGAGTGGAAACCGCGTCCCTCGCCCGTCGGCTCGGGGGCCATCTGGAAGTTCGCGCAGGCCGTGGGACCCGCCCGTGATGGCGCGGTCACTCACCCCGGCGGCGCGGCTGAGACGGCGTGCTATGCGGATGTATGATCTTTCGGGCCTCAGGCCCCTTATCCTTCTTTGCGCGCTCGTGCTGGCGCCGTCGGTGGCGTCGGCCTTCGACGGCACCCCCGGCGCCGACGCGCCGCCCGGTGCGGCCGTGCCGGCGGGCAAGCCGCGCACCATTGAAGAATCCGTGCGCTTCGGCGCGCAGGCTCTGCGTTCGGGCCAGACCGAGCAGGGCATCGATTCGCTGCGCTACGCGGCCGAAAAGGGCCATGCCGGCGCGCAGTGGAAGCTCGGCCGCATGTATGCGGAAGGCGAGGGCGTCGAGCGCAACGACATCAAGGCGTTCGAGTATTTCAGCCAGATCGCCAACATGCATGCCGACGACAACCCGGCGACGCCGGAGGCGCGCTTCGCGGCGGATGCCTTCGTGGCGCTCGGGGCCTATTATCTCGTCGGCATTCCCAACAGCAAGGTGCGCCGCGACGCCACCCGCGCGCGCGACATGTTCGCCTATGCCGCCTCCTATTTCGGCGACCCCGGCGCGCAATATCATCTGGCGCGGCTCTATATCGACGGCGATGGCGTCGACCGCGACCCGCGCTTTGCCGCGCGCTGGCTCGGGCTGGCGGCGCAGAAGGGCCAGTATCAGGCGCAGGCGGCGCTGGGCGGCCTGCTGTTCAAGGGCGATGACGGCATTCCCCGGCAGGCGGCGCGCGGCCTGATGTGGCTGACGCTCGCCCGCGACGCCGCGGCCGGCCCGCAGGACAAATGGGTGGTGGACCTCTATGAGGACGCCTTCTCCAACGCCAGCCCGGACGAGCGCGCCATGGCGCTGGTCTATCTCGAACAGTACATGAAGACGGTGCGCTGAGGCGCGCGGCTCCAGCCCGGCCTGTCGGCCAACGTCATCCCGGACGGCCGCAGGCCGATCCGGGATCGGCTCGGTGACGGAGAGCGATCCTGCGGCTCTCGCTCCGCGCGGCCGGGATGAGGGAAACCTGAACCCGCCAGCGCCTAAAGCGACAGCTCCGCCCACACCGGCACATGGTCGGAGGGCTTTTCCCAGCCGCGCACATGCTTGTCGACACCCACCGCCGTCAGCCGGTCGGTGGCCTGTGGCGAGAGCAGCAGATGGTCGATGCGGATGCCGTTGTTCCGCTGCCAGGCGCCGGCCTGATAATCCCAGAAGCTGTAGATGCCGGCCTCTTCAGTGGTGGCGCGCAGCGCATCGGTCATGCCGAGATTGAGAATTTCGCGGAACGCCGCCCGTGTCTGCGGCAGGAACAGCGCGTCCTCGGTCCAGGCCTCGGGATGGGCGGCATCTTCCGGCTCGGGAATGACGTTGTAGTCGCCGCAGACGATGAACGGTTCCTCGAAGGCGAGGCGCCCAGCGATATGGGTTTTCAGCCGCTGCATCCAGCCGAGCTTGTAGGGGTATTTCTCCGTGCCCACGGGGTTGCCGTTGGGCAGGTAGATGCCGCACACGCGCAGCGAGCCTTCCGGGGTCGAGACCACCACCTCGATGAAGCGCGACTGCACATCGGCCTCGTCTCCGGGCAGCCCAGTCGTCACCTCGTCAAAGGGCAGGCGCGAGAGCACGGCGACGCCGTTGAAGCCCTTCTGGCCATGCACGGCGACATTGTAGCCGAGCGCCTCGAATGTCTCGCGCGGAAACGCCTCGTCGGCGCATTTCAGCTCCTGCAGGCACACCACGTCCGGCCGGGTCTCGGTGAGCCAGGCCACCGCATGTTCCTGGCGTTGCCGGATCGAATTGACGTTCCAGGTAGCGATACGCATCGGGCTCTCACGGGCAGGCGGGAAGGGGGCGGTGAATCGGCCGCCACTCTACAGCACTGGCAGCAGCCGGCGCACGATGAGGGCGGAGGAGAGCGCCACTTCGTCGACGAACTGGCGGAAATCGAAATGCGAGTCGCGCCCGGCGAGATCGGAAAGGGTGCGGACCACCAGCCACGGCACGCCATAGGCAGCGGCGGTCTGAGCCATCGCCCCGCCCTCCATCTCCACCGCCGCACCGCCAAGTTCCCGAAACAGGCGCTCGCGCAGCATCTCGGAATTGATGAACTGGTCGCCGGTGAGGATGCGGCCATAATGCAGCTGAGGCGCCCTCTCGCCGCCGGCGGCCGATAGCGGCGCCAGCGAAAGCGCGGCCAGGGCCGCCTGGACGCGCTCCAGCAGGGGGCCATCGGCGCTGTGGCCGAGCTCTTCCTGCGGGCTGAAGAAGGGCAGGTGCCCCGCCTGGTAGACGATGAAGGCCTCGTCCGCGTCGTAATAGCCAGCATCGTGCTGCACGACATGGTCGGCGATCACCACATCGCCGATGGACAGCGCCGGGTCGAGGCCGCCGGCAATGCCGGAGAACAGCAGCAGGCGGCAGTCGAACCGTTCCAGCAGCAGCGTCGCGGCGATGCCGGCATTCACCTTGCCCATGCCGGCGCGTGCCAGCACGACCTCATGGCCATCAAGCCGGCCGGCATGGAACACCATGCCGGCGCGCTCGGTGATTTCGGTGCCGGTGAGATTGTCGGCGAGAAAGGCGAATTCCTGCGGAATGGCGCAGAGCACGCCGACCGGGCGCATCAGAGGGCGAAGCTGGTGCCGCAGCCGCAGGAGGCGGTGGCCTGCGGGTTGGCGATGCGGAACGAGGCGCCGATCAGGTCGTCGACATAATCGATATGCGAGCCGGACATGTATTCCAGCGACACGGGATCGATCACCACGCTGGCCTCACCCTCGGCGATGACGATGTCGTCCGCCTCGCGGGAGCGGGTAATGTCGAACTTGTATTGGAAGCCGGAACAGCCGCCGCCTTCCACGCTGACCCGCAGCATGCTCTCCGGCGGCTCGCCACGGAGAATCTCGGCGATCCGGCGCGCCGCGCTGGCGGTGACGCCGACGGCGGTGGCCGCAACGATGTCGGGCGAAGAACCTGCGCTCATGTTGCTCACTACCCGTTGAATATGACCTATAGCGATAGTTAAGTGCTGCCGCCCGCGAGTCAAAGGGGCTGCGCGCGCGACTGGCAGGAGAATTGCGCATGGCGGTGGCCGAGGCAGCGCCGCGTGCGCCATGGGCGTCGAGGGCCGAGGACAGCCGCGGGCGGCTCCATCCCGAGCCCGGCGGGGACGCCCGCAGCGCCTTCCGCCGCGACGCCGACCGCATTATCCATTCCAGCGCCTTCCGCCGGCTCGCCTACAAGACGCAGGTCTTTTCCTATCATGAGGGCGACCATTACCGGACGAGGCTGACCCATACGCTGGAAGTGGTGCAGGTGGCGCGCTCGGTCGCCCGCGCGCTGGGGCTCGACGAGGATCTGAGCGAGGCGCTGGCTCTGGCGCATGATCTCGGCCACCCGCCCTTCGCCCATGCCGGCGAACGGGTGCTCGACACCTGCATGGCTGCCTATGGCGGCTTCGATCACAATGCGCAGTCTCTGCGGGTGGTGACACGGCTGGAGAACCGCTATCCCGATTTCGACGGGCTGAACCTCTCCTGGGAGACCCATGAGGGGATCGTGAAGCATAATGGTCCGGTGGCGGGCCCGCTGCCGCACGCCATCGCGGTGCATGCCGAGCGGCAGGATCTGTGGTTGTGGAGCTGGCCCTGCGCCGAGGCGCAGGTCGCCGCCATTGCCGACGACATCGCCTATGATGTGCACGACCTCGACGACGGGCTGCGCGCGGGCCTGTTTGATCTCACTGAACTGACTGGCCTCCCGCTTGTCCACACTGTCCTCTCCGACATCCACGCCCGTTGGCCCGATCTTGACCGCGCGCGGGTGTTCCACGAACTCGGCCGGCGCATGATCACCGTGCTGATCGGCGACGTGGTGGCGGAGAGCCGCCGGCGGATCGAGGCGGCCCGTCCGGACGATGCCGACGCCATCCGCCGCCTCGGCCATGCGGTGATTGGGTTTTCAGCGGAAACGGCGGCGGCGGAAAAGGCGATCAAGGCCTTTCTTTTTCCTCGCATGTACCGGCATCCGCGCGTCATGGCGACGATGGAAGCCGCCGGCGACGTGGTGCGCGAGCTGTTCGCCCGCTACATGGCCGACACAAAGGCGCTGCCGGAGGAATGGCGCGCCAGCGTGGAAGGGCGCGGCGAGGCTGCCCGGGCGCGGCGCATCGCCGATTTCCTCGCCGGCCAGACCGACCGCTACGCCTTGGCCGAGCACGCCCGGCTCTTTGACAGGGCACCGGAACTGCGGTAGCGGCAGCGGCCCCTTCTGGGTCTGGCCGTGCCGGGAGATGATCCTCATGAACCTCTTCGCCCTCTTCGCCGACCACGTCCGCGACGCCCTCGCAAAGCTCGCAAGCGAAGGCGTGGTGCCGCCGGGCGTCGATACCGCGCGGGTGGTGGTGGAGCCGCCGCGCGACGCCAGCCATGGCGACCTCGCCACCAATGCGGCCATGGTGCTGGCCAAGGATGCCGGGCTGAAGCCGCGCGATCTGGCCGAGAAGCTGGCGACCCACCTGGCCGCGATTCCCGGCGTGGCGAAGGTGGATGTGGCCGGCCCCGGCTTCATCAATCTCAGCCTCGACGGCACCTATTGGCCGCAGGTGATCGGAGCCGTGCTGCGGCAGGGCCGGGAGTTCGGTCGCTCGGATTCCGGCGGCGGGCAGGCCATCAATGTCGAATATGTCTCGGCCAACCCCACCGGCCCGATGCATGTCGGCCATTGCCGGGGGGCGGTGTTCGGTGACGCGCTGGCCAATCTCCTGGCCTTTGCCGGCTGGAAGGTGACGCGCGAATATTACATCAACGATGCCGGCGCGCAGGTCGATGTCCTCGCCCGGTCGGCCTTCCTGCGCTATTGCGAGGCGCTGGGCGAGGAAATAACCATCCCCGAGGGGCTCTATCCCGGCGACTATCTCGTCCCCGTCGGCAAGGCGCTGGTGACGAAATATGGCCGCACGCTGCGCGACAAGCCGGAAGCGGAGTGGCTGCCGGCGGTGCGGGATGTCGCCATCGACGCTATGATGGCGATGATCCGCACCGATCTGGCGGCGCTGAACATCCATCATGAAGCGTTCTTCTCCGAGCGGACATTGCACGCCCGCCCCGACGGGGCGCCGAGCACCATCGACCGCCTGCTCGACACGCTGCGGGCGCGCGATCTCGTCTATGAGGGCCGCCTGGCGCCGCCCAAGGGGCAGCCGGTCGAGGACTGGGAGGACCGCGAGCAGACGCTGTTCCGCGCCACCCAGTTTGGCGACGATGTGGACCGGCCGCTGATGAAATCGGACGGCGCCTATACCTATTTCGCCGCCGACATCGCCTATCACAAGGACAAGTTCGACCGCGGATTCAAGCGGATGATCGACATCTGGGGCGCCGACCATGGCGGCTATGTCAAGCGTATGCAGGCGGCGGTGAAGGCCGCGTCGGACGGCGCGGCGAGCCTTGATGTCGAGCTGTGCCAGCTGGTGCGCCTGCTGCGCAATGGCGAGCCGGTCAAGATGTCCAAGCGCTCCGGCGATTTCGTCACCCTGCGCGACGTGGTCGACGAGGTCGGCCGCGACGCGGTGCGGTTCATGATGATCAACCGCAAGAACGACGCCGTGCTCGACTTCGATCTCGCCAAGGTGATCGAGCAGTCGCGCGAGAACCCGGTGTTCTATGTGCAGTACGCCCATGCAAGGGCGAGCTCGATCCTGCGCAATGCGCGGCAGGCGTTTCCGGACCTGCCGGAGGCGACGGTTGAATTCGCCGGCGCGGCGCTGTCACGGCTGAGCGACGAAGGGGAACTCGGCCTTGCTCGGCTGATCGCCAACTATCCGCGCATGGTCGAGCAGGCCGCCTCGGCGCGCGAGCCCCATCGGGTGACATTCTATCTGTACGATCTCGCCAGTGCCTTGCACGGACAGTGGAGTCGCGGGAAGGATTCGCCTCATTTACGCTTCATTATCGAAGATGATCGAGAATTGACTTATGCGCGGCTGGCTTTGGTGCACGCGGTCGCGCTGATCATCGCTTCAGGACTTTCCATTCTTGGAGTCGATGCTCCCGAAGAAATGCGGTGAGCGCGTCGCGACGGTTCGTTCGACCTGCCGCTCCCGTGATGCCGCCCGGTGGGCGGTCCTCGTTTTGATCGTGGCGAACAGGTTCTGAAGATGGGCAATGAGAACATGCGTGATCGGCCGGAAAACGCCGCCGAGGATCCGCTTGCCGAACTTGCGCGCCTGATGGCCCAGGAAGACGATTTCGCGGAGCTGCTGCGGCAGGCGCCACCGGCCCATCAACCCGCTGCGCCCCAGCATCCCTCTTCCCGGCCCGTCGCTCCCGCGCCCACGCGCCCTCCGCTGACCGCCCGCCGTCCGGCGGAGGAGGGGCGCCCGGCGCCCGGCTCCTTTGCCGCGCTGGCGGCGGAAGTCTATGGCGAGGGCGTGCCCCGCACCGCGCCGCTGTCGCGCTCCGGTGCGGAGGAGGCGGCCCGCGACGCGCATCGCGAGCCGGCCCGTGGCGAACGTCCCGATCCGCGTGCGGCCTATGTTCCGCCGCGCCCGCAGGCCACCGATGCGGCGCGCCGTATGCCGGCGTCGCGTCCGGAGATGCCGCCGGGCGCCGCTCCCTCAGCGCCGCAGCGTCCGCTGCCGCCGCGGGCCGAACCGTTGCGCGCAGAAGCGCCGCGCCCCGAGGCTCCTCGCGCCGATGCTACCCGCACCGACGCGCCGCGCGCCCCGGCGGCGCGGGCGCCGATGACGCCGGCGGACATGGCCCGGCAGGAAGCGCTTCGGCAGGACGCCCTGCGGCAGGAGGCCGTGCGCCTGGATGCCGCCCGGCAGGATTTCGCCCGACAGGATCTGGCCCGACAGGAAGCGGCGCGTCAGGAAGCGGCGCGCCACGAGGCGATGCGCCGTGAGGCGCAGCGTCAGGAAACGGTGCGCCAGGATGCGGCACGTCGCGAGGCGGCTGCGCGCGAGGCTGTGCGCGGGCCTTCCGCGCAGCCGGCCAGCGCCGACGAGGCTTCCGACGAGTCCCGCGTGCCGGCCTGGATGACCCGGGCCACGGCCGCCGCCCGCGCTGTCGATGTCCCGGTGGCGCCGGCTCAGCCTGTGGCGCCCGCCGCGCCCCCGCCGCCGGCAGCCCGGCAGGTGAGCCCGCCGGCCCCGCAGCCCGTCGATCTCGACGAGGACGCCTATGATTACGGGCGCTCGGCCGGCGATTATCCGCCGGATGCCGGCTCCTATGACGAGTACGCTGCGGAGGAGGAAGCTCCACGTGGCCCCAATCGCAAGCGCCTGCTGATGATCGGCGGCGCGGTGCTGGTGTTCATCGGCGCGGCGGCGCTCGGCTATGTCCTGGTGTCCGGCCCGTCGGGGTCTGGCGTGTCGGGCGCGCCGCCCGTCATCCGCGCCGACCAGGGGCCAAACAAGGTGGTCCCGAACCAGCCGGTGGCGGAGCAGACCGCCGATGGCCAGAAGCTGATCTATGACCGTGTCGGCGGTGGCGCGACCACCGGCAACGAGCAGGTGGTTTCCAGCGAGGAGCAGCCGGTCGACGTGTCGCAGGCGGCGCAGCCGCAGCCGCGCGTCATCCAGACCACTCCTTCGGCGGGTGGCGCCGGCTCGGCCGAACCCAAGCGGGTGCGGACCCTGACCGTGCGCGCCGATGGCACCGTCGTGGAAGTACCGGCCCCCGCCGCGCCCCTGCCGCCCGGCGCCTCTGCCGGGCCGGCGGGCAATCCCGTCGCGCTGAATCTCGGCACGGGCGGGGCGGTGCCGACGACGCCAATGCCGCTCTCGGCGACGCCCTCCATCGTCGAAAACATGCCTGCCGACGCGACCCCGGCCCCAGCTCCGGCCCCAACCCCAGCGGCGGCGCCTGCTGCCCGCGTTGCGGCGGCCCCTGCCGCCTCGGCAAGCACTGCGGCCGTGCCGGCCGGTGCCTTTGTCGTACAGATCGCCGCCGTTCGTTCCGAGGCGGAGGCGCAGGCGACCTGGCGCAGCGCCCAGGCCCGGTACTCGGACCTGCTGCGTAACCAGCCTTTCAGCGTGAAGCGGGCCGATCTCGGCGACAAGGGGATTTATTACCGGGCACAGGTGGGCAATTTCAGCTCGCGCGAGGGCGCTGTCGGCCTGTGCGAGGCCCTGCGCGCCCAAGGCACGACCTGCATGGTCGCGCGCAACTGAGACGCCAGGCCCTCATGAACGCCCCCAACGCGCCGCGCGCCTTCATCACCGGCTGCGCCGCAACTTTGCTCACCCCTGACGAGACCGCCTTCTTGAAGGAGGCGGCCCCGTGGGGGCTGATCCTGTTCCGTCGCAATGTGGAGAGCCCGGCGCAGGTGGCCGCGCTGGTCGCCGCTTTCCGTGCCGCGGTCGGCCGCGCCGATGCAGCCGTGCTGATCGACCAGGAGGGCGGACGGGTGCAGCGGCTCGGTCCGCCGCACTGGCCGGCCTACCCCCCCGCCGAGGTTTTCGCCCGCCGGGCCGAGGCCGGCGATGTGGAAGGCGCGGCGGAGGCGGCCCGGCTCGGTGCCCGGCTGATGGCGGCCGATCTCGCCGCGCTTGGTATCACGGTGGACTGCGTGCCCTGCGCGGATCTGCGCCTGCCGGAAGGCCATGGCATCATCGGCGACCGTGCCTATGGGTCGACCCCGGCGCAGGTGGCCCATCTCGCCCGCGCCGCCGCCGAAGGGCTGATGGCGGGCGGCGTGCTGCCAGTGCTCAAGCACATTCCCGGCCATGGCCGTGCCAATGCTGACAGCCATGAGAGCCTGCCCATCGTCGAGACCCCGCGCGCCGAGCTGGAAGCGACCGATTTCGCGCCGTTCCGCCTGCTGTCCGATCTGCCGCTCGGCATGACGGCTCATGTCGTCTATGCCGACATCGACCCCGACCGGCCGGCAACGACGTCGCCGAAGGTCATCGAGGAGATCATTCGCGGCCATATCGGCTTTGACGGCGCGCTGATGAGCGACGATCTCTCCATGGGCGCGCTTGCGGGTTCGCTCGCACACCGCACCGAGGCCTCCTTCGCCGCAGGTTGCGACCTGGCGCTGCATTGCAATGGGCGGCTCGACGAGATGGCGGAAGTGGCCTCCCGCACCCCGGTACTGCAGGGCGAGGCGGCACGGCGCTGCGCGGCGGCGCTTGCACGAATCAATCCGGCGGAAGAAATAGCCCTCGGCGAGGCGCGGGCGCGTTTTTCGGCTATGATCGCGACGTCCTGAACGTCGATCGCGGTCCCGCATGGTTCAAAGCCAGTTCACCTTCGATGCCGACGCCGCGCGCCAGGCGGACGAGCCCGCCTTGGTGGTGGATGTCGACGGCTTCGAGGGGCCGCTCGACCTGTTGCTGGCGCTTGCGCGCACGCAGAAGGTGGATTTGCACCGCATTTCCATCCTGCAACTCGCCGAGCAGTATCTGCTGTTCGTCGAGGCCGCGCGGCGCATCCGGCTGGAACTGGCGGCCGACTATCTGGTGATGGCGGCCTGGCTCGCCTATCTCAAATCCCGCCTGCTGCTGCCCGATCCGCCGAAGGAGGAGGGGCCGAGTGCCTCCGATCTCGCGGCCGATCTTGCCGAGCGCCTGCGCCGGCTGGAGCAGATCCGCGCCGCCGCCGCCCATCTCGCCACCCGCGACCGCATCGGCCACGAGGTGTTCCAGCGCGGCGCCCCGGAACCGCTGCAGGCGGCGGGGCCCATCGTCTATGAGGCGACGCTTTACGACCTTCTCGCCGCCTATGGCGCGCAGCGCCAGAAGATGGCGCTCTCGCAGGTGCGCTTTCCCCCGCGCAACGTGATCTCGCTTGCCGAGGCGCGCGAGCGGCTGGAGCGGCTGATGGGCCGGCTGGCGCTGCACGGCGAATGGGCCCGGCTCGACGGCTTCCTGCTCAACTGGATCGCCGACCCGAAGATGCGGGCGACAGCGCTGGCCTCGGGCTTTTCGGCGACGCTGGAGATGGTGCGCGAGGGCCTGATCGACGTGCAGCAGGAGGAGAGCTTCGCGCCGATCTGGATCCGCAGCCGACGCGACGTGCCGGGGGAGGGCGCATGAGCGCCGAAGCCGCCCGCGTCGCGGGCCCCGACCCTGAGCTGGAAGAGGTGGCGCCCGACGCTGTGTCTTCCACCGTCCGCGACCCGGATCTGCGCCTGCTGGAGGCGATGCTGTTCGCCGCCGGCGAGCCACTGGACGAGGCGATCATCGCCGCCCGGCTGCCGGAAGGCGCGGATGTGCGTGCGCTGCTCACCGCGCTGTCGGCCGATTACGCCGATCGCGGCTTCAACCTGGTGCGGGCGGCCGGAAAATGGATGCTGCGTACCGCGCCCGATCTCGGCTTCCTCCTCGCCCGCGACAAGCCGGAGCCGCGCCGGCTCTCTCGCGCCGCGCTGGAGACGCTCGCCATCATCGCCTATCACCAGCCCGTCACCCGCGCCGAGATTGAAGAAATTCGCGGCGTCTCGACCAATAAGGGCACGCTCGACGTGCTGCTCGCGGCCGGCTGGGTGCGCCTGCGCGGGCGGCGGCGCAGCCCGGGGCGACCCGTCACCTATGGCACCACCGAGACCTTCCTGGTCCATTACGGGCTGGATGCCATCCAGGACCTGCCGGGCCTCGACGAACTGCGCGGCACCGGGTTGATCGATTCGCGCGTCGCCGCCGGCCTGACCGTCCCGCTGCCCAGCGACGACCCGGACCTGAAAGATGATGAAGACCCGCTGGAGCCGGAATTCGAGCTGTCCTTCGCGCCCGAGCCGGATGGCGACGACGATCAGGACGGCTGAGAACCTCCCATGTTGACAGAGACAGGAACCACCATGCCGTCCCAGCCCTCCCGCACGCCGGTCTCGCTCGCCAGCCGGCTGGTGATCGAGGATGTGCACCACGGTTATGGCGAGGTGGAAGCGGTGCGCGGCGTCAGCCTCACCGTCGAACCGGGCGAGATCATCTGCCTGCTCGGCCAGTCCGGTTGCGGCAAGACCACGCTGCTGCGGCTGATCGCCGGCATCGAGCGGCCGACGCGCGGGCGAATCCTGCTCGACACGCATGTGGTGGCCGGCCCCGAGGCCTTCGTGCCGCCGGAAAAACGCGCCATCGGGCTGGTGTTCCAGGACTATGCGCTGTTCCCGCACCTCACCAATGTCGAGAATGTCGCCTTCGGCCTGCGCCGTCTGGGGCCGGCCGGGGCGCATGACGAGGCGATGCGGGCGCTTGAGCGTGTGCGTCTGGAAGCCTATGCGGAAAACTATCCACATGCTTTGTCGGGCGGTGAGCAGCAGCGTGTCGCGCTCGCCCGCGCGCTCGTGCCGCGCCCCGGCATTCTCCTTATGGACGAGCCGTTCTCGGGGCTCGACAGTCGGCTGCGGGGAAGTGTGCGCAGCGAGACGCTGAAGGTGCTGCGCGATGCCCGCGCCACCTGCATCATCGTCACTCACGACCCGGAAGAAGCGCTGCGATTGGGTGACCGGATCGCGCTGATGCGCAAGGGAAAACTCGTCCAGGTGGGCCCGCCGGAAGAGCTCTACCGCCACCCCGCCGACATTGAAGTGGCCCGTTTCTTCTGTGAAATCAACGAGGTGGAGGGCGTGGTGAGCGGCGGCCGGGTGGCGACGGCGCTTGGTCGTTTCCAGGCGCCCGGCCTTGCCGAGGGCGCCGGGGCAATCGCCGCCATCCGCCCGCAGGGGATCGAGCTCAAGGCGCCCGGCTCGGGCGTGCCGGGGCGAATCATCAACCACCGCTTCCTCGGCGAACTCGACCTCTATGAGGTGGCGGTGGAGGGGCTGGACCGGCCATTGGTCGCACGCCGCCGCACCACGGCCGGCCTATTGCGTGGGCATGACGTCGGAGTGAACATCGAGCCGGCGGAGGTTCTTGTCTTCGCCACAGGCCGGCCCTAGTGTCCGGTTTCAATTGCGATGCGCGGCCGCGAGGGGCCGGCGGCGCTTCGGACAAGGGAGTTTTGTGATGGGTTCGTTGAGCATCTGGCACTGGATCATCGTGCTGGTGGTCGTGCTCCTCCTCTTCGGTCGCGGCAAGCTGTCCGAGCTGATGGGCGATGCCGCCAAGGGCATCAAGGCGTTCAAGAAGGGCATGGCCGACGACGAGGATACGGCGGCGAAGCCTGGCGAGCCGGCGCGTTCGCTCGATCACCAGCCGAAGGTGGAAGCCGAGCAGACCAAGGTCAGCTGATTTCCGGCCTCACGGCTTTTCGATCGGGGAGGGTCGCGCTTCAGCGACCCCGCGTAATTCATGTTTGATATCGGCTGGACGGAATTTCTCGTCATCGGCGTGGTCGCCCTCGTGGTGATTGGACCGAAGGAGCTGCCGCGCGTGCTGCGCACGATGGGGCAGGGCGTGCGCAAGCTTCGCCACATGGCGGGCGAGTTTCAGGGGCAGTTCAACGAGGCGCTGCGCGAGGCGGAGCTTTCCGACCTCAAGGACAGCGTGAGCGGGCTCCGGAGCGATCTCTCCGGGCTGGCGAGCAATGCCCGCGAGTCGATCTCCAAGGCGCTGCCGACCAACCCGCTGCAGGATATCGAAACCGATCTGAAGGCGCCCACTGGCAGTGTCGAGGCCGGCACCGGCCTGCCGCCGGCGGCCGTGGCGGAGCCCGCGCTGCCCGCGCCCGGCGATCTGGAGCCGCACCCGTTCGAGACGGTGGAGGATGAGGTCCGCAACGCGGCTGCCGGGCTTGAGGCGTCGGCCCCGGCCGCCGCTTCCGCGCCTGTGGCGGCCGCGACGCCGTCTCCGTCCGCGCCAGACTCTACCACCGCGCCACGGCCACAGACGGCGGCCGCTCCTGCGGAGGCTCCCAAGTCCATCGACGCGCCGAAGCCTGTTGATACGCCAAAGCCTGCCGAAACGACCAAATCCGCCGACATGCCCAAGCCGGCGGAGCCTGCTCCTGCCGTCACGCCGGCCGCGAAGCCGAAGCGGGCACGTGCGGCCGCCGTGGCCGATGCCGCCTCCACCGATACACCATCCGCCGAGGCGCCGAAGCCCGCCCCCCGTCGCACGGCGCGCAAGCCTGTTGCGGCGACGGAAGTGGCCGAGCCGGAACTGTTCGAGGCGGTCGCCTCGCTGGATCAGGGCGCACCGGCCGAACGCGCCGCCAAGCCGGCTGCCAAACGGGCTACCAAGCCGCGCGTCAAGGTCAAGCCGGCCTCCGGCAATGAAGGGCCGGCCCTATGAGCCAGGATGAAATCGACGCCTCGAAGGCGCCGCTGATCGAGCATCTGATCGAGCTGCGCTCGCGCCTCATCAAGTCGCTGATCGCGTTCTTTATCGCCTTCTTCGCCTGCTTCATGCTGGGTAAGTTCATCTACAACATCCTGCTCTGGCCCTATGAGTTCGCGGCCGGCGGCACCGAGCATGTGAAGCTCATCTACACCGCGCCGCAGGAATTCCTGTTCACCCAGATCAAGCTCGGCATGTTCGGTGCGGCCTTCATCTCCTTCCCCATCGTGGCGACGCAGATCTACATGTTCGTCGCGCCGGGGCTCTACAGCCACGAGAAGAACGCCTTTCGCCCCTATCTGGTGGCGACGCCGGTGTGCTTCCTGATCGGGGCGGCCTTCGTCTATTTCGTCGCCATGCCGCTGGCGATGACCTACTTCCTCTCCATGCAGCAGTTGGCCGGGCCGGATACGCCCGAGATTTCGATGCTGCCGCAGGTCAGCGAATATTTGTCGCTGATCATGACGCTGATCTTCGCCTTCGGCATCTGCTTCCAGTTGCCTGTGATCCTCACCCTTCTGGCACAGATTGGGGTCGTCACGTCGGACCAGCTGAAGAAGGCGCGGCGCTACGCGATTGTCGGCGTGTTCGTCGCCGCGGCGGTGCTGACGCCGCCTGACGTGGTGAGCCAGTTCGCCCTCGCCATCCCGACGCTGCTTCTCTACGAGGTCTCGGTCCTGCTGGTGCGCATGGTCGAGAAGAAGAAAAAGCGCGCGGCGGAAGCAGCGGAAGCGGCCGAAAACGCCGCCGTCTGAGGCGGGGCGGTCTGCGCCAGGTCGGCATGCCTCAAAGCCCGGCTTTGCCGGGCACCTCAGGATGACGATGTTCTCTTGGGCGGAACAGGCTGCCGTCATGCTGAGGTTCGAGCGAAGCGAGCCTCGAAGCACGCATACGCCCGCACGCGCTTTCGCGCGGGCCCGCACTTGTCCCCGCCGTCCCGATTGGCTACGTCCCTGCAGTCCCGGCGCGAGGCCGGGAGCGGCGCGTTTGAAGGCGAGACTGCCATGCACGACATCAAGTGGATCCGCGAGGAGCCGAACGGGCTCATCAACGCGCTGGTGCGGCGCGGGACGGCCTCCGAGGAGGCGACGGCGCTGGTCGACGGGCTGATCGCCCTCGACGAGACCCGCCGCGCCGGCATCGTCAAGCTGGAAGAGCTGCAGGCCCGCCGCAACGCCGCCTCGAAGGAGATCGGCGCCGCCAAGAAGGCCGGCGAGAACGACCGCGCCGAGGCGCTGATGGCCGAGGTCGGGGCGCTGAAGACCGATATTCCGGCGCTGGAAGAGCAGGTGAAGGCGGCCGAGGGTGAGCTGCACAGCCGCCTCGCCGCCATCCCCAACGCGCCGCTGGCCGAGGTGCCGGAAGGCGCCGACGAGCACGGCAATGTCGAGATCGCGCTGGTCGGCCAGAAAATCGGCTTTCCCTTTGTCGCCAAGCAGCATTTCGAGATCGGCGAAGGCCTCGGCCAGATGGATTTCGAGGCGGCGGCCAAACTCTCCGGCGCGCGTTTCGTCGTGCTGAAGAACAAGCTGGCGCGTCTGGAGCGCGCCATCGGCCAGTTCTTCATCGACACCCACACCGAAGAACACGGCTACATGGAAGTCGCGCCGCCCATTCTGGTGAACGACGCGGCGATGTTCGGCACGGCACAGCTGCCAAAGTTCAAGGACGATCAGTTCCTTGTTGGTACTGTGCTGGGTCGAGAGCACGCCTTTGGATACGCTGGCGACCTTGGGCGACAGGGTGAAGCTGAGAGCGACATCGTCTCGGAAGCCAAGCAATTCGAGAATTTGGCAGGGGGCACGCATTGGCTCATCCCCACAGCGGAAGTCCCGCTGACCAATCTCGTCGCCCAGTCCATACTCTCCGAGGAAGAACTGCCGCTGCGCTTCACCGCGCTCACCCCCTGCTTCCGCGCCGAGGCGGGGTCGGCGGGGCGCGATACGCGCGGGATGATCCGCCAGCACCAGTTCAACAAGGTGGAGATGGTCTCCATCACCACGCCGGAACAGTCGGCGGACGAACATGAGCGCATGCTGGCCTGCGCGCAGGCGGTGCTGAAGAAGCTCGGCCTGCATTTCCGGGTGATGACGCTGTGCACCGGCGACATGGGCTTCGCCTCGGCCAAGACCTATGACATCGAGGTCTGGCTGCCGGGGCAGAACGCCTTCCGCGAGATTTCCTCCTGCTCCACCTGCACCGATTTCCAGGCGCGGCGGATGAATGCGCGCTACCGCCCGGCCGGCGCCAAGGCGCCGCGCTATCTGCACACGCTCAACGGCTCGGGCGTCGCGGTCGGCCGGGCGATGGTGGCGATCCTGGAGAATTACCAGAACGAGGACGGCTCGGTCACGGTGCCTGACGTGCTGGTGCCCTATATGGGCGGGCTGACGCGGATCGAGAAGAACTGAGCCCGGTCGCACGCAGCGTCATCCCGGAATCGCCGTCAGGCGATATCCGGGATCGGGGGCAAGCCGGAGGACGATCCCGGCTCTGCGCTGCGCTTCGGCCGGGATGACGTCGAACTTAAAAGCGAGGACAGATGCGCATCCTGGTGACGAATGACGACGGCATCCACGCGCCGGGGCTGGAGGCGTGCGTCCGCATCGCGCGTGCGCTGTCCGACGATGTGTGGGTGGTGGCGCCGGAAACGGACCAGTCCGGCGTGTCTCATTCGCTCTCGCTGTCCGATCCGCTGCGGCTACGGCAGGTTGAGGAAAAGCGCTTCGCCCTGAAGGGCACGCCGACCGATTGCGTCATCATGGCGGTGCGGCACATTCTCGCCGACCACAAGCCCGACCTTGTGCTGTCAGGCGTCAATCGCGGCCAGAACGTGGCCGAGGATGTCGGCTATTCCGGCACGGTGGCCGGCGCCATGGAAGGCACGGTGCTCGGCATCCCCTCGGTCGCGCTTTCGCAGGCCTATGGTTTCGAGACCAAGAAGGCGCCGCCCTATGATGTCGCCGAGCATTGGGGCCCGCAGGTGATCCGCACCCTGCTGGAGGAGGGCATTCCGCCCGGCATCGTGGTGAATGTGAACTTCCCCAACCGCCCGGTGAACGAGGTGCGCGGCATCGCCGTGACCGCGCAGGGCCGGCGAGACCAGGATTTGCTGCGCATTGACGAGCGGGCGGACGGGCGCGGAAATCCCTATTACTGGATCGCCTTTGAAAAGCGTATCTTCGAGACGGTGAATGGTTCGGATCTGCACGCGCTCGACGAGGGCTGCATTTCAGTCACGCCGCTGCGTCTCGACATGACCGACGAGCCGATGATGACGAGGCTCGCGCAGGTTTTCGCGGCTAAGCCGCGCTGAGGCATGGGCCCGCCGTTCCGGACGGGGCAGGGAGGTCGCCCGTGAGCGGCGCCGACAAGAGCGAGGATCTGCAGCGCGCCGAATTGCTGCTGGCGCTGCGCAAGCGCGGGCTGCGCGAGCGGCAGGTGATGCGCGCCATGGAGCAGGTGCCGCGCGAGCGCTTCGTCGAGCCGGCCTTCCGTCCCATCGCCTGGCAGGACCTCGCTCTGCCGATCGATTGCGGCCAGACCATCAGCCAGCCCACCGTGGTGGCGCTGATGACCGAGGCGCTGGAACTCGGCCCCTCGCACAGCGTGCTGGAGGTGGGCACCGGCTCGGGCTACCAGACCGCCATCCTCGCCAGCATCGCCGGCCATGTGGTGACGCTGGAGCGCTTCCGCACGCTGGCGGACTCGGCGGCTCGCCGGCTCGCCTCGCTCGGCATCGCCAATGTCGAGGTGCTGGTCGCCGATGGGCGGGACGGCGCCCCCCAGAGCGCCCCCTTCGACCGCATCCTGCTCACCGCCGCGGTGGAGGAGGTGCCGCCGGCGCTTTTCGAGCAACTGGCGATGGGCGGCATACTCGTCGCCCCGGTCGGGCCGCCCGAGGGCACGCAGTTTCTCATGCGCTACCGCCGCGGATTGCAGGGGCTGGAGACGCGCGAACTCGGGCTGGTGCGGTTCGTTCCGATGTTGCCCGGTGTCGCGGTAGTGCTCTGAGAATGCCGGGAATCCGCCATTTTTCCTGACGTGTCGGGCCCGGCTTAAGCGGCTGTTTACCTGTACGACGCATTAATCTCCACGAGTCCAGCGTTCGGGTGGGGTGCGATGCGTAAATTTCTGACGGCGTCCGGTAGCGGTCCCCTCATGCGGATTTCCTTCGTCGTTCTGACGGCGGGGGGAATGGCCGCGTGCAGCGCCGATTCCGCCCGGTTCAGCAGCAATCCCAACTCAAATCCCTTCGCATCGTCGCCGACCTATACCGGCTCGGTTGCCGCCGCCCCGACGGGCGCGGTGCAGAGCGCGCCGATGGGCGGATCGTCGACGGGTGGCGTGCCGCTGGCGCCGATCGGCCAGCCAGTCGCCAGCGCCTCGCCCGCCCCCTACGGCACGCCGGCCCCCTATGGAGCCCCCGCTCCCTATGGCACGCCGGTGGCGAGCGCTCCTTATGGCGCCCCGACCCAGCTTTCCGCCGCTCCCACCTACACGCCGCCGGCCGCGCCGCAGGCCGGCTATGGCGGTACCCAGCCGCTCTATGGCAGCCAGCCGCAGCCGCTGCAGGCGCCCGTTGCCGCCGCCCCGGTGCGCACGCCCGCCCCGCAGGTTGCTGCCGCCGGCGGCTCTCATGTGGTGGCGCCGGGCGAGACGCTGAGCTCGATCGCCCGCAATTACGGGCTGACGCGCACCGAACTGGCGAATGCCAACGGCATCGACTTCAACACCATGGTGCGGATCGGCCAGAAGCTGACCATTCCCGGTTCCGCTGGCGGGGCGGTGATCGCCGCTGCGCCCAAGCCGGCAATCGCCACCCCGGTGGCGCCGAAGCCGACCCCGGTGGTCGCCACCGCGCCCGCAACACCGGCTGTCGCGCCGGTCGCCCAGGCGACCGCGGCGCCGAAGCCGCAGACCATCGCCGCCGTCAAGCCTTCCGAGACGCCGGACGAGATCCGCACCGCTGCCGCAGGCCCGCAGTTCCGCTGGCCGGTGCGCGGGCGCGTCATCTCGGGCTTCGGGCCCAAGCCCGGCGGCCAGCAGAATGAGGGCATCAACATCTCGGTGCCGGAAGGCACTTCGGTGAAGGCCGCTGAAGACGGCGTCGTCGCCTATGCCGGCAGCGAGCTGAAGGGCTATGGCAACCTGGTCCTCATCAAGCACGCCGATGGCTGGGTCACGGCCTATGCCAATAACAGCGCGCTGGATGTGAAGAAGGGCGACACCGTCAAGCGCGGCCAGGTGATCGCCAAGGCCGGCCAGACCGGCAATGTCACCTCGCCGCAGCTGCATTTCGAGATCCGCAAGGGCTCGCAGCCGGTCGACCCCTCGCAATATCTCGCCGGTCTCTGACCGCCGCACTCCCCTAGGCGGGAACCGTTACCCCCTTAGGCGGAGCCATGCGCTCCGCCTCACCCATCCGGCGCGACGTTAGGACCTTGGCGCCGGTCAGCGCGGGGCGGCCGGCGGTTCCGACAAGGACACGCCAAGCCGCCCCGCGACATCCTGCACATATTGCCACGCCGTGCGGCCCGAACGCGCCCCGCGCGTGGTCGACCATTCCAGCGCTTCCTGCCGCAGCGTCTCCGGCGCGATGGGAATGGCGAAGTGGGCGATGTAGCTGTCGATCATCGCGAGATAATCGTCCTGGCTGCATTTGTGGAAGCCCAGCCACAGGCCGAACCGGTCGGAGAGCGAGACCTTCTCCTCCACCGCCTCGCCGGGATTGATCGCGGTCGAACGCTCGTTCTCCACCATTTCGCGCGCCAATATGTGGCGGCGGTTGGAGGTGGCGTAGAAGATCACATTCTCCGGGCGTCCCTCGATGCCGCCCTCCAGTACCGCCTTCAGCGACTTGTAGGAAGTGTCGTCGGCGTCGAAGGACAGGTCGTCGCAGAAGATGACGAATCGGAACGGGGCCGGCCGCACCAGGCTCATCAGCGCCGGCAGCGTCTCGATGTCCTCGCGGTGAATCTCCACCAGCTTGAGCGGCGGCTTGCCTTCGCGCGCCATCTCGGCGTTGACCGAGGCATGGGCGGCCTTGACCAGCGAACTCTTGCCCATGCCACGCGCGCCCCACAGCAGGGCGTTATTGGCCGGAAGGTCGCGGGCGAAGCGCAGCGTGTTGTCCATCAACAGGTCGCGGGTGCGCTCAATGCCCTTGAGAAGCTCCATCTCGACCCGGCTGACACGCGGCACGGCTTCGAGCCGGCGCTCGTCTGCATGCCAGATGAAAGCGTCGGCCTGCGTGAAGTCGGCGGTGGCTGCGCGGGCGGGGGCAAGGCGTTCGAGCGCGTCGGCGATGCGGGTGAGTACGGCGCCGAGATCGGCCGGTGAGTGGGTCATGATGGGCTCCTCCGCCTGCGGGAATAGCCATTGCGGCGGCGCGGGACAAGCGGAACCGTAACGCTCGGTACGCCATAGCGCGCCTGTGACCCCGCTCCGGCCGACGGCGTTTGCATTCGGCGGGAGCGTCAGTATAGTCCGCGCCGCTTCGCCGGGCCTTTCGCCCGCCTTCGATCGACGGACAAGGAACCGACATGTTGATTACGCCCGCCTATGCGCAGGCCGCCCCCATGGGCGGCGGTACCGACATGCTGATGTCGCTGCTGCCTTTCGTGCTGATCTTCGTGATCATGTATTTCCTGATTCTGCGCCCGCAGCAGAAGAAGGTGAAGGCGCACCAGGAAATGGTGAAGAGTGTCCGTCGCGGCGACACCGTCGTCACCTCGGGCGGGCTGATCGGCAAGGTCGCGCGGGTGATCGACGACAGCGAGATCGAGCTGCAGGTGTCGGAGGGCGTGAAGATCCGCCAGCTGCGCGGCATGATCTCCGAGGTTCGCGCCAAGGGCGAGCCGGCCAAGGAAGATACCGAGTCCTGAGCGCTGACCTCTTGCGGCCGTAACCGCTAGGGCGGCCGGAAGGAACCCCATGCTTTACTTCTCGAAATGGAAGGCGTTCGCGATCCTGGCGGTCTCGGCCATCATCTGTTTGATGGCCGTGCCCAGCCTGCTGTCGCAATCCGCCTATGACAGCCTGCCCAGCTTCCTCCAGCGCAAGATCGTGCTGGGCCTCGACCTTCAGGGCGGGTCCTACATCGTCCTGCAGGTCGACGCCCAATCCGTGCGCAAGATCCGCCTTGAGCAGCTGCGCGACGACGCACGCCGCGTGCTGCGCGATGCCAAGATCGGTTACACCGGCCTCGCCATCCAGGGCGAGGCGGTCGAGGTGCGGATCCGCGACGGCCAGGATGTCGAGGCGGCGCTGACCCAGCTGCGCACGCTGGCGCTGCCGATCGGCGGCGCGATGGCGAGCGCCGGACAGCTCGACACCGATGTCTCGCGCGATGGCAACACCATCGCACTGGCGCCGACCTCGGCCGGCGTCCAGGCCCGCACCATCCAGGCGGTGTCGCAGTCGATCGAGATCATCCGCAAGCGTATCGACCAGCTCGGCACCACCGAGCCGTCGATCCAGCGCCAGGGCGCCGACCGGATCCAGGTGCAGGTGCCGGGCCTGCAGGACCCCTCGCGGCTCAAGGCCCTTCTCGGCCAGACCGCGCAGCTGACCTTCCGCCTTGTCGACAACACGATGAGCCCGCAGCAGGCGCTGCAGGGCCGTGCGCCGGCCGGAACGGATGTTCTCACCTCGCAGGACAACCCGCCGGTTCCCTATCTGATCGAGCAGCGCGTGCTGGTCGCCGGCGAAGACCTCACCGACGCGCAGCCGGGCTTCGACCCGACGACGCGCGAGCCGGTGGTCACCTTCCGCTTCAACACCAATGGCGCCCGTCGCTTCGCCGAGGCGACGCAGGCCAATGTCGGCCGGCCCTTCGCCATCATCCTCGACAACCACGTCATCTCGGCGCCTGTCATACGCGAGCCGATCCTCGGTGGCTCCGGCCAGATCAGCGGCAATTTCACCGTGCAGGAAGCGAACGACCTCGCCATCCTGCTGCGGGCCGGCGCCCTGCCAGTGCCGCTGCAGGTGGTGGAAGAGCGCACGGTCGGGCCGGGCCTCGGCGCGGATTCGATCCGGGCCGGCCTCATCGCCTCCATCGTCGGCGCGACGCTCGTCGCGTTGTTCATGGTGGCGACCTACGGCCTGTTCGGCGTCATCGCCAATATCGCCGTCGCGATCAATGTCGGCATGATCTTCGGCCTCCTGGCCATGCTCGGGGCGACGCTGACGCTTCCCGGCATCGCCGGCGTGGTGCTCACGGTCGGCATCGCGGTGGATTCCAACGTTCTGATCTATGAACGCATCCGCGAGGAGGCGAGGGCAGGGCGGTCGGCCATTTCGGCGATCGACGCCGGATTCACGCGCGCCCTGGCGACGATCCTCGATTCCAACATCACCACCTTCATCGCGGCGGCGGTGCTGTTCTATGTCGGTTCCGGCCCGGTGCGTGGCTTCGCCATCACCTTCGGCATCGGCATCATGACCACCGTCTTCACCGCCTTCACGCTGACCCGCCTTATGGTGGCGCTGTGGGTGCGCTGGCGGCGCCCCCAGCGCGTGCCGATCTAAGAAAGGCGAGCATTTCCATGCGTCTGCTCCGCATCGTACCGGACGACACGAATTTCGACTTCATCCGCTTCCGGCGGATCAGCTTTCCGATCTCGGCCCTGCTGTCGATCGTGGCGCTGGTGGCGTTCTTCACCATGGGTCTGAATTTCGGCATCGACTTCAAGGGCGGCACGCTGCTTGAAGTGCGCTACGCCAACAACACGCTGAACATCGCCGATGTCCGCTCGCGCCTTGAGTCGCTCGACCTTGGCGAGGTGCAGATCCAGGAGATCGGCGGCGACGGCGAGGTGCTGATCCGCGTCGCCCAGCAGCCGGGTGGCGAGCAGGCCCAGCAGGTGGTGGTCGGCAAGGTGCGCGCGGCGCTCGGCGAGGGGGTCGAGTACCGCCGCATCGAGGTGGTTGGTCCGCGCGTCTCGCAGGAACTGCTCAGCTACGGCATTGTCGGGCTGATGATGGCGGTCGTCTGTATCCTCATCTATCTCTGGTTCCGCTTCGAATGGCAGTTCGCGCTCGGCGCCTCGATCGCCAACTTCCACGATATCGTGCTCACCATCGGGTTCATGGCGATCTTCCAGATCGACTTCGACCTGACCAGCGTCGCCGCCCTGCTCACCATTCTGGGCTACTCGCTGAACGACACCATCGTCATCTATGACCGCATCCGCGAAATGCTGCGGCGCTACAAGAAGATGCCGACGGAAGAGCTGCTGAACGCCTCGATCAACTCCACCCTGTCGCGCTCGGTCATCACCCATGTGACGGTGACGCTGGCGCTGCTGGCGCTGGTGCTGTTCGGCGGCCGGGCGATCCACTCCTTCTCTGTGACGATGATGTTCGGCGTGGTGCTCGTCGGCACCTATACCTCGATCTTCATCGCTTCGCCGCTGCTGATCTATCTCGGCGTCTCGACCCGGGCGATGGCGGAGAAGGCGGAGAAGGAAGCCAAGAGCGCCAATTCCAAGGCGGAACGTCTCGCGCCGTGAGCGCGGGAGAGCGTAAACGGGGGAGGGGCTGATGGCGACGCCGGACGCCCACCTTCCCACTCAGGTTCCGATCGACGGCTATGCGCGCGGCGCGTTCCACTTCGCCGGCATGGCGTCGGCCGGTTCCATCCTGGCGCTGCCCTCCGGCATCCACGCCTGGCCGCCGCGTGTTCCGGGTGAGATCGATGCGGGTGCGCTTGCGCGGGTTCTCGCCGAGGCCGCCGGCATCGAACTCCTGCTGATTGGCACCGGGCCGGACCCCTGGCCGCTTCCCGACGCCCTGCGCTGGCAGTTGCGCGATGCCGGTATCGCGGTCGATACCCTGCCTACCCGGTCGGCCGCCTCGACCTATAATGTGCTTCTGGCGGAAGGCCGCGCGGTCGCCGCCGCGCTGCTCGCGCTGCCCTGACGCCGCGCCGCCCGTCGCCCAACTTCCGGACCGCAGACATGAGCCGGCCAAGCCTGACCACGGACACGGACTATTGCGCGGCGCTGGTGCGCGATCTCGACCGCGACCGCTATGTCGCCGACCTGTTCGCGCCCGCCGGGCCGCGCGGCGCGCTGTTTGCCCTGCATGCCTTCAATGTCGAGGTGTCGCGGGTGCGCGAGGCGATCACCAATCCGCTGGCCGGTGAGGTGCGGCTGCACTGGTGGCGCGAGGCGCTGGCTGGCGGCGCGCGCGGCGATGTGCAGGCCAACCCGGTGGCGGCGGCGCTGCTCGCGGCGATCGAGACGTACCGGCTGCCGCGCGCCAGCCTTGAGGCGCTGCTGGAAGCCCGGCAGTTCGATCTCTATGACGACGCGATGCCGACGGTGAACGATCTGGAGGGCTATGCCGGCGAGACCTCCTCGGCGCTGATCCGCCTCGCCACGCTGGTGCTGGCGCCGGAGGCGGGCACGGCCTCTGCCGAGGCGGCCGGGCATGCCGGGGTGGCCTATGCGGTCACGGGGCTGCTGCGGGCCTTTCCTGTCCATGCCCGGCGCGGCCAGTGCTATCTCCCGCTCGATCTGCTGACCGCGCACAAGCTGACGCGCGAGGACGCGGTGTCGGGGCAGGCGAGCCCGGCGCTCATGGAGGTGCTCGCCATATTGCGGGTGCTGGCCCGCCGGCATTATGGGGCGGCGATGACGGCGCTGGCCGGGGTGAACCCGGCCGAATTGCCGGCCTTCCTGCCCTTGATGCTGGTGCCCGGCGATCTCGACGCCATGGAACGCCCGCACGACCCGTTCGCGGCCGTCCCGGCGGCGCCCGCGCTCGCGCGCCTGTGGCGGCTCTGGCGCGGGGCCGGTGCGCTCAGAAAGGCCGTGAAGGCCCGCTGAGGCGCCGGTTCAGCCGGCGCGGTCCTTGGCGATCCGGTCAAAGGCCTGGAGCCGGGCGACAAGGGCCTCGAACTGGTTCAGCGGCACCATGTTGGGGCCGTCGGACGGGGCCTTGTCGGGATCGGGATGGGTCTCGATGAACACGCCGGCGACGCCGACCGCCACCGCCGCCCGCGCCAGCACCGGCACGAATTCGCGCTGTCCGCCGGAGGAGGTGCCCTGTCCGCCGGGCTGCTGCACCGAATGAGTGGCATCGAAAATGACCGGCGCGCCTGTCGTCTCCGCCATGATCGGCAGCGCCCGCATGTCGGTGACAAGGGTGTTGTAGCCGAAGGAAACGCCCCGCTCCGTCACCAGCACGTTCGGATTGCCGCCCTCGATCAGCTTGGCGACAACGTTCTTCATGTCCCAGGGGGCGAGGAACTGCCCCTTCTTCACATTGACGACCCGCCCGGTAGCGGCAGCGGCGATGAGAAGGTCGGTTTGGCGGCAGAGGAAGGCGGGGATCTGCAGGACGTCGACCACCTCGCCGACCGGCGCGCACTGGTCATTCTCGTGCACATCGGTCAGCACCGGCATGCCGTAGCGCTCGCGGATCTCGGCGAAGACGGGGAGGGCGGCGGAAAGGCCCATGCCGCGCGCACCCTTGATCGAGGTCCGATTCGCCTTGTCGAAAGAGGCCTTGAACACCACGCCGACATTGAGCCGGGTGGCGATCTCCTTGATCGCGGCGGCGCATTCGAGCGCGTGGTCGCGGCTTTCCATCTGGCAGGGGCCGGCGATCAGCGCCAGCGGCAGGTCATTGCCGAAGCGCACATTGCCGATCGAAACCACGGAATTAGCGCCTGAGCCGCTCATGAGATGTTCCTCGGGTGGGGCGCGGGGGTCAGACGACGCCGGCGCGCAGTATGTCGTGAATATGGATGATGCCGACCGGCTTGCCCTCCGTCACCGCGAAGACGACGGTGATGGGGACCGGGCGCCGGTTCATCAGCCCCAGCGCGGCGCTGGCGAGTTCCAGCGGGTCGATCACGAAGGGTGAGGAGGTCATCACCTTCTCCACCGGCGTGGCAAGCAACTGGCTGCTCATATGGCGACGCAGGTCGCCATCGGTGACGATGCCGGCGAGGCAGCCGGCGCCGTCGACGACGCCGCAGCAGCCGAATCGCTTGCCGGTTATCTCGATCAGCGCCTCGCTCATCGGCGTGCCGAGCCGCACCAGCGGCATTTCCGCCTCCTGGTGCATGATGTCGGCCACCTTCAGCAGGCGCGCGCCCAGCTTGCCCCCGGGGTGGAACACGCGGAAGTCGGAGGCCGAGAAGCCTCGCCGCTCCAGCAGCGCCACGGCGAGCGCGTCGCCAATGGCGAGCTGCATCAGGGTGGAGGTGGTGGGGGCGAGCCCGTTCGGGCAGGCCTCCTCGACGCGCGGCAGCACCAGCGCCACATTGGCGGCGCGGCCGAGCGTGCTCGCGGCGCTGGAGGTGATGGCGACCAGTGGCACGGCGAAGCGGCGGGCATAATGCACGATATCGCCGAGTTCGGCGGTCTCGCCCGACCAGGAAATCGCCAGCAGCACATCGTCCGGCGTCACCATGCCGAGGTCGCCATGGCTGGCTTCGGCGGCGTGCAGGAACAGGGCCGGCGTGCCTGTGGAGGCGAGGGTGGCGGCGAGCTTGCGCCCGATATGGCCGCTTTTGCCCATGCCGGTGACGATGACGCGGCCGCGTGCGCCCTCGATGAGCCCGATGGCGGCTTCCACCGCGTCGCCGAGTTCAACCTCGATCGCGGCGCAGAGCGCGGCCAGGCCCTTGGCTTCGATCGCCAGGGTGCGCAGCACCCGCTCGCGCAGTCGGTCGTCCCGCACGGGTGTGGCTACGGCGGAGTTTGTCTGAGGCTGGGCGGTGCCCAAGGTGATGCTCCCTTGCTCATGGCTGCCGGGGCGCGCTGCGCCCGGCCGCCCTACAGCGCCACGCAGCGCGTCAATAAGCGCCAAACGCCCGCGATGCAATGGAGGAGCCCGCCGAGGACGCGCGGCCGATGCACGGAACCGTCGATACCACCTGCACGTTGGGTGGCGCGGATGGTCGCGACCAGAGGGCAGAGTGATGGATATGGGGCGCGACATCGCCAGCGGCACAGGGGGCTCCGCAGGATCTACGGTGCCGGAGAAGCGCGATGAGTGGCTGTGGCGACGGCTCTCGCAGGTCGCCATGGTCGCGGTCGCGGTGGTGGTGGTCGGGGCGGCCCTGGTTGCCGCGCGCCCGGTGCTGGTTCCCATCGTCGCCGCCGTCATCATCGGCAGCGTGATCGGGCCGGCGATTGAGGGGCTGTCGCGAAGGGGCGTGCCGACCTGGCTCGGCTCGCTGCTCATGGTCGTCGGCGTCGCCGCGCTAATCTATGGACTTGCGGCGGCGATGGCCGCGCCGCTCGCCGACTGGACGGCGCGGGCGCCGGAGATCGGCGAAACGCTGCGCGAGCGATTCGCCTCGCTGAAGCCGGCGATGCAGACCTTTGCCTCGGTGTTCGAATCGATCCAGTCGATCGGCCGGGTGGCCGAGCCGCCCATGGTGGTGGAGGTGGCCGATTCGCAAATGCTGGGCAGCGTGGTGGCGCTGGTGACGCCCGTGATTGGCCAGCTGATCCTCTTTCTCGGCTCGTTGCTGTTTTTTCTCGCCGGCCGGGTGCAGATCAAGCGCCGGGTGGTGCAGGTGATGACGCCGCGCAAGACGCGGCTGGCGGCATTGCGGGTTTTTCGCGAGATCGAGGAAAGGCTGGGTGCCTATCTGGTGACCGCCACCTTCATCAATATCGGCCTCGGCCTCGCCACCGTCCTGATGACCTGGGCGCTTGGCCTGCCCAATCCCCTGCTCTGGGGCGTGCTGGCGGGCGTGCTCAACTATGTGCCCTATGTCGGCCCGGCAATCACGACCCTGATTCTCGCCATGGCCGGCATTGTCTCCTTTCCGGGCCTGCTGCCGGGCCTGCTGCCAGCGGCGGCGTTTTTGGTCATCACCAGCATCGAGGGGCAGTTTCTCACGCCGCTGATCATCGGGCGGCGGGTGTCGCTCAATCCCTTTGCGGTGTTCCTGTCCATGGCCCTGTGGACCTGGCTGTGGGGGCCGGCGGGAACCTTTCTGTCGGTTCCGCTGCTCATTGCCGCCATGGCGCTCGGCGACAGCCTGATGGCGAAAAGCCGACCGCAGCTGCCGGGGTGAGACTATTCACAGGCTGTTCACCGGCAGGGCGCTCCTGCGCTTGACACCTGCGGGAGCGTGCCTTAACACCCGGCCCACTCGCTGCGGGGCCCGGTGCTTCCGACCCGCGCAGGGGGGTGTAGCTCAGTTGGTTAGAGCGCCGGCCTGTCACGCCGGAGGTCGCGGGTTCGAGCCCCGTCACTCCCGCCATCCCTTGCGATGGACCCGCCGGACGGGAATAATGTGCCCGGCTCACCCACGTCTCGCCTTTTTTCTAATCGGTCCTTCGCTGAGCCCGCCTTCCGTCGCGGGCCATGACGCACGCCGCCGTGTTTCGACGCCGCCCCGGCTTTCATGCACGCCGTTCGGCTGATAGATTCGACGCCAAGCGTTGCGAGCGAGGTAGGGCGCATGAAGAGAGCATTCCCGTCGGCCAGCCTTCTGGCCTCCGTGCTGCTGCTGGCGGGCGCTGCCCTGCCGGCGCTCGCCCAGGACGGAATGACCCCGCCGCCGGGGCAGGCCTCGCCCAGCCCCTTCATCAACAATCTCGGCCCCGATGCGCCGCAGCCGCAGACTGGCGAGCTGGTGCCGCTACCCGGCCCGCCGCCGGAGGGCAAGGAGGCCGAGATCAAGCTGCCCGATTGCGCGCCGCCCAATTGCGGGACGCCGCAGATCATGGAATAGCGCGGCATCGCCGACGCACTGGTCGACGCATTGGCCGATACGCCCGGCAAGGGCAGGGGAGACCTACCCGCTAGCGTCCCTGCCCGGGTCGCACATCCGCGCGGCACGAGGTCCTGCGGATCGACAGGCCTGTACCGGCCGGTATCCAGCCGCCGCTGGCGCTGACCGATTCCTGCTGCGCTGTCTCCTGCGGCCGTTGCTGTGGCGGGAAAATCCTGTTCTCGCCAGAAGGGGGGGGCTGCGTCGCCGCGGGCCGGGGCGTCGTCTTTGCGAAAATCACAGAGCCGGACAGCGATTGTCTGTGTGACAATGACATGACCGCTCGTGTAGCGTGGTAGCCGCGTAATGGGGCGCGGTCCGATCCGCCGGGTTCAGCCGGATCGGACCGCGCCCCAAGATCCGATGGTGATTCAAAGAGGCGGCCATGGACACGATCATCGACTTCCTGAACACCATCTTCTGGGGCTACGTGCTGATTTACGGCCTGCTGGCGGTGGGAATCTATTTCACCGTCCGGCTGAAATTCCTGCAGATCGTGCATTTCCCCGAGATGATCCGTTCGATCCTTGGATCGAGTGAGACCGATCATGCCGGCATTACGCCGTTCCAGGCGCTCTGCACCAGCCTCGCCTCGCGCGTCGGCACCGGCAACATCGCCGGCGTGGCGGTGGCGCTTTATCTCGGCGGGCCGGGCGCGATCTTCTGGATGTGGGTGGTCGCCTCGCTCGGCATGGCCACCGCCTTCGCCGAAAGCACGCTGGCCCAGCTCTACAAGATCAAGGACGAGGACGGCCATTATCGCGGCGGACCCGCCTTCTACATGGCTAAGGGCCTCAAGGCGCCGTGGGCCGGGTCGATCTTCTCGGTGTGCCTGATCCTCTCCTTCGGCCTCATCTTCAATGCGGTGCAAGCCAATTCTATCGCCGATGCCATGGAGGGCGCCTTTGGCGCGCCCAAGCTCGCAACCGGGCTGGTCATCGCGATTCTCACCGGAATCATCATCTTCGGCGGCATCGCCGCCATCGCCCGGGTGGCCGAGATCGTCGTGCCCTTCATGGCGGCGGGCTATCTCGGCATGGCCCTGTTCGCCGTGGCGATGAACATCAGCGAAGTGCCCTCGATGTTCTCGCTGATCATCGCAAGCGCCTTCGGCTTCGCGCCGGCGGCCGGCGGCGTTGCCGGCTCGGTCGCGGCGGCGATGCTCAACGGGGTGAAGCGCGGTCTGTTCTCCAACGAGGCCGGTATGGGCTCGGCGCCGAACATCGCCGCCGCCGCCACGCCGGATCCGCATCACCCGGTGAGCCAGGGCTTCGTGCAGGCGCTGGGCGTGTTCATCGACACCATCCTCATCTGCACCGCGACCGCGTTCCTGATCCTGCTGTCCGGCCTGCTGGAGCCCGGCTCCGGCCTCACCGGCACGCAGCTGACCCAGGCGGCGATGACCCACCATATCGGCTGGGCCGGCAGCTATTTTGTCGCCATTGCGATCTTCTTCTTCGCCTTCACCTCGATCATCGGCAACTACTCCTATGCCGAGGGTGCGCTGGTCTATCTCGGCATCGGCAACCATGCCGGACTGGCGGTGCTCCGGCTGGCGGTCATGGTGATGGTGGTGTGGGGCGCGCACGAATCGGTGGCGACGGTGTTCAACGCCGCCGATGCCTCGATGGGGCTGATGGCGACGGTGAACCTCATCGCCATCGTGATGCTCTCCGGGCTCGTGTCGCGACTGACGCGCGACTATCTGGAGCAGCGGCGGGCCGGAAAGAAGCCGCGCTTCACCGCCGCCTCCATGCCCGAACTCGCCGGCCAGATCGACGCCGACATCTGGAACCGGCCCTGAGCCGAGGGCGCCTGCCGCTGCGGCTTCCGCCGTCGGCAGGCGCTTGCGCATCTCGATGTGGGCGAATTGTCCCACCTGCGCCCGCGGCGAGGCGATGACAGGGCCCGCCGTTCGCCTCCCGCCCCGGCGCGACGCTTCCGGCGCAGGGCCCTCGCGCGCCCGCCGGGCCGGCCTTCCCGCCCGTATGTACCAAGCTACCGAAGGCATCCGGGCCGTCCGGCCCGTTGTATCCACGGCACCCTTCGCGCGACCCCGCCGATTGAGCGATGAATTCTGTTGTTTGGCGGGATTTTACGGGCGTTCTCGGGGGGATGTGCCGGGGCACGGTAGCGGCCGGCGCAAGGTGTGAATTCTGTATACCAGACCTGCGCGATTGCCGGCGGATGCCCTTGCCTCGGTTCGGGCGGTGCGATAAGCCTGCCGCGTGCTTTGAATATTTCGCAACTGCGATTGCACGACAGATGACCTATCCTGGCCCGGGAGGATCCCATCCATGAGCAGCCTGCTTCAGGATTATCTGCCCGTCGTGATCTTTATCGGCGTGTCGGCATTCATCGGCATCGCCCTTCTGGTTGCGCCGTTTCTTGTCGCCTTCAGCCGGCCCGATCCGGAGAAGATGTCGGCTTATGAATGTGGCTTCAATGCGTTCGACGATGCGCGCATGAAGTTCGACGTCCGGTTCTATCTGGTCGCCATTTTGTTCATCATCTTCGATCTGGAAGTCGCCTTCCTGTTTCCCTGGGCGATCACATTCGGGGAACTTGGCAATTTCGGCTTCTGGTCCATGATGGTGTTCCTCTTCGTACTCACCATCGGTTTTGTCTACGAGTGGAAGAAGGGAGCGCTCGAATGGGATTGAGCGCGCATAGCCCTCTCGTCGCCCCGGCGGCCAAGGGTATCATCGACCCCAATACCGGCCGTCCGGTCGGCGCCACCGATCCGTTCTTCGTCGAGGTGAACGCCGAGCTCGCCGATAAGGGCTTCCTCGTCACTGCGACGGATGACCTCATCAACTGGGCCCGTACCGGCTCGCTGATGTGGATGACCTTCGGCCTCGCCTGCTGCGCGGTCGAGATGATGCAGACCTCGATGCCGCGCTACGACGTGGAGCGCTTCGGCTTCGCGCCGCGCGCCTCTCCGCGCCAGTCCGACGTCATGATCGTGGCCGGCACGCTGACCAACAAAATGGCGCCGGCGCTGCGCAAGGTCTACGACCAGATGCCGGAGCCGCGCTACGTCATCTCCATGGGCTCCTGCGCCAATGGCGGCGGCTACTACCATTATTCCTATTCGGTCGTGCGCGGCTGTGACCGCATCGTGCCGGTGGACATCTATATTCCCGGCTGCCCGCCGACCGCAGAGGCCCTGCTGTACGGGGTGCTGCTGCTGCAGAAGAAGATCCGCCGCACCGGGACGATCGAGCGCTGAGGGTTCGAGGCGATATGGACGAGACGCTGAAAGAGCTGGGCGCGCATGTGAAGGAATCGCTTCCCGACGCGGTCGAGGAAGTGATCATGTCCTATGGCGAGCTGACGCTGGTGGCGTCGGCGGCCGAGGTCATCAAGGTGCTGACCTTCCTGCGCGACGACCCGTCCTGCCGCTTTGTCAGCTTCATCGACATTTGCGGTGTCGACTGGCCGCAGCGCGAGAAGCGCTTCGACGTGGTCTATCACCTGCTGTCGCCGACGCTGAACGCCCGCATCCGTATCAAGGTCGAGACCGACGAGACGACGCCGGTGGCCTCCGCCACCCCCGTGTTCGCCGGCGCCTTCTGGTTCGAGCGCGAGGCGTTCGACATGTACGGCATCCTGTTCTCCGGACACCCCGAGCTGCGCCGAATCCTCACGGATTACGGCTTCGACGGCTATCCGCTGCGCAAGGACTTCCCGACCACCGGACTTGTCGAGGTCCGCTATGACGACGAGCGCAAGCGCGTGGTCTATGAGCCGGTGAAACTGGCGCAGGAGTTCCGCAGCTTCGACTTTCTCTCGCCATGGGAGGGGCCCGACTACGTGCTCCCCGGCGACGAGAAGGCAACCACCCCGAAGGCGGGCTGAGGTGAGGTCCGAGCGATGAACGCACCCGGCAAGATCGACCCCAACGTCCGCAACTTCCAGATCAATTTCGGCCCGCAGCATCCGGCGGCGCACGGCGTGTTGCGCCTGATCCTCGAGCTCGACGGCGAAATCGTCGAGCGCGTCGACCCGCATATCGGCCTGCTCCATCGCGGCACCGAGAAGCTGATCGAGGCCAAGACCTATCTGCAGGCCGTGCCCTATTTCGACCGGCTCGACTATGTCGCGCCGATGAACCAGGAGCACGCCTTCTGCCTGGCGATCGAGCGTATGCTCGACATCACCGTGCCCAAGCGCGGCCAGCTGATCCGCGTGCTTTATTCCGAGATCGGCCGCATCCTCTCCCACATGCTGAACGTGACCACGCAGGCGCTCGACGTCGGCGCGCTCACCCCGCCGCTGTGGGGCTTCGAGGAACGCGAAAAGCTGATGATGTTCTATGAGCGGGCCTCCGGCTCGCGCATGCACGCGGCCTATTTCCGCCCCGGTGGCGTCCATCAGGACCTGCCGCGCGCGCTGGTCGAGGACATTCTCGCCTGGACGCACACCTTCCCCGGCTTCATGGACGATCTGGAAGGCCTGCTCACCGACAACCGCATCTTCAAGCAGCGCAATGTCGATATCGGCATCGTCTCGCTGGAGGACGCCTGGGCGTGGGGCTTCTCGGGGGTGATGGTGCGCGGCTCGGGCGCGGCCTGGGACCTGCGCAAGTCGCAGCCCTATGAGTGCTATGACGAGCTGGAATTCGACATTCCGATCGGCAAGAACTGCGACAATTACGACCGCTACTGCATCCGCATGGAAGAGATGCGGCAGTCGGCGCAGATCATGCGCCAGTGCTGCGAGCGTCTGCTGAAGGAAGCGGGCCCGGTCTCGGCGGTCGACAACAAGATCGTGCCGCCCAAGCGCGGCGAGATGAAGCGTTCGATGGAAGCGCTCATCCACCACTTCAAGCTCTACACGGAAGGCTTCCACGTTCCCGCCGGCGAGGTCTACGCCGCCGTGGAGGCCCCCAAGGGTGAGTTCGGCGTCTATCTCGTCGCCGACGGCACCAACAAGCCCTATCGCTGCAAGATCCGCGCACCCGGTTTCGCGCATCTTCAGGCGATGGATTTCCTGTGCCGCGGCTACATGCTCGCGGACATTTCGGCGATCCTCGGATCGCTGGATATCGTGTTCGGTGAAGTGGACCGCTGATCCCTCGGGGACGCGGTTCGATCGGAAGGGTACGGCATGTCTGTCCGTAGGCTTGCTCCAAAAGAGGTTCAGCCCGAGAGCTTCGCGTTCACGGTGGAGAATCTCGCCTGGGCCGAGAAGGCCATCGCGAAATTTCCGCCCGGCCGGCAGGCCAGCGCGGTGATTCCGCTGCTCATGCGCGCGCAGGAGCAGGCGGGCGGCTGGGTCTCGGAACCGGCGATGCGCTATGTCGGCGAGATGCTCGGCATGGCGCCGATCCGCGTCTACGAGGTTGCCACCTTCTACACCCAGTTCCAGCTCCAGCCGGTCGGCAAGCGCGCCCATATCCAGGTGTGTGGGACCACGCCCTGCATGCTGCGCGGGGCCGGCGACCTGATCAAGGTGTGCAAGAGCCGGATCCATGAGGAGCCGTTCCACCTTTCCGCCAGCGGCGATCTGTCGTGGGAAGAGGTCGAATGCGCCGGCACCTGTGTGAACGCGCCGATGATCCAGGTGTGGAAGGATGTCTATGAGGACCTGACGCCGGAGGATCTGGAGAAGATCCTCGACGCCTTCGAGCGTGGTGAACATCCCGCGCCCGGTCCGCAGAACGGCCGCCACACCTCCGCGCCCGTCACCGGGCTACGGGTGCTGACGGCGCCGGAACTGTTCGATGGCTCGATGGTCGGGCAGGGCGCCGGGCTGGCGCTCGCCCGCGAAGCGCTCGCTGCCAAGGCCAAGGGCGAGGCGGCTCCCGATGCACCGCCGCCGGCCGCTGCGGCCGCCGCGCCGCCGCCCCCGCCCAAGAGCGACCCGGCCCCCGCCGCTGCCCCCGCCGCCAAGGCGGTCGAGGCCGCTGGCGAGGCCGACAAGGAGAAGCCGAAGAAGCCTGTCGCCCCGCCGCCCGGCAAGGCGACGGACCCGAAGGCGGAATGAGGAGCGAACCATGCTTGCCGACAAGGATCGCATCTTCACCAATATCTACGGCCACCATGACTGGGGCCTGCAGGGCGCGCTGAAGCGCGGCTCGTGGGACGGCACCAAGCTGTTCCTCGATGCCGGCCGCGATTTCATCATCGAGCATATGAAGGCCTCTGGCCTGCGCGGGCGCGGCGGCGCCGGCTTCCCGACCGGCCTCAAATGGTCGTTCATGCCCAAGAACAATGACGGGCGCCCGCACTACCTCGTCGTCAATGCCGACGAATCCGAGCCGGGCACCTGCAAGGACCGCGAAATCCTGCGCCACGACCCGCACCATCTGGTCGAAGGCTGCCTGATCGCGGGCTTCGCCATGGGCGCGCACACCGCCTATATCTATGTGCGCGGCGAGTTCATCCAGGAGCGCGAAAACCTCCAGGCGGCGGTCGACCAGGCCTATGAGGCCCGGCTGATCGGCAAGAACAACGTGCATGGCTGGGACATGGACATCTATGTCCATCACGGCGCCGGTGCCTATATCTGCGGCGAGGAAACCGCGCTGCTGGAGAGCCTTGAGGGCAAGAAGGGCCAGCCCCGGCTGAAGCCGCCTTTCCCGGCCAATGTCGGCCTCTATGGCTGCCCGACGACGGTGAACAACGTCGAGTCCATCGCCGTCGCCCCCACCATTCTGCGGCGCGGCGCGGCCTGGTTCTCGTCCATCGGACGCGCCAACAATGTCGGCACCAAGCTGTTCGGCATTTCCGGCCATGTGAACACGCCCTGCATCGTCGAAGAGGCGATGAGCATCCCGTTCAAGGAACTGATCGAGAAGCATGGCGGCGGCGTGCGCGGCGGCTGGGACAATTTGCTCGCCATCATCCCCGGCGGCGCCTCCTGCCCGATCATCCCGGCCGACCAGTGCGCCGACCTGATCATGGACTTCGACGGCTGCCGCGCGGTGAAGTCCAGCTTCGGCACCGCTGGCGTGCTGGTCATGGACAAGTCCACCGACGTGGTGAAGGCCATCGCCCGCATCTCCTATTTCTTCCGGCATGAAAGCTGCGGCCAGTGCACGCCCTGCCGCGAGGGCACGGGCTGGATGTGGCGCGTGCTCGACCGCATGGTCGAGGGCCGGGCCCAGAAGCGCGAGATCGACCTGCTGCTGCAGGTCACGACCCAGGTCGAGGGCCACACCATCTGTGCGCTCGGCGACGCGGCGGCGTGGCCGGTGCAGGGCCTGATCCGGCATTTCCGTCCCGAGATCGAGAAGCGGATCGACCAGTACGCGGCGAACCCGCATTCCGACCCGGTGCCGGTGGCGGCGGAGTAAGAGAGCATCATGGCCAAGATCATCGTCGACGACATCGAGCTGGATGTTCCGCCGGAGTTCACGCTGCTCCAGGCCTGCGAGGCGGCGGGCGCGGAGATTCCGCGCTTCTGCTTCCATGAGCGGCTGTCCATCGCCGGCAATTGCCGCATGTGCCTCGTCGAGGTGAAGGGCGGTCCTCCCAAGCCCACCGCCAGCTGCGCGATGAATGTGCGCGACCTGCGCCCGGGCCCGAATGGCGAGCCGCCCGTCGTGCTCACCAAGAGCCCGATGGTGAAGAAGGCGCGCGAGGGGGTGATGGAGTTCCTGCTCATCAACCACCCGCTCGACTGCCCGATCTGCGACCAGGGCGGCGAGTGCGACCTGCAGGACCAGGCCATGGCCTATGGCGTGGACACGTCCCGCTATGCCGAGAACAAGCGCGCGGTCGAAGACAAGTATATCGGCCCGCTGATCAAGACCTCGATGACCCGGTGCATCCAGTGCACCCGCTGCGTCCGCTTCACCACCGAGGTGGCGGGCGTGGCCGAGCTTGGCGCCATCGGGCGCGGCGAGGACATGGAGATCACCACCTATCTTGAGGCGGCGCTCTCCTCCGAGCTTCAGGGCAATGTCGCCGATCTCTGCCCGGTTGGCGCGCTGACCCAGCGCCCCTATGCCTATCACGCCCGCCCGTGGGAGCTGTCGAAGACCGAATCCATCGACGTGATGGACGCCGTCGGCTCCAACATCCGCGTCGACACGCGCGGCCGCGAGGTCATGCGCGTCCTCCCGCGCCTCAATGAGGACGTGAACGAGGAGTGGATCTCCGACAAGACCCGCTACATCTGGGACGGTCTGAAGACCCAGCGCCTCGACCGCCCCTATGTGCGCGTCGGCGGCAAGCTGCAGCAGGCGAGCTGGCCGCAGGCCTTTGCCGCCATCGCCGAAAAGGTGAAGGGCGTGCCCGGCAGCCGCATCGGCGGGCTCATCGGCGACCTCGCCTCGGTGGAAGAGGCGTTCGCGCTGAAGGCGCTGCTCAGCGCGCTCGGCTCGGCCAACATCGACTGCCGCCAGGACGGGGCGAAGCTCGACCCGGCGCTCGGCCGCGCCAGCTATCTGTTCAACGCCACCATTGCCGGCATCGAGCAGGCGGATGCGCTGCTGATCATCGGTTCCAACCCGCGCCTTGAGGCGAGCGTGCTCAATGCCCGCATCCGCAAGCGCTGGCTGCAGGGAGGCTTCCCCATCGGCCTGATCGGCGAGCCGGTCGACCTGACCTACCCCTATGACTATCTCGGCGCGGGTTCCGACACGCTGGCGGACCTGCTCGCCAGCGGCAGCTTCGCTGAGACGCTGAAGGGCGCCAAGCGCCCGCTGATCCTGATCGGGCAGGGCGCTCTCGCCCGTCCCGACGGCGCGGCGGTGCTGGCGCTGGCGGCCCGCGTGGCGGATGCCGTCGGCGCGGTGACGGAAGGCTGGAACGGCTTCTCCTTGCTGCACACGGCCGCCTCCCGCGTCGGTGCGCTCGATATCGGCGCGGTGCCGGGCGAGGGCGGGCTTGACGCGGTGGCGATGACCAATGCCGGCGGGGTGGACGTGCTGTTCGCGCTCGGTGCCGACGAGATCGACATCGCCCCGGGTGCCTTCGTGGTCTATCTCGGTACCCATGGCGATCGCGGCGCCCATCGCGCCGACGTGATCCTGCCGGGTGCCGCCTATACCGAGAAGTCGGGCACCTATGTGAACATGGAAGGGCGGGCGCAGATCGCCAACCGCGCCGCCTTCCCGCCCGGCGAGGCGCGCGAGGACTGGGCGGTGCTGCGCGCGCTGTCCGATGTCGTCGGCCATCGCCTGCCCTTCGACAGCCTGGCGCAGCTGCGCGCGGCGCTCTATGCGGCGCACCCGCATCTGGCGCGGCTCGACCATGTGGCGCCGGCGGACCCGGCGGCCGTGGCCGCGCTGGCCGCGTCCGGCGGCACGCCGGCGAGCGGGCCGTTCCGCAGCGTCGTCACAGATTTCTATCTCACCAATCCGATCGCACGCGCGTCCGCCGTGATGGCCGAATGCTCCGCGCTCGCGTCCAGCCGCCACGCGGCGGCGGCCGAGTGAGGGGAGGGAGCACATGACCGAAACAAGCTGGTTCGACACGCTGATCCAGGTGCTCATCATCGTCGCCCAGAGCCTCGCGCTGCTGGTCGGCCTGCTGATCATCGTCGCCTATGTGCTGCTGGCCGACCGCAAGATCTGGGCGGCGGTGCAGCTGCGTCGCGGCCCCAACGTGGTCGGGCCGTTCGGCCTGTTCCAGTCCTTCGCCGACCTGCTGAAATTCGTGCTGAAGGAACCGGTGATTCCGGACGGCGCCAATAAGGGCGTGTTCCTTCTGGCGCCCTTCGTCACCTGCCTGCTGGCGCTGGCCGCCTGGGCGGTGGTGCCGATCGACGCCGGCTGGGTGGTGGCCGACATCAATGTCGGCGTGCTGTACATCTTCGCGATTTCCTCGCTCAGCGTGTACGGCACCATCATGGCCGGCTGGGCGTCGAACTCGAAGTATCCCTTCCTGTCGGCGCTGCGCGCGGCGGCGCAGATGGTGTCCTACGAGGTCTCGATCGGCTTCGTCATCGTCACCGTTCTGCTCTGCGCCGGCTCGCTGAACCTGACCGCCATCGTCGAGGCGCAGAACACGCCGTTGGGTATCCTCGGCTGGTACTGGCTGCCGCTGTTCCCGATGTTCGTGATCTTCTTCATCTCGGCGCTGGCCGAGACCAACCGCCCGCCCTTCGATCTGGGCGAAGCGGAATCGGAGCTGGTCGCCGGCTTCATGGTGGAGTACGGCTCCACCCCGTACATGATGTTCATGCTCGGCGAGTATGTGGCAATCATGACCATGTGCGCGCTGACCGCCATCCTGTTCATGGGCGGCTGGCTGCCGCCGGTGCCGGTGGCGCCCTTCACCTGGGTGCCGGGCATCATCTGGTTCCTGCTCAAGGTCCTGCTGGTGTTCTTCATGTTCGCCATGGTGAAGGCGATGGTTCCGCGCTACCGCTATGATCAGCTCATGCGCCTCGGCTGGAAGGTGTTCCTGCCGATCTCGCTGGCGATGGTGGTGATCGTCGCCTCCGTACTGCACTTCAGCGGCCTGTCGGCTGCGGGGGGATGAGATGAATGAGGGCACGCTCCAGGCCCTGATGGAAGCGTCCGCCGTCGGTTGGGCGGGGGCGGCTGCGGGTGCGGTGTTCGGCGCACTCGAATGGTTCATTCTGCCGGGGGTCGTCGAAACGTCGATCCGCGGTTCCAAGGAGGCCCGCAAGCTGAGCGCTGACCAGCTGGCGGGAGTGATTTCGTGGTGGAAGACCGTGATCCGCGTCTTTGCCGTTTCGATGCCGCTGGTGGGCTTCGGCCTTGCCGCGGCCATGGCCGATTGAGGAGAGCGACATGAGATTGGACCTGGCCGCACGCCAGCTGCTGCTCACCGAGTTTGTCTCGGCGTTCTTCCTGGCGATGCGCTATTTCTTCAAGCCGAAGGCGACCATCAACTATCCCTTCGAGAAGAACCCGGTGTCGCCGCGCTTTCGCGGTGAGCATGCGCTGCGCCGCTATCCCAACGGGGAAGAGCGCTGCATCGCCTGCAAGCTGTGCGAGGCGATCTGCCCGGCGCAGGCCATCACCATTGAGGCCGGCCCGCGCCGCAATGACGGCACCCGCCGCACCACCCGTTACGACATCGACATGGTGAAGTGCATCTATTGCGGCTTCTGCCAGGAGGCCTGCCCGGTCGATGCCATCGTCGAGGGGCCGAATTTCGAATTCGCCACCGAGACGCGCGAAGAACTTTATTACGACAAGGCCAAGCTGCTCGCGAATGGCGACCGCTGGGAGCGCGAGATCGCGCGCAACATGGCGCTGGACGCGCCGTACCGTTGAGCGCGCAGGGGGCTGGGAACGTGAAGACCGAAACGATACGGGCCGCCAAGGCCCTTCGCGCCGCGACCGCCGGGATGGCGGGCGCCGGAATGACTGGGGGGTGCCGGGCATGAGCCTCGCCGCGCTGTTCTTCTATCTCTTCGCCGGGGTCGCTGTGGCCTCGGCCTTTATGGTCATCTCGTCGCGGAACCCGGTCCATTCGGTGCTGTTCCTGATCCTGACCTTCGTCAACGCCTCGGGCCTGTTCATCCTGATCGGCGCCGAGTACATCGCGATGCTGCTCATCGTGGTCTATGTCGGCGCGGTGGCGGTGCTGTTCCTGTTCGTGGTGATGATGCTCGACGTCGATTTCGTCGAGCTGCGCCAGGGTTTCCTGCAATATCTGCCGGTCGGCGTGCTGGTGGGGATGATCTTCCTCGCCGAGCTGGTGCTGGTGGTCGGCTCCTGGACCTTCGGCGCAGGCGTCACCGGCGCCGTCACCTCGGCGGCGCCCGAAGTGTCGAACGCTGTGCAGATCGGCCGGGTGCTGTACACGGACTATGTCTATTTCTTCCAGGCGGCGGGCTTCATCCTGCTGGTCGCCATGATCGGTGCCATCGTGCTGACGCTCCGCCACAAGGAGAACGTCAAGCGCCAGAGCATTCCGGTCCAGAATGCGCGCACCAAGGCGATGGCGATCGACGTCGTCAAGGTGCCTTCCGGCAAGGGGCTCTGAGCCATGGCGATCGGCCTTCCGCACTATCTGACCGTCGCGGCGATCCTGTTCACGCTCGGCACGCTCGGCATCTTCCTCAACCGGAAGAACGTCATCGTCATCCTGATGTCGGTGGAACTCATCCTGCTGGCGGTGAACATCAACCTCGTCGCCTTCTCGATCTTCCTCGGCAACATCGTCGGACAGGTCTTTGCCCTGTTCGTGCTGACGGTCGCCGCCGCCGAGGCCGCCATCGGTCTCGCCATCCTCGTGGTGTTCTACCGCAATCGCGGGTCGATCGCCGTCGAGGACATCAACACCATGAAGGGCTGAGCGGGCTTCATGTACCAGGCGATCGTATTTCTCCCCCTTGTCGGCTTCCTCATCGCTGGCCTGTTCGGCCGGCTGATCGGCGCTCGCGCCTCGGAGCTGGTCACGACCGGGCTGCTCGTCATCTCCGCCTTCTTCGCGTGGATCGTGTTCTTCCAGACCGCCTTTGGCGGCCATGATGGCACTGTCGAGCTGTTCACCTGGATGGCGTCGGGCAAGCTCGACGTGACCTGGGCGATCCGCGTCGACACGCTCACCGCTGTGATGCTGATCCTCGTGACCACGGTGTCCTCGCTCGTGCACCTGTACTCCATGGGGTACATGCACGAGGACCCGAGCCGACCGCGCTTCTTCGCCTATCTCTCGCTGTTCACCTTCGCCATGCTGATGCTGGTGACGAGCGACAACCTCGTGCAGCTGTTCTTCGGCTGGGAGGGGGTGGGCCTGGCGTCCTATCTGCTGATCGGCTTCTGGTACGACAAGCCGTCGGCCTGCGCGGCGGCGATGAAGGCCTTTATCGTCAACCGCGTTGGCGATTTCGGCTTCGCGCTCGGCATCTTCGCCATTTACCTGATGACCGGCTCGGTCGCCTTCGAGCAGGTCTTCGCCGCAGCGCCTTCGCTGATGGACAAGAACATCCTGTTCCTGGGCCATGAGTGGCATGCGCCGACCGTGATCTGCCTGCTGCTGTTCATCGGCGCCATGGGCAAGTCGGCGCAGCTCGGCCTGCACACCTGGCTGCCGGACGCGATGGAAGGCCCGACCCCGGTCTCCGCGCTCATTCACGCCGCGACCATGGTGACGGCCGGCGTGTTCATGGTGGCGCGCATGTCGCCGCTGTTTGAACTGTCCCCGATCGCGCTCAACGTCGTGCTGTTCGTCGGTGCCTCCACCGCCTTCTTCGCGGCGACGATCGGCTGCGTGCAGAACGACATCAAGCGAGTGATCGCCTATTCCACCTGCTCGCAGCTCGGCTACATGTTCACCGCGCTCGGCACCGGCGCCTATTCGGTCGGCGTGTTCCACCTGCTCACGCACGGCTTCTTCAAGGCGCTGCTGTTCCTGGCGGCCGGCTCGGTCATCACCGCGATGCACCACGAGCAGGACATGCGCCACATGGGCGGGCTGTGGCGGAAGATCCCCTTCACCTACGGCACGATGATGATCGGCGGCCTTGCTCTCACCGGCTTCCCCTTCACGGCCGGCTATTACTCCAAGGACGCGATCATCGAGACCGCCTTTGTCAGCCACAGCCCCTTCGCCACCTATGCCTGGGTGATGACGGTGGCGGCGGCGGCGCTCACCGCCTTCTACACCTGGCGGCAGATGTTCATGACCTTCCACGGCAAGACGCGCGCGGACCACCACACCTTCGACCACGCGCATGAATCGCCGCTGACCATGCTCATTCCGCTCGGCGTGCTGTCGTTCGGGGCGCTGTTCGCCGGCATGATCCTCTACCCGTACTTCGTCGGGCACGATGTCGATCACTTCTTCCGGGAGTCGATCTTCATGGCCTCCGACAACAAGATCCTGGAAGAGATGCACCACATTCCGTTTTGGGCGAAATGGGCCCCGACGGCGATGATGGCGATGGGCTTCGGCCTGGCCTACTGGATGTATGTCGCCAACACGGCGGTGCCGAAGGCGCTCGCGAAGCAGAACGACGTGCTCTACCGCTTCCTGCTCAACAAGTGGTACTTCGACGAGCTCTATGACTTCCTGTTCGTGCGGCCGACCCTGTGGCTCGGCAACTTCCTGTGGAAGCAGGGCGACGTGCGGGTCATTGACGGCTACGGCCCGAACGGCGTCTCGGCCCGCGTCATCGACGTGACCAACCGCGTCGTGCGCCTGCAGACCGGCTATCTCTACCACTATGCGTTCGTGATGCTGGTGGGTGTCGCAGCCTTCATCACCTGGTTCATGTTCGGGGGCGCGCACTGATGTACGACTGGCCCATTCTCTCCGTCGTCACCTTCCTGCCGCTGGTCGGTGCGCTGCTGATCGTCCTGATGATCCGCGGCGACGACGAGGTGGCCAAGCGCAACGCCCGCTGGGTGGCGCTGTGGGCGACCCTCGTCACCTTCGTCATATCGCTGCTGCTGCTGTTCGGCTTCGATCCGTCGAATCCGGACTTCCAGTTCGTCGAGTACCAGGCCTGGCTCGGCGATGTCGCCGCCTACCGGATGGGTGTCGACGGCATTTCGCTGCCGTTCGTGCTGCTGACGACGCTTTTGATGCCCATGTGCATTCTCGCGAGCTGGGACGCGATCCAGCACCGCGTGAAGGAGTACATGATCTGCTTCCTGGTGCTCGAAACGCTGATGATCGGCACCTTCTCCGTCCTCGATCTACTGCTGTTCTACTTCTTCTTCGAGGGCGGCCTGATCCCGATGTTCCTCATCATCGGCATCTGGGGGCATGGGCGTAAGGTCTACGCGGCGTTCAAGTTCTTCCTCTACACGCTGGCCGGCTCGGTGCTGATGATGCTCGCCATCATGGCCATCTACTGGCAGGCGGGCACCACAGACATCGCCGTGCTGCTGAAGCACGATTTCCCGGAGGGCATGCAGTACTGGCTCTGGATCGCCTTCTTCGCCTCCTTCGCGGTGAAGATGCCGATGTGGCCGGTGCATACCTGGCTGCCCGACGCGCATGTCGAGGCGCCGACGGCGGGCTCGGTGATCCTGGCGGCGATCATGCTGAAGATGGGCGGCTACGGCCTGCTGCGCTTCTCGCTGCCGATGTTCCCCGACGCCTCGGCCTATTTCGCGCCCTTCGTGTTCACCCTCTCGGTGATCGCGATCATCTACACCTCGCTGGTCGCTCTGCGTCAGGAGGACATGAAGAAGCTGATCGCCTATTCCTCCATCGCCCATATGGGCTATGTGACGATGGGCATCTTCACCCTGACCCAGGAAGGCATCCAGGGCGCGGTGTTCCAGATGGTCAGCCACGGCTTCGTCTCGGGCGCGCTGTTCCTGTGCGTGGGCGTGCTGTATGACCGCATGCACACCCGCGAGATCGCGGCCTATGGCGGCCTGGTCTTCCGCATGCCGGTCTACGCCACGCTGTTCATGGTGTTCACCATGGCCAATGTCGGCCTGCCGGGCACGTCGGGCTTCATCGGCGAGTTCCTGACCCTGCTGGCCGCCTTCGGGCGCAACACCTGGGTGGCCTTCCTCGCCACAACAGGCGTCATCCTTTCCGCCGCCTATGCTCTCTGGCTCTACCGCCGGGTCGTGTTCGGCGCGCTGGAGAAGGAAAGCCTGAAGAACATCCGGGACGTGAACCCGCGCGAACTGGCGACGCTGGTTCCGCTGCTGTTCCTCACCATCCTGTTCGGCGTCTGGCCGCAGCCGATCCTCGACGCCTGCAACGTCGCGGTGAACGCGATCGTCGCGCGCGCCGATGTCGCGGCCGGCGCCATCAAGGCCGCCGCGCTGGTGCTGCCTTGATCCGACACATGACCATCGCGGAGCCCGTTCAATGACCCTCACCCTCGCCGCGCTCGGCCCCGCGCTGCCCGAACTGCTGCTGGCCTTCTCCGCCCTGGCGCTGCTGATGTTCGGCGCCTTCGCCGGCCCGAAGTCGACCGATACGGTGAACGGTCTGGCACTGGCAGCCCTGTTCGCGGCGCTGGTGCTGGTCCTGCTGGGCCCCACCGACGCCACGCTGTTCAACGGCGCGTTCCATGTCGACGCCTTCGGCCGCTTCATGAAGGTGCTGGCGCTGCTCGGTGCGGGCGGCACGCTGGCGATGTCGGTGGACTGGCTGAAGGCGGAGAAGCAGGACCGCTTCGAATACCCGATCCTGGTGCTGCTCTCCACGCTCGGCATGATGATGCTGATCTCGGCCGGCGACCTGATCGCGCTCTATATGGGCCTCGAACTGATGAGCCTGGCGCTCTATGTGATCGCGGCCAACAACCGCGATTCCGTGCGCTCCACCGAGGCCGGCCTCAAGTACTTCGTGCTCGGCGCCCTGTCCTCCGGCATGCTGCTCTACGGCGCCTCGCTGATCTACGGCTTCACCGGCTCGGTGAACTTCGCCCAGATTGCAGAGGCCGCCCGCGAGCCCTCGCTGGGGCTGATCTTCGGTATCGTGTTCATGTTCGCCGGCCTGTGCTTCAAGGTCTCGGCAGTGCCGTTCCACATGTGGACGCCCGACGTCTATGAAGGCGCGCCGGCGCCGGTGACGGCGTTCTTCGCCTCGGCGCCGAAGGTGGCGGCGATGGCGGTGTTCGTGCGCTTCGCCATGGAGGCGCTGCCCAACGTCACGCACCAGTGGCAGCAGATCATCGTCTTCGTCTCCATCGCCTCGATGGCGCTGGGCTCGTTCGGCGCCATCGGCCAGCGCAATTTCAAGCGCCTGATGGCCTATTCCTCGATCGGCCATATGGGCTTCGCTCTGGTCGGCCTCGCCGCCGGCACCGAGCAGGGCGTGCAGGGCGTGCTGGTCTATATGGCCATCTATATGGCGATGACGCTCGGCACCTTCGCCTGCATCCTGTCGATGCGGCGCAAGGACGGCATGGTCGAGACCTATGACGATCTGGCGGGGCTTGCCCACACCAGCCCGGTGAAGGCGTTCATGCTGGCGGTGCTGATGTTCTCGCTGGCCGGCATTCCGCCGCTGGCCGGGTTCCTGGCCAAGTACTACGTGTTCCTTGCCGCCATCGAATCCGGACTGTACGCGCTCGCCGTCATCGGCGTGCTCACCAGCGTGGTCGGCGCGTTCTACTATCTGCGCATCGTCAAGATCATGTATTTCGACGAGCCGGCGGCGCCCTTCGAGCCGATGCGCTCTGAGCCGCGGGTGGTGCTTGCCGTGTCGGGTACCTTCACGCTGCTGTTCTTCCTCTACCCGGCGCCGCTGATCGCGGCGGCCGCCGTGGCGGCTCGGGCGCTCTTCTGAGAATGGCGCCCACGCCGGTCGCCACGCCGGTCGTCCGTTTCGATACGGTCGGTTCGACCAATGAGGCCGCGCTCGCCCAGGCGAGCGGCGCGGCGCCTTGCTGGTTCGTTGCCGCGCGACAGACCGGCGGGCGCGGCCGGCGCGGCCGGCCCTGGGCCTCGGAGCCCGGCAATCTCTATGCCTCGCTGCTGCTGGTGGATGCCGGCCCGGTGCCGCGCCAGCCGGAGCTGTGCTTCGTCGCCGCGCTGGCACTTTATGACGCGGTGCGCGCCGTTACCGGCATCGACCCCTTGCGTATCGGCCTGAAATGGCCGAACGACGTGATGATCGACGGCGCGAAGCTCGCCGGCATCCTGCTTGAGGGGGCCGTGCCGCCGGGGGGCCGGGCGGCGACGGTGATTGGCTTCGGGGTCAATTGCGCGCACCATCCGGCCGACACGCCCTATCCGACGACGGATCTGGCCGCATCAGGCTATCCGACCGACCCGCCCGCTCTGCTCGCCGCGCTCGACGCGGCGATGGGCGAGTGGCTTGCCGAATGGGAGCGCGGCGCGGGATTTGCCCGTATCCGCGAGGCTTGGCTGCGCCGGGCGATGGGCCTGGGCAAGGCCGTGACCGCGAGGCTTGGCAGCCGCGAGGTCGAGGGAGTATTCGAGGCACTCGACTTCTCGGGTGCCATGGTGCTGCGCCGTACCGACGGCGTGCGCGAGACGATCAGCGCCGGCGACGTGTTTCCCACGTCCGCCGCGCCAGTGTGAAAGGCAGGAATGTGAGCAAGTGGCCGGACGAACTGGTCTTCGCTCCCCTTGGAGGGGTCGGCGAGATCGGGATGAATCTCGGGCTGTATGGCCTGGGGCCACGCAACCGGCGCAAATGGCTCGCGGTCGATCTCGGCATCTCCTTCGCTCCGCCGGAAGTGCCCGGCATCGATCTGATCATGCCGGATATCGCCTTCCTTGAACGCGAGGTGGAGGCGGGCAATCTGGTCGGCCTAGTCATCACCCACGGGCACGAGGACCATATCGGGGCGCTGGTCGATCTGTGGCCGCGCCTGGGCTGCACGGTCTACACCACACCCTTCACCCACGCGCTGGCCGAGGCGCGGCGTCTGGGCGAGCCGGGGGCGCCGAAGATCCCCTTCCACATTGTCCCCACTGGCGGGCGCACCAGCATCGGCCCGTTCGATGTTGAGTTCGTGCCGGTGGCGCATTCGATTCCCGACAGCCACGCCCTCGCCATCCGCACGCCGCTGGGCATGGTCGTGCATACGGGCGACTGGAAGATCGACCCGACCCCGGTGGTCGGCAACGTCACCGATCCCGTGCGCTTCTCCGCGCTGGGCGATGAGGGCGTGCGGGCGGTCATCTGCGATTCCACCAATGCCATTCGCGACGGCATCTCGCCCTCGGAAGTCGATGTGCAGAAGGTGCTCACCGAGATGATCGGTGCCGCGCCGAACCGGGTGGCGGTGACGACCTTCGCCTCCAATGTGGCGCGCATCCGTTCCATCGCCGAAGCGGCGATGAAGAATGGCCGCGAGGTCGTGCTGGTCGGCCGCGCCATGGAGCGGGTGATCGGGGTGGCGCGCGAACAGCACATGCTCGACGGCCTGCCGCCCTTCCGTTCGGCAGATGCCTATGGCTTCCTGCCGCGCGACAAGGTGGTGGCCATCCTCACCGGCAGCCAGGGCGAGCCGCGCGCGGCGCTGGCGCGCATCGCCGATGACGACCATCCCGAGATCGCGCTGTCGCCGGGCGACCATGTGATCTTCTCCTCGCGCACCATCCCCGGCAATGAGCGGCCGGTGAACCGCATCATCAATGCGCTGATCCTGCAGGGGGTGAAGGTCATCACCGACCGCGACGGGCTCGTGCACGTCTCCGGCCATCCGCGTCGCGGCGAGATGGAGCAGATGTACCAATGGCTGCGCCCGCAGGTCGCGGTGCCGGTGCATGGCGAGCCGCTGCACCTGCACGAACATGCCGAGCTTGCCCGCCGCATGGGCGTGCGCGAAGTGATCCGCCTGGTCGATGGCGACGTGGTGCGCCTGATCAGCGCCGATCCCGCGCTCGGTGCTGAGGTGATCGAGGAAATTCACTCGGGCAAGCTCTACAAGGACGGCCAGGTGCTGGTCGGCGCCGACGACCCGGCGATTGCCGAGCGCCGGCGGCTGTCCTTCAGCGGGCTGGTCTCGGTGGCCATCGCCATGTCGTCCAAGGGCGACGTGGTCGGCGACCCGATGATCGACCTTTCCGGCCTGCCGCGCCTCGGCCTGGGCGGCACGCCGCTCGACGAGGTGGTGGAGGACGCGGTGCTGAACTGCCTCGACGGCCTGCCCAAGGGCCGTCGGCGCGACCCGGACGCCGTGGCGGAATCGGTCACGCGGGCGGTGCGCGGTCAGATCAACGCCGCCTGGGGCAAGAAGCCGCTCTGCCATGTGCTTGTCATCACGGTATGAAGACCCGGCCGGGAGCCCGCATGCGCGGCCAGTGAGCGACTGACGCGAGGCATGCGTACTCCCTTAGTGCCGCAGCCTGACGCCTCGGGGCATTTATCCCGAGGCGGGGCGGGCTGGAACGGGGAGGGGACTTGCATGATTGGCCGCCTGAACCACGTCGCCATCGCCGTGCCGGACCTGGATGCGGCGATCGCGACCTATCGCGATACGCTGGGCGGCGTGGTGTCCGGCGTCACACCGCAAGCCGAGCATGGCGTGAACACGGTCTTTGTCACGCTCCCCAACACCAAGATCGAGCTGCTCGGGGCGCTGGGCGAGAACTCGCCGATCGCGAAGTTCCTCGAACGCAATCCCGAAGGCGGCATCCATCATCTGTGCTACGAGGTCGACGACATCCTCGCCGCCCGCGACCGGCTGCTGGCGGCGGGGGCGCGGGTGCTGGGCTCGGGCGAGCCGCGCCTCGGCGCGCATGGCAAGCCGGTGCTCTTCCTGCACCCGAAGGATTTTCTCGGCACGCTGGTCGAGCTGGAACAGGCGTGAGGCAGCACCATGGGCGTCGGTACCTATATCGCGATCTATTTCATTGTCTGGTGGGTGGTGATCTTCGCCGTGCTGCCCTTCGGCGTGCGCTCCCAGCATGAGGACGGCACCGTCACCGACGGCACCGAGCCCGGCGCGCCGCAGCGGCCGCTGCTGCTGCGCAAGGCGCTGGTGACCACGGTGGTGGCGGCATTCATCGTGCTGCTCTTCGCCTGGCTGGTGGAAACCGAGCGGCTGCGCCTCGACATGTTCCCCATGCCGTTCCATGTCGATGGACTGAAATAGTGGGGCTGAAATAGCGGGCGCGCTGGCCCGTCTTTTCGCAATCGAGGCAAAAAAAGAGGCGGGACCGAGGTCCCGCCTTCCTTGTCTGGCCGCCCGCACCTGATTCCGCGCCGTTTCGACGTCTGCCAGGGGGCTTTCTTAGCCGTCATTCCTCCCGAGACCTGGACCGATCTGCTCGCTTTGGAAGCGTTCAGCGGACCTCTTTCTAGAGGCCGGCACCATAAAGCAGAAAATACGGCCTTGTCATCCTTGCGTCGCAATAGAGCCATGGTGCATTGCAACAGAAATGGGCGCGCCACCCCGCAATCGCCCTAAACACAGGCAGTCCGCGCCGCTCCGGTGCGCGAGGCATGCTCTAGGGCTTGTCTTTTGTTGGACGATCCGGTTTCACTCCGCCATCGCCGCCGCGCTGCCGATCCCGGCCGAATCGTGAGTTTCCGCTGATGCGCCTGTCCCGCTACTTCCTTCCCATCCTCCGCGAAGTCCCGAAGGAAGCGGAAATCGTCTCGCACCGCCTCATGCTGCGCGCCGGCATGGTGCGCCAGGAGGGCGCCGGCATCTATGCGTGGCTGCCGCTGGGCAAGCGCGTGCTGGACAAGATCTGCAACGTCATCCGCGAGGAGCAGAACCGTTCCGGCGCCATCGAGATCATGATGCCGACCATCCAGTCGGCGGATCTGTGGCGCGAGAGCGGGCGCTATGACGACTATGGCAAGGAGATGCTGCGCATCAAGGACCGGCATGAGCGCGACATGCTGTTCGGGCCGACCAATGAGGAGATGCTCACCGAGATCGTCCGCGCCTATGTGAAGTCCTACAAGGATTTGCCGCTGAACCTCTACCACATCCAGTGGAAGTTCCGCGACGAGGTGCGCCCGCGCTTCGGCGTCATGCGCTCGCGCGAATTCCTGATGAAGGACGCCTATTCGATCGACCTCGATTTCGAGAACGCGGTCGTCGCCTATAACCGCATGTTCGTCGCGTATCTCAGAACTTTCGCCCGGCTCGGACTGAAGGCGATCCCGATGGTGGCCGATACCGGCCCGATCGGCGGCAATCACAGCCATGAATTCATCATCCTCGCCTCGACCGGCGAGAGCCAGGTGTTCTGCCATTCCGACTATCTCGGCATGGACACGCCGGAAGAGGGCGTGGACTTCCAGGACCCGGCGGCGCTGCAAGACATCGTGAACCGCTGGACCAGCCTTTATGCGGCCACGGAAGAGAAGCATGACGAGGCGGCGTTCGCGGCGATTCCGGGCGAGCAGCAGGTGTCGGCGCGCGGCATCGAGGTGGGGCACATCTTCTATTTCGGCACCAAATATTCCGAGCCGATGGGCGCCAAGGTGACGGGCCCCGATGGCGTGGAGACTCCCGTTCACATGGGCTCCTACGGCATCGGTCCCTCGCGTCTGGTCGCGGCCATCATCGAGGCCTCGCATGACGAAAACGGCATCATCTGGCCGGAGGCGATCGCGCCGTTCCGTGTCGGCCTCCTCAACCTCAAGGTGGGCGACGCGGCGACGGACGAGGCCTGCGAGGCGATCTATGCCGAGCTGACCGCGCGCAATGTCGACGTGCTGTACGACGACACGGCGGAGCGGCCCGGCTCGAAATTTGCCACGGCTGACCTGATCGGCCTTCCCTGGCAGATCATCGTCGGCCCCAAGGGGCTGGCGGCCGGCACGGTGGAGCTGAAGCGTCGGGCCGATGGCACGCGCGAGACGCTGACCATCGCGGCGGCGCTGGAGCGGATCATCGGTTGATCTCAAGACGCGCGCGGCCGATCAGGGCCGGGCGAGGGGCGGAGCAGGCATGGCGGCCAAGAGCGCAGCGCGTCGGGTGAAGGCGGCAAAGGCACAGTCCGCGACGGCGCAGGCCGGCGAGGAGCCGACCGGCTCGAAGCCGTTCAGCGCCTTCGAGTGGATGCTGTCGCTGCGCTATCTCCGCGCCCGCCGCAAGGAAGGCTTCATCTCGGTCATCGCCGGCTTCTCCTTTCTCGGCATCATGCTTGGCGTGGCGACGCTCATCATCGTCATGGCCGTTATGAACGGCTTCCGCACCGAGCTTCTGTCGAAGATCCTCGGGCTGAACGGCCACATGCTGGTGCAGCCGATCGACGGCCCGCTGACTGACTATGACGCGGTTGCCAAGCGCATTGCTGGCGTGCCGGGGGTGACGTTGGCAGTGCCGCTGGTGGAGGGGCAGGCGCTGGCCTCCTCGGCGTTCAATGCCGGCGGCGTTCTGGTGCGCGGCCTTTCCGAGGCCAGCCTGCGGGCCCTCCCGGCTATCGGCTCGAACATTCGCGCGGGCACGCTGGAGGGCTTCGACGAGGGCTCCGGCATCGCCATCGGCAAGCGCCTCGCCGACCAGCTCTCGCTGCAGGCGGGCGACAACCTGACCCTTGTCGCTCCGCGTGGCGCGGTGACGCCGATGGGCACGACGCCGCGGATCAAGGTCTACAAGATCGCAGCCGTGTTCGAGATCGGCATGTCGGAATATGACAGCGCCTTCGTCTTCATGCCGCTGACGGAAAGCCAAGCCTATTTCAACAAGGATGGCGATGTGACCGCCATCGAGGTCTATGTCGACAATCCCGACGATGTGGAGCGCTACCGCCCCTTGGTGCAGGCGGCGGCGGAGCGGCCGATCTACATCGTCGACTGGCGCCAGCGAAACGCCACCTTCTTCAACGCGCTGCAGGTCGAGCGGAACGTGATGTTCCTGATCCTGACGCTGATCGTGGTGGTGGCCGCCTTCAACATTGTGTCGGGCCTCAACATGCTGGTGAAGGACAAGGGCCGCGACATCGGCATATTGCGCACCATGGGGGCGACGCGCGGGGCGATCATGCGGGTATTCCTCGTGACCGGCGCCGCCATCGGCGTGGTGGGAACGCTGGCCGGCTTCCTGCTCGGCCTGCTGGTGTGTCTCAATGTCGAGGAAATCCGCCAGTTCATCTCCTGGATCACCGCGACCGAGCTGTTCTCGCCCGAGCTTTATTATCTCAGCCGCCTGCCGGCCGAACTGAACGCCGGTGAAACCGCGACCGTGGTTCTGATGGCGCTCATCCTCTCCCTTCTCGCCCCGCTCTACCCGTCCTGGCGCGCCGCGCGCCTCGATCCGGTGGAAGCGCTGCGCTACGAATAGGAGGGACGCCATGTCGACCTCATCGGCGACCATTCCGCCGCGCGCCGCTCTCCACCTCGAAGGCGTCGAGCGCCGCTATGTCCAGGGCGAGGGCACGCTGGAAATCCTGCGCGGCGCCGACTTCACCGTGCTGGAAGGCCAGTCGGTGGCGCTCGTGGCGCCGTCCGGCACCGGCAAGTCGACCTTGCTGCACATTGCCGGCCTGCTGGAGCACCAGGACGCCGGCGAGGTGTTCATCGGCGGCGCCGCCACGGCCGGGCTGGCTGATGCCGAGCGCACCCGCATCCGCCGCACCGGCGTCGGCTTCGTCTATCAGTTCCACCATTTGCTGCCCGAATTCTCGGCGCAGGAAAACGTCATGCTGCCGCAGATGATCCGCGGCCTGTCGCGCCGCGAATCGGCGTCGCGGGCGAAGGAGCTGCTGAGCTATCTCGGCCTCGCCAAGCGGCTGGAGCATCGTCCCGGCGAGCTATCCGGTGGCGAACAGCAGCGCGTGGCCATTGCTCGTGCCGTCGCCAATGCCCCGCGCGTGCTGCTGGCCGATGAGCCCACTGGCAATCTCGACCCGCACACCGCCGACCACGTCTTTCATGCACTGTCGCAGCTGGTGGAGGCCACCGGCCTGGCAGCTGTCATCGCCACCCACAATCTCGAACTCGCCTCCCGCATGCACCGCCGCGTCACGCTGCGCGAGGGGAAGGTCGTCGAACTCGCCTGAGGCGCGGGCCTAAAGGGCTGGCACGGGGTGCCCGCGATTCGGTCCGGATGCCGCCAGAGCTGTTTTCGTTTCGTCAACCATGAACTGGAACGAAAAGAGAACATGGGTTGATTGCGGGGATAAGCGGGGTAATGTTCTCTCTATGTTCTAGGGAGGTCGACATGATCCGTGTTCTTGTTCAAGAAACCGCCGCGCTCGCGTCCATCGCTCTTTTCGTCGCCATGATCGGCCTGTGGGCTGGGGTCATCACCGGGGTGTGAGGCCCCGACCTGAAGCCAGAGGCCTTCAGCCTGGGGCATGAACGCCACAGCCTTCAGCCTGAGGACAGCGGGGAGGGCGACCCCGCAAGGGTGGACGCCGCCGCCATGGGCGCCCACCATGTCGCGCTTCGAGTCGCGGGAGGATGAGAGATGGCGAAGGCTGATGTCGGGCAGGCTGATGTCGGGTTCGTGCATCTGCATGTCCATTCCTCCTTCTCCCTGCTGGAAGGTGCGCTCGGCATCGGCAAGCTGGCCGATCTCGCCAAGAAGGACCGCCAGCCGGCGATCGCGCTGACCGACACCGGCAATCTGTTCGGCGCGCTGGAATTCTCCGAGAAGATGGCGGCCAGCGGCATCCAGCCGATTCTCGGCTGCGCCGTGGCGGTGGATTTTCTCGGCCCGGCCCCGCGCGGCCCCGCCAGCCTGGAGCGCCCGCGCATCGTCCTGCTCGCCGCCAGCGAGGAGGGGTGGAAGAACCTGATGGAGCTGGTGTCGCGCTCCTTCCTCGACACCGCCTCCGACGGCGCCCCCCACATCAAGGCCGACTGGCTGGAGGGGCGCGCCTCTGGTCTCATTGCACTGACTGGCGGTCCCATTGGACCGATTGACCGCGCGCTGGCGGCGGGTAGCGCCGACCATGCCGAGCAGCGGCTTGGCGTGCTGAAGACCCTGTTTGGCGACCGGCTTTATGTGGAAATACAACGCCATGGCGTCGCCGAGGAACGCCGCGTCGAGCCGGCGCTGATCGAGCTCGCCTACCGGCTCGACCTGCCACTGGTGGCCACCAACGAGCCCTTCTTCGCCGCCCAGGACGACTATGAAGCCCACGACGCCCTGATTTGCATCGCCGAAGGCCGGCTGGTGGCCGAGTCTGACCGCCGGCAGATGACCCCGGATCATCGATTCCGCACCCGCGCCGAGATGGCCGAGCTATTTTCGGACTTGCCGGAAGCCCTTGCCAATACGGTCGAAATCGCCCAGCGCTGCGCTTACCGCCCGCGCACGGTCAAGCCGATCCTGCCGCGCTTCACCCTCGACCGCGACGAGGCGGAGGAATTGCGGCTGCAGGCGGAGGAGGGGCTGCGCAATCGTCTGGCGGTCCATGGCGCCACGCCGGGCTTGAGCCAGAAGGACTATGAGGACCGGCTGGCCTTCGAGCTCAGCATCATCGAAAAGATGAAGTTTCCCGGCTACTTCCTCATCGTGTCGGACTTCATCAAATGGGCGAAGGCGCAGGGCATACCCGTCGGACCCGGCCGTGGCTCGGGCGCCGGTTCGCTCGTCGCCTATTCGCTCACAATCACCGATCTCGACCCGCTGCGCTTCGGCCTGCTGTTCGAACGCTTCCTGAATCCCGAGCGCGTGTCGATGCCGGACTTCGACATCGACTTCTGCCAGGAGCGCCGCGACGAGGTGATCCGCTACGTCCAGCAACGCTATGGGCGCGACCAGGTGGCGCAGATCATCACCTTCGGCACCTTGCAGGCGCGCGGCGTGCTGCGCGATGTCGGCCGGGTGCTGGAAATGCCCTATGGCCAGGTCGACAAGCTGTGCAAGCTGGTGCCGCAGAACCCGGCCAATCCTGTGACTCTCAAACAGGCGATCACTGACGAGCCGCGCCTGCAGGGCGAGAGTGACGCCAACCCGGTGGTGAAGCGCGCCTTCGACATCGCCACCCGGCTGGAAGGGCTCAACCGCCACGCCTCGACCCACGCCGCCGGCATCGTCATCGGCGACCGGCCGCTGTCCCAGCTGGTGCCGCTCTACCGAGACCCGCGCTCGGACATGCCTGTCACCCAGTACAACATGAAATGGGTCGAGCAGGCGGGGCTGGTGAAGTTCGACTTCCTCGGCCTGAAAACCCTCACTGTCCTGCAAACCGCCGTCCGCCTCGTCGCCCAGCGCGGCATCGCGCTCGACCTGTCGACTATCCCGCTGGACGACAAGAAGACCTACGACATGCTGACCCGCGGTGAGACGGTCGGCGTGTTCCAGGTGGAAAGCGCCGGCATGCGGCGGGCGCTGGTCGACATGAAGCCCGACCGGCTGGAGGACATCATCGCGCTCGTCGCCCTGTACCGTCCGGGCCCGATGGCGAATATCCCGGTCTATTGCGCGGTCAAGAACGGTCAGGAAAAGGCCGCCTACGCCCATCCGGCGCTGGAAGCCAGCCTGAAGGAAACCTACGGCGTTATCATCTACCAGGAACAGGTGATGCAGATCGCCCAGACGCTGTCGGGCTACTCGCTTGGCGAAGCCGACATGCTGCGGCGCGCCATGGGCAAGAAGATCCGCGCCGAGATGGACCAGCAGCGCGCGCGCTTCGTTGATGGCGCGGTGGAGCGCGGAGTGCCGAAGGCCAAGGCCTCCGAGATCTTCGACCTGCTCGCCAAGTTCGCCGATTACGGCTTCAACAAGAGCCACGCGGCGGCCTACGCGCTCGTGTCCTACCAGACCGCCTATATGAAGGCGAACTACCCCACCGAGTTCATGGCCGCCTCCATGACGCTCGACATGGGCAACACCGACAAGCTGGCGGAATTCCGCCAGGAATCGCAGCGACTCGGCATCGAGGTGGTGCCGCCCTCGGTGAACCTCTCGGGGCGCGAATTCGCGGTGAAAGACGGCCGCATCCTCTACGCGCTCGCCGCCATCAAGGGCGTCGGTGGCCATTCGGTGGAAGCGATCGTCGAGGCGCGGGGCGCTCGGCCCTTCGCCAGCCTTGCCGATTTCGCCTCGCGCATCAACGCCAAGGCGCTGAACAAGCGGACGATGGAGAGCCTGGTCAGCGCCGGCGCCTTCGACGCGGTGGAGAAGAACCGCGCCCGGGCGCAAGCCGCGATCGATTCCATCCTCGCCCACGCGGCCTCGGTCGGGGCGGAGGCGGCCTCTGGTCAGGGCAACATGTTCGGCGGGCCGTCGGTCGCGGCGGAACTGCCGATTCCCAATGCCGCCCCCTGGCTGCCGGCCGAGAAGCTTCAGCGCGAGTATGACGCGATCGGCTTCTTCCTTACCGGTCACCCGCTCGATGATTACGGCAAGGCGCTGGACCGGCTGCGGGTGCAGCGCTGGACCGACTTCACCCGCTCGGTCCGCGCCGGCTCCATGGCCGGGCGCCTCGCCGCCACGGTGGTGAGCCGGCAGGAGCGGCGTACAAAGAGCGGCAACAAGATGGGCATCGTCGGCCTGTCCGACCCGTCCGGCCAGTTTGAGGCGGTGCTGTTCTCGGAAGCGCTGGCGCAGTACCGCGAATTGCTGGAGCCGGGCAAGGCGCTGCTGCTGCAGGTTTCGGCCGAACTGCAGGGCGAAGATGTGCGTGCCCGCATCCAGACGGTCGAGCCACTCGATCAGGCGGCGTCGAAGATGCAGAAGGGCATGCGGGTCTTTCTGCGCTCGCCCGAGCCATTGGAAAGCGTGGCGACCCGGCTCGGCTCGCTTGGTGGCGGGCGAGGCGATGGCGAAGTGTCGCTGGTGCTGCTGCTGGGCGAGCGTGGTGACACCGAGGTCGAGGTGAAGCTCCCCGGCCGCTTCAGCCTGTCGCCGCAGATCGCGGGCGCGCTGAAGGCGGTTCCCGGCGTCGAAATGGTCGAGATGGCGTAGCGCCCGGCCCGGATTTGTCGTCGGCAGGCGGCAGGGAGCCTCGCCGGCGCGCTTATGCGCCCGCCGCGTCGGGCGACAAGGCGCCCCTGTCGCGTGCAGGGGGCTCGCCTTTTACTTTCCGGTGCCGATCGTCGGGCTCGCGCTGCATTCCGCAGCCGCTGGCAGCCGAGATCAGGCTGTGTCTCCTCACCACACCCACAGCAGGCTGAGGTCAGTTCGACACAAGCCTTTAGGGGGCATCTGGCCTTGCGCAATGCCGGTCAGTGACGCGTCACCCGACCGAGAGGTTCCGGACCATTTTAGCGGCACTCCATCGGAAATCTGGAGATCAACTCCACGTTGAATGCTCGGCAAGAAATATGCCCACGATATGTGTGGTGTTTCTTTTTGTTTCGCGATTATTTCCATTTGATTTCATAGTGCCTTCGATGCCGATTTTGCTTGATCTTTATGAAGTTAATCCGCTTTTTGCGACGCAAGATTCACAAAAGGCAAACAGGCCGGTGGCATTAGACGGTTCTCATAAGCGGCGGGCAATTTTAATCCTGGGCATGCACCGGAGCGGCACGTCGGCACTCACGCGGACGGTCAATCTCCTGGGAGCCGCGACTCCGCAGACATTGATGGGCGCCACGTCGGGGAACCTGCGCGGGCACTGGGAATCCAAGCCCATCGTCGACTTGAACGACGAAATTCTCGCGGCCTGCGGGCACCGCTGGTATTCGCGCCGGCGTATTACGGTCTCGCCGATCGACGTGGTGCGTGCCAATGGCATGTGGCAACGGCTGCGCGATACACTGGATAGCGAATTTGAAGGTGCCTCGACGGTGGTGCTGAAGGACCCGCGCATCAGTCGTCTGGTTCCCCTCTACCGTGAGGCGCTTACCGAGGCAGGTTATGCCGTTGAGGCTGTGCTCACGCTGCGCAACCCGCTGGAGGTCGCCGAGTCGCTGGCGCGCCGCGACGACATGGAGCCGCGCCGGGCGCTGGGCCTGTGGATGCGCTACACTCTGGATGCCGAGCGCGGCACGCGCGGACTGCCCCGCGCCCTGGTCGTCTACGACGCCCTGCTCGAGGACTGGCGCGGCACGACGGGACGGATGAAGCGGCAACTCGGCGGCCAATGGCCAGAGGTGACGCCAGAGATTGCCGCGACGATCGACGAGTTCCTGACCCCGACGCTGCGTCATCACACGATCGAGGTGCCCAGGGGCGGGCTCGGGCGTGCGGCGATTTCCGGCCTCCTCTATCGCGACATGGCCCGCGCCCTGATCGATTCCCCTTCGTCGACGCCGGGATTGCTGTCTTCCACCCTGGCCGAGTGGAGCCTGCTTGCCAGCCGTTCCACCGGTGGCCTGGTGGCGGCGTAGGCGCGGACTTGCCACATGGATCGCACTCCCCTATAAGCCGCGCCATTCCGCACGCGGACTCGCGGCCGGAAGCCCATTGTCACGAGGTGACGGGGGCTCCAGCGCCGCTCCGGTGCCGTAAGCCGAATTCCTCGGCACGGCCATGTCCGCGGAGGCCCAACCGGACGAGAGACGACAATGGCGCTCCCTGACTACACCATGCGCCAGCTCCTGGAAGCTGGCGTGCATTTCGGGCATCAGTCCCACCGCTGGAACCCGAAGATGGCCCCGTTCATCTTCGGCACCCGCAACAACATCCACATTCTCGACCTGGCCCAGACCGTGCCGGCGCTGCATCGCGCGCTGCAGGCCGTGTCCGACACCGTGGCCCGTGGCGGCCGCGTGCTGTTCGTTGGCACCAAGCGCCAAGCGGCTGATGCCGTGGCGGATGCCGCCAAGCGTTCGGCGCAGTATTATGTGAACTCCCGCTGGCTCGGCGGCATGCTGACCAACTGGAAGACCATTTCCCACTCCATCGCCCGCCTGAAGAAGCTTGAAGAGCTGCTCGCGGCCGGCGAGGGCGTCGGCTACACCAAGAAGGAGCGCCTGACGCTCCAGCGCGAGAAGGAAAAGCTCGATCGCGCGCTTGGTGGCATTCGTGACATGGGCGGCATTCCCGACCTGCTGTTCGTCATCGACACCAACAAGGAAGACCTCGCCGTCGCCGAGGCCCGCCGCCTTGGCATTCCGGTCGCGGCCATCCTCGACACCAATTGCGATCCGGACGGCATCGCCTTCCCGGTTCCCGGCAATGACGACGCCGGTCGCGCCATCAACCTCTATTGCGACCTCGTCGCCCGCGCCGCCATTGACGGCATCGGCCGCTCGCATGGTGATCTCGGCATCGACATTGGCGCTTCGGAGGCCCCGATGGTTGAGGACCTGCCGGCCGAATCCGCCTGGACGAGCCTCGAATCGCTCTCGGGCCCGCGCGGCATTGCCGACGACCTGAAGAAGCTGACCGGCGTGTCGCCCGCGATCGAGAAGCAGCTGACCGACCTCGGTATCTTCCATTTCTGGCAGATCGCCGCGCTCAACGCCGACGACGCTCACCGTCTCGGCGAGGAAGTCGGCCTGCCGGGTCGTGTCGATGGCTGGGTGGCGCAGGCCAAGGAGCTGACCGCCGAGGTCGAGTGACCCCGGCGTCCGCTTCGCAACGGCGTCACATCTCGGCGCCAAGCATTGTATCGCACGGCCGGCCCGGATTCCTTCCGGCCGGCCGTGTCGTCGATTGACACATAGATCGTTGAGGAACGGAACATGGCCAACATCACCGCGGGCATGGTGAAGGAGCTGCGCGAGAAGACCGGCGCCGGCATGATGGACTGCAAGGCCGCGCTGACCGAGGTGGACGGCGACATCGAAGCCGCCATCGACTGGCTGCGCAAGAAGGGCCTCGCCAAGGCCGCCAAGAAGGCCGGGCGCGTCGCCGCCGAGGGCCTTATCGGCCTCGCCGTGTCGGGGACGACGGGTGTAGTCGTCGAAGTGAATTCCGAGACCGACTTCGTCGCCCGCAACGAGCAGTTCCAGCAGCTGGTGCGCGATATCGCCACCGTGGCGCTTGGCGCCGAGGACGATGTCGAGGCGCTCAAGGCGGCTGCCTACCCGGCCGGTGCGACCGTCGCCGACGCCATCAACACCGCCGTCGCCACGATTGGCGAGCACATGAACCTGCGCCGTTCCAAGAAGCTCTCTGTCTCGGCGGGTGTCATCGGCACCTATGTCCATGGGTCGGTCGGCGAGGGCCTCGGCAAGATCGGCGTACTGGTTGCGCTCGAGTCGGAAGGCAAGGCGGAAGAACTCGCCGCGCTCGGCCGCCAGATCGCGATGCATGTCGCCGCTGCCAACCCGCAGGCGCTCGATTCGTCCAGCATCGCCGAGGACGTGATTGCGCGCGAGAAGGGCGTTCTCGCCGAGAAGGCCAAGGCCTCCGGCAAGCCCGATAACGTGGTCGAGAAGATCGTCGAGAGCGGGCTGAAGACCTATTTCAAGGAAGTCACGCTGGTTGAGCAGGCCTTCATCCATGACCCGTCGAAGACGGTCGCCCAGGCGGTGAAGGAAAGCGAAGGCAAGGTCGGTGCGCCGATCAAGCTGGTCGGTTTCGTCCGCTTCGGCCTCGGCGAGGGCGTCGAGAAGCAGGAAAGCGACTTCGCCGCTGAAGTCGCCGCGGCCGCCGGCGTCTGAGCACGATCTTACGTTGATAAGTCACGCCGGGCCGCCCACGGGCAGTCCGGCGTGTTTTACTGTGCGCGCCGTCGCGAGTCGCGCCAAGCCAGAGGTGCACCATGTCGATCCCTGAGCCGCACGGCGCCGTCTATGGGCGTGTCTTGGTCAAGGTGTCCGGTGAGGCGCTGATGGGGAATGAGGCCTTCGGGCTGCACTGGCCCACCATCGAGAACATCGCGCAGGATCTCGTCGAGGCCCGCGCCACGGGGGCGGAGATCGCCGTGGTGGTGGGCGGCGGAAACATCCTGCGCGGCGCCAGCGTGGCGGGGCAGGGGCTCGATCGCGCCACCGCCGACCATATGGGCATGCTGGCGACGGTTATGAACGCGCTCGCGCTGGAGAAGGCGGTCGAGAAGGCCGGCGTTCCCGCCCGTACACTCTCCGCCATTCCCATGCCGACCATCTGCGAGCCCTATGCCCGGCAGACCGCATCGCGCCATCTGGCGCGCGGGCGCATCGTGCTGCTGGCCGGCGGCACCGGCAACCCCTATTTCACCACCGACACCGGCGCCGTGCTGCGCGCCGCCGAGCTGGAATGCGACGCGGTGATGAAGGCGACCAACGTCGATGGCGTATACACCGCCGATCCCAAACGGGACCCGTCGGCGCAGCGCTATGATCGCCTTACCCATGACGAGGCGCTGGCGAAGGACCTGAAGGTGATGGATGCTGCCGCCTTCGCCCTGGCGCGGGAAGCGAAGCTGCCGATCGTTGTCTTCTCTATCCGGGAGCCCGGGGCAATTGCTGCTGCCCTCCGTGGCGAGGGGCGCGCGACGACGGTGGCGCCCTAGCATTTTCGTGCGAAGGCTCGTGCCTATCCGTGCGGCGGGTGTGGTTGCCGCGTAAGGCTTGCCACGGGCGCCTTTAGGTTGGATAAGCCGCCAATCGGCGCCCGTCGGCCTCGTGCCGGCTGATGTATGAATGAGGTTTGTGATGAGCACTGGTCCGATTGACATTGCCGATATCAAGCGTCGCATGCAGGGCGCGATCTCCGTTCTGAAGACCGAGCTTTCGGGCCTGCGTACCGGCCGCGCCTCGGCCAGCCTGCTGGAGCCGATCCAGGTCAATGCCTATGGCAGCAACATGCCGCTCAACCAGGTTGCGTCGGTAAACGTGCCGGAGCCGCGGCTGCTGTCGGTTCAAGTGTGGGACCGTGGCATGGTGGCGGCGGTCGAGAAGGCCATCCGCGATTCCAATCTGGGCCTCAATCCCCAGACCGAAGGTCAGGTTCTGCGCGTGCGCATTCCCGAGCTGACGCAGGATCGCCGTCAGGAACTGGTCAAGGTGGCGCATAAATATTCCGAGGCCGCGCGCGTCTCTGTGCGCCATGTGCGGCGCGACGGCCTCGACACCATCAAGAAGGCGGAAAAGGACGGCGAGATGAGTTCCGACGACCTGGACCGGCTCGCCGATCAGGTCCAGAAGGCGACGGATCAGTTCATTGCCGAGATCGACCAGGTCGTTGCCGCGAAGGAAAAGGAAATCCTCGCGGTCTAAGCGGCGGGCGCCAGGGGGGCACCGTGAACATTGCAAGGCGTGGCGAGGCCTCAGGTGCCGCCATCGAGACCGTTGGGAGCGAGGCGATCTCGCTATGCCAGGTGCCGCGCCACGTCGCGATCATCATGGACGGCAATGGCCGCTGGGCGAAGAGCCAAGGCCTGCCGCGTTTCGAGGGGCACCGGCGTGGGGCCGAGGCCGTGCGCCGCGCCGTTGCCGATGCCAAGGATCTCGGCATCGAGGCGTTGACCCTCTACAGCTTCTCCAGCGAGAACTGGTCGCGCCCGGAGCGGGAGATCGGCGAGCTGATGGGGCTGCTCAAGCGCTTCATCCGCTCAGACCTCAAGGATCTGCACGCGAAGAATGTGCGCCTGCGTATCATCGGCGAAGGTCATCCCACCGATCGTGAAGTCCAGGCGCTGTTCGACGAGGCGCAGCTGCTCACCCGCGACAATACAGGGGTGCGGCTGACCGTAGCGTTCAATTATGGCTCGCGCGGCGAGATCGCCCGCGCGGCGCAGGTGCTGGCCCGGCAGGTGGCCGCTGGCGAGATTCGCGCCGAGGACATCACCACCGAGCGCTTTTCTGAGGTGCTCGACACGGCGGGGCTGCCGCCGCTTGATCTGATGATCCGCACCAGCGGCGAGCAGCGTCTGTCGAATTTCCTGCTGTGGCAGGCCGCCTATGCCGAGCTGGTTTTCCTGCCGGTCTTGTGGCCCGACTTCAACCGGAGCTGGCTGGAGCAGGCGCTTGGCGAGTACCGCCGGCGCGAACGTCGCTTCGGCGGCGTCGACGCCGGGGAAAGCTGAGCCATTGCGGATCGGTGAGGATTTCCTGCCGCGCCTAGGGTCGGCGCTGGTGCTCGGGCCGTTCGTCATGCTGGTGGCGGTGGTCGGCGGCTGGGCGTTCAGCGCTCTTGTCGCGCTTGCGGCCGTCATCCTGCTTTGGGAATGGCTGCGGATGATCGGAGCCAAGCCGCGCACGCCGCTGCTGGTCATTGGTGGCGCGGCGCTGGTGGCGGCAATTCTGCTGCTCGCCATCCGCCCGCCTCCGGCCGCCATCGGCATCGTGGTGCTGGGGGCGATCACCGCGGCTCTCGTCGCCCGCTCCAACCGGGAGCGGCGGACCTGGGCGCCGTTCGGGGTGATCTATGCCGGCGGGCTGGCGCTGCCCACCCTCATCCTGCGCGAAGATGGTTCTTTCGGGCTGGTGAGCCTGATCTGGCTGCTGGCCGTGGTCTGGTCGACCGACATCGCCGCCTATTTCTGCGGCCGACTCATTGGCGGTCCTAAGCTCTGGCCGCGCGTCAGCCCCAACAAGACCTGGGCCGGCTCGCTCGGCGGGGCGTTTTTCGGAATGCTGGCGGGTATGGCGACATTGTCTTTGGCCGGTGTCGAGACCGCCTTGCTGGCGGCGCCGGTGGCGCTTCTTGCCAGCTTTGCCAGCCAGGGCGGTGACCTGTTCGAATCGGCGATGAAGCGGCGTTTCCAGGTGAAGGACTCCAGCCGGCTGATTCCCGGCCATGGCGGGCTGATGGATCGGCTTGACGGTTTCATTGCGGCGGCGGCGCTGGCGCTGCTGATCGGCTTAATACGGGCGCCCGACGCGCCGGCCCGCGGGTTTCTGCTGTGGTGATTGCCGCCGATGGCGGCCGGGGAGCCACAACGTGCGTGACGTGCCTAATTTCGGGTGTCGTGCCGCATTTTGCTCACCTTCGCCTTAAACGCTGCTTATGGAACAAGAGGCGCGCCCGTCGGCGTGCGTGTCTGGGAAATCGCTGATGGAACTTCTTGCCTCGATGGGCGGCAATGCGAGCTGGCTGCTCGGCTATGTCGTGCCGTTCCTGTTCGTGCTGACGATCGTCGTGTTCTTCCACGAACTGGGTCATTTCTGGGTGGCGCGGCGGGCCGGGGTGAAGGTGGTGGCGTTCTCGATCGGCTTTGGCCCCGAGATCGTCGGCTTCAATGACCGGCACGGCACGCGCTGGAAGCTCTCGGCCATTCCCCTTGGCGGCTACGTCAAGTTCCTCGGCGACGAGAACGCCGCCAGCGCGCCGGACCGTGGCGCCATCGCCCATATGAGCGAGAGCGACCGTCGCGAGAGCTTCTTCCACAAGTCGGTCGGCGCCCGGGCGGCGATCGTCGCGGCGGGGCCGATCGCTAATTTCATCCTCGCGATCGTCATCTTTGCCGGGCTGTTCATGACGGTGGGCCGGCAGGTGACGACCCCGCAGGTCGACGCGGTGCAGGCCGGCGGCGCCGCTGAGCGCGCCGGCTTCCAGCCCAGCGACGTGATCCTCGCCATCAATGGCGATCCCATCGGTTCGTTCGGCGACATGCAGCGCATCGTCAGCGCCAATGCCGGCGAGCCGCTCGCCATCGAGGTCGAGCGCGGCGGGCAGCGACTCACCCTTGAGGCCACCCCGGACCTGCGTGAAGTCACCGACACCTTCGGTAATGTTCATCGCATCGGCGTGCTCGGCATCTCCCGCGACACCGGGGGAGGGCAGGTCCGCACCGAGCGATTCGGCCCGATCGAGGCCGTGACCCAGGCGACGACGGAAGTCTGGTTCATTGTCGACCGCACTTTCAGCTATCTCGGCGGCGTGGTGACGGGGCGTGAGCGGGCTGACCAGCTCGGTGGGCCGATCCGCATCGCCCAGGTTTCGGGCCAGGTCGCGACCTTCGGAATCGCCGCCTTACTGCAACTTGCCGCCGTTCTGTCGGTGTCGATCGGACTTCTTAACCTCTTTCCGGTACCGCTTCTTGATGGCGGGCATCTGCTTTTCTACGGCATCGAGGCGCTGCGCGGTCGGCCGCTCAGCGAACGGGCCCAGGAGGTGGGTTTCCGCATCGGTCTGGCGCTTGTCCTGATGCTGATGCTGTTTGCGACGTGGAACGATATTCTCAACATATCAAAATCTTGAGCTGGATTCGGGACGGCGTTGCCGAGGCGCCACGCCGTCCGGAAAAGGCACTGAAAGCGGCAGGTCCGGTTTGCAGGCTCTGGAAAAGTCTGTATCAAACGGAGTGCAGGGTGAGGAGTGTCGCCGGGTGCGCGCCTAGGGGTGTGCAGTCGGGCGTCTCCCAGAACAACGGTAAGGTTGCGCACCAAATGGCTCGTTCCCGGTTCGTGAGTAGATTGGCCTCGGTTGTCGGCTTTGCCCTTCTGGTGGCGGTCGGCAGTGTGTCCGGTGCCGTCATGGCGCCCGGGGTGGCCGTGGCTCAGTCGGCGAATTCAATTGTCGTCGAGGGGAATCAGCGTGTCGATGCCGATACCATCCGCTCCTATTTCCAGCCCGCTCCCGGGCAGTCGCTGACGCCCGCCAAGATCGACGAGGCGCTCAAGTCGCTCTACGCCACGGGGCTTTTCTCCGACGTCACGATCAGTAACCGCGGTGGGCGGATGGTCGTTACGGTCGTCGAGAATCAGGTCATCAATCGCGTTGCCTTCGAGGGCAACAAGAAGGTCAAGGACGACCAGCTGGCCTTGGAAGTTCAGTCCAAGGCCCGTAGCCCGCTGTCCAAGACGACGGTGCAGGCCGACACACAGCGCATCATCGACGTCTATCACCGCGCCGGCCGCTATGACGTGCGCGTGGAACCGAAGATCATCGAGCGCGGCCAGGGTCGTGTCGATCTGGTGTTCGAGATCACCGAGGGCGACAAGCTGGGCGTGGCCGAGATCAAGTTCGTCGGCAACAAGGCCTATTCCGAATACAAGCTCAAGGAAGAGGTCACGACCACGGAGACCAACTGGCTCTCCTGGCTGAAGAACACCGACATTTATGACGTCGACCGCATCAACACCGACCAGGAACTGCTGCGCCGCTTCTACCTGAAGCATGGCTATGCCGATTTCCGCATCATCTCGGTGACGGCCGATCTCGACCGGGCGCGCGATGGCTTCATCCTGACCTATGTGATTGAGGAAGGCCCGCAGTACAAAGTCGGGACGGTCGATGTCGTCAGCGGCATCAAGGATGTCTCGATCAATGATCTGCGCGCCGCCCTGCGGGTCGCGCCCGGCCAGGTCTACAATGCCGAGCTGGTCGAGAAGTCGGTCGAGAACGCCACGATCGAGGTCTCCAAGTCCGGCTACGCCTTCGCCCAGGTTCGTCCGCGCGGCGACCGCAATGTCGAGGCGCGCACCATCTCGCTGGTCTTCGCCGTCGAGGAAGGCCCGCGCGTCTATGTCGAGCGCATCGAGATCCGCGGCAATGTCCGTACCCGCGACTGGGTCATCCGCCGCGAGTTCGATTTCGCCGAAGGTGATGCCTATAACCGCGTGATGGTGGACCGCGCCGAGCGCCGCCTGCGCAATCTCGGCTACTTCAAGGACGTGAAGATTTCCAACGAGCCTGGTACCGCGCCCGACCGCATCATCCTCGTGGTGACGGTTGAGGATCAGCCCACCGGCGAGTTCTCGGTCTCGGGCGGCTATTCGACCTCGGACGGCTTCATCGGCGAAGTGGCGATCTCGGAGAAGAACTTCCTCGGTCGCGGCCAGTATGTCCGTCTCGCGGGTCAGCTGGGCGAGAACGTGCAGGGCGCCGATTTCAGCTTCACCGAGCCCTACTTCCTCGATTACCGCATCGCCGCCGGCTTCGACCTGTTCTGGAAGACGACCAGCGCCACCAGCTACAGCCAGTACGACACGGAGACGGCGGGCGGCACGCTGCGCATCGCCCTGCCGCTGACCGACGAGCTGACGCTGGGCCTGCGCTACATGCTGTCGCAGAAAGAAATCTCGGTCAGCATCGAGGATGAGTTCTACAACGACGTCTCGTGGGCGCTGCTCGAAATCAACAATGAGGCGATCATCACCTCGGCCGTCGGCTACACCCTGTCCTACAACATGCTCGACGATAACCGGAACCCGTCCAACGGCTACCTGATCGAGCTGAAGCAGGACTTCGCCGGCCTCGGTGGCGACACGACCTATATTCGCACCACCTTCGACACCCGCTTCTACACCCCGATCGTCGGCGACTTCGTGCTGCTGCTGCGTGGCCAGGTGGGCAATGTGGCCGGGTGGGGCAATGAGGACCTGCGCATCACCGACAACTTCTTCAAGGGTCCCGACCTCGTCCGTGGCTTCGCCCCGAACGGCATCGGCCCGCGCGATCTGGCCTCCGGCTATTATGGCGAGGACATGGATGCGCTCGGTGGCACGATGTACTGGGGCACCTCGGCGGAAATCCAGTTCCCGCTTTCCTTCCTGCCCAAGGATTTCGGCCTGAAGGCGGCCGTTTTCGCCGATGCCGGTTCGCTGTGGGACTACCAGGGCAACACTACCTTCCCGAACATTCCGGGTTGGGACAACGAAGAGAACTACGTGGATTGCGGGCTCTACGCTGGTTCTTCTACCAAGGGCAAAGCCAATGTCTGCGTCGCCGACAGCGACAGCATCCGCTCCTCGGTTGGTGTCAGCTTGATCTGGCAGTCGCCCTTCGGTCCGCTGCGCTTCGACTATGCCTGGGCGCTGACCAAGGAATGGTATGACGAGGTCCAGCAGTTCCGCTTCAGCGGTGGCACGAAGTTCTGATAAGCTCCACCCCATCGTGCAGCACGGCGGTCCGGTCATCCGGGCCGCTTGTGCGTTTGGGTAACGGCACTGCAGTCGACAGGCGGCGATGAGCGATCCCTTCTTCCATTCGGCGCCGGTGCCGCTGACTCTGACCGAAATCGCCGCGCTCCTCGGCGTGCCGCCCAGTGAGGCCGTCGCCAGCGCGCCGGCGGTGCGGATTTCCGCCGTGGCCTCGCTCGAAGAGGCGGGCCCCGGTGATCTTGCCTTCATGGACGGCGCCCGCCATGTGCCGGCGCTGCGTGAGACTCGGGCGGGCGCCTGCCTCGTCACCGAACGTTTCGCTGAACATGTGCCTGTCGGCACGGTGGCGCTGCGCGTGGCCAAGCCGCACGCGGCCTTCGTCACCGTGGCCCGCCAGATCCATGCCGCCAGTCTCCGCCCGGGTTCGATGTTCGGCCATGTCGGCATCGCCGCCGGGGCGGTGGTGCATCCGCAGGCGCGGATCGAGGCCGAGGTGACGGTGGACCCGGGCGCGGTGATCGGCGCCGGGGCGGAAATTGGCACGGGCACCGTGGTCGCCGCCGGCGCGGTGATCGGGCCGGGCGTTCGCATCGGGCGGCATTGCTCGATCGGCGCCGGGGTGACGCTGCAGCACGCGCTGCTCGGCGATCGGGTCATCGTTCATCCCGGGGCGCGGATCGGGCAGGATGGTTTCGGCTATGTCGGCAGCGCCAAGGGCCACGCCAAGATTCCGCAGATCGCCCGGGTGATCCTGCAGGACGACGTGGAGATCGGCGCCTCGACGACGATCGACCGCGGCGGGCTGCGCGATACGGTGATCGGCGAGGGCACCAAGATCGACAATCTGGTGCAGATCGCGCACAACGTGGTCATCGGGCGCCACTGCATCATCGTCTCCCAGACCGGCGTCGCCGGTAGCGCGACGCTGGGGGATTTCGTGATGCTGGGCGGGCAGGTCGGAGTCATCGGCCATGTCCGTATCGGCGACGGCGCCCGCATCGCCGCGACCAGCAATGTGAAGGACGATGTGCCACCCGGTGCCGAATGGGGCGGCTCGCCCGCCAAGCCGATGCGCGACTGGTTCCGCGAGGTGATGGCGCTGCAGCGGCTGGGTCGTGGCGAGGGTACAGGTTCTGGTCGGCGCGGCGTCGCCAGCGAACAACAGGGACAGTAGGGCATGGACGTGCAGGAGCAAGCCACAGTTGAACCCACGGCGCTGGGTGCGGCCGATATTCAGCGCATCCTGGCGACGCTTCCGCACCGCTACCCGTTCCTCATGGTTGACCGGATCGTCGGCATCGAGGGCGACAGGAAGGCGGTCGGGATCAAGAATGTCTCGGCCAATGAGCCGCATTTCCAGGGCCATTTCCCGGACAACCCGGTCATGCCCGGCGTGCTCATCCTTGAAGGCATGGCGCAGACCGCCGGCACCATCTGCCTGCTGAACCGCCCCGAGGATGGTGCGCCCTCGCTCGTCTATTTAATGACCATAGACAAAGCCAAGTTCCGCAAGCCGGTTCTGCCGGGCGACGTACTTGAGTATCACATGACCAAGATGACCAAGCGGCGGAACATGTGGTGGTTCCGTGGTGAGGCCAAGGTGGACGGTGAGATCGTCGCCGAGGCGGAAGTGAGCGCGATGATCGCCCGCGGGGAGCGTAAATGAACGAAACCGAGGCGAAGATCGACCCGCTGGCGCGTGTCGAGGCGGGTGCCGTTCTGGGCGTCGGTGTCGAGATCGGCCCGTTCTGCACGGTGGGGCCGCATGTGGTGTTGGGTGCCGGGGTCAAGCTGGTCTCGCATGTCGCGATAAGTGGGCACACCACCATCGGCGAGGGTTCGACGATCTATCCCTTCGCCTCGCTCGGCTTTGCGCCGCAGTCGCTCGGCTACAAGGGCGAACCGACCCGGCTGGTGATCGGCCGCAACTGCACGGTCCGCGAACATGCGACGATGAACACCGGCACCGCCGGCGGCCACCAGGAGACGGTTGTCGGCGATAATTGCCTGTTCATGGTGAACAGCCATGTGGCGCATGACTGCATCGTCGGCGACAATGTGATCTTCGCCAACAACGCGACTCTCGCCGGCCATGTAAGCGTGGGAAACAACGTCTTTCTCGGCGGCATGGCGGCGATCCATCAGTTCGTCCGCATCGGCGACAACGCGATTGTCGGCGGCCTATGCGGGCTGCAGCACGATCTCATCCCGTTCGGCGCCATGATCTATGGCCGCAGTGGACTCGGTGGGCTGAACATCATCGGCATGAAGCGCCGCGGCCTCGGCCGGCCACAGATCCACGCGCTGCGCGCGGCCTACCGTGAGTTGTTCTACTCCAGCGGCACGCTGGCTGAGCGCGCCGCGCGTGTGGCCGAGCGCTATGCCGACGACGCCAACGTCATGCATGTCGTCGATTTCGTGCGCAATGGCGGCAAGCGCCGCCTGACCGTACCCCAGGACACGGCTGACCATGTCGCCGAACCCGACGCCGCCTGAGGCGCCGTCCTCGGCGGCGGATGCGGCCGAGGGCCCGCTGGCCATCATCTGCGGCGGCGGGGCCTTCCCCCTCGCCGTGGCCGAGGGGGCGCGACGGGCGGGGCGACAGGTCGTCCTGTTCCCCGTGCGTGGCTTTGCCGATGCCGCCTTCGAGGCCTGGCCGCATGTGTGGATCTCGCTCGGCCGCTTCGGCTTCCTCAAGAGCGAGCTGCGCCGCCGGGGCTGCCGCGACGTCGTTTTCATCGGCAATGTGCTGCGCCCGCGTATCCGCGATCTCCGGCTCGACTGGGCCACACTGCGGCTGCTGCCGCGTGCCGTTGCCATGCTGCGCGGCGGCGACGACTATCTGCTCACAGGCCTTGGCCAACTCATGGAGGAATCGGGTTTCCGCCTCGTCGGCGCACATGAGGTGGCGCCGGAAATCCTCATGCCAGCCGGGCAACTTGGCGCCGTTGCGCCGGATGCTGGCGCGCGCGAGGACATCGCCCGCGGGCGCGCGGCACTGGCGGTGATGGGGCCGCTCGACATCGGCCAGGGGCTGGTGGTGATGAACCGCCATGTCGTCGCGGTCGAGGCGGCCGAGGGCACCGATCTCATGCTCGCGCGGGTCGCCGAGTTGCGGGCCAATGGCCGCATCAAGATGCCGGCGCGCTGTGGGGTGCTGGTCAAGCGCCCGAAGGAGGGGCAGGATCTGCGGATCGATCTGCCGTCCTTCGGCACCCGCACGGTGGAAGGTGCGGCCCGGGCTGGGCTGGCCGGCATCGCGCTGGAGGCCGGCGGCGTCATCGTCGCTGATAGCGCGGCCTTGATCCGGCTCGCCGACGAGAAGGGCCTGTTCATCCTGGGCGTCGAGCGCGAGGGGACACAGGGCTCATGAGCGGCCCGGCTGCTCTCGACATATTCATCGTCGCCGGTGAGGAATCGGGCGATGTGCTGGGTGCCGGGCTGATGGCGGAGCTGAAGGCGCTCCATGCCGGCGCGGTGCGCTTTCGTGGCGTCGGCGGCGCCCGCATGCAGGCGCAGGGGCTGGTGCCGCTCTTTCCCATGGAAGACATCACCGCGATGGGTTTCGCGCAGGTGATCGGCGGCCTGCCGCGCATCCTGCGACGTATGGGCGAGACGGCACAGGCCATCATTGCCCAGCGGCCTGATATCCTGGTGATGGTCGACGCGCCTGATTTCACCCATCGCGTCGCGCGCAGGGTGCGGGCGCGCCTGCCGTCGCTGCCGATCGTCAAATATGTCGCGCCAACCGTCTGGGTGTGGCGTCAGGGGCGCGCCAAGGCGATGGCGCCGGATTTCGACCGGGTGCTGGCGCTGCTGCCCTTCGAGCCCGAGGCGATGCACACGCTGGGCGGTCCGCCGACCACCTATGTCGGCCACCCCTTGCTGGGTGAGTTGGCCACGCTCCGGCCATCTGCCGAAGAGGCGGCCCGGCGCGCCGCCGCGCCGCCGGTGCTGCTGGTGCTGCCTGGCAGCCGGCGAGCGGAGCTGGCGCGCTTAGGGGCGACCTTTGGCGAGGTGCTGGCGCGGCTCATGGTCAACGTGCCGGATGTCGAGCCTGTGCTGCCGACCCTGCCGGGCCGGCGGGCCCAGGTGGAGGCCATGGTGGCAACCTGGCCGGTCAAGCCGCGCATTCTTGTCGAGGATGAGGAGAAGCGGGCCGCCTTCCGGGTGGCGCGGGCGGCGCTGGCGGCGTCCGGCACGGTGACGCTGGAACTTGCGCTTGCCGGCGTCCCGACCGTGGCGGCCTATCGGGTGCCCTGGCTGGAGGGGCGTATCGCGCCGTTCTTCATCCGGGTGAAGACGGCGATCCTGCCCAATCTCATTCTCGATGAGCCTGCCATGCCGGAATATCTGCAATGGCACATCGACCCGCCGGCCATGGCGGCGCAACTGGCGCGGCTGATCGCTGGCGGGCCTGAGCGGGAGGCACAGCTTTCCGCTTTTGCACGGCTCGACTCTGTCATGGGCGAGGGCGGCGATCCGCCCAGCCGGCGGGCAGCGCGGGCAGTGCTGGAAACGCTGGCACAGCGCCGTACTGAGAACTGAACCCGAGCGGGCGCGGCAACGAAAAACCCCGCCTTCCAATGCGGAGGACGGGGTTTCCAGTATCAGGCCATCAGCACACGTGCATCGCGATCACTTGCGCGCCGCGATCACTTGCGCGCCGCGATCACTTGCGGCGGGCGATCGGAACGTAGTCGCGCTGGGTGGCGCCGGTGTAGAGCTGGCGCGGACGGCCGATGCGCTGGCTCGGATCCTCGATCATTTCCTTCCACTGGCCGATCCAGCCCACCGTGCGGGCGAGGGCGAACAGCACGGTGAACATGGAGGTGGGGAAGCCGAGGGCGCGCAGCGTGATGCCCGAATAGAAATCGATATTTGGGTACAGCTTGCGCTCGACGAAATACTCGTCCTGCAGCGCGATCCGCTCCAGTTCGACGGCGATGTCGAGCAGCGGGTCGTCCTTGATGCCAAGCTCGCCGAGCACTTCGTGGCAGGTGCGCTGCATGATCTTGGCGCGCGGATCGTAGTTCTTGTACACCCGGTGGCCGAAGCCCATCAGCCGGAACGGGTCGTTCTTGTCCTTGGCGCGATTGATGAACTCGGGGATGCGGTCCACCGAGCCAATCTCGCCGAGCATTTTCAGCGCGGCCTCATTGGCGCCGCCATGGGCGGGGCCCCACAGGCAGGCAATGCCGGCGGCGATGCAGGCGAAGGGGTTGGCGCCCGACGAGCCGGCGAGCCGCACGGTCGAGGTCGAGGCGTTCTGCTCGTGGTCGGCGTGCAGGATGAAGATGCGATCGATGGCGCGCGAGAGGATCGGGTTGACCTTGTACTCCTCACAGGGCACCGAGAAGCACATGCGCAGGAAGTTCGAGGCGTAGTCCAGATCGTTCTTGGGGTACACGAAGGGCTGGCCGATCGAGTACTTGTAGGCCATCGCCGCCAGCGTCGGGATCTTCGCGATCATCCGGATCGAGGCGATCATGCGCTGCTGCGGATCGGAGATGTCGGTGCTGTCGTGGTAGAAGGCGGAGAGCGCGCCGACCGAGGCCACCAGAACGGACATGGGGTGCGCGTCGCGACGGAAGCCGTGGAAGAAGCGGCTCATCTGCTCATGCACCATGGTGTGGCGCGTGACGCGGTAGTCGAAATCGGCCTTCTGGGCGGCCGTTGGCAGTTCGCCGTAGAGGAGAAGGTAGCAGGTTTCGAGGAAGTCGCTCTCGGCCAGCTGTTCGATGGGGTAGCCGCGATAGAGCAGGACGCCCTCGTCGCCGTCGATATAGGTGATCTGGCTTTCACAGGAGGCGGTGGAGGTGAAGCCGGGATCGTAGGTGAACTTGCCAGTCTGGCTGTAGAGCTTGGCGATGTCGATGACATCCGGCCCTATCGTGCCGTTCAGGATCGGAAGCTCCCAGCTTTCATCGCCAATGGTGAGCGTGGCGGATTTTGGCGCGTTGCTTTGGCTGGCGTCCATGCGGGGTCTCCCTGAACCTTGAGAACCGGATCTGAAACGGATCGCGTCTTTTGCGGGGGCCGCGCCTGCCTTGCGGCAATGTGCAGCGGAGACGGGGGATGTCCCACGGCGGCCCATGGTCAAAGTCGTAGCGGTTTCGACCCGCCCTCGCAAGCGCAGCGAAACCGCTCCCGCATTGCGGCCGGGAGCCGGGCAGACGCCTGTTCCGGCGGGCCCGGCTACCTCAGGGAAGGCATTACGCTGGCGCAGCGGCGCCTGTCTGGTCGGCGATGCGGGCGAGCGATTCCTCCCGGCCCAGCACCGTGAGAACGTCAAAGATACCGGGCGAGGTGGTCTTGCCGGTCACGGCCGCGCGCAGTGGTTGGGCCAGCATGCCGAGCTTAACCCCTTGCGCCTCAGCCACCGCTCGCACCGCCGCCTCGGTCTCGGCAGCGTTCCATTCGCTCACCGCCGCGAGCTGTCCGGCAGCGGCCGCCAGCAGCCGGCGAGCGTCCTCCGTGAGCAGTGCCTGCGCCTTTTCTTCCAGGGGCAGCGGGCGCGTCCGCCAGATATAGGCTGAGTTTTCAATGAGTTCGAGCAGGGTCTTGGCGCGCTCCTTCAGTCCCGGCATGGCGGTGAGCAGCTGGGCGCGGCGCTCCGGCGTCAGCGCGGCGGCGATTGTGGCGCCGTCGGGAATATGCGGGAGCAGGGCGTCGATGGCCTCGATCAGCTCGGCGTCGGGGGTCGAGCGGATATACAGGCCGTTGATGTTCTCCAGCTTGGCGAAGTCGAAGCGCGCCGCCGAGCGGCCGACCCGGTCGAGGTCGAACAGGCGGGTCATCTCCTCGGTGGAGAAGATCTCCTGGTCGCCATGGCTCCAGCCGAGGCGGACGAGGTAGTTGCGCAGCGCGGCGGGCAGGTAGCCCATGGCCCGATACGCATCGACGCCGAGCGCACCATGCCGCTTGGAGAGCTTCGCCCCGTCCGGCCCATGGATCAGCGGGATGTGCGCCATCTTCGGCACCCCCCAGCCTAGCGCATGGTAGATCTGCGTCTGACGCGCAGCATTGGTGAGGTGATCGTCGCCTCGGATGATGTGGGTGACGTTCATGTCGTGGTCGTCCACCACCACCGAGAGCATATAGGTCGGGGTGCCATCGGAACGCAGCAGGACGAGGTCGTCGAGGTCCTTGTTGGGAATCACCACCCGGCCCTGCACGAGGTCGTCGATGACGGTCTCGCCCTCGGTCGGCGCCTTCAGGCGGAACACCGGCTTGCGGTCGGCCGGCGCGTCCGCCGGGTCGCGGTCGCGCCAGCGCCCGTCATAGCGCGGTGGGCGGCCCTCTTTGCGGGCGGTCTCGCGCATCTCCTCCAACTCCGCCGCGCTGGCGTAGCAGGGATAGGCGCGGCCGGCGGCGATCATCTGCTCCACCGCCTCGCGGTGCCTTTCGGCCCGGGCGAACTGGTAGATCACCTCGCCGGACCAGTCGATGCCGAGCCATTTCAGCCCGTCGATGATGGCGTCGATCGCCTCCGGGGTGGAGCGCTGGCGGTCGGTGTCCTCGATGCGCAGCAGCATCGTGCCGCCCTTGGCGCGGGCATAGAGCCAGTTGAACAGCGCGGTGCGGGCGCCGCCAATGTGCAGGAAGCCGGTGGGCGAGGGGGCGAAGCGGGTAACGACGGTCTCGGACATATCTCTTCCGTCTGCGCCGGAGGGACGGCGGCGAAGCATGGCGGGCGCGGAGCGTGCGTGTACCATAGGAGTACGATGCGGGAAAAGCGGGCCTTCCGCCGGGGCTGGACCGCAACGGGCCGCGCGCCGCGTGACAAGGCAGCAGGACAGGGCAGCGAAACACGCGCAAGGGGCATCGGGGGATGCACGAGCCGCCGCAGCTGGGGCCGGGAGACGCGCCGCGTCGGCGCGCGCGGGCGGCTGTGCTCGGCGCGGGGCGGGCGAGGCGGCACCCGAACGACTGGCGCCTGCCGCAACTGTCTCTGGCGGGGCTCTGGCACGGCGCGGCGACGGCGCTGGCGCGCGAGCTCGACGACCGGCGCGGCTTCCTGTTCCTGCCGATCGGCTTTTCCGCCGGCGCCGCGCTCTATTTCGCCGCGCCGCAGGAGCCCCTGCCCTATGCCGGCTTTGTGCCGGCCCTCGCCTTTGCCGGCCTTGCTGTGGCGGCGCGGGCGCGGCCCCTCGCCTTCCATCTGCTGGCGCTGCTCGCCGTCATCGCCGCCGGTTTCGCGGTGGCGGCGCTGCAGGTGCAGCTGATGGCGCATCCGGTGCTGGGCCGAACGCTGAACGCGGTTGAGCTGCGCGGCTATGTCGAGGCGGCCGAGCTTCGCCCGCGCGGCAGCCGCATCACCCTCGCCGTCACCGGCATGGAGCGCGCCGGGGTGGAAATGCCGAGGCGGGTGCGCGTCACCCTCGCCGGTCGGCAGCCGCCGGCGGTGGGCAGCCATGTGACACTGCGCGCCACGCTCGGCCCCCCGCCGGGGCCGTCCTATCCCGGCGGCTTCGATTTCGGGCGGGCGATCTGGCTGGATGGCATCGGTGCCACCGGATATGCGCTCGGCCGGCCGCAGCTGAGCCCCGCAGCTGTCGCGCCGCCGCCGGGGCTGGCGCTGACCACCTGGCTCGACGGCACGCGGCACGCCATCGCCGCACGCATCCGCGCGGCGCTGCCGGGGGAGGAGGGGGGCGTCGCGGTCGCGCTCGTTACCGGGCTGCGGGACGCGGTGCCGGAATCGATCGAGGAAAGTATGCGGATCTCCGGACTGTCGCATGTGCTGTCGATTTCCGGCCTGCACATGGCGCTGGTGGCGAGTACCGTGTTCTTCCTGGCGCGGGCGCTGCTGGCGCTGGTGGCGGATCTCGCGCTCTACCGGCCGATCAAGGCCTGGGCGGCGCTGCCGGCCATGCTGTCCGCCAGCTTCTACCTGCTGCTCTCCGGCGCCGAGGTGCCGACCCAGCGCGCCTATGTGATGACGTTGCTGGTCCTGGCCGGCATCGTGCTCGGCCGGCCGGCACTGACCTTGCGGACGCTGGCGGTGGCGGCGCTGGTGCTGCTCATAGTGTCGCCCCGGGCGGTGCTCGATCCGGGGGCGCAGATGTCGTTCGCCGCCACGCTCGGGCTGATCGCGGCCTATGAGCGTTTCGGCTTCCTCATCACCCTTCCCTCCGAGAAGGCCGGCCGCTGGCTCGGGCTGCCGGGGCGCTATATCGCGGCACTGGTGCTGGCGTCGCTGGCGGCAGGTCTGGCGACAGCACCCTATGCCGCCTATCACTTTCAGCGCCTGGCGCCGCTGAGCCTGCTGGCCAATCTCGGCGCCATGCCGGTCGTGTCGTTCGTCGTCATGCCGGCGGGGCTCGCCGGCTCGATCCTGATGCCGTTTGGCTGGGACGATCCGGCCTGGCGGCTGATGGGCTGGGGCCTCGCCCGCATGCGGGACATCTCCGATCTGGTCGCGGCGCTGCCCGGCGCCGATCGCGGCGTGCCAGCCATGCCGATGGCCAGCCTGGTGCTGATCAGCCTCGGATTGATGGTGCTGTGCCTCGCGCGCACAAGGCTGGTTGGTCTCGCGCCGCTGCTGGCGCTCGCCGGCATCGCCACGGCGGCGACGGCGCCGCGTCCCGACCTGCTGGTCGATGCCGAGGCGCGCACGGTGGCGGTGCGTGGCAGGGATGGCACTCTCGCCTTCATGGGCGACCGCGACACCGGAATCGGCGGGCGCTTTGCGGTTGAGCAGTGGTTGAGCGCGGACGGGCAGCGGGCGCGCTTCGGCGCGAGTGACCTGACCGCCGCCGCGGCCTGCGATCCGCTTGGTTGCACGCTTCCCCTGCCGGATGGGCGGCTGGTGGCGGTGTCGCGCGACCGAGATTCGCTGGAAGATGATTGCCGCCTGGCGGCTGTGCTGGTGACGCCCTACGCGCCGCCTCTCGACTGCGCGGCGACGGTGATCCACCGCGACGTGCGCACGGCCATCGGCGGAGTCGCCGGCACACTGATGCCGGATGGCAGCCTTGCTCTCGCCAGCGCGCGCCCGGCGCAGGGAACGCGGCCCTGGGAGCCGAAAGTCCCATCTCCGCCACCTCCAGAGCCGGAGCGCGGCGGGGATGCCCGCGGCTCGCCTCCGAGTAAAAACGCAACCAAGCCGGCCGCTACGTCGCCGCCTGCCATCTCTGGCCCCGCCCAGGCGATCGACGCGCCGCTTTTCTCCTCGTCCGAGATAGAGCCGGCTGCCGCCGACGATCCTCAGTAGCGGCGGAACAGCCCGACCAGCTTGCCCTGGATGCGAACCCTATCCGGGCCGAAAATGCGTGTCTCATAGGCCGGGTTGGCGGCCTCAAGCGCCACTGAGGCGCCCTTGCGGCGCAGGCGCTTGAGTGTGGCTTCCTCGTCATCGATCAGCGCGACGACGATCTCGCCGGTGATGGCGGCGTCGCATTTGCGGATCAGCGCCAGATCGCCATCGAGAATGCCGGCCTCGATCATCGAATCGCCGCGCACTTCCAGCGCGTAATGTTCGCCGCCCGACAGCATTTCCGGTGGCATGCCGATGGTGTGGTCGCGCGACTGGATGGCGGAAATCGGCGTGCCGGCGGCGATACGGCCCATGACCGGGATCGATACGACGCGGCGGTCGCCATCGTCGTCCGACGCGGGGCGCACCTTGCCGAGATTGCCCTCGATGACATTGGGGGAGAAGCTGCGGACAGGCTTCGCGGGCTGCGCGTCCTCCGGCAGGCGGACAACTTCCAGCGCGCGCGCCCGGTTTGGCAGGCGGCGGATGAAGCCGCGCTCTTCCAATGCGGTGATCAGCCGGTGGATGCCAGACTTCGAGCGCAGGTCCAGCGCCTCCTTCATTTCCTCGAACGAAGGCGGCACGCCGTCCTGCTGGAGGCGTTCATTGATGAACAGAAGCAGCTCATGCTGTTTGCGGGTGAGCATCAAGAGAACCCCGTCTGCCGGCCGATGCCGAAACGAAACAAATCACGAACAAAGACTAGCCGTTCTTATTGTGTTCCACAATGGGTAAAGGGAGCCTAAACGCCCGCCGGCCCGCCACAATCACGCTGGCGATGGCGAATGGTGGACGCCGGGAGCGGCGGGCGGGCGGCCAAGGCGGCGCAATGTGCCGCCGTTGCGGTAGGCCAGCCAGGTCGCAGAGCGCGGTCAAAGCGTCTGGGCGTATTGCTCATAGGCGTCGTGCACGATGGCGATATGGTCGCGCATGGCTGTGGCGGCGCCGTCGCGATCGCCGCGCAGGATGGCGGTGGTCACCCGGTCATGTTCGGCATGCGAGAGCGCCAGCCGCCCCAGCGCGCGGAACTGGGCTCGGCGGAAAGGCGAGAGCCGGCGGCGCGTGCCCAGCGTCAGCTCGATCAGATAGTCATTATGGCTGCCGGCATAGATCGAGGTGTGGAACTGTTCATTGGCCTCGCGATAGGCCGCAAAGTCGCCCAGTCGCATGAGTTCGCCCATGCCGAAATGCAGACGCTCCAGCTGCTGCCGCTCCGGCGGCGTCATATTGAGCGCACTAATTCCGGCGCAGAGCGCTTCCAGCTCGGCCATCACCTCGAACATGTTCTGCAGCCGCGCGACGCTCGGGCGCGCCACCACGGCGCCGCGATGCGGGCGGGCATCCACCAGGCCCGAGGCGGCCAGCTCGCGCAGCGCTTCGCGCACGGGGGTGCGCGACACGCCGAAGCGGGAGGCGAGGGCGGTCTCGTCCAGTGCCGTGCCGGGCGGCAGCGCACCGCGGGTAATCTCGTCGGCCAATTGCATGCGCAACTCCTCGGCCCGCGTCACGCGCAAGGGGCGAGCGCCATTGGTGCGGGCGCCGGTGGTTGGCCGATCAAGGGGCAGGCGGACGGGCAGCACCGACATGAGCAAACACACGACAGACAGAAGCGCCCGAACGCCGGGCGACCACTGGCATCTTTAGCCGTCGCACCGGGCTTCACCAAGAGCTCAGAGGGGATCGTCGATCACGCTGACATGCGCGGCGGCGACCTTCCAGCCCTGCGGGGTCCGCATCCATGTCTGCATCTGCCGGCCGATGCGACCCGCCGCACGCCGAAACAAGGTGGAGGCTACCGCCATGTCGCGGCCATAGGTGGTGATGACCGTGCCTTCCAGCGTGCGCTCCAGCCCGGCGGGTGAGCGGGCGGCGCGAAAGGCACGGATGGCCTCGATGCCATAGAGATTCTCACCGCCGCCATAGCGGATCGTGCGGGCATCGTCCCAGAACAGCGCGTCGAGCGCGGCGACATCATTGCCGACCAGCGCCCGCTCATAACGCTCGAAGGCGGCGCGGACCTCGGCCACCACTTCGGGAAGATCGATGTCCATGCGCGGCCCCTCATCTCGCTGGCGAAGGCCTGAGCACACAGGCGCGCGGTGGCGGCGTCAATCCTCCAGCCGCAGAATCTCGCACATCTCACCGGCTTCGGCCGCCGGGGCATGCGGGCGGCGGACGAGAAGAATGTCGGCGCGGGCGAGGTTGCGCAGCATGGAACTGTCCTGTACCGGCAGCGCCCGCACCAGCGGCACGCCGTCGGTATGGCCGACGATTTCCGCCCGCTGGAAATCCATGCGCTGCTCGTTCGCCTTCACATCGGCCGCGAGGCGGGCGGGCACGAGTTCGGGATGGGCCGGCACCGCAAGCCCCTGCAGCGCCTTGATGAGCGGCACCAGGAACAGCAGCGCGCAGACATGGGCCGAAACGGGGTTGCCGGGAAGCCCGAGCACCTGCGTCTGCGTCGCGGCGGCGCGGCCGAACATCAGCGGCTTGCCGGGACGGAGCGCGATCTTGTGGACCGCCAGCGCGACGCCCTGCGCGGTGAGAGCGGGGGCGATCAGGTCATGGTCGCCGACCGAGGCACCGCCCGTCGTCACCAGCACGTCGAAGCCGCCATCGAGGGCGGCGCGCACGCCCGCCTGGGTCGCCTCCATCGTGTCGGGCAGAATGCCGAGATCCGTCACCTCGGCCCCGGTGGCGAGGGCCAGCGCAGCGACCGAATAGAGATTGGAGACGATGACCTGATGCGGGTTTGCCCCCGCGCCCGGGCGCACCAGCTCGTCGCCGGTGGAGAGCAGGGCGACGCGCGGCCGGCGCGCCACGCTTACCGTGTCGACATCGCCAGCCGCGACCAATGCGAGGTCGCGCGCCCGCAGGCGGTGGCCTTGCGGCAGCAGCGTCTCGCCGGCGGCGAAGTCGCCACCCGCGCGGCGGATGTGCCGGCCTTGTGTCGCCGCCTCGGTGAGGGTGATGGCGTTGCCCTCGCGGCGGGTGTCTTCCTGGATGATGATGGCGTCGGCACCCTCGGGCAGCACCGCGCCGGTGAAGATGCGGACCGTGGTGCCGGGCTCGACGCGGCCGACAAAGGGGCGACCGGCGGCGGATTCGCCAATGAGTTCAAGGGTGGTAGGCACGCTCGACACGTCCAGTGCCCGCACGGCGTAGCCGTCCATGGCGGAAACGTCGGCACCCGGCGTGGTGCGGCGGGCGAGCACCGGGGCGGCGAGAACCCGGCCGGCAGCCTCAGCCAGCCCGACTGGTTCGGCACCGAGCGGCGCGGCGGTGGAGAGGAGGAGGGCCAGCGCCTCCTCAACCGGCATCAGCGCCATGGTTCTCTCCTCAATCCGCCTGCCAATGCCCTGATCGGCCGCCATTTTTTTCGAGCAGCCGGACGTTGCCGATCCGCATGCCGCGATCGACCGCTTTCGCCATGTCGTAAATGGTGAGGCAGGCGACGGTGACGGCTGTCAGGGCTTCCATCTCGACCCCGGTCTGGCCGCTGGTGCGGACAGTGGCGTGGACGATGAGGCCAGTGAGAGCAGGGTGGGGCGTGATGTCGACCGCGACTTTGGACAGCAGCAGCGCATGGCAGAGCGGGATCAGATCATGGGTGCGCTTGGCCGCCATGATGCCGGCGAGCCGGGCGGTGCCGATCACATCGCCCTTCTTGGCGTTGCCGGAAAGGATGAGATCGAGCGTCTCCGGCCGCATCGTCACCTCGCCTGCGGCGACCGCCACGCGGTCGGTCACGGCCTTGTCGGCGACATCCACCATGTTGGCCGCGCCGGCGGCGTCAAGATGGGTCAGGCGGGGTTCGTCGCTCATCGCTCAGCCGGCCGCGCGGGCGGGGACGGAAGGGGCGAGCAGGGCGCGCGTCGCCGCCGCCACGTCGGGCTGGCGCATCAGGCTTTCGCCGACAAGAATGCAGTTGATGCTCACCTGCGCCAGCCGGGCGATATCATCCGGCGTGAAGATGCCGCTTTCGCCGACGATCACCCGGTCCGACGGAATGCGTGGGGCGAGCCGCTCGGAGGTTTCCAGCGTCACCTCGAAATTGCGCAGGTTGCGATTGTTGATGCCGACCAGCCGCGCCGGCAGCTTCAACGCGCGGTCGAGCTCGGCATCGTCATGCACCTCGACCAACGCGTCCATGCCGAGGCCATGGGCGGTCTGGACAAGGTCGAGCGCCAGCGCATCGTCGACGCAGGCCATGATGACGAGGATGCAGTCCGCGCCCCAGCTGCGCGCCTCGAAAACCTGGTAGGTGTCGTAAAGGAAATCCTTGCGCAGCGCGGGCAGGGCGCAGGCGGCGCGGGCGGCAACGAGGAATTCCGGCGCGCCGTGGAAGGAGGGGCTGTCGGTGAGCACCGAGAGGCACGCCGCGCCGCCTTCTTCATACGCCCGGGCCAGCGAAGGCGGGTCGAAATCGGCGCGGATCAGTCCCTTGGAGGGGCTGGCTTTCTTGATCTCGGCGATCAGCGCCGTGTGGCCTGCCGCGATCTTCGCCTCAATGGCCCGCAGGAAGCCGCGTGCCGCCGGCTGCGCCTCGGCCTCGGCCCGCACGCCAGCCAAAGGGCGCTCGCGCTTGGCGGTGGCGATCTCCTCGCGCTTATAGGCGCCGATCTTTTCCAGAATGTCGGCCATGCCGCGCTCCTATTCTGCCGCCGCAACAGCGGAGGCGGCGACCAGCCGGTCGAGTGCCGCCGCCGCATGGCCACCCGCCAGGCTGGCGCGGGCCAGCTCCAGCCCGGCGCCGAGCTCGTCCACCTTGCCAGCCACTACAAGCGCGGCGGCGGCGTTGAGCAAAGCGACATCGGCATAGGCGCTCGGCTCGCCATTGAGCACGGCGCGCAGCGCCAGCGCATTGGCGGCGCCGTCGCCGCCCTTCAGCGCTTCCGGCGTGGCGCGGGTGAGGCCGAACGTCTCCGGCGCGATCTCGAAGCTGCGAATGGCGCCGTCCTTCAATTCGGCGACATGGGTCGGGCCTGTCGTGGTGATCTCGTCGAGGCCGTCGGAGCCGTGGACCACCCAGGCGCGGGTCGAGCCGAGCGTGCGCAGCACCTCGGCGATGGGCTCGACCCAGCCGCGGGCAAACACGCCGACCATCTGTCGGGTCACGCCGGCCGGGTTCGACAGCGGGCCGATCAGGTTAAAGATGGTGCGCGTGCCCATTTCAACCCGGGTCGGGCCGACATGCTTCATCGCCGGGTGATGGGCGGGAGCGAACATGAAGCCGATGCCGGCCTCGCTGATGCAACGGGAGATGGCGGCTGGCGACAGGTCGATGGTGACGCCCAGCGCCATCAGTACGTCGGCGGCGCCTGATTTGGAGGAGAGCGCGCGATTGCCGTGCTTGGCCACCGGCACGCCCGCGCCGGCGACGATGAAGGCGGCGCAGGTGGAGATGTTGTAGGAGCCGGAGGCATCGCCCCCGGTGCCGACCACGTCCACCGCGTCGGCCGGCGCGTCCACCCGCAGCATCTTGGCGCGCATGGTGGAGACGGCGCCGGCGATCTCGTCGATCGCCTCGCCGCGCACCCGAAGCGCCATGAGGATGGCGCCAATCTGCGAGGGGGTCGCCTCGCCCGACATCATCACGTCGAAGGCGGCGGCAGCTTCCGCCCGCGTCAGCGTGGTGCCGGTCGCCAGCTTGCCGATGATGGGCTTGAGGTTGTCCATATGGCCCTGCGTCCCCGCCTGTTGTGCCGCGCTCACGCCGCCCGGGTCCGGCCGGGGCCGGCATTCCAGGCGCGCGCGAGATCGAGGAAGTTCTTGAGGATGGTCCGGCCGTGCTCGGAGGCGATGCTCTCCGGGTGGAACTGCACCCCGTGCACGGGCAGATGCTTGTGGGAGAGGCCCATGATGAGCCCATCCTCGGTCTGGGCGGTCACGGTCAGCGCGTCGGGCAGCGTGTCGCGCTTCACCACCAGCGAGTGGTAGCGGGTGGCGCGCAGCGTGCCGTTGATGCCGTGGAACACGCCCTCATTGCTGTGGCTGATGTCGGAGAGCTTGCCGTGGATCGGCTGCGGCGCGCGCACCACATCGCCGCCGAACACCTGGCCGATCGCCTGGTGGCCAAGGCACACGCCGAAGACAGGCACGCCCTCCTTCGCCGCGCGCTCGATCAGGGCGCAGGAAATGCCGGCTTCGTTGGGGGTCGCCGGCCCGGGCGAGATGACGATCGCCTCGGGCTTCAGCGCCATGGCCTCGTCGACGGTGAGGGTGTCGTTGCGGCGCACATCCACCTCGGCGCCGAGGCCACCGATATAGTGGACCAGGTTCCAGGTGAAGCTGTCGTAATTGTCGATGAGCAGGATCATCGTGCGTCCATCCGCCGGCGTGATGCGGCTGTGAAAAGGTCTAGGTTGTGTTCCGGCGCGGGGTCAAGCCGCACCGTCCGGCGATCGTCTCTATCGCCAGCCCCGCCATCGCGCGTGACCCCGCTCCCCGCTCATCGCCTCACTGCCCCCGGCCGGCCCGGGCGGCGAAGCGCACGGCTTCCTCGCCGGCGCGGAACAGCGCCTTGGCCTTGTTGACGCATTCCTGCAATTCGCTCTCGGGCACGGAATCATAGACGATGCCGGCGCCCGCCTGCACATACATCCGCCCGTCCTTCACCACGGCGGTGCGCAGCACGATGCAGGTGTCCATCTCGCCATCGGCGCCGAAATAGCCGATGGCGCCGGCATAGATGCCGCGCTTGTCGCGCTCCAGCTCGTCGATGATCTCCATCGCCCGTACCTTCGGCGCCCCGGAGACAGTGCCGGCCGGGAAGCCGGCGGCGAGGGCGTCGAGCGCATCCCGGCGCGGGTCGAGCGTGCCCTCGACATTGGAGACGATGTGCATGACCTGGCTGTAGCGCTCGACGAAGAAGCTGTCGGTGACATGCACCGAGCCGATGGTGGCGACGCGGCCGACATCGTTGCGCCCGAGGTCCAGCAGCATCAGGTGCTCAGCGCGCTCCTTCGGGTCGGCGAGGAGTTCCTCCTCCAGCGCCTTGTCCTCATGTGGGGTGGCGCCGCGCCGGCGGGTGCCGGCGATCGGGCGGATGGTGACGGTGTCGGCGCGCAGGCGCACCAGGATCTCCGGGCTGGAGCAGACCAGCGAGAACCCGCCGAAGTTGAAATAGACCAGGAACGGCGCCGGGTTGATGCGGCGCAGCGCCCGGTAGAGCGAGAAGGGCGGCAGGTTGAACGGTGCCTCGAAACGCTGCGAGAGCACCACCTGGAAGATGTCGCCGGCGCGGATGTACTCCTTGGCCCGCTCGACCATGTCGAGATAGGCCGCGGGCTCGGTGTTGGACTGCGGCTCCACCGCCTGGTGGAAGGCGTCCTCGGATGGCAGGTTGGGCAGCGCGCTGTCGAGCGCCGCCACCACCTTCTCCAGCCGCAGGCGCGCCGCTTCATAGGCGGCTGCCGCCGGCACGCCGGCATCGGGACGCACAGGGGTGACGACGGTGATCTCGTCGCGCACAGCGTCGAACACCACCATGACCGTGGGCCGGATGAAGATCGCGTCGGGCACACCGAACACGTCCGGCTTGGGCGCCGGCAGGCGCTCCATCTGCCGCACCATGTCGTAGCCGAGATAGCCGAACACGCCCGCCGCCATGGGCGGGGCGCCTTCCGGCAGATGGATGCGCGATTCCTCGACCAGCGCCCGCAGCGCCAGCAATGGCGGCTGCGCGCAGGGCTCGAAGGCCTCGGCGTCGGTGGCGGCGCGCCGGTTGATCTCGGCGCGGTCGCCATGGCAGCGCCAGATCACGTCCGGGTCGATACCGATCATCGAGTAGCGCCCGCGCGTGGCGCCGCCCTCGACCGATTCGAGCAGGAAGCTGTTGGGCCGCTCGCCGGCGATCTTCAGGAAGGCCGAGACCGGGGTTTCGAGGTCGGCGATCAGCGTGGTGGTGACGACCTGCGCTTCGCCGCGCTGATAAAGGGCGGCGAAGGCGTCCGCTTCGGGAGTAAGGCTCATGACCCGTGTTCCGCCTCAGTTCACCGCGTCGGTGCCGACGATCTGGTCGAGCGCGGCGCGGTTGATGCGGGCGCCGAGGCGCGTCTGCAGCTCGACGAGATATTCGGTCATCAGGTCGTTCTGCAGGCTCTGGCGCAGATCGGAGACCAGCTTCTCGTCTGTGGCGGCGGTGGAGCTGGGCACGCTGGTGCGCAGCACCTGGAACAGCAGCCGGCTCTCGCCCGCTTCCGCCATCGAGCTGCCGACGCCGCCCTCGGGCGTTTCGAACACGGCGGCCATGATGTCCTGCGGCACGCCATCGGCGGTACGGCCGCGGCGCAGGCCGTTGGCGGCGCGCAGTTCGAGCCCCGCCTCGGTCACGGCCTGGTCGAAGGGTGTGCCGGCGGCGATCTTCGCTTTGATCTCCTCGACCCGCGCGTCGAGCGCCTGGGCGACCTGGTCCTGCTTCCAGCGATCGAGAACCTGCGCGCGCGCCTCCTCGAAGGAACGGTCGCGCGGCGGGGTGATCTCGTCGACCTGGTACCAGACATAGCCGCCATTCTGCGGCAGCTGGACAGGATCGTTCTCGCTGCCGACATCGGCGGCGAAGGCGCCGCGCAGCACGTCCGACCGGGCCGGGAAGGAGGCGATCGCCGTTCCGTCCGGTGCCTGGCCCTGGATGCTGGTGTCGAAGCTCTGCAGCTTCACGCCGACCTTGCCGGCGATCTCGGCCAGCTGGGCGCCGCCGGCGCGCTCGTCCTCGATCGTGTCGTAGGTGGTCAGCATCGCCCGGCGGGCGGCGTTGACCTGCAGCGCGGCGCGAATCGCCGGCGCCACCTCCGCCAGCGGCTGGACGGCGCCCGGGGTGATGGCGCCGATATGCACGATGACGGGGCCGAAGCGGCCAGCGATCACGCCGCTGGTGCCTTCGGCCGGGAGGGAGAAGGCGGCATCGGCGACCTGGCGGTCGATGATGTCGGCGCGGGAGACGTCGCCGAGGTCGACATCTTTGGCGCTCAGCTTGCGCTCTGTGACGATGTCGGCGAAGGGCGTGCCGGCCTTGATCCGCGCGGCGGCGGCATCGGCTTCTTCCTGCGAGGGGAAGACCAGCTGCTGGACGACGCGCTTTTCCGGCGTGCCATAGGTGGAGAGGTTGGCGTTATAGGCGGCCTCGACCTCGGCGTCGGACACGGTTTCGCTCGATGCCAGCGCTTCCGGCGTCAGCACCAGCACGCCGATCTTGCGGAATTCCGGCGCCCGGAAGGCGACCTTGCGCGCGTCGAAGAACGTCTTCAGCTCCTCCTCGGAAGGATCGGCCGGGGCGGCGAGGGAGGCGGGGGACAGCATCGCGTAATTGACAGAGCGCTCTTCGCCCTCGTAGCGGGCCAGGGCATCCTTGAGCACCTGCGGCACCTCGACGCCGCCGCCGAGCGACTGGATCAACTGCTGGCGCAAGGCGAGCCCGCGTTCCGCCGCGACGAAACGGGCCTCGGTGAAGCCGTTGGAGCGCAGCAGCTGGTTGAAATAGGCCGGATCGAAGCTGCCGCTCGGGCCGTGGAAGGCCGGGTTGGCCTGCACCCGCTTGGCGATCTCTTCATCGGAAAGCGCGAGGCCGAGCGACTTCGCCTGGTCGTTCAGCGCCGCCTCGGCGAGCTGCTCGTTCAAAAGCTGGTCGGGAATGCCGAAGGCGCGCGCCTGGTCGGGCGTGATGCCGCGCTTGAGCTGCTGGCTGATCTGCTGGAGCCGCTCCTGATAGGCCTGGCGGAATTCCGGCACGGTGATCTCGCTGTCGCCGATGGTCGCCAGCGTCTGGCCGCCGAAGCCGCGAAACACATCGGCGATGCCCCAGACCGCGAAGCTGAGGATGAGGAGACCCATCAGGATCTTGGCGACAATTCCGGTAGAGCTCTTGCGCAGCGACTCAAGCATTTCATTCTCGTCTGGCGTCGGGCGGGCAACGGCCCGGGGCGCGAAAGGCGCGCATAATAGGGAGGCGTCCCCGCCGCCGCAACGGCACTGATACGACCTTCCCGCAACGAAAGCCGCTGCGCCGGCACAGACGGTCTGTTATGAGGCGATGGCGCGGAGCTTTTACAGTGCAGGAGCTTGGAACGGTATGAAGATGCGTCGTCCGCTGGTTGCCGGCAATTGGAAGATGAACGGCCTGACGGCCTCGCTCGCCGAATTCGGTCGCATTGTCGACGGGTATGACGCGGCGCTGAAGGCCAAGGCCGATCTGCTGGTGTGCCCGCCGGCGACGCTGCTGGGCGCCTTCGCCGCCGCCCGTGGCGATGTCGGCGTCGGCGGGCAGGATTGCCACGCCAAGCCCTTTGGCGCCCATACCGGCGACATCGCTGCCGAGATGCTGGCCGACGCCGGCGCCAGCGCCGTCATCGTCGGCCATTCGGAGCGCCGGCAGGACCATCGCGAAAGCAATGGCGAGGTGCGCGCCAAGGCCGAGGCGGCTCGCCGCGCCGGGCTCGTCGCCATCGTCTGCGTCGGCGAGACGCGAGCCGAGCGCGAGGCGGGGCAGGCGCTGGATGTGGTGCGCGGCCAGCTGGAGGGATCGATTCCCGACGGCGCGACGGCGGCCGATCTTGTGGTCGCCTATGAGCCGGTCTGGGCGATCGGCACCGGCCTGACCCCGACCAATGAAGACATCGCCGAGATGCACTCCGCGCTGCGCACGGCGCTCAAGGCGCGTTTCGGCGAGGAGGGCGAAGGGTTCCTGCTGCTTTATGGCGGCTCGGTGAAGCCGGACAATGCCACCGAAATTCTCGCCGTGGCCGATGTGGACGGCGCGCTGGTCGGTGGGGCGAGCCTCAAGGCCGAGTCTTTTCTCGCCATTGCGCGTGCCTATCTCTAGGCGCAGTGCGTCGTTCCGGGGCGCGGCGAGGGGTGTTCGTCCTCCGGCTTAGGTGCGGTGGCTGGAAACCCCGGCCGCAATCGTGTAGGAACGCGCCCAAAGATGGCGGCGCGTCGAGTCCGGGACAGGGCTCGTGCGCCGCTGCATGAGCATTTTGAAGGCGTCAGATGCAAACCGTACTCATCGTCATTCATCTTATGGTCGTGCTGGCCCTGATCGGCGTGGTGCTGATTCAACGTTCCGAAGGGGGCGGCCTCGGCATTGGTGGCGGCGGCGGGGGAGGCGGCGGTGGCGGCTTCTTCAGCGCGCGCGGCACGGCCAATGTGCTGACCCGCGCCACGGCGATTCTCGCCGGCATGTTCTTCGTTACCAGCCTGTCCCTCACCATTCTCGCCGGCTGGGGCCGTGGCCCGACCACCATCTTCAACGCGCCGACGGCGGTGCCGGGCGTGCCGTCGGCTCCCGCGCCGGGCAGCTCGGTGCTCGACCAGCTCAATGCCGCCCAGCCCGCGCCGCCGGCCGCTCCCGCCGTGCCGCAGGCTCCGCAGTCGCAGTGACATCGGCGCCGCGCCGGACCCTCCCGGCGCGGCTTTCGGTTTAGCCAGAGGCGAGTGCCCGTTCGGCAAGGCGGGCTCTCGTCGAATCGCGTTTTTGCCGGTAGAAATCAAATCCCATGGCGCGCTACATTTTCATCACCGGCGGCGTCGTGTCCTCGCTTGGCAAGGGCCTCGCCTCCGCCGCACTCGGTGCATTGCTGCAGGCCCGTGGGTACAAGACGCGGCTGCGCAAGCTCGACCCCTATCTGAACGTCGATCCGGGGACGATGAGTCCGTATCAGCACGGCGAGGTCTTCGTCACCGATGACGGCGCCGAGACCGATCTCGACCTCGGGCATTACGAGCGGTTCACCGGCCGTCCCGCGACCAAGCAGGACAACATCACCACCGGTCGCATCTACCAGGACATTCTCACCAAGGAGCGGCGCGGCGACTATCTCGGCGCCACCATCCAGGTGATCCCGCACGTCACCAACGCCATCAAGGATTTCGTGCTCTCCGGCAATGAGGGCTACGACTTCGTGCTGGTGGAAATCGGCGGAACGGTCGGCGACATCGAGGCGATGCCGTTCCTGGAGGCGATCCGCCAGATCGGCAATGATCTGCCGCGCAAGCACTGCATCTATATCCATCTCACATTGCTGCCCTTCATCCCGTCCGCCGGCGAGCTCAAGACCAAGCCGACCCAGCATTCGGTGAAGGAACTGCGCTCGATCGGCATCGCGCCTGATATCCTGCTCTGCCGCACCGACCGCGAGATTCCGCGCGAGGAGCGTCGCAAGCTCGGCCTGTTCTGCAATGTGCGCGAGAGCGCGGTGATCGAGGCCCGCGACGCCGACAGCATCTATGCCGTGCCCTCCGCCTATCACGAGGCCGGGCTCGACACGGAAGTGCTGGCCGCCTTCGGCATCGAGCCGGCGCCCGAGCCCGATCTGACGCGCTGGAAGCGGGTCGAGACCGGCATCCGCAATCCGGAAGGCTCCGTCACCATTGCCATCGTCGGCAAGTACACGGGCATGAAGGACGCCTACAAGTCGCTGATCGAGGCGCTGACCCATGGCGGGCTCGCCAATAATATGCGGGTCAATCTCGACTGGATCGAGAGCGAGATCTTCGAGCGCGAGGACCCCTCGCCGTTCCTGGAACATGTGCACGGCATTCTCGTGCCGGGCGGCTTCGGCCAGCGTGGCGCCGAGGGCAAGATCCGCGCGGCGCAGTTCGCCCGCGAACGGCGCGTGCCCTATCTCGGCATCTGCTTCGGCATGCAGATGGCGGTGATCGAGGCGAGCCGCAATCTGGCCGGTGTCGGCAAGGCCAATTCCACCGAATTCGGCCCCACGGACGAGCCGGTGGTCGGCCTGCTCACCGAATGGCTGCGCGGCAATGAGCTGGAGCGGCGCGGCCTCAGCGGCGATCTCGGCGGCACGATGCGGCTCGGCGCCTACCCCGCCGCGCTGGCCGAGGGCAGCCGAGTGGCCGAGATCTATGGCGGCACGATGATTTCCGAGCGCCACCGCCACCGCTACGAGGTCAACATGGCCTATCGCGAGCGGTTGGAGGCCTGCGGCATGCTGTTCTCCGGCCTCTCGCCGGACGGGCTGCTGCCGGAGATCATAGAATATCCCGACCATCCCTGGTTCGTCGGCGTGCAGTTCCATCCGGAACTGAAGTCGCGCCCGTTTGAACCGCACCCGCTCTTCGCCTCCTTCATCGGCGCCGCGGCGGTGCAGAGCCGGCTGTTCTGACAGGGTCATTGCTGCAGGCGGCGGGCCGGGGGCGACCTTTGCCCCGGCCGCGTTTCTCGCGCCGAATCAAACGGTTGCGGCCGCGTCCGGTGAGGTAGATTCAGGCGGGCTCGCGCGGCGTCGGCCGATGCGTTGTCACGGGTGGCCGGGCCAGTGGCGCGGTTTCGCCCCCCCTCCGACAGTCGAGGCTGGATTCACCGGCCGCCGCCGTGCTCTCATGGCGGTGTGGGAACCGGGTCGGCGCAGTGCGCGCTGGCCAAGCAGGGGAGAAGGTGCTGGTGGAGCGCGGACTTGATCACGTCGTCCATGTCGTCCGCGACCTGGAGGCTGCTGGCGAACTCTACGACATGCTGGGCTTCACGGTCGGCACCCGCAACCGCCATCCCTGGGGCACCGACAACCGCATCGTCCAGATGCCGGGCTTCTTCGTCGAACTGCTTGAGATCGCTGAGGCGGACCGTATTCCGCCGCAGGGCGAGACGAGTTTCTCCTTCGGCGCCTTCAACCGTGACTTTCTGGCCGATGTCGGTCCCGGCCTGTCGATGCTGGTGCTGGAGGGGCGCGATCCCGCTGGCGACAAGGCCGAGTTCGATGCGGCCGGCTTCGGCGGATTCGACCTGTTCGATTTCGAGCGCGAGGGCAAGCGGCTGGACGGGGTAGACGTCAAGGTCGCGTTCTCGCTGGCCTATGCCCGCGACCCGGCCTCGCCGCATGCCGGCTTCTTCACCTGCCAGCAGCGCTATCCCGAGAATTTCTGGTCGCCGGACCTGCAGCGCCACATGAACGGCGCCAATGGCGTGGTCGGGGTGGTGTTCACCGCCGCCGACCCGGCGGCCCATACCGGCTTTCTCAGCGCCTTCGCCGGCAGTGAGGCGCGGCGGGCGGTGGATGGCTGGCACATCGTCAAGACCCCGCGCGGCGACATCGACGTGATGAGCGACGCGCTGTTCCATCAACGCTTCGGTGCAACAGCGCCGGCCGGGCCGGGGCTGCGCCTCGCCGCCGTGCGCTTTGCGGTGGGCGACATGGACCGGTTGCGCCGGCGGGTCTCCTCCTCGCGCATGTCGGTGGAGGATATTGAAGGTGTGGTCGTGGTTGGCCCGAAATCCGCGCTCGGTGCGACGCTGGTGTTCGAGGCCGCGCGCTGAAGCGCTGCTGAGGCCGGAAGCGAGGCTGCGCACCAAGGTTGCGAGCCTTAAGCGGAAACACCGAAAACAAAAGCCCCGGAATCGCTTCCGGGGCTTTTTTCATGTCGCCTGTGAGGCGGGGGCGGGCGAGGCGTGCCTCAGCCGATCTTCTCCGGCACCGCCTGCGGCGGCGCGGTGCGGCCCGGCAGCAGCGCCAGGGCGCGGCTGCGCAGAGCGCTCCATGTCGAGAAGGCGTTCAGCGTCGAGCCTTCCAGCCAGCCAATGCCGGCGGCGGCCAGGAAGGGCAGGCTCTGGATGGCGAGGGCGAGGGCGAACAGGTCGACCTCGACCACCGCGTGCCAGTTGGTCAGGCGCAGCGCCACCGCCGAGAGCATCAGCCCGGCGCCGATGATCGCCTCCGGCAGGGCCGGGAAGGCGCGGGCGGCATCGGCCAGCCAGGAGCCCTTGGCGGTGCGGGCGAAGGCGAGGTCCTTGTAGCGGAAGCTGTCATACACCGCCTTGGCGACGGTGAACTGCACCGCCATCGCTGCAAAGGCAGCACCCAGCATGCGGACCGGCGTGGTCGCCACGCGCAGCCGGTAGAGGGCGATGAAGTGCAGCAGATAGATGCCGAAGCAGAACACGATCGGGATGGTGAGGATGCGCTGCGGCACGGCGATGCCGAGGCCGAGCACGAAGGGCACCCAGAGCAGCGACAGGATCGCCACCAGCGCGCCGACACTCTCCGAGCCGAGCCAGCTGACCCAGCCAATGCTGAATTCGCGGCGCTGCGCCGGGGTCAGGCGGGTGCCGGCATTGGGGAGCATGCGGCGCCAGTGCTTCTTGATGATCTGCATGCCGCCATAGGCCCAGCGGTGACGCTGCTTCTTGAACGAGGCGAAATCGTCCGGAAGCAGGCCCCAGCCATAGCGGGTGCTGGTGTAGTGGCTCTTCCAGCCGCGCTCGACGATGGCGAGGCCGAGATCGGTGTCCTCGCAGATCGTGTCGCTCGACCAGTCGCCGGCCTCGACCATGGCGGCGCGGCGCATCAGGCACATGGTGCCGTGCACGACGATGGCGTCATGCTCGTTGCGCTGGACCATGCCGATGTCGAAGAAGCCGGCATATTCGGTGTTCATCGCTTCATGCAGCAGGCTGCGATCGGCGTCGCGGTGGTCCTGCGGCGCCTGGACGATGCCGACCGTCGGGTCCTCGAAGGTGGGAACGAGGTCCATCAGCCAGTTGGAATCGACGACATAGTCGGCGTCGATGATGCCGATGATCTCGGCATCCGGCGCGGTCTGCAGCATGGCGGCGCGCAGGGCCCCGGCCTTGAAGCCCGCCACCTTGGGCAGGTTGATGAACTTGAAGCGGTCGCCGAGCGCGCGGCAATGGGCCTCGATCGGCTCCCAGAAGGCCGGGTCGGGCGTGTTGTTGATGATGACCAGGCACTCGAAGTTCGGCCAGTTGAGCCGAGCGACGCTGTCGAGCGTCTGCTTCAGCATCTCCGGCGGTTCCTTGTAGGCCGGGATGTGGATCGAGACCTTGGGCGTGCGCGAAGGAGCGGTCACATTGTCACGGCGCAGCAGGCGGCGCGGGGTGCGGCCGAAGGCGATGGTGGCCAATTCCTCGACCCGGTAGAGCATCACCACGACGAGCGGTACCAGCAGCACCAGGCAGATCACCATCGTCACCATGTTGCCGCCGACGACGTAATGCGTCAGCCAGTGGTCGGTGACGGTGGCGATCCAGGCGCCGACCAGGTTGGCCGCGCCGACCATCACCAGCGCCTGCGTCAGGGTCAGGCGGGCGAAACGGAACACCGGCAGCGAGAAGGCGATGCCGAGCAGCAGGGCGATGGCGGCGGTGGCGGTGTAGGTCGAGGGGGTTATCGGGCCGGCCAGCGGGAACTTCGCCACCCGGTCGGCGTCGAGAATGCCCCAGTACTGGCCGACGCTGCCCTCAAAGCTCTTCCACGGCGCGTCGAACGCCTCGATGAGGTTGTATTCGATGCCGAGCGCGTCGGCACGGGCGGCGAAGCTGCGGATGATCTGGGCCTGGGCGAGCTCGCCGGGAACGGCGTTGTCGCGGTTGTAGCCCTGGCTCGGCCAGCCGAATTCGGCGATGACGATGCGCTTGCCGGGATAGGTGGCGCGCAGCCGGTCATAGATTGCGATGGTGTGGTCGACCACCTGCTCGGGCGACACGCCTTCCCAATAGGGCAGCATATGGGCGGCGATGTAGTCGACGGCGGACACCAGCTCGGGATGATCGAGCCAGACGTCCCAGGTCTCGCCGGTCGTCACCGGCACGTTGGTCTCGCGCTTCACCCGGCGGATGGTCTCGATCAGCTGTTCGGGCGTGCGCTCGGCGCGCAGGATCGACTCATTGCCGACCACGATGCCGACGACGTTGGAGTTCTTCCGCGCCACGTCGATGGCGTTGGTGATCTCGCGCTCGTTGCGCGCCTCGTCCTCGTCCAGCCAGGCGCCGACCGTGGTCTTCAGCCCCTTTTCGCCGGCGAGCCGGGCGACCAGGTCGAGATTGCCGGTCGATGCATAGGTGCGGACGGCGCGGGTATAGGGCGCCACCGCCTCCACATCGGCGCGGATCTGCGCCTCGCTGGTCGGCTCGCCCTTGTCAGGGTTGGCGTCCCGGCCATAGGGCGCGAACGACATGCTCTGGAATCGGTCGGGAGCAGCAGGAGCGGAAACCTCCTGACGCAGAGCCAACCAGACAAAGACATGGACGCACGTCACGACCGCAACAGCTGCGGCAGCGACACGGATGGCGGGGCGCATGAGACAAACCCACGATAAGGGGAGGCTGACAGATGGATTATAATACAGTTTCAACGCACGTGCAGCACGATCTTTGCCGCACCGCGCCAAAGGCACGACACGTCGGGCGATAATGCCGCTATGCAGCGGAAAATGCGTCAGACCGAGAATGGTTCCGCACTATGGCGGCCCCATGACGCGCCGATGACGCGGGCGGGGCCGGGGCGCGGATTCATTGCGCGGGGGCGGCGGCCGGGGCAGGGGTTGCGGCGGCCGGCGAGGCGTCCGGGTTGACCCAGCACGCATGCACGCGCTCGGACAGCCGCTCCTGCGCCTTGCTGTCGATATTGCCCTGCCGGACCAGGCAGCGGAAGGCGATCTTCAGGTGCTCGGTCGGGCAGCCAAAGCGCTCATAGAGCTCAAGATGGCGGCGCGCGGTGTCGATATCGTCGCGCCAGAGCAGCATGGCGATGCGCCGGCCGCTCCACACGCATTCCGGCAGGCCGGCATTGCCCGGCAGCTTGGCCGCCTCGGCATATTCCTCGACCGAACGGCGCAGCGCCTCTTCCTTGGCCTGCTCCTCCGGGGTCTTCTGCTCGGCGGGCTTCTGTTCCTGCGTGGCGCTCTGGGCCCACGCGCCGCCGGGGGCGACGGTCATCAGCATCATGCCGCCGAACAGGGCGGCGGCGAGGGGACGTACGGAGGACAACATGGGGGAAACGTCACACGCAAAAGAGGAAACACCGGGCCGACCAGGACAGTAGGAGAAGCAATCGAATTTGTCAGCATGACGGCACGCCTCGGGCGGCCTGCCGGCGCAAAATTCCGCCGCTTTGCACACGCCTCTTGCCGTGGCGGCAAAGCCCCGCTACCCGGCAGGGTGAAACGTTCGGACGGCTCCTCGCGACAGTGCCCCCGGCGACCGACCCTTGGCTACCGACCCCTGGCGACCGACCCCTGGCGGAGATTCCTCGCATGCGATTGCCCCTCGCCCTCGCCGCCCTGGTCTGCGCGGCGATCGTCGCTGTCTGGGCCTGGCTCGGGCAGCCGGTTCCGGCGCCGTTCGCGCCGATGTCGGCCGGTGAGAAGCTGCCCTGCGTCTCCTATGCGCCGTTCCGGCCCGGCCAGAGCCCGTTCAGCGAGGATGTGGCGTTCTCGCGGGCGCAGATCGACGACGATCTCGCCCGGTTGTCCAAGATCACCCATTGCGTGCGGACCTATTCCTCCATCCAGGCCGGGCTCTCCGCCGTGCCGGAACTCGCCCGCAAGCATGGCCTCACCGTGCTCCAGGGCATCTGGATCGCCGCCGACCCGGTGCGCAACCGGGCGGAGATCGAGGGCGGCATCAAGGCGGCGCAGGAAAACCCCGACGTCGTCACGGCGGTGATCGTCGGCAATGAGGTACTGCTGCGCGGCGAGCAGTCGGCCAACGATATCGCCGGCTTTCTGAAAGAAGTGAAGGGCAAGGTCCCGCCCGGCGTCGCCGTCACCTATGCCGATGTGTGGGAGTTCTGGGAGCGCAACCGCTCGCTGGCGGATTCGGTGGATTTCGTCACCGTCCACATCCTGCCCTTCTGGGAGGACATGCCGGTGCCGGCCGAGGATTCGGTCGCCCATCTCGGCGAGATCCGCGAGCATGTCGGCGAGATCTTCGCCGGCAAGGAGATCCTGATCGGCGAAACCGGCTGGCCGAGCGAGGGGCGCATGCGTGAGGGCGCGCTACCCTCGCCCTCCAACCAGGCCAATGTGATCCAGGAACTGCTGGCCCTCGCCAAGGCGAAGAACTACCGGCTCAACGTCATCGAGGCCTTCGACCAGCCGTGGAAACGGGTGCTGGAAGGCACGGTGGGCGGGCATTGGGGCTTCCTTGATGCCTATACGCGCGAGTTCAAGTTCACCTGGGGCGCCCCGGTGTCGGATCATCCCTACTGGATGGCGCAGGCGGCGGTCGGGGCGCTCTTCGCCGGCGCCATCTTCGCGATCGCGGGGTGGGCCGCCCGGCGCGCCGGCGGGCGCCCGCTTGGCATGCGGGAATGGTCGGCGGTGGGCGGCATCGCCTTTTTCGCCGGGCTGATGATCGGCCGGCTGCTGGCGTCGGTGCCGGTGGAAAGCCTCGGTGTCGGCGGCTGGATACGCGGGGCTGCGCTGGTCGGGCTGGCGCTGCTGGTGCCGCTCGCCTGCGCGGTGGCGATCGGGCGGCGCACCAGGCTGGTGACGCTGACACTGGCGCTCAACAGCGAGGCGACGCCCGGGGCGCCGTTCTTTGACCGATGCCTGGCATTGCTGCTCGCCGCGTCGCTCGTGCTGGCGGCGCAGATCGGCTTCGGACTGGTGTTCGATCCGCGCTACAAGGATTTCCAGTTCGCCGGGCTGACGCCGATCATCGCCGCCTTCGCGTTCTATGCGGTGGTGGCCAGCCCGGGGCGCTTCACCGAGGGGCGCCAGGCGGAGACCATCGCCGCCGGCCTGTTCCTCGCCGCCGGGGTCTATGTGGCGCTGAACGAGACGCTGGCGAACTGGCAGGCGCTGTGGACCGGCAGCCTGTTCGTGGTGCTGGCCTTCACCCTCTGGCGCCTCGCCACGGCCGGGCGAAGGATATGAGCAGCAGCCCGCCGGCCACGCCGGCCAGGCTGTTATTATAGATCACCAGCCCCATGCAGGTGGCCATCAGCGCCAGGGTGAACATGACAAGCGAGGGCCGCACCAGCTGGAGGAGCGCGGCGACCAGCGCGACGATGCCGAAGGCCGACTGGCTGAACAGCGCGATCACCAGCGCCCGCGTCTCGCAGGTCATGGTTTCCAGCGTCCGGCAGGCGAGGCCGACGGAGGACTGTTCCAGCAGCGCATAGCGCACATAGATCGCCCAGCCGAGGGCGAAGGCGCCGAGCGCGATGATGATATTGGCGGCGCGGGCGCCGGGCAGGAAGCTGCGATGGGCCAAAGGGGCGGTCCTTGTTCGATTGGCTTGCCCTGATGTCGCTGCATCGCACGCCGCGACGGGGCGATCAATCCGCCGGGCGGGCGAGCGGTTCGCGCCGGCGGGTGGCGAGGATGACGCCACCGAGAATCAGCACGAAGCCGACGCCATGATAGAGGTGCAGCTCCTCGCCCAGCAGCAGCACCGCGAGCAGCACACCATAGACCGGCATGAGATAGAGGAAATTCGCCGTCACCGGCGCCCCGGCGGCCTTGATCGCGAACTGGAACAGGCCGAAGGCGAGCACCGAGGGGAAGATCGCCAGGAAGGCGATGGCCCCCCAGGCTTCCAGCGTCGCCGGCGTGCTCGCGCCGCTTGCCGCCTCCCACAGCGCCAGCGGGGCAAGCAGCAGCGTGCCGGCGAGGGCATTGGCGGCAAACGCCGTCTGCCCTCCGAGCCGGGTCAGCGGCCCCTGCCGCAGCATCAGCGAATAGGCGGCCCAGGCGATCGCCGCCACCAATATGCCGAGATCGCCGCTGTTGAATTCGAGGCCAAGCAGCCGGCCCGGCTCGCCATGCACGGTGATCAGCGCGATGCCGGCAAAGCCCGCCAGCGAGCCGACAAGCTGGATCGCCGGCAGCCGTCGGCGTTTCAGCAGCGCGTCGAGCACCACGATCATCAGGGTGGAGGTTGTGTAGATCAGCGTCGCATTGGTGGCGGTGGTATGCCCTAGGGCGACATAGACATTGCCCCCGCACAGCACCATGCCGAGAAAGCCGAGCAGCAGGATGCGCGCCCATTCCCGGCGCAGCAGCTCGCGATGGCGCATCAGCGCGCCGGCGGTGAGCGGCAGCAGTACCGCCACCGCCAGCAGCCAGCGCCAGAAGGCGAGTGACCAGGGCGGCACCAGGTCGACCACCGCCCGGCCGACGATCAGATTGGTCGAGAAGAAAAGCGGCATCGCCAGCAGCGCCGCCAGCGCCCAGGGGTCTTGCAGGAGACCGGGTGGGGCGGGTGGGGAATCGCCGCTGGGTTCTTGGCGCAGTTCTTGGCGGGCGTGGTGGCTGGCGTCTTGGCGGTGCTCCATGGCGCGGGGTGATACACGCTTCCCGGCCCGGCGTCGCCCGGCCGCTTGCGGGTGCCGGCCGCCGCGCCGCTCTTTTCGCCCCGCCCGCGGCAGGCTAGAACGCGCCTTCCCGGGGCGGGTCCCGGTCCGGTCCCTGCGTCCAGCTTCTGGAGTCCGCCGATGCGCCAGCTTCTCGTCATCGTCCTTGCCGCCGGAGAGGGGACGCGCATGCGCTCCGCCCAGCCGAAGGTGCTGCACGCGGTGGCCGGCCGGCCGATGGTGTCGCATGTGCTCGACGCGGCGCTCGCCGCCGGCGCGGCGCATGTCGCCGTGGTGATCGGCCCCGACCATGACAAGGTCGCCGCCGAGGTGCGCCGTGTGGCGCCGCAGGCCGAGGTGTTCGTGCAGGCCGAGCGGCGCGGCACCGCGCACGCCGTGCTTGCCGCTCGGGCGGCGCTGGAACGCGGCTTCGACGATGTCGTGGTGATGTATGGCGACACGCCGCTGGTGCGGCCGGACACCCTCGCCGCGCTGCGGGCGCCGCTCACTGATGGCGCGGGCGTCGCAGTGCTCGGCTTCCGCCCGCAGGACCCCACCGGTTATGGCCGCCTCGTGACCGAGGGCGGGCAACTGCTCGCCATTCGCGAGGAGAAGGAGGCGAACGTGGAGGAGCGCGCGATTCGCCTGTGCAATGCCGGGTTGATGGCGCTTGACGGGCGGGCGGCGCTCGACCTGCTGGACCGTGTCGACGACGCCAATGCCAAGAAGGAATTCTACCTCACCGACGTGGTGGCGATCGCTCGCGCGCTCGGCCGCACGGCGGGTGTGTGCGAGGTGGCGGCGGAGGACGTGGCCGGCGTCAACAGCCGCGCCCAGCTCGCGCAGGCTGAGGCGATCCTCCAGCGCCGCCTGCGGGCACAGGCGATGGAGGCCGGGGTAACGCTGGTGGCGCCGGAGACGGTGTTTCTCTCGGCGGATACAAGCTTCGGCCGCGATGTCGTTGTGGAACCGAATGTGTTCTTCGGCGCCGGGGTGCGGGTCGAGGACGGTGCCACCATCCGCGCCTTCAGCCATGTCGAGGGCGCCCATGTCGGGCCGGGCGCTATCGTCGGCCCCTTCGCCCGCCTGCGCCCGGGTGCCGAACTGGGGCAGGGGGTGCATGTCGGCAATTTCGTGGAGATCAAGGCCTCCACCCTCGCCGCCGGGGCGAAGGTGAACCACCTCTCCTATGTCGGCGATTCCAGCGTCGGTGCGAACACCAATATCGGCGCCGGCACCATCACCTGCAATTATGACGGCTTCCGCAAGCACCGCACCACCATCGGCGCCAATGCCTTCATCGGCACCAACAGCCTGCTGGTGGCCCCTGTCAGTGTCGGCGATGGAGCCTATCTCGCGACCGGCTCGGTCATCACCGACGACGTGCCAGCGGACGCGCTCGCCATCGGCCGGGCGCGGCAGGTCAACAAGCCGGGGCTGGCCGCGCGGCTGCGGGCCCGGCTCTCGGCCGGTCTGGCACCCAAGGCGTGATGCCGCACTGCGATACGAAGCGACACCGGAATTGATTTCGACACTTCGGTGACGCGCGGTTAAACCCGGCGGCATAGCCTTGCAGATCGTCGTTTCTCGAAAGGGCCCGGCTCATGTGTGGAATTATCGGCATCGTCGGTACGGCGCCTGTGGCCGAGCGACTGGTCGACGCGCTGCGGCGGCTGGAATATCGCGGCTATGATTCCGCTGGCATCGCCGCGCTGGACGGAGGCCACATCGCCCGCCGCCGCGCCGAGGGCAAGCTGCGCAATCTGGAAGAGGTGCTGCGCCAAGCGCCGCTGCAGGGCACCATCGGCATCGGCCATACGCGCTGGGCGACCCATGGCCGGCCAAGCGTCGCCAACGCCCACCCGCATGCGACCACGGAAGTGGCTGTCGTGCATAACGGCATCATCGAGAATTTCCGCCAGTTGCGTGACGAACTCCTCGCGACAGGCGCCAATTTCGAGAGCGAGACCGACACCGAGGTCGTCGCCCACCTTGTGACCCGCGAGCTGCGCGCCGGCCTCAGCCCGGCGGAGGCGGTGGCGGCGGCGCTGCCGCGCCTTGAGGGCGCGTTCGCGCTGGCCTTCCTGTTCGACGGCGACGAGGACCTGCTGATCGGCGCCCGCAAGGGCAGCCCGCTCGCCATCGGCTATGGCAAGGGCGAGATGTATCTCGGCTCGGATGCCATCGCGCTGGCGCCGTTCACCGACACCATCGCCTATCTCGACGATGGCGACTGGGCGGTGCTGCGCGCCAAGGGCATCGAAATCCGCGATTCGTCCAATCATCGGGTCGAGCGCGCGGTGCAGAAGACCACCGCCACCGCGTTTCTGGTCGAGAAGGGCAATTTCCGCCACTTCATGGCCAAGGAGATGCACGAGCAGCCGGAAGTGGTGGCGCACACGCTGGCGCATTATCTCGACATGGCCAATGAGACGGTGCAACTGCCCGAGCTGCCTTTCGATTTCGCCAAGCTGGAGCGTGTCTCCATCGCCGCCTGCGGCACCGCCTATTATGCCGGGCTGATCGCCAAATACTGGTTCGAGCGCTATGCGCGCCTCTCGGTCGAAATCGACGTGGCGTCGGAGTTTCGCTACCGCGAGGCGCCGCTGCCGGCCAATGGGCTTGCCATCGTCATCTCGCAATCGGGCGAGACCGCCGACACTCTCGCCTCGCTGCGCTATGCCGGGCAGGAGAAGCAGCATCTGCTCGCCGTGGTGAACGTGCCGACCTCCACCATCGCCCGCGAGGCGCATGCGGTGCTGCCGACGCTGGCAGGACCCGAGATCGGCGTCGCCTCGACCAAGGCCTTCACCTGCCAGCTGGCGACGCTGGCCGCGCTGGCCGTGGCGGCGGGGCGCGCGCGCGGCGTGATTTCCGCCGAGGAAGAGCGCAGGCTCGTCCACGCGCTGGTGGAAGTGCCACGCCTGATGAACCGGGCGCTCGATCTCGGCCCCGACATCGAGCACCTCGCCCGCAGCTTCGCCAAGACCAAGGATGTGCTCTATCTCGGCCGTGGCACCTCCTTCCCCCTGGCGATGGAAGGCGCGCTGAAGCTGAAGGAAATCTCCTACATCCACGCCGAGGGCTATGCCGCCGGCGAGCTGAAGCACGGGCCGATCGCGCTGATCGACGAGAACATGCCTGTTGTGGTGATCGCCCCGCACGACGCCGTGTTCGAGAAGACCATGTCGAACATGCAGGAAGTGGCGGCGCGCGGCGGGCGCATCATCCTCATCACCGACGAGACCGGCGCCGAGCATGCGGCGCTGGAAACCGAGGCGACGCTGGTGCTGCCGGACATGAACCCGTTCGTCACGCCGCTGGTCTATGCCATCCCGATCCAGCTGCTCGCCTACCACACGGCGGTGGTGATGGGCACCGATGTCGACCAGCCGCGCAACCTCGCGAAGTCCGTGACGGTGGAATAGTGGTGACGGTGGGGTAGGGGCTGAGATTCCAGGGGGACCGTCATCCTGAGGTGCGAGCGCAGCGAGCCTCGAAGGATGGTCGTGCTCGGGGCGCTCAGATCAGCATCCTTCGAGGCCCGGCCGCTGGCCGGGCACCTCAGGATGACGGCCATCGGAAGGATGGTCGAACTCGGTATGTCCTGATGCCCCGTCATCCCCGGGCCTGGCCCGGGGATCCACGACTTCTGTTGCTCGGACGTTGCCAAGCCGTGGATGGCCGGGCCGAGCCCGGCCATGACGGTGATCCGAGCCATCGCCGGTCTTTTCCGTCGACCTCACCCCCGGCCGCGATAGGGCGCCACGCCCTGATCCGGCAGCCACACGCCGTCCAGCGGCGCGCCGCTCTGCCAGAACACGTCGATAGGGATGCCGCCGCGCGGGTACCAGTAGCCGCCGATCCGCAGCCAGCGCGGCACCAGCAATGTGTGCAGCCGCAGGCCGATGGCGACCGTGCAGTCCTCGTGGAATGCGCCGTGGTTGCGGAAGCTGCCGAGATAGAGCTTCAGCGATTTCGATTCGACCAGCCAGCTGTCCGGCACATAGTCGATCACCAGCTGGGCGAAGTCCGGCTGGCCGGTCACCGGGCAGAGCGAGGTGAATTCCGGCGCGGTGAAGCGGGCGACGTAGTTCGTGCCGGGATGCGGGTTCGGCACCCGCTCCAGCACCGCTTCCTCGGGGCTGGCGGGCAGGGCGGTGGGGCGGCCGAGCTGGGTCGTGCCGTCGGCGATGTCGTTCATGGCGGGGCTCCGGACGGGGAGGGGGCGGGCGATATGTCGCTGGCACCTCTTTCGCATGTCACATGGCCGGAGTAGAAGCGCCTCGACCATCCTGACCGAGTTGAGCATTGGGGAAACGCATGACCGCCATCGTCGATATTGTTGGGCGTGAAATCCTGGACAGCCGCGGCAATCCCACCGTCGAGGTGGATGTGATGCTGGAAGACGGCTCGCAGGGCCGCGCCGCCGTTCCCTCCGGCGCCTCCACCGGCGCGCATGAGGCGGTCGAGCTGCGCGATGGCGACAAGTCGCGCTATCTCGGCAAGGGCGTGCTGAAGGCGGTCGAGGCGGTGAATGGCGAGATCTTCGACGCCATTGGCGGCATGGACGCCGAGGACCAGCCGGCGCTGGACCAGATCCTGATCGAGCTGGACGGCACGCCGAACAAGGCCCGCCTCGGCGCCAACGCCATTCTCGGCGTCTCGCTGGCGATCGCCAAGGCCGCCGCCGCCGCCCGCGACCTGCCGCTCTACCGCTATGTCGGCGGCGTCAATGCCCGCACCCTGCCGGTGCCGATGATGAACATCATCAATGGCGGCGCCCATGCCGACAACCCGATCGACTTCCAGGAATTCATGATCCTGCCGGTCGGCGCTCCCAGCTTTGCCGAAGGCCTGCGCACCGGCGCCGAGATCTTCCACACGCTGAAGAAGGCGCTGAAGGATGCCGGCCACAACACCAATGTCGGCGACGAGGGCGGCTTCGCCCCGAACCTGCCGTCGGCCGACGCCGCGCTTGCCTTCGTGGTGAAGGCGATCGAGACCGCCGGCTACAAGCCGGGCGAGGACGTGTTCATCGGCCTCGACTGCGCCGCCACCGAGTTCTTCAAGAACGGCAAGTACGACTATGAAGGCGAGGGCGCGGTGCGCGATATCGAGGCGCAGGTGAAGTACCTCGCCGACCTCGTCGCCCGCTACCCGATCTGCACCGTCGAGGACGGCATGGGCGAGGATGACTGGGAGGGCTGGAAGCTGCTCACCGACACCATCGGCTCCAAGTGCCAGCTGGTGGGCGACGATCTGTTCGTCACCAACGTCACCCGCCTGTCGGCCGGCATCAAGCAGGGCGTCGCCAACTCGATCCTGGTCAAGGTCAACCAGATCGGCTCGCTGACCGAGACGCTGAATGCGGTCGAGATGGCGCACAAGGCCGGCTACACCGCCGTCATGTCGCACCGCTCGGGCGAAACCGAGGATTCGACCATCGCCGATCTCGCGGTGGCGACCAATTGCGGGCAGATCAAGACCGGCTCGCTGGCCCGCTCGGACCGTACCGCCAAGTACAACCAGCTGCTGCGCATCGAGCAGGAACTGGGCCCGCAGGCGATCTATGCCGGCCGTTCGGCGATCAAGTCGCTCGCCTGAGCCAGCTGTCTTTTTTCGGCTGAAACAACAAAGCCCCCGTCATCGCGACGGGGGCTTTCTCTTTGGGACGGGTCGTCGCGGGAGGGGGCGTTCGGCGAGTGTCGCGACGCGGGGCGGGCGCCCCGATGCGCGGCATGACGGCAGCTACTCGACGCCCGTCATCCTGAGGTGGCCGGCACCGCCGGGCCTCGAATGACGCAGGAGCGGGCGCACCCCGGCGCCCATTGCTGGTCCCGTCAGCGCTTCAGGCGCTCATACTCCGCCGCCAGACGCGGAAGGTCGGGCACCTGCGGCACGTCTGGCTGCATGAGGCCGCCGCTGATCTCCAGCGCGGCCACGGGCCAGAGGCGCTCTACCAGCGCGGGAATCTGCGAATTGGGCACGGCGGCCATGCGCGCGTCGACGGCGCAGAGGGCGCGGGCGCGCTCCTCGATGTTTCGGTTCATGCGTCGGCCTCCGTGTGTCCAGCTGGGCGCCGGAACCACCGGGGAAGCTGCTCCGGTTCAGAGCGTGACACCGAGCCACGCCGGCTTCAGGGCAAGACGATAGCACCGGCTGCCGGTGGCGAATGTCCACAACCACACATTGGATGGAACCTTTGGCCGCTGGCCCGCCTCACATTCGCGACATCGCGCTACCTTTGCCGGCCCGCTGTTCCGGCCGCTCGACTGTGTGTGCGCTGCGGTAGAAAGGAGATGTTGGCGTTAGCGTTAACCGCGCCTCAACCGGCCCGCTCTAGGCTGCGTGACATGATCATTCGCACGCGCTGGCGCTCCTTCTTCCAGACGGTCACCCTGCATCTCGGGGCGGCGGCCCTCGTCGGCTATTTCGCCTTCCAGGGCTATAACGGCCAATACGGCCTGCTGGCCCGCCGCACCTTCGAGCAGCAGCACGCCGAGCTGACGCAGGAGCGGGACAAGCTGCAGGCCCAGCGCAAGGCGCTGCAGGCCAAGGTGGCGCTCATGTCGCCCGACCTCGTTGATGCCGACATGCTCGACGAGCAGGCGCGCGTGCTGTTGAACCTCGTTCATCCCAAGGATCTGGTGCTGCTGCGGGTCCCGGGCGGCCCGCAGGCCAATTGAACGAAAATTCATCGGACGAGCGAATCCGTGGCATGCCAGACGGGTTCCGGTGGGAAACCACGTTATTCCAGAAGCTTAACTTGATTTGAGCTAAATCGAGATTTGAACTGAAATCCAGTTCATCGCCGGAAACCATTGCGCCGGCAACATGTTGTGCGTCGCAGCATTGCGTCCAGCGCGTAGCGCGGAGGGGAAAGGTGCGTTATTAACGTGCCGACTTTGTCCCCGAGCTGAGGATGCGCCATGGTAGTCGCCGCCAATAAATCGGCCGTCGGAAGAGCCCCCACCGCGAAAGCGCCGGCACGGGCTGCGGCCAAGAGTCCGGCCCGGCGTTCGGACAAGATGGCGGCGGTTCCCGAGTTCACCAAAGCCGAAGAACTCGAGGCCTATCGCCGGATGCTGGAAATCCGCCGCTTCGAGGAGAAGGCCGGCCAGCTCTACGGCATGGGCCTCATCGGTGGCTTCTGCCATCTCTATATCGGCCAGGAAGCGGTCGTCGTCGGCATGCAGGCCGCCCTCAAGCAGGGCGACCAGGTCATCACCGGCTATCGCGACCATGGCCACATGCTGGCCTGCGGCATGGACCCCAAGGGCGTGATGGCCGAGCTGACCGGCCGGCGCGGGGGCTATTCCAAGGGCAAGGGCGGCTCGATGCACATGTTCAGCACCGAGAAGGGCTTTTTCGGTGGCCATGGCATCGTCGGTGCCCAGGTCTCGCTCGGTACCGGCCTCGCCTTCGCCAACCACTACCGTGACAATGGCAGTGTTACCCTGGCCTATTTCGGCGACGGCGCCGCCAATCAGGGCCAGGTCTATGAGAGCTTCAACATGGCGGAGCTCTGGAAGCTGCCGGTCGTCTACATCATCGAGAACAACAAATACGCCATGGGCACCGCGGTGAACCGCGCCTCCGCCCAGACCGATTTCTCCAAGCGGGGCTCCTCCTTCAACATTCCCGGCGAGCAGGTCGACGGCATGGATGTGCGGGCGGTGAAGGCGGCCGGCGAGCGCGCCGTCGAGTTCGCCCGCTCCGGCAAGGGCCCCTATATCCTTGAAATGCTCACCTACCGCTATCGCGGCCACTCCATGTCCGATCCGGCCAAGTACCGGTCGAAGGAGGAGGTGCAGAAGATGCGGACCGAGCATGACCCGATCGAGCAGGTGCGCAATCGCCTGCTGGAAAAGAAGTGGGCCACCGAGGAAGAGCTGAAGGCGATCGACGCCGAGCTGCGCGACCAGATGAACGCGGCCGCCGATTTCGCCAGCGCCGACCCGGAGCCGGACCCGTCCGAGCTCTACACCGACATCCTGCGCTGAGCGCGGGCTGATGCTGGTCGAATTCTTCTGGGTCGCGGTCGTTGCCGGGGTTTCGGCGGCGGCGGTCATCTGGGTCCTCGCGACCCGGATTGCCCTCGGTATCGTGCGCGCCACGAATGCGGGCGCGCTGCGCTACTTGCTTGCCCTGCTGTGGCCGTTCGGCACCCGCCTGGTGCCGGGCGCCGCGCCTGCCGAGGCGACCCGGCTCAACAAGATGCTGGTCGGCTTCTTCGCCGCCCTCCTCGTCGCCATCGCCTCGATGGCCGTCTACAGCAATCTGACGTTCGTGCTTCCGGCACCGACGCCGTGACGCGCGATCTTAGACGCACGTTTCTTTGGGGAACGCCGCCATGCCGACCGAAGTTCTGATGCCGGCCCTGTCTCCCACCATGGAGAAGGGAAACCTCGCCAAATGGCTCAAGAAAGAGGGTGACCAGGTCCGGTCCGGCGACGTCATCGCCGAGATCGAGACCGATAAGGCCACGATGGAAGTCGAGGCCATTGACGAGGGCACCCTCGGCAAGATCCTGGTGCCCGAGGGCACGCAGGATGTCGCGGTGAACACCCCGATCGCCGTCATTCTCGCCGAGGGCGAGGACGCGAGCGCGGTCAGCGCGCCCAGCCCGCAGGCGGCCGAATCGGCGCCGCCGGTCGCCGCCGCGCCGCTGGAGCCCTCGCCGGTGGCGGCCTCCGCGCCGGCCACCCCCGCGGTGGTCAATTCCGCCGTCGCTGTTCCGCCCCAGCCCGAAACGGTGCCCGAGCCGGACGTTCCCGAAGGCACGGAATTCGTCAGCCAGACCATGCGCGAGGCGCTGCGCGACGCCATGGCCGAGGAGATGCGCCGCGATGGCGACGTCTTCGTCATGGGTGAGGAAGTTGCCGAGTATCAGGGCGCCTACAAGATCACCCAGGGCCTTCTGCAGGAATTCGGCGCGCGCCGGGTCATCGACACGCCGATCACCGAGCACGGCTTCGCCGGTGTCGGCGTCGGCGCCGCCATGGCCGGGCTGAAGCCCATCGTCGAGTTCATGACCTTCAACTTCGCCATGCAGGCGATCGACCAGATCATCAACTCCGCCGCCAAGACGCTCTATATGTCCGGCGGGCAGATCACCTGTTCCATCGTGTTCCGGGGACCCAACGGCGCCGCCGCCCGCGTCGCCGCCCAGCACAGCCAGGACTATACCTCCTGGTACAGCCACATTCCCGGCCTCAAGGTGGTGGCGCCCTACACGGCGGCCGACGCCAAGGGGCTGCTGAAGTCGGCGATCCGCGACCCCAACCCGATCATCTTCCTTGAGAACGAGATCCTCTACGGCCACTCCTCGCCGGTGCCGAAGCTCGACGATTTCACCGTGCCGATCGGCAAGGCGAAGATCGCCCGCCCGGGTAAGGACGTGACGCTGGTGGCGTGGTCCATCGGCATGAACTACGCGCTGAAGGCCGCCGAGGAGCTTTCCAAGCTCGACATCGAGGCCGAGGTGATCGACCTGCGCACCATCCGCCCGATGGATGTCGAGACCATCGTCGCCTCGGTGAAGAAGACCGGGCGCTGCGTGACGGTCGAAGAGGGCTGGCACCAGTCCGGCGTCGGTTCGGAGATCGTCGCCCAGCTGATGGAGAAGGCGTTCGACTATCTCGACGCCCCGGTGCTGCGCGTGACCGGCAAGGATGTTCCCATGCCCTACGCCGCCAATCTCGAAAAGCTAGCCTTGCCGTCGGTGCAGGACGTCATCGACGCTGCCCGCGCCGTCACCTACAGGTGAGATATGTCTCTCACTCTCGCCGAGTTGATGAATGAACTGCCTCGTGATCCCGTCGAGGCCATGGCAGAGATCGTCGAACGCACCCGTGAAGCAGCCCGACGGGGGGAGATCGACGCCAGCATTCCAGTAATATTGCTGCGAAAATTTTCGCAGAAATTTGATGTTGGATTCGCGGTAAAATCCACTGGCTCGTGGGAGGAGGAGTTCGGTTTATTTGCACGTCGTATCGATGAGGCAATGGAGAGAAAAAAGGTTGTCGACATCGATCTGATGGCAGAGTCCGAATTGGAGAGGTGGCAATCTGAGATTGAAGAAGAGACGTTCGGGTTTGCTTCGCTGAATAACAGTGAAAAAGAACAGATCGTAATTCATATTGAAAAGATAAGATCGTTTGTTGACGAAAGCAATCTTTCCCCAAAGAAAAAAGATAAGATATTTGATAGACTTACATTGCTATATAATGAAATACTTCGTTCTAGAACGAAGACCGACGCGTTTTTTGCATTTCTGGCAGATCTGTCTTTTACTGCTGGAGAAATGGCGGAAAGGGCGAAGCCCGCTTTGGAAGAGTTCAAAGAGGTCTTGCGTATCGTGATGAAAAGTCGTGCTGATCAGGAGGGGGTTAAGCTCCCGAAGCAAGCCGACCTTCCCCAGTTGCCGGCCCCGAACGAGTCCGAGGACTGAGTCATGTCGATCGAAATCCTGATGCCGGCCCTGTCTCCCACCATGGAGAAGGGCAATCTGGCGAAATGGCTGAAGAAGGAGGGCGACAAGGTCGCCCCCGGCGACGTCATTGCCGAAATCGAGACCGACAAGGCCACGATGGAAGTCGAGGCCATCGACGAGGGCACGCTGGCGAAGATCCTGGTGCCGGAAGGCACCGCCGATGTGCCGGTGAACCAGCTCATCGCAGTGCTTGCCACCGAGGGCGAGGATGTGAAGGCGGTTGCCGCCGGCGGTGGGGCCGCTCCCGCCAAGGCGGAGGCGCCGAAGGAGGCGCCGAAGGAGGCGCCCACGGCTGAGGCCGCTCCGGCGGAAGCTCCCAAGGTCGATGCGCCGAAGGCAGAGGCCACCGCTGCGCCGGCCGCGTCGGCGCCAGCCGTCGCTCCCGCCGCATCCGGCGAGCGGGTCTTCGCGTCGCCGCTGGCCCGTCGCCTCGCCAAGGAAAAGGGCGTCGATCTTTCGGCGGTGAAGGGTTCCGGCCCGCATGGCCGCGTCGTCGCCGCCGATGTCGAGGCCGCCCCGGCCGGTGGCGCCGCCAAGGCCGCCGCCCCCGCTGCCGCCAAGCCGGCCGCCGCTGCCGCCGCACCGGCCGCCGCGCCGGTGTCGAACAGCGCGCTGCTGGAACAGGTGAAGGCCTATTACGAGCCCGGCACCTATGAGGAAATCCCGCTCGACGGCATGCGCCGCGTGATCGCCCAGCGCATGACTGAAGCCCGCCAGACGGTGCCCACCTTCTACCTCACCGTGGATTGCGACGTCGACGCGCTGCTGAAGCTGCGCGAGGAACTGAACAAGGCCGCCCCTGAAAAGGACGGCAAGGCCGCCTACAAGCTCTCGGTCAACGACTTTGTCATCAAGGCCTATGCGCTCGCCTTCCAGCAGGTGCCGGATGCCAACCAGGTGTGGGGCGGCGACCGCTACCTCAAGCTGAAGCATTCCGATATCGGCGTCGCGGTGGCGATCGATGGCGGCAAGGGCCTGCTCACCCCGATCATCCGCAAGGCCGAGACCAAGACCCTTTCCGCGATCTCCAACGAGACCCGCGAACTCGCCACCCGCGCCCGCAATAAGAAGCTGGCGCCGGCCGAATATCAGGGCGGCTCCTCGGCGATTTCCAATCTCGGCATGTTCGGGATCAAGGATTTCACCGCCATCATCAACCCGCCGCACGCCACCATCCTCGCGGTGGGGGCCAGTGAACAGCGGGCCGTGGTGAAGAAGGGCGAGCTGGCGGTGGCCACGGTCATGACCGTCACCATTTCCTGCGACCATCGCGTGATGGACGGCGCCATGGGCGCGCAGCTGATCGGCGCCTTTAAGGCGATCATCGAAAAGCCGATGTCGATGCTGGTCTGATCCTCGTCATGGCCGGGCTTGTCCCGGCCATCCACGTCTTTCGCACGGCGCGCCGGGCATTCCCCAGGCCGGCCTTGGCATGACGGAAGAATTCACATGGCGAACAACTACGACGTCCTCTTCATCGGTTCCGGCCCCGGCGGCTATGTCGGCGCCATCCGCGCCGCCCAGCTCGGCCTCAAGGTCGCGGTGGTGGAGCGCCAGTACATGGGCGGCATCTGCCCGAACTGGGGTTGCATCCCGGCCAAGGCGCTGCTGCGCTCGGCCGAGATCTTCCACTATATCGAGCACGCAAAGGATTACGGGCTCGTCGCCGAGAAGGCCGGGGTGGACATAGCGGGCGTGGTCAAGCGCTCGCGCGGCATCTCCGCCCAGATGAGCAACGGCGTCGCTTTCCTGCTGAAGAAGAACAAGGTCGACGTGATCTGGGGGCAGGCGACCCTCACCGCCCCCGGCAAGGTCACGGTCGCGGCCGCCACCGAGCCGGCGCCGAAGGGCGCCTTGCCGGTGGGCGAGTACACCGCCAAGAACATCGTCATCGCCACCGGCGCCCGCCCGCGCGCGCTGCCGGGCATCGAGCCGGACAGACGCCTGATCTGGACCTATTTCGAGGCGCTGGCCCCGGCCAGCGTGCCGAAGTCGCTGCTCATCATGGGCTCGGGCGCCATCGGCGTCGAATTCGCCACCTTCTACAAGACGATGGGCTCGGATGTGACCATCGTCGAGCTGCTGCCGCAGATTCTGCCCGTCGAGGATGCCGAGATCGCCGAGCATGCCCGCAAGCGTTTCGAGAAGCAGGGCATCAAGATCCTCACCGGCGCCAAGGTCTCGAAGGTGGTGAAGGGCGCGGACAACGTCACCGCCACGGTCGAGACGACCGACGGCAAGGTGCAGACCCTGACCGCCGACCGGCTGATCTCCGCCGTCGGCGTGGTCGGCAATATCGAGAATCTCGGCCTTGAGACGCTCGGCGTGAAGACCGATCGCGGCTGCGTGGTGGTGGACGGCCTGTGCCGCACCAATGTGCCCGGCGTCTGGGCGATCGGCGATGTCGCCGGCCCGCCCATGCTGGCGCACAAGGCCGAGCATGAGGGCGTGATCGCCGCCGAGGCCATCGCCGGCAAGCACGCCCACGCGATGGACAAGCTGATGATCCCCGGCTGCACCTATTGCATGCCGCAGATCGCCTCGGTCGGCCTCACCGAGGCGAAGGCCAAGGAAGCCGGCTTCGAGCTCAAGGTCGGCCGGTTCTCCTTCATCGGCAATGGCAAGGCGGTGGCGCTGGGCGAGCCCGACGGGCTGGTCAAGACCATTTTCGATGCCAAGACCGGGCGCCTGCTCGGCGCGCATCTGGTCGGCGCGGAAGTCACCGAACTTATCCAGGGCTTCGTGCTGGCGATGAATCTGGAAACCACCGAGGAAGAGCTGATCAACGCGGTCTTCCCGCACCCCACGGTTTCTGAAACGATGCATGAGAGCGTGCTCAGCGCCTATGGGCGCGCGATTCATATGTAGTCCGGGCGCTAAGCCCGGCGGCGGGAGCCTGCCATGGAAGCGGATACCTATGCGGCCCTGAACCAGCCGGGCGTCGGCTGGTTCACCATGATCATCATCGGCCTTCTCGCCGGCTACATCGCCGAGAAGGTGACGGACAGTGACCATGGGCTGTTTGCCAACCTTCTGTTCGGCCTGATCGGTGCCTTTCTCGGCAAATATCTCGCCGAGATGGCGGCGATCCCGGTCTTCGGCTTCTTCCGCACCCTGATCGCCGCCACGGTCGGCGCCATCATCGTGCTGTTCCTGTGGCGGAAGATTCGCGGGCGATAGGCGGTATCCGTGCCGCGCCATGCGCGCGGCACAAGGCGGATGCCTGCGGCGCCCCCTTTCGCCCGTCGGCCGTGAGGCTTAACTGTGGGGCAGGCGGCGTGTGCCGCGTGCCTCGAATGCAGCCAGCGGAACACCAATGGTCGTCGTTCTCAACACTCTCAACCGCGCTTTAGAGAAACCCCGCCACCCTGAGAAGGCGAAGCGGGCGGAAACGCCTGTTCTGAAGAAGCCGGACTGGATCCGCGTGCGCGCCCCCGGCACGCCCGGCTGGCAGGAGACGGCGGATATCGTCCGCGCCAACGGCCTCGTCACCGTGTGCGAGGAGGCGAGCTGCCCCAATATCGGTGAGTGCTGGCAGAAGAAGCACGCCACCTTCATGATCATGGGCGACACCTGCACCCGCGCCTGTGCCTTCTGCAATGTCCGCACCGGCATGCCCGGCCCGCTGGACCGCGACGAGCCGCAGAAGGTGGCGGACGCGGTGGCGAAGCTCGGGCTGGAGCATGTGGTCGTCACCTCGGTGGACCGCGACGATCTTGCCGACGGCGGCGCCGAGCATTTCGCCCGCACCATCCGCGCCATCCGCGCCACCAGCCCGAAAACCACCATCGAAATCCTCACCCCGGACTTCCTGCGCAAGGAGGGGGCGCTGGAGGTGGTGGTGGCGGCGCGTCCTGACGTGTTCAACCACAATCTGGAATGCGTGCCCTCGCTCTATCTCAAGGTGCGGCCGGGCGCCCGCTACTTCCATTCGCTGCGCCTCTTGCAGCGGGTGAAGGAGCTGGACCCGACCATCTTCACCAAGTCCGGCATCATGGTGGGGCTGGGCGAGGTGCGGCACGAAGTGCTGCAGTTGATGGACGATCTGCGCTCGGCCGAGATCGACTTCATGACGATCGGCCAGTACCTCCAGCCGACCCGCAAGCACCACCCCGTCATGGCCTTTGTGACGCCGGAGGACTTCAAGTCCTATGAGACGGTGGCCTATGCCAAGGGCTTCCTCATGGTCTCGTCGAGCCCGCTGACCCGCTCCTCGCACCATGCCGGCGAGGATTTCGCCCGGCTGCGCGCGGCGCGGGCCAGCAAGGTCGCGCTCGTTCCGTCCGTGGCGGCGGCGGTTCCTGCCTGACCATGCCGTCCTTCACCAACAAGCGGCGCGTGCGCCACTCCGCCACCGACATGTTCGAGCTGGTGGCGGATGTGGAGCGCTACCCGGAATTCGTGCCGCTGTGCGAGAGCCTGCATGTGCGCCGCCGGGTGGCGAGCGGGGAGGGGGTCGACATCCTCGTCGCCGATATGAGCGTTGCCTACAAGATGTTCCGCGAGAGCTTCACCAGCCGGGTGACGCTCGACCGGCCGCGGCTCTCCATCGTGGTGGAATATCTCGACGGGCCGTTCAGCCGGCTGGAGAATCGCTGGACCTTCCGGCCGCTGGCAGATGGCGGCTGCGACGTCGAGTTCTTCATCTCCTATGAATTTCGCTCGCGCACGCTCGGCCTGTTGATGGGGGCGATGTTCGACGCCGCCTTCCGCCGCTTCGCCCAGGCCTTCGAGGAGCGCGCCGACGAGGTCTATGGCCGTCGCGCCGTCGCGAGGTAGGGGGTCAGTCGCCGCCCGCCAGTTCCGCCAGCATGGCCAGTGCGGTGAGGACGGCCAGCCGCCGCACGCCGGCGCGGTCCTGGCCGGCGAACACCTCGCGGCGGGTGATCACCTTGCCCGAAGCGGTGCCGGCGGCGAAATGCACGAGGCCCACCGGCTTGTCGGCCGAGCCGCCGCCGGGGCCGGCAATGCCTGTTATGGAGACGCCGAGCGAGGTTTTTGCCGCCCGCAGCAGGCCGGCGACCATCTCGCGCGCCGTCTCCTCGCTCACCGCGCCATGCGCCGCCAGCGTCGCCGCCGAAACGCCCAGCATTTCCTGCTTGGCGTCGTTGGAATAGGTGACGAACCCGCGGTCCACCACGTCGGAGGAGCCGGCGATCTCGGTCAGCGCGCCGGCGACCAGGCCGCCGGTGCAGGATTCGGCGGTGGACACCGTCAGCCCGCGCGCCCGGCACAGATCGAGCACCCGGATCGCCTCTAATTCGATGGCTCGCTGCGCTTCATCCATGGCCGTCTCCTCAGTCGATCCAGGGCAGGCGGACGGTGGCGGCGGCCAGCGCGGCGATGCCCTCGCGCCGGCCGGTAAAGCCCAGGCGCTCGCTGGTCGTCGCCTTCACGCTGACGCGGGCCACCGCGATGTCGACAATCGCGGCGATCCGCTCGCGCATCGCCTCGCGGTGCGGGCCGATCTTCGGCGCCTCGCAGATCACCGTGGCATCGAGATGGGCGATGCGCCCGCCGGCCGCGCGCACCAGGGCGGCGGCATGGGCGAGAAACTGGTCGGAGGCCGCGCCCTTCCATTGCGGGTCGGAAGGCGGGAAATGATGGCCGATATCGCCGCTGCCGATGGTGCCGAGCAGGGCATCGGTCAGGGCGTGCAGCACCACATCGGCATCGGAGTGGCCGGCGAGGCCGAAATCATGCGCGATGCGCAGCCCGCCCAGCACCACATGGTCGCCCGGCCCGAAGGCGTGTACGTCGAAGCCGGTGGCGGTGCGGACATCGGCAAGCTCGGCCAGCAGGCGGCGTTCGGCGGTCACGAAATCCTCCGGCGTGGTGAGCTTGAAATTGGCGGGATCGCCGGGGAAGCAGGCGACGGCGTGCCCGGCGGCCTCCGCCACGGCCGCGTCGTCGGTCAGGTCGTCAGTCCCCGCCTGCGCCCGGTGCGCCGCCAGGATGAGGTCGTAGCGGAAGGCCTGCGGCGTCTGGACGCTGCGGACGGCGTTGCGGTCGGGGCCGGTGGCGAGGAAGCCGGGCGCGGCCACCGCCTTCAGCGTGTCGACCAGCGCCAGCGCCGGCACGGCGGCGCCCGCCGTCGCGGCCGTAGCTATGGCCTGCGCCACCAGCCGGGGCGAGACGAAGGGCCGCGCCGCGTCGTGGATCAACACCAGTTCGGGCGGGTCCTGCGTCAGCGCTTCAAGCCCGGCGCGCACCGAGGCCTGCCGCGTGGCGCCGCCCGCGACCGGCGGGAGCACGCCTTCAAGGCCGGCGAGGGCCTCGGCGCAGAGGGCAGCATGTTCGGGTGAAATGACCGGCAGCACATGGCGGATGCCTGCGTGGCCGAGAAAGCCGCGCAGCGTGTGGCGCAGCACCGGCACCCCGCCCAGCGGACGGTATTGCTTGGGCAATCCCTCGCCCGCCCGCAGGCCATTGCCTGCCGCCACCACGATCACGTCGGTCCGCATCGCCAAACGCATCCGCCCTTCCGCTGACTGCCGCTTCATCAGCGCAGACTTGCCCTGCCGGCTCGTTTAGCGCAAAAGCGGCACATATTTGCAAAAGATTTGACTTAAGCCCTTCGCATGGGTTGATGACGCGCTCGGCATGGCTATTATCTAGGCACCGCTGGTCGGGCTTATTTAATGTGCATCGAGTGATCGCCGCTTGACCCTTTGTTTTTCTCCCGTCGGCAATCTGCAGATCGGCACCGTGGCGGTGCCGGGGGCGGTCGTGCTCGCGCCGATGGCCGGCATCACCGACGCGCCGCTGCGGCGCATGGCCTTGCGCTACGGCGCTTCGCTGGCGGTGTCGGAAATGGTCGCCGCCGGCGCCTTCGAGACCGGGCATGAGGAAACCGTGCTGCGGGCGGAAGGAGCAGGGGTGGCGCTGCACGCCGTCCAGCTCGCCGGCAACGAGCCCGAATCGCTGGCCCGCGCCGCCCGTCTCGCGGAGGCCGCCGGCGCGGCGCTGATCGACATCAATATGGGCTGCCCGGCCAAGCGGGTGACCACCGGGCTGGCCGGCTCGGCGCTGCTGCGCGACCTCGACCTCGCGACCCGCCTCATCGCGGCGGTGGTGGGGGCGGTGAGCGTGCCGGTGACGCTGAAGACACGGCTCGGCTGGGACGGCGCGGCCACGGTGGCGCCGGAGCTCGCCCGCCGGGCCGAAACTATCGGCGTGCAGATGATCACCATTCACGGCCGCACACGCTGCCAGTTCTACACCGGCCGGGCCGATTGGGCGGCGATCCGCGCGGTCAAGGATGTGGTCTCGATCCCCGTGCTCGCCAATGGCGATCTGGTGGCGATCGAGGACGCGACCGCGATGCTCGCCGCGTCCGGCGCCGACGGGGTGATGATCGGCCGTGGCGCGCAGGGGCGTCCCTGGTTTCCCGGCCAGGTCGCCAGCTTCCTGCGCACCGGCCGGGCGCCGGCCGACCCGGCGCTGGCCGAGCAGCGCGACGTGCTGATCGAGCTCTATGAGGGCTGGCTGGGCCATTACGGGCGCGAGCTCGGCATGCGCTGCGCCCGCAAGCATATTGGCTGGTCGCTGGCTTCGGCCACAGCGAGCGCCGGCCGGTCCCCCGACGTCGCCGCCTCCTGGCGCCGGCAACTGCTTACCCTTGAGGATCCGGCGCGCGTCGTCACCGGAATCCGCGACGCCTATGACGACATTGGATGGAGAGAAGCTGCATGAGTTCGGTTTCCTCGCAACGACCTGGCCCGCGCGCGGGCAGCGCGACTGCGGAGGCCGTCGTGAATGCGCTGCCGCATCCAGTCATCACGGTGGCGGAAGACAATCGCCTGATCGATGCCAATGTGGCGGCGGAGGCGTTCTTCGAGGCCTCGCTGGCGGTTCTGGTGCGGCATCGCCTGCAGGAATTCGTGCCCTTCGGCAGCCCGATCCTGTCGCTGGTGGAACAGGTGCGCTCGCGCGGCGCCGCGGTGAACGAGTACCGGGTCGATCTCGGCACGCCGCGCAATGGCGGCGAGCGTATCGTCGACATCCATGTCGCGCCGCTGTCGGAAGTGGCGGGCCATGTCGTCATCATGCTGCAGGAGCGCACCATCGCCGACAAGATGGACCGGCAGCTCACCCATCGCGGCGCCGCCCGCTCGGTGACGGCGCTGGCCTCCATGCTGGCGCATGAGATCAAGAACCCGCTGTCCGGCATTCGCGGCGCGGCGCAGCTGCTGGAACTCTCCGCCAGCGACGACGACCGCTCGCTGACCCGGCTGATCACCGACGAGGCCGACCGCATCGTCAAGCTGGTCGACCGTATGGAGGTGTTCTCCGACGAGCGGCCGATCGAGCGCGAACCGGTCAACATCCACGCGGTGCTGGAGCATGTGCGCACGCTGGCCAGCACCGGGTTCGCCCGCACCATCCGCTTCATTGAGGAGTACGATCCCTCGCTGCCGCCGGTGCTGGCCAATCGCGACCAGCTGGTGCAGGTGTTCCTCAATCTGGTGAAGAACGCCGCCGAAGCCATTGGCGATTCGCCTGATGGCGAGATCCAGCTCACCACCGCCTTCCGCCCTGGCGTGCGGCTGATGATGCCCGGCGCCCCGGCGCGGGTGAGCCTGCCGCTGGAGTTCTGCGTGCGCGACAATGGCCCCGGCGTGCCGGAAGACCTGATGCCGCATCTGTTCGATCCCTTCGTCACCACCAAGCCGACCGGCACGGGCCTCGGCCTGGCGCTGGTGGCCAAGATCGTCGGCGACCATGGCGGCATCATCGAATGCGACAGCCAGCCCCGCCGCACCACCTTCCGTGTCCTCATGCCCATGTACCGCGCCAGTCGCGGTGACGAGAAGAGTTGAGAACCGCCATGCCGACGGGAAGTATCCTGGTTGCCGATGACGACGCTGCCATCCGCACCGTGCTCAATCAGGCGCTGTCGCGGGCGGGCTACGAGGTGCGCTCCTGCGGCAACGCGGCGACGCTCTGGCGCTGGGTCAGCCAGGGCGACGGCGACCTCGTCATCACCGATGTGGTGATGCCTGACGAGAACGCCTTCGACCTGCTGCCGCGCATCAAGAAGGTGCGCCCGGACCTGCCGGTCATCGTCATGAGCGCGCAGAACACCTTCATGACGGCGATCCGCGCCTCGGAGAAGGGCGCCTATGAATATCTGCCAAAGCCCTTCGACCTGAAGGAGTTGATCTCCATCGTCGGCCGGGCCCTGTCCGAGCCGAAGAAGCCGGAGAACGCGCTCAAAGGTCTGGGCGAGGATGCCGACAACATCCCGCTGGTCGGCCGCTCGCCGGCGATGCAGGACATCTACCGCGTGCTGGCGCGGCTGATGCAGACCGACCTCACGGTGATGATCGCCGGCGAGAGCGGCACCGGCAAGGAACTGGTGGCGCGGGCGCTGCACGACTATGGCAAGCGCCGCAACGGGCCGTTCGTCGCCATCAACATGGCGGCGATTCCGCGCGACCTGATCGAATCCGAGCTTTTCGGCCATGAGAAGGGGGCCTTCACCGGCGCCAATGCGCGCTCGGCCGGCCGCTTCGAGCAGGCGGAGAGCGGCACGCTGTTCCTCGATGAAATCGGCGACATGCCGATGGAAGCGCAGACTCGGCTGCTGCGCGTGCTGCAGCAGGGCGAATACACCACGGTCGGCGGGCGCACCGCGATCAAGACCGATGTGCGCATCGTCGCCGCCACCAACAAGGATCTGCGCATCCTCATCCAGCAGGGCCTGTTCCGGGAGGATCTGTTCTTCCGCCTCAACGTCGTGCCGCTGCGCCTTCCGCCGCTGCGCGAGCGGGCGGAGGACGTGCCGGACCTCGCCCGCCACTTCTTCCTGCAGGCCGAGCGCGAAGGGCTGCCGCGCAAGCAGATCGACGCCGCCGCGCTCGACCGGCTGAAGCGCTACCGCTGGCCGGGCAATGTGCGCGAGCTGGAAAACCTGATCCGCCGCCTCGCCGCGCTCTATCCGCAGGAAGTCATCACCGGCTCGATCATCGAGGCCGAGCTGTCGACGCCGATCTCGCCGCCGACGCCGGAGGAAAACGGCCAGGACGAGACGCTCTCCGCCTCGGTGGAGCGCCATCTCAACGCCTATTTCGGTGGCTTCGGCGAAAACCTGCCCCCGCCCGGCCTTTATCACCGCATTCTGAAGGATGTGGAGTATCCGCTGCTCTCCGCCGCGCTGGCGGCGACGCGCGGCAACCAGATCAAGGCGGCCGAACTTCTGGGCCTCAACCGCAACACGCTGCGCAAGAAAATCCGGGATTTGGACATCCAAATAATCCGCACCAGTCGGTGAGCGCCTTACGCCCTCGCGAATTAAGGCGGGGGCGGCTCGCCAATGTCACATTTTTGCACCAGTGTCGTATCACTGCATCAGTAGGGCGGGCTGATTCCCGCCGCCAACATGGTGATGGATGAGCGACGCTTCGACCGGCGGAACCGACAGGCAGGAAACGCTCGACCTCGGCGGGATGGGATTTCGATTCTCGCTCTGGGGTCTGGCGCCGCTGGCGGTGCTGCTGGCGCTTCTGATCGCGCTGGCCAGCTTCATCATCCTCATCGGCATCACCCCGCTGGTGCCCTCGCAGGACGTCATCGTCGTCGTCCTGTGCCTCAACGGACTTATGTCGCTGGTGCTGCTCGGCATCATCGGCCGCGAGGTGTGGCGCATCGTCAAGGCGCGCAAGCGCGGCCGGGCGGCGGCGCGGCTGCATGTGCGCGTCGTCGGCCTGTTCGGCGTGGTGGCGGTGGTGCCCGCGCTGCTGGTGGCGATTCTGGCCAGCATCACCCTCGACAAGGGGCTCGACCGCTGGTTCTCGGTCCGCACCCGCTCCATCGTCGACAATGCGGTGTCGGTCGCGCAGACCTATGTGCGCGAGCATGCCTATTCCATTCGCGGCGATGTGCTGGGCATGTCGCGCGACCTCCAGCGCATCCGCCCGCTCTGGGACCAGGACCGCAGCCGCTTCCGCCAGGCGCTGACCGCGCAGGCGGTGGTGCGTGGCCTGCCCGCCGCCATGATCATCGACAAGGACCTCCAGGTCATCGATCGCGCCACCATCCGTGTCGGCCGTGAATTCGTGGTGCCGGCCAATCTGGCGCTGAAGGACGCGACCGAAGAGCAGCCGCTGATCTATTTGCCGAACGATGCCGATTATGTCGGCGCGGTCATCCCGCTGAAGGATTTCGGCGACCTCTATCTCTATGTCGCGCGCTCGGTCGATCCGCGGGTGATCGAATATCTCAAGGAGACGCAGGCCGCCGTCGTCGACTACCGCAACCTCGAACAGCAGCGCGTGGGCGTGCAGGTGGCGTTCGCGGTGCTCTATGCGGTGATCTCGCTCACCGTGCTGCTCTGTGCCGTGTGGCTCGGCATCAATTTCGCCAACCGGCTGGTGGCGCCGATCCGCCGCCTGATCGGCGCCGCCGATCTCGTCGCCGCCGGCAATCTCTATGTCGAGGTGCCGGTGCGCCGCACCGAGGGCGACCTGTCGAGCCTGGCCGAGACCTTCAACAAGATGACGCAGGAACTGCGCACCCAGCGCGACGATCTCGTCCAGGCACGCGACCAGATCGACACCCGCCGCCGCTTCACCGAGGCGGTGCTCTCGGGCGTCGGCGCCGGCGTCATCGGCCTCGACCCGCAGGGGCGGATCTCGATCATCAACCGCCCGGCGGAAAAGCTGCTCGGCGTGGTAGAAGCCGATGTGCTCGGCAGTGAGTTCGGCACCGTGGTGCCGGAAGTCGCCTCCCTGCTCGCCCAGGCGATGCAGGCGGGCGAGCGCAGCGTGCAGGCCAATGCCACGCTGACCCGCAATGGCCGCGACCGGGTGATCGCGGTGCGCGTCACCACCGAGCAGTCGCGCGAGGCCGAGCATGGCTGGGTGGTCACGCTCGACGACATCACCGAGCTGGTGGTGGCCCAGCGCAGCTCCGCCTGGGCCGACGTCGCCCGGCGCATCGCCCATGAAATCAAGAACCCGCTCACCCCGATCCAGCTCTCCGCCGAGCGGCTGCGCCGGCGCTACGGCAAGGTGATCGGCGAGGACCGCGAGGTGTTCGACCAGTGCACGGAAACCATCATCCGCCAGGTCGGCGACATCGGCCGCATGGTGGACGAGTTCTCCTCCTTCGCCCGCATGCCCAAGCCGGTCGCCGAGGCGCAGGACATTGGCGAGACGGCGCGGCAGGTGGTCTTCCTCATGCGGGTCGGCAATCCCGACATCACGCTCGACCTCGACCTGCCTGAGACGCCGGTGATCGCTCGCTTCGACCGCCGGCTGATGTCGCAGGCGCTGACCAACATCATCAAGAACGCCACCGAGGCGCTGGCGGCGGTGCCGCCGGAAGAGCGCGCCGATCCGCCGCGCATCCAGGTAGCGGTGCATGCCGATGAGCGCATGGTGACGATCGACGTCATCGACAATGGCAAGGGCCTGCCGACCGAGAACCGGGCGCGGCTGCTGGAGCCTTATGTGACGACGCGCGAGAAGGGCACCGGGCTCGGCCTCGCGATCGTCGGAAAGATCATGGAAGAACATGGCGGCGGCATCGAGCTCGACGATGCCCCCCATGGGCGTGGCGCGTGGGTTCGCCTGCGTTTCGCGCGCGATGGCGGCCCGACGGCCGCCAATGACGGAAAAGGCAACGGCGGGGCCCCGACTGCCCGGCTGGTCGGCTAAGGAGAACTGACTTATGGCGACGGACATCCTGATCGTCGACGACGAAGCCGATATTCGCGGGCTGGTCGCGGGCATTCTGGAAGATGAGGGCTATGGCGCCCGCACCGCCAAGGACAGCGACGAGGCGCTGGCCGCCATCGAGGCGCGCCGCCCGCATCTGGTCTTCCTCGACATCTGGCTGGAACGCTCCAAGCTCGACGGGCTGCAACTGCTCGAACGGATCAAGAAGAACCACCCGGACGTGCCTGTTGTGATGATTTCCGGCCATGGCACGATCGAGACGGCGGTGGCGGCGATCAAGCAGGGCGCCTATGACTTCATCGAGAAGCCGTTCAATTCCGACCGCCTGATCCTTGTCGCCGACCGCGCGCTGGAAACGCTGCGGCTGAAGCGCGAGGTGCGCGACCTCAAGCAGCGCACCGCCGTGACGCAGCTGCTGGTCGGCAAGTCCTCGGTGATGAACCAGCTGCGCCAGGGCATCGAGCGCGTGGCGCCGACCAACAGCCGGATCATGATCGTCGGCCCCTCCGGCTCCGGCAAGGAGCTGGCCGCCCGGATGATCCACTCAGCTTCGCAGCGGGCCAATGGCCCCTTCGTCGTCATCAACGCCGCCGCCATCACCCCCGAGCGGATGGAGGTCGAGCTTTTCGGCGTCGAGATCGGGGAAGGGCAGGGCCGCCAGGTCGGCGCGCTGGAAGAGGCGCATGGCGGCACGCTGTTCATCGACGAGATCGCCGACATGCCGCGCGAGACCCAGAACCGCATCCTGCGGGTACTGGTCGACCAGAATTTCCTGCGGGTCGGCGGCACCACGCGCGTCTCGGTCGATGTCCGCATCATCTCGTCCACCGCGCGCAATCTGGAAAAGGAGATTGCCGAGGGGCGTTTCCGCGAGGACCTCTATCACCGCCTCGGCGTCGTACCGGTGCGCGTGCCCCCGCTCGCCGAGCGGCGCGAGGACGTGCCGGAACTGGTGGAGTTCTTCCTCGACCAGATTTCCCAGTCCACCGGCCTGCCGCGCCGGCGCGTCGCCGATGACGCCCTCGCCGTGCTGCAGTCGCATGACTGGCCGGGCAATGTCCGCCAGCTGCGCAACAATATCGAGCGCCTGCTCATCCTCGCCTCGGGCGACGCCGACGCGCCGGTCACGGCGGACATGCTGCCCCCCGATGTCGGCGCGCTGGTGCCGAGCCTGCCGAGCGGGGCGGGCGGCGAGCACCTGATGGGCCTGCCGCTGCGCGAGGCGCGCGAAGTGTTCGAGCGGGAATATCTGGTGGCGCAGATCAGCCGCTTCGGCGGCAACATCTCCCGCACCGCCGAATTCGTCGGCATGGAGCGCTCGGCGCTGCACCGCAAGCTGAAGGCGCTCGGCATCGGCTGAGCGCCCGGCGCGCACCGCAAGGAAGATGTGCGGCCCGGCCGCGCGGACGTCTCCGGGCGCGTGCGAACCTGCTATAGAGTGACTCGCGAGATGAGAGACGGGGGGTGCCGCAGGCGGCACCTTCCGATACCAGCGGGGTCGCCATGAAGGTCGTCATTTGCGGGGCGGGGCAGGTGGGGTTCGGCATTGCCGAGCGTCTGGCCGCGGAGCAGAACGACGTCTCGATCATCGACACCTCGCCGCGCCTGATCCAGGCCGTCACCGACACGCTCGACGTGCGCGGCTTCGTCGGCCACGGCTCGCATCCGGATGTGCTGGCCCGGGCGGGGCTGGAGGCGGCGGACATGCTGATCGCCGTCACCCTGCACGACGAAGTCAACATGATCGCCTGCCAGGTCGGCCACGCGCTGTTCGACGTGCCGACCAAGATCGCGCGGGTGCGGGCGCAGAGCTATCTCCAGGGCCACTGGCGCGACCTGTTCTCGCGCGACCACCTGCCGATCGACGTGGTGATCTCGCCGGAGCTCGAAGTGGGTGAGATGGTGCTGCGCCGCCTGTCGCTGCCGGGGGCGGTCGACACGGTGAGCTTCAACGACAGCAATGTCGTGGTGGTGGGCGTGCGCTGCCAGGAGGATTGCCCGGTCCTCGATACGCCGCTGCGTCAGCTCACCGATCTGTTCCCGGATCTGCGCGCCGTGGTGGTGGCGGTCTATCGCAACGGCAAGACCTTCGTGCCGCGCTCGACCGATTCGCTGCTGGCCGGCGATCTCGCCTATTTCGTCGCCCATACCGATCAGGTGAGCCGCACCCTGTCGATCTTCGGCCATGACGAGCCGCCGGCGCAACGCATCGTCATCGGCGGCGGCGGCAATATCGGGCTTTATGTCGCCCGCGAGCTGGAGCTGCGCAACCCGAAGGCGCGGGTGAAGATCATCGAGGATAACATTGGCCGCGCCGAGGAAATCGCCCAGCAGCTGACGCGCACCGTGGTGCTGCGCGGCAGCGCGCTCGACCGGGCGATCCTGGAGGAGGCCGCCGTCGGGGACGCCGACACGATGATCGCCGTCACCAATGACGACCGGGTCAACATCCTCTCCTGCCTGCTGTCGCGCGAACTCGGCGCCAAGCGCATGCTGTCGCTGCTGAATGATCCGGCCTACCCCGCCTTTGCGCGCGGGCTCGGCATCGACGCCTATGTGAATCCGCGCCAGATCACCGTGTCGAAGATTCTGCAATATGTTCGCAAGGGCCGCATTCGCGGGGTCCACTCCCTGCTGAACGGCGCCGGCGAGGTGATCGAGGCGGAGGCGCTGGAGACGTCGCCTTTGGTCGGCAAGCCGCTGCGCCAGCTCGACATCTTCGACGGCATGCGGATCGGCGCCGTCATTCGCGGCGGCCGGGTGATGCTGCCGCGCGGCGATACCGTGATCCAGGCGCGCGACCGGGTGGTGATGTTCGCGCTCGCCGATAAGGTGAAGCGGGTCGAGCAGCTGTTCCGGGTGAGCCTTGAGTTCTTCTGAGAGAGGCCGACGCCCATGATCGCGGTCGCCCGCCACAGCGCACAGACGGCCGGGGTCATGGCCGGCTTCCTGCTGCTCTCGGCGCTGGTGTCGCTGTTCCGCCGCGAGCCCGGCGCCGATGTGTTCCTGATGACGGCGCTGCTGACCGTGTTCGGCGCCGGCGCGGTGTTTCTCGCCGTGCGCAACCGGCCCGGACGGCTCGACCGGCTGGCGGCCTATGGGCTTCTGCTCGTGCTCTGGGTCGGCGTGCCGATCATCGCCGCCGTGCCCATCGCGGCGACGACGACGCTGTCGCCGATGCATGCCTGGCTGGAGGCCGTGTCGGCCTTCACCACCACCGGCCCGGTGCAGATCCATGATCTTGAGAACGTGCCGCGCGCGACACTGGGCTGGCTGCTGACGCTGCAGTGGGCTGGCGGCCTGCTCACCCTGGTCGGCTTCGTCGCGGTGCTCGGCCCGGCCGGCATGGGCGGCCTGCCGGACCGCAGTGCCCGCGCCAATTTGCTGGCGGCAACCCAGCAGACCACGCTGGACGACGCGCTGCGGCTGGTGCTGCCGGTCTATCTCGGCGCCACCCTCCTGTGCACCTTCGTGCTGTTCTTGCTCGGTATGCGGCTGTTCGAGGCGCTCGGCTTCGCCGGCGCGGCGCTGTCCACTGGCGGCCTGCTGCCCGATGCGGACGGCATTGCCGGCTATGGCCATCTCGGCGTCAAGGCGGTGATGATCGTCTTCATGCTGGTGGGAGGAACGAGCATATTGTGGCAGCGCATGCTGCTCACACGACGCTTTCGCATGGCGCTGGGACAATATGAAAACATTGTTCTTTTTGCCCTTTGCCTTGGGCTCGGCATCGCCGCGGCGGCCATCGGTTTCCGCAGCCCGGAGGGCAGCCTTTCGCTGCCCTTCGCGCTGGGGGACGGGCTGTTCACCGCCGTCTCCCTCGTCACCACGACCGGCATCGAGCCGCATGGCGGCGCCTTTGCCAGCCTGCCGGTGACGCTGGTTCTGGCGGTGGTGTTCATCGGTGGCGCCAGCTTCTCCACCACCGGCGGCATCAAGATCTACCGCGCCGGGGTGATGGTGCTGCAGAGCCTGCGCGAGCTGGAGCGGCTGGTGCATCCCAGCGCCGTGCATCCGCGCCGGCTCGGGCAGCAGAATGTGACGCTGCAGATGATGAAGGCGATCTGGATCATGTTCGGCGTCGCCTGCACGGTGATCGGCGCGCTGACCGTGGCGCTCGCCCCGGCCATGCCGAGCTTCGAGGCGGCGTTCATCGCGGTGCTCTCGGCGCTGAGCAATATCGGCCCGGTCTATGCCGCGAACTGGCAGCCGCAGGTGAATTGGCCGGAATGGGGCGCGCTGCCGACCTATGCGCAGCTTATACTGGCGCTCGCCATGATTCTCGGTCGGCTGGAGATTCTCGTTGTGCTGGGCTTGGCGAATTTTGCCCTGTGGCGGCGCTAATAAAGTCATTGGAATCAAAGCACTGTCGCCCGGACTTCGTGCATAAAACGAGCAGATATCAGCCGAAAATGAAGCGGGCCCACGGGGACGGACGATGTCGCGCATTGCCTATGTGAACGGTGCTTATGTGGCGCATGCCGAGGCGGGCGTGCATGTCGAGGATCGTGGCTACCAGTTCGGCGATGGCGTCTATGAGGTGTGCGAGGTGCGCGGCGGCCACATGGTGGATGAGCGCCGCCACATGGCGCGGCTGGTGCGCTCGCTGGGCGAACTGCGCATCCGCCTGCCGATGTCGCTCGCCGCGCTCGGCGTCGTGCTGCGCCAGACCATCGCCCGCAACCGGGTGCGCGACGGGCTGGTCTATCTGCAGGTGACGCGCGGCGTGGCCCGGCGCGACCATTATTTCCCTGATGCCGCGACGCCGCCCTCGCTGGTGGTGACGGCCCGCTCGATCGACCCGGCCAAGGGCGAGGCCGTGGCGGGGCAGGGGATCGCCGTCATCACCGTGCCGGATAATCGCTGGGAGCGGGTCGACATCAAGACCATCGGCCTCCTGCCCAATGTGCTCGCGAAGGAAGCGGCCAAGCAGGCCGGCGCGCGCGAGGCCTGGTTCGTCGACGCCGCCGGCCATGTCACCGAGGGCGGTTCGACCAACGCCTGGATCGTCACCCCGGAGGGAAGGCTCGTCACCCGCCCGGCGGAAAGCGGCATCCTGCGCGGCATCACCCGCACCGTGATGCTGGAGGTGGCGGAAAAGCTGCAATTACGGGTCGAGGAGCGCCCCTTCACGGTGGCGGAAGCGCTGGGCGCGCGCGAGGCCTTCGTCACCTCCGCCACCAATTTCGCCACGCCGGTGGTGCGAATCGACGGGCAGGACATCGGCGATGGCCGGCCCGGCCCGGTGACGCGCGCGCTGCGCGAGACCTTCCACCGGGTTGCCGAGATCGCCCGCTGAAGCGGGAAATTGTACCCGGCCGGCACCCGTCTTGCGGGCGGGCGCGCACGGAAAGACCTTGCCAAGCGCCGCCAACTTGGCGAAAGCATCTTGCGCGCCAGTCATGCTATGCCATGTTTGGGGCGCACGTCTTCATGCTCGCCCGCTCCCGGACGGGGCGCAGAGGTGAAGGCGACCGCGCCGACCTACGAGCAACAACAAACAAACGGATTAAAAAACCATGGCCGCGGAACGTTCGCAGAACCTCCAGGACACCTTTCTCAACCACGTCCGCAAGAACAAGACGCCGCTCACCATCTTCCTGGTCAATGGCGTGAAGCTCCAGGGAGTCGTCACCTGGTTCGATAATTTCTGCGTGCTTCTGCGTCGCGACGGCCATTCGCAGCTGGTCTACAAGCACGCCATTTCGACCATCATGCCCGGCCATCCGGTTCAGCTGTTCGAGCCCGACGAGACTGGCGAGAAGGGTTGATCTTGGAGCCTAAGGCCTCCCGCAAGTCGCCCGCCGGCCGCGCTGCCGGCCTGCCTGTCGAGCACGAAACCGCTGGCGACGCCACCCGCGTGGTGGTGATCGTCCCGCACCTGACCCGTCGCGGGGGCGGGGAGGAGGGGCTGCGTCGCTCGCCCGAAGCGCGGCTCGACGAGGCGATCGGCCTCGTGCTGGCCATCGATCTCAAGCTCGTCGGCAGCGCGCTGGTGGGCTTGTCGCAGGTGCGCCCGGCGACCTATCTCGGCAGCGGCAAGGTCGAGGAGATCGCCGAGCTGGTGAAGGCAGAGGAGGCGGGGCTGGTCTTTGTCGACGCCCCGCTCAGCCCGGTGCAGCAGCGCAACCTTGAAAAGGCGTTCGCCGCCAAGGTGATCGACCGCACTGCTCTCATTCTGGAAATCTTCGGCCAACGTGCCCGCACCAAGGAAGGCGTGCTGCAGGTCGAGCTTGCCCATCTGAACTACCAGCGCAGCCGGCTGGTTCGCTCCTGGACCCATCTGGAGCGCCAGCGCGGCGGCTTCGGCTTTCTCGGCGGCCCAGGCGAAACCCAGATCGAGGCCGACCGCCGGCTCATCGGCGAGCGCATCGTCAAGATCGAGCGCGAGCTGGAGCAGGTGAAGCGCACCCGCGCCTTGCACCGCGCCAGCCGCAAGAAGGTGCCCTATCCCGTCGTGGCGCTGGTGGGCTACACCAATGCCGGCAAGTCGACGCTGTTCAACCGGCTGACCCGCTCCGACGTGATGGCGCAGGACCTGCTCTTCGCCACGCTCGACCCGACCTTGCGGGCGGTGCAGCTTCCCACCGGCGACAAGGTGATCCTGTCCGACACGGTCGGCTTCATCTCCGATCTGCCGACCCAGCTCGTCGCCGCCTTCCGGGCGACGCTGGAGGAGGTGATCGAGGCTGATCTGATCCTGCACGTGCGGGACATGTCGCATGAGGATGCCGACGCGCAGGCGCATGACGTGAAGGGCGTGCTCAGCGATCTCGACATCGACCCCGAGGACGATCACCGCGTCATCGAGGTCTGGAACAAGATCGACCGGCTTGAGCCGGAGGCAAGGGCCGGCCTGTTCAACACTGCCGCCCGCCGCGAGGGCGATGCGCGGCCGATCCCGGTGTCGGCGCTGACCGGTGAGGGCATGGAGCCGCTGCTCGCCACCATTTCGCAGCGGCTTTCGCGCGAGCGGGTCAGCCTCGCCATCGATCTCGACGCCGCCGATGGCGGCAATCTGAGCTGGCTCTACCGGCACAGCGAAGTGCTGGAGCGCCGCGAGGACGGGGAGGGGCGTCTGCATCTGGCGGTGCGCGTGCCGCCCGACCGTGCCGAGCAGATCGAACGCCGCTTCGGCGCCCGGCGGATCAAGGGGACAGGCGAGGGGGGCTGAACGCCCCGCATAATACCGCGACCGGAGCGTCATCCCGGACGGCCAAAGGTCGATCCGGGATAGCCGGCCGTACCGGCACCACCTGCGCAATCCCGCCTCTGCGCGGCGCTCAGTCGGGATGACGCACCGAGCGCATGCGAGGGCAGGGCACCCCACCGCCCTACTCCTTCGGCGCCGCCGTCTTCGCCTCCTGCCAGAGCGCCTCCATCTCAATGAGGCTCGCATCTGAAGGCGTGCGACCCGCCTCGGCGAGCTGGTCCTCGATAAAGCCGAAGCGGCGGACGAATTTCTCGTTGGTGCCGCGCAGCGCGGCCTCGGGGTCGACATCGAGATGGCGGGCGAGGTTCGCCAGCGCGAACAGCAGGTCGCCGACTTCTTGCCCCGCCGCCTTGCGATCGCCCGCGACGATCTCGGCTTCCACCTCGTCGATCTCCTCGCGGATCTTGTCGAGCACCGGGCGCACCTCCGGCCAGTCGAAGCCGACTTTGGCCGCCTTGTGCTGCAGCTTCACCGCGCGGGTGAGGGCAGGGGCGCCGGCCGGCACCCCGTCCAGCGTCCGGCCCTGCTCCGGCTCCGGCGGCAATCCCCGCGCCTGCCGGCGCTCCGCCCGCTGCGCCTTCTCCTGCGCTTTGATCGTGTCCCACGCCACATTGACCGCCGCCACGTCGCGGCCCTGCGCGTCGGCGAACACATGCGGGTGGCGGCGGATCATCTTGGCGGTGATGGCCGCGACCACGGCACCGAAATCGAAGGCGCCGCGCTCCTGCGCCATGCGGGCGTGGAACACCACCTGCAGCAGCAGGTCGCCCAGCTCGTCGCACAGATCGTCGAGGTCGCCGCGGGCGATGGCATCCGCCACCTCATAGGCTTCCTCGATCGTGTAGGGGGCGATGGTGGCGAAGTCCTGCGCCAGGTCCCACGGGCAGCCGGTCTCCGGCGTGCGCAGCGCTTCCATGATGTCCAGCAGGCGGTGAATGTCGCGGGAGGGCGTCAAAATGCCGGTTCTCCGATTCGCAGAAGACATATTATGGAAAATACTCGGATGGTTTCAAAGATCGCGGCGTGCGAACGTCCGTTCGTAACCTATTGATCTGTAAGGATTTTAAGTCCGTCATGGGCGGCGGTCACGCCAGCCGGCAGCTCGCGCATCAGCGTGGCGTAGTCGAGGTCGGTGTGCAAATTGGTCAGCACCGCCCGGCGCGGCTTCATTCGCTCGATCCAGGCCAGCGCCTCGCTGAGCGACAGATGCGTCGGGTGCGGCTTGGGCCGCAGCGCGTCGATGATCCAGACATCGAGCTCGGCCAGATACGGCAGGCTTTCCTCCGGCAGGTCGTGCAGGTCACTGGAATAAGCGAGGCCGCCGATGCGGAAGCCGTAGGAGATGATGCTGCCGTGAAACTGCCGGAAGGCCGTGGCCTCGATCGGCCCGCCGGGCCCGTCGACGCGGATGGTGTCGCCGGCGTGGAAGCGGTGCTCGGTGAGGATCGGCGGGTAGTCGCTGCCCGGCGGCGTTTCGAAGCAATAGCCGAAGCGCTGGTGCAGCATCGCCGACGTCTCGGGATCGATATGCACGTCGATGCGGCGCCGGTGCAGGATGGTTAGCGGGCGCAGATCGTCGATGCCATGGGTGTGGTCGGCATGCTCATGGGTGAACAGCACCGCGTCGAGCCGGTCGACCCCGGCATCGATCAGTTGCTCGCGCAGATCCGGCGAGGTGTCGATCAGCACCCGCGTTGGCTGGGCCCCGCCCGGCGCGAAGCGCTCCACCAGCATGGAACAGCGGCGGCGGCGGTTGCGTGGCTCGTTGGGGTCGCACACCCCCCATCCCTGCCCGACTCGCGGCACCCCGCCGGAGGAACCGCAGCCGAGAATGGTGAAGGTGAACGCCATGGCGCGTGGGAAGCCTTTAGGATGCGCGGGAGAACAGGCGGAAGAAGTTCTGCGTCGTCAGCGCCGCGATCTCGTCGAAGGAAACGCCGCGCGCCTGGGCGAGTATATGGGCGGTTTCCACGACATAGGAAGGCTCGTTGCGCTTGCCGCGATGGCTGTTGGGCGCGAGATAGGGCGCGTCCGTCTCCACCAGCACCCGGTCGGCCGGCAGGCTGGCGGCGATCTCGCGCAGCGGCGCGCCTGACTTGAAGGTGAGGATGCCGGAGAACGAGACATAGCCGCCCAGCGCCACGGCGCGACGGGCGAGCTCCGGCCCGGCGGTGAAGCAGTGCAGCACGAAGCCGAAGGCGCCCTTCCCGCTTTCCTCTTCCAGGATCGCCGCCACATCCTCATCCGCGTCGCGGGCGTGGATCACCAGCGGCAGGCCGGTGCGGCGCGCCGCCTCGATATGCAGGCGGAAGCCGGCGGCCTGCGCGTCGCGCGGGGCGGTGTCGTAGTGATAATCGAGCCCGGCCTCGCCGATGGCCACCACCTTGGGATGGTCGGCGGCGGCGAGCAGCTCGTCGAGCGTTACGTCGGCTTCCTCGCCGGCATTGTGCGGGTGGGTGCCGACCGAGCAGAACACATCGTCGAATCGCTCGGCGATCGCCCTCACCTGCCCGGAGCGGCGTACGCGGGTGCCGATGGTGACGAGGCGGCCGACGCCGGCCGCACGGGCCCGCGCGACCACGTCGTCAAGCTCGGCGGCGAAGTCCGGAAAGTCGAGATGGCAGTGGCTGTCGACGATCATGAGGCGGCCGGCGCCTCGGGCTCGACATAGCGCGGGAACACCCCCACGGGGGCTGGGAGTGCCGTGCCGCCTTCGAGACGGCCGGCCTCGCCGAGGTGGGCGAAGCTGCGCGCATCGTCGGGAACAGCCAGAAGATCCAGCAGCTTGCCGGCGCTTGTTGGAATAAAGGGCTGCGCCAGCAACGCGACCTGCCGCACCACTTCGGCCGTCGTCCACAGCACGCTGCCGAAGCGGTCGGGCGCGGTCTTGCGCAATTCCCACGGCGCGGCGCCGGCGAAATAGCGGTTGGCGTCCGCCACCACCGCCCAGATCGCGGCGAGCGCGTTGTGGATCTGCTGGCCTTCCATCGCCTCGCGCACCTTGGCGCCCATGGCGTCGGCGCTGGCGAGGATCGCCGCGTCATCCTCCGACAGCGGGCCGGGGGCAGGCAGCGCGCCGCCCAGATTCTTGGCGATCATCGACAGCGATCGCTGGGCGAGGTTGCCCAGATCATTGGCGAGGTCGGCATTGGTGCGGGCGACAATGGCGTCGTGGCTGTAGGAGCCGTCCTGGCCGAAGGGAATTTCGCGCAGCAGGAAATAGCGCAGCGCGTCGACACCATAGGCGCGGGCAAGGTCGAACGGGTCGATGACGTTGCCGACCGACTTCGACATCTTCTCCCCGCGATTATGGATGAAGCCGTGCGCGAACACGGTTTTCGGCGGCTCGATCCCCGCCGACATCAGGAAGGCCGGCCAGTACACCGCGTGGAAGCGGATGATGTCCTTGCCGATGATGTGGAGGTTGGCCGGCCAGTAGCGCTGGAAGCTCTCGCTCGCCGTGTCGGGATAGCCGACGCCGGTGATGTAGTTGGTGAGCGCGTCCACCCACACATACATCACATGGTCCGGGTCGCCCGGCACCGGGATGCCCCAGGAGAAGGTGGTGCGGCTGATCGAGAGGTCCTGCAGCCCGCCGCGCACGAAGCTTGTCACCTCGTTGCGGCGCACCTCGGGCCGGATAAAGTCCGGATGGGCGTCGTAATAGTCGAGCAGCTTCTGCTGATAGGCGGATAGGCGGAAGAAATAGCTCTTCTCCTCGGTCCATTCCACCGGCGTGCCCTGCGGGCCGAGGCGCACGCCGTCCGGGTTAACCGTGGTCTCATCCTCGGCGTAATAGGCCTCGTCGCGCACCGAGTACCAGCCGGAATAGGCGCCGGCATAGATGTCGCCGCTCTCCACCATGCGCTGCCAGATCGCCTGGGTGGAGGCGATGTGGTCGGCATCGGTGGTGCGGATGAAGCGGTCATAATCGACGCCGAGCAGCGCATCCATCTCCTGGAAGCGGGTGGCGTTCTTCGTCGCCCATTCCAGCGGCGTCAGCCCCTGCTTTTCCGCCGTCTGCGCCATCTTCAGCCCGTGCTCGTCCGTGCCGGTCAGGAAGAAGACGTCATAGCCGTCCAGCTTCTTGAAGCGGGCCAGCGCGTCCGAGGCGATCTTCTCATAGGCGTGGCCGATATGGGGCGCGCCATTGGGGTAGTCGATCGCGGTGGTGATGTAGAAGGCGGGTCTCACGGCGGTTTCCTGCGGGGCGGCCGGCCGGCGCGCGATCAGGGGCGCAGGGCCTCGTTGAGCGACGCGAAGATCCGGAGGACGAGGGTCTTGCGGTCGAGATTATAGACATCGGCGTCGACCGCAGCGCGGCGAACCTTCTCCCACACCTCCGGGAGGCGTGCAAGACGAACGCGCGCCGTCTGCCGGCGCCCGGTGGCATGGTCGCTGATCCAGCCCTCAACCGTGCCGACAAACGCCTCAAGCGCCCCTCCCCGGTCGCCGGCCAGCTTTTCGCCGAGCGTGTGCAGTGACTTGGGGTCGACATTGGGCAGCGCGTCGAGCAGCACGGTGGTGGCGTTGCGCACGGCGAGGCCATCGCCCTCCATCAGGCTCAGTGCCTCGCGCACGCTGCCCCCGGCCGCGTGCGCCGCCTCCGCAAAGCGGCTGTGGTCCAGCGTGGGCATGTGAGCGCTCAGGCCCTCCAGCGCCGCCACCACCTGCCCGTCCGACAGCGCCCGCAGCGGCACCATGCGGCAGCGCGAGCGGATGGTGGGCAGCAGCCGGCCCGGCGCGTGGCTCACCAGCAGGAACAGCGCGCGGTTGGGTGGCTCCTCCAGCGTCTTCAGCAGCGCATTGGCGCCCTGCGCGTTCATCTCGTCCAGCGTGTCGACCACGCAGACCCGCCAGCCGCCAAGCGCCGCCGTGGAGCCGAAGAAGCTGCGCACCCGGCGCACCGTCTCGGCGGGAATCATCGAGGGCAGCTTGCCGGCATCATTGGGGGGGCGCCGCAGCACCAGCAGGTCGGGATGCGAGAGCGCCGCCACCTGCCGTGCCGTGGGGTGGTCGGGATCGATCGCGATCGAGTGCGCCGGCGCGGCGCCGCCCGAGAGCACGAAGCGGGCGATGGCATAGGCCAGCGTCGCCTTGCCGATGCCCTCCGCCCCGCCGATCAGCAGCGCATGCGGCAGGCGCCCGGCGTCCCAGGCGGTGCGGACCATCGCCTGCGCCTCCTCATGGCCGATGAGGTGCTGCGTCTCGCGCGGGGCCGGCGCGGTGCCGAAACGGTCGCCTTCCAGCGGGGCAGCGTCCTTCATGAGCGGCGTCTCCGGCGCGCGGCGGGCAGCTTCAGCCGGGCCGACACCGCCTGCCAGATCGCCTCCTCCACCGTGTCGGCGTCGCGGCTGGCGTCGATCAGCGCGCAGCGTTCCGGCTCGCTCATTGCCAGCGCGCGAAACGCCTCGCGCAGGGCGCGGTGGAAGCTCAGCCCCTCGCTCTCGAAGCGGTCGGCATCGCGGCCGGAGCGGGCGGCGGCGCGGGCGAGGCCTTCCTCGGCGGGAAGGTCAAGAATGAGCGTGAGGTCCGGCCGCGTCTCGCCCACCGTCACCTCCTCCAGCGCGGCGATGAGGCGCGGATCGACATTGCCGAGCGCGCCCTGATAGACGCGGGTCGAATCGGCGAAACGGTCACACACCACCCATGCCCCGCGCGCCAGCGCCGGGCGGATGGTGGCGTCGAGATGGTCGGCGCGGGCGGCGGCGAACAGCGTCGCCTCGGCCAGCGGCCCCAGCGGCTTGGCGGCGCCGGACAGGATGAGATGGCGCATGATCTCGGCGCCGGTGGAGCCGCCGGGCTCGCGCGTGCCGACGGCGTCGACGCCCGCCGCCTGGAGCCGCGCCAGCAGCCGGCGCAGCTGCGTCGATTTCCCCGCCCCCTCCCCGCCTTCCAGCGTGATGAAGCGGCCGGTCGGAACCGGCCTTGCGGCGGCGCGGCTTGCCGGCTTGGTCGCGGGCTTGGTCGCGGGCTTGGTCGCGGGCTTGGCGGTCGCCTTGCCCGCCGTCTTCGCGGGTTTGGGAGGTGCCTTCGCGGATTTCGGTGCCGCGCTTTTCGCCGCCTTTGCCGGCGTCGGCTCGGCCTTCGCCTTCCCCTTGGCCGATCCCGCCTTTGCCGACCGCTTGGCGGTGGGCTTGGCGGTGGGCTTGGCGGCGCTTTCGGCGGTGGGGCTTGCCGGGGCGGGGGCGTTTGCGGGCGGCGACGTGCGGGAGGGCATGCTCAGCCGGTCAGCTTGGCGTAGCCCTGGCGCAGCAGGCTCACCACCAGTTCATAGGCGCCGTCCATCGCCCGGCGCCAGAGCGGGCCGGCCGGCACCGTCTCGGCCGCCACCAGCGGCACGTCGAGGGCCAGCTGCTCGCCGCGATAGACCATCAGCCGCGCCAGCTCCGCGCCCTTTTCCACCGGCGCGGCGATCGGCCCCTCGAAGCGGATGCGGGCCACCAGCTTCTCGTCGCCATTGCGCGGAATCAGCACCCGGATCGGCCCGTCGCTGGTCAGCGGCGCCCCGTTGCGCGCGCCGCCATAGAGCGTCGCCTCGCCGACAATCTGGCCGGGCTCGAACAGGGTGCGCGATTCGAACGAGCGGAAGCCCCATTCGAGCAGCCGGCGGGCGTCGTCGGCCCGCTCCTTCTCGCTCTTGGCGCCCATGATGACGACGACGAGCCGCTGCCCGTTCTGGATCGCTGATCCGACGAGGTTGAAGCCGGCATCCTTCTGGTAGCCGGTCATGAAGCCATCCGCGCCAAGACTCATGCCCAGCAGCGGGTTGCGGTTGTTCTGCCGGATCTTGTTCCAGAGGAAATCCGGTTCGCTGTAGATCTTATAGAGGTCGGGATAGTCGCGGATGATGTGGGTGGCGACCTTCGCCATGTCGCGCGGCGTCGTCTTCTGGTCGGGGTCGGCGAGGCCGCTCACATTGACGAACAGCGAGCCGGTGAGGCCGAGGCGCTTGGCCTCCTGGTTCATCTTCACCGTGAAGGCCAGCTCATTGCCGGAAATGCCCTCGGCCAGCACGATGGCGCCGTCATTGCCGGAGGGAATGATGGCCCCCCGCAACAGGTCGCTGACCTTGATGGTGCTGTTGACGGCGGCGAACATGGTGGAGCCGCCCGAAGGGGCCCCTCCCCGTCGCCAGGCATATTCGCTGACCTTGAATTCCTGGTCCTGCGACAGCCGCCCGGAGGTGATCTCGCCGAACACCACGGCCATGGTCATCAGCTTGGCGATGCTGGCGGGCGGGCTGGGCGTGTCGGCGGCGCGCTCGAAAAGCACCGAGCCGCTGTCGAAATCGAGCAGAATCGCCTGCGGCGCGGCGATCTCGGGCGCGGTCTGTGCCTGTGTGGGGGTGATGCTGGCGACGACAATGAGGGCTGCCGACAGCCCGAGGACCGCGCGCGCTGCATCGGCGAAACGGCGGCCCGGGAACAGGATGCGCAACAGGCTCACGGTCGATCCTCCCCGGCTTCGGGCAGAGTTAACAGCCGCGCGCCGCCGCCGCAATGCGACAGCGACGCCGGGCTTGCCAGAACGCAGGCGGTCGGAAGACCTCAGTACAGCCCGCGACCCATATCGGTCGCGCCCTCGGTGCCGGTCGGGGCATAGCCCATCACCGGTTGCGGACCGACAATCCAGCCGGTCGGCGCGCTGGCCGCCTGAGCGGGGGCGGTGCGGATCGGCGGCTGCAGGCTGGCGACCTGCACGCCCGGGGCGGGAGCGGCGGCCTTGGCACGCTTGGTGGGGGGCGTTGCCGGGGTCGCTGCCTGGCGCGGGGCCGGCAGCGCGGCGGCCACCACGGCCGGGCGCGGCGTGCTGGTGCCGCGCACCGGCGCGAGCGGCGCGGCGGCCGGCTCGGCATAGGCCTGCGCCACCTGCTGGTCGTCGACGGGCTCGCCGAGATCGAAAGGCCGGCTCGGCGGCAGCGGCACATTGGCGGCGGTCAGGCCACGCATCGAGCCGGCGGAGGCGACCATGACGGCCGGCGCCTCGGCGGGCTTGCCGTTCATGCGCAGGGTCGAGGCGAGCTGGATGTCGTCGGAGCCTTCCAGCGGCGCCTTGCCGATATAGTCGACACGCACCCGGGCGGTGCCGGTGGACTTGAAGCCCAGCATGTCGGCGGCGCGGTGCGAGACGTCGATAACCCGGTTGCCGTGATAGGGGCCACGGTCATTCACCCGCACCACCATGGACCGGTTATTCGCCAGGTTGGTGACGCGGACATAGGACGGCATCGGCAGCGTCGGGTGCGCGGCGGCGATGGAATGCATGTCGAAGACTTCGCCATTGGCGGTCAGCCGGCCATGGAAATCGTCGCCATACCAAGAGGCGAGGCCCTCGGCCCGGTAGTTCTTCGGCTCGGTCGGCACATAGGTCTTGCCGGCCACCACATAGGGCTTGCCGACGCGATAGGTGCCGCCGCCCTTGGGCACGGGCTGGCCGGCGGCGACGACGCGCGGGCTGGCGGAAACGCCGTATTTCGGGTCGATCTTGCTCGTCAGCTTGGTGCCGCCGCTGCAATTGGCGACCAAAAGGCCAATGCCGCACAGCGCCGCGATCCGGCTGAACCGGACGAATGCCTCACCTGCCGCGCAGCGGCCGGAAGCATTGGCAAGAGCAGGATATTTCCCCATTCACCCCGAACCGTCTGTGAGCGCCGTCTGCCCCGAAAAACCGGGAGCGGAACCGACGCACCGCACTCAAGATCTCCGGCAAGATACCGGCTATCCGACTTCGTGTCTCTCAGGAGGCTGTCTGAGTGAGGCGAAAATGCGGCGCATCGCTTGGCATGGTGAACGAAGTGTAAGTGACCAAGCGGCAACGACATTTTCGCGCGGCCGCGCCCAAGCCCCCGATCGGTGCCACGGCACCCCTGCCCGATTTCGGCCGCGTGGCCGCTCGGGAGCGGTCACATCATCCGCAGCCGGCCAGTGGTGCCGACCGGCGAGGTGGAGAGATATTGGATCGAACAGCGCACCAGTTCGGGCAGGCTGGTGGCGCCCAGCTTGGCCTTCAGCGCCGAGCAGGTATTGGCGACGGTCTTGTAGCTGATGCCCAGCTCGTCGGCGATGTGGGTGTAGTCCTTGCCCTCGGCCAGCAGCGACAGCGTCTGCAGCTCGCGCGGGGTGATGTCGGCGAGCGGCGCGGTCTTGCGCGAGCCGAGCATGGCCACCTGCAAGGCGAGGTCGTGGCTCATATAGGGCTGACCCTTGCGCACCCGCTCGAAGGCTTCCAGCAGCGCGCCCGAAGAGGTGTCCTTGAGCACATAGCCATTGGCCCCCGCTTCCAGCGCGCGGCTGGCGATGACGGGGTCACCATGCATGGAGAAGACGAGAATGGGGGTGCGGGCATCCTGCATCCGCAGGCGGCGCACCAGCACCAGCCCGCTCAGGCCGTTGCCCTGCAAGGCGAGGTCGACGATGACGACATCCGGCTTCTCGCGGCGGAACAGGCGATAGCCCGCCAGCACGGTGGAGGCCTCCAGCACCCGCTCCACGCCCGCATCCTCCAGCAGCCGCCGGCAGCCCTGGAGCACGATGGGGTGGTCGTCGATCACGAGGGCGCAGGTCATTGGGCGGCGAGCCTTTCCGGAGCGGCCGAGAGGCCGAATTCAGTGGGGTGGGCGGGAATGGCCACGTCGATTCGGGTCCCGCTCGGCACGGCCGCAACGATACTCCATTTGCCGCCGAGGGCGCCGATGCGCTCTTCCATGCCGATAAGCCCGAAGCCATGTGGCGCGTCGTCGGCGATGCCGGTGCCGTCATCCTCGATGGTCAAGTCGATCCGGCCCGCCCGGCGATCGGCCCGCAGGCTGATGGCGATGTTGCGGGCGTCGCCATGGCGCAGCGCGTTGGTCACGGCTTCCTGGATGCAGCGATAGAGGGTGATGTCGACGCTGTCGCCATAGCGCTCGGCCAGCCCCTCGGTGGCGAGGGTGATGCGGCGGCCGGGCGAATGACTCTCGAAATCGGCCACAAGATCGGCCAGCACCGCCGCCAGCGGCACATGGCCGAGCGCCATCGGGCGGATCTTGCGCAGCAGGCGACGGTTCAGACACTGAATGCGGTTGAGAATATCGGCCATGGTGGCGATTCGCTCGCCCATGCGCTGGCCCAGCGCCGGCTCGGCGCGGGCGGTGAGGCGCTCGATCGATTCGAGATTGGCGCGCAGCCCGAACACGCAGGGGCCCAGCTCGTCGTGGAGATCGGAGGCGATCTGCCGGCGCTCATCGTCCTGCACGCTCACCAGCCGCTCATTCAGCCGGGCATTGTCGCCGCGTGCCGCCTTCAGCGCGGCGCCGAGCGCGTTGAAACGATCGGCGATCAGCGCCAGCTCGCGCACCCGGGGCGTGGCGAGCCGGTGCTCGAAGCGGCCCGCCTCCAGCTCATGCAGGCCGGCCGAGAGGGTGCGCAGCGGCATCAGCAGCCGGCCGAGCACGAGATAGAGCGCGACCAGAATGGCGATGTTGACCGCCGCCGCCAGCACAGCGAGGTCGGACATGTCCTCCCACACCTCGGCGATCTCGTCGGAGGCTTCGCCGGCGACGCGCACCTGCCCCACACGGGCGCCGTTCTCGACGATGGGAATGAGGCTCTCCTGGCCTTCCACCGACACCAGCCGGGTGAACCAGCCGGGCACGTCGCCCTCGTGTTCCTCCTCGTCCGCTTCCGCCGGGGCGATGTCCAGCGCGTTGCCGGCCTGGTCCTCGATCCGGATGCGGACATGGCGCAGCCCGCTGATGTGGAGCGGCAGCTGGGCCAGAGAGCCGGTGGCGCCCTCGGCGCTGGCCAGGCGCTCGACCGTTTCCTGCACGAAGCGCTCGGCCACGGCGAGCGAGGACAGCATTTCGGCCTCGGTGGCGCGCCTTGCATTGGCGATGATGACGACCACGGCCAGCAGCGCGGCGCACAGATTGATGGCGACCACGGCGGTCAGCACCTGGGCGCGCAGCGAATGGCGCTGCCACCAGCCGAACGAGGCCGGGCGCGACGGCCCCCCGGGTGCCGAAGGGGTGTTGCCAGTGATGCCGGCCGCGATTTTGGCCGCGTTTCGGGCAGGGGTCACGGCGCGGGATTCCCCGATTTGAGAGCCGGCTCGTCGGCCAGCGCCGCCAGCGCGGCGGTGCGGTCGAGGCCCTGGGTCCGCAGATTATAGTAATGCTGGCACAGATCGCTGAAGCCGGCGCGGGACCCCTTCCCGGCGAGGGTGGAGAAATCGGCGATGATCTCGCGCGCCTTCTCGCGGATGCCGATCTCGGCCAGCATGGTTTCGAGCTGCACGGCGCGGTTGGCGATCATCCGGCCGGTCTCGCCGAAGCGGCCGTCAGCCTCGGCCAATACGCCCTGCCATTCCTTTGCCGCCGGCGCGTTCGCCGCGACATCGGCCCCGGCGTCGCGGCTGGCGAGCCACACATCCGGCTCAGTGTCGTCGGTGGGCTGCAGCCAGGTCTTGCGCGCGACGGCATCGCTTTCCGGCGCGGTGACGCGCTCGCGCTTTTCCGGCTCGCTCTCCCCCGGACAGCCGGCGAGAGCGAAGGCCAGGACGGCGCTCAGCGCGAGGCGCAAAAGAGAAAAGGGCGATGTGTTCATTTATACTTATGAACTTCTTATGAGATTGGCCGCAACGACGGTCGACAACAGTAGCTCTCCGGCGGCACCGGCGCCAGCGTCATCGTGGAAGCGCCGGGCCGGTTTGGCGCAAACAGCGTCAACCCGCTGATAGGGAACCATTTTCGGTGGATTTCGGCAAGGGTTCCGGGAGGCATGGGTGAATTATCTGTGGGTACGGGAAGAAGTTCCCGCCCCGAATTTCCATTCTGCCTAAAGACAATAAATCCGCAGACAGCGAACAATACTCCCAGAACAGCCAATGTTCTTAGAAAATCATAAGAATTCTCCGCCGATCCCAAAGACAAGCTCATGGAACTGCCCACCCATGAGAGGGCACGGCGAGGGATAAAAGAGACCCGCACGTCGACGGCAAAGCCGGGGCGCAGCGGGACGGCCTGGGAAGTAGGAAACGCGAGGGAAGACCCAATGAGCCGACTGCACACTTCGGTGTCCGCGCTCTCTGTCGCCGCCGTGATGGCGGCCGCGGTGAGCCTCGGCGCCTCGGCGCCGGCGGTTGCCAACGACAAGCTCGTCGAGCTGTCGAAGAGCACCGACAATTGGCCGATGACCGGCAAGAACTACAACGCCAACAATTACAGCGAGGCGAACCAAGTCACCAAGGAGAACGTCAAGCAGCTTCGTCCTGCCTGGTCGTTCTCCACCGGCGTGCTGTCGGGCCATGAGGGTACCCCTCTCGTCGTCGACGGCGTGATGTACATCCACTCGCCCTTCCCCAACACGACCTTCGCGGTCGGGCTGGACGATCCGGGCAAGATCCTCTGGCAGCACAAGCCGAAGCAGAACCCGACCGCCCGCGCGGTGGCCTGCTGCGACGTCGTCAACCGCGGCCTCGCCTATTGGCCCGGCAACGGCACGGTCGGCCCGCTGATCATCAAGACCCAGCTCGACGGCCATGTGGTCGCCCTCAACGCCAAGACGGGCGAGGAATACTGGAAGCTCGAGAACTCCGACATCAAGGTCGGCTCGACGCTCACCATCGCTCCCTATGTCGTCAAGGACCTGGTGCTGATCGGCTCCTCCGGCGCCGAGCTCGGCGTGCGCGGCTACGTCACCGCCTATGACATCGCCACCGGCGCCCAGAAGTGGCGCGCCTATGCGACCGGCCCGGACGAGGAAGTGCGCCTCTCCGACGACTTCAACAGCGCCAACCCGCATTACGGCCAGAAGGGCCTGGGCAAGGCGACCTGGGAAGGCGAGGCCTGGAAGATCGGCGGCGGCACCAATTGGGGCTGGTACGCCTTCGACCCGGACACCAACCTCTTCTACTACGGCTCGGGCAACCCGGCGCCGTGGAACGAGACGATGCGTCCGGGCGACAACAAGTGGACGATGACCATCTGGGGTCGCGACATCGACACCGGTAACGCCAAATTCGGCTACCAGAAGACCCCGCACGACGAGTGGGACTATGCCGGCGTCAACGTCATGATGCTCTCCGAGCAGCAGGACAAGGAAGGGAAGATGCGCAAGCTTCTGACCCATCCCGACCGTAACGGCATCGTCTACACGCTCGACCGCACCAATGGCGACCTCGTCTCGGCCGACAAGATCGACGACACGGTCAACTGGGTGAAGAAGGTCGACCTGAAGACCGGCCTGCCCGAGCGCGATCCGGAATTCGGGACCCGCATGGACCACAAGGGTCGCGACATCTGCCCCTCGGCGATGGGCTACCACAACCAGGGACATGACTCCTACGATCCGGAGCGCAAGTCCTTCTTCATGGGCATCAACCACATCTGCATGGATTGGGAGCCCTTCATGCTCCCCTACCGTGCCGGCCAGTTCTTCGTCGGTGCGACCCTGTGGATGTATCCCGGCCCGAAGGGTGATCGCCAGACCTATGAAGGTCTCGGTCAGGTGAAGGCCTATGATGCCATCAACAACAAGTTCAAGTGGCAGGTGATGGAACGCTTCGCGGCCTGGGGCGGCACGCTCGCCACCGCCGGCGGCGTGATGTTCTACGGGACGCTGGACGGCTTCATCAAGGCGCGTGACAGCGACACCGGCGAGCTGCTGTGGAAGTTCAAGCTTCCCTCCGGCGTGATCGGCCACCCGATGACCTACACCCATGACGGCAAGCAGTACGTCGCCATCTATTACGGCGTCGGTGGCTGGCCGGGTGTCGGCCTGGTGTTCGACCTGAACGACCCGACCGCCGGCCTCGGCTCGGTGGGCGCCTTCAAGCAGCTCCAGCACTACACCCAGATGGGTGGCGGCGTGATGGTGTTCTCGCTGAATGGCGATGGCCCCTACAGCGACCCGAACGTTGGTGAATACTCGACCAACGTGATCCAGGGCGGCGGCTGATACCGCCAGACAAAGCCGCCCGTCGCGTGTCTCGCGGCGGGCGGCGATGTCGCCGAAAGGCACAGCGTCCGAGAGGGCTCTTCGTCCGCTGTTACCTGCCGTGACGAGGAAGGGGCGGCGGGTGCCTGCAAGCGGCCCGCCTCCCCTGCCCCACAGGATCCCCGACCTCGAAATTTCGTCCAGGAGGACTCCCCATGTCCACGCGACAGGTCGTCAGCCGGCTTGCCATTGCCGCCGGTCTCGCTTTTTCCGGTTTCGCCATTGCCGGGCTTGCCGACGCCGCGACCGTCGAGGCCGACAAGGCCGCGGGCCGCAATCCCCATGAGCTGCGCATCTGCGCCTCGAATGTCGAGGCGCCCTTCTCCGCCCCCGATTCCAGCGGATTTGAAGACCGCATCGGCGTGGTGCTCGCCCAGGCCATGGGCCGCAAGCCAGTGTTCGTGCGCAACGACCAGCCGGGCATCTATCTGGTGCGCGACCAGCTCGACAAGAATAATTGCGACGTGGTGATGGGCGTCGATGTCGGCGACGAGCGGGTGCTCGTCTCCAAGCCCTATTACCGCACCGGCTATGTGCTGGTGACCAAGGCCGACCGCAACATCACCGCCAGTGACTGGGAAGACCAGCAGATCAAGGACCAGACCCGCTTCGCGGTGCGGTTCTATTCGCCGGCCGAGACCATGCTCAAGCGCATTGGCCGCTTCGAGGACAACGCGGCCTACATGTACTCGCTGGTCAACTTCAAGTCGCGCCGCAACCAGTGGATCCAGGTGCCGGGCGACCGCATCGTGACCGAGGTCGCCAGCGGCGAGGCCGATGTCGGCATCGCCTTCGCCCCGGAAGTGGCGCGCTATGTGAAGTCCTCGTCGACGCCGCTGCGGATCACCGTGATCACCAAGGACATCGACCGGCCGAACGATGCGCCGATCCCGATGCATTACGACCAGGCGGTCGGCGTGCGCAAGAACGATCCGGAACTGCTCAAGGAGATCAATGCGGGGCTTGAGAAGGCGCGCCCGCAGATCGAGCAGATTCTGACCCAGGAAGGCATTCCGCTGCTTGAGCCGAATACCTGACGGCTGTTTCCGACGCACCGCGTGTCTGCCGGGCCGCGGTGCGCCCCTGATCTCTTGCTGTGAACAAGGTTCGATGACGAAGACGATTTTCACCAAGAAAGCGGCCGCGCTGCTGCTCGCCGGGGCCCTCGGGGCCGGTCTGGTCGGGTTCGGTGCCCGCGCCGCGATCATGCTGAGCAACACCGTCACTGGCCAGCCACTCGACCTTTCCGAGGCGCCGGAAGAGGGCCGCGACACCAAGGCGGTGAAGGTCTTCCTGGAAACGGGCAAGAACATCTACAACGAGGATCCCGTCTGCCTGCCGAAGGCGCACGAGATCTTCCTGTCGATGTGCTCGGGCTGTCACGGCCATTATGGCGAGGGCAAGATCGGCCCCGGTCTCAACGATTCCTACTGGACCTATCCCAAGAACGAGACCGACCAGGGCTTGTTCGAGACGGTGTTCGGCGGTGCGAATGGCCAGATGGGCCCGATGTATGGCGCGCTGAACATGAACGAGATGCTGCTCGCCATGTCCTGGGTCCGGCATCTCTACAAGGACGATCCGAAGGGCGCGGTGTGGCTCACCGACGAGCAGCGCAGCACGTTCAAGCCCTTTGACGCGAACGCCAAGCACGTAGAGCCAGCCGAAGAGCTGCCCGAAGCGTGCGGCGGGCCGGCGGGCTGAACCGCGCCGGTCGAAGACGGGTGGAACACGACCAGGAGACTGAACATGAGCATCATCGACCGTAGCGTTGCCTTCGCCTTGACCCTCGCCGGCGCCGGCGCGCTGAGCCTCGCCATGATGGGCGGGGCGAGCGCCTATGACGGCACCAACTGCAAGGCCCCCGGCAATTGCTGGGAAGCCAAGCCGGGCTATCCCGACAAGGTGGCCGGCTCCAAGTACGACCCCAAGCATGATCCGAAGGAGCTGAACAAGCAGTCGGAATCGATCAAGGCGATGGAAGCGCGCAACGCCCAGCGTGTCGCCAACTTCGAGAAGACCGGCAAGTTCGTCTACGACGTGAGCAAGATTCCGAACTGACGGTTTCGGGCACGGCTTTGCTTTTCGAGAACCCACTTGCGGGCGGACGTCATTCTCCTGTCCGCCCCGCGATCCTCCGGGCAAGCCGCCCGGTTTGTGGGCAACTGGCGCGGCCGACGCCGAACGGGTTCGCCCCGTCCGGCGTGGGCCGCGCCCTTTTCCGGCACATGCGGCCCTCGCGCCCGGCCGCCTGAAAGGCTTCCCGATGCATCTTGTCCGAGATCCCGACTCCGTGCTGTCGGACTGGCATGCCCATGCGCTGCGTTTCGAACGCGAGATCGGCAAGGTGGTGCTGGGGCAGGAGCGGGTCATCCGCCTGCTGACCATCGCCACCTTCGCCCGTGGCCATGTGCTGCTGGAAGGCGATGTCGGCGTCGGCAAGACCACGCTGCTGCGGGCCATGGCCCGGGCCATTGGCGGCGCCTTCGAGCGCATCGAGGGCACGATCGACCTGATGCCGGGCGATCTGGTCTACCACGCCCATCTCGGCGAGGACGGCAAGCCGCGCATCGATCCCGGCCCGCTGCTGCGGCAGGGCGAGGACCTCTCGATCTTCTTCTTCAACGAGATCAACCGCGCCCGTCCGCAGGTGCACGCCCTGCTGCTGCGGCTGATGGCGGAGCGCTCGGTCTCCGCCTTCAACCGCGAATACCGCTTCCCGCATGTGCAGGTCTTCGCCGACCGCAACCGGGTGGAGCGTGAGGAGACGTTCGAACTGCCCGCCGCCGCCCGCGACCGCTTCCTGATGGAGGTGCAGGTGGTGATGCCGCAGGCCGATGAGGCCCGCCGCAGCCTGGTCTTCGATCCGCGCTTCCATGACGTCGATACGCTGCTGATGGATGTGGAAAGCGGCGTGCTCGACCCGGAGGCGCTCGGCACCGTGGCGCGCGCCATCCAGATCGGCGTCCAGGCCAGCCCGGCGCTGGAGGCCTATACGCTGGCGCTCTGGGACGCGGTGCGTCGCCCCCAGGCGCTCGGCCTCGCCATTGACGGCGTCGACATCAACCGGCTGGTGCAGGGCGGGGCCAGCCCGCGCGGCATGAGCTATCTCATCCGCGCCGCCCGCGTCCGCGCCTGGATGGAAGGGCGCGACATGGTGGTGCCGGAGGATCTGCGCGCCGTGTTCCCCGAGGTGATGGCGCACCGCATCTTCATCGATCCGGTCTATGAAATGCGGCGCGAGCCGATCGTCGCCGCCCTCATCGCCGGCGTGTTCGAGAGAGTGCCGGCGCCATGAAGTGGCCCGCCGGCGCCGGTTCGTCTGCCGAGGTGCGGCCGGTCGACAGGCACCCTGACGACCTGCGCCCTGACGACCTGCGCCCCCTTCCCTATCGCCTACGCTGGCGGCCGGAGGGCATTTTTCCCGGCGCCCATCCCGGGCGTGGCGAAGGCTCGGAGGGCGAGTTCCGCCGCCATGTCTCGCTGCTGCGCCAGCCTGATCCGCGCCGCATCGATCTGCGCGTCTCGCTGCGCGATCCGCATGGCGAGCTGCATGTGCGCCAGTTCGCGCCGCGCCGCTCGGTGCCGGTGGCGACGCTGGTCGATCTGTCCGGCTCGATGCGCTTCGGCGAGGCGGTGGCGGGACGGGTGGCGGATCTGTGCGCGCTGCTGGCGCTCTCCGCCGTGCGCTCGGGCGACAATTTCGTGCTGTTCGGCTGCGATGAAGGGGTGAACGAGGCCGCCAGCCTGCCGCTGTCGCGCCGGCGTGGGCTGGAGGAAGAGGTGCGCCAATGCCTCATCGGCGCCCAGCCGCGCGGCACCGGCGCTGCCGGCCTGTTCGAGGCCGCCGGGCGCCTGCCGGGCCGCAGGTCACTGGTGTTCCTGGTCTCCGATTTCCTGATGCCCATGGCCGAGATCCAGCGCCTGCTCGACGCGCTGTGGCGGCACGATGTCATCCCGGTGGTGGTGCGCGACGGCGCGCTGGAGGAGGGCCTGCCGCATTGGGGGTTGATCGAGCTCGGCGACCTGGAAACGGGTGCGGCGCGGCTGGTGTTCATGCGCCCCGGCCTGCGGGCCCGCTGGCTGCGCGCGGCGCGCGAGCGGCAGGAGGCGCTTGCGGCGCTGTTCTCCCGCCGTGGGCTGCGCCCGGTCGATCTCAAGGACGCGCTCGACACGGACGCGCTGGCCCAACGACTGATGGAGGGCTGAATGGGGCGGCTTGCGCGCATCCTTTCCACGCTGGGCCTCTTGGCGACGCTCGTTCTGCTGGCACTGCCCACCGCCCCGGCGCTGGCGCAGCTGCGCGGGGTGGAGCTGTACGCGCCGCGCGGCTTCGGCCATGTCATCGGCGACACGCTCACCCTCAGCGCCGACATCGCGCTCGACGCGCCCTTCGTGCTGGACCCCGCCTCGCTGCCGCCGCCGCGCGCACTGAACTACTGGCTCGACCTGCGCGAGGTGCGGCTCAAAGACCATGGCGTGAGCGAGGGCGTGCACCGCTACACGCTCGATCTGGTCTACCAGACCTTCTATGCGCCGCTGGAGCCGCGCCGGCTGACCATCCCCGCCGTGGCGCTGTTCGCCATCGAGGGCGAGCGGCGGGTGCCGGTGCAGGTGCCGGCCTGGTCGTTTTTAATGTCGCCGCTGCGCGAGATCGTTGCCACCGGTCCGGGGCCGGCGATGGCGCTGCGGCCGGATATCGCGCCGCCCGCGCTGCCGACGGCCGGCCTCCTGCGCGGGCTGGCGCTCGCCCTCGGTGTGGCGCTGCTGGCCCTGCTGCTGCTCGCCTGGCAGATGGGCTGGGGCCCGTTCGGGCGGCGGCGTGCGCGCCCCTTCGCCCGGGCGGCGCGGGCGATACCCTCGACGCTCGCCACCGCTCCCGGCGATCCTGTGCAGGCCGCCTCGCGCTATGTCCAGGCGCTGCAGGCACTGCACCGCGCCTTCGACGCCACCGATGGCAAGGGCGTGTTCGCCGAGGATCTGCCCGGCTTTTTCGAGCGCCATGCCGCCTTCCGGGCGGCGGAGGCGGAGGTGCGGCGTCTGTTCGCCGCCTCGCGCCGGGCGTTTTTCGGCGCCGACCCCGCCGGAGCGCAGCGCGAATTGCCGCCCGATGAGCTGGTGGCGCTGGCGCGTCGCCTGCGCGCGGTCGAACGGGGTACGGCATGAACGCCGCCGGCGCCTTCTGGGAGGGGCTGACGCGCGGCTGGGGCGTCGATCACCCCGCTATGCTGGCGCTGCTTCTTCTCGCTTTGCTGCCGCTGGTCGCCTCGGCGTTCCGCCGTCGCGGCATTGCCTCCGCCGGGCTGGTGCCGGACGATCCGCTGTCGCGGGCGGTGGGCGTCGGCCTGCGGCTGGCCGGCGCGGTGGCGATCGTGGCGCTGGTGCTGGGCCTTGCCGGCCTGCACCGGCGCGAGCAGAGCGTCGAGCGCGAGGGCACCGGCGCCCATCTGGTGCTGCTGCTCGACCGCTCCTCCAGCATGGACAACAGCTTCGCCGACCGCGCGCCGACCGGCGACCAGGAATCGAAGTCGGCCGCCGCCAAGCGGCTGCTGGCGGAGTTCGTCGCCCGCCGCCCGCATGACCGCATCGCGGTCGCTGCCTTTTCCACCTCGCCCATGCCGGTGCTGCCGCTGACCGACCATCACGAGGTGGTGGACGCGGCGATCGACGCCATCGACCGGCCGGGCCTTGCCTTTACCGATGTCGGGCGCGGGCTGGCGCTGGCCTTCTCCTATTTCGCCGACGACACGGACGAAGCCTCGCGCGCCGTGCTGCTGGTGTCCGACGGCGCGGCGCTGATCGACCGGCGGGTGCAGGAGGCGCTGCGCGACGCGGCGGCGCGCACGCCGGTGCATCTCTACTGGCTGTTCCTGCGCTCGCGCGGCGCCCAGGGCATTTATGACGCGCCGGCCTCCGGCGACGATTCCGCCCAGGCCAATCCCGAGCGCCATCTGCATCTGTTCCTGCAGAGCCTGGGCGTGCCCTACCGCGCCTTCGAGGCGACCAGCCCGCAGGCGGTGGCGCAGGCGATCACCGAAATCGACCGGCAGGAGACGCGGCCGATCCGCTATGTCGAGCGCATTCCGCGCCGCGATCTGGTCCGCCCCGCCTTTCTCGTCGCCGCCATCGCGGTCGCCCTGCTTCTGGCCGCCAAGCTGGCCGAGCGGCAGCTGCGCCCCGCCGGACGGGGCGCCAAGGAGAGCACCGACGCCATCGACCTGAGGAGGGCAGCATGAGGACACGGCGCCTGGCGCTCATCGCCACCCTTGCCCTGCTGGTCGCCAGCCTGGCGGCGGCCGGCTGGCTGGCGACGCGGCTGTTCGTGGTCGAGCGCGACAATGGGCTGATCGCCTCGCTGGCCGCCGGCCACGATCTCGCGATCAGCGCCGAGGACCCGCCGGCGCTGCTGTTCGCGCGGCTGCATTTCCTCACCACGCGCGACCGGCTGGACGAGGCGCAGCCGCTGCTCAACCGGCTGGCGGCCGGCGAGGACCGCCGCCTTGCCGTCGCGGCGCTGTACGACATGGCCAATGCCCGGCTGCGCGTCGCCTTCAGCCATCTGGAATCCAACCGCATCGACCCCGCCATCCCGCTGGTGCGGCTGGCCAAGGACAATTACCGCCGCGCGCTGGTGCTCGATCCCGGCTTCTGGGACGGCAAGTACAATCTCGACATCGCCATGCGGCTGGTGCGCGATTTCCCGCAGATCGACCTTGAGGGCGAGGAGTTGCCGCCTGACGCGGTGAAGAAGCTCTGGACCGATCTGCCCGGCCTGCCGAGGGGGCTGCCATGAGCAGGGCGGTCGCCGGGAAGGCGGGGGGAAAAGTCGCGTCCGGGCAGGGGATCGACCGGCAGGGCGGCCTGCGGCGGGACTGGCGTTTCTGGTTGCTGCTGGTGGCGCTGCTCGCCATCATCGCCGCGCTGTTCGCCCCGCGCATCGTCCAGACCGGCACGGTGCGTGACGCCGTGCTGGTGATCGACGTCACCGGCAGCATGAACGTGCGCGACGCACAGAGCCGGGGGGCGCCGGCCACCCGCCTCGATGCCGCCAAGCGCGGCGCCCGCGACATACTGGCCGGCCTGCCCTGTGGCTCGCGCCTCGGCCTCGGCATCTTCACCGAGCGGCGCAGCTTCCTGCTCTTCGAGCCGGCCGAGGTGTGCGAAAACTTCGCCGCCATCGCCGGCTCGATCGACGATCTGGACTGGCGCATGGCCTGGGAGGGCGACAGCTATGTCGCGCGCGGTGTCCATTCCGGTCTCGCCATGGCCGCCGGCCTGAAGGCCGATCTTCTCTTCATGACCGATGGGCATGAAGCGCCTCCCCTGCCCGGCGGCGCGCTGCCGACCTTCGACGGCAAGCCGGGCGAGGTGGCCGGGCTGCTCATCGGCGTCGGCGGCGTCGATCCCTCGCCGATCCCGAAATTCGACCAGGATGGGCGCGAGACCGGCTTCTACGCCGAGGAGGACGTGCCGCAGGAAAACCGCATGGGGCCTCCGCCCGAGGATGCCGCCTCGCGCGCCGGCTGGAACCCGCGCAACGCCCCCTGGGGCAGCGAAGCGGCGACCGGCACCGAGCATCTGAGCGCCCTGCGCGAGGAACATCTGCGCGCACTCGCCGCCCAGACCGGGCTTGGCTACATCGCGCTCGGCAATGCTGGCGGGCTGCTCGCCGCCGTGGAGGCCGACACAAGGCCCCGGCCGGTGGAGATGCGTGTCGACACCGCCGCCATCCCCGCCGCGCTGGCGCTGTTCTGCCTCGCGCTGCTGTTCGGGCTCGGCGCCACCACCTCTCGGCGGCCCGAGAAACTCCCCACTCGATAAAGGAAAAAGACGATGCTTCAACGACTTGCGCTCGCGCTTGGCCTTCTCCTTCTTGGCCCGGCACTGGCCCTCGCCCATGGACCGACGCCCCAGCGCGCCGATGAGACGCTGGTGATCGCCGCCCCGCCGGAGGCGGTGTGGGCCGTGCTCTCCCGCTTTGGCGGCATTGGCGAGTGGCATCCGTTGGTGAAGAAGGTGGAGGCGACCGGCGGCGACGCGGCCGGCGCCGAGCGCGTGCTGACGCTGGAGAAGGGCGAGGTCAAGGAAGGGCTGGACGAGGCCGATCCCGCCGCCCACCGCCTCTCCTACCGCCTGCTGACGGAGAATGCCGAGGCGATCCCGGTCAGCTTCTACACCCAGACCATCGAGGTGAAGCCGGACGGCGCCGGCAGCGAAGTCAGCTGGGGCGCCCGCTTCTACCGCGCCGACACCACCAATGAGCCGCCGGAAGACCGCAATGACGCGGCCGCCATCGCCGCGATGACCGATTTCATCCAGCAGGGTCTCAAGGGGCTGCAGGCCAAGGTGACGGCCAAGTGAGAGCATGCGGGCAGGCAAGTGCGGGGCAGGGAGACGGCGCGGTGAGCGCCCTCCCCCGGCTCGCCCTGCCCCGGGTCGCTCGGGTGCGCAAGGCTAAGGCAGGCCTCGCTCTGGCGCGCCTCGCCTTCGCGCTGCTCGCCCTCGGCCCGCTCGCGGCATCGAAGCCGGCACGGGCCGACACGCCCGCGCCGCTGGTCGCGGTGGTGTCGCAGAAGGCGGCGCAGCTGTCGCTGGTCGACATCGAGGCGCGTGAGGTGCGTGCGGTGATCGGCCTCGCCGCCGTTCCCGCCGGCCTTGCCGCCAGCGCGGACGGGGCGAGCGTCTATGTCACCCATCCCGACCTCAGCCTGGTCAGCCGTGTCGACCTCGCCTCCCGCACAGTGAGCGCGACCTTCAAGGTCGGGCTGGAGCCGTTCGGCATCGCGGTGAGCGCGGATGGCCGCCACCTGCTGGTCAGCGACTGGAGCGCCGATGCGTTGATCCGGCTCGACGCTTCCACCGGCGCGGAAACCGGCCGCGTCGCGATCGGCCATGCCCCGGCCGGGCTGGTGGTGGATGAGAAAGCCGGCCTCGCCTATGTCGCCGATCGCGAAAGCAACCAGGTCAGCGTGGTGCGCCTTGCCGACATGGTGCGGATCGCCACCGTGCCGACCGGGCGGGCGCCCTTCGCGCTGGCGCTGTCGCCGGGTGGCGAGCGGCTCTATGTCGCCAATGTGCAGAGCGGCGACCTCTCGGTGATCGAGACCGGCACCACGCCGCGCGAAATCGCCCGGCTCAAGATCGGGCTCATGCCCTATGGGGTGGCGGTGACGCCGGACGGGCGCACGGTGCTGGTCAGCAACCAGCAGAGCGGCAAGCTCGCCATTGTGGATGCCCAAACGCTCACCCTGGCGCCGGCGCAGCCAAGGTTGGGCACCTTTCCGGAAGGCATCACGGTGGTGTCGCCCACCCGCGCGGCGGCGGTGGACTGGGCCGATGACGAGGTGGTGGTGATCGATATCGAGGCCCGCACCATCCTCGGCCGGGTCAAGGTCGGCACCAGCCCGCGCAATCTGGTGGCGTTGCCCGGAGTCCGCTAAACTGGAAGGCCCTTATCCGCCCCAGTCGATCCGCGGAATGTCGCGCCGCACCGCGTCGACCGCTGCGCGCAGCTGCTCCTGCCGCCACTGTTTGTAGGCGTGCCCGCCGCCGGACTGCCGGGCGATCCGCGCGGTCCAGTTGGGGCCATCGCCGCTCGCCTCCACCGGGTAAATGCCGACCTCGTGCACGTCGATGCGGCCGAGACGGGGCTGCACCGCCTCGGCGATCCGTCGTATCACCTCGAATGCCGTCATCATTGCCGCGCTCCACATCTTGGCCGAGGCAGGCGGCATATGCCGTCGCAATGTGCTTTCATGATGGCCGTCCGTTGACGTGTCGATGACACCTCGCCTTTCCGGCCGAACTTCCGCGGCCATCGCGGGTTAGTCCCGAGATCAAGGAGGTGATCATGACGCTGCATCATTCGGCCAAGCCGCCCGAGGACCTCAACGACCGCAAGGCCATCCGCTTCTTCTTCCGTGGCGACGAAGACATTGTCGAATGCCTCGTCGGCTGGGACGCGCTGGAGCGGCTGGAAAACAGCCCGCTGGACAGCCGCGCGGACCGCATGGCGCGGTTCGAGCAGCACCGGCTGATGATCGAGGCGGCGGCGCTGCGCAAGATGGAGAAGGCCAGCAAAAGCGAGCGCCCGCTGACCCTCGACGCGCAGGATGTGCTTTCCGGCCCGGCGGCCTGAGGTCCGCCCCGACAGAACCAGCCCCGCCCCCCTTTCCGGGAGGCGGGGTTTTTCTGCGTGGGTTCAGCCACGGATCAGCTTCTCCGCCTCGTCGAGCGCCGTGCCGCAGCCGGCCGCATCGCCCTCGGCGTCGGCCTGCCGCGCGCGCGCAAGCGCGTCCGCGAGCTGGTCTGTCGTGCCAGCCCCGCCCTGCGCCGCCGTCTTCTGGCCCGAGGTCTGGGCGCGGACATCGGCGGGCGAGGCCGCCTTGCCGGCGAGCGTGTCGTTCATGCCGGCGGTGCCGCCGGTCCCCGGGGCTTCGCCGGCACGGGGCACGCCGGCATCCGGGGCGGTGGTGCCGGCCGCCGGCAGCTGCGTCGGGCCCGATCCAGCATCAGTGGCGGCGACGTTCTTCTCCACCTGGGCGAGCCGTTCGGTGCAGGGCCGGCCAGGGCGGCGCCGGCCGTAAGGCTCAGCGCGGCGCCGAGAGCGAGCGAGGCGGCGGGGTTGCGTGTGGTTGTCATTGGCGTTCCTCCTGCCAGTGCGTCTGGCTGCGGGAAGAACTTCCCGATGCGGCTCCCGTTCCCGCCCGCGTGCTGGACGCGGGCGGGACGAGTCGCTCAGGCAGCGCGAACGGTCTCCAGGAACCCGTCCATCACCGCCCGCAGGGTGCGGGACTGCTGGGCGAGCGCGGCGGCGGCGTCCTGAACCTGCGTCGCGGCGCGGGTGGAATCGGAGGCGGCGCTGTTGATGCCGAGGATGTTGCTGGCCACCTGCTCGGTGCCCTGCGAAGCGCGGCTCACATTCTGCGCGATCTCGCGGGTGGCGAAGCCCTGCTGCTCGACCGAGGCGGCGATGGTGCCGGCAATGGTATTGATCTGCCCGATCACGTCGGTGATCACCACGATCGCGGTGGACGAGCTGGCTGTCGCCGCCTGGATTTCGGTGATCTGGGCTTCGATTTCCGCCGTCGCCTGGGAGGTCTGCTCGGCCAGCTGCTTCACCTCCGTGGCCACCACCGCGAACCCCTTGCCAGCATCACCGGCGCGCGCCGCCTCGATGGTGGCGTTAAGTGCGAGGAGGTTGGTCTGGCCGGCAATATTGCGGATGAGATCGATGATCTGCCCGATCTTGCCGGCCGAGGCCGAAAGTGCCCGCACCTTCGTGGCGGTGGAATCGGCCTCGCTCGCGGCCATCGCGGCGACACGCGCGGAATCGTCCACCTGCCGCTTGATCTCGGCAATGGAGGAGGCCAGTTCCTCAGCCGCCGAGGCGACGGTTTGCACATTGGACGCCGCCTCCCCGGACGCGGCCGCCGCCGTGCCGGTTTCGCCGGCGACGCGCTCTGTGGCCGAGGTCATGGTCTGCGCGGCGCCCGAGAGCTGGGTGGAGGCTGAGCCGACGCCGTTGACCACTTCGCCCATGGCGTTCTCGAAGCCGTCGGCCAGCTTGAGCATGGTCGCGCGCCGCTCCTCGTCCTGCCGCAGGCGGCTGGCTTCGACGTCGAGCGCCTGCTGCCGGGCCTTCTGCTCGATGCCGAGGCGGATCTGGTCGACGGCACGGGAGATGTCGCCGATCTCGTCCTTGCGGTCGGCGCCGGCAATCTCGGCGACCTGCTCACCCGACGCCATGCGGCGCAGCGCGGCGGTGAGGCGCGAGATCGGGCCGGAGACGCCACTCGCCACGAAGGCCATCGCCACCAGGGCCAGCACGGTGACACTGATCGCTGAGACAACCTGCCAGAACAGGTCGACCTCGGCGCGCTCCTGCAGCGCATCGCGCAGGCTCAGGGCCTCCGCCATCACCAGCGCCTGCGGCACCGTGATGATGAGCGACCAGCTCGCACCGGTGCGGCCGAGGGCGATCGGCGCGTAGACCTTCAGGAGGTCCTGTCCGGCATCGACCTTCACCACCGACTGGCCGTTGCGCAGGATGGACATGTCATTGGCCGCATCCGGCTCGATGTCGCCGAACGCGCCACCGATCGCCTGAGGCTTGGCGCTGGAGGCAACGACCAGCCCGGCATTGGTGACGATTGAGACCGTTCCCTTGCCATTATAGATCGACGCGTCGACCTTCTCGGCGAGGGCCTGCACGAAGGAGAGGTCGAAGTCGGCGCCCGCGACGCCCGCAAACACCCCGCCCAGCGTGATCGGCACGGACATGGTGGCGAGGAACACCGGTTTGCCCTGGACGATATAGGGCAGCGGCGCGAGGATGCTCTCCTTGCCATCGGTCTGCGGGCCGATGAACCAGCCGCCCTTCATCACCCCGTTCGGGTGCAGGTCGCGGCTGTCATATTCCACCAGCGGCTGCAGCGCGATCTTCCCGTCCGCGTCGCGCGTCCAGTAGGGCAGCGCGCGCCCGGTGGCGTCGGAGCCAACGTCCTTGCGGCCGGTGAAGCCGTTGTCATTGCCGTCGAGCGCGCCCGGCATCCAGGCGCTGTAGGTGCCGTTAAAGCGGGGATTGTCCTTCAGCACGCCGAGCAGAACGGCGTTCAGCTGCGCCCGGCGCTGGTCCATCGGCGAGCCGCCGAGGTCGGGCTTGCCTGCCACCACTTCCAGCGCGCGGGCCATGTTGCGCGCTGCGTTGAAGGCGGAATCAACCTCGGTCTGAACGATGCCGGCCTGAGTGGAGGCCAGCCGCTGCAGCGATTCCTGGCTCAGTCGCTCCAGAAGATTCTCGACGCTGCCTGATACGTAATTTGAAGTCTGCGCCGCCGAATAGATGCCATAGCCGACAAGGGCGCCGGTCGCCGCCAGAACGCATACGGCGGAAAGAGATATGATTTTGAATTTCACGGAATGGATGTTCACCGGCGCCAGTTCCTTCACTTTTAAGAGGCGCGAACGGTCCGTGTCGGAGCTTGCGTCAGGCGGGTTTTATCCCCGCATAGGTAGTGTTACGGACCCTGGAGGCAGCCAGAAAAGCATGTGCTCGAACGTCCCGGACACGGGGGCGGCGCCCGCAGCGGTCGCCCGGCGCGGGCGTGGTCGCCGGTAGCGGAAGGCGCGGTGCGCGCTCCGGCTGTTACGTTAAAAAGTCAAACAGTATGACTATTCAGCCCTTCCAGACTGTGGCATAGATTCCCCGCCGGCAAGCACCCGCAAGTGGCGCGACGGCTAGATCTCACGGGAGAAACGCCAATGAATCTCAGGGCATTGCTGCTTGCGTCCGCCGTTTCCGGCGCGCTCTTCTCCGTCGGCGCGCAGGCTGCCGACATGACCATCGGCTTCTCGCAGATCGGCTCGGAATCGGGCTGGCGCGCGGCGGAGACCACCGTTTCCAAGGCCGAGGCCAAGAAGCGGAACATCAATTTCAAGATCGCCGACGCCCAGCAGAAGCAGGAAAACCAGATCAAGGCGATCCGCTCCTTCGTCGCCCAGGGCGTCGACGCGATCTTCCTCGCCCCCGTCGTCGCCACCGGCTGGGATTCGGTGCTGAAGGAGGCCAAGGAGGCGAAGATTCCGGTCGTGCTGCTCGACCGCGACATCGACCCCGCCGGCAAGGATCTGTACCTCACCGCCGTCACCTCCGACAGCGTGCATGAAGGCAAGGTGGCCGGTGAATGGCTGGTGAAAACCGCCGCCGGCAAGCCGTGCAATGTGGTGGAGCTTCAGGGCACGGTCGGCGCCTCCGTCGCCACCAACCGCAAGAAGGGCTTTGAGGACGGCATCGCCGGCGCCTCCAACGTCAAGATCGTGCGCAGCCAGACCGGCGACTTCACCCGTGCCAAGGGCAAGGAAGTGATGGAGAGCTTCATCAAGGCGGAAGGCGGCGGCAAGAACATCTGCGCCGTCTACGCCCATAATGACGACATGATGGTCGGCGCCATCCAGGCGATGAAGGAAGCCGGGCTGAAGCCGGGCACCGAGATCCTCACCGTCTCCATCGACGCCGTGCCCGACATCTTCAAGGCCATGGCGGCCGGGGAGGCCAATGCCACGGTCGAGCTCACCCCCAACATGGCCGGCCCCGCCTTCGACGCCGTGATCGCCTTCAAGGAAAAGGGCACCGTGCCGCCGAAGTGGATCCAGACGGAATCCAAGCTCTACACCCAGGCCGACAACCCGATGGCGGTCTACGAATCCAAGAAGGACCTCGGTTACTGAGCGGGCGCCGCTGCGGCCCCTCGCCCGCAGCTCCTGCCCCGCGCGAGCCGGTTCTTCCTCCGGCCGGCTCGCGCCGCTTTCCTGCCGCTTCCGAGGCCGCCATGCACGCCACCGAAACGCTGCCGCCACCGCTTCTGGCGCTCACCGGCTTCTCGAAATCCTTCGCCGGCTTCACCGCCCTGGACCGCGTGGACTTCACCCTGCGGGCGGGCGAGATCCACGCGCTGCTGGGCGAGAACGGCGCCGGCAAGTCCACCCTCATCAAGGCGATGACCGGCGTGGTGGCGCGCGATGCCGGCACGATGACGCTCGACGGCGTCGCGATCACCCCCCGCTCGGCGCAGGATGCGCTGGCGGCCGGCATCGCCACCGTCTACCAGGAGGTCAATCTCGCGCCCAATCTCTCGGTGGCGCAGAACCTGTTTCTCGGCCGCCAGCCGACCCGGTTCGGGCTGGTGCGCGAGGGTGAGATGCGCCGGCGCGCCCGCGCCCTGCTGAGCGAGTTCGGCCTTTCCATCGATGTGAGCGCGCCGCTGGAGAGCTATTCGGTCGCCATCCAGCACATCGTCGCCATCGCCCGCGCCGTCGACCAGTCGGCGCGCGTGCTCATTCTCGACGAGCCGACCGCCAGCCTCGATGCGCATGAGGTCGAGGTGCTGTTCGCCGCCATGCGCCAATTGGCGGCGCGCGGCATCGGCATTGTCTTCGTCACCCATTTCCTCGATCAGGTCTACGCCATCTGCGACCGCATTACCGTGCTGCGCAATGGCCGCCTCGCCGGCAGCGCGCCGGTGGAGGAGCTTCCCCGCCTCGACCTTGTCCGCCTGATGCTCGGCCGCGAGCTGAGCGAGGCGACCTCGCGACGTCCGCCTGCCAGCGCGGGCGAGTCGCGCGCCGATGTCGCCACCTTCCGGGGGGTCGGCAAGGCGGGCACCATCGCCCCGTTCGATCTCTCGCTCCGCGCTGGCCATGTCGTCGGCCTCGCCGGCCTGCTCGGCTCCGGCCGCACCGAGACGGTGCGGCTCGTCTTCGGGGTGGACCCGGCCGATTGCGGCCAGGCGGAAGTCGACGGGCGCCGCGCCGCCATCGGCTCGCCGCGCGAGGCGATGGCGCTCGGCTTCGGCTATTGCCCGGAGGAGCGCAAGACCGAGGGCATCGTCGCCGAGCTCACCGTGCGCGAGAACATCGCGCTGGCGCTGCAGGCCCGGCGCGGCGCGCTCTCCCCGCTCTCTCGCCGCGAGCAGGACGCGCTGGCGGCGAAGTTCATCGGCCTGCTCGACATCCGCCCGCCCGATCCCGAGCGCCCGGTGGGTCTGCTCTCGGGCGGCAACCAGCAGAAGGTGCTGCTGGCGCGCTGGCTCGCCACCGCCCCGCGCCTGCTGATCCTCGACGAGCCGACGCGCGGCATCGATGTCGGCGCGCATGCGGAGATCATCGGGCTGATCCGCGACCTCTGCCGCGAGGGCATGGCGCTGCTCGTCGTCTCCTCCGAGCTGGAGGAACTCGTCACCTATGCCGATGAGGTCGTGGTGCTGCGCGACCGGGCCCATGTCGCCCGGCTGAGCGGGGCGGAGATCGAGGTGTCCACCATTCTCGCCACCATCGCGCAGGCGCCCGCCTGCGCGGATGCGGCGTGAGGGAGGGCGGAATGGCATTGCGTCTTCCCCGCATCGGCACCTCGCAGATCGTCGCGCTGGGGCTGATCCTCGTCGCCAACTGGATCGTCTCGCCGCAGTTCTTCGACATCCGCCTGCAGGACGGGCGGCTGTTCGGCAGCCTGATCGACGTGTTCAACCGCGGCGCGCCGGTGGCGCTGCTCTCCATCGGCATGGTGCTTGTCATCGCCATGCGCGGCATCGACCTTTCCGTCGGCGCTGTCATGGCGATCTGCGGCGCCATCGCCGCCAGCCTCGCCGACAGCCATTCCCTGCCCGTCGTGCTGGCGGCCGCTCTTGGTGCCGGCCTGCTCTGCGGCCTGTGGAACGGGCTCTTGGTTGCCGTGCTCGGCATCCAGCCGATTGTCGCGACGCTGATCCTCATGGTGGCGGGGCGCGGCATCGCCCAGCTGATCACCGAGGGGCGCATCGTCACCTTCACCTCGCCCGATCTCGCCTTTCTCGGCGGTGGCTCGGTGCTCGGCCTGCCGACGCCCGTCGTGCTGACGCTCGGCATGATGGCGCTGACGCTGCTCCTCGTGCGTGGCACCGCGCTCGGCCTGATGATCGAGGCGACGGGGGGCAACCCGCGCGCCAGCGCGCTGGCGGGCATCGGCACCAGGTTCATCACGGTCGCGGTCTATATGTGGAGCGGCCTGTGCGCGGCGCTGGCTGGTATCGTCGCCAGCGCCGATATTCTCGGCGCCGACGCCAATAATGCCGGGCTGTGGCTGGAGCTCGACGCCATCCTCGCGGTGGTGATCGGCGGCACTTCGCTGTTCGGCGGGCGCTTCTCGATCCTCCTCGCCGTGGTCGGCGCTTTCATCATCCAGGCGATGAACACCGGCATCCTGCTCTCCGGCTTTCCGCCCGAGACCAATCTGGTGGTGAAGGCGGTGGTGGTGCTCGCCGTGCTGCTGGCCCAGTCGCCGCGCCTTGGCGGGCATCTCGCCGGGCTCGGCGTGCTGTTCAACCGCTCGAAATCCGGAGGCAGGCGCCCATGATCCGCTCCTTGAGCCGGCTGACGCCGGTGCTCGCCACGGCTGCGGTGTTCCTTGCCGGCTTCGTGGTTTGCTCGCTCATCTACCCCAATTTCGCCTCGCTGCGGGTGGTGATGAACCTGCTCACCGACAATGCCTTCCTCGTCATCGTCGCGGTGGGCATGACCTTCGTCATCATTTCAGGCGGCATCGACCTCTCGGTCGGCTCGGTGATCGGCTTCACCACCGTGTTCCTGGCCCTCGCCATCGAGCGCTGGGGCGTGCCGCCGCTCGCCGCCTTCGTGCTCATCCTCGTCATCTGCGCCGCCTTCGGCGCGGCCATGGGTGCGATCATCCAGTATTTCGAGCTACCGGCCTTCATCGTCACCCTGGCGGGCATGTTCCTGGCGCGCGGGGTGAGCTTCCTGCTGTCGACGGAATCGCTGCCGATCACCGCCGACCTCTATGCCCATCTGTCCGAACACGCGCTGCGGTTCGGCGCCGGGGCGCGGCTCACCGTGCCGGCGCTCATCATGCTGGTCGTCGTGCTCGCCGGCATGGTGCTGCTGCACCTCACCCGCTTCGGCGCCAATGTCTATGCGCTGGGCGGCTCGCGCACCGCCGCCGGGCTGATGGGCATCAATGTCGGGCGCACCACGGTGCTGATCTATACCCTCTCCAGCGTGCTGGCCGGGCTCGCGGGAATCGTGTTCTCGCTCTACACCTCGTCGGGCTATTCGCTCTCGGCGGTGGGGGTGGAACTCGACGCCATCGCGGCGGTGGTGATTGGCGGCACGCTGCTCTCGGGCGGCTACGGCTTCATCTTCGGGTCCTTCCTCGGGGTGATGATCCAGGGCCTGATCCAGACCTACATCAGCTTCGACGGCATGCTGTCGAGCTGGTGGGCGAAGATCGCCACCGGGCTGCTGCTGTTCGCCTTCATCGCCTTCCAGCAGCTCACGTTGCACCTGGCCCGCCGCTCGCGGCGCGCCCCGGCCGGAGCCCATCCATGAGCGCGCCCAACGCCTCGCAGATCATTGTCATCCCGGCCCGGCGCTCGCATTCCAACCATGCGGAAGTGGCGCGCACCATCGGCATCGACATCATCGCCGGCCGCTATGGCGAAGGCGCCAAGCTGCCGGGCGATGCCGAGCTGACGCTGATCTTCGGCGTGTCGCGGCCGGTGCTGCGTGAGAGCGTGAAGACGCTGGTGGCCAAGGGCCTGCTCTCCACCAAGGCGCGGGTCGGCACGGTGGTGCGCGAGCGCGCCGCCTGGAACATGTTCGACGCCGACGTGCTGGCCTGGCATCTCGATGCCGGCATCGACAAGCGCTTCCTGCGCGACCTCTCGGAAATCCGCCTCGCGGTGGAGCCGCGCGCCGCCGCGCTGGCCGCCGAACGCCGCAGCGCCGACGACCTCGCGCTGATGCGCCAGGCGGTGGCGCGGATGAAGGACCAGCCCGGCGCCTCGGAGAGCTTCGCCGAGGCCGACCTGACGCTGCATGTGGCTGTTGCCACCGCCTCGGGAAACCCCTTCATGCGCTCGATCGGCGCTGTCATCGAGGCGGCGCTGCGCGCCTCCTTCGTGCTCTCCGCCCCCGGCGACGCGCGCGAGCACGACATCGCGGTCGCCGCCCATGAGCGCATCGTCGAGGCGATTGCCGATGCCGATGCGGAGGCCGCCGCCGCCGCCATGACCAATGTGATTTTCAACGGCCTGCGCCGCCACGGCGCGGCCGGCTGAACAGGTGCCGACATGAGCGATGACGGATCGACCAACGACAACAAGAAGACGCTGCGTAGCCAGGCCTGGTTCGGCCGGCAGGACAAGATGGGGTTCTATTACCGCTCCTTCCTGAAGAATTCCGGCCAGCCGCAGGACCGTTTCGACGGCCGCCCGGTGATCGGCATCTGCAATACCTGGTCGGAACTCACCCCCTGCAACATCCATTTCCGCGATCTCGCCGAGCATGTGCGGCGCGGCGTGCTGGATGCGGGCGGCTATCCGCTGGAGTTTCCCGTCTCCTCGCTCGGCGAGGTGACGATGCGCCCCACCGCCATGCTCTATCGCAACCTCGCCTCGATGGATGTGGAGGAGGCGATCCGCGCCCACCCGCTCGACGGCGTGGTGCTGTTGATGGGCTGCGACAAGACCACGCCGGCGCTGCTGATGGGCGCGGCCTCCGCCAATCTGCCGGCCATCGGCGTGTCCGGTGGGCCGCAGCTGCGCGGCAATTATCGCGGCCAGATCATCGGCTCAGGCACCAACATCATCTCGATGAGCGAGCAGCTGCGCGCCGGCGAGATCACCATGGCGGAGTTCCACGAGGCGGAAGCGGGCATGAACCGCTCGTCCGGTTCCTGCATGACCATGGGTACCGCCTCCACCATGGCCTCGATGGTGGAAGCGCTCGGCATCGGCCTGCCGGAGAACGCCGCCATCCCCGCCGTCGACGCCCGCCGCAATTTGCTGGCGCGGATGGCCGGAAGGCGCATCGTCGACATGGTGCAGGAGGACCTGAAGCCCTCCGACATTCTCACCCGGGAAGCCTTCGAGAACGCCATCCGCACGCTGGCGGCCATTGGCGGCTCGACCAATGCGGTGGTGCATCTGCTCGCCATCGCCGGCCGCGTAGGCGTCGAGCTTAACCTGGCGGATTTCGACCGGCTCGGGCGCGACATCCATTGCCTTGTCGACCTGATGCCTTCGGGCCGCTTCCTGATGGAGGATTTCTACTATGCCGGCGGCCTGCCAGCGGTGCTGCGGGCGCTGGGCGAGCGCGGCCTGCTCAAAAAGGACGCCGTCACCGCCAATGGGCGGACGATCTGGGAGAATGTCGCCACGGCGCCGAACTGGAACGCCGAGGTCATCACCCCGTTCGAGACGCCGTTCAAGCCGGAAGCCGGCATCGCCATCCTCACCGGCAACCTCGCCCCGGATGGCGCCGTCATCAAGCCCTCCGCCGCCTCGCCCGAATTGATGGTGCACACCGGCCGCGCCGTGGTGTTCGAGAGCGTCGAGGAGATGCACCATGGCGTCAATGACGAGACGCTCGACATCGACGCCTCCTGCATCATGGTGCTGAAGCATTGCGGGCCGAAGGGCTATCCCGGCATGGCCGAGGTCGGCAACATGCCGCTGCCGGCCAAGCTGCTGCGCGAGGGCGTGCGCGACATGATCCGCATTTCCGATGCCCGCATGTCCGGCACCGCCTATGGCACCGTCGTCCTCCATGTCGCCCCCGAGGCCACCGCCGGCGGGCCGCTGGCGCTGGTGAAGAACGGCGACCTCATCACGCTCGACGTGCCCGCCCGCTCGCTGCACCTGCATGTGAGCGAGGAGGAAATGGCGGCCCGCCGCGCCGCCTGGGTGGCGCCGGAGCCGCACGCGACGCGCGGCTATCAGCGGCTTTACATCGACCATGTGCTGCAGGCCGATCGCGGCGCGGATTTCGACTTTCTGGTGGGGCGTTCGGGTTCGCCCGTTCCCCGCGACAATCACTGAGGTGCAGGATGACCATCCTTTCCGCCGCCGGCCCGTATAAGGGCGTGTTCCCGGTCGCCCCGACCGTGTTCGACGCCGAGGGCCGACTCGATCTCCAGGGCCAGAAGCGCGCCATCGACTTCATGATCGATGCCGGCTCGCACGGCCTGTGCATCCTCGCCAATTTCTCCGAGCAGTTCGTGCTGGCGGACGACGAGCGCGACCTCGTGATGCGGACGGTGCTGGAACATGTGGCCGGCCGGGTGCCTGTTATCGTCACCACCACCCATTTCGCCACCCATGTCTGCGCCGAGCGCTCGCGGCGCGCGCAGGAGGCGGGGGCGGCGATGGTGATGGTGATGCCGCCCTATCACGGCGCCACCTTCCGCGTGCCGGAGCCTTCCGTCTACGCCTTCTACAAGGCGGTGTCCGACGCCATCGACATTCCGATCATGGTGCAGGACGCCCCGGTCGCCGGCACGCCGCTCTCCGTGCCGTTCCTCGCCAGGATGGCGCAGGAAATCGAGAACCTCGCCTATTTCAAGATCGAGGTGCCGCAGGCGGCGAACAAGCTGCGGGCGCTGATCGAGGCCGGCGGCGAGTCCATTGTCGGCCCGTGGGACGGCGAAGAGGCAATCACCCTGATGGCCGACCTCGACGCGGGCGCCACCGGCGCCATGACCGGCGGCGGCTATCCCGATGGCATCCGCCAGATCCTCGACCCCTATGTCGCGGGGGACCGCGAGGCGGCGCTCGACGCCTATATGCGCTGGCTGCCGCTGATCAATTACGAGAACCGGCAGGCCGGCTTCGCCACCGCGAAAATCCTGATGCAGGAGGGCGGTGTCATCAAGCATGACACGCTGCGCGCCCCGCTGCCGCCGGTGCACCCCGCCACCCGCGCCGGGCTGATCGAGCTCGCGCGCCGGCTGGACCCTATGGTATTGAGGTGGGGCAAGTGAGCGCTATGACCATGACCGACATAACAGGCGCCGTCCTTCTCGGCTCCCGCGACCTCACCGGCGACGCGACCTTCCTCGCCGTCGATCCCGCCACCGGCGCAGCGCTGGAGCCGGCCTTCACCGAGGCTGGCCCGGCCGAGGTGGCGCAGGCGGCCGCGCTCGCCGCGAGCGCCTTCCCGCTCTACCGCGCCACCACGCCGGAAGCGCGCGCGGCCTTTCTCGACGCCATCGCCGCCAATATCGAGGCGCTGGGCGACACGCTGATCGCGCGCGCCGCTGAGGAAACCGGCCTGCCCATCGCCCGGATCACCGGCGAGCGCGGCCGCACGACGGGCCAGCTGCGGCTGTTCGCCAGCTGGGTGCGCGCCGGCGGGGCGGACGAGCCGCGCCTCGACAGCGCCCTGCCCGCCCGCACGCCCCTGCCCCGCGCCGATCTGCGCCTGCGTCATATCGGCCTCGGCCCGGTGGCGGTGTTCGGCGCCTCGAACTTCCCGCTCGCCTTCTCGGTCGCCGGCGGCGACACTGCCTCGGCGCTGGCGGCGGGCTGCCCGGTCATCGTCAAGGGCCACCCCGCCCATCCCGGCACCTCGGAACTGGTCGGCCGCGCCATCCGCGCGGCTGTCCTTGCGGCGGGCCTGCCGGAAGGCGTGTTCTCGCTTGTGACAGGCACCTCGCATGAACTGGGTTCGGCGCTGGTGGCCGATCCCCGCATCAAGGCGGTCGGCTTCACCGGCTCGCGCGCCGGCGGCCTCGCTCTGTGCCGCATCGCCGCCAACCGGCCCGAGCCGATCCCGGTCTTCGCCGAGATGAGCAGCATCAACCCGGTCTTCCTGCTGCCGGCGGCACTGGACGCGCGTGCCGAGGCGCTGGCGACCGGCTTTGTCGGCTCGCTGACCATGGGCGCCGGCCAGTTCTGCACCAATCCCGGCCTCGTCATCGCCCTCAGCGGCCCGGCGCTCGACCGCTTCATTGCCGCCGCTTCCCCGTTGGTAGCTTCCGCCCCTGCGGCCACCATGCTCACCCCCGGCATCGCCGGCGCCTATGCCAAGGGCGTCGTGACGCTTGAGAGCCAGGCGGACGTCACCGAACTCGCCCATGGCGCTGAGGGTGGCCCCAATAGCTGCCGCCCGGCGCTGTTCGTCACCGAGGCAGCCGCGTTCCTGCGCGAGCCGGTGCTGTCGCATGAAGTGTTCGGCGCCTCCTCGCTGGTCATCCGCTGCGCGGATGCGGACGAGATGGCGGCGGTGGCCGGGGCGCTGGAAGGCCAGCTCACCGCGACGCTGCATCTGGAGGCCGGCGACCACGCCCTCGCCGCCCGGCTACTGCCGGTGCTGGAGGACAAGGCCGGGCGCATCCTCGCCAATGGCTGGCCGACCGGCGTGGAAGTCTGCCACGCCATGGTGCATGGCGGCCCGTTCCCGGCGACCTCGGACCCGCGCTCGACCTCCGTCGGCACGCTCGCCATCCGCCGCTTCCTGCGCCCGGTCTGCTACCAGGATTTGCCGGAAGCGCTGCTGCCCGCCGTCGTGCGGGCGGAAAATCCGCTCGGCCTGCCCCGCCTTGTCGACGGCGCGCTTCAGCCCGCCGGGGAGGCACGCTCATGAGCCCGATCCGCCTCGCCCTTGTCGGCCTCGGCAAGATTGCCCGCGACCAGCACCTGCCCGCCATCGCCGCGACTGACGGCATCGAGCTGGTCGCGGTCGCCAGCCGCAACGCCTCGCTCGACGGCGTCGCCCATTTCGCCACGCTGGCCGATCTGCTGGCGAGTGGCGAGCCCATCGACGCGGTGGCGCTGTGCACCCCGCCGCAGGGCCGGCACGATCTCGCGGCGCAGGCGCTCAAGGCTGGCAAGCATGTGCTGCTGGAGAAGCCGCCCGGCGCGACGGTGAGCGAGCTCGGCCCGCTGGTCGCCGCGGCGCAGGCGTCGGGCCGCACCCTGTTCGCCACCTGGCATTCGCGCTTTGCCCCGGCGGTGGAGCCGGCCCGCGCCTTCCTCAGCGAAGTGCCGGCCCGCGCGGTGACGATCACCTGGAAGGAGGATGTCCGGGTCTGGCATCCCGGCCAGCGCTGGATCTGGGAGCCGGGCGGGCTCGGCGTGTTCGACCCCGCCATCAACGCGCTGTCGATCCTCACCGCCATCCTGCCGCGTGCGGTGTTCGTCACCGGGGCGGAACTGTCCTTCCCCTCCAACTGCTCCGCCCCCATCGCCGCGACGGTCGATCTGGCCGATGCGGCGGGGCTGGCGGTGCGGGCCGATCTCGATTTCCTGCAGACCGGGCCGCAGAGCTGGGACATCGCCATCGAGACCGACCGGGGCGCGCTGCTGCTGGCGCAGGGCGGGGCGAAGCTGACGCTGGACGGGCAGGTGCTGAGCGCCCAGCCCGAAGCGGAATACCGGAATATCTACAAGCACTTCGTCGAACTGGTTGAGACGGGGCGGTCGGATGTTGACCTCGCTCCGCTTCAGCTCGTCGCCGATGCCTTCCTGCTGGGCCGGCGCATCGACGTCGCGCCGTTCCACGACTGAGCCGAGGACCCCCCAATGCACGGCAACGCCCCGAAGAGCGACCGGCCCCTGCGCTCCCGCGCCTGGTTCGACAATCCGGACAATATCGACATGACCGCGCTCTATCTCGAGCGCTACCTCAATTTCGGCCTCAGCCAGGACGAGTTGCAGAGTGGCCGGCCGATCATCGGCATCGCCCAGACCGGCTCGGACCTCTCCCCCTGCAACCGCCACCATCTCGAACTCGCCAAGCGCACCCGCGAGGGCATTCGCGAGGCCGGCGGCATCGCCATCGAATTTCCGGTGCATCCGATCCAGGAAACCGGCAAGCGCCCCACCGCCGGGCTCGACCGCAACCTCGCTTATCTCGGCTTGGTCGAGGTGCTTTATGGCTACCCGCTCGACGGCGTGGTGCTGACCATCGGCTGCGACAAGACCACCCCGGCGCTGCTGATGGCGGCGGCCACCGTGAACATTCCCGCCATCGCCCTCTCGGTCGGGCCGATGCTGAACGGCTGGTACAAGGGCGCGCGCACCGGCTCCGGCACCATTGTCTGGAAGGCCCGCGAATTGCTGGCCGCCGGCGAGATCGACCATGCCGGCTTCGTCAAGCTTGTGGCCTCCTCGGCGCCGTCGACGGGCTATTGCAACACGATGGGCACGGCGACGACGATGAACTCGCTCGCCGAGGCGCTGGGCATGCAGCTGCCCGGCTCGGCCGCCATTCCCGCGCCCTATCGCGACCGGCAGGAAATCGCCTACCGCACCGGGCTGCGCATCGTCGAGATGGTGCACGAGGATTTGAAGCCCTCCGACATCCTCACCCGCGACGCCTTCCTCAACGCCATCCGGGTGAATTCGGCCATTGGCGGCTCGACCAACGCGCCGATCCACCTCAACGCGCTGGCCCGTCATGTCGGAGTGGAACTCTCCATCGACGACTGGCAGACCTATGGCGAGCATGTGCCGCTGCTGGTGAACCTGCAGCCGGCCGGGGAATATCTCGGCGAGGATTACTATCATGCCGGCGGCGTGCCGGCGGTGGTGAACCAGCTGATGGGCCAGGGCCTCATCGCCGAGGACGCGATGACCGCCAATGGCCGCACCCTCGGTGCCAACTGCGCCGGGGCGCGGATCGAGGACGAGGCGGTGATCCGCCCCTATGACCAGCCGCTGAAGGAGAATGCCGGCTTCCGCGTGCTGCGCGGCAATCTGTTCTCCTCCGCCATCATGAAGATGAGCGTCATCAGCCCGGAATTCCGCGTCCGCTACCTCTCCAACCCGGACGATCCGGAAGCCTTCGAGGGCCGCGCCATCGTGTTCGACGGGCCGGAGGATTACCACGCCCGCATCGACGATCCGGCGCTGGCCATTGACGACATGTGCGTTCTGTTCATGCGCGGGGCCGGCCCGGTCGGCTATCCCGGCGCGGCTGAGGTGGTGAACATGCGGGCGCCTGATTACCTCATCAAGGCCGGCGTGCACGCTTTGCCCTGCATCGGCGATGGCCGCCAGTCCGGCACGTCGGGCTCGCCCTCCATCCTCAACGCCTCGCCGGAAGCAGCGGTCGGCGGCGGGCTCGCGCTGCTGCGCACCGGCGACCGGGTCCGCATCGATCTGAAGCGCAACAGCGCCAACATGCTGGTGGCTGACGACGAACTAGCCCGCCGCCGCGCCGAGCTGGAAGCCGCCGGCGGCTATGCCTACCCCGCCAGCCAGACCCCCTGGCAGGAAATCCAGCGCGGCCTCGTCGGCCAGCTGGAAAGCGGCGCCGTGCTGGAAGGAGCCGTGCGCTACCAGCGCATCGCCCAGACCATGGGGATGCCGCGTGACAACCATTAGCGCGCCCGCCCCCGAGACGGCGGCCCACACCCTCCTCTGCGCCGAGCGCTGCCATCTCGGCGAAGGCCCGGCCTATGACGCCGCCAGCGACACCGCCTGGTGGTTCGACATCGTGGAGAAGCGCCTGTACGAGGCGCGGCTCGCCACCGGCGAGATCGCTGTCCACACGCTGCCGGTCATGGCCAGCGCGCTGGCCATGGTCGATGCGCGCCGCCAGCTCCTCATCACCGAGGGCGGGCTGATGCTGCGCGACATCGCCTCGGGCCGGCTGGAGAGTGTCGCCGCTGTGGAGGCGGATCACGCCGCCACCCGCTCCAACGACGCCCGCGTCCACCCCTGCGGCACCTTCTGGTTCAGCACCATGGGCCGGCAGGCGGAGAAGGGCGCGGGCACGCTCTATGCCTTCCACGCCGGGGCGGTGCTCCCGCTCGTGCCCGGCATCACCATTCCCAACGCCATCTGCTTCTCGCCTGACGGAACGCTCGGCTATTTCGCCGACACCGCCCTCGGGGAACTCTACCGTGTGCGGCTCGATCCCGTCTCCGGTCTGCCGCTGGAGGCGCCGAGCGTGCTGCACCGGCACAGCGGCGCGGGCGGGCTGGACGGCGCCGTCACCGATGCGCAGGGGCTGATCTGGTGCGCCGTGTGGGGCGGGGCGCGGCTCAACGCCTATTCCCCGGCTGGCGATCTCGTCCGCAGCCTTGTCACCCCGGCGCGGCAGACCAGCTGCCCGGTCTTCGTCGGCAAGGGGTTTGACCGCGTGCTCGTCACCTCTGCCTGGGAGCATATGGATGCGGACGCCCGCGCGGCGGACCCGGAACATGGGCGCACCTTCCTCCTCGACATCGGCGTGACCGGCCGCGCCGAGCCGCGCGTCCGTCTGGGGGCACTGTGATGGCTGGCGTCTCCCACATCGTCGTCGACTGGGGCACGTCGAGCTTCCGCCTGTGGGCGCTCGACCGCGCCGGCACCGTGCTTGGCGAGCGGCGCAGCGCCCAGGGGCTGGCCGCCTCGGGCGCCGAGGGCTTCGAGGCGGTGTTGGACTCCCATCTCGCGGCGCTGGCCATTCCCGAGGGCGTGCCTGTTATGATGTGCGGCATGGTCGGCTCGCGCGCCGGCTGGGTGGAGGCCGCCTATGTCACCACCCCGGCCGGGCTGGAAGGGCTGACGGCGAAGGCCGCTCATGTCCCCTCCGCGCGACGCCTCATCCGCATCTTGCCCGGCCTCGCCCAGCGCGGCGCCGAGGGCGCCGACGTGATGCGCGGCGAGGAAACCCAGCTGCTGCCGCTGATCCGCGACGGCTTCGAGGGGCTGGCCTGCCTGCCGGGCACTCATTCCAAATGGGTGCGGGTCGAGGCCGGCGCGGTCGCCGGCTTCGCCACCTTCATGACCGGCGAGCTGTTCCATCTGCTGCGCAGCGCCTCGATCCTCGCCCCGGCGGTGGAGGGTGCGGGAGCGGTGGACCCTGGCTCGGAGGCCTTCGCCCAGGGCGTGACGGACGGCCTTGCCGCGCCCGAGTTGCTGGGCAACCAGCTCTTCCGCCTGCGCGCCGCCTGGCTGCTGCAGGGCGAGGGCCCGGAGGCGGCGCTGGCGCGGTTGTCCGGCCTGCTGCTCGGGGCGGAACTCGCCGGGGCGGCGCGGTTCGGCGGGCGGGGGCCGGTCGCGCTCATCGCCTCCGGCCCGGCGGCATCGCTCTACCAGGTGGCGCTGGCGCTGGCCGGCATCGCCTCCGTCACCACGCATGATGCCGAGGCCTGCGTGCGGGCCGGGCTGCACGCCGCGGCCGTCAGCGCCTTCCGGCTGGAAAGGATGTCCGCATGAGCGCCCCCTTCACTCCCCGCATCGCCTGGCCTTCGCTGCGGCGCGGGCTGGTCGCCATCCTGCGCGGCATCCGCCCGGACGAGACGGAGGCGATCGTCGCCGCGCTGATCGAGGAAGGGCTGGAGGCGATCGAGATCCCGCTCAATTCGCCGGACCCGTTCGCCTCCATCGAGGCCGCCGCCCGCCTCGCCCCGGATCATGTGCTGATCGGCGCCGGCACGGTGCTGACGGTGGAGCAGGTCGACCTGCTCAACTATGCCGGCGGGCGCCTCATGGTGAGCCCGAATGTCGACGCAGCGGTGATCGCCCGTGCCAGCGCCCATGGCATGGTGACGATGCCGGGCGTGCTGACCCCCACGGAGGCGTTCGCGGCGCTGAAGGCGGGGGCGTCGGGGCTGAAGTTCTTCCCCGCCAATCTGCTCGGCCCGTCGATCATCCAGGCGATTTCGGTGGTGCTGCCGCCGGGAACGGTGATCGGCGCGGTGGGCGGCGTCGGCGAAAACGAGTTCGCCGCCTATGCCAGCGCCGGCATCCGCACCTTCGGTCTCGGCTCCAGCCTCTACCGGCCGGGCGCCACGGTGGGCGAGGTGCGGGCGAAGGCGCGCGCGGTGGTCGCCGCCTATGACGCCGCCTTTCCTTCCATCGAGACACGGCGCGCCGCCCAGTGAGGCGCGCGCCCTCGCGCGGGAGTCCCCGCCAAGAAACCGGAACGCCAAAGGCGACCGCTGAAAAGACGAAACGTGAAACGCTCAAGGAGCTGACGATGAAACGCCTGACGACGCTTTTCTCCGCTACCGCCTTCGCGCTCGGCGCGCTGGCCCTCGCCCTCCCCGCCTCGGCGGCGGACAAGGGCACGGTCGGCATCGCCATGCCCACCAAGTCCTCCGCCCGCTGGATCGCCGATGGCGACAACATGGTGAAGGTGCTGAAGGAGCGCGGCTACACCACCGACCTGCAATATGCCGAGGACGACATTCCCAACCAGCTCTCGCAGATCGAGAACATGGTGACCAAGGGCGCCAAGGTGCTGGTGATCGCCTCGATCGACGGCACCACCCTGTCCGACGTGCTGAAGCAGGCGCATGACAAGGGCATCAAGGTCATCGCCTATGACCGGCTGATCCGCGAGACGCCGAATGTCGACTATTACGCGACCTTCGACAATTTCCAGGTCGGCGTGCTGCAGGCGCAGTCGCTGCTCAAGGGCCTCGGCTATCCCGAGAACAAGGGCCCGTTCAACATCGAGCTGTTCGGCGGCTCGCCGGACGATAACAACGCCTATTTCTTCTATGACGGCGCCATGTCGGTGCTGAAGCCGCTGATCGACAATGGCACGCTGAAGGTCGCCTCCGGCCAGATGGGCATGGACAAGGTCTCGACCCTGCGCTGGGACGGCGCCACCGCCCAGGCCCGCATGGACAATTTGCTGAGCGCCTACTACTCCGACAAGACGCTTAATGGCGTGCTCTCGCCCTATGACGGGCTGTCCATCGGCATCCTGTCCTCGCTCAAGGGCGTCGGCTATGGCTCGGGCAAGATGAAGATGCCCGTCGTCACCGGCCAGGACGCCGAGGTGCCGTCGATGAAGTCGATCCTCGCCGGCGAGCAGTATTCCACCATCTTCAAGGACACGCGCGAACTCGCCAAGGTGACGGCCGACATGGTCGACGCCTCGCTCAGCGGCAAGGAAGTCACGGTCAACGACACCAAGACGTACAACAATGGCGTCAAGGTCGTGCCGTCCTACCTGCTCAAGCCGGTCGTGGTCGACAAGGGCAACTGGGAAGCCGTGCTCATCGGCTCCGGCTATTACAAGCCCGGCCAGATCAACTGACCCCATCCGCACCCGCCGATCCCCGCGCCGGACTGGTTCCGGCGCGGACCCGGCCATTGGAGCGAGCCATGAACGCTCTTCTCGAAATGCAGGGCATCAGCAAGCACTTCGCCGGGGTGAAGGCGCTGAGCGATGTCACCTTCGCCGTCCGACCCGGCGAGATCCATGCCCTTGTCGGCGAGAACGGCGCGGGAAAATCCACCCTGATGAAGGTGCTGAGCGGGGTCTACCCGCACGGCTCCTATGACGGCGCCATCGTCTTCGACGGCGAGGAACGCCGCTTCAGCGACATCAACGCCTCGGAATCGCTTGGCATTATCATCATCCACCAGGAACTCGCCCTCGTTCCCCTGCTGTCGATCGCCGAGAACATCTTCATCGCCAACCCGCCCGGCCGCTTCGGCATCATCGATCGCGGCGCGGTGCACCGGCGCACCCGCGAACTGCTCGCCAAGGTAGGGCTGGAGGAATCCCCCGACACGCTGGTGACCAATATCGGGGTCGGCAAGCAGCAGCTGGTGGAGATCGCCAAGGCGCTGTCGAAGAAGGTGCGCCTGCTCATCCTCGACGAGCCGACCGCCAGCCTCTCGGAAAAGGACAGCGCGGCGCTGCTCGACCTGCTGCTGGAGTTCAAGGCGCAGGGCATCGCCTCCATCCTCATTTCGCACAAGCTGAACGAGGTCTCCAAGGTCGCCGACCGCATCACCGTGCTGCGCGACGGGCGCACCGTCGACACGCTCGACTGCCATGACGGCGCGGTGGAGGAAGACCGCATCATCTCCAAGATGGTCGATCGCGACCTCGAACACCGCTACCCCAAGCGCCAGCCCACCATCGGCGAACCGATCTTCAAGGTCAGCAACTGGTCGGCCTATCACCCGCTGCATGCCGACCGGCAGGTGATCAAGAATGTCGATTTCGAGGTGCGGCGCGGCGAGATCGTTGGCATTGCCGGGCTGATGGGCGCGGGGCGCACCGAATTCGCCATGAGCATCTTCGGCCGCGCCTGGGGCCAGAAGATCAGCGGCCGGGCGGAGATGGAGGGACGCGAGGTCGACCTCTCCACCGTGCGCCGCGCCATCGATGCCGGCCTTGCCTATGTGACCGAGGACCGCAAGCAGCTCGGCCTGCTGCTGGCCGAGGACATCCGCAAGAACGTCACGCTGGCCAACCTGCCGGCGATCGCGCCGGGCCGCATCATCGACGACATGAAGGAACTGCGCGTCGCCTCCGACTATCGCGGGCGGATGCACATACGCTGCCACAGCGTGTTCCAGGAGACCGGCAAGCTCTCCGGCGGCAACCAGCAGAAGGTGGTGCTGTCGAAATGGCTGTTCACCGACCCCAAGGTGCTGATCCTCGATGAGCCGACACGCGGCATCGATGTCGGCGCCAAGTACGAAATCTATTGCATCATCAACGAGCTGGCGGATGCCGGCAAAGGCGTGGTGGTGATCTCCTCCGAGATGCCGGAACTGCTCGGCATCTGCGACCGCATCTGCGTGATGAACGAGGGCGCCTTTGTCGGCGAGTTCACAGGCACTGAGGCCTCGCAGGAGAAGATCATGCGCGCCATCATGCGCAAGGGAGAGCAGCGCCCCATGGAGGCATTGGCATGAGCGATACCGCTCTCAAGGACAAGCCGCGGCATGCCGGCTTCCTGAAGAACAATCTGCGCGAATACGGGATGCTGATCTCGCTCTTCGCCATCATGATCTTCTTCGAGGTGGTGACGAACGGCACGCTGATGCGCCCGCTCAACCTCACCAATCTCGTGCTGCAGAACAGCTACATCGTCATCATGGCGCTGGGCATGCTGCTGGTCATCGTCACCGGCCATATCGACCTCTCGGTCGGCTCGGTGGCCGGCTTCATCGGCGCGGTGGCGGCGGTGCTGATGGTGAAGTTCGATGTCCACTACATCCCCGCAACGCTGATCTGCCTGGCGCTGGGCGGGCTGATCGGCGCGGCGCAGGGCTATTGGGTGGCCTATTTCAAGATCCCGTCCTTCATCGTGACGCTGGCCGGCATGCTGGTGTTCAAGGGGCTGGCGCTCGCCATCCTCGCCGGCCAGTCGGTCGGTCCGTTCCCGCCCACCTTCCAGAAGCTGTCCTCCGGCTTCATCCCGGAACTGGTGCCGGACGCCGGCACGCTCTACCCCACCTCGCTGGCGGTGGGCGCACTGCTCGCCCTCGCGCTGGTGTGGCTGAACTTCCGTGGCCGGGCCCGGCAGGAGGCGCACCATGTCGAGACCGAGCCCTATGGCTTCTTCGTCGCCAAGAACGTGGCGCTGTTCGGCGTCATCACCTATTTCGCCTATCTGATCGCCTCGCATCGCGGCATGCCGAATGTGCTTGTGATCATGACGGCGCTGATCGCGCTCTATGCGTTCGTCACCACCCGCACCACCATCGGCCGGCAGATCTACGCCGTCGGCGGCAATGAGAAGGCGGCCAAGCTCTCGGGCATCAAGACCGAGCGGCTGACCTTCCTCACCTTCGTCAATATGGGCGTGCTGGCGGCGCTGGCGGGCCTGGTCTTCGCCGCCCGGCTCAACACCGCGACGCCGAAGGCGGGCCTCGGCTTCGAACTCGACGTCATCGCCGCCTGCTTCATCGGCGGCGCCTCGGCCTATGGCGGCGTCGGCCGCGTCGGCGGCGCGGTCATCGGCGCGCTCATCATGGGCGTGATGAACAACGGCATGTCGATTCTCGGCATCGGCATCGACTACCAGCAGGTGATCAAGGGGCTGGTGCTGCTCGGCGCCGTCTGCCTCGACGTCTACAACCAGCGCCGCGCGTAAGCGTGGCCCGTGCGGCCCGGCGCTCCCCAGCGGGGCGCCGGCCCTGCGGGAAGGCGCCCGGCTTGACAAGAGCGGCGCGCTGGCCGACCCCGGTTGTCCGCACCCCTCCCCGCACCCGGCGCGCCATGTTCCGCTTCCTGCATTCCAGCGACCTGCATCTGGGCAAGCGCTTCGGCAGTTTTTCCGGCGACCTGCCGGGGCGGCTGCGCGAGGCGCGCCACGGCGTGATCGCCCGGCTGGCGCAGCACGCGCGCGAGCACGGCGCCGGCACCATCCTGCTCGCCGGCGACACCTTCGACACCGAGACCCCCGCCCCCGAGGTGCGCCGGCAGGCGCTGGCCGAAATGCGCCACCACGCGCCGCTCACCTGGGTTCTCCTGCCCGGCAATCATGATTCGCTGCAGGCGGCGCCGCTCTGGGCGACGCTGAAGGCGGAGGCGCCTGATAATGTGATCCTCGCCACCACGCCCCGGCCGCTGGACCTCGCCCCCGGCGTGGTGCTGCTGCCTGCCCCCTGCACCACCCGCCGGCCCGGTCGCGACCTCACCGAGTGGATGGACGGCCACCCGACCCCGGAAGGCACGCTGCGCCTCGGCCTCGCCCATGGCGCCATTCGCTCCTTTTCCGAGGACGCGGTGGCGGGCGACGTGATCGCCCCCGACCGCGCCCGCCGCGCCGGCCTTGCCTATCTCGCGCTCGGCGACTGGCACGGGGCGGTGGAGGTCGATTCCCGCACCCGCTACAGCGGCACGCCCGAGCCGGACCGCTTCAAGCACGAGGCGCCGGGCACGGCGCTGCTGGTCAGCCTTGCGGGAGCGAATGCCCTGCCGGAGGTGACGGCGCTGCCGACGGCGAGCTTCGCCTGGCGTTCACTCGATCTGCATCTGCTGGAAGGCGACGACCCCGTGGCGGCGCTGGTGGCGCGGCTGCCGGAGGCGCGGGCGCGCCGGCAGACGCTGGCCCGCCTCATCGCCAGCGGGCACACAAGGCTGGCCGGCCAGGCCGCACTGGCGGGCGCCGTTGCGGAGGCCGCGCCGGATTTCGCCCTGCTGGAACTTGACGAGACAGGCCTTTCCACCGCCTGCGTGCCGGACGATCTCGACCTTATCGACCGGGCCGGCGCGCTGCGCGAGGCCGCCGATGCGCTGCTGGCGGAGGCCGGCGATGCCTCCCGCTCCGCCGCCGAGCGCGAGGTCGCCCGCGCGGCGCTGGCGCGGCTCTATTCCTATGCGCAGACGGTGGCGTCATGAAGATAACGGCGCTGCGCCTGTTCAATGTGAAGCGCTTCGCCAATCGCGGCGTGGCGATCGAGGGCATCGGCAACGGCGTCAACGTGCTGTGCGCCGTCAATGAATTCGGCAAGTCGACCAGCTTCGAGGCGCTGCACGCGCTGTTCTTCCAGCCCCATTCCGGCACGCCGGGCGATGTGCAGCGGCTGCGGCCCTATAGCGGCGGCAGCCCGCTTGTTGAGGCCGACATCGCCACCGAGGCGGGCCGCTTTCGGCTCACCAAGCAATATTATGGCGGCCGTTCCGCCCGCGTCACCGATCTCGCCACCGGCCGGCTGGTGGCGCAGGCGGACGAGGCGGAGAACTTCATCGCCGGGCTCATCAAGGGCGGCACCGCCGGGCCGGCCGGGCTGCTCTGGGTGCGGCAGGGGCTCACCGGCATCGAGAAGCGCAGCAAGTCGGAAGAGGACAGCGAGAAGCAGGTGCGCGCCAGCCTGCTGGAATCGGTGCAGGGCGAGGTCGAGGCCGTCACCGGCGGCCGGCGCATGGCGGAGATCATCGCGGCGACGCAGGACGCGCTGGCCGAACTCGTCACCGCCACCGGCCGCCCGAAGACCGGCGGGCGCTACGCCGCCGCCCTCGATGCCCGGGACCGGCTGGTGGCGCAGGAAGAGCGACTGGCCGGCGATGTGCGGACCCTGCGCGAGGCGCTGGACCGCCGCGCCACCGCCGTGAAGCGGCTCGCCGAACTGGAGAACGCCGAGGACCGGCAGGCGCGGGCCCGGGCGGTGGAGAGCGCGCAGGCCGCCTTCGACGCCGCCAAGGCGCAGGGCGAGGCGCTGCGCACCGCCGAGGCGGAGGCCGGGCTGGCCCGCGAGCGCCGCGACGCCGCCGAGCGCGAACTCACCGCCTATCGCACCGTCCTTGCCACCTCGGACGCGCATTGGGCGGCGCTGCAGGCGGCGGAACTGCGGCGCGAGGCGGCGGTCGGCAAGCGCCACGCCGCCGGCGCCGGGGTGGAACAGGCCCATGCCGAGGTCGCGGCGGCGGAAGCCGCCGAGCAGGAGGCCCGCCAGCTGCTGGCCCGCGTTGACGCGGCGTTGAGGGCGCGCGAGGCACAGGCGCGGCACGCGGCGTTGAGCGAGCGGCTGGCCGGCGCCGAGGATGCCCGTAAGGCGCTGGAAGCCGCCGAAGCACGGCTCGCCACCGAGGCGATTCCGCCAAGTGCGGTGGAGGAACTTCAGGCGCTGGAAATCGACATCGCCACGCTCCGCGCGGTGGAGGAGGCGGCGCGCCCCTCGGTGGCGATCGCCTATGCCCCCGGCGCGGCCTCGCCCGTGGTCATGGAATCGGCGCCGCTGCGCGAGGGCGAGGAACGCGGCTATGAGGGGCAGGCGGAGCTGGTCATCCCCGGCATCGGCACCCTCACTTTGCGCTCCAACCGGCCGGCGCAGGACAATAGCCGGCTGGAAAAGGCCGTCGCCAAACGGCGGACGCTGCTGGCCTCAATGGGGGTCGACGATCTCGCCGCTGCCCGCGCGCGGCAGATACGGGCGCAGCAGATCGACGCCGAGCGGCGGGAACTGAACGGCCGGCTCAGCTTGCTGGCGCCGGAGGGGCTGGCAAAGCTCCGGGCGGATGTGGCCGCGCATGGCGCGCGCGGCACCGAGGACATCGAGCTGACGGAGGACACGGCGCAGGCTCAGACGCAGGCGCAGGCGGCCCTCTCCGCCGCCGAGGCGCGGCGCACCCTCGCCCGGCAGGCACTGCGGGCGGCCGAGCCGCTGCGGGCCCGCGCCGACGAGGCGTTTGTCGAGGCCGAGACCGCGCTGGCCGCCTTGAAGGCCGAGCGCACCCGGATCGAGGCCATTCTCGGCCCGGATGAGGCGCGCGGCGCCCGGCTGCAGGAGCTGTCCGAACGCTTCGAGCAGCGCGACCGGCTCGGCGCGAGTGCCGAGGCGCAGGTGCAGCGCCTGCGCGCGAGCGTTATCGATCTCGAATCGGCCGAGGCCGCGCTTCGCCGTGCCCGCTCGGTCGCGGACGCCACCGACAAGGAAGCCGCCGCCCTGCGCGAGGCCATTGCGGGCCTGAACGCTGAGATCAGCACCCGTTCCGACGAGGCGGTGGAAGAGATGTGGGGCGAGGCGAAGGAGGCGCTTGCCGCCGCCAGCGCCCGGGTGGAGGCCTTCAGTGCCGAAATCCGCGTGCTGCAAAGGCTGGCGGCTGCGCTGGAGGCGGCACGGGCGCAGGCGCGCGATCTCTATCTCAAGCCCGTCATGGCCGAACTCACCCCGCTGCTCGGCCTGCTGTTCGACGATGCCGCCATCACCTTCGACGACAAGACGCTGCTGCCGCAGACCCTGCGCCGCAACGGCCATGAGGAGGATGTCGACCGGCTGAGCGGCGGCATGCGCGAACAGCTCTCGGTGCTCACCCGCCTCGCCTTCGCCCGCCTGCTCGCCCGCGATGGGCGGCCGGCGCCGGTTATTCTCGACGACGCGCTGGTCTATTCCGACGATGACCGTATCGAACGGATGTTCGACGCGCTGCACCGCCAGTCGCGCGACCAGCAGATCATCGTCTTCTCCTGCCGCCAGCGCGCCTTCCAGAAGCTCGGCGGCCATGTGCTTGCTATGACCGACTGGCAGCCCGGCGCGAGCACCGGCGGCTAGAACCGCACCACCTTGCCGGGGTTCATCAGGTTGGCCGGGTCGAGCGCGGCCTTCAGCGCGCGCATCATGTGGAGCTTGGCCGGGTCGCCATAGCGGTCCAGCAGGTCGAGCTTGACGGTGCCGATGCCGTATTCCGCCCCGAAGGAGCCGCCCATCGCCACGGCGAGGTCATAGATTCGCGGCGACACCTCGCGCTCGAACCACGGCTTGTAGCCGGCGGGGTCGACGCCCACGGGGGCGACCACGTTGAAATGCACATTGCCGTCGCCGACATGGCCATAGATGGAGAGCCGCCCGCCGGCGCTGTGCGCCTCGACCAGCGCGCTGGCCTGCGTGATGAAGGCCGGCAAGGCCGAGGTCGGCACCGAAACATCGTGCTTCACCGAGCCGCCATTGGCGACTTCCGCCTCGGGAATATGCTCGCGCAGATACCACAGCTGGTCGCGCTGCTGGCCGCCGGCGGCGAGTGTGCCGTCGCCGACCAGCCCCTCGCCCATAAGCTCCTCCAGCAGCGTCGCCACCGCGTCCTCCAGCCCCAGCACCGGCGAGCAGGTCTGCGCCTCCATCAGCACATAATGCGGCGCCGGGCTCTCCAGCGGATGGCGCAGGCCGGGCTGCGCGGCGAGCAGCAGGCTGAGCGAATGCTGCGAGACGTACTCGAACGAGGTGATGTTCTCGCCGGTCAGAATCTGCGCCCGTGCCAGCAGCGTGGTCAGCGCGTCGATCGCCTCGACCGCGAGGAAGGCCGTCACCGTCTGCGCCGGCTTTCGCGCCAGCTTCAGCGAGGCGGCGGTGATGATGCCGAGCGTGCCCTCGGCGCCGAGCAGCATTTGCTTCACGTCATAGCCGGTGTTGTTCTTGCGCAGCGGCTGCAGCACGTTGAGCAATTGCCCGTCCGGCAGCACGGCCTCAAGGCCCAGCACGAGGTCGCGGGCCATGCCGTATTTCAGCACCGAGATGCCGCCGGCATTGGTGGAGAGGGCGCCGCCGAGCTGGCAGGACTGGCGCGAGCCGAGATCCAGCGGCAGCATCAGGCCGGCCGCGTCGGCCGCCTCCTGCAGCACGCTCAGCACGCAGCCCGCTTCCGCCGTCAGCGACAGATTGGCGGCGTCGATCGCGCGCACGCCATTCAGCCGCTCCAGGCTCAGCACCAGCTCGCCGCCCTCCGGCGAGGGGGTGGCGGCGGCGCAATAGGAGGTGTTGCCGCCCTGCGGCACCAGTGGCACGCCATGGGCGGCGCACAGCGTGACGATGGCCTGCACCTCGGCCGTGGAGCGCGGGCGCAGCACGGCGCGGGCGGCCCCAGTGCGGAAACGGCGGAAATCGGTGAGATAGCGCGCCACCACATCCGGGTCGGTGGCGGTGATCTCCGGCGGCAGGCTGCCGAGGACGCGGGTGATCGGGTCCAGCTCTGCCATATCAGCCATCTCTTCCTCGCCGCTCTCACCTGCCCCGCGCGGGCCGTGCGAGATAGCCGGTGGGCGGCGCGGCTGGCAAGCCGGTCCGTGGCGCGGCGCGAGGTCAGATCCGGCTGAGAATGGCGCCGGCGAGCCCGGCCACCGTCGCCACATGGGCGCGGCTCGCCTCATAGGCGCCGGCCGCGTCCCGCCGCAGCAGCGCCGCGTGCAGCAGCCGCATTTCGGCGATGGCGGCCCTGTGCCGCCCTTCCTGGGCAATGGTCATCGAGCGCAGATGGTTGATCCGGGCATTGAGCGAGCGCACCACATCCCACGCCACCTCCTTGCCGGCGGCGACGAACAGCTTCTCGTAGAATTCCGTCGTCCGCCGCAGCACTTCGCGCGGGCTGCCGGTCTGGAAGGCGGCGTCGATCTCGTCGATCACCCCGCCAAGCTCGGCAATCGCCGCCTCCGGGGCGTTCAGCGCGCAGGCCCGCGCGGCCTCGCTCTCCAACAGGCCGCGTATCTCGTAGATCTGCGCCGCCTGCGCCGGGTCCGGCTTGGTCACGGCCGGGCCCTGATGGGGAATGGTCTCCACCAGCCCCTCGGCCTCCAGATGCCGCAGCACTTCGCGCACCACGCTGCGGCTCACCCCCAGCCGCTCGCACAGCGTGCGCTCCACCAGCCGCTCGCCGGGCTTGAAGCGGAAATCGAGAATGGCGTCGCGCATCTTTTCCAGCGTCAGGCTGCGCAGCGTGGTGACGCTGCGCTCGACCTTCATCTCTTCATTCGCCGTGTTCGATTCCGTCGTCGCGACCATGGCCGTCTCCCCTCCCGCCTCTTGTCGCCCGAGCGGCGCGGGATGACAATTGACTCGATTGTCTTATGGTATACCATCATACGTAACTTGAGGCCATCGTCGCTGAACGACTGCCCGCCCGGCACCGCTCAGCCCGTCTTTCGTGAGACAGATCATGCCGTTGCAGCTGCGCAAGCTCGTCACCTATGCCGAGACCACCTTCATCGAGGGCGGGCGCGCCGCCCCCACGCCGCTGCGCCTCTATGCGGCGGCGGCCGTGCTCACCAATCCGTGGGCCGGGCGCGGCTTCGTCGAGGATCTCAAGCCGGAGATTCACGACATCGCCCCCCAGCTCGGCGCGCTGCTGACCGAGGAAATCCTCCGCATGGCCGGCTCGGGCGAGACGGTGGAGGGCTATGGCAAGGCGGCGATCGTCGGCACCTCGGGCGAGGTGGAACACGCCTCGGCGCTGATCCACACGCTGCGCTTCGGTAATCACTACCGCAAGGCGGTGGGCGCCAAGAGCTATCTCGCTTTCACCAACACGCGCGGCGGGCCGAATGCCGCCATCGCCATTCCGCTGATGGACAAGCTGGATGAGGGGCGCCGCTCGCACTACCTCACCATCCAGTTCGCCATCAACGACGCCCCGGCGCCCGACGAGATCGTGGTCGCGCTCGGCGCCTCCATTGGCGGGCGCCCGCATCACCGCATTGGCGACCGCTATCAGGACCTCAAGGACCTCGGCTCCACCCAGGGGCTGGACACCGCCCCGGGCCTCGACGCCGCCGGCGCGGATTCCTCCCATGGCTGAGGTTCGCACCCTCGCCTATGCCGGCCGCGACGGCGCCCTCGCGCAGGTTGCCTATCGCCGCGCCGGCGTGGTGGGCGCGCCTGTTGTGGTGCTGATCCATGGCGTCGGCATGGCGAGCGAGGTGTGGGGCCCGCAGATCGCGGCGCTGGCCGAGGGCCATGACGTGATCGCGCTCGACATGCCCGGCCATGGCGGCTCCAGCCTGCCGCCGGCAGACGCACGCCTCTCCGACTATGCCGATCACGTCATCGCCCTGATGGATGGGCTGGGCCTGGCCTCGGCCGCGCTGGTCGGCCATTCCATGGGCGCGCTGGTGGCGCTGGAGACGGCGCTGGCGCATCCTGCCCGGGTGCGCGCCGTCGCCGCGCTCAACGCCGTTTTCTGCCGCACGCCGGAACAGCGCGCCATCGTCACCGCCCGCGCCGGCGCGCTGGACGCGGAAGGCCGGGCCGCCTCGCACGCCGCCGCCGTCGCCCGCTGGTTCGGCGCGCCGGTGCCGCCGGAACTGGAGGCGAGCGCGGCGCAGGTGACGGCGCTCCTCGCGGCGGGTGATCCGGTCGGCTATGCCCGCACCTATGCGCTGTTCGCCGCCTCCGACGCCGCCCATCGCGACCGGCTCTCCAGCCTCGCCCTGCCGGCTTTGTTCATGACCGCCGATGGCGACGGCAATTCGACCCCCGCCATGTCGCAGGCGATGGCCATGCTGGCCCCGCAGGGCCGCGCCGAGGTGCTGGCAGGCGCCCGCCACATGATGACGCTGACCCACCCGGACGCCGTGAACGCACGGCTTCTCACCTTCATCGATGCATCGGCCGCGCCCTTCGACGCAAAAGCCTTCCGCCAAGCGCTCGGTGCCTTCCTCACCGGCGTCACGGTCGTGACGACGCGCAACGCGGCCGGCGAGATGCGCGGCTTCACCGCCAATTCCTTCTCCTCCGTCTCGCTCGATCCCCCGCTCATCCTGGTGTGCCTGGCGAAAACCGCGTCGAGCTTCCCGGTGTTCTCAGCGGCGGAAAACTTCGCCGTCTCGGTTCTGGCGGCGGAGCAGAAGGACGTTTCGGCCCTGTTCGCCTCCAAGTCGCCGGACAAGTTTTCCGGCGCGCCCTGGCAGCTCGGCCCGGCCGGCAGCCCGGTCATCTCAGGCGCGGCGGCGTGGTTCGATTGCCGCAGGCACGAGGTGGTGGAAGCCGGCGACCATGTGATCCTGATCGGCCATGTCAGCGGCTTCGGCACGCGCGATGTCGCCCCGCTCGGCTATTGCCGCGGCGCCTATGTCGATGTCTCGCTCGGCCAGCAGGCGCTGGCCAAGCGCGACGAGCCGGCCCGCGTCGGCGCCCTTCTGGAACAGGACGGCGCGCTGCTGCTGGTCGAGGACGGCACGGGCGGGCTCGACCTTCCCGCCGGCACCTGCCTGGAGTCGGCCACCAATCCGCGCAGCCTGCGGGGCGCGCTGGCCCGGCTCGGCGTCGAGGGCCGGCTCGGCTTCCTGTTCGCGGTGTTCGAGACCCCGGGCGAAGGCTCGGCCCCGCCCACGGTCTCGATCTATTATCGCGGCGGATATGAAGGCACGCCGCGCCCGGAGGCCGGTGCCCGCCTCGTGCCGCTGGAGGCGGTCGACCTCGCCCGCCTGCCGGACGAGGCCACCCGCTCCATGCTGGCGCGCTATCTGCGCGAGCGGCGCGAGGATGCGTTCGGTATCTATGTCGGCGATGCCGAGCGCGGTCAGATTCACCCGCTCGCCGCCGCCCCCCACGGCTGAGACCAGAACCGGGATCACCCTCATGAAGTTCTCCCTTTTCGTCCATATGGAGCGCACCGATCCCGCCATTCCCCATGCGAGGCTGTTCGCCGAGCTGGAGGAGCTGGCGCTCACCGCCGAGGGCGCGGGCTTCGAGACGGTGTGGATCGGCGAGCACCACGCGATGGACTTCACCATCGCCCCCAACCCCTTCATCCAGCTCGCCCATCTCGCGGCGAAGACCAAGACCATCCGCCTCGGCACCGGCAATGTGATCGCCCCGTTCTGGCACCCGATCCGGCTGGCCGGCGAGGCGGCGATGATGGACATCGCCTGCGAGGGCCGGCTCGATCTCGGCGTGGCGCGCGGCGCCTACAGCTTTGAATATGAGCGCCTGCTGCCCGGCCTCGACGCCATGGGCGCCGGGCTGCGCATGCGCGAGCTGGTGCCGGCGGTGCAGAAGCTGTGGGAGGGCGACTATGCCCATGAGGGCCAGTTCTGGAGCTTCCCCACCTCCACCGCCTCGCCGCTGCCGGTGCAGGAAGGCGGCCCGCCGATCTGGATCGCCGCGCGGGACCCCAACAGCCACGCCTTTGCCGTCGCCAATGGCTGCAATGTGCAGGTGACGCCGCTCGCCTCAGGCGATGGCGAGGTGGTGAGCCTGATGGAGCGCTTCAACACCGCCGTCGCCGACCACAAGCAGGTGCCGCGCCCGAAGATCATGCTGCTGCAGCACTGTTTTGTGGCGGAGTCGCCTGCTGAGGCCGACCAACTCGCGGACGATCTTTCCGCCTGGTACGGGCTGTTCGGCGCCTGGTTCGCCAATAAGCGGCCGATCCATCAGGCGATCATGGCGCCGCTGTCCCCGGAAGAGCGGGCCGCCGTCCCGCACTTCGCCCCGGAGGTCGTGCGCAAGAATCTCGTCATCGGCGAGCCCGAGGAGGTGATCGCCCGGCTGAAGGGTTATGAGGCGCTCGGCTTCGACCAGTTCGCGCTGTGGATCGACGCCGGCATCAGCCATCAGCGCAAGGCGAAGTCGCTGGACCGCTTCATCCGCCACGTCCTGCCGGCTTTCGCGTGAGGGTGAGCCGATGACCGCCCTGCGCGACGATTTCCGGCTCTATATCGACGGCGCCTTCGTCACCGGCGGGGCGAGTTTCGAGAGCCTCGATCCCTCCACCGGCCAGCCCTGGGCGGTGATGCCGGCCGCCACCAGCGCCGACGTGAACCGCGCGGTGGAAGCCGCCTACCGCGCTTTTGACGCGCCGGAATGGGCAAACCTCACCGCCACCGCGCGCGGCAAGCTCTTGATGCGGCTCGGCGATCTCGTCGCCGCGCATGCGCAGGAACTGGCGGAGCTGGAGACCCGCGACACCGGCAAGATCATCCGCGAGACGCGGGCGCAGATCGGCTATGTCGCGGAGTATTATCGCTATTTCGGCGGCCTCGCCGACAAGGTCGAGGGCGCCCATCTGCCCGTCGACAAGCCGGATATGGAAGCCTGGCTGCGGCGCGAGCCGATCGGCGTCGTCGCCGCCGTGGTGCCGTGGAACTCGCAGCTCTTCCTCTCGGCGGTAAAGCTCGGCCCGGCGCTGGCGGCGGGTTGCACCGTGGTGCTGAAAGCCTCCGAGGAAGGCCCCGCCCCGCTGCTCGCCTTCGCCCGGCTGGTGCATGAGGCGGGCTTTCCCCCCGGCGTGGTCAACATAATCACCGGCTTCGGCGAGGAATGCGGCAAGACGCTCACCGCGCACCGGCTCGTCTCCCGCGTCGCCTTCACCGGCGGCCCGGCGACCGCGCGCCATGTGGTGCGCAACACGGCGGAAAACCTCGCTTTCACGACGCTGGAACTCGGCGGCAAGTCGCCGGTGCTGGTGTTCGCCGATGCCGATCTGGAGAGCGCCGCCAATGCGGTGGTGGCCGGCATTTTTGCGGCCTCCGGCCAGAGCTGCGTCGCCGGCTCCCGCCTCTTCGTCGAGGAGAGCGTGCGCGAGAAGCTGCTGGCCATCCTCATTGAGAAGGCCCGCCGCATCCGCATCGGCGACCCGCAGGACCCGGCGACCGAGATGGGCCCGCTCGCCACCGCTCGCCAGCGCGCCCATATCGAACAGGTCGTCGCCGCCAGCCTCGCGGCGGGGGCCACCCTCGTCACCGGCGGCACGCGGGCGGAGGGGTTTGCCTCGGGCAATTACTACGCCCCCACCATCCTCGCCTGCGCCGGCAATGAAGTGCCCTGCGCGGCGGAGGAGCTGTTCGGCCCGGTGCTCAGCGTCATCAGCTTCGAGGGCGAGGTGGACGCGCTCAGTAAAGCCAATGACAGCCCGTTCGGCCTCGCCGCCGGCGTGTTCACCCGCGATCTCACCCGCGCCCATAGGCTGATCCGAAAGCTGCGCGCCGGCATCGTCTGGGTCAACACCTACCGCGCGGTCTCGCCCATCGTGCCCTTCGGCGGCTATGGCCTGTCCGGCCTCGGGCGCGAGGGCGGGGCGGAATCGATCCGCGACTACACCCGCACCAAATCGGTCTGGCTGCGCACATCAGACGAGCCGATCGCCGATCCCTTCGTGATGCGCTGAGGCCAAGCCATGCTCTACGAGATGCGTACCTACCGCCTGAAGACCGGCGCCGTCCCGGCCTATGTGAAGCTGGTGGCCGAGGAAGGCATCGCTTTGCAGAAGAGCCATCTCGGCCAGTTGGTCGGCTATTTCACCAGCGAGATCGGTCCGCTGAACGAGATCGTCCACATCTGGGCCTATGCCAGCCTGGATGACCGCGCCGCCCGCCGCGCGCGGCTGAACGCCGATCCCGCCTGGCTCGCCTTCCTGCCGAAGATCCAGGCGCTGATCGAGACCATGGAGAACAAGATTCTCCTGCCCACCGCCTTCTCGCCGCTGGACTGACGGAGGGGAGCCTTGAGGCCCCGCTCCTCGCCGCGACGCAAAAAGTCCGAGCGCCCAACGCGCCGCCTTCCACACCGAACGCCAACCAAAGGGGACTATCATGTCGCGCACATCACGAGCCCTCGGGGTCGCCGCCCTCGCCCTCGCCGCCGGCCTCGCCGGCGCCGCCATGGCGCAGTCGGGCTCCATCGTCTTCACCAGCTGGGGCGGCACCACCCAGGACGCCCAGAAGAAGAGCTGGGCCGTGCCCTTCACCAAGGAAACCGGCATCACTGTCAAGCAGGATGGCCCGACCGACTATGGCAAGCTGAAAGCCATGGTCGAGAGCGGCAACGTCTCCTGGGACGTGGTGGATGTGGAAGCCGATTTCGCCGCCGCCGCCGCCAAGGACGGGCTGATCGAGCCGATCGACTTTTCCATCGTCAAGCGCGACGAGATCGACCCGCGCTTCGTCACCGACCATGCGGTCGGCAGCTTCTATTATTCCTTCGTGCTCGGCTTCAACCCGGCGAGCCTGAAGGGCAAGGCGCCGAAGAGCTGGGCGGATGTGTTCGACACCAAGGCCTTCCCCGGCAAGCGCACCTTCTACAAATGGTCGGCGCCGGGCGTGCTGGAGATCGCCCTGCTGGCGGACGGCGTGGCCGCCGACAAGCTCTACCCGCTCGACCTCGACCGCGCCTTCAAGAAGCTCGACAGCATCAAGAAGGACATTGTCTGGTGGGGCACCGGCGCGCAGTCGCAGCAGCTGCTCGCCTCCGGCGAGGCGCCGATCGGCCAGTTCTGGAACGGGCGCATCTTCGCGCTGCAGCAGAGCGGCGAGAAGGTCGACCTGTCCTGGGAGCAGAACCTGACCGCCGCCGACATGCTGGTCGTGCCCAAGGGCGCGAAGAACAAGGAAGCGGCGATGAAGTTCATCGCCGAGGCGACCAGCCCGGAAGGGCAGGCGAGCTTCGCCACCGAGAGCGGCTATGCGCCGGTCAATGTGAAGTCCGCCGCGCTGATGCCGAAGGACGTCGCCGCTAACCTGCCCGACCAGCACACCGGCTCGCAGATCAATCTCGACATGGGCTACTGGGCCGCCCATCGCGACGAGATCGGCAAGCGCTGGTACGCCTGGCAGGCGGAGTGACCGGGAGTTCCCGGCACGCCGGCGACCGGTAAGTCGCGCTGGCGCGCGCCGCACGACATCTGCCCGTCCGCGCTTCCCACGGAGGAGAGCGCGACCGGGTGCGGAGGCGGGGCGCCGCACCCGGTCGCGTTGGCCTCTTTGGCCTCATCGGCCTGATCGTCCACCTCACTGCACTCATCGAACCGCCGTGATCGAGCCCTCATGACCGTGACCGACGTGCCGATTGCCACCCCCTCACCCGTCCTCGCCGCCAGCCGGCGGCGGGGCCGGGGCTTCGCGCCTGTCCTGCCGGCGCTCGCTCTGGTTGTGGTGGTGTTCGTGATTCCGGTGCTGGCCCTGCTGCTGCGCAGCGTGCTGGAACCCGAGCCGGGGCTGCAGAACTACGCCGCCTTTTTCGCCTCGACGACCTATCTCAAAGTGCTGGGCAACACCTTCCTGGTCGCGGGAACGGTGACGATCGCGACGGTTCTCCTTGGTTTTCCAGTGGCTTGGTTCCTGGCGATCGCGCCGTCTTTCTGGTCACGACTGCTGTTCGCCATCGTCATCCTGTCGATGTGGACCAACCTTCTCGCCCGCACCTATGCCTGGATGGTGCTGCTCCAGCGGACCGGCATCATCAACCGCACGCTGATGGATCTCGGCCTGATTTCCGAGCCGCTGCCGCTGATCAACAATCTGGCCGGCGTTACCATCGGCATGACCTACATCATGCTGCCCTTCATGATCCTGCCGCTGCACGCCACCATCCGTTCCATCGACCCCGCCATTTTCCAGGCCGCCGCCCTCTGCGGCGCCAGCCGCTGGCAGGCTTTCACCCGCGTCATGCTCCCCCTCACCGCCTCCGGCATCGCCGCCGGCGCGCTGATGGTCTTCGTCATGTCGCTCGGCTATTTCATCACCCCGGCCCTGCTTGGCGGCACCTCGAACATGATGCTGGCGGAGCTGATAGCCCAGCTGGTGCAATCGCTGCTCGACTGGGGTCTGGCGGGGGCGGCGGCGCTGGTGCTGCTGGTGATCACGCTCGCCATCTACATGGTGCAGCTACGCTTTTTCGGCTTCGGCCAGGCGAGGAGCTAGCGCGCCATGCTGCTTGATTTCGCCCGTCTCGGCCCCTGGCGGGTCGCCCTGATCGCCATCGCCCTGCTGGTCGGGGCCTATCTGCTGCTGCCGATCCTGCTGATCGTCGCCTTGTCCTTCGGCTCCTCGCAATGGTTGCAATTCCCGCCGCCCGGCTGGACGCTGCGCTGGTATGAGGACCTGTTCGAGGATCCCGAATGGATCGCCTCCTTCCTCACCAGCTTCCAGATCGCGGTGGTGGTGACGGTGCTGTCGGTGCTGATCGGACTGATGGCCTCCTTCGGCCTGACGCGCGGCACGTTTCGCGGCCGGCAGGCGCTGCGGGCGTTGTTCCTGACCCCGATGATCCTGCCGGTGGTGGTGCTCGCGGTCGCGCTCTACGCCTTCTTCCTGCGGCTGCATCTCAACGGCACGTTTCTGGGCTTTGTTTTGGCGCATCTGGTGATCGCCCTGCCCTTCTCAATCATCGCGATTTCCAATGCGCTGGAACGGTTTGACCGCGATATCGAGACCGCCGCCATCGTCTGCGGCGCGAGCCCGCTGGAAGCCAAGATCCGAGTCACCCTGCCGGGCATCCGGCTGGGTCTGGTGAGCGCGGCGATCTTTTCCTTCCTCGCCTCCTGGGACGAGGTGGTGATCGCCATCTTCATGGCGAGCCCCGATCTCCAGACCCTGCCCGTGCGGATCTTCGGCACGCTGCGCCAGGATCTCTCGCCTGTTATCGCCGCGGTTTCGACGCTGCTGATCGCCCTGACCGCGGCCCTCATGGCGCTTGCCGCCTTCTTCCGCAAGGACGCCCGCTCATGACCTTTTTGGAAATAAGCAATATTTCCAAGACGTTCGGCAAGGTTGCCGCCGTCAATGACGTTTCGCTTGAGATCGCGCGCGGCGAGTTCGTCACTTTTCTCGGGCCCTCCGGCTCGGGCAAGAGCACGACGCTCTACATGATCGCCGGCTTCTTCGAGCCGACGGGCGGCGATGTGCGGCTGGAGGGGCGCAGCATCCTCGCCGAGCCCTCGAACAAGCGGAACATCGGCATGGTGTTCCAGCGCTACACGCTGTTCCCGCACCTCTCCGTCGCCGAGAACGTCGCCTTCCCCCTGCGCGTGCGCCGGTGGCCGGCGGCCAAGATCGCCCGCAAGGTCGAGGAGATGCTGGCGCTGGTGCGGCTGGAGACCTTCGCCGACCGGATGCCGGCCCAGCTCTCCGGCGGCCAGCAGCAGCGTGTCGCGCTGGCCCGGGCGCTCGCCTACAACCCACCGTTGCTGTTGATGGACGAGCCGCTCTCGGCGCTCGACAAGAAACTGCGGGAGGAAATCCAGGACGAGATCCGCCGCATCCACCGTCAGACCGGCGTGACCATCCTCTATGTCACCCACGACCAGGAAGAAGCGCTGAGTCTTTCCGATCGCATTGCCCTGTTCAACCAGGGCCGCATCGAACAACTCGGCAAAGGCCGGGAACTCTACGACGCGCCGCGCACGCGCTTTGTCGCTGATTTCATTGGTCATTCCAACTTCATCGACTGCACCATCACCCGCAGCGAAGGCGAGAGCGCCGACATCGTGCTGCCGGATGGCGGAACCCTGAGCGGCATCTCCCTGCACGGCGCCGCCGTCGCCGGTGCCCGCGCCGGGCTGATGATCCGCCCCGACCGCCTGCACCTTTCGGCTCTCGGGAAGCCGGCGGGACCGGGTATCGACGCCGTCCTCTCCGACGCGACCTTTATCGGCGAGACCTACCATTTTGTTTTCGCCACCGGCTGGGGCGCCAGCGTCAATGTGCGAATTCCCGCCAGCCGTGTGCGACCGGACGACGTCACCATCGGCGCCCGCATGCGGTTGCACTGGGAGGCGGCGGACGCACGACTTTTCAGTCAGTGAGATTGACGCCCCGGCTGAGCGGGCCATAGCCAGTCCGTTTCGCTCCTGCTATTGCCGGGACATGACAGCCGAAGAATTTCAGGACGCCCTCGAAAAGCTCAACGCGACGCCAGCGCGCATCGCCAAGCTCATCGGCGTCGATATCCGCACGGTGCGCCGCTGGAGCACGGGCGCGAAAGTGATTCCGGACAGCGTCGCCGCCCAGCTCGGCGCCATTATCGAGGCCGGTGGCCTGCCGTCAGAGGCGGACAGCCAATCACTGCGCAATAATGAACAGGCGGATCAGCCGGTTTCACGTTTCGTGTGGGTTCAGCGAAGGGATAGCGACCCACATTGGACGGTCGCGGAGCACGACCTTGTTTCCGATGTGTTTTATCTGCCCGGCCGGGTCGAGCGCTTCGTCGCCGACGAGCTTGTGATCGGCCTGCCGCTAACCGTGCCGGAGTGAGTGCGGCTGTCTGACCCGATGGATCGGTCAAGGCGGCAGCTGAGGTCGATGTCGGCTCCTCCGAGGCGTTGTTTGTCGCGTGCGAACCCGCGAAAGGCTTCCTGACCCGGGTCCTGAATGCCGACATTCTCGCGGAGTATGTCCTGTTCCATCTGGATCGCCTGCCGCGCGAGCGCGTAGCGCGTCAGCTCCCCGATGTCCGCCTCTCGTCCTCGACAATCTCATCCCAGCTGCGCCCTCCAGCGAAACGCTCCAGCTGGCGCGTCTGGTCGTCGAGCCGGCGGATTGCGGCAAGCTCCTCGGACTGGCCGAGCTTCGCCTTGCGCACCGCTGATTTCATCACGTCGATGGTGTGATCATAGACCCTTAGCGGCACCGGGAAGGGATGGCGGTCCTTGCCGCCATGCGCATAGGAAAAGCGTGCGGGGTCGGAGAAGCGACAGGGCGCCCCGTGGACCACTTCCGCCACCAGGGCGAGCGCCTCGACCGTGCGTGCGCCGACGCCCGGCACCAGCAGCAGTTCGGCAAAGTCCTGCGGCCCGCGATCAGTGGCTGCGGCGAGCGCCGCCTGCAGGCGCGGCAGCACCACGTCCTTCGCGCGCACATCGTGATGCGCCGGCATGACGAGGTGTGGCAGTTCGAGTTGGTCGCTTGCGGGCGCCGCCTTCTGCACCTTCGCGCCGTCCAGCCCCGCAAAGGTGCGGGCGATCGCGTCCGGTCCGAGATGTTCCAGCAGGTCCAGCTGCCCGCTGCGGGAGGGCGCGGCGCGGGCATCGGCGAGGTTGACGATGTCGCCCTGATGCGGGCCGTCGACGGCGGCATGGGGGTCGTCGAGAAAACTCTTCAGCCCTTCCGAAAGCCAATGGTAGCGCCGCGCCTGCCCGCGCGCGTCGTTCATTCCCTGCTGTACCACCACCCAGTGCCCGTCATCGGTGACGATGAAGCCGTGCAGATAGAGATCGAACCCGTCCTGCACGGCGGCGCTGTCGATCTTGGCGACAAGGCGGCTTGCTCGGCCCAGGGCCTCGCCGTCGCAGCCTGTGCGTTCGCCGAAGGCCATCAGTTCCTGCGGCGTCTTGCGCGAATGCCGGCCGCGCCCGCCGCAGACATGGATGCCCAGCTCGCCCTCGAGCGGCTGCAGGCCGCGCTTGAGCGCGCCGATGACGCTCGTGGTGATGCCGGAGGAGTGCCAGTCCATGCCCATGACGGCGCCGAAGGACTGGAACCAGAACGGATGCGCCATCCGGCGCAGGAATTCGTCGCGGCCATAGTGATGCACGATGGCCTCACTGATCACCGCGCCAAGCTTGGTCATGCGCTCCGCCAGCCAGGGCGGCACACGGCCGGTGTGAAGGGGCAGATCGGCGCTTCCGGTGCGACGGGACATGGCTCTCTCAATAGCCCACGCGCGAGGTGGCCGGAAGCACCGTCAGCGGACGGCGGCGCCGGCTCAGGCGGTGCCGATCCCGCGTGTCATCAGCCGGAACAGCCGTTGCGAGAACGCGGTCGCGTCGGCCGGCCGCTCGCCGTCGAGCACGTGGGCCGTGTCGAGCAGAAGATGCGCGACATCCGCCCGGGTGGCGTCGTCGGTATTGCCGGCGAGGCCGATGATCATGGCGTGTGTGGGGTTCACTTCGAGGATCGGCTTGGCCGCGCTGCCAAGTCGACCCGACGCCGCGAGGAAGCGCTCATATTGCCTGTCCGGTCCATTCTCGGCGGCAACGAGGCACACGGCACTGTCGGTGAGGCGGTCAGAGGCCCGCACATCGGCCACTTCCGCGCCCAGCAGCTCCTTCATTTCGGCGATGAGCCCGCTGACCTCCGCGCTGGCCCCGACCGAGGGCGGCGTGTCCTTGTCGAGGAGCGGAATAAGGCCGAGATCGGCACTGCCCTGTGTCACCGATCGGAACGGCTTGCCCTCGTAGTCGAGCCCTCCCGCTACCCAGAACGCATCGACCGGATCGGCGAGGAGCAGCACCTCGATGCCGCGTGCGCGGAAGCCTTCCAGATGCGGCGAACTCGCGATGCGAGCCGCGTCGTCACCGGTAATGATGTAAATCGCGGTTTGGTTCTCCTTCAGTCCCGCAACATAGTCCTTGAGGCTGCGCGTGCCCTCGCCGGAGGCGGTGGTCTTGAAGCGGGCGAGGTTTAAGAGCTGCTCGCGGCGCTCGAAATCCTCATAGAGGCCCTCCTTGATGACCGCGCCGAAATTCTCCCACACCCTGCCGAACGCTTCCGCATCCTGCTCGGTGAGCTTGGCGAGATCCGCGATCACGCGGTTGGTGAGCCCCTTGCGGATCGCGCCGAGCAGCGGGCTGTCCTGGATCATTTCGCGCGAGACGTTGAGCGGCAGGTCGGCGCTGTCGACCAGGCCGCGCACGAAGCGAAGATAGCGCGGCAGAAGCTCGGCGTCGTCGGTGATGAAGACGCGCTTCACATAGAGCTTGATCCGACCCTTGCGGTCGGCGTCGAACAGGTCGAACGGGCGCGCGCCCGGCACAAAGGCCAGCGCGGTGTATTAATGCCGGCCCTCGGCGCGGAAATGCACGGTGAGCGCCGGCTCGTCATATTGCCCCGCGACGCTGCGGTAGAAGTCGGTGTATTCCTGCGCCGTGATCTCGGATTTGGCGCGGGTCCACAGCGCGGCGCCGTCCGACAGCGCGGCCGCATCCGCACCGGGCTTCTCGATGAAGCGGATGGGCACCGGCACGTGGCCGGACTGTTCCTTGACGATGCGCTCCAGCGTCCAGCGCTCGGCATAGCTCTTGGCGTCGTCGGTGAGATGGAGCACGACCCGCGTCCCCCGTGCGGGGGCTGCGTCGAGGGCGACCGGCGCGACGGAGAATTCGCCTTTGCCGTCCGAGGACCAGAGCCACGCCTCGTCGCTGCCGGCGCGGCGGCTGACCACATCCACCTTCGCGGCAACCATGAACGCGGAATAGAAGCCGACGCCGAACTGGCCGATGAGCTGGGCGCCCTCCTTACCGCTTCCTTGGCTCTCGGCCGAGGCGATGCGATCGATGAAGCTGCGCGTGCCGGAGCGGGCGATGGTGCCGAGCGCCTCGATCATTTCATCCCGGCTCATGCTCATGCCGCTATCGGCGATGGTTAGCGTGCCGGCCTCCGGATCAGCCGAGAGGGTGATGGCGAGCCCGGCGTCGGCGCCCAGCAGTTCGGGGAGGGTAATCGCCTCATAGCGCAGCTTTTCGCAGGCATCGGCGGCGTTCGAGATCAGTTCCCGCAGGAACACGTCGCGGTCGGAATAGACCGAATGCACCATCATGTGCAGCAGACGGGAAACGTCGGCCTCGAAAGGGCGGCTCTCAAAGGTCTCGGTGGTCATGGCGAACCGTCACATGGATGAACGAGGCGCCTGAGATGGCGACACCGGCGCCAGAGATCAAGACGCGCGATGGCCCGCGGCGACGCTGAAGCGTCTTTGGCAGCCGAGCGCCAAACGCAGCCCCTCGAATCGACCCCGACACGGGACATTCGGGCGGGACCGCCGCGCCCGACGTCGGGTCCTCCGCCTAGGTCATCAAGGGCGAGCGGCTGCTTGCCCTCACTCGGTCTCTAGCGGAAGATCGGCGGGCGTCGGCGTGCCCAGCTTGGAACTGAAACTGGCGGGCCGTGAACGACCAAGAAGAGAACTATGTGTTCGCTATAGCCCTATGACGCATCCTGACCCATACCTGCCCCTCGCCGCCTTTCAGCGACGTCCGCTTTGCGCCCCGATCTCGGACGTTCGGTAGCCTGAAACGTGATCCCGGAAGCCGCCACTCGTGATATGGAATCGTAAGCGATTACACCAATAGGGAGGACGCCCGACTTGCCTCGCCGACCGCCCCCTATTGTGGCTTACAAAGCGCCCCCCGTTCTGCACACGAGCGGGACAGAGGAAGACATTCTCCATATGATAGCGCGTCACTACGCGGTCGCTGCGGGCTTCTTCCACGAATGTGCGGAGAAATCCGGGCACGACACGGCGATGCTCACGCGAACAGACAAGGATATCATTGCGATCAATATTGAGCCGGATTAGCAGGTGATCGTGTCCTACACGGTGTAAAGCACGCCAATCACCTGTCGGGCGGAGAGGAAGCGAGGGACTTCATTTGCGCCATCGTCTTCCGCGAGCGAAATCACCAGAGAGCTTCCAAGCCCGCCAACACTCTCGAACTGCCAGAGCTTCCCCTGCGTGCCCGGCACGCGCTGGCCAATTCGTTTGAAAACGCTGCTGCCATTGTCGAGGCAGAGGGCGACAAGGGCACCCTCCATGTGAGCAAGCTGTTCCTTGGGGACAATGTCGCCCCCGAGGACTACCTGCCCCGGCAGGGCCAACGGGACGCCGCTTTCCTCACGCACCCGATATGCTGACTTCACGTGCGACAAGCTCGTAGCAGTGATTTCAGTTGCCTCGCCTTTGCCGACCGGCGGGACAGGGCGCTCGGTGAGCATTCCGACGATCCGGTGAAGCACGACATCATGTGCATTGAACACCAGCGTCGGCTTCGACTCGCGTGGATCAGGTGCCTCCGCCGCGAGCGCTATCTCGGCGCTATTGGCAGGACGAAAAAGGCGCCGCGCCAGCAGATGACCCTTCTGCCGGGCTATTACGAGGTTATGGTCGCGTCCATCATAGGGCGTACACTCGACGATGGCGATGCAGCCATCAGGCACGGAGAAGCCGAGGTTATTCTTACGAATATAGAAGAAAGCCTTATCGCCGAACCATGAAGCATCGAACCAGTCGGTCTCCGAATCCTGCGTAAAACCGTCAGGCGCATGCGTACTGAATGCGGCAAGGTCTGGATGGATTACCACTTTGATCTGCGGGGCACTCACGGATTTGAACGGCACAACATTGGTGGCCCGGTCCTGACTTTGGATCGGCTCACTCCACCGCCAATGACGAAACTCGACATGCATGCGTTCGGCCAACGCACGCACCACGTCTAGCTGCTCGGCGACAGCGAAGATGTCGCCGGCGCTCAACGAAGCCTTGTTGTGGTGGGACGTATTGAGGACTCGAAGACATTCCGCGCCTTGTGCAAGGGCCTTGCACTCGCAGAAAGCTTTTGTGGCCTTCCCTCGGAAAAGCGCGTTCGGCGGTTGATTGACGAGGCTACGAAGATGGCCAAGGTGATCCGCCAACGTCGGATTCTTCGAACTCGCCGCGTAGGCCGGATACGCGGGATCGTCGAACAGATCGGCCAGCCGAGCCTCTAAAAAGATGCGGACTTCGTTGGCATAATCTTGCGCCATCGACGCATTGTCTTTGTCCTCCAGATAAGCGTCGCGCTTACGATCCAGATCTTCCAGAGCGGCAGCCGTTCCAACCATCGGGCGCGAGGAATTGACGGGGTGCACGCTGCGGTGTTCGATGCGGGCATATGTGCGCCCTGCCGCCACGGTCATTCGCGCAAAGTTTCGGTCGTAGGTGGCGATCAGCAGTTGCCCGCCCGCGCCCACGAGCTCTGGGATCAGTCGCGCCAGCTTTTCCCGATTGTCGAGATCCAACAATTCCTGCGGATCATCAAAAATCAGTGTCGTGATCCCGCCCCGCTCCGTAAGCACATGCTCCCAAAAGGCTAAGTAGAACCCCATCAAGTTTGCTCGCAGGGCAGACGCATTCGAAATGTGCTGCGCGGGCGCGGTCGCCTTTTCGAAGCCAATGTGAATATCGAGGACGCCTTTGGCATCCATGGCGGTGTCGCGCAGGGCATGTCCTGCCATCGGAAATGAGTTCCGGTAGCAGCGATCACGCCAATAAGTGGTGCGTGCATGCAGTTTCCGTCGCAGGGTATCGACCTGTCTTTCAGCGAGCGACCCCAGCTTCGTAATGCCTTCCAACGCATCCGCAGCACGGGCGTAAAGTGCTAGGTGGTCCTCTTTCAACCGCCTCGCGTTCAACTGCGTGGTGAGCCGTGCGCATAAGTCGAGCGCCGTGTTGAGAGGTGCGACGCCTTTAACGATAGAGTTCAGGGCCTCAAGTTTTTGCGCAATGGGTGTGGTGTCGACCACGGTCGCAACGGGCCCGCCTGTACCTTTTAGGATCGCCAACGTGACATCGGCGACTGCGGATTGATGAGCGTCGCGCCACTTTGCAAACGCTTCGGCACGCACCAGGCGTTGCATGGTCTCAGTCAGCGCTACGCCAGCCGCACCGAGGTCTGCGGGGAGCGCCTCGACCACAGGTTCGATGAACGGCGGCAGGTTGGGAAGATGCTTATCGCAAAGGGCGGCGACACCCGGCTTCAACGCTGCCAACGTGCCCTGAAAGGCGACCGTCTCAAAGAGCTCCTGTGTCAACGCCGCGCGAATAAGGTCACCGGGATGTCCGGGTAAATCCCGCCGCAGTTCCGGCTGGAGCGCTTCGTGGCTTTTGCTGGTAAGCGCTCCACCCCAGTTTGCAGCCCATCTCTGAATACTCAGGGCAAGCAACGCCTGTTCCGATTCAGTCACCTCGGAAAGGTGCTGAGAGACTGATTTTTGCGTTACCGGGTCGAGGACACCGTCGAGCGACCGGCTGCAAACCACACAAGCAGCCGGGTCATGGTCATCACCTTCAGCCATCCACCCGGCCACACGAGCATACAGCGTCTTGCGCCGGGAAAGCGCGGGCGTCGCCGTGAGTTCAGCCAGAACTGCGCCTTCGGCGCGAATCTGCTGCACCAGTGCATCGACCGTATGCCAGTCGGACGGGGTCAGCTCGGCCAAGTCACGCACACGCTTGACGCTCGCCAGTTGTCCGAGCGATTTAAGTTGTCCCTGCGCCGGACCGATGCCCGCCTCTAGGCCATCGCGGGCCGCCTTGCTGGTCGGATCAAAGCCTTTGCCCAAGATCGTCTGTGCATCGGCAAGTGCCGACGTCTTCAGCGTGTCGAAGTGCTGAACCAGCGCCTCAATCTTCGATTCCACATCCTTCGCATCGGACGGCGTCGGCAGCGGGTCAGGAGGCAACATCGTTGGAAACTCGTCGATCTGCTTTTGCAGGTCCCCTAGTGCCTCCATGAACCGTGAATCTGCCGCGTCGATTTCCTTTGTCCGGTCCTTCTTAAGATCGCCGTTCAGCTTCTCGCGCGATTTCGCGGCATGCTTCGCAAGGCTCGCGACGTCAGCCAGACCAGTCAGCTTGGCCGCAGCCTCGCCAAGGTCGGATGGCGAGCCAACTTTGATGTATTGCAGAAGAGCTGGCATCGTGGTCCCAATCCGCAGCGCGATCGGATCGACGCCCAGAGTGTCGAAACCGGAAAGCGTTTCGGTGATCTTTCCTCTCGGACCGCGTAGCTGCGTGCGCCTGACGGGTGCGACAGGCTGGCCATCTTGATCGATGAAGGTCAGCTCGACCCAGCTATCGATATGAACCGGCTTTCCTACAGGTGGCACATAGTATTTGGGGTCTGGTAGCGGCGTGATCGGCGTAAGTGCATGGCTACTCGTTTCATCGTTGCCATTCACATCGCGCACAAACAGCCCGTCGAATTCTTCTTGCCCGCTCTCCGGGCGCCGCTGCGGCCTGAGAATCTCACCCGTCAAACACCAGACCACCGTGTTCAGTAGGGATGTCTTGCCCGCTCCATTCCAACCATCGAATAGCGTGATCGGCTCGCGTGGCTCGAAGACGAAATCTACTGGCGGGGTTTCCGCCGTCCCGTACGCGTGTACGCCTGCAAACCGGTGCGCGACGATCTTTGCGAGCCGCAGCCGCCGACCCGCTTTCGCCGCTGTTGGGGCGGGAGGCTGTGGGACGGATGGTTTGGTTAGAACGGAAGCCACCATGGCTTCAACGTCGACCGTCATCACGTTGCCCGCCCACTTGGACCTGTTCAGTCGGTACCAATTCAGGACCGCAGGACTGTCGACATTCGTTAGTGAAAACTCGGTGCCTGACTCGTCGACCGAAATGCTTGCCCCCCCGATCAGATCAGCGAACAAGCTATCAATGGTCTGGAGATGCAAGGGCCGCTTGATGGGAGTGGTTTCGGACATGCTTACGCCGCGTTGGTTAAACAATGACAGTTTGATGCCAAGCAATAACTTTAGCCGAAGCTCAATTCGCCCGCCATGGCAATCGAAAACAGCAAATAGATGTTCCTGCTCGAAAGAATGTGTCCTATCGTACTTAGTCCAGAGACTTGAACGTAAAGCCGCGGGCAAACGATCACTGGGTGAACGCCATGCGCTGGCAGGGCTCACACGGACGCTCGGCCGACTACTGATGCGTCGCGCCTTCACGCACCGCATCCACCGCACGCTCTTGAAGATCGACCAACAGAGTTTTCGACATGCCCGCAGCCTTGACCTTCACGAGGGAGTTCCGATTCAATCATGTCGGCCTACGCTCTAGTAGATTGCCGACGTCTGCAATGGGGTCGCCTGCGGACCGGCAGGATCGGGGTGGGAAACGGACTGGCGGCTATTGGACGACGAGAAGGAGTTAACCGACATTCGGTAGACTTGCGCGAGGTCAAAGCAATTGCCGTTGAAGTTAATGATTCCGGCAAGGAGGAGGCATCAGTACGCTGTTAGCGTCAAGGCTACTCAAAACTCACCGCAGAAAAGCTGTCAATAAATGCGAGCCGAGCTATCGGGTCACCGCGCCCGATATGCGACCGACCTAGAGGTTTGACGGCGATGGATAATCCAACACCATTGCCACCGCTAAGTTGCTTTCCAGTCATTACCCCCGGCACAACAGCCAGATTCGGGATGTCGTGACCGGGTAACACGAGAATCAGCTGTGAATCATCGCAGTGGATATCAAGACCGAGACGCCATTCCCAAGTGTTCTCGCCATTTGGGAGAAACATCGCTTCCCAATGGTCGCCGGATTTGAAGTCGAACCGTCGAAAACCTGTAGCTGATCGAAATCCGATGAAGGCCGACTGTCGGCGCCAAACTTCGACGATTCCGTTCTCGCTGGCGAAGCGTGCAAGCTCAGCTTCTTCACAATGAAATTGAATCTCATCCAGCTGATCAAAGGTCACGTCGACCGGACTTTGCAGAACCAGAAGGTGCTTTGCTGCGGTGACAAATGGACCGCATCGTCGCGACGACCGTACTGTCTTTAGAAACCGAAAGTCGGTCAGCCTCTCCTGCTCAGCTACAGAGACAGGAGATGGTCTGATTGACCAAGGATATTTCTGCGAAAGACGTATCACGAGCTACCGAACATACAACGAAACGCTGCACGGGCCGGCTCCAACAGGGACATCCCTGATTGCAGGCTCAGCCTCCCTGAACGACGTCAATCCAGCGCTGAAAGAAAAGAACGATACTGCGTTTCCCTGCCGCAACGTCTTTGTTCTGTCGAATGCAGACGTGAAAAGTGTACCGCTATCTGCGTCGAACAAAAGGCCGCGAGGGCCAGAGCCACTTGATAACCTTTTAACAACCTCTCGCGAGCGCAGGTCGATCACAGCCACCTCGCTCGAATTCTCCAAAGAAACGAAGGCAGTTTGTGAGTCTGGCGTGTATGCCGTACCACGAGCGCCCTTCTCGCCAACATTGATCTGAGCTTCAACTGAATCGGTGGCAACCGAGATCAGGGAGACGTATCCAACTTGATTGTTAGCAGCAATGACCCATTGACCGTCTGGCGAGACGGCAGAACTGTAAGGAAATGCGCCGTCACCGACAGCAATTTGAGCAATTTCTGAAATGCTATTGAGATCTCTCCCACCCGAAGCGAGCTCTCCCAATGAGATTTTTGAAACATATTGCCCAACCGAAATTGGAACATAGCCATATTTACCATCCGGCGTAACATCGGGATGCCGGGGCTCTCTTCCAACGCCGAGTCTATGAAATTCGTGTCTGTCTTCGACATTTACAAATGAAACAGTATTATCGCCAGCATTGGAAACAATAAGTGTCTTGCCTCCTGGCAGAAGGGCGCATCCGATCGGTGCTACTCCTACAACAATGCGATCAACCTCGGTCAGTGAGTAAGCGTCGATCACGGATAACGTATTTCCCGCGTGATTTGTCACAAAACCGATGCCAGATTTCGTGAAGCGCACCGCTCCACGAGGGCCGTTACCTACCGGAATAACAGCCACACGTTCAGCGTCATTCCCCGTTACATTTAGGACTGTGATAGTGCCACTATCTGTGTCAGTCGAAAATAGAAGCTTTTCCAATGACGCCTCCCTAATCACAACGTTTGTTTCTTGATCTCCCAATACAAGCATACTGCAAATCAAGAGATAGGGAAAATCGAATCTTTTTGTGGGGGTACCGACGGCACAGCCGCTGGTGGGGAAGCGGCTGTAATGGTGGCCCTGACGGTCTTCATGTGCAAGGTCCGGTTTCAGGCGCGAGGGTCGCTTTTACCAATGACCGTATTGGGGTCGGTTGCAGAACGGCGGCTATCTGCATGGCGGCAGCCAAAACCGGCCAGTCCGCTCCCGGCCCGAAACGGCCATTCGCAGTCGTCGAACGTTCTGTTTCTGGCGCATTATGCCATCAGGCGTCCTGCATTGGAGCGAACAGAGCGCGATTTGCGGTGATCAGGCGGGCGATGGCGTCGATCGTTTCGCGCACGCCGGGCCTGTTCCGGTCCTCACCGTGCACGACCAGCCATTGCTCGTGGGAAATCTCCTCGATCACCGGCCCCGTCCTGATCAGGCGCTCATGGGCAGCGCCGACGAAGCACGGCAGGACCACCTGCCCGGCGCCGGCCAGCGCCAGATCGAGAAGCGAACGTGGGTTCGACACTTCCATGTGGATGTGCGCGCGTCGATGGCTTCGCACCCAGCGTGCGGATGGGGTGTCGACCGTGCAGGCGATCCAGTCGTCGCGTACCGAGCCGTTGTTCAGGGCATACGGTGCGAAGGTCACCGTCGCCGTGCGTCGCACCGCCAATCCCGGTTCGGAGGAGCGCTGGTTGCGGATGCCGATCAGCGCTTCACGCCGGCCTATATTGTGCCGCTCCTCCGCTGCGCTGAAGACAAGGTTGCTTCTGGCCGCATCCAGCGCGTCGATGTGCCGGGTTAGGAACCAGGTCATCCAGGTTCCAGCCGAGATGCGGATGGGCAATCCAGCGTCCCGCTCGGAGGAATCTCGCACCATATCGAGAATGCGCCCCTCCACCGCTTCGGCCTGCGCGAGACGTTTCTTGCCAGCTTCCGTCAGCGCATAGCCGCTTGGCAGACGACGAAACAGTTCCTCGCCGAGAGCACGCTCCAGATCGACGATATGGCGCCCCAGTGTCGCAGAGCTCTGCCCGGTAGCCTTCGCCGCCGCCGCAAGCCCGCCGGTCCGTGCGACGGCCAGAAAGATCCGAAGGTCCGACCAGTCGAACGTCGTTTCATCCATGAACAGGGCCTTTCATTCCCGGCGGCTGCACCAGCCGGCGGCGGCGTCGCAATTTCCCGAACCACGCGGAAGGGAGCTTGCGGAAATATGACATCAAGACTGCAAACGGCACCACGCATCGGCATGGGCTGCTGGGCCATCGGAGGCCCGTTTTGGTTCGGCGAGATCGCGGCCGGATATTCCGGCGCGGACGATGTCGAATCCGTGCGGGCCGTCCATGCCGCGTGGGACCACGGGATCCGGGTGTTCGACACCTCCGCCGTCTATGGCGCCGGCCATTCCGAGCGGCTTCTAGGCAAGGCCCTGGTGGGACGGGATGATGCCGTAATCGTCTCCAAATTCGGTCATTCGATCGATGCCGCGACGAGGCAGCTGACGGGCCCGCGCTTCGATCCGGCCTATGTGCGCGGATCGGTCGAGCAGAGCTTGGCGCGCCTCGGCCGGGATCATATCGACGTCATGCTGCTGCATCTCAACGACCTCCCGGTCGCGGACGCCGAACCAGCCTTTGAAACGCTTGAGTCCTTCGTGGCGGTCGGGGCCATCGGCAGTTATGGCTGGAGCACGGATTTTCCTGCAAGCGCCGGGGCCATGGCCCGCCGCCTTGGCTTTTCGACGGTACAGCATTCCATGAACCTGTTCTTCGACGCGCCGTCCATGTGCCGGGTGGCGACGGAGCGCGGCCTGACCCAGCTCATCCGCTCGCCGCTCGGCATGGGCGTACTGACGGGGAAGTTCGATGATGGGCGCTGCGTACCAAGCGGGGACGTGCGCGCCGGCCCGGCGGACTGGCAGGGCTATTTCGATGCCGGGCGCCCGCGCGCGGATCTGGCGCGGCAGATGGCAGCCGTTCGCGAACTGCTCACGATAGGAGGTCGAACGCTGACTCAGGGCGCCCTGTGCTGGTTGCTAGCGAAAGGCCCCATGATCTTGCCGATTCCGGGCGCCAAGACTGCCCTCCAAGCAACCGAGAACGCCGAAGCCATGGCTTTCGGCCCACTGCCGGAGAGCGTGATGGAGGAAATCGAGACTGTCCTCCAGCGCCCAACGGAGGGACCTCCGCACCCACGATGATAGTGAGAAGCGTCAACCAAAGCGGAGGGGCCGTCGCCCCGGAACTGAACCGCCCCGGTTTCACCGGAGGCCATTTGGTTTAAGTCACGCCGCCATTTGCTGCTCACCGAGCATGACGTAGTAGCGCTCCTCGGCTTCGGCCGGCGGGATGTTGCCGATAGGCTCCAGGAGCCGGCGATGGTTGAACCAGTCGACCCAGGTCAGCGTGGCGAACTCGACGGCCTCGAAGGATCGCCAAGGCCCCCCACGATGGATGACCTCGGCCTTGTAGAGGCCGTTGATCGTCTCGGCGAGTGCGTTGTCATAGCTGTCACCGACGCTGCCGACGGAGGGCTCGATGCCGGCCTCAGCCAGCCGTTCGGTGTAGCGAATGCTCACATATTGCGAACCGCGGTCGCTATGGTGCACCAGGCCGCCGCGATGGGCGGGCCGTCGCTCGTGAAGGGCCTGCTCCAGGGCATCAAGCACGAAGCTGGCATGCGCGGTCCGGCTCACCCTCCAGCCGACGATGCGGCGAGCATAGGCGTCGATCACAAAGGCGACGTAGACGAAGCCCGCCCAGGTGCTGACATAGGTGAAGTCCGAGAGCCAGAGCCGGTTAGGCGCCGGCGCATGGAACACCCGGTTCACACGGTCGAGCGGGCACGGTGCCGACTTGTCCGAGATGGTCGTGCGGACCGGCTTGCCGCGGATCACACCAGCGAGGCCCATGCCCTGCATCAGCCGTTCGACGGTGCAACGGGCAACGTCAAACCCTTCGCGCATCATCTGTCGCCAGACCTTGCGCGCTCCATAGACCTCGAAGTTCTCGGCGAACACGCGCTCGATCTCGGGCCGCAAGGCCGCGTCCCGTAGCGCCCGTGCCGAGCACTTCGACGGATCAAGCCGCCGGGCGACATGCGCATGATAGGTCGATGGGGCGATCGGCAGGACCTTGCAGATCGGCTCGACCCCATACGCACCGCGATGATCATCGATGAACGCGATCATGTCTTCGACCGGCGGTCGAGCTCCGCCATGGCGAAATATGCAGATGCCTTGCGCAGGATCTCGTTCGCCTGCCGCAGCTCGCGGTTCTCGCGCTCAAGGGCCTTCAGCTTCGCAGACATATCCGTCGTCACCCCGGCCCGCTTACCGGCGTCGACCTCAGCCTTCTTCAGCCACTCGTTCAGTGAGTGTGCCGAGCAGCCAATCTTCGCCGCTATCGACACAATCGCCTGCCAGCGCGACGGATGCTCAGCCTCATGATCCAGCACCATCCGCACCGCGCGAGCGCGCACCTCAGGCGAGAACTTGTTCGTCGTCTTGCTCGTCATAGCCCCATCCTCTCAGGAGTTGGGGTCTCCGGCAAAGCCGGGGCGGTTCAGAGCCCGGCCCGTCGAGATCGATGGCCGCCGCTATGCGATCATGCAGTGGATGGGCCGCAGCAAGCAGTTCATCGAGAAGTGGAAACGAGCGAGAGGCTATGTTTTCCTTGAGTGCGAAACTCACATTTTCTTCCTCGCAGGTGACGAGCTGGCGCGGAGCGTAACCGGCGGCATTCCACTCAAAAGGGGCGAATACGCGCTCAGTCGATGGAGTCGGGAAGACTTCATCCACTCTGTTCAGTGGACAGGTGCCGCGTGAAGGAAGGCAAAGCACGGGTCGAGTTGGGCGACGGGCTCGTGCAATATATGGCCGCCGCCGATGATACCACGCGCGAGCTGCAGGCAGCCGAAAGCCCCTTGTTGAAAGCGCTGCTGCAGTACGACGCCTATTTTCGGCGCGACCTGTGGGAGCACGTATCGCCGACGCCGGCCTTCGCCCTCGTCCTCTTCCTCAACGCCTATCAGATGTTTCTCGCCGCGGCGCGCATGGCATTAAGCGGGCATCCGGCAGAGGTTTTTCCACTTTTGCGGACCGCCCTCGAATCCGCAAGCTATGGTTACCTCATGGAGCAGCAGCCCGCCCTCTCCGAGGTCTGGGTCAACCGACACCGCAGCGAGGCCGATAAGAAGGCTTGCCGCAACGCCTTCACCTTCGATAAGGCGATCAAGGGTTTTGCCCATAAGGCTCCGGATATCGATAGGCTCGCCAAAGAGGCCTACGAGGGCGCGATCGACTACGGCGCGCACCCCAATCTGAAGGGCGTTTTCGGCCATGTTTCGATCAACGAAGATCGACCGGACGGCATGGTGGCCGTCACCCACACCAGCCTATACGGCTCAGGTCACCACGAGACGATCCGCGGCATCTGCGCCTGTCTCGACTTCGGCTTTGCCATCATCGGTATCATTGCGCTGTCCGGCCCGTCCGCAATCGGGAAGCTGCACGACCAGCTGCAGGCGTTGAACGACGCCAAGGAAGGGGCGATCGCCGCCCATCAGGCTGCGCCATAGTTCGTCCGCTGTTCCTGAATCGACCGCCCTCTCCGGCAGGCGAATGCAGTAGAAGAAAGGATGACACTACGTTGATATATAAGAGCCGACCGAATCTTGATGCAGATCGGCATCGGCACCAAGCCGAAAATTTCGGGCGCCCAACCACACATATACGAACATCGGCTTTAAGGTTCATAAATTGGCTCGGCGAACGATTGAGGTGGCGGCGCAAAGCCGCCATTCGAACGGGCATGCTGAGATGGCCACTTCGGGTCCAGCAAGTACTGCGTATTGCAGGTCATAGATCGGCTGTTGGGCATCGGTCGCCGTCGCGTCAGTCTTGGGAATGACCAGACGCTCACATTCACGCACTCAATACCCTGCATATCAATTTGCGCCGGGACGATTGCCCGACAATCTCTACACCTACGCGGAGACGCCGCTACCCCGCCGCCGGACGCGAACTTCCCCAACTCCCGCCCCGATGACCGTCACCGACGACTGGCCGGAATACATTCCGGTGACAGAGGCGGAGATTGCTGTCTTCGAGGCCTGGTTCGGGGATATTCTGGAGGAGCTGATCGAAGGGGAATGACCGCCTGACACGAAAGGCTCTGCCATGACCGCTCCGCTGCGTGCCGCCTTGTACCTGCGCGTCTCCACAGCCCGGCAGGCCGAGCACGATGTCTCGATCCCCGATCAGCGCCGGCAGGGGGAAGCCTATTGCCAGGCGCGCGGCTATCAGCTGGTCGAGACCTATGTCGAGCCGGGAGCGTCAGCCACCAATGATCGCCGGCCGGAGTTCCAGCGGATGATCGAAGCGGGCACGCTGAAGCCGGCGCCGTTCGATGTCGTCGTGGTGCACAGCTTCTCGCGCTTCTTCCGCGATCACTTCGAGCTGGAGTTCTATGTCAGGAAGCTCGCTCGAAACGGCGTGCGGCTGGTGTCGATCACCCAGGAGATGGGCGACGATCCGATGCACGTCATGATGCGGCAGATCATGGCGCTGTTCGACGAGTACCAGTCAAAGGAGAACGCCAAGCACGTCCTGCGGGCGCAGAAGGAGAATGCACGGCAGGGCTTCTGGAACGGTGCTCGCCCGCCGATCGGTTATCGCGTGGTCGAGGCCGAGCAGCGCGGTGCCAAGGTGAAGAAGAAGCTGGAGATCGATCCGCTTCACGCCGACACCGTGCGGCTGATCTTCGATTTGGCCCTGAATGGCAACGGTCGCTCCGGTCCGATGGGCGTGAAGGCGATCGTCAGCCACCTCAATCGGAACCGGATCTACACTCGCGAGGGCGGACGCTGGGGTATCGGCCAGCTTCACCGGGTGCTGACCCGCCGGACCTATGTGGGCGAGCACCAGTTCAACAGCCGCTCAAAGAGCAAGCAGAAGAAGCCGGAGAGCGAGGTAGTGGTGGTCGCCGTGCCGCCCCTCATCGACGCCAAGGTCTTCGACGCCGTGCAGGAGCAGCTTCAGGCCCGTAATCCGAAGATCGTCCCCCCGCGCGTGGTGAGCGGCCCGACCCTCCTAACCGGCATCTGCTACTGCGCGCAGTGCGGCGGGGCCATGACCATCCGCACCGGCAAGAGCGGGCGCTATCGCTACTATGCCTGCTCGATCAAGGCACGGCAGGGCGAGACCGGCTGCGCCGGGAGGGCCATCCCGATGGAGACGCTCGACACCCTTGTGGCGACCCATATCGAGCAGCGTCTTCTCCAGCCCGAGAGGCTGCAGGAAATCCTCGCCTCCATGCTCACCCACCGCCAGGAGCGCCTTGAGCGGCGGCGCGAGCATATTGCCGAACTCAGCAAGCGCGGGACAGAGGCCGACCAGAGGCTGCGTCGGCTCTACGACGCCATCGAATCAGGCGTGGCCGACATTACCGATCCGGCGCTGAAAGAACGAATTGACGGCCTGAAGGCGATCCGCGACCAGGCGCAGGCCGATGCAGCTCGCGCGCAAACCTCTCTCGCGACCTCGGGCGAAGACGCCGTCACGCCCGCCATGGTCGCGCGCTTCGCCGATATCGCCCGCAAGCGCATGCGTATCGAAGGCGGCGGCTACCGGCGTGATCATCTGCGCGCCCTGGCTCAGCGCGTGGAGGTCGGAGCGAAGGAAGTCCGCATCATCGGATCGAAAGGAGACCTGCTCCGAACGCTGGCTGCCGTCTCAGGAGGGAAATCGGCTACGCTCGGCGTGCCCAGTTTTGGACTGAAATGGCGGAAGGGGTGGGATTCGAACCCACGGTGGGCTTGCACCCACGGCGGTTTTCAAGACCGCTGCCTTAAACCACTCGGCCACCCTTCCATCTAGCAATATCAACGACTTAGTCGATGCTGCCGGCGATCCAATTCCGGGACTTGGCACCGGATTGGCACCGGACGTTCTCATTCTGTCCCGATGAGAGCCGCATCCATGATGGAGGCTGCCCTGTCATCCGTCTTGAAGAGGTGCCCATAGACTCCGAGCGTGATCGCGGGCGAGCCATGCCCTAGTCGGCGGCTGATAGTCAAGACGTCGAGCCCCGATGCGATGAGCGTGCTGGCGTGGGTGTGCCGGAGGGAATGGAATGTGGCCCTGAGGCTCGCCTTGCCCATGAGGGTGGACCACTCCTTGGTGAGGGCGTTCGGCGATCGAGGCGAGCCGTCATGCTCGCAGAAAACAAGGGATTCGGGCGGCGCCTTGCCGAGGCCGAGCATCAACCGCTGTTCCTGCTGGGCTTTCCAATGGGCGCGCAAGGCCGTGACGAGCGAAGCAGGTAGCGTAATGGTGCGCCGGCCGTGCCGCGTCTTCGGAGCCTTGAACAGGAGCCCTCCCCGCTTCGTCTGTTCCAGCGACCTTTCCACGCGCAAGACCGCGCCGTCGAGGTCTACGTCCTGCCAGCGAAGCGCGAGGATCTCTGAGCGACGCATGCCGGTACCAAGCGCAGTTATGGCAACGGAGTAGATCGGCCGGCCCTGCACGGAGGAGAGGACCTTCTTCAGCGCCGCCGGAGTCAGGATGTCGATCTCCTTGCCGACAACGGTCGGCGCGTCGATGAGCCCCGCCACGTTCTGCTGCACCACGCCCCACTGAGCGGCGTGCTTGAGCATCCGATGCAACACCCGATGAACGTGTAAACGTGTCCTGTCCGCGAGCCCGGCCTTGGCCAGCTTGGCCTGGATCGACTGCACGTCGGCCGCCCTCACCTTCTGGAGCGCCAGCTTGCCGATATGCGGCACGACGTGGCGCCGTAGGATTTGCTCATAGCGCTGATACGTCTTGTTCGAGGTGTTCGTCGCTGCCCAGTCTTGCAGCCATCGCGCGATAAATTCGGCTACCGTCTCCCGGCTGTGGTCGACGTAGCTGCCGGTGACGCTGGAGGCGATGATCTTTGCCGCCTCCGCCTGGGCGTGCGCCTTGGTGCCGTTGATCGTGTGGTAGCGCGTGAGCCGCTTGCCGGTGTCCGGATCAACGCCAAGCTCAAATTTGAGGCGCCATGAAGACTTGCCACGGCGGGTAAGATTACCCTTCATTGTTTCCTCCCGGCTGGGGAGGTAGGCGCTGTATAATGGCCTCCGCCACGCGTTCGGAAAGGATATCAATAAAATTCTTGTTTGTGTGCGTTATACTGTTCGCCAACTCAATGGTGTTATTTAATTCAGTTACATCTACATTAGGCGGAGCCCATAGCGTATTTCCGCCTACTGTAACTGATATGTATCCGTACCTCTTTAGTGCTTCTTCAATATTCGTTTGGATTATGGCGTTCGCCATTTCGATTACACCATGTCCATCCATGGTATACTGAATTCGCAAATCGCGAAATTTTACGTTGCCGCCGAGACGCTCAAGCTCCTTGGAAAACTGGCTGAACTGCAGAAGGTGGTCCTCTATAACGGCACTCACTGAGCGCCCTAGTTCGGTGGCCTCTTCGCTCAACTCTGCATCGAGTGAATCGCTGATGCGAAAGGTCCTGCTCTTGGTGAGAGGGTCGCCTTTGCGATGCGTCGGGCGCCCCCCTTTGCTGCGTTTGCTGCCCTCATCCGTCATCTAGCACTCCTCCGGATAGTTTGTCTGGTGTTATCTCATACAAACCGTTGACGCAATGATCCGGTGCGTGCCATACGAGTTTGTAAGATGATATTTAGTACAAACATGGAGGATGAGCGATGCCGGACGATCTTAGTGTTCTGACCGATCGCCTGACGGTGGATGTCGTTACGGCCGCCCGGGTCTTGGGAATTGGACGGAACGCGGCCTATGAAGCTGTAAAGGTAGGGGAAATTCCGAGCTTGAAGATTGGGGGCCGCATCGTGGTTCCGACCGCCCCGCTTCGGAAGATGCTCGGGATTGAGCCCAAGAACGAAACGGTCGCAGTCGGGCGCTGATCGGCATTCTCATGTCTACGGCTGACGACCCGCCAGGGCAGTCGCGGTTTGGTCGCCTTTGGGAGGCTTGGTGTGATGCCGTAATGGCGTCTCCGAGTATTCCTCATGGCGCGAAGAGTGTCGCCTATATAATCGGAAGATGTGTGGATAATAAAACCGGCACGTGCTGGCCTTCTCAGGCCACCATAGCCGACAGATGCAATATGTCTGTCGACAACGTGCAGCGGTCGGTTCGGCGCCTTGCTGAGGCAGGATTCCTCGATGTGAGCAAGAAAAGGTTCGGAGGATCGAACCGCATGACGCTCCGATTTCCGGCCTCGGGCCGACCACATCCCAATTCCGCTCCAGAGGCCGGAATTGGTGTCCTCAATTCCGCTCCAGAGGCCGGAATTGGTGTTCTCAATTCCGCTCCAGAGGCCGGGTCAATTCCGCTCTCTGGGCCGGGTCAATTCCGCTCTCTCGGTCGGGCTAACTCTCTTAAGAACTCTCAATTGAACTCTTCCCCCTCCGTGCCCCCCGCGCACGAGGACAGTGCATCCCGGGAAGAAATTGAGGGGGCGCCTGTCAAACGCACAGGCGAGCCCCACAGGGAGTTCCTAAAGCGGAAGCTGGCGCACGAACATAAGCGGCGGGAAGCCGGCCAGTTGCTCGACGACATTCTCCGCCATATGAGGCCTCTCCACCGTCGATAGAGCAGTAGGGCTTGGCGATTAGAAAGTTGTGGACAGTACTGTATACGTCTGCGTGCGAGTGTTGAGATGTCCTCATCTGTCCCGTCCCGTCAGATGACGCGAATGACAACCATTCGTTTCCATGGACTGTTGGCGACATCGTTGTCCGCCAACTATGAGCCCCACCATGGCTAACCGTGAAGCTGCCATCCAGACCCGTCGGGGGCGGCCGCGCCGCGCGACGAACCTCACTATCCTGCCTCCGCTGATGCGGGTTCTCTTCACCGAGGGCGAGAACCTTGTGCTCCTGGCGGTGGTGCGCTGCCTGTCGGGCAAGTGGATTGGGTCGGTAGCGCGCCGCCGGCTCATGATGGAATCGGGCCGCTCGTTGGCCACCGTCGAGAAGACCATGCGCCACGCTCGCAAGGTTGGCTTGATCCGCGAGTGGGATGATCCACAGCGCGGCTACCTCACCGAGATCATCTCGACCGAATGGCGCGCCTGGCTTGCCGGGCAGCCCGAGTTCGCCGGAGCGAGCCGTCGCGGCTAGCTGTCCCCGGCCGGGGGTGGTTGCCGACTTACGCCCTAGGGGCCGGGACCGTCTGGGGTGGATCGCGCGAGATAGAGCCGAAATAGGCTTTTTGATCAGTCGTTTAGATTGAGATCGAGGGTTTTTTGCAGTGTTCGCGACGGTCAAAAACTGGTTCGGCATGACGACCAAGAGCCTGTCGGCGCCCGATGCGGAGCTGCAGGCGCTATTCGGCGCGCTGCCCTCCGGCCTGTCGGTCGGCGCGGCGCAGGCCCTGACCGTGCCGGCCGTGGCCTCGGCGATCCGCCTGCTGTCGGAAGCGACCGCCTGTCTCGACCTGAAGGTGGTGCGCCGCGTCGGTGACGCGGACGCCGTGGCATCCGACCATCCCGTGGCGCAGCTGCTCGCGGACCGCCCGAACGACTGGACGTGCAGCTATGAGTTCGTCCGCGACATGGTGGCGGCGGCGCTCATCAGCGACAAGGGTTCGCTCGCCCTGGCGAACAAGGTCGATGGGCGCGTGATCGAGCTGGTGCGCTATGAGCCGGCGCACTTCACCGTCGACTATTCCGGCGACGGTCGCCTCGAGCCGCGCTATCGCATCAACAATGTCCCGGTGTCGGCGGACGACGTGGTGCACCTGCGTTCGCCCTTCGCGCGGTGCCCGCTCTCCCTCGCCGCCGACGCGATCGGCGTGGCAAAGGCGCTGGAGGAGCACGCCGGCCGGCTGTTCAAGAACGGTGCTCGCCCTTCCGGTGTCCTTTCCCTCGCCGAGCGCGTCACGCCGGATGTCCTGAAGCGCATTCGCGAGTCGTGGCATCTCACGCACGGCAACGGCAAGTCCGGCGGCACCGCTATCGTCGAAGGCGGGGCGACCTATGCCCAGCTCACCATGCTCTCAACGGATGGGCAGTTCCTCGAGAACCGCACCTTCCAGATCGTGGAGATCGCCCGCGCCTTCCGTGTGCCGCCGAGCATGCTCTACGAGCTGGATCGCGCCACCTGGTCCAACTCCGAACAGATGGGCAAGGAGTTCCTGACCTACTCGTTGGAGCCTTGGCTGCGCGCTTTTGAGGGCGCCTTGCGCCGCGCGCTGTTCACGGCGGAGGAGCGGCGCGAATACCGCGTGGCCTTCGACCGCGACGACCTCACCCGCGCCAGCCTGACCGAGCGCGCCACGGCCATCAACTCGCTGATCGCCGCCCGCGTGCTCAACCCCAATGAGGGCCGCGACTGGCTCGACCTGCCGCCGCGCGCGGGTGGCGAGGAATATGCCAATCCCAACACCGGCTCCAGCCAGCCCGGCGGCGGCCCTGCCGAGGATGCTGCCTGATGGAGCACGCTTTCATCGAGACCAAGATACTCGCCGACGACGCCGGGCTTATCTCCGGCCTGGCGTGGAAGTTCGGCGCGCCCGATCGCGTCGGCGACATGATCGAGCCCGGCGCCTTCAAGGGCCTCAAGCTGCCGCTGCCGATGCTGTTCGGCCACAACCTGAACGATCCCGTCGGCGTGTGGACCGAAGCGCAGGAAACCGGCGCCGGCCTCGCCCTCAAGGGACACATGCTGATCGACGACATGCCGCGCGCCCGCGAGGTACGCGCCCTGGTGAAGGCCGGCGCGGTCGGTGGGCTCTCTATCGGCTTCGTCACCCGCAAGGCCGTGGCGCGCTCCGGCGGCGGCCGCACGATCACGGCGCTCGACCTCTTCGAGGTGTCGCTCGTCACGGCGCCCATGCACCCCGGCGCCCGCATCACCGGCGCCAAGTCTGCGGCGGATGCCTTTCGGCTCGCCGAATCCATCCGCCGCGCTCACGCGGCCATCAAAGGAACCTGAACGATGAAGCACACCGGCCTCAACACGCTGGCCCTCGGCGCCGTGGTCCTGAAGGGCGAGAATGACGATCCGAACGAGATCGTCACCAAGGCGCTTGGCGATCTCACCAAGACTGTCAACGATGGCCAGAAGACGCTCGGCGATCGCATCGCCGTGCTCGAGGGCAAGGGTGCCAAGCCGGACGACAAGAAGGACGACCCGGCCGCGAAGCTGGTCGAGCGCCTGGACAAGATCGAGGCGAAGATCAACCGCCCCGGCGGCGGCACGGAAACCAAGGGCGAGGCGAGCGTCGAGCAGAAGGCGTTCGGCGCCTATCTCCGCCATGGCGACCGCGCCCCCGATGCCGAGCTGAAGGTGCTGACCGTCTCCAGCGACACGCAGGGCGGCTATCTCGCGCCGACCGAGATGTCGGCCGAGTTCATCCGCGACATCACCGAGTTCTCGCCTATCCGCACGCTGGCCACGGTGCGCACCACGGTCGCCCCGGCCGTGAGCTACCCCAAGCGCACCGGCATCACCAATGCCAAGTGGAAGGGCGAGACGCAGGCGCAGGAGGGCAGCGAGCCGAGCTTCGGTCAGGTCGAGATCCCGATCCGCGAGGTGAACACCTATGTCGATGTGTCCAACCAGCTGCTCGCCGACAGCGGCGGTACGGCCGAGGCGGAGATCAATCTCGCCCTCGCCGAGGACTTCGGCCAGAAGGAAGGCCTCGCCTTCGTCTCCGGCAATGGCATCCTCGAGCCGGAAGGCCTGCTGACCGCCACCGGCATCGCCGAGACGCTGAACGGCCACGCGACGAACCTCTCGGCCGACCAGCTGATCGCCCTGATGTACGCGCTGCCGGCACCCTACCGCTCGCGCGGTTCCTGGCTGATGAATGGCGGCACCCTCGCCAAGCTGCGCACCATGAAGGACGGTCAGGGCAACTACCTGTGGCAGCCGAGCTATCAGGCCGGCCAGCCGGAGATGATCCTCGGTCGCCCGGTGGTGGAAGCGATCGACATGCCCGACGTGGCGGCGAACGCCTACCCCGTCCTGTTCGGCGACTTCGCGACCGCTTACCGGATCGTCGACCGCCTGGCGCTGTCCATCCTCGTCAACCCGTACCTGCGCGCCACCGAGGGCATCACCCGCATTCACGCCACCCGCCGTACCGGCGCCGGCATGGTGCAGGCCCGCGCGCTCCGCAAGCTCAAGATGGCGGCCTGACGGTCGCGAATCCCTTTCACGCGCTGCCCGGAGGATCATCCATGCGCGACATCATCTCGAATATGGCCGTCGTCGAAGCCGTCCCGCCGGCCGCTTATGCGGCGGACAACACCCCGGCGGCCATCGACCTTCGCGGCTTCGACGCCGCCATGCTCGCCATTCATGTCGGCGTTGGCGGCATCGCCTTCAGCGGCACGAACAAGGTCGAGTTCAAGCTGACGCACAGCGACGACGATGCGACCTATGCCGCCGTCACCATCGACGACGTGCAGGGACTCGATAGCGTCGGCGCCGGCGGCATCGTCAAGGCGCTGATCGCCGCTCACGCCGCGCCCTCGATCACGCGCGTCGGCTATGTCGGCAACAAGCGGTTCCTGAAGCTGCTGGCGGACTTCTCCGGCACCCACGGCACCGCCACACCGCTCTCCGCCACCGTCATCAAGGGCCGCGCCCGCGACCGTCCGGTGGCGTGACAAAGGACCTCCAGAGCGCCGCCGACCGCCAGCGGGGAGCGCGTGGCGCTCTCCGCCTTTCATCATCAGGTTGAGTGCAGATCAGATCATGCTCACCGTCACCACACCCGCCACGACGCGCGATCTCACCACCCTCAATGCGGTGAAGGCCGAACTCGACATGGCGCTCGTCACCCATAGCGACGAGCATTTGAGTCTGCTCATCACGCAGAAGAGCCGGGCAATCGAGAGCTGGTGTGGGCGGAGCCTGGTTCGCGAGGGTGTCCGTGAGACGATCCATCTTACTGACCCGTCGGCGGTGCTCATCCTCTCGCGCTTTCCGGTGGCGGCGATCGCCTCCCTCACCACCGGAAACGGTGGGCAGGCGCCGGCGCTTTACGAGTTGAACGCCGCTAACGGCCTCCTCCTCCGACTCACTGAGGCCGGGAACTCACATGTCTGGACGCCCGGCCGGGTCGTCATTGATTACAGCGCCGGTTTCATTCCATCCGGCGAAGGGCGTGACCTTCCCGAAGACATCGAGCGCGCCGCTATCTTGGCCGTGCGCAACGCCTTCCTGACGCGCGGTCGCGACCAGACGGTGCGCAGCGACGACGTGGTGGGCATCGGCTCCTTCTCCTACGGCATGACCTCGGCGCTCCCTGCCGACGTCACCGACCTCCTGGCGCCGTATCGGCTGCCGGGCTTCGCGTGAGGTGCACCATGCCGATCCGCGCACCACGTATCTGCGGCTGCGGCCATCGTATCGCACCGGGCGAGCGTTGCCTCTGCGAGGTCAAGCGCAAGGCTCAATACGACCAGCGCCGGCCTTCCGCGCGGGAGCGTGGCTATGACACGGAATACCAGCGCCGCGCCGCCGCCTTCCTGAGAGAGCATCGGCGTTGCACCTGCGGTCAGCCGGCCGTGCTCGTGCGCCACAAAATCAGCATCCGCCTACGGCCAGACCTCCGCATGGCGCAATCGAACTGGTTGCCCGGCTGCCGGCCCTGCAATGCGAAGGACGTTCAGCGGGAGCGGCAGCTAAAGACCGAGGCGGTGCCGCCGTCATGGGAGAGGTGATCGTCATGCGCGGTGCCAAGCCCTTCGCCATCGCTCCCGGCTCCTCACCGGTGCGTGAGCCGCTCGATCCCCCGGACTGGCTCTCGGAAGACGCGCGGGCCGAGTGGAACCGCGTGGCGCCGATCCTTATCGAGGAACGCCGCACCCTTACCGTGACCGACATCGCGACGCTGGTGAACTATTGCGTTGCGGTAGGGCGGGCGGCCGAGGCGGAACGGATCATCTCCGCCGAGGGCATGATCTACAAGAGCAAGACCGGGCCAAAAAAGCACCCGGCCGTTGCAATCTCCTCCGATGCCCAGACGCAGGCTCGCCTGCTTGCTGGTGAGCTGGGGCTGACTCCGGTCAGTCGCTCTCGGCCGGCGGCGCGCGGCGGTGAGGGGAATTCCGGCCAGTCCAGCCTATTCGACATGGACTTCTGACCATGGCGCGCTCGACTTATCCCGAATGGATCTTCGACGGCAGCGTAATCCCCGACCCGATGGGGTACGGAGCGCGCGCGGTGCGCTGGCTGGCCATGCTCCGCCACCCCAAGAGCACCTTGCCCGGGCGGCCGTTCAAGCTCGACCCGTGGCAAGAGCGCATCGTGCGCCGCATCTATGGCCCTCGCCATGAAGACGGCACGCGCATCGTCAAGACTGTGGTGCTGCTGCTGCCGCGTGGAAACCGCAAGACCGCGCTCGCTGCGGCCCTCGCCCTGCTGCACACGATCGGGCCGGAGCGGGTGCCTGGCGGCGAGGTGATCTCGGCCGCTGCCGACAGAAAGCAGGCGAGGCTCGCCTTTGCCGAGGCGCTTGGCATCGTGCGTACTGTGCCGGCAGTGGCTTCCAACACCCGCGTCGTCGACTATCGTAACCGTCTCACCTTCCCGCGTGACGGATCGTTCTATGAGGCGATCTCGGCCGATGCGGGCACCCAGCACGGGCGCACGCCCGCTTTCGTGCTCGCCGACGAGCTGCACGCCTGGCCCAAGCGCGAGCTATGGGACGTCCTGCGCTCCGGCCTCGTGAAGCAGAAGGGTTCGCTCCTCGTCGTCGCCACCACGGCCGGCCGGGGGCACGAAAACGTCGCCTGGGACATCGTTGAAGACGCCCGCCGCGTCGCCCGTGGTGAGGTCGATGATCCCTCGATCCTTCCGATCATGTTCGAGGCGGACCGTGATTGCGATTGGACCGACGAACAAGTCTGGCACCGGGTGAACCCAGGCCTCGCCTATGGCTACCCGGACCTTGAAGGCCTGCGCCAGCTCGCCCGCGAGGGGCAGCGGCGCATCGGCGACCGCGAGGCCTTCCGCCAGCTCAACCTCAACATCTGGCTCGACCACTCCGCCGACCCGTTCGTCGATATGGACATCTACGACGCGGGTGCCGAGCCGGTGGATCTCGACGCGCTTGAGGGCCTGCCCTGCTGGCTCGGCGTCGATCTCTCCAGCAATCACGACCTCACCGCCGTCGTCGCCGCCTGGCGCAACGAGGCCGGCGGCTACATCGTCCATCCCTGGTTCTTCTGTCCGGAAGACAATCTGCGCGCCCGCGCCGACCGCGACGGCGTGCCCTATCCGACATGGGCCGAACAGGGCTTCATCATCCCGACGCCCGGCAACGTCGTCGATTTTCGCGCCGTGGAAGACACGATCCGCGATCTCTGCTCCCGCTATGCGGTGCAGGAGATCGCCTTCGATCCGCACCTCGCCCGCAACATGCTGAACAACTTGCTCGAGGATGGCCTGCCGGCCGTGGAGATGCGGCAGGGCTGGGTGACGATGGCGCCGGCGATCAAGGAACTGGAGCGCGCCATTGTCGGACGCCAGCTCACCCATGGCGGGCACCCGGTGCTGCGCTGGTGCTTCGACAACATCGCCGTGCAGACCGACAGCGCCGGCAACCGCATGTTCCACAAGAAGAAGAGCCGCGACAAGATCGACGGCGCCGTGGCCTGCGCCATGGCCGTCAGCCGTGCCAGCGCGGAGGGCGGCGGGAGCATCTACGAGAGCGATGATTGGTCCCCCGAGATGATGGTGCTGGCCTGATGCTCCAGATCACACCCGATACCCTCGCGCTGCTTCGTTCAATGCAGGAGGCTGCGAACACGAAGGCTCGTCTGAAGCTGACGCGGAAAAAGTCGCTTCGCACCCTTAACGCTGATCACTCCGACCGCCTCGCTCACCTCGCCGCCAAGATTCTGAGGACCGGGCAGCCCACGAATTTCGCCTATGAAGGAGCCTGCATCGCCGGCATTCGCGCCTCTCTGTGCCTCGACGGGTGGCCGTGGCCTGACGCCGATGGTGCTGCCCGCTCGGTTGTCGGCGTCGCGCTCCATCAGATCGGCACCATCCGACCGACATGGAGTCAGGGGCAGCCGGAGTACGTCGATCTCAACGAGCAGGACAGGACACATTGCGCTCGCTGCGGCGGGAGAATCGATGATGATCGCGGCTCTCGCGGTGGAAAGACGGTCAAATTCTGCAGCAGATTATGTTCTCAGGCCGCCAAGAAAGAACGCGACAATCTTTCCGGGGAGGCTGTGTCCTGGGCTGAATGGATGGCAATTTGCGCCGAGAGGTCAGCAAAGCTGAAAGAAGAACGGGTAATCGATTGCGAACAGTGCGGAACTATATTCGCAATGGGCTACAGGGGCCAGAAATATTGCACAAAGGCGTGTTTCCATGATGCGGAAACCAAATACGGCAATAAACCTTGCGACCATTGCGGCACCATCTTCAAGCCGAAGAAGAACCCGTGCGGAATAGCGAAATTCTGTTCGCGCGAGTGTGCTGCTGCGAATCGGCCAAAGAAGGTTCGGCAGGCTCTTCAGTGCCTGACCTGTAGCGCGATCTTCTACCCGCCGTACCCAAGTCAGAAACGGCAGTATTGCAGCACGACGTGCAACCCCTACGCGCACAAGACCAAGTTCGTTTGCGAGGAAATCGGGGAGGATTTGCACTGATGGCTCGCCCCATGCGTTCGATCGTCGAAACCATCGTAGCGCGCGACCTTGCGCCGGAGACGCAGAAGCGCGCGGTGGCGGATTTCGCACGCCAGCGCCTCGCCGAGGGCTTGCAGACCAATCGGCAAGCCACGGGCCGCGAGCCGACCTATGAGCAGATCGTCGACGGTCGGCCGGGGGCGACGCTGGAGAGCGTGAACCTGCCCGGCCGGATCATCTTCCGCTTCGACGGTGGGCTTGGGCGGGTGTTCGAGTGGATCGGCGAGGCGCTGGTGCAGCACTCGCCGCATATCACCGGCGAATACATGAAGTCCCATCGGTTCTTTGCCGGCGGGCGGGAGATCGAGCCCGGCGCCGAGGTGCCGCGTGCCGATGAATACGTGTTCCTGTCGGAGGCCCCGTATGCCCGCCGGCTGGAGAAGCACTATGAGCCGGCCGGCATCTACGAGGCTGTCGCGGCCCTTGCGCGCCGGCAGTTCGGCGACATCGCCGCCATCAAGTTTTCATTCCGCTCGCTCCAGGAATTCGGCATTCAGCCTTACATCCCGACCGGCACCGGCACGGTGCGGCTCCGGGGCCGAAAGGGGCGCTTTGTCGCGACACCCTCCGAGCGCCGTGAGGCTCGCGGTCAAGAGCGTGCCACCCGAGTCCCCGCCATCGTCATTGCAGGAGAACGCTAATGGTCGCGCTTCGTGAAGTCCGTGAGATCGACATCAGGGCCACCACCAACGGCGTCGATCAGGCCAAGGATAAGCTGGACGGGCTCGCCAGAGCGGATGACGCCGTCGTGGCGGCGGGTGAGCGGCTGGAGCGTTCCACGGCGAGCGTTGGTCGGTCGCTGGAGCGATGGAACCGAACCCTCGATGGCAACTATGCGTCCAGCAAGCAGCTGGAGAAGGCGACACGCGACCTCGCCGACGCCCAAGCGCGCGGCCTGATCTCGGTTGACCGGCATAACCAATTGCTTGGCGCGGCGCAGATTCGCTACGGCGCCGTGTCGGACCAGATGAAGGGGGTGAACGACAACACCAAGCTCGCCAGCCATGAGATCGGGCTGATGGGCGCGCAATTTATGGACCTCGGCACCCAGATCGCCAGCGGCGGCGGCCTGTTTCTGCCGATCATCCAGCAGGGCGGACAGCTTGCTGGCCAGCTCGGCGATCGAGGCCTTAAGGGTGCCGTGGGTGCACTCGGCTCCGGCTTGCTGGCCTTCGTCACCAATCCGCTAAACCTTGCCGTCCTGGCGCTCGCCGGCGCGGGCGCGGCGGCATCGTTGTTCCTCTCGACCGTCGGCGACGGGGCCAAATCCACCGAGGATATCTTCAAGGAGCATGAAGACATCATCGGCCGCATCGGCGACCGCTACGGCGACGCCACGGCGGCCGCCCGCGACTACGCCGAGGAATCGACCGCTATCCTCCGGCGCGCAGCCGAGCAGAGCGCTGCGGCCCTGCGGGAGCAGCTGGCGAACCAGTCTCAGGCGCTGCTTAGCCAACTCGGCACCAGCGTGCAGGCGCAGCGCCCCGAAGCCTATGGCCAGATCGCCAACGGCTTCGATCAGCCGCTGTTCAGCGCGGACGCACGCTTCGCGCCGTTCAAGCAGCAGATCGAAGACCTGACGACGTCCATTGCGGCCGGCACGCCGAAGATCACCGAGTTTCGCGAGGCGGTGAACGCTCTTGCTGCAGCGAACCCCGGCAATGGCCGGATGCGCCAGTTGGCCGACGAACTCCTGACGTTGACCGACGAGGCCAGCAAGACTGCCCGCGCGCTCCCCGGCGCCGCTGCGGCGCTTCAAGCCCTCTCCGGGGCGGCGAGCGACGGCGTGCCGTCCCTGCGCACCTATGCCGACAGCGTGAAGGCCATCACCGACCTGGTGCCCGCCCTGGCAGCACAGCAGAAGGTGATTTCCTCGCTCGCCGCCATTGACGGCAACCTGGCCAACGCTCTGGCAAAGTCCGCCGCCCTCGGCGGTTCCGAGGGCGCAATAGCCGCCCGGGCTGCGCAATTGGAGACGGCCGCGCAGAGGGCGCGGGATGCCGTCACCGGCCTCACGGACGCGCAGGACAAGGCCAAGACCTCGCTCGAGGCCTACACCCGGTCCTCAATCATTGCCGGCATGTCGCCCCGCGAGGCTGCCATTGCCCGAGAAACCGACGCTTACGGCCGCCAGATCGAGATGCTGAGAGCTGCGAACGCGGCGCAGGCCGAATATGACAAGGCCGCCGAAGCTCATCAGCGGAACCTATCGGCGATCAGCGGTCAATATGGAGCGGACGGCAACAAGCTGCGGCGCGGCCAAGGCGCTGATGATCTCCTCCGGGACCAGCAGGCGCAGATAGAGGCGCTGCAACTCGAAACCCGGCTTATCGGCACCAACGCCGAAGAACGCGGAAAGCTCGTCGCTCGGCTCCAGGCCGAACAGGACATGCGGTCTCGCGGCATCAACCTGCTTTCCGCTGAAGCCGATGAGATCCGCGCCAACGCCGAGGCCATCGCCGGCTTGAATACCGAATATGCCCGCAAGCAGCTGATGGACGACATCGCGTTCGATCGGGCGCAGCTTGGCCGGAACTCGGTCGATCAGCAGATCGCGGCGACGCAGCGTTCGGCCGGGCTGGAGGTGGACCTCGAATCCGCCGACGCAGAGGCGATGCGGCTCAACGCGACGCTTGCCGCCACGAAGGACATTGCCGGCGACGCCATGTCGGGTTTCGTCCGCGACATCCGAAATGGCGTCGATGCCATGGACGCGCTTGAAAACGCCGCAGAGCGGGCCCTCGACACGATCCTCGAAATGGCGACACAGAACCTCACGGCTGGGCTGTTCGGAGAGGGCAGCGGAAGCGGGGGCGGCATCCTTGGCAGCATCTTGTCTGCCTTCACGGGAGGCGGAGGGGGCGCCAACGGAACGGCCGGGACGATGGTTGGCGGCTCGTTCGTGCCGACGACAGGAAACCCTTGGGCTGGCCTCGGCTTCGCCGATGGCGGGCGAACGGGCCGCAGCCGCTATTCGATACAGGGAGCATTCTGATGAGCGCCATGGCAGCGGTGATACAAAGCGGGCGAGTGCATGTTCTCGCTGACGCGGCAACATATGACACGCAATCTGGAGTGCTCACCAGAGTGGTGCACAAGATAGTGCCTATACCCCGAGCAAATGCCGTCTTTGTGCTTCGCGGAAGCTACCAGTGCTACATCGAGTTCTTCAAGGCCTGCATATATTCGTCCTACGAGTCATTCGATGAATTCAGGCGAATATCGGATGACGTATGGCGACGATTCGAGCAGAACCTTGAGGGATGGGAGGACTGCGAGATCATGGTAGTGGGTTGGTCTGAAGAGGCGCGAACAGGCCATGTCCTGTTTCGGTCGACGTCTCAGCGCTATGAGGACCTCCCCGTCGGCCATTGGTATTTTCTCGAAGGCGTCAGCACCTTCGGAATAGATCTCGGCGATATTCCTCCCGAGGACTTCGACCCCTCGCGCCACGCCATCCCTGCCTTCGAGGCGGCGCGCCGAAATCTGGACGTCCTTGGCACAAAGGACGGCAAGCCGATCATCGGGCACGGCGTGGGAGGGTGGATCGTGGCCACGCTCGTAACCCCCGGCGTCGAGCCTGCTTCAAAAATCATCCATCGCTGGTCAGACACCATAGGCGAGCCGATCAAGCCGTGAGCGGCGGCGCTTTTGCGTCCGGGGTCGGAATTCCGACCTCGGCACAAAGATATCGAAAGGAACCGGCAATGAACCTCTCCACCATACGCACCCATGCCGCCCGCATCGAGGGCGGCGGCTGGGTGGATGATATCCCCGGCTTCGGCGACCTTCGGCTCAAGGTGCGGGGCATCACCAGCACAAGCGCCCGCGCCGCGCAGAAGGCGGCTCTTGCCGGGATGGGGTCGGTAGTACCGACGCCATCCGAGGGGCTCACGGAGGCGCAGGCGTCGGCCGTGACGGGCGCGACGATCCTCGGTGGCATCCTGCTGGGATGGGAGAACCTGACCGGCGACGGGGACGAGGTGATCGCCTATTCGCCGGAGATGGCCGAACGGCTGGTGAACGCGCCGGACCTTGTGGCGCTGCGGGCGGCGATCCTGTGGGCGGCCGGCGAGGTTGGCAAGGGTCGTGCCGGCGAGAGCGTGTGCGACCTGGTGGACGAGAGGGCGGCGCTATGAGCCCCGACGCCGCAATCGCTTCGCTCGATCGCCAGTTGGCAAAGCATGGGCAGGACGCCGTTTTGCGGCGTCGGCATCAAGATGGAGCTCAGATGTCCAACATAGATGTCTCTGCCCGGGTGAGTTTCAGGGGGTACCGCCCGGACGAAATCGCCGGAGGCATCTACCAAGGCGACAGCGAAGTCGTGCTTTCGGCAACCCAGCTTAAAGCCGAGGGGTGGCCCTCGGGTGAATGGGAAGTGCCGAAGGTCGGCGACCAAATCATTGTCGCCGGACGTGCTCGCTCGATTCTTGCGGTTGCGCCTATCTACATTGGAAGCGCGCTGGTACGGATCGACCTTCAGGTCAGGGGCTAGCTGCCGACTCGGCTAGCCCTTAAAGCGTCCGCCAAAATCTCCAACTGACAGCCCCATAGACTGAGCCAGTCGCTCGGCTTGCTCAACTTTCAGCCAGGACGGGGGGATATAAACCCCAGTTTTCTCACGGCAAAGCTGAACCATCTTCTTTATATCGTGAAGATATGCTTCTGACTTCTTGAGGTTTGGCTCATAAATATTCAGAGACAAGCGCACTTCAACAGCCGTGGCAACATCTATTGGGGTTTCCGATATCAGCCAATCGTCCGGATTGTCGCCAAAGTCTCTTGCCGATTCATTCAAGGCGCGCCCCTCCGCTGTTGTATATCCGTAGTACTCATTCCAGGGTACCAATTTGTGTTCCGAGATTGAGAACCCGAGCGCGAATCGATTAAGCGCAATACCATGGCCAACGAGCTCAGGAATTTGCAAGGTCTGGACGATGGAGCCGTCGTCTTTGGCGAAAGAGACTTGCGATAGAATGAGGCATTTCGGAACGTCCACGCGGCGCGTGAACCACGCAAGTCGCGGGAAATCCTGCACGCCCCGCCGCAAGGAAAGAGGGGAGCGTATTTTTCCAATCTTCGGATGAATAACTTCTCGATTTGTTCCCTCTAAATCAATGTATCCAGACATCCATATAAGATTTGTGTACAGGCTGCTGGTGTGATGATAGGCGACATCACTCTGCCTCCCGGCTTTTATTTTTGCTTGGCCCATAGCTCTCTCCCCTCGGGTGCTACACACAAGCGCAGATGCCCGACCTCAGTGTTGGTAACTTAGTCTGGCATCGACCCGATCGGCATGCAACCAAAGCGCGCGCCTTCGCATCCCTCTTGGCGAGAGGGGCGAAGCAGCGCATAAATGGGATTGGGCGTGACAACCCGGACTAGTGATAGGCACCAATCCGCTTGGCGGCGGAGGAGTGCTGAAGCGAAAGCCTCTTGGCGGAGGCAGACGCAACGCGGCGCCTTGGCGGGCGACCGAACCTGGCCATATTGGCCGGGAGCGGTGCGCCATGTCCAGAGGGGAAACCCTTAAAAGTGCGCCGGCCTGTCTCACTAGCAGGTTGTCAACTCCCGGCTGCCGGTCCGCTACCGGCGACGGCCTTGACAAGCCGAACTAGTGAGCCATCCCATGTATATCCACGAAGACTACGGCGGCCCGTTCCCGCCTTCGATCGTCGACCGGCTCGCCGCCTGTCGCGATCTCTCCCTCATCATCGAGCGCGCCATGGAGGCGCTCGACGCCCTCGATCCCGATTCCGACGATGAGCCGGATGGCGACGAACTCGACCAGAGCGGCCCCGAATGGTCCACGTGCGCGGTGCTCGCCTTCCATGTCTGCACGTCCCCTCACGAGGATGACGAGGACGGCGGCGACGCCGAATACGTTCTAGGATGGCGAGAGGAGCGCGCTGGCTTCGGTTTGTGCCCGACGCCGCATGATGACGCCGAAGACGACGGATGCCGCGAGCCGAGCATCGCGTCGCCGGAGAGTTATCCGCGCGGCTGGTATGGCGACCGCACACTTTCTCCCTGCGGTTTCCTGAGCCGGACTTTCGGTTTTAATGGCGGCGATCAGTCTGCATGGGCTCGCGGCTGTGCGAACGACCGCGAGGATGACGCGGGCGATGATCCGGAGGATGTCAACGAGGACGGCGGCGACATTCTCGACGGCCCGCATGACGACGACGACAACGGCATTGCCGATGCGGGCGGACGTTGGGAGCAATTGCAGCGCAGGAGGGGCGTATGCCATCCCCGGACCTGATGCGGCTTCGCGATATCCAAGACATCATGCTGGCTGCAGGCCACATGTGCGTGGCGGCGCGGCTGATGGCGAACGCCCTGCAGGATGAGATCAGCACGGCTCATTGCGATGCGATGCGGGCGGTGCTGAACGAAGCCGCCGACCGCATGGAAGCGGCGGAAGGGCTGATAGAGGATTTGGTAAAGGACCTTGTTCCCAAGGGTGCCGGCAGGCACGACTGACGACCTCGCCGGCCGCGCCCGGGAGGTGCGGCCGGTTTATCTTGGGTTTGAGATGCTTGCCATTGGCACCGGAATTGGCACCGGACGGCAAGGCAGTGGTCAAAACCTGCGGTGATGATGCGACATGACGCGACGCTAAAATCCAGCAATATCAACGCTAGGACGCATTGACCGGGAGGCGACGGCACGGCCTTGGCAGAATTTCAAGACCGCTGCCTTAAACCACTCGGCCACCCTTCCCGGCCCCGCACTGCCTCGATTGAAGGCGGGCCTGGCGGCGATCGTTCGGGGGGCACCTTAGAGGTTGCCGGGCGCTCTCCCGATCCCGGCGTGCGCCGCGCCCGGATGGGGCGGCGCCGTTACCTTTGGAAGACCTGCCTTTGGAAGACCTGCCAGCGCGACCCCGCGCGTCATCGCCGGCGAGCCATGCCCCAGTCGGCGGCCACTCGTCAAGATAGCGGGCGCGGATGGCGCGGGACGCGTGCCCTCATTTCACGCGGCGGAACACCATGCCGCCATGGTGGAGTGTGTCCGCATCGACAAAGATGCCGTCGGCGGTGAAGCCGGTGTCGTCCCAATAGTCGATATGGGTCCCGCGCACTTCGTAGCGGCCGCGATAGGCGCTCTGCCGGGTGCCGCGCGCCTCGTCATAGCGGCCATTGGGCAGGAGCTCATGCCGGATATGTCGGTCGGGCGTTACCCACATGCCGACATAAGGGTGATTTTGGTCGTGTTGAGGGCGCGCGGCGGGTGTCGGTGTCATGGCGGGATCGGCTCCGGCACGGGATGGGAGAAAGGAAATGGCGACGAGCGCGGCCAGCAGGTTCATTCGGCGCGAAGGACGCACCGGGCGAACAGTGGTCGGGGTGGCGCGCAGCGGCGCCTGCAGTCGCAATTTCATGACGGGCCTCCTCAACTGCTGGCGGTGGGACGGACGACGATCTCGCTCACATCGACATCATCAGGCTGCTCCAGCACGAAGCGCACGGCCCGGCCGATGGCGTCCGGGGTCAGTGCGATGGCGCGATACGCCTTCATCGCCTGCGCCGCGGCGGGATCGGTGATTGTGTCGGCCAGTTCGCTCTCGACCACCCCGGGATGGACGCAGGTAACGCGCAGCCGGTCGTTTTCCTGCCGCAGGCCGTCGGAGATGGCGCGCACGGCGTATTTGGTCGCGCAATAGACCGCCGCCGTCGGCACCACCGAGAGCGCCCCGATGGAGGCGATGTTGACGATGTGGCCGGAGCCGCGCGCCGTCATGTCAGGCAGCACAGCGGCGATGCCGTAGAGCACGCCCTTGATGTTGACGTCGATCATCGCGTCCCATTCCTCCACCTTCAGCGAGGCCATGGGTGAGAGCGGCATGATGCCAGCATTGTTGATGAGGACGTCGACCCGCCCATAGTGCTGGCGGGCGGCCTCGGCGAAGGCGGCGACATCCGCCCGGTCAGTGACATCGAGGCGGCGGATCATCACCTCGGCGCCGAACGCGCCGCTGATCTCGGCTGCCAGCACGTCGAGCCGTTCGGTACGGCGCGCGCCCAGCGCCAGCCGAGCGCCGGCCCGGCCGAGTTCGCGGGCGATGCCGGCGCCTATGCCGCTGGAGGCGCCGGTGATCAGAACCACTTTGTCCAGTGCCATTGCCCTGCTCCTTTGTTGATCGCTTACGCGTCGGTTTCGCGTTGGCAGGAAGGTAGCGAGCGGGCAGTGTCGCAATAAGCCGTGCACGGCACGACACAATGGAAAGTAAAGCTAACCAATGATGGCGGATCTCAACGCGCTGGCGGTGTTCACCGTGGTCGCACAGGAGCGAAGCTTCCGCGCCGCTGCCGACCGCCTGGGCGTGACACGCTCAGCGGTGAGCCAGACCATCGGCCGGTTGGAGGCCACGTTGGGAATGGCGCTGGTGCGGCGCACCACCCGTAGCGTCAGCCTCACCGAGGTGGGCGAGCGCCTCAACGCCGCTCTGGCACCAGCCATGGCCGAGATCCGCGCCGCAGTGGAAGGTACCGGCGACCTCGCCGGGCGGCCGCGCGGGCAGCTGCGCCTGGCTGTCTCGTCGATTGCCGAGCGGTTTCTCGCCGGGCCGCTGCTGGCCGGTTTCGCCGCTGCCTGTCCTGACGTGCAGATCGACGTCACGGTGACGGATGAGGAGTTCGATATCGTCGCCGAGGGGTTCGATGCCGGGGTGCGGCTCGGCGAGGTAATCGAGCAGGACATGATCGCGGTGCCGGTCTCGGCCGAGCAGCGCCAGACGGTGGTGGCCTCGCCCGGCTATTTCGAGCGCGCCGGCACACCCGTGCATCCGCGCGAGCTGGCACAGCATCGCTGCATCGGCTGGCGGCCGGCGCCGAAACTGGCGCCCTACCGCTGGGAGTTCACCGAGCAGGGCAAGGATTTCGCCGTGGCGGTGGCACCGGAGATCACCACCAACGACATGGCGCTGATGATCAAGCTCGCCGTGGCCGGCGCCGGCATCACCTTCGGCATGGAAGAAACCTTCCGGCCCTTCGTCGCGCGTGGCGAGCTAGTGCCGGTCCTCGGTGCCTTTTGCCCGCCCTTTGCGGGCTTCTATCTCTACTATCCCAACCGCCGCAATCTCGCCCCCAAGCTGCGGGCGTTGATCGATCACGTCAGGCAGAGCCGGGACTGACGGCGCTCAGCCGCCCTGGCCGGCACCGGGCCAGCTCGGCACCGACCAGCCGGGCACGGACCAGCTCGGCATCGTCCACATCTTCGGTGTGGCGGGAGCGGGCGTGGGCGGGGGTGTGGGTTCGGCCGCAGCAGACGGGCGTCCCGGCTTGGGGCCCATGCGCGCGAGCTTCGGCTGGCTCGCCTTCCACTGCGCCATCCAGTCGCCGGTTTCCTTCAGGATCAGTTCCTGCACCGCCGGATGGGTGGGCAACTGCGCATGGTTGCGAAAGCGCGCGCCGGCATCCCAGGCGCTGATGTTGCGGGCGCCGCGCACCCGGGCGAAGCCGGGTCCGGCGATGTTCATGCAGCGCGGTACGGTGCAGGCCGGCGGGGCCGGCGCCGCGTCGATGGTGATCACCATCGGCGGCTTGTAGCCCGCGCGCGCCAGTTCGGTGGCGTAGCGCAACGCCGTCTCGCCGCCCATGGAATGGCCGATGATGACATCCGGAACGATTCCCTTGGTCTTCACCATCAGATGCGAATCGGTGCGGGTCTTGAAACCCTGCAGGGCTAAAGGCCTGGTCAGGGCGGAAACGCCGATATAGTCGCTCTCGACATAGACGCCGAGCCCATCGAGCAGCAGGACGACGGGCTGGGCCGCCTGCGGCGCTGTCGCCGCCGGCTGTTCCGTACCGCTCGACGTCTGGCTGCCCTGGGTCTGGGCGCGCAGCGATGGGGCGAAAAAGGTGGCACCGACGGCAAGCGCGGCGAAGGCGGCGGTCACAGGCTTCAAGGCGTTTGCTCGACGTAAGAAAAGCTCATCCCCCGCCCGAACGCTTACCGCAACGTCGCGGTCGCCGCCATCGCCTTTGACGCGAAGCCGGCGCGCGGGGAGTGCATAGGTCTCCCCGCTGTCGGTAACAGGTGGCCGGACCTTATGCGGCCCGGCTCCAGTGATGGGCGTCGTTGCGCAGATGGCAGGCCTCGGTCCAGGTGGCGAACGCCACCCAGGCGTCGCTCTTCTGCTGGGGAATGCGGGCCGATTCCAGCTGTGTCAGCAGCATCTCGGCGAAACGGCCGAGCCGGTCATTGCGCAGCGAACGGATAAAGCCGATGGCGCCGTCCAGCGAGTCGATGGTGATGTCTTCCTGGCCGATCAGCACATGCAGCGGCTCGGGGCGAAAGGCGGGTCCTTCAATAATGTTGGTCATGGAACCTCCCGTTTCGGCCTTTTGTGAAACCCGTCGGGGCGGGGCCGTATCCCTCGACGGGCAGGCACATCCTAAGCATGCGATCTTGGCACCCAAATGACGCAGTCAAGAAGTATCTGGGCACGCATGCGGCAGGCTGTGCCGATTGTGGCTACTTGCTTGTCACACTTTTACGTGAAGGCTTGTTGTCCTCCATGAAGAATACGGAACATCGTACATGGAATGCGGCATCCCAGAACGTCTCTCATGGTGATCGTAACGGTATCTGATGAACACCGCTGCTTAGTTACGCGGCCTGATCGTGTTTCTTCCCTTTCGTCAGCCTTTGCGACCTTGATTGCAGGCGCGACGGCGCGCTGCTCGCCCCTGAGTGAGTTCTTATGTTGTCGTTCAGGCTCCACTAGTAAAAACTATACGATTCGTGTCCAAAACATTTCGCTTGTGCGAATTCGATGGATTGTTCATGCTGCTCTGCAGCATCGAATACCTCTTGCGTATCCATCGTTACACCATGCTACGGTGGCGGCGGACGGCAGAAGACCGTCCATGAGGAGGAAACGCCAATGAACATTCACAGCAGGTTCGTCGCGCTCGCCGCGGCGGCGAGCATCCTCGCGGTCGCCCCCGCCTTCGCGCAGGATCAGGCGGCGCATGTGAAGCCGGCGACGGCCTATGTGCAGGAGAAAATCACCCCGTGGCTCAGCGATCCGGTGGTGATCGCCGCCATCGTCGAGGCGAACAAGAAGCACAAGCGGCTGATGCAGGAAGACATCATCGCGCTGGACAAGGCCTGGGTCGCCAAGGACCCGGCGGTGGTCGATCCCGTCCGCAAGAACAAGTTGTCGGAATTCCTGATCGTGAAGCGGGATGCGTCCGGCGGCGTGATCACCGAAGCCTTCGTGATGGACAATCGCGGCCTCAATGTCGGCCAGACCGACGGCACCTCCGACCTGTGGCAGGCGGATGAGGCCAAGTGGCAGAAGACCTATGCGGTGGGTCCCGGTACCATCTTCGTCGACAAGGTCGAGGAAGAGGACGGCAAGAAGATCGCCCAGGTCAGCGTCACCATTTCCGACAAGGATGTGGCCATTGGCGCCGTCACCTTCGGCATCGATGTCGACAAGTTGAAGTAAGCCCTGATCCGGACGTGTCTCTCCAGGATAGGCGGGCGGCGCGAGCCGCCCCTTTTTTTGTCTCGGCCGCCGCAATGCCGACACGCCGTATCGACCCCGGCGTCGGCTTGGGCTAAGTCTCCTGCGCCGGGTCAACACAGGAGTGCGCCATGTTTCTCGCTATGAACCGCTTCAAGGTGAAGCTCGGGTCGGAAGCCGATTTCGAGACCGTCTGGCGCGAGCGCGACAGCCATCTGAAGACCGTGCCGGGCTTCAAGACCTTCCATTTGCTGCGCGGCGCAACCAAGGACGACCACACCCTCTACGCCTCGCATTCCGAATGGGCGTCGCGGGCGGACTTCGAGGCGTGGACGCGCTCCGAGGCGTTCCGTAAGGCGCATGGCAGCGCCGGTGCCAACAAGCCGCTCTATCTCGGCCATCCCGAGGTCGAACTGTTCGACAGCGTCCTCGCCCAGTCGGTGGAAGATCAGGCGGCCTGAGCCTCACCACGGGGGGCACGGCATAGTGGGGGCGCCCCCGGCGCAGTTGACGGATCGGGCGGCGTGCCGTAACGCCTCGCGATCCTGAAATGCCGGGTACCCCCACGATCATGGCCGACATCGCGTCCCCCGACGCCTTCTCCCCCGCGCGCGGTGAGGCGCCGCGCATCTCCTTCGTTTCGCTCGGCTGCCCCAAGGCGCTGGTCGACAGCGAGAGGATCATCACCAGCCTGCGCTCGGAAGGCTATGAGCTGTCGCGCCATCACGAAGGCGCGGACCTCGTCATCGTCAACACCTGCGGCTTTCTCGACAGCGCCAAGGCGGAAAGCCTCGCCGCCATCGGCGACGCGCTGAAGGAGAATGGCAAGGTCATCGTCACCGGCTGCATGGGCGCCGAGCCCCAGCAGATTCGCGACGTGCATCCGGGCGTGCTCGCCGTCACCGGGCCGCAGCAATATGAGAGCGTGCTGGCCGCCGTCCACCAGGCGGTGCCGCCGCAGCACGACCCCTTTATCGATCTGGTGCCGCCGCAGGGCATCAAGCTCACCCCGCGCCACTATGCCTATCTGAAGATCTCGGAAGGCTGCAGCAATCGCTGCACCTTCTGCATCATCCCCAAACTGCGCGGCGACCTTGTCAGCCGGCCGGCGGCGGATGTGCTGCGCGAAGCGGAGCGGCTGGTGAATGCCGGGGTGAAGGAACTCCTGGTCATCTCGCAGGATACCTCAGCCTACGGCATCGATCTGCGCTACGCGCCGAGCACGTGGAAGGACCGTGAGGTCCGCGCCCGCTTCTTCGACCTGGCGCGCGAACTCGGCAGCCTCGGGGCCTGGGTGCGGATGCACTATGTCTACCCCTACCCCCATGTGGACGAGGTGATTGGCCTGATGGCGGAGGGCGTCATCCTCCCCTATCTCGATATCCCCTTCCAGCACGCCTCCCCCACCGTGCTGAAGCGGATGAAGCGCCCGGCGGCGCAGGAGAAGACGCTGGCCCGGGTGCAGGCCTGGCGGGCCGCGTGCCCGGACCTCACCTTGCGCTCCACCTTCATCGTCGGCTTCCCCGGCGAGACCGAGGCCGAATTCGAGGAACTCATCGCCTTCCTGGAGGAGGCCGAGCTCGACCGGGTCGGCTGCTTCAAATATGAGCCGGTGGACGGCGCGCCCGCCAACGCTCTCGGCGCCGAGATGGTGCCGGACGAGGTGAAGGAAGAGCGCTGGAAGCGCTTCATGGAGGTGCAGCAGCGTGTCAGCGCCCGCCGCCTCAAGCGCAAGGTCGGCAGCCGCCAGCAGGTCATAATCGACAAGGTCGGCCCGACCGTGGCGATCGGCCGTTCCAAGGCGGACGCGCCTGAAATTGACGGCGTGGTCCATGTCGCGGCGCGCCGTCCGCTGCGCGTCGGCGAGATCGTCACGGTGAAGATCGAGCGCGCCGACGCCTATGATTTGCACGGCACGGCGGTGGGCTACTGAACGCGACCGCTGCCGCCCTCCGCCGCTATTCCAGCACCCGTCGCAGCTCTTCGGAGGGCACGATGCTCTCGTCCACCGTCGGCCAGGACAGCGCCACCGTGTAGGCGAGCGTGGTCGAGAAGGCGATGGCGAAGGTCGAAAGCCCGATGATCAGCTGGTAGCGCTTGCCTACATGCAGCGCCGCCAGCCCGATCAGCGACAGCATGCCGAGCACCATCACCACGATCCAGCGATGCGGCGCGAGGTCGGCGTGGAGGATGAAGTAGCGGTCGGTCCGCAGCCGCCGCAGTTCGATCTGGCTGGCGAGCAGCGTGCTGCGAAGATAGTTCGGCACGGCGGCATCGGCGCTGCTCCGCGCGATCGCCTCCACCAGCCCGGCAAAGGCGGTCGACACTTCCGGCTGCGGCCGCACCCAGCCCTCATCCCACTCGTAGCGGGAAAGCGCCCGCGCATAGACCCCCACCGCATCATCGACCGGCGCGCAGCTTGGCCCACAGACACGGGCGATGTCGAGCATGGCGTCCAGCCGCTGCACCTCCTGCAGCACGGTCTTGGCGTAGAGCGTCTCGCGGTTCCAGATATCGCTCACCATGAAGGCGAGGAACAGCGCGAACGGCAGGGTCAGCGCGCCGAGATAGGACGTCTGCAGATCCCGGGGCACGAAGACGGCGACCAGGCTTGGGCGCATCGCCACCCAGTAGCAGGCCCAACCCGCCAGCAGCGGCAGGGTGGCGACGAACACCACGAAGACCGAGAAATACTCACTGACGAACAGGCGGCTCCAGGTCACGTGTTGCGCTCCGGCCTCAGGGCTTCAGAAGGTCGCGCAGCGTGGCTTCGATCACCTGCGTCGCCGCCTTGAGGTCGCTGATCCGCACATGCTCGTCGGCGGCATGGGCGTTGGCCTCCAGGATGGAGCGCGGCCCGGCGCCATAAAGCACCGTCGGCACGCCGGCCGCCGTGTAGTGGCGCGCATCGGTGTAGAGCGGCACGGCGGTGGCCGGCGGGGTCTCGCCCAGCACGGCGGCGGCGTGCTTCTGGATCGTCTCGACCAGCCGCTCCGTGCCCGGCAGCGTGCGCAGCGGCTCGGCGAGGATGATGCGTCGGCACTCGATCTCGATGCCAGCCCGCCCCGCGACCGCGCGTTCGACCAGCGCATGCAGCTCCGCCTCGACGCTTTCGCCATTTTCTTCCGGGGTCAGCCGGCGGTCGACGCGCATGACGATGCGGTCGGGCACGACATTGGTGTTGATGCCCCCCGAAATCAGACCCACTGTGATCTTCGGCGAGCCGATGCCCGGCGTGGCGCTGGTGATGCCGTTGAGGCGACGGCGCTCGGCATAGATCGCGTCGAGAATGCCGGCCGCCGCCTCAAGGGCATCCGCCCCGGTCTCGGGCATCGCAGCGTGCGCCTGCTTGCCGCGCACCACGATTTCAAGATGCAGGCAGCCATTATGGGCGATGACGACCGCATAGGAGAAGCCGGCGGAAATGGCGAGGTCCGGCTTGCTGATGCCATGCTCCAGCAGCCATTGCGGGCCGACGAAGCCGCCGGCTTCCTCGTCATAGGTGAAATGCAGCTCGACCGTGCCGTCGAGGTCGTCCGGCCGCTCCTTCAGCGCCAGCAACGCGAAAGCATAGGTGGCGAAGTCGGATTTCGACACCGCCGCGCCGCGCCCATAGATCGCCCCGCCCCGCTCTTCGGCGCCGTAGGGATCATAGGTCCAGCCCTCGCCGGGAGGTACCACGTCGCCATGCGAGTTGAGCGCGATCACCGGGCCGCTGCCGTTGCCGAAGCGCTCGCGGACGATGAGGTTGACCACCGATTTCATCCCATGCGCCAGCACATAGGGCTCCGGCACCGCGTGGCGCTCCACCTCGAAGCCCAGCCCCTCCAGCAACTGGCCGGCAATTTCGGCATGGGGCGCGCAGTCGCCCGGCGGGTTGTCGCTGGGCACGCGCACTAGCGCCTTAAGGAAATCGACCTCGCGCGCCAGCCTGTCGGAATCGCCGGAACTGCTCACGTCTGTGCTCCGCTTGTGCCGCCATCGGAAGGGGGCTGTTGAAACCGTTCGATGAATCGGATGAGCGCCGCCGCGGCCATCCCCATATCCTCGGGCGACGCATATTCCGCCGGGTTATGGCTGATGCCGCCCTTGCAGCGCACGAACAGCATGCCGACCGGGCAGAGCTTTGCCATCGCCTGCCCGTCATGACCGGCGCCGGAAGGCAGCAGCGGCGCCCGCAGCCCGAGCGAGGCGACGGCATCGCCGAGCCGCCGCTGAATGTCGCGGTAGCAGGGAACGGTTGCGACCTCGTGAAAGGCGGAAATGACGACGCCGAGGCCGCGCTGTTCGGCAATGCGGTGGGCATCGGCCTCGAACCGCGTCAGTGCCGCCCGGCGCGAGGCGTCCGATGCCGAGCGCAGATCCACAGTGAAGACCACGCGCGCCGGAATCACGTTCACCGAGCCGGGCTCGACATGTACGCGCCCGACGGTCGCCACCATGCCGTCCGCGCCGGCGCGGGCGATGCGCTCGACCGCGAGCGCCATTTCGGCGGCACCGCTCAGCGCGTCGCGGCGCAGGCGCATGGGAACGGTGCCGGCATGGCCGGCCTCGCCGGTGACGGTGACGGACAGGCGCGAGGCGCCGGCGATGGCGGTGACGACGCCCAGCGGCGCGCCCTCAGCCTCCAGCACCGGTCCCTGCTCGATATGCGCCTCGATATAGGCCAGCACGCGCGAGGGGTCATAGGCGCTGGCGGCGATGTCGTCGGGGTTCTTGCCATAGGCAAGCAGCGCCTCGCCCAGGCTGATGCCGTCGCCGTCCCGCGCCTGCAGGCTGGCGGGAAGGAACACCCCGGCACAGGCGGCCGAGGAGGAGAGCGTGGTGGGAAAGCGCGTGCCTTCCTCGTCGCCGAACGCGAGCACATCGATGCCATAGGCCGGCGTCAGCCCGCCTCGCGCCACCGCCTCGACAGCGAGAATGCCGAGGATCACGCCCAGCGTGCCGTCATATTTCCCGGCATTGGCCACGGTGTCGATATGCGAGCCGATGAGCAGGCGGGGGGCCTCCGGGCCGGCGGGGTGCCAGGCGCCACGCACCGTGCCGAGCGCGTCCTCGCTTACCGAGAGGCCGGCCTCGCCCATCCAGCGGGCGACAAGATCGGCGGCGCGCCGGTGCTCGGGGGTCAGAAAGAAGCGAGTGAGAGTGTCCGGCGCCGAGGGGATCGCGCCAAGTTGCTCGATCATCGCCGCCGCGCGGGCGCCGAGAGCCGCGATATTCACGGGGATCGTCATAGGGTCGACACGGCGCCTCCGGCCGCGCGGCCGGGCATGGGGGCCGCGCTCCTGTGCAAGCGCAATCGCATATGGCGCCACCTTTGGCAACGAGGGCGGCGTGAAAGCCCACGCCGCCGATGCGTTCCTGATGCCGGAGCCTACTGGCCGGGCACCTTGTCGTCGATGCCCTTAACATACCAGTTCATCGACAGGATATCCTTGTCGGCCAGAACCTCGCCCTCCTTCACCATGAGCGTGCCGTCTTGCTTGTAGATCGGGCCCTTGAAGGGGTTGAGGGCGCCCGAGGTGATCGCCGCCTGGGTCGTCTCGGCCATCTTCTTCACCTCGTCGGGCATGTTGGTGTAGGGCGCCATCACGACCTCGCCGTCCTTCATGCCGCCCCAGGTGTCGGTGGAGGTCCAGGTGCCGTCGAGCGCCGCCTGCACACGCTCGATGTAGTAGGGCGCCCAGTCGTCGACGATAGCGGTGAGCTGCGAATCCGGGCCGAACTTGATCATGTCGGAGGCCTGGCCGAACGCCATTACGTCGCGCGCCTCGGCGGCCTGCATGGCGGCGGGGCTGTCCGTGTGCTGCGAGATCACATCGGCGCCCTGGTCGATCAGCGCCTTGGCGGCGTCGGCCTCCTTGGCGGGGTCGAACCACGAGTTCACCCAGACGATCTTGATCTTCATGTTTGGATTGACTGATTGCGCGCCCAGCATCAGCGAGTTGATGCCGGCGATGACCTCCGGGATCGGGAAGGAGGCGATGTAGCCGATCGTGCCGGTCTTCGACGTCTTCGCCGCGATCTGGCCGAGGACATAGCGGCCTTCGTGGAACTTGGCGTTGTAGGTCGAGACGTTCTTGGCCCGCTTGAAGCCGGTGGCGTGCTCGAAGAACACGTTGGGATGGCGCTTGGCCACCTTGAGCGTCGGTTCCATAAAGCCGAAGGAGGTGGTGAAGATCAGCTTGTTGCCGGCCCTCGCGAGTTGCTCGATCACCCGCTCGGCGTCGGGGCCCTCGTCGACATTCTCGACGAAGGTGGTCTCGACCTTGTCGCCGAAGTGCTTCTCGACCGCCTTGCGGCCCTGGTCATGCTGGTACGACCAGCCGAAATCGCCGACCGGCCCGACATAGACCCAAGCCGCCTTAAGCTTCTCCGCCGCCTGTGCCGGCGCACCGCCAGCCAGGGCGAAGCCCGCGGCAATGGCAACCGCCATGGAGAGAATCTTGCGCATGAACGTCTCCGCTCCCTCATCGCGGCCTCGGGGATCACCGGCGGGCGCGACCGCCTCGCCCACCGGGAGGCCGCCATGACGCGGCCCATATGTTGGTTCAGCGATCAGGTACAAAAGGCACGCCGAGCGAGGCGGGCGCCCCACGCCCATGCTTCAGCGCGGAGATGACCACCAGGGCGATGATTGTCGCCAGATAGGGCAGCGCCGACAGGAACTGCGAGGGAATCCCCAGCCCGAATCCCTGCACATGCAGCTGCAAGATCGAGACCGCGCCGAACAGATAGGCGCCGCCGAGCAGCCAGAGCGGCCGCCAGGCGGAGAACACCACCAGGGCCAGCGCGATCCAGCCACGCCCGGCGGTCATATCAGCCGCCCAGAACGGGGTGTAGGCGAGCGACAGATGCGCCCCCGCCAGACCGGCGCAGCCGCCGCCGAACATCACCGCCAGCGTGCGGATGCCCCGTACCGGATGGCCAAGCGCATGCGCCGCCGCGTGGTTCTCCCCCACCGCGCGCAGCACGAGGCCGATCCGCGTGCGCGTCAGCGTGTAGGCAACCGCCGCCAGCAGCAGGAACGAGACGTAGACAAAGGCATCCTGCCCGAACAGCGCCTTGCCGAGGATCGGCAGCTCGGTCAGCCCGGCAATGTGCAGCTGCGGCGCGCCGGCGAGCTGGGTGCCGACGAAGCTGGCGCCGATCAGCCCGGCGAGGCCGAGACCCAGAATCGTGGTGGCGAGGCCCGACGCGACCTGGTTGGTCGCGAGCCAGATGGCGAGGACGGCGAAGACGAGCGAGAGCGCCATGCCGGCCAGCACCGCCGCCAGCGTTCCCAGCAGCAGGCTGCCCGAGCCATAGGCCGTGACATAGCCGACCGCCGCCCCGACGATCATCATGCCCTCGACGCCGAGATTGAGCGTGCCCGCGCGCTCGGCCACAAGTTCGCCGAGCGAGGCCAGCAGCAGCGTGGTCGCCGCCGCGACGACGCTGGCGAGCACCGCCCCGATGATCGCCGCGTCAAGCATGGGTCGTTCCCTCCACCCGGCGGATGCGGTAGCGCACCAGAATATCGGCGGCCAGAATGGCGATCAGCAGCGTGCCTTGAAAAACCCGCGTCACATCGAAGGGCAGGCGCATGGTGATCTGCGCCGCCTCGCCGCCAATATAGGTCAGCGCCAGAACGAGGCTCGCCACCAGAATCCCCACCGGGTGCAGCCGGCCCAGCATGGCGGCGATGATGGCGGTGAAACCGTAGCCGGGCGAGATGGTCGGCTGGAGCTGGCCGATCGGGCCGGCGACTTCGATGATGCCGGCGAGCCCCGCCAGCGCCCCGGACACCGCGAACACGCCATAGGTCACGCGCTTCTCGTCGAAGCCGGCGAAGGCGGCCGCGCGCGGGGCCGAACCGGCGAGTTCGATCGAGAACCCCACCAGCGTGCGGCCGAGTACGAAGGTGGCGGCGACCACCGCCAGCAGCGCGATGACGATGCCGCCATGCAGCCGGCCGTCCGCCATCAGCAGCGGCATCAGCGCCACGTCGTCGAAGGTGACGCTCTGGGGAAAGTTGAAGCCCGCCGGGTCGCGCCACGGGCCGCGGACGAGATAGTCGAGCCCCAGCTGGGCGACATAGACCAGCATCAGGCTGGTGAGGATTTCGCTCGCGCCGAAACGCACGCGCAGGAAGGCCGGGATCAGCCCCCACAGCGCCCCGCCGAGGGCGCCGAACACCAGCATGGCGGGCAGCACCCAGGGCCCGGCCTCTGTGCCGTGCGTCGCCAGCGCCAGCCAGGAGCCGAGCACGGCGCCGGCGACATACTGGCCCTCGGCGCCGATGTTCCAGCGGTTGGCGCGGTAGCAGAAGGAAAGGCCGATGCCGATTAGCAGCAGCGGCGAGGCTTTCACCACCAGTTCCTGCAAGGTGTAGGCGTCGCCCAGTGGCTCGATGAAATAGATGGTGAAGGCACGCACGGGATCATGCCCGAGCACGACGAACATCACCGCGCCGACCACCAGCGTCACCAGTGCCGCCACAACAGGCGCCATCGCGTGCCGCAGGGGGGAGACGTTCTCCAGCCGTTCGAGCCTAAGCGGCATGGTGGCCCTCCCCGGCGGCCGAGTGGGTGCCATAGGCGCCGCCCATCGCAAGGCCGATCGCCTCGCGCGAGGTCTCCGCCACCGGCACCGGCGCCGTCAGCCGGCCCTCGCACATCACGCCGACGCGGTCGGCGAATTCCAGCAGCTCGTCAAGGTCCTGGCTCACCACCAGCACGGCGCAGCCCTGTGCCGCCCGCTCGCGCAGCGTCGTGCGGATAAAAGCGGCCGCCGAGGCGTCGACACCCCAGGTCGGCTGGTCGACCACGATCAGCACCGGATCGCGTAGCACCTCGCGGCCGATGACGAATTTCTGCAGATTGCCGCCCGACAACCGCCGCGCCTTCGGGTCCTTGCCGCCGAAGCGCACGTCGAAACCCTTCACGATCTGCTGGAAACGGGCGAACAGCACCGAGCGGTGGATCACGCCGCGCTTCACGATCTGGCCGTCGCCATGGGTGGTGAGCAGCACATTGTCGGACAGCCGCATGTCCGGCGCGGCGGCGTGGCCCAGCCGCTCCTCCGGCACGAAGCCGGCGCGCAGCGCCCGCCGCTCGGTCGGGCCGAGGCCGCCGGCGGCCACCTTGTCGATGACGATGCTCTCGTGGTCCTCGACCCGCGTCTCGCCCGAGAGCACGTTGAACAGCGTGGTCTGGCCATTGCCGGCGACGCCGGCGATGCCGACGATCTCGCCGGCACGGACCTCGATATTGATGTCGTGCAGCGCCGAGCCGCGCGAGCCATCGCCGGCGACGCTGAGCTGGCGCACGAGCAGGCGCGGCTCGCCAAGGGCATGCGCCGCCACGCGCGGCGTGCGCGGCACGTCGGCGCCGACCATCAGCCGCGCCAGGCTGGCGGAGGATTCCTGCTTCGGGTTGACCTCGGCGATGAACTTGCCGCCGCGCAGCACGGTGGCGCGGTGGCAGAGCCGGCGCACCTCGTCGAGCTTATGGCTGATGAACAGAACCGCCCTACCCTCATCGGTGAGCAGGTCGACGGTGCGGAACAGGTTTTCCGATTCGTCCGGGGTCAGCACCGAGGTTGGCTCGTCGAGGATCAGCACGCGCGGGTCGCCGAGCAGGCAGCGCACGATCTCAACCCTCTGACGCTCGCCGACGGAGAGCTCGCCCACCCGCCGGTAGGGTTCAACGCTGAGCCCGTAACGTCGGACGCAGTCGTCGATGCGCGCGGCCAGCACGGCCAGCGGCTGGTGGCCGGGCAGCCCCAGCGCCACATTTTCCACCACGGTCAGCGCGTCGAACAGGGCGAAATGCTGGAACACCACGCCGACGCCCTTGGCGCGGGAACTGGCGGGATCGGGGAAGATGATCGGCGTGCCCTCATAGAGCAATTCGCCCGAATCGGCCTGCAGCAGGCCGCACATCATCTTCACCAGCGTGGACTTGCCGGCGCCGTTCTCGCCCAGCAGCGCATGTGTCTCACCGGCGCGGATGGCGAGGCTGACATGGTCGTTGGCGACCAGCGAACCGAACCTCTTGGTCAGCTTGACCGCTTCGAGCAGCGCGTGCGGCGGGTCCGGCACGTCCCCCATGCCGCTCACCCGCGCGGCCGTCGGCAGGCGCGGCTGCGGGCGCCTGTCAGGTCGGTAGTTAGGCGGAAGCGGCGGTTCATGCGGATGACACTTCTGTGGCGGTGCCCCGGCAGAATGGCATGGCCGATCACGGGAGCAAGCCTAAAGTCTGGTCCGCCCGGTCCGGAAAATGGCGCGTTTTGCGTCAGAATCCGGGACTGGGATACCGTCACGGCAGCAGCACGGTCGACCCGGTAGTCCGCCGCGCCTCAAGGTCGCGATGCGCGTCGGCCACCTGCGAGAGCCGGTAGCGCTGGTTCACCGGAATCTTCACCACGCCGGAGGCGACCACCTCGAACAGGTCGCGGGCATTGGCCAGAAGGTCGTCACGGGTCGAGATGTGGGTGAACAGCGTCGGCCGCGTCGCGTAGAGCGAGCCCTTCTGCGACAAAGCGAGCAGGCTGAAATCCTTGATCGCGCCGGAGGCATTGCCGAAGCTGGCGAACAGGCCGCGCGGCTTGATGCAGTCGAGCGAGGCCGGATAGGTCGCCTGCCCCACCCCGTCATAGACCACGTCGCAGAGCGCGCCCTCGGTGATGTCCCGCACCCGCTCGACGAAATTCTCCTCGCTGTAATTGACGACATAGGCGGCGCCGCAGTTGCGGGCGATCTCCGCCTTGGCCGCCGAGCCCACCGTGCCGATGACGGTGGCGCCCAGATGCGTCGCCCACTGGCAGAGAATCTGCCCCACCCCGCCGGCCGCCGCGTGCACCAGCAGCGTGTCGCCGGCCTTCACCTTGTGGGTCTGGCGCAGGAGGTAGCGCGCCGTCATGCCCTTCAGCATCATCGCGGCGGCGGTCTCGTCGGCGATCGAATCGGGCAGCTTCACCAGCGGCGCGGCAGGCATGATCCGCTCGCTGCAATAGGCCCCGAGCGCCGAGCCATAGGCGACGCGGTCGCCCGGCTTGAAGCCGCTCACCCCTTCGCCGATCTGCACGATCACACCCGCCGCCTCATTGCCGGGCGTGAAGGGCAGACCGTTCGGCGGAGGGTAGAGGCCGCTGCGGAAATAGGTGTCGATGAAATTCAGGCCGATCGCCGTATGGCGCAGCTTCACCTGCCCCGGCCCGGGCGCGCCGAGCGTCACCTCCTCCAGGGTCAGGACCTCGGGGCCACCCGTTTCATGGACGCGAATCGTCGCAGCCATTGTGCTCTCCAGCCGTTTAGGGATGAGGTGAGGCGCCCGCCGGCGCTCAGGGGCGCGGCGCGGCCGCCCGCTTGCGCGAGGGGATGACCCCGAACAGGGTGAAATAGACCGCGCAGGCGCACAGCCCGATCGTCACCCACAGGTCCGGCCGCATGTCCTCTACCACCGCGACGACCGCCAGCACCGCCCAGAGCGCGAGCAGCGCCAGGGTGACGAGCCGCAGCCGCACGACGCGGAACGGGTGGACGAACTTGATTGGCAGGAAAGTGCCCACCGCCAGCAGCGCGATGATGCCGGCAATCACGAAGGGATTGAGCGGCACGAGGAAGAAATAGAACACCACCACATTCCAGACCGCCGGAAAGCCCTGGAAATACAGGTCATCGGTCTTCATCGAGGTGTCGGCGAAATAGAGCGCGCTGGTGAGCAGGATAGTGGCGCTGGCCGCCACCGCCAGCCAGAACGGCATCAGCCCGCCGCTCGCCACCGCGAAGGCCGGCACGAGGCAATAGGTGAGATAGTCGACCACGAGGTCCAGCGTGTCGCCCGACCAGCGCGGCAGCACCTCGCCCACCTTCGCCCGCCGCGCCATGGTGCCGTCGATGCCGTCGACGAACAGCGCCAGGCCGAGCCAGGCAAACATGAGCGCCCAATGGCCTTCCACCGCCGCCATCAGCGCCAGCAGCCCGCAGACCGCGCCCGAGGCGGTGAAGATGTGCACGGCGAAAGCCAGCGTGCGACGTCCGGCCGGACCCGCGCTGAGCGACTTCGTTGTCATCGCCACCGGCTTTCCTCCTGCGACCGCGCGTCCCGGGGGATCGCCGCCTGCCTCTTCCACATCTGACATATAATATGCGCCCGCCGCGATCTGCATTGCCAGACCACGTCGGCCTGCTTATCCCACACTCCACGTCCGGCTTATAGTCCCGGTGATGCACATGGAGGTTCACATGTCATCCGAACTGCACACAGGACAGACCGCTGCGGTGGTAGGCGCCGGCGCGAGCGGCCTCATCGCCGCGCTGGCGCTGGCGGCGGGGGGGCTCCCGGTCAAGCTCATCGCCCCTCCCCGCAGTCATGATCCGCGCACCACCGCGTTGATGGACGGCTCGGTGAAGGCACTGGAGGCGCTCGGCGTATGGGAGGCCCTGCGCCCCGACGCCTCGCCGCTGCGGGTGATGCGGCTCGTCGATGACACCGGGCGCCTCATCCGCGCGCCCGAAGTCGAATTCCGCGCCGGCGAGCTCGGGCTGGAAGGCTTCGCCTGGAATGTCGAGAACGAGGCGCTGCTCGCCGCCCTCGACGCGGCGGTGGCGCAATCTTCCGGCATCGAGCGTCTCGGCGTCCGCGTGGCGGGCGTCACCGAGACGCCGACCCACGCCACGCTGGAGCTGGAGGGCGGCGCGCGGCTGGATGTCGCGCTGATCGCTGCCGCCGACGGCCGCAACTCCCCCTGCCGGCGTGCGGCCGGAATCGAGGTGAAGACGCGCGCCTATCCCCAGGTCGCCGTCACCGCCACCCTCGCCCATAGCCGGTCGCATCGTGACATCTCCACCGAGTTCCACACCCGCACCGGGCCGTTCACCCTGGTGCCGCTGCCCGGCGATCGCTCCAGCGTCGTCTGCGTCGTTTCGGCGGTGGAGGCGCAGGCGCTAGCGGAGCTGGACGACGTCGCCTTCGCCCGCGCTATGGAACGCAAGGCGCATTCGCTGCTTGGGGTGATGCAGCTGGTGTCGCCGCGCGGCAGCTTCCCGCTCAGCCAGCGCACCGCCGCGTGCTTCGCCAAGGGGCGCGTCGCGCTGGTCGGCGAGGCGGCGCACATCATCCCGCCGATCGGGGCGCAGGGGCTCAATCTCGGCATCCGCGACGCCGCCACTCTCGCCGAGATCGCCAGCGACGCCGCCCGCGCCGGGCGCGATATCGGCGGCACGGACGCGATGGAGGCCTATGAGCGCCGCCGGCGCGGCGACGTTGCCTCGCGCGGCTTCGCCATCGACCTGTTCAACCGTTCGCTGCTGACCGATCTGCTCCCGATCGCCGGCCTGCGCGGGCTCGGGCTGTGGATGCTGGGCCAATCGCCCGGGCTGCGGAGGAGGGTGATGCGCGAGGGCGTGGGGCCGACCCGCGACATGCCGCGCCTGCTGGCGGGAGCGCCGGTGTAGCTTACTGCAGCAGCCCGTGCGGCAGCATGTCGTGCTGCAGGGCGTAGAGCATGGCCGTCACCGTCGCCACCGAGACCACCGTGCCGACCAGCACGCCGCCGGAGGCGCCTGCGACATAGGTGTCGTACTGCTTGGCCATGATGAATGCGTTCAGCGCAGGCGGCAGGCTCGCCATCAGCACGGCGGTGGCGATCCACACCGGATCGAAGCCGCCGACCAGGCTCAGCACCAGCCAGATCAGCGCCGGGTGGATGAGGAGCTTGATCGCCAGCAGCCACGGCACCTCGCTCTGCATCTTGCCCATCGGCCGCAGCGCCACCGAAACGCCGAGCGTGAACAGGGCGCAGGGCGCGGCGGCGTTGCGCAGAAATTCCAGCGTCTTGTCCAGCGCGGCGGGCGGCTGGAATTCAAAATAGGCCGACAGCACCCCGAGAAAGGTCGCGACATTGAACGGGTGGGTGACGACCCGGCGCACCACCAACAGCAGGGTGTGACCGAGCCCCCGGCGATCGCGTCCGCCCATCGCCATAAGCACCGGAACGATGGTGAAGAAGAACAGGCTGTCGAAGACGAAGATCAGCGCCGTGGGCACCGAGGCACCGGCGCCGAGCGCGCCCAGCGTCAGCCCCGGCCCCATATAGCCGACATTGGAATAGGAGCCGACAATGGCGGCGATGGTGGCTTCCGGCAGGTTGCCGCGCCGCAGCCACAGCCCGACCAGAAGCGAGAGGGTGAAGCACACCGCCGTCGTCGCCGTCGTCGCCAGGATGAAGGAGCCGTTGGTCAGCTCGTGAAACGGCGTGCGGGCCACCAGCGAAAAAAACAGGGCCGGCAGCGCCAGATAGATGATGAAGAAGCTGAGCCAGGCAAGGCCGCTTTCCGGGATGCGCGCCAGCCGGCCGCATCCCAGCCCCAGGAAGATCACACCGAAAAAGGGAAGCGCGAGCGCGAGGACCTCGTCCATCAGGGCTCGCTACCGGCTCGCCTCGCCCTGGTCAATCGCCATCTTTCGCTCGTGTCGCGTCCCTGTGGTTGCGGCGTTTGGGCATGCGGGTTGCATGGGCGGCGGTTGACAGGCTCTGGCGTCGCCCGCTACGGGGGCGCTACCCCCTTCGCGGACAAGTTCAGGATGGCGGACGAGTTCATGATGAAAGAGCGGAACGCCAAATACCGTATCGGCGAGGTCGTCCGGCACCGGCACTACCCGTTCCGGGGCGTGGTGTTCGACGTCGACCCCGAATTCTCCAACACGGACGAATGGTGGGAGTCGATCCCGGAACATATCCGCCCCACCAAGGACCAGCCCTTCTATCACCTGCTGGCAGAGAACGCGGAGACCGAATACGTCGCCTATGTCTCCGAGCAGAACCTCGAACTCGACACGACAGGCGAGCCGGTGCGCCATCCCCAGGTGCCGGAAATGCTGGCGGCGGATGGTGATGGCGGCTGGCGGGTGCGCAGCGAGCGGCTGCAATAGCGGCGGCGCTGCGCCGGCGCTGCGAGTCCGTAAACGAAAACGCCCGGCTCTCGCCGGGCGCTTCTGTCTTGAAGGGTAATAGGGGCCTTACTGTGCCGGGGCGTTCTTCAGCTTCTCGGCGCCGAGCTTTTCGAGGCCGGCCTTGGTCTGCTGCTCACGCTGCTCGGCCTCGGCCTTGAGCGCTTCCTGGCGGGCCTTCACCTGCTCCTGGATCTTCGCGATCTGGCCTTCAAACACCTTCTGGTCGGTCTGCGGGCCGTCATAGACCTTGGCGAAATCACCGAGCCCGATCGGGTAGGAGATGAGGCGGCCCACCGCATTGGCGACCTGCAGAGTCAGGCCCGGGGCTTTCTTCATGCGGTCGACGAAGCCCTGGTCGACCTGGATGTCGCCACGGCAGAAGCGCTCGTCGCACATCACGAAGGTGCCGAGGATCGGCTGCTCATTGGCCAGCGCCACGCGGAAGCCGTTGCGCAGCAGCAGGCCGGTCGGGAAGGCGACGGTGAAGGCCTTCTTGGGGTCGTCCTGCACTTCGAACACGCCGAAGCGGACAAGGAACTGCCCGGTGTCGGTGATGATGGTCTGCTCCAGTTCGCAGACCTCCTTGTTGATCGAAGGCTCCTGCCGGCAGCGCTTCATCCACGGAATCGGGATCGCGGGAATCTGCTGCGGGCCGGCGGCCTGCTGGCCAGCGGCAGGCGCCTGCTGGGCGGCGGCGGGGGCCGCCGGCTTGGCGCCCGGCTTGGCCGGAGCCGTCTGGGCAAGCGCGGCACCACCGGCGAGGGTCAGCGCCAGGGCGGCGCCAGCAAGGCTGCGCGCAAGAGTGGAGCGATGGATCATGTCGAGTTCCTGTCGAGCGAACCGGGTAGAGAGAACAGCGGACGCCTCGCCGCCATAACGCGATCGTGGGGCTGTCTCAAGCGCAATTGAGGCGACAGAGTGACCCCGGCAAATATCGGTGTCTGGTTCATGCTAGAACTCGGCGGCAAATACGAGCCGAATCTCTGACCAGGAGCCGATGCGTGAGCGGTATCACCCGGCGGGCCTTTGGGCGCAACGTCTTAATTGCCGGCGGAACGGCACTTGGCTACCCAGTTCTGGGGTCTGCGGGGGCGCAGGACGGCGCTGCCCCGGCGCCCGCCGTCACCTCCAGCGAAAGCCTCGCGAGCCACGGCATCGCCATGCACGGCGCGCCGCTGCACCCGGAAGGCTTCGCCCATTACCGCAGCGTTAATCCGGACGCGCCGAAGGGCGGTCGGCTGATCCAGGGCGCGGTCGGTTCCTTCGACAGCCTCAACCCGTTCATCGTGCGCGGCACCGCCCCGCCCTTCGTGCGCTGGAACATCGTTGAAAGCCTGATGGCGCGTAGCCCGGACGAAGCCTTTACCTGCTACGCACTGCTGGCGCGCCGGGTGGAGACCGACGCGGCGCGATCCTATGTCGCCTTCGAGATCGACCCGCGCGCCCGCTTCGCCGACGGCACGCCGGTGACGGCAGACGACGTGCTGTTCTCGTTCGAGCTGCTGCGCGCCAAGGGCCGACCGAACCACCGCACCTATTACGGAAAGGTGGCGAAGGCCGAGGTGACGGATCGGCTCACCATCCGCTTCACCTTCGGCGTGGTCGACCGTGAACTACCGCTGATCCTCGCCCTCATGCCGGTGCTAGCCCGCCACGCCACCGATGCGGAGACCTTCGAACAGACCAGCTTCAAGGCGCCGCTCGGCAGCGGCCCCTACACCGTGACCGAGGTGAAGCCGGGTGAGACGGTGCTGATGGCGCGGGCCCCTTCCTATTGGGGCGCGGAGCTGCCGGTCAATCGCGGCAATTTCAATTTCGACAGCCTGCGCTACGACTTCTACCGCGATGTGAATGCGCAGTTTGAAGCCTTCAAGCGCGGGCTTTACGACATACGCTACGAGACCGACCCCGGCCGCTGGAAGACCGGCTACGACTTCCCCGCCGTGCGCGACGGGCGCATCGTCACCGAGGAGGTCGCCACCGGCACGCCCAAACCCTATTCGGCGCTGATCTTCAACATGCGCCGCCCGTTCTTCACCGATGCGCGGGTGCGGCAGGCGATGGTGGCGCTGTTCGACTTTGAATGGGCCAACCAAAATCTCTATTTCGGCCTCTACCGCCGCAATGGCAGTTTCTACGACGATTCCGAGCTTTCCTGCCTCGGCCGCCCCGCCGATGCGCGCGAGCAGGCGCTGCTCGCCCCTTATCCCGACTCCGTGCTGCCGCAGGCGATGGACGGCTCATGGCACGCCCCGCGCTCGGACGGTTCGGGCCGCGACCGTGTGCGGTTGCGCGAGGCGCTGGACCTGTTCGCAGCGGCCGGCTGGGAGCTGAAGGCCGGCACGCTGACTAGCCGCTCCACCGGCCAGCCCTTCGCCCCGGAACTGCTGGTCGGCACCAAGGACCAGGAGCGGTTGGCGCTCGCCTATCAGAACATGCTGCGCCGCGCTGGCGTGCGGCTGAACATCCGCCTCGTCGACAATGTGCAGTTCGAGGCCCGCAAGCAGACTTATGACTACGACATGGTGCCCTATATCTGGGACCAGTCGCTGTCCCCCGGCAATGAGCAGGCTTTCTATTTCGGCTCGGCGGCGGCCGATGTGCCCGGTACGCGAAATTTCATGGGGCTGAAGAGCCCTGCGGCGGACGCGATGATCGAGTCGCTGCTGGCGGCGCACGAGCGGGAGCATTTCGTCTCGGCGGTGCGGGCACTCGACCGGGTGCTGATTTCCGCGCAGTTCTCGGTCCCGTTGTTCTACACGCCGGGCCAGTGGATCGCGCGCTGGCGCAAGGTGGGGCGGCCGCAGACGCTGGCGCTTTCCGGCACGCTGGCGGAAAGCTGGTGGCAGGCAAAGCCGTAAAGTCCCGCGCGCGGCGGCGGGCCGGCTCGCCACATCAGGCCAAAACCGCGTCATCGCCCGCATGAAGCGCTGGACAGCCGCGCCCGAACGCGGTCCTTAAGGGCAGTGCGCGCGGGGGCCAGCGAAGGCAGGCCTTCCGCGTCCGAATGAAGTGCTGGAGCGAAGTCCATGCGTTACGCCGTCCTTTCCGTCGCCGCCCTCCTCGTCGCGGGCCTTGCGCCTGCCGGCGCGCAGCAGCCGATCGAGGTGCATCCGAACCAGCCGGCCGGGGGCGGGCTGGAGATCAGCATTCCGCCGATCAACAACCCGAACTATCTCGACTACGGCCCGTTGCCGGACAATCCGGGAGCGGACAAGAGTCAGGACTATATGGAGCAGGCCGGCGGCAATTACGAAAACCTCAGCGGCCCCGGCTCGGATGTCGATGCGGACGTGATGCCCGACAGCGACGGCGCCTATGAGAGCCCGCTGGACTGAACGCGGGTCTGACACCCCCGTCATCCCGGCCGCAGCCGCAGAGCCGGGATCGTCCTTCAAATCGACGCAGCGATCCCGGCCGGGACCTTTGGTCCTTCCGGGATGACGCCGATGGAAGAGGCTGCGAAGCGGCACTTGCGCCCCCTCAGTTTGAGGCGGCTACGCCGCCTTCACCCCCTGCTCGGCGATCTTCGCCAGCTCTTTCAGAATGCCGGCGCTGCCCTTGAGCCGCGCATTGGCGCTCGGCCAGTCCTCCGAGAACATCACCTTGCCGTCCGGTCGCATCTTCGCCACAACATGCGGCTTGCCGACATAGGCGATGAAGCCGGCCGGGTTGGGGAAGCGCCCGTCGCGGAAGGTCAGCACCATGCCGCGCGGGCCGGCATCCACCTTCTCGACATTGGCGCGGCGGCACAGCGCCTTGATCCCCACCAGCTTGAGCAGCTGTTCCACTTCTTCGGGGAGCGTGCCGAAGCGGTCGACCATTTCCGCGCCCATCGATTCGATCTCGGCATCGGTCTCCATGTCGGCGAGGCGGCGGTAGAGGCTGAGGCGGACATGCAGGTCCGTCACATAGTCTTCGGGGATCAGCACTGGCGTGCCGATGGAGATGGTGGGCGACCACTTGTCCGCTACCGGCGCGGTGATGCCGGCCTTCAGGTTGGCGATCGCCTCCTCCAGCATCTCCTGATAGAGCTCGTAGCCGACCTCCTTGATATGGCCGGACTGCTCGTCACCCAACAGATTGCCGGCGCCGCGAATATCGAGGTCGTGGCTGGCGAGCTGGAAGCCCGCCCCGAGCGTATCCAGCGACTGCAGCACTTTCAGCCGGCGGTCGGCCTGTGCCGTCACCTGCTTCTGCGCCGGCAGGGTGAAGATGGCATAAGCCCGGGTCTTCGAGCGCCCCACCCGCCCGCGCAGCTGGTAGAGCTGGGCGAGGCCGAACATATCGGCGCGGTGGATGATCAGCGTGTTGGCTGTCGGGATGTCGAGGCCGGATTCGACGATGGTGGTGGAGAGCAGCACGTCGAACTGCCCGTCATAGAAGGCGGACATGATCTCTTCGAGCTGGGTCGCGGCCATCTGGCCATGGGCGACCGCCACCTTCACCTCCGGCACCGCCTTGTCGAGGAAGTCCTTCACCTCGGCGAGGTCCTCAATGCGCGGGCAGACATAGAAGCTCTGCCCGCCGCGATAGCGTTCGCGCAGCAGCGCCTCGCGCACGATCAAGGGATCGAACGGGGTGATGAAGCTGCGCACCGCGAGCCGGTCCACCGGCGGCGAGGCGATAATGGAGAGCTCGCGCACCCCGGTCATCGCCAGCTGCAGCGTGCGTGGAATCGGCGTGGCGGTCAGGGTCAGCACATGCACCTCGGCGCGCATCTGCTTCAGCCGCTCCTTGTGGCTGACGCCGAAATGCTGCTCCTCGTCGACGATGACGAGGCCGAGATCGCGGAACGAGATCGCCTTGCCCAGCAGCGCATGGGTCCCGACCACGATGTCCACCGTCCCGTCGGCGAGGCCCTTTTTGGTGTCGGAAAGCTCCTTGCCGGTGACAAGGCGCGAGGCCTGGCGCACCACGACCGGCAGCCCCTTGAAGCGCTCGGTGAAGGTCTTGAAGTGCTGGCGCGCCAGCAGCGTGGTCGGCACTACCACCGCCACCTGCTTGCCGTTCAGCGCCACGGCGAAGGCGGCCCGCAGCGCCACTTCGGTCTTGCCGAAGCCGACATCGCCGCACACCAGCCGGTCCATCGGGTGGCCGGAGCCGAGATCGTCGAACACCGCTTCGATGGCGGCTTCCTGGTCCTCGGTCTCCTCATAGGGGAAGCGGGCGCGGAACTCGTCATAGAGGCCCGGTGCCGGCACTAGGCGCGGCGCCTCCTGCGTGTGGCGCTGCGCCGCGACCTTGATAAGCTCGGCCGCCATCTCGCGGATGCGGCTCTTCATCCGCGCCTTGCGGGCCTGCCAGCCGCCGCCGCCCAGCCGGTCGAGCTGCGCCTCGGTGTCCTCCGAGCCGTACCGCGACAGCAGTTCCAGATTCTCCACCGGCAGGAAGAGCTTGGAGCCTTCCGCGTAGTGGATTTCCAGGCAGTCATGCGGCGCGCCCATCGCCTCGATGGTCTTGAGCCCGATGAAGCGGCCAATGCCGTGGTCGACATGCACGACAAGGTCGCCGGCGGTCAGCGCGCCCAGTTCCGCGATCACGTCCTGCGGCCGGCGACCCTTGCGCTTGGGCCGCACGAGGCGGTCGCCGAGAATATCCTGCTCGCCGATGATGGCGAGGGCATCGGTCTCGAAGCCTGCCTCGATGCCGAGCACGGCGAGCGCGATGGTGCCTTTGGGCAGCGCCTCGGCGGCGTCGCGCGAGCCCACCGTCTGCGTGCCCTTGAGGCCGTGATCGGCCAGCACGGTGGCAAGCCGGTCGCGCGAGCCATCCGACCAGGCGGCGAGGATGGTGCGCTTGGATTTCGCCAGCTCGCGCAGATAGGCGGCGGCAATGTCGAACAGCGCGGCCTCCGGGTCCGCCCGCTCCGGCGCGAAGGAGCGCGCAGTGCGGCCGTCGAGGTCGATCACATCCTTCGAATCCGGCAATGCATAGGCGGAAAGCGCAAGGTTGCGCGCGCTCTCGCGGTGGGCCTTCCACTCCTCCGCCGTGAGATAGAGCGCGTCCGGCGGCAGCGGCTTGTAGGGCACGGCGCCGCCGCCATGCTCCAGCCCGTGCCGGCGAGCGTCGTAGTAATCGGCGATCTGCTCGAGCCGCGAGGTGGCGGCCTCATTGCCCTGCGCCTCCATCACCACGGGGGCGTCGGGGCAGTAGTCGAACAGCGTGTCGAGCCCCTCATGGAACAGCGGCAGCCAGTGTTCCATGCCGGGATAGCGCCGGCCCTCGCTCACCGCCTCATAGAGCAGGTCGCCGCGCGGTGCCGCGCCGAAGGCGGCGACATAGGCCATGCGGAAGCGCTTCATCGTCTCGCTGGTGAGCTGCAACTCGCTCATCGGCACCAGGTCGAGCGAGCGCATCTGCATGGCGGTGCGCTGGGTCTCGGGATCGAAGGAGCGGATCGATTCGAGCGTGTCGCCGAAGAAATCGAGCCGCACCGGCATCGGCATGCCCGGCGGGAACAGGTCGACAATGCCGCCGCGCACCGCATATTCGCCGGTGTCGCGCACGGTGGAGGTGCGCTGGAAGCCGTTGATCTCCGCCCAGCCGACCACCTCGTCGAGCGAGAGCGCATTGCCCGGCGCCGCCGAGAAGGACTGGGTGGCGATGAGGGCGCGCCTGGGCACGCGCTGCAGCGCCGCGTTCACCGTGGTCAGCACGATGGTCCCGGCCTCGCGGCCCTTCACCCGGGCGAGCCGCGCCAGTGTCGTCATCCGGCGGGCGATGATCGCGGCATTGGGCGAGGCGCGATCATAGGGCAGGCAGTCCCAGGCCGGGAAGGGCAGCACCTCGACGCCCGGCGCGAAGAAGCCGAGCGCGCGCTCCAGTTCGCCCATGCGGTCGGTATCGCGGCAGATGACCATCAGGGTCGGCCAGGGCGCGTCGTCCTGCGCCGCCAGAGCGCGGGCGAGATCGGCGACGACCAGCCCCTCCATGCCGGCGGGCACATTGGCAAGGGTCAGCGTCCGCCCGGGGGCCAGGCGTTTGGTCAGGGAGGCAAGCGGCGTCTTCATGTGGTCGCGGTCTTCATGGGGCGGGCGTCTTCATGGGGCGGGCGTCTTCATATCTCGGGAACGCCCTCTCCCGACAGGTGGAACTGGCGGAAGCGGTGGAAAAGCGGGGTGTCGAATTCCGGCGCCGGCGGGGCGCCGCCGAGCCAGCCATAGAGGTCGGGGTCCTCGACCTCGATCAGCTGCTCGAAGGCGGCGACGTCCTCCTCGCTCAGCTCACCGATGCAGGCATCGGCGAAGCGGCCCATCAGCAGGTCCATCTCGCGGGTGCCTCGATGCCAGGAGCGGTAGAGAATGCGGCGGCGGCGGGCATCAAGGCCCGCGCTGGAGCGCGTGGTGCCGGTCATGTCGAGACCTCGGTGGCGGGGCGCCGGAAATGCGACGCGCGGAAGCCGGTGGTTCTAGCGCGCAAGGGCGCCGCTGTCAGGTAGGCATTGGACGGGAGGTGCCACCCCTTGGGGGCAGAAGCTGAAAGCAACGCGCCGAAGCGTCTTCGCTGGGTCCCGGATCGGCGCGGCACGCGGTGCTGCTGGTCCGGGAAACGGGCGATGTGTCCCGCACCAGCGACGCCGGAGGCGGAGCGCCGATCCGGGACCCAGCAAAGACTCCCCATCGCCATCCATCCCCCTCATGAGTGCCACCCACCGCATTGCGCCCCGGCGCGGCTTCGTCCACCTTCCCGGCATCATGCGGCCCGACATTCTCAATCCCTATTTCGCCGAGATCACCGGCCTGCCCGGCATCGGCCCGAAGCTCGCCCGCCCGTTCAACCGCCTGCTCGGGCGGGAGGAGGGCGCGCGGGTGCTCGATCTTCTCCTGCACCTGCCCTCTTCCACCATCGACCGAAGGGCGCGCCCGACGCTGGCGGAAATCGTGCCCGATACGGTGGTGACGGTGGAAATCCATGTCGACCGGCATGTGCCCACCCCTCCCGGTTCCCGCGCGCCCTACCGCGTCTATGGCCACGACGCCACCGGCGACCTGACGCTCGCCTTCTTCAAGGCCGAGCGCAGCTGGATGGAGCGCCTTCTCCCGATTGGCGAGACGCGCTGGGTGTCGGGCACCGTGACGCTGTACGACGGCATGGCGCAGATGGTTCACCCCGACCGGGTGGTCGACGCCGCCGGCCTTGCGAAATTACCGCCGATCGAGCCGCTTTATCCGCTCGTCGAGGGGCTGGGCCAGGGCCATGTGCGCCGTGCCATCGAGGCGGCGCTGGGGCAGGCGGGCGATCTCCCGGAATGGCGGGCGGACGCGCCTGACATCAGTTTTCTCGCCGCCCTGCGCAACGTGCACCAGCCGCGCGACGCGCTGGATGTCAGCCCGCTCGGCCCGGCCTGGCAGCGCCTCGCCTATGACGAATTGCTGGCCGGCCAGCTCGCCCTCGCCCTGTTGCGCGCCAGCACGGTTAAGCAGGCAGGGCGTCCGAGCCTCGGCGACGGGGCAGTGTCTGCGCGTATCCTTGCCGCCCTGCCCTTCTCACTCACCGGCTCGCAGACCGAGGCACTGAAGGCGATCCGCGCCGATCTCGGGTCAGAGGACCGCATGCTGCGACTGCTGCAGGGCGATGTCGGCTCGGGGAAAACCGTGGTGGCGCTGCTGGCGGCCGCCACCGTTGTCGAGGCCAGCCGGCAGGCGGCGCTGATGGCGCCGACCGAAATCCTCGCCCGCCAACACATGAAGACCATCGCCCCGCTGGCGGAGAAGGCCGGCCTCTCCGTCGCCCTGCTCACCGGCCGCGAGAAGGGCCGTGCCCGCACGGAGATCCTCGGCCGGCTCGCGAGCGGCGCGGTTGACCTCGTCATCGGCACCCATGCGCTGTTTCAGGAAGGGGTCGATTTCCACGACCTCGCTCTCGCCATCGTCGACGAGCAGCACCGCTTCGGCGTGCACCAGCGCCTCGCTCTGGCCGCCAAGGGCGAGGCGGTGGATGTGCTTGTCATGACCGCCACGCCTATCCCCCGCACGCTGGTGCTGACCTATTTCGGCGACATGGATTCCAGCGAGTTGCGGGAGAAGCCGGCCGGCCGCCAGCCCATCGACACCCGCGCCATTCCCACCGACCGCATCGACGAGATCGTCGCCCGGCTTGGCCGCGCGCTGGAGGAAGGCCGGCGCGCCTATTGGATCTGCCCGCTGGTGGAGGAATCGGAAAATTCCGACCTCGCCGCCGCACAGGCACGCTTCGGCGAATTGCAGGCGCATTTCGGCGATCGCGTCGGCCTGGTCCACGGCAAGATGAAGGGCGCGGAAAAGGATGCGGCGATGGCCGCCTTCGCGGCGGGAGAGACGCAGCTCCTCGTCGCCACCACCGTGGTCGAGGTCGGCGTCGACGTGCCGGAAGCCAGCATCATCGTGATCGAGCATGCGGAACGTTTCGGTCTCGCCCAGCTTCACCAGCTGCGGGGCCGGGTCGGGCGCGGCTCGGAGGCTTCCACCTGCGTGCTGCTCTATCGCCGCCCGCTCGGCGAAATCGCCCGTCAACGGCTGGAGGCGCTGCGCTCCTCCGAGGACGGGTTCTTCCTCGCCGAGCAGGATCTGAAGCTGCGTGGCGAGGGCGACGTGCTCGGCACGCGGCAGAGCGGCTTTCCCGGCTTCAGGCTGGCGCGGCTCGACGTGCACGACGATTTGCTGGTTCAGGCGCGGGCGGAGGCGCTTGAAACAGTCACGAACGATTCCGATCGTCAGGGCCCACGTGGCGCGGCGCTGCGGCTATTGCTACATGTTTTCGAGCGCGACGTGGCGGTGAAGCTGCTCAGCGCGGGGTAAAGACTATAGGATGAGGATCGAACGACTTGGCGATGCACCCCTGCATGACGGAGGATGAGCAAAAAACGTCTTCCCTGGCGGCACCTGTGCGCTGGGCGATGTTTGCCCTTGCCTGGCTGTGCGTCGGGCTGGGCATCGTTGGCCTCGTCACGCCTGTTATGCCCGGCACCGTGTTCCTCATTCTCGCCGCCTGGCTGTTCACCCGCTCCTCGCCGCGCTTCGAGCGCTGGCTGCTCACCCATCCCCGTCTCGGCCCCTCGGTGGTGGCGTGGCGCGCGAGCGGGGCGGTGCCGCGTTGGGCGCAGCTCACCGCGAGCGCCAGCATGGCCGGCAGCTTCGCGCTGCTGGTGCTGATCGGCCTGCCGATTCCGGTGCTGGCGGTCATCGGCGCCATCTTTCTCGGCGTGTCGGCCTATCTGCTGACCCGGCCGACCGCATGACGTCCGCCGCCCCTGCCGGCCTCATCCTCGCCGGCGGCCTCTCGCGGCGCATGGGCGGCGGCGACAAAGGGCTGCACCGTCTCGGCGGCGAGACCATCCTCGCGCGCATCGCCCAAAGGCTCGCCCTGCAGGTTTCGCCGCTGCTGTTGAACGCCAATGGGCCGGCGGAGCGTTTTGGTCTCGATCTGCCTGTCGTGATGGACACCCTGCCCGGCAACCCCGGTCCACTTGCCGGCATCCTCGCCGGCCTCGACCATCTGGCGCGGGAGGCATATGCAGTGCGCTTCCTGCTCACAGTGCCGAGCGACTGTCCCTTTCTGCCACGCGACCTTGCCATGCGACTGGCGGCAGCGGCTGGCGAGACGGGCGCCGCCTATGCCGTCTCTGGCGGGCGCGAGCACCCCGTGTTCGGGCTGTGGCCGGTGGCGTCCCGGGACGCCTTGCGCCGCCTGCTGGTGGAGGAGGACGAGCGCCGGATGATGAACTGGGCGCGGCATAGCGGCGCCGTTCCGGTAGAATGGCCGGCGGCGCCGCTCGACCCGTTCCTGAACCTCAACACGCCCGACGACCTTCTGGCGGCCGAGCGGCTGCTCGCCGCCTATCCCGCGCTCTGATCCACAGGCCGCCAGGCGATGCCAGCCACCGGTGCGGCGTGCTGGTCGGCGAAATCGGCGATGGCCTCGATATCGGCGAGGTCGATCACCGGGCGCGGGCAGCCAGGCACGACCCGGTCGCAGGCGAGGCCGACGATGAACGGGTCGTCGGGGTAGAGGAACGGCTTGCCGATTTCCACCCGGTGAATTTCGATCTTGGGGTGGCGGTCATGCTTGAAGCCTTCGACTAGCACGAGATCGACCGGCGACAGCCGGGCGACGAGTTCCGGCAGATCGGGTTCGGGGCTGCCGCGCAATTCATGCATCAGCGCCCAGCGATTGGCCGAGGAGATCAGCACCTCGCTGGCCCCCACGGTGCGGTGGGTGTGCGAATCCTTGCCCGGCTTGTCGACATCGAAATTGTGATGGGCGTGCTTCACCGTGGAGACGCGGTGTCCGCGCCCGACCAATACGGGAATCAGCCGCGCCAGCAGCGTGGTCTTGCCCGCGCCGCTCCACCCCGCGAATCCGATCAGCCGCATGCTCGCCTCCCCTGCCCGTTCTGCCCACTGGCTTTCCGGCACTTCGCGTCGCGCCGGTGCCGTCGTCAAGCCGGGAGGCGGCATCGGCCGATCACGCTTTCCGCTTGCCCGCCGCGCCCGCCCGTCCTACCCCCGGCGCGGGAGAGGTGCCATGGATCACCACGACGCGCCGCTCAGGCTCGATCTCAAGGGAATGAAATGCCCGCTGCCGGCGCTGCACACAAGGCGGGCCCTGGCACGCGCGGCGCCGGGGGCGGTTATCCTGGTCGAATGCACCGACCCGATGGCGGCGATCGACATTCCCCACCTCGCCCGCCAGGACGGCCATGTGCTGGAAGCGCAGGCGCAGGCAGAGGGCGTCCTCTCCTTCCGCATCCGCAAAGGCGATCGAAAAGCGGGTGACGGAAAAGCGGGCGCGGCCGGATGGGCTTCAGGCCGGCTGCCAGACGAAGGGTAGCGGCGCCTCGCGAAAGGCGAATCGATCGAGATGGCGGGCGAGAACGCCCTTCATCTCTTCCAGCGTTTCCGCATCGGGCGCCTCGATTCGCACCGCCAGCCCCTCCGGCCCTGCCTCAAGCGTGGCGACCGTCCCGCCGGGAAAGCTCACCACGCCCCGCTCGGGGGTGAAGCTCACTTCCAGCTTGTGCGCCCAGTGCTTGCAGAGCTGCTGGAGATAGCGGCTGGCATGGGAGGTGGACACGGTTGCAAACGTCTTGGCCATGGTGAGGTGCCCCAAGGGGATGGAAAAGTATCTGGAAACCGTTCTATCTATCCGGACTTCCTATGCCCCGGGGTCAAAGAATGAAACTGCCGCGTCGCCTCTTCAACCTCACAGTCCTTTCCGCTCCCCTGCTCGTGCTGGGGAGCCTCGCCGGTCATGCCAATCTGGCTACTGCGCCGCATCACGGTCAGAGCGCGGCCGCACCGCTGCCGTCCCGGGCCGACACGCACGTCTATCTGCTGCGCGGGCTGTTCGGCGTGTTCTCGCTGGGGCTTGATGATCTGGCCAAGCAACTGAAGGCGCAGGGCTATCACACTGAGCTCTACGGCTGGGACGAAGCACAGCATGTGATCGACCTGATCCGGCGCCGCGATCAGCAGGGCCATGAAGGCCCGACCATTCTGATCGGCCACTCGCTCGGCGCCAATGCCGTAATCACTGTCGCTGAGGGCCTCAACAAGCGGTCGATAGCGGTCGATCTCGCCGTCACCTTCGATGCGACGGATCCCGATCCTGTACCGCAGAATGTCGCGATCCTCATTAATTTCTGGGCGGATGACGGCTTTGGTGTGCCGGTCACGGCAGTGCGGGGCTACACGGGCGACCTGCAGAACATCGATCTGTCCGACGAGCCCGGAATCGATCACACCAGCATCGATTCGATGGACCAGTTCCACCAGACCGTCATCGCCCGGCTGGAGAGCATTACCGGAAACTGACGCGCCGGCCACCCGAGCGGGTGCCGGCGCGACCGCTCACTTAAGGGCGGCGTCGACGGCACCGCGCACCCAGGCTTCGGGCGAAACCTTGGCAGCCGCCGCCTTCGCGTTGATATCGTTGAGAATTGCCGGCGGGAAGGCAACGTCGAGGATCACCGCATCGGCGCTGTCGAGCGCATAGACCGTGCGGGTGACGCGCGAGGCGAAGGTCGTGAGCTTTGCGGTCTTGGCCGCATCGCTCAGCCCGGTCTGCGCCGCAACGGAGGGGCAGTAGGCGGTGATCACACCATCAATGATGAGCCCCGAGCCGATGCCCTTGGCGCGCAGCGAATCGACCGCCGCGTCCAGGGCGTCCGGCGCGTCGAGTCCATCGCCAGCCGGCAGCGCCGCCTTGATGGTCGCCGCCTGAGACGCTTCGAGTGTGCTCTTCGGGCACTCGAAACCACCCGCCGCCAGGGCCGGCTGGGCGGCGCCAAGGGCAAGGGCGAAGGCCGTAGCCGGGAGAAGCTGTGCGTAGGACATATCAACACCTGCTGCTGAAAACGACTTCAGGAACAACGCCTTTGCGCGTGGTGAGCCCGCTGGGACTCGAACCCAGGACCTCATGATTAAAAGTCACGCGCTCTAACCAGCTGAGCTACGGGCCCCCACGCGAATGGGGATTAAGGGTTTCGCTCCGCGAAGGCAAGCGGCCGTGGGCATTCATGCCCCGCGTTTCCAATGGCCACGCGCAAGAGGCGGGCAAACGAGCCGGCCAAACGTTTCCAATTGCACGAATGCAAGACCGCTCCGTCGGTCATGCCGCTTTCGCCATGTGGCCCGCGGTACTAGCTTCACGCCATGAGATTCACCGGGGCCGAGGGTCCCGCGAAAGCAGACGAAGGGTGAGACACATGGCTAAAGTTCTGGTGCTGTATTATTCGACCTATGGTCACATCGAGACGATGGCTGAAGCTGTCGCCGATGGCGCCCGGGAGGCCGGGGTGGATGTCGTGGTGAAGCGGGTGCCGGAGACGGTCCCTGAGGAGATTGCCAAGGCTGGCCACTTCAAGCTGGCCCAGAAGGCGCCGATCGCGACCGTCGACGAGCTGAAGGATTATGACGCCATCATCTTCGGCGCCCCGACCCGTTTCGGCACGGTGGCCTCGCAGATGCGCAGCTTCATTGACCAAACCGGAGGCCTGTGGTTCACCGGCGCGCTGGTCGGCAAGGTGGGCTCGGTGTTCACCTCTTCGGCCACCCAGCATGGCGGGCAGGAATCCACCATTCTCGGCTTTGTGCCGACCCTGCTTCACCACGGCATGGTGGTGGTCGGCCTCCCCTATGCCTTCCCGGGCCAGATGGGCGTTGACGAAATCAAGGGCGGCTCGCCCTATGGCGCGGCGACCATCACTGATGGCGACGGTTCGCGGCAGCCTTCAGAGGTCGAACTTGCCGGCGCCCGCTTCCAGGGCAAGCATGTCGCGACCATTGCGGCCAAGCTGGCGGCGTGATCGGCAGGAAGACCGTCATGCCCGGGCTTGTCCCGGGCGTCCACGACTTTCCTTCACCAAACTGCAAGACGTGGATCCCAGGGCGAAGCCCGGGGATGGTATTTTGACATTGCCGCGCCATTGACGCGGGTTGTGCCCACCCGTTGTGTCACGTGATCCCGGATCGGCCTTCGGCCGTCCGGGCTGACGGCAGGTAAACGGCGTTCACCGCGCCGGAATGTCCCCGCGCGCCCAGCCTTCCTTCACCTCGGCCTTGAACGCCTCGAAGCGCCCCTGTGCGATCGCGGCGCGGATACCGGCCATCAGGCTCTGGTAATAGGCGAGGTTCACCCAGGTCAGCAGCATCGAGCCCAGCATCTCTTCGCAGCGCACGAGGTGATGGAGATAGGCGCGGGAATAATCGCGCGCCGCTGGGCACTCGCTCTCCTCGTCCAGCGGACGTGGGTCTTCGGCGTGGCGGGCGTTCTTCAGGTTGATCTTGCCGAAGCGGGTGAAGGCCTGCGCATGGCGGCCGGCGCGGGTGGGCATCACGCAGTCGAACATGTCGACACCGCGCGCCACGCTCTCGATGATATCGTCCGGCGTGCCCACCCCCATGAGGTAGCGCGGCTTGTCCGTTGGCAAGATCGGCGTCACCACCTCCAGCATCGCCAGCATCACCGCCTGCGGCTCGCCGACCGCGAGACCGCCGATGGAATAGCCGGGAAAGTCGATGTCGATCAGGCCGCGCGCGGATTGGGTGCGCAGCTCGGCATCGTCGCCGCCCTGCACGATGCCGAACAGCGCGCGTCCCTTCGGCTGCGCCTCGAACGCCGTCTTCGAGCGCTCGGCCCAGCGCAGCGAGAGCTGCAGGGCGCGGTTTATCTCGTCGCGGCTCGCCGGCAGGCGCACGCACTCGTCCAGCTGCATCTGGATATCGGCGCCGAGCAGGCCCTGTATTTCGATCGAGCGCTCGGGCGTCAGCTCGTGATAGGCGCCGTCAATATGCGAACGGAAGGTCACGCCCTTCTCGCTCATCTTGCGCAGACCGGCGAGCGACATGACCTGAAAGCCGCCGGAATCGGTAAGGATAGGGTGCGGCCAGCGCATCAGCTCATGCAGGCCACCAAGCCGCGCCACACGCTCTGCGCCGGGGCGAAGCATCAGATGATAGGTGTTGCCGAGCAGAATGTCGGCGCCGAGATCGCGCACCTGCTCGGGATACATCCCCTTCACCGTGCCGGCGGTGCCGACCGGCATGAAGGCGGGCGTGCGAACGATACCACGCGGGGTGACGACCTCGCCGAGTCGGGCGTCGCCATCGGTGGCGTGCAGGCGGTAGTGGAAATCGGTCTGTGCGCTGGGGTCGGGATTGTTCATGGCCGGGCTTGTGGCAGCAAAAGGCAGGCATCGCCATAGGAATAGAAGCGATAGCCGCTGGCGATGGCATGGGCATAGGCGCGCTTCTGGGTTTCGTGGCCGACAAAGGCCGCCACCAGCATCACCAGCGTCGAGCGCGGCAGGTGGAAATTGGTCAGCATGCCGTCGATAAAGCGGAAGCGAGTGCCAGGAGTGATGAAGATATCGGTCTCGCCGCGCCACGCGGTGAGCCGCCCCTCCTCCGACGCCGCGCTCTCGATCAGCCGCGTCGCCGTAGTGCCTGTCGTGACAACCTTGCCGCCGCGCGCCTTCACCGCGTTCAGCGCTGCGGCCGCCGCGGGCGAGACCTCGCCCCATTCGGCGTGCATCCGGTGGTCGTCCGTGTCGTCCGCCTTCACCGGCAGGAAGGTGCCGGCGCCAACATGCAGGGTGACGCGATGGGTCTCCACGCCGCGCGCCGCCAGCCGCTCGATCAGCTCCGGCGTGAAATGCAGCCCGGCGGTGGGAGCCGCGACGGACCCCTCATGGGCGGCGAACATCGTCTGGTAGTCGGCACGGTCCTGCGCGTCGTCGGGGCGCTTGGCGGCGATATAGGGCGGCAGCGGGATATGGCCGATGGCGGCGATGGCGGCATCGAGCGCGGCACCGACGGCGTCAAAGCGCAGTGTCACTTCCCCGCCTTCGCCCTTCGCCTCGATGCGTGCGGCGAGCGGCGTCACACCTTCCGCTGTCGCGAATTCGATAATGTCGCCGGGTGTCAGGCGCTTGCCGGGGCGGGCCAGCGCCAGCCAGCTGTCGGGGCCGAGCCGCTTGTGCAGCATGGCCTCCACTTTCACCCCCTCGCCCAGCGAGGCAGCGCGGCGGCGGATGCCGTCGAGACGGGCGGGAAACACGCGCGTGTCGTTGACGACGAGTGCATCGCCCGGCGCCAGCAGATCGGGCAGGTCGCGCACCTGCGCGTCGGTGAGTTCCGGCGTGGCGCCGGTCCGCACGACCAGCATGCGCGCTGCATCCCGCGGCGAGACGGGTCGCAGCGCGATGCGCTCGGGCGGCAGATCGAAATCGAACAGGTCGACGCGCATGCGACTAAGCCTGACATAGCGATCCCGGCGCGCGCCCATGCGCGGCCGGGATGACGCAGGATCTCAACAGAAAGTTGATCAGGCGGAGACGGTCGCCTTGACGATCTTGTCCGGGTTCTGCACCGGCTCGCCGCGCTTGATTTTATCGACATTCTCCATGCCTTCGGTCACTTCGCCCCACACGGTGTACTGACCGTCGAGGAAGCCGGCATCGCCGAAGCAGATGAAGAACTGGCTGTCGCCCGAATCCGGGTGCTGGGCCCGGGCCATCGACACGGTGCCGCGCACATGGCGGCCCTTGTTGAATTCGGCCTTCAGGTTCTTGCCCGAGCCGCCACGGCCCGTGCCGGTGGGATCACCGGTCTGGGCCATGAAGCCTTCGATGACGCGATGGAAGACCACGCCGTCATAGAAGCCCTGCTTGGCCAGCTCGGCGATGCGCTGGACATGGCCGGGGGCGAGGTCGGGACGGAAGCGGATGGTGACCGGCCCCTGCGTCGTTTCGAGCAGCAGCGTGGTTTCGGTGGTGTCGGTCATCGGGATTCTCCTTGCAATGGGTCGGGGATGGGGCGGCGTCACTTGACGTCGGCGGCCACCTTCATCGAAACGATCTTGTCGGGGTTCTGCACCGGCTCGCCGCGCTTGATCTTGTCCACATTCTCCATGCCGGAGACGACCTGACCGATGACGGTGTACTGGCCGTTGAGGAAAGAGGCGTCGCCGAAGGTGATGAAGAATTGGGAATTGGCGCTGTTCGGCGCAGAGGCACGGGCCATGCCGACCGTGCCGCGCTTGAACGGCACGTTCGAGAACTCGGCCGGCACGTTGGGGTAGCGCGAGCCGCCGGTGCCGTTGCCGAATTGGCCGTCGCCGGTCTGGGCCATGAAGCCCTCGATGACACGGTGGAACGGCACGTTGTCATAATAACCCTCGCGCGCGAGAGTCTTGATGCGCTCGGCGTGCTGGGGCGCGAGGTCTGAACGCAGCACGAAGATCACCGGACCCTTGGTGGTCTGCATGATGATGGCGTTCTGCGGATCGACGTTCGGCGGCAGCTTGGGCGCCTGCGCCGAGGCCGGGGCGGCGGCCACGGCCAGCGCGCAGGCGACGGAGAAGGCGGCGAGGAGGCGTCGGATCATGGGCATGAACTCCGTTGAGCGATGGCGGGCGCCGCCCGCCGCTAGGCCTCGCGCCGGAACCGGCCGCTGAGGCGGGCCAGAACGGCACTTGGCACGAAGGCGGACACATCGCCGCCCATGGCAGCGATCTGCCGGACCAGAGTGGCGGTGATGGGGCGGGCAATGGGGGAAGCGGGAAGGAAAACAGTCTGCACGCGCGAATTCAACGTCGCGTTCATCCCCGCCATCTGCATTTCATAGTCGAGATCGGTGCCATCGCGCAGGCCGCGGATCAAAAGGCTGGCGCCGTGGGCTTCGGCTGCATCGACCACGAGATTGTCAAAGGTGACGCAGTCGAGATGGGCGCCCTCTTCCCGCGCAATCGGCTCGAAGACCTCGCGCAGCATCTCTAAACGCTCCGCCGGAGCGAAAAGCGGTGTCTTGCCGGGATGGACGCCGACGCCCACGACCAGCCGGTCCACCAGCCGGGCAGCCGCGCGGGCGACCTCGACATGGCCGTTGGTCGGCGGGTCAAACGAGCCAGGATAGAAAGCGGTGCGCGTGGCGCTCATCATGGGCCTCAAGAGTGCGCGGCAAGCGTTAGCGGCCTCCCGCCGCTGACGCAAGCGCCGACCGGGTGTTGAATGCGTCACGCGAAACTGCGAGGAAAGCCGCCAGCGGTACAGGCGTGGCGCGGAGATTGGCCGATGATGGCGACGAAACTCGGGTTGCTGCTCACGGCGGTCGCGCTCTCGGCGACGGTGCCGCACCTCGCCACGGCGGAGGAAATGGCTGGGGTGCGCCAGATCGCGGCACCCTCCGCGGAACGGGGCGTCGCCCTCAATGTCACGGTCTGGTACCCGGCAGGTGCCGGCGGCGAGCCGGTCGAACTGGGCGAAAGCCCTTTCTTCCTCGGCACTCCCGCCCAACGTGACGCCCCCTTGGCTGCGGGCAAGTTCCCGCTCATCCTGCTCTCCCACGGCATCGGCCTCGGCGGAAACCCTGCGGCAGCGAGCTGGATCGCGACGGCTCTGGCGGGACATGGCTTCGTGGTTGCGGCGCCGGCCCATCCCGGCAATTCCGGCAAGAACCGCTCGGCTGCGGAGACCATGAAGATCTGGCTGCGTCCGCGCGACCTAACGGAAACCCTCAACACGCTGGAGAAGGACCCGACATTCGCCGCGCATCTCGACTTCGCCAAGGTCGGCGTGCTCGGTCTGTCTGCGGGTGGTGGCACCGCGTTGGCCATCGCGGGCGCCCGCGTCGATCCCGACCGACTGGCGGGTTACTGCGACACTGACGCGCTCAACCCCTCGCTCTGCGGCTGGGTGCGGCAGAGCGGCGTGGATCTGCACGCCATGGACCTGCAGGACGCCGGCCGAGACAATGCCGACAGCCGGGTCCGGTTCGCGATGGCGCTCGATCCTGCGCCGGTCGGTGTATTCGACGCGGCCAGCTTCCGGCGGATTTCGATCCCGATCGATCTCGTCAACCTCGGTAAAGTGGGCAGCATTCCTCACACGGCCGACGCTTCCGGGGTGGCCAAGGCTGTTCCCGGCGCGCGCTACGCCCTGATCGAGGATGCCAGCCATTTCAGCATGTTTGCCGAATGCAAGGCAGGCGGCGCCGAGAGGGCGGAAGCCGAAGATATCGGCGATCCGATCTGCGCGGATGGCGTGGGCAGGCCACGCAGCGCGCTCCATCGGCAAATGATCGACATGGTCGTCGCCGCCTTCCGTCGCGCGCTCCAGACCGGTCCTGACGTACCGAGCGGCCGCTAGCTTCACCTCGAAACGCCCAGCGGCACGGCAAGGCCGCGCCGCTGCAGAGGTGCGCTACTACACCGGCGCCTCACCGGCCTCGCCCTCGCCGGCGATAACGTCCTCACCCTCTTCCTCGGTCACGCGCTCGACCGACACCACCTTCTCGTCCTCGGCCGTGTCGAACACGATCACGCCCTGGCTGCCGCGCCCGACGGTGCGGATGCCGTTGACCGGGCAACGGATGAGTTGGCCGCCATCGGTGACGAGCATGATCTGATCGGCTTCTTCCACCGGGAAGGACGCGACGAGAGGCCCGTTGCGATCGTTGACCGCCATGGCAACGATGCCTTTGCCGCCGCGTCGCGTGGTGCGGTACTCGTAGGACGAGGTCCGCTTGCCGTAGCCATTCTCCGACAGAGTGAGGATGAACTGCTCCGCCGCGCCCATAGCGACATACCGCGCCTGGTCGATCTCGGCGGGGGCAATGGCGCCCTCCCCGGCCTCGGCATCAACGATCTCAGTCTCGACGATGTCGGCTTCCTCAATCCCCGCCTCGACGCCATTTTCAACGCCGATCTGGCTGCGGCGAATGGCATTGGCGAGCTTGATATAGGCAGCCCGCTCCTCGGCCGTGGCGTCGACATGGCGGATGATGGCCATCGAGATGAGCCGATCGCCCTCCTCCATCTGGATGCCGCGCACGCCCATGGAATCGCGACCCTTGAACACGCGGACCTCGGTGACCGGGAAACGGATGCACTGCCCCCTGGCGCTGGTCAGCAGCACATCGTCGGCCTCGGTGCAAAGCTGCACGCCGGCGATCGACTCGCCCTCTTCGAGCTTCATCGCAATCTTGCCGTTCCGGTTCACATTGGTGAAATCGGACAGTTCGTTGCGTCGCACCGTGCCGGAATTGGTGGCGAACATGATCTGTAGCCGGCTCCAGGCTTCCTCGTCCGGAAGTGCCATGATCGAGGTGATGCGCTCGCCCTCCGTCAACGGCAGGATGTTCACCAGCGCCTTGCCGCGCGATTGGGGGGCGGACATCGGCAGGCGCCAGACCTTGAGCTTGTAGACTTGGCCCTTGGAGGAGAAGAACAGCACTGGCGCGTGGGTGGAGGCGACGAAGATTCGGGTGACGAAATCTTCGTCCTTGGTCTGCATTGCCGAGCGGCCCTTGCCGCCGCGCCGCTGCGCCCGATAGGTGGAAAGCGGAACGCGCTTGACATAGCCGGCATGGGACACGGTGACCACCATGTCCTCGCGCGCGATCAGATCCTCATCTTCAAAGTCGCCTTCGGCTTCGATGATCTCGGTCTTGCGCGGCGTACCAAACTCCGCCTTCACCGCCAGCAATTCATCCTTGACGATGGTGCGGATGCGTTCGCGGCTGCCGAGAATGTCGAGATATTCCCGGATCTCAACCGCGATCTTGTCGAGCTCGTCCGCCACCTCATCGCGACCAAGCGCCGTGAGGCGCTGCAGGCGCAGATCGAGAATGGCACGCGCCTGCTCGGCGGAGAGGCGATAGGTGCCGTCTTCCGCCAGACGGTGGCGGGGGTCGTCGATCAGCGCGATGAGCGGCGCCACATCCATGGCCGGCCAGTGGCGGGTCATCAGCGCCTCACGCGCGGTCGCCGGGTCGGGCGAGGTGCGGATGGTGTGGATGATCTCGTCAATATTGGCGACAGCGATGGCTAGGCCCACCAGCACATGCGCGCGATCACGCGCCTTGCGCAGCAGGAATTTTGTACGCCGGCTAACGACATCTTCGCGGAAAGCGACAAAGGCGGTCAGCAGATCGAGCAGGTTCATCAAGGCGGGCTTGCCGCCATTGAGCGCCACCATATTGGCGCCGAACGAGGTCTGCAGCGATGTCATGCGGTAGAGATTGTTCAGCACGACGTCCGCCTGGGCATCGCGCTTGATCTCGAACACGACGCGCATGCCCTCGCGCGACGACTCGTCGCGCATCTCGGCGATGCCTTCCAGCCGCTTCTCGCGCACCAACTCGGCGATGCGCTCGATCATCGTTGCCTTGTTCACCTGATAGGGAATGGCGGTGACGATGATGGCGTCGCGGTCCTTGCGGATTTCCTCGATCGTGGCGCGCGAGCGCATGACGATGGAGCCGCGGCCGGTGAGATAGGCCTGGCGGATGCCGCTGCGCCCGAGAATGAGCGCGCCGGTGGGAAAATCAGGGCCGTGGATGTAGTCGAGCAGTTTCTCGATATCGAGCGAGGGGTCGTCGATCAGCGCCACGCAGGCATCCACCACCTCGCCGAGATTATGCGGCGGGATATTGGTGGCCATGCCGACGGCGATGCCGCCGGCGCCGTTGACCAGCAAATTGGGGTAGCGGGCCGGGAGAACCGTCGGCTCCTGCTCGCGGCCGTCATAATTGGCCTGGAAGTCGACCGTGTCCTTGTCGAGGTCGTCCAGCAGGGTCATCGCCGGCTTGGCGAGGCGCACCTCGGTATAGCGTTCGGCGGCCGGGGGATCGCCGTCGACGGAACCGAAATTGCCCTGACCGTCGATCAGCGGCAGGCGCATCGAGAAGTCCTGCGCCAGCCGCACCAGCGCGTCGTAGATCGCCTGGTTGCCGTGCGGATGGTACCGGCCCATCGTGTCGCCGGTGACGCGGGCGGATTTGTTGTAGGGCCGCTCGGGCGTGTAGTTGTTCTCGCGCATCGAGAACAGAATGCGGCGATGCACCGGCTTTAGGCCGTCGCGCACATCGGGAAGCGCGCGCGAAACAATGACGCTCATCGCGTAATCGAGATAGCTGCGCGAGAGCTCATCGGTGATGGAGACGGGCCGGATGTCCGAAGGACCGCCGCCCTCCGGATTCAAAGTATCGGAATCGGACAAGGAATCGTCTTTCCGTGGTTGCGGAACATGTTTGTCTGTTTAGCCGATTCCGCTCCGAAAGGCCAGCAAGTCGGATTTTTCATCGTCGCGAAAAATGCTTATATGTCAGAAACTTACAGTCGCATTTTCGCAGCGTTGCCGGAACGTGGCACAAGCGTGGCGGGGAGATGCGTTCACCAGCCGAGGCCGCCCCTTGGCAGCGCCTCGTGCAGGCGATCTTATAATGCGGTACCGCACCCCGACGGCGTGGGTGGGGGGTTGACCGGTGGCGGGTGGCCGGAACAGCAGAGGGCGCCATGCTGGACTATGTGTTCTCGGCGATCGTCACCATGCTGGTGGTGATCGATCCGATCGGCCTCGCGCCGCTGTTCCTGGCGGTGACGTCGGACCTGACAAGCGCCGAGCGGCGGCTGGTGGCGCTGCGGTCGGCTGCCATCGCCTTGGCCATATTGGTGGCCTTCGGGCTCGTTGGTGCGCCGCTGCTGGCGGCGCTGGGCATCACCCTGCCCGCCTTCCGCATCGCCGGCGGGCTGCTCCTGTTTGCGATCTCGTTCGAGATGGTGTTCGGTCGCCGCACTGAGCGCAAATTCGACCCCTCGGAAGTCGCGCAGCGCGACAAACTGCTGCGTACGCTCGCGGTGTTCCCGCTCGCCATCCCATTGATGGCGGGCCCCGGTGCCATCACCGCCATGCTGCTGCTGGCGGGCGAGGCGCGGGGCGATCTGAGGTTGTTGGCGTTGCTCTTTGTCATCACCGCGCTGGTGATTGGCAGTTGCCTCGCCGTTTTCCTCGCTGCCGAGCGCATGGACAAGGCGCTCGGCGTCACTGGCAATGTGATCTTGTCACGCCTGCTCGGCATCGTGCTGGCGGCACTGGCCGTGCAGTTCGTGATCGACGGAATACGGGCGTCGTTCCTGACCTGAGGCGGGCAGGAACTCTCCCCTAGCGCCTAGCCGTCAGAACGGGATCTCGTCGTCGAGGTCGCCGCCGCCCGACCCGCCGCCGAACTTGCCGCCACCGCCACCCGCGCCACCGCTGACGGGCGCAGGCTTGCGCTCGCCGCCGAAGGAGCGCCCGCCACTCGAACTGCCGCCCGCACCACCACCATAGCCGCCGCCCGAGCCGAAATCGCTGCCGCCGCCCGCGCTGTAGTCATCGCCGCCGCCCTCGGAACCGCCGCCGCCGCGGCTGTCGAGAATGGTGAGTTCGCCGCGGAACTGGCGCAGCACGACCTCGGTGAAATAGCGCTCCGGGCCGCCGGACTGGTCGCTGGCCCTGCGCGTTTCAAGCTGGCCCTCGATGTAGACCTTGGTTCCCTTGCGCAGATATTGCTCGGCCACGCGCAGCAGGTTCTCGTTGAAGATCACCACGCTGTGCCATTCGGTGCGCTCCTTGCGCTCGCCGGTGGCCTTGTCGCGCCAGGTTTCCGAGGTGGCGATGCGCAGATTGCACACCCGTCCGCCGTTCTGGAACGTACGCACTTCCGGATCGCGGCCGAGATTGCCGATCAGGATCACTTTATTGACGCTGCCCGCCATCTTGTCCTCCGAAACTGCCGGACGCCCGACATGCGCGCGCTCTTGAAAGGGAGCGCATCCTAAACCAAACGGCCGGGCACCGCGCCCCGCTTGCGTACCGAGCCGTCGCTTTGTCCACCATTTTGCGGCTGCCCGCGACACAGGTTCAGCGTATTAAAATGTTCTTGGTATGTTCCTAACATTAAGACTAAGCTGTCGCAAGTCGTCGAGTCGGACATTGCGAAGTGCCGGAGCCGGACTATGTTTACCCTGTGTTCTCAGAGGGAGCCTGTCCCATCATGACCCATATTCCCCGCCGCTCGCGCGCCCGCGCTATTGCCATCCGTGCTGAGGACGCCCGTCAGGCGTTGATCCGACGTGCCATTTTGGCCGTAGCCGGTGGGATGGTGCTGGCGGCCGGCCTCTCGGCTGTGCTCAACAGCGTGGGGGGCTGACCCCTCGCCGTGCGGTCCTCTTCTCGGGATGGCGCCGCCCTGGACGCGACTAGAGCATTTTCGAGCGAAGTGCGTTTCGGTTCGCGTGAAGAAAATGCGTAAAAGCAAAACCTGGAGCACTTCCGGTGAACCGGCTTTCACCGGACATGTTCAAGGTTGGCGTAGCTGCCCGTAGATGAACCGGCGAGAAGAGTTGGAATGAAGGACCGCGTGGATATCCCGCGCCGCGATGCTCGCACGATTGCGATCCGCGGCGCGCGTGAGCACAATCTCAAGAATGTCGACCTCGAAATCCCGCGCGACAGCCTGGTGGTCTTCACCGGCCTGTCCGGCTCGGGGAAATCTTCGCTGGCGTTCGACACCATCTATGCTGAGGGCCAGCGCCGCTATGTCGAGAGCCTCTCGGCCTATGCCCGCCAGTTCCTTGAAATGATGCAGAAGCCGGACGTCGACCAGATCGACGGTCTCTCCCCGGCCATCTCCATCGAGCAGAAGACCACCTCGAAGAATCCGCGCTCGACTGTCGGCACGGTGACCGAGATCTACGACTATATGCGCCTGCTCTGGGCGCGGGTGGGTGTGCCCTACTCGCCCGCTACCGGCCTGCCGATCGAGAGCCAGACGGTGAGCCAGATGGTCGATCGCGTGCTGGCCTTGCCCGACAAGACCCGCCTCTTTCTGCTTGCGCCCGTGGTGCGCGGACGCAAGGGCGAATACCGCAAGGAACTCGCCGAATTCCAGAAGAAGGGCTTCCAGCGGGTCAAGATCGACGGCGAGTTCCACGAGATCGCTGACGCCCCGGCGCTCGACAAGAAGTTCAAGCACGACCTTGACGTGGTTGTGGACCGGCTCGTGGTGCGACCGGACATCGCCAGCCGGTTAGCGGATTCGTTCGAGACCGCATTGGGCCTCGCTGACGGCATCGCGGTGATCGAGTTCGCCGACGAGAAGGAAGAGAGCGGCGAGGCGCGCCGCATCGTGTTCTCGGAAAAGTTCGCCTGTCCGGTCTCCGGCTTCACAATTGCCGAGATCGAGCCGCGGCTGTTTTCCTTCAACAACCCGTTCGGCGCCTGCCCCACCTGCGACGGGCTGGGCCATGAGAGCAAGATCGACCCCAACCTCATTGTGCCGGATGCGTCCCGCTCGCTGAAGCAGGGCGCCATCGCGCCATGGGCGAAGTCGACCTCGCCCTATTACGGCCAGACACTGGAGGCTATCGCCCGCCATTATGGTGTGAAGCTCACCACGCCCTGGGCGGACCTGCCGGAGAAGGTGCGGGACGTCATCCTGCACGGCTCCAAGGCCGAGACGATCCGCTTCGTCTATAATGACGGCATGCGCGCCTATGAGACGGTGAAGACTTTCGAGGGCATCGTCACCAATCTGGAGCGGCGCTGGCGCGAGACCGAAAGCGACTGGGCGCGCGAGGAAATCGGCAAGTATTTCTCCGCCGTGCCTTGCGCCGCCTGCCATGGCTACCGGCTGAAGCCCGAGGCGCTGGCGGTGAAGATCGCCGGGCGGCACATCGGTCAGGCGGCGGAGCTGTCCGTGCGCCTCGCGCTGGAATGGTTCGCCTCCCTGCCCGGCCAGCTCACCGACAAGCAAAACGAGATCGCCGCGCGCATCCTCAAGGAGATCCGCGAGCGCCTCGCCTTCCTGCTCGATGTCGGGCTGGACTATCTCACCCTCGCCCGCGCATCCGGGACTTTGTCCGGCGGCGAGAGCCAGCGCATCCGCCTCGCCTCGCAGATCGGTTCGGGGCTGACCGGCGTGCTCTATGTGCTGGACGAGCCTTCCATCGGCCTGCACCAGCGCGACAATGAGCGCCTGCTCGGCACGCTGCGGCGGCTGCGCGACCTTGGCAACACGGTGATCGTGGTCGAGCATGACGAGGATGCCATCCTTGCCGCCGACTATGTCGTCGATGTCGGCCCCGGCGCGGGCGTGCATGGCGGGCGCATCGTCGCTCAGGGCACGCCGCAGGAGATCCTCGCCAACCCACACTCGCTCACCGGCAAGTATCTCACCGGCGAAATGAGCGTGCCGGTGCCCAAGCGCCGCAAGCCGGACCGCAAGCGGCTGCTGCGCGTGGTCAATGCCCGCGCCAACAACCTGAAGAACGTAACGGCTGAAATACCTCTCGGCCTGTTCACCGCCGTGACCGGCGTGTCCGGCGGCGGCAAGTCGACCCTGCTGGTGGATACGCTCTACCGCGCGGTGGCCCGCCGGCTCAATGGTGCTTCCGAGCCGCCGCTGGCGCATGACGGGCTGGAGGGGCTGGAGCACCTCGACAAGGTGATCGATATCGACCAGTCGCCGATCGGTCGCACGCCGCGTTCGAATCCGGCGACCTATACCGGCGCCTTCACCCCTATCCGCGAATGGTTCTCCGGCCTGCCGGAGGCGAAGGCGCGGGGCTATGGGCCGGGGCGTTTCTCCTTCAACGTCAAGGGCGGGCGCTGCGAGGCGTGCCAGGGCGACGGCGTCATCAAGATCGAGATGCACTTCCTGCCGGATGTCTACGTCACCTGCGACGTCTGCAAGGGCAAGCGCTACAACCGCGAGACGCTGGAAGTCACCTTCAAGAACAAGTCCATTGCCGATGTGCTCGACATGACGGTCGATGAGGGGGCTGAGTTCTTCAAGGCGGTGCCGGCGGTGCGCGATAAGCTGGAGACCCTGGCCCGGGTCGGGCTCGGCTACATCCATGTCGGCCAGCAGGCCAACACCCTGTCCGGCGGCGAGGCGCAGCGCGTCAAGCTCTCCAAGGAACTGTCCAAGCGCGCCACCGGCCGCACGCTCTACATCCTCGACGAGCCCACCACCGGCCTGCATTTCCACGATGTGGCGAAGCTGCTGGAGGTGCTCCACGAACTGGTCGAGCAGGGCAACACGGTGGTGGTGATCGAGCACAATCTCGAAGTGATCAAGACCGCCGACTGGGTGATCGATCTCGGCCCCGAGGGCGGCGATGGTGGCGGCGAGGTGGTTGCGGCCGGTCCGCCGGAAGTGGTGGCCAAGAGCGAGCGCAGCCATACTGGACGGTTCTTGGCCGAAGTGCTGGCGCGCCGGCCGCTCAAGCCGCGCCGCGCGGCGGAATAGTCGGGTCGCGCTTCGCCTCTCGCGACAGGATCGCGGATGGTCCAGAGGACTGATCCAGGCTCCTGTCGCGACGATTGCGCCGCCGGAGGACGGCCATGCGTGAGCTTGACATGGCTACGGCTGGCGCAGCTGTGCCTGCAGCCGGGAGGCGTCAGGCGCCTTCCTTCAGCCGTACCAGATTCACCGTCACCGCAATCAGCACGATGGTCGCGCCGAACTGATGCGCCAGCGCGATGTCGATCGGCACCTGATAGACCAGCGTCAGGATGCCGAGCACCGCCTGCGCCGACACGAGAGCCACAATCAGCGTCGCCCGCCGACGCACCGAACCGCCCACCCGCCGCGCGCTGAGCCAATGCCCCACCGCCAGCGCGAACAACACATAGGCGAACAGGCGGTGATTGAACTGCACCGTGAGGACGTTCTCGAAGAAATTCCGCCAAACGGGCTGCTGCACCAGCAGATTTTCCATCGGCGGCACAAGGTGGCCATCCATCAGCGGCCAGGTCGTGTAGGTGAGCCCAGCGTCGAGGCCAGCGACCAGCCCGCCGAGAAAGATCTGCACCAGGACAGCGATGAGCAGAATTTGCGCGTAGCCGCGCAGCCAGTCGGGCGAGGAGCGCTTCTCCTGCGCGGGTTTCAGCGAAACGGCAACCGCTACCGTTGCGGCCAAGATGACGCAGGCCAGCGTGAGATGGGTGGCCAGCCGGTACTGGCTGACATCCACCCGATGCACCAGACCGGACGCGACCATCCACCAGCCGACGGCGCCCTGAAGGCCGCCGAGAACGAAAAGGCCGGCGAGCTTCCAACCAAGCGGCCGATCGATCAGCCCACGCCAGAGAAAGAACAGGAAGGGCAGCAGGAAGGCGAAGCCGATGACGCGGCCCAGCAGCCGGTGGCCCCATTCCCACCAGAAGATGTATTTGAACTCACTGAGGCTCATGCCCCGGTTGATCTGCTGGTACTGCGGAATCTGGCGGTACTTGTCGAACTCCGCCTGCCAGGCGGCGTCGCTCAGCGGCGGCAGCGTGCCCGTCACCGGCTTCCATTCGGTGATCGACAGGCCGGATTCGGTCAGCCGAGTGGCGCCGCCGACAATCACCATCAGCACCACGAGCGCCGCGACGGCGTAGAGCCAGAGGCGCACAGGCCGAAGCCGGTCGTTTTTCGCCCGCTCGCCGGCGCGCGCACTATCGCTGTCGGCGCGGCTGGTGGTGACGGCGTGATCCTGGACCATAAGTGGGCGCTCCCTGTCGTGGTGGCCGCCTGCCCCGCCGGCCACCTGCGCCGGGCAGCTTCCACCCGGGCGCGGCGAGCGATATAGAGGCCCAAGCACAGGCGCAACGAGACTCATTGTCTCGCGCCCGTCCGTCCAGCCCGGAGCCGCCCATGTCAGCCCCCCGTCCCGGCCTTTCGGCCCGCTCGCGCAAATTCGTCGGCACGGTTCTGATGGTGATGCTGGTGCTCGGCTGGGCGTTGGCGGCGATGGCGCTGGCGCAGGGCCGGGTGACCACCCTGCCCGCCTTCTGGCAGTTCCTGGCCTATGTCGTCCTTGGTGCGGGCTGGATAGTCCCGGCGGCAGTGCTCATTCGCTGGATGCAGCGGCACGACCGCCGGCCCGACACTCTCTAGAGCCGGTTGCGTGCCGCAAAGTGTTCTCGCTCAATGCGTTGAGGAGATGAAGGCGCGTCGGCGGCATCGCTATGCGTGCCCTTCCGACTCCGCTGGATAGCGTGTCGCGCGCGCTCAGGCCGCGCGGGAGAATGCCTTTTCAGCCGTTTCCGGCGTGAAGGTGATCATGGCGATCTCACCAAAGCCGAGCGAGGCAAGAGCGTCGAAGGCGTGAACCGCGTCGGTTGCCAGGCCGCCGGGCTGGGTGACGAGGATGGTCGTCGGGCTCAACCCCGCGAGGCGTTCGGCACCGACCATGCCCCCCAGCGGTGGCGCGGCCACGATAACGTGATCATAGGTCTGTTTCAGGGCGGTGAGGATCAGCGGCAATCGGTCGGCGGCAACAAGCCCGTCCGCCTCGCGCGCGCCGCGCCCAGGCGGAATGACGTGGCAGCGGGAAGCACTCTCGCGATGGATGGCGTCGGAAAAACCGCAGACGCCGGTCAAGAGATCGGTAAGGCCCGGCGCGCGGGGATCCGCGGTGAGCCCGTCGAGCGCCGGGGAGGCAACATCGAGGCAGACGACCACGACGCGCCGGTCGGCCGCTCCCGCCAGCGCGCGCCCGAGTGCGAGCGCGCAACGGGCGATCGATTCGTCGGCACGGCCGCCGGTGACGGTGACGAGACGGGCCGCGCCACCGCGCAGTTCGATCAGTCGCGCAAGGTCAGCCTGCTCGCGCTCGCGAGAGAGCAGGCGCAGCGAACTCGCCATTTCGGCATCGTCCTTGGGTTCACCGGTCGCCGCGCCGATCCAGGGCAGATGCTGGAGCGGGTGCGGTGTCGTTTCCGGCATCGGCACGGCGCCGAATTCATGTCCCGCGGCACCCGGTCGCCTGCGGGCCCAGCTCTGGAAGCCGAACACCAGCAGGAAGGTGCCGATTCCGGCGACAAGGCTGGTGACGAGCGGTGTGGGCCAGCGTGCGTTGCCGGCCGGAACGGCGGTCGCGATGATTCGTGCCGGGGTAGCGGTCGACCCGTCCGCCTCCGCCGCGTGGAGGCCGCGCGCCTGGCGCAATTCAACATAGGTCGTGGCGAAGGCGTTGGCGACATCGGCGGAGAGGCGCGGGTCGGGCGAGACGAAGTCGATCGCCACCTGTCCCCCACCCACCTGCCGCACATCAAGTCCCCGCTCAACCGTGCGCAGCGCCAGTGTCTCGCGCGATACCGGAGCGGGGGCAGGCAACAGGGCGAATCCGGCGAGGTGCAACGCTGCGCCGGAAAGTGCCCCGCCGCCTGCACCGGCCGGCGCTGCCAAACGGGCACTCAAGCGGCGGGTTTCGATGACCTGGCGAGCAAAATCGCGGGACGAGAGAACCTTGACGCCGTCACGCCCGGCGGCAGCATCGCGCCCGTCGATCCACAGCCGAGCCCGCGATTCGAAACGAGGCACGCTGATCTCGCTGGCAGCCGCCGCGATGGCGAGGCCGGCAAGTGCCGGCATAAGCACGCTACGCAGGAAGCGAGTCGCACGCGCGGGCTGATTCCCCCCGCCTGGCGCCACTGCCTGATCGGCAGTGCGGCCAGCCATCTGCGCAGAACTTTCGCACGGGTCCATCATGGAGCCTATTAGGCACCGTCATGGTTTCTACCGTGTTAAAGAGATCCGCGTTTCGCGGAGAGAACCGCCGGCCATCATGGGGGGCCGGCGAAAATGGTCGGAGCGAGAGGATTTGAACCTCCGACCCCTAGTCCCCCAGACTAGTGCGCTAACCGGGCTGCGCTACGCTCCGACGCCGTGAGGCGCCGTCTGTCTAGCCATTTGCCGGCCCGGATGCAAGCCGGCCCTTGCCCTGTGGACGAAGGATACGGTCGGCGCACAGCGAACGGTCTATGATGGGCCCCCCGCCCACTGGATGTGTCCCGATGAACCACCCCGCGCACGGGCCCGCCCTGCCCGCCAATGTCGAACCCGCCGCGCCGCTCGATCTTCCCGCCAGCCCGCAGATGCTGGCGCGCCTGGAGACACGCCGCTCCCCGCCGCTGCGTGGACTGGTGGAACCTGGACCGAGTGAGGAGGAGTTGCGGCGGATGCTTCGCCTGGCCATGCGCGTGCCGGACCATGGAAGGCTCAGTCCCTGGCGCTTCATCGTGCTGGCCGGTGACGCAAGGCGAACGCTCGGCGAGCAACTGGATGCGGTCTATGCGCGACAGAACCCGGGCTTGCCGCGCGCCAAAGCCGATATGTGGACGCTATATCTTCTGCGCGCGCCCATCACAGTCGTGCTGGTCAGTCGTCCGGACCTGACGGCCAAGGTGCCGGAATGGAATCAGGTGCTCTCGGCTGGCGCGGCGGGCATGGCGCTCACGGTTGCCGCCTCCGCGATGGGCTTTGCCACCCAGTGGCTGCTGAAATGGCCTGGCCGCGATCCCGAGGCGACGGCACTACTCGGCGTCGCGGCGGGTGAGCGGGTCGCCGGCTTCGTTCATATCGGTCGGCCGTCGGTCGTGAACGAGGACCGGCCGCGGCCGGTCCTCGACGAGGTCGTGCGTTTCTGGTCGCCCGATCAGTCGATATCGAACGACACACCCTGAGCCAGCGGCAGCGCGCGCGAGTAGTTGATGGTGTTGGTCGCCCGCCGCATATAGGCCTTCCACGCATCCGAACCGGATTCGCGCCCGCCGCCGGTTTCCTTCTCGCCGCCGAACGCTCCGCCGATCTCGGCGCCCGACGGGCCGATATTGACGTTGGCGATGCCGCAATCCGAACCCTCCGCCGACAGGAAGGTCTCCGCTTCGCGCAGATCATTGGTGAAGATTGAAGAGGACAGGCCCTGCGGCACGCCATTGTGCAGCTTGATCGCCTCCGGCAGGCCGGTGCAGCGCAGCACATAGAGGATTGGCGCGAAGGTCTCGTGCTTCACGATGTCGATCTGGGCATCGAGCTCGACCAGTGCCGGGCGGACATAGTAGGCGTCCGAATGCCCGCTGACGTCGACACGTTCGCCGCCATGCACGCGCCCCCCAGCCGCGCGGGCGGCGTCAAGCGCGTGCTGCATCGCCTCGAAAGCCGCTTTGTCGATGAGCGGGCCGATCAGCGTGCCGGCCTCGCGCGGGTCGCCGATGCTGACGGTGCCATAGGCCTTGGCGAGCTGCGGCACCAGCGTGTCGTAGACGCTTTCATGCACGATGAGCCGGCGCAGCGTGGTGCAGCGCTGGCCGGCCGTGCCCATGGCGGCGAAGGCGATACCGCGCAGCGCGAGGTCGAGATCGGCGGAAGGGCAGACGATGGCGGCATTGTTGCCGCCGAGTTCCAGGATCGAGCGTCCGAAACGGCGCGCTACGCGCTCGCTGACGATCCTGCCCATGCGGGTGGAGCCCGTTGCCGAGACGACGGGAATGCGGGCGTCGTCGGTAAGCGCGGCTCCGACATCGGCGCCGCCGATCAGCAATTGGGAGAGGCCTTCTGGCGCGGTGCCGAAGGCATGGGCGGCGCGCTCGAACAGGGCCTGCACGGCCAGAGCGGTGAGTGGCGTCTTCTCCGACGGCTTCCACAGCACGCTGTTGCCGCACACCAGCGCCAGCGCGGCATTCCACGACCACACGGCGACCGGGAAGTTGAAGGCGGTGATGATGGCGACCGGGCCTACCGGGTGCCATGTTTCCATCATGCGATGGCCGGGGCGCTCCGAGGCGATGGTGAGGCCATAGAGCTGGCGCGACAGGCCGACGGCGAAGTCGCAGATGTCGATCATCTCCTGGACCTCGCCCAGGCCTTCGGAAACGATCTTGCCCGCCTCCAGCGTCACCAGCCGGCCGAGCTCGGCCTTGTGCGCCCGCAACTCCTCGCCTAGCAGGCGTACCAGCTCGCCGCGCCGGGGGGCAGGCACCGCGCGCCAGGCCTCGTAGGCCGCGACCGAGCGCTCGACCGCCTTGGACACGTCAGACGTATCCGCCTCGGGAAGCTCGGCGATCACCTTGCCGTCGATCGGCGAGCGAACGGACCGTGTGCCGTTGCGCCAGCTGGATTCCGGCACGCCGAGGCTTTGCAGGAGGGTGAGGACCTCGTCCTCGACCGGCTTGAGCGCCCGGGTTTCGTTCGTCGCCATTCTCAATGCTCCTCGACAAATGGCCGCAGATCGTCGCGCTCAATAGCACCGGGACCGCCGCCGAATCCATCGGGGCTTTCGGCGAAGGACACGGTCGATACACGGTCTCAGATGAGCACGACGCCTGCCGCACAAGTCGGGAATGGCATCTGAATTCAACGCATTAGAGCGGAGGATATCGCACGCCCGCTGGCCTGCACCGATCGATTTTCATCTGGGATAAGTTGAAGTCGAGAGTGACTATGCTGTCGATGTTTATTATGATGCAAACGACGACATGCTTCGGCGCCACCAGGTATAGCCACAATGTCGTGATGCCCCTGCCACATTTCCTTCTCATGCATCGCGCTTCGCGCAACAGGAGAAGGACTGAGGTATTGACGGCTTGGGGAATGGGACGGGTTGCCGGAGCGGCATTCGCGACGGGGATCATCTTTATCGCCGGCGGCAATGCTGCCCTTGCAAGTTCAAAGAAGACCAACACGCCCGCGGCGTCCGGCATGGCGTCCTATTACGGCTATGGCGGGCGTACCGCCAATGGGGAGAGGCACAGTGCGCAGGCCATGACGGCGGCGCATCGCAGCCTGCCCTTCAACACTCGGGTTCGCGTCACCAACAAGGCCAATGGCCGTTCGGTCGTGGTGCGGATCAATGACCGTGGGCCCTTTGTGAAGGGTCGCATCATCGACGTTTCGACAGCGGTCGCCGATGAGCTCGGCTTTCGCAAGCGTGGCGTGGCCAGGGTCGATATCGCGGTCGTCGACTGAGGTTACAACCAATCGCCGGCCGGGGCGTGCGTTCAGTCGCCCCGGTCCCGCGCGGCGTCAAGAAGCCGCTGACAATCTTGCAATTCATAGAGCGCCGCCTGAAGCCGCAGCACGTCCTCGCGGCTCAGTCTCGTCGGGGCGGGGGTCTCGTTCGTTTGTACCTCGCCCGCGCGCGGCGCTATTTCCGACGTAAAGACAGGCCGGGTTGTCGACGTCGCCTGATAGGCCGACTCCGGCGGCAGAGCCGCGCGTGCCCGCTCCGGCACGAAGCTCACTTCATCATCGGGCAGGTGCGACGCGGGCCCGGGTCCCACCGGGCGAAACGGAAACGACGCCCGAGGTTCTGCTGGGCGCGGTTCAGGCGGGCGCGACTCCGTCGCCCGTAACTCAGCGGCAGACAGGTCAGGCGCGTGCACCTGCGGCCGGCGAGGCTCGGTGAGGGGCGGTTCGCCAATGGCAGGCCGGGGCGTTGAAGCACGAAGGTCCGGCACTCCCCCGTGTACCGGCGGCAAAGGCTCGAAGCGCGGCAGCGAATCCGTTGCCAGCGGCGGAGGCTCGCTGCGCGACGGCGGCTCGATTCGTGAGGGCCGCACCGGCGGTTCAAGATCGGCGAGCAGCGGCAAGTCGAAATGATCCGGTTCACTGTCCGGCCGCCGGCGGGCACGCCGCGCCGGGTTCTCCTCGGCAGGCTCGCGTTGGCGGCCGGGAAGCAGGTTGAGAATGCCACCCAGAGGGCCGCCAGCCGGGCCGCCGGTGGGGAAAACGCCGCGCGGGGGCGCATCCTCGGGCGGTGCCGCATAGGCGGCGCCAGCCGGCGGCAGCGGCTCCGGCGCATCGGTGCTGCGACCTTCACGCTGGCCCAGCTCGGTGATGGCCTGCTCGTCCGCTTCGATATCGCGCCAGATGGCCTGCACGTAGCGCGGACCTTCTTCCTTCAGGATGCGTTGGACCCCGCGGATCGTATAGCCTTCCCCATAGAGCAGGTGGCGGATGCCGCGCAGCAGCTCCACATCGTCCGGACGATAATAGCGCCGGCCACCGCCGCGCTTGAGCGGGCGGATCTGCGGAAAGCGGGTCTCCCAGAAGCGCAGGACATGCTGGGGGAGGTCGAGGTCCTCGGCGACCTCGCTGATCGTACGGAAGGCGTCAGGCCCCTTCTCTCCCCCCGGCGGTTCCTGTCGCGCGCTCACGACTCGGGCGAGGCCCCGTTGATCTGCTGCTTGAGGATGTTGGAGGGCTTGAACACCATGACCCGACGCGGGGCGATGGGCACCTCTTCGCCCGTCTTGGGGTTGCGGCCGACGCGCTCGCCCTTCTGCCTCACAACGAAGGAGCCGAAGGACGAGAGCTTCACCGTCTCTCCACGCGCCACGCAGTCAGCGATCTCGGAGAGAACCGTCTCGACCAGGGCGGCTGATTCCGTGCGTGAGAGCCCGACCCGCTGATAAACTGCCTCACACAGATCGGCGCGCGTGATGGTGCGACCTGCCATTGCCGTGTTCCCTATCCCGTCGGTACCGTTGTTTATAAACGCCAAACTAGGCGCCGTGGCCGTCACCGGTCAACGGCACTTCGCGCATGGGGCGCGGATTACCAGCGTATGAGCGCCGAAGCCCAGGTAAAGCCGCCGCCCATGGCCTCCAGTAGCACCAGATCGCCGCGCTTTATGCGTCCATCTGCGTGCGCCGCGGCAAGAGCGAGCGGTATTGAGGCGGCTGAAGTGTTGCCGTGCTTGTCGACGGTGATGACTACTTTCTCGGGCGCGATCCCAAGCTTGACGGCGCTGGCGTCGATGATGCGCCGGTTGGCCTGGTGCGGCACGAACCAATCGATCGTGTCGGCCGACTCTCCCGTCGCCTCGAAGGCATCGACGATCACATCGGTGATCATGCCGACGGCGTGGCGGAAAACCTCGCGGCCTTCCATGCGCAGAAAGCCGACGCTGCGGGTCGAGGAGACGCCGCCATCGACATAGAGCTTGTTCTTATGCCGCCCGTCGGAACGCAGATGCGAGGTCAGGACGCCCCGCCCCTCCTCCTCGTCGCGCACCGCTTCCAGCACCAGCGCGCCGGCGCCGTCGCCGAACAAGACGCAGGTTGTGCGGTCCGACCAGTCGAGGATGCGCGAGAAGGTTTCAGCGCCAATCACTAGGCAGCGGCGATAGGCGCCCGATTTGAGGAAGTTATCCGCCGTCGCCAGGGCAAAGACGAAGCCCGAGCAGACCGCTTGAAGATCGAAGGCGGCGCCATGGGTGATGCCGAGGCCGGCCTGCACGCTCACGGCGGTCGCTGGAAACGTGTTGTCCGGTGTCGAAGTGGCGAGGACGATCAGGTCGATATCGTCGGGCACCAGCCCGGCATCCGCCAAAGCCGCCCGCGCGGCGTGGATGGCGAGATCAGACGTCACCTCGCCCTCCGCCGCAATGTGCCGCGTGCGGATGCCGGTACGCTGGACGATCCATTCGTCGGAAGTGTCGACCATCTGTGCGAGGTCGGCATTGGTCAGACAGCGGGCCGGCAGATAGGAGCCGACGCCACGCACCACGGAACGGATTGCACTCACGATGGAACCTGTAGCTCGTCAGAGACGGAGGCATCCGCGACGCCAGCACGGCCGACCTGCGGACGGTCATTCATCCCTGCTTCAATGCGGGAGAGAAGCTGGTAGCGAACCATGTCGTAACCGATATCAACCGCCGAAGCGAAGCCTTCGGCATCGGTTCCACCATGGCTCTTGATAACGACGCCGTTGAGGCCGAGGAACACGCCGCCATTCGATTTGCGCGGATCGAGCTTGTCGCGCAGCGCACGGAAGGCGCCACGCGCGAGCAGATAGCCGATCTTCGCGATGAAGCTGCGGCTGATCGCTCCCCGCAGGAATTCCGATACCTGCTTGGCGGTGCCTTCTGCGGCCTTGAGCGCGATATTGCCGGAGAATCCTTCGGTGACGACCACGTCGACAATGCCCTGACCGATGTCATCGCCCTCGACAAAGCCGTGATAGGTCAGACCCGGATGCGTCGCCACGCGCAGGGCCGCGGCGGCGTCCTTGACCTCTTCGACGCCCTTGATCTCCTCGACGCCGATATTGAGCAAGCCGACCGTCGGCTGTTCGATATCGAAGACGATTCGGGCCATCGCCGCGCCCATGACCGCCATGTCGACCAGATGCTGGGCCGTTGCGCCGATGGACGCGCCGACATCGAGCACCACGCTCTCGCCGCGCATCGTCGGCCACAGGCAGGCAATGGCGGGACGGCTGATGCCGGACATCATCTTGAGGTTGACTTTAGCCATCGCCATCAACGCGCCGGTATTGCCGGCGGAAACGGCGCAGTCGGCCTCTTTCATCCGCACCGCGTCGATGGCGCGCCACATGGAGGAGACGCGTCGGCCCTGCCGCAAAGCCTGGCTTGGCTTGTCGTCCATCCGCACGACGACGTCGGTATGTACCACCGTGCTGGCCGCCGCCAAACGTGGGCGATCCTTCAGCAGCTGATGGATATGGGAGGAGTCGCCATAAAGCAGGAAGGCGATGTCCGGATGGCGGGTAAGCGCGATCTCGGCGCCGGGCACGACCACATCAGGCCCATGGTCGCCGCCCATGACGTCGAGCGCTATTCGAACGGGCGAGGACATCTAGCGGCGGGGTCTCATTGGTCGGGGGGACGGCGATGCGACATCGGCGCCGCGCTGACGGCATGCCCGAGTTGAGCCGCCATGACAATAGCGTCGTCGCATTTCCCTGTCCTGCCCCGTCCTAATCGGCATCCCCGCCGGCGCTTCCGCGCAGCTTGGCCAGCGCCGCGAAGGGCGATGCTTCTTCGGGGCCCGGCTCGGCCGGCCCTTCAAAAAGCGCGTCGGGCTTGCGTGGATAGGGATCGAGACCCAGGGCGAGGAACTCCGCCGCGACGGCGCCGGCATCAATGGTTCCGTCGATGATCGGATCGGGCAGGTCGAGCTCGGAGACGTCGATCTCGGCGCCCGGGCGGATCTCCGGGAGCTTTTCGGCAGGCGCGAAGGTGAGGTCGATGTCCTCGGACACCCGCGTGTCGAAATCCTCCAGCGTCACCACGCAGGTCTGGGTAACGACGGCATCGACATGTCCGGTGACACGGACCGTGCCGCCGCGCCCTGGGGTCAGAATGACGAGGGCGGTCAGCGAGGGAATACCGGGAATGCCGAAATCCTTCGCCAGGGCGGCGCGGGCGGCAGCATCGGGCGCGAGCTTCAGGTTCAGGCCATCGTCCGGCAGGCTGGCGACGAGCACGGGCTTGGAAAGGGGCGAGGCGTCGGTCATGACGGGTCTGTCTCCGTGGAGCCGATGGCGGCCGGCGGGGCCAGCGGGAAATCGCCGGCGGCGAGGCTGGCGAAGGGAACCGCCTGCAGCGCGGCCGCCGCTCCTATCATATAGTGCGCGAAGGCGCGCGCTTCATGCGCAAATGCCGGCTTCGAGCCGTAGACATTGCGCAGCACCGCCGCCGAAAGCGCGTCAAGGTCGCCCGCTTCAAGGGGCCCCTCATAGGCGCCTATCCGGCCATAGAAGGCCTCGGCCACCTTCTTCATCTTCTTCGGCACGGTCAGGTCGCCAACCCCCATCTCCCGGAGGTTGGCGTCCATGTCGGTGCAGAAGGCGTCGAAGACGCCCTGCCCGAGCCCGCGGCGTTCTTCGCTCTCGACCTTAAGGCGATGAAACAGCAGGAAGGCATGGGCGAGGATCATCTCGAAGCGGCCCTCAATGGTGTCGGGCACCGCGTAATCGGTGTAAAATACAGGCTGGCGCGAATGCGCCACGATCGCGCCATAGAGCCGCTGAATGGTCTCACCTCCGTCATTCCGGCGGAAGAAACGCAGAATCATGGACGGCTCCTGCCTCGTTGCCGCTGCCGCCTCGGCGGATGCGGCTATGCTGGCGGGTTAACGCGGGCAGCCGTCGCTGGCAACCCCGCGCTCCGCCGCAGCGCCGAGATGGCGCGGCGAGCGGGTGTTCGATGGTTGCATCAGGGGCCCCCCCTGTGCTTTCTGCCCATGGTCGCAACGCCTTCCGGCGGAGGCGGCACGAGCTTCGGAGTTGAGTGGATGGCATCGACGCGCGCGACGCGGAACAAGGCTCCTGGCACCCGGATCGCCGCCCGGGCCTCGCTGGCCGTTGCCGGCGTGGCGATTGTCGGCCTCACCGGCTGCTCCGGCGACATGCCGATGGCGACGGCCAGCATGGGGCTTCCCCGCTCGCCCACCGGCTTCGTGCAGGAACAGCAGCGCGGCTATGTCATCGCGCCGGAGGCGCTGCAGCAAATCCCCGTGGGATCCAGCCAGGAGCAGGTGTTGCTGGTGCTCGGGACGCCCTCGACCGTCGCTACCGTCGACGGCGAAGTGTTCTATTACATCTCGCAGAAGGCTAGGAAAGTGATGTTCCTGCGGCCGGAGATTACCAATCAGCGGGTGATCGCGGTCTATTTCGACCCGAAGGACAAGCGGGTCACCCGGGTCGCCGATTATGGCCTGAAGGATGGCAAGGTTTTCGACTTCATCAGCCGGACGACGCCGACCGGCGGCCAGGAAGTCTCGCTGATGGGGCAGATCTTCAACGCCACCACATTCACTCCTGGCCTCTGATCCGGGCGCGGCGCGCTCTTCAGCCGAAACGGTCGGCCGAGAACGGGGCCGGGTCGGTGCAGGGCACATCGCCATTCATCATCTCCGCCAGAAGGCGGCCGGTGATCGGCCCGAGCGTGAAGCCCAGATGCTGGTGGCCGATGGCGAGCCACATGCCGTTCTGCCCCGGAGCCGGCCCGATCACCGGAAGCATGTCCGGAAACGCCGGACGGCTTCCCATCCACGGCTCCGGCTCCGCTCGCGCACCGAGCGGAAACAGGCCGCGCGCCAGAACCTCGGTCTTGTCGAGTTGCACCGGGGTCTTGGGCGCGTCGCGACGGGCGAATTCGACACCCGTGGTCAGGCGGATGCCGCCGACCATCGGCGTGATGACATAGCCGCCTTCCTCATCCAGCACGGGACGCGACAGGCTGGCATTGCCCTCGGCATGATAGTGCATGTGGTAGCCACGCTTGACCTGCAGCGGCAGGCTGATGCCGAACGGGCGTAGCAGGTCCATGGCCCAGGGACCGAGCGCGACCACCACCTCCGGCGCCTCGACACTGCCTTCGTCCGTCATCACCGACCAGCCCGAGCCGAGCCGCGCCAGGGTGCGCGCATCGCCCCGGCGCACCTCACCGCCAAGTTCAGCGAAATGCGCGGCATAGGCTTCGGTGACGCCGCCGGGGCTCGACACCGAATGTGGGTCCGACCAGATGACCGCGCCGGTGAACACCGGCCGCAGCGATGGCTCCATGGTCAGCGCCTCGTCGACGCTGATCTCGCGCGCGGAAAGCCCGTAGGATTGGGCAAGCGGGAACTCGCTCCGCTCCACATCGAGGCCGGCCGCCGTGCGGTAGAGCTTCAGCCAGCCGCCGTCGCGGAAGAAGTGGGTGGCCCCGGCGGCACGGGCGAGGCGGTCATGCTCGTCCACCGTGAAGGCGAGCAACTTCTCCATATGCCGGGCATAGTCGAGCAAGCGGGCTGGTGCGGAGGCGCGCCAATAGGCGAACATCCACGGCGCCAGGCGCAGCAACGCGTCCCAATGGTAGTTCGCTCCCGGGTTGCGCCCCAGCGCCACCTCGACAAGCGCCGAAATCTTGCGCGGGAACGCGACGGGGTAGATCGACGCCCGCTCCACCAGCCCGGCATTGCCGTAGGAGGTCTCCTCGCCGGGACCGCGTCGGTCGACCAGAACGACGGAGCGTCCCCGCTGCGCAAGGTGATGGGCGACGCTGGTGCCGACGATGCCGGCGCCGAGCACGATGGTGTCGGTCTTCATGATGAACCTGCGGGGGGCGAAAGGGGCAGCGAGGTGAACACGGTCAATGGGTGGTGAAAGCGTCGGGCGGCGGCAATGCGCGCCGCCCGACCTGGGGTCAGTTGATCGGGAAAGGGAAGTACTTGGCGTTGATCTTGGCGAAGGTGCCGTCGGCCACGATCTCCTTGATCGCCTTGTTCAGCGACTCCCGCAGTTCGTTGTCCTCCTTGCGCACGGCGATGCCCGTGCCCTGGGGGTTCACGTCCTTCAGGTCCGGCCCGACGAATTTGCAGCACTTGCCGTCGGTCGACTTCTCCAGCCATTCATAGAGCACGAACTTGTCGGCCAGCACCGCGTCGAGGCGGCCGGCGGCGAGGTCGGCATTGGCCTCGTCCTGCGTCGGGTAGAGCTTGATCTCGGAATCCTTGTACTTGTCTTCGAGATAGGTCGCGCCGGTGGTCGAGGACTGCGCGCCGATTGTCTTTCCCTTCAGCGCCGCAGGGGCGATGTCGGTGATCGTGGTGTCTTTGGCGGCGATGAAGCTGCCCGGCGTCAGGTAGTACGGAATGGTGAAGGACACCTTCTCCTTGCGCTCGTCGGTGATCGACATCGAGGCGAGGATCAGGTCGTATTTCTTGGCGAGCAGCGCGGGGATGATGCCATCCCAATCTTGCGCCACGAAGGTGCATTCCACCTTCATCTTCGCGCACAGCGCTTCGCCGATCTCGATATCGAAGCCGACGAGCTTGCCCGCCGAGTCGACCGAATTGAAGGGCGGATAGGCGCCCTCGGTACCGATGCGCACCTTCTTCATCTCGGCCTGGGCGGCGCCCGCCCCGATGGCGAGAGCGGCGGCCGCGAGCAGTATCCTGGCGATTTTCATTTGGCTGTTCCCGTAACCAGCGCCGGATGGTCCGGCGTCTGGCTGCGAGGCTAGGTCGATGCCGGGCCGCAGGCAATCGTGGAAACACCCCACCTTCGGCGGGGCTTGTCAGAAATGGCTGAAACTGCCTTGGGCGAAGGTCAGCGGCGCGCCCTTGCCGTCCCGGACCGTAAGGCCCTGGCCCTCCACCGTATGCCCGATCACGGACACGCCGATGCCGGCCGTGGTTGCGACAGTTTGAAACCGGCTGAGTGCGTGATGCGGCACGACGGCGAGGATTTCATAGTCGTCGCCTCCGGTGAGGGCCACCTCCAGCAGCGCCGGCTCCGCCTCGACCGCCCGCCGGGCGGCGTGGCTGAGCGGAACACGTGCGGCGTCGATCTCGCCGCCGATGCCGGAGGCGGTCAGCATCTTGCCGAGGTCGCCCACCAGCCCGTCCGAGACGTCCATCGCTGCGCTGGCATGTTCCCGCAGCGCCCGGATAAGCGGCAGGCGCGGGCGCGGCAGCAGGTAGCGGTCGAGAAGGAAGGCGCGCTCCTCTTCGCTCGATGCCGCGCATCCCGGTCGTTCCGGGGCCAGCCGCAGGGCTAGGCCAAGGGCCGCGTCGCCGATAGTGCCGCTGACCACGATGGCCTGTCCGGCCCGTGCGCCGGTGCGGCGAACCATTTCACCCGTCGGCACGGCGCCGATGGCGGTGAGGGAAACCATGAATGGGCCCGGTGTCCGCACCGTGTCGCCTCCCAGCAACGGAGCGTCATAAAGCGCGGCGTCGGCGCCGATGCCGCGGGCGAAGGCGTCGAGCGCACTCGCGTCCATGTCGGGTGGAATGGCGAAGGCCAGCATCACACCCAGCGGGCGGGCCCCCTTGGCGGCGAGATCGGAGAGATTGACCCGCATCGCCTTGCGGGCAATTGCTTCGGGTGGATCGTCGGCGAAGAAATGCACACCGGCCACCAGCGCGTCCTTGGTCAGGACCAGTTCATGTCCGGGCGGCACGCTGAGAAGGGCGGCGTCGTCCTTAAGACCCAGCGCCCCGGCATGGGTGGCGATCGGCGCGAACAGCCGGGCGATCAGCGCGTCTTCGCCGGACGGCCTTGCGCCGCTGGAACCGTCCGCCATCGCCTGCTCCCGTCTAGCCGGTGAAATCGGCCGGCCGCTTCTCCCGCGCAATGCCGTCGAGCACCGCATTGACCATGCCAGTCTCCTCGCGATCGAGGAAGGCCGCTGCCACGTTCACATATTCGGCGATGACCACACGGGCAGGAACGTCCGGGCGCTCGGAAAGTTCATAGGTTCCGGCCCGAAGGGTGGCACGCAGCACCGCCTCGATGCGCTTGAGCGGCCAGCCATGGACCAGCGCGGCGTCCAGCAGCGTGTCGACGGCCCTCTGCTCGCGCACCACGCCACCGACAATATCGCGAAACAGGGTGAGGTCCGCGCTGGCGATCTCGTCGCCTTCGATCTCCTGCCCGATCCAGTGGCTCTCGAACTGGGCGAGGATCTCAGACAGCGGTGTCGCTGCAAGGTCCATTTGGTACAGCGCCTGGACGGCGTTGAGCCGAGCCGCGCTCTTGCGCACCGGCTTGTGGCCGGCAGTTTTGATGGTCGGCTTTTCGTCGGCGGTCATGGTGCTCACCCGACCTGGCGCTTGAGGCGAAGCAGCGCCAGTGCCGCCTCGGCCGCGCCGGCACCCTTGTTGCCTTCCGAAACCCGGGCCCGGACCCAGGCCTGCTCGTCGGTCTCGACGGTGAGGATGCCATTGCCGAGCGGCACCTTGCGGGCGACCGCCAGGTCCATCAGCGCGCGCGACGATTCGCCGGCGACGACCTCGAAATGGTAGGTCTCGCCGCGCACAACGCAGCCAAGCGCGACGACAGCGTCGTAAGGCCTACCTGCCGCCAGAGCCGCGTCGAGCGCGATGGCGGTTGCGACCGGGATTTCGAGCGCGCCGGGCATGGAGATGACCTCCGCCTGCGCTCCGGCTGCCTTGATGGCGGCAAGGGCGCCGGCCAGAAGCTCGTCGGCGATGTCGTCGTAAAAGCGAGCTTCGACGACGAGAACCCGTTCGCCGGCAAGCGGCATGGTATCGGCGGCATCGGATGCGCGCGGCGGGCGGGGGCTCGCCATGGTGTTACCTCATGAACTGACAGAGCCGACGACGTACAGGCGTCAACGGAACTCCGCAAGCCGCGCGGCGTAACGGGCCATCATGTCGACTTCGATATTGACACGCCCTCCCGCCCTCACCGCGTCCCAGGTGGTGTTGGCAAGGGTGTGCGGGATGAGCAGGCAGGAGAAGCGGGTGCCGTCGACTTCGTTAACGGTCAGCGAGGTGCCGTCGAGCGTCACTGAGCCTTTCATGGCGATGAAGGGCGCCAGTGCGGCCGGCGCGTCGAAGGTGAAACGCGTCGTCTCGCCCAGATCCTCGCGTGCCAGCACCTGCGCGACGCCGTCGACATGGCCCTGCACGATGTGGCCGCCGAGCTCGTCACCGATCTTCAGTGCGCGCTCCAGGTTGAGCCGTTGCCCGGCGGCCCAGTCTCCCGCCGTGGTGACAGCCAGGGTTTCCGGCGCGGCCTCGACCTCGAAAGCGTCTGGCTGCAGCGCAACTACGGTCAGGCACACGCCCGAGCAGGCAATGGAGGCGCCGAGTTCGATGCCGGCCGTGTCGTAGCGCGTGGCGATGGTCAGCCGCCGCACGTCGTGGCGGGGCTCGATCGCGCGCAGTGTGCCTATGTCGGTAACGATGCCGGTGAACATTCTAGCGACGCCTCATGATGCGCAGATGATCCGCGCCATACTGTTCCTCTTCCACCACGCAGAGATAGTCGCTCAGGGTGGAAAGCGGCAGTCCCTCCAGCGCGTCAAGTGCGCCGCTTCCCAGCGCCAGCGGTGCCTTGAACAGGTTCACCTCGTCGACCAGCCCCGCGTCTAGGAAGGACGTGACGACGCGCGGGCCGGCTTCCACCATGACCCGCGTCACGCCGCGCAGGGCGAGCAACTTCAGCGCGTCGTTGAGATCAAGCCTGCCGTCAGGACGGCGGCGCACCCGCATCACCTCTATCCCCATCGTGCCGAGCATCGCCTCAGGCGCCGCGGGGGCGTCCTCGGCGGCGACGACCCATAGGGGTGCGACATCAAGGCTTCGGGCGAGCGCGCTGGTCGGCGGAAGGCGCAGATCGGCATCGAGCACGATGCGCAGCGGCGAGCGGTCCTGCATCCCCGGCAGGCGGCAGGTGAGCAGTGGATCGTCCGAGAGCACCGTTCCGATTCCGGTGAGAACCGCGTCATGGGTGGCGCGCAGCATGTGGACCCGGTCCCGCGTTGCCGGACCGGTGATCGCCACCGGACGGCGTCCGGCCAGTCCGACTTTGCCATCGGCGGAGACGGCCATCTTGAGCATGATATGGGGCCGCCCCTCGGTGACGCGGCGAATGTGCCCGGCATGGTCGATCAGCGCCTGCGAGGCCCCTGTGCCGACCTCAACCGCGATTCCGGCTTCGCGCAGAATGGCGAAGCCCCGGCCGGCGACGCGGAAATCGGGGTCCTGAACGGCGGCAACCACACGGGCGATGCCGGCGGCCCGTATCGCGTCGACGCAGGGGGGCGTGCCGCCATGGTGCGAGCAGGGCTCGAGCGTCACGTAGAGCGTAGCGCCGCGTGCGCCCTCCCCGGCCTGAGCCAGTGCCTGCGGTTCGGCGTGGGGGCGCCCGCCCACCGAGGTCCACCCCCGGCCCAGCACATGGGCCCCGCGTGGGCCGTCGCGAACGACCAGCGCGCCGACCGCAGGATTAGGCCAGGTATGGCCGCGCTCGCGCCGGCCGATGCTCAGCGCCGCCGCCATCAGGGAGGCGTCAGAGGCTGTTTCGGTCATGGCGTGGGCAGATGGACTCGAAGGCTGCGCATCAGTCGTCGATTCCCGGCTCACGGAGGCGGCGAGCGGTGAGTTCGTCGGTCGCTTCCTCCTCGGCGAGGCGGGGACCCAGTTCCCCGAGCAGGGTCTCGAAATCCTTGGCTTCGCGGAAATTGCGGTAGACCGAGGCGAAGCGGACATAAGCGACGTCGTCGAGCTGCTTGAGGCTTTCCATCACCCGCTCGCCGATCATCTCGGAGGTGATCTCGCTCTCGCCCATGCTCTCCAGACGGCGAACCAGACCGGACACGAGCCGCTCGACCCGTTCCGGGTCGACGGGGCGCTTCCTCAGCGCCACCTCGATCGAACGGGCGAGCTTGTCGCGGTCGAACGGCACACGCCGGCCGGAGCGCTTCAGCACGGTCAGCTCGCGTAGCTGCACCCGCTCGAAGGTGGTGAACCGGCCGCCGCAATCCGGGCAGATGCGGCGACGGCGGATGGCGGCGCTGTCCTCGGTCGGACGGGAATCCTTGACCTGGGTGTCGAGGCTTCCGCAGTAAGGACAGCGCATCGTTCGGCCTCAGCTGTAGATGGGGTAGCGGGCGAGAAGATCGGCGACCTTGCCGCGCACCGCGCCTTCCACGAGGCTATCCTCGTCGGCGCCCTTCTGCGAGAGCACGTCGAGCACTTCCGCGATCATGTCGCCCACCTGCTGGAATTCGGCCACGCCGAATCCGCGCGAGGTGCCGGCCGGCGTGCCGAGGCGCACGCCCGATGTCACCATCGGCTTTTCCGGGTCGAAGGGAATGCCATTCTTGTTGCAGGTGATGTGGGCGCGGCCCAGCGCCGCTTCCGACACCTTGCCGGTGAGCTTCTTCGGGCGCAGGTCGACCAGCACCAGATGGGTGTCGGTGCCGCCGGAGACGATTTCGAAGCCGTGGCCCTTGAGGTTTTCAGCCAGCGCCTTGGCGTTCTCGACCACGTTCTTCGCGTAGAGCTTGAACTCGGGCTGCAGCGCCTCGCCGAAGGCAACCGCCTTCGCCGCGATCACGTGCATCAGCGGGCCGCCCTGGGTGCCGGGGAAGATGGCGGAGTTGAACTTCTTCGCCAGGTCCTCGTCATTGGTCAGGATCATGCCGCCGCGCGGGCCGCGCAGGGTCTTGTGCGTGGTGGTGGTGGTCACATGGGCGTGCGGCACCGGGTTCGGGTGGGCGCCGCCCGCCACCAGGCCGGCAAAGTGCGCCATGTCGACCATCAGATAGGCCCCGACCGAATCGGCGATGGCGCGCATCTTCGCGAAGTCGATATGGCGCGGATAGGCCGAGCCGCCAGCGATGATGACCTTCGGCTTGTGCTCGTCGGCGAGCTTGACCACCTCTTCATAATCGATGCGCTGGTCGTCGCGGCGCACATTGTAGGGCACCGGCTTGAACCACTTGCCCGACAGGCTGACCGGCGCACCGTGGGTCAGATGACCACCGGCCGCAAGGTTTAGGCCCAGGAAGGTGTCGCCCGGCTGCATGAGGGCGAAGAACACGGCGGTGTTGGCCTGCGCGCCGGAATGGGGCTGCACATTGGCGAAACCGGCGCCGAAGAGTTTCTTGGCGCGATCGATGGCGAGCTGCTCGGCCACATCGACATATTGGCAACCGCCATAGTAGCGGCGGCCCGGATAGCCCTCGGCATATTTGTTGGTGAGCACCGAACCCTGCGCCTCAAGCACGGCGCGCGAGACGATGTTCTCCGAGGCGATGAGCTCGATCTCGTCGCGCTGGCGGCCGAGCTCGGCGGAGATGGCGCCGGCGAGCTCCGGATCGGTCTCGGCCAGCGGCGCCGAGAAGAAACGGTTGATGAAGTTGTGGCTAGAAGCATGAGCTTCGGACGACATAGACCGGCCTCCCTGGGCGGTGGCGATGCCTCCCGGCCGGCGGCGTGCCGACCGCGAAATCGAGGCGGGTCGCTTAGCACAGCACCCGGGGCTTTCAAAGCACGCCGCCCGCAGGGGTGCCTTGCATCGAGGCGGCAGCCGCAACGGAAGGGTGCGACACCGGCGCTCTGAGGTGATGACAGCGCGCGGGGCCGGCGCGTATCGTCGCGCCCTCACCTTCTCGCGAATCCGGGCCAAGCCATGAAGATCATTCACTCGCCGCGCCATCTCGGCCATTCCGGCCATGTCGAACTGATGAACGGGCAGGTCGTCCCGGCCTTCGAGAAGCCAGAGCGGGTGGCGATGATTCTCAACGCCATCGGCGAGCGACCCTTCGGCACGCTGATCGAGCCGGCCGCCCATGGCCTCGATCCGCTGCTCAAGGTCCATGATGCGGCCTATGTCCGCTTTCTCGCCAATGCCTGGGCGCTGTGGACGGCGGATGGGCGTGACTTCCCGGCCTTGCCCAGCTTCTGGCGGGCGCCGGGCATGCGGACTGATATTGAGCCCGAGACCATTGACGGCAAGCTCGGCCATTTCTCCTTCGATGCCGGCTGCTGCATGGTGGCGGGAACCTGGGACGCGGTGCAGGCGGCGGCCGATATCGCGCTGACCGGGGTCGACCTTGTGGCGGGGGGCGAGAAGTCTGCCTTCGCCCTGTGCAGGCCGCCCGGCCACCACGCCCATGCCGGGACGATGGGCGGCTACTGCTTTATCAACAATGCCGCCGTCGCGGCGCAGCGCTTCCGCGACCGTGGCGCTGCGCGGGTCGCCATTCTCGATGTCGACTATCACCACGGCAATGGCACGCAGGCGATTTTCTATGATCGCCCGGACGTGCTGGTCTGCAACATCCATGCCGACCCGCTGCAGGAATTCCCCTATTTCCTCGGCTTTGCCGATGAGACCGGCACTGGCGCCGGCGAGGGTTTCAACGCCAATTACCCGCTGCGCTGGGGCACCGACTATGCCGGTTGGGGCGCCGCATTGGACGCGGCATGCGCGCGGATCGACGCCTTCGGGCCGGACGTCGTCATCGTCTCTCTCGGCGTCGACACCTACAAGGACGACCCGATTTCGCAGTTCCAGCTGGATAGCCCGGATTATCTGAAGATCGGCGCCCGCATTGCCGCCCTGGCCTGCCCGACCCTGTTCGTGATGGAGGGTGGCTATGCCGTCGAGGCGATTGGAGTCAATGTTGCCAATACGTTGGAAGGTTTTCTTCAGCGATAGCGGGATCGGCGGACCGATCAGAGGCGATAGAGGATCTGGTCGGTCCAGAAGCGCTCCAGCCGGGTCAACGCCTTGTTGAGCTGCTGGAAATCCTGCGGTCCGATGCCGCCGATCTGCTCGATGGTGGCGAGGTGCTTGGCGTGGAGTCCTTCGACAATGTCGCGCACCTCCTCGCCTTTCTCGGTCAGCCGGATCCGCACCGAACGGCGGTCCACCCGCGAGCGGCGGTGGTCGAGAAAGCCGGTCTCCGCAAGCTTCTTGAGATTGTAGGAAACATTGGCCCCGAGATAGTAGCCGCGCGTGCGTAGTTCGGCAGCGGTCAGCTCGGCGTCGCCGATATTGAAGAGCAGCAGCGCCTGCACGGCGTTGATATCCTCGCGCTCGCGACGGTCGAGCTCGTCTTTCACCACATCCAGCAGGCGCCGATGCAGCCGCTCCACCAGCGTGACCGCCTCGCGGTAGAGAGGGCGGATCGATTCCCGCCGCTCGTCCTCGGCCCCGTTGATGCTGATGACATTGGTCGCCTGAGCTGCACGCATGGTTCGTACCCCGGTCTCAGAAAGTGGGGATTGGCTCCCTCTCATGAGGCGGCGACTCTCACGCCGACGGGGATAAGATCGGTTTAAGCGACAGGCTGAATCCTTCGTCACCGCAACGGGTTAACGAAATATGAAGGCTCAGCGTTCGCTCTCACGCGCCGCCTTGTAGGTGAGGAAGGCGTAGGCGGCGACGAGGACCGTCTCGATGGCCGCCACGATCATCAGCCGGCCAACGCCCTCCGGCGCCGAGGCGTTGATGAGAATCTGGACCATCGCCGTCACCAGCCAAAGTACGACACCCCAGGAGGCGCCGAGCCAGAGGCCCACAGCGGCCACGGGATTCATGATGGCGGCCCAGATCACTGCCGACTGGGCGGCGAGGGAGAGCATCTCGAAGCGGCTGGTGTCCCCGTCCCAGACGCCGCAGACGAGTGTCCAGCTATAGACGGTCTTCACCATGAGGAAGCCGGCGAGGCAGCGCAGATAGAGGATCACGCGCGATTGCCAGAGCGGCATGCGCGCCCCGGCCGGGCCAAGGGTGGCGTCTATGGGATCGTAGGGAGAACTCATGGCGCCTGCATACTCCAAAACGCGGTCAGGCAAGCAGCAATTCGTCGTCAAGCGGCGTATCGAACAGCGCGGTGATGGCGGCGGGATCGATCTCGCTCAGCTGTGCCGGGCGCCACGCCGGCTTCTGGTCCTTGTCCACCAGCACCGCTCGCACGCCTTCAAAGAAGTCGGGCCGTTCGAGCAGGCGCGTCACCAGGCGGAATTCCAGCGTCAGGCAGCCCGCCAGATCGAGAGCCGGGCCACGCTGCATCTGCTGGAAGGCGATGTGCACGCTTGTGGGCGAGGCGCGGCGGATCGTCTCCAGCTGCAGCCGGGCGAAGGTGGCGACCTCGCCCTCGCCTTCCGCCACCTTCTCCAGCGCGATGACAATCGCCGCCACCGAGCCACCCGCGAAGATGCGGTCGATGTGCGGGTAGAGGCTTGCAAGCTCGGGCGCCGGTGGACGGATAGCCGTGCGTGCGAGGAGCGTCTCCACCGCCTCGCCCGACGCCAGCGCGTCCTGGAGCTCCGGCCAGCGGGTGGTCGGGATGTGGTGGGTGTAGAGGCCGAGTGCGAGCGCATCCGCCATGCCGATGCGCGCCCCGGTCATCGCCAGCCAGGTGCCGCTCCAGCCGGGAAGGCGCGGCAGCACAAAGGTGCCCCCAACATCGGGGAACAGGCCGATCGCGACCTCCGGCATGGCGAAGCCGAGATTTTCCCCGGCCACGCGGTAGCGGCCATGGCCGGTGAGGCCGAATCCGCCGCCGAAGCACAGGCCGTCGACCAGTGAGACAAACGGCTTGGGGTAGCGCGCGATGAGATAGTCCAGCGCGTATTCGTCGCGCCAGTACTGCCGGGCCTCCTGCGTGCGGCCAGTGCGGCCGAGTTCGGCCATGGCGCGCACATCGCCGCCGACGCAAAAGGCGCGCGGATGGGCCGAGCGCAGCACCACATGCGCGATGCGGGGATCGGCGATCCAGGTCCGCAATCGGGCGTCCATGGCCAGGACCATCGGGTGGTCCAGGGCATTAAGGGCGCGCGGCCGGTCGAGTGTCACGATGCCAACGGCGCCGCGCTCTTCGAAGCTGATGCCGTTGTCTGCCATCACGTCGATCCTGCCTGTCGCTGTCCTATCCAGCCACTTAAGCCGTTCTTCCCCTCGCGAAAAGCCGGAGCGCCCGACAGCGAGGTAGGAACGGACGGGCTCGCACCAGGCGCCCGCGTCAACATGCCCTGCCGCACGGGGTCGGGCTCATACGCAATCAACCGGGTGAAGAGGTCGCGCGCGGCGTCGTATGGAGCTATAACCATTCGAAAGTGCCGCGCCGGAGGCGACGCGGCGGGATCCCGCCCTCCTGGCGAGTGTCTTTGCGAGCGTGTCCATGACCATTCCCTTCGCCCGACCGCGCCCTGTCCATCCCGAGCCTTCCGGCCGGCCTGATGCGTCGTCGAAGCTCGATCTGGTGCAGCGCCCCCGACGGAACCGCAAGTCCGAATGGGCGCGCCAGCTGCTGCGCGAGAACACGCTCACCGTCGCTGACCTGATCTGGCCGATCTTCGTCAAGGATGGCCATGGCGAACGCACCGCGATCGGCTCCATGCCGGGGGTCGACCGGCTCTCCGTCGACGAAGCGGTGCGCGAGGCGGAGCGGGCGGCGCGACTCGGCATTCCGGCCCTGGCACTTTTCCCCTACACCGATCCGGCCCTGCGCTCGGCAGATGGGCGCGAGGCGCTGAATGCCGGCAATCTCGTCTGCCGCACGCTGCGGGCGATCAAGGATGCGGTGCCGGAGATCGGCCTCATCACCGACGTCGCACTCGATCCCTATACCAGCCACGGCCATGACGGGCTGCTCGACGGCGTGGGCCGTATCCTAAACGACGAGACGGTGGCCGTGCTGGTCGAGCAGGCACTCGTCCAAGCGGATGCGGGCGCCGACGTCATTGCTCCCTCTGACATGATGGATGGGCGCGTGGGCGCCATCCGGCGAGCGCTTGATGGCGAGGGCTTCCACGACGCCCAGATTCTCGCCTACAGCGCCAAATATGCCTCGGCCTTCTACGGGCCGTTCCGCGATGCGGTGGGCTCCACCGGCTGCCTCAAGGGCGACAAGCGCACCTATCAGATGGACCCGGCCAACGGCATGGAGGCGCTGCGCGAGGCGGCGCTGGACATCGAGGAAGGCGCGGACATGCTGATGGTCAAGCCCGGCCTGCCCTATCTCGATATTGTGTATCGCCTCAAGGAAACCTTCGGCCTGCCGACCTTCGCCTATCAAGTGTCGGGCGAGTACGCGATGATCGAGGCCGCGGCCCGCAATGGCTGGCTCGACGGCGACAAGGCGATGATGGAAAGCCTGATGGCGTTCAAGCGCGCGGGTGCTGACGGCATCCTCACCTATTTCGCGCCGCGCGTGGCGGAAAAGTTGGCGCGCGAGGCCTGACGCCGCTGCAGGCGCCAGCTGCCATGCCCTGCTGCGCGCGCTGCTGTCATCGCCTGCTGCAAATTGTCCTGATCGGGCTGGCGCTGCTGCTTGCCGGCTGCGGCTCGGTGATCGACGCCGACCAGGCCCGCCTCTGCCGGGCTGTGGCTCCTGCTCTCCATGACGAGACGGCGGAAATCGTCGAGAGCCAGCTGGCACCCGTGCCGAATAACGCCACGGCATTGCGCTATCGCTACCGCGTGCGCTCATCCCGCGGCAGCGGGCCACATGAATTGATCTGCCGGTTCGCGGCCCAGACGGGTGCCGGCCGTTTCAATCTTGTCGCGCTGATCCAGGATGGCGCGCCGATGGGCGAAGTGAAGCTCTACATCCTCAAGCGCTGGTGGCTGGAGGATGCGCGCGGCGAAGCGCGCGGCGCGCCGATCCTTCGCCTGAGCCCGCGCAGCGCCTATTGGCTGCAACAGGCACTCGGCGGCCTTGTCCTGATGGGTGTCTACGGTCTCATCGCCACCGGCTTTGCCTTGGTGCATGGCCTTTATGGCCGGGTCAACCTCGCCTTCGGGGAGGTCGCCGTGGCCGGGGGCATCTACATGCTCGTGGCGGTCAGCCTCGCCAGCGCGGCGGGGCGGCTTGGGCCGGCCGGGCTGGCGATGGCCCTTCTGGCGGGCATGGGCGGGGCGGCGCTGCTGAGCTGGGTGATCGGGCGTGCGGTTATCGTGCCCATTGTTGCGCGTGCCCGCTCGCCGCAGCCGGTTCTTATCGCCACGCTGGCCGTCGCCATCGTGCTGGCAGAGATATTCCGACTCACGTCGCCTTTTCGGGAAAACTGGCTGCCCGCCCTCGTCAACCGGCCGGTTTACATCGCCGGGCAGGACGGCTTCATTGCCACCGCGACGCCGGCCCAATTCCTCGCCGCCGGCCTCACCTTGACCGGCATTTCGCTGCTGCTCGGTCTCGTCCGCTTTACCGGATATGGCCGCTCCTGGCGCGCCTATGCCGACGATCCGCTGATGGCGGCGCTCTCAGGTGTGCGGGTTCCCCGCCTCGTTGGCGCCACTTTCGCGCTTGCGGGCGGCTGCGCGGGGCTTGCGGGAGTGGCCATGGTGGTAGCCTATGGGTCGATAACGCCCGGTGACGGCATGTCGATGACGCTCAAAGCCTTGATTTCGGCTATTATTGGCGGCATTGGCTCAGTACCAGGCGCCTTGCTAGGTGCTGCGCTCGTTGCATGCGTCGAAATCGTGTGGTCGTCGGCCTTCGATATCGGCTATCGCGACGTGGTGATCTATTCGCTCCTGGCGGCCGTTCTAGTCCTGAGGCCGGGAGGCCTTTTTCAGCGTGCGGCACTTTCGCCGCGAGAATTCTGAGTGGTTCGATGACCTTGCCCGTAACCCCCGCCGATGTCGCCGCCGCACGCAAGGTGCTGGATGGCGCGGTGCTGCGCACGCCCACCCTGCCGGCGCCGCGCCTCTCGGCGATTACGGGCGCTCATGTCTATGTGAAATACGAGAACCTCCAGGTCACCGCCAGCTTCAAGGAGCGCGGCGCGCTGAACAAGCTCGCCAGCCTCTCCGCCCAGGAACGCGCCGCCGGTGTTGTCGCCATGTCGGCCGGCAATCACGCGCAGGCGGTCGCCTATCACGCGGCTCGGCTCGGTATTCGCGCCACCATCGTGATGCCGAAATTCACGCCGATCGTGAAGGTCGCCGCCACCGAGGCGCATGGCGCTCGGGTTGTGCTGCATGGCGATTCGGTCGGCGACGCTTCGGAAGAGGCCGACCGCATCGCCCATTCCGAACATCTCGTCTGGGTTCATCCCTATGACGACCGCCATGTCATCGCCGGCCAGGGTTCCATCGCCTCCGAGATGCTCGAGGACGCGCCGGATCTCGACGCCCTTCTGGTGCCTGTCGGCGGTGGCGGCATGATATCCGGCATGGCGGTGGCGGCGCGTGACCTGCGGCCGAACATCGAGATCGTCGGCGTCGAGACCCGGCTTTACCCTTCGATGTGGAACGCCCTGCACCAGCAGTCCCTGCCCTGCGAGGGCGCGACGCTGGCGGAAGGCATCGCGGTGAAGCAGGCAGGCACGCTGACGCGCGAACTGGTCTCGGCACTGGTGTCCGACGTGGTGCTGGTGGGCGAGCCGACCATCGAGCGGGCAGTGAACCTGTTCCTCACCCAGCAGAAGACGCTGGCGGAAGGCGCCGGCGCCGCTGGCCTCGCCGCGCTGCTCGCCGACCCGGACCGCTACCGCGGCCGCAAGGTAGGGCTGGTGGTGTCGGGCGGGAATATCGACCCGCGCATCGTCGCCTCGATCATGATGCGCGAACTCGAGCGCGAGGAGCGGATCGTCTCGTTCCGCTTCTCCATGCTCGACCGTCCGGGCGAACTCGGCATCATCGCCAGCCTGCTCGGCGGTCTCGGCGCGAACATCCTTGAAGTGGAGCACAAGCGCCATTTCCTTGACGTGCACGCCAAGGGCGCCCGGCTCGACGTGACCGTGGAGACCCGCGACCGCGCTCATGCCGACACGGTCTACCATGCGCTAATCGAGAACGGCATGGACGTGGTGCGGGTCGACTGGCAGTCGGCTGGCTAGCATCATTGAACGAGGGCGTTCGTTTCGGCGGTTGGCCGGGGCGGGCGGGCCCTTGCCCGCGCCGGAGGGTGCCCCCACCTGACGGGGCAGGAGGAGACCGGCATGTTCGATACACGCAATGGCGAGGAAGAGAGGCCCTACGCCTTTGATCCGCTCGTCGAACCGGAGTATTTTCGCGGCGTGCTCTCCCGCCGGTTCATGGCGTTTCTCATCGACACGGTGATCATTTGCGTGCCCGTCGGTATGGCGGCGCTGCTGATTTTCATCTTCGGCTTCCTCACCTTCGGGCTCGGCTGGTTCCTGTTCAGCCTGCTGGGGCCGGGCTATGTTGTGTGGGCGCTGGTCTATGTCGGGCTCACCCTCGGCGGACCGCGCTCGGCGACGCTCGGCATGCGCGCTATGGGAATCGAGATGCGGGTGTGGCACGGAGCGCCGATGACGCCCATGCTGGCGGTTGTCAGCCTCGTGCTGTTCTGGGTGTCGGTGAGCGTCTTCACCCCGTTCATCACCATCATCGGCCTGCTCAACCGACGCAAACGCCTGGCGCATGACTTCATCATCGGCACGGTTGTGACCAACAATGACGAGCGGGCGGGCGAACTGCGCGGCTACCGCTGATCCCGCTGCGTTTGCGGATCGTAATGATCCGCGTCAACGAAGGCTTTGACGTCGGGCCCGGGGCGCGCGATCCTCAGCCATTCGCAACGTGAACATGCCGTGACCGAACATTCGCGCGACACACCGCAATTCTACCTGACCGCCCCCTCGCCCTGCCCCTATCTGGCGGGGCGTTCGGAGCGGAAGGTGTTCACGCATCTGGTGGGCGAGCGCGCCACCCAGCTCAATGATGTGCTGACTCATGGCGGGTTCCGGCGCAGCCAGTCCATCGCCTATCGGCCCGCCTGCGAACAGTGCCGCGCCTGCGTCTCGGTGCGGGTGTGCGTCGATGATTTTCGCGAGACCCGCGGCTTCCGCCGTGTCCGCCAGGCCAACGCCGATCTCATCGGCGACATCCGCGCCGCGATCCCCACCGCCGAGCAGTATTCCCTATTCCGCCTCTATCTCGACAGCCGGCATTCCGATGGTGGCATGGCCGACATGACCGTGCTCGACTACGCCATGATGGTGGAGGACAGCCACGTCCGCACCCGGCTGATCGAATATCGCCGTCACGGGCCGGCATCGGCGGTCAGCGGGAGGGGCCAGGGGCCGCTGTACGGCGTGGCGCTGACCGACGTTCTCGCCGACGGCCTGTCCATGGTCTATTCCTTCTACGATCCTGATCAGGCCGGCCGCTCGCTCGGCACCTACATGATCCTGGACCATATCGTTAAGGCGAAAGCCATGGGCCTGCCCTATGTCTATCTCGGCTATTGGGTCGAAGGCTCCGACAAGATGAACTACAAGAGCCGCTTCCTGCCGCAGGAACGCCTTGCGCCCGCGGGCTGGATGCGGGTGGAGGAATAGGTCGTCGCGCCGTCACATGACATTTTGTCGACTGCCGGCTGACCGTGCGTCATAGGGCTGTGACGTCGCAGGGGTAGCACACTGGAACGCTTCCAACTCTCGGAGCGCGACAGATTGCCGGAGCCCCCCATGACCGTCGACCTTCATCGCCCGCCGCAGGAATCTGCCCACCAGGAATCTGCCCACCAGGAATCCGCCGATCAGGTATCGCCCTTCCGCACCAGCCTGCTGGAAGAGGCTGACGGCGCCGGGAGCAATCCGACGCTCAACCCGACCATGGGTGAACTGATCTCGGTCCGCTTCTCCCGCCGTGGCCTCCTCAAGGGCGCCCTCGCCGTTTCCGCCATCGCCGCCACCGTCGGACCGGCCGCACTGATGTCGGCGGAAAAGGCGCACGCCGCCAGCGACGGCACCGCTGCCGCCAATGGTTCGGCCTTCAACTTCATCGAAGTCGAGGCGGGGGTCGACGAGACCCACCATGTCGCCGAAGGTTACGACGCCGAAGTGCTGCTGCGCTGGGGCGACCCGCTCTTTCCCGACTCGCCCACCTTCGACCCGAAGAACCAGAGCGCGGAAGCCCAGCGCCGGCAGTTCGGCTACAATAACGACTATGTCGGCTTCATCCCGCTCGATGGCTCGCCCGAGCACGGCCTGCTGGTGGTGAACCACGAATACACCAACGAGCACCTGATGTTCCCCGGCATCGTCAGCGTCGCCGAAGGCAAGCTGAAGGTGGCGCCGGCGGACAAGGCCCGGGTGGATATCGAGATGGCGGCCCATGGCGGCACCATCGTCGAAATCCGCAAGGTCGACGGCAAATGGCAGGTGGTGCGCGACGGCAAGCTGAACCGCCGCATCACCTCGACCACACCGATGCAGATCACCGGCCCGGCCGCCGGCAGCGACCGGCTGAAGACGGCGGCGGACGCCACCGGCACCCAGGTGATCGGCACGCTCAACAATTGCGCCGGCGGTGTCACGCCCTGGGGCACCTATGTGATGGCCGAGGAGAACTTCCACGGCTATTTCCTCGGCAAGCTGCCCGAGGGCTACCGGGAGGCCGCCAACTACAAGCGCTATGGCGTGCCGGAAGCTTCCTATGAGTGGGGCAACATCTACGACCGCTTCGACCTCGCCAAGGTGCCGAACGAGCCGAACCGCTTCGGTTGGATCGTCGAGGTGGATGTGAACGACCCCACTTCGGTGCCGAAGAAGCGCACCGCCATGGGCCGGTTCAAGCATGAGGGCGCCGAATCGATCGTCGCCAAGGACGGGCGCGTCGTGTTCTATCTCGGCGATGACGAGCGCTTCGACTATGTCTACAAATTCGTCACCTCGGGCACGTTCAACCCGAATGACCGCGCCGCCAACATGGACCTGCTGGATTCCGGCACGCTCTATGTCGCCAAGTTCGACTCCAGTGGCGCGCTGGAATGGCTGCCGCTGGTGTTTGGCCAGGGTCAGCTGACCGCCGCCAACGGCTTCGACAGCCAGGCCGATGTGTTGATCGAGACCCGCCGCGCCGCCGACCTGCTCGGCGCCACCAAGATGGACCGCCCCGAGGACATTCAGCCGAACGGCGTCAACGGCAAGGTCTATGTGATGCTGACCAACAATACCCGGCGCAAGGACGAACAGGTCGACGCCGCCAATCCCCGCGCCAAGAACGCCTTCGGCCATATCATCGAGATCGCCGAGGCGGATGGCGACTTCGCGGCGACCAAGGGCACCTGGGAAGTGCTGCTGAAATGCGGCGATCCCTCCGTCGCGGCGGTGGGCGCCTCCTTCTCCACCGACACCACCCGCAATGGCTGGTTCGGCATGCCCGACAATTGCGCTGTCGATACCGCCGGCCGGCTCTGGGTATCGACCGACGGCAACAACCCGAAGGATACGGGGCGCACGGACGGGCTTTGGGCCGTGGATACCGAAGGCAGCGCGCGGGCGACCTCGAAGCTGTTCTTCCGTGTGCCGGTGGGCGCCGAGATGTGCGGTCCGCTGTTCACGCAGGATGACCGCACCGCGTTTGTCGCCGTGCAGCACCCCGGTGATGGCGGCACCGACTGGGCGCCCTTCGGCCGTCCGTCCTATTATGAGGACCTGTCCACCCGCTGGCCGGACTTCAAGGACGACATGCCGGTGCGACCGGCCGTGGTCGTCATCACCAAGAAGGATGGCGGCGTGATCGGAAGCTGAGGCATCCGGCCCGGCCGTGCGAAGCCCCTCACCCTACCCCTCTCCCCGACGGGGAGAGGGGGCTTGGCCTGATCCTCGCGACGCCCGTCGCTTTCTTTCCCTCATCCCCGGGCGTGACCCAGGGATCCTGCCCTTCCGCATTCATCCGGTTAAAGACGTGGGTGGCCGGGTCAAGCCCGGCCATGAGGGAGATGCAGCGCTGCCCGGAACGCGGCGCGCAGCGTCGCGCCTATCCGGCGTCCGGGGTCTGGGAAACGGGAGAGGGGCAGGGATAAATCTGCCCTCATCCCCTGGGCACTGCTCAGCCGAACTTGTTGTTGCGTGGAAAGCCCTTCGGCGGCAGGCGGCCGGCACCGGCGCGCTCGCCGCGCCATTCGGTTAGGTCGGTCACGGTCCAGGTGCGGCCGGACGTGTCGGTCCAGGTCAGGCCGTCGGCGGCGCTGAACACCTTCACGTCACTCATCGCGCCGTCCTTGTATCGTTGCAGCCGCACACCGCGCCCGCGCGCCATCTCGGGGATCTGCGTCAGCGGGAAGACCAGCAGCTTGCGGTTCTCGCCGATCACCGCGACGCTGTCGCCGGTCGCCGGCGTCACCTTCACCGCGTCCTGCGCGTCGACGCCCAGTATCTGCTTGCCCTTGCGGGTATTGGCGAGGCAATCGTCCTCGGCGACCAAGAAGCCCCGTCCCTCCTTCGCCGCCACCAGCAGCCGGCGCCCGCCGAGATAGGGCAGCACGTCGAGAATGTCGGCTTCCTGCTCCAGCTCGATCGACAGCCGCAGCGGCTCGCCATGGCCGCGCCCGCCCGGCAGCTTCGAGGCGTCGAGCGTGTAGAAACGGCCATTGGTGGCGAACACCAGCAATTTGGCGGTCGTCTCGGTGAAGAAGGTGATCTTGAGCCGGTCGTCGCCCTTGAAGGCAAGCGCCGTGAGATCGGCGACATGGCCCTTCAGCGCCCGGATCCAGCCCTTCTCGGACACGACAATGGTAATCGGCTCGCGCTCAACCAGCGCTTCGATGACCGCATCCGCCTTGTGCACCGAGGCTTCGCCGAAGGTGGTGCGGCGACGGCCGAGCGCGGTCTCGGGCGCGAACATCTTGCGGGTTTCGGCCAGCTGTCCGGCCACCCTTTTCCACTGCAGCGCCACGGAGCCGAGCAGCTTTTCGATGCCCGCCTTCTCCTTGGAAAGCGCGTCGTGCTCCTTGCGGATCTCGAATTCCTCAAGCTTGCGCAGGCTGCGCAGGCGCATGTTGAGGATGGCCTCGGCCTGCACATCCGTCAGCTCGAACCGCGCGATCAAGGCGGGCTTCGGCTCATCCTCCTCGCGGATGATGCGGATCACCTCGTCGAGATTGAGATAGGCGATGAGGTAGCCGTCCAGTACCTCCAGCCGGTGCTCGATTTCCCCGAGCCGGTGGCGGGAGCGGCGCAGCAGCACCTCGCGGCGATGGTCGACCCATTCGCGCAGCGCTTCCAGCAGGCTGACGACCTTGGGCACCTGTCCGCCGACCAGCACGTTCATGTTGAGCGGAAAGCGCGTCTCCAGCTCGGTGAGCCGGAACAGGCTCTCCATCAGCAATTCGGCATCAACGTTTCGCGCGCGCGGTTCGAGCACCAGCCGCACATCCTCGGCGCTCTCGTCGCGAACATCGGCAAGAAGCGGCAGCTTCTTCTCGTTGAGCAGATCGGCGATCTTCTCGACCAGACGGGACTTTGGCACCCCATAGGGAATTTCGGTGACGACGATCACATAGGTGCCGCGCCCGGTCTCTTCCTTTTCCCAGCGCGCGCGCAGCCGGAAGCCGCCCCGCCCGGTGGCATAGGCATCGGCGATCGAGGACGGGGATTCGATGATGACGCCGCCGGTCGGGAAGTCCGGCCCCTTCACAAAGGCCAGCAGGTCGTCGGTGGTGGCTTGCGGGTTGTCGATCAGGTGCAGGCTGGCGTCGATCAACTCGGCGGCGTTGTGCGGCGGGATCGAGGTCGCCATGCCCACGGCGATGCCCGTCGAGCCATTCGCCAGCAGATTAGGGAAGGCGCCGGGCATGACGACGGGTTCTTCCGTCGTGCCGTCATAGTTGGGGCGGAAATCGACCGCGTCCTCGTCGATGCCGTCGAGGATCAGCCGTGCAACTTCGGTGAGCCGGGCCTCCGTGTAGCGTTCGGCCGCAGCGTTATCGCCGTCGATATTGCCGAAATTGCCCTGCCCGTCTACCAGCGGGTAGCGCTGGGAAAAGTCCTGGGCGAGCCGGACCATGGCGTCGTAGATCGCCGCGTTGCCATGCGGATGGAACGAGCCCATCACGTCGCCGACGATCTTCGCGCTTTTGCGGAAACCGCCGCCGGGGTCGAGCCGCAGAAGCCGCATGCCATAGAGAATGCGGCGATGCACGGGCTTCAGCCCGTCGCGCGCATCCGGCAGTGCCCGGTGCATGATGGTGGACAGCGCATAGGCGAGGTAGCGCTCTTCAAGCGCCGCCTTCAGGCCGATCGGTTCGATCGTGCCATCATCGGTCGGAATCGGTGGCTCACCCATGCCCTGTGCTACCGCGAAGCGCGAGCGGGAACAAGACGCGAACGCGCCCGCGCAAAGCTATCCACCGGGCCGTTTCAGCGCGGCCAGCAGCGAAGCGCGGGCATCGGGGAGCGGCAGGCCGCGCGGGTCGAAAACACGCCGCGCCAGAAAATGGCCGGTGAGCGCGAAGGCGGCCTCGACATCCTCAGGCATCGGCGGCTCGGCAACCTCGCTGATGAGGAAATAGGGCAGCGTGAAAAGCTGCGCCTGCCAGGGCGCGCCGGCGTCGCGGCTCACCGCGCGGCCGGATTTGGGCGAGACATAGAGCAGATCGTTGCGCCCGCCGGTGGCCGCGCAACTCTCCAGATCCAGGCCAAATCCCAGTTCGGTCAGGAGTGCCAGCTCAAAGCGAGCCATCATCATGCCGGTCAGGCGCTCATGGTGGAGATGCTCGATCATGGTGGCCAGATGGCCGTGCAGCACGGGATGGGGATCGCGCTCGGGCAGCAGCCGGATGAGGCTGCCGAGATGGCTCAGCGCGAAGGCGGAATGGGCCTGTGCCATCAGCCGGCCGGCATGCGCGGCCGTCACTTCCAGCGCGTAGGCGCCGAGCTGCTCGTCGAGACGCGCGCGCCAGGTCACGCGCACGCCATTGCCCGCCTGCAGCGCCGCCGCCTGCCGGCGCGAGCCGCCGCCCCGCACCAGGCCGAGATGGCGACCATGGCCGGCTGTCATCACTTCGACGATGGCATTGGCCTCACCGTGGCGGCGCACGCCGAGAATGATGCCCTCGTCCGACCACTCCATCGGGCGGCCTCACTCCTGCGGGAAATCCAGCCCCATTTCGCGGTAGCGCGCCGGGTCGTCGGCCCAGTTCTCGCGCACCTTGACGAACAGGAACAGGTGGACCGGCGCCTCGACGATCTCGGTCAGTTCCTTGCGGGCGGCCATAGAGATCGCCTTGATCGTGTCGCCGCCCTTGCCGAGCACAATCTTCCGCTGGCTTTCGCGCTCGACAAAGATGGTCTGCTCGATGCGGACCGAGCCGTCCTTGCGCTCCTGCCAGGAATCGGTTTCAACCGTCGAGCGGTAGGGCAGTTCCTCGTGCAGGCGGTGGAACAGCTTTTCGCGGGTGATCTCGGCGGCCAGCGAGCGCATCGGCGCGTCGGAGATCTGGTCCTCGGGATAGAGCCACGGCCCGAAGGGGAGGATCTGTGCGAGCCACGCGCGCAGCTCCTTCAGCCCATGTCCGGCGAGAGCCGACACCATGAACAGCCGGTCGAAGCTGGTGAGTTCGGCCACCTTGGCGGCGAGCTCCAGCAGGCTCTCGCGCTTCACCAGGTCGATCTTGTTGAGCAGGATCGCGCGCGGGCGGCGCACATCGGCGAGGCCGCGGATGATGGATTCGACTTCCTCATTGAGCCCAGCGCGGGCGTCAATGAGCAGCACGACGGCGTCGGCATCGCCCGCGCCGTTCCAGGCGGAGCGCACCATGGCTTTCTCCAGCCGGCGCTTGGGCGCGAAGATGCCGGGGGTGTCGACAAGCACGATCTGCGTCGCGCCCTCGATGGCGATGCCGCGCACCAGCGAGCGGGTGGTCTGCACCTTGTGCGAGACGATCGAGACCTTGGTGCCGACCAGCGTGTTGGTCAGCGTCGACTTGCCCGCATTGGGCGTGCCGATGAGGGCGACGAAGCCGCAGCGGGTGTTTTCGCGTGCCGCCTCGGGGGCCGCGTCAGGACCCTCTTCGGGTGTCTCGTCGATAATGTCGTTCATTGCGTAACCCGTTGGAGAAACGCCGCAGCGGCGATCTTCTGAGCGTTCTGCTTGGAGGAGCCGGTCGCCTCGACCGGCTCGAAACCCGGCACGTCGACGGCGATCCGGAACTCCGGATTATGATCGGGACCGGAGCGCTCGACCAGCCGGTAATGTGGCGGCGGCAATCCGCGCCCCTGCGCCCATTCCTGCAGCGCCGTCTTGGGGTCGCGGGCGGAACTGCCGGGGACGGCGAGCCGGGCGCGCCAGAAGCGATCGACCATGGCCTCGGCGGCGGGATAGCCGGCATCGAGATAGACCGCCGCCAGCACGGCCTCAACCACGTCGGCGAGAATGGCCGGGCGCTCGCGCCCGCCGGAACGCTCCTCGCCGGCGCCGAGCCGCAGATGCGGGCCCAGGCCCATGGCGAGCGCCACCTCGGCGCAGGCATCCTCGCAGACGAGATCGGCGAGGCGGCGCGAGAGTTCCCCCTCCTCGGCGTGGGGGAAGGCGCGGTAGAGCATGTCGGAGACCACGAGACCCAGCACATGGTCGCCGAGGAATTCCAGCCGCTGATAGGAGCGCACGCGCGCCCGCGAGCCCTGCACGCCCGTCACCGACGAGATATGCGTAAGCGCAAGGCGCAGATGGGCCCTGTCGGCAAAGACATGGCCGAGCGCGCTTTCCAGTGCGTCGAGGCCGGCGTCGTCGGGGACGCGGTTCTTGCCGCGCGTCATCGCACGAAGGAGAAGAGGCGGTTCCAGCGCACCGTCCACGGCCACTTCCAGAACTGCCAGGCCGCGTCGCCTTCCTTCACCGAGAAGAAGATGATCTGGGCGCGGCCGATCAGGTTCTCATAGGGGACATAGCCGACCTGGCTGAGCACGCGGCTGTCGGTGGAATTGTCGCGGTTGTCGCCCATCATGAAATAATGGCCGGGCGGCACCTTGTAGACGTCGGTATTGTCGTAGAAGCCGTTCTCGACGAGGTCGAGCGTGTAGTAGCTCACCCCATTGGGAAGGGTTTCGGTCCAGCGCTTCACGCGCTCCACCCGGCCATTGCCCTCGTCGTCCATCCAGTAGCCGGCATCCTCGCGCTTCACCGGCACGCCATTGATGTGCAGCAGGCCGCCGATCATCTGGATCTCGTCGCCGGGAAGGCCGATAACGCGCTTGATATAGTCCGTGCTTTCGTCGCGCGGCAGCTTGAACACCACGACGTCGCCGCGATCGGGCGTCGAGCCCAGGATGCGGCCGTCGAACAGCGGCGGCGACAGCGGCAGCGAGAAGCGGCTGTAGCCATAGCTGAACTTCGACACGAAGAGGTAGTCGCCAACAAGCAGCGTCTCCTTCATCGAGCCGGAAGGGATGTTGAACGGCTGGAACAGGAAGGTGCGGATCAGCAGCGCGATCAGGAACGCCTGGAGAATGACCTTGACGGTTTCGCCGAGGCCACCTTCCTGCTTCTTCGGTTCGGTGGTGGACGTCATGTTGCCTTCCGGTGCGCTCAGCGGCACGGCATGCGCCGCGCAAGGCGGCCGTGCGGCTCCTATAGCCGCTCAGTGCGGCGGCGGCAACGCGCGCCGCTCACGATCGCACGAGGTGCCGCATCGGCAGCCCCTAGCCGCCAGCCCCGGCGGGAACGGCGCTGATAATGACGAAGGCCTGAGCCAGCGGGCCGTCATCGGTGATGGTGAGGTCGATCTGTGCCTCGAAGCCGGCGGGGGTGATGGCGTCGAGCCGCGCCTTCGCACCGCCGGTGAGCTTCAGCGTCGGCCGTCCCGAGGCCAGGTTGACCACGCCCATGTCGCGCCAGAACACGCCCTGCGCCAGCCCGGTGCCAAGGGCCTTGGCGCAGGCCTCCTTGGCGGCGAAGCGCTTGGCATAGCTTTCCGCCCGGCGGGCGCGGCGATCGGACTTGGCGCGCTCCACCGGGGTGAACACGCGGTCGAGAAAGCGCTCGCCATGGCGCTCCAGAACCTCGGCAACGCGCCGCACGTCGGTGATGTCGGAGCCGATGCCGAGGATCATGCCCTGCCCTCCCTCACGCCGCCTGCGGCGCGCCGAGGCGGGCACGGCCGCGCGCCATCGCGGTACGCATGTGGCGGATGGCGCCTTCCAGCCCGACGAAGATGGACTCGCCGATGAGGAAATGGCCGATATTGAGCTCGCGCACCGCCGCCACGCCGGCCATGACTTCCGCCGTGGCGAAGTCGAGTCCGTGCCCGGCATGGATCTCCAGCCCGAGTTCGCTGCCCTGCCCGGCCGCCGCCAGCAGCCGCGCCAGCTCGGCCTCGGCCTTGTCGCTCTCGCCGGCGGCAATAAGCTCGCACCAGGCGCCGGTGTGAAGCTCGATCACCGCCGCGCCGATATCGGCGGCACGGGCGATCTGGTCGGCATCCGGCGCGACGAACAGCGACACGCGGATGCCGGCCGCGCCGAGCTTTTCCACCTTGTGGGCGAGATCGATGCCGCCGCCGATGACGTCGAGCCCGCCTTCGGTGGTGCGTTCCTCCCGGCGCTCGGGTACCAGGCAGGCGGCATGCGGGCGATGTTCGAGCGCGATGGCGACCATCTCGTCGGTCGCCGCCATCTCGAAATTCAGCGGCACCGTCAGTTGCTCGCGCAGGCGCCGCATGTCGCTGTCGCGGATATGGCGGCGGTCCTCGCGCAGATGCGCGGTGATGCCGTCGGCGCCGGCGGCGCAGGCGAGCTGGGCGGCGCGCACCGGATCGGGCAGATCGCCGCCGCGCGCATTGCGGATGGTGGCGACGTGGTCGACATTCACGCCGAGCCGGATGGGGGGAATGAGCGTGGTCACGCCTTCACCCCCTGGATGCTGCGCGAGCCGGGCTTCACCGGCGGCAGGGCGGCGAGTTCCGGCGGCAGCGCGTCGGCGGGATAGGTGGGAATATCGAGCTTTGCCAACGCCACCAGGGGCACGCCGAGATCGGCCTTGCCATTCGAGCGATCGATCAGGCAGGCGGCGCCGACGACGTTCGAGGTGTGCTCGGCAATCGAGGCGAGGCACTCGCGCGACGAAAGCCCGGTGGTGACGATGTCCTCCACCATCAGCACCTTCGCCTCGGGGGGGATGGTGAAGCCGCGCCGCAGCTGGAAGGTGCCGCCCTCGCGCTCGACGAAGACCGCCATGGCGCCGAGCTGGCGGGCCGTTTCATAGCCGGGAACGATGCCGCCGACGGCGGGCGAGACGACATAGTCGATCTTGCCGAACGCCGCCTCGGCCTTCTCCGCCAGCGCCTTGCACAGGCGCGCGGTGCGGACCGGGTCCTGGAAGATGAACATCTTCTGCAGGAAAATCGGGCTGCGCAGGCCGGAGGAAAGGATGAAATGCCCCTCCAGCAGCGCGCCCGCCGCACGGAACTCGGCCACGACCTCGTCTTGTGTCATCTCGAACGCCCGGAGCAGGTTGCTGAATGGGGGGCGTGATAGCCCATCCGTCGGGCCACGTCACCCATTCGCCGCGCTCGTTCAGGCGCCAGCGACAGAGCCTTCGCGCACGGCGCGGCTGCGAGCACGGGCGCAGGCCAGCGCCGCTTCCCCGGAAAGCTGCTCGACGCGGCCACTGGCGACACGGTGACCATCGCCGATGAACCGGCCCCACAGGACCTTGGCGACACCCGAAACGATGCGGACATTGGCCTGGAACTGCTCGGTCATCGGTGTCTCCTGCGGTCGCCTACTGGGACTGCCGAGGAAACGCCGGATAGGGTTAACGGTTCCTTATCAGCCGTTCACCCGTTCCACGCTCGACACCACCGGCCGGGCGCGCAGATCGGTGAGAATGCCGTTGAGGTGGCGCAGGTCATAGACGCCGATATCGATCACCATCCGGGTGAAATCGGCCGAGCGCGACGACATGCGCAGATTCTCGATATTGCCGTCGCGCTCGCCGATCACCTGGGCAATTTGCGCCAGCGAGCCCGGCTCGTTGGTGGCGACGACGACGATCTGCACCGGGAAACGCTGCGGGTCGTCTTCCTCGACATCCCAGCGCACGTCGAGCCAGCGCTCCGGCTCCTCTTCGAAATCCTGCAGTGCCGGCGACTGGATCGGGTAGATGGTGATCCCCTCGCCCGGCGACAGGATGCCGACGATGCGGTCGCCCGGCACGGCGCCGCCATTGGGGGCGAAGCGCACCGGCAGCTCGCGGTTGATGCCGCGAATCGGGATGGCGGTGAGCGGATCGGGGTCGCTCTCGATGCCGGGGATCTTGAACTTCAGGCTCTGGCCCTGCTCCAGCTCGAACCAGCCTTCGCCCTTGAGCGCGGCGCGCTCTTCCGGGCGCGGGCCGGTCCATTCGGGATGCACTGCCTTCACCACATCGTCCGAGCGCATCTCGCCGCGCCCGACCGCCGCATAGACATCCTCCAGCGAGGTGCGCGCCAGGCGGCCGACGGAGGTTGCCAACTTCTCCTCGGAGAAGACCTTTCCGGCGCGGACGATGGCCCGCTCGACGATCTTCTTGCCGAGCCCGGCATATTGCGCCCGCACGGCGGCGCGGGTGGCGCGGCGGATGGCAGCGCGGGCCTTGCCGGTGACGACGATGGATTCCCACGCCGCCGGCGGCGTCTGGCCGGAGGCGGTGATGATCTCCACCTCGTCGCCATTCTGCAGTTCCGACACCAGCGGCGAAATCTTGCCGTTGATCTTCGCCCCAACCGCCCGGTCGCCGACCCCGGTATGGACGGCATAGGCGAAGTCGATCGGGGTGGCGCGGCGCGGCAGGGTGATCAGCCGGCCCTTGGGGGTGAAGCAGAATACCTGATCATGGAACAGTTCGAGCTTGGTATGCTCCAGGAACTCCTCGGGACTGGAGCCTTCGGCCAGCAATTCGATGGTGCGGCGCAGCCAGGCATAGGCGTTGGAATCGCGGGTCAGTGGATCGGAGCCGCCGGTGTCCTTGTAGAGCGCATGGGCGGCGATGCCGTATTCGGCGATCTCATGCATCTGCCGGGTGCGAATCTGCAGCTCAACGCGCTGTCGGCCGGGCCCCACCACGGTGGTATGGATCGAGCGGTAATCGTTCTGCTTGGGGGTGGACACGTAGTCCTTGAACCGCCCCGGCACCAGCGGCCATTTGGTGTGCACCACGCCGAGCACGGCGTAGCAGGCCTCGACGGTGTCGACGAGAATGCGGAAGCCGTAAATATCGGAGAGCTGCTCGAACGCCACCGATTTGCGCTCCATCTTCCGCCAGATGGAGTGCGGGCGCTTCTGTCGTCCGGTGACGACGGCCTCGATTCCCTTTTGCGCGATGGCGTCGGACAGTTCGCGCTCAATCGCCGCGACGAGCTCGCCATTATTCTCCTTCAGCGCCTGCAGCCGGCCGAGGATCGAATCATAGGCTTCCGGCGACAGCTGGCGGAAGGACAGGTCCTCCAGCTCCTCGCGCATGTCGTGCATGCCCATGCGGCCGGCGAGCGGCGCATAGATGTCCAGCGTCTCCTGGGCGACGCGGGAGCGTTTTTCCTCCGGCACCCATTTGAGCGTCCGCATGTTGTGCAGGCGGTCGGCGAGCTTGACCAGCAGCACGCGGACATCGTCGGCGATGGCGAGCAGCAGCTTGCGCAGGTTTTCGGCCTGCTTGGCCTGCTTGGAAACCAGATCGAGCTTCTTGATCTTGGTCAGGCCCTCGACCAGCGCGCCGATCTGCGGGCTGAAGATGCGGTCGATCTCCTCGCGGGTGGCGTCGGTGTCCTCGATCGTGTCGTGCAGCAGCGCCGCCACGATGGTGGCGTCGTCGAGCTTGAGGTCGGTCAGGATGGCGGCGACTTCGAGCGGGTGCGAAAAATAGGGATCGCCCGAGGCGCGTTTCTGCGTGCCGTGGGCACGCATTGCATAGACGTAAGCGCGATCGAGCAGCGCTTCGTCGGTATTGGGATTGTACCGGCGCACGCGCTCGACGAGCTCGTACTGCCGCATCATGACAGAAACTCGCGAGAAGGATCGACCGAGGCGGCCGCTGGGCTAGATATCGTCCGCAAGCCCGGCCAGCGCAAGCCGCATGTCGCGGAAAAGGCAGGCTAAACGGAAACGGCCCGGCGCGGGGCCGGGCCGTTTGCTCGAATTGGAGTGGGAGGATCGGCCCGAAAACCGGTTCACCCAAAGGGCGTCAACCTTCGTCGTCGTCGCTCGGCTCGGGGGGCACCAGCCCCTGCAGGCCGGCCAGCAGCTCTTCCTCGGTCATGCGGTCGAGCATGACATCGGAATCGTCGCCGCCCGACGAATGGGACGAGGCGATCATGGGTACAGTCTCGGGCTCCGGCTCGTCCACTTCGGTGAACTTCTGGAGCGAGTGGATCAGTTCCTCACGCAGATCTTCCGGCGAGACAGTCTCGTCGGCGATCTCGCGCAGGGCCACAACCGGGTTCTTGTCGTTGTCACGGTCAACCGTGATCGGCGCGCCGGACGCGATGGCGCGCGCACGGTGGCCGGCAAGAAGGACCAGCTCGAAGCGATTGTCGACCTTGTCGATGCAGTCCTCGACGGTGACGCGAGCCATGCTTCGGCACTCCTGACGGGATAAGGGAAGCGGGGTCCTTAAACCAATCCGGCCTCAGGGGCAAGCTTTCCCATCTGAGGGTGGGGCCGGGCTGCTCACGATCAAGCGATTAAAAGCGGCTGATAACATGGCCCTTCGTCTCGCCGTCGCCATAAATCGGTTATGTCTATAGGCGGCGGATGGGGGCCGGCGTCGTCGGGGCGTCCGCGACCGATCCAGATTTATCAGTCCGGGTATTTCATCACTATGGTCAACGGCATGGAAAAGATCGCCCTCTTTATTGATGGGGCAAATCTGTACTCCGCCACCAAGTCCCTCGGCTTCGATATCGACTACAAGCGCCTGTTGAAGGACTTCCAGGGACGCGGCTACGTTTTGCGGGCCTTCTATTACACGACGCTGGTCGAAGACACCGAATATTCGTCGATCCGCCCCCTGCTCGACTGGCTAGACTACAATGGCTATTCGGTGGTGACCAAGCCGGCGCGGGAGTTCACCGATAGCCAGGGCCGCCGCCGGGTGCGCGGCAACATGGATATCGAGTTGGCGGTCAACGCCATGGAACTGGCCGACCATGTCGATCACATCGTCATCTTTTCCGGCGACGGCGATTTCCGCTCGCTGGTGGAGGCGGTGCAGCGCAAGGGCGTGCGGGTGACGGTGGTCTCCAGCATCCATACCCAGCCGCCGATGATCGCCGACGAGCTGCGCCGGCAGGCGGACGTATTCCTCGACCTGGTGGACCTGCAGGCGCGTGTCGGCCGCGACCCGGCGGACCGTTCCGGCCGCATGCAGGAGACGCCCCGCTTCCTCGAACGTCGCACGCCGGCGCCCTCCTCCGACGACGACCCGGCGGACGCCTGACCCCGATGGCGGCGCTCGACGCCTCGCTGGCGGTGGCGGAGCCCGAGCCGCCGCGCGACTGCCCGCTATGCCCGCGCCTCGTCGCCTTCCGCGACCACTGGCGGGCGCAGGAGCCCGGCTGGCACAACGCGCCGGTGCCCTCCTTCGGGCCAGTCGACGGGCGGCTGCTGATCGTCGGCCTCGCGCCGGGTGTGCGTGGGGCCAACCGTACCGGGCGCCCGTTCACCGGCGACTATGCCGGCGAGCTGCTCTATTCGACGCTGATCAAATTCGGCTTCGCCACCGGTACGTTCGAGGCGAGGCCCGACGATTCGCTGCGGCTGCGCGACGCGCGGCTCACCAATGCCGTGCGCTGCGTCCCGCCGGAGAACAAGCCGACCACCGACGAGATACGGACCTGCCGGCCGTTCTTCTCCGCCACCATCGGCTTGCTGCCGAGCCTCAGCGCCATTGTCGCGCTGGGCAAAATCGCCCATGACCAGGTGCTGGCCGCGCATGGCAAACGGCTCTCGCACCACAAATTCGCCCATGGCGCCGTGCACCGGCTGGGCGATTTGGTGCTTTTCGACAGCTATCACTGCTCGCGCTACAACACGAATACCGGCGTGCTCACGACGGAGATGTTCCACGCCGTCTTCGCCAAGGTGCGGGCTCATATCGACGCGCTGGGCTGATCCCGGTCAGGGCGCCACCGGCGCCCACAGCACATCCTCGATCCGCGGCGCGCCGGCTGCCAGCATCACCAGCCGGTCGAAGCCCAGCGCGATTCCGGAGGCGTCCGGCATGTGCGCCAGAGCGGCGAGAAAATCCTCGTCGATGGGGTAGCGCTCGCCATAGAGGCGCTCCTTCTCGTCCATCCACTCATCGAAGCGCCGGCGCTGCTCGGCCGCGTCGGTGAGTTCGCCAAAGCCGTTGGCGAGTTCGACGGCGCAGACATAGAGCTCGAACCGTTCGGCAAGGCGCGGGTCGGAAGGCTTGGGGCGCGCCAGGGCCGCCTCGGACAGCGGGTAGTCGCACAGGATCGTCGGCCGGCCGATGCCGAGATACGGCTCGATCTTCTCCACCATCACCCGGGTGAAGACATCCGCCCATGTGTCATCCGGTGCCACGCGGATGCCCGCGTGCTGCGCCGCCTGCCAGAGCTGGTCGCGAGCGTTGCCGCCCGCGCCGACGCTTTCCATCAGGTCGATGTTGGCGAAGCGGGAGAAGGCCTGCGCGATGGTGAGCCGTTCGGGCGCCTGCGTCACGTCGCAGGACAGGTCGCCGAACTGGAAAAGCGAGGCGCCCACCGTTTGCGCGGTCACGGCCAGCAGCGCCGCGCAATCGTCCATCAGCGCCTCATAGCCCTCATGGGCCCGGTACCATTCGAGCATGGTGAATTCGGGGTGATGCAGCGCCGTGCGCTCGCCATTGCGAAAGACGCGGGCGAAGGTGAAGAGCCGCGTCTCGCCGGCCGCCAGCAGTTTCTTGGCGGTGAATTCCGGCGAGGTGTGGAGATAACGCGGCGTGCGCGAGCTGTCCGGCCGCTCAAGCTCAGTGGCGAAGGCCTTGAGGTGGATCTCATTGCCGGGCGACACCTGCAGGATCGGCGTCTCCACCTCGATGAAATCCTGTGCGGCCAAGGCGGCACGCAGGGCGGCCTGGATTTTCTGCCGCGCCAGCAGGAACGGCCGGCGATCGGCATGGCGCGCGGGCGACCACCAGGGCGAGGCGGATACGGACATGGCGAGGCTCCGGCGCGCGCAGTGCGGGATGCGGGCGGGGTTGGCGGAAAGCGGGCGCGCTTGTATAGGAGGCCGCAACGGAATCCCAGCGGTGCCCCGCGCGATGCGGCGCACCCAACAGCCAGAGGACCGCAATGGTCAAGGTCATCGCCAGCACGCTGCGCAAGGGCAACGTGGTCGACATGGACGGCAAGCTCTATGTCGTGCTCACCGCCGAGAACATCCACCCCGGCAAGGGCACGCCGGTGACGCAGCTCGACATGCGCCGCATCTCCGACGGCACCAAGGTCTCCGAGCGCTACCGCACCACCGAGCAGGTGGAGCGCGCCCTCGTCGAGGACCGTCCCTACACCTTCCTCTATTCGGACGGTGAAGGCTTCCACTTCATGAACCCGGAAAACTACGACCAGATCGCGGTGTCGCCGGATGTGATCGGCGAGCAGGCCGCCTATCTCAGCGACGGCATGCACGTGCATCTGTCGGTGCACGAGGGCGTCGCCATCGCCATCGAGCTGCCGCAGCGCATGGTGCTCGAAGTGGTGGAGACCGAGCCGGCGATGAAGGGGCAGACCGCCTCCTCCTCGTACAAGCCCGCCATTCTCTCCAACGGCGTGCGCTCGGCGGTGCCCCCGCACATCGCGGTCGGCACCCGCATCGTCGTGATGACCGCCGACGGCTCCTATGTCGAGCGTGCCAAGGACTGAGTCTTTCTGACAAATCGAATCAAAAAGCCCGGCCAAGTGCCGGGCTTTTCTTTGATATTGGCCGGGAAATGGCGGGATGCGCCGAGCGCGTCCTACCGACGGCTATCCACCATGAACGCCGTCATCCCCGGGCTTGACCCGGGATCTACGCCTTGGCCCGGGATCTACGCCGTGGCCCGGGGCGCACGGTAAAGACGTGGATGGCCCGGCCCGGCCATGACGGCCTGAAGGGGCTGGGGCTGCCCCGGCTTTGCCGCATAGCGCTTGCCTGGGATGACGACCTAGGCGGGGGGCGCCCTCACCCCCGGTCGCGCATCAGCCGCTGCTTGTCGCGCGCCCAATCCTTGGCTTTCAGCGCTTCGCGCTTGTCATGCGCCTTGCGGCCACGGGCGATGGCGATCTCCACCTTGGCGCGGCCCTGCTCGTTGAAATAGATGCGCAGCGGCACCACCGTCATGCCCTCGCGCTCCACCGCCTGCCAGATCTTGGCGATCTGCCGCTTGTGCAGCAGCAGCTTGCGCGGGCGGCGCGGCTCGTGGTTGAAGCGGTTGGCCTGGAGATATTCCGGGATGAAGGTGTTGTAGATGATGGCTTCGCCGGTCTTGGCCGAGACATAGCTCTCGGCCACGGTGGCGCGCCCGCTGCGCAGGCTCTTCACCTCGGTGCCGGACAGCGCGATGCCGGCCTCGAAGACCTCGCCGATCTCGAAATCGAACCGCGCCCGCCGGTTGTCGGCAACGACCTTGCGTTCTTGTGTCTTTTTCTCGGCCATCACTTTGCTCCGAACCGGAGCGGATGCCCCGGCCTGCGTCAGTTGAGGATCCCGGCGTGGCGCATCGCCGCGCGGACGGTTTCCTTGGTCTTTTCGGTGACGGGCACCATGGGAAGGCGGGCCTCATCGACAATCTTGCCGAGCAGGCTCAGTGCATATTTGGTGGGGCTCGGGTTGGTTTCAACGAACAGCGCCTGGAACAGCGGGAACAGACGGTCCTGCAGCTCCAACGCCTTGACGTAATTGCCGGCGATGCAGGCCTCGATCAGCTGCGCGCAGAGCTTGGGCGCGACGTTCGAGGCGACCGAGATGCAGCCGTCGCCGCCATGGGCCATAAAGGCCAGGGCGGTGGCGTCCTCGCCGGAGAGCTGGTTGAAGCCGGCCCCCATCGCCTGGCGCTGCTGGCTGACGCGCACGAGATTGGCGGTCGCGTCCTTCACGCCGGCAATGTTGGGCAGCTCATAGAGCCGCGCCATCGTCTCCACCGACATGTCGATCACAGACCGGCCGGGGATGTTGTAGATGTAGATCGGAATGCCGATCGCGTCGTTGATGGCCTTGTAGTGCTGGTACAGCCCCTCGGGGCCGGGCTTGTTGTAGTAGGGCGTGACCACAAGCACCGCGTCCGCCCCCGCCTTCTCGGCGTGGCGGGCGAGGTCGATCGCCTCGATCGTGTTGTTGGAGCCGGCACCGGCGATCACAGGCACGCGCCCGGCGGCCTGCGCCACCGTCCATTCGACCACGGCCTTGTGTTCGTCATGGGAAACGGTCGGGCTCTCGCCCGTGGTGCCGACCGGCACGAGGCCGTGGATGCCTTCCGCGATCTGCCAGTCGACAAGGTCCCGGAACGCTTTCTCGTCCAACGCGCCATCGCGGAACGGCGTCACGAGTGCCGTAAAGGATCCACGTAAGGGCAGCGGGTGGGACATGGCGCGCTCCTGAAGCTTTGTGTCCTTGTCGCGCAACATGGCCAGGCATGGTGCGGCGAGGGGGCATCAGATATCGCGTCGGCGCGGCCGAAGGAAGGGCATTGTTGGCGCTTCTCGCGGCAAAGACTGGCAAAGCGCAGCCGGGTGCGGCACGCTGCCGCCGTTTCGCCGGGTTATGCGGCTACATCGTGCCGAAGGCGCCGCTGAACCGAAGCGATGCGGCTGTGCTGGGGTTTTGGTTAGCATTTCGTCAATAAGATCGAGCGACAACTGAAGCTGCCCGAGCCGGCTGCGAGGCTGACCTTCTCGGGCGCGATGTGTTTGTCAGGAGAGCGAACCGCCATGAGCGAGCGCGTGAACGATCATCCGCTGCGGCGGCGTTCCGAAAACGGCTCACGTCGCCGCGCCGGTGCGGTGCTGCCGGTCGCGGCCGCGCTGCTGCTCGGCTCGGCCGGGTTCATTCCTGTGCTGCCTCTCTCACTCGCGCAGGCCGCGACGCCGACTCCCGCACCCAAGCCGGCGGCAAAGCCGGCCGCCAAAGCCGCGAGCTCCAAGGAAAAGCCGAAGACGGCGGCGAAGAAGTCGGCCCCCACCCCTGCCGCCAAGCCGACGCTCGCGCCCTCGTCCAAGGTGACGGCCGCCTCTGCGGTCGCCGGCATGGCGCTGGCGGCGTCGCCGGCGCTTGCTGGGGCCAGCGGCGACCTCAAGACCGCGACCGACCTGATCGACAAGGGCCAGAGCGCCCAGGCACTGGCCATCGCCGACCAGATGCGCGACCCTGGCGCGCAGGCGCTGGTGCGCTGGCTGGCGCTGCGCGTGACCGCGCGCGATGTCGGCTATGACCGCGCCGTCGCCATTCTGGAAGCTCACCCCACCCTGCCCACGCCGATCGTGCTGCGGCGCCGTCTCGAATATCTGCTCTATGTCGAGAACAAGGATCCGCAGACGATCCTCAATTTCTTCGCCGAGCAGGCACCCTATTCCGGCGAAGGCAAGATCGCGCTGGCGCGGGCGCTGTTCGCCGCTGGCGACCAGAAGGCGGGCGCGGCCTGGCTGCGCAATGCCTGGCAGGAAGACGCGCTCGGCTCGGATACCGAATCGACCGTCATGGTCGAGTTTGGCGGCCTGCTGACGCGCACCGACCACAAATACCGCGCCGACAAGCTGCTTTATGCCGAGGACAGCGAGCGCGGCCTGCGGGCTGCCGAGCGCGCTGGCAATGACGTCGTGGCGCTGGCGCGGGCCCGCATCGCGCTGTCCACCGGCAAGGGCGATGTCAGCAAGCTGCTGGCGGCGGTGCCGGGCTCGCTGCGTTCGGACCCGGCCTATATTTATACGCTGGCCAAGATGCAGCGCCGGCAGGGCGACCACGCCGCCGCCGCGCGCACCCTTTCCAGCGCACCGAAGGACGGGGCCCTGCTGGTCGATCCGGATGAGTGGTGGGTGGAGCGCCGGCTGGTGGCGCGCGGCCTGCTCGACAAGGGCGATGCCCGCACCGCCTACAAGGTGGCGCGCGAGGCGGCCGAGCCGGAAGACGAGCACATGCGGGCCGACCACCATTTCATGGCCGGCTGGCTGGCGCTGCGCTACCTCAACGAGCCCAAGGCGGCGCTGGCTCATTTCGCCAAGGTGCCGGAGCGGCAGACCCATCCCGCCACCGTGTCGCGCGGTTATTACTGGCAGGGCCGCGCCTATGAGGCACTTGGCTCCACCGCCAATGCCCGTTCCCAATATGCGACGGCCGCCCAGTACGGCACCGCCTATTACGGCCAGCTCTCGGCCGCCAAGCTGGGCAATTCGCGGGTGAAGATCCAGACCGCGCCGGCCGCCAATGCCGCCCAGCGCAACGCCTTCAACCGCGACGAAGGGGTGATGATCTTCAAGCTGCTGGAAAAGCTCGACAAGTCGAACCTTTCCATCGCGCTCGGCTATGACCTCGCCGAGCGGCTGCCGGATGCGGCGCAACTCGGACTGCTGGCCGAACTCGCCAAGCAGCAGGGCGACGCGCGGGCGATGACGATGATCGGCAAGGTGGCGCTCAATCGCGGCATTCCGCTGGAGGCCGAGGCCTATCCCACCATCGGCATTCCCGCCTATCGGCCGATCACCGAGGATGTCGACCGCTCGCTGGTCTATGCCATTGCGCGGCAGGAGAGCATGTTCAACCCCTCGGCGCGCTCGTCCGCCGGAGCGACCGGCCTGATGCAGGTGATGCCCGCCACCGGCGCCACCATCGCCCGGCGCACTGGCACCACACTGGACCCGAAGCGTCTCGCCGTTCCGGCTGTCAACGTGCAGTTCGGCGCGGCGGAGTTGCGCAGCCTGCTCGACAACTACCAGAACAATTATGTGCTGACCTTCGCCGCCTACAATGCCGGGCGCGGCAATGTGGCGAAGTGGATCGCCGCCTATGGCGACCCGCGCGACCCCTCGGTTGATCCCATCGACTGGGTGGAGCGCATTCCCTTCTCCGAGACCCGCAACTATGTGCAGCGGGTGATGGAGAACGCGCAGGTCTATAAATCGCGCTTCGGCTCGCGCGATTCGCTGCAGATCGAGGCGGATCTGCGCGGCTCGCGGATCTGATCGCGGCGGGGCGGCCTCGCGCCGCCCCCTTGCCCACCTCAGCCAGGCGGGCGGCCGTGTATCATGCGGCGGAGCCAGCAGCCGCCGACGCAGCCAATGAGATAGGTCCCGACCAAAAGCAGCGTCACGTCGATGGCGAAGGGGGTCATCACGCGCCCTTCCCCGTGCCAGGGGCGAGCGTCCGGGCCCGCTTCGGCGCGCAGCCGCTCCACCAGCCGGTGGCGAGGCCGATGGCGAGGGCGGTGGCCAGATAGGGCCAGAGTTCAAGCGCCAGGAACAACATGCCTCACCTCACGATCAGCTGGACGCCGGCGGCTGGCGCGGTGGCTGCGGCGGGGGTCTGCGCCGCGAGAGAAGGTTGCTCGCCGGTGATCAGCCGGTCGGGAGCGATGCCGGCGGCGGCGAGATACTGCACCAGCGCCTGCGCACGTGCTGCCGCCAAGGCCGAATCCGTATCCGGCTGGCGGATGGAAATCTCGATCAGCGCATCCGGGCAGCTCGCCGCCGCCGCCGCAATTCGGTCGAGCAGGCCGAAGCTGGAGGTCTCGATGGTCGCGTCCGTGGCGGCGAAGGCGATGGTGCCTTTTTCCAGCAGGTGATTGATGACGCTCTGGCAGGCTGTGGCATCGACAGGCGCCGGGGCCGGAGCGACATCGAGCGCCACGTCGAGCGTGAAGCCGGAGGGCAGGCCGGCTGCCAGATTGGCCCGCACCGAGGTGACGGCTTCGGGATAGAGCACCGTCCCCGTCACCTTCAGCTGGTCGTCGTCGAAGCGTACCTCGCCGCTTTCCAGCCGCGACAGCTGGCGCATCGCCGTCATGACGGCGGCGGTGAAGCCCTGCGGCGCGCCTTGCGCGATGGCCGAGACGTCGTTCAGCCGGGCGCCAAAGAACTGGGTCCTGGCGGCCTCGACCAGGCGTTCATGCTCGGAAGGCGAGGGAAAGAAGCCTGACAACGTCAGGCCATCGCCATCCTTGCGCAGGCTGAAGACATAGGGCGAGACGACCGGCGGCCGCACATCGCTGCGCAGGGTGAAGCCACGCGGCGGCGATTGTTCCAGCGCAGCGCGAACGGTCATGAAGGCCGCTGCATCAAGCGCCTCGCCGGAGATGGAGAGCGTCGTACCCGTGCCGCGCACCGCGCCCTGCCGCAGCCGGGACAGCTGGTCGACGCCAAAGCTCGTGGCCGAAACCCACGCCTCCCCGGCCGGCCCGCCCATCGCGATCCGCATCTCGTCGCTCACCGGCACGCCGGGAAAATCGCCGCGCACCGCGTCGAGAACCAGTCGCTTGGCCTCCTCCGACGGGGCATAGCCGGTCAGTCGCAGCCCGTTCGCGGTGCGCTGCACGCCCCACACAAAGGGATCGACGCGCGGCGGCTCGACGGCGAACCGGGTCAGCGTATAGCCCTCCGGCACGTTCCGCCGCGCCCCGGCCAAGGCGTCATAGGCGGCGAAGTCGGGCGCCGTGCCGTCGATGGCGATGGTGGTGCCCGAGAGCGTCACCGTGCCGTTCGGCAGCCGGCCCAGCTGGCCGAGAGCGAAGGCAACCGCCTTGAGCCAGCCCTCGGTCGGCGGGGCGCCATCGGCCAGCCGCAGCCGGTCGGAGATCGCCGCTCCGGGAACGGCGCCGCGCACCATGTCGAGCAAGGCGCGGCGGGCGTCGCCGAGCGGGATATAGCCGGAGAGCGTGACGTCGCCATCCTTCTCGCGTGCCGCAGACCAGATGAAGGGCGACACGATCGGCGGCAGCACCGCAAAGCGCGCCAGGTCGAAATCGCCGGGCAATTCGCTGCGGACGGTCACTTCCAGCGCGTCATAGCTGGCGAAATCAGGCGCCCGCCCCTCGATCGAGAAGGCATCGTCGGAAATGGTGATGCGGCCTGCCGGCATCTTGGCCAGCTGCTGGATGCCGAAGGTGACGACGCCGATGAAATCGCCGGCCGGCACGCCGCGCGCCCGCACCAGTTCTTTCTCACCCGTCACCACTATGCCGGGCGCCATGGCCGCCGCCGCCTCGGCGATGCGCCGCCGCGCATAGGAGGACGGCACATAGCCTTCCAGGTGCAGCTTGCTGCCGTCGCGGATGGCGGCGAAGGTGAAGGGGCGCCGTTCCGGCAGCAGGGTGGTGCGGTCCTCGACCACCCGCACGCCCGACAGGCGCGCCAGTTCGTAGCGCACCTTGATTCGCGCTTCCTCGGACAGCGCCTCGCCTTCGAGCAGCGCATTGCGGCCCTCGAACCGCGCATGCGCCCAGGATTCGCCGATGACGGAGAGCAGTGCCTCCGCCCGTTCGGTCAGGTCCTGCTCCACCGGCGCCCGCGCGAAGGTGACGGCAAGCGCCACCAGCACGGCAAGGGCGGGAAGCCCTTTCCACCAGGCGCGCCAACGACACATCACAACGTCCCCCGTCCAGCGACCGGATTCGGCCGATCGCAAGGCCGAGGAACTTCACCATAGATCGGCGACATCAGAAAGCCGCCCCGGACCAAAACGCCATCCTCACGTCCATTCGCCCTTGCGCATGACCGGCTCGGCGACGCCGGTGGCGCTGATGCCGTCGACATCGACCTCGCCCGAACCGATCATCCAGTCGATATGGATGAGGCTCGCATTGGCGCCGCGCGTCGCCAGCTCCTCCGGCGTCAGCGTCGCGCCGTTGATGAAGCACTTCGAGTAGGACTGGCCGAGCGCGATGTGGCTGGCGGCGTTCTCGTCGTACAGCGTGTTGTAGAACAGCAGGCCGCTCTTCGAGATCGGCGAGGAATGCGGCACCAGCGCCACTTCGCCGAGGCGGCGGGCGCCCTCGTCGGTGTCGAGCACCTTGTTCAGCACGTCCGCCCCGGTGCGCGCCCGTGCTTCAATGATGCGGCCCTCCTCGAAGCGCACCGCGATGTCCTGGATCAGCGTGCCCTGATAGGCGAGCGGCTTGGTGCTGGCGACATAGCCGTCGACGCGGGCGCGGTGCGGCGTGGTGAACACTTCCTCGGTGGGGATGTTGGCATTGCAGATGATGCCGTTCTTGGCCTGCGAAGCGCCGCCCGCCCATTCATGCTCGTCGGCAAGGCCGACGGTCAGGTCGGTCCCCGGCCCACGGAAGCGCAGCGCCGCGTAGCGGCTCGCGTTAAGGCGGGCGGTGCGCGCCTGCAGTTCGGCGTTATGCGCTGCCCATGCCGCCACCGGATCGACCGCATCAACCCGCGAGGCGGCAAAGATGGCGTGCCAGAGCTTGGCGACCGCAATGTCCTCGGGATCGTCGGGAAACATCGCCTTCGCCCAGGCCGGCGAGGCATAGGAGACGATGGTCCAGTTGATGTCGAAATTGGCGATGTGCGACAGCGCCGGCATATAGGCCTTGGAACGCGCGCGGTTGGCGCGGGACACCTTGTCGGGGTCCTCATTGGCCAGCAGGGACGGGTTCTCGCCGGAGATCGCCAGCCGCGCCGCGCCGGAGGCGAAGGCCTTGGCCATGCCCTCATAGAGCCAGCCGCTGGCGGAATCGAAGCTGTTGTCGGGCGCGTTGCGGAAGCGCATCAGCGCCGCTTCCTCGTCGCTGAACAGGGTGGTGACCAGGCTGGCACCGGCCTTGTAGGCGTGCTCGGTGATTCGGCGCACCAGCGGCAGCGCGTCGAGCGAGGCGGTCATCACCAGTTCCTGCCCCGGCTGTAGGCCGAGCCCGACATGCACGGCGACGGCGCCAAGCCGGTCCAGTCTTTCGTCGTGCGAGAGCAGATCGGGAGGTGTGCCGGCGTGCTTGGTCATGGTGGTCTCCGAACGATGGCGGCGTGTCACTGCACCGCCATTCAAGAAAGGCGCGGTGTCGCCCGTCAAGCCGGAGCCTATACAAACGAAAACGGGCGAGCCCAAGGCTCGCCCGCTCCGATCAGGAATTCCGTTGCGAAATCAGCGCTCGCTGCGCTTGTTCGCACGCTCCTGGTTGATGATCGCCTGATCGCCGCGCATGACCCACGGATCGGCATAGGACGGCTCATAGCCATAGGCCGGGCCGAGCGGCGCAGTGCGATAGCGCGGGGCATAGTCCGGGCCGCCATAATAGCGCTCGCCCATATAGGCGTTGCGGCCCTCATAGACCTGGCCGCGATAAGCGGGCTGATCGGCGAAAGCGGCGCCGACGCCGCCAGCGGTGAGGATGCCCAGAGTAGCAGAGGCAAGAATGAACTTGCGCATGATGTCATCTCCGTCGTCTGAAAGCTTTTGCTTCTGGATCAGAACATGAAGTCCGATCCGTTCGGACAGACAACGGCGCACTGCAGGAAATGGTTCCGTTCACATCTTGGCAGGAATGAGTGGATCCAAGATGTCGGCCGGCGAATGCGTAACGTCCGGCCTGCGCTACCAGCCGACCAGCCAGTCCGCGAGGCTGCCCGCCAGCAGCGCGGCGGCCAGGCTCACCGCGACGGCGATCACCACCGAACGCCTCGTGCGGCGCTGCAGCTCGCGGTTCTTTAACGTGAAATCCAGCACCGACACGGCCTCGGCCACCGCCTCATCGGGCGACGACCAGACCGTGCGCCCGTCTGGCACGATCATGAGGTTCTCCGGCTTGCCCCAGTCCTCCACCAGGTGCCCCTCCCCGTCCCTGCCTTCTGCCACCGGCGGGTGACGCTCGGTGAGCGGCCGGCGGTCGGCCGACCACAGGAACACCGGCTTTCCGCGCGCCTCGGCATAGCCGATCTCGAAGGCGGTGCCGGGGTCCATATGGACGCCGCGGAACGGGGTGATGTTGGCCACCAGCGCGTCGGCCGTGTCGATCATGTCGATGCAGGCCGTGCGGATATCGACGCCGTCTTCATGCAGGGGAAACAGGCCCTGCGCGCCTGCATCGGCGCAGATGGCGGCAAGCCGCGCGCCTTGGGCCGCGGCATCCGGCCAGAACACCTCGGGTCCGGCGAGATAGAGGCGAAGAAGGGGGGACATGGGGCACTCGCGGAACAGGCGAAGCAGGCTTAGCCTCGCCCGCCCTTCCCGCGCAAGCATGCCAACCGGCTGCTGCGTGCGGCAAGGGGTGGCGACCGCGGCTGGGCTCGAACCAGCGACCTGCCGCTTAGAAGGCGGCTGCTCTATCCAGCTGAGCTACGCGGCCCGCCTGTGCCCGCCGGCAGGGCGGTCAGTGGGTCCACTGGCCGATGCGGCGGAAGCTGAAATTGTCGGAATAGGCCATGCGGCGACGGGCCGCTTCCTGCGGCTCCTGCAGCTGGTAGGCGATGCCATGCCGCTCGGCATAGGCCACGGCCTCTTCCTTGGTGTCGAAGCGCAGGCGCAGCTGGCTCTTCATATCGCCGGAGCTGGTATAGCCCATCAGCGGTTCGACAAGGCGCGGCTGCTCGGGCTCATAGTCGAGCACCCACAGCTTGGTTCGTGCGTTGCCGGACTGCATGGCGGTCCGGGTCGGCTTGTAGATGCGTGCGACCATTTCCCCTCGCTCCCTTGCCTCGCCGCCCCCGCCGCGCCGTGCGCCAGCGTCGAAGCGGGCCAGGCGCCTCGCCCGCCCTGATTAAGGCGGTCACTACGTTCTGGCAATGGCCCTGCGCCCGCTTCCCCCATCCGCCGGCCTCATCGGCCACGCCACCTGAAACCGTCTTCGCCTGCGGTGCGTGCGTGCCGTGGAATATGCGGCAGCATTCGCGGTTGAGCGTAGGCAATTCGAGTCCGCGGCGAGAGCATCCGAGGTCGCTGCCCGGCCCGGTCCGGTGCTCATTCGGCCAGCGCGCGCGCATATCAGCGCGTAGAGGCCCCTGACTTTTTCTGTCTCTCGTCCTATATAAGAAAAACCTCGTCGTTCGCGACGGCGGCTTTTACCATTCGAATAGACCACAGGATTGGACAGGATTTGCAGGTTCTCGTACGCGATAACAATGTTGACCAGGCGTTGAAGGTTCTGAAGCGGAAGATGCAGCGCGAAGGCATTTTCCGGGAGATGCGGGCGCGCCGCGCCTATGAGAAGCCCTCCGAGCGTCGCAACCGCGAAGCCGGCGAAGCCGTTCGTCGCGCCCGCAAGGTGGCGCGCAAGCAGGCGGTTCGTGAGGGGCTGATCGCCGCCCCGAAGAAGAAGCCCTCCACCCGCCCGGCCTTCGCCCGCCCGGCGACCGCGCCGGCGCCTTCGGCCGACTGATCTCGCGCTGCGACCTCACGCGCCTTGAGACCGTGCCTGACGACAACAAAAGGAATTTTCCCATGAGCGACACCCTGCCCGCCCCCGCCCTTCCCGTCTCCAAGCCGCCGCTGAGCCGGCTGGAAACCAAGGCCGAGGCGATCTCGCGCGCCGCCATGGAGACGATTCACCAGGAAGTCGCCCGGCGGGAGGCCAAGACCGCGCAGCTTCGGGCAGCGCGGCTGGCGAAGGAGGCCGCCGAGCGCGCGGCGGTGGCAGCCAAGCCTGCTGCGCCCAAGCCGAGCGCGGCCGCCAAGCGCAAGGTCGCCTCCGCACGATAGGCGCTTCAGCCTGGCGCGGTGGGCCGGCGTCCCCTGTGGCGCGGGCCTTCCGCCCGCCGCATCTTGCCGAGCGGGATGCTTCTGTGCCATCTGACAGCGGCCCGGCCCAAGCGGGCGCGAAGACGTTGCCCGTTCATGCGGGCGTTCAAGGTGTCGGGGCATAGCGCAGCCCGGTAGCGCGGAAGTTTTGGGTACTTCAGGTCGCAGGTTCGAATCCTGCTGCCCCGACCAGCCATCCTATTGATCTATCATCACTATCTGGTCGCCGTTCTGACGGCGTTCTGACAATCCGTTCTGACGCGTGTTCGTCACCCGTTCCGGGACAGGCGCGCATGCTTGAGCGCGCCCTCACCTTTGCCTGGCGCATCTGGCGCTGGCTCACACGCCCCGGCTGCGGCCCGGGATGCCCGCACCGAGGACTGGGCAGCGAAATGTGCCGGGAGTGCTTCGACTGGTGGAGCGCGAAATGAGCCGCTACGGCTCTTCACGCTCGAAGCGCTCGCTGATCACCCTGTCAATACATATCCACAGCTGACTGGCGGCCGGATCGGCGAAAGGATACGGCCCATTAGGCGCGCGCTCGCCGCAGACTCTGCAGCGCATCCTCAGCCGGACATCGTGGATTGTCTCGCCGGGTCGAGCGAGCAGATCCATCGCAGTGATGCGCACATACACCGTCCGATGGCCACACCGGCACTGAAATCCGACGAGAGGGCTCTGTCCGTTCATGAGAACAGAGTGAGAACGAAACGCCGCCGGTGTCAAACAATGAAAAACGCCCCGCCACCCGTGAGGGCAGCGGGGCGAGGTGACAGACAGGCTTTGCCGGGAGGCGTCCCGGCGGCGATCCGCGCGAGGCCGCGCGAATGTCAGTCGGCGGGCGTGAAGTCGAGGAAGTAGGATTTCCCGACCTCAAAGGCATCGATGGCCGAGGGGTTGGTGATCGTCATCCGGCACTCGCCGTTGGGCGTGTACTGCGACCATGTCTTGTTTTCCGGGCTGTCGCCGTAGACGGGCATGAGCCGGACTTCAGCGCAGGCGCTGTTCGGGTCGCTGGAATGGAATGGCGTGATCGCCATCACCTTCATCTTGGCGCGCACATGCATGGTCTTCTCCTTTGATTCCTGCCTTGTCCCCGGCAGGTGTGGGGATTGGTCTAAAGGTCGGCGATCTGCTTCAGGAATCCGTCCGGCCATTTGCCCTCGTAGGCGTCCAGCCGCGCGCGGTGCCGGGCCTGCCGAATGAACCGCTCGTTCGCCTCCCACTGCTCCGGGGTGGCGATGCCAGAGAAGCCGGGCCCGTCGATGATGAGCAGGCCCGTGGGCTTGTCGAAGGAGGCGCGGAAGGTGCTATCGCTGCTCAAGGCGGTCGATCCGGCTATCATGTTTCTCGACAGTGATCGCGATACCCGCCACCTTTTCATCGGTGCGGACCCATCGCTCCATGAGGTCCACTTGCCGCGCCTGCGTCTGAGCTTGCGCGGCCATCTGCACCTCCAGCACGCCAATGCGAGCGTGCAGGATTCCATAGGCGTAGCCGGCCGACAGCAGAGCGCCCATGAACGCAGCGATGTTGACGATGTTGATGGTGTAATCGAGCTTGAACCGCTGATGACCATCCGCCGGGCGGGGCATCCCACTCATTGCGACTTGCTCCCCGCCACACCGGCGCGCACGCCCGCATACCAATCCCGGCCCTCGCCAAGGCGCCCATTGGCCAGCGCCAGCGCGGTATAGGTCCGCGCCAGCGCGACGCGGGCATCCATGCCGGTCTTGAGATTCGGCACCGCCACCGGCGACAGCCACCCCGGCGCTTCCGGCAGCACGATCGGCTGCGGCTTAGCGCGCTCCCCCACGCACCCCGCGCAGGTCATCGTCAGTAAGATCGCAGCGGCGATCCGGCGGGCGCTTGGCGAGCTCGGCTTCATAGTCGTCAATCCGATCCTGATTGGCCTGCATGGTTTCGTCGAGGATGAGCGCCCGACGGTTGGCGTCGGCCGTGGCCTTGAGGGCGAGATCACGCTGCATCCGCATCGCCTCGGTCTCTGCCTGCGCGTCCGCCAGTTGCCGGCGGAGCGCGCCCTCCTCGCACACCGACTGCGCCGAGCCGATGCCGGCGAGGTAGCAGGCAGCGCCGAGGCAGATGATGCCGCCGGCCGCCGCGAGGATCGGCATGCGGGCGAGCGGCAGCAGCGAATAGCCGAGCAGCACCAGGCCAAGCAGCGCCGCGCCGCCCGCGCCGAAGGTCACGCTCCATGACGGGAGCCAGGAGAGGATGAGCGCGATCATCCCGGGGCACTCCCCGGTTCGCCCGGCCGGAAGCCTTGCGCCGTATAGGGGTTGAAGTCATCGCGGTCGGCGAGGTGGCGGCGCTTGTCCCGATCATCCCAGTTCGCGCCGAAGACATAGGCGCCGACGATGGAGGCGATCAGCGCCAGCAGCGCGATCAGCGCTTGGATGAGAAGGGCGTTCTCATCCCACTTGACGATGGCCGCGACGATGATCGCTTGTGCATTTCCCATCGCCCAGGCGAGGACGATGGACATCCAGCGACGGCGCCTCGGCCAGTTGTCACGAAAGAGCTCTTCCGCGAGCGGCTTCACAGGTGCGCGCATCTCACGCCTCGTTCTGCGAAAGGCTGCCGGCGAGCGAGCGGCGCGGCAGCGCGACCACGGGGTCGAGGAAGGTCGACGGCCAGCGCAGCCCGCCCGGGCGCAGGCGGCTCTTGGCGAGCCGGGTGATCGTCACCGCATCGGACTGGTTGCCGCCGAGCACATGGAAGGCCTCAGCGTCTTGGCCGACCAGGAACCCGACGTGCCCCTGCCATCCGGAGGGCGAACCCCGCCAGAACACGGCGACGCAGCCCATCATCGGCTCGGCGAGGGGCTTGCCGAACTTCAGCCAGTTGATCGAGCCCCACGGGTTCGCCGGAACAGGCTCTTGCGGCAGCGTCGCGGCGATGCACCAGCCGGCGAAAGTCCCACACCAGGCATCCTCATCGTTACGGAACGGTGCCGAGAGGCGGTCGAGCCACTTGATGATGGTCGGGTTGTGCTGCGCACCCTTGACCTCGCGCAGGCCGAGATTGCGCTTCGCCTCTTCGATCCACGGCAGGATCTGCTCGATGCCGGACATCGTCGGCGCGGCGGCTGTGGCAACAGCAATTGCGCCGAGGGCGGCAAGCGTTTTCGGCCCGACCTGGCCATCAGCCACAAGTCCGCGCGCCGTCTGAAATACCCGCACGGCATGGTCAGTTCGACGGCCCCATGATCCATCTGCCCCCGAAGGTCCGAGGTCATAGCCAAGCGCGATCAATCGCCGCTGAAGCTCAACGGTGTTCATGGTCTCTCTCCGATGTCGGGACATGAAAAAGCCGCCCGGAGGCGGCTGGGGAATGCGGCGGCGCAGGCGGGACAGATGTTTTCCCCAGCGTCACTTATTTGCGCTATAGCAGCCCGTCCGACCGTCTCCGCCCGGGTCCGGGTCGGACTGCCGGGCGCGGTTGCGGGCGCGCCCGGCTAACTCGCCAGCGGCGGCGCTGTCTTGTTCGGATGGCCGGGCGACAGTAGATCCACAAAGCCCTGCGTCCAGGCGCACCACCCCTCGAATTTGGTCTCGTCGTCGAGCGTCATGTACGCGTCGACATAGGCATGCGAGCCTAGCCGGATATACCCGCCCATGGTGTACGTGCCGCCATTGTCGACATAGGCCGCGACGGCAGATGTGCCGCTGCCTGCAGGCGTTCCGTCAACGCGGAAAGCATGGTCACCAGACGGGCGTTTTGTCTTGGCGGATACGATACAGGCCGCGTCGTCGGTGATGGCCGGATCGCCGCCATGGGCATCGTTGAGGCCGATTGTGCGGGTGATCCAGAGCACGCGCTTGCCGCTATTGATCCAGCTTTTCACCACGCCCCACGCCCCGGCTTGGCTGTTGTAGATCTGGGACAATGAGTTGCCGGGATCGGTCGCAACGAAGGCGAAAAGGCCGATTAATGTCCGCTCCGCCGGCGCTGGCGGCAGTCCGTTGATGATCCATACCCGATCCCCAGCGTTGAAGAAGCAAGGCCGACCCGCCAGTCCGGTCGGCTCGTAGACAGGGCGGATGGCTGCATTCGGCTGGGTGTAGCTCATGCCACCGGCGGCGGCAGGCCATGAGGTTGCACCGGAGCTGACACGCCGGATATCGAACACGCCGGCGAGCCCCGGCATCGCATAGGGCACCCACAAGCGCGGTGAGGCATTCGAGCGCACGCCATCGTCGCGCAGCCAGGAGATTGCTGCCCCGTCCTGCACCAGCCCCGTCGTGAGCACGCCCGAGGTCTGTGCCGGCGCGAAGTCGGCCCAGCCGCCGCCGGTGTCGTACTGCCAGCGGCCGGCCCCGCCGTGCGTCACCTGATAGATCGAGCCGGCATATCCGACGCCGGCGAGGCGGGTAAGGAGCGGGTCCGGGCGGGGCCAAACACGGCGCCCGGCAACCCTCAACTCGGCGACGTCACGCCCCGCCACCCGCAACGCGGTAGCGGAAGAGAGGTCAACTCTCATCAGCCAGCCTCACATACCAGTTGAGCGGGTTTGCATCGTCCGCCGGCGGCCAGTCGGTGTGGTCGACCAATATGACATTGATGCCTTGACCCGGCACGCCCTGCGGCGCCCCGGTCGCCACCACGGCCATGGCCGGGCCGAAGAACTGCCCGGGTCCACCAAGCACCACCTTGCCGCCCCCGATCGGCTCGCGCACATCGCCAACGGTGCGGAAGCCCGACCAGCGCCCGAAATCGCCGATCTCCAATCCGCTGATCAGTTCCTCGCCATAGGTGATCACCAGGTCGGTCACCACCTCGGGCACCAGCGCCAGCGCACCGCCCGGCGCGCTGGAGAGCAGGATTGCATCCGCCCCCGGACGCGGGGTGATCTCGATCTCGGCGAGAGAGCCGGTCCAGTTCAGCCCGGCAATGCGGAGCGTCACCGTGGCGTTCTCAGCCCCGGTGTAGAGGACAAGCGTCGAGGGGTTCATTGCGGGGAATCCCAATCAGAACGAATAAGGACCAGACCAGCCGGAAGCTTCCTTGCGGGTGAGGGTCAGAGGAAATCCCGTCTCCACCCGAAGCCAGAAAGAGCCGGTCGGCGGCTGGGGGGCCAGCGCGTCGCGCTCCGTCAGCGTGCCGCTGCCATAGGGGGCGATGGCGCACAGCGACAGGTCGCGGATCACCTTGACCAGCGCATTGCTGGCAAAGAGCGCATCGGCAGCGAGCGCGCTCTCGCGGGTGATTACGTAAGCCGAACCGGCAACGCCTGGTCCCTGCCAGGCCACGGCCAGCTTGCCGGCGCCGTCCGCGCTGATCTCGCGGATCGGCGCGCTGTAGCCGGCGCCACCGGACACCACCCAGAGGGTGCCGCCGGCAACCCCGTTGATAAGCCAGCCAGTGCCAGCGCCGGTGATATCGACCGAGCCGTTGACGAGCGTGATCGTGCCTTCCTCGTAGAGGGAGGGTGAAACAGGCATTGCAATGTCCTTCTAGAAGTCGGCGACGTTCGCAACGCCGGCATAGGAGGCGATGCCGGAAAACGACACGGATCCGTCTTTCTGCACCCGATACTGGGTCTCAGTGGCGGACAGCAGGGTGAGCCACTCTCGGGGCGTCGGGCTGGTTCCCGGTTCTCTTACCGCAATGGTGCTAACCCACCCCAGGCCTACCCAGCTACTGCTGTTCAGGTTCATCTGAAATATGGTGAAGGGGGTTCCCGCTGATGCCTGAGCATCCACCGGATAATCGTACAGACCAGGAGAGAAGGTGTTTGGGTAGATGGTGGAATAATCCCGGAACTGCAGGGGCATGCGGTCCGACCGGAAAATCCAGTCGCTCTGCCCGGCCTCGTCGAAGCCGACGTTCTTCTTGGTGACCCCGATGCCGAAGTCGTCAGACATGTGCAGTCGGCGTTTCCTGATCGTACCAACGCCCCCCGAGTAGGTGGGATCGCAAGCGATAAGCCCCCACCTATAAGTTACTGCTGTGGTTGTGGTAAACGCGAGGCGGATGGAGATGGTGTTGTCGTTTACCCATGCTGCATATACCGGGCTAACCGTTCCGGTATTTGATCGCCACGCCACAATGGGGGGCCTATCCGGGTATGAGCCGGCCAGGGTGATGTTGATCAACTGGTTGTTAGCGGAAAACTGGACGCCCCGAGTGGCTGTGCCCGTTTCGTAGAATTGAAAGTAGTTCTTCTGGGTCGAGAGAACCAGGTCGTCATCAGTGGCCGTCAAGACATCCGTTCCTCGACGACTGATAAAGAGGCCAGCCCCGCGCGTGGGGTGGTTCCCGAACAGCATCGAGTTGGACAGGTTGTCTTCCGTGGGGTCAAACTCGGTCGATCCCACGCTAAAGACCCAGTAGTAGTAGGTGAACTGATTTAGTACTCCGGCAGTACCAATATTTGCCATGTAGGGACAGACCCTAAGTCGATCCGTCTCGATCATAGCGGCGCACTGATACCACAAACCGCTAGTGTGCAAAGCTAAAACAATCGCGGTGTGTGAGGATCGAGCGATGCCTGGGATATCTATGATCTTGTGCAGATAGGTGCCACTGCCGAAGCTGCCTATCCAGTTTTGAGTGATAACGCTCCCGCTCAGGGTGTTGCCTGGGGCAATCCCCCCGGCATACCAGCGCAGCGCACTGCGCCACGAACTATCGAAGGAGACAAAGCGAGGGTCTAGCGTGAGGTCTTCCGCATCATAACCGGGACGGGATGACCTAACTCGAGCAGTCCCGTCCACGTTTCCCATCAGATATCGGCGCATCACTCCGCCTCGATCCAGATGTAATCGTTGGTGAAGTCCCACCCGGACACGCCTGTCGCGCCGCGCAGCGTGCCACTGATGGTGATGTTGTCCGCCTCCAGCCTCTTGATCCACGCCGCCGCCATGTAAACCGTGCTGGTGTCGGTATCGGCGACGAACAGCGGCTCCCGCGCCTCGGTGAAGGGGTTCACGATGGTGAACTGGCCGGCATAGTTGGAGATGCGCGAGAACGGCTCACCGCTGGCAAAGCCCGCCTCCCACTGTGTCCCCACCTCGGTCCATGCGTCGCCCGTGCTGGCCCGCATGAAGATGACGAGCCGGGTGGAGACATCGCCGCCCTCTACCGCCTGCGCTTCCACCTTCCACAAGCCGCCGGCCGAAAGGTTGCCGACGGTCGCCACCACCTCGGTGTAGGATTCCGCGATCGCCGTGACCTGGTCGCCCAGCGTGGTGACCGACGCCGACAAGGCGGTGACCGCCGAGGCCGCCGCGTTCGCCGCCCGTACCGCCACCGAGGTCGCCTTGGTCTGGGCGCCGAGGCCGACGGCGATGTCCCGCACCAGCGCGTCGTGGCGGGACCACATGGCGTCGAGATCGCCGCGCATCCGCAGCAGCGAGGCGTAGGCGTCCCCGCTGATATTGCCGAGGTCGATCTGAACATTGTCCGCCGACAGAGGCGGCGCGATCACCGGGATCTGCGTATAGGTGCCCGGCCGCCCGGCCGCATTGGTGCCGGCCACCCGCAGCAGCAGGTCCTGCGGGAAGATGGTGACGTCGAACCCCGCCTCGCGCACCTCCGGCAACGGCGTCCAGCTCGCGCCCTCATCATAGGAGACGGCCGAGATGTAGGACGCCGCCCCCGATGTCGGGTTCCACGTCGCCTCAAGCCGTCGCGGGATCTCGTTGGCGATGATCCGCGCCGACAGGCCGGTGACAGGTCCCGGTACGTTCGGGGTCGAGAGCACCGGCCCGGTCGGCAGCGGCGGCACCTCGGTCGCGTCCTCATCATAGATGGTCGGGTCGTCGAGCCAGGTCTCCAGCGCCACCTGCTCGCCGCGCGGCACCCCGCCAATAACGAGGCAGCGCGCCTGCCAGTCGGTGCCGAGGCCAAGGGCGTAACTCGCGCCGGCCCCGCCCGTGGCCCGCGCCAGCGCCGCGTCCAGCGGCCCCTGCGCCGTCTCCACCACGGCGAGGTCCGGCGCATCGAGCACGGCGATGCCGTCACTCTCGCCCCGGGCGCATTTGACCGGCCCCCACTGGCGGCCATGGCGGGTGCGGACCTTGATGTAGTGTTGCCCCGTGCCCCAGGCCGGCGGCGGCGAGAGGACAAGGCTGCTGCCGCTGCGCCGGGCTATCTCACCGGCGCGGCCCCAGCCCTGCGGCAGGGAGGATTGCAGCGCGATCGAGGAGCCGATCGCCAGCAGCCGGCCGTCATGCTCGGTCGAAAACCGCACCTTCACCCGGCGCTTGTTGAGCGTGCGCCAGAAATGGTCGCAGATCAGCTGCGCCTGCGTCCGCTGGACGATGCCGGCCACCCGGCGCCGATCCGGGCGCACAGGCGTCGCACCGCGCGGCGCGGTGACGGTGGCGATCTTCCACGTCGTCTCGTCGATATATTCCAGCACCACGCCGTCGGGGCCGGTCGCGGGCATCAGGTCGTATTTGAGCGAGAGGCTGTCGCGGACGATCTCATTGTCAGTCAGCAGCATGTCCGGCATGGGCGACCAGTCCTCGCGCGTCAGCGAGAGGAGGTCGCCGAGCCAGCGCGTGCGGGCCCGGGCCGGCGCGAGAATGGTGTCGAGCACGTCGAGGCAGGCCTGCCCGTCGCGGAATTCATGGTCGAAGGTCTCGCCGCGCGCCTCGTTCAGCGCGGCGAGGTCGACAAACCCCTGCAGGTCGACCTTGGACAGCGGCCGCTCGCCGCCATAGGTGGCGTTCGTCGCCATGTCGAGCGCCGCCCAGGCCGGCCGGCGGGTCGGCTGGTCCTCCCACTCCGTCCCGGTCCAAACGGGGAGGATGCGGGTCGAGATCACGGAGAGCTGCGACAGCGCCTCATTGCTTAGCTGGTTGGTCGCCTTTGCCCGCAGCGTGATGGTGGCGGAGGGAAAACTCTGCGGCCCGGTGATGATGGCGCGCAGCCCATACCAGTTCACCTGGTCAACGATCTTCGGGTCGTTGAGCTTCACCGTGGTGCGGCGCGCACGCACCGCGTGCCGGCCCGGCGGCACGTCGATCGTGCGGGAAAAGCGCAAAGGCGAGGGAATGGCCAGCAACAGCGGCACGGTCACCAGCGGTGCCCACGGCCCTGTCGCCGCGCCGGCATCGTCGACAGGCTGATATTCCGCCTGCACGGCGAGGGCGCGGATCGTCATCTTGCCTTCGTCATTGAGGGCGTAGAGGCCGCTCGGCAGCAAGAAATCGAGCGCGAGTTGCGTCGCCGTGGTGCCCGCCGAATTGACGACAAAGCCGCCCGTCCACGTCCCGAATTGCAATTCCTGCCCAGACACCTCCGACGAGGTCTGCACATTGAGCGGGAAGTTGGTGATGGTGGCGCTCGGCTCATGGAAGGCGATATCCACCCCGGTAAAGCTCGGGCTCACCCCATCCGCCGCCGTCCACAGCACCGTGTCGTCGAGCAGCATCTGCTCCACCTGGTGCCGGCCCTCGCCGAGCGAGAGCACCACATGGCGATATTCCGCCTGGCCCTCGAAGCTGTTCCACGGCGCCGTCGCATAGTCGAGCGTGCGCTTGATCCGCCCATAGGCGGACGGCACGGTCTGCAGCGGGCGGGCGCTGTTGATGCCGCGACCCCAGCCATAAATCGGGTCCTGCGCACCATCCGCCTGGCCACCGGGCGCGCTGCGCATCAGCGTCTGCAACGCCGCGCCGGCGCCGACGGCGATGCCCACGCCGATCACCGCACCCGCGACGGCGGCTGCGGTTCCTGCGCCCAGCACGCCAGCGGTGACGAGGCTGCCCGCGATTGCCGTGCCGATCCCCGGCGCCAGCGCCGAAATCGCAACCATGCCCAGCAGGGCGATCAGGTTTTTCGTGCCACCCGCGCCGCCGCGCGGGCGGGAGAGGAACACGATCTGGTCGCCCTTGCGGATACGCTGGCGCCAGTCCGCCCGCATCACCGGGCCGGTCTCGCCGCCGCGCGTCCGCACGCAAATCGTCGCCCATTCGTTGATCCGCCAGCCGGCGCGGGCGATGAAGCGTTTGAGGCTCTCGCGGGGCTTCGGCACCAGGCGCGCGACTTCGCCGCCCGGCAGCATCACATGCAGCACCGGGGTCATCGTTGTTGCGTTCATGGTCAGTCTCGCGGCTCGAAGAACTGCATGCGGCCCCAGCCCCGCGCGCGCAGCGTGGCGACATCTTCGGCGACGACGCCGAGATGCTGGTCGCAATGGATCACCCGGCGCTCGGGGGCGAGCCACACGCCGATATGCGCGGCGCGGTCCATGCGGCCGAGGCCGACCAGCGCGCCGTCCGGGGCCGTTACGAGCCCGGCGTGCAGCGGCGCCACCTCGCACCATTTCTGCCGCTCGGCATGCTCGGCGATGGCCGAGATCATCCACGCCCAGGATGGATCAGGCGGCACCTCCACATGCGGCAGCACGCGGCCGAACAGCCGCAGCTCTACCAGCGCCGCCACATGCCAGCAGGTGCGCTCCGGCGCCCAGCGCTGGCCGAGCAGCGAGGTCAGGAACGCGGTGCGCTCGCCGGTTTGGCTAATCATGGCACCAGCCCCGGATAGTCTTCCAGCGTGTAGACCCGGCTCGGCACCTTCCGGTCGCCGAAATCGACGATGGTCGCCGTGCCCTCCACCCCGGTGGAATCCTTGGTGATATCGGTCAGCACCAGCTCGATCGGCCCATAGCTCGGCGCATCGGGATAGTCGGAGCGGTAGCCGCGAATGACCACCTTCAGGTCGGCGCGGAAGGCCTTGGCCTTGTCGAGATAGACCACGAGATCGCCGGTCACGTCGTCGAGCCGCAGCCGCGCCACCGGCGGGCGGCCCTCGGCCATGGTCGGGTGCTCGCACTCGAAGCCGGCAGCGGCAAACAGCACCGTCTCGCCGGCATCGAACGCCGCGCCGCCCTCGATCGCGAAGGAACGATCCATCACGTCGAGCACATAGCGCAGCGGAATCGGCTGGTCGGCCTCATCGACAAAGCCGGGGTGCTGGAGTTCGACGGTGATGAACTGATCGCCATCGCTCACGCAGTTCGCCTCGCCCTCGGCCCAGGCGTCGGTATAGGTCGCGGTCATGGGCTATTCCGGGCTCGGGAACCAGTCGGGCGAAAGGCTCACCACCGATGCGGCGATCTCGTCATTCGTCAGCAGGGCGTCATAGGCGTCTTGCGAGAGGCCGATTTGCGCCTCTTCCGGCGTGCCGACGATCATCAGCGCGGCCCGCCCGTCCGGATGCTCGATGCACGGCCAGAGCAGATAGGTCTCGGCCGCCTCATAACCGCAATCGAGCCACGCCTGCGCGTTGCGCGCCTGCGCTTCCGGCACGGTGTCGAAGATCAGATATCTCACGGCATCACCTGTGCGAGGGCCGCGTCAAGAGCGGCAATGTCGAGGGAGGATTGCGCGAGCACGACGGTGGACACGCCCCCGCTGAAGAAGTTGGCCGTCAGAGATCCCGGCCTGCCGATAGCCACACCCGCCGCCGACGCGATGTCGGCACTTGGTCCGGGCGTGCCGATCATCGCCGCGCTTGTCGTGGCGCCGTCGACCGAAATATCGGCGGTTCCCGCGGTGTACAGTTGCCGGGCGATGAGCCGGCGCCAGCCCGCAGCGATTGCCCTGCTGGCGACTGTCGTGGTGTCGGCATTGGCGCGCCGCGCCAACGAGCGCGCGACACCGGTAGCGAAACCGAGCGCGGCACGCTGATTTACCGTTTCATTGGAGCTTCCGAGCAGGAAGGGCGATGCTGCCGCATTGGTCACAGACGCGACAGACGCCATGGTAAGGGCGGCGACGGCCCGCGAGAAACCGGTGCTGTTGTCAACCACCAGGAACGTGCTGCTGCCGTTATAGATATTCACGGGCCGCCCGTTCGGCCCGACGTCCAGCACCCCGGCATTGACGATGCGAGGCTGTGCGCTGCCGGTGGCCTGCGTCGCATCGCGCGATGCGCCCCTCTGGCCGTACCAGGTCTGGATATAGGCGCTGCCGGCTCCGGCCCACTGCGCGACGCTCACCCCGAGAGGGTCCACCAGCCAGGGCGCGCTCGATATGGCGTAAAACGCCTTCGTCGCGTTGTCCGATGACCGCCGCGCGAGGATGACCGGCAGGACCCACGTCGTGAGAAGCCGCGAGGTCGAGTAGATATCAAAGGTTGACGCGGCGAGGGCATCGAGCACGCCGACAAAGGCACTGGCGAGGGTGCGAAAGGTGAGCGGCCCGTAATTGCTGCCGGCATAACGCACCCGGACGGCGTGCACGCCGGCAATAAGGCCGGCCCCGTCGATGACGAACATGCCGTCCGTCGCGACGGCGCTGCGCACCACGCCGTCGATCTCGACATCAACGGTCGCGCCCGACGTCGCCTCGCCCATGATGAGCGTGTCGAAGACGTGGATGGTCGGAATCGGCCCCAGCATTTCGACAGGGAAGACGAGCAGCGAGAGATTGACCGTGAGCCATCCGCCGCCCGGTGTCGTTTCCTCCGGCAGCCCGCCGGTGATCTGCACAAGGCGGATCACATAGGTCGAGCCGTCGAGGCAAACCGGCATCAGGAAGCGGTGCGTGCCCTCTCCGATACTGGCGATGAAGGCGAGAAAGGCCGCCGCCTCGGCAGGGTTAAGCTGTCGCCCCCAGCGCATGGTGGCAAGACGATCCCCCGGCCGGCGACGTAGGCGCACATTGCCGCCCTCCATCTGCGTCTCGGCCGCATCGCGTACCGGCTTGACGCCCCACATGTCCCGCTCGGGGCGGAAGGGTACGCCCGAAGGCCACTCGGCATAGCTCATCGGCTGCGCCCCTTCATGGGATTCAGGCCATAGCTCCCCTCGAAGGCCGCGCTGAGAGACCCCCGCCGTTGCGAGACATTGGTGGCCAATTTCCCCTCTATCTGTTCGACGATCATTTCGATGTCGAAGGAGTCATCGCCGCGCTGCGTCGCCGCGCCGGCCGAGACGGCCACGCCGGGCGCCTCGTTGCGGACATGAACATTGACGGTGATCCCGCCCCCCGAGCCGCCGCTGCCCTTGGCGGACTGCCCCGTCGCATGGCGCAGCGCGTCCATCATTCCGACGCCGCCGCCATCGGCGTAGCCGCGCAGCCCCCGGTGCAGGGCATCGAGGCTCCCCACGCCAGCGGCACGAGTGGCTTCCGACGAGAAGACGTACTCGCCCCGGTGCACGGTGCCGGCCGGCTGGTACTTGCCACCCGACCCCGTATAGCCGCCCTTGTCATAGAGCGGGCCAAGACCGCCGCCGCCGGCATGGCTGCCGACCCCGGCGCCGGCGCCGCCCGTGAACGCCGACACGATGCTACCGAGGAAATTGCTGCCGCCCGTGCCCGGGCCGAACAGGCTGGCCGCGAGGTTCTGCATGGCCATGTCGAGGATGACGTCAAGCGCGCGTTTGGCGGCGTTCTCCAGCGCCGTCATGGCATCGGCGCCGTCGAGGATGTCACGGGCGAACCCCGACAGCGCCTGGCCGGCAATATCCCGCGTCGTGCTCAGTGTCGCGTTCAAGCGCAGCGCCGCGGCATCGGCGGAATCGAGGTCGACCGCGAGCCCGGACGAGCGCAGTGTGGCTGCGATCTGCTGATCGACCGGCCCCCGGCCGAGTTGGTCGCGCTCGAACTGGATGTCCGCCATCAGCTGGGCGCGGGCGGTCAGCTCGACCTTGCGCCCAAGCTCGGCATTCTGCGCCTTGAGCAGTTCCAGCTGCCGCTGGTCGACCTCAGTGCCGTTGTCGATCGCCTCGCGCTTGAGATCCCAGTACGCCGCATAATTGGCGCGCAGCGTGGCGACCTCGCCGGCGGTCTTGCCGATGAGCTCAATCTCGAGCCCCTGCGCGGCGATGCCTTCCTGCGCGCTCAGCAGCCGCTGGCGGCCGGCCAGGGTGAGTTGCACCGACGCCTGAAGCATTTCCTGCTGCGCGGCGGCATTCGCCTTGGCGGCGGCCGTGGAACCGTCGGCGCCTTCGGTCTCTGCCCGGTACCTTGCCAGCGCCGCCGATGCCGCCGCGCGCTGCGCCGGGGTGACGGCCGTCAGCAGCGCATTCTGCAGTTCCTGCTCGCGGCGGACGATCTCGGCCTGCGGGATGAGAGCCCCGTAGGCATCGGTCATCTGGCCGATCTGATTGGTGACACCCTCCAACGCGCGCTGTTGAGCGTCGGCATCGCCCACCCCGGCCTGCAAGGCGCGCTGGAGATCGGCCTGCTGTGTCCGGAGCCGGCTCAGCTCATCGTAGCGCCCGTCCCATCCGCGCAGGGCATCGCCGCCCGCCGTGGAAATCTTGTTCCTTTGCGCTTCATTGTTGCCCTGCGCCGACCAGCGGCGCTGCTGCTCCATCGCATCTTCGACGACGGCGATGTCGGCCAGAATCTGCTTCCGCTTCCAGTCCGTCAGAAAACCGGCGTCAGGTAGCTGGTTGAGACTCTCCTGAAGCTGGGCAAGGCCACGCTGGCTTACCGACAGTTCCAGGCTGTCATTGATGGTGCGACCGACATTGGCGAAGGCGTCGGAGATCGACCCGCTCAGGGTTTTCCATGCCCGGCCGAGCGCGGTAAGCCGCTGTTCGGCATTCGGCAGGGTGGCGTTGAGGCGGTCGAGCAGCAGCGCCTGCGCCTCGGTGGTGCGGTTCGCGGCATCGAGCGACTTCACATATTGCAGCGTCGTGTCGTCGAGGAAATTGAGCTTCTTGTTGAGAGCCTCCGCACCCTTTCCCGGCTCGGCGAAGGCCTCGGCCAGTTCCTGCCCCGCCTGCCGGACATCGCCCGTCGTGATGCTGGCATAGGCTTCGGCGGCGGCGATCAGGTCGACATAGAACCCGGTCGCGATCTGGCCCGTGCTGGTGAGCGAGGCCGCGATATCACGGGCCGCCCCTTGCGTGACGCCGCTGGCCTGCGAGGCGGCGGCGGCAATCGCCATGAGTTCTTGCGCCGTCGCGCCGGTGGCGCGCCCCCGCCCTTGCAGCGCCGCCTGGAGTTCCTTTTCAGCGGTGATCCATGTGCCATAGGCCGCCGCAGCCGTAACACCGACGGCGGTGAGCGCGGTCACCGCGATGCCCACCGGCGTCACCAGGCCGGCGAGCGATCCGCCGAGCGCTTTCACGCCGCCGGTGAGCCCGCCCTGCTGATTGGCCAGCACCTGGTACACCTGCCCGGCCTGCGTCGCGAGGATCTGCAACGGCGGCGCGCCAGAGGCGAGCATGGTGAGCATGTCGTTGACCTGGTAGCCCAGGTTGGTGAGGTCATGCGATGCCAGCCGCAGCCGCCCGCCCGCTTCTTGCACCCCTCGGATGGCCACCACCTGCTCGGCGAAGGCGGTCTTGGTCCGGGCGACCGCGTCGGCGCGCTGGGCCTCGCTCAGCACACCGAGCTTGGCCGCCGCGTTGATCTCCTGAAGGGTCTCAAGGTAGCGCCGCTGCACCGCCGCGAGGGGCACGTAGCGCTCGCGCAGCCGCTGGATTTCCTCGCCGACCGCCGCGATGTCGGCAGCCCTGCCGGCCGACCCGAAATCGTCGCGGACGCCAAGGTTCTGGTTGATGGCGGATTGAGCCGTCGCGGCGCGGGCGCGCGCCAGTTCCTGTTCGGCATCCTTCGCCGCGACCAGCTTGGCGATATAGCGGTCATATTCCTGCGCGAACGCGGCGATATCGGCCGCGCGCGCGTCGGTGCCGAAATCGTCGCGGACCCCGAGCAGGGCGTTATAGCGCTGCTGGACGGCCGCCGCTTCGGCCGTGGCCTTGGTCTCCTGCTGCAGGCGGCGTGTCATCTCCGCCTGCGCCTGCGCGACGACGCCATGGCGGGCGTGCATCAGGTCGAGCGTGCGGGTGTAATCCTCGGCGGAGAGGCGGCCCGCCTGCCGGGCACGATCCAGACGCTGGTGCTCACGCGCCAGCGTCTGCAGGGTGCGGAATTCCTCATCATATTTGCGCCGCACCGTGTCGGCCGCCTTGCCGGCATCCAGCTGGCGCTTCGTCACCGTGTCGGTAACGGTCGCCATCGTCGCGCCGGTCTGGGCAACATTCCCCTGTGCGGCCGCGACGGCATTGAGGTCGGCCGCCGACTTGTCGGCGCCACGGCTCTCATACTGCGTGACGACGCGACGGATCTGCTCGACGGTAACGGCCATCGGGTGCCTCGCTTCAGGATGTCAGGGTGAGGGAGCACGCGCCGCAGCAGCCTCATTGAGGGCTGCGGTCAGGGCGGCGAGCAGGTCGTGGAAGCGATCGAACTCATCCGCGCCCCGGACGCCGTAGCGTTCGGCATAGCGGTCGATCGACGAGAACGGGATCGCCGCGTGAGGTCCGGAGGGTCGGTCGGACAAGAGCGACCAGAACGCACGCCACTCGAATTCGAGATGGGGATGCACCGCCGGCCGCTCGGCCAGGGCTCGGGGAACCTCGCCAGATTCTTCGGCGAGGTCCGTCAACCAGGTGATTTGCCCGCCCCACGCGATGAGCCAGCGCAGGGCGTCGGTCAGTTTTTTGCGTCGGCCTCGAAGGAAGCCACACCGCGCTTGGCCACCTCGCTGGCGGCATAGGTCGCCGCACCGCGCAGATAGATCCCGATATCGGGATCGAGCAGCAGGGCCTTGCTACACGGCTCATCGAGGCTCCAGCCGGTGACGACCGTCGTGGCGAGGATTTCCGCGAAGATGTCATCCGACACCTCCACCGGCAGATTCTCCCGCTGCTCGACAGTCAGGGCGCTGACGAGAGCGCTGCGCAGACGCGAAGCATCGGGGTTGCTCAGGGTGCGGGCCCGGATCGAGATGGAGACGCCAAGCTCGTCGAGCCGGATGTCCTTCACCCACACGCCGGCATCGGCCTTGGCCTTGGCGGCACGAATGTCCTGCAGGTTGATCACGTTCGACGGCTCAGGCGTCACGGGTTTTCTCCTTGGTGGCCTTGTCCTCGCGCGCGTGCCCCTTGCCGACGATCAGCTTGGCGAAGTCGAGGGGCACGTCGTCGGGAACGGCGAGGGTCTGGCCGGCGACGAAGTCGCGCCGACGCTCTTCGGGGTAGCCCGCGAAGGGCTCCACGACGGTGATGGATTTCATGGGAAGGGCCCTGATGGAGGGAAGGGTCAGGCGACGGCGCGCGTGATCTTCACCGAGCAGGCCTCGGTGGCATCGAAGACGGCACGGAACGGGATGGAAACCATCACGTCGTCATTGTTGCCGCCGATCTGCTTGGCGCCGTCGAGGAAGATGATCTTCGGGCAGGAGATCGTATACTTCTTGTTCGCATCCTTGCCGATGGTGGCGCTCAAAGCGCCGCCGCCATGGTCGAGCACCGCCTGATAAAGCGCCTGGCTCTCGAAATAGGCCTCCAGCGTGCCCGTGGCGTCGAAGCGACCGGCGCCGAACTCCTCACTGTAGAGCGCGCCGACAACGGGACGCGCCCGCAGATTGTTGTTGAACTCGAAATTGACGCTGCGCAGCTTCGGCACCGGGTTGAGGCCTGCGACCGCCAGCGAGGCGACATGCGCCGACGAGGTGAGGATCGGCTCCGTGGTCGCCGGCGTGTACGTCGCCCCGACCACGATGGCGGAGGCCAGCGTTTCCTTCTGGCCCATCAGGCCAAGCGAGCCCGTCACCTTGGCGCGCGCTGCGATAGCGAGCGAGAACGTGTTGACCGCGCAGCCGGTGAAGCGGCTGAAACTGTCGGTGACGCCCAGCTCGAGCGTCTCCTCGACGGTGAAGTATTTCGGCGTGATGCCGTTCTTCAGCACGTTCGTGGTCCAGGCGCCGCGAAGCGCCGATTCCAGCATCTCGTCGAAGGTGCTGTAGGAGAACTCGAACGGATAGGCGCCACTGACGTCGAGGCCGAGCAGCCCCTCATCCGGCACGTTCCGGTCGGCGCGCAACTCGTCGCTGGTCTGGGTCGTCTTGTTCGTCCGGACGCCGCCGCCGGTCGTGCGGAATACCTTGAAGGTCGGGGTGGCAGGCGTGGTGCCGAACGCCGCCTCGGCGACATAGGCGATCCGCGCCTCGCTGGAATTCGCGAAGGGCATGGCAGGGCTCCGATGTGAGAGAGGATCAGCCGAGGAAGTCGGCGTCGTAAAGGATCGCGCTGCTCATCGACCAGTAATTGCCGTTGTCGTTGCGATCATCGAGGACAGGCGGCGAGGCCTGATAGGTACGCACCGGACCGAAGTCCTTCTGGCGGAAATGATGCCGCAGTTCGTCGAGCCATTCGGCTCCGGTGATGGTCCCGACGCCGCGCTCGATATGCAGCACGAGCCGGATCACCCCATCTTCGCGCTGCACGTTCGCGCCCGGCGCGCCGATGCTGACCGTCGTCTCGTTCGCGACGGGGTACTGCACCTCGAGATAGGGCGAGGCATCGGCCGGCGTCTCGAACGTATCGTTGGGATAGACGATCATTGTCCGGGACCAAAAGGCGTCGAGCCGGGCCTTCACTGACTTCATGACCTCGGCTGATGCCATGGCGCTACCCTAACGTGATGACGATGGCGGGCTGTCTTGTCTCGCGCTCGATCGTCCTCGCGGCCGATCGGCTCGCGGTCGAGGTGAAGCGTCCGCGCTTGTTTCGTCCGACTGGCGCGCCAGCAGGAATGTAAGGGACAAGGCCGCCGCCCTGAAACGAGCGGAATGAGAAGCGGATGCGAGCCAAGTTGCCAAACCGGGCCTTCGCCATGGCCGCGACGGCCTCGTAAACACCTTCCGGAGCCTGACGGGACAGCCCGCGTTCGATCTTCCGCGCATAGGGCACGGTTGAGAGGAACACATATTCCTCTGCCGGCGGCAGCGCCGCACCGGGCGAGACCTCGACGCCATCGGCGAAGAAGGCATGGCTGTCCTGATAGGCGCCCGTGAGCACCGGCGAGTGCCGAACCAGCATGTCGCCGATCCAGGCGAACAGGTCATTGAGCAGATCGAACTCGAAGACGATGACGCCGTCGGGCTTCACACTCTCCAGCGAGGCGCCCCGCCGACCATCTACAAAGGTCTCATGCGGCGGCACGACGCCGATGGCGCGACGGTTGATCTCCTGCGCATCAGCCAGGGCAGACCGAGCGTAACCCGCGAGCCGCCGGCCGCGTTCAGCCGGCGGCTCGCCGTCGCGTATTGCCAGCACGATGCTGCGGTCGAGCGGCTCGATCCGCGTCGACACCCGAGCCATCAGCCCCGCACCTGTATTTCGATGCGCACGACCTCGCCGGCCGCGCGGATAAGATCGACCGCCATGGCCGCGCAGACCCGCCCGCCGATGATGGCCTTGTCGCCAACCCTCGGATGCCAGTCAGGCGGCAGGCTGGTCGGCGAAAGCACCAGGCGCCGGTCACCTTGCACGACGCCGCCGCCAATCTCATCGGCGAGATAGCCCCGGACGACCGCGCGCGCGGCGATGTCGTCGGATGCGCGGCGCAGGACGATGGCCTCGCCATAATAGGCAACGGCACGGTCGAGAACGGCAATGAGCGTGGCCGGGTTCATCAGAGGTAAATCCGATAAGGGCGAAGCAGGCGCTCGATCGTATCCTGCATCAGCTTCTCCGCCTGCATCGACACCGCCCATTCCTTTTCCGCGATACCTTCGGCGCTTTCGCGCTTCAGGAAGATGTCCTCCCGGGCGAGCGAGCGCAGGGACTGCACGGAAAGGGCGACGGCATGCTTGGCCGGCAACAACTCCGGGCTGTCATCGGCATAGCCGGCGATGAAGCGGATCTTCACGGCGTCCGGCGCGCAGGAGGTGGCCGGCCAGGACAAGCCCGCCGCCGGTCGAACGCCGCAATAGATGCCGACCAGCGAGGCGCGGTAGTTCTCCGGAGGAAGGGTTTGCACCACGCCCGCGCGGTCCTCATAGGTGATCGAGACGATGCTGGTGATCGGCGGATAGGGCAACGGGATCACCCCGCGCTCGTCGATCACGCAAAACCCATCGGTCACGCTTTCCAGCGTCTGCCTGCCGAAAGCGCGACCGACCCAGCTGTCGGGCGGCTCGATCATCTGCTGCGCGGTTCGGATGAGAAGGTCGAGATGACCGGCGTCGACCCCGTCAAGCCCAGGCACCAGCCCGCGCAGCGTAGCCGCATCGAGGATAGCCTCCGGCGGGACGACGACAATCACCGACATCGTCACTCGCCTGCCAACGCTAGTTCGATGGCGGCGACGATGTCGGCCTTTTTGGTGATGTCGGCCGCGATCTCGATGCCATTCGCTTCGGCGTGCTTGCGCAGCTCGGCCACGGTCATGGTGTCGAGGCCCGGCCCGGCCGTTTCGGCCGCCACAGCAGCCGCGATCTCTTCCGGCGTGCTGCGCGACACATAGCCTCGCGGCGGATAGTTCGCCGCCTTGTACCCCGCCGCAACGAACTCGCCGACGGTCGGGCCGTCCTGCCGAAGGGCAGACAGATCCAGCTCGACTCCGGCGAGACACCCCGCCTTCATGAGGCGGTCAATCTGGTCCTGGTCGAGCGGCGGGTCGATCTCGGCGCCGGGCAGGTAGCGCCTGCCATTCCGCTTGTCGACAAATTCAGCGATGACTTTGAGCACGTGGACCTCCTGAGAAAAGCGAGAGAAAGGGTGTCGAGCATGGCTCGACACCCCGCGTTGCGGGATCAGACGGGCGGGTTGGGCGTCGGCGCGTAGCGGGCGCCGAACAGCAGGGCGACGGCGTCGACAAAGATATTGCCCGCATCATTGCCCGCCGGGGTGATGGTGAGGCGCACATACGGCTTCGGGCCGACATAGCCGATCTTGCGCACCTTGTTGTCGTCGTCGGCGGCGGTGAAGCCGGCCAGAGCCTCGGTGCCGCTCAGCTGCGCATGGGGGACGGCGGCGGCGTCCGACAGGTTCGCCTGGTCGCCATGCTCGACCTGCACCGCAAAGGTGGCGTTGGTGTCGGTGTTCGCGCCGATGTTGATGGCGAAGACGAGACCCTGATAGCCAAGAACACTGATGATCTGGCTGACGATGGCGGTGTTGTCGGTGCGTGCGGCCTGCGGGCTGATCGCCCGCGCGACATGCATGCGGCTCAGATAGTCCTGCATCTGCGGACCCTTTCAGTCATGAGGGAGGGGAGACAGGGCGGCCCGGCACCCGGCCGGGTCGCGAGCCGGCATCACGCCGGGACGTCGAGGCCGACGAAGGGCGAGACCTGGTAGCCGTTCTCTTCCTTGATCGGCGCGGTGAGCCAGGGCGCACCGTCGACGTTCCAGAAGATCTTGATCACCGTCTTGTTCGAGGTGAACTTGACGTGCTCGGAGGTCGCCACGAACGGGCCGGAACCATCCTTGATCAGGTAATAGGACCAGTCGGCGAGGAAGATGTCGCCCTTGCCGCCGAGGCTCGGAGCCCGGTTATTCCAGCGCACAGGATAGCCGAGCAGCGTGCCGGCGAACCCGTCGCGGGCGCTGGCCTGCCAGATGAAGTTGTTGTTGTCGTCCTTCAGCAGCGCAATCTGCGTCAGGGCCGACTGTGGCATCGACCACACCGGAGAGGTGCCGCCGCGCATCAGGAGACGCGCCACCATGCCCACCAGATCGCGGTAGGAGACCTGGTTGGCTACCGCCCGGTTGACGAAGAAGGCAGCACCGGAATTCAGTGCGCCGAGCGGCTGGGTGACGCCGTTGCCGCGCAGAAACGCATAATCCTCGGCAGCGGTGACCGCGCCGCGCAGCAGACCTTCGATGAAGGTGCTGGAGGCGCGCCAATTGCGCAGCAGCTTGTCGGTGATCGTGGTGATGCCGGCCACCTCGTGCGGCGTGAGGGTGACCTCGCGCAGCTTCGCGTCGGTTTCGGGCTTTTCGTCACCCTCGGCGATCCACTTCACCTCGACGCCGCCATACATATTGCCGGGGTTGGCGCCGGTCTGGTCGAGAGCGGGGAAGGTCACGCCGGCGTCCGGCGGGTCGCCCGCCTCGATCACCTGCGCGCGGGGGCGCACCAGCGCATCCTGCGCGGGGACCGACAGGAGGGTCGCGCGCAGCTGGGGCGGCACCATGAAGCCGCCCTGCGCGTTGCTGTCCATGCGCATCTCGGCGGACAGATTGTCAGCATTGGCGCCGGCACTCTCGACGAAGTTCAGGCGCTGGTCGTTAGGGGTGAAACGAACGGCATGCATGAACTGGCCGAAGTTCTCGAACTCACGGGAAGCTTCCGGACCAGCCGGGCGGATGATGCCATTGCCACGGGCGGCGGCGGGGCGAACCTGCGTGAGGTTTGCCTCTTCCTGCTCCAGGCGCTCGGCGCGCTCGATCTGCGGCTTGAGCTTTTCAAGGTCCGCCTCGAGCGCATCGTAGGCCGTCGCCTCCTCCGCCGTCAGATCCCGGCCATTGTCGTTCTCGGCGCTGGTGAGGATCGCGCGCATATCCGCGACCAGCTTGGTGCGCTTTTCGCGCAGTGCCTTCAGCATGAATGTTCTCCATATGCTGACGCCGGGCGTGAAAAAGCCCACGCGACGCCCCGGCGCGCGTGTGGGTCGAAACCGCCGGTCGGCGGAACTCGAAAGGGGATCGGCTAGAAGGCGCTGAGCGCCAGGGCCCGCTTTTCGCGCTGCAACGGCCGCCGAGAGGGGGCCGGCGCCGCAGTAGCGCCGAAGCGGTTCAGGGTTTCTTCAAGCGTGGCGATGGAATCGGCCATCCTCTCGCCGATCGCCGCTTCGGCGGTGACCGTGCGGCCCATCCCGAAGCCCTCGCGAACGGCCGCGAGGGACACGTTCCGGTTCGAGGCGACCCGGCGCACGAAGACATCGTAATAGTGGTCGACGCGGCTCTGACGATGCGCGACCGCCTCTTCGCTCATCGCCGCGAACGGCGATCCCTCGGCCTTGTACTTGCCGGCCGAAATGATCGTCTTGCGCACCCCAGCCATTTCCAGCGCGGCGCTCACATCCTCATAGATGCCGAGAACGCCGATGGAGCCAACCTCGGCGGACGGGCTCAACACCATTTCGTCGGCGGCCGTGGCGATCCAGTAGCCGGCACTCGCCGCAGTCGCATTGACATGAGCAACTATCGGCTTGGTGCCGCGCGCAGCGAAGATTTTCGCCGAAAGCTCGTCTGCTCCCGACACCACCCCACCAGGCGTATCGACGTCGAGCACGATGGCCTTCACGCCGCCGTCGGCCACGGCCATATCGAACGCGCGGCCGAAACCTTCCGAACTCGTGCCGCCCGAAATGTCGTTCATCAGGCTCATGCGGTTCGCGATCACACCGCGCAGCGGCAGGACGGCGACGGTGCCATCGCGTCGCGCTACGTCCCGCTGCACCTGCTTGGTAAGGCGCGCCTCCAATTCGGAGGCGGACAGTTTGTCGCCGGCCGCCTGCAACGCGAGAAAGGCGACGATCTGCTCGATCTTCTCTGGCTGGATCGCCCAGCACTCACTGGCCACCGCCATCAGGATATTGGCGTATTTCATTCGATCACCTGCTCGGGTTCAGTCGTTGCCTCCGGCGCCGGATCCACATCAGGCGCTTCGGGCACAGGCGGCGCGTTCACGGGCGAAGGTTCAACAGGATTGAGCGCATCCGGCGCGTCAGGGGGTGCCTGCACAGGCGGCGGTGCAGGCGATGTGCGCACGGTCGGCGGTTCAGGCGGATTGAGCGCATTCTCCAGCGATTGCAGGTTCGCCGATACGAAACGCGCATCGCCGCCGGGGCCGGCGGGCTCCATATCTTCGAGCTCGCATATTTGGTCCGGTGAGATGGCCGCGACCTCGAAAAGAGCCTTGTAGAAAGCAGCGCGCGCGGCCATGTCGCCACGAAGCAGCGCGTTCATGTTGAACTTGACGTAGTAGCCGCGCTCGCGCTCCTCTTCGGTGAAGAGCTTCCAGTTGAGCTCCTGCTCCCAGGCAGCAACCCACGGCTCGATGGTCTGGCGCACGAATCCGATCATCAGCTGCTCGATGCCGGCGCCCCACGAGGGCACGCCATCATGGCTCTGCAGCAGGATGAGCGGCACATCATACATGCGCGCGATCTCGCCTATCTGCGCCACGCGCGTGCCGAGGAACTGCGCATCCTCCGGCGGGATCGTCGTCTGAACAAACTTCATGCCCTCTTCGAGCACCTTGACCCGGTGCGCGTTGTCGAGCCCGCCCTGCACATCGACCCGGGAAGCCGGGTTGGCGGGATCTACGCGCCTCTCGCCGTTAGGTCCCCTCAAATTCTGATGCGCATTCGGCGACAGCTTGCCCGGATGCAGCAGAAAGCCGCCGCTCTTGGCGTCATTGGCGAAGAACTTCCCGCCAAAAGTCTCCAGCGCTTTGGCGAGGCCCAACGCCTCGCGCGCCATGGCAATGGGCGAGAGGCCGACATAGCCGTCCTGACTGATGTCCATGATGTGCAGGACGTCACCCTGGTCGATCCGGAATTGCTGACCGCCAATGGTGGTTCGATAGAACAGGCGGTCGTCTTCGCGCTGCGGCGAAGTCGCCCATGGCAGGAGCGGCCAGAAGCCGACACCCTGCCCTTTATTGTTGCGCTCGATCTCGATGTAGCCGTTACCCCAGAGCAGAGCGTGGGCTTGGACTGTCTTGCGTACCGTGCGCGACGACATGAAGTCGTTCGGGCGCAGACCGATGCGCAGAGACATCGGATGATCCGTCGCCTCTTCCACGCCGCCGCCCTGCTTCGCCCGCATGATCTTCATGGGGAATCGGGCGATGGGATTCGTGATGCGGTTCACGCAGGCATAGACCACCGGCAATTGCAGCGCGGTGCTTTCTACCACAGTGACACCGGCCGCCGTCTTCCCGCCACCGACGGCCCGGATCAACCAGTTATCGGGAGCGCTGACCGGCTGAGACTGGCCAAACGCCGCCGCCACCAGGTTGCCGAAGTACCCCATAGTCAAACCTCGATCTCAAGGATGCCGTGCGCCTCATAGACCGAAGGTCCTTCGACCTCCTGCGTCATCGCCAGGCCAATCGCCATCACACCGGCAGCGATGCCGTCGATCTTCTCGCGGCTCTTCTTCTTGGCCACGCAGTAATTCAGGTTTTCATCGAAGCGAACGACCGCATTACCGGCCATCCACTTGAGCACCGGGTGTCCGCCGTGATTGAGTGCACCCGACATAACTAGTCGCTCAAAATGCTTGGTTGGCTCGGCAAGCGTCGGGATGCCTTGGCGCATCTCACGGAACAGATCCGCATCGGCGCCCTCTTCCTGCAGATCGGTCAGCAGCTTCGTCGAATTCCACGGGTCGTATCCGATGGCCTCGACGCCAAATTCCTCGATACCCTTAAGGATCGACCGCTTGAGGTAGTTCTGATCGACGACATTCCCGGGCGTCGGCGTCAGAGCGCCTGCGGCGGCCCACTGGTCATAAGGCACACTGTCGTTTCTCACCCGGGCGGCGAGCGTGTCCTCCGGCACCCAGAATTCGCAGAGCACCTGCCATTCCAAGTGATCGTCATCGGGCGGGAAAACCCAGATGAGTGCGGTCACATCCTTTGTCGACGAAACGTCGAAGGCGGCGAAGCACCTCCGCCCCCGGAATGCGGAACGGTCGGAGTTCCAAGTCTTCCAGGCATTGGCATTCTTGGCGCACCGCGCCCACACCTTCGGGTCGATCCATCGAACGACAGCGTCGATCCATTGGTTCAGGTGATAGCACTTGAAGTGAGCCTCGGCCCGCGGGTTGTTCTTCGCTGCCGCCGCCTCACGGCGAAGGAAGTCAATCGTTGGCGAAAGGCCCAGCGACGGGTTGGCCCGCCGCCATACCGCCTCGTCCGCCCAATCATCGTCCTTACCGGCGGCGAACAGCACCACCAGCGTGGACGGATCGTCGATCCGACCGTCGAGAATGGCGAGGCTCTTCTCCCAAAGCCCGTAACCGACTTCGTTGGACCTGACGCCGGCCGTGGACGCATAGAGCTCGATCGGCTGGAGCCGGGCGCCCGTCCCTTGGCGAAGCGTATCGGCAAGCTCGGTGCTGATCCATTCGTGCATTTCGTCGCCGGCAATGACCGTCGGCGAGCGCCCGTGCTTTCCCTCCGGCTTCCCGGACAGCAACTCGAAGGTCGAGCGGATCTGCGGAATCCAGATGCTCTTCTTGAACGGAGTGACGCGCCCAGCCAACGGCGGCGAGAGCGCAATCATCGCCTTCATCTTGTCGAAGACGACTTTCCCCTGCTTCTCATCGCGGGCGAAGGCATACCCCTGCCCGCCGATGGTGCCGTCAAGCACGAAGAACAGCAGCGCGAGCGCCGATAGGAATTCGCTCTTGCCGTTCTTCCGGGGTAGCTAAATTTTATGCAGATATTTCCATCGCTTATAGCTGCTTGTCGCGCTCATGTCGCACTTACGACACCAGATCAGCGCCGAGCTTGTCCATCACGCCAGCAACCAAGTCCGGATTTTCGAACAGATGGCCGTACCGGTCAAAGGTCATCTGGATGCTGGAATGCCCCATGATCGTCTGCACCCGCTTCGGCGGCAGGCCGCTTTCAATGAGCAGGCTCGCGCACACATGCCGGAGGGCATGGAAGCTATATTCACCCGTGAACTGTTGAGTGCGCCCTCTGCCGCCATTTGCCGCTCGATATTGCAGGCGGTGCCATGATTCCAGAATGGACGGGCCGTCGATCATTTGGCCGCCGCGCGTAGTAAAGAGCAAGTCTTCGCCGCGCCCGCCGCTCCTCAGGCGCCACTCCTTGAGAACACCCATCAAAACGCGAGCGATAGGCACGTCGCGGATGCCGGCGCGCGATTTCGGTTCATCCACGTTGCCGAGGTTGTCCGCCGAGCGCCGAACCTTGATTATCTGCCGCTCGAAATCAATATCGCACCAGCGCAAAGGTCGTATCTCGCCCTTCCGCAGGCCAGCGTAGAGTGCAATCATCACCATGGGCTTGAGGTAGGGCGCCACACCACCCCAATGCTTCCGCTCGAACTCAGCAAGGAATGCTGCAATCTGGATCTTCTGCGGGATTTCACGAGGAGCCGCCTTCCGGCCAGGAAGGCGGAACGTGTGATCCCTGAGCACGTTGCGCCCCACCTTCGCGCGAACGAACGCAAACTGTACTGCCAGCCGCAAGCACCCGACAACATGGCCAAGACTGGCTCGAGAGAGCGGGCGATCCTCTCGATAGGCGAGATCGTCAATCCACGCTTGTATCAAGGAGGGATTAAGGTCCGTGAGCTTTTTGTTCCCGATAGTTGGGCGGATATGGTTTTCCACCCATGAAGTCATGCTGCGCAACGTATGCATGCGCAGATGATCCTTGGCTCGCACCCGCTTATCGTTATTCTCCATCCACATATCGAGGGCCTGAGAAACAGTTATGGAATCTCGGCGCGCCACATGCGTTCCATTATTAACGTCGATATGCACTTTAGACCGAAAGTCGTCTGCATCCTTTTTCTTTTGAAACGTCTCGGTCTTTCTCTTCCCGAACGCGTCGGCATATGACACCTGCCAAGCCGTCTTAATCTCGCCGGTCTTCGGATTCGTCCAGCTGCGCTTGCGAACGCTCGCCATGGCCTTGCTCTCCTGTTCTGTGGGGGAAGGCCGGCCGCACCTCCCGGGCACGGCCGGCGAGCGCGTTAGCGCAGACGCGCTTGAATTATCTCAAGGTTTTCCTTGGCTTCATTGAGATCTTTCATAGTGTCTATGCAGAGTATAGAGAAGGAATTACCCGTCTCATTATCGTGCGTGTGACAGAGATAGCCCGCCATCATTGACAATGCACCGAGGCGCATCCTTGCATTCTCTAGATCATCCAAGGCGCGCGCCGCGATAACAGCGCCACACCTTTCCATCGCGTCATTCATGGGCTTCACCTCCGAACGGGATGAAGACGCCCTGCACCCGACCGATCAGTTTCGCGGCGATGTGGTCTCGCGTCATCGGGCCTTCGGCCCATACAGGCCCGTAGAGACCATGCCGCGCGAACCATCCCTCGATCTCCCCTTCTGGCGTCCGCACCTGCCGAGCGACGGTGCCGCACAGACGATAGGTGACGCCAGAGAAGTCGTCGGAGGCGCCGTAGGCGATCAGGAAGAGTTCGCCGCGCTGGGGCTCTCGGTCGCTGAGGTAGATCACCGCGAACTCGCCGCGATCTAGGTGAGGATAGAACCGATCGTCCGTGATCGGGAACGTCAGGTGTCCGCTGGGAATCTCGGTGAACGAAGGAAGGGCCCTCAGGCCGGGCTGGGGCGCGCTCGGCACCGATGGAGTGGGATGGATATACATGGGTGTTCTCGCGGTTTGAACCGGATTTCTAGGTCCGGGGTTTGCGCCACGATGGGGCAAACCTCACCAGCGTCAGGCTGGCACCGGGAAGCTAGAAACACCGCCGCGAGACGATGCGCCACGACCTTTCCCCCAAAGGGGTATTGTATAGCCGTGGCCTTCCCGGCATAGTGAGCCGGTCACGCCCACGGCTGGGCGCGTCAAACTTTCGGTGTCCTCGGCCGGCAAGCCGATTTCACCTATCGCGGCTGAAGCGCAAACCCCGGCAAGGGTCCGCTTCGGGTGTTTCTAGGCACCGCGCACAACTTCACCCTATTCGCCATTTTGTGCAAGCGAGCCCCGCAAGGGGAGCGCGCGCCTAGACGGGCGCCGCAGCGTCCACCAGGTCGCGCACGCTCTCGCCGGCACGGCCCTTGCCAACCTCGCCGGCCGCCCACAGGATCGCCGCCCGCAGCGCCACCAGGTCCGGCGCATTCACCAGCCGTGCGGCCATCTCCGGCGAATAGGCGATCACCTCGCCCTCGTCGCCGGTCAGGTTTTCCCAGCCGAGCAGGATGCCCCCGAGGATCGTCGCGCCCGTCACGGCCGACGCCTGCGCCTCCGTGAGCCCATCGGATGGCGTCGGTACTTCCGACCCCATCCCGGCCAGAGCCTCCTTCTGCGCGGCGCGTGCGTGGGTGCTGGTGATGCCCCGCACCTTGAGCCGAAGGTCGCCGAAGCCGGGAATATCATCCACCCAGCCGCCACCCTCGATGCGGGCGGCGTGGGTGCGTATGGTAGAAAGGTTCATTGGCGGCTCCTTTCGATATCGTTGTGCCGAGGTCGGAATTCCGACCCCGGACGCGAAAGCGCCCCCGCGACGATCTCGCGAGGGCGCGGGGTTTGCGTAGTGAGCACATCCTTGCCGGTCAGGTGAGAAACTTGGGTGCCGGCGCCGCCAGGGCGCGCGCTGCGACGGCCTCGGCCGTGTCGCCGATGGCGTCAGGCCAAACGAGGATATTCTGGCGCTTCACGCCATCGTCGGTGATCGTGACGAACTCGCCCGCCCCTCCCGAAATGCACCTTCCGTCATGGAGAGCGTGGGCGCGTCGCCGGGCGTTCAGCACCCGGCGGGCGAACTCCACCGGCTTCAGGATCGCGATGTTCTTGAGTATCTCCGCATCCGTGAACGGGCGGATGGCGCCACCGATGGCGCACGGCCCGATGCAAACCCCGGCATCGGCGATGTGGAGGGCCGGGCGGCCGGGCGCCTCCATCGTGTCGATGATCGCTCCAGCCCATTCCCGCCGGCTCTCCGACCAGCCGGCGAACAGCACCTGAATATGGGCATTTTCGCCGAGCCGCGCGGCCCCAAAGGGCAGCCAAAGCCGCAGGATGTCCGGGAGCGCAATTACAACGGAATCGAAGTCCGCATGAGGTGGCAGCCACTCGGAGATAAACCGCGCACCATCCCCGGACCCCATGGCCATCCATCCGAAGAGGTGGCCGTTGGGCGTGTGTATCTTCGACGCGAAGCGGGACAAACGCCCGGCTTCATCGGCGATGGCGGTATCGGCGAAGAGGATCACGCCGCCCCGATGCACAACCTGATTGATGATCGTCATGATCAAACCTCCACAGCGATCATCAGGGCGGCTTGCGGCGCCACTGGCAGGGGCGAACGCGCCGTCTGCGCCCGGTCAAAGGCGATGTCGTCCATCAGCTGCTTGCGGGCATATTCCGCCGTCAGGCCGGCGATGGCCTCGGCGTTGCCACGGATCTCATCGGCCTCGGAGGAAAGCAGGCTGATGCCCCGCGAGCGCATATCCTGCTCGGCCTGAAGCCGGGCGACGAGCTTGCCCCGCTCCGCCTCGTTGGTGCCGATCAGCCGGGCTTCCAGCTCCAGCGCCTCGATCTGCGCCCGCTGGTCCTGCAAGAGGTCCGCCGCGCCCTGTCCCCGCCGCAGCTTGTTGCCGTCCGCGCCGTACTGGCTGCCGATGGCGGCAAGGCTGCGCTGGTGCGCTTCGTTGGCAAGGTCGTAATCGGCCTGCGCCGCGTTCGCTTCCTTCAGCAAGGCGATCTGCCTGCCGTAGGCGTCATTCTCGCGAGCGATTGCCGCCTCGCGGGGCGACAAGCCGGCAACGATCGAGGACCGGGTGTAAGCCTCGAGCGAGGTCTTAGCCTTGTTCTGCGCGTCGGTCAGTCCGGTGACGGCATCGCGGGCGCGCTGCGCATTCGCCTCAAGCTGCGCGGCGCGGGCGGCTATGGCGCCCTCGGAACCGCCGAGGGCGGCGCTCTTTGCCAGAGCGTTGGCCAGGTTGCCGTCAATGGCGGCGAGCGAGGAAATCACCTTCTGCTGCGCCGCCAGGGCGGGCACCAGGTCGGTGATGGCCTTCACGCTGTCGGCATAGGTGCGCAGGGACGGCACGCCGTCGCTCGCCGCCCCGGAGAGGGCTTGGAGCGCCGCAGCGGCGCCGGGGAGCGCGCGGGCCGTCTTGCTGGCCTCGTCGGTCAACGTCAGGAGTTCGTCCGCCAACTGGCGCATCCGGCCATTGCCGGGGTTCGCTGCGGCAAGGGCGTTCACCGCCTCGCGAAACTCGGTGATCTTCGGCGTACCGGCCGCGATGGACGTCGTCAGGTCGTCGATCTGCTGTTTGAAGGGTGCGAAGCGTGCGTCCGCGCTGAAAAGCGGCTGATCGAAGCCGTTGGCGATCTGGCCATAGGCTTCGGGGCGCTGCGCCTGCACGCTGGTGCCGAGTTGACTGAGCAGCGCCTGAGACTGGTTTGCCAGCTGCTCCCGCAGCGCGGCGGCGCTCTGCTCGGCCGCGCGGCGAAGGATGGCTGTCGATTCCTCGGCGTAGTCACGGGCGGCCGCCGTGGCATCGCCGTAGCGGTCGCCGATCCGGCCAATGATATCCTCGTGCGCCTTGAACACGTCCTCGGTGGACTTGGCCCCATCGCCAACCGTCGAGAAGAACCACGTAGCCGCCGCCCCGGCGCTGGCGAGGCCCAGAACGGCGAGATTGAGCGGGTTGGTGACGAAGGCCATCAGGCCGGCGCCGAGGGCGCTCACGGCCCCCTTGAGGCCCCGCTCGCCAAGCTGGCCGGCAAGCTGCCCGCCCTGCTGGATGATCGGCAGGAACAACCCGCCGCCGCCGGCGATCTGCGTGCCCAGATCCATGAACTGCGCGCCCATGAGACCGACCTCATGAGTGGCAAGTTTGGTGTTGTCGTTCACCCCCTTGATCTGGTCGGAGACGCCGCCATAGCGGGTGTGCGCCATGGCGAGCAACTGGTTCTGCCGCTCCACTGTTATGAGGCCGTCCGCCCGCGCGGCGGCCAGGTCGCGCGTTGCCTTCTCCAGCTGCTTGCTGGCGGTATAGCCAGCGTCGAGCGTCCGGTTCCAGCGCTCCAACGAGCGGCCAATGCTCGCCGTGGAACGCTCCAGCCGCTCGCCCGCCGCAACGACGGCATCATCCGCTCTGGCCAGCCCGTCCAGCTTATCCTTGGCCTGATCGACGCCGTTGACGGTCGCCTTGATATCGATCTCTCGAACTTCCCGAAGCGCTACCATGAGCGATCTCCTGCGATGACGATGGCGGGAACGCGGGCGGCACGCTCACGAGCGCGGGCACGGGAGCGCCCCGAGGAAACGGGCGGATGCAGGCCGAATTCCTGCGGCGTCCGAAATGTGAACTTGACGGAAGCGACGTCGCGAAACCGGGCATTGGCAAGGGCCGCGACAGCCTCATAGATGCCAGCCGGCTCATAGTGCTTCTCCAGCCGGCGCGCGTAGGGTGCGACCGACAGGAACACGTACTCGTCGGCCGGGGGCACATTCCCGCCAGGCTCGATCTCCCGTCCGCCGGCATAGAACCTGTGCGAGCGCTGATACTCGCCGGTCACGAAGGGCGAGTGCTGCACCAGCATGTCGCCAATCCACTCGAACACCCGGCCGAGCCCGCCATCAAAGCGGAAGATGATCCGGCCCGGCAGGTTGACGGCTTCGAGCGGCGCGCCGGTACGGCCATCCACGATCTGCTCATAGGTCGGTTCGCGCCCGGTGGCCTGCCGGTTGGCTTGCACGCCATCAGCGAGCCGCTGCCGCGCGAAGTCCGCCACCATCCGCTTCTGCGTGGCTGGCGCCAGGTCTCGCGCCACGATGGCCTCAACGATGGATCGCATGGAGCGGGACACGCATACCCCCGATGTTGAAAGGTGCAGCTGCGGGAACCTTGAGCCCATAATGCTAGTGGGCGCCGAGCAGGTTCCCTTCCCGTTGTTCGCCGAGCTGCGGCGGCGTCATGGAGAAGGCGCCCGAAGGGGAAGGCGGCGACCTAAGCCGCCGCCCCCTAATCAGCCGGAAACCGACATCTTCAGGAACTTGATCGCCCGCGTATCCTGCGGCGAGCCGCCGACGCGCTTGGTGGCGTAGAACTTCACGAAACCCTTCTTGGTGAAGGGATCGCGCAGGATGCGGACGTCAACGCGGTCCACGATCACATAGCCACGGGCGAAGTCGCCGAAGGCGATGGGACAGGCGCCGCTCGCCACGTCGGGCATATTCTCGTCGGCGACGACGGGATAGCCGAGCAGCAGCGGAGGCACACCCTGAGCAATGCTCGGAATCCAGATCGGGCGATCCTCGCCGTCGCGCAGCTTCGCAACGTCCGCGATGGTGGTCGAATTCATCAGCCAGGACGCGCCGGAGCGGTAGCCCGCCTTCAGGGTGTACACGATGTTGATCAGGGCATCGCAGCTAAGCTGGTCCACGCTGCCGGCGGCAACGTGCTGATAGAATTCGATAGAGCGATCATCATCGGCGAGGGCGCTGGTCGGCTTGGAGAGGAATCCGAGGGGCTTTTCCACGCCATTGCCGGTAACGAACGCCACGCCCTCCATTTCCGCGAAGGTGGTTGTGATCTCGCTTTCCAGCCAGCCGGCGACATCAATCATGGCGTCATCGAGCAGCTTCTGCGTCGTGATCGGCATGGCGTAGAGCTCATTCGCCGGCACGGAAAGCATCCCCAAATCGGGGCCTTCGGTGTCGTTCCGGTCATCCTTCTCGCCAACCCAGCCCGCGGCGGTGCCGCCCTTGCTGATCGGCTGCTTGTAAGCCGACGAAGTGGAGGTGACGATGCGGGCCAGGCGACGGATCGGACTGACGTTGCGCTGCAGGGTGAGGATTTGGCGGCTGACCTCGTCGGGCACAAGGAAGCCGCCGGACGGGTCGTCATCCGTGGAAAGAACACCGGCCGCCTTGTTGTCGACACGCAGGGTCGCCTCATCACCAGTGCGCATGTATCCGACCAGGGCAGCGCGGTGCCGCTTAACACGCGCCGGATCGCCATGGTCGTCAGCCTGATTGGGGCTTGCCGGGCCGATGCCACGGCCGACAGCAGGCCGCACGGCGGTGCCCAGCCGCTCCACATCGTGACGAAGGGAGGCGTTCTCAGCGCGCAGCGTCGCCATGGAGGCATTCACCGCCTCATTGTGCTGCTCGAAGGCTTCGGTGAGCTCATCAACGGTCGGGGCGGCATCACCGGCCGCCGCCGTCCGAAGGATCGCCGAGGGTGCCGGGCCAGCCGCAGCGGTATTGAGGGCATTTTTCAGGGACATGGAAAGCCTCCTAGGGCTTGATCGCCGCTGTCGCGGCACGGACGCGGGCCAGCAGGTCGCTTGCACGAGCCGGATCGCCGTCCAGATTGAGGGGGTTGCCTTCACGGAGTGTCGACCAGCCGCCAGCTGCCAACTTCACCGAAACACTCTTGGAGAAGCCCGCCGTATGCAGAAGGCGGGCGAACTGACGCTCGCTGGAGACGGAGGCGACATCAAGGATGCGCGCCCGCTCGTTCGCGGGGATGGTGCAGACTGAGATTTCCCTCAGATCCACCCGCAAGTAGTCGATCCCGCCATCGGCATGGCGGCGAATGTCGGTCGGAAACCGCACACTCCAACCAATAGACAGGCCGTTGAAGTCGCCCGCCTTGAGGTGGGCCATGATATCCCGGCCACGGGTGGTGGCCATGTTCACCTCGCCGACGACATGGAGGCCCCGGTTATCCTCTTCCATGTGCACCCACTTGCCGATGGGCATCCGGCTGTCGTGAGCCCAGAGCATGGATGGCATCGTTCCGGCCTTCTTATGGGCCAGGAGTGTACCGGCGAAGGCGCCGGCCTCGATGATCCGCCCCATGCAATCTGGCGGGCCGCCAAACATGCTGCCGTAGCCCTCAATGCGCCCGGAAGCAGATCCAGCCTTGGCAAGATGCAGCGACAGGGGGAAGCCAGTAAGCGACGTAACGGGATTTGCCGACATAAGACACCTCGAGCGGAAGCAAAGCGAAAGTGCCGGGAGAACCGGCATTTGGCCTTGACCGGGCATCCCGCCCGCGCCGAGGTGCTTGGATCTAGCTCCCGGCATCCCGCCGGGCGCTGTATTGATCAGCAGCACGACGACGATAAGCAGAGCGCGCCGGCCTTGGCAAGGGGGTCACTGCGTCGGCGCTGTGGATTTCCCGAACATTTCCTCGATGCCGGCGGCCGGGTCGCTGCGCAGGCGCTGGGCAAGGTTATCGAGCATCACGGCCGCGCCCTCGGCGCCGTAGATCGTGAACCAGAGGCTCACTCCGGCGACCGTGAGATGGGTCGCCACCAGGTCCGGCGGCGCGCCCTGTTCGACCACCTCCGATGCGATCCGGATGAAGGGATTTTCCAGTGCCATATCTATCTCAACCATGACCTAACCCGTTGACCAAAAAAAATAATTCCGCCAATTTCGCGACGATGCACGCGCTCTTGAACAAGTGGTCCGCCCCTTAAAGCCCTAGACTTTTGACCCCCCCCCTACCTGTCGCGCGAGCGCATCCGGGGGTCGATGCTCGATGCATCAAGGCTGCGCATCGCCTCCTCAGTCCTGAGCCTCACGCGCTCCCGCTCTTCGGGCGTGCGCTGCTGGCGAGAGGATCGCCTCTCCTCCATCTCGCGCATCATCCGCTGCTCGCGCATCCGGCGGCTGTACTCGGTCACACGCTCGTCCTTGACTTGGTCGCACACCCGCCGCAGCTCCGGCGGAGACGGGTGGAAGCCATGCCCCAGGGCGCCGGAGATAATCCGCTGCGTCGCGATGCGCAGATCGTCCGCAGCCACCACCACGCGCCCGCCCCGCTCATCCTTGAGGGCGAGCGTGAAGACGGCTTCCTCGATGCGAACGTCGGTCAAAGCCCGCCGAGGCAGAGCCCCCAACATGGCCAGCGCCTCGAGCAGATCCTTGAGGGCCGCCATGCGGGGCGGGTCCGAAACGAGGTCATTCATCGGCATCACCATTCCGAAGGTCAGCCAGGCGCCGCAGCGCGTGCTCGCCAAGAGACACGCGGCGCTCTCGGTCATGCTGCGGCGATGCCGCAGGCCATGAGACATCGAAGCCCCGCCATCCGCGCAGCATCATCAGATCGGCGGCCGCGTTCGGGTCGGGTGCCTCAGCCAGCTTGCCGGCCAACAGGCGGGCCGCGTGAGGCGTCAGGGGGCAGCGGATGCGCTGGCGATGTTCGATCACCGCCTTGGCCCGCTCGGCGTCCAATACGGCCGCCAGCGCGGCCAAGGGGGTGTGCCCTGCGCACGTCCCTTTCTTCCTCGAAGGCCCCTTCTGCTCCGCTGGCGCCGTCAGCGAAGCGCCGGTTGCGCTACTGTCGTTAGACAGTGGTCGTTCTAAAAAGAGGTCGTTATCTTCCGAAGGAAGAAGGGGTGTCTGGCTGGTCACCCTATGAGGGGCCGGCTGGTCACCCTCCCCGGCACCCTCGAAGCCGTCTTCGTCATCGACGGCGTTGTCATCCTGCGGCGCTCGATCAGGGATATGCACACGGTAATGGTTCGCCATCTGCGTGCCCCGTTCAGAGAAACGCGGGCGGACCGAAACGTACCCTTCGGCCTCAAGCTGCCGCAGCGAGCGAGCGATAGAGCGCGGCGCGGCGCTCAAGCGCTTAGCCAATGTATCGCGGCGAATAATGCACCAGCCGTTATTATTGGTATGAGAGCCTATTACACAGAGAACTCTCAAGGCAAAATCGGTCAAAGCTGTGTCGTAGACAGCTTCACCGGGAATAATACTGTAGCGCGGGCTCATTTATTACCACCCGCCTCCGGCCCGCCCAAGGTGGGCGCCTTGGCCTTGGCCTCCTGCTCAGCAAGCCATGCGGAAAGAGAGGCGCGCCGAGAGCACACCTTCTTGCCGATCTTGAACGTCGGTATCTGCCCTCTGGCGTGCAGGTGATAGACCTGCGCCGTCGTCATGTTGAGGCACTTCGAAATCGCCTCAACGCCGTAGAGCAGATCGGTAGCATCGGAGCTATCGACCATGTTGCTGGCCCCTTCATTGTTGCGCCCATGTCGCGCCAAGATGCGGCTAGCACCGGCTAGGACGGGCTAAGCCCTTGAAAACGCTGTTGCCGTGAATGCAACAAAAAACCCGCCTCGGAAGGCTTCCGAAGCGGGTTAAGGTATTGTCATTGTTCAATTTTATTCTGTATGTCCGTTCTTCCGGGGTACCCAGAGCATCAGCCGCCTGAACAGACGGACATGCTCTTCGCGCGGCTCGCCGGTTTCCTCGTCGAGCACCTCGACCGGCACTTTCCAGCCCACTAGCAGGCGGACAATGATCTCCTGCCAGCGGTTGAGCCGAAACGGCTTCCCGGCGAACCGATCCTCAGTGAGGCGAAACACCTGCGGCCACATGCGGACGGCCGCGTCGGCCTTTCCCGTATCGAACCAGGCACCCTTGACCTGGCTGGCGCGCGCCCAGGCTATTTTGGCCCAGGCATAAACCTCCTCTTCCGAGACCGCCGTGAGCCAATCGGGCTCGGGAAACAGCAGATGCGGCGCGGCAGCGCGAACGGCCGCCTCCGCGACATCCATAATCGGTGCCTAGTTCGGACGCGACCCCGGCGGCACGGCATCCAATCGGGCCAGCGCCCCGATCGGATCAGCTTCGGCGGCCGGAGCGGGAGCGTCAGGGACCGACGATGGGGGAGCGTGCGGAACCTGATCGCCAAACAGCGGCAGGCCTCCATAGCCGCCGAGCGCCGCCGACTGATCGCGCAGTATCTTGAAGCGGGTATCGGCGCGCATGCCGTAAGACGCCTCGAGCTCGGTGAGCGCCTTCTCCAGCGTCTGCATGGCCTTGAACGCCGGGTGCTGCCGCTTGGTGCTGTTCCCGTTGGTGTCGGTCGCGTCGTACCAGGTACCTTCCTTCCGGATGGCCTCGTCGGCGACGATCCACTCGACGACGTACCGGCAATAGCGACCGAGCGGCTGGGCATCGAGCGCATTGACGAAATTGAGCCGAGCCAGCAGCGGCACATACTCGCGCCAGACGTCCATAGCCTTGCGGCTCTTCGTCAACCATCGCGGCGGCTTGATCTCGCCCGGGTTGATGACGGCGGCTGCCGCCTTCGAGGGCCGTCGTCCGGGATTCCCCTTCGCGGCCTGCAGGCCGGCGTCGTCCGGTTTCCTGCCCCGCATCTAAGTCACTCCCGAAAAAAAATAATTCGCCAATTTCGCGACGACACACGCGACCTTGCCCAAGTGGTCCGGGGCCCAAAGCCGTGGACTTTTAGGCCCCCCCTACCCCTACTCGACGGGCATCATCGCGAGCGTCGCGGCAATGGCGACGCGACTGTCGAGGCGGAGATCCTCGACCCGAAGCTCGCCCCGGTCGAAGCGCGCCTCGAGGTGCTTCTTGACGACGTCGTGGTGGCGGCGGCAGGAGGGCTGCCACATCTCGACCACCCAGAACTTCACCATGTCGAAGCGATGGGGCTCGACATGGTCGACGAGCGCGGCCGGCTTGAGACGACCAACGGCCGAACAACCGAGGCAGAGCGGGTGTTCATCCAGATAGGCTTTCGCCGCCCTGTCCCATTCGGCCGTGTAGCCACGATCGCGAGCCGAGCCGCGCCGCCTGTCGCGTTCCTGCGCATCCGACGGACGTGGCGCCCGTGCGTGCGACGGCCTGAACATCGGCGGTCGGACGGGCATTCAACACCTCGGAAACGACAACGCCCGACCTCATGTGAATGGGGCCGGGCGCAGGAAGGTCAGCTTCTATTTCGGAAGAGATATCACTTCCGAAACCCCGTCAAGTCGAAATGCGCTAGAAGGGCATCCAGACCGCGCACAAGGTGTGGACGATCCCACGCGTTTATCGGCTCGTCATAGACGGCCACGCTGCGCACCAGCCGCCACGCGCGCTCCCCAGCCTGTAGAAGGGCCTTCTGCGCAGCCTCATGGTTGACCACGATGCGCACCAGCACCCGCATCCGGGCATTGCTCTTCGCCAGCTCGCGCACGTTCCCACCGTTGCGCAGCAGGGCGGCGACGATGGCCTCGTCTTCGGCATCATTCCCGCCGGAGCGGCCGACCCCGGCCTGGTAGGAAGGGCTTGCCGCCGTGCGGCGCGGAATGCCCTTGATGCGGTCATGCTCGGCGCACATCTCGGCGTAGCGCATGCCGGCGCTCATCTGCTTGGTGGTGATGTGGTCGGCAAGCCGCAGCCTCCCCAGCACCGAGCCGATGGCAGGGTCCGCCGCGCCGCGCAGCGCCATGTCGAGGATACGCTGCACCACGGCGGGCGAGGCGATCTCCGGCTTGGCCTTGGGCTTGAGCTTGCCGCAGGCATAACGGTCCCGTGTATTGTCTCGGCTGCGTCCAATCTGGCTCATCTCGCTCTCCCTCACCCGCCAATGCCCTGCTCTGCACGCCCGTCCGCCGCCGCCCCGCCCGGAGGCCCGGCGCCCGGCTTGGGCGGGTAGCGCAAGGGGAAGCTCCGCCCGGCCAGCCGGCCCCATGTGCCGTCCGCCAGCTGCGCCATCTTCCGCGTGCCGCTGCTGAAACGGTGCCCATAGCCGGCGGCGACAAAGGCCGCGTGCCACTCGCGCCAGGCGTCGGTGCCTTCCTCGACGAAGGTCCATTGCTCGCCGCGCTCGCCGTTGATCGCCCACAGCACGGCCCGGGCGACGGGGTCGGTCTCGACAGGCCGCACGGCCTCCGCCTTGGCCGGGGCTGGCAGGGAGGCAAATCGCTCCCAACGCCGTTCGCTCAGATAGGTCGCCGGGTCGCAGATCCGCCGCTTCACGGTGCGGCAATGGTCGACATACCGCGCCGCCATGGTCAGCGCCCCTGCCCGGTCGGCCGGCGGGAGGCGAGACCATGCCCGCAGGAACTTCACCTTGCTGGCGGCCGGGTCGGGGGCGAGCGTCGTCCACAGCGCATCGGCCTGCGTGTCGAGCGTCTCGGCCGGGCTGGCCTCCTGCTCCCCTTCCCCATCGGAATTCAAATCACCCGCCCCGGCCCCCTGGGGGGCTTGGGGGGATTCTTCTTTCAAGTGATGGTTAGGATGATAGTTATGGGCCTCTTCAATTTGAGGAGGGGCACTCCCCGAAACTGAGGAGGGGGCCTCCTCAATCTGAGGAGGGGGGCCTCTCCAATTTGAGGAGGGGGGCGACCCTCCGGCAGCCGGTTTCATCATCAGCCGGATCATGTCGGTGGAGCGTGAGCCATTGTCGCGCAGCCGCTCCTCCCGGGCGATCAGCCGCCCGGCCTCCAGCGCCGCCAGATGGCGCGAGACAGAGCCCGGCGCCATCTCGGTATCGTCGGCAATCTGCCGGCGCGAAGGCCAGCAGCACCCATCCTCGTCGGCATAATCGGCGAGCGCCCGCAGCACGCTCTTCGCGCCCATGGAGCCCGTCTGCTGCCGCTTCGCCCATGCCATGGCCTCGACACTCATTCCGCCGCCTCCTGAAAGAGCGGCATCTCGCGGCGCTGCCAAGCATCCGGCACCTCCACGTCGCGGGGGCGGTAGTTCGCCCGCACCAGCGCGGCCGCCACCGGCGGGCACACGGCGTTGCCGCACATGTAGCCCTGCTGCTCGAGTGTGAAGTCGATCCGCTGGCCGTTCTCGTCGATGCCGTGGTCGATGATGTAGTCGCGCGGGAAACCGTTGGCGGTGAAGCGCTCGCGTGGCGTGAGCATCCGCATGCCGATATCGACGATGACATAGATCACGCCGCCGATATCCAGCGTCACGAACTCGCCGCCGTCCCAGCACCCATGCGCGCGTAGGAAGGTCGCCACCTCGCGCGCCCTCGCCTCGTGTTCGGCGGTGAAGGGCGGCACGTCCGCCAGCGCCTCCACCAGCCCGAAGCGCGGCTTGGCCGTCTCGGTGCGGCCCGGCTGGTCCACCGGGGCGCCGTCATCGTCGGAGCCGTAATAGACCGTCATCAGCGGCAGCGAGACGAGCGCCTCGTGCTGCCCCTTGGCCGAAGATGTTCGGCCCGGTTCCTCGGCGCTCGCGTCCCGCCGGTCGCTGCCACGCAGGGTCAGCATATGGGCGGCAACAAGCTGCTGCTGCGCGCCGCGCGTCGAGATCGTCGAGGCCGGGCTGTCGGCGGCATGGCCCGGCGCGCCGGGGCGCGGCCCGTCATTGTGCTGCGCGATGTAGGTGGCGACGACGGCGGACTTGCCGCTTCCGCCGGCCATCTCGGTGCCAGCAGGAGCTACGGCCTCGCCGCCGACGGAACGGCTAAACTGCCGTGCCATATGCACCGCCGCGAGGCTTCCCTCATTCCCGGTCGGCACAGGCGTCGGCCCGGGCTTGTCGCAGGCGATGGTGCGGGGAGCCTGCCCCGTGCGTTCGCCATAACGCGGCACGAGATAAGGCGCCAGCAGCACGTTCTGGTCCTTCGGCGAGGCCGTGAAGGTGTGCGCCGGCAATTCCGGCGAGCGCACGGCGCCGCCATGCTGCGCATAGGCGAGAACCGGCGCGACGATGCCGATGGGCGCCGCCCCGCCGCCATGGGTGTCGCTCGCATGCGCGGTAATGGTGTGCGAGGGTTCGGTGGCGGGGTGGCCGATAGAGCCGTTGCGGAACTTGGTGACGAAGGGCGTCACCAGCGCGTCATCCCGCTTTCCGGTCATCGCCGGCAGCGGCAGTCCCGCCTCGCGGTCGCGAGGCTCGTCACGCGCCGTGTGATTCACCTTCACCAGAAACGGGCGGGGCGCATCGAGCACGTAGCGACGCACGCCCTTGGCCACGCGCGCCAGCGTCTTCGGCGCCAGCGGGCGCTTGGCCCGCACCCCATGCCGGGCCTTGATCTCGGCCGCTGTCGCGAGGATCGACGGACACGGCAGCGTGAAGTCGAGGCAGTCCGCCACCGGCACCCATGGCTCCAGCTCGCCGGCGGCTATGCGTGCCGCGTCGGCCGGGTCGTTCGGGTTGCCGTGCGTCGGCTCCGGCCATGTGATGGGTTCGTCGTCGCGACGCACCACCATGTAAAGCCGGTTGCGGATCGTGCCGGCGCCGTCGCGCCAGGCGCGGCGCACCCGCCATTCGATCTTGCGAAAGCCGAGCCGGCGCCACGCGGCCACGAACTGCTTGAAGGTCTCGCCCTTCCGCAGCGGGCAGCGCTTGCCCTCCGCCGTCAGGGGGCTCCAATCCTCATATTCCTCGACATTCTCCAAGATCACGACGCGCGGGCGCTGCCAGGGCGGCAACCGTTCCACCCAATGCACGATCGCCCAGCCGATCCCGCGTGTGTTGACCCCGTCCCGGTTCGGCGCCGCGCCCTTGGCTTTGCTGTGGTCGGTGCAGTCCGGACTCATCCAGAGCATGCCGACAGGGCGGCCGGCGCAGATGCCCACGGCGTCCACCGTCGCCACGTCCTGCACCATGTGCCGCGTGCCGGGGTGGTTCACCCGGTGCATTGCCAGGGCAAAACGGTCATGGTTCACCGCGATATCCGGGTCGCGCCCCATCGCCATGCGGATGCCTTCCGAGGCGCCGCCGCCACCCGCGAAACTGTCGATCACGAGCTCGCGCATCAGGCCCCCTCCCCGCCATCCGCCCGCAGGGCGAGGTGGTCCACCACGGCGCCGATCGGCCCCAGGGGCACGCCGCTGCTGTCGCGCTGCACGGCGGTGCGGAAGGCGGCGGGCGGTACGCCGTACTGCATGGCAATGGAGAGGATGGCCGCCGCGTCGCGGGCATTGGTCTCGGCGTCGGAGCCGCTCTTCGGCCCGCCGACAAACACCTCGCCCACGCGCCCGTCATCGAAGTAACCGAGCGTGACGGTGTAGAAGATATTGGCGAGCATGAAGCTCATGCTCTCGGCATAGCGCCGCACGGGAAGCATTTCGCGCGTCATTCGGCGGCGTCCTTTGTGGTGAGATATGCGAAGAGGCCATCGGTGGGCGCGGCGGAAGGAACGAACGCCTGCGGCACGCGCCATTCGCGTTCGATCCGCCGGCGGGCGATGTCGGCATATTCAGGGTTGAGCTCGATCAGCACCGCCAGCCGGCCATGCCGCGCGGCCACCAGCCCCGTGGTGCCAGCCCCGCCGAACGGGTCGAGCACCAGCCCGCCCTTGGGGCAGCCGGCGAGAATGCAGCGCTCCGCCAGTTCCGGCGGAAAGGTCGCGAAATGCGCGTCGGAAAAGGGCCGCGTCGCCACCGGCCACACACCCAGCGGCGCCGGCTCATAGTTCCGCAGGTTGCGGCCCTCGCCGCGCGGCGTCGCCTCGATTCCGGTGTGATTGATGCCGCCGGCGTGGCGCGGCCCGGCTATGTCGGCCGCGCGCAGCTTCTCCGCGACGCTCTCGCCCTTCTGCCGCCCCTGCCGGTGCCGCGACCCGTGACCGCCAGACCCCGTGTCCCAACCGTCCGGCGTCTTCCAGACGCGCTTGTTGCCCGTGTCCGCCCGACGGCCTGGCTCACCCCCGACATAGGAGCCGCCACGGAACCCGTTCGCGTCTTCGGTGGACGAACGCCCCTGCCGTACCGCCTCGGCGTCATAGAAATAGCGCTCGCTCTTGGAGAGCAGGAACACCTTCTCATGCGCGGTCGCCGGCCGGTCACGGATGGACTCCGGCATCGGGTTCGGCTTCGCCCAGATGATTTCCGAGCGCACCCACCAGCCATCTTCCTGCAGCGCGATGGCAAGCCGGTTTGGAACCATGCAGAGGTCTTTGGGCTTCAGCAGGCCGCCAATGGTCGAGAACGGCTTGTCGCGAAACGTCCGGTCGTCGCCACCCGCCGCCTTGCAGTCGGCCGCGCTGCGCCCGTTCGGCGTGGTGGCATAGCAGTCGCCATAGTTGAGCCAGAGCGTGCCCGTGGGCTTCAGCACCCGCCGCACCAGGCGAAACACATCGAGCATCACCTCGATATGCTCGCCCAGCGTCCGCTCCAGGCCGATCTGCCCGTCGACGCCGTAGTCGCGCAGGCCCCAATAGGGCGGCGAGGTGACGACGCAATCGACGCTATCCGGCTCCATGGCCGCCAGCCGCGCCCGCACATCGCCAAGCAGGATCGAGACGCGCCCGTCGAGAATGACAATGTCGTTCATCGCACTGCCTCCGCCACGAAGTCCGCGCGACGGCGGGCATGCGCCAGCTTCATGTTGCGCGGCTGGAACATGGGGCGCAGATGCGCCGGGTTGCAGCAGCGGCGCGCCCGGCACTCATGGTCCAGCTGCTCGCCCTTGCGCAGCACCCGGCCGCCGGCGATCTGCCACACCACCCTGTGCACGGCCTGCGTCACGCCACGCCATTTCACCCGGCCATAGCCGCCGCCCCGGCCGCTGCCGCTGTCGGCGCCCTGCCACAGCCAGCAGCCCCCACCCGGATGGATGGCGATCAGCGCGGCCAGGCGTGGCGGAAGGTCGTCGAAGGGGAAAGGCTTCATCACCTCGCCCCCCGTATCGCGCTCACCAGCGCCTGCACCTCGGCGGCGAGCGCGGCGTCGGTGGCGATCAACTTGTCGATCTTGCGCACCGCATGCAGCACGGTGGTGTGGTCGCGCCCGGCGAAGCGCCGGCCCACTTCGGGCAGCGAGCGCGGCGTGAGCGTCTTCGCCAGATACATCGCGATCTGGCGCGGCTTCACCACATTGGCGGTGCGCCGCTGCGAGAGGATGTCGGCCACCTCAACCTTGTAATGCCGCGCCACGACGCGGATCACCGTATCCACCCGTACCGGCGCCTGTTCGCAGCGCTTCAGGTCGCGCAGCGCCGTCTCCGCCATGTCGAGCGTCACCGGCGCCACGCCCATGCCGCTATGCGCCAGCAAGCGGTTAAGCGCCCCCTCCAGCTGCCGCCCGCTGGCGCCGCAGCACTCCACCACATAGGCCAGCACCTCGGCCGGCAGGGCAAAGCCGGGTGCCTCGGCCGCCATCTCATTGGCGCGGGCCTCCAGCACCGCCCGGCGCGTAGGCGGGTCCATCGCGCCCAACTCGATCGCCAGCCCGCCGCCGAGGCGCGAGGCCAGCCGCTCATCGGCAAGCTCAGCGTCACCAGGCGCGGCATCCATCGCCAGCACCAGATGGTGCCCGGCCCCGGCCATGTCCTGCATCACCCGCAGCAGCGCCGCCTGCGCCGTGCGGCTGCGAACGCCCTGCACATCGTCGATCGCCAGCAGCGCGATGCCGCCGAGCCCGTCGAGAAAGCGCCGCAGCCCCGCACCTTCCATGGCCCGAACAAGAAAGGCCTCGGCGGAAAGATACAGCGCCGCCCGCCCCGCCTCTCGCGCCTCGCCGACGGTCGCCTGCAAAAGGTGCGTCTTCCCCAGCCCGGCGCCACCATGCAGCACCAGCGGGTTGAAGCGCGGGGCGCCATCCTGTGCCTGCGCCACATGCCAGGCGCAGGCCTGCGCGACCCTGTTGCAGTCCCCGGCCTGAAAGCGCGCGAAACTCAGGCGTGGATCGAGCGGCGATCCCGCATCCGCCAGCACCGGGAGAGGCAAGGCCGGCGCGCCAGCCTGCACGCCATCCATTAGCGAGGCGCCAGGTGCTGCCGCGCGCAGTGCCACCAGCCGGGGGCGAACCTTCTGCCCCAGCATCCGGGCACGCAATTCCTTGTAGTGCCGCATCAACCCGGCGGCGTCAGTCACGCCGGGGGGCAGCGCGTCGCCTGCATCAATCAGCATGGCCCGCCTCCTGTGAAATCAAGCTGTTACAGTGGGTGTTTCCCGTGGAACCGGGCCGCCCCAGCAGGGCGGGCGCGGTGTAGGCGTGCGGGTGCTGGCCGACATAGGCGGCGAGCCGCGCCAGCCCGTCGAAGGAAAGCGCGCGGCCGTTCTCGCAGCGGGAAACGGTGGCGACGGAAACACCGGCCACCTCGGCGGCGGCCCGGCCGGAATGCCCGCGCAGATCGCGCGTCACCCGCACCCCGGCGCCGAGCGTCGCCCAGCAGATAGGACCGGACAGTGGCGGCACGAAAAACATGGTGCCGGACGCATCAGGCCAGCTAAGCCCGTTGAACATGCATACCGGCTCCATGCCGAAGGCTGCACAAATTGCCATGTGCGCGGCGGCGCTCACCGGGTGGCCTCCGATGGCGCGGCGCAGGTCTTTCCCGGCAATGCCTAGATTGGGTGGAACGTCCCTCCACCACTCGGCCGAATGGCCTTCGCATTCCTTCACGATCGCCGAGAGGCGTTGGCGGCGCAGATCTGGTGATGGCCACGCGGAGCAAGGGGGCAGCATGGCGTCACGCCTCCCCACTCGTCTGCATCAGCAGTGCGCGGCAGGTGGCGCGGGCACTCTGCACCTGCGCATCGAGGTCGGCGAGATCGCACTCGATCTCCTGTATCTCGCGGCGCGTCAGCTTGCCGTCGGCCAGGGCAGCGGCGAGCCGGCTCATCACGTCGCCGCACTCGCGCGCCAGCCCGGCCATGTGCTGCGCCATGCTGTCGGTGACAACGATCGTGCCGGTCGGCACCAGGTCGTAACCAAGCCGCTGCGCCAGCGCCCGGGTGATCACCGGCTCGCCGGCCAGGCTGTCGAGATCAAGTGCCACATCCAGCGGGGCGGATTGCTCGCTGGTGAGGTCGCCGAAGCGTGACAGCTGCGCAGCAGAAAGCCGCGTCATGCCGGAAAGCTCGCGCAGCCCGCCGCCGGCCTGCTGGCAGGCGCGCCGCACGGCGTTTTTCAGCGCGGCATAGTCGGCGGAAGTGAAGATGCGCCCCATCATGCAACGGCTCCCTTGGAGGTTTCATGGTGTTCCTGGGCGGCGGAGGTACATTCTTGCTTGCAAGATCGGCCGTAGCTCGGCCGGCCCTGCGACATGGCGAGGCGCTGCTGGTGAAAATCTTCGAGGGAAACTGCGCCGCACGTTTCGGCGATCACCCGCTCCTTCATCTCGGCGGGCACTTCCACTGCGCCGATCGCGTAGCGTCGGGCGTGCGTGGCCGATGAAAGCCCAAATCGCAGGGCGAGCGCGTGGAAGGACAGGCCTTCTCGCCGACGCCATTCGTCCAATGTCATGGGAAACCTCCAAAGCGGAGGTGAATATGTCGGATTTCGACACGTTACGTCAAGCGACCCCGTCGAAATCCGACATGGCGTCGCGTGTCCAAATCAGACATGCTGTTGATATGGCTACAAAAGATGATCTTCCGAACCGCATCCGGGAGCTGCGCGAGCGCCTCGGCTTGTCCATGGCGCAACTCGGCGTTCGCATTGGCGTGGAAGGATCGACAATCAACAAGCTGGAGAAGGGCGAGACCCAGCTCACCACGCGATGGATGACCCGGCTCGCGCCTGCACTGGAGATCGACGACCCAGTCGAGATTATTCGCCCCATCTCAAACCTGAGAACCGTCTCGGTTGTCGGTTATGTGCAGGCGGGCCAGTGGCGCGAGGCCATCACATGGGACGACGAAGAGCGGTACGGCGTCATAGTCCCGAGAGATAAGCATCTCGACGGCGTGCGCCTGGAGGGCTATGAAGTGCGCGGCCCTTCGATGAACAAAATATATCCCGAAGGCACAGTCGTCATCATAGCAAGCATTATTGACACCGAAGAGGCATTCATCCCCGGCAAGCGCTACGTGATCAATCGGCAGCGCGGTGACGAGGTCGAAGGAACTGTAAAGACCTATCATGTCGACGAGAGCGGACGCCGTTGGCTGACGCCCGAATCGACGATGATGGAATTTCAGCCGATATCCCTCGACGATGGCCATAACGAAGACACGGAAATCCGTGCGCTAGGTCGAGTCATGTACTCTGTACGTAGGGAATAACTAATCAGACTTAAAAGGGTTTTCCATTTTAATTTTCTGACATTCATCATAATTCGTATAGGTTGCGGAGACGAATACAGCGCTCTTGTCGTACATCGGCAATAGGCGACTTACTCCGATTATTTTTATGTCTCCGTCCGTAGTCCATTTCCACATGCCGTACATCGATGCCGGGACAACAGGCTCCCCGTAGGCATCTGTAAGCTGAGAGATAATAGTTGAAGCCACCCGAGATGCTTTTTCTTGCGTCAGCAACCCCGTCGACCCAACGATAGAGCAGACACCATCTTCGGGCGTTGCTGTCACACTATACTCTTTGAGCAGGGGGTGAGGAGCCGGCACCGTCTTCAAGTCATAAACCGTATCTGACTTCTTGTTCTTTTTGGCTGCGATGTCCTTTAGTCGCGCGCCCATCGGCACACCGAACATCTGATTGATGTCGGACGCCATCGAACTCGGCGCTTCAATCGCGAGAGCGACAAGAACACATATGCCAATCATAGTTCGCATGCTTACGGCCCCCCGGAGCCTACTGTAACGAGTAGCAGCCATTGGGCCATGTCGGATTTCGACATATCGCGCTTGACACACTATGTCGAAATCCGACATGTTGCGCCCCATCACCCCGCTGATGGGAGCACCGCGATGCACAGTCCCTTTTCTTCCTCGACCTCCGCCCTCAACCTGCCGCCCCATGAGGCTGGCGCCATCTGCGACCGCGTCTCCGCCGCCGTGCGGGCCGAAGCCTATGGCGACACGGTCGAGCGCCTCGCCCGCGATGTCGAAGCCATCATCGCCCGCCAGGGCAGCATGCAGGAGGAAGACCTCCTGACGCTCGGCTGGTCCAAGCCCGCGCTGGTGGAAACCCTGCCGGACGCGCTGGACCTTGTCCGCGCCCGCGCCAGCCGCTCCCTTTCCTGAGATCCCTCCCAGGGACGCCCGGCGGTTTCCTCCTGCCGGGCACTCGCCGGGGCGCGTGCATCCAGCCCCCAGCCCGCACGCGCCCCGGCCTTTTCGTTTCGAGCAGCGAGAACACGTCCCGTTCTCAGCGTGAGCCCAGAAGCAACCAAGGCTGTTCGCGGCCTCGGCGGCGAAGAGGGCAAGCAACAGCGCAACACCTTGGGCGTGACAGCCGGAGAGACGGCAACCTTTCAGCCACAGTGGAGCGGAACCATGTCTGGGCCGTCGTCTACCGAGATCAAGGGCATCGCCAACGTCGCTTTTCAGGCGCTGTGCGGCGAGACGGAACGCCGCGAGGTGCCGCCCGAACACGCCATTTCCACCATGATCATCGCCATGGCGTTCATGGCCGGCACCTACGCCGCCACGGTGAGTGGCATCGCCGGGCGGTCTGTCGAGGAGATCATCGACGACATCACGGAAGGCGCCAGATGCGCCGCCGATGACGCGAAAGAACTGATGCGCGAAGCGGCCCGGGGGACGGTGCAGTGACCCTCTACGCCCCCGCCTCGCCCCGGCTTCCGTCCTCGGCCGACTTCCGCTGCTGCGGTTGCGGCGCCGCGTCGCTCGACGGCGTCAAGCCCTGCGGCTGCCCCTCGATGGTCGGCGCCCGGGGCAACCCGCCCAAGCGTGAGTACGTGGTCTTCAAGACCCAGACGCAGGCCCGGCGGCTCGCGCTTTCGGGTCTCATCAAGACGCGCCTGCTTGGGGTTCGCCCGGAAGATCAGGATCTCGTGCTGGACGATCACGACTGGATCGAGATCGTCGCCGCTCTCGAAGGGGTGGCACCATGATCCACCTCCCCGCCTGCCTCCGCCGGCGCCTGCTGCGCGCCGCGCTGCGCGTCATGGCCCGTCGCCCGCCGGATATGCTGATCGGCGGGGTGGAGCGCCCCTATATGCGCCGCTGGTGGCTGCTGCCGCGCAATCGCTGGTTCAACGTCTACCTGCACGATTTCCGCCGTCCGGACGATGACCGCGCTTTGCACGATCACCCATGGCCCTCGCTCTCGGTGCTGCTGCAGGGCGATCTGATCGAGACCTACGCGCCCATCCCGGCGCTGGCGGCAGAGCTCGCGCACCAGCGCACGCGGTTCCTCACCCCGGGCGCCATCGTCTGGCGCGGCCCCCGCTTCGCCCATCGCCTCAGCCTCACTTGGCACCCGCAAACGCTGGAGCCGGTGCCGGCCATCACCCTCTTCATCATCGGCCCGCGCGTCCGCCTTTGGGGTTTCTGGTGCCCGAAGGGGAGCCCGGCCGACGGCTGGATTCCGTGGACCCGTTTTGTCTCGAAAGACGATCCCGGTGCCGTCGGCCCGGGCTGCGAGTGAGGCCCGCCATGCACCAGCCCGCCCCCATCACCGCCCGCGATATCGGTCTTGCCCTTCGGCAGGCCGGGCACCTCGCCGCCATCCTCGGCTCCGTCGCCGTCGGCCTCGTCTGGGCCGGCATCCTGTCCTGAAAGGGGAGGTTTCCATGCGTGCCCGCCGCCTCTCGCCGTCCGCCCGCCTCGCCGTCGCGCTCTGGTTCATCGCCATCGGCTCGGCCGGCGCCCTGCTGATAGCCGCCGGCATGGGGAGGTGAGCATGGCGAAATCACCCGTTGATCGCTGGGGCAGCGAGCCGCCCCGCCCGCGCAAATCCACCAAGGCGGCCGAGACCACGGCCGCGCTTGAGGCGGCGGATATCCCGAACGACGAGCCCCTGTCCGACGCCGCCGCCGGCTTCGCCAAGGAACAGCTGAAATCCTTCATCGAGCGCGTCGAGCGGCTGGAGGAAGAAAAGAAGACCATCGCCGACGACATCAAGGATGTCTTCGCCGAGGCCAAGGGCACCGGCTTCGACACCAAGGCCCTGCGCGCCATCATCCGCCGCCGCAAGGCCGACCCGGGCCAACTGGCCGAGCACGAGGCCATCGTCGATCTCTACGCCCAAGCCCTCGGCATGATCCCATTCGAGCGCACCCCGCTCGGCCAGACGATGGAGGGGTAAGCCATGCGGCGTTATTTCCACATCCCGCACGGGCGCGAAGACGAGCACGCGGCGGCGTTGACCGCCGGGCTCTCCTGTCTTCCCGTCGGCTTCATTGCCACCGTCTGTGGCGTCTGCTCGGGGCGTGGCCAGTACAGGCAAACCTACACGGCCGGCTGTGGCGGCGGGCACTTCAGCATGCCCGGGCCTTGCGACTGCTGCGAAGAGACCGGCCTGCTGCAGGGCGGCCGCCCGGCGCCGATCAGCGTCGTCAACCAGGTGCTCGTCGCCGCCTCCGATGGAGAGGTGGCGAAATGAAAGCTCCCCGCGCAGTCGATCTTGAAGAACAACACGACGATCACCTCGCCCCATGGGTGGAGGCGAAGGTGCAGCAGGCTTTCGAGGAGGAACTGACTGTCATTCTCGGTCAGGCAGAGGCCGATCTGCGCGAGGGTTTGCCGATAGATTGGCGCGCCCTGCTTGCTGATATCGAGAGCGCGGCGGAAGGCGCCGATTTCGAGGATCGGCGCTGCTGGTTCGTCATTGATATCGACTGCCCCCCCATCGTCGAGACGATCATCGGCGAGGCGTGGGATCTCGCCCGCGCGGGCGAGACGGCCGATGCGCTGCATCGCCTGTCGCTGCTCACTCGCCCGAAATGGCCGAGCGAGGCGGCGTGCCGCGATCAATACACCATCGCCATGGCCGAGACCCGGCTCGCCCGGCTCGCGCCGCTGCGCGCGGCCCTTGGTCCCTTCGCCGACACGCCGCTTGGCGCCACCCTTCTGTGAGGCAATCATGAAGCTCATAGCCGAGCGTACCCATCTACTCGCCGCCCTCAAGGCGGTCGGCCATCTGGCGAAGGCCAAGGCCAAGATCCCGATGCTCGCCTTCCTGCGCCTGCGCACGGAAGGGGATCGGCTCTTTCTCGCCGCCACGGACCACGATGCCTTTGCCGAAGCGGAAATCCCGGCCGACGTCGCCCGGCAAGGCTCCATCTGCGTCGATGCCGCCACGCTGCTGAAGCTGGTGAACGACTTCGCCGAAGGCGCGCAGGTGAGCCTCGACGCCAATGACAAGCTGGCGACCCTCAAGGCCGGGCGCTCGCGCTATCAGCTCCATGTGCTCGCCGCGAACGACTTCCCATCCATGTTCGAGCCCAATGGCTCGATCGCCAAGTTCATGCTGATGCCGGAAGAGGCGCGGCGATTGCTGGACTTGCCGCGCTCCGCCGCCGCCAAGGGGCGTGCAGACCTGTATTATCTGGAAGGCATCTATCTCCATGCATCGGAGGACGGCGCCACACTCTGGAGTGCCGCCTGCGACACACATGTTCTTATTGTCGCTGACGTCGACGCGCCGGAGGGCGCGCAGGATCTGCCCCGGAAGGTGGAGGCCGACGACACACGGGCCGCCCGCCCGCGCGGCCTTATGCTGCCGCTGGACAGCGTCGCCCACATCCTGCGTCTTGGCGAGGTGCCGCTTGAAATCCATGCCGGCGAGAACGTCGTGGCCGTGCGCGCCGCCGCCAGCGGGGTGAAGCTGCATTACGTCACCCGGCTGATCGAGAACATCTTCCCGCCCTACGAGCGGATCGTTCCGGCGGCCGAGGGCACCTGCCTCACCGTCGCGGGAGATCTCTTCGCCGCCGCGCTTCGGCGCCTTTCCAGCGTCGCCGGCAGCGAAGAGCGCGCCGTCGGCGTGGAATGGGGCGAGGAGGGCGACCTTTCCCTCTGGCTCGACAATCATGCCGAAGGCATCTATGGCGCAGAGTCTATCCCCATTGTGGCGTGCACCGGCCCGGGGCGGATAGGCATTCGCCCCGCACTGGCCCTCAAGGCCATGGACGCTCTCGGCGGCGGCAATATCGAGATCTGGTCGACCACTGAACTCAAGCCCGTTCGGCTGCGCAGCATCGCCGATCCCGGCCTAATTGCCGTCGTCTGGGTGGCCCGCCTCACCCGCCGCCCCGAGCACGGCGCCCTCTTCGGCGAGGGAGAGGCGGCATGAGCATCTCCTACGTCGCCAAGGGCGCGACCGTCTCCGCATGCGGTCGCTTTCGTTACCGCCTCTGGCGGGAATGGCGCCTGCATCCCGCCCCTTCCCTCTGGAGTATGTGGACCGATGACGACGGTTCGCCGCTCCTTGATGGCGAGGGAGATCCGGTTGGCTGGCCCAAGGCCTGCATCTTCGTCATGCTCAACCCGTCGACCGCTGATGGCGAACAGGATGACCCGACTATCCGCCGGTGCGTCGGCTTCGCCCGCGCATGGGGCTATGACCGCATGGAGGTCATCAACCTTTTCGCCCATCGCGCGACAGACCCCCGCGCGCTGCTCGCCCTGAACGATGCCGACGACCCTGTCGGCCCTGACAACAGGGGCGCCTTTGCCAATGTCCTGTTCGGCAGCTGCCCCGTTGGTCTCGTCGTGTGCGCGTGGGGCGCCCACGGCGGGCATCTCGGCCAGGACGAGACCGCACTTGGCTGGATCGGCAGTCACAAGCGCTTTGCGCTCGGTCTCACCAAGGCCGGCCATCCCCGCCACCCCCTCTATGTCGGCTCGGCCGCTGATCTGGTCGAGTTTCGCCCTGCGCGAGGGTGTGCCGCATGACCGCCAACCCCTCCCGCCCCATCACCATCGTCCTGCTCGGCTTCCTCGCGCTCTGCCTGGCCGCGATCGACATCCAGCACTTCGGCCTGATGCGCGCCGCGCTCGGCGCCCTCGCGTCGTCCGCTTTCGGAGCAACGCCATGACAGACTGGAAGACTGTCCCGATCGAGCCAACGACCGTGCAGCTTCGTGCGGGGCAAGATGCTTGGCTTAAGGACCCGCTGCGCCTGTCCAGTACGCTCTACCGTGCAATGGTCGCCGCCTCTCCGGCGGCGCCGGGCGATGAGGTGGAGCCGGCGGCGCGCTTCTGGATCATCGCCCAGGAAGTAGGGATGTTGCCTGACCAGAAAGGCCCATTCCCTGTCAGCCGCTCCGCCGAGATTATCCGAGAATTCATGACCGCAAGGCGGTCGGCCCGCTTGACGTATCTGACTGTGGGGCGCGATGGAACCCCCATGGTTGATCACGCGCCGGAGGTACTTCAGATACTCGATGGCCGATCCATGTCGTCGGCGCGAAAGCACAATGACCGTGTTCGAGCGGCAGAAGCCTCCTCGCCCACCGGGTTGCCCAAGGATGAAGGGGATGCTTGACCTCGACGACGACCCCCGGGCCGGCAATGACAACCTGCCACCGCCGGTGCGCGGCCGCCTTCCCATCCGTTTCTGGCTGATCTTCGTCGGCCTTATCGCGGCGATTGCCTTCGCCTCGGCATGGTGGGCTTTGAGAGGGGTCGCGTCATGACGGATGAATCCGCCAACCTGCGCGCTGCGCCGCCGCTCTATCTCACCGATCACCAGCTGCGCGACATCGTCGCCCCGCATATCGGCGTCGATCGCTTCCGCTCCATCCTAAAGGCGCTGGAGGCCAAGGGCTTCCCGCGCCAGCACACACTGTTCCGGGGGCGCTACTACCCCGCCGTGCGCACATGGCTGGACGCCAGCAACGGTCTGGGCAAGACTGCAACCATCGGAATGGCCGAGGATGGCGAAGAAAACTGGGATGCCCCCAAGAAGCGACGCCCCGGGCCTAAAATGGCGGACGCGCACTGACGCGCGCCGCACCGCCTATTGGGTGGCCTCTCAGGTTTGCCGCGACTGCAAGGGTTATCCCGATCGCACCGTGCGCCTGGCCGATGGCCTGACCGAGGAACAGGTCGCCGCCGCTTGCCGCGACCACACCGAGCGTCTTCGGGAATGGATTGCCACTTTCTCCGGCGGTGACAGGCCGTTGACCGTCTATGACGGCACCATCACCAGTCTTTCCCGGCTCTTTCAGGAACACCCGGACAGTTCCTTTCGCGAGGTGAAGGCGAATACCCGCAAGAGCTATGGCGACAGCCTCAAGGTCATCGAGGCGACGGTCGGCTCGCGCGTGGTGCCCGGCATCACCGTCCTCGACATCAAGCGCTGGTTCCGCAATTGGGGCGCGCCGGCGGAAGAGGGCAAGCCCCCGCGCCCCAAGCGCGCGCATGACGCCGTCTCGATGCTCCGCCAGCTGCTGCGCTTCGGCCACGCCCTCGGCTATGACGAATGCGGCACCCTGGCCGAGCGGTTGAAGAACCTGCGCTTCCAGCGCCCGGGCGCGCGAGAGGAAGAGATGGGGCTCGGCCAGGCCGTCGCCTTCATCGCCAAGGCGCTGGAGCTTGGCGAGCGCGACATGGCGATCGGCGTCGCGGCGCAGTTCGAGCTCATGCTGCGCCAGAAAGACATCATCGGCGAATGGGGGCCGGCCAACCCGGAAGCCGCTGGCGCTGTCCATCATGGCGACGAGACATGGACCGGCGCCTTTCGCTGGGAAAACCTCCCCGGCTGGCGTCTGCGCCTGCGCACCTCCAAGACCAAGGCTCGCACGGTCTTCGACTTGCAGTCCTATCCCCTGCTCTTCCCTTTGCTGGAGTCGGTGCCGCATGACGAGCGCGTCGGCGCCATCGTCAAGGGTGAGCACGGCCTGCCGGTGCGCGAGCGCAGCTATCGCAAATGGTACCGGCAGATCGCTCGCGCGGCCGGCATCCCGGACTCGGTATGGTCGATGGACAGCCGCGCCGGCGGCGCCACCGAGGCTTTCGAGGCCGGCGCCGACATCCGCGCCATCGCCGCCCACCTCACCCATTCCAACCTGTCGACGACGCCGCGTTACATCCGCAAGACGGAGAAGCAGACAGCCGAAGTCGCCCGCCTCCGCGCCAGCAGCCGCCCGGTCGAGGGGCCGAAAGACTAGCAGAACAGCGCGGCATCACGGCCGGAAGGAAGGGAAGGCGAATGAGCGAACGTCAGAACGGCAGCGAGCCATATCAAGGGGTTGAGGGAGTTTCGAATCCTGCTGCCCCGACCAGCCTCGATCCGGCCATCCCTTAGCGGCGAATCAGTGCCAGCCCGCTCTGAGGGTCGATCTGCTTGTGCAGATGAGCCGGCGTTTCGGTGACGATGATTTCGAGCGTGGGGCGGACAAAGCCCTTGGAAAGATGGCCCGCCAGCGCGCTGCCGTCGCGCCGGCCCAGCACCACATGCACATGCACCGTCGGCGTGCCGTCAGGGTTCAGCGCCACGTCGCCCGAGAGCGAGGCCACTTCCACCTGCTCGTCGACCGCGATGTCGCGATACGTCTTCGACTCCCAGTCGAAATAGCTGATGACGCCATGGCTGAAGGCGCCGATGGCCGACAGATGCGCGCCGGTGAGGTCCTCAGCGCGGGCGAACTCCTGCAATGCCGCCATCGTTTCCTCGCCGGTCTCCAATATGACCGCGAAGGTGCGCAGCTCGCCTGCGTCCGCGAGTTTCTTGATGATGGCCATAAGCGCCTCCTGTTGGTGCGGTCTGCACCAACGGATGAGCGCCCTCCCCGTTCCGCCGAGAGCGCGCGCCGATCAACCTGCATCGCAAGCGGATCGGAGGGCGCTCTAGCCGCCGCCGAACAGGCGGTGCTCGATGCGGTCGCCGACGGCGATGCCCTTGGCGCGCACCGTGCCGGCGGGCAGCTCCAGCACCGCCTTGACCGGCACGCCGGACGAGATCGTCGCCGTGGACAACGGCACCGTGTCGGTGGCGATGCTGGCGATGCGCCCATCGGAGCGGATGAACAGCATGTCGAGCGGGATATAGGTGTTCTTCATCCACATAGAGATCGGCTGATCGACGCCGAAATCGAACAGCATGCCGGCATTGGGCGCCAGTTCGGTGCGATACATCAAGCCCTTGGAGCGCTGGGCCGGCGTGACCGCCATCTCGATCTCGACCCCGAGCGGACCCGCCTTGGTGAGGATGGTCAGCTGCTCGGCAGTGGCGCCGGCGGGCACAAGGCCCGCGACCAGAAGCTGACTCGCGAACAGCACGGCCGCAACGGCAAGCGCGAGACCCCGTCCGCAGCCCCGGAAACCGCGCAGTTGCCGGCTCGCCGCGACGAAGGCGGATGCCGTGCGATCGAATGTCATGCTGGCTGAACTCATGCTCTGGAAGTCTCACCGTCGGGATTCTTGCTATCGGGATTCTTGCTATCGGGGTTCTTGCTGCCGCGATTCACGCGACGACGATGGCAGGCACCATCCCTAGTGAGACGAGGGAGTTGCGGCACCATCGGGCCGCACTTCGGCAGCCATAAGGCCTTTCGGCCCCGGCCCGAAGCGCACCAGCACGATCTGTCCCGGGCGCAGCTCCGCCAGGCCGTGGCGACGCAGCGTCTCCATATGGACAAAAATGTCCTCGGTGCCCTCGCCGCGCGAGAGGAAGCCGAAGCCACGCAGCCGGTTGAACCACTTCACCCAGGCCCGCTCGAAGCCGCCGACCGGCTGGACGGTCACATGGGTGCGCGCCTGCGGCAGCTGCGAGTGATGCAGGGCGGTTGTCTCGTCCATGGAGAGCACGCGCAGCGCCTGGAAGCCACGCTCGCGCGCCACCACCTCGCACACCACCCGGGCGCCTTCCTGGGCGGTGGTGAAGCCGCCGCGCCGCAGGCAGGTGACATGCAGCATCACGTCGCCGCTGCCATCGTCGGGGACGACGAAGCCGTAGCCCTTGGACAGGTCGAACCATTTGATGCTGCCGGCGATCTGTAGGACCTTGCCATCCTGGCGCTCGCCGTCCTCGGCGCCCTGATCCAGCTCGTCGCGGGAGCCCGTTCCCGTGCGTGGCAGAGACCCGTCCGACACCATCGGCTGCCTACCTCCAGGAAAACCCTTTTCGCCCCAGCTGGCGAAAACCATGATTCCGAAGCCGAAGCATAGCACCCGCTGCGGTCACGAAAACACCCAAATTGATTCGGTGCGCGATTCCCGCCCGTCACCGGGCCATCGCCGCCTCCAACACATCGCCAATATCGGCATGGATGACGAGGTCGGCCAGATCGTCCAGCTCGGTCGGTTCGCGATTGACGATGACGAGGGTAGCCCCGGCGCGCTTCGCCTGCACGGGAAAGCCGGCCGCCGGCCATACCACCAGCGAGGAACCGAGAACGAGGAAGACATCGCAGGCGCCACTGAGGGCCGCGGCCCGCGCCATCGCCGCCGCCGGCATCGGCTGGCCGAAGGAGATGGTGGCGCTCTTCACCGGGCCTGCGCAGGTTGCGCAGTCCGGCGCCCGCCCCTGCCCGGCTTCGAAACGGGCGCGGACCCACTCCAGCTCATAGCGCGTGCCGCAGTCGAGGCAGGTGGCGAAGGTGCTGTTGCCGTGCAGTTCGACAAGCCTGTCGTCGGGCACACCCGAGGCCTGGTGCAGGCCGTCGATGTTCTGCGTGATGATGCCCTGCAGTCGCCCCTCGCCCGCGAGCGCGGCCAGCGCCCGGTGTCCACGCCCCGGCACCGCGCCGCCCAGCGCCGGCTCCAGGGCGAAGCGCCGCCGCCAGGCCTCGGCCCGCATCTCCCTGCTGGCGAGGAAGTCCTGGTAGTCGATCGGCCGGTTGCGGGACCACAGACCGCCGGGCGAGCGGAAATCGGGAATGCCGCATTCGGTGGAGATTCCCGCGCCGGTGAAGGCGACCCCGGCCCGCATATCGGCCAGCACGGCGGCAAGCGCGTCGGCCGCCGCCTTGATGTCATCGCCACTCATCATATGTTGCGCTCATCCGATCCGCGGACACCCCGGCGGCAGCCTTTGAGAGGACTCATGAAGTACCTTCACACCATGGTGCGCGTCACCGATATCGACGCCTCGCTGGATTTCTACTGCAACAAGCTGGGGCTCACCGAGGTGCGGCGCAAGGAATCGCCGCAAGGGCGCTTCACGCTGATCTTCCTCGCCGCCCCCGGCCAGCAAGGCGTCGCCGAGGTGGAGCTGACCTATAATTGGGACCCGGAACCCTATGGCGAGGGGCGCAATTTCGGCCATCTCGCCTTCGAGGTCGACGACATCTATGCCGCCTGCCAGAAGCTGCAGGATGGCGGCGTGACCATCAACCGCCCGCCGCGCGACGGCCGCATGGCCTTTGTCCGCTCGCCTGACAACATCTCGATCGAGCTGCTGCAGAAGGGCGACGCGCTGCCGCCGCTGGAGCCGTGGGCGTCGATGGCGAACACCGGCAAATGGTGATGCGGCCTTGAGTTCGTGGGCCGGCGCGCCTTGCCGGCCCATGGGCGGCGCAAGGCGGCCGGTTGCGGCAGGGCTGCGGCAGGGCCCGGCCGGGGCCGATGTCCCTTGGGTGAGGGACTTGCTTGCATTGCCTGCTGTCTCTGAGTCGCCAGCGGCCCCGCGCTTCAGACCGCCGCCTGCCCCGCTCGCGGCGACCCAGCACGGGGCATGGCTGCGGAAGGCGTTTCGTGCGCACGGGCGCCATGCCTGTGGATGACGCGCATGGTGCCATCTTGCGCGCCGCCGCGTGTCACCCTATAAGGCCCCGGCCTGCGCGCCCTTCGTCTATCGGTTAGGACGCCACCCTTTCACGGTGGAGAGAGGGGTTCGACTCCCCTAGGGCGCGCCACTTCCGTACAAAACCGCGAACACCCGGCTGGGTGGCGCGGTCGGCGAGTACGGCTCTCTCCAGCACCGTCCTTAATCCGTGGATGCGCACGACGTGCTGGTCGACTTCGACGGCGTCGATAAGCGACCGCAGATACGCTTTGCGGAACGGCACCTCGCCCTCGGTGATGTTTGAGCGCATGAGCTGCCCGAAGCGGGCAAGCTTGTCCGGGTCAAGCCGGCTGGCGGCAGCACCCTGATTCTCGATCCGCTCCAGCGCCGAATGTGCACGGTCCCGATCTGCCTTGAGCTTGGCAATCTGCTCCTTGAGCATCTCGTCGGGCTCAGTGATGCCGTCGGCGACAAGCTGGTAAAGACGCCGGAGCTTGTCTTCCGCTGTCGTCCTTTCGCGGGAGAGTTCATCGATCCGCGCCTGAACCTCGGCATCGGCTTTCACCCGCCGGTCGACGACAGACTGCAGCAGCGCCTCCAGCCGCTCGGGCATCAGAATGCGTTCGGCCACATGGCGTGTGACCAGATGGTCGAGCTTCTCCATCGGCACCGTTCGCCCTTTGCAGGCGGACTTGCCGACCCGGCCGGAGGTCGAGCAGCTGTAATAGCGATAGACCCTGCCGCTCTTCGAGGTGCCGGTGCGCAGCGTCATGGCGCTACCGCAACAGGCGCAGTAGGCCAGCCCGGTCAGAAGGATCGGACCTGAGATGACCCGGGGCGGACTGTTGTGCGGGTTCTTCGCCCTGAGCGCCTTCTGCACCTTGTCGAAGGTGCTTCGATTGAGGATGGCCGGCACGGAAATCGGGATGACTTCGTGCTGCGGCTTCACCTGGCCGGTCTTGGAGCTGCGCTTGTTGAAGCTCCATTCCCCGACATAAACGGGATTGGTCAGAATGCCGTGGATGGTACCGACGCCGTAACGGGCACCGAGGCGGGTGCGGTGGCCCTTCGCATTGAGGTGCTTGGTAATCTCCTTGATGCCCATGGGTCCAGATGTGCCGTCTCCCTGCAGGTAAAGATCGAACATCAGCCGCACGAGCTCGGCCTCTACGGGATCGACGATGATCCGCTTCTTCGTGCGATGGCCGCGCTTCTCCACCTCTTCGAGAGTGAAACCAAGCGGCAGGCGGGAGCCGTTATAGAAACCCTGCCGGGCATTCTCCTTCATGGCCCGCAGCACATGCTTGGCGTTCTCGCGGGACTGGTATTCGTCAAACAGGGCGATGACCTGCCGCATCATGACCTGGGCCGGATCGTCCCCGAGCTCCTGGGTGATGGAGACGAGCCGCACGCCGTGCTTCGCGAGGCGGCGGATGTACATCTCCAGCCCAAAGGCATCGCGGAAGAACCGGCTGAAGCTATGGACGACGATGACATCGAATGGGCGATCGTCATCGGATGCCCGTTCAATCATCCGCTGGAACTCGTGCCGGCTGTCGTCCATCGCCGACGCACCCGGCTCCACATACTCCGCCACAACGGACCAGCCCTGCCGCTCGCAATAGGCGGCGGTCTGGAGGCGCTGATCTGGGATGGACAGGTCAACGTCGGCCTGCCGCGTGGTGGAAACGCGGAGATAGAGGGCGGCCCGGCTGGTGATAGGCAAGGTTACGTTCATGGCCCAATCGCCTCCCTCAAGCCCCTTCGGCAGCACCGTCACCTCAAGAGCGCGTCGATCTCCCGCCTGAAGAAGGCCTCGATCACATCGACTTCTTCAGGTGCGATCGGAACGCTCGATGGCCAGTCGTCGGTGACATGCACGACCTTGGAATCATGCTCGACGGAGTCAGCGGGCGCAAGGTTTTGCTCAGCATCTCGAATGACGCGCGCATCGCGGCGCGGGATCTTTGAGAGTGGTGCGCCAGCCAAGCTCGAAGCTGGCGATGGAGCATCGCTGCCGACACGGAATATTTTCTTCGGACGAAACGGACGCGAGTGGCGCATGCGCGGAGGATCAAGGGCATCCCCCCACTCGCCAAGGGGCCGATTCTACGCCGCAGAACAACCGCGTGCAGCAGGGCGAAAATACTTGCCAGATGCGGCGCGGGAGTCTTTCCCGGGATACGCTTGGTGGAGCGGTCTGGCGGCAACGACCCATACTTGGCGTTCGCCTGCCCTTGCAGCGAAGTCTACTTTGCGCCCCCATTCGGCCATTGCGGAAAAAATCACCGATCCCGAAACCCGCCCTTCGTTCATGCTGCACTAAACACCAGGCTTGATGGAAAGCAGCCCGTTCAATTCCGGCAGAATTGGTGTAATCGGACGGCCGCTCGTACCGATCGCCTTAGACTAAGAGCTGATCGACTTAACCCGCTTCAAAAGAACTGCATTCTTCCTCCTCCCCGCTGGACACCGGATTTGATCTGCGCGACGATCTCCAGATGGCTGGTCAAGATCAGAAACTCACAAGCATTCCTCTCCCGATCATCGCCCAGTTGGACGGCCGAGACGCAGCGCTCTGGCTAGTTGACGACGGCTCCACGGATGCACGCGCCGCCGCCTCGCTCTGCCGCCTACCATGGAGCGTTGTGCTCTCTGAACGCTCGGACAAGCCCTTTACAACCGAAATCGAGACTCCCGAGGCGATTGACGACCCATTGGTTCTTCGCCGAGGCCTGATCCACCTCGTCGAGACGGATCCCGCGGATGTGGTTTTGCCACGGCGGCACCTGGCTGTGCTCCTTCTTAACGGACGGCAAAGTGAGCGACGAACCGGCCTCACCGCACTGACGCGCCGGCTAACGATGCTTCAAGCGCTCCGCCGTCGCCCAGCCCACCACCTGATCGTAGTCGTATCTGGGCGCTTCGCCATACCAGAAGACCTGGACGCACTATGGGAAGACGGTTTCAGGACCCTCATTACGTTCGTATCGGACGACGCAGACGCGGACGGAACGATTCGTCAGTGGCAGCGCGACCGGGGCGGAACGCCTGTTGGTCTGCTCAGGGCATCGATCTCCGAGTTCGCCGCCTCGCTGCGGGGAGAGTACCTGCGCGGCCGGGACGGCGCCCTCTTGGTCAGGATTCGCGACGAGCAAGGGAAATTGCGCGACGTTGTCGCTACCGGGCTGGACGACCCCCAACGTCCGGTGCTGGCTTCCTACGATCTACTCGGGGTCGACGCGCTCACGCCACTCCAACCCGCAGATCTCGCCGCCGACGAAGTGGATGGGTTCTTCGCCGATCCCGCCGCTTCTTGGCGGCCCTACGCCGCTGGGATGCCGTGGCAGCGGGATCCGAACGCCTGGGAGACCCTTCGCACGCGGCTAAGACGGCTCGACCGTCGCGGCGTGGAAGAGAACCGCATCCTCTACCTCTCGTGCGAGCCCGGCGCGGGTGCCACAACGTTGCTTCGCGATCTCGCTTGGCGCGCGGCGTCGAACGGCTACCCGACTCTCGTCGCGAAACGGGGCGCCTCGCCGGGAACTGGACTCGAGATGTCCGGGCTACTAACCAGGCTAGTCAATGAACGCCCTCAGGCTGAAATCTCCGAAATTTACGAGGCGCCGTGTGTGCTCGTATTTGATCAGGGACACTGGGAGGGACGGGAGGCAGAACTCCTCAGCTACGCTAGGGAGATCGCCACAAGCGGCCGCCGGGTCTGCATGCTGCTCGCGACCGGGCCGCTCGTCGGAGTAGGCATCCTGTCCGACCACAGGTTCGTCGCTCTCGCTAATCTCACACATCGCGTCGCAGCGAACGATGCCGTCCTGCTCGGCCGCCACCTCAACCGCTTTCTCGTTCCGCATGGGACGGACAGATCGGAGGCCGAATGGCGAGCCTTCTTCGACACCTCAGCGGTGGGCACGTCGCGCAGCATCGCGGCATTCTGGATTGTCCTATCTTTCTGGCTGCAGCGGCAAGTCGACCTCGGGGAGACCGTGCAGTCTCGTGTTTACCGTGCGTTCCGCGACACAGTTACGGACGCGGAAATCCGGACGGCCCTGCTCAGGATCGCCGCCTTCAGTACTGTTCGGGAGCCTCTACCAGACGAACTGCTCCCACCCTCAGCGGGATGGCCCATCTCGGACCGCATTGAGGATATGCGGAAAGAGCTAGGTGTCCTTGGCCTCGTCGAGTTCCGCGCTGAGACCGAACGCTATTGGGCGATGGCGCACAGTCTCCTAGGGCGTTATCTGATCAACGGCCTCTTTTACGACCAGCCGGCTAGGGAGGTCGAGGGTTACGGGGCGGCGACCAATCCCGAACACATGCGCTTCCTAATCCTGCGGGATATCTCCGCATCGCCGATCTTACAGAGTGTCTATCTGCGCGAAGTGGCGGAGTCTTTCGCCGTCTCGATCTTCAAAATCGACCCGAGCCGGGGCTACGGAGTTTTCGCCCCATACTGGCGGGAGGTCCTCGCGGCCCTCGATAACATGCCGCGCTCTTTGCGCGGCACCAGCCGTACCTTTCTGCACCATTGCGCCATATCCAGGCGGCGCATCGCATCCGACCCGGACCTCTTCCATCTTAGCGGCGATGAGCGAGTCGACATCTTGCGAAGAGCGGCAGAGGACTTGCAGACCGCACTGCGACTCGACGCCGAGGAAGGAGGCGAGTCTGATATCAACATCTACAACTCGCTCGCGCACGCGCTTTACGACCTTGCTGACGCCGAATTGGCTGCGGGCCACGATCCGGCAAGCGTCGAAGCATCACGGAAGGCCGCCGAGGCGACAACCCGACGCGCATATGGCTTGAACCCGGACAACTCCTTCGTGGTTGAGACCTACGGACGTGCCCTGTTGGCCGAGGGAGCGGCGGATCTTGCCGTGGCTGCATCGCGGGCACTGGAGGTCCTCGCGCTCGTCTACGGCCTTATGGAGCGGCCGGGATCCGAGCCGAGGCGCAACGCGCTCGGCAGGCTAGCAGAGAGCGCATTCGCGCTCCTGATGGCGAGCGGGGGCGCTGGCGACAGGGATCTAAACACCGAGACCGGCGCCATCGCGGCAGCCTTAGCGCAGCTGGGCGAAGGTGTGCGACATCAGAAGAACCTGTCCCTAGCAGATTTACCTCCGGCGAACCGTGCCGCGGCCGCAGAGATGCTCTCCGGCCCGTTGCTGACCGGCAACGTGCAGGCAGTGAAGTTGCGCTACCTGCTCACCGTCATCGATGATCCGGCGAACTTCGATCTGCAACTGGAGCTTCTGCAGTCGCTGAACGGCAGTGGCCCGGCCTTCACGCCGCAGATGCAATTGGAGTTGGCCGTCCTGATGTTCCAGCGCGACCGCGCGCACGAGGGCGAGATTCAGTTCCGTCGCCTTCGCGGCCTATGGCGCAAGGGTGAACATTTCGTCGAGGTACCGCCGCGGCTTCAATGGCTCCTGGGTTTGTCCGGCGGCGATCGACGACAGGTGCGCGCTCGGGTGACGGCGAACACCGACGGACGAGCGTTTGCCAAGGTGTCGGAGCTCGACAACGTTGAGGTGCCCTTCCGCGCGGAGCAGTTCGGACAGCCAAGGTTCGCTCCTGGAGCCCCGCTGGCCGGGTTCATCATCTTCGGACACAACGGTCCGCTGCTCCGGCCCCTCACGGCGCCCTGGAGATGAGCGGCGTCGTCGAACAAATGGCCGCCCTTCTGGGCTGGCCCATCGCGCGTGTGAATGTGATTGTGGAAGGGACCTCCGACGTAGCGTACCTAACGCGAGCATCTGATCTGCATGCGGAGCGGCACGGACGACCGCTGATCGACGCTGATCTCGCGGTCTTGGCGGCCGGGAAAGGGAACGACGGCGGTGTGGATGGCGTAAGTAGGCGTCTCGGGATGTTCCTGCAGCTAGCGGACGTAGACCGGGACGCCACAGGCGCGACCCGGTTCCGTTTCGCGGGACTGCTGGACAACGACATCGCCGGCCGCCGAGTGTTCACCACGGCGGATCCGATCATCGGTAGGTATGAGGATCTTTTCGTGCTCCGGCCCGTCATGCCTGCGTTCCCCGCAGGCTACGATCGCAAGTTGGTAGTCACCCAAGCCAACCTGGCATTCGCAACTTTGGATTGGGAAATCGAAGACCTCTGCTCTCAACGCCTGATCGCAATGCTGTCGGCCAGCTTCCCCGGCGCGGTGTTATCGTCGACCATCAACGGCGCGTACACGCATCATGAATTACATGATGACGCGAAGCCAGAGCTCAAGCGCATATTCCTCGAACACGCTAACTTCGAGGACGCGCTGGGTATGATCGCACTTCTTCGCATCCTGCGGGAATACTTACTTCTGCCCTACAACTTTATTCAATCACGACCTTGAGGCGCAGAGGCTAACGGCCATTGAACGACCGTACCTACATCTTCTAGCGCTAGGGAAAGCCTGAAACCGGCGTCTGCTAAGAGGGAGCAGTCGCCTGAAGCCCGCCATTCCGCAATCGGCCCCGATTGCACCGTTCCCATCTTGAGTGGGCGGCTCGTAGTTTTGCCTCTACGGCGCTTCCGGCCCTGCTGCTGAAGCGGATTGCCAACGTGGCAACGCGCCATCGCGCGTCGCGTGAGCTGCGTAGAGATTCGCTTCTCGAACCCTCAGCACTTAGGCCGCCTCCCACACCTTGTTGAGAATCTGGGCCGCGAGAGCCGCCTTATCCTGAGGCAGAAAGCGCCCGTAGTGCTTGGCGACCATCTCCGGGGTGTCCTGGATGGCGTAGCTCGCCTGCTCGTAGGAGCCGGTCTTCTTGAGGATATGGGTCGCGAGCACGTCGCGGACATTGTGCGGGCCGTGCGGCAGGAGGCCCTTGATGGCGCCGCGGCCGGTATAGGGGTTGTGGATGCCATAGCGCTGGATCGCCAGGCGCCAGGCCTCATAGAAGGTGTTCTGGCAGTACGCGGCATCCTTGCTGGTGAGTTTCACCGTCTTGACGAACAGCGTGCCCGGGTCGGCAGCATGCTTCAGCAGCACCCGGCGGTGCCGATCGATATAGGCCTCGAGATAGTGATAGAGGCCGCCGAGGTCGGGCAGGATCAGCCGGAACGGCTTGCTGCCGAAGAAGGACGAGTTCGCGTTCTTGAAGGCGATGGAAGGGATAAGAACCTCCCATCCCTGATCGCGCTCGCTCCAGCGCAACTCGCCACGCTTCATCTCCGCGAGGCGCCGCTCCGAGGTTGGCAGGTCGCCGCGCGGACAGACGAGGAGCTGACGCAGGTTCTTCTGCCGCAGCCCGAGATGCAGGCCGAGCCGCAGCATGAGGAACGCCCGCACCGCCTCGGCCGCCGCGCGCGGGTAGCGCTTCTCGTCCGGCATCAGCCGCAGGATCTCCTCAGTGATCTTGCGATACTCGGCGACCGGGCTGTCCGCCTCCAGAACCGCGATAATCGGCTCGAAGGGATCACGGTGGATACGGGCTACGCGCTGCACCTCCCGTGCGCGGGCGAGGCCATGGCGATGCATCTGCTCGCAGGCCGCGTCCCAGTCAGCACGGGCAGCGGCAACGTCGCGCTCGGTGATCAAATTGGGAATAGGACGGATGCGTTCCGCCAGTTGCGGGTTCTGCCGCAGCCAGCCTGTCTCGGCGCGGGTGAGCGCGGCAGCAATCCGCAGCATGTCGACCTCCCACGCGGTGTAGAAGCCGCGCCGACGCTCGCGCCATTGGATGTACCAGTCCCACACAATCGGGAAGACCAGTAGGCCGAAGCTCAGATTCTCCAACGGAACGCCAAAGCCGTGGACCGCGCCGCTGGGTGAGGCCGCCAGCGCACCGAACATCAGACCGAGATGCTCGACCTTCTGGGATGCCGTCTCCTCGCCCCAGACACCGTTGCGCTGATAGCCGAAGGCCGTCAGCGTCGCCGTCTTGAACCGGATGAGATCGGCCATCTCCTCGGCCAGCTGGGGCGGCGCATCGAGCGCCGCACTTGCGAGATCCGGATCCGGCAGCGATCCATCCGCCTCCCGGCAAAACCGGTTCAGCCCGCGCGGCCGGGCGGATTGGTCGAGCAGGCCGGGAAACCGGATCGAATAGCGCTGCTTCATGGCGGCTGCCTGGAAGCGCCGATAGTCGGTCGTTCCCGTGATCACCACCCGCTGCACCCACTCAAGGATCTCCTCCCGCTCCTTCAACGGGCGCCGATCAAAATCATGCGGTAGGTGCCAGGCGAGGCGTCGCCGCTCGGCTCGACTGATGCCGGCGATGGTCCCCGCCGATGTGCACCGATCTCCGTTCGGCAGCTTCGAACGGAAGTAACCCGGCGGCAGACGGTAGCGCCGCTCGATGAGCTCCAGCGCCGCGAGACTTCGGGAGGCGCGCGGCACCTTCACGCCGCGGCGCCACATTTTAAGCGCGGAGGCGTCGACCTGGCCCGCGCTCGCCTCAAGGACACGGGCGAGATGCATCGCGGAGTCGCCATGGCGGCGCATGTGAAGATCGAGCGCATCGGCGAATGAGGGCGGGTCCGTCCAAGGCCGGCCGTCGCTCTCGGGGAACTCGACGATCGGCTTTGCCCGAGGGCCGCGTCGACGCGGCACAGCGTCGAGCCGCTGAGCATCACGCTGAAGCTTGCTCCTCTCCAAGCGGGACGGTGCCCGGCGCGCTGCGGCACGCTTCACCGTGACGTGGCCGCGGCGCGCCAGTTCACGGCGCAGCGCATCAAGGCCTGGCGCAAGCGCGGGGCCGGCACGCTGCAGATCGGCGTGATCCACGTCACAGGCGTGAGCAATCGCGTGCCAGTCATAGTCGCGCTCCGTCAGGGGCGGTGGCACGCGCGCAGCGAGGAGATCGAGCAGCCAGTTCTGAAACAGGTCGGCGTCGCGAGACGACAGGACGGTCGTGGCACGCTGCTGGCAGAACTTCACCAACATGCGCGCGAAGCTCGTACGGGGCATCGGCGGTCAGTGCAGGCACGTTGTGGAGAGGCGACTCGCCTCGGTCAGGGGCGGCGTTTCTGCCGAGAAGCCGCTCGCTCTGCTACGCCCCAGAAGTGGCAGGCCTCGCGATCCAAAACCGAGGGGTGATGGCCCTCAGCGGGCATCAGACGATGACAATGTGCGACTAAGCGTTCGAATAGAAAGATTCCTGCTGGTCCTGCACATTGTTATCAAGTGGCGTAATGTGTCTAGATCAAGCAAATACCCTGCAAAAACAACCATCCGACCGCCGCGCAATGTTCGCGCTTTTATCCTGCCCTCAAGCTAGCCCGCTTCGCCGGCCCGAAACGAGACCACGTCTCATCGCTGCGATACTATGACGGAGCGGCAGAAAACGCGCCGTGGGCGCCGAGCGCTACCGGCTGTTCGTCAGGCCCTCCGGAAATGCGATGCCAGACTGGTGCAGGCACCGCCACGTGGGCAGCGACGTCGCCATTCAACGCCTTGCCTGAAGCGAAGCGGCTGTCGGTGCCCCGCTCAAGACTGGCGATCGCGGTGCGAAAAAGCTGCAAAGGAACTGCCGCCGAACCGCGCTGAAGCCTCAGCGATCTTGCGCAGGAGCTGCGGTCGCTGAGGCCTATGCCGGCGCTGGCGGCTTGCGGAAGCGCACACCGGCGCCGCCGCCATTCTCTGGAATGAACTCTATGCCGGCGGCTTCGAACGCCGCTCGAATGGCCAAAAGCGTGCTCGCGTGAGCGGCGTAGTCGTTCTCGATCCGTGTCACCGTCGCAGCAGTTATGCCGGCATGGTTGGCGAGATCGCGTACGCCCCATCGCAGCGCCGCGCGCGCCATTCGAACCTGTTCAGACGTTAGCAAATTTATACCTTGACATAATTTCTCGGCGATTCAGACTCGTCTTCTTCGCTGCCCAGCAGTGAAGCGGCCAAGCGGAGCGGTTGCAACGCTCTACTTGGCCTGACCACAACCAAGCTGCGTGGAGCTCGGATCATGGCTGATTCTGAGATTAGCATGAGTCTGTCCCGACCATCCCGGAGGGACCTTCTCTCTGCCGCCCTGGCGACGGTCGGCGGCTCTTCCTTCAACAGTTCGGCTGCAGCCGCACCGCAGGATGGCGGCACGACAGATGCCGCCTTCATCGCGTGGAAGGCGTGGCGCGCCGCGCATCGGCGCACGCTCGCTCTGTGTCGGAAGCAGCAGCGACTGGAGTCTGAGCTGGTGCGGACGATCGGCTTTCCGCAGGTGGTTCTTGCTGCAGCCGAGTTGCCCTCGCCGGTACGCATCACCTCCTTGCGCCAGTTTGATGAGCTTTCAGTCGATCTGCCGCCGCTTTGCTCACGGCGCGCCGAAATCGCCGCAGTTCTGCGCGCGCATCAGCAGCGTTGGGACGACGCGGATCGCGCAATCGGCTACTCCGCCACCCGGCAGGAAGAAGCGTCGGCATCCGCCGATGAAGAGCGCCTCATCGCGGAGCTGTTTGCAGCGGAAGCAACCTCTCTCAGCACTCTCTCAGCGAAACTCGACGTGCTGATCTCGGTAGGTGCCGAAGGCGCAGAGGGGCGGCATTTCCCGTGGCCGGAGCTGCGGCGCCTCCGCAGGGATGTTGCGCGATTGGTGCAGTTGCACCCGCAGTATAAGGCCACCTTCACTTCTTGAAGCGGAGCCTGCGATGCCGGCGCATAAGCAGGACGGGTGCCGATGCACGGTTTGTTTGGTCACGAAGGGTGAAAAGCCTTGGCGAGGCCGCCAGAACATAATAGGAACGTATTGCATAGATTCTCGTCGGGAGGGCAGGGTTTGAGTCGATCGGTTGGGAAGGCCGGGGCGGCAAAGCGCGGTCCGGATTTGCCTCAAAACTTCTCGGTTGTTGACCTGTTCTGCGGTGCCGGTGGGCTGTCCGAAGGTTTCAGGCAGGCTGGCTTTACCATTCTTGCTGGCAGCGACAACGATCCCGACGCCTTGGCGACTTTTGCTCTGAATTTTCCGAGGGCCCAGTCTATTTTGGGCGACCTTCGGCGAGATGCGGTCAAAGCGCAAATTCTTGATCAAGCTCGCAGGGCTACCGTCCTCGTCGGCGGCCCTCCTTGTCAGGCGTTCTCGCAGGTTCGCAACCACAGCCGATTGATTGATGATCCTCGTAATTCGCTCTATCGCGAGTTCGTCGACACGTTGCGCACCGCTTTGCCCCCAGCTTTCGTCATGGAGAATGTGACGGGCATGGACCAGATGGGGGTGCGAGAGCAGATTTTAGCTGACTTGGCACTCGACAGGGAATACGACGTGCAAGCTCAGGTTGTCGATGCGTCTGACTTTGGCGTGCCTCAGACTCGGAAACGTCTGTTGTTTCGCGGTGTTCGGCGCGGCACTCGTATGTCGCTCCCAGCTCTCAAAGGCTCTGGTGCTACGGACTCCGTGGCGTTGGCACGCTTCACGGGTGATCGCAAACCGCGTTACCAGCTCGTCGTACAGCAAAACCTCCTGAGCATGACGCTCGCAGACGCCCTAGCGGACACGGAAAATCTAACGGCGGTCACTGCCGCGCAAGCAATCTCCGATCTCGCCGGTTTGCCGATGGGACACCGGGCGGACGATCTGAATTGGAGCGACCTCCCGGAACCACAGAGCGCGTATCAGCGCTTGATGCGCACGGATGCGCCTGAGCGGCTTGCGAATGTTCAGGTTCCTAGGATTAACAAGGATACTGAACTGCGGTTATGCGGCATTCCTCAGGGCGGAAATCACAGAGATCTGCAAGAGGAACTGCTCGATCGCTATCTTACAGGGCAGCGTTGGGGACAGGAAAACGGTAGCGGGAGGCTCTCGCGAAAGCACTTTTATGCGTACCGCCGCCTCCATCCAGAGCTCTGGGCATGGACGCTGAATACGAAGGCTGATTGCGTGTACCACTACGACGCGCCGCGTGCGCTTTCAGTACGCGAGCTCGCACGGCTTCAGTCATTTCCCGATCATTTTGTGTTCACGTCGGATAGGCGTCGAGGCCCGCTAGAAGGTCGGCACGATGGTGGCCCGGCTCACTCCCGTTATCGACAAGTTGGAAACGCCGTACCGCCGCTGCTGGCCAAAAGTGTAGCGGAGGGCCTGCTGAAAGAGCTTAATACCTCACGCGATCAAGAGAGGATTCGCGCGCAGGTAGGATGATGTCATGGCTGAGGGGGATATCCTCCAACCGGAACCAGACGGTACGGCAGGGAAGGAAGCGGTAGACCGCGCATTTGGTGCAGAAAACCGTAACCGACTGATAGATAGGTATTTTCAGGCATCGACAGACAAGGTCACGGCGGCGAATGCTTGGCAGCACGTCTATCGATTGTTGCTATGGTCTGACCCTACAACGGGATTGGCACATTGCTACGAGAGTGACAAATCACAACCAGGCAAGCCGTGGTATGCGCGTTCACTTGCATTCCATGATTGGCTCTGCAGGTCACTCGTGGCGGAACCAGGCACCCTAGCCTACGACATCGACTGGCTATTCATAAAGGCGTGCGCGGACTTGGCCGACGTCGTACTGCGCCGCGAAGCGCGGCAAGCACAAGTCGCCGCCCAGCAGCGGTTGCCTTATGGAGATCGGGGTTTTCCAGAGCCAGGAGCAGATCCCGAGCTTGCGGCAATCATCAAGGAGGCGCTTGGTCCCTTCTTCGCGACCGAGCCGCCGGCGGATCGTTGGCATACCGTCACGCAGAAGGTACGGCAGTTCTTAGCGGTACAGAACAAGCGCAAGAACCTCGTTGGCGAAGGCTTTGAGGATGTGCTCGCACAAATTGTTCGGCGTGCCAGTGGGGGAACTGACGAATCGGTTCGCGTCCGGAGCCTCCTTTATGAAATCCCAGGATTTAATCGTGCCCGGCAAGGAGGCAAGGAGAACAAGGTCGATCTCGCGATACTTCGGCCCACCATGCGGACTCTTGTAACGGCGAAATGGAGTGTTCGGGCGGACCGCGAGAAGCAGTTCCCAACGGAGTATGATGAATATATCAATGCTGAATCAGAGAATCAGAAGTTTCAATATGTATTTGTCACAAACGAGTTTGATCCTGCGCGATTAATGCGTGCATGTGAGAGTCTTTACAGAAACAATCCAATGTTCGATCACGTAGTGCACATAAGCACCGACGCTGTACAAGCGACCTATGGAGAACTGGCCGGATCGCGTAATGCTGCAAATTCGCGCCGTCGGGTTGTTGAACACATTGAGCGTGGACGTTTGATTAGTTTGGAGCAATGGCTATCGACATTGGTTACCCAGTAAACGCGCGGGATAGCAACAGCCTTGACGAGAGATGGATAAGCTCGACCTAAGTCGCCGTAGCGCCAATATGCGCGCCATTCGTTCCAAAGACACAAAGCCAGAATTGATGGTTAGAAGGGCGCTGCGCGCATTAGGGTTCACAGGTTACCGTCTACATCGCAAGGATCTACCGGGTAAGCCGGACATCGCATTCATAGGAAAAACGAAAGCGATTTTCGTTCATGGGTGCTTCTGGCATGGACACGATTGCCGTGAAGGCGCACGGACGACACGTTCCAATCAACACTATTGGATACCAAAGATATCAGGAAATCGAGAGCGCGATGCGCGCCACGCTAGAGATTTAGTCGAAAGGGGCTGGAAGGTTTTGATAATTTGGGAATGTGAAGTCGGCAAAGACGACCTAACACGGCGCCTCAAAGCTTTTATTTGTGATTAAGACAGCGCCGCAGGCGGCGCGATCTTTGTTGTCGATATGCTCGCTCACCTACGGCCGTCAACACAGGGCGGGAACGGCGCTCAACCTGTTTCCAGGCGGCTGCTAAACCAATTCAATTTCAACAACATACGTGTTCATATTTTCACTCTGATCGGCGCGCCAGGCTTTTTGAATGTCCGCATGTCGTTGGTTGCGTCAGATAATCACTGACGCAAATCCAAGCATGACTCCCAAATGAGTCCCAGAAATGTGTACCCGCGGGCGCGTCTCGGCTGTGTCGGAGCGACTCAGCGTCGTCAGTGATCGTGTTCGCGAAGGCGTCTGAGATTCGACGCGCGGTTCCGTTCGCGCGTCTCGTTTCGCTCACACGGCCTCACCTGCGGCATTCCTCGGCCGCACCCGGACGAACATGTCGACGACACTTCTCACGGGCCCCTCAGCCAGCGGGCCATGCGGCGGTCAGAATCGGACCTGCAATTGACCGGAGACGACACTCTGCTGGGCGCTTGAGGCGAGTTGGCCATCGTATTTCACCCCGAGCCGCGTGTTTGGGTCGACCTCATAGGACAGCCCGCCGCCGAAGACGAAGGTGTCTGTTGCAATTGGCGCGCCGTCGATGGTGAAGGGCGCGGAGCCGCTGGCGAAACTCATGACGGCTGCCGGAACGGTGTCGCCAAAGGCATGCTGCCAGCCGAGGGTGAAGCTGGTGGTGAACGCAACGCCGTTCACCTCAATGTCGCGGCCGCCGCGCAGCCCCAGCGTGGAGTAGAGCGTATCCATGGCGCCGGCGTTCACCGCCAGCGCCGAGGTCGAACCGATCTCGGCCGTGTTCCAGCCATCAAGGTGCAGATAGGCAAGGCCGATAAAGGGTTCCAGATCGACGGGGCCGACAGACAATCCATAGCCGAGCTCGCCAAAGACCTGCGCCGAGCTCGCGGTCACGTCGCTGCTGTTCGTGCCGTCATAGCCGGCAAAGGCGACCGTGCGCGACATCGACATGTCGTGCCACGCATAGCCCGCCCCCAGCCGCAGGGCGAGCGCCCCTAGCTGCGTGGCGCTGTAAAGACCGAGTTCGTAATTATCCATCGAGCCGGACGACACGCGGTCGGAAACGTCAAACCAGGAGCGGCTGTAGCCGCCATAGGCGCCGAGCCGCCAGTCCTCGGTGAACGCCGCATCGAAGCCGCCAACGAAGCCGCCGATCGTGTCCGAGACCGCCGCCGCGTTGCCGTTGGACGCGATGTCGCCCTGGGCGCCAAAGCCCTGCATCCACATGACGGCCGCGACATCGGCGCCGAAACCAGCCGTCTGCGGCCCGTTCGCCGCATAGGCGAGAGGCGCCCCGTTCGTCCCGACCGAGGCCTGCCGCAGCCGGTCGATGACCGCCTCGCGCGTGAACACGGACTGCTGCTGGATCACCGATGCCGTTGTGGCGTAGATCTCGCCGGACAGGGCGTCGAAGGCTAAAAAGGCCTCCGATTTCAACTGCGAAGCGACGGCATCATAGACCTCGTTGCCGGCCCCGAGCGACTCGATGCCGTTCGCCGTCGAGAACTGGTTGAAGGTGTGCGCCTCCCGCCAGAAGGGAATGTCCTTGCGCACGATGTTCAGGATGACCGCGTCGTCTTCATAGTCCGGCAGGATGTCCAGAAAGGCGAAATTGGTCGTCACCGTGCCGAACACCCCGTGAACACCCTCGGTGGCGGTGAGGACGGTGTAGCTGGTGTAGTTTGCGTAGGAGCCACGCTCGGCATGCACGTCGAGCGTCGTGCCGGCGTCGATGCCGACCTCGCCATTGACGGCGATCAGGTCGTTGCCGTTGCCCGCGGTGATGTCCGCCCGGTAGGTCGAGCCGCTGGAAAGGGTCATCTTGCCATTGATCTCAAGCGTTCCCGGCGAATAGCCCGGCGAGACGGTGCCCCCATCGAGGACATCAAGCAGACCGATGCTGCCGGTGCCGCTGAGGACGCCCCTCGCGCCGATGCTGAAATTGGCGTCTGTCTCGGTGTCGCGCTTGAGAATGACATGCGCGTCTTTGGTCTGGATGAGGCCCGCATAGGTCGAGCCCACGAAGTCGACCGTGCCGCCTCCCTCCAGGATCACCTGGCCGGTGCCACTGAGGTCGACCGGGAAGGTATAGCGCCCCGCAAGGTCGTAGATGAGCGTGCCGCTGTTGACGATCGGGCCGCTGACCCAACCGGCCGTGCCACCATCGCCGATCTGCAGCGTGCCGCTATCAATGGTCGTGCCGCCGGTGTGGAAGGCAGTCCCGGTGACGACCAGCTTCCCCACCCCCTTGACGGTCAGACTGCCGGTGCCGCCGATATCATCGGCGAAGGTGCCGGCGGCGGACTGGTCGAAGACCAGCGCACCGTTGTCGAGCACGTCGCCGCGAATGGAGGCGGTGGTGCCGACGACCGTACCGGCATGAATGATGAGGCCGCCATAGGCATTGGCGCCGTTCAAGGTGAGCCGTCCCTCGCCGGTTTTGGTCAACACGCCCGTACCCGTCACCCTGCCGGACACCGCGAGGAAGCGGTCGCCCGTCACCTCGATGACCGCGCCGGCCGCGCTGAGGGCGACGTCGCGCGCGGTACTGAAGCTGTGCAGCACCTTCAGCGCCGCGCCGTCCAGCGACAGCGCGGTGCCGGCCTTGCCCAGGCTCTCATCGGCATGCACCGCCAGCGTCGCGCCCGACACTGAGGTGCCGCCCGCATAGGTGTTGATGCCACCGAGTTCCAGCGTGCCGCCGCCGGCGAGAAGCAGCCCGCCATCGCCGCCCACCCTGCCGGTGAGTGTCAGCGTAATGCCCGTGCCGACACTGAACCCGCCACTACCGGTGAGCGTCACCGCCCGCGCGCTGGCGAAGGAGGCCGTGGGCGCCAGAACGCCGCCCGCGAGGGTGAGGGAGCCGGCCGCTGCACCGAGATTGCCGTCGGAAGCGACCTGCAGCGTGGCGCCCGAACCGACGCTCGTGCCGCCGGCATAGGTGTTGGCGCCGGTGAGCGTGAGCGTGCCCGCGCCATATTGCGCCACCGTGCCGCTGCCGGAAATGACGCCGCCAAAGGTGACCGCGTCGGCGCGGTTGAAGGCGAGCGTCCCGTCATTGACCACGTTGCCGGTGATCGCTCCCGACGTGCCGCCATTGCCGAGCACCAGCGTGCCGGCGGCGATGCGCGTGCCGCCGGTGTAGCTGCCCGTCCCGGTCAGCACCAGCGCGCCCGTGCCGGCCTGCACCAGCGTGCCCGCGCCCGAAATGGCGCCGGCATAGACAATGTTGTCGGAGCGGTTGAAGACCAGCGTGCCCGCATTCGCGACATTGCCGGAGATCGTCCCGGAGGTTCCGCCGTCGCCGACCTGCAGCGTGCCGGCTTCCACGACGGTGTTGCCGCCATAGCCGTTGCTGCCCGTCAGCACGAGCGTCCCGAGGCCGCTCTTGGTGAAGTCGCCCGTCCCGCCAAGGACGCCGGACAAGGTGAACACCGCCGCATCGGCGACGCGGATTGTGCCGCCGCCGACAAGTGCCACGGTGCGCGCGCTGGCAAAGCCCTGTTCGGCGGCCAGCGTGCCGCCGGCGAGCGTGATCCCGCCGCTCAATGCCCCAAGGGCGGAATCGGCGGTGACGTGAATGGCGCTGCCGGCGCCGATGCCGGTCCCCCCGGCGTAGCTGTTGTCGCCCATCAGGATCAGAGCGCCGGGGCCGACCTGCACCACGCTGCCACTGCCCGAGATGACGTTGTCGAACCGCGTTTCGTCGGAGCGGGCGAAAACCAGTGTGCCATTGTCGACGATCGGGCCGGAGATCCGGCCTGTCGTGCCGCCATTGCCGATCTGAACCGTGCCCTGGTCGATCCGCACCCCACCGATGGCGTCGACATCGCCCGTCACAACCAGCGTGCCGGTGCCTGCCTGCACCACCGTCCCCTGCCCTGAAACGTGGTTGCTGAAGCCGAAATCGTCGCTGCGGTTGAAGGCAAGGGTCGCATCATTGACGATCGCGCCGCGGATCGAGCCCGTGGTGCCGCCATTGCCCAGCTGCAGAACGCCGGAGTGGATCGTCGTCGTGCCTTCATAGTTGTTGTCGGCGGCAAGGATCAGCGTGCCGTCGTCCCGTTTCGTCAGGCCGCCATCGCCACTCACCGCGGAGGTCAGCTGCAGCGTCGTCCCAGTGGCGACGTTGAGCGTGCCGCCTCCCACTAGACCGACAGCGCGGGAGGTGGTGAAGCTCGCCGTGGTGGCGAGCGTGCCCTTCTCGATCACCAGCGGACCGGACACCTGCCCGAGATTGGCATCGGCGCTGACTTCAAGCGTACCGACCGAGACCAGCGTGCCGCCCGCATAGCTATTGGTGCCGGAGAGGACCAGCGTGCCGCTGCCGACCTGCGCCACGCCTCCCGTGCCGCTTATACCGCCCGCGAAGGTGATGACGTCGGAGCGGTAGAACGACAGACTACCATTATTGGTGACATTGCCGGCGATGCTGCCCGAGGTGCCGCCATTGCCGACGACGATCCCGCCAGCGGCAAGGGTGGTGCCGCCGGAATAGACGTTGGTGCCGGTGAGGACGAGCGTGCCCACCCCCTGCTTCACCAGCCCGCCCGTGCCGGTGATGGTGCCGGAGAACGTGGAACTGCTGGCGTCGTAACCCACCTGCAGCGTGTAGCTCTGCAGGTTCACCGCGCCGCTGCCTGCGAGCGAACCGATGCCTTCGTTCGCATCCAGCTGAAGCGTGCCCGCGGCCTCGATCCGCACGGCGGAGGCATCTGGAAGCGCCGCACCGCCTTGGGCCTCCAGCGTGCCCTCGGCGATCACCGTCGCGCCGCCATAGGTGTTGCTGCCGCTCAGTACGAGCGTGCCGAGCCCTTCCTTGCGCAGGCTGCCGGTGCCGGAGATGGTTCCGGAGAGGCCCAGCGTTTCGCCTGATGCCGTCTTCAGGCTACCGAAGCCCTCCAGCACCACCGCGCTGCCGAGAGTGAAGGAGCCGGTCGTCGCCAGCCCGCCGTCGGAAAGGGTGAGCACATTGCCGGCATCGCCCAGCGCCGATGCGCTGGCGACGCTGAGAAAGCCGCCGGAAACCTTGGTGCCACCGACATAGCTGTTGCTGCCGGTGAGGATGAGCGTGCCGGTGCCGATCTTCTCGATGCCGCCCGTGCCGCTGATCGGCGCGCTGATCGTCGCGGTGACGTCATGCCCCTCCACCCACAGCACGCCGCCGCCATCGACATGCAGGCTCGAAGCCGGCTCCGTGCCGTCGGCCTGGAGAACATAGCCGTCGGTGACAAATTCCAGCTTCTGGAAGGTCTGCTCGCCGTGAATCGTGACCGTGCCGGCGGTGCCGGTGAAGACGCCGGTCTGCCCGCCCCACGGGATCGTGTCGCCGCTGGAAGCGAGGTACCAGGTGTCACCGGTGGACGACCAGGTGCCCGAGCCGCCAAAGCTGGTGCCGTTGTCGGTAGTCCAGATCTGCAGCGGGCTGGCATCGCGAAGGAGCAGGTTCACGTGGCCGGGATTGCCGGTCTCGATGGTGCCGGTATAGGAGGCGGAATCGACAAGGCCCGACAGGTCGACCGAGGCGAAGCTGCCGCTGTTGGTGCCGGTATAGGTGAAGACGCGGTAGATGCCGGCGCCGTGCACGGCCTCGCCGGACACGCTCAGCGTGCCACCAAGCGCGAGATCGCCCGTCACCTCGGCGACGCCAGTATTGCCCGCCGCGCCCAGCGCCAGCGCGATATCGGCCGCATTGGCGAGGGTGAGCGAACCGGTGACGAGGGCGATGTGCTGGGGGTTGGGCTGGCCCGTCACGCCGCCGGCCAGCGTGCCGCCGGCCAGCACCGACACCGTGCCGGCGATGGTGCCGAAGCCCTGCAGCGTACCGCTATCCGCGACGCTGACCGAAGAGGTGGCCAGCGTGGCGCCGTAGAGGGCCAGCGTGCCGCTCGTCACCGACGTGCCGCCGGTAAAGCTGCTGGCGCCCGACAATGCGAGTTCGCCGGCGCCGATCTTCGTCAGTCCGCCGCTGCCACTGAAGGCGCCGGCCAGTGTCAGCACGGTGCCAGGCGCGACATCGAACGTGCCGTTGCCGGAACCCAGCGTCACGTTTCGCGCGGAGGTGAAGCTGGCCGTGGTGATGAGCTTGCCGCCATCGAGCGTGAGCCCGCCAATGGCTGCGCCGAGATTGCTGTCGGCCGACACCGCCACCGTGCCGCCGGACACAAGTGTGCCGCCGGTGTAGCTGTTGGCGCCACTCAGCACGAGCACGCCGTCGCCGGACTTGGTCAGCTGCGAGGTCGAAGTCTCGCCAATGGCGCCGCTCAGGGTCAGCGTTTGGCCCGAGGCAACGTCTATGCCGCCGGCCCCGCCGAGCACGACCTCGCGCGCGCTGCTGAAGGAGCCGGTCGCGGCCAGCGTGCCATTGGCGAGGCTGATGCCGCCATCCCCCGCGCCGAGATTGCCGTCGCTGCCGATCGACACCGTCGAGCCGTTGCTGATCGCGGTGCCGCCGGCATAGGTGTTGGCGCCGGACAGGGTCACCACGCCGCCGCCGATGGCGCTCACGCCACCCGTGCCCGAGATCGCGCCGCCGAAGCTCGGCGACGCACTGGAATTGAAGGCGAGCGTGCCGTTGTTGACGATATCGCCGGCGATCGCGCCCGCCACCGCCCCGCTGCCGAGGTTCAGCGTGCCGGCCGTGATGGTGGTGCCGCCCGTATAGGTGTTGCTAGCGTTGAAGGTCACCGGCGCATTGCCGGCATTGATCGTCACCGCGCCCGAACCGGAGATCACGTCCGCCAGCACCAGCTCCTGCGCAGGCGTCAGCACCAGCGTGCCATTATTGACGATGGGTGCGGCCTGGAACGTCGTGGCGGAGACGCCATCGCCGATCTGCACGATGCCGGCGGCGATGGTCAGGGCGGACAGGTCGTAGGTGCCGGTGAGGACCGTCGTGCCCGCGCCCTGTTTGACGAGGCTGCCATTGCTGATCGAGCCGCTGAAGCCCGTATCGGCGCCATTGCCGCCGAGGCTCAGCGTCGTGCCGGCAAGCGTGACCATGCCGCTGCCCGCGAGCCCGCCAATGGTTTCGCTGGCCTGCAGCTGCAATTGCGTGCCGCTGCCCACCGTCACGGCCGTGAGATCGCTGAGCGCCGCGCCGCCGGCCAGAACCAGCGTGCCGCCGCTGATGAGGGTCGGCCCGGTGAAGCTGTTGCTGCCCGAGAGGGTCAGCGTGCCGGTTCCCGCCTTCACGAGGCTGCCGCCATCCCCGGTGATGGCGCCGGCGAAGGTGAAGTCGTTCGCCGCCGCGACCGTGATGGTGGAACTGCCGAGGGAGAGGCTGCCATCGCCGGTGAGGCCGGCAACGGTCTGGTTTGAATTGAGCTGCAGGGTGGAGGACACACCGCCGGAGAAGGCGACGACGGTGCCGGAACCGAGAACAGACTGGGAATCAAGCACCAGCGTGCCGCCGGCGATGGTCAGCACACTCACATCGGCATCGACACCTTGCAGGGTAAGGGTGCCCGAGCCGGTCTTGGTGAGGCCGCCGGTCCCGGAGAAATTGCCCGAGAAGCTGGACGAGGCGTTGTTGGCGCCGACGGTGAGCGTATTGGTGCCGATAATGACGGCGCCGGCACCGGCGAGGCTGCCGGTCGCGATCGAGGTGTTGAGCTGGAGGGTCGCGCCCTCCTGCACCGTCACCGTCCCGTTTGAGCCAAGCGCCGTGGCGGAACCGGCGATCAGCGTGCCATCGGCAACCGTCACCGCGCCGGTGAAGCTGTTCGCCCCGCTCAGCAGCACCGTGCCCTGCCCGCTAAGAGTGAGGCCCCCACTGCTGCTGCCATCGCTGATGTTGCCGCTGATCTGCCCGGTCGTGGCATCAGGGGAGAAAATGGTCACATTGCCCGCGAGGGTGACAGCTCCCGTGAGATTTGTTGCCGGCCCATCCCCCTGAAAGGCGAATTCCAGCATGGTGCCGTCGGCGAGGCTCAGCGTGCCCGGCATTTCACCCAAGGGGAAGGCGCCGGCGACAGAGAGCGTGCCCTGCAGCACCGTGGTGGTGCCGGTGTACGCGTTGCTGGCGTCGAGGGCGAGCATCCCGCCGCCGGTGACGATCAGATTGCCGGGGCCCTGGATTTCCCCGCCGAGAATCAGCACCGTCCCGGTCTCGACGTCGAAGGTCGCGCCCGGCCCGCTGCCGCCGTACAAATCGATCGGCAGGTTGATCGCCATCGAAGCGGTTGTTGTCAGCTGCCCGGAATTGCTGATGAGCAGCTCGCTGGTGGGGTCGAGGGACAGGGGATCGTCGATCGACAGGGCCCCGTCCTGGATGTCCCAGCTCGCCCAGGAATAGGACTCGCCGGTCAGCGTCCAGCTCGTGTCGTCGATCACCTCATATTGGGAAAAACCGGAAAAGCTCGTGCCGATACTGCCGGCATCGAACACGCCGCCGCTGTCCCCGGCATTGCCGCCGAGGGCGAGGATGTTGAAGTCGCCGGAAACGGAGACACCGCCATTGGCGGCATAGCTCTGGGTGAGGACCAGTGTGTTTCCATTGCCGGTGATGGCGATTCCCGCCGACTGGCTGGCGGGATTGCCCCCCTGAATGCCGCCCGATGCCGTGCCAAACAGGGTGAGAACATTGTTGTCGCCCAAGATCAGGATGCCGTAGCCGCCAACGCCGCTGGTTCCCGAGAGAGAGATGCCGCCATCGCCGCCGGTGATCACTTGCCCCGCGTCGATGATCACATTCGTGGAGCTGCCCGCCATGACGAGGCCGTCGCCGCCGATGCCACCGAAGGTCGGGAGCAATCCATGGCCGCCCATGCCGCCATCGCCGCCATTGACGGAGCTCAGAACCTCCACCGTGCCGCCGGAGCCGTAGAGATAGACGCCGACGCCGGCATCGCCGCCATTGCCGGCGCCGCCCTGCAGCAGGACGGGAAAGTCGCCGCCATCATAGGTGAAGGAGGCGCCGCTGCCGCCATCGCCGCCGTCGCCACCGATCACATCATATTGGAGCGCGATGGGTGTCGGGCTGCCCTGAAGCTCGATGACCGCGCCATAGCCGCCCGCACCGGGTCCGCCGCCACCGCCGGCGACCCCCTCGAAATCCGTGTTGAACTCGCCGCCCTCGCCGCCATCACCGCCATCACCGCCGACCACGACGGTGTCCGGCGCGCTGGTCCCGACATAGGCGTGCGCGCCGCCGCCGCCGCCGCCGCCCGAGCCACCCAAATGGCCGTCCCCGCCATCCCCGCCATCCAGAAAGACCGGGCTTAAATCGGGGAGACCCGGCGTGCCGCCATCGCCATTATCCGTGAACCATTGCGGCGAATTGCCCGCCGCGCCCAAGCCGCCGGTCGTTCCACCCCCGCCGCCGCCGCCGCCGCCGCCCGGGGGGACTTCGATATAGGGTAGCCCGTTGCCGCCCGGCCCCGTCGGGTTGGTGGCGCCATTGATGGACTGACCGAGGGCCGGCGCGGCGGTTAGAAGGGCAGCGGAGGCCAGCAGAGCGGCCCGGAGCGAAGCTGTCGATTGTCGGGGTCGGCGCATCATGAATTCCGGTCCGCAACTTCACTGACTTCAGAATCTGCCCGCCGCCACACGCACACAGGCCTCATCTGGCTGGATATGCCTGACAGGTACTGGAGTGCGTCGCAACGCGGCCCCGCGCGCCTGCTCAGGTTGGCATCAGCGTATACTGAGATACCAGGCGATCAAGGGGGCTCCGTCGTTAACACCGCTCAGCTCTCGGCTCGTCCCACGCTCGATTGACTCGTTCAAGAAATCGACATACCGTCTGTTTGTGTTCGTAATATCTCTAGGCGATATGTAGATCGAGATGACCCAGACGGCCACCACACGCTTCCCCTTTTCGATCGGTCACGTGGCCAAGGTCACAGGTGTCGCTGTCTCGACCATCCGCTCATGGGAGACCCAGGGGCTTCTCACCTCCACCAAGTCTTCCGGCGGCCACCGTTCCTATGGCGAGGCGGATATTGAACGCATCCGCCGCATTGACCGCATGCGCCGCGTCGAGGGCCAGAGCCTGTCCGGCATCCGTCGGTTCCTCGAAAGCGAGGAGGAGGCCACCGCCGCGCCGGAGAGCGAAACCGCGCCGGTCGCTGCCTTCAACCATCTCGGCGCCCGCGTCCGCAGCCTGCGCCAGGAGGCTGAAATGTCGCTGCGCGAGCTGTCCGAGCGCACGGACATCGCCTCCTCGCATCTGAGCATGTTCGAGCGTGGCGTGGCCTTTCTTTCGCCGGCACGGCTCAATGCCATTGCCGAAGTCTTTGGCCGCACGCTCGCGGAACTGCTGGGCGGCACCAAGGGGCGTGACTTTCCCGTGGTGCGGCATGGGCAGGGGCGCATCGTCGGCTCCTTCGGCCCCGGCGTCACCATCGAGCAGCTCACCGTCTCACAGCGCCTGATGGATGCCGAGGTCTGGACGATCGACCCCGAGCGCGAGAGCGACGGCTTCTACGCCCATGAGGGCGAGGAACTGATCTATGTGCTGGAAGGCTCGCTCGAACTCGCCCTCGCCGACCGCGACGCGGAGGTGCTGAGCCCCGGCGACGGCGCCTATTTCAACAGCCGCATCGCTCATCGTTGGCGCAACACCGGCACTGTGCCGGCCAAGGTGCTGTGGATCAACACCGACAGCGACCGCCTCTCGACCATGAGCTTCGAGAAGACCGACCGGCGGCTCGGGCTCGGCGCCGGTCTTGGCGGCGGCATCGGCGAGGGAGCGCTCAGCCTCGAACTGCCGCAAGGCGCGCGGACCTTCCGCGTCATTGAGACCCATACCGAGGGGCATCCCACCCATATTCTCATCGAGCCGCTGGAAGGCCTCGACGCGGACAGCGTGGCCGGCAAGTCCCGCCAGTTTGCCGAGCGTTATGACAGCCTGCGGCCCATGCTCCTGCATGAACCTCGCGGCCATTCCGGCGCCTTTGGCCTCGTGCCCGTGGCGTCCAGCGCCGCCGATTTCGGCGCCTTTTTCATCTCGTCCTATGGCTATCCCGGCCTGTGCGGCCACGCGATCATGGGCTACACGGCGGCGCTGCGCGCGCTTGGCCGTCTTTCGCGCCACCCGCGCTTCACCATCGAGGTACCGAACGGCATCCTCACCGTTCATGTCGGGGTCGAGGGCGACGCGGACGCCATCGCGCTCGAAATGCCGCCGGCCATCGTCTCGGAAACTGGCCGGCATGCCCGCGTCGCGGGGCACGACCTCGACGTCGCCATCGCCATGTGCGGCGACTGCTACGCGCTGGTCGATGCCGACGCGACCGGTCTGCGGCTCGATGTGAGCAGTATCGACCATCTGCTCGCTGTCGGCGACGGGCTGCGCCACCACCTGAACGAAGCGTTGCCCCGCCGGCGTGGTGCGCAGCCGGCAGTCGACGCGGTGCTGTTCCATGGCGCGGGCGAGGATGGTGCCGTGCGTCAGTTCCTCGCCATTGATCGCCAGAAATTCGATCGCTCCCCGGGCGTCGCCGGCCTCGCCAGCCTGCTGGCGCTGCGCGGTGCCCAGGGCGCGGCCGCGCCGGGCGCGCGGCTGAACGCGGTCAGCCTGTTCGGCGGGCACCTCTCCGGCGAACTCATCACGACGACCCATGGCGCCGGCGGCGCCGTGGCGGTCACGACCCGGATCACGGGACGCGCGCATCTCAAGGCCGTGGCGACGCTCATCCAGGAAGCGGGCGATCCCCTCGGCAGCGGCTTCCTGAGATAGGCCCACGCCTCAATACCAAACCAGAGAACTAGGGAACCGACGATGATCACAGCCTCGTCCATTCGGCCGGCCCCGGCCGCCAGCTCGCTTTTCCGCTCTTTCGTCCTGCTGTTCGTGGGTGCCGTCGTGCTGGCGCTCTCAACCTTCCAGTCCGCCTTTGCCGCCGATCCGAACCTCGTGCTCGACCGCATCCGCAAGAGCGGCGAGCTGCGCGTGCCGGTCATGATCGGCGAGGAGCCCGGCTATATCCGCGACCGCAACACCGGGGAATGGAGCGGCTTCTACGTCGAGTGGGCCAACGACATCGCCACGCTGCTGAACGTCAAGGTCGTGCCTGTCGAAACCACCTGGGGCAACCTTGCAGCCGACTTCCAGGCCAACAAGATCGACATCGCGTTCGGACTGAACCCGAACCCGAAGCGCGGCCTCGTGGTCGACTATCTCAGCGTCCCGCTGTTCACCGACGCCTGGGCCATCGTCACCAAGCCGGGCTTTACCAAGAAGACCTGGGCCGAGCTGAACGACCCGTCAGTGCGCATCGTCGTGCAGAAGGGCGGCACGATGCAGGTTGTCGCCGAGGCGCTCACCCCCAAGGCCAACATCATCGTGGTGGAAGACCGCCCGCTCGGCATCATGGAGCTGCAGGCCAACCGCGCCGACGCCATGATCCTCGCCGTGTTCGACGCCATCGACGTCTCCAAGGCGATCAACGGCCAGATCGCGCTGCCGAGCCCGATGCTGCTCAACCCGGCGACCATCGGCATGCGCCGCGAGGAAGGCAATGAGGGCTACGAGAACTGGCTCACCAACTGGGTGAACCAGCAGCGCGCCCTCGGCCTCGCCCAGGGCAAGCTGCGCAAGGCCTTCGAGGCGCGCGGCATCGACCTCTCCGTGCTGCCGGCTGAATTCAACTTCTGACGTCGCCCCTCTCGTCGACGTCTCCTACGGTGCCGGCGCCCGCCGCCGGCACCGGCCTTTCCCTCCCCCGTAAGGTCGCCGCGCCGTGTTCGACTGGTCCGTCATCACCCAAAACGCCCATCTGTTCGCCTGGGGACTGGTCGTCACCCTCGAATACACGGTCATCACCTGCGTTCTCGGCCTGATCATCGGGCTGCTGATCGCGCTGGTGCAGCTGTCGCCGATCAAGGCGCTGCGCGTTGTCGGCCGGCTGTTCGTCGAGTTCTTTCGCAATGTGCCGCTGCTGGTCTGGCTGCTGTGGAGCTATTACGCGCTGCCGATCTTCGCCGGCATCAACATCAGCAAGCAGGCGGCGGGTATTCTCGCCCTCAGCCTCTATGGCGGCGCCTACTACGCCGAAATCCTGCGCGCCGGCATCCAGTCGCTCGACCATGGACAGGCGGACGCAGCCAAGGCGCTCGGCATGCGCTCCTGGCAGGCCATGCGCCGCATCATCCTGCCCCAGGCCTTCCGCCAGATGATCCCGCCGCTGGCGGGCCAGACCATCATCCAGATGAAGAACACCACGCTGCTGTCGGTGCTCACCGTGCCGGACCTGCTCTACCAGGCGAGCTACGTGTCGTCGTTCACCTACCGGCCGATGGAAGTCTACACGGTGGTCGGTATCATTTTCCTCGTCATTCTCATTCCCTCCAACTATCTCGCGCGCCGGCTCGAGATGAACTCCCAGTGAGGGCGCGAACCATGACCCGCCTTTCCCCCGATGCCGCGCCGCTGGTCGAGGTGAGCCAGGTGCGCAAGTCGTATGGCTCGCACGAAGTGCTCAAGGGCATCGACCTCACCGTCTATCCCGGCGAAGTGGTGGCGCTGCTCGGCTCGTCCGGTTCGGGCAAGACGACGCTGCTGCGCTGCGTGAACCTCTTGGAGAATCCCAGCTCCGGCCGGATCGCCATCGACGGCTCGCCGATATTCGACCGGGCGGCTGATGGCCACGACAATGCCCGCATCAGCGGCCGCGACGTGGCGGCCATGCGCAGCCGCGTCGGCATGGTGTTCCAGCAGTTCAATCTCTTTCCGCACATGAACGTGCTGGCCAACGTGATGGAAGGCCCGCGCACCGTGCTGGGCGAGGACGACGCCAGCAACCGCGCCCGCGCGCTCGACCTTCTCGCCAAGGTCGGTATGTCGGACTTCGCCGACCGCATGCCCGGCCGCCTCTCGGGCGGGCAGAAGCAGCGGGTCTCCATCGCCCGCGCCCTCAACATGCGCCCCTCGCTGATGCTGTTCGACGAGCCGACCTCGGCGCTCGACCCCGAACTGGTCGGCGAGGTGCTCAACACCATGATCACCCTCGCCCGCGAGGGGATGACGATGCTGGTCGTCACCCATGAGCTGGGCTTCGCGCTGGAAGTCGCCACCCGCGTGGTGTTCCTGGATCAAGGCGCCATCTGCGCGCAGGGAACGCCGCAGGAGGTTCTGCTCCACCCCACCAATGAGCGCGTCCGCACCTTCGTGAACCGCTTCCACGCCACCGCCGAGCTGATGCGCCCGCTGCTGCAGACCTGACGCGCCGGCCGGCGCCTCCCCTCACCTTCCGACGCCGCTGCGTGCCGCCGTTGCACGCCACGCCCCCGCTTTGTCCCGACACACCCGATCAAGAGCCGAGACCGACATGACCAAGACCAACTGGCAGGGCATCCACAGTGTCCTCGTCACGCCCTTCCTGCCCGAGGGCGCCATCGACTTCCCGCGCTTCGAAGCGCTTGCCGAGGCCAATATCGCCAATGGCGCCGACGGCCTCATCGTCTGCGGCTCGACCGGCGAATTCTACGCCATGAGCGTCTCCGAGCGGGTGAAGCTGTTCGAGGCGACGGTGAAGGTCGCCGCCGGCCGCGTGCCGGTGCTGGCCGGCGTGTCCGATCTCCACACCGATGTGGTTCTGGAACTCACCAAGGCCGCCGAGACGACGGGCTGCGACGGCATCCTCGCTTTGCCGCCGATCTACGCCAAGCCGGACCTGCGCGAGGCCGAGCACTTCTACCGCCGCATCTGCGCCGCTTCCGGCCTGCCGGTCATGCTCTACAACAGCCCGGTGCGCATCGGCGTCAACATCACGCCCGATCTGGTGGCGCGCCTCGCCGAGATTCCGAACGTCGTCGCCATCAAGGATTCCTCCGGCGACATCCAGCAGGTCGCCGAGCTGTGCCAGAAGGTGAAGGGCGAGCTGGCGGTGTTCGTCGGCTATGAGACGATGATCCGCTCCTCCCTGCCGCTCGGCGTCGTCGGTGTCGTCGCCATGGCGCACCAGCTCTCCGGCCGCCTCGTGCGCCGCTATTACGACGCCTGCCTCGCCGGAGACACCGCGACGGCGGACCGGCTGGAGCCGGCGCTGTTCGCCATCTACCGCTGCTTCAAGACCGGCAGCTTCTATGCCGGCATCAAGGCGGCGATGAACACGCTCGGCCAGCCAGTCGGCATCCCGCGCGAGCCGCTGCTGCCCTTCTCGGACACCCAGCTGGCCAGCGTGGCGAAGATCCTCGCCGACGCCGACGTCGCCGCCACCATCAACACGCTCGCCTGAACGGACACAGACATCATGCGCTCAACCCGCATTATCCAGGGCATCGATTCCCACACCGCCGGCTGCCCGCTGCGCCTCATCACCTCAGGCTTCGGGCCGATCCGCGGCGCCACCATGGTGGAAAAGCGCGCCGACCTGATGAGCCGCGACTGGCTGCGCCAACTCGTGCTGTTCGAGCCGCGCGGCTCGTTCAACATGCCCGCCGCCGTGCTCACCGAAGCCTGCTCGCCCGACGCCGATATCGGCATGCTGATCCTGGAGCCGGACACCTATCCCCCCATGTGCGGCCATTGCGCCATGGCGGTCGCCACCATCGCCGTTGAGGCCGGCTACATCACCGCGCAGGAAGGCGAGACGCTGGTGCGGCTCGACACCCCGGCGGGCGTCGTCCCGGCGCGGGTGAAGGTGGAGAATGGCCGCGCCGTTTCCGTCACGCTGGAGATGCCGCTGAGCTTCCTCTACCAGCGCGACGTGTTCGTCGAGACCAAGAGCTTCGGCAAGGTCCGCGCCGACATCGCCTTCGGCGGCGATTTCTATCTGATCGTCAAGGGCTCCGATCTCGGCCTCGACCTCACCACCGACAATGCTTGGGCGCTGGTGAGCGCGGCGGCGGAACTGCGCGCCGGGCTGAAGGACATTCCGGTCCAGCACCCGACGCTCGCCCATGTCAACGAGATCTACCAGATCGAGATCGTCGGCGACGGCGACGGCGTGCGCTTCGACGGCAAAAACGTCGTGGTCTGCCCGCCGACCGTGATCGACCGCTCGCCCTGCGGCACCGGCACCGCCTCGCGCATGGCGATGCTGCACGGCAAGGGCGAGCTGAAGGTGGGGGACATTTTCCGCCATGCCGGCATCCTCGACACCGTGTTCACCGGTGCGATCCAGGGCGAAGACAAGGTCGGCGACCTGCCCGCGATCGGCTGCACCGTCACCGGCTCAGCCTACCTCACCGGCACCTTCAACTTCTTCCTCGATCCCAACGACCCGTTCCAGCAGGGCTTCCGCCTGACGGGCGTCTGAGGAAACGGGTGCAGGAGAGGCATATGTCCCACGATTTCGACCCGAACGGCGTCGCCGCCATCACCGATCACCTGATCGACGGGCGACGCCTCGCCGGGGACGGCGCGGAAATCGCGCTGATCCGCCCGTCCGACGGCGCGGCGATCGGCACCCTCCGCGCGGCGGACGAGGCGCTGGTGGACGCGGCCATGCGCAGCGCCGCCAACGCCCGCACCGCCTCCGGCTGGGCCACCGCCACGCCGCTGGAACGGGCGCGGGTGCTGAAAGCGTGGGCCGACCTCATCGACGCGCGGCGCACCGAGCTCGGGCGGCTGGAAGCGGCGACGACGACCCGGCCGGTGGCCGACGTCATCACCCGCGACCTCGTCCGCGCGGCGGGCGCCGTGCGCTACTTCGCCGAATGGGCGGACAAGATCGAAGGAACGCTGATCGCCGGTGCGAACAGCGGCACCACCTTCCTCAAGCCGGAGCCCTATGGCGTCATCGCCTCCATCGCGCCGTTCAACTTCCCGGCGATCAACGCCATCTGGAAGTCCGCCCCGGCGCTGGCGACCGGCAATGCGGTGGTGCTGAAACCTTCCGAGCTCACCCCGTCCTCGGCTGTCATGATCGCCGAACTCGCCATCGAGGCCGGGCTCCCCGCCGGCCTGTTCAACGTGGTGCAGGGCGCGGGCGCCACCGGCTCTGCGCTGGTGCGCCATCCGCTCACGGCTAAGATCACCTTCACCGGCTCCTCCGCCACCGGCGCGCGGGTGATGGCGGACGCGGCGATGACCGGCACCAAGCCGCTCACCCTGGAACTCGGCGGCAAGACGCCCCAGTTGGTCATGGACGACGCGCATGATCTCGACGCGCTCGCCGCCACCATCGCCGGCGGGTTTCTGGCCAATGCCGGGCAGGTCTGCACCGCCGGTACGCGGCTGATCGCGCCGCGCCGGCTGCTGGACGAACTGACGGAGAAGATCATCGACATCGCGCAGGCGCGCATCGCCGGCCCCACCTGGGACACGCGCGCAACCCTGCCACCGATCATCAGCGAGAAGCAGGCGGCCCGCATCGACGCCATGCTGGCACAGACGGTGGCCGACGGCGCCACCGTCCTCACCGGCGGCCGGCGCTGCGCCACCATGAATGCCGGGGCCTATGTCGAGCCGACCGTGCTCTCGGGCGTGCCCGACACGTCGGTCGGCTTCCGCGAGGAGTTCTTCGGCCCGGTGCTGTCCGTCTACGCCTATGACGACGAGGACGAGGCGCTGGCGATGGCCAACCATCCCAGCTACGCGCTCGCCGCCAGCCTTTACACCACCAGCGCCGCCAAGGCGCTGGCCCTCCCCGCCCGCCTCAATGCCGGCACGGTCTGGGTCAACGGCCATGGCCGCCAGCCCGATTTCGCCACCCCGCAGGGCGGCTTCGCCGGCTCCGGCTTCGGCAAGGAAATGGGGCGTGCGGGGCTTGAGGGCTTCCTGCGCTTCAAGACCGTCTGGCTCAACCACGGCTGAGAACATGTCCGAACACGCATATGACTACATTGTCGTCGGCGGCGGCGCGGCAGGTGCCGTGCTGGCGAGCCGGCTTTCGGAAGCCTCGAACCTCAAGGTCGCGCTGATCGAGGCCGGGCCGGACACGCCGCCCGGCGCCGAGCCGGCCGACACGCTCGACGCCTATCCGATCGTCGCCTATTTCAACCGGCTCTATCACTGGCAGAACCTGTCCATCCACCTCAACGCCCCCAAGCCCGGCGCGGCGGGGCGGCGCTATGAGCAGGCGCGGGTGATGGGCGGGGGCACCTCGATCAACGGCCAGTTCGCCTTTCGCGGCGTGCCCTGGGATTATGAGCACTGGCGCGAGGACGGCGCCGAGGGTTGGGGCTGGGACGACGTGCTGCCCTATTTCCGCAAGCTGGAAACCGACCTCGATTATGGCGACAGCCAGCTGCATGGCAGCCACGGCCCGCTGCCGCTGCGCCGCATTCCCGAAAAGGACTGGTCGCCCTTCGCCAAGACCGTGGCGAAGGTGCTCGACACGAAGGGCGTGGCCAATATCCGGGACCATAACGGCGTCTTCGACGACGGCTATTTCCCGATGACCATCAACAATGTGGAGGGAAAGCGCGTTTCCACCGCCCGCGCCTATCTCACGCGCGAGGTGCGCGCCCGGCCGAACCTGACCATTCTCGCCGAAACCGAGATGACCGAGCTACTGTTCGAGGGCCGCCGTGTCACCGGGCTGAAGGCGCAGGGCCCGCAGGGGCCGCTCACCCTCAAAGCGCGCGAGGTGATCCTCTCCACCGGCGCGCTGCAGACGCCGGCCCATCTCATGCGCGCCGGCATCGGTCCGGCGGCGCATCTGAAGGAGTTCGGCCTCAATGTGCGGGCGGACCGGCCGGGCGTCGGGCAGAACCTGCAGGACCACCCGATGGTGGCCTTCGCCGCCTATCTGCCAAAAGCCGCGCGCCTGCCGGCCAGCCAGCGCCGCCACATCCAGCTGGGCTATCGCTACTCGTCCGGCCTGCCGGAGACCACGCCGGGCGACATGTTCGTGCTGCCCTCCAACCGCGCGGCCTGGCACCCGCTTGGGCGGCGGCTGGCCTCGATCCTCGTCTGCGTTAACCGGCCGTACTCCACCGGCGAGGTGCGGCTGCAGGGAAGCGACGCCGCGACCGCGCCCTTCGTCAATTTTCGCCAGCTCTCGGATGAGCGCGACCTCGTGCGGCTGGAGGACGGCATGCACCGGCTGTGGGGCATCGTCACCGATCCGGCGATGGACGGGGTGATCGAGAGCATCTTCCCCGCCACCTTTTCCGAGCGCGTACGCAAGCTCGGCGCGGTCAGCCGCACCAACTGGTTCATGACGCTGATGGCCGCCGGCATCATGGCCACCGGCCCGCTGTCCCGCAAGTTGATGATCGAGAATGTCATCACCCCCGGCCTCAAGGCGCGCGAGATGATGGGCGACCGCGAGGCGCTGCGTGCCTGGATCCGGGACAATGCCTGCGGCAGCTGGCACGCCTCGGGCACCTGCCGCATCGGCCGCCCGGACGATCCACGCGCCGTGGTCGACAGCGCGGCCCGGGTGATCGGCGTCGAGGGGTTGCGCGTGGTCGACGCTTCGATCATGCCGGCTGTCATCAGCGCCAACACCATGCTCACCACCATCATGGCCGGCGAGAAGATCGCCGACGCCATCAAGTCCGGCCGCTAGGACAGGGGAACGACATGGCAACCCGCCGCTGGATTTCGACCATCGACAGCCACACGGCGGGCCACCCCACCCGCGTCGTCACCGGCGGCGTGCCGCCGCTCAAGGGCGACACGGTGGAGGCGCGGGCCGAGGACTTCCGCGCCCGCTTCGACCCGCTGCGCACCTTCCTGCTGCATGAGCCGCGCGGCCATGCGGCGATGGTCGGCGTGGTGATGACGGAAAGCGCGCGGGCGGATTTCGGCGCCTTCTTCCTCGGCAGCTACAAATATCTTGAAATGTGCGGCCACGCGACGATCGGGCTCGCGGTGACGCTCGACCATATGGGCCTGATCGGCCCCTCCGACGCACCGCTCAGTTCCTTCACGCTGGAAGTGCCGGCCGGCATCATCACCGTCCATGTCGAGCGCCGCAACGGTGCCGTCGCTGCCGTCACCTTCGAGAACGTGCCGGCCCATGTCGCCGCCTGCAACGTCCCGGTCGCCGCCCTGGGGGTGAACGTGAATGCCGATGTGGTGTGGGGCGGCAACTGGTACGGCCTCATTGCCGCCCGCGCCGCCGGGGTGGAACTGGCGCCGTCCGGCGTCTCCCACGCCATGGCCGTCGGCGCGGCGCTGAAGGCGGCCCTGAACGCCGGCATCAATGAGGGCCGCGTGCCGGGCGCCACCCGGCCGGTCGATTCCATCCTGTTCTACGAGACCGAGGCGGACGATCACGGTCTGGTCAGCCGCCAGCTGGTGGTGCTGGAATCGAACAAGTTCGACCGCTCGCCCTGTGGCACCGGCTCCTCGGCGCGGCTGGCGCAGATGGTAGCGCGCGGCGAACTCGGCCTCGACCAGCCCATCCGCACCCGCAACATTCTCGGCGTCGATTTCACCGCCACCGCGCGGGCGGTCGCGGCGGAGGCCGGCGCCCAAAAGGCCGGCGCTATCGCGCCGCATGTTGTCGGTCTCGCCCATATCACCGGCGAGCACCGGTTCGTGCTCGCGCAAGGCGACCCATTGCCGGACGGCTTCCTCTGCCGCTGACGCTGATCCGCCCCTCATTCCGGCCCCTGGAGACTGCAATGACCGACCTTTCCACCTATGACGAAACCATCGAGCTGCTGATCGACGGCACCTGGTGCCAGGGCTCCGAGGGCAAGAGTGAGCCGCTGGAAAACCCGGCCACCGGCGAGGTGCTCGGCACCGTTCCGCATGCCTCCGACGCCGATCTCGCCCGCGCGCTCGACGCCGCGCAGCGCGGCTTCAAGGTCTGGAAGGCGATGACCGCGCAGGCGCGCTACACGCTGATGATGAAGGCGGCGGACCTCATCGAGGCGCGCAAGGAGCGCATCGGGCGCATCCTGACGCTGGAAAACGGCAAGCCGCTCGGCGAAGCCGTGCCGGAAGTCCAGTTCGCCGCCGACGCCACGCGCTGGTATGCCGAAGAAGGCAAGCGCGCCTATGGCCGCATTGTGCCCGCCCGCATGGCCAATGTGCGCCAGATGGTGCTGAAGGAGCCGGTCGGCCCGGTCGTCGCCTTCGCCGCCTGGAACTTCCCGTCCTCCAACGTCATCCGCAAGATCGCTGGCGCGCTCGGCGCGGGCTGCTCGATCATCATCAAGCCGGCGGAAGAGACCCCCGGCACGGCGGTCGCCATCGCCCGCTGCTTCCAGGAGGCCGGGCTGCCGGCGGGCGTGCTGAACGTGGTGTTCGGTGCGCCGGCGCATGTCAGCAAGGTTCTGATCGCCTCGCCCATCCCCAAGGCGGTGACGCTCACCGGCTCCACGGCCGTGGGCAAGCAGCTGCAGCGCCTGGCCGCCGATACGCTGAAGCGCTGCACCATGGAGCTGGGCGGCCATGCGCCGGTCATCGTCCATGACGATGCCGATCTCGATCTGGCCGCCCGCACACTGGTGGCGTTCAAGTTCCGCAATGCCGGCCAGGTCTGCACCTCGCCGACGCGCTTCTTCGTCCATGAATCGCTTTACCAGCCCTTCGTCGCCCGCTTCGTCGAGCTGGCCTCGGCGCTGAAGGTGGGCAACGGCCTCGATTCCGGCATCCAGATGGGGCCGATGATCGCCCGCCGCCGCCTCGCGGCGATGGAAGAGCTGGTGAACGATGCCGTCGCCAAGGGCGCGAGCCTGAAGCTGGGCGGCAAGCGCATCGGCAATCAGGGGCACTTCTTTGCCCCCACCGTTCTGGCCGACGTGCCGGCCGACGCCGCGATCATGTCGAGCGAGCCGTTCGGCCCCATCGCCCCGCTCACCCCGTTCTCCAGCTTCGACGAGGTGATCGAGCGGGCCAATGCGCTGCCCTATGGCCTCGCCTCCTTCGTCTTCACCCGCTCCGGCGCGCTGGCGGCCCGCACGGAGGAAGCGCTCGACGCCGGCCTCGTCGGCGTCAACCACATGGCAGTGTCGACGCCGGAGACGCCCTTCGGCGGCGTCAACGAGTCGGGCTACGGCTCGGAGAGCGGCATCGAGGGGCTGGACGCCTTCCTGCGCACCAAGTTTGTGTCTGAACTCGCCGCTCTTTGATGATGGGCTGGTCGCGCGCTCGGTCGGCGATTCCCGCCGATCGACCGCGCGAGGCTTTTCGGTGACGAGGGCCGTCTTTCGGCTTCTCGTCACCTGTTCGTTCAAGGCTGGCGTACCTCCGGGCACCTCGACGAAAGGCTGGCCCCTCTGCCGGTGATCCACTAGCCTTCGCCAAAACAAGGTGCGAAGCCCGTGGAAACGCCTGACCTGCCCGCCTTGCGGTCCTATCACTCCTGGATCGCCAATGAGACGCTTGAAGACTATTCGTTGCGCTACACCGCGCGCTCCTTCCGCCGCTGGTCGCCCTTCGTCATTGCCAACACGGCGCTGGGGGGCATTTCCTTCCTGGCGCTGGAGACGATCGGCGCCTCGATCACGCTGAGCTACGGCTTCATGAATGCCGGGCTGGCGATTCTCGTCGTGTCGCTCTTCATCTTCGTCACCAGCCTGCCAATCGCCTATTACTCCAGCAAATACGGCATCGACCTCGACCTGCTGACCCGGGGCGCCGGCTTCGGCTATATCGGCTCGACCATCACCTCGCTGATCTATGCCAGCTTCACCTTCATCTTCTTCGCGCTGGAAGGCGCGATCATGGCGCAGGCGCTGAAGATCTACGCCGATGTGCCGTTGGTGCTGGGCTATATCGTCTCCTCGCTGGTCATCATCCCGCTGACGCTGATGGGCATCACCATGATCTCGCGGCTGCAAATGGTGACGCAGCCGCTGTGGCTGGGCATGATGATCCTGCCCTTCGTGATGATCGCGGTGAAGGCGCCGGACGACATCGCGAAATGGGTGGACTTCGCCGGGCTGGAAACCGGCTCGCGCGGCTTCGATGTGCTCGCCTTCGGCGCGGCCGTCAGCATGATGTGCTCGCTGGTGGTGCAGATCGGCGAGCAGGCGGACTATCTGCGCTTCCTTCCTGAGAAGACCAGCGCCAACCGGCTTGGCTGGTGGAGCGCGGTGATCTCGGCCGGGCCGGGCTGGATCGTGATCGGCGGGCTGAAGATCCTCGCCGGCGGGCTGCTCGCGGTGCTGGTGCTCGGCAGCGGACTGCCGCGCCCGGCGGCGCTGGAGCCGATCCACATGTACATCGTGGCCTATGGCCACGTGTTCCAGAACCCCGCTCTGGTGCTGTTCTGCGCCACCTTCTTCGTGCTGATCTCGCAGATCAAGATCAACGTCACCAACGCCTATGCCGGCTCGCTTGCCTGGTCGAACTTCTTTTCCCGCGTGACGCATTACCATCCCGGCCGGGTGGTGTGGCTGGTGTTCAACATCCTCATTTCGCTGCTGCTGATGCTTCTCGGCATCTTCGACACGCTGGAGGTGGTGCTCGCGGTTTATTCCAACATCGCCATGGCCTGGGTGGGCGCGATCGTCGCCGATCTGCTGGTGCTGAAGCCGCTCAAGGTCAGCCCGAGCTTCATCGAGTTCAAGCGCGCGCATCTGCACGACATCAACCCGGTGGGCTGCGGCGGCATGGCGCTCGGCTCGCTGGTGTCGCTAACGGCCTTCACTGGCGTGCTCGGGCCGCTGATGCAGGCCTATGCCGCGCCCTTCTCCTTTCTCATCGCCTTCCTGACCGCGACGCTGATCGGTTTCGCCACCGGCGGGCGCTATTATCTCGCCCGCCCGCCCGTGCATCCGAGCCTCGGCTCCGAGCCCTCGGCGGTGCTGCGCTGCGAAATCTGCGATCATGGCTATGAGCGGGACGACATGGCCTATTGCAGCTTCTATGAGCGGCCGATCTGCTCGCTGTGCTGCAGTCTCGACGCGCATTGCCACGACGCCTGCAAGAAATCGCACCAGGATCTGGAGAGCTCGCGCTCGCGCTATTTCGGCGGCGGCTTCACCCGGCGCATCGCCCCGCACATGCCGCAGCGGCTGCTGAAGGTCGCTGGCGTACTGATTGCGCTCTCCGTGGTGACGGGGGCGCTGTTCCTGCTCACCTACCGGCTGATCGACCCGGGCGAAGACGTGCCGCATCTCGACAATGGCGCGCTGCTGCTGCGCATCTTCCTCGCGCTGCTGCCGCTGCTGGCGATCAGCGCCTGGTGGATCGTGCTGGCCAATGAGAGCCGGGAACTGGCCGAGCGCAATCTCGTCGGCTCGCTGGAAAAGCTCTACGAGACGCGCGAGGAACTGACCCGCAGCGAGCGCCTCGCCGCGCTCGGCCAGCTCACCGCGACGGTGAGCCATGAGCTGCGCAACCCTCTCGGCACGCTCGCCACCTCGGTCGCGGTGCTGCAGCGGGCGGGCGGCATGGCCGGGGAGCGGGAGCGCAGCGAACTCGACCGGATCCAGCGCAATGTGCGCCGCTGCGTGCGGATTATCGACGACCTGCTGGAATTCTCGCGCCGCCCCAATGTCACCATGGTGCCGCTGGCGCTCGACGCCTGGATCGTCGAGCAGGTGGCGGACCTGCGGGCGCTGTCGCCGGTGGCGCTGGAGCTGGAACTGCGTTGCGACCGCATGATCGAGGCCGATGGCGAGCGGCTGCGGCAGGTTCTGGTCAATCTGGTGCAGAACGCCATGCAGGCGGTGCTCGAACGCCCGGAGGCGAGCCCGGCGGGGTGGGTGCGGATCGTCACCGCCTGCGAGGACGAGAGCGTGCGCCTGACCGTCGCCGACAATGGCGTCGGCATGAGCGAGGAGGCGAGCCAGCGCCTGTTCGAGCCGCTTTTCAGCACCAAGCCGTTCGGCCTCGGCCTCGGCCTCGCCCTGGTCCGGCGCCTGGTCGAGCGCCATGGCGGCCGCGTTGTTGTCGCCTCGCGTCCCGGTGACGGCACACGGGTCGACATTTTCCTGCCCGCCGCCCCTGCGGAGCACCAGCATGTGGCATGACGAAAAGCGGCGCGTCCTGATCGTGGACGATGACCACGACTTCGCGGCCAGCCTTGCCCTGCTGCTGGAGTTGGAAGGCTATGAGGTGGTCGTCGCCCATCATGGAGCGGCGGCGCGGGAAGCGGTGGCGCGCGTGCCGGTGGCGGTGGCGCTGGTCGACATTCGCCTCGGCCATGAGGACGGGGTGGCCGTCGCGGTTGATCTCGGGCGGATCCGTCCGGACCTGCTCACGGTCATGGTCACCGCCTATGCCTCGGTGCAGACCGCGATCAAGGCGCTGCAGGCCGGCATCTACGACTATGTCTGCAAGCCGTTCGAGCCCGCCGAGCTGCTGGCGACGCTCGCCCGATGCTTCGACCGGCACCGCCTGGCGGCAGACCGGGCGCAGGCGGAGGAGTTGCTGCGCCGCAGCCGCCGCATGGAGGCGGTTGGCCGGCTTTCGGCTGGCATCGCCCATGATTTCAACAATCTGCTCACCGTTGTCGGCGGAAGCCTCAAGCTTCTGCAGGAGGAAATGGCGCGGGGCGCGGCCGGCGACGCCGCCATCATGCGCGAACTGGTGGTCGACGCCCTGGGGGCGGTGGAGGAAGGCATTCTGGCCAATCGGCGTCTGCTCGCCGTCGGCCGGGCGCAGCCTCTGTTGCCGCGCGTGCTGGATCTCGGCGACGCGGTCGAACAGGTGGTGAGCCGGGCGCGCCACGCCTTTGGCGCGGGGGTGACGCTGGAGCTGCGCCCGTCGCCGCTGGCCTGCCTCGCCCTTGCCGATCCCCATCAGTTGGAGGCCAGCCTGCTAAACTTGATCTTCAATGCCCGCGACGCGGTGGCGGGCGCCGGCACCGTGCGCGTGGCCATCGACACATGCGATCTGCCGCCGGGCTCCGCCCTTCTCCTGGGTGACATGGCGCCGGGCCTCTATGCCGGGATCGTGGTCGAGGATGACGGCTGCGGCATGGCCTCGGATATCGCCGAGAATGCCCTCCAGCCGTTCTTCTCCACCAAGCCGGCCGAGAGCGGTAGCGGCCTCGGCCTGCCCACCGCCTATGGGTTCGCCCGCCAGTCCGGCGGCAATCTCCTCATCGAGAGCGAGGCGGGCGTCGGAACGCGCGTCACGCTTCTGCTGCCGGCGACGCCGCCGCGCCCCTGAAAAGGCCGCGGCCGGGGTCAGTGCCGCAGAGTTCAGTGCGATGGGGGCGGCGTGAAGACATAGCCCTCGCCACGGACGGTCTTGATGATCTGGAAGCCGGTGCCGTCGTCCAGCTTGCGCCGTAGCTTGCCGACCAGCACGTCGATGCTGCGGTCGAACGGCGCCCATTGCCGGTGCGCGACCAGGTCGAGCATCTGGTCGCGGGTGAGCACGCGGCCGGGCCGCTCGGTGAGCGCCACCAGGAGGCGGAATTCGTGGCTGGTGAGGGCGACCCGGCTGGTGTCCGGGCGTATCAGCTCCCGGCCGTCGAGATCGAGCTGCCACGTCCCGAACCGCCGCCGGTTATCAGCCGCCTCCGCCGAGGGGGCGCCCCGTCCCATGCCTCGGGCGCGCCGGAGCAGCGCGCGGATGCGCGCCAGCAATTCGCGCGGCTCGAATGGCTTGGTGACATAGTCGTCGGCGCCGAGTTCGAGGCAGACGATTTTGTCGACCGTCTCGCATTTGGCCGAGAGCACGAGCAGCGGCATGTGCCCGGTCGCGCGCACGGTGCGCGCCAGCGACAGGCCGTCTTCCCCGCGCGGAAAGGTCAGGTCGAGAATGATCAGGTCGAAGCTTGTGACGGCGAGCGCGTCGCGCATGCTGCTGCCATCCAGCGCGAACTCCGCGGAAAAGCCTTCCCGCGCGAGGAATTTGGTGACGAAGCCGCACATCCGTCGGTCATCATCCACCATCAATATGCGCGGCATGCACGCCGTTTCGCCCATGAACCCGCCCCGTGCATTCGCGCACCGAGACGACCGCTTGCGTCGCCTTGCGCCGATCATAGCCTCCCGGCGCCGGCTATGGGCAGTCACCGGGTGGGAATTACAAAACTTTACATTCGCCGGCCCCGGTACGGGCAAGGCGCTTACATACGGCTCCTAGCCTTCCTCGGCAGGGTGCAGGCAGGGCGGCTTCGACCGCCCGCCTTCAGCAACGGCATGAAAGCCGCGGCACCCTCACAGGAGGAAGCTCATGGCCAAGACCGTCTTCAAGATCGATCTCAACAAGGCGCCTGAAGATCAGGACATCAAGACGCATAATCGCTGGCATCCCGACATTCCCATGGTCGAGATGTTCAAGCCCGGCGACGAGTTCCGGGTCGAGTGCTACGACTGGACCGGCGGCCAGATCGGCAACAATGACAGCGCCAACGATGTGCGCGATGTCGACCTGACCAAGGTGCATTACCTCAGCGGCCCGTTCGGGGTCGAAGGCGCCGAGCCGGGCGACCTCATGGTCGTCGACATTCTCGACATCGGGCCGCTCGAAGGCTCGGAATGGGGCTTCAACGGCCTGTTCGACAAGAACAATGGCGGCGGCTTCCTCACCGAGCACTATCCCGATGCGGTGAAATCCTGCTGGGATTTCCACGGCATCTACACCACTTCGCGCCACGTACCGCGGGTGCGCTACCCCGGCCTTGTCCATCCCGGGCTCATCGGCTGCCTGCCCGACCACAAGCTGCTGGCGGAGGCCAACCGGCGCGAGGCCGCCCTTGTCGCCACCAATCCCAACCGCGTGCCCCCGCTCGCCGCGCTGCCCTATTCCGACACGGCGCTGATGGGCCAGATGCACGGCGCCGCCCGCGACAAGGCGGCGGCGGAAGGCTGGCGCACCGTGCCGCCGCGCGAGCATGGCGGCAATTGCGACATCAAGAACCTGTCGCGCGGCGCCCGCTGCTATTTCCCGGTCTATGTGAAGGGTGGCGGCCTCTCTATGGGCGACATCCATTTCTCGCAGGGCGACGGTGAAATCACCTTCTGCGGCGCCATCGAGATGGCCGGCTGGATCGATATCGGCGTCAGCCTGATCAAGGGCGGCATGGCGAAGTACGGCGTCATCAACCCGATCTTCAAGCCGAGCCCGATCGACCCGCATTTCGACGACTACCTCATCTTCGAGGGCATCTCGGTCGACGAGCACACGGGCGAGCAATACTATCTCGACGCGCATGTCGCCTACCGCCGGGCCTGCCTCAATGCCATCGAATACCTGAAGAAATTCGGCTATTCGGGCGAGCAGGCCTACACGATCCTCGGCACCGCCCCGGTCGAGGGGCGCATCGCCGGCATCGTTGACATCCCCAATGTCTGCGCGACCGTGGCGATCCCGACCAAGATCTTCGACTTCGACATCAACCCGAACTCCACCGGGCCCACAAGGCAGGTGTCGGGCGTCGACGTCGCCCGCGCGAGCTGAACCCTTCCGGCAACTTGGCGCCCCGGCTGGCCGGTCCGGCCGGGGCTGAGGAGATCGACCATGCTGCTCGGACTGGGCCTGCTTTATGTCGGCGCGGTGCTTGTGCTCAACGGCCTCTGGCTGCTGGGCAAGATCGAGGATCGCGAAATCATCGTGGTGAACGTCGTCTCCGGTGTGGTGACGCTCGCCATCTCGCTGTTCTGGGCGTTCAATCCGCAGGCGGATGCCGGCTCCATCAAGGGCGCGGCGCTCACCCTGCTGTTCACCGCCACCTATTTCTGGGTGGCCTATAACCGCGTCACCAAGGTGGACGGGCGCGGCCTTGGCTGGTTCAGCCTGTTCGTCGCCATCACCGTGGCGCCAGTGGCGATCCAGTCGCTGCGCGGGGCGGACAGCTCCATCAGCCTCTGGATGGGGTGGAACTGGGTGGGATGGTGCCTGCTGTGGTTCTGCTACTTCCTGCTGCTCACCATGAAACAACCCATCTTGCGCTTTACCGGCGCCTTCACGGTGCTGATCGGCATCGTCACCGGCTGGGTGCCCGGCGTGTCGCTGCTGCAAGGCTGGCTGCAGCCCTGATCGAGCAATGGCCACGGCCATTTGCTCTCCCGGATGGCCCATGGGCCATCCGCTTTCCCACATGGAGCGCGAACATGCCCCTCTATTCCTATGCCTGTGAGGATTGCGGCCCGTTCGAGGGCTGGAGTTCGATGAATGAGGCCGACCGGCCCGCCTGCTGCCCGGAATGCGCCGCCAGCGCGCCACGCGAAATGGCGATGCCCCGGCTCAGCACCATGAATGGCACGCTGCGCCGGGCTCTGGCCCGCTCCGAGGGCACCGCCTCGGAACCGAAGGTGGTCTCGCGCGAGCATCTGGCCGGCTGCGGCTGCTCGCTCTGCGGCGCGCGCAAGAACAAGCCGGCGCCGATCGAACGGCGCTGGTCGCTGGGGCACTGAAGGCGCCCCCACAGCAGCCCCCTGGCGGGGGCGATGCCGGCGCGTCGCTTTCGCCGGCATCGCCCTCTCGACAGCGATAACTGTATATCTTATTCTATATAGAAGTGAGATATCAGGACGCGGCGGTCGGCGATGGGGACGAGTGACGAACTGGTGGCGCTGAGCGGCGGCGAACAGGCGGCGCTGATACGCGAGCGCCGCCTGTCGCCGGTAGAACTCGTGGCGGCCTGCCTGGATCGCATCGAACGCTGGGACGGCCATTTGAAGGCCTGGATCACCGTCGATGGCGCGCGCGCCCTCGCCGCGGCGCGCCAGGCGGAAAGCGAGATCATGGCCGGGCGCTATCGCGGCCCGCTCCATGGCCTTCCCTATGGCGTCAAGGACCAGATGCACGCGGTCGGTTTCCCGACGACGCTGGGCACCCGCGTGCTCGACCCGCAGGAAACCATCGTCCCCGGCAATGCCGCTGTGATCGACCGGCTCGATGCCGCCGGCGCCATTCTGCTGGGCAAGCAGAACCTGCATGAATTCGGCAAGGGCGGCACGCTTGACTTCCCCTTCGGCCAGCCGCGCAATCCGTGGAACCCGGCCTATTCGGCCTCCAGCTCGTCGACCGGGTCCGGCATCGCGCCGGCCGCCCGTATGTGCACCTTCTCGCTCGGCGAGGACACCGGCGGCTCGATCCGTGGCCCTGCGGCGCTGAACGGCGTGGCGGGGCTGCGTCCCACCTATGGCCGGGTGAGCCGTCATGGCGCGGTGATGTCCGCCTATACGAGCGACACGATCGGTCCGCTGGCGCGCTCGGTCGGCGATCTCGCCCATGTGCTGTCCGCCATTGCCGGGCCGGATGAGCGCGACCCGTTGTGCAGCATGCGTCCCACGGAAGATTTCGCCGCCACGCTGGAGCGCTCCGTCCGGGGCCGCCGGCTCGCGGTTGTGCGCGAGATCGCCTGGGGCAACGGCACGGCCGATGAGGTGAAAGCCACCTTCGCCACCGCGCTGGACGTGCTGCGGGACCTCGGGGCGCAGATCGAGGAAGTCTCGCTGCCGCTCGCGCTCTATGCCGTGCCGTTGCAGCTTCTGAGCGCGGATGCCGATGTGGCGGCCTGGTTCCTCGGCAAATATCTGCGCGAGCGCTACCACCGTTTCGATGTCGGCACCCGCACGCGCCTTGCCGCCTCGGCGCTGGTCCCGGCGACGGCCTATAACCGCGCCATGCGGGCACGGGTGCTGGTGCGGCGTCAGGTGCTTGAGGCGCTGGAAGGGGTCGATGCGCTGGTGAGCCCGACCATGATCCGCCCGACCAAGCCGATCGACCAGGAACAGGAGACGGTGGAGACATCCGACGACGCGGTGAAGCGGCTGATGGAACGGCGCATCGGCGTCTATCCCTTCAGCCTCGCCAATGTGCCGGCGGTGTCGGTTCCCATGGGCTTCTGCCGCGCCGGCCTGCCGCTCGCCATCCAGTTCGCCGGGTGTCCCTTTGGCGAGGCGTCGCTGCTGAACATCGCCTTCGCCTATGAGCGCGCGGCGGGCTGGTGGCGGCAGGGCGCCGCGCTGGACGAAACGCTCGCCTCCTGGGCGGCCTGAGAGAACGACGCATCATGAATGTCACCCGCGATTATGTGCGTGCGGCCCTCGAATTGCAGGGCCTTTCGGTTCCCGAGGAGGAGGTGATCAATATTCATCTGCGTCTCTCCCTGTGGATGAAGGCGCTGGACGAGATCGAAGCCGCCATCGGCGACCAGATGGATGATGTCGACCCGGTTCCGCCCGTCTATCCTCATGAAAAATTCTGAGGATTGGGGACGCGATCATGGTGGCGATGACCGAGGCGGCAGATGCGGCCAAGCCGCTCTATCTCCGCATGAAGGAGGATTTGCTGCGGCGGATCCAGAGCGGGGAATGGCGGCCGGGCGAACTGGTGCCGAGCGAAAACGCACTCGCGGCCGAATATGCGGTGAGCGTCGGCACCGCCCGCAAGGCGATCGAGGAACTGGCCGACCAGCGCCTACTGGTGCGCCAGCGCGGGCGGGGCACCACGGTCGCGATGCATAATCATCGCGAGCAGGTGCAGCGCCACTACCGGCTGGAAACCCATGACCATGTAAGGCTCAACCGCGAGGCGACCTATCTCGACGTAACCGCGGCCCGCGCCAATGCGACCGAGGCCAAGGCTCTTGGCATCAATCGCGGCGCCTCGATCAGCCGGGTGCGCCGTCTGCGGGTGGCCAATAGCCGGCCCTATGTGATCGAGTATCTCGTCCTGCGCGAAGATCTGCTGCCGGGCATCGGCGCGCTGATCAACGCGACGCGCCCGCAGATTCTCTACGAACTACTGGAGCGCCAGTACCACATCATGATCGCCAAGGTGGAGGAACGGGTCACGGCCGTGAAGGCCGAGCCGGCCGACGCGGAACTGCTCGGCGTGCCGGTCGGCGAGCCGATGCTGCAGATTGAGCGCATTGGCTACGATCTCAAGGGCGTGGCGGTGGAGCGGCGCATCATGCGCGCGCGCAACGACACCCGGTACGTCTCCGAATCCTGATCCACCGCCGCGCTGCGGCCGAGCTTCCGAACCCGCCCCGCTGTGCCGGCCCTCCGGCGCAAACGCCACCGTTTTGCCCGGAGAACGCCCATGCCAGCTCCATCCCCTGCCCCCTCGCCTGCACCGTCCTCCTCTCCCGCCGCACGGCGCGGCGAAGCGTTGCTCCGCGCATGCCTGACGCGCCGGATCGGCGGGGAGAGCCGGGCATGACCGATCACATCGACGACGACCGCGCGCGGCGCGCGCCGGGCAATGACGATGAGTTCGAGGAAGAAATCGAGCGCGAGATCGAGGCATCGCTGGCCGGCCCCGCCAGCCGCGGCGCGCTGCAGAGCCGGTTCAATCGGCTGCCGGTCTGGCTCCGCATCGCCTGCGGCGGCGTGCTGGCGGCAGGCGGCGGCGTCATTGCCCATCACTTTCACCTGCCGCTGCCCTGGCTGCTGGGCGCCCTGTTCGGTTCGGCGGCGCTGAGCGTGGCCGGCTTTTCACTGCCGATCCCCGCCTTCGTGCGGCAATATGGGCAGACAGTGGCCGGCTTCGCGGTGGGCGTGTTCTTCACTCCCGAGGTTGGCCATCAGGTGCTGGATCTCGGCCTGGTGATTCTCATAGCGAGCCTGGCCTCGATCCTCATTTCAATCGTCCTTTCCCTGCCGCTGGCACGGTTCGGCGGTTGCGACCGGCGCAGCGCCTTCTTCGCGGTGATCCCCGGCGGCCTGGCCGAGATGGCGGGCCTGGCGCACCAGTTCAAGGCGAACATCACCGTGGTCTCGGTGGCGCAGAGCCTGCGCGTGGTGGTGATCGTGCTGACGGTGCCGGCAGCGCTCACGCTCTACATGCACCATGCCCGCGATGCCGGCGTGGTCCATCCGCCTGACATGTCGACGCTGATGCTGGTCATCGGCATCGCGCTCTCGGCGCTGTGCGCCCAGGTGATGAACCGGCTGCGCATCTTCAACGCCTTCCTGCTGGGCGGTCTCGTCATTGGCATGGCGGTGGGGATGACCGCCGAGGGGGCCGTGGCGGCCCCGCCCTATGCCCGCGCCATTGCCCAGATCGCCATCGGCGCTTCGCTCGGTGCGCGGTTCCATTGGCTGACACTGCGCCAGGCCGGGCCGCGCTTCGTGCCGGCGAGCATCGTCGCGACCTTTCTGCTGATCTTCGCCAATGTCGCGATTGCCGCTGCGGTTGCGGCCTATGTCGACTTTCCGACCGCCGTGCTCGCCGCCTCGCCGGGCGGCATCGCCGAAATGGCACTCACGGCGGAGGCGCTTGGACTGGCGCCGCCGATCGTCGCGGCCTGGCACTTCGCCCGCATCCTGCTGGTGGCGCTGCTCACCGCTCCGCTGTTCCGCTTCTGGGAGCGCAGGTTGTAGCCGCGCCCGGCGTTACCGGCATACCCACCCTCGAAGACGTGTTTCCGTGCGCACGCTGCGTGCCGCGCTGTGCGGCGCAGGAACCTCAGCTGCCGCAGCGGCCACTCTGCCCCTATGCGTTGCGAATGCTCAAAGTTTGCGCGGCTTCTGCTTGCCATTCAAGCGCCGCTCACATTGACGCTCTGCCCAAAACGCTAAATGTTAAACACTATAGAACTTGAGTCAGGAGCGGCTGATGAACCGACGTCTCACGTACCGACTGATGGCCGGGCTGGTGGCGGCTGCCTTCGCGGCAGCGCCGGCTTTTGTGCCCGGAACGGCGCTCGCGCAGGGCACGCTGCGCGTGGCTATGACGCTGGCGGATATCCCGCTGACCGACGGCGCGCCCGACCAGGGCACGGAGGGCGTGCGTTTCGCGGGGTACACGATCTACGACCCGCTCATTTCCTTCGACCTTTCCTCGGCGGAAAAGGCGGCGGTGCTGCGCCCCGCCCTCGCCACCTCCTGGGTGCCGGATGCCACTGACAAGACCCGGTGGACCATCAAGCTGCGCGAGGGTGTGAAATTTCACGATGGGTCGGACTTCAACGCCGACGCGGTCATCTTCACTCTGGAGCGCACCTTCAACAAGGATTTCCCGGCCTATGACGCCTCGTTCAACCGGCAGCTGAAATCCTACCTGCCGAGCCTGAAGGGCTGGAAGAAGATCGACGATACAACGGTCGAGCTCACCACCAACGCGCCGGACTCCCTGTTCCCCTATCAGCTCACCCGCCTGCTTATCGTCTCGCCGGCGCAGTATGAGAAGCTCGGCAAGGATTGGGCGAAGTTCCGCGAGCAGCCCTCCGGCACCGGCCCGTGGAAGCAGGTCGCCCTGGTGCCGCGCCAGCGGCTGGAGCTGGATCCGAACAAGGACTATTGGGACAAGAACCGCGTACCCAAGCTGGACAAGCTGATCCTTCTGCCGGTGCCGGAAGTCTCGGCCCGCACCGCCGCGCTGCTCTCCGACCGGGTGGACTGGGCGGAAAGCCCCTCGCCGGACACGGTGGAGCGGCTGAAGGAAGACAAGATCACCGTGTCCACCAACGCGATCCCGCATATGTGGCCCTATACGCTGAGCCAGCTGCCGGATTCGCCCCTGGCTGACATCCGCGTGCGCAAGGCGCTCAATCTGGCCATCGACCGCGAGGGGCTGGTGGAAGTCCTCAGCGGCCTCGCCGTGCCCTCGGTCGGCAATGTCACGCCCGACAGTCCCTGGTTCGGGACGCCCAGCTTCAAGGTTGAATACAACCCGGACGAGGCCCGGCGTCTGCTAAAGGAAGCCGGCTACGGACCCGACAAGCCGCTGAAGCTCAAGGCAGCGATCTCCACCGCCGGTTCGGGCCAGATGTACCCGCTGCTGATGAACGAGTTCATCCAGGAGAATCTGCGCGAGGTCGGCGTCGAGCTGCAGCTTGAGGTGTTCGAGTGGGAGGCGCTGCGCGCCCGCCGCCGCGCCGGCGCCCAAGGCGAGGAGAACAAGGGCATCACCATGCTGAACAACAGCTGGAACAGCATGGACCCCTATGCCGCGTTGCTGCGCTTCCAGACCGAGGCGGAAATTCCGCCGGCCGGCACCAATTGGGGCAACGTCAAGGACCCGCAGATGGAAGAGCTGGTCAGCCAGGTTCGCAACGAGTTCGATCCGGCCAAGCAGGACGCGCTGCTGGCGCAGATCCACACCCGCCATGTCGACCAGGCCAATTTCGTCTGGGTGGTGCATGACGTGGGCTCGCGCGCCCTCTCGCCCAAGGTGAAGGGGCATGTGCACGCCAAGAGCTGGTTCGTGGACTTCTCCCCCGTCTACATCGAGAACTGAACCGAGTATCCCGGCATGCTGCTCTATGTCGTCCGCCGCCTGCTCTATGCCGTTCCGATCGCGCTGGGCGTGACGCTCGTCGTGTTCTCCCTGGTGCATATCGCGCCGGGGGATCCGATCAGCGCCCTGCTGCCCAACGAGGCGACGGAGGAGATGCTGCAACAGGCCCGCAAGGAGTTCGGTCTCGACCGGCCCCTTCCGGTCCAGTACGCGATCTGGCTGGGCCATGCGGCGGTCGGCAATCTCGGCGTTTCCATCGGCAGCGGCCGTCCCGTCGCGGACGAGGTGGCCGCTGCCGTGGTCAACACGGTGATCCTCGCCGTCAGCGCCGGCCTTCTCTCCTGCCTGCTCGGCTTCGTGCTCGGCATGGTGGCTGGGCTGCGCCGCGACGGCCTCATCGATCACCTGGTGAACCTGTTCACCATCTCGGGCGTCAGCCTGCCGCATTACTGGCTGGCGATCCTTCTGGTGATCGTGTTTTCGGTGAACCTGTCCTGGCTTCCCCCCCTCGGCGTGGGCCCGGACACCTCCGATGGCTGGCGACCGGACTGGGCGCATCTGCGCCACCTGATCCTGCCGACGCTGGCCACCGCCGCCATCCCGATGGCCGTCATCGCCCGCACCATGCGCGCGGGCGTGGTCGACGTGCTCGACCAGGATTTCATCGGCACGCTGCGGGCCAAGGGCCTGCCGCCGCGCCGCATCCTCTGGCATGTCGTGCGCAACGCCCTGCCGACCACGCTGGCGGTGATGGGGTTGCAGCTCGGCAACATGCTCGGCGGCTCGGTGCTGGTGGAAACCGTGTTCGCCTGGCCCGGCACCGGCTTCCTTCTCGCCTCGGCGATCTTCCAGCGCGACCTGCCGCTGCTGCAGGGCACGATGCTCGTGCTCGCCATGTTCTTCGTCTTCCTCAACCTGATCGTCGATCTCGTCCAGAGCGCGACCGATCCCCGCATCAGGAGGTCGTGATGCACGGGACGCTCGGCGGACCCGCCACAATCGACGCCGCCGTGGCGCCGGCGGTGAGGCATAACCGCTACGCGACGGTGGTGCTGCTGCGCTTCCTGCGCCAGCCGGTCCCGATGACAGCGGCGGTCATCCTGCTGGTGGTGATGCTCGCGGCGATCTTCGCCGGCTTCATCGCGCCGGCCGACCCGTTCCAGACCCGGGTCGCGCGCCGTCTCGCCGAGATCGGCACGCCCGGGCGCTGGCTCGGCGGCGACGAGCTGGGCCGCGACGTGCTGAGCCGCCTGATCTATGGCGGGCGGATCTCGCTCGCCATGGCGATCCTGCCGGTGGCGGTGGGGCTGTTCGTCGGCGGCTTCCTCGGCGTTCTCGCCGGCTATGCCGGCGGGCGAACCAACATGGCGATCATGCGCGCCATGGACGTGTTTTACGCCTTCCCCTCCATCCTGTTGGCGGTCGCCATTGCCGGCGCGCTGGGGCCGGGGCTGGTGAATGCCATCCTGGCGCTGTCGCTGGTGTTCATCCCGCCAATTGCCCGAATGGCGGAGAGCGTGACCACGCAGGTGCGTTCCTATGAATACGTCATCGCCGCCCGGCTGACGGGCGCCTCGACGCTGCGTATCCTGCGCGAGCATGTGCTGAGCAATGTGGCCGGCCCGATCCTCGTCTTCGCGTCGAGCCAGGTCAGCGTGTCGATCATCGCCGCCTCGGGCCTGTCCTTCCTCGGCCTTGGCGTCTCGCCGCCGAATTCCGACTGGGGGCTGATGCTGTCGGCCCTGCGCCAGTCGATCTACATCAACCCATGGGTCGCCGCCTTGCCTGGCGCCATGATCTTCCTGTGTTCGGTCTGCTTTAACCTCGTCAGCGACGGCGTTCGCCAGGCCATGGAGGTGCGGCGATGAACCCGGATCCTTCCCGCGACCTTTCCCGCATGCCCGCGCCCTTGCCGGAGATCGCGGATCGCGGCGGCCCGTTGCAGCCTCTGCTCAGCGCCACCGGCCTGCGCAAGGAGTTCCGCCTCGGCGGTGGCTTCTTCGGCCCGCGCGCCGTGGTCCACGCTGTCGACGATTTCTCGCTCACCGTGATCAAGGGCGAGACGGTCGGCATCGTCGGCGAATCCGGCTGCGGCAAGTCCACCGCCGCGCGGCTGCTGGCCGGCATCACCCCGGCCGATGACGGCGAGATTATCTTCGACGGCGAGACCTTCTGGACGCCGAGGTCCCGCATTTCCGGCGAGCGCCGCCGCGCCATCCAGATGGTGTTCCAGGACAGCGCCTCCTCGCTCAATCCGCGCATGACGCTGACCGAAACGCTGGCCTTCGGCCCGCGCGCCCATGGCGTGCCGACCGCGACGGCGCGGGCCTATGCGCGCGATCTTCTCGCCGCCGTCGGCCTGCCGCCGGCGCGCTTTGCCGAGCGCTATCCGATCGAGCTGTCCGGCGGCCAGCGCCAGCGCGTCAACATCGCCCGCGCGCTGGCCATCCGGCCGCGCCTGCTCATCTTGGACGAGCCGGTCTCGGCGCTCGACAAATCGGTCGAGGCGCAGGTGCTTAATCTTCTCGTCAGCCTGCGAGATCAGCTGGGGCTGAGCTATGTGTTCATTTCCCACGATCTCAACGTGGTCCGCTACATCTCCGACCGCGTGGTGGTGATGTATCTCGGCCAGATCGTCGAGGAGGCGAGCGCGCAGGACATCTTCGCCGCGCCGCGCCACCCTTACACACGGGCGCTGTTCGCCTCCAAGCCGTCGATCGATCCGCGCCAGCGGGTGACGGCGCCGCCACTGGTGGGCGACCCGCCGGACCCGGTGAACCCGCCCTCCGGTTGCCGCTTCCGCACCCGGTGCCCGATCGTCGAAGCCATCTGCGCCAACGCCCGGCCGCCGCTCAGCGCCATGCCCGGCGCCGGGGGCACCCACCGTGCCGCCTGCTGGGCCGCCTTGCCGGGCAATGAGCATTCCCTCTCGCCACGCCAGAAGGGAGCCCTGCAATGAATGTGCAAATGACCATTCCAGAGGCAGGGCCGAGGGTGGCGACCGCGCCCCTGCTCGACATTGCCGGCCTCCGCGTCGCCTATCGCGGCCTCGCCGGCTGGACGCAGGTGGTGCGCGGGGTCGATCTCTCGCTGGCGCCGGGCCGCACGCTGGTGCTGCTGGGCGAATCCGGTTCCGGCAAGAGCGTCACATTGCGCGCCATTCCCGGGCTGCTGCGCGAGGAGGGTGCGCGGGTCGAAGGGCATGTGCGTGTCGGCGGGCAGGATGTGACCACCCTGCCACCCGCCGAGCTGTTGAAGCTGCGCGGCGGGCGGGTCGGCTTCATCTTCCAGGAGCCGATGACCGCGCTCGACCCGGTGTTCCGCATCGGCGACCAGATCGCCGAGACCATTGTGCAGCATCGCGGGGTGAGCTGGCGCGCGGCGATGGCGACGGCGCGCGAACTGTTCGATCTCGTGCAGATTCCCTCGGCGGAGCGCCGGCTCAAGGCCTATCCGAACGAGCTTTCCGGCGGGCTGCGCCAGCGTGCCATGATCGCCATGGCGATGAGCTGCGAGCCGGAACTGCTGCTCGCCGACGAGCCGACCACGGCGCTTGACGCCACGGTGCAGATCCAGGTGCTGCTGCTGCTGCGCGAGATCCAGCGCGAGCGCGGCACCGCCATGGTGTTCGTCACCCATGACCTCGGCGTCGCGGCCGAGATCGCCGATGAGGTGGCGGTGATGTATGCCGGCCGCATCGTCGAGCGTGGCGGGGCCGAGCAGGTCCTGCTCTACCCCCGCCACCCCTATACGCGCGCGCTCACCAATTGCGTGGTGCAGGGCAGCTACCGCGACCAGCGGCTCGGCGAGTTGAGCGGCGCGCCTCCGGATGTCAGCCGGCTGCCGCCCGGCTGCAGTTTCGCCCCGCGCTGCCCCGCGCGCGCCGAGGACTGCCTGCGCCACGAGCCGGATTTCCGCTCCCTCGCGCCCGGCCATGACGCCGCGTGCCTTCATCCTTCCGGCCCCAGTGCCGACCCATCCTCCAGGCCGGGCGTACCGGCCGGTTCGCCCAAGGGACACTGACATGAACCTTCATTTGCGGGACGACCTGGCGCGCCTGACGGCGCTGGAAGCGCGCACGCGCATCGACGAGGGCAGCCTCACTTCCGAGCGGCTGGTCGCCGCCTGCCTGGAGCGGATCGCGCTGCGCGAACCCGAAGTCGAGGCCTGGACCCACCTTGATGCCGAGGGCGCGCTCGCCCAGGCCCGCGCGCTCGATGCCGGCCCGTCGCAGGGGCTGTTGCACGGCATTCCCTTTGGCGTGAAGGACATTCTCGACACGTTCGACCAGCCCTCCAGCTATGGCTCGCCGATCTACCGCGATCACCGCCCGGCCTGGGACAGTTCCACCGTCGCGCTGTCGCGGGCTCAGGGCGGCATCGCGCTCGGCAAGACCGTCACCACCGAATTCGCCAACCGCCACGCCGGCAAGACCCGCAACCCGCACAACCCGGCGCACACGCCGGGCGGCTCCTCTTCCGGCTCGGCGGCGGCGGTGGCGGATTTCCATGTGCCACTCGCCATCGGCACCCAGACCGGCGGATCGGTGATCCGGCCCGCCGCCTATTGCGGCGCCTATGGCTACAAGCCGAGCCTGCATGTGTTCGGCGAATCCGGCGTGCGCACCAATACCGAACAGTTCGACACGGTCGGCATCATGGCGCGCTCGGTGGCCGACCTCGCGCTGTTCAAGGCCGCCGCCGCCCAGATGCCCTATGTTCCGGTGGCGCCGGACGCGGTGTCGCGACCGCGCCTCGGCCTGTGCCGCAGCCCGCATTGGGACAAGGCCGCCCCCGAGACCCGGGACGCCATCGAGGCCTCGCGCCGGGCGCTGGAGGCCGCTGGCGCGCAGGTGGTGGATTTCGAGCTGCCCGACTTCTTCGACGGCCTCGACAGGGCGCACCGCGTCGTCTGCGGCTTTGAGAGCGTGCGTAACTATGCCGATGAGCTCGCCCGCTTTCCGGCTCTGGTCAGCGACGATTTCCGCCGCGAGCGCGTCGATGTCGGCAACGCTTCGAGCCTCGCCGATTTCCGCGAGGCACTCCGGCTCGGCCTGCGCGCCCGCCGCTGGATCGATGCCGCGCTGGCGGAGGCGGGGATCGATGCGCTGCTCACCCCGAGCGCGGCCGGCGAGGCGCCCGCCGGGCTCGCCTCCACCGGGCAGGCGACCTTCAATTATATCTGGACCCACATGTACATGCCGGCGGTGACGCTGCCGCGCTTCACCGGGCCGAACGGGCTTCCCGTCGGCATTCAGCTCGTCGGCCGCCGCCACGAGGACGACCGTCATCTCACCCTGGCCGCCTGGGCCGATCGCGTTCTCGCCGCGAACTGAGGAGCGTACCCATGAACATCCGTCAGACCGCCGAGGCGGTGACGACCGAGCCCTGCGAGCTGAGCGCGGTCGCGGCCGCCGCCGCCATCGCCCGGGGCGAATTGACTTCCGTTGCGCTGGTGACGAGCCTGTTGAACCGGATCGCCGAACGCCGCGAGGCGGTGCAGGCGTGGGTGTATCTCGACCCCGAGAAGGCGCTCGCCGAAGCCCGCGCCGCCGACGCCCGCACCGCTGACGTCCTTGCGCCCTCCGGCCCGCTGCATGGCGTGCCGGTGGGCCTCAAGGACATCATCAACGTCGCGGGCATGCCGACACGGTTCAACTCGCCGATCTATCCCGACTACATCCCCTTCGCCAATTCGGCCTGCGCGGCGATGATCCGCAAGGCCGGCGGCTTCATCCTCGGCAAGACCGTCACCACCGAATTCGCCAACCGCCATCCAGGCCCGACCATGAACCCGCATGATCCGGCCCGCACGCCGGGCGGCTCCTCCCAAGGATCGGCGGCGGCGGTGGCCGACCGGCAGGTGCCGCTCGCCATCGGCACGCAGACCAGCGGCTCGATCATCCGCCCGGCCGCCTTTTGCGGCATTGTCGGCTACAAGCCGAGCTTCGGCGAGATCAGCCGCGTCGGGGTGAAGCCGCATTCCGGCACGCTCGACACGCTCGGCCTGTGTGCCCGCTCGGTCGGCGATGTCGAGCTGCTGCGGGCGGTGCTGGTCGGCATCCCCTATGAGCCGGTGGCGCCGGCCACGGGGCGGCTGCGCGTCGCGATCTGCCGCGACCATTGGGACGCGGCAGAGCCGGCGGCGCGGGCCTCCGTCGAAAGCGTGGCCCGTCTCATGGAGGCTTCCGGCGCGGAGATCGGCGAACTGGTGCTGCCGCCGGCCTTGTTCCAGGGCTGGCAGGAGGACCATCGCCGCATCGCCAATTTCGAGGCCGCGCGCGGCTTCGGCCATGAAAAGCGGCTGCACCGCGACAAGCTGAGTCGCGAATTCTATGAGGGGCGCGTGCTCGATGGCGAGATGTGCAGCGTCGACGACTACATCGCCGCGCAGCGCCGGTCGGAAGCGATGCGGGTGTGGATCGAGGGGGCGCTGGAGGATATCGACGTCGTGCTGACGCCGGCGGCGGCGGGCGAGGCGCCGCTGGGCCTGGCCCGGACCGGCGATGCCGGGTTCAACTCGCTCTGGACCCTGCTCTATACGCCAAGCCTCACCCTGCCCTGCGGGCGCGGGCCGGCCGGCATGCCGCTCGGGGTGCAACTGATCGGCCGCCGCTTTGAAGACGAGCGGTTGTTCGCCATCGCCTCGGCGGTCGAGCAGATGCTGGCGCGGGTCTGAGCGTTCTCATGGACATGATGGCCAGCTTCGGGTCGCTCAGCCCCGGCCAATTTCTGCTGCTGGGCGCCATCGCCTTTGTCGGCGCCATATTGGGCGGCATTTCCAGCTTCGGCGCCGGCCTCATCGTCACCCCCTTCCTGATGCCCGTGGTCGGGGTGAAGGCGGTGGTGCCTGTGATGTCGATCGCGATGACGCTGGGCAATCTCTCGCGGGTCTGGGTCTACAGGCACGAGATCGACCGCGCCATCGTGCTGCGGATCATGCTCCCGGCCCTGCCCTGCGTGGTGATGGGAACGCTGGTTTACAGCTATCTCCCGCAAGCGCTGCTGGCACTGCTGATCGGGCTGTTCCTGCTGGTCTCCATCCCGCTGCGCCGCTACATGGCCCGCCGCGCCGTCACCCCGACGCCCGGAGCGGTGCTCGGCGTGTCGGGCGTGTTCGGCCTCGTCTCCGGCGCCCTGCCCGGCGGCGGGGTGGTGCTGATGCCGCTGCTGCTCGGCCTCGGCCTGGCACGCGGCGCCATCGTCGGCACCGACGCGCTGATCGGCACGGCGGTGAACGTCACCAAGACGCTCATGTTCGGCAAGCTGGACCTGATGACGACCGAGCTGTTCCTCGCCGGCCTGCTCATCGGCCTGTGCATGGTGCCGGGCGCGTATGGGGCGCGATGGCTGATCGAGCGCATGCATGTGAAGATGCACACCGCCCTCGTCGAAGTGCTGGTCATCGGCAGCGGGTTCTCCTTCGTCTGGACGGGGCTGGTGGCCTGGTGACGTGGTCATGGGGTGAGGGTGTGGGCTTCGCGCCGGAACACACGGCGCGGAAGGTCCTGCCCGGCGGTGCGCGATGGGCGGGATAACCGAGCGGTCGCCTGATTGTTCTTGATTTGTTCAAGATCTTGACGCCAGAGTGCGGCAACTCGGGAGTCGCGCATGACGAAGAAGACCTTCTATGTCGTCCAGCCCTTCGTGGCCGGCAAGCGCGGAGCGATAAAGGCCGGCATCCCGATGGAGGTCCGCAACGCCGCCGACGCCGAACGCATCGCCGAGCGCATGAGCCTTGTGCAGATCGGGGCGATCGCTTTCTCGACCGATGTGGAGCCCGAAAGCGGCGATGCCGATCCACCCGTGCTGATCGCCCGTTTCGGCCAGGTGCCCGACGGGGTGCTGGACCCGAGCTAGAGGCCCGGGAGTTCTGAGCGATCACGCGCCTGAACGGTGCTCCGGCGAATGCGGTAGACGGCGGCGGGCGGCAGATTGGCCAGCGTTCCGCCGATGCGCTCGGCTTCCAGCCCGAGCGGGGCCAGCAGCCGCGGCGGCACCGGGCAGCGCGGGCCATAGGTGAACTGGTAGAAGGCGCCCTCCGGCCGCATCTTGCCGAAAGCCCCCATCAGGATCGCCCGCACCTTGCGCGGGGTGATCGACAGCAGCGGCAGGCCGCTGACCACGGCGCCGGCCGGCGCGCCGCCGAAAAGCTCCACCGTGTCGAGCCGCGCGGCGTCCATCCACAGCGTGCGCGCGGCGGGGAAGCGGGCCTGCAGCGCCACGGCGAATTCCGAGCCGAACTCGATCAAGGCGAGGTCCGCCGGCCGCACCCCGCGCGCGATCAGCGCCCGGGTGAAGGCCCCGGTGCCCGGTCCGAGCTCGATCACCGGTCCGATGTCGGGCGAGATCTCGCTGGTGATCAGGCGGGCGAGCGCGCGGCCCGAGGGGGCGATGGCGGCGACGCGCAACGGGCTGCGCAGCCAGGCCTGGAAGAAGCCGAGGGTCTCGGCCATACGCTGAGAAGACATTGCAGATGTTCCGGAATCGGTTGTCTGGGGCGCGCCCCTGAAGGGCGCTAAAACACGGGACCGCGCGGCGGGCGCAAAGCCCGCGGCCGATCGCGTTCAGCGACGTGCGAAGGTGGCGGCGATGCGGCGGTTGGCGACCAGCATGGCGAGCGCGGTGGCGATGGTCGCCACCGGAACCGTCAGCAGGCCAAGCGCGAGGCCGTTCGGGATCTGCGCCGCACTGGCGGCATCGCTGACCATGCCGACGATCAGCGGTCCCAGCGCCGGCCCCATCAGGCCGGAGCCGACCATGACGATGCTGGTCGCCTGCGCCTCCCGGCCCTTGCCGGCGACGAGATGGGAGGCGCCGAAGGCGAAGGGCAGCATGAAGGCGAAGGAGAGCATGCCCGGCACCAGCAGGCCAACGGACAGCCAGCCGACGGGGGTAAACAGCGCGGCGGTGGTGGTCACGCTGGCGAGGAGGAACAGATAGGCCGGCGGACCCAGCACCCGGCCGGTGCCGGACTGCACCGCACGGTCGAACATCCGCCCGCCGGTCACGGCGCCGATGATGCCCATCAGCCCCTGCAGCAGGCCGAAAGCCAACCCCGCCTCCCCGGCGGTGAAACCGTGGATGCGGATCAGAAACGGCCCGGCAAAAGCATAGAACGGCGCCGAGGCGAAGCCGACCGCGATGGCGCCGACGAACAGCCAGCGGAAGGCGGGCCCCGCCAGCAGCCGCGCGCAGGAGCGCAGGAAGCTTTCGCCGGTGGCGGCGGACTGGCGCAGCGGCCGCGTCGGCCCGATGACGAGGAGAACCAGCAGGGCGATCACCCCGCCAATCGCTCCCGCGCCGACAAGCACCACCCGCCAGCCCAGCTGGTCGGCGATGGCGCCGCCGGCGGCGAAGCCCACCATGGAGCCGAGTGGCAGGCCCAAGGCGAAAAGCCCGATCGCCAGCCCGCGCCGCTCCGGCCTTATCGTGCGGGCGATGATGGCATGGCCGGCCGGGAAGGCGCCGGCCTCGCCCGAGGCCACGCCGAAGCGGGTAAGGGCCAGAACGAGGAAACTCGCGGCCACGCCGCCCAGCGCCGTCATCGCGCTCCAGGCCAGGAGGCACAGCACAAGCACGCGGCGCGGCGAGCCGCGATCAGCGGCCCGGCCCAGCGGCAGCGACAGGAGGGTGTAGCAGATCGCGAAGGGGATGCCGGTAAGCAGCCCAACCTGCGTGTCACTCAGCGAAAGCTCGGCCTTGATGGCTTCCGCCATAATGAAAGGCAGGATACGATCGGCCTGTGAGATCGCACTCACGAGGAATAGTGTCAAAAGTGTAGCATAGACTTGCCACCCGCTCACGTATTCGCTACCGGATTCAGCGGATGGATAAGGGATATCCTTCGATCCATCTATTGATCTCAGGGTGCTTTCCGTCATTCTGGGCAGGCTCCTCAGCTTGGTTCGCACCAATAGGCTAGAAGGAGTGCCCAATGATCAGAATGCCCGAAACGTCAATAAACCTGCCTATTCCTGCAGTCCCCCCTGCCTCTTCCGGTGGGCGAGCCGGGCGCGGCAGGTCGCGCAACGCACCGGAGGCCTGTGTGCCGTCATCGCTGCTTGAGACCGTCACGGCGTATATCGACAGCAGGGGCGGCGGGCAGGGCCTGTTCCCCACGCCGATGCCGGGGGTCAACATCATCCGTTCCTTCCAGGAAGTGATGCCCCACCGCAAGATCTATCAGCCCTCCCTCTGCATCGTGCTGCAGGGCGCCAAGCAGATCCTCTTCGGCAATGAGACGCTGGATTATGGCGTCATGGAATGCCTGGTCGTGAGCATCGCGCTCCCGGGCACGGGCCGGATCGTCAAGGCCAGCGAGACCGAGCCCTTTGTCGGCCTCACCGTCGATCTCGACATCGCGGTGGTCCGCGACATGGTCGAGCGGCTGGAGGCGCTGCCGGCCGCCCCCGCCAGCGGTGGCCCCTGCGCCTTCGTGGCGCAGATCGACGAACCTTTCGCCGAGTGCATCCAGCGTCTGGTGCGGATGGCCGACAGTCCGAAGGCGGTTCCCATTCTCTACCCCTCGGTCATGCACGATATCTGCTACTGGCTGCTGAGCGGGCCGCATGGGGCGGAGATCTGCAAGCTGTCCCTGCCCGCCTCCAACACCGAGCGGGTGGCCAAGGCCATTCACCTGCTGCGCGAGAACATCGCCCAGCCCATGCGGGTGGAACAGCTGGCCGAGGCGGCGCGGATGAGCCCGTCCTCCTTCCACCAGCATTTCAAGGCGCTGACCTCGATGACGCCGCTGCAATATCAAAAACAGCTGCGCCTGCTGGAGGCGCGGCGGCTGATGGTAGCGAACGCCGCCAGCGTGGCGGATGCCTCCTACAAGGTCGGCTATGAGAGCGCCTCACAGTTCAGCCGCGAATATTCCCGCATGTTCGGCATCGCCCCCAAGCGGGACGTGATGAACCAGCATCGCCTGTATCGTTCATTGACCGGCCGCGACATGCCGACCTCCCCAGCCTCCCCGATCAGCCCGGCCGCTTCGCCCGCCTGACGCGCCCGCCCTCTCGCGCCGCCCGCCCCCCTCAGCTGGAACGCGCCCCCTCGTCAGCCCGCGCGGCCTGACGAGGGGGCGTTTTTTTGGCACGCCGACAGGCGGCGGCCGGTCGGCCCTCTATTCCCCGGCGACATCGACATCCGGCACCCCTGCCCGTCCAAAGCATTTGGAGAATCAGGCAGGTTTTCTGTGCGTTCCGGCATTCGCCCGCGCTCCCTCGGCGGCTAACGTCCCGCTCCGATGACCACGCCAAAAGGCGTAGTTGCCCGGTCCGTCCGCACCGGGCCCGGCCCTCCCTGCGCGCCGGCGGCACGGCTTTGATCGCCGCTCCCCGCGCGCCCTCTCTCCACAGGAGCCCGTCATGTCGAACGCCCTCAAGGCATGCCTCTTGGCCGCCGTCGCGGCCGCGGCCCTCGCCTTCACCACCATTGAGGCCGCCGCGCAGGCCGCCTCGCCGAACCAGATCGTCGGGGTCCGGGAGGCCGAGAACGGCGCCATCAAGCTGGAAATGTTCGATGCCGGGGGCAGTTACGCCGCCCGCATGCTCTATGGCCGGCAATTGATGGAAGCCGACGGCACGACCTTCAAGAAGGACACGCTGAACCCGGACCCGGCGCTGCGCGGGCGCTCGCTGGAGGGCATCGTCTTCGTCACCAACCTCACCTGGGACATGCGGGACCGCCGCTGGGAAGGCGGCGATTTCTATAGCGGCCTCACCGGCCGCACCATGTCAGTTCAGGCCGAACTCGTTGGCGAGACGATGCAGGTGCGCGCCTATATGGGCGCACCGCTGCTCGGCCAGACCATCGTCTTCCGCCGCGTGCCGTGAGGCCGCCCGAGCGACGCCCGTCCGGGCGCCCGCCGCATTGGAGGAATGGGCATGTTTTATGCGCGTTCCGGCATGGCGATTCCCGGCGCGGCCGTCACTCTTGCGCCGAAGCGCGGTCGGCCGGACCCGGCCCTTCGCGCGGCCCTTTCCAACTGCCAAGGAACGACCATGACACGATGGACCACGCGGGACATTCCCGCCCAGCACGGCCGCGCGGCCCTCGTCACCGGCACGGGTGGCCTCGGCTATGAGGACGCGCTGGCCCTCGCCCGTGCCGGCGCCAATGTGGTGATCGCCGGGCGCAACCCGGCCAAGGGGGCGGCGGCGGTGGCCGCGATCCGGCAGGCGGTTCCCGGCGCGCAGGTGCGGTTCGGCGAGGTCGACCTCGCCAGCCTCGCCTCGGTCGCCAGCTTCGCCGCCCGGCTCGCGGGCGAACAGGATAGCCTCGACCTCTTGATCAACAATGCCGGCGTGATGACCCCGCCGCAGCGGCGCGAGACGCGCGATGGCTTCGAGCTGCAGTTCGGCACCAATTATCTCGGCCATTTCGCGCTCACCGCGCAGCTGATGCCGCTGCTGAAGAAGGGGCGCGATCCCCGCGTCGTCACCGTGGGCAGCATCGCGGCGCGCCGGGGCACGATCGATTTCGACGACCTGCAGGCGCAGCGCAGCTATCGCGCCTTTCACGTCTACGCCCAGTCGAAGCTGGCCTGCCTGCTGTTCGCCTTCGAGCTGAACCGGCGCAGCGCTGCCGGAGGATGGGGCGTGCAGAGTTTGGCGGCGCATCCCGGCCTCTCGCGCACCGATCTGCTGTTCAACACCCCCGGCGGGCCCACCCGCACCATCTATTTTCTGCGCCGCGTCTTTCGGCTGCTGTTCCAGCCAGCGGCGCAGGGGGCGCTGCCGACCCTCTTCGCCGCCACCGATCCGAACGCGCGCGATGGCGCCCATTACGGCCCCGACCGGCTGGCGGGAACACGCGGCTATCCCACCGAGGAGCCGGCGCCGCCACGGGCGCTGGACAAGGCCGTGGCGGTGCGGCTGTGGGAGGTGTCGGAGAATTTGGCGAAGGTGCGGTTCGCGTGAAGAGCCGCGACTTCCGTAGAGGCATGGCCCAGAATCGCCGTCCCGGCCCGCGCTCTATTGGTTAGAGTTCTTTAACAGGCTGGTCATGACTCGCTAAATTGTGGCGTCTGCGAACCGGACGTATCGTAACGGCAGATGAGGCGAACGGCTTTAGCCGTTTTGACCTCGGCCCGGCGCCGGTGGTGTCATCCTGACAGTGCCGCTTCCGATAATGCCGGGCCGCTCTTCGCATTCACCGCCAACCAACAGGGATGGCACGTCCGAACGACATGCCGCGCCCTCGCGCCCTCCCCCCACGCCGCTTCGTGCGGGGGGCAGGACAGCCGCGCGCGCAGATTTGAGGAAACCGACATGCGACGCATCTGCACCACCCTGCTTCTCGCCGCCACGACACTCGGCACGACCCTCGCCACGCCGGCCCTCGCCCAGACTCCGGGCGAAAGCCCGTCCGCGCCCGCCTGCGTAACGGGAGCGGCGCGGCAGTCGGCCGAACCGGAAGCGCAGGCCGGCAACCGGCAGATTGTCACCGAGGCCTTCAATCGCTGGCAGGCGGGGGGCTCGACCTTCTTCACCGACCTCCTGTCCCCGGACGTGATCTGGACAATCGAGGGTTCCGGCCCGAGCGCCGGCCGCTATGAAGGGCGCGAGCCCTTCATCGAACGCGCCGTCCGCCCATTTGTCGCCCGGCTGTCCAGCCCGATCCGGCCGGTCAGCAAGACGGTCTGGGCCGATGGCGACCATGTGATCGTGAACTGGGAGGGCGTCGGCACCGCGCAGGATGGCCAGCCCTATGCCAACAACTATGCCTGGATCCTGCGCATGCAGGATGGCAAGGCGGTCGAGGTGACGGCATTTCTCGACCTTGTCCCCTATGATGACGTGCTGCGGCGCATTCCCGCCCCGCGCCCGGAGTGAATCCGGCAGTGTTTCCGGCGCGGCGGCAAGAACAACCTCCGCACGATCGCGCAGGAATGACGGACGTTGCAGCATAGGCAGCCGGAAGCGCGGCCCTTATCGTGACGATCGATGATGCCTCACGCCGGCGTTACCTGCCGGATCGAAGCCTTACACAGCCCGTCGCAGCCTCCATCGCCGGAATGACTGTGTCCACGCCGCGCGCGCCCTCATGGCCGGGCGCGGCAGGCGTCATCTTTTCAGAATTTCTGGCCGGGAGAGGGAGATGCCGTCATGACCGCCTTCACCATCAATGGGCGCGCCGTCCAGGTCGCCGCCGAACCCGACACGCCGCTTCTGTGGGTGATCCGGGAGAATCTCAAGCTCACCGGCACCAAATATGGCTGCGGCATCGCTGCCTGCGGGGCCTGCACGGTGCATGTCGACGGTGAACCCACGCGCGCCTGCCAGACCCAGCTGCAGGACGTGGCCGGGCGGCAGGTGACAACGATCGAGGGGCTCTCCCCCGATTCCAGCCATCCGCTGCAAAAGGCGTGGATCACGGAGCAGGTCCCGCAATGCGGCTACTGCCAGTCCGGCCAGATCATGCAGGCGGCCGGGCTGCTCGCCAGCACGCCGCACCCGAGCCGCACGGAGATCGTCGCGCATATGGACGGCAATCTGTGCCGCTGCGGCACCTACGACCGGATCGTCAGCGCCATTGAGCGCGCGGCGCAGGAGGGCTGAACCATGGTGACTCGCCTTGAGCCCCACACCACCGCCCTGTCCCGGCGCAGCTTTCTCGTCACGCTCGGCGGGGCCGGCATCGCCGTGGCCTTTGGCGGCCTCGTCCCCGTCGCGCACGCCGCCACCGAGACAGGCGCCGCCGAAGGCCTCACGCTCAATGTCTGGGTGACGATCGCCCCGGATGGCATCGTCACCCTCGTCTCGCCCGCCGCCGAAATGGGCCAGGGGGTGAAGACCGCCCTTCCCCTGCTGATCGCCGAGGACATGGATGCCGACTGGGACAAGGTGCGGGTCGTGCAGGCGCCCTCCGACGCCGAAACCTACGGCAATCCCGGATTTTACGGCATCCAGCTGACCGGCGGCAGCGAGACGGTGCGCGGCTATTACCAATTGCTGCGCCTTGCCGGCGCGCAGACGCGCAAGATCCTCCTCGCCATCGCCGCGACGCATCTCGACGTGCCGGTGGGCGAACTCACGACCGAGCCCGGCCTTGTCGTGCATGCCGGCAGCGGGCGCACGCTCTCCTATGGCGCGATCGCCGCTCATGGCGTGCTGCCCGACCCGCTGCCGCAGGCGAGCGAGGCGGACCTGAAGCCGGCCGACCAATGGCGCTATATCGGCCGCCGCGATGTGGACCGCGTCGACGTGCCCTCCAAGGTCAACGGTACCGCGCAGTTCGGCATCGACATCAATCTGCCCGACATGCTGCATGGCGCCGTGCTGCGCCCACCCGTGCCGGGTGAGCGGCCGGAGCGCATCGACGACGCAGCGGCGAAGGCGGTAAAGGGCATCACCCGCATCGTGCCGCTGGCCTATGGCATCGGCATCATCGGCGAGAGCACCGACGCGGTGCGACGGGCGAAGGAGGCGCTGGTCGTCACCTGGAGCACCGACTCCCGGGCGCGGACCTATGACAGCGCGGCGCTGGCACAGGCTTATCGGGACATTGGCCGCGATCTCGCCCGGCAGGGCGTGCCCGCCCGTGCCGAGGGCGATGCCCCCGCCGCCATCGTCGGCGCCGCGCGGGTTGTCGTCGCCGACTATGTGACGGACCTCGTCTATCACGCGCCGATGGAGCCGATGAACGCCACGGCGCGTGTGATCGGCGACCGGGTCGAGGTGTGGGCGCCGACGCAGGGCCCCACGGGAACGCAGGGCTTCGCAGCCGCCGCCGCCGGCACGACCCCGGACAAGGTGACGGTGCACACCACCCTGCTTGGCGGCGCTTTCGGCCGCAAGGCCGAGGCCGATTTCATCACCGATGCCGTGCTGCTCGCCAGGGAGGTCGAGGGCCGTCCGGTCAAGATGATCTGGAGCCGCGAGGACGATGTGCGGCACGGCAAATATCGGCCGCTCGCCACCCAGCATGTCGAAGTGGGCCTCGATCGCGCCGGCGCCATCACCGGCTGGCGCCACCGTGTCGTCGCCGACTCCATCTTCGCCCGCACCCTGCCGGAGATGTTCAAAAGCGATGGCGGGCTCGACACCGTCGTCACCGATGGGACGATCTTCAACTACCGCGTTCCCGCCCATCTGGTGGAGTACATCCGGCAGGACAGCGGGCGCGATGTCGGCTTCTGGCGCGCCGTCGGCTATGGCCAGAACGCTTTCGGCGTGGAGTGCATGATCGACGAGGTGGCGGCCGCCAGCGGCGTCGATCCGGTCGCGCTGCGGCTGCACCTGCTGAGCGATCAGCCCCGCGCGCGCAAGGTGATCGAGGCGGTCGCGCGAAAAGCGGACTGGCCGCGTCCGCGTGAAGGCCGGGCGCTCGGCCTCGCCTATACCGACGCCTTTGGCGGGCATTGCGCCGAGGTGGCGGAGGTCTCGCTCGATCGCGACAGCGGCGAGATCCGCCTGCACGAGGTGTGGTGCGTGATCGATCCTGGCGTCGCGCTGCAGCCGCGCAATATCGAGGCGCAGATCACAGGCGCCATCGTCTTCGGCGTCAGCCACGCGCTCTATGAGCAGATCAACATCGTCGCCGGCGAGGTGCAGGAAAGCAATTTCGACAGCTACCGCATCCTGCGCCTGTCGGAGATGCCGCGCATCCATGTCGAGGTGACGCCGACGCCGGAGAACAAGCCGGCCGGCATTGGCGAAATCGGCCTGCCGCCGATCGGCCCGGCCATCGCCAATGCCGTGGCCCGCCTCACCGGCGGCGTGCGGCTGCGCCATTACCCCTTCCTGCCCGACCGGGTGAAGGCGGCGCTCGCCGGCTGAATGGGCCGGGGCTGGGGGGCCTCGCTCACACCTAGGGAAACACCACATGCAGAGGCCCGACGGCAGCTGGGACCCTTTCGACGACCACGTCATCGACTTCGCCCTTGCCCGGCTGCGGCAGGGCGAGCGGGTGGCGCTGGTCACGCTGTTTGCCATCGATGGCGCCTCCCCGAGCCCGCTCGGCGCCCAGATGGCGGTTACGGCCGGCGGCGAGAGCGTCGGCTACCTCTCCGGCGGCTGCCTGGAGCGCGCCGTGATCGCCGAGGCGCAGGAAGCGATGCAAGCGGGCGCCAACCGCCTGGTTCGCTACGGCAAGGGCTCGCGCTATCTCGATATCCAGCTGCCCTGCGGCAGCGCGATCGACCTCTATTTCGACGTGTCGGTCACGAGCGCCGCTCTGGCGCGGATCGAGCGTCCGTATCGCGCCCGCAGGGAGAGCACGGTCGAGATCGGCCCGGCACCGGGGGAAAAGGGCCCGGTGCTGCGGCGCCATTACCGCCCGCAAACCCGGCTGCTCGTCGCCGGCACCGGCGCGGCGGCGGTTCAGCTCCTGCTGCTGGGCCGGGTCAGCGGCTTCGAGCCCCAGTTGCTCTCGCCGGACGCGCCGACCCGCGCGGCGTGCGAACGGGAAGGGATAAGCGCGCGGTCGATCCCCAGCACCGGTGCGGCCCGGGATTTCGTGGCGGATGCCTACACCGCCTTCGTGCTGATGTTCCACGATCACGACTGGGAACACGATTTTCTCACCGCCGCGCTGGCGAGCGAGGCGTTCTATCTGGGCGCGCAGGGCAGCAGGAGCGTGCATGCGGCCCGCCGCCAGCGCTTGCTCGCGGCGGGCCACAGCGCGGCGCAGGTGGCGCGGCTGCGTGGGCCGGCGGGGCTGTTCCATGGCGGCAAGAGCGCCTATGCCATCGCCGCCTCGATCCTTGCGGAGATCATGGAGGCGGAGCAGCGGCGCTTTCCCTCGCTCGTCTCGCTGGCGTCGTCGCCGGTGGCGCGGCGCTACTCCGCCGCCCGGGCGGCCGACGGCGCCGTGCGCCCATAGTGGCGGGGCGAGCAGCCCATCATCCGCTTGAACGCCGTGCTGAACGCGCTTTCCGATTCATAGCCCACCGCCAGGGCGACCGTCCCGACCGGGTCGCCGCTGTTCTCCAGCCGGTCGCAGGCCAGCAGCATGCGCCAGCGGGCGACATATTGCATCGGCGGTTCGCCCACGCTCTCGCGGAAGCGCAGGGCGAAGGTCGTGCGCGACATGCCGGCCTGCTCGGCCAGTAGCTGCAAGGTCCAGCCATGGGCGGGATCGGCATGGATCGCCCGGATCGCCGCCCCCAGCTGCCGGTCCGCCAGCGCGGAGAGCCAGCCGACGCCGGCGCCGGCCTCCAGATGCACCCGCAGCGCCTGCACCAGCATCATGTGGGCGAGATGCTGCAGCACCAGCGCGTTGCCGGCCTGGCGCTCGCGCAGTTCCTTCATCATCTCCTCAACCGACCAGCGCAGCGCCGCCTGTCCGGCCTGGCCGGTGATATGGACGATGGGTGGCAGCAGTCCCAGCAGCATGTCGGCATGGTGGCCGCGCACGCCGAAGCGGCTGCCGACAAGGGCAAATCCGCCGCCGCCATTCAGCCGCACCACCCCGCCCCGCTGGGCGGGCGGAAAGATCTGGCCGGAGGGCGTGGCCGGCAGGTCGAGAGCGCTGCCCATGCGAAACGGCCGGCCCCTCGGCAGCACGAAGCATTCGCCGGCCTCCAGCCGCACCGGCGCGCTCACCCCCTCGACGGCGAGCCAGCCGCCGCCCGCGACGACCGCGTAGCATTTGATCAGCGTGCTCTGGTCGCCGAACTGCACCGCCCAGTCGCCCCCGGCCTCGAAGCCGGACGACACATAGGCATGCGGCTTCAGCAAGGAGAGGACGTCGGAGAGCGGATCCATGAAATCCCCGGGGTCAGAGCGATTGAATGAAAGCCGGCAAATGACCATTTCATCGCCGCCATTGCGTGCACTTTGGCGAGTTTGGCGGCGCGCCTAGGCGCCATTACAAAGCCGACTTATCTTCTCGCTATCGGCAGCACGCGCCGGCACATAGGCCATCAACCGCAGGTCCGGCCGTCCATCGATGGCAAAGGAGGAGAATTCCAGCCTCAGCTCGCCCACCACCGGGTGGCGGATGGTCTTGGCGCCCTCCCCGGTCATCTGCACGTCGTTCTCGCCCCACAGCCGGGCGAAGTCGGCGCTTTGGGCTGACAGTTCGGCGACGAGTGCGCCCGCCCGCTCATCCTCGCCCACCCGGGCGGTCTCGGCACGAAACGTCGCCACCAGGAACCGCGCCACCGCCTCCCAGTCGCCCTGCGCCGCGCGCGTGGCGGGGTCGAGAAACATCCGCCGCAGGATGTTGCGCGCCTCGGGCGCCATCGCCTCATAATCGGCCAGCACGAGCCGCGCCGCCCGGTTCCAGCCGATAATGTCCCAGGTCGCGGTGGCGACGGTGGCGGGAATCGTCGGCATCGCGTCGAGAAAGCGCTGCAGCCGGCCGGAAATGCCCTGCTGCGAAGGGGCGCTCGCCTTGGGGCGATGGCCGATGCCGACCAGGAACAGGTGCTCGCGCTCCGCTTCCGTCATCATCAGCGCCCGGGCGAGGCTGTCGAGCACGCGCGGGGAAGGTGCCCCGCCCCGCCCCTGCTCCAGCCATGTGTACCAGGTGGTGCTGATATGGGCCCGCTGCGCCACTTCCTCGCGCCGCAGGCCCGGCGTGCGCCGTCGCCCGCCAAAGCCGAGCGCGGCGGCGTCAAGCCGCTGCCGGCGATCCCTCAGGAACGCGCCGAGCCGGTGCTGGTCGCTCTCATCGTGCAACATGGTAGTCATTATACCCGTATAACGTCACTTCTTTAACTGGGTATAGTTTGGCTGTCATTCTCCTCGCCGACAAGAAGGAGAAGTTGTCATGCAAGTATTTGTGACCGGCGCGACCGGGTTTGTCGGTTCGGCCGTAACCGCCGAACTTCTGGCCCATGGGCACCAGGTTATGGGTCTGGCCCGCTCGAACAAAAGCGCGGACGAACTCGTCCGCAGCGGCGCGCAGGTGCTGCGCGGCGATCTCGAAGCGCCGGAAACGCTGCGCGAGGGCGCGCAGTCTTGCGACGCGGTCCTCCATGCCGGCTTCATCCACGACTTCGCCGACTATGCCCGATGCTGCGCCATAGACAGTGCCGCCATTGAGACGCTGGGCGCCGCCATCGAGGGCACGGGCAAGCCGTTCATCGTCACGGCGGGCCTCGCCGGTCTCGCCGTCACCGGCAACGCCGTGACCGAGGACGATGTCGCCCCGCCGCCTTCCGAGATCTACCCCCGCGCCTCCGACAGCGCGGCGCGGGCGCTCACCGCGCGCGGCATCCCCACCATGATCCTGCGCCTGCCGCCCTCCGTGCACGGCAAAGGCGACCATGGTTTCGTGCCGATGCTGATCCAGCGGGCAAGGGAAAAGGGCCGCTCGGCCTATGTCGGCGCCGGCGACAATGCCTGGCCGGCGGTGCATGTGACCGATGCAGCCCGCGCCTATCGCGTCGCGCTGGAGCGCGGCCCGAGCGCTGACACGTTCCACGCGGTAGGCGAACAGGGCGTGCCGTTCCGGGCGATCGCGCAGGCCATTGCTGTCGGTCTCAACCTGACCTGCGTGTCGCTGAGCCCGGAGGAGGCGCGCGAGCACTTCGGCTGGATGGCCCGCTTCACCACGCTGGACCAGCCCACCGCCAGCGAACGGACCCGGCATGTCCTGGGCTGGCACCCCACGGGACCGGGCCTTCTGACCGACATCGCCGAAGCCGGCTATTTCCCGGTTGCCGCCGGCTGAGAGCGGCGGCGCGCCCGACGCCAAGAAGGCCGTCGGGCGCCTCACTTTGTATCAATTCTTATCAGGGTCTGCCCTTGCGACAGGTCGCGACAATCCAGCACGCGGGCGGCACGCTTCTGCGACACCGCGTGCCTAGCCTCTCCCGGTCGACCAATGCCAGCCGCTACGCGCCGGGCCCTCATGGCCGAGGCCAGCGCGGCAGGCTCCGTTTCTCCAGCCGGGAGGCCACCATGGTCCAGCTCACCGTCAACGGGCAGACGCACGACATCGAGGCCGAGCCCGATACGCCGCTTCTCTGGGTGCTGCGCGAGCAAATCGGCCTCACCGGCACCAAGTTCGGCTGCGGCATCGCCATGTGCGGCGCCTGCACGGTGCACATTGACGGGGTGGCGACGCGCTCCTGCGTGATGCCGCTCTCTGCCATCGAGGCCAGCCAGAAGATCGTCACCATTGAGGGCCTGTCGCCGGATGGTTCGCACCCGGTGCAGAAGGCCTGGCTGGCGCTGGACGTGCCGCAATGCGGCTATTGCCAGACCGGCATGATCATGGCGGTAGCCAGCCTGTTGGAGAGCAATCCCACGCCGAGCGACGACGACATCAACGCCGAGATCACCAACATCTGCCGCTGCGGCACCTATAACCGCGTCCGCGCCGCCATCCACATGGCGGCCGACGGCAAGGCCGGCTGAGGGAGAGCGCCATGAGCATTGTTCAGTCGGTCTCGCGCCGCAATTTCATCGTCGGCTCCGGCGCCACCGTGGCCGGCCTGTCGCTCGGCTTCCATGTGCCCTTCCTGGCCTCGGCCTCGGCGCAGGAGGCGGCCGCGACGCTGCCGCCGGAGATCAATGCCTGGGTGGTGGTGAAGCCTGATGACACCATCGTGGTCCGCATCGCCCGCTCCGAAATGGGCCAGGGCACGCTCACCGGCCTCGCCCAGCTGGTCGTCGAGGAGCTGGAAGGCGACTGGTCGAAAGTGACGACCGAATATCCCCCGCCGGGCGAGAACCTGAAGCGCGACCGCGTCTGGGGCAGCTATTCCACCGGCGGATCGCGCGGCGTCCGCGATTCGCATGACTATGTCCGCAAGGGTGGCGCCGCCGCCCGCCACATGCTGGTCGCGGCGGCGGCGGCGCAATGGGGCGTGCCGTCAAGCGAATGCGCGGCGGCCAACAGCGTCATCACCCACGGCCCCAGCGGGCGCACGCTGCGCTTCGGCGAAGTCGCGGAAGCCGCCGGCCGCCAGACGCCGCCGGCCGAAGTCGCTCTGAAGGACCCGAAGGACTGGAAAATCGCCGGCAAGCCATTGGCGCGCCTCGACACGGTAGAGAAGCTCACCGGCAAGCAGGTCTATGGCGCCGATCTCAAGCTTCCCGGCATGCTGAGCGCCGCGATCAAGGCCTGCCCGGTCTTCGGCGGCACGCTGGTGAGCTTCGATGCGGCGGCCGTTGAAAAGATGTCCGGCGTGAAGAAGGTGATGAAGGTGGATGAGCGCTCCGTCGCCGTCGTCGCCGACACCTGGTGGCGCGCCAAGACGGCGCTGGATGCGCTCCCCATCATTTGGGACGAAGGCCCCAACAAAAGCCTCTCCAGCGCCGATATCAGCGCCATGCTGGCGGAAGGGCTGGAGGCGGAAGAGGCCTTCATCGGCAACAGCCAGGGCGATGCGAAGGCCGAACTCGCCCGCGTCGCGGCCGCCGGCGGCAAGGTCATCACCGCGACCTATGCCTTCCCCTACCAGAACCACGCCACCATGGAGCCGATGAATTCCACCGCGCTCTGGACGGCGGAAAAATGCGAGGTGTGGGTGCCAACCCAGAATGGCGAGGCCAGCCTTGCCGCCGCAGCGGAGGCCGCCGGGCTGCCGGTCGGCCAGTGCGAGGTCTACAAGATCCATCTCGGCGGCGGCTTCGGCCGGCGCGGCAATTTCCAGGACTATGTCCGCCAGTCGGTCAGCATCGCCAGGCAGATGCCGGGCACGCCGGTAAAGCTGCTCTGGACCCGCGAGGAGGACATGCTGCACGGCGCCTATCACCCCACCACCCAGGCCAAGCTTACCGGGGCGCTGGATGCCGACGGCAACCTCACCGCGCTGCACCTGCGCATTTCCGGACAGTCGATCCTGGCGGCGGTGCGGCCGCAGGGCATGCAGGGCGGCATGGACCCGGTGGTGTTCCAGGGGCTGACGGCGAGCCTGCCGGAGGGCCACCTCGCCTACACCGTGCCGAACCTGCTGATCGACCACGCCATGCGCAACCCGCCGGTGCCGCCCGGCTTTTGGCGCGGGGTCAACCTCAACCAGAACGCCATCTATGTGGAGTGCTTCATCGACGAGCTGGCCCATGCTGCCGGCACCGAGCCGCTGGCCTTCCGCCGCAAGCTGATGGCGAACCACCCCAAGCACCTCGCGGTGCTGGAGGCGGCGGCCAACGGCATCGGCTGGGATACGCCGCCCGCGCCCGGGCGCCATCGCGGCCTCGGCCAGATCATGGGCTTCGGCTCCTATGTCGCCGCCGCCGCCGAAGTGTCGGTGGAGAATGGCGCGCTGAAGATCCACCGCATCGTCGCCGCCACCGATCCCGGCCATGTGGTGAACCCGGCGCAGGTGGAGCGGCAGGTCGAGGGTTCCTTCGTTTATGGCCTCTCCGCCTGCCTCTATGGCGAATGCACCTTGGCCGGCGGGCGGATGCAGGAGGAGAATTTCGACACTTATGAGGTGCTGCGCATGGCTGAGATGCCTGCGGTGGAGACCATCATGCTGCCCTCCGGCGGCTTCTGGGGCGGGGTGGGCGAGCCGACCATTGCGGTCGCCGCGCCGGCGGTGCTGAATGCGCTGTTCGCCGCCACCGGCAAGCGCTACCGCACCATGCCCTTGAAGAATCACGAGCTTGCCTGATGCGCCTGTTTCCTCTCATGCTGCCGGCGCTGGCGCTGTTGATCTCAGCCGCGCCGGCAAACGCCGCGCCGCCACGCGGGGCGGCCTCCTGCTCCGGCTGTCATCCGCGCACCGACACCAACGGGCCGGTGCCGAGCCTGAACGGCCAACCGGCCGAACAGATCGTGGCGGCCATGGCCGCCTTCCGCTCGGGCGAGCGCCGCTCGACCGTGATGACGCGCATTGCCAAGGGTTTCACCGATGAGGAAACACAGGCCATCGCCGCGTATTTCGCTGCGGGAGGCAACGCGCCCGCTCAGCCGTAGGCGCGTGCTCGGCGCCTTCGCGGCGGGGGCCTGTGCCGCGCTCGCAGGCCCTGCCGTGCTGGCGCAGGCGGCGCCGCGCGTGGTGGTGATCGGCGGCGGCTTCGGCGGGGCGAGCCTCGCCCGTGCGCTGAAGCGCGAAGACCCCGGCATCGCGGTGGCGCTGGTCGAGCCCAACGCCCATTACACCGCCTGCCCGCTCAGCAATGCGGTGATTGCCGGGTTGCGCGACATGAAGGCCCAGCATTTCGGCTATGCCGGGATCGAAGCCGACGGCATCACCCATGTGCCGCAGAAGGCCGTGCGCGTCGAGGCGGACCAGCGCCGCGTCGTGCTCGCCGACGAGGTGCGGCTCAGCTATGACCGGCTCGTCATCGCCCCGGGCATTGACCTCAACTTCGACGCCCTCCCCGGCTATGACGCGGCCGCGAGCCAGCTGATGCCGCACGCCTGGAAGGCGGGCGAGCAGACCCTGCTGCTGCGCCGCCAGCTGGAGGCGATGGAGGATGGCGGGCTGGTGGTCATCTCAGCGCCGACCAATCCGTTCCGCTGCCCGCCCGGGCCCTATGAGCGGGCGAGCCTGATCGCGCATTACCTCAAGGCGCACAAGCCGCGCTCGAAGATCCTCATCCTCGACGCCAAGGACGGCTTTTCCAAGCAGCGCCTGTTCGAGGCTGGCTGGGCCGCGCTCTATCCCGGCATGATCGAATGGGTCGGGTTGTCGTTCGGCGGCGCCGTCACCGGGGTCGACGCCGCGACACGGACGCTGCGCACCGATTTCGGCGAACACCGCGCGGCGGTGGCCAATGTCATTCCCCCCCAGCGCGCCGGCGCCATCGCGGCGCTGGCCGGCGTCGCGGACCGCACCGGCTGGTGCCCGATCGATCCTGTCAGCTTCGAATCGCGGCTGGTGCCCAACATCCATGTCATCGGCGACGCCGCCATTGGCGGGGCGATGCCGAAATCCGCCTTCACCGCCAACGCCCAGGCCAAGGCCTGCGCCAGCGCCGTCATCGCCCTGCTGCGCGAGCGAAATCCCGCCGAGCCGAAGCTGATCAACACCTGCTACAGCCTGCTGGCGCCGGATTACGGCATCTCCATCGCTGGCGTCTACGCCCCGCAGAACGGGCTGCTGGCGGAGGTCGAGGGCGCCGGCGGCACCTCCCCGCTCGACGCCCCGGCCTCTGTCCGGGCCGAGGAGGCCGCCTATGGCGAGGCCTGGTTCCAGACCATCACCACCGAGGCCTTCGCGTGAGGCAGGCGCTCGTGGGCGCCGCCTTAGCCCTCGCCTGCGGCGGAACGGGGAATGCCGCGCGGGCGGAGGAACCGGCCGGGCCGGAGCGCTATGTCGTCACGGGTGACGCGATAATTGAGCCGCTGGCGGGCAGGCGCGGCGATGCCGCCCTCGGGCAGGCGCTGATCGGCGAGCGGCACCGCAGCCTGTGCATCCTGTGCCACGCCGTCCCGGGCGGCGCGGCGCAGCTGCAGGGCACGCTGGCACCGAGCCTTACCGGCATCGGTTCACGGCTTGACGAGGGCCAGATCCGGCTCAGGATCGTCGACATGAAGCGGCTCAACCCGGAGAGCCTCATGCCCACCTATCATGCGCCGCCTGATGGCGCACGGATCGCGCCGGCCTGGCAGGGAAAGCCGGTGCTCGGCGCCGCAGAGATCGAGCACCTGGTCGCCTATCTCGTGACGCTAAAGGAGTGAGCCGATGACAGAACCCATCGCACTGGAACCCGCCGGCGGCCCCTCGCTCGGCCGGCGCGCCGTGCTGGCGGGCGGGGTCGGCATTCTCGTCATGGCGCTGCCGCTGCGCGCGCTGGCGCGGCCCTCGCTGGAGCAGGCGGTGGCCGGCTTCACCGGCGGCGTGCCGGTCACGGCCGGCCGGGTGAAGCTCACCGTGCCGCCGCTGGTGGAAAACGGCAATGCGGTCGGCGTCACCGTCGAGGTCGAAAGCCCGATGACGGACGCCGCCCATGTCCGCCGCATCGGCCTGTTCAATGAGAAGAACCCGCAGGCGGATGTCGCGATCTTCCGCCTCGGCCCCCACAATGGCCGGGCGCGGATTTCCACCCGCATAAGGCTGGCGACCTCGCAGACCGTGCTCGCCGTCGCCGAGCTCAGCGACGGCACCTATTGGTCGAGCGAGGCGAATGTCATCGTCACCCTCGCCGCCTGTATCGAGGATTTGTCATGACCCGCGCGCTCGTCAGTGTGCCGCCGGAAGCCAAGCGCGGCGAGATTGTCGACGTCAGGGCGATGATCGCCCACCCGATGGAGACCGGCTACCGCATGGGGCCCAATGGGGCCGAGATCCCCCGCGACATCATCACTCGCCTCACATGCACCTATGGCGGCGCGGAAGTGTTCTCGGCCGAGTTCTTCCCGGCCGTCTCCGCCAATCCCTTCGTGTCGTTCAGCCTCATCGCGACGGAGAGCGGCACGGTGGCGTTTGAATGGACCGACGACAAGGGGCAGACAGAGACCGCCAGCGCCGAGATCGTGGTCAGCTGATGCGCCGGCCGGCCGCGCGCCTGCCCGTCTTTGCCGCTCTGGCGCTGGCGCTGCTGGGCGGCGACGCGTCGGCGGGCGAGATCGCCCCGGGAGAGCGGCGCTCAGGCCGCGCCTTCATGGCGCCGCAGACGCAGGCGATGCAGGCGGATGACACCAGTAATCCCGGCATGCTCTGGGTGCTGCAGGGCGCCAGCCTGTGGGAAGAGAAGGCCGGCGCGTCCGGCCGCTCCTGCGCCGGCTGCCATGGCGCGGCGGAGGCGATGCGCGGCGTCGCCACCCGCTTTCCCGCCTTTGACGCCGCCAGCGGAAAACTCATCGACCTCACGGGACGCATCCGCCAGTGCCGCAGCGAGCGGCAGGGCGCGCCGGACCTGCCGCGCGACAGCGACGCGCTGCTGGCGCTCACCACCTTGGTGGCGCATCAATCGCGCGGCCTGCCGATCGCGCCGCCGAAGGAGCCCCGGCTCGCCCCCTATCGCGAGACCGGCCGACAGATCTTCACCACCCGCATGGGCCAGCTCGACCTTTCCTGCGCCAATTGCCACGACGACCATTGGAACCAGCGCCTTGCCGGCAGCGCGGTCACGCAGGCGCACCCCACCGGCTATCCCCTCTATCGGCTGGAATGGCAGGGCATCGGCTCGCTGCAGCGCCGGCTGCGCAACTGCATGATCGGCGTGCGCGCCGAACCCTTCGCGGCGGGCTCCGAGGAGTTCATCGCGCTGGAGCTCTATCTCATGCAGCGCGCCGCGGGCATGGAGATCGAGACGCCGGCTGTGCGGCCGTAGTCAGAAGCGGGCGGGCAACATCACTCCGCCGGCGTGCGGGCGCCGAGGACAAGGCCGGGCCGACGCGACGCGCGCACCGGGCCTTTCGCTTCCGGCCCGGCGATGGCGGCATGGGGCAGGCTGATGGTGGCGCGCAGCCCCTGCCCGGTATTGGCCAGCGTGATGTCGCCGCCATGATGGCGCACCATGTTGCGCGAGATCGACAGGCCGAGGCCGATCCCGCCGGTTTCGCGGTTGCGCGAATGCTCCATGCGGAAGAACGGCTCGAACACCTTCTCGGCGATGTCGGCGGGAATGCCCGGACCGTCATCCTCGATCTCGATCTCGATCGCCTGCGGCGTTGTGCGCAAGGTGACGCGGGCGCGCTCGCCATAGCGCACAGCGTTCTCCACCAGATTGCGCACCGCCCGCTTCAGCGCGTCCGGCCGGCAGCGATAGCTGATCTTCGGCCCTTCGACGCAGGTGATCTCATAGCCAAGCTCGATCAGGTCGTCGCACAGGCTGCCCACCAGCGCGGTGAGGTCGACATTGCGCGTGACCTCCTCGGTCGCCTGCTCGCGCGAGAAGGCCAGCGTCGCCTCGGTCATGGCGCGCAGCTCGTCCAGCGTGTCGAGCATCTTCTCGCGGGTCTCGTCCTCGGAGACGAATTCCGCCCGCAGCCGCAGCGAGGTGATCGGCGTGCGCAGATCATGCCCGATCGCCGCCAGCATGCGGGTGCGGTCCTCGACGAAGCGCTGCAGCCGCGACTGCATCAGGTTGAACGCCACCGCCGTGTGGCGCAGATCGTCCGGCCCCTTTTCCTGCAGCGGCGCCACGCTCTCGCCCCGGCCCAGCGCTTCCGCCGCCGCCGCCAGCCGCCGCATCGGCTTGGTCATGGTGCGGGCGATGAAGGCCGCGCACAGCGACAGGATGAACGCCGTCACCCCCAGCGAGATCAGCGAGCGGGCGGAGAGCATGCTGTTCGACATCTTCTTGGAGAAGGCGCTGTTGAGCCAGGAGCCGTCCTTCAGCTGCACGGCAAGGCCCATGCCGGTGGCATCGCCCCAATACATGAACTTGGCCGCCCGCGAGAGCGGCCAGGCATGCGCCGGCAGGTCGAGCCAGGTCGAATAGGGCGCGCCGCTGGCAGGGGTCGGCGAGGCGACGGTGACGCTCACCGGCTGCGGCGCGAGCGCCGGCGCCGCCGCCCTCTCCACCACCGTTTCCGGCCCCCCCTGTTCGGTGCCCGCCAGATTGGCCAGCGTCGGCAGCGGCTCGGCGAGCTTGTCCTTCGCCTCCACCCGCCAGCTCTCGACATTGCCGGGGAAGGTCGGCGTCACCCAGAAGCGGGTGTAGCTGGTGCCGCTGGCCTGCAGAATATCGTGCTGCACGGCGGGCGGGGTGGTTTCCAGCACCTGCGCCACCGAGGCGCTGCGGCTGAGGAATTCGGCCTTGGCCGCGCGCAGCAGCACGCCGCCCATCTCATCGGTGAACAAAAGGAAGCTGATGCCCTGCGAAACCGCGAGCGCCAGCAGCATCACGGCGACGAAGCGGGCGGTCAGGCTGCGGTTCCACATGGCGATCATTGGCCTTCCACCTCGGCCGAGAAGCTGTAGCCGCCGCCCCAATGCGTCTTGATGAGCGCGGGCGATTTCGGGTCGGTCTCGATCTTTTTGCGCAGCCGGCTCACCTGATTGTCGATCGCCCGGTCAAACGGCTCGGCGCTGCGCCCCACGGTGAGGTCAAGCAGCTGGTCGCGGCTCAGCACCAGCCCGGCATGGTCGAGAAAAACGCTCAGCAGCCGGAATTCCGCCGTGCTCAGCGGCACGGTCAGCCCGTCCTGGTCGATCAGCTCGCGCCGCCCGACATTGAGCGCCCACCGGTCGAAGCGCAGTTCCTTCGCCTTCAGCTGACCGCGCTGCGGCGGCAGGCTCTGCACCCGGCGCAGCACCGCCTTGATGCGGGCGAGCAGTTCGCGCGGGTTGAACGGCTTGGAAAGATAGTCATCGGCGCCCAGCTCCAGCCCGACAATGCGGTCGGTCTCCTCCGCCATGGCGGTGAGCATGATGACCGGCAGGCTGGTGGATTCTCGGAGATAGCGGCACAGCGAGAGCCCGTCCTCGCCCGGCATCATCACGTCGAGCACCACGAGGTCGAAGGCATTGCGCTCCATCAGCCGGCGGAACGCGCTCGCGTTCTCGGCCAGCGAGGTGCGGTAGCCGTGCCGGTGCAGATATTTGCCGACCAGATCGCGAATGTCGCGATGGTCGTCGACGATGGCGATGTGCGGTACGGCGTCCATGCGAAAACTCCACGCCTTTTACATACTGCCATCGCCCTTTGCCCGCTGGGAAAAATTGTAACAAAGCGTATAGCGCCGATCGGCTGCGACAGGCCGAGACAATTGGCGGCTCTTTCGCAAGAAGTTCTGCGACATCTCTCCCCTAGATTGGCTTCATCGGACGACGGCAAGCCGATGCCGCGCCGGACACCCGAGTAAACGCAATTACTCGCTTCACCTATACGCATTCTCCTGCGCACCGAAAATTCGGAACAGGAGATAACCAAAATGGAGAGAAGATTATGACCACGTTCAACTGGAAGATGACCCTCACCGCCGCCGTTCTTTCCCTTTCCGCCGCCGGCCTCGTCAACACGGCGCTGGCGGAAGGACGCGACCCGGTGGAAAAGGCCGGCTATGACGCCGCCGTCCGCAGCGCCAGCGAGGCGCGGGCCAATGGCGGTGCCGGCGCGCCTGTTATCGAGGGCCGCAACACCTATGTGCAGCAGCCCGCCACCCAGAATGTCGAGCCCTACATCCAGCGCCAGATCGAGCAGAACGCCCGCTCCACCCGCTGAGAGCTTCGTCAACGGCAAACGCAAGGGCGCGGTCCGCGAGGTCCGCGCCCTTCGCACGTGCGGCAATGTCACTCCCCTTGCCGGCGAGTCCGGAGTCCCTACATCACCCGCGCAGGCCGCAAATGGCCGCATGGGGAATGAGTATGTCGTCGCGTTACGTCCGCCTTGATCCGGAAACCGTCCGCCTTCTCGACCGATGCATCGCCCAGGCGCAGGACGCCGCCACGCGGCTCAATCGCGACGGGGTCGACGAGGTGATGCGGATGCGGCTGGCCTCCGCCCTGATGGAAGCCCTCCGCCTTGGCGAAAGGGATGAGGAGCGGCTGGTCGCCTTCGCCCTGCAGGTGCTGCCGGCCTATCGCGAGCAACTGGCCAAGCCCGCTCATTCGCCCGCTCACGCGCCCGCTCATGCGCCTGATCCTTCGCCGGTTCCCGGGGCGGCGGGCGCTGCACGGCGCCAGGTCGCCGTCGCGCCCGGCCGGTGAACGGGAGAGGTTGCGCAACCAGACAGCCCTTGCGCCCCAGCCTGCCGGGAGGCGATACATCGCTACCCCCTCGGTAGCGGACCCACCCCCATGGATATCAGCGAGCTTTACGATCAGAGCGACGCCGTCGCCCTTGCCGAGCATGTCGCCAAGCGCGACGTCACCCCCGGTGAGCTGCTGGACGAGGCGCTGGCCCGCGTCGCCGCGCTCAACCCGCAGCTGAACGCGGTGACGCTGCTGCAGGAAAAGGTGGCGCGGCGGCTGATCGAGGAAGGCCTGCCCGAGGGGCCGCTGCGGGGCGTGCCGTTCCTGCTCAAGGACCTTGGCGCCGAGGCGATCGATTTTCCCAGCAACAACGGCTCACGCCTGTTCGCCGACACCCGCTATGCCAAGGATTCGGCGATCTATGCCCGGCTCCGGGCGGCCGGCCTCGTCACATTCGGCCGCACCACCTCGCCCGAGGGCGGCGTTGGCCCGACCACCGAGTCGGCGGTCTATGGCGGGCCGACCCGCAACCCGTGGAATCTCGACCACACGCCGGGCGGCTCGTCCGGTGGCGCCGCCGCCGCCGTCGCGGCCGGCATCCTCCCCGCCGCGCATGGCTCGGATGGCGGCGGCTCGGTGCGGATTCCCGCCTCCTCCTGCGGGCTGTTCGGCTTCAAGGCCACCCGCGCCCGCACCCCGGATGGGCCCTATGTCGGCGAGGGCTGGGCCGGTATGGCGATCGACGGCTTTCTGACACGCTCGGTGCGCGACAGCGCGGTGCTGCTCGACGTGACGCAGGGCCCCGACCTCGGCGCACCCTATGTCGCGCCGCCGCTGGAAGCCTCGTTCGGCGCGGCGCTGGCGCGGCGCGACGGGCCGTTCACCATCGCCTTCACCACCACGACCCTGACCGGCGATCCCATCGCGCCGGACTGCAAGGCGGCGGTAGAATCAGCGGCGAAGCTGCTGGAGAGCCTCGGCCACCGTCTGGTCGAAGCCCGGCCGGAGGCCGATACGGCGGGCATGATGGCGGCCTGGACCAAGATTGTCGGCTGCGGCACCGCCCTGACGGTGGAAGGCGCGGTGCGGCGGCGCGGCCGGCCGCTGGAGGACGGCGAGATCGAGAGCGTCGCCCGCTCGGCGGTCGAGTATGCGCGCGGCATCAGCGGCGCCGACTATCTCGAAGCCGTCAACAAGGTGCACGCCTATGGGCGGGAGATGGCGGCGTTCTTCCAGCGCGCCGATTTTTTCCTGACCGCCACGCTGGCCGAGCCGCCGGCGAAGCTCGGGCGTTTCGACCATGTCGGCCGGAATTATCTCGATTACCGGATGGGGCCGGACGGGGTGTTCGCCTATTCGCCCTTCACCGCCGCCTTCAACGCCTCCGGCCAGCCGGCCGCCTCGCTGCCGCTGCACTGGACGGCGGAAGGGCTTCCCGTCGGCATTCACCTCGCCGCGCCCTTCGGCCATGACGAGGCGCTGCTCGGCCTGTGCGCCCGCATCGAGGAAGCCGCGCCCTGGGCCGGACGCCGCCCGCCGATTGCCTGCAAACAGGACGAGCCAAAAATATGATCACATTCGGCGCCACCCCGCTTGCCGGATGAAGAGGGCTCACATACGCTGCTTCACGATAGCGCCGTGAGCGGTGTGTTCGCCTTCCCTGAGAAGGCTCGTGTCTAGCAACGGGTGAATAATGCCGGAGCCTGCCGCTGTACCGGACGCCCGCATCGCTGTCGAATGCAGGGGTATCGTCAAGCAATTTGGCGAAGGACCGCGCGCCTTGCGCGCGCTGGACAATGTTTCCGTCGCCATTCGCGAGAATGAATTCTTCACGTTGCTGGGTCCTTCCGGCTGCGGCAAGACCACGCTGCTGCGGATGATCGCGGGATTTGAGTATCCCACCGAAGGCTCCATTCGCCTGCATGGCGAGGACATTGCCGGCCTGCCGCCTTTCAAGCGGCCGATCAACACCGTGTTCCAGAGCTACGCGCTGTTTCCCCACCTCACCGTTTGGGAGAATGTGGCGTTCGGCCTGCAGATGCTCGGCCGGCCGAAGGGTGAGATCGCCTCCCGCGTCGCCGAGATGCTGAAGCTGGTGCATATGGAGGAGCTGGCGCAGCGCCGCACCGACCAGATTTCCGGCGGCCAGGGCCAGCGCGTCGCCCTCGCCCGGGCGCTGGCACCGGCGCCGAAGGTGCTGCTGCTGGACGAGCCGCTCTCCGCGCTCGACTACAAGCTGCGCAAGGAGATGCAGATCGAGCTCAAGCGCATGCAGAGCGAGACCGGCATCACCTTCATCTTCGTCACCCACGACCAGGAAGAAGCGCTCACCATGTCCGACCGCATCGCGGTCATGTCCAAGGGCAAGGTGCTGCAGATCGGCACGCCCTGGGACATTTACGACAAGCCGGCCGAGCGCTTCGTCGCCGACTTCATCGGCGAGACCAATTTCCTCCCCGCCGCCATGGTCGGCATCGAGGCCGGCATGGCGCGGGTGCGGCTGCCTTCCGGCGTCGAGATGTCCGCCACCCTCGCCGATGGCTATGTGCCCTCAGGCGAGGCGACGCTGGTGGTGCGGCCCGAACATGCCCGCGTGGTCGCAAGCGGCGGGCAACTCTCCGGCCTGGTGGAGAACGTCGTTTATTTCGGCACCGATACCCACATCCATGTGAAGCTGGACGAGGGGATCACCTTCATGGTGCGCCAGCAGAATTCGCGCAGCCAGTCCTGTGGCGCCGAAGTCGGCGCGCGCGTCGGCATCGAGATCGCGCCCGATGCCGCGCAAGTGCTGCGGGACTGAGCCATGGCCAGCGCCGCAGAGATCGCCCGCCGGGACGAACAGGGCAAGATCCGCTCGCGCTGGCTGCTCTCGGCGCCCGCGCTGCTCATCGTCTTCATCGCCTCCATCGGCCCGCTCTTCGTCATGTTGGCCTATTCCTTCATGGCCAAGGGCGATTATGGCGACGTGAAGCCGGGCGAGTTCTCGCTCGACGGCTGGTTCTCGGTCTTCTTCCAGCGCGACATCTTCGACGACACCCTGTCCCTCGCCGACGCGCATCTGTCGATCCTGTGGCGCTCGGTGCGGCTGTCGGTCATCACCACCGTGCTGACCCTCGCGCTGGGGTTCCCGACCGCCTATTTCATCGCCACCCGGCCGCGCCACAGCCGCGAGATCTGGGTGTTCCTGGTGACGATCCCGTTCTGGACCAATCTGCTCATTCGCACCTTCGCGATGCAGCAGGTGATCCGCAATGAGGGCGTGCTGAACACGCTGCTCATGTGGCTCGGGGTGATCCAGGAGCCGATCCCGATCATGTACACCGACTGGGCGATCCTGTTCGGCATGGTCTATGTCTATCTGCCGCTGATGGTGCTGCCGCTCTATGCCAGCCTCGAAAAGCTGGATTTCCGGCTGATCGAGGCGGGGTACGACCTCTATGCCGGCCGGCTCGCCGTGCTGCGGCGGATCATCATCCCGCTGGTGAAGCCCGGCATCGTCGCCGGCTCGATCCTCGTCTTCATCCCCTCGCTCGGCGCCTATGTCATTCCGCGCGTGCTCGGTGGTGGCAAGAACCTGATGCTCGGCAATCTGATCGAGCTGCAATTCGGCGCCGGCCGTAACTGGCCGCTCGGCGCGGCACTGTCGATCACGCTGATGGTGCTGGTGATGGTGGCCATGCTGTTCTATGTGCGCAACGCCGCGCGGTCGGGAGGCGGGCATGGCTAGGGCGCTGTTTGATTTCCGCACCCGGGGGCGGTTCGACATCCGCTCCCAGCCCGGCTTCGGCGCCATCGCGCTGTTCACCTTCGTGCTGCTCTATCTGCCGATCATCACCCTGGTCGTCTACGCCTTCAACGCCAGCGACTCGCTGTCCTCCTGGGGCGGGTTCTCGCTGCACTGGTTCGCCGCCGCCGCGCAGAACCAGTCGGTGCAGGACGCGGCGTGGCGCTCGCTGATCATCGCGGCGAGCGCGGCAAGCATGGCGACCATCGCCGCCACCATGGCGGCGCTCGCCACCACCCGCACCCCGCCCTATCCCGGCCTGTCGTTCAAATACGCCTTCATCAACCTGCCGCTGATGGTGCCGGAAATCGTCACCGCCGTGGCGCTGCTGATCGTGTTCGCGAAGGTGAAGGTGTGGACCGGCTATACGGGCCTGGGCTACCTCATCCTCGCGCACACCGCCTTCTGTATCCCCTTCGCCTATCTGCCGATCCGCGCCCGGCTGGAGGGGATGGACCAGTCGCTGGAGCGCGCGGCGGCGGACCTCTACGCCCCGCCCTGGCAGGTGTTTCGCCGGGTGACGCTGCCGCTGCTGCGGCCCGGCATCATCGCCGGCTTCATGCTGGCCTTCGTCATCTCGCTGGACGACGTGGTGATCTCCGAATTCGTCAAGTCGGGCGGGCAGGACACGCTGCCCACCTATATGCTCGGCCAGCTGCGCCGGGCGGTGACGCCCGAGATCAACGCCATCGCCGCCGCCTTCCTCGTGCTGTCGGTGGCGCTGGTAACGATGTTCTTCTTCATCAACCGCAAAAAAGCCTGAACCAACACAGGACGGAGTGGGACCATGAGCTTGAAATCGACGACGCTGGCGGCGGCGCTCGCCCTTCTCGTCAGCGCGGGCGCGGCCAGCGCCGAGGGGCAGCTGAACATCTACAACTGGGGCGACTACACCAGCCCCGAGTTGATCAAGAAGTTCGAGGAGACGCACAAGGTCAAGGTGACCGTCACCGACTACGATTCCAACGATACCGCGCTGGCCAAGATCCGCGCCGGCGGCCATGGCTTCGACATCGTGGTTCCCTCGGCCAATTACCTCCCGATCTGGATCAAGGAGGGCCTGCTGCTGGAGGCCAGGCCCGACCAGATGCCGAACTTCAAGAATGTGGACGCGCGCTGGGTGAATGTCGCCTGGGATCCGGGCCGGCACTATTCGGTGCCGTGGCAGTGGGGCCTGAGCGGCATCGGCGTCAACAAGAAGGTCTATGGCGGCGACATCAACACCTCCGCGATCTTCCTCGATCCGCCGAAGGAACTGGTCGGCAAGATCAATGTCGAGCCGGAAATGAACGACGTGCTCTACGCCACCATCCGCTATCTCGGCGGCGAGTGGTGCACCACTGACAAGGCGCTGCTGAAGCAGGTGCGCGACAAGCTGCTGGAAGCCAAGCCGAAATGGCTGGCGATGGATTATTCCGTCACCGAGAAGCTGCCCTCGGGCGACTATGCCGGGGTGTATTACTGGAACGGCGCCATCCTGCGCGCGCGCCTGAAGAACCCCGATGTCGCCTTCGGCTATCCCAAGGAAGGCTATCCGCTGTTCATGGACAGCGTGACCATCCTCAAGGACGCCAAGAATGTTGAGAACGCCAAGGCGTTCATGAACTTCATCATGGAGCCGGAAAACGCGGCGATGATCTCGGCCTTCGCCAAATATGCCAACGGCATCAAGGGTTCGGAAGCCTTCTTCCCCGCCGACATGAAGGGCGCGCCGGAGCTGAACGTGCCGCCGGAATTCGAGAAGGCCGGCCAGTTCCTGGAAACCTGCTCGCCGGAAGTTTCCCAGCTCTATGCCCGGATCTGGACCGACATCAACAAGTGACGCCTCAGGGCATCGGACAGGGGGAGGGCCAAACGGCCCTCCCCTTTTTGTGTCCGGCGAGGGGCGGAGAGAGCAACCGGACGTGGAATGCGTCCAGCGGCGTCATCCCGGAAGGACTGCAGGTCCTGTCCGGGATGCTGGCCTTTCCTGGCGGACGATCCCGGCGCGCCGCCTTGCGGCGGCGGCCGGGATGACGGAGGCCCGAGGCCCCCGGCTTGACGACAGAATGAGCGGCCGGCAAGAGCGCCCGCAGGAGCGGCAGTCAGCAGGCGGCAGTCAGCAGGCCGCAGTCAGCAGCGGCCGGCATTTGGCACCGGCCGCCCCGCTCGCGCTTCAGTTCTTCACCGTCTCTTCAAGGAAGAAGCGGCCCAGCGGGTTCTGGTGGAAGTTCTCGATATTCTTGGCGGTGACGTTGATATAGGGGCTGTAATAGAGGTCGATCCAGTTGACGTCGCCCTTGGCCAGCTTCTGCAGCGTCACATACATCGCTTCGCGCTTGGCCGGGTCGGTTTCCAGCCGGGCGGCTTCCACCAGCGCCTTCACCTCGTCATTCTTGTAGCGGGTCATGTAGTTCATGTTGGTGTCGTGGCCGAGCACGAAGGTGGTCTTCTGGTCGACATCGAGAATGTCGTTGGTCCAGTACATCACCGAGATGTCGTAGTCGCCGTTCACCAGCATGTCCCAGCTCTGGCTGGGGTCGACCTTCTGCAGCGTCACGCCGACGCCGGCCTTGGCCAGCTGCTGCTGCACGAGAACGGCGATCTGCTCGTCCGTCTCCTTACCGGCATTGACGACGTAGTTCAGCGTGAGGCCGGAGGCGCCGGCATCGGCCAGCATCTTCTTGGCCTTTTCCGGGTCATAGGGCCGGCGCAGATTGTCGGCATAGTGATAGAGCGCGCCCTTGGGCACATAGGAATAGGCGACCTCGCCCAGCCCGAAAGTGGCGGCCTCGACGATCGCCTGCTTGTCGATCGCCATATCAAGCGCCTCGCGCACCTCCTTCTTCGCCAGCGCGCCATGCTCATGGTTGATGAGCATGTGGTCCTCGCGGGTCGAGGGATCGCTGATGACCTTGAGGTCCGGATTGGTCTTCAGCTCGGCGACGCGGGAGAACGGCACGGTGATGGCGGCATCCACCTCGCCGGCCTGGATCTTCAGCATGCGGGTGTTGTCGTCGGGAATGACCAGCCATTCCACGCCGTCGAGGCTCACCTTGGCGGCGTCCCAGTAATTGGGGTTCTTCTTCAGGATGATGCGGTCGCCGCGGCGCCACTCCACCAGGCTGAAGGCACCCGAGCCGACCGGCTTCTCGGCGAAGGCGTCGGCGGCGGCGCCGTCCACCAGCTTCTTCGGCAGCACCGAAGCGTTGGGCAGCGCCATCATCGACAGGAACGGCACCGACTTGCCCTTCAGCTTCACCACCAGCGTCTTGGGGTCGGTGGCGGTGGCGGTGTCGATCACCTTGAAGCTGTCGCCCCAGAGCGAGCCCTTGTCGTCGCGGATGCGGATCAGCGAGAAGGCGGCGTCCTCGGCGGTGACGGGGGCGCCATCGGAGAACTTCGCGTCGCGCAGCTTGAAAGTGTAGGTCAGGCCGTCATCGGAAATCGTCCAGCTCTCGGCAAGGCCCGGCACCAGCTTGGTGCCGCTGGCGTCCACCCGCACCAGAACGTCGAACACGTTCGAGAACACCCAATTGTCGACATTCTGCGCCGACTTGATCGGGTCGAACGTGGTGGAATCCTCGTTGCGGGCGATGGTGAGCACGCCGGCGGCGTGGGCATAGCTGGTCGACAGCGAAAGAAGCGCGGCAAAGGCCGCGAGGCGGGATTTGCGGAAGGCGGTTTTCACGTGTTTCTTCCTCTGGTGGTTAGCTGGCTAACTTCTCCACCGGCGGCGCCAGCAGGCGCCGGTCCGGATCGATGTCGGGAATGGCGGCGATGAGCGCGGCGGTGTAGGCCTCGCGCGGCCGCTCGAACACCTCGGCGCAGGGCCCCTCCTCCACGATGCGGCCGTGATGCATCACCACCACCCGCGCGCAGAGATGGCGCACGATGGCGAGGTCGTGGGCGATGAACACCAGCGTCAGTTCCATGGTCTTCACCAGCCGCTGGAACAGCGCGACGATCTGCGCCTGGATGGTGACGTCGAGCGCGGCGACGCATTCATCGGCGACGATCAGCCGGGGATCGACCGCCAGCGCCCGGGCGATGCCGGCGCGTTGGCACTGGCCGCCGGAGAGCTGGCGCGGCCGGCGGCCGGCGAGTTCGGGGTCGAGTTCCACCAGCGCCAGCAGTTCCGCCACCCGTGCCGGAATAGCGGCCGAAGGCACCTTGCCCTGCACGCGCAGCACCTCGGTCAACGTCTGGCCGATGGTCAGGCGCGGGTTGAGCGAGTTGAACGGGTCCTGGAACACCATGGCGGCCTGGTGCCGGATCTTCGCCAGCGCCACCCCCGGCTGCCCCCGCAGGGTGGTGCCATCGAAGCTGATGTGCCCGTCGGAGATCGGGGTGAGGCCGAGCATCGCCCGCGCCAGCGTCGACTTTCCCGAGCCGCTCTCGCCGACAATGCCGACCGTCTCGCCGGGCCGGATCTGCAGTGACACCCCGTCCACGGCGCTGAAGCTGCGGCGGCGGCCGAACAGGCCGCCGGGGAGCGGGAATCGGATGTGAAGATCGTCGATCTCCACCAGCGGGCGTGCCGGCACGGCGGAGGAGGTCGGCAGGTTGGCCTCTTTGGCCTCATCGGCCTGATCGTCCACCTCACTGCACTCATTGGTCACGGGCATTGAGGGGTGGCTGGCGATCAGCGCCCGCGTATAGGCATGGGCGGGCCGGGCGAGCAGCGCGCGCTTGTCGCCCGCCTCGACCACCCGCCCCTGCCGCATCACCGCGATGCGGTCGCAGGTCTGCGCGACCACGCCGAGATCATGGGTGATCAGGATGATGGAAAGGCCGCGCGCCTCCCGCAACTCCATGAGAAGACGCAGGATTTGCGCCTGGATGGTGACGTCGAGCGCGGTTGTCGGCTCGTCCGCGATGAGGATTTTCGGGTCGCAGGCCAGCGCCACCGCAATCATGGCGCGCTGGCGCATGCCGCCGGAAAACTCGTGCGGATAGGCGGCGAACTGGCGCGGCGGATCAGTGAATCCCACCTGCCGCATCAGCGCGATCGCCTCCGCCTGCGCCGCCGCCCGATCCAGCCGACGGTGAAAGCGCAGCCCCTCGGCAATCTGGTCGCCGACCCGCATGACAGGGTCGAGATGGCTGCTAGGGTTCTGAAATATCATGCCTATTTCGGCGCCGCGCACCTGCTGCATCTGCGCTTCGCTGAGCGCCAGCAGGTCGCGCCCGCCCATTCTCACCTCGCCCTGGGTGACGGAGATGGCGCGCGATGGCAGCAACTGCACCAGCGACCGGCACAGCAAGCTCTTGCCCGACCCGCTCTCGCCGACAAGCCCGAGAATCTCGCCGGGCTGAAGGTCGAGCGAGACGCGGTCGAGCAGGGTGCGCGGGCCTTGTTCGCCGCGCACCCTGACGGAGAGATCGCGGATCGACAGCAGCGGGGTGCTCATTCGTGCACTCCCATCGCTTCGCCGAGCGCGTCGCCGATCATCGAAAAACCGAAGGCCAGCAGGACGATAGACAGGCCGGGGAACAGGGTGATCCACCAGGCCTGGGAGAGAAAGGCCTGCCCCTCCGCCACCATGATGCCCCACTCCGCCGTCGGCGGCTGGACGCCAAGGCCGAGATAGGAGATCGCCGCCCCCGACAGCAGCACCAGCACCGAATCCGACATGCAGAACACCAGCGAGCCCGCCACCGAATTGGGCAGCAGGTGCCGGAACAGCACGCGGGTGCGCGAAAAACCAAGGCTCACCGCCGCCACGGCGTAATCCGCATTCTTCAGAACGAGAATCTGCGCCCGGATGAGGCGCGCATAAGACACCCAGCCGACCAGCGCCATCGCGATGTAGAAGCTGGAAAGCCCCGGCCCGAGAATGGCGATAATGGAGAGCATCAGCACCAGGAAGGGGAAGGCGAGGATGATGTCGATCAGCCGCATCAGCACCGCATCAACGAGGCCACCGAAAAAGCCAGCAATCGCGCCGATCACGGTGCCGATGACCAGCGGGAAAAACACGCCAATCACGGCCATCTGCAGGTCGACCCGGGCGCCAAAAATGATGCGCGAGAGGATGTCGCGGCCGAAATTGTCGGTGCCGAACGGGTGCGCCAGCGACGGCGGCTGGATGCGCGCCGCGCCATCCTGGAAGATCGGGTCATAGGGAGCGATCAGCGGCGCGGCGAGAGCGGCCAGGGCAAAGCCCCCGACAATCACAAGTCCGGCGAGAAGCGTGCGGTTCATCCGCGTGGCGGAGACGGGCGCGCTCACAGCTTCACCCGTGGATCGGCGGCGACGGTGGCGATGTCGGCGAGGAAGTTCACCAGCACGGTGGCGCAGGCGAACACCATGGCGACGCCCTGCACCACCATGTAATCGCGCGAGAAAATGGCGCGCACCAGCAATTGCCCCATGCCAGGCAGGGCGAAGATGCTCTCGATCACCACCGTGCCGCCGATCAGCCAGCCGATGTTCACCGCCAGCAGGTTGATGGTGGGCGCGATGGAATTGGGCAGCACATGGCGCCAGAACACGATGGACTCGGGCATGCCCCGCGCCCGGGCGGCGGTGGCAACGTCCGATTTCAGCCAGTCCACCATCGCCGCGCGCAGCGAGCGCAGCAGCACGGTGGACAGCGACAACGCGATGGTGAGCGCGGGCAGCGCCAGATGCGCCAGCTTGTCGCCCAGCGTCTCGCCATAGCCGGAGACGGGGAAAATCGGGAACCTCACCGCCAGCAGCATGATCAGCATCAGCCCCAACCAGAAGGGTGGAAAGCCGATGCCGAAAGTGGAGACGACGCGGATCGCGTGGTCGACCGGCCTGCCCTGGTTGCGGGCGGCGAGCGCCGCCAGCGGCACGGCGATGAGGATGGAAAGCAGCACGCTGCACAGGATGAGCGCAAAGGTCGGCTCGATGCGGGTGCCGATCAGCCGCAGCACGTCGATCCGATAGACGATCGACATGCCCATCTCGCCATTGGCGAGATTGCGCAGGAAATACAGATATTGCAGCCACAAAGGCTCGTCGAGGCCGAATTGCGCGCGGATATTGGCGATGGCGGTCGGCGTGGCGCGCGCGCCCAGCAGGACCCGCGCCGGATCGCCGGGGATCATCCGCACCAGGATGAAGGTGATGAGGCTGACGCCGAACACGACCGGCACGAATTGCAGCGGCCGCATCAGGATGAAGGAATAGCGGCGCATCTCTATCGCGATACGCTGGCGAGGAAGTCGAGCAGAGGCGGGTAATAGCCGGCTGGGTTCTCGTAGAACGGCATGTGGCTGGCATTGGCGACGACATTGATCCGCGCCTGCGGCAGAGCGTGCTTCATCTTCATGGCGCAGGCCGGGGTCAGTTCGTCGCGCTCGCCCACCACGATCAGCGTCGGCACGGTGATGCGAGGCAGATCCGGGATGCGGTTCCAGTCCTTCAGATTGCCGGTGTAGAGAAACTCGTTCGGCCCCTGCATGGTGCCATAGGGGCCCATGTTCCAGTCGGCCAGCGAGCGCTGTACCGGCGCCGGCCATTCCGGCAGGCGGCAGACATGGCGGTAGTTCAGCAGCGTGATGGCGGCCTGGTATTCGGGATGGTCGAAGCTGCCGGCCGCCTCGTGCTTCTGCATCATTGCCACCGTCTCCGGCCCGAGCGCGGCGCGCAGCTTCTCCAACTCACTCACCAGATGCGGCATGTCGGCCACCGTGTCGGCGAGGATCAGGCTTTTCAGCGCCTGCGGGTAGGCCAGCGCGTAGTCGATGGCGAGCCACCCGCCCCAGCTATGGCCGAGCAGATGCACCTTTCCGAGGCCAAGCGCGGCGCGCACGGTCTCGGTCTCTTCGACATAGCGCGCGATCGTCCACAGCGCAGGGTCTGTCGGCCGGTCGGCGGCGCCGGTGCCGAGCTGGTCGAACGCCACCACCCGGTAGCCCTGATCGATCAGGCAGGAATGCGCCTCGCGCAGATAGTCGCAGGCCAGCCCCGGCCCGCCATTGAGGAGAAAGACGGTTTCCGCGCCGGTGCCGAATGAATAGGCCACCACCCGGTGCTCACCGACCCTCACCTCATGCCGCTCATGCGGCTCAATCTCCCGCCACATCGTCCGGCCCGTCCCTGCTCAACAAAAAGGCATGCTCAATTCGTAGAGAAAACGGGAGTCCAAACCAGCTATCAGAAGTGATAGGTTTGCCCCTAGAGGCGGGGGACGCTCGGGCGATGGGTGCCGATATCGGAATGATCGAACAGCGGCTGGACGCGGCCACGACGCTGGGCGCGCAGGTCGATCTCCTGTTTGAAGCCATGCACGGTTTCGGCTTCGACGCGCTGATCTATGACTACACCCCGGCGCGCTTTGACCTCGATGGCGCACAGATGATGCCCTCCGTGCTGGAGCTGCGCAATGTCGACGAATCCATGCGCGACTACTGGGTCGGCCAGGGTTATTTCCGCCTCGACCCGGTGCAGAAGGTGGCGCTCGGCACCACACGGCCTTTCGTCTGGAACTACGACGCACGCGCCGAGACTCTGATCCGGGCCTTCATGAACGAGGACAGCGCCCCGGTGGCCGACTTCCTCGCCGCGCGCGGCATGAGCGCCGGCGTCACCGTGCCGGTGCACATGCCCGGCGGCGACTACGCCACCATCACCGGCATACGCTGCGGCGATGGGCGTTTTGCCGAGCGCGAGGCCAAGCACTGCCTGGGCGAATTCGGCCTGCTGGCGCACCTGTTCCAGCACGCGGCGGCCGGCGCGCTGCGGGAGGACCGCCGGCTCGACGGTCTTCCCCGCCTGACCGCCCGTGAGCGCGAATGCCTGCGCCATGCTGCCGAGGGACTATCCGCGAAGGAGATCTCGCGCGCGCTCGGCCGCTCCGTCCCCACCGTGGTGATGCATCTCAACGCCGCCATGCGCAAATTGCAGGCGAAGAACCGCACACAGGCGGCGGTGCGTGCGGCGCGCCTGCGCCTGCTCGATTGACCCTGCGCCCTCCCCTTCCCGCCTATCACTTCTGATAGCTGCCGCACGCTTCGCCGACTGCCTATTTTCCTCGCCATCGACACGGGCGGCAGGGAGATCAGGCATGAACGCAGTGGGCAGCGTGGAGGGGTTTCTGTCCTTCCGAGGATACCAAACCTGGTACCGCGTGACCGGCGCCCTCGACAGCCCGCGCCTGCCGCTTGTTGTGGCGCATGGCGGCCCCGGCTGCACCCACGACTATGTCGATTCCTTCAAGGATATCGCCGCCCTCGATGGCCGCGCCGTCATCCATTACGACCAGCTCGGCAATGGCAAGTCGACCCACCTGCCCGAGAAGGGTCCTGACTTTTGGACCGTGGAGCTGTTCCTCGCCGAGCTCGACGCGCTGCTGGCGCATCTGGGCATCGCGCAGCGCTACGCCTTTCTCGGCCAGTCCTGGGGCGGCATGCTGGGGGCCGAGCACGCGGTGCGCCGGCCGCAGGGGCTGAAAGCGCTCGTCATCGCCAATTCCCCCGCCAACATGCACACCTGGGTCGCCGAGGCGAACCGCCTGCGCCGCGAACTTCCCGCCGAGGTGCAGGCGACGCTGCTCGCCCACGAGGCGGCCGGCACGCTCACCCATCCCGATTACATCAAGGCCTCGATGGCGTTCTACGACCGCCATGTGTGCCGGGTCACGCCCTGGCCGGCGGAGGTCGCCCGCACCTTCGCGGCAATAGATGCGGACAACACGGTTTATCGCCACATGAACGGGCCGACTGAGTTCCACGTCATCGGCACGATGAAGGACTGGACCATCGAGAGCCGGCTGCCGCAGATCGCCGCGCCGACCCTGCTGATCTCAGGCGCCCATGACGAGGCCACGCCCGAGGTGGTGCGTCCCTATCGCGAGAAGGTACCCGATATACGCTGGGTGTTGTTTCCCGAGTCCAGCCACATGCCGCATGTCGAGGAAAAGGAGGCCTGCCTGACGGTGGTCTCCGACTTCCTCCAGCAGCACGATTAAAGCGAGCCGGCCAACCCGGCACACTTGAGGGCATAGCCTCCCGGTCGCTGCGCCGGAACCGCGGGTCGCTGCCGCTACTTGTCCCCGGCCAAAGGGGACACGTACATGCTCGACATCGCGGCCAACCGCACCAGGGGACATGAATCGCTGCTTGGCGATCTGCGCCGCCTTGCCCGCCACACGGCGGTGCTGGACGAAGACGGCAGCTTTCCCTCGCAGGACATCGCACGCCTCGCCGCCATCGGCGCCCTCACCGCTCCTTTCGGCACGAAGGAGGCGGCCGGCATCGCCATCGGCGCGCCGGACGAACTGTCGGAGGTGCTGCGCCTCATCGGCCATGGCGGCCTGCCGCTCGGGCGACTTTACGAAGGCCACGTCAATGCCGCGGCGCTGATTATCCGCTACGGCACCCGCGCGCAAATCCTTCGCGCCCGAAGCCGGGCGGCCGAGGGGGCTCTGTTCGGCGTCTGGAACACCGAGGGCGCGGATGGGGTGCGGCTGGTGCGCGAGGGCGACGCACACCGTCTTGTCGGCAGCAAGACCTTTGCCTCCGGAGCCGGCCATATCGCATGCCCGCTGATTACCGCCCGTGACGTGGATGGCGCATGGCGGATGGTGCTGCCCCGGCTGGACGACGCCGAGCGCGCCGACCTGTCGGACTGGCGGGCCCATGGCATGCGCGCCTCGGCCACCGGCAGCTTCCGCTTCACCGGGCTGGCCGTGCCGGATGAGGATCTTCTCGGCGGCGCCGGTGACTATCACCGGCAGCCGCATTTCTCTGCCGGCGCCTGGCGCTTCTGCGCCGTCCAGCTCGGCGGCATTGAGCGGCTGATCGACGAGGCAAAGGACTTCCTGCATGCCAACGGGCGGCACGAGGACCCGCATCAGCTCGCGCGCATGGGCGAGGCGCTGATTGCTGCCGAAACCGCCCGGCTCTGGGTCGGGCAGGCCGCCCGCCTGGCCGAGGCGACGGAGGTGGCCGATACGCCCGAAGCGGCGGAGCGCGCCGTCGCTTATGTGAACCTGGCTCGTTCGGCGGTGGAGCGCAGCGGGCTGGAGACGCTGGAGCGGGTGCAGCGTTCAGTCGGACTCGCCGGGTTTCTGCGCACCCACCCGCTTGAGCGCCTGTGCCGGGATCTTGCCACCTATCTGCGCCAGCCGGCGCCAGACCGCGCCTTGTGCGCTGGCGCCGCCCATGCGTTCCGCGACGAGTGGACCGGAGACCTCTGGCGATGAGCCCGACCCTCGGCGATGCGCTGGAGGCCATGGCCGGCTTCCCCGAAATGGAACCGAGCGATTTCGTCCGGCGCGGCCTCCTCGTCATCGCGCCCCATCCCGACGATGAAAGCCTGGGCTGCGGCGGCCTCATTTCCGACTGCCGCGCGGCCGGCCTGCCGGTGTCCATCCTCATCATCAGCGATGGCGCCGGCTCGCATCCGGGTTCGGTACTGTTTCCGCCCCCGGTTCTTGCCAAGCTGCGCCAGCAGGAGGCGATCGAGGCAGCGGCGGCTCTCAGTGTCGGGCCATCGCATGTGCATTTCGCCGGACTGCCGGATCGCCATGTGCCGATGACGGGGCGCGAGGCGGAACAGGCCTGCGACCGTATCGCCACCCTCGCCGCCGCTGCGGACGTGGTCGCCGTCACTTGGCGGCACGACCCGCATGGCGACCACAAGGCCAGCTTCGCGCTGGCGCGCGCGGCGGCGCGGCGCGTACCCGGCGCGACGCTTTGGGAATACCCGATCTGGGGCCTTACCCTGCCGCCGCAATTGCCGCTGCCGGGCGCGCGGCCGCACGGCGTGAGAGTCCGTGTCGCCAATCACCTGCCGGCGAAGCGGCGCGCCATCGCCGCCCATGCCTCACAGACCACGGCGCTCATCGTCGACGATCCCAAGGGCTTCCGGCTCACGCCGGATATGCTGGCGCGTTTCGACACGGATTGGGAAACCTTCATGGAGTGCCCGCTATGAACCCTTCCCTGCCCACTACCTATTTCGACACCCTCTATGAACGCTCGCCCGACCCCTGGTCGTTCGAGACCAGCCCCTACGAGCAGGCGAAATATACCGCGACGCTGTCCGCTCTGCCCCGGCCACGCTATGCGCGGGCGCTGGAAATCGGCTGTTCGATCGGCGTGCTGACCGAGCGACTGGCATCCCGTTGCGATGAGCTGATCGCGATGGAGCCGGCAGCCATCGCATTGGGGCGGGCGCGCCAGCGCTGTCGAGGCCTCAGCCAGATCGCCTTTCTGGAAGGCAGCGCTCCGGCCACCTGGCCAACGGGCACGTTCGACCTCATCCTGCTGTCGGAGGTTGTTTACTACCTTGACCCAACCGACGTGTCCCGGCTCGCGGCGCGCGTGACGGATTCGCTCCGTCCCGGCGCCCATGTCGAGCTCGTCCATTGGGTGCGGGAGACGGATTATCCGCTCTCAGGCGACGACGCTGCCGAGCTCTTCATCGCGGCCACTGCCGGAACCTTGGCGCCGATAACTCAGCAGCGCACCGAGGATTATCGCCTGGACCTGCTTGTCGTCGCCTGAGGCGCTATCGAGTGCCCGCAGCAGCTGGCGGGCGGCGACGAGATGGCGCTCCATTTGCGAGGGCCGTAACGGGCGCCGCGCGAGATGAGGGCTGTGAGCCTCCACTCTCGCCCACGCCTCGCCGAATTGAAGGCGCGCCGGGCTCTCCAGCGTGCCGGCCTGCAAGGCCAGTCGGTGCTCCCACGCCGGCGCGTCGAGACCTTCGGCGACGGCCCGCCGCAGGCGAAGCCGTAGCACCATGCGGCGCAGGGCGACGGGAAGCGCCTCCAGTCTGTCGTCGCCGGGCATATCGTGGTGTTCGAGCCGCTGGCGCAGCGTCGCGGCGCACCCGCCGCTCGCTCGCCCCTCCAGCCGCGCGGAGGTGGTGACAAGGATGTCGGGGTCGTGCCGGATCGGGATGTCATGGCGCGCCAACGCCGCCGCCAGCGCCTGGTCCTCGCCGACCTCCACCTCCGGCTGGCCGCCAATTCGGCGATAGGCGGCAAGGCTCACGGCGAAGCTGGCGCCGGACGCGGTCCAGTGATTCGGCCAGGGATCGTGCGGCAGCGGGTCGAGCCGTCCCGCCAGCGCCAGCAGCGCCGCCTCATAAGCGGCCTCAATCCGGCGACGCCTCCGCAGCGCCGATGGCAGCGCCGATGGCAGCGCCGCCGCTTCGACGGGATCGAGCTCGAACCGGCCAGCCACCGCGCCGCACCCGGCCGAAAGCCCGGCGAGATTGCGCGCCAGCCAGTCCGGCGCCACCACCGTATCGGCATCCGTGGTCAGCAATGCCCCCTGCGCCCCGCCGCGCTCGACCCAGGCGCCGGCAAGGTCGAGCGCCAGCCCGCGTGCAAAGCCGGCATTGGCATGGGTGGGCGGCACATCGAGGCTAAGGACCCGATGCGGCAGTCCGGCAGCGGCAAGCACGTTCCGCGCCCGAGGCACCGTATGGTCACGGCAATTATTCGCCAGAACCAGCACCCCGAAGGCGCCGAAATCACCCTCCGCCCGGCGCTGTCCGGCGAGCGCGGCAAGGCAGCGCTCGATGCGCCCCTCCTCGTCGCGGGCAGGCACCGCGACCACCACGCGCGGCGCAAAGCGCGAGAAGCCGGCCTGTCGTTCGAGCAGGCGGGCGAGACCGAGACGGAGCGGCGAGATGGATGGGGACACGGAAGACCTCTGGAGCACAGCGCGAACGCTCATGCGGGCCTTCCGGTTCCGTCAGCCCCCTCTCCGGAGGGGTGCGGGCTCCGTGACGCTCAGGGGCGCTCACCTCGGGCGAGACGGCCATTGATGGCGGCGAGCACCGGCAGCAGGTCGGCGACGCCATCGATCACGTAATGCGCCCCGGCGGACGCCAGCTTGCCCACCGCCTGCGCCCGGCGCGCGGCGAAGTCGTGCGCCGAGAGGGCGTCGGTGTCGGCCCGCGACAGGCCGAAGACATTGCCGGTGACGGCGACGCCGACGGTCCAGGCCCCGCAATTGAGCCCCTCGCTGATACCCACTTCGGTATCGTCGATCTTGACCACGGCCCACGGCGGATAGATTTCAAGCTCGGTCAGCACCTTCCACATCAGGAAGGGCGTCGGACGCCCGTCCGGAACGTCGCCGGTGCAGGCCATGGCATCGGCGGAAAAGCCCTGCGCGGCGGCGATCGGGGTGATCCGCGCCATGATCTCGCGGGTATAGCCGGTGGTGCTGCCGATCTTCAGCCCCTCGGCCCGCACGGCGGCTGCCGTCTCCGCCGCGCCGGGAATAAGATCGGCGTAGCTTGCCGCCACGGCGATGTTCTTCGGCACGAACACAGCGTAGACCGCATCGATGTCCGCCTCGGTGGGGGCGTGGCCATGCACGCGCTGCCATTCGCCTGTGATGCGCGGCATGGCAAGCAGTGCCGCCACATGCGGGCGCTTGGCCATGCCCATCGGCACACGCGCCTCGTCAATGCTGATCGCGACATTGAACTCGGCGAAGGCATCGACAAAGGCGCCCATCGGGGCGAGCGACCCGAAATCGACGACAGTGCCGGCCCAGTCGAAGACGACGGCCTTTAGGCGAGACAGTGACATGGCGTTCATCCGGTTGAAGGCATGTGCTCCGGCGCCCGACGACCCGGGCCGAACGCACGGCGCTAGGCTATCCCGCTGTTTCATGTCACGTGCAAGGGCTAGGCGGCCTTGCCTGACTGTCCTTTTTCGCCAGCGCCTCACCGTCGCCGCCGGCGCCGGGAAACGATGCCGGCGGCCGGCACAGCTAACGCGGCTTGCGCAATATGGGGCAGCCATAGTCCGCTCCACCCCGGCCGCCCGCGTCCCGTGAGCAGCGCATCGGGTTGTGCGCCGCCTTGGGGCAGCTGCTGACCATGCGAACCAGCTCGACGGGCGACTGCACGCCCATCTTGTGCAGCAGATTGATGCGATGCCCCTCGACCGCCTTGACGCTGAGATTCAACGCATGCGCCGCCACCTTGTTGGGCTGGCCGCGCAGCATGCATTGCAGCACCGATTGCTCGCGCTCGGTCAGCGTCGCCAGCTTGGCGCGAATGTCGTCGCAGATCAGCTCGCAGGCATAGTTCTGCGAATCCCAGCGTATCCAGTGCTGCACCAGCTGGAGGAGGACGGTATCGTTGACCGGCTTCTCCAGAAAGTCGCGCGCCCCCGCATGCAGCGCCCGCACCGCCATCACCACATCGGCATGGCCGCTGATCATCAGCACCGGCATGGTCCAGCCGATCCGCCCCACCTGCTCCAACACCTCGATACCGTTGATGCCAGGCAGGCGAACGTCGAGCAACAGGCAGGACGGCCGGCTGATATGGGTGAGTTCCAGAAAGGGCTGGGGATGCTGGAACATCTCGGTCTTCAGGCCTACAGACCGAAACAGCGCTGCGAGAGAAGCATTTAGACCGGGATCGTCATCGACAATGTAGACCGCCGGCTCACGCATCGTGCGCCTCATCTTCGCCGCGGCAAGGCAGGCGAATGGTGAAACGACTGCCTTCGCCCGACTCCGCCGCCGCTTCGATGCTGCCGCCCAGCCGCTGGGCCAGCGTGCGGGCGATGGACAGGCCGAGCCCGGAGCCGTTCACCTTGGTGGTGATGAAGGGCTCGAATATCCGCTCGCCAAGCTCTGCCGGCAGGCCGATTCCCGTGTCGCGCACATCGACCCGAACCTTCGAGGCGCCCTCGCGCGTGGTGCGAATGTCGAGATGGCGCCGACCGACGGGCTGCGGCCCCATGGCCTGGATGGCGTTCGTCACCAGGTTGAGGATGATCTGCTGGAGAATGATCTGGTCGCCCTGCACCGGCGGCAGCTCTGGGGCCAGTTGCAGCCGGAAATCGATGGATTGCTCGCGCATAGCCGGCTCGGCAAATCCAAGAACCACCTTCACCGCAGCGTTCAGGCAGGCATCGGTCGAGGGCTGCGGTGCGCCCTTGAGAAAGGAGCGCAGGCTCTTGACCACATCGCCGGCCCGGGCGGCCTCGGCGCCGATATTGATCAGCACCTCGTCCAGTTCGCCGGCCCGCACGGCCCGCCCGGTGAGCGAGCGGCGGGCGGCACCGGCGAAATTGACGATGGCGCCCAGCGGCTGATTGATCTCATGCGCCAGCGCCATGGCCATCTCGCCCAGCGCCGCCTGACGGTCAGCGCGCAGAAGCTCTTCCACCAGCACCTCGGTGGAGCGCTGGGTGGCCCGCCACGACGTCTCGTCGATGAAGGACAGCGCCCGCAACGCCCCCGCGCCCTCCCCCTGAATGGCGAAACGTCGGACCCGCAGATCCTGAGGCAGCTGACCGGCGGCGGTCCGTACCAGATCGATGTCCTCGACCTGCTCCGCCGCCTCCGAGAGCAGCGCCTCGATATCGCTGGGGGCGAAAGCCAGGCGGGCGAGAACCCCCTGCACGGGACGTCCGACGAGCTGGGCGCGCGTCAACCCGAACAGCCTGGAGAATGCGGTATTGGCCGACCGTATCGTGCCGCGCCTGAAGCTGATCACGCCCTCGGGGAAATTGGCCAGCACGGCATCGACAGACTCCCCCAAAGGCAGCTTCCTGGAGCGCGCCCTGGCGACAGATTTCGACGGATGTACCGGAGACTTTGGCTCAGCATCAAATATTATCGGCGATTTCATTTCAATTTTCCCAATAAACTCTCGCCCCCGAGACCGTTTATCGCAAGACGTTTGGGCTATGAATATGATCGATCGGCTGCTTCGGTACAGCTGTATTCGGAATTATGCAAATGATTATTTCATTTAAGCGACATGGTCACGGCCACGTCTTTCGAGCGCTGGGCGCGACTCGTCGCATCGCGAGCCCCCGGCTTTCGCCTGCCGGCATCGCGCACCGGTTGAATGACCCACCGTCGCCCCCCGATAATACCACCCCTTGATGTGGTGGGAAGCGGTTCTTGAGCAATCCAGCCGCCCCGCGCCCGGAGCACCCTCGGGTTTTCCCTAGTCCGGTGGGGGATTACCCCCTGTTGGTGCCATGTTCCTCCGCCACCATGGCGGGTTTCCATACCGCCAAGGGGGGATCATGTGCCTTTCGCTCCGGGGTGGGTCCATCGCAGTGTTGCGTCGCTCGAAGGCTCCGTCGGAGGCTCTGTCGGAGCTCGTTCGGTGACATTCGGGAATTATCCAGCTTTCATTCTGAGGAGGTTCAAATGGCCGTAGAGAAGATCAACGCCTCGAGCAGCCTCGCCGAAGTCGTGGATCGTATCCTCGACAAGGGCGTGGTGGTCGATGCCTGGGTTCGCGTTTCGCTCGTTGGTATCGAGCTGCTGGCCGTCGAGGCCCGCGTGGTCGTCGCCGGCGTCGACACCTACCTGAAGTATGCCGAGGCCGTCGGGCTCACCGCGAGCGCCCAGGCCGCGTGAGGCCGGGCCGGGCGGATCGCCTGATCCGCTCAGCTCGACCTCCCGGAACGAACCCTGCGGCACGACATGAGTCACTGCGTGCAGGGTTTGGAAGCCGGCACCGATCGGTCTGCGTGCAGACTGATCGGTGACTTCGGCACGTGGTCCGCCAGCCTGGATGGCTGCAGTGCCCTTTCGGGCATCCAGCGGCGACGTCAAGAACCCCGTCAACTTGGGCAAGGAGCATCCGAGCATGTCTTTGGCCGGCCAGATTTCGAACACCGTCGCGACCCTTGCCTCCACGCGCGAGGCGCGCCACGGGGCGCTTGGTCGCATCCGCAAGGATACTGCCCGTCATCTCAGCGATGCGCAGGCTTCCCGGCGCCGAATGGCTTCGGAGCAGCAGCATCGCCTCGGCGAGGCATTGCGCACTATCAAGCTTGGAACCGCGATCCTCCTCGGCGAGGCGGATGAGCGGATCGATCGTTACCGCAAGGAGCGCGTCCAGCAGGCCGCCCGCCTCGACCGCGCGCTCGCCGAGGGCTTGGCGTCCCTGCGCGGCAACACCCGCAAATGGCTCGGCACGCAATCGGCGGCGCGGAGTACGGAAGCCGCCAGGTCGCTTCGCCAGCGACAGCAGGACCGCAAGGACCTCGGCACGACGGTGCAGGAATTGACGGCGGACAACCTCGCCTTCCTTGCCGCGCTGACCAAGGACCGGCAGCAGGCCGCCAGCCTGTGGCATGGGCGCGCGACGTCGGTTTCCAAGACCCCGTCGGCTTCAAAGACCCACGCCAGCGCGCCGGTCGCCAAGGCCGAACCTGCCAAATCGGAACCTGCCAAATCGGAGCCTGCCACGCCCGAGCCGGTCAAGGCAGCGGCGGTCGAGGAGCCGGCCAAGCTCGCTCCCGCCCCGGTGGAAGCCGCGCCCGCCGAACCGACCAAGGTGGAAGTCGCCAAGGTCGAGCCGGCCAAGACCGAGTCCGCGAAGCCGGAAGCGTTCAAGGCCGACGCGCCCGACAGCGCGGCCGCCAAGCCCGCCACGACCATGGCCGACAACAAGCCCACCGGCTCCAAGCCGGCAGGCGACAAGATGTCGTCCGGAAAGTCCGCGTGACTTTCGACGACGTCTCCATCGACCACGAGCGCCGGCGTCTTCGCTACGCCGGCGCTTGGCAGCTAGCGGCAACCACGTGTTCGGGCAACGACGAGGAGTTTCGGCATGACCAGTGAGGCCGCATCAAAGGACCCGATTTCGGTTCTGTCCGGGTTTGGCAGCGGATCGTCGACGAGCGCGTCGAAGACCGGCGGGCGTTCCGCCCCGTCCGCGCTGACACCGCGTCCGCGCACCGGCTTTGTCGAAACCGAGCAGGTCCGCGACCTGACGCGGCGTGGTCTCGGTTTCCTCCATGCTGGCTACCCCCTGCATTTCCGGGGCCCGGCGGGAACCGGCAAGACCACGCTGGCACTGCATGTGGCGGCGCAACTCGGACGGCCGGTCATCATCATTACCGGCGACAATGAACTGGGCACGGCCGACCTCGTCGGCTCGCAGCGCGGTTATCATTATCGCAAGGTGGTGGACCAGTTCATCCACAACGTCACCAAGCTGGAAGAAACCGCCAACCAGCACTGGACCGACCATCGGCTGACCACGGCCTGCCGCGAGGGCTTTACCCTCGTCTATGACGAGTTCACCCGTTCCCGGCCCGAGACGCACAATGTGCTGCTCGGCGTGTTCGAGGAGAGGATGCTGTTCCTGCCGGCGCAGGCGCGCGAGGAATGCTACATCAAGGTCCATCCTGAATTCCGGGCGATCTTCACCAGCAACCCGCAGGAATATGCCGGCGTTCATGCCAGCCAGGACGCTCTCGCCGACCGGCTCGCCACCATCGACGTCGACTATCCCGACCGGGCGATGGAACTGGCGGTGGCGTCCGCCCGTACTGGCATGCCGGAAGCCAGCGCCGCGCGGATCATCGATCTGGTGCGGGCCTTCCGCGCTTCCGGCGACTACCAGCAGACCCCGACCATGCGCGCCAGCCTGATGATCGCCCGCGTGGCGGCGCAGGAAGGCCTAGAGGTGTCGGTCGACGATCCGCGCTTCGTGCAGCTGTGTTCCGATGCGCTGGAATCGCGGATCTTCTCCGGTCAGCGCGCCGAGGCTGTCGCTCGCGAACAGCGTCGCGCGGCGCTTTACGCGCTCATCGAAACCCATTGCCCGTCGGCAGCCAAGCCGCGCGCGCGCCGCGCCGCCGGCGGCCGCCCCGGAGTGGAGGGTGCGCTGCCATGAGCACCGACAGCAAGACGGCGCGCACGCGAGGGCTGCGGGACGTCGCCACGGTGCAGACCCGGCTTACCCGCGCCACACCTTCCAATCGCACGCAGGCGGTCAGCCGCTTCGCGCGGCTGGAGAATGAACGCACCCGCCTCCTGCGCGAGTTGGAGGCGTGGAACGCCCGACGGACGGAAGCGGAGCGGATGCTGGCCAAGGTCGACGAGGAACTCGCCACGATGCGGGCGATACTTCTCGATGCCCCCGCCTCGCCGCCGCGCGAGGCCCCGGCACCGCGCCGGCGGCGGGAACGCGACGAACCCGCCGCCGCGCCGACCACCCATTCACACGCACTCATCGAATACTAGACCTCCAGTTCCGCGAAGGGGATTGGCACCATGACCCGCAAGGACGACACCAAGGACAAGGACGAGGGCCCCCGCAAGAAGGCGGGCGCCCGGCCGGACAGCGACCCGAAAGCCGAGGCCATGGCCGATCTCGGCGCCGCGTTTCGCGGCCTTGGCGGGCTGGTCGAGATGCTTGGCTCGCTGGTGGAGAAGGCCGAGGACGTGCAGCGCGAGGGCGAGTTCAAGGTCAAGGGTCTCGGCGACCAGGCCCGGGGCGTCTATGGCTTCAGCCTGCGCACGGGCATTGGCGGCGTGCCGCAGGTCCGGCGTTTCGGCAACATCAATCCCACCGCCAAGGGCCCGGCGGTCGACGATGTGCGTGAGCCGCTGGTCGATGTGTTCGACGAGGACGATGAAGTGATCGTCACCGCCGAGATCCCCGGCGTGGCAGAAAGCGAAATATCGCTCTCGCTGGAGGAGAACCGCCTCTCCCTCTCCACCACGGGCCGCCACCTCTACGCCAAGACGGTGACGCTGCCGGGCACGATCGACCCGGCCTCGCTGGAGCGCAGCCATCGCAACGGCATCCTTCAGGTCAAGCTGCGAAAGGTCTGACCCGATGACCGGCATGGCGGAGGGAGTCGGCGCGTTCAACGTCGGTGCGGCCCAGGTCCGGGTTGTGACCGACTGCGCGGCCGACATCTCGGCCATCGTGCAGGCGGAAGAGCGCGTCGTGCGCAAGCTGGTGGACCAGGGCGTTTGGCCACACGAGACTGTGACGCTGTTCGTCCTCGACGATCTGGCACCCCTGGTCGGCCAGCTGGCCCGCACCCACCGGCTGCTGGCGGATGATCTCGTGCGCCTGCCCCAGCGTCCCATGGTCAATCTCTACGATCCACGCCACGCCATGGAGTGCTTCGTCTTCGTCAACCGTCACATCATGGAGGCAGAGGGCTTCTGGGGCGACGGCCTCGCCGCAGAGGCCCTGCTCGCGCATGAGCACGCGCACCCGCTGTCGGAAGCACCGGCAACAACGGCCGCACGCGCCCTGCAGGTGGAAGCGGACGGCCCGGCCGCGCTCGCCCCCCTCGCCGCCGAACTCGGGCGCACGCTCTCCACCGGCGCGGTGACGGAGTTGCTCGCCAATGCCTATTGCATCGCCCATGGCTTCGCCGACGCCCTGCGCCATCTCGACCGCACCACCCTGGCGCGGGCGGTGAACAACTTGGCCCAGCGCGACGAGCTGGAGCGCCGCGCCGGCGCGGCGGTGGCGGCTGGCACACTGCCTACCGAACATCTGCGTCCCTTGCTGCGGCTCGCCGATGCGCAGATCGCCCTGCCCTTCGCGCTGGAAGTGGTTCCGTTTGTCCAGGCGGGTCGGTCCGCCGAGGCCGCCGAACTGGAGGCGCTGCTGGTCGAGGGGCTGATGCCGCGCATGGCGGCCGAGGTAGCGGGCATCTACCGCGACCTGCGTGAGTGCTTCCTTCACCTGCGGCCGGAATGGGGGGCCGAGGCGATCGCCGCCTGGTGCACGCGCATTCTCCGGCGCCTCTCCGATTTTCTCTCCGCTGGCGGCGAGCGCCTCAGCCTGCGCCTGGCCGGGTCGCCGCCCCCCAATGCTGAAGGCCTGCCATGAGCGCCACAATCACCGCCCCCGGCACCGCCAACGCCGAGGTCAACGCAGCGGCCGAAGGCAAGTATCTCTACGGCATCATCGAGGCACCGGCCCCCGCCACCTTCGACGTCCCGGCGATCGGTGGGCGGGGCGACGAGGTGCACACAATCACGCTCGGACGGCTCGCGGCGGTGGTGAGCAATTCGCCCCGCATCGACTACGACAACAGCCGCCGCAACATGCTGGCCCACACGAAGGTGCTGGAAGCGGTGATGGCGCGCCACACGCTGCTGCCGGTGTGCTTCGGCACGGTCGGCTCGGACGCCGAGGTCATCGTCGAGAAGATCCTGCGCGAGCGCCGTGACGAACTCGCCGGCCTGTTGGGCCAGATGCACGGGCGGATGGAGCTCGGGCTCAAGGCGTCCTGGCGCGAAGAGGTCATCTTCGAGGAGGTGCTGGCGGAGAACCCGGCCATCCGCAAGCTGCGCGATTCACTGGTCGGCCGCTCGCCGGACAAGAGCCATTACGAGCGCATCCAGCTCGGCGAGCTGATCGGCCAGGCGCTGCAGCGCAAGCGCCAGGACGATGAGGAGCGCATCCTGGAGCGGGTGCGCCCCTTCGTGCACAAGACACGGCTCAACAAGGTCATCGGCGACCGCATGGTGATCAACGCCGCGTTCCTCGTGGATGCGGCCGTCGAATCCCGGCTCGATGCCAGCATTCGCGCCATGGATGAAGAATGGGGCGGGAGGCTGACCTTCAAATATGTCGGCCCGGTGCCGCCCTACAACTTCGTCACCATCACCATTCACTGGTAGGAGGAGGCACCATGAGCATGCTGACAGATGTCGTCTTCGCGCCAGCCGTGGGTCCCCTCAAGGGTGTGCTTTGGCTGGCCCGCATCATCGCCGAGCAGGCCGAGCGAACGCTTTACGACGAGGGCGTCATCCGCGCCGCACTGTTGGATCTGGAGCAGCAGCTTGAGGCGGGCGAGATCGACGAGGACGCCTATGAGACGCAGGAAACGGTTCTGCTGGAGCGCTTGAAAATCGCCCGCGAACGCATGCGCAGCGGCCTCTAGCGAAACCGGCGACTGAGCGGAGCCCCGGCTTCGCTCAGCACGCGGACAATCCTCGGCACAGGTGAAAGGCCCCACGGCACGGCCGCGCGGAGCCAGGAGACTAGGCATGGCAACGACACTGGAACTGATCCGCAATGTGAAGACACAGGTGCAGGAACTGACGGGTTTCTCTGCAGACAGCGTTTCCGAATTCAATGCCACCGACGGCGGGTGGGAAATGACCGTCAATCTGCTGGAGCTGAAGCGCATCCCGTCTTCGACCGACCTGCTGGCGGCCTATCGCATCACGCTCGATCCCGTCGGCAATGTCACCAGCTATCACCGCACGCGCCGCTATCTGCGCGACCAGGTGATGGAGGACGCACCGTGAGCGCAGCGGCGCGCATCGTCGGTCCTGCCGGCATCTTCGCGCCGCGGGAGGCCGAGATGCGCCGCCACACCGAGGCCCTCACCCCTGCGTCCGGCGCTTCGGCGCGGGCGGGGTTGGCGCGCCAGCTGCAAAGCGTGGCGGAGGCTCTTCTCGGCTACGCCGGCCAGCGGCTGGGCAACGTCAATGACCGCCTATGCCAGCACGTTTCGCGCCTGCGGGAGAACGCCGCCGGTCTCATCCGGCGCGCGGCACGGCTGGCGTCCTGAAATACGCCATGCGCCGCTGCGGCGTGTGGAAGCGGAGTGGACCGAGATGAACGAACAGCGGATGGAGCATTCCCTTCAGGCCGTGGGGCTGGCGGACATTCTCGAGCGCGTGCTGGACAAGGGCATCGTGATCGCCGGCGACATCACCATTTCGCTGGTCGAGGTGGAACTGCTGAACATACGCCTGCGCCTCGTGGTGGCGTCGGTCGACAGGGCGATGTCGATGGGCATCAACTGGTGGCAGAGCGACCCTCACCTCAATTCCCATGCCCGGGAACTGGCGGATGAAAACAAGCTGCTGCGCGAGCGGCTGGATCGGCTGGAGGCGGCCGTCGTCCCGCCCGTGCTGCCTGCGGACGCGGCACGGGAACCATCCCTCACCGGCGAGGAGGCGTGTCATGGTGGATGAACCCGCCCCGGCCAGCTTCCGTGTCTGCGAAGCGCCCACACGCGATGTCGGCCGCGGGCTGATCCGCCTCGATCCCGAGGACATGGCACGGCTCGGCGTGGAGGTGGGCGACGTGGTGTCCATCATCGGCCGCCGCACCACCGTGGCGCGGGTGATGCCTGCCCATGCCGGCATGCGGCGCCAGAGCCTGGTGCAGATGGACGGCCTCGCCCGGGTCAATTCCGGCGCCAGCCTCGACGAGCAGGTGACGCTCCACCCCGCGACGGTGGCGCAGGCGCGCGCCGTCACCCTGAGCCAGGTGGGCGCGCGGACCCGTCCCCCGGATGCGCGCACCCTGACGCGGCTGCTGGACGGCATCCCCATGCTGGCCGGCGACCGGGTTCGCACCTCGCTGGTCGGCGCCCAGACCCGCGAATTCACCGTCGACAGCTCCGACCCGCCGGGGCCGGTGATGATCGGCCCGGACACCCAGCTGCGCTGTCTCGACGGCACCGCCGAGGGCAATGCCGTCACCTATGAGGATGTGGGCGGCCTGTCCAAGGAAGTGCGCCGCATCCGCGAGATGATCGAGCTGCCGCTCAAGCATCCCGAGGTTTTCCAGCATCTGGGCATCGACCCGCCAAAGGGCGTGCTGCTGTGCGGGCCTCCGGGCACCGGCAAGACGCTGATCGCCCGCGCCGTGGCTCGCGAGGCCAATGTCCATTTCATCCATGTCAACGGCCCCGAGATCATCGACAAGATGTATGGGGCAAGCGAGGCGCAGCTGCGCCGCATGTTCGACGAGGCGGAGAAGAACGCCCCGTCCATTATCTTCATCGACGAGCTGGACGCGATCGCCCCCAAGCGCGAGGAGATGAGCGGCGACCGCCAGGTCGAGCGCCGGGTGGTGGCGCAGCTTCTAGGTCTGATGGACGGCCTGCAGTCGCGCGGGCAGGTCATCGTCATCGCCGCGACCAACATTCCCAATGCCATCGACCCCGCCCTGCGCCGGCCGGGACGTTTCGACCGCGAGATCATCGTCGGCGTGCCTGATGAGAACGGGCGCCGCGAGATTCTGGAGATCCACACGCGCGGCATGCCGCTGGCCGGCGATGTAGATCTCGGCCGGCTGGCTTTCCGCACGCCCGGCTTTGTCGGCGCGGATCTGGCGGCCCTGTGCCGCGAGGCGGCGATGAGCGCGCTGCGGCGGCTGATCCCCGACATCAACTTCGCCGATGGCCGGGTGTCGGACGAAAAGCTCGCCGCCCTCGTGGTGACGGCGGACGATTTCGTCGCTGCCCAGGCTGGCACCCAGCCGAGCGCGCTGCGCGAGATCGTCACCCAGGCCTCGCACAAGCGGTGGTCCGATGTCGGCGGGCTCGACGACATCAAGCAGTTGCTGGTGGAGGCGGTGGAGTGGCCGACCCGCCACGCCGCCCTCTATGCCGCGGCCGGCATCCAGCCGCCCAAGGGCATCCTGTTCTATGGCGGCCCGGGCACCGGAAAGACCTTGCTGGCAAAGGCGCTGGCGGGCGAGAGCGGCGCCAATTTCATCGCTGTGAAGGGCCCGCAGCTGCTGTCCATGTGGGCCGGAGAATCCGAGCGCGGTGTGCGCGAGGTGTTCCGCAAGGCCCGCCAGACCGCGCCCTGCATCATCTTCTTCGACGAGATCGACACCCTCACGCCCAATCGCGGCGGCACAGGCGGCGCCCTCACCGACCGGGTGGTGGCGCAACTGCTCACCGAGATCGACGGTATCGAGGATCTGCGGGGGGTCACCGTGCTGGCCGCCACCAACCGTCTCGACCAGATCGACGCCGCCTTGCTGCGCCCCGGCCGCTTCGATTTTCTCGTCGAGTTCCACGCGCCGGACCTGCCCGGCCGCCGCGCGATTCTGGATGTCCATGCCGGCCGGATGCCGCTGGCACCAGAGGTCGATCTCGCCGCACTGGCCGAGGCGACCGAAGGCATGGTGGGGGCGGAAATCGAAGCACTGTGCCGCCATGCCGGCGTGGCCGCCATCCGCGATGTGGTGACGCGCGATGTCCCGGTCGAGGGCGACACCGGTGCCACCACTCTCCGGGTGACACCCCGCGACTTCACCGAAGCCCTGATCGCCATGAAGAGGGAACGTGCCGCATGACCGACCTTCTCGTCTTCGCCGTGGTGCCGGCCGACAGGTTCGATCCCGCGATCCTCGCCGCGGGGGAAGGACTACTGCCGGGGCTGCGATCGATCGCCGCCGGCCCACTCGCGGCCGTCGTCGGCGCGGCGCCGGAAGGCGGGCTCAAGGGCCGGGAGCGCAGCGCTCTGCTGCCCTGGTTGCTCGCCAGCCAGAAGGTGATGGAGCGTCTTCTGGTCAGCGCCCCGGTTCTGCCGGTCGCCCTGGGCACGGTGGTGGAGGATGAGGGCCGCGTCCGCCATATGCTGGACGCCGGCGCGGCCGTTCTCGGCCAGGGTTTTCAGGCGGTCGGCGAGGGCATCGAGATGAACCTCGCCGTCCTGTGGCACCTCGACACGGTGGTGGCCCGGCTGCTCCCCAGTGTCGCCCCGGAGTTACGGCAAGCCGCCGCCGGCGGCGACGAGATTGAACGGCGGGTGCTCGGTACGGTGCTTGCCGGCCTGGTCGCGGCCGAGCGGCGCCGCGTGCGGGCAAAGGTCGTCGAGGAGCTGCAGGCGGTAACACGGGATTTCGCCATCAGCGAACCGACCGAGCCCGGCGGCGTCGTCAGTCTGGCGCTGCTGGTCGATCGCGCGGCGGAGACGGCGCTGGGGGCGGCGCTGGAGGCGCTCGACGCCGAATTCGACGGCGCCCTGACCTTCCGACTTGTCGGCCCGCTGCCGCCCTACAGCTTCGCCTCGGTGCAGGTCCATCTAGCGCCAGCGACGAAAGTCTGCGGAGCGCGCACCGCCCTTGGGGTTGAGCCGGGCGCCAGCCCCGCGGCGGTCAAGGCGGCCTATCACCGGGCGGCACGGGACAGTCATCCCGATCTCGTACCGATGAATGGCGACGAGCACGACGAGGGCGGCGTCGCGGCGATGGCCGACGAGACGGCCCGCTTCGTCACGCTTTCCGATGCCTACCGGGTGCTGGAAGCCGAGTACGCGCCGGTGTCGCTGCGCCGGCTGGATTCGATCCTGACAGAGTGAAAAGCGTGCGGCACCGCTGGCGGCAGACCGTGCTGCACGTGGTGAAAGAAGAACCGCCGCAAGCGGTCGTGAGGGGCACATGGCCCCGGGGGAACGGGTCTGCGCGGCGCGCAGGCGGGAGGTGAGCATGCTGTATGTCTATGCCATCACGGCCCACCACGCCGCAGGAGCGGAACCGCGCCTGCCGGAGGAAGGCATTCTTCCCGGCGTGGCGGTTCAGCATTTCGCGGCGGGTCCGCTCGGCGCTGTGGCAAGCACGGTGCCGGACAGCATCTTCGGCAAGGAGGTGCTGCAGGCCCTGCTCAACGACGCCGACTGGACACGCGCCCGCATTCTCGACCATCAGCGCGTGGTCTCGTCCCTCCTGCCGGTGGCCACCGTGCTGCCGCTGAAATTCGGCACCCTGTTCGCCGGGGAAACCTCCCTTATCAGCGCCCTCGCCTCGCAGCGCGAAGTGTTGGAAGCCACGGTCACCCGTTTGCGCGGCACGCGGGAATGGGGCGTGAAACTGTTCTTCGAGGCCCCCACCCGACCCGTCCGAACCGCCGAACCTGTCGGCGCCGGCTCGGGCCTGGCGTTCTTCCGTCGCAAGAAGGAGGAGCAGGAAGCCCGCGCCGCCGCCGAGGTCGCCCTCGACCACTGCGTGGCGGGCAGCCATCGCCGTCTCGCCGCTCTTGCACGCGCGGCGGTGGCCAACCCGCTGCAGCCGCCGGAACTGCACGGGCACGCCGGCACGATGGGGCTGAACGGCGCCTATCTCGTCGCGTCGGAAACTGAGGCGGCGTGGCGGGCGTGCCTGTCGGAACTTGAGACGACCTATGCGGCCGATGGCGCCCGCTACGTGCTGACCGGCCCATGGGCCGCGTATAATTTCACTGGAGGCGGGCTTGTCTGAACTTCCCCCCATGCCATCGCGCCATTCCGGCGAGATTGCCGTTGCCGATCTTCTCGACCGCGCCCTGCACAAGGGACTCGTGGTCTGGGGCGAGGCGACGATCTCGGTGGCCGGCGTCGACCTGGTCTATCTCGGCCTCAAGCTCCTTCTAACCTCGACTGACACCGTCAATCGGATGCGCGAGGCGGCCAACGCCACGCCGGACGAGCGGCACCTTCACGCCGACTAGGGCTACGCCCATGCTGTACCTCTACGCCATCCTGGAATCACCGCCGCCGCAGAAGCGGCTACCGCCCGGCATTGGCGGGGCGGCGCCGCTCTTCGTGGAATCGCACGGGCTCGTTAGCGCAGTCAGCGAGGCGGCCGATGCGGCGATCGCGCCCGAGCCGTCGCAGATCTGGCGCCATCAGGAGGTGGTTGCCGCGCTCATGGAGGGCCGGCCGGTGCTTCCGCTGCGGTTCGGAACCGTGGTGGAGGACAGCGCCGCCTGCCTGCGGCTGCTGGCGCGGCACCATGCCGAGCTCAGCGCCCAGCTCGACCGGGTGCGCCATTGCGTCGAGTTCGCGCTGCGGGTGGCGGGCCTGCCCGAACTGCCCGATCCCGACCCAAGCTCGAACCTTGCGGGACCGGGTCCCGGCACGTCGCATCTTCGCACGCTGGTCCGTCGCGAGCGCGGCTGGCCCACCTCCAGCGCCGCATTCCCCCATGACATGCTCAGCGCCCATGCGGCGTCCCGGCTGCTGTGGGCGCGCTCGCCCTCGCAGCCGGATCTGCGGGCCTCCTTCCTGGTCCAGCGCCGCAGCGCCTCGGCCTTTCTCGACGATGTTGGCACGCTCCAGCGCCTGCGGCCGGATCTCGGCATCACCGTCACCGGCCCCTGGCCGCCCTATTCCTTCTCCGACCCCGACCTGTCTGGAGGCCGCGAATGAACGCGCCATGCACGGCCGAAACCCTCGAAAACGCCCTGCGTGGTCGTATCGACATCGACCCGGAAAAGGTGGAGCAGGGCCTCGTCAAGCTGGTGCTGATGCTGGTGGAAACGGTGCGACAGGTGGTGGAGCGTCAGGCGATCCGCCGGGTGGAAGGTGGCACGCTGACCGAGGACGAGACCGAGCGCCTCGGCCTCGCTCTGATGCGGTTGGAAGAAAAGATGGCCGAGCTTCGCCTGCATTTCGGCCTGGAAGAGGGCGATCTCGACCTCAAGCTGAAGCTTCCGCTGGGCGAACTCTGAATCTCCCGGTCGGCAGCTCCGTGCTCCTGTAGCGCGACATCAGCGGCGACCCAGCACCTGAAGGGCGCCCGGCGTTCCTCGCTCGACCGGCGGGGCGTGAGCCGCCCCTTGCACACACCCGCCGTATAGGGTACCCCCCTATCCTATGTCCCATCTCTCCACGCCCAACCCCGCCTTGCTTGCCCGTGTCCAGCGCATCGCCGGGCAGGTGGCGGCGATCGAACGCGGCCTCGCCAGCGGCGCGGACTGTACAGCCCTGCTGCACCTCGTCGCCGCCACCAAGGGCGCCATCAGCGGCCTGATGGAGAAGATCGTCGAGGAGCATTTGCACTCGCATGTCGCCGATCCCGACCTCTCGCCCGACGCACGGGCCGAGGGCGCGCGCGAACTGATGGACGCCATCCGCCGCTACTCCAAATAGGTCATGCTCATGAACCCGCTACCGGACACGCAGGCCTTCACCCATCCGCACCTGTTCCTCAGTGCCAGCCATGACGAGAGTTCGCGGCGGACCCTCCTCGTTGCGATCCTGACCGCCGTCATGATGGTCGGCGAGATTGCCGCGGGCTTCTACACCGGCTCGATGGCGCTGCTGGCCGATGGCTTCCACATGGCCACCCATGCCGGCGCGCTCGGCATCGCCGCCCTCGCCTATGGCTATGCCCGCCGGCACGCCGGGGATGCCCGGTTCAGCTTCGGCACCGGCAAGGTGGGCGATCTCGCCGGCTTCGCCTCGGCCGCCATCCTCGCGATCGTCGCCGCCGTCATGGCCTTCGAATCGGTGCTGCGGCTGTATGACCCGGTGGAAGTGGCGTTCGGCGACGCCACCTTGGTCGCCGTGCTCGGCCTCGGGGTCAATCTGGTCAGCGCGTTCCTGCTGGGGGGCGGCCATTCGCATGGAAATGGCCATGGCCATGGACATTCCCATGGCCACAAGGCTCACGCGCACACGCCGCATGATCACGACCATCCACATCACGATCATCCGCACAACGATCATCCCCACCATGGCGAGGCCCAGCCGGCCGCGGCACGCGGCCAGGACAACAATCTGCGTGGCGCCTATCTGCATGTGCTGGCCGATGCGCTCACCTCCGTGCTCGCCATCGTCGCTCTGCTTGCCGGGGGCGCGCTCGGCTGGGTGTGGCTCGACCCTCTCATGGGCATTGTCGGCGGCCTCGTCATCGCCCGCTGGGCCTGGAGCCTGATGCGCGACACCTCGGCCGTCCTGCTCGACCAGACCGACAGCCAGCTCGCCGGCGAGGTGACGGAAGTCGTCGAGGGGCCGGGCGATGTGCGCATCGCCGATCTTCATGTTTGGCGTATCGGGCCCGATTCGCACGCCGCCATCATCAGCGTGGTGGCCCCGCTGGGCCTAACCTGCGACGCCATCCGCGCCCGTCTGGCGCCCGTGCACGAGCTGAAACACGTCACCGTCGAGTGCCGCCACGCCGCATGAGGCGTGGGGCGATCACAGCCTCGCGAAGGCGTCCCGTCCTAACGGTCTGGAAACCATGACGGCATTAATCGGGGGTGTCCGGCGGCCCGGGCGCCCCTCGCCGCGCGCGCGCCGTCGATCCGCCTTGTTGCGACGCTAGCCGAGCTGACATGAACCTGTTGCGCACCGCCTTGCTGCTCTGCCTCGCCGTCCTCCTCGCCGGTTGCGCGTCGATGGATGGCGATGATCGCGGCTCGATTCCCATTCCGCAGAAGCTGATGCAGGAGATGGCGGCGAAGGGCATGAGCCCCGACGACCCGATCATGGTGCGGATTTACAAGCAGGAGAGCGAGCTGGAGGTGTGGAAGCGCACCCGTTCCGGGCGCTATGCCCTGCTCAAGACCTATCCGCTCTGCCGTTGGTCGGGCAAGCTTGGCCCCAAGACCCGCGAGGGCGACCGGCAGGCGCCAGAAGGCTTCTACACCATCACGCGCGGCCAGTTGAACCCGCGCTCGCAATACTATCTCTCCTTCAATCTCGGCTATCCCAACGAGCTGGAAGAGGCGCTTGGCTATACCGGCAGTGCGCTCATGGTGCATGGCGCCTGCACCTCCGCCGGCTGCTATGCCATGACCAATGACGGCGTCGGGGAGGTTTATGCGCTGGCGCGCGAGGCGCTGGCCGCCGGCCAGCCGGGCTTCCAGGTGCAGTCCCTGCCCTTCCGGATGACTCCTGCCAACATGGCTGAGCACCGCGCCAACCCGAACATGCCTTATTGGCGCAACCTGAAGGAAGGCACCGACCTGTTCGCCGTCACCCGCGTGCCGCCGAATGTGTCGGCCTGTGGCGGGCGCTATCGATTCACATCTGGCACCCAGCCGGCGCAGCCGATGGCCGATCCGCTCGCCCCCTGCCCGCTGCCGGTTGCCGATGCCGCGCTGATGGCGGCGACGAACAAGCAGATGCAGGACGAGCAGAGCATCGCCGTCCTGGCGGCCGCGCGTCCGCCCGCCAACGCCACCTATATCGATGGCGGCATGCATATGAGCTTCCGCGACATTCTGCGCCGCTCCGGCCCGCAGAAGCTGGCGGCCATGACATCGGGCGGCAAGATCCCGGTCAGCGAGCCCAATGCCGCCCTCGCCGATCCCTACAAGGGCGCCGAACAGCACTATGAGGAGGGCGACACCGCCAATTAGCGCGGTCGCGGGCACTTCCCCCTGACGCCGCTTTGCGGCAGATAGGCGTCTCATCCCTTCGTATGAGGCGACGATGCACGAGGCAAAGATGCACGAGGCGATATGGCGACCCGAATGACCCCGAACGAGATGCTGGCCACGGCCCGCGATCTCCCGCGCCTGTCCTTCACGGAAGCCGACCTCGCCCTCATCCGCTCCGGCACGCCGGCGGTGGCTCCGAAGCTGTCAGCGAAGTACGAGCCCTCCGAAGGCCTCTATTATCTCGCCGCCCCCTCGCTCCACATGGAGTTCGTGGTGGTGAAATCGGAACGGATGCGCCTGCCCTTCCTGACGTTGCCGCGCTACACCATCATGATGGGGTTCGAGCATGGCGATGTCTGGGAGAAGGGGCCGGTGGTCAACCGGCTTCGCGCCGTGCCGTTCATCTTCAAGCGGATGGCGGCAGCCGATAACTGGCTCGACGACGAGTTCGGTCGCAAGAAATAATGCCGCGCGCCGCGCCTTTGGCTCAACCTGCCGGAAAGGATCGGCGCGTAACGGATTGATCCCGCTCGCCGATTCGCGCCGTCGGCGGCCGGCCGCCGACCAGCAGCAGGTCGCTCTCATCCTTCAGGCTCACGCCGGTGAGCTGCCGCGCCAGCGCCTCCTTCAGCAGCCAGGCGAGCTTGAAGGCGGCGAGCTCGTGCGAAAGCCCCTCGCCGCGCACATTGGAAATGCAGTTGCGCTCGGCGTCCGAGCGCCCGGCGCGCGGGGCGAAGGTGAGATAGAGACCGAGGCTGTCCGGCGAGGACAGGCCGGGCCGCTCGCCGATCAGCACCACGCAGGCGCTGGCCTTAAGTCGCTCGCCGACTTCGTCCCCAAGCGCCACCCGCGCCTGACTTGCCACGCACACGGGCCCGACACTCCAGCCCGCCTCGGCGATCCGGGCCTTGAAGGCGGTGAGGAACGGCACCGCCTGTGCATGGATGGCGGTGGAGGACAGACCGTCGGCGACGACGAGGGCGACATCCACCGGTGCCCCCGCCCGCGCCTCCAGCAGCGCCCGGCTCTCCTCCGACAGCCGGCGCCCGAGATCGGGCCGGCGCAGATAGGCGTCGCGCGCCGGGGCGGCGGAGGTCAGTTCCAGCGTCTCGAAGCCGAGCGCCGCGATATCGCCCGCCATGCGGGCGGACTCGAAGGGCAGATGCACCGCATCGCGCGCCTGCGCATGGGCGAGTGCAAACCGCAGCACCTCGCGGGTCGGCATTCCGGTCCCGGCCCGCCCCAAGGCGATGCGCGCGGGGGTAACGCCGGCCAGCCGGCGCCAGCTATCCTCGATCACCGCCCCCTCGATAGCCGCCCCCTCGATAGCCGCCCCCTCGCTCGCCGGGGCCTCGCTCACCGAGTCGGCCGTGAGATCGCCTTCACCCGCCGGCTCGCTCATGCCGCCAGCTCCGGCGCGGCGGCGAGCAGCGGGTGGCTTCCGCGCTGCGTCTTCAGCCGGCCATCCGGCTCGGTGATGCCCATGCGCTGCAGCCACGCCTCGAATTCCGGCGCCCGCTTCAGGCCCAGCACCTCGCGCAGATAGAGCTGGTCGTGGAACGAGGTGGACTGGTAGTTCAGCATCACGTCGTCCGAGCCGGGAATGCCCATGATGTAGGTCACGCCCGCCGCGCCGAGCAGCGTCATCAGCGTGTCCATGTCGTCCTGGTCAGCCTCGGCGTGGTTGGTGTAGCAAACGTCGCAACCGAGCGGCACGCCCATCAGCTTGCCGCAGAAATGGTCCTCGAGGCCGGCGCGGATGATCTGCTTGCCGTCATAGAGATATTCCGGCCCGATGAAGCCGACGACCGTGTTCACCAGCAGCGGCTTGAACGGCCGGCACACCGCGTAGGCGCGCGCTTCCAGCGTCTGCTGATCGACGCCGTAATGGGCGTTGGCGGAGAGCGCCGAACCCTGCCCGGTCTCGAAATACATCACATTGTCGCCAAGCGTGCCGCGATTGAGCGACAGCGCCGCCTCACGGCCCTCGCGCAGCGTGGCGAGGTCGATGCCAAAGGAGGCGTTCGCCTTCTGCGTGCCCGCAACCGATTGGAACACGAGATCAACCGGCACGCCGCGATTGATCACCTCGGTGGAGGTGGTGACATGGGTTAGCACGCAGGCCTGCGTCGGAATGTCGAAACGCTGGATGATGCCGTCGATCAGCTTGAGCAGTTCGCTCAGCACCGGCACGCTGTCGGAGGCCGGGTTGATGCCGATCACCGCGTCGCCGCAGCCATAGAGCAGCCCGTCGAGGATAGAGGCGGTAACACCCGCCGGGTCGTCGGTGGGATGGTTGGGCTGAAGCCGCACCGCCATGGTGCCGGGCAGGCCGATCGTGTTGCGGAACCGCGTCACCACCCGGCACTTCTTGGCGACGGCGATCAGGTCCTGGTTGCGCATCAGCTTGGACACCGCCGCAGCCATCTCAGGCGTCACGCCGGGGGCAATGGTGGCCAGAACCTCGCTGGTGGCACTGCCAGACAGCAGAAAATCGCGAAAATCGCCGACCGTCATGTGCGAGAGCGTCCGGAAGGCCAGCGCGTCATGGCTGTCGATGATGAGGCGCGTGACCTCGTCTTCCTCATAGGGCACCAGCGCCTCGTTGAGGAAGGTTCTCAGTGGCACGTCGGCGAGGCACATGCGCGCCGCCACATTCTCCTCGGCCGTGGCGGCGGCGACGCCGGCCAGCATGTCGCCGGAGCGCAGCGGCGTCGCCTTCGCCATCAAATCCTTCAGGTCGGCGAAGGCGTAAGTCTGCGATCCAGCGACGGTGCGATAGGCCATGGTGCGGTCCCTGCGGCGCCCTGTGCTCAACGCGGCGCCATGGGCAAAATGTACCCTGCCGCCACGCGCCGGCAAAGCGCAACTTCGGTCCAGTGAGCGCGACTTCTGGCATGCCACGCTGGACGCGGCACGTCCCGGCCGCTACCACGCGCCACGGATTTTCGGAGGAAACGCCATGGCCACCTTCATTCTCATCCACGGTTCCTGGCACTGGGGCGGCTGCTTCCAGAAGGTAGCGAACCTTCTGGGCGCCGCCGGCCATGCGGTGATAGCCCCGGACCTCGCCAGCCATGGCTTCGACCCCACCCCCACCGCCTCCGTCACCGACATTGCCATCTATGCCGCCCCGGTGCGCACCGCACTGGAAGCGATCGAGGGCAAGGCGATTCTCGTCGGCCACTCCGTGGGCGGGGCGACCTGCACCTGGCTGGGCGAGGAAATGCCGGAGCGCGTTGAGGCGCTGGTCTACCTCACCGGCTTCATGGCGCCGCACGGCAAGAGCGCCCGCGATTTCGTCATGACGCCGACCTATCTCAAGGACCCCGCCATCGTCGAAACGCAGGGCATGCTGCGGCTCGGCAAGGAAGGGCTCGGGCTCGATCTTTCCCGCCGCGACCTCATCGCCCGCTCGCTCTATTCCGACTGCACCGCGCACGACATCGACCGCGCGCTGCCCAATCTCGTGCGCCTCACCCCGCACGCGCCCTTCGCCGCCGTCTCGGCCATCACCCCGCACCGCTTCGGCAAGCTGCGCCGGCACTATATCGAGTGCCTGCAGGATCGTGGCCTGCCGCTCGCGGTGCAGCGGGAAATGCAGGTGGCCGTGCCGGGCGCGAAGGTGCATGCGCTCGACACCGGCCATTCGCCCTTCCTCAGCGCCCCGGAAGCGGTCGCCGAGATCTTATTGAACATTTGCTGAGCTCGCGGCGCCACACCTTGCTCTATCCGACGAAGGAGGGGCCCGTGCCCCCTCCCCGGCCGCGCCGGCACAGGCTAGCCTGACCGAACTTCCAGAAGCCGCTAGGCTCACCAAGAGGCACGAATGTCCGATCAGGAAAAGCTCGCCGCGCTGCGGGCGAAATATGCCGGCGTCGGCGGTGGCGTCGTCTATGACGAAACCTTCAAGCGCGTCGCCGAAATGCAGTTCAAGGACGGCGAGAAGCGTGTCTGGCCGTGGGCCGGCGCCGCCACCCTGCTTGACGCCCCCTATCGCCCCGATGTGCAGGAACAGGCCGATTTCGGCGGGCTCGACATGGCGCTGATCGGCGTGCCGATGGACCTCGGCGTCACCAACCGCGCCGGCGCCCGCCTCGGCCCGCGGGCCGTGCGCGCCATCGAGCGCGTCGGGCCCTATGAGCATGTGCTCGGCATGGTCCCCGCGGCCGAGGCGAAGGTGGCCGATATTGGCGACGTGCCGTTCCGCTCGCGCTTCAGCCTCGATTCCTGCCATGAGGACATCGAGGCCTTCTACAAGAAGATCGTGGCGGCAGGCGTCATCCCGCTCTCCTGCGGCGGCGATCATTCCATCACCGGCTCCATCCTCAAGGCGGTGGGCGAGAAGCGGCCGGTGGGCATGCTGCACATCGACGCCCATTGCGACACCTCAGGCACCTATGAGGGCGCGAAGTTCCACCATGGCGGACCGTTCCGCAACGCGGTGCTCGACGGCGTGCTCGATCCCACCCGCACCATCCAGATCGGCATTCGCGGCGGCGCGGAATTCCTGTGGGAGTTCTCCTATGAGAGCGGCATGACCGTGATCCACGCCGAGGAGGTCACTGGCCTCGGCATGCCCGCCATCATCGCCAGGGCGAAAGAGGTGCTGGGCGACGGGCCGGTCTACGTCTCTTTCGATGTCGACAGCCTCGACCCCGCCTTCGCGCCGGGGACCGGCACGCCTGAGATCGGCGGCCTCACCTCGCGCGAGGTGCTGGAACTGCTACGCGGGCTGAACGGGCTCGACGTGATCGGCGGCGACGTGGTGGAGGTGGCCCCGCAATATGACGCCACGTCCAACACCGCCCATGCGGCGGCGCAGGTGCTGTTCGAGATCTCCTGCATGGCGGTGACGGCGCACAAGACGCGGAAGGGCTCGTGATGCGGCTTGCCCTTTTGCAGACGGCGGGCGATCCTGGCAACGACCCCGCCGCCAATCTCGACCGGCTGGACGCGGCAGCCGCGACGGCGGCGGCCGGCGGCGCCGACCTCTTGCTGGCGCCGGAAATGTTCCTCACCGGCTACAATATCGGCCGGGAGGCGGCGCTGGCGAAGGCGGAGCCGGCGGAGGGCCCGAGCGCCCGGCGCGCCGGCGAGATCGCACGCGCGCATGGGATAGGGCTTTGCTACGGCTATCCCGAATTGGGCGAGGGCGGCGCGATCTATAATTCCTGCCTGCTGATCGGCAAGGATGGCGTGCCGCTGCTGAACTTCCGCAAGACCCATCTGTTCGGCGATCTCGACCGGGCGATGTTCGCGCCCGGCGAGGGCTCGGCGGAGGTCGTGTCCTTCGCGGGATACAGGGTCGGCATGCTCATCTGCTACGACGTGGAGTTCCCGGAGGCGGTGCGGGCGCTGGCGCTCGCCGGGGCCGACCTCGTTCTGGTACCGACCGCCAACATGAAGCCCTACGACGCCGTCTCGCATGTCGTCGTGCCGGCGCGGGCCTTCGAGAACGAGCTTTTCGTCGCTTATGCCAATCGCTGCGGGGTTGAAGGCGAGCTCGACTATATGGGGCTAAGCTGCATCGGCGATCCCCACGGCCTCAATCTGGCGATGGCCGGCGATGGCGAGGAACTTCTCGTCGTCGATCTCGACCCCGCGCGGCTGAAGGCGGCGCGGGCGATCAACACCCATGTTCCGGACCGGCGCCCCGAGGTCTATCGCCGGCTGATTCCCTGAGGCCCCGCACTGTGGGCGCGGCATGGGCGGAACCCGATCCACCTATGCCGCGTTCAGTTACCGCTTGGCCTTTCCGCGCGTGGTGGGTGGCCGAGGCAAACGGGGAAAACCATGAATCGTAATATCCTGATCGTCGCCGTCATCGTGCTTGCGGGCGTGGCCGGCTTCTTCGCCTACCAAGCCTATGAGCGGGACCAGAACTCGCTGCAGATCGACGTCGGGCCGGAGGGCGTGAAGGTCGATCCGCCGGGCTGACCGGGCGCACGGCACGGGGGCAGCCAGTGCCACGAAACTCTGGCGCCCCCGGCTGCTTTTCCGGGCCCGATGCTCTAAAAGCGCCTCCAACACCCACCCGGCCGCGCCATGAGGGCGCGCAACCGGCTGCCGTTGCGGAGTGCCTTTATGTCATCCACCCTCGCCGCCGGGCATGCCGGTGCCGTCGCCAATCCCCGCTCGCGCGTCCTGTTGGCGAGCCTGATCGGCACCACCATCGAGTTCTACGACTTCTACGTCTACGCCACGGCGGCGGTGCTGGTGTTTCCGCATCTGTTCTTCCCGCCCGGCAATGACACGACGGCGCTGCTGGCCTCGTTTGCCATCTTCGGCGCCGCCATGGTGGCGCGCCCGCTCGGCGCCATTTTCTTCGGCCATCTCGGCGACAAGCGCGGGCGCAAGGTGACGCTGGTCGGCGCCCTGCTCACCATGGGCATCGCCACCTTCCTCATCGGTCTGCTGCCGACCTTCCACCAGGCGGGCTGGTTCGCCCCGGCCCTCTTGGTGGTGATGCGCCTCGCGCAGGGATTCGCGCTCGGCGGCGAATGGAGCGGCGCGGCGCTGGTGGCGACCGAGAACGCCCCGCCCGGCAAGCGCGCCGTCTACGGCACCTTCCCCCAGCTCGGTGCGCCGCTTGGCTTCATCCTCGCCAATGGCCTGTTCCTCGTCATTGCGGCGCTGCTGCCCTCGGAAGACCCGACGCGCCCCTCCGACGCCTTCCTCGAATGGGGTTGGCGCATTCCCTTCCTGTTCTCCATCGTCATGGTGGCGGTCGGCCTGTGGGTGCGCCTGCACCTCGTGGAAAGCACGGCCTTCAAGAAGACGGTGACGGACGGCAAGGTACACAAGCTGCCGCTCGCCTCGGTGTTCCGCACCCATTTCCGCCAGCTGGTGCTCGGCACCTTCTACATGCTGGCGACCTATGTGCTGTTCTACCTGATGACCACCTTCTCGCTCAGCTATGGCCGCGCCGGCACCGGTGCCGCCCTGCCCGGGCTCGGCTATGACTACACGACCTTCGTGCTGATGATGATTATCGGCGTCGTGTTCTTCGGCATCTTCACCTTGCTTTCGGGCCCCTGGGCGGAGCGCTGGGGCCGCCGCCGGACGCTGATCGCGGTGACGCTGGCCATCATCGCCTTCGGCCTGACCTGGGTGCCGATGCTCGCCGCCGGCCCGGTCGGGGTGATGGCCTGGCTCATTCTTGGCTTCAGCCTGATGGGCATGACCTTCGGCCCGATGGGCGCGCTGCTGCCGGAGCTGTTCCCGGCGAATGTGCGCTACACCGGCTCGGGCATCGCCTACAACGTCTCGTCGATTCTCGGCGCGGCGGTCGCCCCCTTCATCGCCATCGCGCTGTGGGCGTGGGGCGGCGGCAGCCCGTTCTGGGTCGGCATCTACCTCTCGGCGATGGCGGGCCTCACCCTGATCGCGCTGCTGCTCGGCAGCGAAACCCGCGACATCGACATCGAGGCGTAACAACCGCCGGGCAGGTTACTCCCCTGCCCGGTAGCCCACCCCCGGCTCGGTGATAATCAGCGTGGGATTGGCGGGGTCGGCCTCCAGCTTGGCGCGGAGCTGGCCGACATAGACGCGCAGATATTGCGTGTCGTGCTCATGCGCCGGGCCCCACACCGCGCGCAGAATGTGGCGGTGGGTCAGCACCTTGCCGGCATGGCGCGAGAGAAAGGCGACCAGCTCGAACTCCTTGGGGGTGAGCTTGATCTCCTCGCCCCCGCGCAGCACCCGATGGCGGGGAATGTCGATTTCCACCCCTCCCAGCCGCAGCACCGGCGTCTCGCCCTTGTCCTGCATCCGGTGCCGCAGCGCGGCCCGCAGGCGCGCCATCAACTCGCCCATGCCGAAGGGCTTGTTGATGAAATCGTCGGCGCCGAGATCGAGCGCCTCGATCTTCTCCACTTCGCGATCGCGGGCGGAGAGCACGAGGATGGGAACGGGCGACCACTCGCGCAGGCGGCGGATCACCTCCTTGCCGTCCATATCGGGCAGACCGAGATCGAGTATCACCACGTCCGGCTGGCGATTGGCCACCAGCGCCAGCGCCTGCGCGCCCGTGTCGGCCCGCAGCGCCTCATAGCCATTGGCCGCCAGCGCTGGGGCCATGAAACGGTGGATCGCCGGCTCGTCATCGACCACCAGCACGGTGCCCGCGCTCATGCCTCATCCTCCGGCGTCGCGGCCTGCGGGGAAAGCGGCAGCCGCAGCGCGATGCGGGCACCGTTGGTCTGGCCGGGCGCGGGGCTGCGCGCCGCGACCGAGCCACCATGGGCCTCGACGATACCGCGGGTGATGGCAAGCCCAAGCCCCGAGCCGTCGCCGCCATCGCCCGCCCCGCGTGGGGCGCGCACGAACTTCTCGAACACATGCGGCAGCGTCTCGGCCGGAATGCCCGGCCCGTCATCGGTGACCGCAATCACCATCTGACCGTCGATCACGGTGGCGGAGAGGCGGATGCGCGCGCTGGCGCCGGCATAGCGCACGGCATTGGCGACCACATTGCCGAGCGCCTGGTCCATCAGGCTCGGATCGGCTTCGATCAGCGGCAAGCCGGGAGCGCTGGTGACGACGAAGCGCTGGGTGGCGCCGCGCTTCTTCACCGTCGCAACGGCCCGGTTCATCAGTTCCACAACGTCCACCCAGTCGCGCCGCATGTCGAGCGCCCCGGCCTCCAGTCGAGTCATGGAGAGCAGGTTGCGCACCATCAGGTCGAGATTCTCGGCCTCCTCGCGCATCTGAACCAGCAGGTCGTGGCGCGCCTCCTCCGGGATGCCGGGTCCGTAGTCGAGCAGGCTGGTCGCCGCGCCGAGAATGGAGGCGAGCGGCGTGCGAAAATCATGGCTGATGGACGCCAGCAGGATGTTGCGCACCCGCTCGGTTTCGGCGGCGGTCCGCACCCGCGTCACCTCGGCTGAGAGCAGGGTGCGCAGCAGCGCGGCGGCCGTCTGCTCGGCCAGCGTGCCGAGAAGGCCCGCGCTTTCGGTGTCGAGCGGCGCCGTGCCGTCATGCTCGATGCCGACCACGCCGATCCGCCCGCCGCGCTCGCCCCCGCCCAAAGGCAGGAAAAGCCAGGGCGCGCGCGGCAGGGTGCCGGTGCCCGCGCCCGCCGCCTCGCCATGGTCGAACGCCCAGCCGGCCGCCGTCATCGAGGCGGTATCGAGCCGGTCTTCCGGTGGCCAGGCGGCCGTCAGCGCGAGAGCGCCCTCCTGCGCCAGCAGAATGACGCTGGCCCGCCCGAGCGCAGCGTGCAGTTCCACCACGGCCGCTTCCGCCACTGAGCTCCGGTCCGGCAGTGCCGCGAGTTTGCGGGTGAAATCATAGAGCCGCCGTGTCGCCCGCATGCGCTGGGCGGCGAGCCGCGCCTGCTCGCGGGCCCGGCCGGCTATGGCGGAGATGATCACTGCCACGATGAGGAACACCAGCAGCGCCAGCAATTCGTGCGGCCGGGCGATGGTGAAGGTTTCCACCGGGTCGATGAAGAAAAAATTATAAGCGAGGAAAGACAGCCCGGAAGCGAGGATCGCCGGCCACACGCCATGCAGCAGCGCCGGCAGCAGCACGGCGAGCAGATAGAGCATCGAGACGTTCGGCAAGGCGACGAAACGGGTCAGAACCAGGCCGAGCAGCGTCGCCGCCGCCACGCCGAGCCCGGCGGTGACATAGCCGGCCAGCGGGCCGGCCGGCGCCAGCCTGGAGCGCCAGCCGGCACGCGCCTCCCCCGCCTCGGCGGTGACGACATGGATGGCGATGCCAGCGGAGCCGCGCACCAGCGCGTCCGACAGCGGCCGGCGCAGCGCACTGAGCGGCCAGCGGCGCCGGGCCTTGCCGATGATGATCTGGGTGACGTTCTCGAACCGGGCGAAGCGCAGTACTTCGGCCGCCACATCCGCCGCCACCAGCGAGCGCACTTCGGCGCCGAGACTTTCGGCGAGACGCAGACCGGCATCCAGCTTCTGCCGGTCAAGGCTGGCCATCACATGGCCGGGACGCTCCACCGTCACCGCGAACCAGGCGGCGTCCATGAGGTCGGCGAGCCGCTTGGCCTCGCGCACCACCCTCTCCGCCGCCATGTCAGGCCCGACACAGACCAGCAGTCGCTCGCCCGCCGCCCACGGCCCCTCGATCGCCGCGCCCTGCATGCGCTCGACGAGATCGCTGTCGACCTGGGCGGCGACACGGCGCAAGGCGAGTTCGCGCAGGGCGGTCAGGTTGCTGGGCTTGAAGAAGCTTTGCACCGCGCGGGTGGCGGTGTCCTCGACATAGACCTTGCCGTCCGCCAGTCGCTTGAGAAGTTCGTCGGAGGGCAGGTCGACGAGGATGATCTCGTCCGCCTTGCTCAGCGCCGCGTCGGGCACCGTCTCGCGCACCCGCACGCCGGTGATGCGCTGCACCACGTCGTTGAGGCTCTCGACATGCTGGATGTTGAGCGTCGTCCATACGTCGATGCCGGCGGCGAGCAGGTCCTGGACGTCCTGCCAGCGTTTGGGATGGCGCGAGCCTTCGACATTCGAGTGGGCGTATTCGTCGACCAGCAGCAGCGCCGGCCGGCGGGTCAGCGCCGCTTCGAGGTCGAATTCCGGCACCAGCCGGCCGCGATAGGCCATGCCCTTGCGCGGCAGCAGCTCCAGCCCGGCGATCAGCGCCTCGGTCTCGGCCCGGCCATGGGTCTCGACTAGGCCCACGACGACGTCGCGGCCACCCGCCTGGGCGGCGCGGGCGGCGGAAAGCATCGCATAGGTCTTGCCGACCCCCGGAGCGGCGCCAAGGAAAATGCGCAGCTTGCCGCGCGCCTCACGTTCGGCGGCGGCAAGCAGGGCGTCCGGATCGGCGCGAGGGGCCTCCTCACCGCTCATTCTCATCTCCGTCTCACGCGCGCGGCGCATCCTTGGCGAGCGCGTCGAGCGCCAGGTTCAGCGCCAGCACATTGACGCGCGGCTCGCCGAACACGCCGAGCTGCGGGCGCTCTATGTGCGCTTCGACGAGGGCGCGCACAACGCCCACGTCGAGCGCGCGCGCACTGGCGACCCGCGCCACCTGCGCCAGCGCGTTGGCGGGCGTCACGTGCGGGTCGAGTCCGCTGCCGGAAGTCGTCACCGCATCGGCGGGAACCGGGCCGGCGAGGCCTGCCGCGCGAAGGGCGTCGGCATCGGCCTTGAGCCGTTCCGCGAGCTTGGCACTTGTGGGGCCGAGATTGCTGCCGGAGGAGGCAGCGGCATCATAGCCATTGCCCGCCACGGAGGGGCGCGGATGGAAATAGCCGGCAGCGGTGGTGGCTTGGCCGATCAGCGCCGAGCCGACGACCACGCCGTCGCGGACCACGAGCGAGCCATTGGCCTGTCGCGGAAACAGCGCCTGCGCGGCCTCGGTCATCGCCAGCGGATAGGCAAGGCCAGTGAGCAGGGTGAAGGCGATGAGCAGCGTCACCGCCGGGCGGAGATAGATGAGCATGGAACACTCCTTGAGGGGGGCGCGTCACCCCGGACGGCCGAAGGCCGATCCGGGATCGCGGGAAGCAGGCGAACGATCCCGGCGCTTCGGCTTCGCCTTCGGCCGGGATGACAGGCGTTGCCTTACGCCAGGCCGATCGCCACCAGAGCGAGGTCGATCAGCTTGATGCCGATAAAGGGCAGCGCCAGCCCGCCCAGCCCGTAAATGGCGAGGTTGCGCGCCAGCACCGCCCCGGCCTCGCCCGGCCGGTAGGCGACGCCGCGCAAGGCGAGCGGGATCAGCGCGATGATGATCAGCGCGTTGAAGATCACCGCCGAGAGGATGGCGCTCTGCGGCGAGGCGAGCCCCATCACATTCAGCAGACCCAGCTCGGGAATGGCGGCGATGAACAGCGCCGGGATGATGGCGAAGTACTTCGCCACGTCGTTGGCGATGGAGAAGGTGGTGAGCGCCCCGCGCGTCATCAGCAGTTGCTTGCCGATGCCGACGATCTCGATCAGCTTGGTCGGGTCGCTGTCGAGGTCCACCATATTGCCGGCCTCGCGCGCCGCCTGCGTGCCGCTCTGCATGGCGACGCCGACATCGGCCTGCGCCAGAGCCGGCGCGTCATTGGTGCCGTCGCCGCACATGGCGACCAGCCGCCCCTGGCGTTGCTCGGTGCGGATATAGGCCAGCTTGTCCTGCGGGGTGGCCTCGGCGATGAAATCGTCGACGCCGGCCTCGGAAGCGATGGCGGCGGCGGTCACGGGGTTGTCGCCCGTCGCCATCACCGTGCGGATGCCCATGCGGCGCAGTTCGGCGAAGCGCTCCTTGATATCAGGCTTCACCACGTCCTTGAGGTGGATGACCGCCAGCAGCCGGCCATTCTCGGCCAGCCCCAGCGGCGTGCCGCCGGAGCGGGCGATCCGCTCCACCGCCGCATCGAAAGCGGCGATGCCGGTAGAAGCGTGCGGGTCGACCCCGTGCACGAAGCGCTTGATGGCGTCGATAGCGCCCTTGCGAATGCGCCGGCCGGCGACATCGACACCCGAGAGCCGGCTCGCCGCCGAGAACGCGACGAAGCTCGCCCCTTCCAGCGCCGCCGTCTCGGGGGTGATGCCATAGGTCTCGCGCGCCAGCGCCAGGATCGAGCGCCCTTCCGCCGTCTCGTCGGCGAGGCTCGCCTGCACCGCGATCAGCGCCGCCTCATGCGGATTGATGCCGGGAACCGGGATGATCTCCGACGCCATGCGGTTGCCGAAGGTGATGGTGCCGGTCTTGTCGAGCAGCAGCGTGTCGACATCGCCCGCCGCCTCCACCGCGCGGCCGGACATGGCGAGCACATTGTGGCGGATCAGCCGGTCCATGCCGGCAATGCCGATGGCCGAGAGCAGGCCGCCGATTGTGGTCGGGATCAGCGTCACCAATAGCGCCACCAGCACCGGCACCGGCACGTCGGCCGCCGCATAGCGCCCAAGCCCCGCCAGCGAGACCACGGCGATGAGGAAGATCAGCGTCATGCCGACCAGCAGCACGGAGAGCGCCAATTCGTTCGGCGTCTTCTGCCGCTCGGCGCCTTCCACCAGCGCGATCATCCGGTCGAGGAAGGAGGAGCCCGGCGCGGCGGTGATCCGCACCACCAGCCAGTCGGAGATAACAGTGGTGCCGCCGGTCACGGCCGACCGGTCGCCGCCGGATTCGCGGATCACCGGCGCGCTTTCGCCTGTTATGGCGGCCTCGTTGACCGAGGCGATGCCCTCGACGATCTCGCCATCGCCGGGAATGAGATCGCCCGCCTCGACCAGCACATGGTCGCCGATCTTGAGATCGAGCGCCGATACCGTGTCGAGCCCGGTGCGGATGGCGGGATTACGCAGCCTTTTGGCCACCGTGTCGGTGCGCGCCTTGCGCAAGGAATCGGCCTGGGCGCGGCCCCTGCCCTCCGCCAGCGCCTCGGCGAAGGTGGCGAACAGCACCGTGAACCACAGCCACGCCATGATCTGGCCGGTGAAAGCCAGCGGGTTGCCGGCGACAAGATCGCGGACGAACAGCACGGTGACGAGGGCGGCGACCACCTCGGTGACGAAGATCACCGGGTTGCGCATCAGCGCCACCGGATTGAGTTTGACGAGGGCATCACGCGCCGCCCGCCCGATCAGCTCGGGTGAGGCGAAGGCGGAGGTCGCCTTGGTTTGGGTGGACATGGGAGTCTCTCCGGAACGGCGGGATCAGAAGGTCTTGCTCAAAAGGTCTTGCCGGCCAGCATCTGCACCTGCTCGGCGATCGGGCCGAGGGCGAGAGCGGGGAAGAACTGCAGGCCGCCGAGAATGAGGATGATGCCGATCATCAGCCCGACGAAGAGCGGGCCGTGGGTCGGGAAGGTGCCGGTTGAGGCGGTAAGGCGCGTCTTGGCGGCGAGCGAGCCGGCGATGGCCATCATCGGTACGATGTAGGCGAAGCGCCCGCACAGCATGGCGAGCCCGAGCGTGGTGTTCCACCAGGGCGAATTCGCCGAGAGCCCGCCAAAGGCCGAGCCATTATTCCCCGCCGCCGAGGAATAGGCGTAGAGGATTTCCGACAGGCCATGCGGGCCGGCATTGCCGAGGCCGGACAGCGCCGCCGGCAGCACCGCCGCGACGCCGGAAAAGCCGAGAATGGCCGCCGGCAGGATGAGAATGGCGAGCATGGCCATCTTCACCTCCTTCGCCTCGATCTTCTTGCCGAGATATTCCGGCGTGCGCCCGACCATCAGGCCGGCGACGAATACGGCGAGAACCGCCATAACCAGCAGGCCGTAGAGCCCGGAACCGACGCCGCCGGGAAGGATCTCGCCGAGCTGGATCAGGAACAGCGGCACCATGCCGCCGAGCGGGGTGAACGAGCCGTGCATGGCGTTCACGCCGCCATCGGACAGGCCGGTTGTCACAGAAGCGAACAGCGCCGAGGCGGAGAGGCCGAAGCGGACTTCCTTGCCCTCCATATTGCCGCCGGCGGGGTCGATGCCGGCCGCGACCAGCGAGGGAGTGCCTGCGGCCTCGGCCCAATAGGTGATGGCGATGCCGGCGACGAGGATGAGGCCGATGGCCGCCACCAGCGCCCGCGCCTGCCGCCGGTCGCCGATCAACCGGCCGAAGGCGAAGATGAGCGCGGTGGAGATGACCAGCATCTGCCAGATCTCCAGCGCATTGGAGAGCGGGCTGGGATTCTCGAACGGGTGCGCGGCATTGACGTTGAAGAACCCGCCGCCATTGGTGCCGAGCTGCTTGATCGCCATCTGCGAGGCCACCGGCCCCATGGCGAGGGTCTGCTGCGCGCCGTCCAGCGTCGTGGCGGCGACCGCTGCCTGAAGCGTCTGCGGCACGCCCATGGCCACCTGTACCAGCGCTGTGACCACCGCCAGCGGCAGCAGCACATAGAGCACTGAGCGGGTCATATCGACAAAGAAATTGCCGACGCCCGGCGCGTTGGAACGGGCAAAGGCCCGCACCAGCGCCACCGCCAGCGCAAGCCCGGTGGCGGCAGAGAGAAAGTTCTGCACGGTGAGCCCCGCCATCTGGCTGAACAGGCTCATCGTGGTCTCGCCGCCATAGGACTGCCAGTTGGTGTTGGTGACGAAGCTGGCCGCCGTGTTGAAAGCGAGGTCGGGAGCGAGGCCGGCAAAGCCCAGCGGGTTGAGCGGCAGCACGCCCTGCAGCCGCAGCAGCGCATAAAGCAGCACCACGCCCGCCGCGTTGAAGGCGAGCATGGCGAGGGTGTAGCCGAGCGCGCTCTGCTCGCGGGCCGGGTCCACCCCGGCAAAGCGGTAGAGCACCCGCTCGAACGGTCCGAGCAGCGCGGAGAGCAGCGTGCGCTCGCCGGCATAGATACGCGCCATATAGGCGCCGAGCGGCACGGCGGCGACGAGCACGAGCGCGAGAATGATGGCTATCTGAAGCCAGCCTTGAACGGTCATGGCATGTGGACTTTCGCGAAGAGGGAAGAGCCGGTCAGAACTTCTCGGGCCGCAGCAGCGCGGTCACGAGGTAGCCGGCAAGAGCGAGGGCGACGGTGCCGCCGAGCAGAAGATCGAACATGGCCTCACCCCTGTGATGCGAAACGGGCATAGGCCGCCATCAGCAGGAAGAAGCCGATGGAGAGGGCGAGATAGACGAGATCGAGCATGATTCCAGCTTCCTGGTTGAGCTGGCACTTCATCTAGGCCGGACCGGATAAGCGTTCGATCCGGAATGCTGCGCCGCACCGTAAAGACCGCATAAAGACCGGCTGCCGACGCCGGCCGGGCTCGCGCCGAGTGGTGGCACGCGCTTTTCCGCCCCGATGCCGGGGGGTTGCGCCGCAGCACTCCCCATGCAACTGATACATTGTATCACTTCGCATGTGGAGCGTTCCTATGTCCGACACCCGCCTTCCGGTCACGGTTCTTTCCGGCTTCCTCGGGGCCGGCAAAACCACCCTGCTCAACCATGTTCTGGCGAACCGCGAGGGGCTGCGCGTCGCGGTCATCGTCAACGACATGTCGGAGGTGAACATCGACGCCGAGCTGGTGCGGGCGGGCGACGCCAATCTCTCGCACACGCAGGAAAAGCTGGTCGAAATGACCAATGGCTGCATCTGCTGCACCCTGCGCGACGACCTGCTCGCCGAGGTGAAGCGCCTCGCCGATGAAGGCCGCTTCGATTATCTCCTCATCGAATCCACGGGGATCGCCGAGCCGCTACCCGTCGCCGCCACCTTCGAGTTCCGCGACGAGGACGGCTTTTCGCTGTCCGACGTCGCCCGGCTCGACACCATGGTGACGGTGGTGGATGCCGCCAACCTGCTGCGCGATTTCGGCTCCCGCGACTTCCTGCGCGACCGCGGCGAAGTGGCGGGCGAAGAGGACGCCCGCACGCTGGTCGACCTGCTGACCGACCAGATCGAGTTTGCCGACGTGATCGTGCTCAACAAGGTCTCCGACGTCGCCCCGGCGCGCCGCAAGGAGGTTCGCGCGGTGGTGAAGGCGCTGAACCCGGATGCGGTCATCATCGAAACCGACCAGGCCAATGTGCCGATGAAGGACATTCTCGGCACCGGCCGCTTCGATTTCGAGCAGGCGCATGAGCACCCAACCTGGTTCAAGGAGCTCAACGGTTTCAAGGACCATGTGCCGGAAACCGAGGAATACGGCATTTCCAGCTTCGTCTACCGCGCCCGCCGGCCGTTCCACCCGGAGAAGTTCAACGCTTTCCTCGCCCGCACCTGGCCGGGGCTGGTGCGGGCCAAGGGGCTGTTCTGGCTGGCGACCCGGCCGCGCCGGGTGGGCGAGATGTCGCTGGCCGGCGCCATCTGCCGCACCGGCTCCATCGGCCAGTGGTGGGCGGCGATCCCCACCGAGCACTGGCCGACGCAGCCCGATTGGCGCTCATGGCTGCGCCAGCACTGGACGCCCGGCTATGGCGACCGCCGGCAGGAACTGGTGTTCATCGGCGTGAACCTGGACGAGGCCGCGATCCGCGCCGCGCTCGATGCGTGCCTTGTCGGCCCGCTCAAGCCCACCCTGTTCGATCCCGAGCCGCTTAAGCACCTGTCGGACCCGTTCCCGGACTGGGAGCGCGTGCCGGCCTGAAGGGGGAGTGGCGGCGCCGATCGGTGCCGCCGCCGCTCTCCGCCGGAGGGCATCATGCCGGCTGAACGATAATCACCCGAAACGGAGCCAAAAACCGCCGTCCATTGCCGGATCGGATCTAACTCCCTCAACTGATTTTCGCGGGAGGCCCTAAAGAGACCTCTCCAGAAGAAACTCGGTTCGCAGGCGATGGCACTCCCTCAGTATCGCGTGTCTCAATGGGCGGCTCTTTGCAGCGTTCTCATCGTCACCAGTACGCTCGTCACGTTCATCGTTGCCGCGATAGGCTTCAATGCGGCGCGTATCGGCAGTCCGACCTACGACCGAATAATCGCCGGCAAAGACATCATCGCCGACATATTGCCGCCGCCGCTTTACGTCGTCGAGGCCAACCTCGAAGCGCTGATCGCCTTGAGCAAGCCCCACACCGCCGCCGCCCGTGCAGCACGCTTTGCCCAGCTGAAGCGGGATTTTGATGGCCGTATAACCTATTGGGACGGTCAGGTGCTGCCGCCTGAGCTGAGCAGCGCCATCGACAAGATCGACGCGACGGCGGCGCCCTTCTGGAAGATCGGCGCGACGGAGCTGTTCCCCGCGCTTGTCGCGGGCGACACCGCGGAGGCGGCGGAGGCGGCGGAGCGGATGGGCGACGCCTACACTGTCCATCGCCTCGCGGTCGATTCCACCGTGCTCATGGCCGAGGGCTTCGCCGCCGCCAATCAGGCGGATGCGGAGACAACCATCCGCGAGACGATCCAGGCAAGCAGCGCCGCCGGCCTCGCTACGCTCGCGCTGGTGCTGTTTTCTCTGTTCGCCGTCATCTTCCGGCTCACCCGACCGCTCGCGGAACTCGCCGGCGCGCTGGCGGCCTTGGCATCGGGCAACCGCGCCGTCGCGATACAGGGTCTTGCCCGCAAGGACGAATTGGGCGAACTCGCCCGCGGTCTCGACGCATTCCGCCGCACCCTCGAGGAGGGTGACAGTATGCGGAACGCCCAGGCCGACGCTGCCAAGCGCAACGCCGCGCAGCTTACCGCCGAGCGTCACGCCCTGGCGGAGGCGTTCGAGGAATGCATGGGTGCTCTCGCCGAAGGCTTCGTCGCCTCCTCCAAGGAGGTTCACGGCGCAGCACAGCAACTGTCGCAGGCGGCCGAGGGAGCGGCCCTACAGGCGCAGATCGTGGCGAACGCCGCCGATGAATCGACCGGCAGCGTACGATCGATCGCCGCAGCCACAGAGCAAATATCCAGCTCGGTCAACGAGATACTGGGCCGGACGGCCGAGTCTTCGGGCATCTCCACTCAGGCGGCGCAGGAAGCTGCGATCATGCGGGCCAACATCCAGGGGCTCACGCAATCGGCCGAAGCCATCGGGCAGGTCATCCATCTCATCAGCGCCATCGCCTCGCAGACCAATCTGCTGGCGCTCAATGCCACCATTGAAGCGGCCCGCGCCGGCGACGCCGGACGCGGCTTCGCGATCGTGGCGACCGAAGTGAAGCAGCTCGCGGCTCAGACCGCAGCGGCCACCGAGGAAATCGGGCAGAAGATCTGCGACATCCAGGCCGCAACCGGACAGACCGTCGCCTCGGTCGAGACGATTGCAGCAACCGTTGAGAAAATTCGCGCGATTTCCGCCCTGGTGGGGTCGGCTGTTGAAGAACAGGGAGCGACCACCTCCAACATCGCGCTTAACACCCAGCGCGCCGCGCAACGAAGCGAGGATGTGAATGCCGGCATTGGCGGCCTGGGAACGGCCGCGCGCACCGTCGGCGCCGCATCCACGCAGATGATCGGCCTCTCCGACGCGCTCTCAAGCCGGGCGAGCCGGCTTCGGGACGAGGTGGCGACATTCGTGCTGAACCTGCGCGCAAGCTGACGCAGGCGCGCGGTGGCGCCGGCCTGAGGCCCCTCCCCGGCGGCGGCCCACGCCGCCGGAACCGCACTCAATCCCAGGCCAGCGCGCCGCCATTCTGGTACTCGATCACGCGGGTCTCGAAGAAGTTCTTCTCCTTCTTCAGGTCCATCGCCTCGCTCATCCAGGGGAACGGGTTCTCCACCTCGGCGAAGACCGGGGCGAGGCCCAGCTGGGCGCAGCGGCGATTGGCGATGAAGTGCATGTACTGCTCGCACAAGGCCGCGTTCAGCCCGAGGAACCCGCGCGGTATCGTATCCCGGCCATAGGCGGCTTCCAGCTCGGCGGCGTCGGCGAGCATGGCGCGCACCTCGTCCTGGAAGGCGGGCGTCCAGAGATGCGGATTTTCAGCCTTGATCTGGTTGATCACGTCGATGCCGAAGTTCAGGTGCAGGCTCTCGTCGCGCAGGATGTATTGGTATTGCTCGGCTATGCCGACCATCTTGTTGCGCCGGCCGAGCGAGAGGATCTGGGCGAAGCCGGTGTAGAACCACATTCCCTCGAACACGACGTAGAACGCCACGAGGTCACGCAGAAACTGCTGGTCGGCCTCCGGCGTGCCGGTGGCGAAGGCGGGGTCGTCGAGGCTCTGCGTGTGCTTCAGCGCCCAGGCCGCCTTGTCGGTGATCGAGGGCACCTCGCGGTACATGTTGAACAATTCGCCATCGTCGAGGCCAAGGCTCTCGACGATGTACTGGAAGGTGTGGGTGTGCACCGCCTCCTCGAAGGCCTGGCGCAGCAGATATTGCCGGCATTCCGGGTTGGTGAGATGGCGGTAGATCGCCAGCACGATGTTGTTCGCCACCAGCGATTCCGAGGCGGCGAAGAAGCCGAGGTTGCGCTTGAGCATGCGCCGCTCGTCCTCCGTCAGCCCGTCACGCGACTTCCACAGCGCGATGTCGGCCTGCATCGACACCTCGGTCGGCATCCAGTGATTGTTGCAGCCGGCGAGGTATTTCTCCCACGCCCATTTGTATTTCAGCGGGAGAAGCTGGTTCACGTCGGCGCGGGCATTGATCATCCGCTTTTCGTCGACGCTGACCCGGGCGGCGCCGCGTTCGATCGCGCCAAGTCCGGTGGCGTCGGCGGCAGGTGCCGCGATGTTGGGTGGAAGGGGCCGGGCGACGGGCTTGGTATCGGACCAGTCGAGCATGGATGTTCCTTGAGAGGGCGTCATGGCCGGGCTTGACCCGGCCATCCATGACCTTGCTGCTTGGCAGCGGGCGTCTCGCGAGGCGTGGATGCCCGGCTCAGGGCCCGGCATGACGTGGTGACAGGGGGAGGATGCCGGCCGACCTATTGGCAGGCTTCGCAGTCGGGATCGTTGATGGAGCAGGCCGAGCCAAAGGCGCTCTCGGGCACCGCGATGGGCGCCGCCGCCATCACCGCTGAGACGGCGTTGAGCTTGCCGTCAGTGCCCTTCAGCGTCGATTTCTCGACATGGCTGGCGGAGCGCGCCCGCAGATAATAGGTGGTCTTCAGCCCCCGCTTCCACGCCAGCCGGTAGGTCTCGTCGAGCACGCGGCCGGAAGGATTGGCGACATAGATGTTCAGCGACTGCGCCTGGTCGATCCATTTCTGCCGCCGGGCCGCCGCCTCGATCAGCCAGGCGGGCGCGATCTCGAAGGCGGTGGCGTAGAGCGCCTTGAGATCGTCCGGGATGCGGTCGATCGGCCCGACGCTGCCATCGTAATATTTGAGGTCGGACACCATCACCTCGTCCCACAGGCCGCGCGCCTTCAAGTCGCGCACGAGGGCCGCGTTCACCACGGTGAAGTCGCCGGACATGTTCGATTTGACGAACAGGTTTTGATAGGCGGGCTCGATCGACTGCGACACGCCGCAGATGTTCGAGATGGTGGCCGTGGGCGCGATCGCCATGGTGTTGGAGTTGCGCAGGCCGGTCGTCGTCACCCGTGCGCGCAGGCCCTCCCAGTCGAGCGTCGAGGAGCGGTCGAGGTCCAGCCCGCCGCGCGCGTCGCTTAGCAGCTCAAGGCTGTCGATCGGCAGAATCCCTTTCGACCACAGCGAGCCCTCGAAGGAAGGGTAGCGCCCGCGCTCAAGGGCGAGATCGCAGGAGGCTTGAAGTGCGTGGAAGCTCACTGCCTCCATGCTGGTATCGGCGAAGCGCACCGCCTCTTGCGAGCCATAGGGAATGCGCAGCGCCTGCAGCGCGTCCTGGAAACCCATAATGCCAAGCCCCACCGGACGGTGGCGCAGATTGGAGCGGCGCGCCTCGGGGATGGTGTAGAAATTGATGTCGATGACGTTGTCGAGCATCCGCATCGCCGTCGTCACCGTGCGCGCCAGCCGCGCCTGATCGAGCCCGTCGGGTGTGACATGCGCCAGTAGATTCACCGAGCCGAGATTGCACACCGCCACCTCGTCGGCGGTGGTGTTGAGCGTGATCTCGGTGCACAGGTTGGACGAGTGCACCACGCCGACATGGCCCTGCGGCGAGCGGATGTTGCACGGGTCCTTGAAGGTGATCCAGGGGTGGCCGGTCTCGAACAGCAGGGTCAGCATACGCCGCCACAGGTCGATGGCCCGCACCTGCCGGAACACCTTCATCTCGCCGCGCGCCGCCTTCGCCTCATAGGCCTCATAGGCGCTCTTGAACGTCGGTCCGGTAAGGTCGTGCAGATCAGGCGTCTCGTCGGGCGAGAACAGCGTCCACGGCCCGTCCGCCTCCACCCGCTGCAGAAACAGGTCCGGCACCCAGTTGGCGGTGTTCATGTCGTGGGTGCGGCGGCGGTCGTCGCCGGTGTTCTTGCGCAGGTCGAGGAATTCTTCGATGTCGATATGCCAGGTTTCCAGATAGGCGCAGACCGCCCCCTTGCGCTTGCCGCCCTGGTTCACCGCGATGGCGGTGTCGTTGGCCACCTTGAGGAAGGGCACCACACCCTGGCTCTCGCCATTGGTGCCCTTGATATGGGCGCCGAGGCCGCGCACCCGGGTCCAGTCATTGCCGAGCCCGCCGGAATATTTCGCCAGCAGGGCATTGTCCTTGATCGCCTTGAAGATGCCGTCGAGATCATCCGCCACGGTGGTCAGGAAGCAGGAGGAAAGCTGCGGGCGCAGCGTGCCGGCATTGAACAGGGTTGGGGTCGAGGCCATGAAGTCAAAGGAGGACAGCAGGCGGTAGAACTCGATCGCCCGCGCCTCGCGATCCACCTCGCGCAAGGCGAGCCCCATGGCGACGCGCATGAAGAAGGCCTGCGGCAGCTCGAAGCGAGTGCCGCGCGCGTGCAGGAAATAGCGGTCATACAGCGTCTGCAGGCCGAGATAGTCGAATTGCAGGTCGCGCTCGGGGAGCAGGGCCGCCGCGATGCGGTCGAGGTCGAATCGGCCGAGTTCGGGGTCGATCAGTTCCTCGGCGATGCCGCGCTGGAGATAGGCGCGGAAATAGTCGGGGTAGCGTGCCCCCATCTCGCGCTGCGTCGCCTGCGCCGGCCGGCCGTCGAGAAAGCTCAGCGCCTCGCGGCGCAGCTTGTCGCCGAGCAGGCGGGCGGACACCTTGGCATAGTTCGGCTCGGTCTCGATCAGCGTGCGGGCGGCGAGAATCGGGGCCAGCGCCAGCTCATCGACGCTGATGCCGTCATAAAGGTTGCGACGGGTCTCGTTGAGGATGGTGGCAGCGGAGACATCGGCCAATCCCTCCGTCGCCTCGGCCAGCACCGCCTCCAGCCGGGCAGCGTCGAGCGGCACCCGCGCCCCGTCGGCCGTGGTCATCGACAGCGCCGCCGTCAGCGTCGGAACCGAGAGGGAGGCCGCCTTGGCCGCCGCCCGCTCGCGTGCCCGCTCCTCGCGGTAGAGCACATAGGCGCGCGCGACCTTGTGGTGTTCGCCGCGCATCAGCGCCAGTTCCACCTGGTCCTGCACGTCCTCGATGTGGAAGCTGCGCCCGGAATCGGCGCGGCGGGTGAGGCCGGCAACGATCTGGTCGGTCAACTCGGCGACGATGTCGTGCACGCGGCGCGAGGCGGCCGCGCCGGAGCCTTCGACAGCGAGGAAGGCCTTGGTCAGCGCCACGGCGATCTTCGAGGCATCGAACGGCGTCACCGCGCCGTTGCGGCGGATGAGCTGATAGCCCGGTGTGCTGGAAGGGGCCGCCGCCGGCGCGGCGGAAACCGGCACGTGGCCGGGCAGGTTTTCGGCGTCGAGAGAAAGAGACATCGGCTAACCCCAAGATCGATGGGGGCAAAGGCCGAGCGGACGCAGGCGCGGGCCATGGCAGAACCACCGGCGGACGCGCGAACGCACCACCGGGACACCCCGCCCAGGGACGATTATGTTGCTACGGCAGGTCTCCTGGCTCGCGGGTCCACGCCTCTCGTCCGGCCTTCCCGAAGCGCGCGGCCTCAGTGACACGGTATGGACGATAGGCTCGCCGCTGACAGTTGCGGGGGCAGCGCCGGCCTCGCCCCGAAGAGCTCACCGGCTTCCCTCTTAGCCCTCTCGCCTTGCGACTCGAAGGACCGTAACGCCTACATATAGGCAGCCAGCGCCTCGCGACGTCAAGATATGGATGACTCTTGTCCTCAGCCGCATCTCGGCGCGCGGCCATCAGCGGCGCGCGGTCTCGCGCTCACCCCGCCCCGCCGGCCAGCAGGCCCTGCATGGAGCGGGCGATGTCGGCGGGCATGTAGGGCTTGGTGAAGAACAGGCTGCCAGCGGGAAGCTCAGCCTTGCCGGCGATCCGGTTGCCTGAAGTGACGATGATATGCACCGGGGGCCAGCGGTCGCGCACTGCGGCGGAGAGCTTCAGCCCATCCATGCTGCCGGGCATGTCGATATCGGTGAACACCAGCCGGATTTCCGGGACGGCTTCGAGGATTTTCAGCGCCTGGTCGGCACTGGCCGCCTCATGCACCTCGAAGCCGTTTTCGGCGAGGTAGTCGGCGATGTCGAAGCGCAGGAGCGCCTCGTCCTCGACCACCAGCACTGCGATTGGCATACTCAAAACCCCGGTGCCGGCGCACGATTCACTGCCACAATGACAGGCAACGCCGCATGCGGGAGAACGATCCCGGATTATTTTCCAAACCACCTTTTTGTGAGCCGGCGCCACATGCGCCGGCGACGGCAGACGCAGCGTCAACGCGCTCGCCCGCCGTTCCCGCACCGCACCGCGCGGGAAATCACGCGCGACGCTTGTCGGCCATGGCGTGATGGCGCTATGTAGGGCCTGACGATGTCGCGACCCGCCGGGCCGCACTTCCCATCGCTGCGTCTTGCTCCGGCGAGATGCAGCCGTGTCGGCTCCCACGAGCCGCCCAACCAGCAGCCGTGCTGCATGTGATCGGACAAGAATTGCAGGTCCTCGTTCGCGACAACAATGTCGAACAAGCCATGAGGGTTTTGAAGAAGAAGATGCAGCGCGAAGGCATCTTCCGCGAGATGAAGGCGCGCCGCGCTTACGAGAAGCCCTCCGAGCGGCGCAATCGTGAAGACGCCGAGGCCATCCGCCGGACCAAGAAGGCCGCGCGCAAGCAGGCCATTCGCGACGGGCTCATCGCCGCGCCGAAAAAGAAGCCGTTGATCGGCCGTGGCCTGCCCCGCCCTGGCGCCCCCAGCGCCCCGGCCGCCGAGTAAAAATAAATCTTGCGGGGGTTGTGAGAACATCACATCCTCTGTACGATAAGGCATCGATCTTGGACGTTGAACTTTGTTTTGCGCACCCGTGCGCCGTAGCGAACTTCCTCTCAAATCGATGTCAACCTGATGTTCGCATGCGTGCGAGCACTCAAATCACTATGTCGACTGAAAGGATTTAGTCATGGCTACGGGTACTGTGAAGTGGTTTAACGGCCAGAAGGGCTTTGGTTTCATTCAGCCGGACAACGGCGGGCCGGACGTGTTCGTTCACATCTCTGCTGTCGAGCGCGCGGGCCTCATGGGCCTGAACGAAGGCCAGAAGGTGTCCTACGAGCTCGAGACCGACCGCCGCAGCGGCAAGAGCTCGGCCGGCAGCCTCAAGGCTGCGTGAAGACGTTGCTTCCGGTCTTTGACCACGGATGTACTGGCAACGGCCGTTGAGGCAGTAATGGAAAGGCCGGGGAAACCCGGCCTTTTTTTGCGTTTACGAAGGGAAGTTCAGCATGCCCAAACGAGCGCAGGAGACACCCTTCAAGCCGAAGATGTCTCAATCTGAAAGCAAGGCCGATTCCGTTTCCCGGATCGCCATGTCGATGATCGAGCACGAATCCGTGGCGCGCGAAGCCAAGATCGCCCGCCTGCGGCAGGCGCGTCTGGCCCAGGAGGCCGCCGAGCGCAGCCTCGCCGCCTCAGCGCCCCCCAAGCCCACCCGCCGCACCGTCAAGCGTTAATCTCCCGCAAGCGTTAGTTTCCCGCGAAAGCTGCCATGCCTGCTGCCCTGAACGACCCCATGACCCTGAAGCTCAAGACGCTGCGCAACCGGCTGCTGGCCGAGCAGCGCGATCTGATTTCCATCGCCGCCGAGATCAACGCCCTGCCCTCCGACAAGACGATCCAGAAGATCGCCAGTCTAGAAGTCGCCATCGGTGCCGTCGAATCGATGCTCGATGAGGAAGCCGGCGAGCGGACGGCGAAATAGCGCCCGGCCGGTTCAGCCCGGCTTTGCCAGCAGCCCCTGCGCCAGGCAGCGGAACGCCTCGATCGCCTTTGGCAGCGCCTGTTCCGGGGAGGGGCTCGCAGCCGTCCACAGCGCCGCGTTCAGCGCCGCACCATTGATCAGCCACGCCGTCGCCGCCGAGTCCACCGGCTTCAGCACGCCGTCGGCGATCAGCCTTTCCACCGTGCGACGGGTGGTCTCCAGGCAGGCGTTCTGGCTCGGCCATTGCGAGGGATCGCCAAGCACGGCTGGTCCATCGAGCAGCACAATGCGCTGCACCTCCGGCTCCAGCGCCATCTCGATATAGGCGGCGCCCTCGGCCAGCAGCCCTTCCCATGGCGTGCCGGCGCGGGCGGCGATCGCCTGGGCGCGGGCGGCCATTTCGGCATCGATCTGGTGCACCACGGCGGCCAGAAGCCCGCGCTTGTCGCCGAAATTATGATAGAGCGCCCCGCGCGTCAGCCCGGCCGCCGCCGTCAGATCATCCATCGAGGCCTCGGCATAGCCCTTTTCGGCAAAGGCCTTGCGCGCCGCCGCCACCAGGCTGGCGCGGGTCGCCTCCATCTTTTCCGCCCGTCGTCCCACGGCCATGTCGTGCTCATCTTCCTTAAGGGCCCGAGCGCCCATTGACATACGTCACGTATGCGAACACTCTCACATACGAAACGTATATCAGATCGTGCCGCCCTCGGAATAGCCGGCGGCGGCATGGCCAACCGAAAGGACACGATGATGCGCGACGCCGTATTCCCCGCTGGCCGGCACGCCCTTTATGAGAAGCATGGCTATTCCGCCGCTATACGGTCGGGAGACCTTCTGTTCGTGTCGGGACAGGTGGGCAGCCGCCCGGATGGCAGCCGCGAGCCTGAATTTCCCCGCCAGGTCGAGCAGGCCTTCGCCAATTTGCGGGCGACGCTCGCCGCCGCCGGCTGCAGCTTCGACGACGTAATCGACGTGACCACCTTCCACACCGACCCCGAGAATCAGTTCGACACCGTCCTGGCGGCAAAGGCGCAGGCCTTTCCGGCGGCGCCCTTTCCCGCCTGGACCGCCATCGGGGTGAACTGGCTTGCCGGCTTCGACTTCGAGATCAAGGTGATCGCGCGACTGCCCGCACAGGCCGCGCCGTCGAACTGAACGGCCGCGTTGCGCCGCCAATGCCTCAGCTGAAGATCGCCTGATAGGTGAAGCGGTTCCCGTCACCGGCGATGGGGACGAGAAACATGTCCAGCTCGCCCAGCGCCGCATGGTGCGGGCGATGGGTGAGCTGGGCCAGGCACTACACGCAGGACGATTCGCAAGGGCACGGGCAAGACCTAGCCTGACCGCGAAGCCGTCGCCACGCGCGGCTCGAACGGCTGAAGCGTCCATGCGGGGCCTGCCCAGGCGATTCCTCTCTCCCTGCGTCATGCACTTCAAGGTTGACATACACTGGACGATACCACCCCGGCAGGATAGGTGTAGAGATAATGGCGACAACTTGAGCGTGACCCATGCCCCTCTCGCCCAATTCGGAGGTCGTTCGGCGGCCCCATCCGCTTGAAGCTGCCATTGGCGACACGCAGGTTCTGCTGGATGTCGAACAGGGCCTTTATTTCGGGCTGAACGCGGTCGCCAGCAGCATCTGGCAGCGTCTGGAGCAGCCCATCCGGGTCGGCGACCTCTGCCATTCGCTGATGGCGGAATATGAGGGCGAGGAAGCGCGCATCGAGGCCGAGGTGTTTGCCTTTCTGGCACAGCTTGAAGCCCAGAACCTGATCGATATTCGCGCGTGAGTGTGGCGCCCCTGACCGATGGCCTCCTCTGCGGCTGGCGCATCCGTTCCGCCATCGCATTGCCCGAACTCCTGGAATGGCAGGGGGACGACCGGCCGCCTGACCTCACCGTCCGACTCGGCGACGTTGACGAGCACCTGCCCGAGGGCCGGACACTGAGCCCGTTCCTTGAGATCGACGGCACCGGCACCGGCCTGTTGCAGGTGCCGGAGGTGGGGCGGTTCCTTGTGCGACCATCCGGCGGCATCACCATCGCGCCGCAGCCGGAGGCGAGCGCCGCCGAGATTCGGCTGTTCCTGCTCGGCTCGGTGCTCGGCCTAGTCTGCCATCAGCGCGCCCTGCTGCCGCTGCACGCCTCCAGCGTCGTGATCGATGGCGGTGCTGTGGCCTTCTGCGGCCCGTCGGGCATGGGCAAGTCCACCCTGGCGCTTCGCTTTGCCCGGCGCGGCCACGCGGTCGTCTCGGACGATGTCTGCGTCCTCGACAGCGGTGGGCCTGCCAGGGTGCGGCCCTCCTTTCCGCGGCTGAAACTCTGGCGTGATGCGATCGAGGATGCGTCGCTTTCTCCCGAGGGACTGGAGCGCAACCGGCGCGGGCAGGAAAAGTACCATTTCCTGGAGCCGGAGGCGGGCGTGCGCGATTCCCTCCCCCTGCGTGCCATCTTCCTTTTGCGCCGGCCCGAACGCGGCGAAGTGGAAGGCATCGAGCGGCTGTCGGCGCCGCTCGACATCCTCGCCGCGCTGGAGGCCGAGACGTTCCGGCTGCCGGTCGGGCGGGCGCTGGGGACCGAGAAGGCGCTGTTTCAGGCGCGCACGCTCATCGCCAGTACGGTGCCCGTCTATCAGCTTCGGCGCCAGCCGGATGCACCGCCCGAGCGCTGGCTCGACGCCATCGCGGCGATCGTGCGGGGATGAGCGGCCTCGCGCTCATCGCCTCCTATCCCAAGTCCGGCAACACCTGGCTGCGGGCCTTCCTCGCCAGCCATCTGCACGGAGGCCAGCCGATCGATCTCAATGGCGACCTCGTGCGCATCAGGAACGTGACCGGCCGTAGCCTGCAGGACAGGCATGCCGGCCTGGAGCATTCGGACCTCACTCCCAATGAGGTGGCTCTGCTTCGGCCCCTCTCCAGCCGCCGCATCGCCCGGCAACAGCCGGGCCTCTACAAGACGCACGATTCCAATCTCGTTCCGCCCGGCGCGCGCGAACCGGCGATCCCCGCCGACGCCATAGACCGCGTCGTCTACATCGTCCGGGACCCGCGCGATGTGGCGATCTCAATGGCGCATCATTTCGGCTGGTCGCTCGCGGCCAGCGTCGATCGGATGGGCGACACGGCGTTCTGCATCGGGCTCTCCTCGCCGGGGCTCAACATGAATATCGAGCAGTGGGTCTCCTCCTGGAGCGCCCATGTGGAGAGCTGGCTCGACGCGGGCGATCTGCACCTGCTGCCGCTGCGCTATGAGGACCTGCTGGCCGACCCGCCGGGGCATTTCACCCAGCTCTGCCGGTTCCTCGGTCTCGACGACACGCGCCACGCCGTCAGTCGCAGCCTGGAAGCGAGCAGCTTCACCGCTCTCGCCGACCAGGAGGCCCGCACGGGGTTCCGCGAGCGGTACGCGGCCTCAACCGCGCCCTTTTTCCGCAAGGGAGGCGCGGGCGGGTGGCGCGGGGAATTGCCGCCGGAACTGGCCGAGCGCGTAGCCTGCACGCATCGTCGGGTCATGGCGCGCTTCGCCTATCGCTGACGGCCCGCCGCCGGGACACGAGGGAGCGCTACCCGTTGCCGCCCTCGACCCGGCGGATGAAGCGGCCGGCGGTGAGCGCACGGCTGAAGGCGCAGAGATAGTCAAAAGTCGCCCGCTCACTTGCGTTCTCGACACCGGGCCAGGCATCGAGGAGTTGGTCCATGCGGTCGAGATCGAGGCACTCGCTGGCGAAAGGGCTGTTGCGCAGCCGCGCCACTTCCGCCCGCAGGCCGGGGAGCGCTTCCTGGAAGCCTACCCGCCAGTCGGCCGCCTGCAGCCCCTTGCGCCGCTCATTCAGCACGACGTCCGGCACCAGCCCGCGCATCGCCCGGCGGATGAGCGAGCGCGGCACGCCGCCCAGCGCAAACTGCTCGTCTGGAATGGAGAGGCACAGTTCGATCAGCCGCCGGTCGCTGGTGGGATCGCGCACATCGATGCCGAACAGACGGCGGGTCGCCATAGCGGAATGGCCGCGATGGTCGGTGCGGTCGAGCACCGCCAGGCGCAGCGCGCGACTGTCGCCACGTGCGAGGTTGCCGAGGTTGCAGGCCATGTCGATGGCGCGCTCCTCCATGCCGGAGCGGTGGAGAAACGCGGGATGGATGGCGGAATAATCGAACAGCCCCGGCGCCCCGCGCCCAAGGGCAGCGCGCAAGCTGCGGCTGAGACGCTTCGGCAGCAGGCTGTCCGCCGCCTCCCCGGCAATGCCGAGCCAGGAGCGCCCGCCACCGCGCCGCATGTCGCGCATGGTTCGCAACGCGCCGAGCAGATCGCCACTTCGCACGCGCGCCGCCAGTGGATCGCCGCTGCCATGGCTGATGGTCATATTGCCCATCGTCCCCTGCAGAACGACATCGAGCCGTCGGCGCTTCGCCTCGCGGAAGATGGCGGTGATCCAGACATTGTTGGAGGCATTCAGCACCGGCCAGTCATTTCCCATCTCGCTCCGGTCCAGCGCGTCGAGAATTGGCTCGGAATCATTGTCGATCCGCACATGGGCGATGTTGGGGTAAAGCGCCGCCACCGCGGCGGCGCGGGGCCATTCATCGGTGAAGCGGTTGCGGCTGGCGGGCTGCGCATGGCGCGGCGCGGCGGTGAAGGCGGTCAGCTCCCGCCCCTGCGCCGAAAGCTCCCGCGCCGCCAGCGCGGTGACGCTGGAACTGTCGAGCCCGCCCGAGAGTTCGCTGCCGATCCGCTCGCCGGGGCGGATGCGGGCACGCACCGCCTCGCCGAGCACCTCGCGCAGCGCGTCTTCGTAGTCCGCGTCGCGCGGCAGGTGAAGCGTCGCCAGGTTCTCCGGCTGCCACCAGCGCTCCAGCGCGAACTCACCCGCCGCCCAGCGCACGCAATGGCCGGGCGGCACCCGGTTGATGCCGCGAAAGAAGGTACGCAGCGGCTCGCGCGGCAGCATGCTCAGCCAGGCGGCCATCTGGTCCGGGTCGATCTCGCGCGGCACCTCGGGGCAGGCGAACAGGCCGCGCTGCTCGGTTGCAAAGAGGAGGCGCCCACGATCGGTCCAGAAGAACAACGTGCGCAGGGCGCCGGGATCGGTGGCGAGGTAGAAGGCGCGCTCGTCCCTGTCCCAGACCGCGCAGGCATAGTCGCCGATAAGATGGGTGAAGCAGTCCCTCCCCCAGCGGTGATAGGCCGCCAGCAGGAGCGCGCCGGTATCGATGGAGGCGGCGAGGCAGAGATGCCGCAGGAGCGCGTCGCGGTTGTCCAGCCGGCCATCGAAGGCAAGAGCCGCGCGGCTGTCCTGCGCGGCGATCGCGTCCTCGCAGGCGGCGAGAACGCACTCGGCGGCTACCGCCGCAGAAAGGCCGCGTGCCGACCGCCGGAGAGCGGCGAGGCACCGCTCGGCTGTTCCAGGCGCCAGGTTCAGCCCGCCGCAGAATCCCATCAATGGAGCCTTATGGCCGCCAGCGCCGCCGTTCAGGGCCGCAGCCGACGGCGCCACTCCCCGGTCGCGCTCTAGGAGGACACGCCGGAATCCGTGCTACCAGAATTATTCGCCTCTGCGCTGTGCAGAGGAGCCACCTCGATCACCGGCGTCTCCCAGCGGGGCTTGCCGGCCCGTGTCTCCGCCACTGCGGAAACGGATGTGGTCTCGTCCAATGCAGTTTTCACCGTTACAGCCCCTCGCGTCGGCCTCAACCAAGGATAGGAAGTTATGTTGCCCCACACGCGCGCGCGCGTCAAACGGCAGGGCCCGCAGAGGCGGTAAAAGGAATGCAACCAAGACGGTCACGTAGGCTCTTTACATTCTAAAGTTGCCCTCATAGGTTACATACAACCTTTGAGTGTATGCGCTTCGCATGCACGCCGCTTTCCGGTTGGGGCATTGAAAGATGGCTGAGGCATATCTGGGCGAGATTCGCCTTTTTCCCTATGACAGGGTTCCCTACGGCTGGCTTCCGGCAGACGGCCGATTGCTCAGCATCGCGCCAAATCAGGCGCTGTTCGCCCTGCTCCAAAACACGTTTGGCGGGGACGGAAAGACTCAGTTTGCCCTGCCGGACCTGCGCGGCCGGGTTCCGCTCTGCGCTGGTGCCATTCGGGATGGAACTGACAGATTCTATGCACTCGGGGAGGCGGCAGGCGCGGAAACCTTCACCCTCGCCGTAAAGCATCTTCCGGCCCACACACATACGTTCAGGGCCTGCACCAAGGAGGGGACGACCGGCAACAGCACGAACGGTCACGTCGCCACCGTCAAGAAAGACGATCTGACCCCGCCAAACGAACGTTTGCTCTATGGCGCCGCCGTTCCCGGCCAGACGGTGGCTCTGCACCCGCAATCCCTGTCACAGGTGGGCAGCGCTGGGGCGCACGAGAACATGCAGCCATTTGCCGTGGGCAGCTACTGCATCTGTCTGCGGGGAATTTGGCCCGAAAGGGAGTGAGGAGCGACGATGGAATACTACGTCGGAGAAATCAGGCTGTTCGCCGGCACTTACGCGCCGCAGGGTTGGGCCGTTTGCGAGGGCCAGACCTTGGCGATCAACGAGTATGAAGTCCTGTACGCGCTGGTGGGAACAACATGGGGCGGCGACGGCGTCTCGAACTTCAACCTGCCGGATCTGCGCGGCCGCGTGGTGATCGGCCGTGGGCAGGGCCCAGGCCTCATCTCACGCTCCCTCGGCGAGACCGGCGGCAGCGAGACGGTGAGTTTGGTGACCGGGCAGATCGCTCACAATCATCAACTGAACGCCTCCAAACAGCCAGCCAATTCCATAACGCCCGCCCAGACGCACATTTTCGCGGCGGCCGCATCAACTACGGCGCCCACCGGCTTTGACGGCTTGCCCTATGTCAAGTCAACGGCTGGCCTGGATCCCCGCATACTCCAGGTGGACACGCTCACCGTCAGCGGCTCAGGCGAACCCCATGTCAACGTGATGCCCTCCCTCGCGATCAACTACATTATCGCGCTGGCAGGGATCTTTCCTTCAGATTGAGGACGATTCATGGAGCCCTTTATCGGTGAAATCCGTCTCTTTCCACTGCACTATCCTCCCAAGGGCTGGCTGATCTGCAATGGCAATTTGCTCGAGATCCGCAGCCACACGACACTGTTCTCCATCATCGGCGTCAACTACGGTGGCGACGGCACCATCAACTTCGCCCTGCCCAATATTCAGGGCCGCGCCGTGCTTGGTGCTGGCACCGGGCTGGGCCTTTCCACGTATTCTGTCGGAGACGATGCCGGAATGGAGAGCGTGATGCTCACCAGATCGAATCTCCCTCCGCACAATCATATGGTAACGACCTACGCCAGCAATACTGACGGCGCACTTGACGGCTTGCCGGCCGAAACGAACTTTCTGGGACGCTACAAGGTGCGCGGGAACCCATCGGTGGCGGAGCATTTTCTGCCGGGAAGCGAAAACCTGGACACGGAACTCTCTCCCATCACTGTGGGCCTCGCCGGAGGCAATGAGCAACATAGCAATATGCAGCCTTACTTGACGCTGCTCTACTGTATCGCAACAGAGGGAATATACCCGATGAAGCCATGAACCCCGCTCTGTACGGCCTCGTCGTGCCGACACCCGCGTCGGCGCTGCCGGACACCTGGGCCGATGGCGGCCTCGCCCTCCGCCCGCAGACCGAACAGGATATGCCTTTCCTGCAGGCCCTGTTCGCCAGCGTGCGCGGGTCGGAATTCGAGGGCAATGGCTGGCCGGACGCATTCCGTTCGGCCTTTCTCGACCAGCAGTTCCGCTTCCAGCTCGCCCATTACGCCCAATACTACGCCGATGCGGACTTGCTGATCATCGAGCGGCAGGGCGCCCCGATCGGCCGGCTCTATCTCCACCGCAGCCCGAGCGAGCATCGCATCGTCGATATCAGCCTGCTGCCGGAGGCGCGCAATCAGGGGCTCGGCGGCGCGCTGCTGGACATCGCCTGCGCCGAGGCCCACCGGCTCGGGCGGGTTGTCTCCCTCCATGTCGAAAAGAACAATCCCGCCCAGCGGCTCTATCGGCGCAAGGGCTTCGTGCAGGTGGGCGAGAGCGGGCCCTATTGGCTGATGATCCGCGCGCCGGGGCAGGATGTGCCGGCCGAAGAGCATACCGAGGCCGGCACCTGAGCCAGCCTTTCACCACAGGTTCTGGAACGAGGCCCGCGCCTGCTCTATAGGGAACGCCTGTGCACTTTCCCTAAAGGCACCTCGCGCGGAACCTCTTGATGATCGACCTGTTCGCCCTGTTCTCCGGCCTCGCCATATTGTGCGTGTCGGCCCTCATCGCCTTCACGCTGCGCCGGCTGGTGCCGGCGGTGCTTGTCATCACCGCCCTCACGGTGCTGGCCGCGGTGGCAGCGGTCGATTTCGGCCTGTTCGCCGCGCTCACGCCGCTGCTCGTCATCTATGGCAATGGCGCCCTCATGGGCGGCGTCGGCGGCGCGCTCTATGCCCGCAAGCTCGCCGAGGAACGGGCGCGCTAGACCGGCTCGGCCACTCACCTTCCGATGGCGCCTTTGCCGCAGGACATGCCGAGCGCGACGATCATCAGTCCGCCGGCGAGCAGAAAGGTCAGCTGCATGCCGGCCGCGATGGCCGCAGGTTTGGCGTGCAGCAGATCCTCCGTGCCGGCGCCGAAGGCGAACACGCCGCCGAGCAGCGAGGCACCCAGTATGAGGCCGATATTGCGCGACAGGTTGAGCAGGCCCGACACCGTGCCGCGCCGGTCGGCGGGAACATCGGCCAGCACGGCCGTGTTGTTGGCGGCCTGGAACAGCTGATAGCCCGGCGTCAGCACGATTATCGCGCCCACATAGCCCGCAACACCCAGCACGCCCGGCAGCACCGCCAGGAAAAACGCGCCCGCCGCCAGCAGCGCGAGCCCGAGCACGAGCACCCGGCCGCTGCCCCACGCATCGACCAGGCGCCCCGAGGGCACGCCGCTGACGATGGAAATTGCCGGTCCGATCGCCATCACCGCTCCCACCAGCGCGTCCTTCAGTCCGAGGCCGAGGCCGAGATAGAACGGCCCGACCACCAGCGTCGCCATCAGCACGGCGGCGACCAGCGTATTGACGATCAGATTGGGCGCCAGGCGCCGGTTGAGCACCGCGAACAGGGGCGGCGACGCTGCCCTCTCCCGGCGCGGCGTGTCCGGCAACGCCGTTCGCGCCAGCACCAGGGCGAGCACGGCCAGCGGCAGTTGCACCCAGAACAGGCCGCGCCACCCCGTCAGCGGCATCAGCAGCCCGCCGAGCGCCGGGCCGAGCGCGGTGCCCAGCGCCGAAACCGTGCCGAGCAGACCCATCGCCCGGCCCAGCCGTGCCTCGCCGGCGCTCTGGCGCATCAGGGCCATGGCGAGCGTCATCAGGAAGGCGGCGCCGACGCCCTGCAGCAGCCGGGCGGCGACCAGCAGCCAGAGGCTCGGCGCCAGCGCGCACAGCAGCGAGGCGAGAGCGAACACGGTGAGGCCCGCCATCAGCATGGGCTTCAGGCCGTAACGGTCGCCGAGCCGGCCGGCGACGACGACCGAGACCGTCAGCGCGGCAAGATAGGCGACCACCACGACCTGCACCTGCGCGAAGGGTGCCGCGAACGCCTGGGCCAGCGCCGGCAGCGCGATATTGGCGATGCTGGTGCCGAGCGCGGCCAGCAGCATCGCCAGCGCCAGCGCCACCGTCAGCCCCCGCGGCGTCGTGCGCGCGCCGGCCGTTACCGTTCCCCCGTCCATTGCCGCGTCGATTGGCGCTTGCCTGACTGTCATCGCCTTCCCTCTCTTGTGCAATTGCCTGTCGGGGGGCACACTGCCACTTCAAGTCGAGTTGAGGTCAAGCGTGAAATTCCTGGATATTGGCGAGGTGTCGGCCCGGAGCGGAATCGCGCCCTCGGCGCTGCGCTATTACGAGCAGGCCGGGCTGATTTCCTCGGTCGCCCGCCACGGGCTGCGCCGGCAGTTTCCGCCCGAGGTGCTGCTGCAGCTCACGCTGATTTCCATGGGCAAGTCGGCGGGGTTCTCGTTGGAGGAGATCGCCGGCATGTTCGGCGGCAACGGCACGCCGGACCTGCCGCGCGCCGTCCTCCATCGCAAGGCTGACGCGATCGACCGGCAGATCCTGGAATTGAAGGCGTTGCGCGACACGCTTCGCCACGTCGCCGACTGCCCGGCACCCTCGCATATGGAGTGCCCGACCTTCCGGCGGCTGGTGGAAGCAACGGCCCGGCGCGCGGCAAAGCCAACACGCACCGAAAAGCCGAAACCCCGCGCCCCCCGTTGACGTTCGCGCGCGCGGCCCGCCCCTCGCCCGACCGCCGCAAAGGCGCGTGCGAATTACGGCCAGCGGATTCCGGCAGATCTTGCCGACCGCGACGGCGCAACGCTGGGGAACCCGACATCCCCACGCAGGGTTACAGCCTGATGGCGGTGCTTGCCGTTCTCTCCCCACCGCTCAACGACGGTCACAGCAATCGGAGAAATGCACCATGACGTGGGAATATCATGTGGTCGAAACGACGCTGGATTCCGCCGCGCTGGGGGAATTGGGGGCTGAGGGATGGGAACTCGTCGCGGTCGTCTCCCCCGGGCATTTCGTGCTGCATTACTTCTTCAAGCGTCCGGCGCGCGCCTGAGCGATCTCGGCCGTTTCCAGCTGGCTCGATCCGGTCGGCTTCGGCCTTGTCGGACCTGCTGGCCTATCGGGCGGAAAGCCCGACAAGACTCAGCCGTCCTTGCTTGCCAACAACGTGACAGCGGACCGGCCGGCCTGCGCCTGGCTTATCGCCTCCCCGGCGAGGGCAATGACGTCGGCAAGCGGGCGGTCGATATCGACCGTCACCACGTCCGCTTCGCCGGTGGGGACTTCAAGTGTGGCGAGCTGGCTGTCGAGAAGCGCGAGCGGCATGAAATGCCCGGCACGCCGGCTCATGCGCTCGGCCAGCACGGCCCGCGAACCGCTGAGGAAGACGATGTCGAGCGGCCCGGCCGTACGGAGCTGGTCGCGATAGGCGCGCCGCAGCGCCGAGCAGGACACCACGACCCCGCGCCCGGCAGCACGGCTGTCGGCGATCGTCCGGCAGATCGTCGCCAGCCAGGGACGACGATCCTCGTCGTCCAGCGGCTCGCCACGGGCCATCTTGGTGATGCTGGCGGGAGGGTGGAGCGCGTCGCCCTCGATGAAATCGGCACCGAACCTGTCGGCAAGCGCTTGCCCGACCGAGGACTTGCCGCAGCCGGAAACGCCCATGACCACGATGGCGGGAGGTGCCTGCCGCATCACAGGCGTCACGAAGCCGCGCCGAAGCGGAACTGCACCTTCATCGCCCGCCGCCGGTCCGAGGCCAGCGCGAACGCCGCGTTCGCCTCCTCGATCGGGAAGCTGCCCGTCAGCAGCGGCGCGAGGTCGACACGGCCGGTGGAGATCAGCTCAGCGGCGCGGGCGAACTCGGCGTCGAAGCGGAAGCTGCCGCAGAGGTTCAGCTCCTTGGCGACGATCGCATTCATCGGCAGGGACAACTCGCCGCCGAGCCCTACCAGCACGAGTGTGCCGCGCGGGCGGGTGAGTTCGATGGCGCTCACCAGCGCACGCCCATTGCCGGAACATTCCAGCGCCGCGTCGACACGGCCCTTGTCCCGGGCGAGATCGGCCAGTTCGTCCGTGCCGCCCGAGACATCCACGCAGCGCGTCGCCCCCAGCCGGGCGGCGATGGCGAGGGCTTCCGGCGCGATGTCGGTGGCGATGATGGCACCCGCGCCGGCGAGCTTCGCGGCGGCGATGACGAGGCAGCCGATCGGGCCGCAACCGGAGACCAGAACGGTCCTGCCCGCGAGATCGCCCGCCTGCGCCACCGCGTGCAGCGCCACGGCGAAGGGCTCGCACAGCGCGGCGAGCGACAGGTCGACATCGTCGGCGACTTTCACGGCCTGTGCTTCCGGCACGGTCATCTCCTCGCGGAACGCTCCCTGTACATGGGGGAAACGCATCGCGCTGCCGTAAAAGCGCATGTCGAGGCACTGGTTGCGCAGGCCGCGCCGGCAATATTCGCACTCACCACACGGCCCCGAGGGATTCACCGCCACCTTGTCGCCGACCTTGACCGAGGTCACGCCCGCCCCCACCGCGCGCACCGTGCCGGCCACCTCATGGCCGAGCACCATCGGCTCGCGCAGACGCACCACGCCGAAGCCGCCCTGGTGGAAATAGTGCAGGTCCGAACCGCAAATGCCCCCCGCCCCCATTTGCACAACGACATCGTGCGGGCCGGGCGCGGCAGCCGGCAGCACCTCGAGGCGCAGATCGTGCGGGGCGTGGATGACAATGGCACGCATGGTGGGCAAGTCCTTGGAGAAAAGGGAAGGCATGGGAGAAAAGGGAAGGCAGGAATGGGGTCGGCGTCACCGGGTCATCCAGTGCAGCGGCCACAGCACGATCTGCGGGAAGGCGACCAGCAGAACCATCACGAAGGTCTGGGCGATCAGGAAGGGCAGCACCCCGCGTATCACCCCGCTCATCGGCACCTTGGCGACGCCGCAGACCACGTTAAGCACGGTGCCGACAGGCGGCGTGACCAGGCCCAGCGCGTTGTTCATGATGAACAGCACGCCGAAGTAAACCGGGTCGATGCCCGCCTGCTTCACAACAGGCATCAGCACCGGGGTGAGGATCAGCACGGTGGGGGTGAAGTCGAGCGCGGTGCCGATGATGAACACCAGCACCATCAGGATCGCCATAAGCAGGATCGGGCTGTCCATGAACGGCTCGACGAAGATGGCGAGCTGCTGGGGAATGTCGGCGGTGGTGATCAGCCAGGCCGACACGCCGGCCGCCGCCACCAAAAACATGATGACCGCCGTCGTCTCCGCCGCCCGGTAGATCAGGCGGAACAGGTCGCGCGGCTTGATCTCGCGGTAGATGAACAGGCCGACAAAGAGCGAGTAGACGGCAGCGATGACCGCCGCCTCGGTGGGGGTGAAAATGCCGAACTTCAGACCGCCTATGATGACCAGCGGCAGCAGCAGCGCCCAGAAAGCGTCGCGGGTTTCGATCGCGCGCTCCCGCATCGAACGGCGCGGCTCGACGCGGGGGTTGTCGCGCTTGATGCACCAGCGCCACGCCACCATGATGGCGATGCCCATCAGCACGCCGGGCACGATGCCGGCGATGAACAGCTTGGTGATCGACACGCCACCGGCGACGCCGAAGATGATCATGCCGATCGAGGGCGGGATGACCGGGGCGATGATGCCGCCGCAGGCGATGAGGCCGCAGGAGCGGTTCACATCATAGCCGGAGTTGCGCATCAGCGGCACGAGCACCGAGGCGAGCGCGGCGGTGTCGGCGACGGCGGAGCCCGAGAGCGAGGCCATGATGACCGCCGCCATGACCGCGACATAGCCCAGCCCGCCACGGATATGGCCGACCCAGGCCATGGCCATGGTGATGATGCGCCGGGTCATGCCGCCGGCATTCATGAACTCGCCGGCGAGCATGAAGAAGGGCACGGCAAGCAGCGGGAAGCTGTTGGCACCGTCCCACATGTTCTGGATGATGATCTGCGGATCGGTGATGCCCATATAGAACATCATGGCGAGGCCGCAGCCGATCAGCGCGAAGGCGACCGGCATGCCGAGCGCCATCAGGCCCAGCAGCGAACCGACGAAGATAAGGACGATCATGACGCGGTCCCCTTGCGGGAGGTCTGGTCGGCGAGCTCGTGCTCGATGTCGTGGATTTCCGACATCCCCTCCTCGTTGACGTCGATCAGCTCGTCTTCCGCGACATGGCCGAGGGCGAGGCGAATGAGGTTGGAGAGGCAGATGAGGCCGATGGCGGTCGAGGTGATGTAGCTCACGCCATAGACCCACAGCGTCGAGATCTGCGCGACGGGCGAGGAGTTGCCGGCGATGATGTCGTGCTGCAGCCAGGTGCCGTAGAGCATGTACAGGGCGCACACGAGCATGATCGCCTGGCTGATGCCCCAGCACAGCTTGCGGCCGAGCAGAGGCAAAGCGCGCACCACCAGGTCGACACCCAGATGCGCCCGCCGGTGCAGGCCGACAATGGCGCCGAGGAATGTGAGCCAGACAAAGGCGAAGCGCGGCAGTTCGTCGGACAGGTCGATACCGGTGTTGAAGCCGAGCCGCAGCACCACATTGCCGAAGACGGTGACGAGCATGACGACCATGCACAGCACCATCACCGCTTCCAGCACGCGGTAGAACGCGGCGATCGCCAAGCTGAGCAGTTGGTTCATCGGGACACCTCGCGAAAGCCAGGCGCCGCTCCGTCACCGAGGAAGGGGTGCGCCGTGGGAGGAAGGCCGGCGACCCGCGCAGGCGGGCCGCCGGAGGCGATCGCTCAGTTGGCGCTGCGCGCCTTCTCGATTTCGGCGTAGAAGCCGTCAACGAAGGCGTCGCCGATCTGCGGCTTGAACTTCGCCACCACCGGCTTCACCTGGGCCTGGATGCGGGCCAGCTGGTCGGCGGGAACCTCGTCGACTTCCACGCCCGCTTCCTTGAACTTGGCGATGACGTCGCGATCACCCTCGTCCAGCAGCTTGCGCTGGAGCAGACCAGCCTCGACCGCCGCCTTGCGGATGCCGGCCTGGTCGGCCGGGGTCAGCTTGTCCCAGAACTTCTGCGAGGCCACCAGCGCCACCGGCGTATAGACGTGGTTGGTAAGCGAGATGTACTTCTGCACTTCCTGCATCTTGTTGGCGTACATATGCAGGAGCGGATTCTCCTGGCCGTCGATCGCCTTCACCTCAAGCGCCGGGAACACTTCCGAGAACGGCATCGGGGTGGCGTTGGCGCCGATGGTCTTCCAGGTGTCGAGCGCGACCGGGTTGGCCATCACCCGCAGCTTCAGGCCGGTGATGTCGTCCAGCTTGGTCACCGGGCGGCGGCTGTTCGACAGGTTGCGGAAGCCCATGCCGGTCCAGGTGAGGCCGACAATGCCCGAGGGCTCGACCTTGGCGAAGATTTCCTTGGAGGAGGCGCCGTCGAGCACGGCGTACACTTCCTTGGTGTTCTGGAACATGAAGGGCAGATCCCAGACCTGCACTTCCTTCACTCGCGACGACAGCGGCGCCAGCGTGCCGATATAGAATTCCTGCGTGCCGGACTGCACCGCCTGCAGCTGCTTCTCGTCGCTGCCCAGCAGGGCGCCGTGATAGGTCTGCACCTTCACATTGCCATTGGTGTAGGTGCCGACCAGCTCGGCGAACTTGTTCATCGCCGCCGCCTGCGGGTGGCTTTCCGGCATGGCGTGGCCGGCCTTGGCCTTGATTTCCGCCATGGCGGGGCCGGTCGCGAACAGCGCGGCAGCCGCCAGCAGCGCGGCGGTGGCCGCGCGCAGGCTGGGAGTCTTCATCGTGAAAGCGGTCTTCATGGGGCTTCTCCTTGGTCGGTGTTGTTTTCTTGTGGAAGCCGGCGGCGAGCCGGCTAGAGAACGGCCAGCATGCCGCCATCGACATAGATGAGCTGGCCGTTGACGTAGTTGGAGGCGGGCGAGGCGAGGAACACCGCCGCGCCGACCAGTTCATCGGGCTGGCCCCAGCGCTTGGCCGGGGTGCGGCCCTTGACCCAGGCATCGAAGGCCGGATCGTTCATCAGCGCCTCGTTCATGTCGGTCGCCATGTAGCCGGGACCGATGGCGTTGGCCTGGATGTTGAACTGCGCCCATTCCGCGACCATGGAATGGGTCAGCGTCTTGATGCCGCCCTTGGCCGCCGTGTAGGGGGCGACCGTCGCCCGCGCCGCTTGGCTCATCAGCGAGGCGATGTTGATGATCTTGCCGCCGCGCCCGCGCGCGATCATGCGGCGCGCCGCCTGCTGGCTGACCAGGAAGGCGCTGGTGAGATCGACTTCCAGCACCCGGCGCCAATCGGCCGGGTCGAGATCCACCATCGGCTTGCGGAACTGGATGCCGGCATTGTTGACGACGACATCCACCTCGATGCCCTCGGCATCGAGCGCGGCGAAGGCCTCGGCCACCGCCACGTCATTGGTCACGTCGAAGGGCAGCGCATGGGCGTTCAGGCCCTCCCCTTCCAATGTGCGGCAAGCCGCTTCGGTGGTGTCAGCCTTGGTGCCGTTCAGCACGACACGGGCCCCGGCCTGGGCGAGGCCGCGGGCGATGCCATAGCCGAGGCCGCGGGCCGAGCCGGTGATGAGCGCCGTGCGGCCTTCGAGGGAAAAGAGCTTCGTGGACATGGAGATATCGCTTTCTAGAGAGCGCTGCGGCGGGTGCTGACGTCGGGACGCTTGAACACGTCGGGGCGCAGTTCGAGGCCGAGTCCGGCGCCTTCCATCGGGTAGGCGTAGCCGTTCTCGATGCGCGGCAGGTTGGTCACCAGCTCGGTGTACCAGCCGCGATAAAAGGCGCGGACCGACTCCTGGATCAGCGTGTTGGGCTGGCTGAACGAGCAGTGGATCGCCGCCGCGAAGGCCACCGGGCCGGTGCAGTCATGCGGGGCGAAGGGCCGGTGATAGGTGTCGGCCTGCGCGGCGATCTTGCGACCCTCGGTGAGCCCGCCGGTCCAGCACAGGTCGACCATCACCACGCCGACTGCGTCAACATTCAGGAAATCCTGATAGGCGAAGCGCGAACCCAGCGTCTCGCTGGCGCAGACCCACACATCGGTGGAGCGGGCATATTCGGCCAGCGCCTGCGGCGAGTTCATCCGAATCGGGTCTTCGTACCAGGTCGGCGCATAGTCTTCGAGCGCGCGGGCGATCTTCTTGGCGGTCGGCAGGTTCCACAGCGAGTGGAACTCGACCATGATCTCCATCTTGTCGCCGACCGCCTTGCGGATCTTCTCGAAGGGCTGGATCGCCGTCTTCATCTGCTCGGCGGTGATGTAGTTGCCGCCGGTCTCGATCGCGGCGGGATCGAACGGCCAGATCTTCATGGCGGTGATGCCTTCGTCGAGCAGGCTCTCCGCCACCTCGTCGGCACGGTTCATGAAGCCGTCGAGATCCTCATAGGGCCCTTCGGCCTCGCCGAGGCCCCAGGTGGACACCGGCTTGATGCTCATCGAGCGGACATATTTGTAGCCGGCGCAGGTGTTGTAGAGCCGCAGCTTGTCATGGGCGAGGCCGCCCAGCATCTGGTGGACCGGCTGGTTGCAGACCTTGCCGAAAATGTCCCACAGCGCGAAGTCGATGGCCGAGGCGGCGCGGTATTCGACACCGGTGGAAGCCTGCGCCAGCGGCAGGTTCACCATCTCGCGGTTGAGCGCCTCGATGCGCAGCGGGTCGCGGCCGAGCAGCCGGCCGGCCAGCGTGTCATGAATGTGCGCCTCGACCGCGCCGGCGCCATAGAATGTCTCGCCGAGGCCGATCACGCCCTCGTCGGTATGGACGTGCACCCAGAGCAGATTGGCGAACTCGGCGACGCGGATGGTCTCGATGGCTGTGATTTTCATGAGATCTTGCAAGCGGCTTTGAGGACATGACGGAGCATTGCCCGTCCGCGAGGACGAAGCTGGTCGAAGGTTCGATGATGGTGCGGGCGGCCCACCCGGCACGCTCGCGCGGCACGCTTACGTGGCGGGCAGCAGGGCGCGGGCGGTCAGCTGTGCGGCGGGCCTAGGTCAGGGCAATCCGGTCATGGCGTTCCTCCAGCATTTCCTCATTGTTCTTCTGGTCGAGCTCTCTGTCGGCTCGTTGTTGAATCTGCGCCACGCTGGCCGTCTGGGCCGGGGTGCGAAAGGCTTCGGGGTCGGCGCGCAGCAGCTTGCGCATGTCGCGCTCGGCATCGTCCAGCAGCTCGATGATGGCGTCGCCCGCCTCGGAGGGCCGGCGCTGCTCGATCGCCTCGCACACGCGGCGGTGCATGGGCAGCGAATGCGCCCGCCCGCCGGGGACGGCGGCGACCCGCTCGAAACAGATGCGCAGCACCGTCGACATCACGCTCTGCAGCTGGGTGACGAAGGGATTGGCGCAGGCGCGGATGATGGTGCTGTGGAATTCGAGGTCGGCGGCGACATAGTCGCCCTGCCCGTCCACGGCGGCCGCCATCGCCTCATAGGCCGCCCGAAGCGTCTTGAGCTCCTCCGCGCTGGCCCGCTCGGCGGCGAGGCGGGCGGCGGCCGGCTCGATAATGCGGCGCAGCTCCATGATGTCGGAACCGAGCGCGAGATCGACGCCATTGGCATCGGCGCGCCAGATCATCACTTCCTGATCCAGCAGGCTCCACCGGCTCTGCTCCAGCACCACCGTGCCGGTGCGACGGCGCGCCTCCAGCATGCCCTTCGACACCAGCCCCTTGATCGCCTCGCGCAGCACGATGCGGCTGACGCCGAGCTGCGCGCACAGCACCGGCTCGGCCGGAATCACCTGTCCCGGCCGATAGCGGCCGGCGCAGATGTCCTTACCCAGACGGTCAAGGGTGTCATGGTAGAGCGTCATACCAATCATCATACGTATGATGATTGGATCGTCAATGGTCGCCGCTGCCCCGGCCGATCGATATTCAGGCTTTCCCGAGATCGAGACGGCGCGTGCCTATGCCAAGGGGCGAGAGGGCCGCGGCCCCCTGCGGTTCACCACCGGAACCGCAGGCTGCCACTGGCGCCGAGGACGGAATAGCCGTCCGCGATCTGCGCGTCGAAACTGGCGGAAAGAATCATCGTGCCGGCAAGCGTCACCTGCAGCCCCGCACGCAGGTCCAGTGCGTCCTCAACAATGGGGATGGGCGATCCCACCAAGGTAAAGCCCGGCGCTTCCGCGAAGCTGCGCGACACATCCCGCTCCGGGCTGAAATCGTGCATCCACGCCGCGCGCAGGAAGGGCGCATAGGTCGTGCCGTCCTGGCCCTGCCAGAGGCCGTCGAACTGCACGCCGACATAGGTCGGCAAAGCGGTGATCGTGCCGGAATGATAGGTCAGCCCCTCCCCCAAATAGCCGAAGCTCTCCGTGTCCGAGCCGAGCCAGAGCTGCATCGGCTGGAACGCGGCGAAGGGCGTCAGCGTCGCGTTGGTATCGCCAAGCGCGAAGCCATAGCCGATCTCGATCCGGCCGCCGAGCAGCGTGCCGTCGCGTTCCCCGCTGGTCGCGAGATCGAGGCCGAGGCCATAGAGGTTGCGGTCAAAATCGGCCCGGCCATAACCGAGCGTGGCGATCGCCGAGAGATAGGCCGCCGCGTCCTGATAGACGCCATAGGCGCTCAACCCGCCATAATTGGTCGAGGTGCCGGCGCCATATTCGCTCGCCGACAGGTCGGTGGTGGAAAAATGGCCCGCCACACCCACCAGCATCGGCAGGTCAGGCAGTTCCCCGTCGGCACCCATGGTCAGCCCGAGAAGGTTGCCGGAGATGCCGCCGCCCGTGGTCGAGCTGCCCATCGCCGCGCCCCAGAAATAGCTCGCCGCCGCGCCGTCAGGGCCGGCCGGCGCATTGCCGGTGGCCGCCGCGCCCGGTCGACGCTGGCGCAGGCGCCACTGGTCCATCTGGTCCGTCACGCTGGCGATCGCCGCCGAGCTGGCGTTGATCATGCTCTGAGGGACAAGGGAGGCCGCCCCGCCGCCGATCGTCTCGTAGGCGGTCTCAAGCGAGGCAATCGTCGGCATATCAAGCAAGGCGGGGACGATGGTCTGGAACAGGGCGGAGGAGCCTCCAGTCTGAATGAACCCGACGACATTGGCGATATCGCGCGTGCCGGCGGAAAGACCCTCGGGCGTGAAGTCGATGCGGGTGTCGAGGCTGAGCCCGCCTGACGATCCCGACAGCGAGAAATCGAGGATCGCCGTGTCCCCCACCGCCGTCAGGCTGGACCAGCCCATCTCCCCCGCAACGGAAAGGAAGGGCACCGAGAACGACCCGGGCATGGCGAGATCCGGGCGGTAGAGGCTGCCCTGCACGGCGCCGGAAATGTCGGCGCTGCCGCTGATGCCGAACTGGTCCGCCTCCAGCGAGATCTGGTCGGTTCGCACGATCAGGCGGCCCGTCGCGGTCTGGGTGAGGCTGCCGTCGATCGCCGTTGCGCCAAGGCTGTTCGCGCCCCGGCGCAGCGTGCCCTCATTGCTCAGCACGCTCTGCGCGCCGCCGAGGTCGAGCGACGACCCCGCATAGATTGTGCCGCTGGACAGGTTGACCACGCTGTTGGCGATGCCATCGGCCAGCGACAGGTTGCCGATCAGGCCGCCGCCATTGGTGATGGCGCTATACCCGCCGGTGGTGCGGACCGCCATGCCCTCCGCGCCATCGACCGTGGCGATCCAGCCATAGCTGTTCACATAGTTCTCGGTGCCGTCGCTGACGATGCCGACGCCGCCAACGCCGCCGATGACGCTCGCGCCCTGCGCGATGTTAATGAGCGGATCGCCGCTACCCTGCATCAGCACGCCGACCGCGCCGGCGCCGGTCGCGGTCACCGCCGTCTGGCTTGCCAGATTGACCACCACCTTGCCGGAGGCCGCTGTGCTGCCATTCACCAGTTCCATGCTGGTGCCATTCATCACCAGGCCGCCGCCATTGCTGACGGACTGGGCGATGACGCCATAGGCGCCGGCGCCTGTCGTCGAGACGCTGCCATTCACGTTCACCGTCACCGCCCCGCCGGTGCCCGTGCCGCCCGTGGAGGTCCAGCTCGCCGCCTGACCGTCGGATATCGCCGCCCCGCCGCCGCCGCCGATCGACTGGGCGAGAACGCCAACCGCATTGGTGCCCGACGTGGTGAGCGCTCCGCCGACCGTCACCTCGACCGCTCCGGCGTCGGAGGCGGTGGAAGGTCCGGCAAAGGTGACATTCGCGCCGGCATTTGCCACGCCGCCGCCGCCGCCAATGCTCTGCGCCAGAATGCCGATCGCCGCGTTCCCGGTCGTGGCGATCGTGCCGGACGTGGACAGCGTAACCGTGCCGCCCGCCCCGCTACCCGCCCCGCCGAGCGTCGTGGCGAGGCTGTTGGGGAGGGCCGCGCCGGTGCTGACGCTGGCGACACCGCCGCCGCCGCCGATGGACTGGGCAAGGATGCCGAAGGCCGCGCCGCCTGACGTCACGAGGCTGGCCGCCGTGACGGAGACGTTGCCGCCGTCATTGCCGGTGCCGCCCGTTCCCGCCAGGGTCAGCGTGCCGGTGACACCGCCGCTGGTCAGGCTGGACGAACTCGCCGCTCCAAGGCCGCCGCCGCCGCCGACCGACTGGGCGAGAATCGCCACCGCCGCCATGCCCGCGGTGGTGATCGTATCGGCGGTGGTTACCGTCACCGAGCCGCCGGTCTGGCCGATGCCGGCGCTGCCGCCAAGCGCCATGTCGAAGGAGGCCTCCGTGCCGCCCGAGGCGCCGCCGCTGGAAGCCCCCGCCGCTCCACCGCCGCCGCCGACCGATTGGGCCAGCAGGCCATAGGCGAGTACACCCGATGTGGTGATGGCCTCATTGGCCGTCGCCGTCACGTCGCCGCCCGCGCCGCCCGTGCTGCCCGATCCGCCGAGGCCGAATGCCAGCGCATAGGTGCTGTTGCTGGCATTCACTGTGCTCGCCCCGCCCGCGCCGCCGCCGCCGCCGACGGATTGCGCGAACAGGCCGGTGGAATGGGCGCCCTGGGTGAGGATCTGCGCGTTCGAGGTGACCTGCACCGTGCCGCCGGCGCCGCCACCGGCGCCGGACCCGCCAAGACCCATTGCCAGCGCCACGCCGTCACCAGCGGAGGTGGAGGTGGAACTGCTCGATGCCGAACTGCTGCTCGCGCTGCTGCTGCTGCCGCCGCCCCCGCTCGGCGCCGTCGCCGCGGAAACCAGCGCGCCGCCCGAGCCGCCGCCACCGCCCACCGACTGGGCGAAGATGCCGTAGGAACTGTCGCCCTGCGTGGTGATCGCGGAGGAAAGGCCGCTCCACGCCACCGCCGCGTTGACGGTGACGGTCACGTCCCCGCCAGCGCCGCCGCCGGCGCCGCTGCCGCCGAGGCCGAGGGCGATGGAGGCGGTGCCGCCGTCACCGGATGTGCTGGAGGAAGCGCCGCCCGATCCGCCGCCGCCACCCACCGATTGGGCGAAGACGGCGCTGGAATTGTAGCCATTGGTCGACAGCGTGCCCTGGGTGGTGACGCCGACCGTGCCGCCGGCTCCCGCGCCCGACCCCGCCCCACCGATGGACAGCGCCACACTGGTTTCGCTGGCCGAGGCATTGGTGGTGCTGGCGCCGCCATTGCCGCCGCCGCCGCCCACCGATTGCGCGAAGATGGCGGCGGAATGGTCCCCCGCCGCGACCATGGTGTCGGAATCGTAGAGGTCGACGCCGGTGGCGATCACATAGGCATTCGTGACCGAGACATCGCCGCCCGCGCCGCCGGTGCCGCCACTGCCGCCCAGGCTCAGGGCGAGCGAGGTGCCGCCATCGCTGCCGGACTGGCTGCCCTGCTGTCCCCCGCTCGTCCCGGCCGAGGCCGAGGTCGCGCTGCCGCTGGCCGAGCCCGACAGGCTGCCGGTGGAACTGGAGGAGGAGCCGCCGGAGCCGCTGGAGGACGACACGCTGGCACTGGCGACGCTGGAGCCGCCATTGCCGCCGCCCCCTCCGACCGACTGGGCGAAGATGCCCGCCGAATTGGGTCCGAGCGTGCTGACATAGGCGAGCTGGGACGCGCCGACCGTCACCGTGACCCCGCCGCCATCGCCGCCATCGCCGCCGGAAGCGCCGAGGCTCATGCTCACCGCCGCCTGGCCGCCGCTGCCGGCCGTGCTGGACGAGGAGCCGCCATTGCCGCCACCCCCGCCGACCGACTGGGCGAAGATGCCCGCCGCCATCAGGCCGGAGGTCTGGATGTAGCCATAGGAGGAGAGATTGACGCTGCCACCATCGCCGCCGTCGCCGGCGCCGCCGCCGAGGCTGAACGAGGCGGCGTAGGAATCCCCGTTGGCATTGGTGCTGCTGGCGCCGCCATTGCCGCCGCCGCCGCCGATGGATTGGGCGAGGATCGCCGTGGCCTGATCGCCAAAGGTGTAGATGGACCCGGTATTGTCGATGCCGACGCTGGCAGCGTCGCCCCCGGCGCCGCCGAAGCCGCCAATGGTGAGCGCGGCGGCGATACCCGCGCTCGCGCCGTCATTGCTGCTTTCTGGCTGCGCGTCGGAACTGCCCGAGACGGCCGAACTGACATTGGCGGCGTCTTGCCCCGCCCCGGCGCCCGCCACGGACGTGACGCCGCCCTGAAGCTCTTCCCCGTCGCCGGCATTGGTGGTGGTGGAAGCCGCGCCGCCATTGCCGCCGCCGCCGCCGATGGATTGGGCGAGGATGCCGTAGGAGAGCGCGCCATAGGTCACCAGCGTGCTGCCATTGTCGACGGTGACGGCGCCGGCATCGCCGCCGCCATTGCCGAAGCCGCCAATGGCGAGGCCCGCCGCGTAGTCGTTGCTGGAGGCGGTGGCCTGCGTCCAGCCGCCATTGCCGCCGCCGCCGCCGATCGACTGGGCGAGAATGGCCGAGGCATGCGTGCCCACCGTGGTAATGCTGCCTGATGTGTCGGTGTTGCTGGACACCGTCACGGTGTTGCCCGCGCCGCCGCTGCCGCCGCCGCCGCCAATGGCGAGCGCCACCGAGGCGGTGGTGGAGGTCGCAATGGAATCAGCCGAGCCGCCATTGCCGCCGGAACCGCCGATCGATTGGGCGATGATGCCGGCGGACTGGTCGCTGAAGGCGCCGGAGGAGCCGGTCCGGATCGCGCCGTTCTGCGTGACCGCGACCGTATTGCCATCGCCGCCCGCCGCGCCGCTGCCGCCGATGGCGACGCTGGCCGCCGCGCCGTCGGTGCTGTCGCTGGTGCCGGAAAGGCTGAACGCGCGGCTCGACCCGCCATTGCCGCCGGCGCCGCCGATGGATTGGGCGAGAATGCCGGCGGAGAGATAGCCATTGGTGCTGATGTCGGCGGCGGTGACGGTGACGCCGCCACCCGACTGGCCGGAGCCGCCGCCCCCGCCAGTGGCGCTGGCCCCGCCCACCGAGACGTTCGCGTCGCCCCCGCCGGTGGCGCCGGAACCGGCAATCGCCGAGCCGCCATTGCCCCCCGAACCGCCGATGGATTGCGCGAGAATGCCGATCGACTGGTCGGCGCCGGTGCTGACCGTGTCGGACGCGGTGACGGCGACATCAAAGGAGCCGCCGCCGGTGCCGCCGCTGCCACCGACGGTGACGCTGGAGGCGAAAACGACTGAACCCGCCGCCGAGGCGGTGAAGCCGCCATTGCCGCCATTGCCGCCAATGTTCTGCGCGATGATGCCGGGCGAGAACAGGCCGTTGGTCGAGGTGGTGCCGTTGGCCGTCACCTGGACGGTGCCGTTACCGCTGCCGCCCGCGCCACCGGTGCCGCCGATGCTGACGGGCGCGCTGGCGCCGGAGCCGAGCGCGCCGGCGATGTCCCAGCCGCCATTGCCGCCATTGCCGCCGATGGACTGCGCGATGATGCCGGCCGACTGGTTATAGCCATAGGACGTCACATCCTGCGTCTGGATGGTGACATTGGCCGAGGTGCCGCCGGCGCCACCCGCGCCGCCCAGATTGACGCCGGCCGACAGCCCCTCGCTGAGGCCGCCCGCCACCGCGAAGCCGCCATTGCCGCCCTGCCCGCCAATGCTCTGGCCCACCACGCCCGGCGCGAGCGGGCCGTTCATCGTCACCGCCGCATAGAGGGTGATGGTGGCTGAGGACGCCGCCCCGCCGCTGCCGCCCTCGCCCCCGATATCGAGGCTCCCCGAGGCGGCACCGGTAAAGTCGCCGCTGGCGGCGAAGCCGCCATTGCCGCCGCCCCCGCCAAGCGACTGGGCCAGCACGCCCGGCGCGGTGCCGCGCGCCTGGTCGCCATAGGTGCCCGCCGCGCCGATGATGGCGCCATAGCTGGTGACGGTGACGTTGCCGGAATTGGAGCCCGCGCCACCGCCGCCGCCGACCGCCAGGGTGAACGCCCCGTCGCCGGAAAAGTCGCCTGTGGTGACGAAGCCGCCATTGCCGCCGCCGCCGCCGATGGACTGCGCGAGCAGGACCGGCGCGCCGCCATAATTGGAGGTGAGCGCGCCGTAGTTGAGCACCGTCACATCGCTGGAGCTGTTGCCGCTGCCGCCGCCGCCGCCAATGGTCATTCCAGCCGAGGCGGAGATGCTGAGATCCGCGTCGAGGCTGAAGCCGCCGCTGCCGCCGCCGCCACCGATCGACTGGGCGATAATCGCGCTCGATCCCGGCCCGTTGACGGTGATGTCGGCCGAGCCATAGGCGCTGTTGACCGAACTGTCCTCATTATAGACCCAGACATCGCTGGCGGTGCCGCCCGAGCCCCCCGTCCCGCCGATGACGAGGCTGGCGGAGATGGCGTCCGCGTCGACGCTGATCGTGTTGCCGCCCGCGCCGCCGCCGCCGCCAATCGCCTGGGCGACAATGCCGTGCGAGCGCTCGCCATTGGTGGTGATGACGCCGCCGGAATTGTCGGCGATGACCGATCCCGAATTGCCGCCGCCGCCGCCGGATCCGCCCACCCCGATGCCGATGACGGTCCCGGTCGTGACAGTGCCGGAAACCGAGGCGCCACCCGCGCCACCGCCGCCGCCGATGGACTGGCCGACAAGGCCGGAGGAATCGTCGCCAGTGGTGGTGATGCTGACGCCGTTGCTGCCGGTATAGACGTCACCACCATCGCCGGCGCCGGCGCCCGATCCGCCGAAGGACATGGTGAAGCTGCCGACATCCGAGCCGGACAGCGACACCGCATAGCCGCCCGCGCCGCCGCCGCCGCCGATCGACTGGGCGACGATGCCGGGTGAACTGTCGCCTTGCGTCGAGATCAGCGCCGTGCTCGCCGGCGCGCTGAAGGTCGGCTGGCCGCTGATGGACGTGCAGGCGCCGTCATTGCCGGAGTTGCCCGAATAGGAATTGCAGTTGACCGCCACGGGGCTGGTGCCCCCGCCGGAACCGCCGCTGCCGCCATGGGCGATGGCGGCGGAGACCCCGCCCGACAGGTCGAAGGCGAGGCTGCCGCCGCCGGCCCCGCCCCCGCCGCCGATGGACTGGGCGAGAATGCCGGCGGAGTTGATCTCCGTCGTGGTGATGCTGCCGCTATTGCCGACATAAATGCTAGCGCCGCCGCCGCCCTGGCCGCCGGTGCCGCCGACGGTGAGGGAGACGCCCGTCACCAGCGAGGCCGAGCCCGACAGGCCGAACCCGCCCGCGCCGCCGCCGCCGCCGATGGACTGGGCGAGAATGCCATAGGCGCCGCCCGCCGTGGTCGTGGGCGACCCGGCATAGCCGCACCCGCCCGTGCACAGATCGCCGGAATTGATGACGATGACCTGGTTGCCATTGCCGCCATCACCGCCGGTGCCGCCCAGCGCGATGGCGAGGTCGGGGGCGCCGCTGAAGGCCATGCCGCCCGAACCGCCGGCGCCGCCGACAGACTGCGCGAAAATGGCGGCGGAGGACGCGCCTGCGGTGCCAATGCTGGCGTAATTGCTCACCGTGACCGCCGCGCCCTGGCCGGCCGGTCCGCCGGAACCGCCCAGCGCGACCAGCCCCGCCGCCACGCCGGCATTGCCACCGCCGCCGCCGACGGACTGGGCGTAGATGCCATAGGACCCCGCGCCGCCGGTCAGGATGTCCGCGCCGGCGTAGTTGGTTACGGTAACCGTGCCGCTGTCGCCGCCATAGCCGCCGCCGCCGCTGACGCCGCCATACCAGCCATTCGTGCTGCCGCCGTCGCCGCCATTTCCGCCGATGCTCTGTGCAAAGATGGCAGATGCCCGCGAGGTGATGATGGCGGCCGCGTTCGACACCGTGACCGTGCCGCCGTTTCCGCCAGTTCCCGCCGCACCGCCGTTGCCGCTGCTGACGGAACTGTTCTCATTGCCGCCATTGCCGCCCTGGCCACCCACGCTCTGTGCCCAGATACCGTAGGAATCGGTGCCGATAATCGCCAAGGCGATGTTGTTGCTGACCGTGACGCTGACCGCGCCGCCATCGCCACCATCGCCGCCGCCCCCGCCCTGGAAGTCCACCGACGAGGTCGAGCCGCCATTGCCGCCCCGGCCGCCCTGGGAAATCACGACGACGCCGGAATAGACGAAGGCAAAGGCGCCCGACGCCACACTGACGGTGGCGTCGGCTGTCCCGCCATCCCCGGCAGCGCCACCGGGCTGGCCGCCATAGCAGCTGCCGCCACTTCCCCCCGCCCCACCCTGCCCGCCGGTGACGTTCATGAGGAGGAGCGTTGCGAAGTACTCGGTGCCGGACGTTAGGCCGGTGCTGAAGTTCGTGAAGACGCTGTCGGATGGACTGCCAATGGTGCCGCTATAGGGCGGGTAGGTGCAGCCATCCGCGTTCTGGCCGCTGAGACCATTGCTTCCCGTGTTCTGGAAGGACGAAATGGCCGGCCCGATCGACGGGGCCGTGCTCTGGGCGGCGGCAGGAACGGTCAAGGCGCAGACGGCCACCGACGACATAAGGACTGGCAGGGACAGCCGAAGAGTGCCGGAAACCGCACGGGCCTTCCGCGAGAGCAACGTCAGACCGGCCATGCGCATCCCCCGCAGGAAAGCAAAACGGCAGGCGCCTCGTCGGCGCCCACTGTGTGGGATGGGCATCCCACTCCCGGGTTTGCCGGCCGGACGTGCTATAGGCAACGAAACTTTTTGGAATCGTTGGGCGATTTATGCAGAAGGCGGGCGCGTGCATGAGCGGGGAATCGGGGCCGGCCGCGTCCTTCCCCGAGCCCGTCCTCCGGCTGTTCGGCGCGAAAGCGATCAACGACCTCATGGCCGCGCCGGGATTTCCAGCCGCCGTCGAGGCCGCCGCCGCCAATGCCGTCCGGCTGTATGACGGCAGCTGGATCCGCAACCGGCTTCTGAACGATCGCGGCCGCCTCCTCGCCGTGCTGCTCATTCTGGATCTGCATTTCACCGAGAGCGGCGGCAGGGGCGTGACCGGGGCGCGGCTGCGCCGCGAGGTCGTGGAACTGGATGTCTGCAGCGCCGGCCGCGCCACCGCCTTCCTCGCGGCGCTGCGGTTCAAGCGCCTGCTGGCGGACTGCCCCGTTTCCGGGCCGAAGGAGCGGCGGCTGATGCCGACGGCGGCCCTTTTGCAGACGCATCGCGAGCGCTGGAACGGCATGTTCGCCGCCATCGCTCATGTCGACGCGCCGGCGGCCGAGGCGGCCCGCGCCTTGCCGGATGAGCTGCTGTTCGGCCCCTGCACCCACGCCATGGCCGCGTGTTTCCGGCAGGGCCTGCGGGTATTCGCGGCCGCGCCGGAACTGCAGGACCTCGCAGAGCGCGATGCCGGCCTCGTCATGCTGGTGTCGCTGATCGCCCGGGACGGGCCCGTCTCCGTCTCCCAGCTGGCGCGGCAATTCCACATCTCGCGCGCGCATGCGACCAATGTCCTGCAACGCGCCGAGGCCCGGGGCCTCGCCTGCAGCGCGCCGGGACTGAGCGGATACCGCGCGAGCCCGGCGCTGCAGCCCGTGCTCGCGCGCTTCTACGCCGTCATTTTCCTCACCTTCCTGACCGCCCTCAGGGAAGGTCGACCGAGCGGGGGCTGAAGCCGCGCCATGCCGGCATGGCGCCAACCCGGCACCACGGCCCGGACCACCGCCGGCACGCGAACGGGGATGCCGTCGCCTCAGCGCCGGCTGGCGGGGCCCGTTTCCGCGAGCGGCGGCGGGATCGCCGATTCCGCGTCATTATCGGCGAGGCGGATCGAGAGCATCGTGCGGTTGGACACGTCCATTTTCTGGAAAATGTGCAGCAGATGGGTTTTGACCGTGCCCAGCCCGATGTTGAGCGTCTCGGCGATATGACGGTTCGTGAGGCCGTCGCGAATGAGGTCGGCGATCTCGATCTCGCGCGCCGTCAGCCCATAGACCAGCTGCAGCATGCGCTGGCGCTGGCGCCGGCGGTCGCGCGGCCGGGGATGGCTGCCGATGTGATACTCGATATAGGGCTGCATGGACTGCGCCACCCGCAGCGTCTCCCCCGAGATGAGCGGGTCGTCGCGGCGCTTGAGGATGCCGAGGCCGGCAATGGGTTGGTTGTCCTGCCAGAAGACGAAGTCGAGCACGTCGACGATCTCGCTTTCGGTCAGATAGCTGCTGTAGCGCTCGAAGGCACTGCGCGGGGCCAGCGAGCGATCATGGCTCATCGTCGCCACGCGCTTGCGGGACGCGACCAGGCGATCGATGTTCAGCGGATCGAATGCCTGCATGTCGCGCACATAACGCCCGATGTGGCGGCAGCACGGGCCGGTTGTGTCGGCGACGACCATGGAGCGGCCCTCGTCGATCCAGTAGAAGACCGCCGAGTTTGCCTGGAAGACGGACAGCGCCACGCTGCGGATCCGCGTGATCTGCTCATCCGTTCCAGGCCTTGGTTGAAACTCCGGAAGCTGAAGCATGGCAGCGGTCCCGCGTCGCGAATTGGGCTTCCCATACGCAAGAAGGCTGCCAAACCCGTATCCGTTATCCTGCCACCGTGTCAGCTCGGGTGATGGCAGCACACCGTGTGGCCGGGCGCGAGTTCCCGGGCCGGCGGATCCTCAACGGCGCAGAGCGCGCTCGCCCGGAAGCAGCGGGTGCGGAATCCGCAGCCGGAAGGCCGGTCGGCCGGATTGGGCACGTCCCCTGTCAGGACGATGCGCTGGCGCGCCTGTTCGCGCACCGGATCGGGAATCGGCGCGGCCGACAGCAGCGCCTGCGTGTAGGGATGAGCGGGGCTCCGATAGAGATCGTCCCGCGCCGCGGTCTCGACGATCCGGCCGAGATACATCACCGCCACGCGGTCCGACATGTGCCGGATGACCGCGAGATTGTGGGCAATGAAGATGTAGGCGATGCCCGTGCGCTGCTGGATATCTTTCAGCAGATTGAGCACACCGGCCTGGACCGAGACGTCGAGCGCCGAGACAGGCTCGTCGAGGATGATGATATCCGGCTCGACCACGAGCGCGCGCGCAATGCCAATCCGCTGGCGCTGGCCGCCGGAGAAAGCGAAAGGATAGCGGTCCGCCTGCTCCGGCAGCAGCTGCACCTGCTGCATGGCCCGCAATGCCCGCTCGCGTCGCTCCGCCCGGCTGAGCGGCAGCATGCGCAGGGGCTCGGCGATGTTCTCCAGCGCCGTCATGCGCGGGTTGAGGCAGGCATAGGGGTTCTGAAACACCAGCTGAATGGTGCGCCGGTGGGGCCGCATGGCCGCAGGCGACAGGACGGCCAGTTCGGCGCTGCGCAAGCGGATATGCCCGCTGGTCGGTTTGATCAGCCCCATGATCGCACGGGCCAGCGTGGATTTCCCGCAGCCGGATTCTCCCACGACGCTCAGCGTCTCGCCCGGATGGACGTGGAGCGACACGCCGGCGACCGCGCTGATGGCGCCAACCTGGCGGGCGAACACGATGCCGCGCCGGACGGGAAACGCGACATGCAGATCCGCGACATCGAGCAGCGGGCCGGGGGCGGCGGCGACAGCGTTCGTCATCACGCCTCCTTTCTCGGCAGATCGCCGAGCGACAGTTCCTCCGCGCGATGGCAGGCGACCACGGCGGAGCCGAAGCGCAGCAGGGCGGGCTCGCTCATTCGGCACAGCGGCACGGCGAAATCGCAGCGCGGGGCGAAGGCACAGCCCGGCGGACGGGCGCCGAGCGAGGGCGGCGTGCCGGGGATGGCGTAGAGCCGTTCGGCCACGTCGTCGATCGACGGCACGGCGGCAAGCAGGCCTGCCGTATAAGGATGGCGCGGCGCGGTGAAGACAGGTCCCACGGGACCGCGCTCGGCGACACGCCCGGCATAGAGCACGCTCATGCGGTCGGCGAGGCCGGCAACGAGGCCGAGATCATGGGTGATCAGCACCACCGCCATGCCACGCTCCGCGCGCAGCCGCGCGAAGATCTCCATGATCTGCGCCTGAATGGTCACGTCGAGGGCGGTGGTCGGCTCGTCGGCGATCAGCAGCTCGGGATCGTTGGCAATGGCGATCGCAATCACCACGCGCTGGCGCATGCCGCCGGAGAACTCGTGCGGGTATTGGTCGAACCGCCGTTCCGGCGCCGGGATCGCGACGGATTCGAGCAGTGCGAGCGCCCTCTCCTTCACCTCCGCCCGGCCAAGCTTGGGGTTGTGCAGGCGGATCATCTCGCTGATCTGCGCCCCGATGGTCTTCACGGGATTGAGCGCCGTCATCGGGTCCTGAAACACCATGGCGATGCGCCGGCCACGCAGGGAACGCATCTGCCGCTCCGGTGCGCCGCAGATCTCGACGCCGTCGAAGCGGATGGAACCGGAGACGTGGAGGTGCCGCGGCAGCAATCCCATCACCGCGAGCATGGACAAGCTCTTGCCGGAACCCGACTCGCCGACGAGGCCGACGACCTCGCCCCGGTCGATCGTGAAGTCGACATTCGAGACCGCCGCCTGCTCGCCGTCGCGGGTGGGAATGGTGACGGCGAGGCCGCGTATGTCGAGAAGGGGCAGGCTCATGGTCCTCTCCTCACTGCCGCCCGCGCGGGTCGGCGACATCGCGCAGGGCATCGCCGAGGAAATTGGAAGAGAGAGAGACGAGAAAAATGGCCATGCCCGGGCCGAGCGCGATCCACCAGCAATAGAAATTGGAGGCGCCCTCCGCGATCATCTGTCCCCATTCTGGGGTGGGCGGCTGGGCGCCGAGGCCGATGAAGCTCAGGCCCGCGGCAAGCAGGATCACCTGGCCGACATCCATCGTCATATTGACGAAGATCGGACTCCAGCACAGCGGCATGATGTGCCGGACCAGCAGCCGGCCCGGCCTGACCCCGGCGACGATGGCCGCATCGACATGGTCGAGCTTCCTCACATTCAGCACCTGCGCCCGCATGAGGCGCGCATAGATGGGCCACCAGACGATGATGAGCGCGAGTGCCGTATTGACCAGCCCCGGCCCCAGCGAGGCGGCGATCGCCATGGCGAGCAGGACCGGAGGAAAGGCCAGCGTGATGTCGGCCAGCCGCATCAGCACATTGTCGACGAGGCCGCCGAGAAAGCCGGCGAGCGCGCCCACCAACACCCCGAGGCTGACCGCGACCAGCAGCACGCCGGCGGCGATGGGCAGCGAATAGCGCGCGCCATAGAGCGTGCGCACCAGCACGTCGCGGCCGAGCGCGTCAGTGCCCAGCCAATGCGCCGCGCTCGGCGGCTGCAGCCGCCGGCCGGCAAGGCCGATGGGATCGTAGGGCGTCCACCAGGGAATGGTGATGGCGATGATGACGAGGCCGACCAGCACGACCAGCGCGAAGATCACCGGCAGATGCGCCCAGCCCAGCCGCCGGAAGGCACGGCCGATGCTGGCCGAGAGGCGCGGCCGGGGGCGCTGGATGGTGCGGGCGGGAGGACTGAACAGCATCAGCCGGCCTCCCGCATGCGCGGGTCGGCCGCGGCATAGGCGATATCGGTGAGCAGGTTGGCGAGGAGGAAGCCGAGCCCACCAATGATGGTCACGCCTGTAATGGCGGGATAGTCGAGGCTGCGCGCCGCGTCGACCGCGTAGGAGCCGATGCCGGGCCAGGAGAAGATCGTCTCCACCAGCACCGAGCCGGTGATGAGATAGGCGAAGGTGAAGCCCAGAATGGTCAGCGCCGGGATCAGCGCGTTGGCGAGCGCGTGGTGGATCAACACCCGCAGCCGCCCTGCCCCCTTGGCCCGCGCCATGGTGATGTAGTCCTGCCCCAGCACGTCGAGCATCGAGGCGCGCACCATGCGGGTGATGATGCCCATGACCGACCAGCCGAGCACCAGCGCCGGCAGGATCAGGTGGCGCAGCGCGTCGACGAAAGCGCTCCAGTTGCCGGCGAGCAGCGTGTCGACCAGCATGAAGCCGGTCACGGTGGGGGGCGCCACGGCACGGATGTCGAGCCGCCCGGGGCCGGGCAGCAGCTTGGTCTGCACGGTGAAGAGAAAGAGCGCGATCAGCCCGAGCCAGAACACCGGCAGGCAGGAGCCCAGCAACGCCACCAGCCGCGCCAGATGGTCGGCGAAGCTGTCCTTGAATTCGGCGGAGACGATGGCGAGCACGATGCCGCCGACGGCGCCGACGAACATCGCGCAGATGACCAGTTCGAGGGTCGCCGGCAGTCGCTGGGCAAGATCGGTCAGCACGGGCTGCTTGGTGCGGAAGGAGGTGCCGAGATCGCCATGGGCGAGGTTCCACACATAGGTCGCGTAGCGTTCCGGCACCGAGCCATCGAGGCCCCAGCGGGCCTTGGCGGCGGCGACGATCTCGGCATTGTCGAGATTGCGGGCGCCGATGATGGAGATGAGCGGGTTGCCCTTGGTGAACTGGGCCAGCAGGAAGGTCGCCGTGACGATCCCGAGAAGCAGGAACGGCATCACCAGCAATCGGCGCAGGACGACCTTCAGCATGGCCGGTTCAACCCCTCACTTCTTCTCGATTTCGCCAAGCGGCAGGTTGCAGCAGGCGCTGTAGCGCACGCCGCTCACATCGTTGCGGTAGGCGAGGACAAGGTTCGGGCTGACCAGCGGCAGGATGATCTTGTCGTCGATCATCTTCATGGCGAGGTCGTGATAGGCCTTTTCCTGCCCGGCGGCATCAGTGGCGGCAAGCGCCTTCTGGTACATCGCCAGCTGCTCCTTGCCGTCGAGGCCGGGCACCTTGCCGACGCCGGCGCGCTTGGCCCACGGCATGTCCGGCATCATGCCGAAATACTGGACATATTGAGCGCTGCCGAAATAATCCGGCGCGAAGAAGCCGAGGGCGAAGGGCACGCCGGGATTATCGATGTCGCTCGCCCACACGGTGAAGGGCACCGGCTTCAGCGACAGCTTGATGCCGACCTTGCCGAGATCCTGCTGCACCTTCTGGGCGAGCAGGGAGAGATCGACGCCATAGACATTCATCGCCGGAAATTCGAGCTCCATCGCGAAGCCATCGGGATGGCCGGCCTTGGCGAGCAGTTCCTTGGCCTTCTCGACATTGAACACCGGGGCGGGCAGATCCTTGGTGCCTGGATAGCCGTTCGGGATCGCCGAGGACTGTTCCTTGCCTTCCCCGCCGACGGTGAAGTCGATGAGGCCCTGATAGTCGAGGGCCAGCGCAATGGCCTCGCGCACCTCCTTGGTCAGCGGCACCGGGGCGCCCTTGGCCGCCGGGCTGATGGCGGCATAGACATAGTTGAACGAGGGCACCGCCTTGAAGGTGGCGTCGGGCGCCGAAACCGTCTTCGCCGTGTCGGGATCGACCTGCATGGCGATATCGGCGGCGCCGGACTGGAGCATCTGCGCCTGCGTCACCGCATCGGCGGTCTGCTTCAACACCACGCCGGAAATCGCGGGCTTCTTGCCCCAGTATTTCTCGTTGCGGGCGAGGCGCAGCTGGTCATCGGCCGTGTATTTTTCCAGCACGAAGGGGCCGGCACCGGCCGAATTGGCGAGGAACCAGGTGTCGGAGGTGTCGGAGGTCGCCGCATCGGCCTTGGCGTTGGCGCCATTGGCGGACGCGACCTTGGAATTGATGATGCCGGTATAGGGTGCGGCCAGAATGCCGAGGAACTCGGAATTCGGCGTCGAGGTGGTGATGACGACGGTCTTGTCATCCTTGGCCTCGACCGACTTCAGGCTGTCCATCAGATAGGACGGCCCACCCTTGACGTTCTTCAGCCGCTCCAGCGACCACTTCACATCCGCGGCCGTCACCGGGCTGCCGTCGGAGAAGGTGGCCGCCGGGTCGAGATGGAAGGTGAAGGTCGTCACGTCCGGGCTCACCTCCCAGCTTTTGGCGACGGCGGGAATGATGGTCTGGTTGTCGGCGGCGAGCGTCAGCAGCGTCGCATAGACCGCCGAGAGATAGATCTGGCAGGTATCGCAATAGCCGCGCGCCGGATCGAGCGAGTTGATGTCCATCGCGCGCGCCACGACGAGCGGGCCGTCGGCGGCCCTCGCCTTCTGCGCAGCCATCGGCATGAAGAAGACCGCCCCCAGCAGCGAGGCGGCGACGCGCGTGGAGAGGGCAAGGCGGGAGAGGCGGGCCATGGGCAAATGTCTCCGGACGAAGGGGGGCGAGGATCGGGAACGTTGCGGGCCGCTCAGGCGGTGGCCGGCGCCAGGGCGCGCACGGCGCGGAAGCCGAGCTCGGCGGCCTCCAGCGCCCGGTCGATGTCCTCGGGCGTGTGCGCCGCGCTCAGGAACATGTTGTGCTGCGGGTGGAAGTACACGCCCGCCTTCAGCGCCGCCGCGCAGAAGGCAAAGCCCTTGCGGCAGTCCGCATCGTCGTCCAACAGCACCATGGGCATCTGCACCGGGCCGGTCTGGCGGATCGGGATGCCGTGGGCGAGGCTCAACGCCGCCAAGCCCTCGCGCAGCATGGTACCCATCTTCTCCATATGCGCGACGGCATCCTCGCGGCGCAGGATGTTCAGCGTCGCCACGGCGGCGGCCATGGACATCGCCCCGCACCAGAAGGAGCCGGTGGTGAAAATGGACTGCGTCGCCGCGCGGAAGCGGTCATTGCCGGTGACGGCCGAAAGGGCGAAGCCATTGGCGATCGACTTCGACCAGGCCGAGAGGTCGGGGCGCACCCCCACCCGCTCCCAGCTGCCGCCGAGCGAGAGCCGGAAGCCGGCGCGCACGTCGTCGACGATCAGTGCGGCGTCGGCAGCGTCGGCGGCGGCACGGGCAGCCTCGGCGAAGGCGATGGTCGGCAGTTCCTGGTCCTTGCCGTAATCGTGCTTAAAGGCGCTGACGATGATGCCGGCGAGGTCGCCCTCGGCCTGGGCCACGGCGGCGTTCAGGCTGTCGATGTCGTTGTAGTCATAGGTGAGGATATGCGCCCGGTCCTCGGAGGTGACGCCAATGAGGGAGGGCGAGCACCAGGGCACGGCGCCATGATAGGCGCCCTTGGCGACCAGGATCTTGCGGCGTCCGGTGCCGGCGCGGGCGATGGTCACGGCGGTGGTGGTGGCGTCGGTGCCGTTCTTCTCGAACTGGGCCCAGTCGGCATGGGGGATGAGTTCCACCATCAACTCGGCGAGTTCGACCATCGCCTCGCCGGGGCCGTTCATGGCGTCGCCCTGCTGGTATTGCGCAAAGGCGGCGGCATCCACTTCCGGGTGATGATGGCCGAGGATCACCGGGCCCCAGCTGCACATGAAGTCGAGATAGTCGTTGCCGTCGACATCCCAGAGCTTTGTGCCCTCGGCGCGGGCGAAAAACTGGGGGTAGCCCTCGGGCAGATCCTTGGCGTGCATGTGTCCCCACATCCCGCCGGGAACCACACGCAGCGCGCGCTGGCGCAAGGCGTGATCCAAGGAATTGCTCATGAATGCTTCCCTCTTATGCGTGCCTATTTTTCAGACGCGAGGGTGTAAGAGCCGGGGGCGACGGTCAATCTACCGAAAGTAAGAGACATCGCCCGCCAGCGTGAACGCGCCGGCCGGACCCCGCCGCCGCGACGGACACGGATGAGACCGGCCGAGGGCGGACAGCAACGGGAGGCAGGCGACATCCAGCTCGCGCGGCCATTCCCGACCCCGCCGAACCCTCACGCCGATTTCCACCAGAGTGGAGACCAAAGCGGCAAACAGAAGCCTGCGGGCCGGTTGCCGCGCCTACGCCTTTGTCGACAGAAAAGCCCTGTGGTCGCCGTCAATGACCAGCGCGGTGAGGCGGCCGGTGCGATAGGCGCCGGTATCGATGCCGATGCGGTTGATCCGCTCCTCCGGCTTCGCGCTGATCGTGTGTCCGTGCACCACCACTTTTTCCAGCGGCATCAACGAATCCAGGAAGGGAGCGCGCATCCACAGCAGGTCATCGGGGTCCTGCCGGTCCAGCGACGTTCCGGGGCGAACCCCGGCGTGGCAAAAGAAATAGTCGCCGAACGACACCGCGTGCCGCAGCCCTTTCAGAAAGTCCACATGCGCGGAAGGAACCGCCGCCACCAGCTTGCGATGCACCTGGTCGAGATCGGCGTCCGTCTTCAGCTTCGCGCGGTTGAGCTTCACGCCATAGGAACGCGCCGCGGCATTGCCGCCGCTATTAACGAACACGCCGTCACTGCTGGGGTGATCGAGAAAGGCGAGAAATTCCACGTCGTGGTTTCCCGCCAGCATGATGTAGCGGGAATCCGCGCCCTGAAGCGCGATCAGACGGTCGATGACGCCGCTGGAATTCGGGCCGCGATCGACGTAGTCGCCGAGGAAAATGATCCGCCAGTCGCCCGGCTTGGAGCGGGCGATATCCTCCTCGATCTTCTGCAGAAGCTTGTCGAGAAGCGACAGGCAACCATGGATATCGCCAATGGCGTAGATCCGGATTCCCTCAGGGCCGCGCGCCTCGGAAAGGGTGACGAGGGGTGTTTTCCAAAGTCCAAAAATTCTGTGGCGACTCCAAACCGGGGCGTCAGAATGATCGAAGGTGCCGTGGAATACAATATCCTGGTAGCCGACCGCGGCAGCGCTTCCCCCGGAGATCCGCGACCCGTGCGTGGCGTCGTCGCAGGGCTACCTGACGGCGAATGCTACTTTTATGTGACAATGCGAGCCGCTATCGGTGGCTCATCAAGCTGACGGGAGGTGGCCTCTTCGTAGCGGCAAACGGGCTTTTGCCCGGACAAGCGGAGAGACGACATGTCGGAGCAAACGACCGAAATTCAGCTGCACGCCGAGGTGGACGCGCCGGAATCTGCCGGTGCCGGGCGCGAGGTCGAGCTCAAGCTGCTCACGGATCCCGCCACCCTGCAGCGCCTGCTCGCTACCGCCGTGATAACCCGAAACGCCACCTCGAAGGGCGTCGTCCGGCGGCTGGAGGCGACCTATTACGATACGCCCGATGCGGTCCTCGCCCGGCTGGGTGCCTCGCTGCGGGTCCGGCGCAGCGGCAAGCAGTTCATCCAGACGCTGAAGCTGGCATCCGAGGCAAGCCCGCTTCAGCGGCGCGAGATGGAAGCTCGGGTGCCCGATAGCGCCCTTCAGCTTGAGGCGCTGCCCCTGGCCGATCTGGGCGCGCCCTTCGCGACGCTGCCGGGCGCGGGGCTGGCGCCGGTGTTCACCACCAAGATCCGCCGCCACATTCAGATGGTGGAGTTTGGCGGCGCCGTCATCGAGGTCGCGTTCGACGAGGGAACGCTGAGCGCCGGCGACAAGGCGGAAGCCGTCTGCGAGATCGAGCTTGAGCTGAAAGCCGGCGGGGCGGGTGCGCTTTATGACCTGGCCCTGTCGCTGCTGGAGCAGGGTCCGGTCCGGATCGGGCTGCAAAGCAAGGCCGAGCGCGGCTATGCGCTCGCCTTTGGCTCGTCGCCCACACCGGAAAAGGCGTTTGCGACCGGCATCGGGCCGGCCGACACCACCGACGAGGTGATCGCCAAGGTCTTGATCGCCTGCCAGCGCCATGTGATGGCGAATCTGATGGCCGCGCATCACGGCCAGGACCCGGAGGGCGTGCATCAGCTGCGGGTCGCGCTGCGGCGTCTGCGCACCGCGATCTCCCTGTTCAAGAAGGAAGTCCCCGCCTCGGCGCTCCAGGCCCTCGGCCTTGACGCCAAGAGGCTGGCCAGCGCCCTCGGGCCGGCCCGCAACTGGGACGTGTTCGCCACCTCGACCATCGCCGAGATCGAGCGGTCCAGTCTGCCCGGCGTCGACTTCACCGCGCTCAGATCCGCCACCGTCTCGCCGCGTGCGCTCAGCTATCAGGCCGTGCGGGTCGATCTGATCGATCTCGAATGCACCCGCTTCCTGCTGTCGCTCGGCAGCGTGATCGAGCGCCGAAGCTGGCGCAACGATATCGGCGTCGAGGCGCTCGCCGTGCTCACCCAGCCGGCGCACGAATTCGCCGGGCGCGGACTGACGCGCCTGCACCGCAAGGCGCTGAAACAGGGCCACAATTTCCGCAAGCTGCGGCCGACGGCCCGGCATGAGCTGCGCCTGACGCTGAAGAAGCTGCGCTATGGCGCGGAGTTCCTGCTGCCGCTGTACGACCGTGACGGCGCCGCCCGGAAATATCTGAAGCGGATGTCCCGGCTGCAGGACATTCTCGGCATCGACAACGATATCACCACCACCCAGGCGCTGCTGCGCGAGGTGGAGGAGAGCACGTCGCTGCCGCAGGTGCACAAGGCGATCGGCGCCATCACCGGCTGGCAGGGACGCGACCGCATCGAGACCGCCGAGGCACTGCGGCGCAGCTGGCGCAAATTCATCGATGCCGAACCGTTCTGGCTCGGCTAGTGACGTCGCCCCCGTCACATCGCTTGCCGCCGGCCTCGCCAACGTCACCCAGTTCGTCTGTCGTGCCGTAACGCCTGAGCGCGGTCAGGCCGATGCTGGTTTCGGCGATGGGCCCGGCCGACAAGCCGGCGGAGTGGGTCAATCGGCGCTCACGATCAGCTTCTTGCCACTATGGCTGCCGTCGAAGAGCGTCAGGAGCGTCGCGGGGAGCTTCTCGAAACCATCGATGAGTTCCTCGCCGAATTTGATCTTGCCATGCGTGACCAGGGGCGTCATCTCGGCCAGGAACTCGGGGAAGGTGTCCATGACATAGGGGGTCGCGAAGGCCTTGATATCGATGAACCGGTAATGGATCAGCGTAATCAGCCGCGGCAAATAGTTCGTCCCGGTCGGCAATTCGGTGTCGCTGTAGTCAGCGATCGTGCCACAGATGACCATCTTCGCCTTGGTATTGAAATATTCCATCAGGACCGGAAAAAGTGGTCCACCGACATTCTCGAAGAGAGCGTCCATCCCGTTGGGGAGCGCGCGCTTGACCTGTTCGGCGAAGTCGTCGGCCTTGTAATCGATCGCATCATCCAGGCCGAGCTGATCCTTGAGGTAAGCCCTCTTCGCGGCACCACCAGCGATGCCGACAACGCGGAGCCCGCGCAGCTTCCCTAGCTGCGCGGCTGCGGAGCCGACCGAACCCGCCGCTCCCGTGACCACCAGCGTGCCGCCGGGCTTGAAGTCATGGAGCTTCGTCATGCCGTACCAAGCGGTGAAGCCGGTGAGACCGAGCGGTCCGAGCGCGGTCGTCAGTGGCGCGAGGCCGACATCCAGCTTGCGAAGATCGGCACCGTCCGAGACGGCATAGTCCTGCCAACCCGACCACGTCTGAACGTGATCGCCGACGGCGAAATCCGAGTTTCGGCTTTCTTCGACCACCGCGACCGTCGGCCCGCCCATCGGCTCACCGATCTCGATCGCGGGCCATTCGGAAGAGCCGTTGCCCATCAGGTTGCGCTGGTAGGGATCGACCGAGAACAGCGTGTTGCGGACGAGCACCTGCCCCTCAGCCAGCGGCGGCACCGGTGCTTCCACAAGCTTGAAGTCGCTGAGTTTGGCCGCCCCCTTCGGGCGCGCGGCGAGCGTAAACTGGCGGTTCAGCGTTTGGGTCATCTTGGGTCCTCAGCCTCCATCGCGGAGATATCGTAACGATCATTATGTAACGTCCATTACGTATCTGGACTTTGGCTGTCAAGGGAATTAACTAACGCTCATTATGAAACGGAATGGACGCCGGCATGGGACGCCCAAGGTCATTTGAGGTGGAGGAAGCGCTCGAAGCGGCGCTCGGCGTCTTCTGGCGCAAGGGCTTCGAGGGAACCTCCTATGCCGACCTCGTTGCCGCGACCGGTGTTGAGCGGCCGGCGCTCTATTCGGCCTTTGGCAACAAGGAGGCGCTGTTCCTCAAAGCGCTCGATCGGTACGCAAGCCACTACGGCAACTATGTCTGGGAGGCTGTGGCTCTGGAAACCGCCCTGGCGGTGGCGACGCGGGTGCTTGAGGGGGCGATCGAGCTCAACACGCGGTTTGCCGATCGTGCCGGATGTTTCGGAATCAACGGTGCTTTGGCCGGATCGGACGACTCCGAGGCCAGTCGTCAGGCGCTGATCAAATGGCGGGCCGATGGTGAGGCGGTCCTGCGGGATCGATTTGAAAGGGCAAAGACCGAGGGAGACCTGGCGGCGAACGCCGATAGCGCCGTGCTTGCCGCGTACATATTGACGATCGCGCATGGCCTGGCCGTTCAGGCGAAAGCGGGCTTTTCCAGAGAGAAGCTCACAGCCATTGCCCGGCTCGCTTTGTCGGCCTGGCCTCAAGCCTGACGCACCGAGTGGCTCCGGTGCACGCACGACCTCAAACAGCGGCCGCGCAGCATCTTGCCACAAGCACCCACAGGCTGGTGTCGACGCTCTACACAGAATGGATAGACGAAACTCTCCCTCTTCCGCAACCGTGACCCATCAGATCAAGAACAGTTCTAATATTTCTGAGCCGCATTGATGCATTCGACCGTTTCGCGCTACTGCGTTGCGTCACCCATTTGGGCCGTGAACTGGTGAGGCGGATCGAGCCAATGTCTCGCAATGACGCATTGCGTGAGCTATTTGATGCCGAGCGATCGTCGATCCTGCGTTTCTTCCGGCGCATGACGGGTTCCGCGACTCAGGCGGAGGATCTGTCGCAGGACGTCTTCGCGCGCCTCGCGGCGACCAATCTCGCCGGCGTCGCCAATCCGCGGGCGTATATGCGCAGCATCTCCGCCAATGTCGCCACCGATCTCATTCGCCGCGAAAGCCGGCGGCGGCTGAGCCATGCCGAGATCGACGATCTGCTCGACGCGCCCGACCCTGCGGCGGACCCGGAGGCGACGCTCATCGCCAAGGACCAGACCGAGCGTCTGCTGGAGATGCTCGCGGAACTGCCGCCACGCCGGCGCACCATCCTGCTGGCGGCCCGGCTCCAGCGCACCCCGCACCGCGACCTCGCGCGCGAGCATGGGGTGAGCGTGCGCACCATCGAGATCGAGATCCGGAAGGCGCTGGCGCACTGCTCCCGCGCGCTGACCGACTGAGCGCTCCCATATTGTCCGCGCCCCTTTCCATGACGCATATAGGCTCCTGGCCGCGCCTGCCGGGCGCGCGCTTGGCCGGCCATCGGGAGCAAGGCGCGGGCATGACGAACAGTGACGGCATCAGCGGTGCCCCCGGAGCGCTGCAGGATGAGGCGATGGCGTGGGTGGTGCTTCTCACCTCCGGCGAGGCAACGCGCGACGACGCGGCGCGCCTGAAGGCCTGGCGTGCCCGCAGCTATGCGCACGAACGCGCTTTTCGCCGGGCGAGCGCCGTCTGGCGCGGCCTGGGTGCCGCCTCTGCCCCGTCCCGCCTGTCGCGACGGCTTTTCCTTGCTGGCGTCGGTGCCGGCACCGCGCTCGCAGCCGGCTGGGCCGGCACGATGATCGGCGTGCTGCCCGGCCTCGACCAGCTTCTGTCCGATCATGCCACGGCGGTTGGCGAGCAGGCCCGCATTGATCTGCCGGACGGCTCGTCTGTCGATCTCGACGCGGCCAGCGCGCTGGATGCACGGTTCACGGCGGATTATCGCGCGGTCACGCTGGTCACGGGCGCCGCCGAGTTCGAGATTGCCGCCGATCCGCGCCCGTTCCGCGCCTCGATAGGCCCGGGGGAAGTGACGGCGGCCAAGGCCCGCTTTGCCGCCAGCGTCGGCGCGCGCCAGACGGTGATCGACTGCATCGAGGGGAGCATCGAGGTGCAGTGCGGCGGCGTGACGACCCTGAAGGCGGGCGAGCGCGCCCGGCTGGCCGGGGGATCGCTTCTTGCCGGGCGTGAGACGCTCGCGCCGAACGCGGCCGCTCCGTGGCGGCGGGGCCTGCTGGTGTTCACCGATCAGCCGCTGGCCGATGTCGTCGCCGACATCAACCGGCATCGGCGCGGCCGTATCGTGCTGGCGCGGCCAGGGCTTGGCGAGCGGCGCGTCGACGGCGTTTTCCATCTCGGCCGGACGGACGAGATCGTCACCAATCTCGCGGCGGCACTGAAGCTGCGCGACACCTGGCTGCCGGGCGGCGTGGTGCTGCTGAGTTAAATTTTTCGCCCCACCGGATTCGGGTCCGTCGATCCTCGTCGTCTTGTTCTCATAGCGGATGCCTCGACGCATTCGGAGCTCACGACGGGGACGGCAGGAATGACGGGGACGGGGAACGGTCGCACGCTGCGCGCGGCGCTGCTGGCAGGATGCGCGCTCATGGCGCTCGCGCTGGGTACGGAGGGCATCTCGGCGCAAGGGGCGGTGTCGGTCGCGGCGGTGTCGGTCGCGGCGGCGCCGTCGGTGACCTATGCCATTCCGCCCGGTCCGGTTTCGCGCGCGCTCGCCTCCTTCGGGGCCGCCAGTGGAATCCAGATCGTCTATGACAGCGCCATCGCGCGCGGCCTCGCCTCGCCGGGCGTCTCCGGCACGCGCTCACCAGAGCAGGCGCTAGCCGCGCTCCTCGCCGGCACCGGCCTGAACGGGCGCTTCACCTCGCCGCGTTCCGTGACCATCGAAGCCCCGGCGCCGAGCACCGCCTCGGTCGTCGTCGGCGAGGACATGATCGAGCTCGACGCCATCACCATTTCCGGCGAGAAGCTCACCCGCGACCTCGCCAATGTCTATTCCAGCGTCGGCGTCGTCACTGGCGAGCAGTTCTTCGACTACGCGATCGAGGATCTGAGCGGCGCGCTCAACAAGCTGGCCAACACCCGTGTCTCCTCGGCCAATCGCGGCAATAGCGGCATCGTCATTCGCGGCCTGTCCTCCGACGGCCTGACCCAGCCCACCAGTTCCTCGCCCGCCATCGCGGTCATCGTCGACGGCGCCTCGCAGAATGGCGAGGGCATCAGGCGCGGCAATCGCGGCACCTGGGACGTGGCCGATGTCGAGGTGTTCCGCGGCCCGCAATCCACCCTGCAGGGACGCAACGCCATGGGCGGCGCGGTGATCGTCAACACCAACGATCCCAGCTGGACCTATGAGGCGGCGCTGGAGGGAGACCTCGCCACCTCCTCCGATTCCGGCGCCTTCGCCAATGGCGCCTTCATGCTGTCGGGCCCGATGATCGAGGACCAACTCGCCTTCCGCATCGCCGGCCAGTACTTCCAGGACGATGCCGGCATCACCTATTCCGACCCGCTCAACAACACGCTGGACGACGGCTATTTCGGCCAGATGCGGGCGAAGTTCCTGTTCACGCCGTCGGCGCTCGACGGCTTCGAGGCGCTCGTCACCATCAGCCACACCGAGGACAAGCCGGGATCGGCGACCGCGACGGGCCCCAACTATTTCGCGCGGCGCTTCGACGGCGACAATTCAGCGGTCGAGATCCGCGATACGAACGTCACCAACGTCGTCGCCAACCTCTCGCAGCGGCTCGGCGATGGCGTGACGCTGCGCTCGATCACCGCCTATATCGACACCGATGCCGCGATCAACAGCCCCGCCGGCGCCTCCACCTTCGTCCGCGACGAGCTGCGCTCCGGCGGCGACATCACCGAGGATCTTCGCCTCGAGATGGAGGACGGCGCGCGCGCGATCAGCGGCGTGCTCGGCTTCAATTTCGGCCGCTTCAGCCTCGACCGCGATTCCAGCATCACGGTGAACTACCCCGGTCTGGGGCTGAACAACATGCTTTATCAGGACCTCGCCAGCACCAATGTGCTGACCTCCTACGCGCTCTACGCCGATCTGCGCTACGCCATCGCCGACCGCTGGGCGCTGATGTTCGGCGGACGGCTCGGCTATGAGGAGGTCGATGTCACCAATCAGGGCGAGGTGCTGAATCTGGGCACCTTCGGCTATGACCAGATCAACCAGAATGCCTCGACGGACTATCTCGTCGCCCTGCCGAAGCTCGGCATCGCCTACGAGATCGATGAGAAGCAGAACATCGCCGTCACCCTGAGCGAAGGCTTCCGCGCCGGCTTCGCCGCCATCGACACCTACGGCAACCCTTACGACGTCCAGCCGGAAACGCTGTGGGCCTATGAGATCGCCTATCGCTCGAAGTGGTTCGGCGACCGGCTCGAAGTCAACGCCAACGCCTTCTATTACGAATATGACGACCTGCAGATCGCGGTGGAGGACCCCAACCCGCTGAACCGCCAGTCCATCACCCGCAACGCCGGCAAGGCGCACGCCTATGGCGGCGAGCTTGAGCTGCGCGCCCGGGTGACGCAGGAATTCACCGCCTTCGCCTCGCTCGGCCTGCTGAAGACCAAGCTGGACAGCGCGGTGATGGCGACCGGCGACTACACCGGCAACGAATTCCCCGAGGCGCCGGCGGTGACGTTCAACATTGGCGGCGTGTATCGCCATGCCTCCGGCGTCTTCGTCTCGGCCGACCTCGCCTATACCGACAGCTATTACTCCGTGGGCGACATCGCCAACAGCGCCGCCGAGCAGGTCTCCGCCTTTACCATCGTCAATGCGGCGATCGGCTACGAGGCCGAGACATGGTCGCTGACGCTCTATGCCAAGAACATCTTCGACGAGGAGTATCTCACCGGCATTTATGCCGACAACACCGGCTCGGAAGCCACGCTCGGCGATGGGCGGCTGATCGGCGTGCGGGCGCGCGCGACGTTCTGATGCCTGAAGGAGACGAGCCTGTGGGCATGGGGGCGCCGCCGAGCGGCACGTTGGCGAAGATGGAGGCGGCGCGGATCATCAGCGCCGCCTTTGGCGTTCTCGCACGCCATTGGACCTTGCCGCTGGCCGACATAGGCCCGATCGAGCCCGGCTTCACGCCGCTGGCGACCCTGTTCGGCGCCGAGCGCTTCCTGACAGCGATGCTCGCGCGCCAGCAGGCGGCAACGCCCGGCCTCGACGAGAAGGGGGCCGCAGCCTTCTTCATCACCGAGTATTCCAATCTGCTCGGCATCCTGGCGGCGGTGCCGTTCCTCTCGCACGGTCTTGTTCCGGACCTGTCGGCGCGGAACTGCGCGCTCGCGGCGCAGCCTCCACCGGGCGAACCGCCCGACGTGCGGCTGCGTCTCCTGAACGCGGCCGGCGTGACGGATCGTCCATTGGCGGCCCCCTCCTCCCTTATCCGCCCTGTCGATCGTGCCGGCCTGCTCGAAGCCCTCGGCCAGTCTCTCGAAGCCCATATGGCGCCGCTTATCGACACTCTGCACACGCGCACCGGACTGCCCAGACGGGCGATGTGGCGGCTGGTCGGCGACGCCGTCGCGATGCGCTTTCTGGAAGCCGGCCAGCGCCTTGGCTGCGAAGCCGTGGCGAAGGCGGATGTCATGGCGGCGTTGATGCGAACCGGCTCGCCGCTCGCCAACCGGCAACTGCATTTCTTCGATGTCGAAATCGTCGATGACGCGCGCCGGGTGCTGGCCCGCCGCACCTTCCGTGCGCGCGGTGGGTGCTGCCGCTTCTACACCGCGCCCGGCGGCTCGCTCTGCACCAGTTGCGTGCTGGTCAAGCCCGAGGACCGGCGACAGCGGATCGAGGCGCGGATGCGCGCCGAGCTTGGCCTGCCGCGTGTGGCTCAGGAACCGGTCGGCCAGCTCACGACGTCATCGCTGCTTCCAGGGGGCGAGGCATGATCCATCCGCTCGCAGTTCTCACGCTCGGTCTCGCCTTGCTAGGCGCGCTCAGCACCCCGACGCGAGCCTGCGAGGGGCGCGTCATCGACTCCGCGGACATTCTGCATTCGCCGGTCTGCGTACCCGCGGATCCCCGGCGTATCGTGGTGCTCGACCCGACCTTCAGCCTTGGCATGGGGCTGGAACTGGAGCTTCCGCTGCTGGGCGCGCCGCTCGCCGTGATGAGCGACAAGGCCCTGCGCGAGAAGGCGCTGGCACGCGGCGTCACCGATCTCGGCAGCTTCATGGAGCCCAGCGTCGAGCGCATCGTGGCCTTGAGGCCCGATCTCATCCTCGGCACAGCGCAGGCGGAGCGCGCCTATCCCCTGCTGTCGCAGATCGCGCCGACCGTGCTGATCAGCGCCGGCAACTGGCAGGACTATCTGAGGCTCGTCGCGGAGGTCGCCGGGCGAGTGGAACGCGGCGAGCAACTGCTCGATGGCTACAGGACGCGCGTCGCCGCCCTGAAAGCCCGCGTGCCGGACCGTACCGTCTCGATCGTGCGCATAACCCCTTGGGACTTCCAGGTCTATCTCGACAGTCCCAAGGCCTATGGGCCGTTCGCGGTGCTGCGGGATGTCGGGGTGCGGCGCTCCGCCTATGAGACGACGAACGGGGATGAAACCCTCAAAAGGCCGGACTGGGAAGCTCTGGCCGGGCTGGACGGCGATACCCTGCTCTACATCGTCGGCGGCGTGAACAACTCCGCCACCAGCGGCCGACACGAGGAGGTACTGGCCAATCCGCTCTGGCAGATGCTACCCGCCGTGAAGGCAGGGCGCGTGCATCGCCTCGATCCGGCGGTCTGGATGGAGTTCAGCGGCGTCGGATCGGCGCATCGCGTGCTGGACGATGTCGAGCGCCTCATCATCGCCCAGCCATGAGGGCGCCCGACGACACGGCTTGCGTCCGGCAAGACCATCCGACCCGGAGCCCGCGCGGCCTTGGCCTGGCCCTGGCCGTCGCGGCCCTGCCGGTGCTTGCGCTTTGGGCGCAGAATGTGGGCCATGCCGCCATACCCCTCGATCGGCTCGCGGCCGCCGTTTTCGCGTTCGACGCCTCGCGCGAACACGTCATTGTCTGGGACGTACGCCTGCCGCGGGTGTTGGCGGGGCTGCTGGTGGGCGGGCAACTGGCCGTCGCCGGGGCCATCATGCAGGCGGTGACCGCCAACCCCCTCGCCTCGCCCGGTCTTCTCGGCATCAATGCCGGCGCGGCCTTCGCGGTGGTGCTGGCGATCGCGATGGCGGGCATCGACGGCGCCGGCACGCTCATGTGGTTCGCCTTCCTCGGCGCCGGCGCCGCGGCGGTCACGGTGTATGCACTGGGCTCGGCGGGACGGGGCGGGGCAACCCCGCTCAAGCTCGCCCTTGCCGGCGCGGTGTTGACCGCGTTCCTCGCCTCGATGACCACCGTGATCCTGCTGCGCGACCAGTCCACGCTGGACAATGTCCGCCTCTGGTCGGTCGGCAGCCTGAGCGGCCGCCCTATGAGCGCCGTTGTCGCTATTGGCCCGTGGGGCGTCGCCGGCCTGGTGGGAGCCGTGCTGGCGAGCGGCCCGATCATGACTTTGAGCCTCGGCAGCGATCTCTCCCGCGCCCTCGGCCAAAGCCTCGCTCTCTGGCGGGCGGTCAGCGCCGTTCTGGTGGTCTTGCTCGCGGGCGCCGCCGTGGCGCTCGCTGGCCCTGTTGGTTTCGTCGGGCTGGTGGTGCCGCATATGGCGCGGCTGCTGGTGGGGTCCGACTATCGCTGGATCATCGCCTACAGCGCCCCGCTCGGTGCCGGACTGGTGGTGCTGGCCGATACAGCGCTGCGGGGACTGTCCGGCGTCGACATACCGGTGGGCGTGACGCTCGCGCTGGTGGGCGGTCCGGTCTTCATCGCACTGGTGCGTCGGCAGGGATGGAACCTGCGATGATGGCCGTGGCGCTGCCCGCTCTCCTCATCCTGCCCCTCGCCCTGCTCGCCCTCGCCTGGGGCGATGCCGGTGTGGCGCCGGGCGATATCGCGGCGTGGCTGTCGGGCGATCCGGTGGCGGCGATGCTCGTGGGCTCGCTGCGCGCCCCGCGTCTTGTCGCGGCGCTCCTCGTCGGCGCGTGCCTTGGCGTAGCCGGTGCGATCACCCAGGCGGTCATGCGCAACCCGCTCGCCGAGCCGGGCCTGCTGGGCATCAATGGCGGTGCCGGACTTGCTGTCATCGTCCTGATCGTCCACCTCACTGCACCGACTGGCCAGTGGCTTCCGGTCGCCGGTTTCGCCGGCGCGGCCCTTGCGGCGGGTGCGATCTACGCGCTGTCCTGGCAGGGCGGCACCTCCTCGATCCGGCTGATCCTGATCGGCATCGGCGTGTCCGCATTGACCGGCGCCGGCATCGCCTTCATCACCGCCTTCGGCGAGGTGAGCGAGGTCCAGCGCGCCATGAGCTGGATGGCGGGGAGCCTCTATGGCTCTGACTGGACGAGGGTTTTCCTTCTCCTGGCCTGGGCCGCTCCGGCGCTGGCGGCGACCTCGCTGCTCGCGCGCGAGCTCAGGCTGATGGCCTTTGACGACGATGCCCTGCAGGGATTGGGGATGCGCCTGCAGCTGATGCGGGGAACGCTGATCCTGCTATGCACCCTGCTCGCCGGCGCCGCCGTCGCCATGGCCGGCCCGATCGCCTTCATAGGTCTGATCGCCCCACACCTCGCCCGCCTGTCCGCGAAATTGCGCTATCTCATTCCAATCACAGCACTTTATGGCGCCCTCTTGCTTCTGGTCGCCGACATCCTGGCCCGAGCCCTGATGCTGCCGGCCGGCATCCTGACGCCGTTGATCGGCGTTCCCTTCGTCGCATTTCTCCTTCGGAAACAAAGCCATGAGTGAAGTGGCCGGGATGGTTCGCCTCCAGGCGCGCGCGATCAGGGTCGGGTATCGCAGCCGCGACGTGCTCGATGATCTGACGCTCGCCGTGCCACCGGGCCAGTTCACGGCCCTCCTCGGCCCAAATGGCAGCGGCAAATCGACCTTGCTCCGAACGCTCGCCGGCCTCACTGCACCGCGCGCCGGCGAGGTGACGCTGGACGGACACGCCATAAACACCCTGTCGCGCCGGCGCCTCGCGCAAAATTTAAGCCTGCTGCCGCAGACGCCGCGTGCCCCCGACGACATTGCTGTGGCCGATCTGGTCGCGCAGGGCCGCTACCCGCACCGCCGACTCTTCACACCCTGGAGCGCGAAGGATCAGGCCATTTGCAACGAGGCGATGCAGTTGGCCGATATCGATGATCTCGCGGCGAGGCCCCTTGGCGCTCTGTCAGGGGGACAACGCCAGCGTGCCTGGATCGCGATGACCCTGGCCCAGTCCGCCGATATCCTGCTGCTCGACGAGCCCACCACCTATCTCGACATCGCCCACCAGCTCGACATCCTTGCTCTGCTCCGCCGCCTCGTCCGCGAGCAGGGAAAGACGATGGTGGCCGTTCTGCATGACATCAACCACGCAGCCCGCTTCGCCGATCATATCTGCCTGCTAAAGGAGGGGAGAATAATCGCAAGTGGCTCTGCGCACAGAGTTATCGAGCCTGAGCACCTGAGGAAGACGTTCTCGATAGAGGCGACGATTCTGTACGATCCACAGGATGGCGTGCCGGTGTGCATCGCCCGGAGATGATGCGAAACGCTCGCGGTGCGGGTGGGAGCGCGTGACGCGCCCCGCGTCGCCTATTGCTGCGACAGCCACGCTTCAGGGCGCGTACGAAGGCCCGGCCATGCCATTAGAATCCGGGCTTTCGATCGGCGTCGCCAACGGCTCAAGGCCGACCTCGCGCGCGAAGCAGCGGGACTCCTGCGCGATGTGGCCATGCCGCAGAGTCCCGGCTCGGCCGGAGGGCCTTTTTTCAATGCCGAACGGGCCCGCGGGCGGGCCCGAGGAACAAAAGCGGCAGACCGGAAGCGGGGAACCCAAAACCATCAGTCGCCAACCTTCGGCCCCGCGCCCGCAGTGCCGGATGCCACCGATCGGCGCAGATCCCGTGGTGTCATGCCATAGCGTTTGCGGAACGCACGGCTGAAATAGGATGGGTCATCGAAACCCACATCGAAAGCGATCTGGGTGATCGGCGTGAAGGTGCCATTCAGCAGGATGGCTGTCTTGGCAAGATCGAGCCGCCGCTCGAGAATATAGCCGGAAAAGGTTGTTCCCTCCCGCGTAAACAGCTTTTGGATCGCCCGCGTCGTCACACCCTCCTTCCGGGCGACATTTGCAATTGAAAACATGCTGTCGGCCAGATGGTTCTCGATATGGGACTTGACCGAGCCCAACCGATCGGACGGCGGAAAGTGGGTAATCCCCCTGGCAACAGTGTCTGCAAGCACGGGAAGTAACGCATAGAAATGCGCGATCATCATGTCGGCATCGCTCCGCACTTGGTGATCGTACTGCAGCAGATAGCCCGCATAGGTGACCAGCAGCTGCAGCGGCAGACTTTCGCCGGCTATAGGCTGCAGCAGCAAGTGTGACAGCCGCCGCCGCCCCTTTCCGAGCGCGTGGCTGGGCAGGTAGGCGCAGTCGAGGCGCCCGCCATCCGGCAGAGCAATGGACAGCGGCGCATTGGCCGCCAGGAACACGACATCGGCCTTCGCGGCTTCGATCCGCCGCTGCCTCTGCGTGACGGAGAGACGCCCGTCCATCGCGCGCAGGACGATGATGCCCTCATTCCTCATGCCGACCGCTGCCAGCTGCGTAGCCGTTTCTGGGAAATACAACGTCGTCAGCGATAGCGATACGTGGCTCCAGAACAAGCCGCGCACGCGGGACAGGTCGCCCTCCGAAAACGATATCGTGGCTGCGCCCATCATATCCTGAAGGATTGCGCGGCAGATCGTGGCGCCATTTTCGTCAGATGAGGCACCTGCGCCGAATTTCAAAGGTTTTATAGTCATTCCATTTCAAAACAACGTAAGACTGCGGAAGTTCGTTCCCATCCTATCTCAGTTCGCGCCAGTCCATGCAACAGGTATGGCAATCACCTAAACATGGTTGGATTGCGATTCACTGACAATGCCATGGACGACGACTTCGCGCTCCTGCGTGAGTCAAGCTGCTGGAGACGAACTGTGCGCGAATACGAAACGACCGCCGCCATCCTGGCCTTGCTCGCCGCGGCTGGAATGGCTGGGCCAGCAACCGCGCAGGAAGCCGAACAGTCCACAGCCCAGGCAGACGCTGCCGTCAGCGAGATCGCCCTCGATGACATCACCATCACCGGCGGGCGATCACCGCAGCAGATATCCGAAATCCCGCGCACGATCTATGTGATCGACGAGCAGACCATCCAGTTGCGTTCACGCGCCGGCCAGACTCTCCAGCAGATCCTGGCGCAGGAGATACCCAGCTTCGACCCCGCGAGCTACGGCGCACGCACCTCCTATGGGCAGAGTCTGCGTGGCCGCACGGCGCTCGTTTTGATCGACGGCATCTCGATGAACTCCGTCCGCGGCATCAGCCGGCAGTTCGATGCGATCGATCCCTTCAATGTCCAGCGTATCGAGGTGCTCTCGGGGGCGACCTCGCTCTATGGCGGTAACGCCACCGGCGGCATCATCAACATCATCACCAAGAAGGGAAAGGACGCCGCCGAGGGCCTGCACGCCGAAGTGACCGGAGGTGTGGAGAGTGGCTTTCGGGGCAGCGACGATCTCGACCGTAGTGGCGCCGCCGCCGTGACCTATAACAGCGACAAGTGGGATAGCCGGCTCTCGGTCGCGTCCGCGCGAAGCGGGGCGTTCTACGACGGCACGGGCACGCTCCTCGTTCCCGACATTACCCAGACATCTACGGCCTTCAACACGCGGATTGACCTGATGGGTTCGGTGGGGTTGCAGATCGACGCCGGCCGGCGACTGGAATTCACCGGGCAATATTTCAACAGCGAGCAAGATTCCGATTACGGCCTCTACTATGGAAAGTTCTTCGCAGCACTTGCCAACCCGAACCTATTTGAAACGCGCGACGGCTACAGTTCGGACTTCAATCCCAGCACCGAACGTTCAATGTACAACGTAGTCTATTCGGACGATGACGTCTGGGGTCAGAAGCTCTTGCTTCAGGGCTTCTATCGCAGCGAGGCGGTGACGTTCAACCCCTTCCCTACCTCGACCTACTTCTACGGCAGCTCCCAGGATACCGATTATTACGGCATCAAGGCCGCCCTCGTGGCGCAGCTGACCGACCGGCTGAGCATCACCTACGGCGTCGACGCCGACAAGGACGCCTTCTCGTCCAGCCAGAACGTCTTCAACATGACGACGGCAGCATTGAGCGGTGGCCTCGACTTCGACACCATCGGCATTGTTGGGCTCTACCCGCAGATCGACGTCTCCACCGTCGCCGGCTTCGCCGAGGCTTCCTATGAGGCGACGGACAAACTTACCCTCACCGGCGGCATCCGCTACCAATACGTCAAGACGGACGTCTCCGACTTCGTAGGCGCGGCACAGCAGGTCGCGATCCTGCAAGGCCTGGCGGGGTCGGCGGACGCCATTCCCGGCGGCGCCGTCAGCTATGACGCCTCTCTCTTCAACGCGGGCGCGGTCTACCGGCTGAACGAGACGCAGCAGGTCTATACTAACTTCAGCCAGGGGTTCGAATTGCCCGATCCCGCAAAATATTACGGCATCGGTGTCTACAGTCTCACGGGCGGTCACTACAGCCTGCTCAATGGGGTGAGCGTGTCCGACTCGGCCCTCGAGGCGATCAAGACGAACTCGGTCGAGATCGGCTATCGGCTCGATGACGGCACCTACACCATCGAAACGGCCGCCTATTATTCCTGGTCGGATCGTTCGATCGAGCTCGACCGTACGACCCTTGCCGTCGATGTCGTGGACCAGGAACGGCGCGTCTACGGTATCGAGGGCAAGGTGAGCGCCAGGCTCGGCCATGGTTTCGATGTCGGCGTGCTCGGCCAATGGGTCAAAACCGAAGTCAAGAGCGGCGGCGATTGGGTGAACGACACCGTCGGTAGCGCCAGCCCCTCCAAGCTCGGCGGCTATGTCGGATGGCAGGGCGACGCCCTGAGCCTGAAGCTGCAGGGGCAGCATGTCTTCGACCTTTCCGACGCCGACGGTTATCGGATTGACGGCTTCACCCTGTTCGATCTTATCGGCGCCTATCGTTTCGAACAGGCCGGCACGACCGTGAACTTCGGCATCCAGAATCTGTTTGACACGGACTACACGACGATCTGGGGCGCTCGCGCCAAGGCCCTTTATGGCGCTCTCGCGAGCGAGGAGATCTTCGACTACAAGGGGCGCGGCCGGACCTTCGCCATTTCCCTTACGAAGGTCTTCTGATGAACGCGCACGACCTCCAGCACAGCATGGCTCGCGCGACCGGGGAAGCGCCGGGCAAGGATCGGCGCCTCTATGTGGTGCTGGGCGGGCTCTATCTCGCCCAGGGCATTCCCACCTACCTTCTGCTGGTGGCCCTGCCACCGCTGCTGCGCGAGAGCGGCGCGTCGCGGACCGCGATCGGCTTGTTCTCGCTGCTGATGCTGCCGCTGATCCTGAAATTCGCGATCGCGCCCCTGGTCGATCGCTACGCCCTGTTGTCCCGGCTGGGACACCGGCGGGGCTGGGTCATCCCGACGCAGATCCTGGTGAGCGCGGGCATTGCCAGCATGGCACTGGTGACGCCCGATCAGGTGGGCTGGCTGTTCGGCATCTGCCTTTGCATTACCATTCTGTCTTCGCTGCAGGATATCGCGACGGACGGCTATGCGGTCCGGCACCTGACCGCACGCAGTCGTCCGATGGGCAACGCCATCCAGGCCGGCGCCGTCGCGCTCGGCGTGATCATCGGCGGCACGCTGGCGCTCGTCCTCTTCCATGAAATCGGCTGGCGCCCGACCATCCTGATCGTTGCGGCCCTGTCGCTTCTGCCCCTACTTGCGGCGGTCTGGATGGAGGAGCCCCCTGCCGCGACACAGCCGCAGGATCGCCCGCGCGCGAGCCTGCGGGCATTCTTCGCACGGCCAAACGCCTGGCTCGTCCTGGGTTTTGCCGTGACCTACCGGGCGAGCGAGGGACTGGTCCGCGGCATGGAGGGTCCCTATCTCATCGATCTCGGGGTGCCTGTCTCCTGGATCGGCTATCTCTCCGGCAGCGCCGCCGCCAGCGCCGGCCTGGTCGGGGCCGCCTGCGCCGCGCTGCTGATCCGCCGGGCTGGACTTGCCGCGACACTGGTCCTGCTCGGCCTGCTGCGCAGCCTGTGCTTCCTCACCTTCGCGCTCAGTGCGGCCGACCTGTGGCCGGGCTTCGTCGTCGCGATGTCGGCATCGGCCCTGCAGACCTTCATCCGCTACATGGAGCTTGTGGCGCTCTATTCGTTCTTCATGCAGGCCTCCTCACGGGACCAGCCGGGCACGGACTTCACCATTCTCAGCTGCGCCGAACTGATCGTCTATCTGCTTGGCTCCACACTGGCGGGCGTCCTTGCCGATGCATTCGGCTATTCCGTGCTTTTCTCCGGTGCGACGGTCATCTCCGTTGCCGGCGTCGGTCTGGCGCTTTTCCTGCTGGAAACCCTGAAGGCCCGTTCGGCGGCTTTCGCCGGCAGCGGGGATGAAGGACTGCGGGCGTGACCGCTTTCGTGACGACGACCTTCCTCCGGTTCAAGAACGCCGAACGCCTGCTGGCCGAATTGCTCACGCATTTCGCGGAACATGCCACCGTTATCCGCACGGATAGCGGTGCACGCCTGCACACCTCCTACGGGACCGTCGATATAGCCCGGCAGCAGGAAGGCCTGTCGGTAGGCGTATCGAGCCGTTCCGCCGGGGCGCTGGCAATGATCAAGGTCTTCATCGCCGAGCACGTCTTCCAGTTCGCGCACGAGCCGGTGGCCATGGTCTGGTCCGGTGACGGTGCCGACGAGCGGCGCCTGCCGAATTTCCAGAGGTTGCGGGTGCTTGCAGCATCGAGCGTCACCCCGCGAATGCGCAGGATTACCTTCCAATGCGAGGACGCCGCGCCCTTTGTTGGAGAGAGCCACTATCATGCGCGTCTGCTGATCCCTCCTCAGGGGCGCGCTCCCATCTGGCCGTCGCTGGCTGCCAGCGGCCGGATCATATGGCCGGAGGGTAAGGACGCTCTCACCAGTCGCGTGTACAGCATCCGTTCCGTCGAGCCGGCTCGCAACATCCTCACCATGGATATCGTCGTGCATGGCCAGGGCGGCTCGCCTGGCGCATGCTTTGCCAAGGACGCCCGGGAAGATGCCATCGTCGGCGTGCTGGGGCCCGGCGGTGGCGGCCGCCCCGACGCCGGAAACCTCCTGCTTCTGGGCGACGAGACCGCGCTGCCGACGATCGCACGGATGCTTGAGAACCTTCCTTCCACATCCTCCGCCGACGTCTTCATCGAAGTCGAGGATGAAGGTGAGGAACAGATGCTGGTCTCGAACGCCAGAGTGCGGATCAACTGGCTGCATCGCCATGGCGTCGAACCAGGGCGGTCGGCCCGTCTGGAACAGATCCTTCGGGAGCAGGCCGCTCGTGAGGCAGAAGCCGGCCGGTTTGTCTGGGCAGGGTGCGAGCGCGGGCAGGCGGAAAGGTTGCGGAACATCCTTGGCGAACGGTCCTCGATGCGCCGCAGCAGCCACCATATCATGGGTTTCTGGACCCGCCAGAAAGCTGCTTACGAGCCCGTCGAACCGGCGCAACCGACGTCGCATTGAACCGCCCCGCGTTATTTAGACGCCGTCGGCTTTGGCTTGTCTGCGGTTCGTGCTTGAGCAGGTTGACGAAGCTCTCGGCCACAGCGTTGTCATGGCAATTCCCGTGACGGCTCATCGAGGGCGAGCAGGTGCCGCACCACAGGCGGTCGTTCGATCTTGTGGAAGGCGCGCACCTGCTGCTGCACGTCGGCGTCGGCGTGCGACACGCGGTGGTGCTGGCGCAAATGCTCGGCCCAGGACTCGACCATGAACCATTCCGTCACCCGCGTCGGCTCGGCTGCATCCTCCATCACGCCCCAGGAGGTGGCCCCGTCGCGCCGGCGGGCATGGGACAGGCGCTGCAGCACCTTCAGGAAAGCGGGCCGGTCTTCGGTCGCGATCTCATATTCGATCAGCACCAGCACCGGCCCGCGATCGCCCGCCACGGGCTGGGCGAGCAGCGGCTCGGGCCAGTGGTTCGAGGGCGCGAGGTCGCTCTCGCCCCTCGGCAGCGCGACGCGGTGCACGATGAGGCCCGACAGCACGAGCCCGGCCGCCGCCGTCCACAGCGTCGCCGCGAGCCCGATTTCCTGGGCGATGAAGCCCCAGCCGAGGCTGCCCCCGGCCATCGCGCCGTTGAACACGGTGAGGTAGACGGCGAGCGCGCGCCCACGCACCCAGTTCGGCAGGATCGCCTGCGCCGTGGCGTTGAGCGTGGTCAGAGCGACGATCCAGGCCGCGCCCATCACCAGCAGCACCAGCACCGCCGCCCATTGGGGGGGACCGAAGGCGAGCGCCGTAGATGCCGCGCCGGTGGCCAGCGCGGCGGCGAGCATCAGCCCGTCCGGGCTCAGCTTGTCTCGCGCCATCGGCAGGGCCAGCGCACCGCCAATGGCGCCGACGCCGACCGAGCCGAGCAGGAGGCCGTAAAACGCGGCATCTCCCGCCAGCAATTGCCGCGTGACCAGCGGCAGCAGCGCCCAGACGGCGCTGGCGAAGGCGAAGAACACGGCGGCGCGCAGCAGCACCACATGCAGCTCGCGACTGGAGCGGGCATAGCGCAGCCCCGCCCCGAAGGCGCCGCCGAAATGCTCGCTCAGTTCGTCCTGCGTGTTGGCCGGCCGCTTCCACCACAGCAGTGCCGCGATGACGATGAGGTAGCTGGCGACATCAGCCCCATAGGTCACGGCCGCACCGAAGGCGGCGAGCAGCAGGCCGCCGACGGCCGGCCCGATGGAGCGGGCGATGTTGATGCCCAGCGAGTTGAGCGCCACCGCGCTCTTCAGTTCGCCGCGCGGCACCAGCTCGGGCACGATGGACTGCCAGGTCGGCCCCATCAGCGCCGCGCCGATGCCGCCGACAAAGGTGAGCATGATCAGCCCGGACACCGTGACAAGGCCGCTCGCCGACAGCAGCATCAGCGTGGCGCTGACGCAGCCGAGCATGATCTGGATGAAGATCAGGAATTTCCGCCGGTCGAGAATGTCGGAGAGCACGCCGGCGGGAATGGCGAGCAGGAAGATCGGCAGCATGCCGGCCGCCTGCACGGCGGCGACGGCGGCGGGCGAGGCGGAGAGGTCCGTCACCAGCCAGGCGCTGGCCACGTCGCGCATGAAGCTGCCGGTATTGCCCAGCACGGTGGCCGCCCACAGCACGGCGAAGACCGGGCGCCGCAGCGGCGCGAAGCTGCCGGCGGGCGGCGCGGGCGACGGGGTGGCCGTGCTCATGTCTGTCTCCTCCTCGCGCGCAGGGCGCCTGTCAGACCGCCCAGCAGGCGCAGCCGAGCGCGCCCCAGAAGGCGGGCGCGTCCGAGGTCGGCACCTCGGCCCCCCAGGCCCCCGCATGGGCGTGGCCGTGGACGTTGCACGCCTGCGCGCAGCCGCACAGCCGGGCGAAGGCGTGCCGGGCAGTGCCCGCTTCCGCGCGCTGCGTGTAGCCGTCGAAGGTGCGCACCGGCGACCAGTCCGGCATCGCCGGCGGCAGTTCGGGGGCGAGGTCGCGGAAATCTCCGGCGCCATGCACCGGCGTGCCGCCGAGCAGCGTCAGGACCGAGGTGATGTCGGCGATGGCCTCATCAGGCACGGCGAAATAATCCTCGGAGAGCACGGCGAGATCGGCCAGCTGGCCGGCGGCGATCTGGCCCTTCTTGCCCTCCTCATTGGAGAACCAGGTATTCTCATCCGTCCACAGGCGCAGCGCGGCCTCGCGGTCCAGCCGGTTCGCGGCGGGGTAGAGGGCGAGCCCGCCCACCGTCCGGCCCGTGACCAGCCAGGCGAGCGAGACCCAGGGATTGTAGGAGGCGACGCGGGTGGCATCGGTGCCCGCGCCCACCTTCACGCCCATGTCGAGCATGCGCCGCACCGGCGGGGTGCGCTCGGCGGCGCGGTGGCCGTAGCGTTCCGCAAAATACTCGCCCTGAAAGGCCATGCGGTGCTGCACCGCGATGCCGCCGCCGAGCGCGGCGACGCGCGCAATGTTGCGGTCGCTAATGGTCTCGGCATGGTCGAAGAACCAGTTGAGCCCTTCCAGCGGCACATCGCGATTGACCTTCTCGAACACGTCGAGAGCGCGCGAAATGGTCTGGTCATAGGTGGCGTGCATCCGCCACGGCCAGCGATTCTCGGCCAGCAGGCGGATGACGGGTTCGAGGTCGCCTTCCATGCTCGCCGGCATGTCGGGGCGCTCGACCCGGAAATCCTCGAAATCGGCGGCGGAATAGACCAGCATCTCGCCGGCGCCATTGCTGCGGTAGAGGTCGTCGCCCTGGCCGGGCGTCACCTGCTTCGCCCAGCCGGCAAAATCGGCGAGCTCCTCCGTCGGCTTCTGGGTGAAGAGGTTGTAGGCGATCCGCACGGTGAGCGCGCCCTCGCGGTGAAGTTCCTCGATGATCGCATAGTCGTCCGGGTAGTTCTGGAAGCCGCCGCCGGCATCGATGACGCCGGTGACGCCGAGCCGGTTCACCTCGCGCATGAAATGGCGGGTGGAGTTCTTCTGATATTCGACCGGCAGCTTCGGCCCCTTGGCCAGCGTCGCATAGAGGACGGTCGCGTTGGGCTGGGCGAGCAGAAGGCCGGTGGGGTTGCCGGCGCCATCGCGCGCGATCTCCCCGCCGGGCGGGTTCGGCGTGTCCCTGGTGTAGCCCACCGCCCGCAGCGCGGCGCCGTTGAGCAAGGCGCGGTCATAGAGGTGAAGGATGAACACCGGCGTGTCGGGGGCGACCGCGTTGATCTCCTCCAGCGTCGGCAAGCGCTTTTCCGCGAACTGGTGTTCGCTGAAGCCGCCAACCACCCGCACCCATTGTGGCGCGGGCGTGTTGTCGACCTGCTGCTTCAGCATCTCCATCGCGTGGGCGAGCGAGCGCACGCCGTCCCAGCGCAGCTCCATAGTGTAGTTCAGCCCGCCGCGGATGATGTGCATGTGGCTGTCGATCAGGCCGGGAATGACCCGGCGCCCGCCAAGGTCGATGCGCACCGTCGCCTCACCCGCCAGCGCCATCGCCTCCGGCGCGGCCCCGGCGAACAGCACCTTGCCATCCGCGATCGCCACCGCCTCGGCCTGCGGGTTGGAACGGTCGAGCGTCGTGACCTTGGCGTTGAACAGGATCAGATCGGCGGTAGATGGCATGATCGCGGTCTCCGCTGAGAGGGGCGGCCGGTCAGGAACCGGGAGGCGCCTCGTGGCCCTCGCTGGCGCTGGCCTTGCGGCCGGGCAACTGGCCGAGCACATGATCGGAACAGTCGGCGAGGCCGATGGCGGCGCGCAGGCCATCGCCCTTGAGAAGATGGCGGGCGACGGGCACAACCTGCTCGCCGAGGAGGATGCCGAACAGGCCGACCAGCGCCACGACGGGCGGGGCCGGCGAGCGGACATTGATCAGGCTGTAGACGATGCCGACCAGCAGGCCGGCACCGAGCGAGGCGAAATAGAGCTTCATCGCAGCACTCCTGCGAGGCGCGCCCAGGCTCAGCCCTTGATGAAGGCGAGCAGGTCCGGGTTGATCACCTCGGCCTCGGTGGTCAGCATGCCGTGGGGGTAGCCCTTGTAGACCTTGAGCGTGCCGTTCTTCAGCAGCTTGACCGCCTTCAGCGCCGAATCCGCAATCGGCACGATCTGGTCGTCGTCCCCATGCATCACCAGCGTCGGCACGGTGATCGCCTGGAGATCCTCGGTCTGGTCGGTCTCGGAGAAGGCCTTGATGCCGTCATAATGCGCCTTGGCGCTGCCCATCATGCCCTGCCGCCACCAATTGTTGACGACGCCGGGATAGACCTTCGCACCCTCGCGGTTAAAGCCGTAGAAAGGGCCGGCCGGCACATCGAGGAAGAACTGGGCGCGGTTCTCGGCAGTGGCCTTGCGGAAGCCGTCGAACACTTCCAGCGGCAGGCCCTCCGGATTGGCGTCGGTCTTCAGCATCAGCGGCGGCACGGCGGAGACCAGCACCGCCTTGGCGACGCGGCCGGCCGGCTCGCCATGCTTGGCGACATAGCGGGCGACTTCGCCGCCGCCGGTGGAATGGCCGATATGCACGGCGTTCCTCAGGTCGAGATGCTCGACCACGGCGAAGGCGTCGGCGGCGTAGTGGTCCATGTCGTGGCCGCCGGAGACCTGCGCCGAGCGGCCATGGCCGCGCCGGTCATGCGCGACGACGCGGAAGCCGTTCTGGACGAAGAACAGCATCTGGGCGTCCCAATCGTCCGACGACAGCGGCCAGCCATGGTGGAACATGATCGGCTGGGCGTCCTTCGGACCCCAGTCCTTGAAGAAGATCTCGACTCCGTCCTTGGTGGCGAGTGTGGTCATATCAGGGGCTCCGTGAGTGGCGATGGTTGCGGCGAAAGCGGGAGTGAGCGGGCCGAGCGCGGAAAGGACCGCGGTCGCGCCTCCGATTTCAAGGATGGCCCGGCGCGACAGCGACAGAGACTGCCCGCTCATGGCTTCATCTCAATGACCTTCGGAGGCGCCGAACATCGTCTTGGCGTAGGTGATTCCCAACCCATAGGCGCCGCCGAACTGCTTGGCGATGCCGGTGGTCATCTCGTAGCTCCCGGTTCGGGCCCAGTCGCGCTGCAGTTCGAGCAGATATTGCAGCGCGGTCATCGGCCGGGCGCCAGCCTGGATCATCCGCTGCAGGGCGCGTTCATGCGCCTCGCCCGAGACGTCGCCGCAGGCATCGGCGATGACGAAGACCTCGAAGCCCTGGTCGAGGGCGGAAAGGGCCGGGCCGACGATGCACACGCTGGTCCACAGGCCGGCCAGCACGATACGGCTTTTGCCGATCTCATTGACCCGGGCGATGACCGCCGCGTCCTCCCAGGTGTTCATCGAGGTGCGATCGAGCATGGCCGGGCCGGGAAAGGCCTCGGTGATCTCGGCGAATATCGGACCGGAAAAGCTCTTCTCCGCCACCGTGGTCAGGATGGTCGGGACCTGGAATCCGGCGGCGGCGCGGGAGACCAGCGCCGCGTTGTTGCGCAGAAGGACGGCATCGATCGAGCTGGTCGCAAAGGCCATCTGCGACTGGAAGTCGATCAGCACCAGAGCGTGGTTGTCGGGATCGAGGAGTTCCTTGCCGGGGGTCGGAGTTGCGGTTGGCATTGCACATCCCTGCGTGATGGGGTCCGCCGCAAGTCGTAGAGCGCGGGGCGCGGGCGGAACAATTGTGCGCGGGATGGGGGGGCATTGGCCCTGGGGCTAGGTCGGCCCGCTCTGCCCGGTCGCTCGGCGCAGGCAGGCGAGCAACTCCTCGGGGACCACCGGCTTGGCGAGATAGCCGTGGAACCCGGCCCGCAACGCCCGCCGGCTCGTCGCCTCGTCGGGATAGGCGGTCACGAGGATGGTCGGCACATCCAGGCCTTCCGCCCGCAGACGGCGGTGGAGCACGATGCCGCTGAAATCACGCAGACGAATATCCGCCACAAGCACATCGACCGATCGTGCCCGATCCGACGCCAGGAAGTCTGTGGGATCGGCAAAACAAAGCGGCCGGTAGCCGAGCGCGTCGACCAGCCCGCCCAGGGCCGCCAAAGCTGCGGGATCGTCGTCGACGATGGCCACTGTCTTGCGCATGCCCGGGACGGGTCCATCGCGCCGGACAGCGAGTGGCCCGGCCTGTGCGAACGAGCTTTGCCGGCCGCTCCGGTGCGCCACAATTGGCTGGTGGGTGTAGGCCCCTACTCCCCGGGGCCAGTCGCGGCCAGTTGATCGGCGATCCGTACCAGGTCGGCAAGGGTACGGGCCTGCAGCTTCTGCATGATCTGGGACCGGTGCACCTTCACCGTCGCCTCGCTCAACTGCAGCTGGGCGGCGATCTGTTTGTTCATCAGCCCGCTGGCGATGAGCGGCATCAGCTCGCGCTCGCGCGGCGTCAATGCCGCCTGACGCCGGCGCAGCGACGAGATCTCGGCGTCGCGCGCCCGGCGGCGGCGATCACGGGCGATGCCCTCGCGCACCGCGTCGAGCAGGTCTTGGTCGCGGAACGGCTTGAGCAGGAATTCGACGGCGCCGGATTTCATCGCCGTCACCGACATCGGCACGTCGCCATGGCCGGTGATGAAGACGATGGGCGTGGCGATGCCGGCGCGCGCGAGTTCGCGCTGGAATTCAAGCCCGCTCGCCCCGCGCAGCCGCACGTCGAGGATGAGACAGCCGGGAAGATCCGGGCAGCGGGCGTTCAAGAAGTCCCTGGGCGATTCATAGGCCCGCACCTCATAGCCTTCAGACGACAGAAGGCTTTCCAGCGAGGCGAGGATGGATCGGTCATCGTCGACGACATAGACCACCGCGTCCGTCATCGGGCTTTCTCCTCCACGCCAGATCTCGCCTGCGCGTCTGCCACAGACAGGATCGCCACGGGAAGCGAGAAATGGAAGATGGCCCCGTGCGGCGTGTTCGCGCTGGCCCAGATGCTGCCGCCATGCGCCTCGACCACGGCGCGGCAGAACATCAGCCCCATGCCCATGCCGCCGGGCTTGGTGGTGACGAAGGGATCGAACAGCCGCTCGGCCACCTCACTGGCGATGCCGGCGCCGGTGTCGGCGACCCCGACATGCACCTCGCCATGCGGCTCCTGCGACAGGCGCACCGTCACGCGGCGCGCCCGCAACGGCGCCGCGCGCACGGCATCGACCGCGTTCTCGATCAGGTTGCGCAGCACATGATGCAGTTGCACGGCGTTGCCGATGACGGGTGGCACCTCGCGCTCGCCCTCGACCACGATCTCGACGCCATAATGGCGCGCGTCGCGGCTCGCCTCCCCGGCCGCCCTGGCGACGATGGCCGCGAGGTCCAGCTCGGCCCGCTCGCGCGTGCCCTTGGTGAACATGGTGCGGATGCCCGCCACCACGCCATTGGCCCGATGGCCGTCCTCGACGATCCGGCGCAGCGCCAGTTCCGCCTTGTCGATGCGCGGCTCGGCCTTGGAAAGCCAGCGCAGCGCCGCGTCGGCATTGGTCACCATGCTGGCGAGGGGCTGGTTGATCTCATGGGCGATCGAGGCGGAGAGCGCCTCCATCGCGGTCAACCGCTTCTCCCGGCTGCGCAGCTCGGCCGCGACGGTGCGGGCGAGACGGATATGCACCAGCGTGGTCTGGGCGATCAGGACCAGCAGGATGATGCTCATCGCCACCAGCCCATAGAGCCGCCCGGCCCACCAGCCCACGCTCAGCCGCGTGCCGCCACCGAGATAGGAGATGAGCAGCAATTCGATACCAAGCGAGAACAGGACGATGCAGACCCACAGGCTCAGCGCCGAACGGCGGAACCAGAGGAGTAGAACGATATCAACGGCATAAAGCGCCATGGCGAGGGCCGGCACCACCTGCCACAGCAGGTTGACCTGCCGCCCGTCGCGCATCAGCGGCGGCAGTGCGTCGCGGAAATACAGCGTCACCTCGATCAGCACGGTCGCCCCGACGCACACGCAGACCGCCACCAGCGCCGCACTGGTCGTGATCTCCCGACGCGGGGCGAGGGCGAAGGCCAGCACGAAAAGCGGAAAGGCCAGCCGGCGCAGCAGGCCGAAGGCGGCCGTCACCTGCAGCCCCGCATTGATGTCGAAGCCGGTAAAGACGCCCGGGAAGGTCAGTGCCCAGGGCGCGAGCATCAGCGCGCCGAACAGATAGCCGGAGGCGAGGAAGAGCAGCGGAAGCGAGCGGCGCGCGCTGTAGAGCGCGAAGAGGAGCGCGGCCGTCATAGCTTCCAGAACAAAGGTCGCCGCTGCATAGGCCGGCACCAGGATTTCGGTGTTCTGGGTGGGCAGGCGCGCGAAGGGCATTGTCGCGACGAACAGCGCAACCAGTGCAAGCGAAAGTCCACCCGCCAAGGCGAGTTGCGGCCGCGTGACACGGAAGGACGTCTCCGCCTGCTCCTCGCTGCTCGACACCATTTTTTCCCTGCCCAAGGGCCCGAAGCACAGCTTGGATGCGATGAACCAAGAACGGCCGAAGCGAAGCGTTTCCGAATTGGTTTCGTTTGTCCATCCGGCGCCAGGATTCCCTTGGTCCCTGTTCTTCACCGGATATGGCTGGCGAATGCTGACGGAGATTTCCGCGATCGACATCCCGCTGGACGGATCGACGTGTACCCTGCGCCGAAGGCTGGCCACGGATTCAGAAGGGTAATCGGATACGCTTGGCGTGTCCAGTTTGGGACTGAAATGGCGGAGACGGAGGGATTCGAACCCTCGAGGCCCTTTTGGGGGCCTGCTCATTTAGCAAACGAGTGCCTTCAGCCTCTCGGCCACGTCTCCAGCCGGCCTCGCGTTCGCCTTGCGGCGGCGCGGTTCGAGCCGGCGACCTGTCTAGGTTTCCCCCGCCCCCCGGTCAAGGCCGAATACGCAGTTGGTCCACTGCCGGCTTCATTCATCCGGCCGGGCGCTGGCCGAACAGCACGCTCTGCGCCTGTTTGTCGGTGGCGAAGTCGATTTTGGCGCGGTCCTCGGCGTTCAGCGCCAAGCCGCGTTTCACCGCCGGCCGCGCCAGCATCCGCTCCAGCCAGGCAGCGAAATGGGGAAACTCCTTGATGTCCTGCCCCTGCCGCTCCCACAATTTCGCCCAGCCGATGCAGGCGATGTCGGCGATGGAATAGTCCCCGGCGAGGAAAGGCCGATCGCTGAGGCGCGTGTTCATCACCCCATAGAGCCGGCGCACCTCGTTGGTGTAGCGCTCGATGGCGTAGGGAATTTTCTCCGGCGCATAGATGCGGAAATGGTGCGCCTGCCCCGCCATCGGCCCGAGCCCGGCCATCTGCCAGAACAGCCACTGGTCCACCTCCACCCGCCCGCGCTCGTCGGTGGGGTAGAACAGCCCGGTCTTGCGGCCGAGATATTGCAGGATCGCCCCTGATTCGAACACTGAGAGCGGCGCGCCGTCCGGCCCCTCGGGATCGACGATCGCCGGGATCTTGTTGTTGGGCGACAGGGCGAGAAAGTCCGGCTTGAACTGGTCGCCGCGGCCGATATTGACCGGGATCACCTCATAGGGGAGGCCGCATTCCTCCAGCATGATGGAGATCTTCCAGCCATTGGGCGTCGGCCAGTAATAGACCTGGATCGGACGGGACTGAAGCTGGGCCATTACGCGAGCGCTCCCCTGCGCCCTCCATGGGGCGCTGGCCATCAGAACTAGGGCCGCCCCGCGCGGCTGGCAAGCGGTGCGGGCCCGGCTTCATGACGTGCTCGCCTCATCAGGCGGATGCGGGTAGATTTGCCCCACCCGGCGCTCCCCCCGCGCCGGCAACAAGCGAGACCCTGCGCGTGAAACCTGCCGTCCTTTCCTGCCTGCTCGGCACGCTCCTCCTGGCCGGCGCCCTCCCCGGCGCCGCGCGGGCGCAGACGCCGGCGGCCCCGTCGCCGGCCAAGATCTGCGCCGACCGCTGGAACGAGATGAAGGCGAACGACCAGACCGGCACGCAGAGCTTTCGCGATTTTTCCGCGCAATGCCTGAAGGAGCCCGGCGCGACGGCGGAAAAGCCGGCTAGCGCGGGCGAGACGGCGCCCGCGCCAAAGCGCAACACCACCCCGACCGGCGCCTCGGCCACCGCCGCCCAGCCCTCGATCAAGCAATGCGCCGACCTGTGGAACGAGATGAAGGCGAAGAACCAGACCGGCAAGCGCACCTATCGCGACTTCGCCCAGGAATGCCTCGCCGGCACCGGTGTGCTGGACGACAAGCCGGCGCAGACACCCGTGCCGGAGGAGCCGAAGGACGCGGCGCCAAAGCCGAAGACCTCGGCTCCCTCCGTGCCGCGCCCGGCGGCGGCGCCCGCGCCCGATCCCGCCCCGGCGCTGACGCGCCCGCCTGATGCCAGCGACCGCGAGGCGCTCAACCGCTGCAATGGGGAATGGCAGGCCTACAAGGCCCGGCACAACCTCACCGGCGCCAAGGCCTGGCACGTCTTCATGGCGCGCTGCCTGCCGTGAGGCGGGGCGTGTTCAGTGGCCGACGAGGTCGATCTTGAAACCGTCGAGCCGCTTCTCGAAGCCCGCGCGCTCATAGAAGCGGTGCGCGTCGGCGCGCAGCTTGTTGGAGGCCAGCTGCAGCGAGCCCGCGCCCCGGCGCCGCGCCTCGGCGATGGCGAAGTCCATCATCGCGCCGCCGACGCCCTTGCCGCGCACATCGGGGTCCACCTGCACCGCCTCGGCATGGGCGAGCAGCGTGCCGTGGCGCAGCAGCGCGCGGAAGAACACCAGCTGGAAGGTGCCGACGACGCGCCCATCGAGCCGCGCGACATAGAGCGTCGCGCGCGGATCGGCGGCGATGTCGTCAAAGGCGCGCTCATAGGCGGGGAAGTCGGCGGGGTCGGCGCTGTCGCGCACGCCGAACATCGTCTCCCGGGCGAGAATCGACACGATCGCCGGCAGGTCGGCGCGGGTGGCGGGCTCGATGGTGACGGCACCGGCCGTCACGTCAGGCGCGGAGGCCGCGCTCATATCCCGAGCTTGGCCTTGAGAAGGTCGTTCACCACCTGCGGCGCGGCCTTGCCGCCGGTCTGCTTCATCACCTGGCCGACAAACCAGCCGAGCATGGTCGGCTTGGCCAGCACCTGCGCCACCTTGTCGGGGTTGGCGGCAATGATGGCGTCCACCGCTGCCTCAATGGCGCCGGTGTCTGTGACCTGCTTCATGCCGCGCGCCTCGACAATGGCGCGGGGGTCGCCGTCCTTCTCCTCGGCGATGATGATCGCCAGCACGTCCTTGGCGATCTTGCCAGAAATGGTGCCGTCGGCGATCAGGTCGACAAGCCCGGCGATCTGCACCGGGGTGATGTGGGTCTCGTAGACCGACAGGCCAGAGGCGTTGGCGAAGGCGGAGACGTCGCCCATGATCCAGTTGGCCACCGCCTTGGCGTCGCGCGCGCCGCCGCCATGGGCGACCGCCGCCTCGTAATAGGCCGCCGTCTCCTTCTCGGCCACCAGCACGTCGGCGTCATAGGCGGAGAGGCCATAGGCGGCGACGAAGCGGGCCTTTTTCTCGTCCGGCAGTTCCGGCAGATGCGCCTTCAGCTCGGCGACGAAGGCGTCGTCGAATTCCAGCGGCAACAGGTCCGGGTCGGGGAAATAGCGGTAGTCATGCGCTTCTTCCTTGGAGCGCATGGAGCGCGTCTCGCCCTTGCCGGGGTCGAACAGGCGGGTTTCCTGGTCGATCGTGCCGCCATCTTCCAGAATGCCGATCTGCCGGCGTGCCTCGACATCGACCGCCTGGCCGATGAAGCGGATGGAGTTGACGTTCTTGATCTCGCAGCGCGTGCCGAAATCATCGCCCGGCTTGCGCACGGACACGTTCACGTCGGCGCGCAGCGAGCCCTTTTCCATGTCGCCGTCGCAGGTGCCGAGATAGCGCAGAATGGTGCGCAGCTTGGTCACATAGGCCTTGGCCTCTTCCGCCGAGCGAAGATCCGGCTTGGAGACGATCTCCATCAGCGCCACGCCGGAGCGGTTGAGATCGACCAGCGACAGGGTCGGGTGCTGGTCGTGGATCGACTTGCCCGCGTCCTGCTCCAGATGCAGCCGCTCGATGCCCACTTCGATCGGACCGTCGGCGGTGTCGACCAGCACCACGCCCTCACCGACGATGGGGCTCTTGTACTGGCTGATCTGGTAGCCCTGCGGCAGGTCCGGATAGAAGTAGTTCTTGCGGTCGAACACAGAGCGGTTGTTGATCTCGGCCTTGAGGCCCAGCCCGGTCCGCACCGCCTGCTTCACGCATTCGGCGTTGATGACAGGCAGCATGCCCGGCATCGCCGCATCGACCAGCGAGACATGGGCGTTCGGCTCGGCGCCGAATTCGGTCGAGGCGCCGGAGAACAGCTTGGAATTGGACGTGACCTGCGCATGGATTTCCATGCCGATCACGATTTCCCAGTCGCCAGTGGCCCCCTTGATCAGCTTCTTCGGGTCGGCGGGGCGGGAATGCATGTTCATCGGACGAACCTGTTCTGGCGTGCGCAAGCACGAAAGCGCGGGAGTGGCAGTTCCCTACCCTGCCCCCGCCGGTCCTGACAACCGTTTCGCGCGGCCCCGCCGGCCGAACCGGTCTGTCGGCCGCCCCGGCTGAGGGGTGAAACACCGCCCGAAATCGACCGAGCTAGACCATTGGACAAGAGGACACGCCATTTTGTCTCGCGTATTCATGGCTCCAATGCGACGATGGTCAGAATATATTACCAACGCGCAGGCTCTCGGGAGGAGCGTCCACACCAATCAACGTCGCCGCTCCGTCTGGGCTCCTGGCGGAAAAAGGCCGGCGACACAGGAGGAAACAACGGGATGTCGACAGGTCTGCTCGCCTTCCTTGCCTTTTTGCCGATCATTTCGGCAGGCGTAATGCTCATCGGTTTTCGCATCGCCGCCCGCATCGTCATGCCCATCACCTATGTGATGGCGGTGGTCATCGCCCTGCTGTTCTGGGGCGTCAGCGCCAACCGGATCGCCGCCTCAACGCTGCAGGGATTGCTGCAGACCGCCGGGCTTCTGTGGATCATCTTCGGCGCCATCCTGCTGCTCAACACGCTGAAGCACTCCGGCGCCATCTCCACCATCCGCGCCGGCTTCACCTCGATCAGCCCGGACCGGCGCGTGCAGGTCATCCTCATCGCCTGGCTGTTCGGCTCCTTCATCGAGGGCGCCTCGGGCTTCGGCACCCCGGCCGCCGTCGCCGCCCCGCTGATGGTGGCGGTCGGCTTCCCGGCCATGGCGGCCGTCGTGTTCGGCATGATGATCCAGTCGACGCCGGTGTCCTTCGGCGCCGTCGGCACGCCGCTGATCGTGGGCGTGCAGACCGGGCTGGACCAGACCGCCATAACAGCGCAACTCACTGAAGTCGGCTCCAGCTGGGCCACCTTCTTCCACCTCATCACCACGGAAGTGGCGGTCATCCACGCCATTTGCGGCACGCTGATGCCGCTGTTCCTCATCATGGTGATGACGCGCTTCTTCGGCCGCAACAAATCCTGGACCGAGGGCCTGTCCGCCGCGCCCTTCGCCATTCTCGGCGCCTTCGCCATGACGGTGCCCTATGTGCTGGCGGCGACCTTCCTCGGCGCGGAATTCCCCTCGCTGCTCGGCGGGCTGATCGGCCTCGCCATCATGACGCTGGCCGCGCGCGCCGGCTTCCTGGTGCCGAAGACCAGCTGGGACTTCGCCCCGCCCTCGGAATGGCCGAAGGAGTGGTTCGGCCAGCTCGACATCACCCTCGACAGCCTCGCCAAGCGCACCATCCCGCTGGCGCTGGCCTGGGCGCCCTATGTGCTGCTGGCGGTCTTCCTGGTGGTCAGCCGCATGGTGCCCGGCATCGGCGGCGCGCTGAAATCGGCAACGCTGGCCTTCTCCAACCTACTCGGCGAACAGGGGATCAATGGCGATTTCCCGCTGCTGTTCTCCCCCGGCGGGCTGCTGGTCATCATCTGCATGATCACGGTGCTGCTGCACCGCATGCCGCTGTCCGGCTTCGCCGCCGCCGTGCGCGAGAGCAGCGGCACGCTGATCGGCGCCGGCTTCGTGCTGATCTTCACCGTGCCGATGGTGCGGGTGATGATCAATTCCGGCGTCAACGCCAATGGGCTGGACAGCATGCCGGTGCTGGTCGCCGAATGGGTGTCGACGCAGGTCGGCGCCGTATACCCGGTGTTCGCCCCGACCATCGGCGCGCTGGGCGCATTCCTCGCCGGCTCGAACACGGTCAGCAACCTCATGCTGAGCCAGTTCCAGTTCTCGGTGGCGCAGGGTCTGGGCATCTCATCGGTGCTGATGGTGGCGGGCCAGTCGGTCGGCGCCGCCGCCGGCAACATGATCGCGATCCACAATGTGGTCGCCGCCTCGGCGACCGTCGGCCTGCTCGGGCGCGAAGGCGCGACGCTGCGCATCACCATCCTGCCGACGATCTATTATCTCGTCGTCGCCGGGACCCTGCTGCTGCTCGGCTTCTATGTCGTCGGGCTCAGCGATCCGCTGATGGGCCGGTAAAGCGAGAAGCCGGGACCGCCTGCGCGGTCCCGGCGGGCTTGCGCCAGATCAAGGCCAGCGCCCGCGCGCGCCGGCACTCTCCCCGCAAACGGGGAGAACAGCGATGAATGTCGACACGATTGACGAGCGCCTCGCGCTCTTCCGGGCCATGGCCGCCCATGCCGGCGTGGACCTGCCGGCGATCGCCGCCGAGGCGCCGCAGGAGGTACTGGCCGCCGCCCAGCGTTGCCTGGGCTGCCGCGACGCCCCCGACTGCCACCGCTGGTTCGACGCGCAGGCCGCCAGCGAAAATGCGGAAAACGCGAGTGCCAGCCAAGCGCCGGTGCCCGGCTTCTGCCGCAACGCGACTCAGTTCGATCTGTGGAAGGACGGCGAGACTCCGTCGCAGGCGGGCGAATAGGCCGGCGCGGCGGGCCTAGAGCGTTTTCGAGCAAGTGGATACTGGCTCGCGCGAAGAAACGCGAAAAACCAAGAACTAGCCCAGCCGCTCATTCTCATAGGCGATCACCCAGTCGATCAGCTGGCGCCAAAGCTTTTCCACCAGCTCCGGCGGCACGCCCTTGGTCTCGGCATGGGCGCTGACCTTGTCGATCACGTCCTCCACCCGCTCGGGCAGGAAGGCGGCGAGGCCCTCCACCTTCTTCACCGCGATGACGTGCTTGACCACCTCGAAGCGCCGGGCCAGCAGCTCGACGATCTCGGCGTCGATGGCATCGATCTCGGCCCGGAAGGGCGCGAGGGAGCGCTCATTGGCGGGCAGGCGCGGCATCGGCTCACTCCCACCAGCGGTCAGAGACCTCGAAGCGGCCGGCGGCCTCCTCGATCACCTGGCCGAGCGAAAACAGCCCCTCCTCGCCGAACGGCCGGCCGATCAGCTGCAGGCCGAGCGGCAGCCCCTCGGAGGAGAGCCCTGCCGGCACCGCGATGCCCGGCAAGCCGGCCATGTTCAGCGTCACCGTGAACACGTCCTGCAGATACATCTCCACCGGATCGGCGCCCGACTTCTCGCCGATGCCGAAGGCGGGCGAGGGCGTTGCCGGCGCCAGCACTGCGTCGATCCCCTGCGCGAACACGGTCTCGAAGTCGCGCTTGATCAGCGTGCGGACCTTCTGCGCCTTCAGGTAATAGGCGTCGTAATAGCCGGCCGAGAGCACATAGGTGCCGACCATGATGCGCCGGCGCACTTCGTCACCGAAGCCGCTCGCGCGGGTCTTCTCATACATGTCGACGATGTCGCGGCCTGCGACCCGCTCGCCATAGCGCACGCCATCATAGCGGGCGAGGTTGGAGGAGGCCTCCGCCAGCGCCACGATGTAATAGGCCGGCAGCGCGTATTTGGTGTGCGGCAGGCTGATGTCGACGATCTCCGCGCCGGCCGCGCGCAGCATGTTGGCGCCCTTGTCCCACAGCGCGGCGATCTCCGGCGACATGCCGTCGACGCGGTATTCGCGGGGAATGCCGATTCGCTTGCCCTTCACCGAGGCGCCCACCGCGGCCTCATAGTCCGGCACGGGCATGTCGACGCTGGTCGAGTCCTTGGGGTCGTGGCCGGCCATGGAGCGCAGCAGCAGCGCGGCATCGTTGACCGAGCGGGCGATCGGCCCGGCCTGGTCGAGCGAGGAGGCATAGGCGACCACGCCCCAGCGCGAGCAGCGGCCATAGGTCGGCTTGATGCCAACCGTGCCGGTGAAGGCCGCCGGCTGGCGGATCGAGCCGCCGGTGTCGGTGCCGGCCGCCCCGGCGCAGATCTGCGCCGCCACCGCCGCCGCCGAGCCGCCGGACGAGCCGCCGGGCACGAGCTTCTGGGTGGAGCCATTGCGCCGCCAGGGGTTCACCGCGGCGCCGAAGGCGCTCGATTCGGTGGAGGAGCCCATGGCGAACTCGTCCTGGTTCAGCTTGCCCAGGAGCACCGCGCCATCCTTCCATAGCCGGGAGGTGACGGTCGACTCATAGGGCGGCACGAAGTTCTTGAGGATGTTCGAGCAGGCCGTGGTGCGCACGCCCTCGGTGGCGAACATGTCCTTGACGCCGAGCGGAATGCCTTCCAGCGGCCCGGCCGTGCCGGCGGCGTAGCGGGCATCGCTGGCCTTGGCCATATCAAGCGCCTTTTCCGGCGTCGCCAGCACATAGGCGTTGAGATCGCCCGCCGCCTCGATCGCGCCGAGATAGGCATGCGTCAGCTCGGTAGCGGTGAAGTGCCCCTCGCTCAGCCCTTCATGGGCGGCGGTGAGGGTGAGGCGGGTGAGTTCGTGGCGGGAGGAGGTGCTCATCGGGCTCACTCCACCACTTTCGGGACGGCGAAGAAGCCATCCTCGGAGGCCGGGGCGTTGGCGAGCACGCGCTCGGCATATCCGCCGTCGCTCACCACATCCGCGCGCAGCGGCAGGGTCATCGGGATGACGCTGGTCATCGGTTCGACGCCATCGGTGTCGACCTCGCCGAGCTGTTCAACGAAGGCGAGGATGGCGTTCAGTTCGCCCTGGAGGTGGGCCACCTCGTCCTCTGTCACGGCGATGCGCGCCAGATGCGCCACCCGCCGGACCGTCGCCTGATCGACCGACATCCGAAATCCCAATCCACTGAAACCGATGCGCGCCCTATAGCAGGCACGCACCGCGCCCCGCAACGCGCGGCGCTACGCTCGCCACATCAATGGCGGGGATCGGATGCCGGCCGGCGCACCAAAGCGCGCCGATCTCAGGCCTCAACCGGCCGCTGGTGCGGCCGGTCGCAAGCTTCCGCCAGCCGCTCTCGCGGCCGGCCGACGCAGGTCAGGACCGCGCCTGCTCCAGGCACTGGCCGGCGGCCTGGGCGTTCGAGCGCGCATTGCCGCGGTCGATCTGGCCGGACATGGCCAGCGACTTGGTGGTGTCGGTGACAATGGTGCGCAGGTCGCCGCTGTCGCCGGCCGCCATGACAGCCGAATAGATCGCCTTGCCATCGGCCGTGAGCGAGGCGGCGCAGGCATTGCCCGCCGCTTGGTCGGCACGGGCCACGCCGGCGGCCAGCAGAACGAGCGCGGCAGCCGTGGACAGCCCGCCGATGCGAGCAAAGGAACGAAGCATCATGATAGACTCCATGGTAGAATAGGGTTCAGCGCACGCCAGCGCGGTTGACGCCGCCATTCACGTTAACGCCCGGGCCGGGGCGCGCGACGGCACGCGCATTGGCGTTGGCGCCAGCAGTGCAGCCGGCGGGAAAGCCGGGGCGGGTGCAGTAGACGGTCGCCCGGGCAGCCGGCGCGACATAGGGAGTCGGACGAACCACGCATCCGACCGGAAGGCCCGGTCCGGTGCAATAGACAACGGCTGCGTCGGCGGGGGCGGAGCTGCCCACGGCGAGAGCGACCAGCAGCCCGCCGCAGAAGGCGGCCGGCAGGAGGCGGCGCGCAAGCGGGAAGACGCGAGATTGGAGGCTCATTTCGATCTTGTCCTGTTCTGGCCCCCGCAAGGGGATCCGGACGCTACATTGGGCGATTTGTAGCGCCCTGCAATGTCGATTATTGGTCGCAACGAAAGGCTTCGATGAGAAGAATGGTTGGGCGAAATGCAGCAACGGTCCGGACCGACGATTCCACCCGCCGGCGGCTCGACGCTCTGATGCCCGGCGAATCGCAGGAACGCGCCCGGCTGCGCGCCCGCCCCGACTTTCCTTGGATCGCGCGGCAGGCGGCGATCAATCTCAGCGACGCCTATCGCGGCAATGTGCTGCTGACCCGGCTGCTGAACGATCGCGGCCGCTTTGTCCTCTCTTTGCTGATTATGGACATGCATTTGGAAGCGCCGGACGCGCCCGGCCTGACCACCGGCCGGCTGAAGGCGGAGGCGGTGGCGCTCGACGTGTGCAGCCCGGGCCGGGTCGGCGCCATCGTCGCCGCGTTCCGGGTGTTCGGCATGATCGCGCCGACGCCGGATGCCGACGGGCGCCGCCGCCGCCTCGTCGTGACCGACAAGCTGATGTCGATCCACCGCGAGCGCTGGCGGACCATGCTCAACACGCTCGCCCTGGTCGTGCCCGAAGAGGGCGAGCGGGGCCTGCGCCACCTTGACGACCCGGTCTTTCTCGCGGCCTTCGTCCGCACCCTGCTGGAGCCACTGCGCGGGGGCTGGCGTCCGTCCCATGACATTCCAGCCATCGGCCAGTTCGCCGAGCGGGACGGCGGCCTGCTGATCGCCCTGGCCCTGTTCGGCATCGGGCTCACCGGCCAGCCGCTGTCGATCTCGCAGCTCGCGCGCTCGTTCCGTATCTCCCGCTCGCATGTCGTCGGCATCGTCCAGGAGGCCACCGAGGCGGGGCTGGTGCGGCGGGTGGACGAACAGGGCGGGCGCGGGCCGGGCGTGCTGCCGCAGCCGGCGCTGATCGAGGCGATGGAGAACTTCGTCGCCCTGGCGCTGGTGCGGCAGATGGTGGCGGTGCGCGCCGGCCTCGCCGCCCTCGACCGTCGCGACGCCGCCTGAACCGGGCTTGGCCGACTCAGCCGCGCGCGAACGCCACCGGCACGCCCTTCTCAGGCACCACCACCGTCGCCTCCTCGCCCACCAGCGCGACGAATCGCTCGGCGCCGGGCTCCAGCAGCCCGAACGAGGCATAGTGCGCCGGGATGATGGTGAGGCCGCTGAGATAGCGCGACACCGCCACCGCCGCCAGTTCCGGCCCCATGGTGAAACGGTCGCCGATCGGCACGATCACCACGTCAGGCTTGTGCAACTCGGCGATCAGGCCCATGTCGGAAAAAATGTCGGTGTCGCCCATGTGCCAGACCGTGGGCTCGCCCGGCGCCTTGACGATGATGCCATTGGCATTGCCGAGATAGACGGTCCGCCCGTCCTCCATCATGCCGGAGGAATGGTCCGCCCGCACCATGCTCACGGTGAAGCCGTCGAAATGCACCGTGCCGCCAGTGTTCATCGGCTCCAGCCGGGCGACGCCCTGCTGGCCGAGCCAGCCGGCGAGGTCGGCATTGGCCACGACAGTCGCCTCGTTCGTCCGCGCGATCGCCACGCTGTCGCCGACATGGTCGCCATGGCCATGGGTGAGCAGCACATGCGAAACGTCAGCCGTCGCGTCGCCGAAATCGCCTGAAAAGGCCGGATTGCCGGTCAGGAAGGGGTCGATCAGCACCGAAGTCCCGGCAAAATCGAGCCGAAACGCCGCATGGCCGAACCAGGTGATCTTCATCGCCGATCCTCATTCATGAGCAAGGGAAGCGCCGGGGAACATAGGGCACGCACGTCGACGCACAACCCCGCCCCTCGCCCGCCCCTCGCCCGCCCCTCGCCCGCCCCTCGCCCGCCCCGCCCCTGGCCCGGCCAGCGCGGCGATGGCGCCGAGCCCGTGGCCATGCTAGGCGATCCGCCATGGCCGCCCCCATCCTCACCGTCACCGACGCCGCCCCGCTCCTGCCCCTCCGTGGCGGGCTGATCGGCCTCGATCTCGGCACCAAGACCATCGGCGTCGCCTCCTCCGATCCCGACCGGCGGCTCGCCGCCCCGGTCGAGACCATCGCACGCAAGCAGTTCACCCCGGATGCGGCGCGCATTCTGGCGCTGGGCACGGCGCGCGGCGCGGTGGGAATCGTTCTCGGCCTGCCGGTCAACATGGATGGCAGCGAGGGGCCGCGCGCGCAGTCCTCCCGCGCCTTCGCCCGCAACCTCGCCCGGCTGACCGAGCTGCCGATCATCCTGTGGGACGAGCGCCTGTCCACTGCCGCCGTCGAGCGCGACATGATCGCCATGGACATGAGTCGCGCCCGCCGCGCCGAAGTAGTGGACCAGCAGGCCGCCGCCTTCATCCTGCAGGGCGCGCTGGACCGGCTGCGCTTCATCGCCGGCAACGGCTGACACGTTCCCAGGGAGCCGGGCCGACATGTCCGCTGTGCTCGGTGCGCTGGTGCCGGTCTTTCTCATCATCGCGCTGGGCGCGGTGCTCAAGCGCGGCCTGCTGCCCGAGGCCTCGCACTGGATCGCGCTGGAGCGGCTGACCTATTTCATCCTGTTCCCCGCTTTGCTGGTGGTGAGCATCGCCCGGGCGGATCTGGGCGAGGTGGCGGTGCTGGAAGTCTCGACGGCGCTGCTGGGCGCCATTGCCCTGACCGGCGCTCTGCTTACCCTCGCGCGGGCCCCGATCTGCCGGGCCTTCGGCCTTGCCGGGCCCAGCTACACCTCGGTGTTCCAGGGGGCGCTGCGCTGGAACACCTATATCGCCCTCGCCGTCTCCGGCTCGCTCGCCGGCCCGCGCGGGCTGGCGGTGGCCGCCGTCGGGCTGGCGGTGATGATTCCCGTGCTCAACACGCTCAGCGTCATCGTGCTGGCCCGCCATGGCGAGAATGGCTCAACCAGCAATCGCCTGCTGGTGCTGCAGATTCTGCGCAATCCGTTCATCTGGTCCTGCGCCGCCGGCGCGCTGATCAACGCGCTGCACCTGCCGATCCCGCCGGTGCTCCTGACCTTCGGCGACATTCTCGGTCGTTCGTCCCTGGCGCTGGGACTTCTGGTGGTGGGGGCCGGGCTGCGGCTGGAGGATCTGCGCCGCCCGCGCCTCGCCACCTGGTTCACCTGCCTGATAAAGCTCGCGATACTCCCCTGCGTCGCGGTGGCGATCGGGCTTCTCCTGGGCCTGCGCGAGGTCGATCTGCTGATCGTCGCCGTCGGCGCCGCCGTCCCCTCCGCCCCGAACGGCTATGTGCTGGCCCGGCAGATGGGCGGCGACGCGCCGCTGCTGGCGGAAATCCTGACCCTCCAGACACTTCTGGCCGCCATCACCATGCCGCTTGTCATCGCCGCGGTGGCGCTTCTGTGAGGGAAAAAGCGCGCACGGGCGCTAAATCTCTTGCCGAGGGCCCTCGCGGCCTCTATCCAGCCGACTTCGATATGACATCGAACCCCACCGCCAGTTTCACCCTCAATCGCCGGCACCTGCTCGGCATCGAGGGCCTGTCGCCCGACGAGATAGTCGGCCTTTTGGACCTCGCCGAAGAGTTCGTGCTTCTCAACCGCCAGGTGGAGAAGAAACGGGCCACCCTGCGCGGGCGCACGCAAATCAACCTTTTCTTCGAGGCCTCGACCCGCACCCAGGCCTCGTTCGAGATCGCCGGCAAGCGGCTCGGCGCCGATGTGATGAACATGTCGGTGAGCACCTCCTCGGTGAAGAAGGGCGAGACGCTCATCGACACGGCCGCGACCCTGAACGCCATGCACCCGGATGTGCTGATCGTGCGGCATAGCGCGTCGGGCGCGGTGGAGTTGCTGGCCCGCAAGGTCGATTGCGCGGTGGTCAATGCCGGCGACGGCGCGCATGAGCACCCGACCCAGGCGCTGCTCGACGCCCTCACCATCCGCCGCAACAAGGGCCGCATCCAGGGCCTCACCGTCGCCATCTGCGGCGACATCACCCATTCGCGCGTCGCCCGCTCCAACATCCTGCTGCTGCAGGCGCTGGGCGCGCAGGTGCGGGTCATCGCCCCGCCGACCCTGCTGCCCAAGGGCATCGAGCGCTTCGGCGTCTCCGTCTATGGCGACATGCGGACCGGGCTGGCCGATGTCGATATCGTCATGATGCTGCGGCTGCAGCGCGAACGCATGAACGGCTCCTATGTGCCTTCGGTGAAAGAGTATTTCCATTTCTGGGGGCTGGACGAGGCCAAGCTGCGCTTTGCGAAGCCCGACGCGCTGGTGATGCATCCCGGCCCGATGAATCGCGGCGTCGAGATCGATTCGGCGGTGGCTGACGGCGCCCAGTCGCTCATCCGCGAACAGGTCGAGATGGGCGTCGCCGTCCGCATGGCGGTGCTGGACGCTCTCTCGCGAACCCTGCCGGGAAACCTGCCCAATGCATGAGACCCGTCCCACCCTGCTCTCCCGGGCGCGCCTTATCGACCCCTCGCGCGACCTCGACACGACAGGCGACATCCTGATCGCCGACGGCATCATCAAGGACATCGCGCCCAACCTCTCCGCCGGCCTGCCGCCTGATACCGAGATCGTCGACTGCCGCCAGCTGGTGGCGATTCCGGGCCTGGTCGACATGCGCGCCTTCATCGGCGAGCCGGGCGCCGAGCACCGCGAGACGCTGGCCTCGGCCAGCCAGGCGGCGGCGGCGGGCGGCGTCACCACCATCATCTGCCAGCCCGACACCGACCCCGTGATCGACGATCCCGCCATCGTCGACTTCATCCTGCGCCGGGCGCGCGACACCGCCATCGTTAATGTCCACCCAATGGCCGCCCTCACCAAGGGGCTCGAAGGCCGCGAGATGACCGAGATCGGCCTGCTCGGCGCCGCCGGCGCGGTCGCCTTCACCGACGGCACCCGCTCCATCGGCTCGGCACAGGTGCTGCGCCGCGCGCTGACCTATGGCCGCGACTTCGGCGCGCTGATCGTCCACCACACCCAGGATGCGAGCCTCGCCGGCGAAGGCGTTATGAATGAAGGCGAACTCGCCTCCCGGCTCGGCCTCGCCGGGCTGTCCAGGGCGGCGGAAACCATCGTGTTCGAGCGCGATGTGCGCCTCGCCGCCATCACCGGCGGGCGCTACCACGCCGCCTCGCTGACCTGCGCCGATTCGCTGGAAGTGCTGCGCCGGGCCAAAGACGCCGGCATCGACGTCACCGCCTCGGCCTCGATCAACCATCTGACGCTGAACGAGCGCGACGTCGTCGGCTACCGCACCTTCTTCAAGCTGACCCCGCCTTTGCGCGCCGAGGAGGACCGAATCGCGCTGGTGCAGGGCGTCGCCGAGGGGCTGATCGACATCATCGTCTCCGACCACAACCCGCAGGATGTCGAGGTCAAGCGCCTGCCCTTCTCGGAAGCCGCCTTCGGCGCGGTGGGGCTGGAGACGATGCTCGCCGCCGGTCTGCGCCTCGTCACGGCGGGCCTGCTCGATGTGATGACGCTGATCCGCGCCATGTCCACCCGCCCGGCGGAACGCCTCGGTCTACCCGGCGGCACGCTGCGGCCCGGCGCGCGCGCCGACATCGCCCTGCTGGCGCTTGATGAGGCGTGGATTCTCGATCCGCTCACCCTCAAATCGCGCTGCCGCAACACCCCGTTCGACGAGGCGCGGTTTGAGGGCCGGGTGGTCCGCACGCTCGTCGCCGGCCGCACGGTATATGAATACGTGTGACGAACACCGCCGAGGGCACCCGCCCATCTGTGCATTCCCCGGGAAGTCTGTAAGGTCGCAGGCATGAACTGGTCCCTGCCCCTCTTGTCGAGCTTTGCCGCGCTGCTGCTGGGCTATCTGCTCGGGTCGATCCCCTTCGGCCTGATCCTGACCCGGCTCGCCGGCACGCAGGACATTCGCAGCATCGGCTCCGGCAATATCGGCGCCACCAATGTGCTGCGCACCGGTCGCAAGGGCCTTGCCGCCGCGACCCTGCTTGGCGACGCGCTGAAAGGCACGCTCGCCGTGCTGCTGGCTGGCGGGCTGCTCGGCCCGGAGGCGGCGCTGCTGGCGGCGCTGGGCGCCTTTCTCGGCCATCTGTTCCCGGTCTGGTTGAGCTTCAAGGGCGGCAAGGGCGTCGCGACCTTTCTCGGCGTGACGCTGGCGCTGGCCTGGCCGGCGGCTTTGGTGTTCGCGGTCGCCTGGCTCGCGGTGGCCTTCCTCACCCGTTATTCCTCCCTCGCCGCCCTGGTGGCGAGCGTGTTCACCGTGCTCGCCGCCTTCCTGCTCGGCTCGCCGCAGACCGGCGGGCTGCTGGCGATCCTGGCCGCCCTGCTGTGGTTCATGCACCGGGCCAATATCCGCCGCCTGCTGGACGGAACGGAAGGGCGCATCGGCAAGAAGGGATAGCGCTTGGGCGGGCGCGGCGTTCAGCTCGATCCGGAACAGCGCCGCGACTGGCTCCGCCTGATCCGGACCGAGAATGTCGGCCCGCGTGCCTTTCGCAGCCTGATCAACCGATTCGGCGGCGCCGCTGCCGCGCTCGACGCGCTTCCCGCCCTCGCCCGGCGGGGCGGCGGGCTGCTCGCCCCGCGCGTCCCCAGCATCAGCGAGGCCGATGCCGAGATCGAGGCGCTGGCGCGGTTGGGCGGTCGCTTCGTCGCGCTCGGCGAGAGCGATTATCCCGCGTTGCTGCGCCAGATCGACGACGCCCCGCCCCTTCTCGCCCTGCGCGGCCGTGGCGAACTGCTTGATCGGCCGACCGTCGCCATTGTCGGCGCCCGGAACGCCTCGGGGGCCGGCCTCACCATTACCGCCCGCATGGCGCGCGGCCTGGGGGCCGCCGGCTGGGTCGTCGCCTCGGGGCTGGCGCGCGGCATCGACGCCGCCGCCCATGCGGCGAGCCTCGCCACCGGCACCATCGCCGTGATCGCCGGCGGGCATGACCGGCCCTATCCGCGCGAGAATGTGGCGCTGATGGAGGCCATCGCCGAGCAAGGCGTCATCCTCTCGGAAATGCCGATGGGCTGGGAGCCGCGCGCCCGCGACTTTCCCCGCCGCAACCGGCTGGTGTCCGGCGTGTCGCTCGGCGTCGTCGTGGTCGAGGCGGCCGAACGCTCCGGCTCGCTGATCACCGCCCGCCTCGCCGCCGAGCAGGGGCGCGAGGTGCTGGCCGTTCCCGGCTCGCCGCTCGATCCACGGGCGGGCGGCACCAATGCGCTGATAAAGCAGGGTGCCGCGCTGGTGACGGGCGCCGAGGATGTGCTGGAAGTGCTCACCCTGCTGCGCGACCGGCCACCGCCTCTGGCGCTCGAAGAAGATACGCTCGCCTTGGATGCCGGCGAGCCGAGCGACGACCTGCGGGCTCAGATCCTGAGCCTTCTCGGCCCGTCGCCGCTGCAGGTCGACGACCTCGTCGTCCTGTCGGGCGCCCGGGTAAGCGATGTGCAGATTCTGCTGCTCGAACTGGAGCTGGCCGGCCGGCTGGAGCGCCACCGCGACGGCAGCGTCTCACTGCTCGTCTAGGAGATTTTCGCGCGAAGCGGGTTCAGGTTCGCGGGAAGAGAATGCGTAAAACAAGAAGCCGGAGGACGTACGGTGAACTGATTTTCACCGGACGTGCTCCAGAGCGCCGGCACTACACCCGCTCCGGCTGTAGAGCAGCGGCCCGGCGCGGTTTCAACCGCCGTCACGCGGCTCCGGCTCGCCCCGCACCACGGATCGTGCCTCGTCTCGCGCCATTTCCAGGAGATAGCGCAGCACGTCCAGCCGGTTGCTGGCCGCCATGCTGGCCAGCTCGTGGGCGAGGGTGGCGATGTAGTCGGCCGCGTCCTTGGCAGGCGCACGCACGCAGTCATTTTCAGTCACGTCGGGGCGTCCGTTGCTGAATGGCCAGCGCCAAAAAAGTAGCACAGGCGCGGCGCCTGTCACGATCATTGCGTGCATTTTTGAAACAAATACGACCACAAGCTGCATTCGGTCGCATTGCGTCCTCCACTTTGCCGGCTGTTTGGCCGGAAACCCTCCCGCATCGCGGTCGTAGACCCTGCTCACCGGCAGGCGCGGCGGCACGGGTCCTGCTTGCCATTTGACACACCGGGGCCACTACCCCATTTTCCCGCCTCTTCGGGCTGGACCCTCAACGGACGTGGCGCGCACATGCAGGTCGTCATCGTCGAATCGCCTGCAAAGGCGAAGACGATCAATAAATATCTCGGATCGGGCTACGAGGTTTACGCCTCGTATGGGCACGTACGCGACCTTCCGGCCAAGGACGGTTCCGTCAATCCCGACGATGATTTCCGCATGCTCTGGGATGTCGATCCCAAGGCGCAGAAGCGGCTGTCCGATATCGCCAAGGCGGTGAAGGGGGCGGATGGCCTTATCCTCGCCACCGATCCGGATCGCGAAGGCGAGGCGATTTCCTGGCACGTGCTGGAAGTGCTGAAGGAAAAGCGGGCGCTCAAGGACCAGCCGGTTTCGCGCGTGGTGTTCAACGCCATCACCAAGCAGTCGGTGCTGGAGGCGATGAAGCACCCGCGCATCATCGACGCGGCGCTGGTCGATGCCTATCTCGCCCGCCGGGCGCTCGACTATCTCGTCGGCTTCACGCTGTCCCCGGTGCTGTGGCGCAAACTGCCTGGCGCCCGTTCGGCCGGCCGCGTGCAGTCGGTGGCGCTGCGCCTCGTCTGCGACCGCGAGCGCGAGATCGAAACCTTCGTCAAGCGCGAATACTGGTCGATCGCCGCCCAGCTGGCGACGCCCCGGCAGGAGACCTTCGAGGCCCGCCTCGTCGGTGCCGACGGCAAGAAGATCACCCGGCTGGACGTGGGCACCGAGGCGGAAGCCAAGGATTTCCGCGCCGCGCTGGAACGCGCCGATTTCAAGGTGCGCTCCGTCGAGGCCAAGCCGGCGCGCCGGCATCCCTCGCCGCCCTTCACCACCTCGACCCTGCAGCAGGAGGCGAGCCGCAAGCTCGGCTTCGCGCCGGCGATCACCATGCGGATCGCGCAGCGGCTCTATGAAGGCATCGATGTCGGCGGCGAAACCGTCGGCCTCATCACCTATATGCGAACCGACGGCGTCGACATGGCGCCGGAAGCGGTGGCTGAAGCGCGCACTGTGATCGGCCGCGAATATGGCGAGCGCTACGTGCCCTCCGCCCCGCGCAAATACACCGCCAAGGCCAAGAACGCGCAGGAAGCCCATGAGGCGATCCGCCCGACCGAACTCGCGCGCCGGCCGCGCGATGTCGCCCGCCAGCTGGAGCCCGACCAGGCCAAGCTCTATGAGCTGATCTGGCTGCGCACCATCGCCAGCCAGATGGAATCGGCCGAGCTGGAGCGCACCACGGTCGATATCGAGGCTGCCGCCGCTGGGCGCGCGCTGGAATTGCGTGCCACCGGCACGGTGGTGAAGTTCGACGGCTTCCTCACCGTCTACCGCGAGAGCAGCGACGACGACGAGGACGATGAAGAGAGCCGCCGCCTGCCGGCCATGTCGTCGGGCGAGGCGCTCGCCAATAAGGGCATCAAGGCCGACCAGCACTTTACTGAGCCGCCGCCGCGCTATTCCGAAGCCTCGCTGGTCAAGCGCATGGAAGAGCTCGGCATCGGTCGCCCCTCGACCTATGCCTCCGTGCTCGCCGTGCTGCGCGACCGTGAATATGTGAAGCTCGACAAGCGCCGGCTGGTGCCGGAGGACAAGGGACGCCTCGTCACCGCCTTCCTGGAGAGCTTCTTCGACCGCTATGTCGAATACGACTTCACGGCGGACCTGGAAGAGAAGCTCGACCGCATCTCCAATGGCGAGCTGCAGTGGAAGGACGTGCTGCGGGACTTCTGGCGCGACTTCACGGCGGCGGTGGGAGAGACCAAGGAGCTGCGCGTCTCCGACGTCATCTCGGCGCTCGACGGCATGCTGACCGCGCACATCTTCCCGCCGAGGGAAGACGGCGCCGATCCGCGCATCTGCCCCACCTGCGGCACCGGCCGGCTGTCGCTGAAGGTCGGCAAGTTCGGCGCCTTCATCGGCTGCTCGAACTATCCCGAGTGCAAATACACCCGCCCGCTGGCGGCGCAGGGCGGCGACGACGAGAATGGCGGCGACGCCAATGGCACCCGCGTGCTCGGCACCGATCCGGCCTCCGGGCTGGAGGTGACGATCCGCGCCGGCCGCTTCGGCACCTATCTGCAGCTCGGCGAGGCCAAGGACGGCGAGAAGCCCAAGCGCTCCAGCCTGCCGAAGGGGCTCGCGCCGGCCGATGTCGATCTCGAAACGGCGCTGTCGCTGCTCTCGCTGCCGCGCGAGATCGGGCTTCATCCCGAGAGCGGCGAGCCGATCCTCGCCGGCATTGGCCGCTTCGGCCCCTATGTCCAGACCGGCAAGACCTACGCCAATATCGAGCCGGGCGACGACATCCTCGCCATCGGCCTCAACCGCGCGGTGGCGCTGATCGCCGACAAGCAGAGCAAGGGCCCCGGCCGGCGCGGCGCGGTCGGCGGGCGCGAGCTGGGCGAGCATCCCACGCTCGGCGGGCCGATCACCGTGCGGCCGGGCCGGTTCGGTGCCTATGTCAACCACGGCAAGGTGAATGCCACGCTGCCCAAAAGCATCGAGCAGGATTCGGTGACGCTGGAGCAGGCGGTGGAGCTCATCACCGCCAAGGCCGGCACGATGCCGGCCAAGCCCGCGCGGCGGGCGGCGGCCAAGGCAGCCGATGGCGAGACGGCGGCCAAGAAGCCGGCCACCAAGAAGACCGCTACCAAAAAAACCGCCGCGAAAAAGCCTGCTGCCAAGAAGGCCCCGGCCAAGAAAGCGGCGGGCGCCTGAGCGCCCGCGTCCCACCCCCGCCGGATCAGTCCGGCAGGGGCGCCGGGGCGTGGCCCGAGCGCAGCGGCCGCTCTTCCATCGCGATCATGGCGATCAGCGACACCAGCAGCGAGCACGCCGCCGCGACGAACACCCAGCGGAACGCGCCGGCGAGCGGGGCCACCTGCGCCCGCCCCTCCAGCAGCCGCTCCAGCAGCGCGCTGCTCTCAATGCCGGACAGCCCGATGACGAGGGCACCGAAGCCGGCGGTGAGCACGGCCGCGCCGAGCGAGCGGAACAGGTTCACCACCCCGGTCGCGGTGCCCATTTGCGGCAGCGGCACCGCGTTCTGGATCGCCACGGTCGAGACCGGCAGCACCGTGCCGAGGCCCATCCCGGCGACGCCCATCGCCGCCCCGACGGCATAGATCGGCAGACCCAGCGGCCACAGCGCCAATACGCCCAGCGCCACGATGCTCGCCAGCAGCCCGACGATCGGCAGGCGCTTGTAATGGGTGAAATGCCCCATCACCCGCCCCGCGCCCGTCGCCCCGACCACGACGCCGGCCATCAGCGGAATCAGCGCCACGCCGGATTCCGAGGCGGTCAGCCCCATCACCCCCTCCAGATACAGCGGCATCTGGATGGAGAGACCGACCAGCGTGCCCATGGCGAAGGCGGCCGAGGGCACGCCGGTGCGCACCACCTGGTTGGACAGCACCGCAAGCGGAACCAGCGGCTCGCTCGCCGTCGCCACGCGGAAGGCGAAGCCGATCCACAGCAGCACCGCCGCCGCCAGAAGGCCGAACACCGGCAGCGAGAGCCAGGGGAAGTAGGTGCCGCCCCAGCTCAGCGCCATCAGCAGCGCGACGGTGCCCGCGCACATCAAGAGCGCGCCGAGAATGTCGAGCCGGTGCGGATGATGGTGCGCCGGCAGGCGCCGCAGCGCCCGGTCGCTCATCAGTGCCGCCACAAGGCCGAGCGGCACGTTGATCCAGAAGATCAGCGACCAGTGCAGATGCTCGGCGAAGAAGCCGCCGAGGATCGGCCCGGCGATGCTTGAGGTGATGAAGACGATGGCAAAATAGCCCTGGTAGCGGCCACGCTCGCGCGGCGCGATCAGCAGGCCGATGATGGTCTGCGCCAAAGCGATCAGCCCGCCGCCGCCCAGCCCCTGCACCGCCCGCGCCACGATCAGCCAGGGCATGCTCTGGGCGGTGGCGCACAGCACCGAGCCGATGAGGAAGGTGCCGATGGCCACCAGCAGCACCGGGCGCGGACCGTGAATATCCGCCAGCTTGCCGACCAGCGGGGTCACGGCGGTGCCGGTGAGCAGATAGGCGGTGACGACCCAGGAGAGATTTTCGAGGTCGCCGAAGCCTGCCCCGATCGTCGGCAGCGCCGTGGCGATGATGGTCTGGTCCAGCGCGCTCAGAAACATCGCGACCATGACGCCAATCACGATAACGCGGATATCGGCATGGGAAAGCGGGGCGTCGGCGGCCTCGGACGAACGGGCATCCATGGTATAGAATCCAGATCGGCGCCTCGATGCGCCGCGAAAGGCCGGCAAACTTGTCCCATCAGGGGCGAAATGCAAGCCATCTCGCAAGCCATCTCGAATGCTTGCCCGAGGGGAAGGTGGCCGCCCCGGTCGACGCGAGGCGTCGATGCCGTTAGCCTTGGGTCGCCCCTCCCACACGCGGTGAATCGTGCGTAAGCCAATAAAAGCCAAAGGGCGCAAGCCCGCCCGTCCGACCCTGCCAGCCGGCCTCACCCGGGGGCTGCCCGGTCGCGAGGAGTTGATGGCGTTCATCGCGGCGCATGGCGGCGATGTCGGCAAGCGGGACATTTCGCGCGCCTTCGGCCTCGACGGTGGCGACCGCATCGCGCTCAAGGCGCTGCTGCGCGAACTGGCCGATGAAGGCGTGCTGGGAACCAAGCGCCGCAAGATTCACCTGCCCGGCGCCCTCCCCGCCGTGGTGATGTCGGAAATCGTCGAGCGCGACGAGGATGGCGAACTGATCGCCACGCCGGTGGACTGGGACGAGGACGAGAATGGCCCGGCCCCGCGCATACTGGTGCGCCTTGCCCGTCGCGGCAGGCTGGCCGGTCCCGCGCCCACGCTCGGCGACCGTGTGCTGCTGAAGACCGAGGAAATCCCCGAGGCGGACGGCGCGATCCGCCACAATGGCGTCGTGCTCAAGCTGCTGGAGAAGGCCCGCGCCCTCACCCTCGGCATTTACCGCCGCGATGCGCAGGGCGGCGGACGGCTGATTCCTATCGACAAGCGCAATATGGGCCGCGAACTCGCCATTCCGCCCGATTTCGCCGGCGACGCGCAGGAGGGCGACCTCGTCTCGGTCGAAATCGTCCGCCACCACGCCTATGGCCTGCCCACCGCCAAGGTGAAGGAGCGGCTCGGCTCGGTATCGACGGAAAAGGCGATCAGCCTGATCGCCATTCATGCCCATGGCATTCCCAGCGTCTTCCGGCGCGAGGCGCTGGTGGAAGCGGAGGCGGCGCGCGCCGCCACGCTGGCAGGGCGCGAGGACTGGCGCGAGCTGCCGCTGCTCACCATCGACCCGCCCGATGCCAAGGACCATGACGACGCGGTGCACGCGACGGCGGACCTCGACCCGGACAATGAGGGCGGCTTCATCGTCACCGTCGCCATCGCCGATGTCGCGGCCTATGTCCGCCCCGGCAGCGGGCTGGACCGCGAGGCGCTGGCGCGCGGCAATTCGGTGTATTTCCCCGACCGCGTCGTGCCGATGCTGCCCGAGCGCATTTCCAACGATCTGTGCTCGCTGCGCCCGAACGAGGACCGCCCGGCGCTGGCGGTGCGGATGGTGATCGGCGCCAACGGTCGCAAGAAGCGCCATGCCTTCCACCGCATCATGATGCGCTCGGCCGCCAAGCTCGCCTATGCGCAGGCGCAGGCGGCCATTGATGGTCATACTGACGAGACGACCGCGCCGCTGCTGGACGACGTGCTGCGCCCGCTCTGGGCCGCCTATGGCGCGGTGAAGCAGGCCCGCGAGGCCCGCGCGCCGCTCGATCTCGACCTGCCCGAGCGCAAGATCCTGCTGAAGCCCGACGGCACGGTCGACCGGGTGATCGTGCCGGAGCGGCTCGACGCGCACAGGCTGATCGAGGAGTTCATGATCCTCGCCAATGTCGCCGCCGCCGAGACGCTGGAAGAAAAGCACATTCCGCTCATCTACCGCGTGCACGACCAGCCCTCGCTGGAGAAGATGTCGGGCCTGCGCGACTTTCTGCAGACGCTCGACATCAAGCTGCCGAAGACCGACGCCGTGCGGCCGGCGCAGTTCAACGACATTCTCGCCCGCGTCGCCGGCTCGGAGCTGGCGCCGCTGGTGAACCAGGTGATCCTGCGCAGCCAGGCGCAGGCGGAATATGCCAACGACAATTACGGCCATTTCGGCCTGCATCTGCGCCGCTACGCCCATTTCACCTCGCCGATCCGCCGCTATGCCGACCTCATCGTGCACCGGGCGCTGGTGCGGGCGCTGGGTCTCGGCCGGGACGGCCTGCCGGAGACCGTGACACCCGAGCAGCTGGCGGAGATCGCGGCGCGCATTTCCGCCAGCGAGCGCCGGGCGATGGCGGCCGAGCGCGAGACGATTGACCGGCTGATCGCCCACCATATGGCCGAGCAGATCGGCGCCACCTTCAAGGCCCGCATCTCAGGCGTCACCAAGGCCGGGCTGTTTGTCGCCCTCAACGAGACAGGCGCGGACGGCTTCATCCCCGCCGTCACGCTCGGCCAGGACTATTTTCGCTATGACGAGGTGCGCCATGCCCTCATCGGCGAGCGCACGGGCGAGATGCACCGGCTCGGCGACCGCGTCGAAGTGAAGCTCGTGGAAGCCGCGCCGGTGGCTGGCGCGCTGCGGTTCGAGCTACTATCTGAGGGCAGGCACGTAACGCCCGACAAGCGCCGGCCCGGTGGTGCGCGCGGGCGCTATGGCAGGCCGGAGTCGCGCCCCCATGGACCCAAGCGCATCGGCAAGCGCAAATAGCGCCGGAGGCGCCCCGCCATGAAGGACAAGTCCCACCAGCCCCACCGCCCGGTCGGCCCGGCGATGATGAACGGCCTGCGCCTGCGCTGCCCCGCCTGCGGCAAGGGCGCGATGTTCGGCGCCTATCTCAAGGTGAACGAGCACTGCCCGGAGTGCGGCGAGGAACTGTGGCACCACCGCGCCGACGACGCGCCGCCCTATATGGTCATCACCATTGTCGGCCATATCGTCGTGCCGCTGCTGCTGGCGGTGGAGATGGCGCTGCACCCGGCTGTGTGGATCCACCTCATCGTCTGGCTGCCGATGACCCTGCTGCTGTCGCTGCTGCTGCTGCCGCCGGTGAAGGGCGCACTCATCGCCTATCAATGGGCGCTGCACATGCATGGGTTCGACCCGACCGATTCCGAGCGCGAGGCGCTGCCCCCCAGCCGGCAGATCGACGCCGTTCCCGCCGGCAAGCGCTCCTGATCGTCCGCATTGGCCTCACTGCACTGACACTCCACCACACTGCACTCATGAAACCGACCGACGTCTCCCCGAATTTCCCGCGCGAACGGCTCGATGCGGGCCACCCGCTCGTCCGCCCGGTGGACGCGGCCGCTCTGATTCTGGTGGACCGCTCAAAGCGAATCCCACGCATCCTGCTCGGCCGACGCAACCCGTCGTTGCGCTTCATGCCGGGGAAATTCGTTTTTCCCGGCGGGCGCGTCGACGCGGCGGACCGGCAGGTTCCGGTCTATGGCATGCTCGATTCGGAGAGCGAACGCAGGCTGTTAGCCCGCGTCAGCCGCCCGAGCACAACCCGCGCCCGGGCGCTGGCGCTCGCCGCCATCCGCGAGACCTGCGAGGAGACCGGCCTGCTCATCGGCACGAACGAGGCCGGCGCGCCCGGCCAGTTTCCCGGGCCCTGGCAGGGCTTCAGCGCGGCCGGACTGTTTCCCAATCTGGAGGCGCTGACCTTCGTCGCCCGCGCCATCACCCCGCCCCGCCTCGCCCGCCGCTTCGACACCCGCTTCTTCATGGCGGAGCTTTCGGAAGTCGCCCACCGCCGGGAAGGCGTGGTCGGACCCGCGACTGAACTGGTGGAACTTCAATGGCTTACACTGGACGACGCACTGCTGGCGGACGTGCCTGAGATCACGCGGGCGATCCTTGCCGAGGTCGCCCCGCGCCTCAAGAGCGGCCACCGGCCCTGGCAGCCGGTGCCGTTCTATTTCACACGCGGTGCAAAGGTTTATCGCGAGACGCTGACGTAAACGGCGAACCCCGCCAGCAATTCCCGGCATGACATCATTGCCAAAAGTCATTCGACTTTTGCCATCCATGGGCTAGAGGCAGCGGTCCGGGACTCTACCACCCGGCGCCAGGTGCCCGCCATGCATGCCCCCGCCCTTTCGCCTCCCGTGAATGTCGCCTCCATCGCGGCCGCTATCGCAGCCATATCGGCGGTCGGGCTCGGCCTCGCGCTCTCCATTCCGCTACTCGCGTTTGAGTTGCACGACCGGGGCATCTCCTCGACCTGGATCGGCATCAACACCGCGGTGGGCGGGCTCGCCACCATCGCGCTGGCGCCCTTCCTGCCCAAGCTGGTGCGCCGCATCGGCGCCGGCCCCCTGCTGCTGGCAGCCATCCTCAGCGCCGCAATAAGCCTGCTCGCCTTCAAGATCACCCCATCCTTCATACTGTGGTTCCCGCTCCGCTTCATCTTCGGGGCGGCACTGTGCGTGCTGTTCGTGGTCAGCGAGTTCTGGATCAACGCCGCATCGCCGAACCACCGTCGCGGTCTTGTCATCGGCATCTACGGGACGGTGCTGTCGATGGGCTTCGCCGGAGGTCCCGCGATTCTCAGCCTGGTCGGAACGCAGGGCTGGGCACCCTATCTCTGCGGTGCCGCCTTCTTCGCGCTGGCGGGCATTCCGGTGTTGATCGGTGCCGCCGGCGCGCCAGCCATCGAGGAAGATCATTCCGGCGGCGGCGTGTGGACGCTCATGCGTATCGCCCCGGCCGCCACCCTCGCAGCCTTCATCTTCGGAGCTGTAGAGACGGGAATGATTAACTTCCTGCCGCTTTACGGCCTGCGGCGCGGGCTGGACGCGGGCGAGGCGGCACTTCTGCTCACTGTCGCCGAACTCGGCAATGTCGCCCTGCAACTGCCGCTCGGCCTGCTGAGCGACAGGGTTGACCGGCGCCGGCTACTGCTCGGCTGCGGGATCATCGGCGTTCTCGGCTCGTTTCTGATACCGCACCTCGCGATCGACAGCTGGGCCATGTGGATCGCGGCGTTCCTCACCACGGGAATCGTCGCCGGCCTGTACACGGTCGGCCTCGCTTTGCTCGGTGCGCGTTTCAACGGGGCGGCGCTCGCCACCGCCAATGCGGCCTTCGTGATGCTGTATTCGATTGGCCTCACCGTGGGTCCAACCGCGGTCGGTGGCGGCATGCAACTGGTGGATCCGCACGGTTTCGCCTGGGTGATCGGGGCCTTCCTTCTGCTCTATGTGCTGGTCGTCGCCGGGCAGATTTGGCGCGATCGCTGAGCGCGCTTCCTTGACATTCGCGCGCCGATCACGGATACGGACGCGCAACGAGCGGCGGATCTGCCGCGCGAACCCGTTTTCTTCGGCGTGGCGCCCCCACGTTCGAGAGCCACGCTCCAGGAGACCCGGTCATGGCCAAGGCAACGACCATCAAGATCAAGCTCGTGTCGAGCGCTGACACCGGCTTCTTTTACGTGACGAAGAAGAACTCGCGCACCATGACCGACAAGCTGGTCGTGAAGAAGTACGACCCGGTTGCGCGCAAGCATGTCGAGTTCCGCGAAGGCAAGATCAAGTGATCTGAACCGCCGCACGGGCCCAGCCCAAAACGCGAAAGGCGCCGCAAGGCGCCTTTTCTTTTGGCTGCGCCGTTGCTGGCGCGGATGGATTGGCTTGGGCTGATGTTCGGGGGACTGGTCCGTTCAGGGAGAAGCTGGAATCGGCGAGCGGTGAACGGAGAGGCCATCCGTAGACACCGCCCGCCGACCAGACCCTACGGACCCAGGAGATGCGGCGGACCCGAGCACTCCGCAGGGCAAACGGATACCGTGATCAGGCTACCCGAACGGGCGCCAATTGCAACGGGAATTGTCGACAGAATCGCAGGCGGATGTGGCGGACCTCGTCTCGCCGCTCGCCCTTTCAGGGCACGGGGGCGAACTGGCGCACGGTCTCCAGGAATTTCGCCACCGAGATCGGCTTTGAAAGATAGGCCTCGCAGCCCCCCTCGCGAATCCGCTCTTCGTCGCCCTTCATGGCGAAGGCCGTGACGGCGATGACGGGAATCGCTTTCAGCTCCGGATCGGCCTTGAGGGCGCGGGTCACGTCGAGGCCGGAGACCTCGGGAAGCTGAATGTCCATCAGAATCAGGTCCGGCCTGTGCTTGCGCGCCAGATCCATGGCTTCGATGCCATTTCGGGTGCCGACCGTGATATAGCCATGGGCTTCGAGCAGATCGTTGAAGAGCTTCATGTTGAGCTCATTGTCCTCGACGATCAGAACGGTCTTGGGCATTGCTCGACGGTCCCTGCGACGACGGCACGTTCTGGCGAGCCAGAATCGCTCGCTCATCCGCCGGTCGATACGCTAGCTTTACCCACCCATTCCTTACGGAACCGGAAATGAAGAGCCGCAACTCACGCTCCCCCACGCAGATCGAGGCGGCCCGACAGGTCGCCCTCGGCGCCCTCGCCTATCTCGCCGGCGATCCCGAGCGCATCGGCCCCTTTCTCGCCGACAGCGGTCTGTCGCCCGCCGATCTGCGCGGAGCGTTGGGCTCGGCCGCGTTCCATGTGGCGCTGCTCGACCATCTGATCAACCATCAGGAACTTCTCATCGCCTATGCCGGCGAGGCGAAGATCGATCCTGGCCATGTGGTGGCGGCGCGCGAAATTCTGTTTCACGCCGATATGGGCGAGGACTGATCGGGCAAACGGAGCACGGCCCATGGCGCGCCTGCCGGCCTTCTGCCGCGATTGCCTGAGCGAAGCCGGCGAGGAGCGCCGCTGCGCCCGTTGCGGCAGCCCGCGACTTGTGCGGCATGCCGAGCTCGACACGCTGCACGTCGCTCATATCGATTGCGACGCCTTCTACGCCTCGGTGGAGAAGCGCGACGATCGAGCGCTCCGCGATGTTCCTGTTATCATCGGCGGCGGCAAGCGCGGCGTTGTCTCCACCGCCTGCTACCTCGCCCGCGTGAAGGGGGTGCGCTCGGCAATGCCGATGTTCAAAGCCCTCGCCCTCTGCCCGGAAGCGGTGGTGATCAAGCCAAGCATGGCGAAATATGTCGCGGTCGGCCGCCAGATCCGCGAGCGCTTCTTAGGCCTGACGCCGCTGGTCGAGCCGCTCTCCATCGATGAAGCTTTTCTCGACCTAGCCGGCACCGAGCTTCTGCATGGAGAGAGCCCGGCGAGGGCCCTGGCCCGGCTTGCCCGGGCGGTGGAGAAGGAGATCGGCGTCACCATCTCGATTGGCCTCGCGCCCAACAAGTTCCTCGCCAAAATGGCCTCCGAACTCGACAAGCCGCGCGGCTTCGCGGTGATCGGGACGCAGGAAGCCGTGGCCTTTCTCGCGGAGCGGAGCGTTGGCGCGATCTGGGGGGTCGGCAAGGCGACCCAGGAGCGGCTGACGCGCGAGGGCTATCGTACCATTGCCGACCTGCAGGCCGCAGACGAGACCGCCCTCGCCCGCCGTTTCGGCAATGAGGGCCTGCGGCTTTGGCGGCTCGCACGCGGCATCGATACGCGCACCGTGAACCCTGAGCGCGAGACCAAGAGCGTCTCGACCGAGACAACCTTCGACACCGACATTGCCGACTACCGCACGTTGGAGCAGGAACTCTACCGGCTCACCCGCAAGCTCTCCGACCGGCTGAAGGCGGCCGACCTCGCCGGCCGCACCGTCACGCTGAAGCTCAAGACGTCCGATTTCCGCCTTGTCACCCGCGCCCGTTCGCTGGAGGACCCGACGCGGCTCGCCCACCGCATCTTCGACCATGCCCGCGAACTGCTCGCCCGCGAAACGGATGGACGGCGCTTTCGACTGATCGGGGTCGGCGTGTCGGAACTAGCCGACCCGGTGCTCGCCGATCCGGCGGATCTCGTCGATACTTCCGCCACCAAGCGCGGTCTGGCGGAATTGGCGACGGACGCGCTGCGCGCCCGGTTCGGCAAGGAAATCATCGACCGGGGAATCGCCCTCGACGCACCGAAACGACGCGAGCCCCAGCAGCCGCACCGCAACCGACCCGACGAGCAGGCGCCAGCGTCAGCAAGCGGCCCGGCCGATGGCGGGGAGGCTACGGCCAAACCTATTTCGCGCACTCTTCCTTCGGCAGCGCCTCGTAGGAAATGAGCGTGCCATTCAGCGCGAACTCGCCATAATCGAGCTTCAACTTGCGGCTCACGCCATTGTCGAACATGTCGAAGCTGATGACGTAGTCCGGCGTTTCACTGGTGCCGCCACGCTCGTAATAGCTGATCGTCACAGGGAAGCGGGGCCGGCCGGCCAGATCGCCTGACGTGGCCGCCTCTTCCAGCCCCTTCGCGTCGCGGGTTTCGCGGCCGATCACCGCCAGCGTGTCATAAACCTTCTTGGCGTCAGGAGACCCATCGAAGACAGGCGCTTCCAGCACCGACTCGCCGCTTTCCGCGCTGCTGATAAGGCGCAGTACGTGTTGGGTCGGAAGCAGGACATTCTTGCCGAGCACGACGGTCCGCGCCTCCGGCTTGGTCGACGTCACCGTAAGTTCACCCTCTTTGCGCTCGGCCACGCCGTCGGCTTCCTCTGATGTCTCGCCATTGAGCCTGTTGGTGACGCGGAAGCGATAGGATTTGCCCTCGCCATCCTCCCAGGTGGCCGTCGATACCGCACTGTTGAGCCGCCCCCCATCGGTTGCGAGATCGGTATCCTGTCTTAGTAGCACCGAATAACCGGCGCACGCGCTGCCGCGCATCTCATAGATAATCCGCCCCTCGGCGCCGTTGATGCGGGTTCCGGATTTCGAGGCGTCGAGCGAAACCGTATAGGTGGCGCGGTGCGATGACAGCTGAATTGCCATGGCCGGAAGGGCCGACGCGCCGAGCAGAAGGGCCGCGACAGCGAAGCGGGGGAAACTTGAGGACGGCATAGGCAAAGGGCTCCTCGCAGACGTCAGTCGCAGCTTGCGAATGGCGAACCGATCCGCCAAACATGACCCATCGAAGATGGCAATTGCAGGTCGGTTGCCGCTCATTGGCCGCCACCGCATGCCCAGCAGGCATGCGCGCTCAAGATAGCAGGAGATCCCCATGACCGGAACGGTTGAGGCCAAGCTCGCGGCCCTCGGCATCACCATCCCCGCGGCCAGCGCTCCTGCGGCAAATTATGTGCCCTTCGTCATCAGCGGCAACCTTCTGTGGATCTCCGGCCAGATTTCCATGGCCAATGGCAGCTTCATGACCGGCAAGCTCTCGGGCGAGGCCGACATTGAGGCCGGGCGTGCCGCCGCCCGCCAGTGCGCAATCAACCTCATTGCCCAGATCAAGGCGGCGCTCGGCGATCTTGACCGGGTAAAGCGGGTGGTGAAGCTGGTTGGCTTCGTCAATTCGGCGCCGGATTTCACTGACCAGCCCAAGGTGGTGAATGGCTGCTCCGACCTGTTCGTCGAGGTGTTCGGCGATGCGGGGCGGCATGCGCGCTCGGCGGTCGGCGTCGCCCAGCTGCCGTTCAATGTCAGCGTTGAAGTCGAGGCCGTGATCGAATTCGCCTGAGGCCACGCAGATGGCGGCTGATGCTCCTTCACCCAATGCGCCGGCCTGGCTCACCGCCCAGCCGATCGCCCACCGCGCGCTGCATGATGCGGTGCGCGGTGTGATCGAGAACACGCCCTCGGCGGTCGATGCCGCGATGGCGCGCGACTATGCCATCGAAGTGGACATCCAGCTCTCCGCCGATGGCGAGGCGATGGTGTTTCACGACGACACGCTGGAGCGACTGACCTTGGCGGAAGGGCCGGCGAAGGTGCGCACCACCGCGCAGCTCAAGGCAGTCGAAATGCGCGGCACCGCCGACCGAATGATGACGCTCGACGACCTGCTCGCCCGCGTCGGCGGGCGGGTGCCTCTCATCATCGAGCTGAAGAGCCATTTTGACGGCGACACCGCGGTCGCCACGCGCGCAGTCGAGGTGCTGGCTGGGTATAGCGGGCCGGCGGCGCTGATGTCGTTCGATCCGGATCTGGTGGCGGCGGTGCGGAACTTGGCGCCGCACATCCCGCGCGGGATCACCATGGAGCATCTCTACGACGACCCGGAATGGGACATGCTCAACCACGAAACCAAGCATGAATGGAGCAACCTGCTGCATCTGCCGCGCACACAACCCGACTTCATCGCCCATTATGTCAAGGAACTGCCGTCAGCAGCCGTCGACGCCGCCCGCCGGCAGCGCCCCATGCCGCTGCTGACCTGGACCGTGCGGACGGAGGGGGACCGGGCGACCGCGGCCCGCCATGCCGACCAGATGATCTTCGAGGGCTTCCTGCCCTGAGCCGGGAACACCGGTTCCCGATCGCGTGAGTGGCCTTTCGCCGAGGCGGTGTGCGGCGCACAATGAAGATCGGAGCTGTGAATCAGTTCCGCTGATCAATGCCTGCCGAGCCTCCGCCGCGAGCCACTTTCGCATGTCCGACGATACCTTCCGCCTGCGTGTCGAGAGCGAGATTGCCTCGCTCGACGCCAACGCCTGGGATGCCTGCGCCAGCGTCCCGGCTTCGCACCCCGATTCAACAAGCTTTTATAATCCCTTCGTCAGTCACGCCTTTCTCTCCGCGCTGGAGGAATCAGGCTCGGCCTGTGCCGCGACGGGATGGCTGCCGCAGCACCTCGTCCTGGAGGGGGAAGAGGGCGAGATCCTAGGCGTCTGCCCGGCCTATCTGAAGTCCCACTCGCAGGGTGAATATGTTTTCGACCATGGCTGGGCAGAGGCCTTGGAGCGGGCGGGCGGGCGCTATTATCCGAAGCTTCAGGTGAGCGTTCCTTTCACCCCTGCCACCGGCCCGCGCCTGCTGGTCGGCTCAGGGCCCCAGGCAGAAACGATCCGCGCCGCGCTGGCAGGCGGGCTCGTGGCGTTGGCGAAGCTGCGCAAGGTCTCTTCGGTGCACGCCACCTTCCTCACCGAGGCAGATGCCGGGGCGCTGGAAGCTGAGAGGTTCTTACCGCGCACTGACCAGCAGTTTCACTGGCGCAACCAGGACTATGCGGATTTCGAGACTTTCCTTGGCGCCCTCGCCTCTCGGAAGCGCAAGCAGATCCGTCGCGAGAGACGGGAGGCGCTGGAGAACGGCGTGACCATCCATTGGCTCACAGGAGCGGACCTCACCGAGGAGGTCTGGGACGCCTTCTACGGCTTTTACATCGAGACCGGTACGCGCAAATGGGGCCGTCCCTATCTCACTCGCGCCTTCTATTCCCTCATCGGCGAGCGCATGTCCGAGCACATTCTGCTGGTGATGGCGAAGCGCGCCGGACGCTGGATCGCCGGAGCGATCAACTTCATCGGCTCGGACACGCTCTATGGCCGCCACTGGGGCGCCGTTGAGCACCATCCCTTCCTGCATTTCGAGGTCTGCTACCACCAGGCCATAGACTTCGCCATCGCCCACGGCCTTTCAACGGTCGAGGCCGGCGCGCAGGGCGAGCACAAGCTGGCTCGGGGCTACATGCCGGTCATCACACGCTCGGCGCACTATATCGCCGATCCGCAGTTTCGCTCTGCCGTCGCCCACTATCTGGAGCGCGAACGCCGCTATGTCGCCGACGCCGGCGCCGAACTGAGCGAACTCGGCCCCTTCCGCCAGCAGGTCGCGGACGAACAGGCCGACGAGCCTTGAACGGGGTGGCCTTGACCCGCGTCCAGCGGCTTGCGATCAGGTCAGGCCCACAGGGAGGAAATCATGGCTTACGATCCCGGCAACATCTTCGCGAAGATCCTGCGCGGCGAGATCCCCGCTCATAAAGTCTATGAGGACGACCACGTTCTCGCTTTTCTCGACATCATGCCGCGGGCGGCAGGCCATGCTCTCGTCATCCCCAAGGCTCCGGCCCGCAACCTGCTGGACGTCGAAGCGGGCGATCTCGCCGCTGTCATGGCCGTTGCCCAACGTGTTGCGCAGGCGCAGATGAAGGTGTTCACGGCCGAGGGTATCACCCTCACCCAGCACAATGAGAAGGCGGGGGGCCAGGAGGTGTTCCACCTGCATGTCCACGTCATTCCGCGCCATGCCGGGGTCGAGTTGCTCCCGCCGCTGTCCCACACGGAAGCGCCCGACGTGCTGGCTCAGCAGGCGGCGCAGCTAAGGGCGGCGCTTATGGGCTAACGCCGAGCCACCACGCGCCCGCTACGAGCACCGCCTCGGCGACCAGCACACCGGCGAGAACGGAGCGGCGCACGATGAGGAAGCCGGCAATGCCGCTTCCCACGGCACCAGCACGGAGCCCGAGCGGCAGGGCTACCAGCGCTCCGCTCGGCACCAGCAGCAGGCGCGCCACCACCGCCGCCAGTAGCGCTGTCGCCACCGCCTGCACCCATTGCATCCACACGCTGCCGGGATCGATCCGCCGGCCGAACAGCACGCCGAGTACACGCCAGACTTCGTTCGGCAGGAAACCGAAGAAGATCACGACCAACATGGCGCCCAATTCGGTTGAATGGAAGCTCATGCGCGCTGTCTCGGCAGATGGCGGGCGATGAAGAAAGCCAGCGTGCCACCGCCCACACCCGCCCAGAACAGGTCCAGCCCGCCGGGCGAATTGGCGACCAGCGGCGAAATCGCCGCGCCAAGCCCGATGGCCAGCCAATCGACCGCCTGGCGGGCGTTTCGCACCAGCAGGATGGCGAAGGAGATCGGCGTCAGCAACAGCAACGCCACCGCCAGCGGGCCCGGCAGCGCGCCTGTGAGATAGAAGCCGATCGCGGTGCCGGCCATGCTCAGCAGGGTGAGGCCGAGCCCGAGCCCCGCAGCGTAAGCAGGTCGCCCCTCCGGTGCCACCTTCGGCAGCAGCCGGAACCCCTCCACCCACAACGTCATGGCGACGAAATGGGCGCAGAGCAGTTCCCACCCCAGACGCGGGCGCGGGCCTCGCATGAGCGGCATGAGCGAGACCACCATGGGCAGCAGCCGCACACCCGAAAGGCACACCGCCACAGCGAGCGCGGGCGGCGACGCCCCCGTCGCGAGGCCGCCGATGAGAATCACCTGCGCCGGCAAAGCCCAGATCAAAAGGGTCGACAGCAGACCCGCTCCTATCGGAAAGGCGAGGTCATGGAGCAGACCGCCAAAACCGATGAAGGTCGCAACCAGAACCAGTCCGGGCGTCGAGACGGCGCCACGCATCCCACGCGCAAACCAGCGCGCCGGAGGAGCAGTGTCGAGTGGGGGCGAAACCTGGGGGGATAGCATGTGAACTCGCCCCGGCGTTCTGGGGCGCCGTCCCCCTGGCGTCAAGCGAAACGAGAGGCCTGTAACCGCATGGCTGCCATGAGGCACCGCCGCGGGGCGTGCCGTGGAGCCTGCCATCGGCTGGTTTCGGAGCGTGCGCCACCAACTTGGCGTCGCGTGGCATGATGAAACGAAACCACCCGCGACACTGGCGCGGGTGGTTCCTCAGTTCCTGTAGATGCTTGGATCGGGTTCAGGCCTTGACCAGCGGCACCTTCGGCACTTTCGAGGAGCCGGGCTTTGCTCGGCTCGCCGTCGCGGCCGGTTTCTTGGCCTTGGCGGCGGGAGCCTTGCGACGCGGCGCCCGCTTGGCCTTGGGCGGCTCGATTTTCTCCGGCTTGGGCGTGATTGGCCCCTCCGGGAACTCGAAGCCCAGCGAGGTCTCGCCATCCTCGTCGGTCTTGAGCACGACGCGGACATGGCCACCCGAGCGCAGCTTGCCGAACAGCACCTCGTCGGCCAGCGCCTTCTTGATGTGCTCCTGGATCACCCGGCCCATGGGCCGCGCGCCCATTTGCTGGTCGTAGCCGCGCTCCACCAGCCAGGCAGTCGCCTCGTCCGACAGCTCGATGGTGACGTTTCGGTCGGCCAGCTGCGCCTCAAGCTGCAGCACGAACTTCTCCACCACCAGCGAGATGACCTCGTTGGTGAGGTGGGCGAAGGGGATGATGGCGTCGAGCCGGTTACGGAACTCCGGCGCGAAGAGGCGATTGATAGCCTCCACGTCGTCGCCTTCACGCTTGGTTCGGGTGAAGCCGAAGGCCGATTTCGACAGATCGGCAGCGCCCGCATTGGTCGTCATGATGAGAATGACGTTACGGAAATCCACCTGCTTGCCGTTGTGGTCGGTCAGCTTCCCGTGGTCCATCACCTGCAGCAGGATGTTGAACAGGTCGGGATGCGCCTTCTCGATCTCATCGAGCAGCAGCACGCAGTGCGGATGCTGGTCGATGCCGTCGGTCAGCAGGCCGCCCTGGTCGAACCCGACATATCCGGGAGGCGCGCCGATCAGCCGCGAGATGGTGTGCCGCTCCATGTACTCGGACATGTCGAAGCGCAGAAGCTCGACGCCCAGGCTCGAGGCGAGTTGCTTGGCCACCTCTGTCTTGCCGACGCCGGTGGGGCCGGAGAACAGGTAGGAACCAATCGGCTTCTCCGGCTCACGCAGGCCCGCCCGCGCCAACTTGATCGCCGAGGACAATGCCTCGATCGCCTTGTCCTGCCCATAGACGACGCGCTTGAGCGTGGTCTCCAGCGCCGAGAGGATTTCGGTATCCGACTTGGAAACCGACTTTGGCGGGATGCGGGCGATAGTGGCCACTGTGGCCTCGATCTCCTTGACGCCGATGATCTTCTTGCGCCGGCCCTCCGGGAGGAGCATCTGCGCCGCGCCTGACTCGTCGATGATGTCGATCGCCTTGTCCGGCAGCTTGCGGTCGTGGATGTAGCGCGCGGAGAGCTCCACCGCCGCCTTGATGGCGTCGTTGGTGTAACGCAGCCGGTGGTAATCCTCGAAATAAGGCTTCAACCCCTTCAGGATCTCAATCGCGTCTGGCACCGTCGGCTCCGGCACATCAATCTTCTGGAACCGGCGGACGAGGGCGCGGTCCTTTTCGAAATACTGGCGGTATTCCTTGTAGGTGGTTGAGCCGATGCAGCGCAGCGTGCCCGCCGCAAGGGCAGGCTTGAGCAGATTGGAGGCATCCATCGCCCCGCCCGAGGTCGCGCCAGCGCCGATCACGGTGTGGATTTCGTCAATGAACATGATGGCGTCGGGATACGCCTCGATCTCCTTGACCACCTGCTTGAGGCGTTCTTCGAAATCGCCGCGATAGCGGGTGCCCGCCAACAGCGCGCCCATGTCGAGCGAGAAGACGGTGGCCTTGGCAAGGACGTCGGGCACTTCGCCGGCGACGATGCGCCGTGCCAGCCCTTCCGCGATGGCTGTCTTGCCCACGCCGGGGTCGCCCACGAAGAGCGGGTTGTTCTTGGAGCGGCGGCAGAGCACCTGGATGGTGCGCTGGATCTCGCTGTCGCGACCGATCAACGGGTCGATCTTGCCCTCGCGCGCCTTCTTGTTGAGGTTCACGCAATAGGCCTCGAGCGCGTCGGCCTTCTTCTTGGTGTCCTCCCCGGTCTTCGTCTCAGTCTCCTCCTCGGCGCCGCGAACGGGTCGACTCTCCGACATGCCGGCGCGCTTGGCGATGCCGTGGCTGATGTAGTTGACGGCATCATAGCGCGTCATGTCCTGCTCTTGCAGGAAATAGGCCGCATGGCTCTCACGCTCGGCGAAGATTGCCACCAGCACGTTTGCTCCGGTGACTTCTTCACGGCCGGACGACTGTACATGAATGACGGCGCGCTGAATGACGCGCTGGAACCCGGCGGTGGGCTTTGAGTCCTCGCCGGCGTCCTGAACCAGATTTTCGAGCTCGGTATCGATGTACTCGACGAGATTGCGCCGCAGCTTGTCGATGTCGACATTGCAGGCGCGCATCACGGCCGCCGAATCCTGATCGTCGACCAATGACAGCAGCAGGTGCTCAAGCGTGGCGTATTCGTGGTGGCGCTCATTGGCGAGCGCGAGGGCCCGGTGAAGCGACTGCTCGAGGCTTCGGGAGAAGGTGGGCATCGGGACCTCTTCATTTAGCCGTCGCGGGGCGTCACTTCTTCTCCATGACGCACTGCAAAGGATGCTGGTGCTTGCGTGCGAAGTCCATCACCTGAGTGACCTTTGTCTCGGCCACTTCATAGGTGAAGATACCGCACTCCCCCACGCCATGCTGATGCACATGCAGCATGATCTGGGTGGCTTCCTCCCGGTTTTTGCTGAAAAAGTGCTCCAGCACATGCACGACGAACTCCATTGGCGTGTAGTCGTCGTTGACCAGGAGCACCCGGTAGAGATTTGGCCGCTTTGCCTGCGGCTTGGTGCGCGTGATCACCGCCGTGCCGGGCGCGTTGTCTCCCCGGCGGCGACGTTCATCGTCGGCCATCATAGCCTCACGCGGCTGGAATTCGGCGTGGTCGGACATTCATGCTTTCCCCAACCGGCGAACCGGCCTTCGGTAGCTATAATAAGTACGCATCCCCGCTCACGCCAGAGGCCCGAGCGGAACCGACTGTCGCATTCCGGTGACAATTCCATGAGCCTGGTGCCAACGCACACTGCCCCGTGCGTCGATCGAGGGGACCAAGTGCCCCGCACGCCAGCCAAAAAAGAAAAAGGCCCGGCGCTGAGGCCGGGCCTTCTAAACCACGCGGACAGCCCGAACTCCCGTTCCGGGTCGCCCTCGACACCGCACAAACGTCCGGCGCGTAAATGTCAGCTACAGCCAATCAGCGGCGGCAGATCACTTGGTGACAGAAACCTTGGCAAGCACGCTCTCATACGGCTTATAGGTTTCCTTGGCGAGATCGGCATAAAGCTCGCCCATCTTGGTCGCCTGCGCGACGAAGCTCTCATAGGCGCTCTTGAAATAAGCCGACTGGATTTCGACCGCCTTGTCGAGCGTCTTGGCGCCGAACAGCTTCTCGGCCGTGGCCGTGCCTTCCTCGAACGACTTCTTCGAGTAGTCGGCGACCTCAATGGCGATCGCCTGGACGCCCTTGGAAACCGTACCGAAGCTCTTGGTCGCGAGTTCGAGATTGTCCTTGCCGACCTTCTGGATGTCTTCAAAATTCTGCAGCATGAGCCCAACTCCTGTGGTGTTTCGCCACGCGCGTCGCGCATCAGCCGCACGCGCCCGCCCGGGAATTCTCCCTGGAACTTTTGTAATGCACCGCACCAACTCCCGTCAAGGAAATTTGTGCAACGCAACATGACGTGCCACCACACGCGGCCCCACACCATCTTCGTGCCATATCAACAGGGTTGATGGCATTCTTTACGACTCTGTAACCGTGCCCTTTTTAAGATTTGGGAAGTGATGGTTCGGCAGGGTTCCTTAACCGGTCGAGACCTTCGCAAAGGCAGCAATTGCCCTGCGATGTCTCGTCCCTGGCGGATATGTTGAGTTTCCGGCGTCAGCCGGCAGAGAGTAGCGGGACGGTCACATGCGGGTTCCGGGAATGGTTGGTACCACCTTCATGCGTGCCGCCGTAGCGGTTTTGGCAGTCTCCCTGCTGGGGGCGGGCGTGGCGGAAGCGGCGTCCAAGAAGAAGAAGTCGGTGCGCGCCAAATCGGCTGTCACCCGCAGCGTGGCCAGCACCGGCACCTGGCATCGCGGTTATTCCCACATCGTCGTCGACGCCAATACCGGACGCATTCTCGATGCCGATAATGCCGACGCACTGCGTCATCCAGCGTCCGTCACCAAGGTGATGACGCTCTATCTGCTGTTCGAGCAGTTGGAGAGTGGCCGCATGCGGCTCAACACGCCGCTGCGCGTGTCCGCCTATGCCGCTGCGCAGCAGCCTTCCAAGCTTGGTGTGAAGGCGGGCTCCACCATCTCGGTCGAGGATGCCATTCAGGCGCTCGTCACCCGCTCCGCCAACGACGTCGCCGTCGTCATCGCCGAGAATATATCCGGGAGCTCCTCCAGCTTCGCCAGCCTGATGACCCGCCGCGCCCGCCAGCTCGGCATGTCGCGCACAGTGTTCAAGAACCCTAACGGGCTACCCAGCCCTGAGCAGGTCACGACCGCTCGCGACCTCGCAACGCTCGGCCGCGCCGTTCAGGAGCGCTTCCCGAAATATTACGGCTACTTTGAAATTCGCAGCTTCCAGTACCGCGGTGTCGCCATCCGTAACCACAACCGCCTGCTCGGCCGCGTGGATGGCGTCGACGGCATCAAGACCGGGTACACCAATGCGTCCGGCTTCAACCTGCTCACCAGCGTCAAGAAGAACGGGCGCTATGTGATCGCAGTGGTGATGGGCGGCTCCAGCGCCGCCTCGCGCGACAACCAGATGGTGGCACTGCTCAACGAGAACCTCGGCAAGGCCCAGTCCGGCCGGCAGCTCGTCGCCCGCATGAGCGGCGCACCGCAAGGCGCATCGGCCGACGATGCCATCGCGCCGGTCGCTCAGATCGACGAAGCCCCGACCGCACCCAAGACCATTCCGGTGCCCACCAGCAGCCCGCGCGTCGCCATGGCGTCGGCTGTTGCCGATTTCGACACCACGGCCTCGGTGCCCACGCCGGCCCCTTCACCGGCCCGTCCGGCCCAGACAGTGGCGAGCGCCCCGACCCGCAACGCGCCGCCTGTCGGCTCCGCCGCGCCGATCGTACCGGTCGCAGTGAAGACGGTTGCGGTGGCCCGGCCGAGCGAACCTGTTGCCACCTTCAGCAATCAGCCGGGGATCCTCGGCACCTTGTCCTTCACCAACGGCTTCGTCTCAGACGCTTCCGAGACACAAGCCGCGGCACCTGCCCAGCGTGCCATCAAGCAGCAGCAGGTTCAGGTCGCCAGCGTTGGCCCGATCGAGATTCCGCGCCAGGAAGCCGAAACCGCCGAGCAGTCCACCGCACCGCGTTCGGGTTGGGCCATCCAGATTGGTGCCTTCGGCAGCGAGGCGGACGCCCGCGCCCAGATTGCCAAGGCGCAGCAGAAGGCCGGTAGCGCGCTTGCCAAGGCCGACGCCTATACCGAACAGGCGGTCAAGGGTTCGACCCGCATCGTGCGTGCCCGCTTCGCCGGCTTCGACGCCGAATCCGCTGCTCGCAAGGCCTGCCAGGCCCTTAAGCGCAGCGACTTCGGTTGCATGGTCTTCCGCAACTGAACCGGGGGATGGGATCAATGGCGGTCGAGCAGGACATCCTTCGCTTCGTTTACCCGGGCAGCGAGATAGTTCGACCCGCCCTGGTCGGGATGGAGTTTCTTCATAAGGGATCGGTGAGCCTGGCGGATCTGGTCCGCCCCCGTCCCCGGCTGAAGCCCCAGGATCTGGTAGGCCTCCTCTTCCGTCATCGCGCCGCGGCGCGGCGCGTCAGCGCTCCCCCCGCCCGCATGTCCGTCCACGTTCTCACGCCAGCCGGGCGACCGGCGGTCAAGATAAGCTTCGAGTAGCTGGCGACTCTCGACGTCGACGTCGAGGGCGAAACGGGCAAGGCTGGGCACATCAAGTGTGTCCAGGGAAGCGCCATTGAGCGGGCCATTGATCACTTTGCCGGCCAGCCGCCCGCTGTCATGATCGAGTTCCATGTCGAGAAAGGCCGTCCGCACCTTCGACGTCCGCCCTTGGCTCGGCTCGCTCTTCGCCGAAGAAAACGCCTTGCGGATGTCCCAGCCGAAAAGCGACAGGCCGAAGATGCCTAGCGGCAAGGCCGTCTCGATATGGCCGCGCATGCCGAGAAAGCCGGCCACAAGGATGAGCGCTCCGCCCCCGACCCTGCGCCCGAGCTTGGCGAGGATCGCTGGGTTGGAACGGCCAAACGCCTTCAGCCCGTAATAGAGCAAGGCGACGATCGCCGCCCCGATAACCAGATTGATCATCGCGTATCCTGCATCGCGGAAATGAGGCGGCGCGCGCCGGGCGAGGCACCCGCGAGTGCGACCAGCGCCTTCGTTCCGCCGGCGGCATAGGACGCGGCAGCGCGCAGCAGGGCCCGAAGCTCGGCCGAGGCCCCGGCGTCGAACCGGCAATAGGCGCCCTTGGTCAGTCGCGCAATCTCGCGAAAGGCGCGCTCGGCGGCGGGATCGGTCCCTTCCTGGAACATGAAGGCCGGCACGCCGCGCAGCGCCAGCGGACCCGCCTCGGCGCAGAGCGCATCGACATTCTCCTCCATCGCGTCGCCCACGAACACCAGCGCCCCGACAGGGCCTTTAGCAGCCTGTGCCCCTGCATGGTTCAGTACGCGCCCGATCTGCGTCCTCCCGCCTTGAACCTGAATGCGCGCCATCAGGGCGCCGAGCTTCGTTCCGTCGCTCATCCAGGGCGAGGCGCGGCACTCCCCAAGGCCGCGATAGTAGACAAGCTGCATATCGAGCCCGCCGATGCGGGCCGCCTCCTCGAACATCTCCATCTGCAGGGCACAGGCAAGATCCCAGGTCGGCCCCCGGCTCATCGTAGCATCGAGGCCAAAGATGAGCCGCCCTCGCCGCTCAGCGGTCAGCGGTGCGCGACGCTCCAATTCGGCGAGGAAGGCAGAGGCCTCGGTGGAGAGCGCGGCGGGTGTCGCCGTGGTGTTCTTGGTCGTTACGGTCTTGTCGGCGGCCATTGCGGTTTCCGATGCGGATTCGGCGCGAGTGTAGCGGGGGATGCGCCCCGCCGAACAGGCCCACTCGCCAAGGGTTGACCCCGGCGGCGCCACAAGGTGGGCGGTTGACCCTCAGGGCGGCTCTGCTAGCTTCCGCGCCCCGGCCGAAAGGGGTTGTTGCCATGACGAGCACCCGCGCGATCCGCACTGTTCATTCCGTCGCCGCCTTGCGCGACCAGGTGCGCCACTGGCGCACGGACGGCAAGCGGATCGCCCTCGTTCCCACCATGGGCGCGCTTCATGCCGGGCATGTCGCCTTGATGGACGTCGCGCGGGCGAAGGCGGACCGCGTCATCGTCTCGATCTTCGTCAATCCGACCCAATTCGCTCCAACGGAGGATCTGTCGCGCTACCCGCGTACGCTGGATTCCGATCTCGACAAGGCCGACAGCGCTGGTGTCGAATTGGCTTTCGTGCCGGATGTCGCGCAGATGTATCCGGAGGGGTTCTGCACCACCATTTCGCTCGCCGGGCCGGCGCTAGGCCTGGAAACAGACTTTCGCCCCACTCATTTCGCCGGCGTTGCCACGGTGGTGGCCAAGCTGCTGATCCAGGCACTGCCGGATGTCGCCCTGTTCGGCGAGAAGGATTATCAGCAACTGCAGGTTATCGCGCGCATGGCCCGCGATCTCGACTTGCCTGTCGACGTCGTGGGCGTTCCAACGGTCCGGGAGCCGGACGGCCTCGCTCTCTCTTCGCGCAATGTCTATTTGAGCCGTGAGGACCGTAAGGCTGCGCCTGCGCTGCATCGGGCGCTAACGGCCGCGGCGATGAGGATTGGCCGGGACGCCATCACGGCCCCAGCCATTGCCGAAGCGCGCGCCGCCATCACGGCTGCCGGCTTCGATCTCGACTATGTCGAGGCCCGCCACGCCGAGACACTGGCCCCCATCAGTTCCTCGGAAGAAGGCCCGGTCCGCCTGCTCGTAGCCGCCCGGATCGGCTCCACACGGCTCATCGACAATATCCCGGTGTGACGAAGCCGCCGGCGCTAGATCATGACCGTGTAGGCGATCACCATCCCGGCAATAACAAGGACGAGGCCGATACCGAGCACGTAGCGCATCGGCTTGACCTCGACAGCCTGCCGCTCCTCGGTGTTGGCCTTAACCACCACTTCGCCATTGTCGACCACGCGGTGATCATCCGAGTTGGTGTGGGTCATGCCGTCAGATTTTGTCTGGCTCATTCCAAGGTCCTTTCGCGTTCCGTAAAGGAATAACGTGCGAAAGGGGGTTAAGGTCCCTCGGAGGCGTCAGAGAAGCCCCAGCGATCGGAGTTCACGACGGAGTTCATCCGGCAGCGCGGGTGCGGCGCCCATGGCGGCAAGATCCGCCGGTGCATCTTTGGCGGCCAGATAACGCCAGCCTTGGAACGGCCGGTTGGGGCGCGGATCGACCCGGTGGACAATGGGGTCGAGCACAAGATGGCAACGGCGTATGCCGTCGCCATCCACAAAGGGCCGAATGCCGGTCAGTGTCTGGCGACAGGCCACCTCGCCTTTGACAACCCAATAAAGCGAACCGCCATCCAGCAATTCCACGGTCCGCGTCGGCACCATCCGGGTGGTGTGGACCTGTTCAGCCACCTGTCCACGGGCCGCCTTGGCAGCGAGAGATTCGGCGATCCACGCTTCGAGATCCTCAATGGACTCGGCACCGACGCAGAGTTTTAGCAGGTGGAGAGGCATGGCTTGGGCCCGTTGAGCGACGGCGCTCTATACCCGCTTGACCACCGGCCAGTCGACTTCATCCTCGGCCAGTTCGCCCGTCTCCTTCAGCGCCGCTTCTTTCCATGCCACGAACGCAGGGTGGGCATGGATCGCCTCGACATAAGCGGCCGCCACCGGGTCGATCTCGATCGCATAGGTCCGCAGCCGGGTTGCGACCGGTGCGTACATCGCATCGGCGCCGGAGAACCCGCCGAACAGAAAGTCGCCGCCCGCCCCAAAGCGTGCTCGGGCCTCGCCCCAACGGCGAACGATGCGGCGAACGTCCTTCACCGCCTCCTCGGAAAAGGCGCGAGGCTCGACCGGCCGCCAGAGATTCATCGGCGCCACGCTGCGCAGCGCGCCGAAGCCATTGTGCATCTCGGTGGCGAGAGAACGGGCATAGGCGCGGGCAACCGGCTCCCCCGGCCAAATTCCCTTCTCAGGAAATCGCTCGGCCAGATGCTCCAGAATGGCGCTTGATTCCCATACCACCGCCTCGCCATCGATTAGCACCGGTACCTTGCCGGCAGGAGAGCGTTCACGGATGCGATCCTTGAAGTCGGGCGCATCAAGCGCCACCAGCTCTTCCTCGAAAGGAATGCCGAGCGCGGTCATCGCCAGCCACGGCCGCAGCGACCACGAGGAGTAATTCTTGTTTCCGATGATGAGCCTCAGCACTGCGTCGCGCCTCCCTGTTCCGGCAACGGCCGAACAGTCCTTCATTTGGCGAATCAGGGCAAACGCAGCGCTGTGATGAGGGCGATCAATCCCGTTGATCCGCGCTCCATCTGACAGCAAGGTCCAGACATGACAGAGGCCCGGCCTTGCGGGCCGAGCCTCTGTCACGCAACTGAGCAGAAAAGCGGCCCCAAGGCCTTAGCTCAACCGGCGGCGATCTGCGCCGCCTGGAAGCCACCGAACAGGTAGACGAGAGCAATCGCCGCCAGGAAGGCGGCGACAGCCCAACGGGCAACTCCCCAACAGGAGCGCTCGGGAATGGAATTCATGATGATCCTCGGAACGATACGTTCACTACGATCCGCCAATCGACGACTCGAGATAGGGGCGCGATCTGAAACAGTATTTAATAAATCGTTACGACGTTCGCAACCGCGAAATCGCCACATTCCACCGCAGCTCATGCAGTGCAGCCCTGCCTGCCCCGCATGGACGCCCACTCGACAAGCCGTCCCGGGAGCTGTTGAAAGCACTCCTCACCACGCTCATCCTCGCCTTCCGGGCCAATTCAGAGCGGCCTACCGACCGGCGGATCTCCAGGTAACACCATGCTCGGCTTCACCTATATCGATGCGATCGCCTTCTCGGCATTCTGCCTGGCATGGGTCGCCTATCATCTGGTGATGGAAGGGAGCTGGGCCGAATCACGGACGCTGAACCGGCGGATGGATGCCTACAGGTACGAGTGGATGCGCCGCATGCTGGAGCGGGAAAACCGCATCGTCGACGCCCAGATCGTCGCTGCACTGCAAAACGGCACGGCCTTCTTCGCCTCTACCTCGCTGCTGGCCATCGGCGCTACCCTCGCCATCCTGCAATCGACCGAAGCGGTGATGGCGCTCTTTCGCGACCTGCCCTTCGGCGCCCCAAACCGCACGAGCTGGGAACTGAAGACGCTTGGCCTGACCCTCATCTTCGCTAACGCCTTTTTCAAGTTTGCCTGGGCGTACCGGTTGTTCAACTATTCCACCATTCTGCTCGGGTCGACGCCACCGCCCTCCGAGGCCGGGACGCCGCAGGCGCAGGCTCATGTCATCAAGCTCGCCCGCATGGCGACCATTGCCGGACGGCATTTCAATCGCGGTCAGCGCGCCTTCTTCTTCGCCATCGCCTATCTCGGCTGGTACATCAACGGCTGGGCGCTGATGGCTGCCACGCTCGCCATCTTTCTTGTCATGATCAACCGGCAGCTGGGCCGGGATTCGCACTGGGTACTCGACAATGACGGATAATCCTCTCCGCCCCTCTGAAGAAGCCGTCGAGGCGGCGATCCTCACTGTTGCCGGCCAGCCCGGCGCAGCGCGAACCGTGACGCCGGAGGACGTGGCGCGCAGCGTCGCCACCGGACCCGACTGGCAGAGCCTGCTGCCTTCGGTCCGGCGCGGTGCCTTGCGCCTCGCCCAGGCCGGACGGCTGGTGCTCTATCGCAAGGGCAAGCCGGTCGATCCCTCGGATCTACGTGGCGTCTACCGGGTGGGCCTGCCGTCTGAAGGCGAGGGCTAACGCGCCTCTGGACCCGGCAGCGGGCTGTCGATGCGCCCTGTAAAATAGTAGACGGCGAGACCGACCCATTCGCGCAGTGCCAGCTCGAAAAAGCTCATCCCCTCCGCCACCGAGCCGAAGAGTCGGAAATAGCCGGGGTTGCCCGTCGTGCGGAAGTCCACAGGATAGGCAGCAACCGGAAAGCCGGCCGCCCGGAAGCAGCCCACCGCACGCGGCATGTGATAGGCGGACGTGACCAGGAGCCACTTCTCGCCCGGCGCGGGATTGACCAGCGTCTTGGAAAACCGTGCATTCTCGGCCGTGTTGCGCGAGGCGTCCTCGAACGTCACCCGATCCGGCGCAAGCCCGATCTGCGGCAGCACCATGCGCACCACATTCGCCTCCTCCATCGGCGGTCGCTTCATCAGGCCGCTACCACCGGAGAAGACGACGCGGGCCTGCGGATAGCGTCGGGCAAGCTCTCCCATCGCCAGGATCCGTTCCGCCGCTTCCTGGAAGGAAGGCTGCCCGCGGGCGGCGCTGATGCCGGGGAGTTCCGAGCCGCCCAGCACGATGATCCCATCCACCGGCCGCCCGTCCTCCACATAGGAGGGGAAGCGGCCTTCCAGCGGCACCAGCATCATGCGCCCGAACGGGCCGAGGCCGATCAGGAGCAGGCCTACAGCGCCAACGGTGGCGAGCGTTAGGCCTAGCCGCGGCCAGTGCAGTGTGAGCGCCAGTCCGGCCAGTGTGAGCAGAGTGAGCAGGGTCGATGGCGCCGCGACCAGCCAGAAGATCTTAGAGGCATAGAAGAACACGCAGCGCCTCCTTCAGCGGGTCGAGGCCCCTCGTCCGGCCCGGGAATCGTCCCCACCTAGAACCACAGCGACGCGATCCCGAGAAAGGCGAAGAACCCGACCACGTCGGTGATGGTAGTCACGAACGGACCCGACGCGACTGCCGGATCGACCTTCAGGCGATCGAGCGTCAGCGGGATGAGAATGCCGCCCAGCGCGGCAGCCGCGAGATTGATCACCATCGCCAGCGCGATTACGAAACCGAGGTCGGCCACGCCAAAGCGCGCGAACACGACCACGGCCATGATCACCGCGAAGACCACGCCGTTGAACAGCCCCACCAGCAGCTCGCGCGCGATCACCCGCCGCGCATTGCTCGGCCGCAATTCCCGCGTCGCCAGCGCCCGCACCGCCACCGTCATAGTCTGGGTCGCGGCATTGCCGCCCTGGCTGGCGACGATCGGCATCAGCACGGCCAGCGCGACCATGCGCTGCAGCTCATTCTCGAACAGGGCGATGACGAAGGAGGCGATATTGGCGGCGATGAGGTTGAGGAGGAGCCAGGAGAAACGGCTGCGGGCGATGTACCAGAAGCTGTCCGACAGTTCTTCATCCCCGGCGACGCCGCCGAGCGCCTTCAGGTCCTCATCCGCCTCTTCCTGAATCACGTCGACGATGTCGTCGACGGTGAGTACGCCGACGAGGCGCCCAGCCTCGTCCACCACCGGTGCCGAAATGAGGTTGTAGCGCTCGAACACGCGCGCCACGTCCTCCTGGTCGTCGGTGGCGTTCACAACGTGACGGTCCGGCGTCACCACGTCGCCGAGCTTGGTGCCGCGCTTGGTGCGCAGAAGCCGGTCGAGCGGCACTGAGCCGTTGAGCCGATAGGTGGCATCGACGACGAACACTTCGAAGAAGGTTTCCGGCAGCCCCTCGGTCTCGCCGATATAGTCCAGCGTCTGGCCGACGGTCCAATAGGGTGGCAGCGCGATGAACTCCGTCTGCATGCGCCGGCCGGCGCTTTCCTCGGGATAATCCAGGCTGCGCTGCAGCGCGGCCCGCTCCGGGATCGACAGATTGGAGAGAATTTCCTGCTTGTCGGCGTCGTCGAGGTCTTCAAGAATATAGACCGCGTCGTCGGAATCGAGGTCGCGCATACCGTCGACGACGGTTTGGGTCGACAGCGCCTCAAGGATCTGAACGCGCACCGTCTCGTCGAGCTCGGTCAGTGCGGTGAAGTCGAAATCGCTGCCCAGCAGTTCGATCAGCTGGGGACGATCCGAGGCCGGCAGCGCTTCCAGCAGCCGCGCGACATCGGTCTCGTGCAGATCGCTAACGATGGCACGCAGGGCCGCGACATCGCCAGCGTCGATGGCTCCGACCACCGCCTCGACGAAGCCAGGCGTCTCGCTCGGATCGTTGTCGTGTTCCGGCCCGCGCAGCGGGGTGGCGAGATCGGTCTCTTCGCGCATGCCTACTCCGGACGGGTCGTGAGGGATGAACGGATCGGCCCGCGACGGGGACGGTGCGCGTTCATGGACGAGCTGGTGTTAATGAAGAGTCGGCGTAGGGACAATTCCTTAAGCCGCTTGCGGTTTCACGCTACCGAAACTTTGTTGAAGGAGTTCCCATGACGGATGTTGCGGCGACCCGCCTCATCGTGCGCGGACGGGTGCAGGGCGTTGGCTACCGCGCCTGGCTGGCGCGCGAGGCCGAAAGGCGCGGCCTGCGGGGGTGGGTGCGCAACCGGCGCGACGGAAGCGTGGAAGCGCTGGTCTTCGCCGCCATGCCGGCGCTGGACGACTTTCTCGCCGCCTGCCGGATAGGGCCCGCCGCGGCCGACGTAACGGAGTTGCTGGCGCGGGACGAAGCGGTGCCGGCGGCAGACGCCTTCGGCGACTTCGCCATCTGGCCCACCGCCTAGGGCACGCCGTCGGCGCCGTCGAGCACGGTCGGCCCGAACACCGTCTCGAAAGCGACGCGCAAGGCGAGGTCGGCATCGTCCATCGTCACCGGCAAGCCGAGATCGACAAGGCTGGTGACGCCGTGCTCGCGCACGCCGCAGGGCACGATGCCGGCGAAATGGGCGAGGTCCGGCTCCACATTGAGCGAGATGCCGTGCAGCGTCACCCAGCGGCGCACGCGGATGCCGATGGCGGCGATCTTGTCCTCGCCCGTGCCCGCCTTTTCCGGTCGGCGCACCCACACGCCGACACGGTCCTCCCGGCGCTCACCGCGCACATTGAACGAATCGAGCGCGCGGATCAGCCATTCCTCCAGCGCGGCGACATAGCGGCGAACGTCTGGTTCGCGCCGCTTGAGGTCCAGCATCACATAAGCGACGCGCTGGCCGGGGCCATGATAGGTGAACTGCCCTCCCCGCCCGGTGTCGAAGATCGGGAAGCGGCCGGGGTCGACAAGGTCCTCCGCGCGGGCGCTGGTGCCGGCGGTGTAGAGCGGGGGATGTTCCAGCAACCAGACGAGTTCGTCCGCCTGCCCGGCGGCAATCGCCTCGGCGCGCCGGTCCATCTCCGCCAGCGCTTCAGGATAGGCCACCGGCGCGGCCGATACGCGCCAGCGCACCGGCGCCGCGCCGCCCTTCGGCAGCAAAAGCGGATGGAGCCCGTCGCGATCGAGGGCACTGGCATTTACGGGGGGACGGGCCGCATGTTCCATGGCTGATACATAATGGCTGCCCCCGCTCCTGTCGCCTGCGCAGCCATGCGCGGGAGGCGACGCTGTCCACAGGCGCGTGCGGAAACCCGGCGGCTCTTGTGGACCCCTACTCCATCTGCTAGACGATGCCCCGCTCGCGACGGAAGCTGACGAAGCAGCCGGCGCCAGCGATGCGGTCGTGGCGGAATTGGTAGACGCGCTGCCTTGAGGTGGCAGTGGGTAACACCGTGGAGGTTCGAGTCCTCTCGACCGCACCATATTCTCCGGAATTCGGAACACACGGCGGCCTTCGGGCCGCCGTTGTCGTTTTAGGAGTTCGATGGGCTGGGGTAGCCGCCGCGATCACCGCGGCTGGGCCGGGGTAGCCGCGGGATCGCGGCGGCTTGGGCGCTTACGGCGCTGTCGCGGTCTTTGGGGGCGCCGGCACGATGTGCACCACGCGGTATCCCCTCTCCTTCAACGCCGAGAGAAACGCCGGCAGCATTTTGGCGGTCTGCGCCCGCGTGTCGTGGAAGAGAATGATCCCCCGGCCCGCATGGTCGAGCCGGGCCATGACCAGGCTGAGTTGCTCTTCCGGCGTCATCGGGTTCCAGTCGGATGCCCAGAGATCGGCGCCGAACACGCCGATGCCGCGCCCCTTCAGGTAATCCAGCAGCTCCGGCGAGGCGCCGAAGCCGGGAAAGCGGAAAAAGGGCACGCGCGGACGGGTGCCGGTGGCGCCGTAGGCGGCCTTGTCGTCCGCATTGATCCCCTTCTCGATGTCCGCCACGGCCTTGTCGTAGGGAATGTCGGCCAGCGTCATCGGGTGGGTCATGCTGTGATGGCCGACCGTGTGGCCCTCGGCAATCTCGCGGCGCAGCAGATCGGGATGGGCGGCGGCGTTGCGGCCGATGACAAAGAAGGTGGCACGCACGCATTCCCGCGCCAGGGTCTTCAGCACGGACGACGTCGTGCCCGGCAGCGGGCCGTCATCGAAGGTCAGCACGACCTCACGGTCGGCGAGATCGAGTGTCTGCGGGAAATGCTTGGTCCCGACCTGCAGGCCCGACGGATCGACCTGCATCACCCGCGAGGTCCCGAGCTTGCCGGCGCAGTCCTGCGCGGCCGCGGGGCCAGCGAGGCACAGAGACAGGAAAAGCGCGGCGCGGCAGGCGGCGGGCAACATGAGCAAGGCTCCCGGCAGAGGCGATTTCGCAGCTGCGTAGCCCATTGCCGGCGCCCGCGCCATCCGTGCCCGTGCGGCATCCACCAGCGGAGCCTCGCCGCCCGCCGTCGCTTCAGCTCTCCGGGGCGTCGACGATCGGGTCGTAGTGCGAGGCGTCGAAGCCGAGAACGTTCCAGCTTTGCTGCATGTGCGGGGGCAGCGGCGCCGAGACGTCGATCAGCTTGTCGCCGCGCGGATGCGGGATGACCAGCCGGCGCGCCAGAAGATGCAGCCGGTTCTGCAGCCCGCCCGGCAGCGGCCAGTTCTCGATGTCGAAATATTTCGGGTCGCCGACGATGGGATGGCCGATATGGGCGGCATGGGCGCGCAGCTGGTGAGTGCGGCCCGTGACCGGCTTCATCGACAGCCAGGCGAGCTTCTGCGCCGCATTGTCCACCACGGCATAATAGGAAATGGCATGGCTGGCCTCGTCGTCGCCATGGCGGGCGACGCGCATCTTCTCCGCCGCCTCATCCTTGGCGAGATAGGTGGAGATGCGGCCCTGCGAGGGGCGCGGCACGCCGGGAACCAGCGCCCAGTACACCTTGCGGGCCGAGCGCGAGCGGAAGGTCTTGGCCAGCGTCGAAGCTGACAGGCGGCTCTTCGCCACCAGCAGGATGCCGGACGTGTCCTTGTCGATGCGGTGGACAAGGCGCGGCTTCTGCCCGTCGGAACCGCGCAGCGCCTCCAGCATGCCGTCGACATGACGATAGGTGCCCGAACCGCCCTGGACGGCGAGGCCGAACGGCTTGTTGAGCACCAGCACGTCGCGGTCCTCGTAGAGCGTCATGTCCTTCAGCGCGCGGGCGTCCTTGTCGTCGGAGCTGGCCCGCCGCACCGCCGGGGCGGCAAGCTCCTCGCCGTCCTCGTCGGAGCGCGCGCTGCGCGCGGCCGGACGCGGCGGTGCCTCGCCACGCGCCTTCGCTTCCTCTGCCTCGAGATGGTCGGCGGCGGAAAGCTGCGGCTTTTCCTCCAGCGGAGGGATACGGATGACCTGGCCGGCGGAAAGCCTGGTATTGGTCTTCACCCGTCCGCCCTCAACACGCACCTGCCCGCTGCGCAGCAGCTTCTGCAGATGGCCAAAGGAAAGGTCGGGAAAATGCGACTTGAACCAGCGGTCGAGCCGCATGCCTTCTTCGTCCGCGTCGACGCGGCGTGTCTCAACGGCCATGGCGTGGGTACTCCTTGCCCCAGCACATAGCCGAGACCGGGCGCCACGTCACGCGGGAGGATGTCACGCGGGAGGATCAGGCGAGCGCGCGCATGAGCGCCAGCCCGGCGAACACGCCGGCCAGCGCCAGCGCAACCGAGCCGCCAACATAGAGCGCCGCCAGCCCGATTTCACCGCGCTGCACCAGCAAGGCGGTATCCAGCGAGAAGGTGGAGAAGGTGGTGAAGCCGCCGAGCACGCCGGTGATGATGAAGGCGCGCGCATGCATGGTCCAGCCGCCGCTGGCCAGGAAGGTCAGCCATCCCGCGACCAGGCCGATGGCGAAGCTGCCGATCACATTGATCGCGAAGGTGCCATAGGGAAAGCCCATGCCGAAGGTCCGCATGACCGCCAGGCCGAGCGCGTTGCGCAGGACGCCGCCAATGCCGGCCCCGATGAAGATGAGAATCATGCTCTGCACGCCGTCAGCCTCGCCTGTCCGATCTACTTTCCGCCGTGCCGTTCCGCCCGCAGCCGCGCCCAGTACTCCAGGCGCTTCTTCACCTCGCGCTCGAAGCCGCGTTCGTTCGGCGTGTAGAACTCTGCCCGGGGATCACCGGCGAGTTCTTCGGGGAAGAACTGCTGTCCGGCGAACGCATCCGGGAAATCGTGATCGTACTGGTAGCCGGCGTGATAGCCGAGCTCCTTCATCAGCTTGGTCGGGGCGTTGAGAATGTGCTTGGGCGGCGCCAGTGAGCCGGTCTTCTGGGCCAGCGCCAGCGCCGCGTTGAAGGCGGAATAGGCCGCGTTGGATTTCGGCGCCGTCGCGACATAGGCGATCGCCTGGGCCAGAAACAACCGACCCTCCGGCCAGCCGACGCGCTCAAATGCCGTCCATGCCGCCACCACCTGCGGCATCGCCTGCGGGTCGGCCATGCCGACATCCTCGGACGCCGCGCAGCAGAGCCGGCGGAACACCGTGCCCGGGTCCTCGCCGCCACTCAGCATGCGCGCCGCCCAATACATGGCTCCGTTCACATCCGAACCGCGCAGGCTCTTATGGAAACAACTGAGCAGATTATAGTGCTCGTCCTGCCCCTTGTCGTAGATCGGCGCCCGCTTCTGCATGGTCGCGGCCAGCCCAGCCACGTCGAGGTCCGGCCCATCCGGCAGCGCCAGCAATTCCTCGGCGAGGCCGAGGAGATAGCGACCATCGCCATCGGCCATGCCGGCCAGCGCCGCCCGCGCCTCGGCGTCCAGCGGCAGGCGCCGGCCCTCAAGCGTCTCCGCCCGTTCCAGCAGCTTGCCGACCGCCTCCGCGTCGAGCGCCTTGAACATCAGCACCCGCGAACGCGACAGCAGCGCCGCATTGAGCTCGAAGGACGGATTCTCCGTCGTCGCGCCGATCAGCGTGATGGTGCCGTCTTCCATGACAGGCAGGAAGCCGTCCTGCTGAGCGCGGTTGAAGCGGTGGATTTCGTCGACGAAGAGCAGCGTCCCCTGCCCGATCGCCCGCCGCCCGCGCGCGGCCTCGAACACCTTCTTCAGGTCGGCGACACCGGTGAAGATGGCGGAGACCTGCTCGAAATGCAGCCTGGTCTCGCGCGCCAGCAGCCGCGCCACCGTGGTCTTGCCGGTGCCCGGCGGGCCCCAGAAGATGAGCGAGCCGAGCGAGCGATTGGCGATCATCCGGGTGAGAGCGCCGCCCTCCCCGGTCAGGTGCTCCTGGCCCACCACTTCGGCGAGCTTCTGCGGGCGCAGCCGATCGGCCAGCGGCCGGGGGACGGCATTCTCTAGTCCGGCGGAAGCGAAGAGATCGGACAAGGCCGCCTCAACCCGGCAGCAGGGCGGAGATGACCCGCCCGCCACGCTGCAGCGTCACCCGCCAGGAACGCGCCGGCACGCGGGTGATCCGCTGCAGATCCGCCGTCGTCGCGATTGGCGTGCCGTTGATGTCGATGATGACGTCGCCGGGGCGGAAGCTGGTGCGCTCGGCCGGAGAGCCTTCCTCGACCATCAGGATCACAACGCCCTTGACCGCGTCGATCGTCCGCATTTCCTCGATAACGGCCGGCGAGAGATTGACCACCGTCGCCCCCGACAAGGGCGAGCGCCCCTGCAGCAGCACCTCGTCGCGCGGCACCGTCTCCGGCGCCGGCGCCAGCGCAACCCGCACCGTCACCGGCTTGCCCTGGCGGACGATGCCGAGATCGACCGTGCCGCCCAGCGGGCGTGTGGCGAAACGGAAGCCGAAGGCGTCGGGGTCATCGACCTCCAGCCCGGCAACGGTGACGATGAGATCGCCCGCGCGCAGGCCCGCCTTGTCAGCCGGACTGCCGGGGAAGATGTTCTGCACCAGCGCGCCGGTGGGGCGCACCACGTCCAGCCCTTCGGCGAGATCCGGCGTCATCTGCTGTAGATCAGCCCCCAGCCAGGGACGGCGTACCACCTTGCTGCCGGCCAGAGCCGACTGCAGCACCACGCGCACCATGTCGGCGGGAATGGCGAAGCCGATGCCCTGCGAGCCGCCGGAGCGCGAGAAGATCGCGGTATTGATGCCGACCACCCGGCCCGCCCCATCCACCAGCGCGCCACCGGAATTGCCCGGGTTGATCGCCGCGTCGGTCTGGATGAAGAAGCCATAGTCGGTGATGCCGCGCTGGGTGCGCGCGAGAGCGGAGACGATGCCCTGCGTCACCGTCTGGCCGACGCCGAACGGATTGCCGATCGCCAGCACGATGTCGCCGACCTGGAGATCATCCGACGAACCGAGTGTCGCCGAGGGGAAATCGGCCTTGCCGTCCTTGATCTTGAGAATCGCGATGTCCGTGCGCGGATCGCGCAGCACCACTTCGGCATCGAACTCGCGCTTGTCGGACAGCGACAGCCGGATCTCGTCGGCACCGTCAATGACGTGGTTGTTGGTGACGACGATGCCGGAGCGATCCACCAGAACCCCGGATCCCAGTGAACGCTGGATGCGTTCGCGCGGCATGTCGAAGCCGGGAACATCCGGCCCGCCCCGGTCGCCGAAGAAGCGGCGGAAGAACGGGTCGTCCAGCAGCGGGTTGTTCCGCTGGGTGGTCTTCAGCGCATAGACATTGACAATGGCCGGCGCCGTGCGCGCCACCACTGGCGCAAAGCTGAGGCCGATCTCGGCGCGCGAGGCCGGCACACGTGGCCCACCGGCGGCGGGAGCCTGTGCGAGCGCCGGCGCGGCGGCGAGAAGCGAAGCGACGATGAGGACAAAGCGTTTCATGACGCCAGATATAATCCCCGCCCTGCGGCGGAGAAAGGGCCGCCACCACCTAGCTTCGCACGCAAAGGCTACAGCCAAAAGAAAAGGGGCGGCAAAGCCGCCCCAATCCGAATTCTAACCGTCGACCTGCCGTCCCGCTCACGCGGCGGCGGCTTCCTCGGCCTTGGCGGCCTCGTGACGGGCGATGTCAGCGGCGCCCTTGGCCGATTCGTCGCGATCGACCAGCTCGATCACGGCAATCGCGGCCGAATCACCGTGGCGGAAGCCCGCCTTGATGATGCGGGTGTAGCCGCCATTGCGCTCCTTGTAGCGCGGGCCGATCACGTCGAACAGCTTGCGCACGACGGCGACGTCGCGCACTTCGGCGATCGCCTGGCGACGGGCATGCAGGCCGCCGCGCTTGCCGAGGGTGATCAGCTTCTCCACCACCGGGCGAAGATCCTTCGCCTTCGGCAGGGTGGTCATGATCTGCTCATGGGTGATGAGCGCCTGGCACATGTTCGCGAACATGGCCTTGCGGTGCTCCGCGGTGCGGTTGAACTTGCGATACGTCTTGCCGTGGTTCATGGCAAAAATCCTAAATGCGGCGGCTTTCGAGCCGGGAGATACGGGTGACGGCTCGAACGCCGCGCTCAATGCTCAATAGTGATCTTCGAACCGCTTGGCGAGATCCTCGATGTTCTCCGGCGGCCAGCCCGGCACTTCCATGCCGAGATGCAGGCCCATGCTGGCGAGAACTTCCTTGATCTCGTTCAGCGACTTGCGGCCGAAGTTCGGGGTACGGAGCATCTCCGCCTCGGTCTTCTGGATCAGGTCGCCGATATAGACGATATTGTCGTTCTTCAAGCAGTTGGCCGAACGGACAGACAGCTCCAACTCGTCCACCTTCTTGAGCAGCGCGGGATTGAAGGGCAGCTCCTGCATGACAGGGCTTTCCGTCTCGCGCTTGGGCTCCTCGAAGTTGACGAAGATCTCGAACTGATCCTGCAGGATGCGCGCGGCATAGGCCAGGGCATCCTCGGGACCGACCGAGCCATTGGTTTCAATGGTCAGCGTCAGCTTGTCATAGTCGAGAATCTGACCCTCGCGGGTGTTCTCGACCTTGTAGGAGACCTTCTTGACCGGCGAATAGAGGCTGTCGACCGGGATGAGGCCGATCGGCGCGTCTTCCGGGCGATTGCGGTCGGCCGCGATGTAGCCCTTGCCGGTGTCGACGGTGAACTCCATGCGGATCTCGGCGCCGTCGTCGAGCGTGCAGAGCACGAGCTCGGGGTTCAGCACCTGCACGTCGCCCACGGTCTGGATGTCACCGGCGGTGACAACGCCCGGACCCTGCTTCTTCACAACCATGCGCTTGGGGCCATCGCCGGCCATCTTGATGGCGATGTCCTTGATGTTGAGGACGATGTCGGTCACGTCCTCGCGCACGCCGGGGATCGACGAGAACTCGTGCAGCACCCCGTCGATATGCACGGACGTCACCGCCGCGCCCTGAAGCGACGACAGCAGGATGCGGCGCAGCGCATTGCCGAGCGTCTGCCCGAAGCCGCGCTCCAGAGGCTCGGCGACGACGGTCGCCAGGCGCTTCGGGTCGCTGCCGAGCACGACTTCAAGCTTCTCGGGCTTGATCAGCTCTTGCCAGTTCTTTTGAATCACGACGTCACCCTTGGTTTCGACGGTGCCCCGGACTCCCTGCCCGGCACCTTCCACCCCGGTCCCGACGGGAGGGGGAAGGCCGACTGCAGCGGCCCCTGCGGCGCCCGAAGCGCCGCTGGATGATTAGGCGTCAGACGCGCCGACGCTTGCGCGGACGGCAGCCATTGTGCGGGATCGGCGTCACGTCGCGGATCGACGTCACGGTGAAGCCCGCAGCCTGGAAGGCGCGAAGCGCCGACTCACGGCCGGAACCGGGACCCGAAACCTCGACCTCGATGGTGCGCATGCCGTGATCGGCGGCCTTGCGGGCGCAATCCTCGGCAGCCACCTGCGCCGCATACGGCGTGGACTTGCGCGAACCCTTGAAGCCCATGGCGCCCGCCGACGACCAGGCAATCGTGTTGCCCTGCGCGTCGGTGATGGTGATCATGGTGTTGTTGAACGACGCATTCACATGCGCGACGCCGGAGGCGATGTTCTTGCGCTCACGACGCTTGATGCGGGCAGCTTCTTTAGCCATAGACCTTGGATCCTTCGGACGCGCCCGTCATTCCAGGCGCTCGGGACAGTAAACGTAACGAATGCGCCGGCCGCCCGTGGCGCCGGCGCTGAAAAGCGGGCCTCAGCCCGCCCTCCTCACTTCTTCTTGCCGGCGATCGCCTTGGCCGGACCCTTGCGGGTGCGGGCATTCGTATGGGTACGCTGGCCGCGCACCGGCAGGCCACGACGATGACGCAGGCCGCGGTAGCAGCCGAGGTCCATCAGGCGCTTGATGTTCATCGAGACTTCGCGGCGCAGGTCGCCCTCGACCAGATAGTCGCGGTCGATGGTCTCGCGGATCTGCAGGACTTCCTGGTCGGTGAGCTGGTTGACCCGGCGCTCGACCGGGATGCCGACCTTCTCCACGATGTCGGCCGCGTTCTTCGCGCCGATGCCGTGAATGTACTGAAGCGCAATGATGACGCGCTTGTTGGTCGGGATGTTAACGCCTGCAATACGAGCCACGTCGCTCTCTCCATGTGAACCGGACGAGCCGGTGATGAAAATGCCCCGCGCCGGTGGAGGCCGGCCCTTGCGGAGATACGCACGAGGCTGCCCGACATCAGCGAATTGATGTCGATTGGCAGCACCCGCTTGAGTGAAGCGCGGCACATAGAGCGATTCCGCTCACATGTCAAGCCGCAGCCACCTCTTAGGCAAGTTCGAGGACATCCGCGATGGCCTTCGTGACCTCGTCGATGGGTTTCATCCCATCGATGGTCGCCAGCATGCCGCGCGCCGCATAATAGGGAGCGACCACGGCGGTATCCCGGTTGAAGGCTTCGAGGCGGGTCTTGAACACCTCCGGGTCATCATCCTTGCGCACCGGCTCGCCGCGCGCGGCGGTCTCGCGGGCGCGCTGGATGATGCGGTCGACCAGCTTGTCCTGGTCGACCTTCAGTTCGATCACAGCGTCGAGCTTGAGGCCCTTCTCTGCCAGGATCCGGTCCAGCGCCTCGGCCTGCGCCACCGTGCGCGGGAAGCCGTCGAGGATGAACCCCTTGGCACAGTCAGGCTGGTCGATGCGGTCGGAGATGATGCCGATCACAATCTCGTCCGAGACGAGATTGCCGGCATCCATCACCGCCTTCGCCTTGAGGCCGATCGGCGTTTCGTTGCGAACGGCTTCGCGCAGCATGTCGCCGGTCGAAAGCTGCACGATCTCGTGGCGCGCGACCAGGCGCTGCGCCTGCGTGCCCTTCCCCGCCCCCGGAGGTCCGAGCAGTATAAGCCTCATCGGCGCTTCCCCTTGAGCTTGGCCTTCTTGACCAGCCCCTCATATTGGTGCGCCAACAGATGACCCTGAACCTGGGCCACCGTATCCATCGTCACGCTCACCACGATCAGCAGCGAGGTGCCGCCGAAGTAGAACGGGACTGCGGCGTAGGAGATGAGAATCTCCGGGAAAAGGCACACGACCGCTAGGTAAGCCGCACCGATGACCGTGATGCGAGTCAGCACATAGTCGATATACTCGGCGGTACGCTCACCCGGGCGAATGCCCGGCACGAAGCCGCCATGCTTCTTCAGATTGTCCGCCGTCTCCGTCGGATTGAACACGATCGCCGTGTAGAAGAAGCAGAAAAACACGATCAGCAGCACATAGAGCAGCATGAACAGCGGCTGCCCGTGCCCGATCAGCGTCGTCACCGTCGTCAGCCAGCCGGGGCCGGAGCTCTGCATGAAGCTCGCCACCGTGGTGGGAATGAGCAGCAGCGACGAGGCGAAGATCGGCGGGATGACGCCCGATGTGTTCAGCTTCAGCGGCAGGTGCGAGGACTGACCCTCATAAACTTTGTTGCCGACCTGGCGCTTGGGATACTGGATCAGCAGCCGGCGCTGCGCCCGCTCCATGAACACGATGAACATGATGATGCCGATGGCCATCAGGATCACCGCGAGGATGATGCCGGTGGACAGCGCGCCCTGACGGCCGAGTTCCAGCGTGTTGGCGATCGCCGCCGGCAGCTCCGCCACGATACCGGCGAAGATGATCAGCGAGATGCCGTTGCCGATGCCGCGCGAGGTGATCTGCTCACCGAGCCACATCAGGAACATGGTGCCGCCGGTCAACGTGACGACCGTCGAGATACGGAAGAACCAGCCGGGATCCGACACGACGGCGCCGGAGCCTTCAAGGCCGACGGCGATGCCGTAGGACTGGAAGACCGCGAGCACCACGGTGAGGTACCGCGTGTACTGGTTGATCATCTTGCGGCCCGACTCGCCTTCCTTCTTCAGCGCTTCCAGCGTCGGGGAGACGGTGGTCAGCAGCTGAATGATGATGGAGGCCGAGATGTAGGGCATGATGTTCAGGGCGAAGATCGCCATGCGCGACACGGCGCCGCCCGAGAACATGTTGAAGAGCCCGATAATGCCCTGCTGCGCCGTGCTGAACACGTCAGCCAGCGCGTCGGGATTGATCCCGGGCATCGGGATGTAGGTGCCCAGCCGATAAACGAGAAGCGCACCCAGGGTGAACCAGATGCGCTTCTTCAGTTCGTCGGCTTTTGCCAGAGCACCGAAATTGAGGTTTGCCGCGAGCTGTTCTGCTGCCGAGGCCATGGTGGCTCCGCTCCTCGTCTGCGCCCTGTAAAGTCGGTTAGGCCTGACTTAAGTGTCAGGCCGCCGTTTCGCCAGCGTCGGTCTTGGACACCAGCAGCGTCACCTTGCCGCCGGCCTTCTCAATCGCCTCGATCGCCGACTTGGTCGCATGGGCGACCTCGAACGTGACCTTGGCGGTCAGTTCGCCGGAGCCGAGCACGCGCACGCCGTCCTTGGTGCGGCGCAGCACGCCGGCCTCGACCAGCGCCGCCTGCGTCACAACAGCCGAAGCGTCCAGCTTGCCGGCATCGATCGCGGTCTGGACGCGGCCGAGGGAAACCTCGTTCCAGTCCAGCGCGAAGATGTTGGTGAAGCCGCGCTTGGGCAGGCGCCGATGGATCGGCATCTGGCCGCCCTCGAAGCCCTTGATCGCGACGCCGGTACGCGAGGTCTGACCCTTCACGCCACGTCCGCCGGTCTTGCCCTTGCCCGAGCCGATGCCGCGGCCGACGCGCATGCGCTTCTTGCGCGCGCCGGAATTGTCCTTGATCTCGTTAAGGCTGCTCATCGCCAGTCTCCTTCTGCGCCGTCAGGCTTCGACGACGCGGACGAGGTGGCGGACCTTGTAGATCATGCCACGCACGGCCGGGGTATCTTCGAGCGTCGAGCGACGCCCAAGCTTGTTGAGGCCGAGACCGATCAGCGTCGCCCGCTGAGCCTCGGGGCGGCGGATCGGGCTGCCGGTCTGTTCGACCGTAACCGTGTTGGTGCTGTTCGCCATGATTAGCTTCCCTACCTCTCAGGCGTCAGTCGGTCGCTTCGGCGTCGTCGATGCGACGGCGCGACTGAAGCTGCGAGACCTTGAGGCTGCGACGCGCCGCGACAAGACGCGGGCTGTCCTGGTTCTTCAGCGCATCGAAGGTCGCACGGACCATGTTGTACGGGTTGGACGAGCCGAAAGACTTCGCCACCACGTCCTGCATGCCCAGCGTCTCGAAGACGGCGCGCATCGGACCGCCGGCGATGATGCCGGTACCGGCCGGAGCCGCGCGCAGAATGACCTTGCCGGCGCCATGATGGCCATGCACGTCATGATGCAGGGTGCGGCCTTCGCGCAGCGGCACGCGGATCAGCGCGCGCTTGGCGGCTTCCGTCGCCTTGCGGATGGCTTCCGGCACTTCACGCGCCTTGCCGTGACCGAAGCCAACGCGGCCCTTCTGGTCGCCCACAACCACCAGGGCGGCGAAGCCAAAGCGACGGCCACCCTTCACAACCTTCGCGACACGGTTGATGTGGACCAGCTTGTCCACGAACGTGTTGTCGCGATCCTCGCGTTCACGCTCACGTTCACGAGCCATGATCTTATCCTCGTCGTTCTGCGGGGTGATCCCGCTCGTGATCTCAGAAGTTGAGACCGCCCTCACGGGCGGACTCGGCGAGCGCCTTGACGCGGCCGTGATAGATGAAGGCGCCGCGGTCGAAGACCACGTCCTTCACACCGGCCGCGACGGCGCGTTCCGCCACGAGCTTGCCGATCGCCTGAGCCGCGGCGACATCCGCGCCGGTCTTCAGGCTTTCCCGCAGGGCCTTCTCGAGCGTCGAGGCGGACGCAATCGTCACGCCGCGCGCGTCGTCGATGATCTGCGCATAGATGTGCTTCGACGAGCGATGCACCGAGAGGCGCGGCCGCCCGTTCGCCGTCGTGCGGAGAGCACGACGGACACGCGCCTTACGGCGCTCGGTAGCGTCCTTGTACTGTGCCATGGTTCGGGTCCGTTACTTCTTCTTGCCTTCCTTGCGGAAGATGAACTCACCCGCGTACTTCACGCCCTTGCCCTTATAGGGCTCGGGGCCGCGATAGTCGCGAATCTCGGCAGCGACCTGACCGACCTTCTGCCGGTCGATGCCGCTGATGACGATTTCGGTCGGCTTCGGGGTCACGATCTGGATCCCTTCCGGGATCGCATAGTTCACATCGTGGCTGAAGCCAAGCGCCAGGCTGAGGCTCTTGCCCTGCACGGCTGCGCGATAACCGACGCCGCTGATTTCAAGCTTCTTCTCGAAGCCCTTGGTGACGCCTTCGACCAGGTTGGCCACCAGCGTGCGGGACAGGCCCCACATCGCCTTGTGGCGGTTGGTCTCGCCGTTGAGGGAGAACAGGATCGCCCCGTCCTCCATCTTCACCGCGATCTCGTCGACAACAGTGGTTTCAAGCGACCCCTTGGGTCCCTTGACCGACACCGTCTGACCATTGATCGACGCCGTGACGCCGGCCGGAATGGTGATGGGGGCTTTACCGATCTTGGACATGTGCTCTCTCTCCTCCCCGATCAGAAGACCGTGAAGAGGACCTCGCCGCCCACGTTCTTGTCGCGGGCTTCGTGGTCCGCCATCACGCCCTGCGGCGTGGAGACGACAGCGACGCCAAGGCCGTTGGCGACGCGGGGAAGGGTCTTGACGGACGAATACACCCGCCGACCCGGCTTGGAGACACGCGAGATTTCGCGGATCACCGGCTCGCCGTCATAGTACTTGAGTTCGATCTCGAACTCGGTGCGGCCATTGACCGGCTCGGAAGCCGAATAGCCGCGGATGAAGCCCTCAGCCGTCAGGACTTCCAGCACGCTAGCGCGCAGACGCGAACCGGGCGTGAGGATCTTTTCCTTGCGGCGCATCTGCGCGTTGCGGATGCGGGTAATCAGATCGCCGATCGGATCAGTCGTGGACATGGATCGACCCTCCTCACCAGCTCGACTTGACGAGGCCAGGAATCTGGCCCTGCGAACCGAGCTCGCGAAGCGCGATACGGCTCATCTTCATCTTGCGATAGTAGGCGCGCGGGCGACCGGTGATCTCGCACCGGTTGCGGATACGCACCTTCGCCGAATTGCGCGGCAGTTCCGCCAACTTCAGGACCGCTGCGAAGCGCTCCTCGATCGGCAGTTCCTTGTTGCTCACCAGGGCCTTGAGACGCGAACGCCGGCCGGCATAGCTCTTCACGAGCTTGCGACGGTGTTCGTTCTTCTCGACCGAGCTCTTCTTGGCCATATGATCTTGCTCCTAGTCTCCGCGTTTGAGGCTCCCGCCCCACAGCCGGAAGGGGATGCTTACTGACGGAACGGGAAGTTGAAGGCCTTCAGAAGCGCGCGCGCCTCGTCGTCCGTCTTCGCCGTCGTGCAGACGATGATGTCCATGCCCCACATCTGATCAACCTTGTCGTAGTTGATCTCGGGGAACACGATATGCTCCTTGATGCCGAGCGCGAAATTGCCGCGGCCGTCAAAGCTCTTCGGGTTCAGGCCACGGAAATCGCGAACGCGCGGCAGCGCGATGTTGACCAGGCGGTCGACGAACTCGAACATGCGGGTCTTGCGAAGGGTGACCTTCGCGCCGACCGGCTGGTTCTCGCGCAGCTTGAAGTTCGAGATCGCGTTGCGGGCCCGGGTGACAACCGGCCGCTGGCCGGCGATCAGCGCGAGATCCGCGGCAGCGGTCGTCACCTTCTTCGTGTCGGCCGTCGCTTCGCCAACACCCATGTTGATGACGATCTTGTCGATCGTCGGCACTTCCATGGGGTTCTTGTAGCCGAACTGCTCGATCATCTGCTTGCGAACGACGTCCTCATAGAGCGACTTCATCCGCGGGCTGTAGCTGGTCTCAGCCATCGATCTTCTCCCCCGAGCGCTTGGCGACGCGCACCTTGGTGCCGTCCGCCTGCACAAGGAAACCGACGCGAGTCGGCTTGCCATCCTTAGGATCGGCAATCGCGATGTTCGACAGGTCGAGGGCCGCCTCCTTGGAGATGATCCCGCCTTCCTGGTTCGCGGTCTGCCGCTGGTGCCGCTTCACGAGGTTGACACCGCGCACACGCGCCTTGCCTTCCTTGGGCAGCACCTCAAACACCTCGCCCGTGCGACCCTTGTCGCGGCCGGTGAGAATGACGACCTTGTCGCCCTTCTTGATCTTCGCGGCCATCAAAGCACCTCCGGCGCCAGCGAGATGATCTTCATGTGGTTCTTCGCGCGAAGCTCGCGCGGAACCGGCCCGAAGATACGGGTGCCGACCGGCTCCTTGTTGTTGTTGATCAGAACGGCCGCATTGCGGTCGAAGCGGATCACAGAACCATCGACACGACGGATATCCTTGGCGGTGCGAACGACAACCGCCTTCATCACGTCGCCCTTTTTCACGCGGCCGCGCGGGATAGCTTCCTTCACCGACACCACGATGATGTCACCGACATGGGCATACTTGCGCTTCGAACCGCCAAGCACCTTGATGCACATGACGCGACGCGCACCGGAATTGTCCGCCACGTCGAGATTGGTCTGCATCTGGATCATGACGCACCTATTTCTCGCAAAAACCGCGCGCAGCCGTCACCGGCGCGCGCCCCTCAATCCCGTTTCCGGGCGCTCAGACTTCAGCCCGCTTCTCGCCCTGGACAACGATCCAGTTCTTGAGCTTGGACAAGGGGCGGTGCTCCTCGATCCAGACGGTGTCGCCTTCCTTCCAAGCGTTGCCCTCATCATGGGCATGGTACTTCTTGGAACGGCGGACGGTCTTCTTCAGCAGCGGATGGGTGAAACGGCGCTCGACCCGGACCACGACGGTCTTGTCCTGCTTGTCGCTCACCACGACGCCCTGCAGCATACGCTTCGGCATCGCCCTCTCCTCACTTAGCCTTGGCCGCAGACGCGGCCTTCTGCGCCTGGATGGTCTTGGTCCGCGCGATGTCGCGACGCACCTGACGCACCCGCGCCGTGTTTTCGAGCTGGCCGGTCGCCTTCTGGAAGCGCAGGTTGAACTGCTCCTTCTTCAGGCCCAGCAGCTGGTCCTGCAGCTCGTCAGCGGTCTTCGTCCGAATGTCGGAAGCCTTGGTCATCTGTTCCTCCGTCACTCAGCGATGCGCTCGACGAAGCGCGTCTTGATCGGCAGCTTCGCCGCCGCCAGCCGAAGCGCTTCACGGGCGATATCCTGGCTCACGCCATCGATCTCGAACATGATACGGCCGGGCTTGATCTTGGCGGCCCAATAGTCGGGCGCGCCCTTACCCTTACCCATGCGGACTTCGGTCGGCTTCGACGAAACCGGCACGTCAGGAAACACGCGGATCCACACCCGGCCCGCACGCTTCATGTGACGGGTGAGCGCGCGGCGCGCGGCTTCGATCTGACGCGCGGTCACGCGCTCCGGCTCCAGGGCCTTAAGCCCGAACTGGCCGAAATTGAGGTCAGTTCCGCCTTTCGCAACGCCGTGGATACGGCCTTTGAACTGCTTGCGGAACTTCGTGCGCTTTGGTTGCAGCATGTCGCGCCTCTTATTCCTTCATCACTCTGTTCACGCCGCGTCGCGGCGCGACGAGCGACCACCCGAAGATTCACTTTCCGCCTGGCGCTTATCCTGCGCCATCGGATCGTGCTCCAGGATCTCGCCCTTGAAGATCCAGACCTTGACACCGCAGGTGCCGTAGGTCGTGAAGGCGGTGGCCGTACCGTAATCTACGTCCGCGCGCAAGGTGTGAAGCGGCACGCGCCCTTCACGATACCATTCGAGACGGGCGATTTCCGCGCCGCCGAGACGGCCCGCGCAGTTGATACGAATGCCTTCCGCGCCCAAACGCATCGCGGACTGGACCGCGCGCTTCATGGCGCGACGGAACGCCACACGGCGCTCAAGCTGCTGCGCGATCGATTCGGCGACCAGGCGCGCGTCGATTTCGGGCTTCCGAATCTCGACGATGTTGATGAAGACTTCCGAGTTGGTCATCTCGGCAACCTTCTTGCGAAGCTTGTCGATGTCCGCACCCTTCTTGCCGATCACCACGCCCGGACGGGCGGAGTGGATCGTCACGCGGCACTTGCGGTGCGGACGCTCGATCACGATCTTGGAGACCGCGGCCTGCTTGAGCATCTTCTGCAGCACTTCACGGATCTTGATGTCCTCGTGAAGCAGCTGGCCGTACTCGCCCTTGCTCGCGAACCAGCGCGAGTCCCAGGTGCGGTTGATGCCGAGCCGGAGCCCGACCGGGTTGACCTTCTGACCCATCAGGCCTTCTCCTCGACTTCACGCACCACGATGGTGATATGCGAGAACGGCTTCTCGATCCGGCTCGCACGACCACGGGCACGAGCGGCGAAGCGCTTCATGACCAGGCCCTTGCCGACATGAGCCTCGGCGACGATCAGATCGTCGACGTCGAGCTCATGATTGTTCTCGGCATTGGCGATCGCCGATTCGAGGCACTTCTTCACGTCGCCGGCGATCCGCTTGCGCGAAAACTGAAGGTCGGCCAGTGCGGTCGCGACCTTCTTGCCCCGGATAAGACCGGCGACGAGGTTGAGCTTCTGGGGGCTGACGCGAAGGTTACGCGCAACCGCCTTGGCTTCCGTATCCGCGAGCGTGCGCGGACGAGCTGCCTTTCCCATGACCCTGCCTCTACTTCCGCTTGGCTTTCTTGTCCGCCGCATGCCCGTAATAGGTACGGGTAGGCGCGAACTCGCCGAACTTGTGGCCAACCATGTCCTCGGAAACCGAAACCGGGACGTGCTTATTGCCGTTATAGACGCCGAAGGTGATCCCCACAAACTGCGGGAGGATCGTGGAACGGCGGCTCCAAATCTTGATGACGTCGTGTCGACCCGACGCGCGCGCGGCATCCGCCTTCTTGAGGAGGTAGCCGTCGACGAACGGACCTTTCCAGACCGATCGAGACATAGTTCAGTTTCCCTCGCTCACTTCTTGCGGGCGTGCCGGCTGGACACGATGAACTTGGTGGTCGACTTGTTCTTCCGGGTCTTCTTGCCCTTGGTGGGGAAACCCCAGGGCGTGACCGGATGACGTCCACCCGAGGTGCGGCCTTCGCCGCCGCCATGCGGATGATCGACCGGGTTCATCGTGACGCCGCGATTGTGCGGACGACGGCCGAGCCAGCGCTTACGACCGGCCTTGCCGAGATTGGTGTTCATGTGGTCCGGGTTCGACACAGCGCCGACCGTACCCATGCACTCGCCGTGAATAAGGCGCTGCTCACCCGAATTGAGACGGATGATCACATAGCCCTGGTCGCGGCCGACGATCTGAGCGTAGGAACCGGCGGAGCGGGCGATCTGACCGCCCTTGCCGATCTTCAGCTCGACATTGTGCACGATCGTGCCGACCGGCAGATTGCCGAGAGGCGCGGCGTTGCCGGGCTTCACGTCGACGCTCTTCGAGGCGACAACCTGGTCGCCGACCGAAATGCGCTGCGGGGCCAGGATATAGCCAAGCTCGCCGTCCTCATACTTGATGAGGGCGATGAAAGCGGTGCGGTTCGGATCGTACTCGATACGCTCCACGGTCGCCGCAACGTCGCGCTTGGCGCGCTTGAAGTCGACGAGGCGGTAGGCCTGCTTGTGGCCGCCGCCGCGGAAGCGCACAGTGATGCGCCCGGTGTTGTTGCGGCCGCCCGCCTCCGACTTGCCTTCCGTCAGCGTCTTGACCGGCTTGCCCTTGTACAGGGACGAGCGGTCGACGATGACGAGCTGGCGAAGGCTCGGCGTTACCGGCTTGAAGGTTTTGAGCGCCATGTCTCTGGTCCCTTAATTCCGGCTCACAGACCCGTCGTGATGTCGATGGAGTGCCCCTCGGCGAGGGTCACGACCGCCTTCTTCACGTCGTTCTGCACGCCCTTGCGGCCCTTGAAGAACTTCGTCTTCCCCTTGCGGACCAGCGTGTTGACGCTCTCGACCTTCACATCGAAGAGCTTCTCGACCGCTTCCTTGATCTGCGGCTTGGTAGCCGTCAGAGCAACCTTGAAGACGACCTTGTTGTGCTCGGACGCCATCGTGGCCTTCTCGGTGATCACCGGGGACACGATCACGTCGTAGTGGCGCGGATCGAGACTCATTTGAAGCGCGCCTCCAGAGCGTCGACAGCCGCCTTCGTCAGAACCAGGGTCTGACGGCGCAGGATGTCGTAGACGTTGATGCCCTGGACGGGCAGAACGTCGAGATGGGTGACATTGCGCGAGGCGAGGCCGAAATTGGCATCCACCTCGGCGCCGGACACGACGAGCACGCTCGACAGGCCGAGACCCGCCAGACGCTCCTTCAGCAGCTTCGTCTTCGGCTCGGACAGCACGGCATCGTCGAGGACGATGATCTGCTGGTCCTTGGCCTTGGACGACAGCGCGTGGCGCAGGGCCAGCGCACGAACCTTCTTCGGCAGCTCGCTCGCATGGCTGCGGGCGACCGGACCGAACGCCTTGGCGCCGCCGCGGAACTGCGGAGCGGAAGCCGCACCGTGGCGAGCGCCGCCGGTGCCCTTCTGCTTGTACATCTTCCGCTTGGTGCGGTTGACGTCAGCGCGCGACAGCGTCTGGTGCGTGCCGGACTGGCGACGCGAGAGCTGCCACACCACGCAGCGGTGCAGGATGTCCTGGCGCGGCTCGAGACCGTAGATCTCGTCCGACAGGGTGATGGAGCCGGCCTCGGCCCCTTCGAGAGTCTTGACGGCGAGTTCCATCACACGTTCTCCTCGGCCGCAGCCTCGGTCGCCGGCGCAACGTCAGCCGCCGGCTCGTCGCTGGCCGCTTCCGCGCCCGGCAGACGGAACTTGCCCGGCTTCGGCGCGGCTTCCGGAAGCTTCTTCTTCACCGCATCGGCCACCAGGATCCAGCCGCCCTTATTGCCGGGCACCGCACCCTCGACCGCGATCAGACCGCGTTCGACATCGGTGAGCACAACCTTCAGGTTCTGCGTCGTCACCGTCTCGTGGCCCATATGGCCAGGCATCTTCTTGTTCTTGAAGGTCTTGCCAGGGTCCTGACGACCGCCGGTCGAACCGATCGAACGATGAGAGACCGAGACGCCGTGAGTGGCGCGCAGGCCGCCGAAATTGTGGCGCTTCATACCGCCGGCAAAACCCTTGCCGATGGAGGTGCCGGTCACGTCGACGAACTGGCCGACCACGAAGTGATCAACCGTCAGCTCGGCACCGACCGGAATGAGGTCGGTTTCCTCGACGCGGAATTCCGCCATCTTGCGCTTCGGCTCAACCTTCGCGACCGCGAAGTGGCCGCGCAGGGCGCGGGTGGTGTTCTGCGGCTTCGCCTGACCGACACCGAGCTGGACGGCGGTATAGCCGTTCTTCTCGAGCGTACGGTGGGCAACCACCTGGCAATTATCGACTTTCAGCACAGTGACCGGAACATGTTCCCCAGCATCGTTAAAGATGCGGGTCATGCCGACCTTCTGGGCGATGACGCCTGACCGCATGGCCGTGTCCCTTCGCCTTCTCTCAGAGCTTGATCTCGACGTCGACACCCGCAGCGAGGTCGAGCTTCATCAGCGCGTCCACGGTCTGGGGGGTCGGGTCGACTATGTCCAGCAGACGCTTGTGCGTCCGCATCTCGAACTGCTCACGGGACTTCTTGTCCACGTGGGGAGAACGATTGACCGTGAACTTCTCGATCCGCGTCGGAAGCGGAATGGGCCCGCGAACCTGGGCGCCCGTGCGCTTGGCCGTCGAGACGATTTCGCGCGTCGAGGCATCCAGGATGCGGTGATCGAACGCCTTGAGGCGGATCCGAATATTTTGGCCGTTCATTGACTTCAGGCTCCCAGAGGGCTCGTCAGTCGGGCTCAGTAACGAGCTCCACGAAAAAGGGGCGCAGGCGTTCCAGCGCCCCTCGGGATTGTCGATGTCACTCGATGATGGAGGCGACGACGCCGGCGCCGACGGTGCGGCCGCCTTCGCGGATGGCGAAGCGCAGCTTTTCTTCCATCGCGATCGGCACGATCAGCGCCACGTCGACCGTGATGTTGTCGCCCGGCATAACCATTTCCGTGCCTTCCGGCAGGGTCACGATGCCGGTCACGTCCGTCGTCCGGAAGTAGAACTGCGGGCGGTAATTGGTGAAGAACGGCGTGTGACGGCCACCCTCTTCCTTCGTCAGGATGTAGGCTTCGGCCTTGAACTTCGTGTGCGGCTTCACCGAACCCGGCTTGCACACGACCTGGCCGCGCTCCACGTCCTCGCGCTTCGTGCCGCGAACCAGAATGCCGACATTGTCGCCGGCCTGGCCCTGGTCGAGCAGCTTGCGGAACATTTCCACGCCCGTGACCGTCGTCTTGATGGTCGGACGAATGCCGACGATCTCGACTTCCTCGCCGACCTTGATGATGCCGCGCTCGACGCGACCCGTCACGACAGTGCCGCGACCCGAGATCGAGAACACGTCTTCGATCGGCATCAGGAACGGCAGGTCAACCGGACGCTCCGGCTGCGGGATGTAGGCGTCGACCGCCTTCATCAACTCGAGCACGGCGTCGTGGCCGAGCTTGGCGTCGCCGTTCTGCAGCGCCACCAGCGCCGAGCCACGGATGATCGGGATGTCGTCGCCCGGGAAGTCGTACTTCGACAGCAGCTCGCGAACCTCGAGCTCGACCAGCTCGAGCAGCTCTTCGTCGTCGACCTGGTCGCACTTGTTCAGGAACACCACCAGCGCCGGAACGCCGACCTGGCGGGCCAGAAGGATGTGCTCGCGGGTCTGCGGCATCGGGCCGTCAGCCGCCGAAACCACCAGGATCGCGCCGTCCATCTGCGCCGCGCCGGTGATCATGTTCTTCACATAATCCGCGTGGCCGGGGCAGTCGACGTGGGCGTAGTGGCGGTTCGTCGTCTCGTACTCAACGTGAGCGGTCGAGATCGTGATGCCGCGCGCCTTCTCTTCCGGCGCCTTGTCGATCTGGTCGTACGCCGTGAACGTCGCGCCGCCCGTCTCCGCAAGAACCTTCGTGATCGCAGCCGTCAGAGACGTCTTGCCATGGTCAACATGGCCAATCGTCCCGATGTTGCAGTGAGGCTTCGAACGGTTGAACTTCTCTTTGGCCACGGGGCTCTCCGTCGGTCTTATCGATGTGGATACGAAATCGCTTCAAAAATTCAGGCCTGCCGCATCATGCGTACTTGGCCTGAACCTCCTGAGCGACGTTCGACGGCACCTGCTCGTAGTGGTCGAACTGCATGGTGAAGGTAGCGCGGCCCTGCGAGAAGGACCGGAGCGTATTGACGTAGCCAAACATGTTGGCCAGCGGCACCATCGCATTCACGACGTTCGCATTGCCACGCATGTCCTGGCCCTGGATCTGGCCGCGACGGGAGTTGAGGTCGCCGATGACCGAGCCGGTATAGTCTTCCGGGGTGACGACCTCGACCTTCATGATCGGCTCCAGCAGCACCGCGCCGCCCTTCTGCAGGGCCTCACGGAACGCCGCACGGGACGCGATCTCGAAGGCCAGGGCCGACGAGTCGACTTCGTGGTAGGCGCCGTCGATGAGCTCGACCTTGACGTCGACAACCGGGAAGCCAGCCAGCACGCCCGAACCGAGCACGCTTTCCAGACCCTTGTTGACGCCGGGGATGTACTCCTTCGGCACCGCGCCGCCGATGACCTTGCTCTCGAACGAGAAACCCTTGCCGACTTCGTTCGGCTCGACCACGAACTTCACCCGGGCGAACTGACCGGTACCGCCGGTCTGCTTCTTGTGGGTGTAGTCGATCTCGGTCTTGCGGGTGATCGTCTCGCGATAGGCGACCTGGGGGGCGCCGATATTGGCATCCACCTTGTAGGTGCGCTTCAGGATGTCGACCTTGATGTCGAGGTGCAGTTCGCCCATGCCCTTGAGGATGGTCTGGCCGCTCTCGAAATCGGTCGACACGCGGAAGGACGGATCCTCCGCCGCGAGCTTCGCCAGAGCGAGGCCCAGCTTCTCCTGGTCGGCCTTGGACTTCGGCTCGATCGCGATCTCAATGACCGGCTCGGGGAATTCCATCTTCTCAAGGATGACCGGTTTGGCCGGGTCGCACAGCGTATCGCCGGTGCGCACTTCCTTGAGGCCCGCCAGAGCGACGATGTCGCCGGCATAGGCTTCCTTGATGTCTTCGCGGTTGTTCGCATGCATGAGCAGCATGCGACCGACGCGCTCCTTCTTGTCGCGGGTCGAGTTCAGCAGACCCATGCCGGTTTCGAGCTTGCCCGAATAGACGCGGCAGAAGGTGATGGTGCCGACGAAGGGGTCGTCCATGATCTTGAACGCGAGGACCGACAGCGGGTCGCTATCGTTCGGGTTGCGAACGGTCTCTTCTTCGGTGTCGAAGTCGATGCCCTTGATCGCGCCACGATCGATCGGCGACGGCAGGAAGTCGCACACTGCGTCGAGCAGCGGCTGGACGCCTTTGTTCTTGAACGCCGAGCCACAGAACACCGGGTTGAACACGCGGCCGATGACGGCCTTGCGGATCAGACCCTTGAGGGTGGCTTCGTCGGGCTCGACGCCTTCGAGATAGGCGGAGAGCACGTCGTCATCGAGCTCGACAGCCGCTTCGAGCAGCTTGCCGCGATATTCGATGGCCTGGTCGAGCAGCTCAGCCGGGATCTCTTCGTCGTGATACTTCGCGCCGAGCTCTTCATTGTCCCACACGACCGCCTTCATGCGGACGAGGTCAATGATGCCCTTGAAGTTGTTCTCGGAACCGATGGGCAGCTGGCAGCAGACCGGCTTGCCGTCAACGCGGTCGATAATCATCTCCACGCAGCGGAAGAAGTCGGCGCCGGTCTTGTCCATCTTGTTGACGAACACGATGCGCGGAACGTTGTACTTGTCGGCCTGGCGCCAGACGGTCTCGGTCTGGGGCTCGACGCCCTGGTTGCCGTCAAGAACGCAGACGGCGCCATCGAGCACACGCAGCGAGCGCTCGACTTCAATGGTGAAGTCGACGTGGCCGGGGGTGTCGATGATGTTCAGGCGCTTGCCATGCCAGAAAGCGGTCGTCGCGGCCGACGTAATCGTGATGCCGCGCTCCTGCTCCTGGGTCATCCAGTCCATGGTGGCAGCGCCATCATGGACTTCGCCGATCTTGTGGCTCTTGCCGGTGTAATAGAGGATCCGTTCGGTCGTGGTGGTCTTGCCGGCATCAATGTGGGCCATGATGCCGAAGTTACGGTAGTCTTCAATAGCATGAATGCGCGACATATCAGATCCTCGTCCCGGCTCTCGTCATCACCAGCGGTAGTGAGAGAAGGCGCGGTTGGCCTCCGCCATGCGGTGCGTGTCTTCACGTTTCTTCACGGCAGTGCCGCGGTTGTTCGAGGCGTCGAGCAGTTCGCCTGACAGACGCTCGACCATGGTCTTCTCGTTGCGGGCACGTGCCGCAATGATCAGCCAGCGGATCGCGAGAGCCTGACGGCGCTCGGGACGCACTTCGACGGGCACCTGGTAGGTGGCGCCGCCGACACGGCGGGAACGCACCTCGATGGCCGGGCTGACATTGTCCAGCGCCTGGGTGAACACACCCAGAGGCTCGGACTTGGCGCGGTTCTCGACCAGGTCGAGGGCGCCATAAACGATCTGCTCGGCAACCGACTTCTTGCCGTCATACATGACGGCGTTCATGAAGCGGCTCAGCACCTCGCTCCCGAACTTGGGATCCGGGGTAACTTCGCGGCGCTCTGCACGATGACGACGGGACATCGCTCAATCCTCACTTCGGCCGCTTGGCGCCGTACTTGGAACGGCGCTGCTTACGATTCTTGACGCCCTGCGTATCGAGCACGCCGCGCAGGATGTGATAGCGCACGCCAGGAAGATCCTTGACGCGGCCGCCGCGGATCATCACCACGGAGTGTTCCTGCAGGTTGTGCCCCTCGCCGGGGATGTAACCGATGACTTCATAGCCATTGGTCAAACGAACCTTGGCGACCTTACGAAGCGCCGAGTTCGGCTTCTTCGGGGTCGTCGTATAGACGCGGGTGCAAACACCACGCTTCTGCGGGCTGGCCTGCAGCGCCGGAACCTTGTTCCGGGCCTTCTGGGCTTCCCGCGGCTTGCGGATCAGCTGGTTGATCGTCGGCACGTGTCTCGCCTTCGTCTCGCTGCGCTACGGACAGGAATGCCCTCGCGCTAACCCAATTTCCGCGGCCGCAACCGCATTCTTCTTCTCGGCAATTCGGAACAATCAGCACGCCGGCCTGCCTGCGAACGAAAGAAGCGCCGCCGGCCAGATCCTGGCCGAGGGCGCTGTACGTTCAGAGGATCACGCGATGGCTCGAAAGCCACCAGATGCGCGATCATGCGCCGGATTTGGTCGTGCTTGCGTCCCGGCAGCGTCTTGAAATTCTGTGTCCAGACAGGGTGTCCGAACGCGGTAACTTCAACCGCCTGCCGTGAAAGTAGGCGCCTTCTACCCGCCGACTCGCCTGACGTCAACCCTTAACCGTAAGAATGGCCGCTCACAGGGTCGTGCGAGGCTTTGCGGACGCTGAATTCCCGCGAAAGGGGGCGCCAGGAGGCCGAGTAGACGCCGACTCGCCAACCTGTCGCTGTCGTCGTTTAACAGATTCGCAGGCCCGCCCCCTACGAAGGCGACTCGCGAGTCGCGGAATGACGAATCGCGACTCGCAGTCTTGGCGCCGATGCTGCGGGAGGACTGTTGCAAGGCGCCCCTCCCCTGTGCCGCGAAGAACCGGCGGAACGGCCGGACCCGGCGACACTGGAGGCCGCCCCAAATCGCCACCGGCCCCGCACGGCGGCCTCCGACGTCCGAACGGCAGCGGGGCTGACGTCAACAGAGAGCCTGCCACCGGGGCGGCCTGCCCCGTTAACCATGCCAGGGCGCCTTCACCCTCCGAAGCCGCCTCGGCTGCGCGCTGTCCCGCACAAAGCAAAAGGGCCGCCCCTGAGGGACGGCCCTTTCCATTTCTACCAGGCTGCGACGCCGATCACTCGGCGGCGGCCGGTCCTTCCAGACGCGGAGCGTTGGACGCCACGCCGTCCTGTTCGTTCTGCGCGGCGATGAGTTCGTCGCGCGAGGTCGCGGTGACGCGGAGCTTGGCCATCTGCGCCCCGGTGCCCGCCGGGATCAGGCGGCCGACGATGACGTTCTCCTTGAGGCCAGCGAGATCATCGGACTTGCCGTTGACCGCCGCCTCGGTGAGCACCCGGGTCGTCTCCTGGAAGGAGGCGGCCGAGATGAAGGAGCGCGTCTGCAGGCTCGCCTTGGTGATGCCGAGCAGCACGGGATGACCAGACGCGGGCTTCTTGCCCTCGGCGACCAGCACCTCGTTGATCTCGTTCAGCTCCGAGGCGTCGATCTGCTCGTTGGTGAGCAGGTCGCTTTCGCCAGCGTCGTCGATCTCGACCTTCTGCAGCATCTGGCGAACGATCACCTCGATGTGCTTGTCGTTGATGAGCACGCCCTGCAGCCGGTAGACCTCCTGGATCTCGTTGACGAGATAGGCGGCGAGTTCCTCGACGCCCTTGATGGCCAGGATGTCGTGCGGCGCGGGGTTGCCGTCGACGATGAAGTCGCCCTTCTCGACGAGGTCGCCATCCTGCAGATGGATGTGCTTGCCCTTCGGGATCAGGTACTCGGCCGTGTCGTCGGTCGAATCCTGCGGCTCGATGCTCACGCGGCGCTTGTTCTTGTAGTCCTTGCCGAACCGGATCGTGCCGGAGATTTCGGCGATGATCGCCGCATCCTTCGGACGACGCGCCTCGAACAGCTCCGCCACGCGCGGCAGACCGCCCGTGATGTCGCGGGTCTTGGCGGACTCCATCGGCACGCGGGCGAGAACGTCGCCAGCCTTGATGGTGGAGCCGGGATCGGCCGACAGAATGGCTTCCACCGGCAGCGTGTAGCGGGCATCGCCGCCGCGCTGCAGCTTCAGCACCTTGCCGTCCGCACCCTTCACCACCAGCGAGGGACGCAGTTCCGAGCCACGGCCCGTGCGCCAGTCGGTGACGACGCGCTTGGCGATGCCGGTCGATTCGTCGACCGTCTCGCTGAGCGAAGCGCCTTCGACCAGATCCTCGTAACCCACGATACCCTCGACCTCGGTGAGGATCGGACGGGTATAGGGGTCCCACTCGGCGATGCGCTGGCCACGCTTGATGGCGTCGCCGTCATCGACCTTCAGCTTGGCGCCGAACTGGATGCGGTGCGCCGCCTTTTCCGAACCGTCGTGATCGATGATCAGGACGGACAGGTTGCGGCTCATGGCGATCAGCTCGCCTTCCGAGTTCCGCACCACATTGCGGTTGCGGATCTTCACCGTGCCCTCGAAAGAGGCCTCGATGAAGGACTGCTCGGAGAGCTGCGCCGCGCCGCCGATGTGGAAGGTGCGCATGGTGAGCTGGGTGCCCGGCTCGCCGATCGACTGCGCCGCGATGACGCCGACCGCCTCGCCCATGTTGACAGGCGTGCCGCGAGCCAGATCGCGGCCGTAGCAGGTCCCGCAGACGCCATTCTTGGCCTCGCAGGTCAGCACGGAGCGGATCTTGATCTCCTGCACGCCCGCCTTGGAGATGCGCTCGATATCCGCCTCGTCCATCATGTGGCCGGCCGGCACGATCACATTGCCAGTCGCGCCCTCGATCACGTCCTCGGCCGCGGTACGGCCCAGAACGCGCGAGCCGAGCGTGGCGACGATGTTGCCCGCGTCGATGATGGCGCGCATGGCGATGCCGTTGGTGGTGCCGCAGTCGCGCAACGTGATGATGCTGTCCTGGGCCACGTCGACGAGACGACGGGTCAGGTAGCCCGAGTTGGCGGTCTTCAGCGCGGTGTCGGCCAGGCCCTTACGGGCACCGTGGGTCGAGTTGAAGTACTCGAGCACGGAGAGGCCTTCCTTGAAGTTCGAGATGATCGGCGTCTCGATGATCTCGCCCGACGGCTTGGCCATCAGACCGCGCATGGCGGCGAGCTGGCGCATCTGCTCGCGCGAACCACGCGCGCCGGAATGGGCCATCATGTAGATCGAGTTGATCTGCTTCTCGCGACCCGTCACCGGGTCCTTCTTCACCGCCGAAATCTCGGCCATCATCTCGTCGGCGAGGCGGGCGGAGCACTTGCCCCACGCATCGACGACCTTGTTGTACTTTTCGCCCTGGGTGATCAGGCCGTCATTGTACTGCTGCTCGTACTCCTTGGTGAGCGAACGGGTCTCTTCGACCATGTCCCACTTCTTGGAGGGCACCACCATGTCGTCCTTGCCGAAGGAAATGCCGGCGCGGAAGGCGTTGGAGAAGCCGAGCGTCATGATGCGATCGCAGAAGATGACCGTCTCCTTCTGACCGCAGTGGCGGTAGACGGTGTCGATCATGTTCGAGATTTCCTTCTTGGTCATCAGCTTGTTGACGACGTCGAAGGGGGTCTTGGCGTTCTTCGGCAGCAATTCGCCGAGCTTCATGCGGCCGGGCGTGGTCTCGTGGATCTTCGAGACGGGCTTGCCGTCCTCGCCCACGCCGATATAGCGCCCACGCACCTTAGTGTGCAGCGTGATGGCCTTGACCGCCAGCGCGTGGTCGATCTCGCCCATGTTGGCGAACGCCATGCCCTGACCGGGCTCGTTCTCCTTCATCATGGTGAGGTAATACAGACCGAGCACGATATCCTGCGACGGCACGATGATCGGAGCGCCGTTGGCCGGGTGCAGGATGTTGTTTGTCGACATCATCAGCACGCGCGCTTCAAGCTGCGCCTCGATGGACAGGGGCACGTGCACCGCCATCTGGTCGCCGTCGAAGTCCGCGTTGAAGGCCGAGCAGACCAGCGGGTGAAGCTGGATCGCCTTGCCTTCGATCAGCACCGGCTCGAACGCCTGGATGCCCAGGCGATGCAGCGTCGGGGCGCGGTTCAGCATCACCGGATGCTCGCGAATGACCTCGTCGAGGATGTCCCACACCTCGGGACGCTCCTTCTCGACGAGCTTCTTCGCCTGCTTCACAGTGGCGGACAGGCCCTTGGCGTCGAGGCGCGAATAGATGAAGGGCTTGAACAGCTCCAGCGCCATCTTCTTCGGCAGGCCGCACTGGTGCAGCTTCAGCTCGGGACCGACGACGATCACCGAACGACCGGAATAGTCGACGCGCTTGCCGAGCAGGTTCTGGCGGAACCGGCCCTGCTTGCCCTTCAGCATATCGGCGAGCGACTTCAGCGGGCGCTTGTTGGCACCCGTGATGACGCGGCCGCGACGGCCATTGTCGAACAGCGCATCGACCGCTTCCTGAAGCATGCGCTTCTCGTTGCGGATGATGATATCCGGGGCCTTCAGCTCGATCAGCCGCTTGAGGCGGTTGTTACGGTTGATGACGCGGCGGTAGAGGTCGTTCAGGTCGGACGTGGCGAAACGGCCGCCGTCCAGCGGGACGAGCGGGCGCAGGTCCGGCGGGATCACCGGAACATGCGTCAGGATCATCCATTCCGGCTTGTTGCCGGATTCCTGGAAGGCTTCGACAATCTTCAGCCGCTTGGCGAGCTTCTTCGGCTTCAGCTCGGTGGTCGCCTCGGCGATCTCCTTGCGCAGGTTGCCGGCGATCTTCTCCAGATCCATGCCGCGCAGAATCTCACGGATCGCCTCGGCGCCGATCAGCGCCGTGAACGAGTCATCACCATATTCTTCCTGCGCGCGCAGATAGTCCTCTTCCGAGAGGAGCTGACGCTCCTTCAGCGGGGTGAGGCCCGGCTCGATGACGCAGTAATATTCAAAGTACAGGATGCGTTCGAGGTCCTTGAGCGTCATGTCGAGCAGCAGGCCGATGCGGCTCGGCAGCGACTTCAGGAACCAGATATGCGCGACCGGGGCGGCAAGCTCGATGTGGCCCATGCGCTCGCGACGCACGCGCGACAGCGTGACTTCCACGCCGCACTTCTCGCAGATGATGCCCTTGTACTTCATGCGCTTGTACTTGCCGCACAGGCACTCATAGTCCTTGATCGGACCGAAGATGCGCGCGCAGAACAAGCCGTCACGCTCGGGCTTGAACGTGCGGTAGTTGATCGTCTCCGGCTTCTTGATCTCACCGAAGGACCACGACAGGATCTTCTCCGGACTCGCGATCGAGATCTTGATCTGATCGAAAGTCGGCGCCGGCGCCGCCGGGTTGAAGAGATTCATCACCTCTTGATTCATCGCCGTCTCCTTCGGCTGGACCCCGCCTCCGCCGCCGCGGCTGGTTGGGGTCACGGAAAAGTCTGGTCTGTCGAACGATCGAAAGGGCGGACACGCCTGCGCGTCCGCCCCCTTGGTTCAGTCGGTCATTCGGCCGCTGGCAGGCTCTCGCCCGGGCTTGCGACCGCGGAGAGGGTCTTGGAGTTCATCAGCTCGACGTTCAGGCCGAGCGAACGCATCTCCTTCACGAGAACGTTGAAGCTCTCGGGGATACCCGCCTCGAACGTGTCGTCGCCGCGCACGATCGCCTCATAGACCTTGGTGCGGCCCGCCACGTCGTCCGACTTGACGGTGAGCATCTCCTGCAGGGTGTAGGCGGCGCCATAGGCCTCCAACGCCCACACTTCCATCTCACCGAAGCGCTGACCGCCGAACTGCGCCTTGCCGCCCAGCGGCTGCTGGGTGACGAGCGAGTACGGGCCGATCGAGCGTGCATGGATCTTGTCGTCGACAAGGTGATGCAGCTTCAGCATGTAGATGTAGCCGACCGTAACCTTACGGTCGAACTGCTCGCCGGTGCGGCCGTCGAACAGGGTCGACTGCGCCGACTTGTCGAGACCCGCCAGCTCCAGCATGTGCTCGATATCGGCCTCGCGGGCACCGTCGAACACCGGCGTGGCGATCGGGACGCCGCGACGCAAATTCGATCCCAGCTCGACCAGACCGTCCTCGTCGAGCGAGTCGATTGTCTCGTCCTTGCCGTAGATCTTGCTGAACGCGTCCTTGAGCGGCGCGATATCGTGCGTCTGGCGGTAACCTTCGATGGCGCGGTCGATCACCCGGCCGAGGCCGGCGCAGGCCCAACCCAGATGGGTTTCAAGGATCTGCCCGACATTCATGCGCGAGGGCACGCCGAGCGGGTTGAGCACCATGTCGACCGGGGTGCCGTCCTCAAGGAACGGCATGTCCTCGACCGGGACGATGCGCGAGACCACGCCTTTGTTGCCATGCCGGCCGGCCATCTTGTCGCCCGGCTGGATCTTGCGCTTCACCGCGATGAAGACCTTGACCATCTTCATCACGCCGGGCGGCAGCTCGTCGCCGCGCTGCAGCTTTTCGACCTTGTCGAGGAAGCGCTGCTCAAGGCGCTTCTTCGATTCGTCGTACTGGTTGCGGATCGCCTCCAGCTCGCTCATCACATGGTCGTCGGCGATGGCGAACTGCCACCACTGGCTGCGCGGGTACTCGGTCAGCACCGAACGGGTGAGCGGCGTGTCCTTCTTGAACCCCTTCGGGCCCGCCACGCCGACCTTGCCGTCCAGCATCTCGGCCAGACGGCCGAAGACGTTGCGGTCGAGGATCGCCTGCTCGTCGTCGCGATCCTTGGCGAGACGCTCGATCTCCTCGCGCTCGATCGCCTGGGCGCGCTCGTCCTTGTCCACACCGTGGCGGTTGAACACGCGCACTTCGACGACCGTGCCGGTGACGCCCGGGGGAACGCGCAGCGAGGTGTCGCGCACGTCGGCCGCCTTCTCGCCGAAGATGGCGCGAAGCAGCTTTTCTTCCGGGGTCATCGGGCTCTCACCCTTCGGCGTGATCTTGCCGCAAAGGATGTCGCCCGCCTGAACTTCGGCGCCGATATAGACGATGCCGGCTTCGTCGAGGTTCTTCAGCGCCTCTTCCGACACGTTCGGAATGTCGCGCGTGATTTCCTCCGGACCCAGCTTCGTATCGCGGGCCATCACTTCGAATTCCTCGATGTGGATCGAGGAGAAGATGTCACCCTTGGAGATGTTCTCCGACAGCAGGATGGAATCTTCGAAGTTGTAGCCATTCCACGGCATGAAGGCGACGAGGATGTTCCGGCCGAGCGCCAGATCGCCGAGATCGGTCGAGGGACCGTCGGCAATGATGTCGCCCTTGCGCACCCGGTCACCCACCCGCACCAGCGGACGCTGGTTGATGCAGGTCGACTGGTTGGAGCGCTGGAACTTCTGCAGCCGGTAGATGTCGACGCCCGACTTGGAGGCATCGGCCTCTTCCGTCGCACGGATAACGATACGGGTCGCGTCCACCTGGTCGACAACGCCGGTACGGCGCGCACCGATGGCGGCACCGGAATCGCGGGCCACCACTGATTCCATGCCCGTGCCCACGAAGGGGGCGTCGGCACGCACCAGCGGCACCGCCTGGCGCTGCATGTTCGAGCCCATCAGCGCGCGGTTGGCGTCGTCGTTCTCAAGGAACGGAATGAGCGCCGCGGCGACCGAGACCAGCTGCTTGGGCGACACGTCCATGAAGTCGACGCGATCGGGCGTGACCAGCAGAACGTCACCGGCATGCCGGCAGACGATCAGGTCCTCGGTGAAGCGGCCTTCGGCGTCGAGCGGGATGTTGGCCTGCGCGACGTAGTACTTCCCCTCCTCCATGGCGGAGAGATAGACCACCTCGTCCTGAACCTGGCTGTCCTTAACGCGGCGATAGGGCGCCTCGATGAAGCCGTACTTGTTCACGCGGGCAAAGGTGGCCAGCGAGTTGATCAGGCCGATATTCGGGCCTTCCGGCGTCTCGATCGGGCAAATACGGCCGTAATGCGTCGGGTGCACGTCGCGCACCTCGAAGCCGGCGCGCTCGCGCGTCAGACCGCCCGGGCCAAGCGCCGAGAGACGGCGCTTGTGGGTGATCTCGGACAGCGGGTTGGTCTGGTCCATGAACTGCGAGAGCTGCGACGAGCCGAAGAACTCGCGCACCGCCGCCGCCACCGGCTTGGCGTTGATCAGGTCCTGCGGCATCACGGTGTCGATGTCGACGGACGACATGCGCTCCTTGATGGCGCGCTCCATGCGCAGCAGGCCGACGCGATACTGATTCTCCATCAGCTCGCCGACAGAGCGGACGCGGCGATTGCCGAGATGATCGATATCGTCGATCTCGCCCTTGCCGTCGCGCAGCTGAACCAGCGTCTGGATGACCGCGAGAATGTCCTCGCGGCGCAGCACACGCACCGTGTCCTCGGCATCGAGGTCGAGGCGCATGTTCATCTTCACGCGGCCGACCGCGGACAGGTCGTAGCGCTCGCTGTCGAAGAACAGCGAGTGGAACATGGCCTGCGCGGAATCGAGCGTCGGCGGCTCGCCGGGACGCATCACGCGGTAGATGTCGAACAGCGCATCCTCACGGGTGACGTTCTTGTCGACCGTCAGCGTGTTGCGGATATAGGCGCCCACATTGATGTGGTCGATGTCGAGGATCGGCACTTCTTCGTAGCCGAGCTCGACAAGCTGCTTCAGCATCTTCTCGGTGACTTCTTCACCGGCTTCGACATAGATCTCGCCCGAGGTCGGGTTGACCATGTCCTCGGCCACATATTGGCCGACCATCTCCTCGTCGGAGATCTTGAGCGCCTTGAGGCCCTTCTCGGCGAGCTGGCGGGCCTGGCGGACCGTCACCTTCTTGCCGGCCTCGACCACGACTTCGCCGGTGTCGGCGTCGACGAGATCGGAAACCGCCTTGTAGCCCTTCATCCGCTTGGGATCGAAAGGCATGCGCCAGCCATCCTTCGCCCGGGCGAAGGTGATGGTCTCGTAGAAGGTGTCGAGGATCTCCTCGCCGGCGAGGCCGAGGGCGAAGAGCAGGCTCGTCACCGGAATCTTGCGGCGGCGATCAATGCGCGCATAGACGATGTCCTTGGCGTCGAACTCGATGTCGAGCCAGGAACCGCGATAGGGAATGATGCGGGCGGCGAAAAGCAGCTTGCCCGAGGAGTGCGTCTTGCCCTTGTCGTGGTCGAAGAACACGCCCGGCGAGCGGTGCATCTGCGAGACGATGACGCGCTCGGTGCCGTTGACGATGAACGTACCGTTCATGGTCATCAGCGGGATGTCGCCCATATAGACATCCTGCTCCTTGATGTCCTTGACGGACTTGGAGCCGGTATCGGGATCGACATCGAACACGATGAGGCGCAGCGTCACCTTGAGCGGCGCGGCAAAGGTCATGCCCCGCTGGCGGCACTCGTCAACGTCGTACTTCGGCGGTTCGAACTCGTAGCGGACGAATTCGAGCATAGCAGCGCCCGAAAAGTCCGAAATCGGGAATACCGACTTGAAAACCGCCTGAATGCCGTCGTCTGCGCGGCCGCCCTTCGGCTCAACGATCTGCAGGAACTGGTCGTAGGATGCCTTCTGAACCTCGATGAGGTTCGGCATCTCCGCCACTTCCTGGATCTTGCCGAAAAACTTGCGGACCCGCTTACGACCGGTGAACGTCTGCGCCATGTCGCTCCTCGCTCCGTCCGAGTATCCGTCAGCGCCATCCACGATCCCGGCGGGAGGGCCGGGTGGCCATCCGTGGAGGCTTATGATCACCGAACAATCCGACGAGGATGAGGCACCAAAGCGCCCTGCCCTCCGACCGTTCTGTAACCGACGGCTCGCCAGACGATCCGGTCCCGGATCGTCTGGGAAGCCGTCGGGCTTCCCTCAGTCACGCCCTCGGCCATGCGAAGGCAGAGGCCGCCGGCGAACCGGCGGCCTCGAATGATCAGATGATCACTTGAGCTCGACCTTGGCGCCGGCCTTCTCGATCTGCGCCTTGATCTTCTCGGCTTCGTCCTTGGTCACGCCTTCCTTGACAGCCTTGGGGGCCGCCTCGACGAGATCCTTGGCTTCCTTGAGGCCCAGGCCGGTGATGGCGCGGACTTCCTTGATGACCTCGATCTTCTTATCGCCGGCCGAGGCCAGGATAACGGTGAACTCGGTCTGCTCTTCAACGGGGGCAGCCGCAGCAGCCGGGGCAGCGGCGACAGCCACGGCGGCGGCGGCGGAAACGCCCCACTTCTCTTCGAGGAGCTTCGCGAGCTCGGCGGCCTCGAGAACGGTCAGGGCGGACAGCTCGTCAACGAGCTTCGACAGATCAGCCATTTTACTTAAGTCCTTGGATTTCGGTTCGAACCAGTATTACCGGGAAGCCTCACGCGGCTTCGTTCTCTTTGGCATAGGCCGCAAACACGCGGGCGAGCTTGGCCGCCGGCGCGGTGCTGAGCTGGGCGATCTTGGTCGCCGGGGCCTGGATAAGGCCGACGAGCTTCGCGCGCAGTTCATCAAGGGACGGCATGGTGGCCAGAGCCTTCACACCATCCACATTCAGGGCCGTGGTGCCGAACGCTCCGCCAAGGATGACGAACTTGTCGTTCGTCTTGGCGAAGTCGACGGCAACCTTCGGGGCCGCAACAGGATCGCTCGAATAAGCGATGATGGTCGGACCCTTCAGCAGGGCCGCGACATGTGCGACGTCCGAACCTTCGAGAGCGATCTTGGCGAGGCGGTTCTTCGCCACCTTCACGGTCGCACCATTCGCCTTCATCTGGCGGCGCAGAGCCGACAGCTGGGCGACGGTGAGGCCGGAATAGTGGGCCACTACGACGACCGAGGTGCTCTGAAACACATCGGTCAGCGTCGTGACGAGCTCTTCTTTTTGTGCTCGATCCACTTCACTTGCTCTCCGGTGGCGAGGAAGATGACCTTCCCCGCCGGGTTTGCGCCTTGCCGCCCCTCCTTGCGGAGCGACGACGGTTGGTATCCTGTCCCCTGGGACCGAAAAACCGGCCAAGGCGCTGGTTCGAGCCGCAATCCAGGACCCGGTTGCCCGGAACCCTTCCTGCGGTCGTACCCCGTCTATGCTGGCCCCGATCGGGATTAAGCCACCTCAGGCGAGGGGCACCGGCAGTCTCGGACAGGACGTAAAGCCGGCAAGGCGAACCCTGCCGGCCTCTCCGCCCGTTTTTACACGGGCGAAAGCTGAAATTTCATCGGCACGCGACCGACATTGTCGGCAACGAAACCGCCCATATAGTGAGTCGCTTGGGATTTGTCACCCCTGATAGCACCAAGGGCTTGACAAATCCACACCGTCGCAATCACGGGACCGCGACCGGTCCCGTGACGACGATGCGACAGGGCGATCAGCCGGCAACCAGAACGCTCGCGGGCTCGACCTTAAGGCCGGGGCCCATGGTCGAGGAGACGGCGACGCGCTGAACATAGGTGCCCTTGGCGCCGGTCGGCTTGGCCTTGACGACCGCGTCAACGAAGGCGCGGATGTTCTCGGCGAGCTTGTCGACCGGGAACGAGGCCTTGCCGATGCCGCCATGGATGATGCCAGCCTTCTCGACGCGGAACTCGACCGCGCCGCCCTTGGCCGCCTCGACCGCACCCTTCACGTCCATGGTGACGGTGCCGACCTTCGGGTTCGGCATCAGGCCGCGTGGGCCGAGCACCTTGCCGAGACGGCCGACGAGCGGCATCAGGTCCGGGGTGGCGATGCAGCGATCGAACTCGATCGTGCCGCCCTGGATGGTCTCGAGCAGATCCTCAGCACCGACGATGTCGGCGCCCGCCGCCTTGGCTTCATCCGCCTTGGCGCCGCGCGCGAACACGGCGACGCGGACAGTACGGCCCGAGCCGTTCGGCAGGTTGCACACGCCGCGCACCATCTGGTCGGCGTGACGGGGATCGACGCCGAGATTGAGCGCCACTTCGATGGTCTCGTCGAACTTGGCGTTGGCCCGGTCCTTGAGAAGCGTCAGCGCCTCATCGAGACCGTACAGCTTCACCGGATCGATGCCCTCGCGGACGGAGCGAACACGCTTGGAAATCTTGGCCATCAGCTCAACCCACCACTTCGAGGCCCATGGAACGGGCGGAGCCCTCGATCATGCGCACCGCCGCTTCGACGGTCTCGCAGTTGAGGTCCTTCATCTTCTTGCCGGCGATTTCGCGCATCTGTTCCTGCGAGATCTTGCCGACGAAGCCGCCCTTGCCCGGCGTCTTGTGGCCGGAGCCGGGCTTCTTCTTGGTCTCAAGGCCGGCGGCCTTCTTCAAGAAGTAGGAGACCGGCGGGGTCTTCAGCTCGAAGGTGAACGAACGGTCCTGATAGGCCGTGATCACCACCGGAATCGGCATGCCCTTTTCGAGCTGGCCGGTCTGGGCGTTGAACGCCTTGCAGAATTCCATGATGTTGAGGCCGCGCTGACCGAGCGCAGGGCCGATCGGCGGCGCGGGGTTGGCCGAGCCGGCCGGCACCTGCAACTTGATGTAGCCGGTGATCTTCTTCGCCATGACGAACTCCTCGGCGGTGCGACTGCCAGTCGCAAACGCCAAAGCACGCCGTCGCGACGGCTTCATCGCGGGCGGCGTAAATGGAGGGGCGCGGTAGCGGCACGTTTAAAACGCTGGCTGGCGAACCTGCCGTGCCTCCCGCGCATGAACGCACCGGGAGGCCTTACTCCCGGATGCAACGCATGCCATACAGGATGGCGCGGTCAAACGCAACGGTGGCCTTGCCGTCGCCTCTCGCGCTGACACCCGGTGAGGAGTTCAGGCCGCCGAGGACAGGCTACGCCGGCTGCGATGCGCCTCGCGCGCCAGAATCGCGTCGGCGTCGAGGCTGCGAATGGGCGTGCCCAGGTCGCGCGGCACATCGCCTTCCAGCTGGAGCGCGAGATAGCGCCCGCAGCACACCCGCAGGAACGAGGCAAAGTTCTCCACCCCGCCATGGGCGAAGGTCAGTTCCTCATGCAGCCTGGCCAGGAGCTGCGGCAGGCTCATACCGTCGCGCTGGGCGATTTCCTCCAGCACCTGCCAATAGAGATTCTCCAGCCGCACGCTGGTGGAAAAGCCGCTCAAGCGCAGCGATTTCAGCCGCGTCTGCCACAGGGCCGGATCGGCTTCGATGAAAAGCTTGCACATGGTGCGCCTCCCTCGGCGGCGGAGCGTGCCGCCCCGCCGCGCGCATCATAGTCCCGTTCCGCCGGGTCGTGAAGACGCCTCACGCGGCCTTGCGCGCACCGATAGTGGCCTCACCATGCGCGATGGTAGTGCCGAGCACGGCGAGGAACTGGCCGATCCAGGCCGGATGCGCCGGCCAGGCGGGGGCGCTCACCAGATTGCCGTCCGTCACCGCCGCATCAATCGCGATGTCGGCATAGGTGCCCCCGGCGAGTTCCACCTCGGCGCGGCAGGCGGGATAGGCCGAACAGGTGCGCCCTTCCAGCACCCGGGCGCCGGCCAGCAGCTGGGCGCCGTGGCAGATGGCGGCGACCGGCTTGTCGGCCTCGAAGAAGTGGCGGACCATCTCGATGGCGCGGGCGTTCATGCGCAGATATTCCGGCGCGCGCCCGCCAGGAATCACCAGCGCGTCGTAGCGGGCCGGATCGATGTCGGCGAAGGTGGCATTCAGCGCGAAATTGTGGCCGCGCTTTTCCGAATAGGTCTGCTGCCCCTCGAAATCGTGGATCGCCGTCGCCACGCTGTCGCCGGCCGTCTTGTCCGGGCAGACGGCATGCACCGTGTGCCCGACCGCCAGCAGGGCCTGGAACGGCACCATGGTCTCATAGTCCTCGACGAAGTCGCCGACGATCATCAGGATGCGTTTGCCAGCCATTGTGACCTCCCCTGTTGCGCCGCCGTCCGCTCGGTGCGGCGGCTGGCTTGCAGGGAGGATAGGACGCGCGCCCGGACCGAGGGTGTTAACCCGTTAACGCGGCCGCCCACGAAAAAGGGCGCCGCCGAAGCTGCGCCCTTGAAAGAATTCCGAAGGATCGGCCCTCAGACCTTCTCGACCTGACCGAATTCAAGCTCGACCGGGGTGGCGCGACCGAAGATCGACACCGCCACCTTGAGGCGGGAGCGGCCCTCGTCGACTTCCTCGACGATGCCATTGAAGGAAGCGAAGGGACCGTCCGACACCTTGACCGTCTCGCCGACCTCGAAGGTGATCGAGGGCTTGGGCCGCTCAATGCCTTCCTGCACCTGCTGAAGGATGCGCATGGCCTCCTTCTCGGCGATCGGCATCGGCTTGTTGTCGGCGCCGAGGAAGCCGGTGACTTTCGGCGTGTTCTTGATGAGGTGGAAGGCCTCGTCGGTGAGGTCCATCTTCACCAGCACATAGCCGGGGAAGAACTTGCGCTCGGCATCGACCTTGCGGCCGCGGCGCACCTCGACGACCTTCTCGGTCGGCACCAGCACCTGCTCGAAGAGATCGGTGAGGCCGCGCTGTGCAGCCTGTTCCTTGATGGAATCCGCGACCTTCTTCTCAAAGTTGGAATAGGCGTGGACGATGTACCAGCGCATCGGCATCGCGTCTCTCCTCAACGGCCGATTTGCAGGATCTGAGCGACAACGAAGCTCAGAATCTGGTCGGCGACCAGGAAGAACAGCGAGGCCAGCACCACCATGACGAACACCATCGCGGTAGTGATGAGCGTCTCGCGACGGGTCGGCCAGGTGACCTTGCGGGCTTCCGCGCGGACCTGCTGAAAGAACTCGACCGGGTTCGTCTTCGCCATGCTCGTCTCGAAACGCCTCTGATGCGGCCCGCGCCGGTATCGGCTGATCGCGGCGCGCCGCCTGCGGGTCCCGCCGCGCACCGCCCTTAGGCGACGCTTCGGCACGACCCTCTAAAAATGCACGAAGCGGGCGTATAGCCCGCAAAGCCGCCTCGCGTCAAAGAACCTTTGCCGCCGTGCCTGCCACCCTCTTGGGAAGGGTGGCAGGAGTGGAGGGGCTCGAACCCCCAACCCCCGGTTTTGGAGACCGGTGCTCTACCAGTTGAGCTACACTCCTAGAAGAGGCGGACGGGGCAATGCCCCGGAGGTCCGCCTCTCGAATCGCGAGGCACTATAACCGGCGGCGCGTCCACGTCGAGGGGCGCGCGCGCCGGTTTCAACAGTTCGGCATCGAAGTGGGAAAAACTTCGGTACCGGAAAGGGATGCGGCCAGCGCATCCCTGCCTTGGTCCATCACGCGATGATGGAGACGCCGACGACGGCGCCGCAACCGTTCGCGCTTGACGCGAACGGTCCGCTCGCTTCGATCACTCGATGATGGAGGCGACGACGCCGGCGCCGACGGTGCGGCCGCCTTCGCGGATGGCGAAGCGCAGCTTTTCTTCCATCGCGATCGGCACGATCAGCGCCACGTCGACCGTGATGTTGTCGCCCGGCATAACCATTTCCGTGCCTTCCGGCAGGGTCACGATGCCGGTCACGTCCGTCGTCCGGAAGTAGAACTGCGGGCGGTAATTGGTGAAGAACGGCGTGTGACGGCCACCCTCTTCCTTCGTCAGGATGTAGGCTTCGGCCTTGAACTTCGTGTGCGGCTTCACCGAACCCGGCTTGCACACGACCTGGCCGCGCTCCACGTCCTCGCGCTTCGTGCCGCGAACCAGAATGCCGACATTGTCGCCGGCCTGGCCCTGGTCGAGCAGCTTGCGGAACATTTCCACGCCCGTGACCGTCGTCTTGATGGTCGGACGAATGCCGACGATCTCGACTTCCTCGCCGACCTTGATGATGCCGCGCTCGACGCGACCCGTCACGACAGTGCCGCGACCCGAGATCGAGAACACGTCTTCGATCGGCATCAGGAACGGCAGGTCAACCGGACGCTCCGGCTGCGGGATGTAGGCGTCGACCGCCTTCATCAACTCGAGCACGGCGTCGTGGCCGAGCTTGGCGTCGCCGTTCTGCAGCGCCACCAGCGCCGAGCCACGGATGATCGGGATGTCGTCGCCCGGGAAGTCGTACTTCGACAGCAGCTCGCGAACCTCGAGCTCGACCAGCTCGAGCAGCTCTTCGTCGTCGACCTGGTCGCACTTGTTCAGGAACACCACCAGCGCCGGAACGCCGACCTGGCGGGCCAGAAGGATGTGCTCGCGGGTCTGCGGCATCGGGCCGTCAGCCGCCGAAACCACCAGGATCGCGCCGTCCATCTGCGCCGCGCCGGTGATCATGTTCTTCACATAATCCGCGTGGCCGGGGCAGTCGACGTGGGCGTAGTGGCGGTTCGTCGTCTCGTACTCAACGTGAGCGGTCGAGATCGTGATGCCGCGCGCCTTCTCTTCCGGCGCCTTGTCGATCTGGTCGTACGCCGTGAACGTCGCGCCGCCCGTCTCCGCAAGAACCTTCGTGATCGCAGCCGTCAGAGACGTCTTGCCATGGTCAACATGGCCAATCGTCCCGATGTTGCAGTGAGGCTTCGAACGGTTGAACTTCTCTTTGGCCATATCTCGTTTCCTTCAGCGACATGCGGGCCGCGAAAAATCGGGCCGTGGGATAGGCGGTTTCCGACGTTTCCGCAAGTGCCGCGTTGCGCGGCCTCTGCACGGACGGGGATAACGCTCAGCCCTCGGAGGGTGCCGGCCGTCCTGCGAAGGGACCGCGCCGACGCCTCATATGGGGGCTGCGCGGAAAAAGTGGAGCGGGTGAAGGGAATCGAACCCTCGTCATCAGCTTGGAAGGCTGTTGCTCTACCATTGAGCTACACCCGCGAAGATCGGCGCATTCTATCGGAAGGCGACGTGGTGGGGGAGGTAGGACTCGAACCTACGAAGGCATAGCCAGCGGATTTACAGTCCGCCCCCTTTGCCGCTCGGGACACTCCCCCTCGCACGTCGGCCGATCTGCGGTGCGTCGAGATACACCGGCTTGTCGACCTGACGGAAAAACCGGCGCGATGCGCGGCTCCCGTGCGGCCGGCTTTATGGTGAGGTGCCCGTTCCCTGTCAACCCCGCCGCGTCGTTCCTCGCCGCAAGCTGTGGATCACGCAGCTGTTCCGTCACCTCGCACAGGCGATGCCGGATAGGAAAGCGACAGGAAACACCGCCCCGCCCTGCCCGATGGCATGCGATGTGGGTGATCTCGGCGCATCCGGCCCGGGTCACGTGAGCGCGGCCGGACCGCTCGCATGGCGGCATGGAATGACCGTGCCTGACCGGCGCACGGGTTCGCGCGGCGACGGGGTGCCGATTCTGCGCAAGGCTTGCCGATTCTCAAGGCTGGTGAACGTCGTCGCAGGCCACCCCGATCGCCCACCAGCCTCCCCTTCGTGGGCCGGCGGCCTGATACCCGTGTGAAATTGCCAAGCGGCGCGCGCCGTGACAGAACGCGCGCATGAACGATCGCCCCAGCCGTCCGCCCGGCCGTCCCAAGCCTTCCGCCGGACGCCCCCGCCAGCCTCGCCCCCGTCCCGCCGGACGCCCCTTCGGCGCGTGGCCGGACGATGTGGCGATTCTGTATGGCTGGCACAGCGTCGTCGAGGCGCTACGCAACCCGCGCCGCAAGCTGCGCCGGCTGATGCTGACCGAGAACGCGGCGCGCCGGCTGGAAGAAGAGGCGATTCCCCAGCGCATCGCCCCCGAGATCGTCCGGCCCGGCGAGATCGACCGGCTTCTCGACCCCGACGCGGTGCATCAGGGGATGCTCGCCGAATGCGATCCCCTCCCCTCGCTCAGCCTGTCCAAGGCGGCGGAGTGCGATCTTCTGCTCGTGCTCGACCAGATCACCGATCCGCACAATGTGGGGGCTATCGTGCGCTCAGCGGCGGCGCTGAAGGTCGGCGCCATCGTCACCACGGCGCGCCACAGCCCGGCCGCCACCGGCGTTCTGGCCAAGAGCGCCAGCGGCGGGCTGGAATATGTCCCGTTCTGCTTTGTCGGCAACCTCGCCCGGGCGCTGGACGAATTGAAGCAGAACGGCGTGCTCGTCGTCGGCCTCGACAGCGAAGGCGGGGCCGATCTCGTCGACACGCGGCTCACCGCACCGACCGCGCTGGTTCTGGGCGCGGAGGGCAAGGGCCTGCGACACCTCACTCGCCAGACCTGCGACACCCTGGCGCGCATCGATCTTCCCGGCTCCATCATCAGCCTGAACGTGTCCAATGCCGCCGTGCTGGCGCTCTATATCGCCCGGCGAGCCATCGGCAGCACGGCCTGATCCGCGGTTTTACTTCGCCGTGAAGGTTTTTTCTGCCGCAGCGCAGCATCTGCGGCAGTTTACGACCAATTGCCAATCGTCAAACTGTCCCAGTTTCGCCACTCTCCCCTGAGGCATGCGACGGAATCAGAGAATTCCGCGCGCCAAGTCACCGGGGAAAGGCGCCGCATCCGTCATAGCGGGCCGCCTCCGGGAGGAGACAGCCCGAGCGTAAGGCGTTCCCCGAAGGGACTCCCAAACTCGGCCATCACAACGGGCGGCTCTCGCGAGCTGGTCTTTTTGCGCGTGCGATCGACGTCGCACGTCTCTGCATTGGCGCGACCTAATCTTGGGGAAGGGAAACACATGAGCGTAACAACTGCGGGACCGGCCGGAAAGACCGCTCCCATGACCCGCGAAGAAAGGAAGGTCATCTTCGCCTCTTCGCTGGGCACCGTCTTCGAGTGGTACGATTTCTATCTGTACGGCTCACTCTCGGCGATCATCGCCGCTCAGTTCTTCTCGGGCGTGAACCCGACAGCGGCCTTCATCTTCGCCCTTATGGCCTTCGCCGCCGGCTTCGCGGTTCGCCCGTTCGGCGCCATCTTCTTCGGCCGGCTCGGCGATCTCGTCGGCCGCAAATACACCTTCCTCATCACCATCCTGCTGATGGGCGCATCGACCTTCGTGGTCGGCATCCTGCCCAATTACGCCAGCTGGGGTATCGCCGCGCCGGTGATCCTGATCATCCTCCGACTGTTCCAGGGCCTTGCGCTGGGCGGTGAATATGGCGGCGCCGCCACCTATGTCGCCGAGCACGCGCCTGCGGGTCGCCGCGGCTTCTACACCTCGTGGATCCAGACCACGGCGACGCTCGGCCTGTTCCTGTCGCTGCTGGTCATCCTCGGCACCCGCACCTATCTCGGCGAGGCCGCCTTCGCGGAGTGGGGCTGGCGCATTCCGTTCCTGGTGTCGATCATCCTGCTCGCCGTCTCGGTCTGGATCCGTCTGACGCTGAACGAATCACCCGTCTTCAAGAAGATGAAAGAAGAGGGCAAGACCTCGAAGGCCCCGCTCACCGAAGCCTTCGGCCGCTGGGAAAATGCCAAGGTCGGCCTCATCGCCCTGTTCGGCGGCACTGCCGGCCAGGCCGTGGTGTGGTACACGGGCCAGTTCTACGCCCTGTTCTTCCTCACCCAGACGCTGAAGGTCGACGGCTGGACCGCCAACGTGCTGATCGCCATCTCGCTGCTGATCGGTACGCCGTTCTTCATCGTGTTCGGCTGGCTGTCCGACAAGATCGGCCGCAAGCCGATCATCCTCGGCGGCTGCCTCATCGCGGCGCTGACCTATTTCCCGATCTTCGCCGCCATCACGCACTATGCCAATCCGGCGCTTGAGCGGGCACAGGCCACCTCGCCTGTCACCGTCGTCGCCGATCCCGCCGAGTGCTCGTTCCAGTTCAACCCGGTCGGCACGGCCAAGTTCGTCAGTTCGTGCGACGTCGCCAAGTCCTTCCTAGCGCGCAATTCGGTGAACTACTCGAACGAAGCGGCCCCCGCCGGCACGCTTGCCAGCGTCAAGGTCGGCGACAAGGTGATCTCGTCCGTCAGCGGCGTCGGTGCCGACCCGGCCGCCTTCAAGACCGCGTCCGACGCCTTCACGGCCAGCATGACCGACGCCATCCGTGCCGCCGGCTATCCCGCCAAGGCGGACCCGGCCGCCATCAACACGCCGATGGTGGTCGCGCTCCTGACCGTCCTCGTACTGTTTGTGACCATGGTGTACGGCCCCATCGCGGCCTGGCTGGTCGAACTGTTCCCGACCCGCATCCGCTACACCGCCATGTCGCTGCCCTACCATATCGGCAATGGCTGGTTCGGCGGCTTCCTGCCCACCACGGCCTTCGCCATGGTGGCGGCCACCGGCGACATCTATTACGGCCTCTGGTACCCGATCATCGTGGCTCTCGCGACCTTCGTCATCGGCCTCGTCCTGGCGCCGGAGACCAACAAGCGCGACCTCGAGAACTGGCATTGAGGACGTGCCCGGCGCCGCCCTTCGGGGCGGTGCCGCTCAAAAAAGCAAAGGCCCCGTCTCGCGACGGGGCCTTTTTCTTGCGCCTTGCCGGTGCCTGACCGGCAGATCTCAGATCGCCGCCTTGACGACGATCTCGACCTTGTAGTCCGGCGTCGCCAGCGCCGCTTCGACCGTGGCGCGGGCCGGGGTGTTCCCGGCCGAGACCCATGTGTCCCACACCGCGTTCATCTCGGCGAAGGTTGCGATGTCGGCGAGATAGATGGTGGCGGTCAGCAGCTTGGTCTTGTCGGTGCCGGCCTGCGCGAGCAGCGCGTCGATCTGGTCGAGCACGGCCTGCGTCTGCGCCGTCACACTGTCGCCCTTGGCGACCTGGCCGGCCAGATACACGACCGACCCGTGGATCACGGCCTCGCTCATGCGCGGACCGACTTCGATTCTCTTGATGCTCATCTGCTCAAACTCTGGATTTGACGGAAAGGGCTGGCCGCAAGCGAAAGCCGGCCGGTGCGCGAGGCACCGGCCGGCTTCCTAACACACGAAAAAAGCGGCGTCCTGCTCAGGGCGCGCTGGTGGGCACCGGACTACCCATCGGGCCGACGGTGCCGATGGTGAAGATCTGCACGCGGCGGTTGATCGGGTCCTGCGGCTTGGAGGGCACCTGCAGCGCCTCCTGACCAAGGCCGACGGCCTCCAGGCGATCCGGCGAGATGCCGTACACGACGATAAGCGCCTGCACGATGGCCTGGGCGCGCTCCTGGCTGAGCTTGAGGTTAAAGGCGCGCGTGCCTGTCGTGTCGGTGTTGCCGACCACGATGAACTTGTAGTTCGCCAGGATCGGGTGGTGCATCGCATCGGCGATGGAGCCCAGCGTCCGGTAGGACTCGGGACGGATGACGTCCGAGCCGAGCGCGAACTGGATCTGCACGGTGATCTGGGCGAGCTTGTCGAGCCGCTTGGCGATCTCGGACTTGTCGAGCGTCAGCGGCAGGTTCTGGGTGACTGCGTCCTGCGCCATCTGGCGCAGAACCTGGGCGGTCAGCGCCGGATCGAACAGCGTGGCCTGCGAAAGGCCCTGCATGATCTGCGCGTCGGTATCGGACGACTGCGCGGTCGCGGTGCCGGCGAGCGGCGCGGCGAGCGCGGCGGCGAGGGCGAGCCCACCGACGAAACGGGTGATACGGGTCATGATCTGTCTCTTTTCCCTAGCGTTTCGCCGCTCGTCACTGCCACCAGCCGGCATCGACCAGGATGTCCTTGCAGGCAGGCCGGATCACCTTGCTGGCCGACTGCAGACAGGTGAGAATGTTGGCATCGCCCGGCTGCACGCCGGCGCAGGCCTGGCGGATATTGGCGTTGCACACGTTCCAGGCGTCGCCCTGCGCCGCGAGTCGCTTGGCGATCGACGAGCGCGCGGCGGCGTAATCGTCGAAGCACTGCTGCGGCACCTGGTCCTGGTGCGCCATCAGGCAGTTGCGAACCGCGCCGGTGCCGAGATTGTCCTTGGCGCAGAACTTCTCGATGGAGGGACCGCAGCTCTTGGCGATCAGGGCTCCGGCTTCCGCATAGCTCATCGTCTGGGCCGACGCGCTGCCGGCCATGCCGGCCAGCAGCAGTGCCGCCAGTCCGACCAAAAATCGCTTCATAGTCCAGCCTCCCAAATGGCGTGCCCGTGGTGATCCTCACCGCAGGGGGATTCGGCACGCGCCGTTGCGAACGGATCCCACGGATTCGTCTCGCAGAAGGCAGCGTTTCGCGCAATGGCGTATTTTGCTCAGTTTGCGGGGGAAGGCCCGGTATTTGGGGATTGGATGGGCATCATACCGGCCTACCAACCAAACGGGCCTATCCTACCGATGCCGCTGCGGCAGTGGAATGGCTCGACCGTACACGCCCTAGCCCCTTCGCTGCGCAGGCGAATCAGCCGTGTGGTGGTGTTTGATGGTGCACGCAGCGTCAGACTGTCCCCCGCCGGAAAGCGCTGGCGCGCCAGCGTGGGCATTAACATCACGGGCACGTCAGCAGCCGTTCTGGAGCAGCGAAAGGCGAGCAGGTTGATTTGCATCCCTCCAACGCGCGGTGGATGGCAACTCCCGGCCAGAGCGCGCCGCACTGGAACCGCTGTCGCCAGCGCTTGACAGTCTCGCCGGCGCGCCGCACGCAATGGACATCTCACGGGGGCCGACGATCTTGCGACACCTGCTTTCAACCTTAACGGCACTGCTGCTCACAGTGGCACCGGCATTCGCCCAATACCCGCCACCCTCACCCTATCCTCCACCCTATCCCCCGGCTTATCCGCCGGCCTATCCGACCCCGGATCAGGCAGATGACGCCAAGTGCCGCTCCTGGGGCCTGGCGCCGGGCACGCGGGCCTATTCCGACTGCCGGATGACGCTGGATCAGAATCGCCCTGCACCTCCGCCGCCTTACCCCTATCCGGCCCCCCCGCCACCTTATCCCTATCCGAACCCGCCGCCGCCGTGGCGTCCCGGGCCCCCTCCCATTCCCAACGAGATTTCCGACCGGGATGCGTTGAACTACTGCGAGAAAGCGGCACGGGCGGCGCCGCCCTACCCGGTCGTCAAGCTCGCCGCCAAGATCGTGGTCCCCGGTCGCGAGAAGGTGGTGAAGCTCTCTTTCAACGTCATCAAGCCCGGGGCAAAGCCCGGATTCTGGAATGTCGAATGCCGTTTCCGCGGCGGCAAGATGACAAGCTTCAGCGCCCCTCGCTGAGCAACTGGCAGAGCCACGCCGCGCGCCCGTCTTGACCGGGCGGCGGCCATCGGCGAAGAGAACCTTGTCGCCTCCGACGCAGTCACCGAGGCGGCAGAAGCGAACCGATGCCGCCAGCCCCCCAAGGGCGAGGACGGGTTGGTGCGGACTGGCTTGGCCGGCGTAGCACAGCGGTAGTGCAGCGGTTTTGTAAACCGAAGGTCGGGGGTTCGATCCCCTCCGCCGGCACCAGTCCCCTCCCCTTCAGCCAGGCTGAGCGGGCAATCCCGCCACGTGCCCTCACCGCCAGGCTGTCGGAAGTCGGCAGGAAGCCTCGGACGCGCGCTCACTCCTCATCGGAATAGCGCTCCTCCTTCCACGGATCTGCGTGGTTGTGGTAGCCATTCTCCTCCCAGAAGCCGCGCTTGTCGGCAGCGACGAACTCGATCTTCTTGAGCCATTTCGCGCTCTTCCAGAAATACAGATGCGGCACCACGAGCCGCGCCGGGCCGCCATGCTCTGTGGTGAGCGGCTTGTCCTCCCAGCTGTGGACGATCAGCGCGTCCTCCGCGGCGAAATCCTCCAGGGCAAGATTGGTGACGTAGCCATCATAGGAGTGGAGCAGCACGAAGCGCGCGCCATCGCGCGGCATCACGAGGTCGAGCAGATCGCGGGTGGCGAGCCCCTCCCAGCGATTGTCATAGCGCGACCAGGTGGTGACGCAGTGGATGTCGGTGGTTTCCTGCGTCTGCTTCTAGGCACGAAACGTCGCCCAGTCCCAGGAGATGGGTTGTTCCACCTCGCCGGTCACGTCGAGCCGCCAGCGGTCGAGCGAAATGCGCGGCTGCATGCCGAGGTCCAGCACCGGCCAGTCGCGCACCAAATGCTGTCCGGGGGGAAGCCGTTCCTCCTCCGGTCGGGTGATGCGGCCCGTGAGGAACTTGCCTTGCCGCGCCCAGGCCCGCTTGGTGCGGGTGAGTTTGCTGTCGGCGGGCGGCTCGGGCGCGCGGCCAACGGCGGCCTGCGGGTCGCTTGTATCCGTCATGATCCGGGTCTCCTTCGCTGGAGGGAGCCCGGATCATAGCATTGTCAGGCGGCGGAGCCTTTCACTTCGGCACGCCGCCTCAGCGTTATCACGCGCCCACGCGCCCCTGATCGACCGGCGCCGCGTCCGGCGCCGGGTGAGGATTGCCCGTCATTGCCTGGCCGATCGCCGTGGGCCGGCGCTTGCGCTGGGCCATGTTCAAGCCCTCGACGAGGGCCGAGAAGGCCATCGCCGCGTAGATGTAGCCCTTCGAGACGTGGGCACCGAAGCCTTCAGCGATCAGCGTCGTGCCGATCAGCAGCAAGAAGCCGAGCGCCAGCATCACGATGGACGGGTTGCGGTTGATGAAGTTCGCCAGCGGACCGGCCGCGAACAGCATGGTCAGCACCGCGAACACGACCGCGATCACCATGATCGGAATGTGCTCGGTCATGCCGACGGCGGTGATGATGCTGTCGACCGAGAAGACGAGGTCGAGAATCAGGATCTGCACGATGGCAGCACCGAAGCTCAACTGAAGCGTCCCGCCGAGCGAGGCTTCCTGCTCGTCATGCGACGCCATGCTGTGGTGGATTTCCTTCGTCGCCTTCCACACTAGGAAGAGGCCGCCGGCGATCAGAATAAGGTCGCGCCACGAGAAGGGATGGCCGAACACGGAGAAAACCGGCTCAACCAGCGTCACGATGATCGCGATGGTGCTGAGCAGGCCGAGGCGCATGATCAGCGCCAGCCCGATGCCGATTCGCCGGGCACGCGGACGAATATCTGCGGGCAGCTTGTTGGTCAGGATCGAGATGAACAGCAGGTTGTCGATGCCGAGCACGACTTCCATCGCAATCAGCGTAATCAGCGCCGCCCAGGCTGCCGGGCTGGCGGCAAGTTCCATCAAATAGTCCACCGGATCACTCCCCAGAAATCGCCAAGAGACGGGTCGGCGCAGCAACGCGCTCGCGGCGCGTTAACGCACGATGAGGCATTTTGGATCGACGTGAAGGGGGTATCGAGTTCATCTGCACACAGTCCTGCCGGCGCGACGTCGGGAAGCGATCCGACATCACGCGAACGCCGGCGGCTCGCGTCAGAGGGGCCCGGATCAACGGGTGCGCAGAAACTAAGGCAGACACGTCGCAAAGCCACCCTTGTCGCACATGACAGATTGTCGCACCCCCACGGGCCTGCCCCGCCTGTCCCGACGGCGCCGCCGTCTCTCCTCGCTGAACAATTCCGACAAGTGACTGTCACTGCGCGACAGCGGCTTTCTCGCGCGGATTTACCGTGTCATCGTCACTTCATCGCCCCGAACTAGAGCGGACGCAGTTTCGCCCTCCGGGGGCAATGGGAGGTAATGATGACCCGCTTTTCTCGTCGTGACCTGATGAAGGCTGGCGCCTTCGCGCTCGCTGCGCCGGCCGTGCTGCGCGCCCACGACGCGCTCGCCACCTCCGGCTCGCTCAATGTCTATGCCTGGGGTGACTATTTCGACAAGAACACCCTGCTGGCCGATTACACCAACGCCACCGGCGTGAAGGTGAACCTGTCGACCTACGGTTCCAACGAAGAGTGCGAGAACAAGCTGCGCGCCGCCGGCGGCAAGGGCTTCGACATCATCTTCCCGTCCGTCGACACCGGCCCGAACTACTACAAGGACAACCTGCTCCAGCCGATCGACGAAGCTAAGTTCCAGAGCGCGCTGATCATTCCTTCGATCTATCGCAATTCGCTCAAGCTCGGCGCCGCCTATCGTGGCAAGCGCTATCTCGTGCCGTTCGACTGGGGCACCGAGGGCATCACCTGGGATTCGACCAAGTTCCCCGGCAAGAAGTCCGGCGACATTTCCTATGGTGACATGTGGCTGGCCGACCACCCGAAGCAGACCGCGATCCGCCAGAAGTCGGTGTTCAACGGCGTGGCGCTCTATCTCGATGCCACGGGTGAACTGAAGTCGGATCGCGGCATGGACCTCTACAAGTCCGAGGCCGATTCGCGCCGCGTCTTCGAGGGCGTGCTGAAGTACATCCTCGCCCATAAGGGCAATATCGGCGCCTACTGGAACAACGCCACCGAGGCGACCGCCGCCTTCACCGACGCCGGCTGCACCATCGGCCAGACCTGGGACACCACCGGCATCCTGCTCCACCGCAACACCGACAAGAAGTGGAGCTACGGCATGCCGAAGGAAGGCGGTCTCGCCTGGACCGACACGCTCGGCATCCCCTCGGGCGCCGAGAATGTCGAGCAGGCCTACGCCTTCGCCAACTTCATCTACCAGCCGGAAGTCGGCGCGCGTTTCGCCAACACCACCGGCTACAACAGCTGCGCCGCCGGCGCCCAGCAGTTCCTCTCTGAGGAAGCGCGGGCGGCCTTCGATGCGGCCTACCCGGCCGGCACCATCGACAACCTGTTCTGGTGGCCGATGCAGACCGACTTCTACGCCAAGCTGCGCGGCGAGTATGTCGAGAAGCTGACCAACAGCTGATCCCGTCATCTCTCCCTGTGAAACCCATCCCCGGGCGCACCCCGGGGATGCTCGCCGTTCTCGTGGATGCTCCCGAGGGCGTGGACGGCCGGATAGGCCCGGCCAGGACGGACCACCTCATGGCTGATGGAACTCCCATGCGCGGCAAGGACGTGCGTCTCGACCAGGTGTCGATCCGCTTTGGCGATTCCACCGCCGTGCAGCCGACCAACCTCGCCATCCAAGCCGGCGAGTTCTTCTCCATCCTTGGGCCCTCCGGCTGTGGCAAGACCACGCTGCTGCGCACCATTTCCGGCTTCATCGAGCCGACAGCCGGCCGGGTGCTGATCGGCGGCGAGGACATGGCCGGCAAGGGCCCCAATGAGCGGCCCACCGCGCTGATCTTCCAGAACCTCGCGCTTTTCCCGCTGATGAGCGTGGCCGAGAACGTCGCTTTCGGGCTCGAGGCGCGCGGCATGCGCAAGGCCGAGCGGCTGAAGCGTGCGCAGGAGCTGCTCGAACTCGTGGCGCTCGGTGGCTATGGCGACAAGAAGCCCGCCGACCTCTCGGGCGGCCAGCGCCAGCGTGTCGCCATCGCCCGGGCGCTGGCGGTGGAACCCGCTGTCCTGCTGCTCGACGAACCGCTCTCGGCGCTTGATCTCAAGCTGCGCCAGCACATGCGCAGCGAGCTGCGTGCGATCCAGAAGCGTGTCGGCATCACCTTCATCTACATCACCCACGACCAGGGCGAGGCGCTCGCCATGTCCGACCGCGTGGCGGTGATGAGCCGGGGCAAGCTGGAGCAGGTCGCCGATGCCGACACGCTCTATGCCGAGCCGGCCACGCCCTTCGTCGCCACCTTTGTCGGCGAGCAGAACGTGCTGCGCGGCACGGTGGCGAGCCTCGCCGATACGGTCGCTACGGTCGACACGCCGATCGGTCGGATCGAGGGACGGGTGAAGGGCCCGATCCGGCTGGGCGAGGCCGCACTGCTCATGGTTCGCCCCGAACGCATCGTGCTCGGGCCCGGCGGTACCAACACGGTCACCGCCCGCCTCGCCGCGCGCAATCTCGAAGGCCCATCGGTACATCTGCACTGCGCCGCCGCGGGGCAGACGCTCGTCGTCACCGTGCCGAACGGCCCCTCGGTCCGCGATCTGCCCGAAGAACTGACCCTGTCCTTCGGGATCGATGATGCGCTGGTCTACCCGGTGGGAGCGCTGGCCCATGGGTAGCCTCGCCCGCGCCTATGGCCGCCCCCTCGCCTCGGCGATCGCCGGCATCGCGGTGATCTGGGTCCTGGTACTGATCCTGGTGCCGCTCGGGGCGATGGTTGAGCAGTCGCTGTGGTGGCGCGAATCGAAGGGGGACATCTCGCTCACCATCGATCGGCTCTATAACGACATCTCGCTGATCGAGCTGGACCGTGAGGTCGAAACCGACCCGGCGAAGAAAACGGCGTTCGACCAGAGCCTCGCGGAGAAACAGGCCGCGATCGCCACGCTGGAGGCGCAGGAGACAAACCCGCCAAAGAGCTACGGCCTCGCCAATTTCACCCGCATGAGCGGGCTGCATTTCTATATCTTCGTTCGCACCATTTTCTACGCGCTGCTGGTGACGGCGCTGGCGCTGGTCGTCTGCTACCCCGTCGCCTATGTCGTCGCGCTGGCGAGTGGGCCGCGCAAGGCGATCATCCTGATGGTCGCGCTGATCGTGCCCTATGCGATCAACGAATTGCTGCGGGTCTATGCCTGGCTGATGATTCTGGACTATCGCGGCGTCATCAACGGCGTGCTGCAATGGATGGGGTTCATCGATCTCGACGCGCGCGAGTGGATCCCCTTCCTGGAGAATCCCTCCGCCGTCTTCCTGGCGATGATCTACACCTATGTGCTGTTCATGGTGTTCCCAATGGTAAACACACTGGAGACGCTGGACCGCAACCAGATCGAAGCGGCGCGGGACCTCGGGGCCTCCACCTTCCGCATCCATCGCCGTGTCATCATCCCGCACGCCAAGCCGGGCATCGCGGTGGGCTGCATCATGACCTTCATGCTCTCCGCCGGCTCCTATTCCGTGCCGGCGATCATGACGCGCGGCCAGGGCGGCGACTGGTTCAGCCAGTTGGTGTACCGGCAGTTCTATGAGAGCAACAACTGGAACATGGGCTCGGCCTATGCCGTCTCGCTCCTCGTGGTCTGCACCGCTTTCATCCTCCTGATGATGCGCCTGTTCGGCGTCGGGCTGAGGGACATCGCGAAATGAGCACCGCCACCGAGAGCGCCGGCGCGCGGCTGGTGCTGAATATCTATATCGGCCTGTTCGTTCTCTACCTCTTCCTGCCGCTGGCGGTGATGTCGGCGGCGGCGTTCAACTCCTTCGACTACCCGTCTGTGACCCAATGGCAGGGCTTCACCTTCAAATGGTTCGTCGCCCTCGCCAATGACCAACGCCTGCTGCAGGGGCTGGTGAATTCCGTGCTGGTGGCGCTCGGGGTCATCGCCGTGTCGATCCCCGCCGGCCTGTCGGGCGCGCTGATTCTCACGCGGCTCGGCGAGCGTTCCGGCACGATGCTCTATTCCGTGCTGGTCTCGCCGGTGCTGACGCCGGGCATTATTCTGGGCATTTCCAGCCTGATCTTCTGGCGCGAATTCGGCGTGCCGGGCGGGCTGTTCGTCGCCGTCATGGCGCAGTCGAGCTTCATCGCCTCCTACGCGATGCTGCTCTTCCTCGCGCGGCTGCAGCGGCAGGACCGCACACTGGAGGAAGCGGCGCTCGACCTCGGCGCCAGCCATCTGCTGGTGTTCCGGCGCATCACCCTGCCCTTTCTCGCGCCGACCTGCTTCACCGCCGCCGTCGTCGCATTCCTGCAATCGTTCGAGAACTACAACACCACGGTGTTCGCCATCGGAGGCGAGTGGACTCTTGTCACCGAGATCGCTTCGAGGCTGCGCTTCGGGCTCTCGCCGGTGATCAACGTCGTGGGCGTGATCTTCGTGGCGCTGACCCTGGTCGCCGCCATAACCTATGTCGTTCTGAAGCAAAAGCCGAAGACCTGAGGCCGCGACAGCTTCGACATAACTCGAATTACTGGCCACACGCCGGGATCCGATAGCTCGGGACCTCCGATGTCGCGCACGCTCCGAACAACAACCTTTGGGGTTAGTTCATGCGCGCCGGCACCCTCGCTGCTTCCTGTCTTTTTCTCTGCCTCTCGCCGCTGACGCCGGCCCTTGCCGGCAGCACCACACTTTCCGGCAACGTGACGACAGAGCGCGTCCCGGACGATTTCAGCGATACCAAAGGGACCGACTGGGGGCTCGGCATCGCCCACACCTTCGACAACCATTTCATCATTGCCGCGAATGGAAAGTACTACGACACGGCGCGAACCACCGACTACAAGGTCAATGTCGACGCATCGGTCGGCTACACGCACAATTTCGGCGCCTTCGCCCTGACGGGCATGGCCGGCATCGGCCAACATTTCATCGAGTCGGACGATCCCAGCAATTTCCCTTACTATTTCTTCAGCGTTGCGGCCGACATACCGTTCACCAAGCAGTTCACCTGGACCGCGTTCAAGCTGCGCTACCGCAATGCCTTCGACACGGCCAACGATTACAACACGCCCGAAATCGCCACCGGCATCAGCTATTGGGCCACCGACCATACCGCCATCACGCTCTTCATCGAGCGCGACTGGACCGATGGCGAGCCCGCCTATAACGGCATCGAGCTTGGCTTCAAGCACAAGTTCTGAGCCGGCTAGCCTCACCCGAACGTGATGCATGCGGTCGTGACCACGGCACGCGGCATCACTAGCGTGCGGCGACGGACCCGAAGGGTCGCCCCCTCACGACGGAGCCTGCGATGACGATCATGTCCCGCCGCCATGCGCTTGCCGGTGCCGCCAGCCTGGCGGCACTTCCCGCTATATTGCCGCTGTTCGCTGCGGGCGCCTCCCCGGCCGCCGCCCAGGCAGGTGCGGGCCAGCAGGTGCCCGGTCTCTACCGCTATCTCATCGGCAGCGCCGAACTGACGGCGGTCAATGACGGCATGCGGACCTTTCCGCTCCCCGACGGTTTCGTGCGCAACGCCTCGCGCGACGAGATCAACGCGGCGCTCGAACTCGCCTTCCAGCCCAAGGATACGATGTCGATCCCGTTCAATCCGCTGCTGATCAATAATGGCGGCAAGCTGACGCTGATCGATACGGGCAACGGCCCGCAATCCGGCAATGCGCCGGTCGGGCGACTGCAGGCCAATCTGGCCTGGGCGGGCGTCAAGCCGGCGGACATCGAGACGGTGGTCATCTCGCATTTCCATGGCGACCACATTAACGGCCTGCGCGCCGCCGATGGCGGGCTCGCCTTCCCCAATGCGGAGATTCTCGTCCCTGAGGCTGAATGGACCTTCTGGATGGACGACGGCGAGATGAGCCGCGCGCCGGAAGGCCAGAAGGCCGCCTTCCAGAATGTGAGGCGGGTGTTCAAAGATATAGACAGCAAGGTGAACCGCTATGGCTGGGACAAGGAGATCGCCCCCGGCCTGACCGCCGTGGATGCCTCTGGCCACACGCCCGGCCACACGGCGTTCATCTTTGCCTCCGGCAATGACCGCCTTTTCATCCAGTCCGACACCACCAACACGCCCATCCTGTTCGCCCCGAACCCGGACTGGCAGGTGCAGTACGACATGGACGGCGCCAAGGCGGCCCAGACGCGGCGGCGCATCTACGACATGGTAGCGAGCGAACGGCTCCAGCTCACCGGCTATCACTACCCCTTCCCGGCAACCGGCTTCATCCGCAAGCAAGGTGACGGCTATGCGGTGGTGCCGGCGCTTTGGCGGCCCGTTCTCTGACGAGCCGTCGCTGTATCCGTCGATGCGACGGGGCCGGCCTTTTGGCATGCGGCTTGGCAAAACCGGCGGCGCGGGGCTATGTCTCGCGCAACCATTTCAATAAGCCGAGGCCCCACCCATGTCCGAACCTCTTCCCGACCGTCTGTCGAGCGACCCGAGCAGCCCGTTCCACAATGCGGAGCTTCTGGAGCGTGGCATCGGCATCCGCTTCAAGGGCGCGGAGAAAACCAATGTCGAGGAGTATTGCGTTAGCGAGGGCTGGATCCGTGTCTCGGTCGGCAAGGCGAAGGACCGCGCCGGCAACCCGATGACGGTGAAGCTGGTCGGGCCGGTGGAACCCTATCTGCGCGACGCCGAAGACTGAGCCGCGCCGAAGCGCCGCCGTCCGGCCGGATAGACCACTGCCGTCCCGTCGCCGAATTGGGCCTAGCCACTTCACCCCCACCGGGCTGTCCGCATGAACGAAGTCGCCCGCCCCTCCGCTCCAGGCAGCGCCGAGACCGAACCTGCGGTGGCCTTTGGCCGAATCGCCTTCGTCGCCAGCGAAGCACCGGACGCCCTGCAGGCCCAGGCGCGCCTGATCGCGCGCTATGGCACGGTGGCTCTGGAGGACGCGGATGTCATTGTCGCCCTCGGCGGCGATGGCTTCATGTTGCAGACGCTTCACCGCTGCCGCGACAGCGGAACGCCGATCTACGGCATGAACCGCGGGTCGGTCGGCTTTCTCATGAACAGTTTTCGCGAGGAGGACCTGCCCGCGCGCCTCGCCGCCTCGCAGCGTGTGGTCATTCATCCGCTGATGATGGAAGCGACCGATATCAAGGGGCGCCAGCACCGCGCCTGGGCGATCAACGAGGTTTCCCTCATCCGCCAGTCCTACCAGGCGGCCAAACTGCGCATCGCCATCGACGGCAAGGTGCGGATGGAAGAGCTGATCTGCGACGGGGTGCTGGTGGCGACCCCGGCCGGTTCGACAGCCTATAACCTTTCCGCCCAAGGGCCGATCCTGCCGATCGGTACGCCGCTGCTCGCCGTCACGCCGATCTCCGCCTTCCGGCCCCGCCGCTGGCGCGGAGCACTGGTGCCCGACCGTGCCCGCGTCGACATCGCCGTGATGGAGTTTGAAAAGCGCCCGGTGAATGCCACGGCCGATCATTTCGAGGTGCGCGATGTCGTGGCCGTCCGCGCCCGGCTCGATCCGAACTCGTCCATGACCATGCTGGTCGACCGGGATCACTCGATCGAGGAACGCATTCTGGCCGAGCAGTTCGGCTGAAGCGCCCTCACGCGGCGAGCGTGAGCCTTTCGGATCGCTCGCGCGCCTCGCCCTGCCAACGGTGCAGCATACCGACGATGCGGTTGCCCTGCGCGCTCTCACCCGCTTCTTCATAAGCCGCGAGCACGTCATCCAGAATGCGCAGGCGAAGCCCCGGCTCCGCGTCGCGCTCGTCCAGATAGGTCTCCGACTGGACGACACTGAGAGCGGTGCGAAACGCGATGAAGGCGCCGGCCGGCAAGGCCAGGCGGTGGTAGAGAACGCGGAACGCCTCGCCCGAACGGTCGGCCGCAAGGGCGGCGACGTGATCGACGGAAATTCCCGAGAGCACCGAGACGGCCTCGAGGAAAAGCCTCATCTGCCCCGACAGCAGAGAACGCAGCACCAGTGCCGAGGTGAGTTCTCCCCTCGCCTGCAGGCCCTGAACCAGCGTGCGGGTCTGGGTGAATTGGGAGGCTGAGGCCTGCGTCACCGTGGCCTGGTCGCAGGCCTCGCGCGCCAGCCGCGCCGTCTCGGCCGGCGACAGCCATTGACGCTCCTCGACAAGGGCCGAGAGCGCCCCAGCCACGAGGCGGATCAGCGCTTGATGCGCCGCCGCTGGAAGATCAGGCCGGCTCAGCAGCGCCTCGCGCAGTTCCGGCACACCGCCAAAACGCGCCACGATTTGCCCGAGCGCAAAGCCAGGCACGTCGGCCGTCGGATTTCTCACCAATGCCAGCAGGGGGCCGACATCCGCCACTTCCGCCAGTAGGGCGGCGATGGGCGCGGGAAGCCCTTCCCGTCGGGCGATGGCCTCCTGCTTGCCGGCATCGCCTCCGGCACACAAGGCAATCAATTCGCGGACATTGAGCACGGCTGAATGCTGCAGAACCAGCGCACCTGCCGCACCCGGAAGACGTGCCAGCTGCAGGACGACATCGGCGGGCACCAGCGGGTGGCGGCAGAGCGCCGAGGAGAGCTGGAACTGCACAAGGGGCGAAGGGTCAGCCACCAGGCCCGGCAGGGCCTCGTCTATATCAGCCCGCTCGGCGGCGCCCAGCTCGGGCCGCACATAGGCGCGGGCGAGAGCGGCGACAGCCTTGGCCCGCGCATCCTCCGGAGCGGTTCGCGCCCATTCCAGAAACTGCCGCACGATCATTGCGCACTCCCGGCCCGGTTCAACACGACGGCAATGATGCGCACCGGCCGCTTAAGAAAGCGTTGACCATATGAGGCACAAAAAAGGCCAGCGATCAGTCGCCGCTGCCGTCCTGCGTATCCAGCGCGTCCGGCGTCACCTGCTCGCCGACACGCACCTCGACCGAGCCGTTCGTGCCGGACTCGACATTGAAGACCTTGGAGTAGGTCTTGCCTTCGAAGCGCGCGACCGCCGTGTACTCGCCTTCCGCCAGCACGAAGGTCGGCTCGGCATTGATCGATTCCTTCACGCTGTCGCCGCCCGGCGTGCCGATCGACCATTGTGTCTCGGGCAGCGGGTTGCCACCGGCCACCTTCACCAGCCGCAGCGTGACCTCGCCGGCGCGATGGTGCAGCGTCGCGTCCGTCACTTTGCCCGGTGCCACGGCAAGGTCGGCCTGGATCACGGCATTGCCGTCGCCATAGGTGGAGACGACGTAGTAATCGCCGGCCGGCAGAATGATGAGGTCGCCCGGAATCGCGCCGCGATAATAGGGACGGCTCGACGCCCTGCCCTGCAGGAAGCTGCCCTCGAAGAGATCATAGGTCACCTTCTCCGCCGGAAGCGGCCTGTCGGCGACATCGCTGTGCAGCGTCACGGCGCCGGCCGGAACGACCAGTTGCTCGCGCCGTGATTCCTCTCCAACCACAATCCGCCGCGCCACGCTGGCGAGGCCATAGGCCACATGCACCACATAGCCACCCGGCGAGAGGAAGAACACCGGCGCGGGATCAGCCGCCTCCGCCACCAGCGGATAGGCGCCGGAAGCTTCCGGCCGGTCGGCAAAAACCCGCCAGATGAGGCCGCGCGGGATCAGCCCCTCCTTCTCGCCGAAACGGGCGCTCATCCCGATCGCCACCTTTCCGGCGGGCGGCTGCGGCAGGATGGTGTGCGGGTCGCCGCCCTCCGCCCGCCCAGTGGCGGGAATGCGGGCGGCCGGCCCGGCGCTGCCCGAGGGCGCACCAACCGGCGGCGCGCCGACGAAAGGCAGCGCGCGCGAGGGCTGGATCTGCGACGGATTGAACGGCGCAGGCGAAAGCGTCGGGGTCGGCGACTGGAACGGCGAGAGCTGAGCCACACGCAACGGAGCTGCGGGCCCCGCCTCCTGGGCCACGGCCCCTGCCGGAACTGCCAGCGTCAGCAGGGTGGCGATCGCCGCGCGCCGCTGGACGGCCTTCGCTTCGGCGCGGCCACGTGCCAAGGCCTGCCGAACACCGAGCACGAGCCGACGAAGTGAAGAGTGAAGAAGCTGAGACATCGCTGCCGTTGGTGCCTTCAAACAGAGGCAAATTCAAGTCACCTCTCGGCGGCGCCCTCTCCCCCACGCGCCGCGTTCTCGCGTGGCGGCGCGGCCTCGCCTTGCGGACTGGCGCTCCTCGCGGCCATCCGCGACGTCCCCCAATCCCGACATCCAGCCAACGTTCGGCACACCGCCATTGGCGCACGCCTCGCCTGCACCGCGAACCATCTCGAACAAGGCGGCATCGGTTTCCGCAGCATCGCCCCCCCCGCAGCGCGCAGCCTGCCCGAGGAATCGCCGCCCGGCCGATGAACGAACATGACCGTGGCTGCGGGCATTCATCCTGCCGGAACCCGCTGACCTGCCCATTTCACCCCCACCTGTAAACCGCGGAGGCACTGCGCGTCAGCGGCCGGGCCGTGCCGGTCAGCAGGCCGCCTTGCACGGCGGGGCCGGAGCCGATCCTTTTCCTCTTCCCTGCCCAAGACCGACACCATACCTATGAACCGACGCCTGCAATCGCCCCGAGAGCATTTTCGAGCGACGCGGCTTCGAGTTAGCGTGAATAAAATGCGTAGAAGCAAAAACCGAGAGCACGTCCGGTGAACGGACCTTCACCGGACGTGCTCTCGCCGACCACATGCCCTCGCCACCCCACTTTGGCATGGCGGAGCCGGCTCCTCGGCATCGACATATCGGGTACGCCACGCTTGGGGCCGCCCCACCCTTCGCCCCGTCCCACCACTGGAAAGACGCCATGACCCTTGCCGGATCTGCCCTTGAACTTCTAAAGACTCGCAAAAGCCCGAAGGTCTTTGATCTCACCACACCCGGGCCGAACGAGGCCGAACTGGACTCGATGCTGACGGTCGCCTCGCGCGTGCCCGATCACGGCAAGCTTGCCCCCTGGCGCTTCATCCTCTTCCAGGGCGAGGCCCGCGGCCGGGCAGGCGACGCCATCGCCGCCGCCTTTCTCGCCGACAACCCTGAGGCCGAGCCTGAGCGCGTCGCCATCGAACAGGGACGCCTCACCCGCGCACCGCTGGTGATTGCCGTCGTCTCGAAGGCAGCTCCCCACGTCAAGATTCCGGAATGGGAACAGACGCTCTCCGGTGCCGCGGCCTGCACGCTTCTGCTGCTCGCCGCTCATGCCCAAGGCTACGCCGCCACCTGGCTCACCGAATGGTACGCTTACGATGCCCGTGTACGCGCGGCGCTGGGCCTTTCCGAAAACGAGCGGATCATCGGATTTGTTCATATCGGCACTCTGGCCCGGCCGCAGGAAGACCGGCCGCGCCCAGTTCTCGCCGATCTCGTCACCCGGTACTAAGCCATGTTCTACGAACCCGCCCGCAACAATCACGGCCTGCCGCATAACCCGCTCAAGGCGATCATCGCACCGCGCCCGATCGGATGGATTTCCACCCTCTCGGCGGAGGGAGTGGCCAACCTTGCCCCCTACTCCTTCTTCAACATGGTCAGCGAAAGCCCCGATATCGTCATGTTCTCGAGCGCCGGCCTGAAGGACACGGTGCGCAACGTGATGGCGACCGGCGAGTTCGTCTGCAACCTGGCGACGCGGGAACTGATGGCGGCGGTCAACCTCACCTCCAAGGCCATCCCCCCCGGCGAAAGCGAGTTCGACCTCGCTGAACTGGAGCGCGCGCCCTGCCGGCTGGTGAAACCGCCCCGCGTTGCCGCCTCCCCCTGCGCTCTCGAGTGTGTCTGGATAGACACAGTCGACGTCGCCGACCGACACGGCAAAACCCATGGTCGACACGTCACATTCGGCGAGATCGTCGGCGTCCACATCGATGAACGCTTCATCGAGGACGGACTGGTTCGCACGGAACGGTTGCAGGCGCTCGCCCGTGACGGCTATTTCGACTATTCCTGGGTCGACACGGTGAGCTCGCTTCCGCGCCCGCGCTGATACCCCTCGGCTCCCAACGCCGCCCCAGCGCATTGCCGGGGCGGCTGGGGACGGCCCGACGTCAACGCGCTAGCAGGCGACCGCCTGGAGATAGCCTGTCTCGGCATAGTCGAGCATGAGCCGGTCCCGCGTCATCAAGCGATAGCCCTGGTCGCGCGCCGTCGCGATCAATACCCGGTCCACCGGGTCGAGCGGCGGCACGCCGGGCAGGAAGGAGGAGGCGATCAACGTCTCCGGCGACATCGCCGCGATGCTCATGCCCGGCAGGCCGGCCAGCGCCGCGAACCACTTGGCCGGCTCCATGGCGAGACGCACCCGCCCCTGCTCGACGAGCTTTCCGATCTCCCAGGCAGACATCGGCGAGATGGAAATGGGCGCGCCGCGAAGTCGCGCCTCGATGAGTATGCCCCGTGCCTCATCAGAAATCGGCGCCCCCTGGGCCACCCACAGCGCAGCGCATGTATCGAGGAGAAGCGGCATACCCATGTCAGTTTCCCCCGGTCCAATCAACGCCCGCTTGCGGATTAAATTCCTCGATTGAAGCAGGCCCACTACCGCTGTGGCTTGACGGCCACACCTCTTGCGGCGGCGCCACGTCTCGTTGCGAGGCTTCCAGTTCACCTCCGTCATAGAGGTAGATCGGCGCCGTGCTGGGCAGAGTGAGGTCGGTGCCTGGCTCGATATGCACCGTGCCCTTTAGACCGCCAAATAGACCCGCCAGCGGCGAACCGGTCGAGGCCGGCGCCACCCGAGTCGCGCCGCCGGACGAGGCGTTCGGCAAGTGCCGGCTGAACACCAGCTTGCGCGCCGTCATGTCCACTTCCTCGGAACGGAAGCCTGCCGCAAGCCAAGCCTTGGTCATTACACTGTTGGTTGGATTGTTGCTCCACCAAGCGCGATGATTGAAGGCAGATTGCGGAAGTCGTGCGCCAACAATCCGCTCTATGTCCTCGAACGACATAGAGATTCTTGGTTGCGTTCGGCTCGAAAGAAAAGTGGTTAAGGCGCTGTATTTCGACATAGAAAGCCCCCCCGATTTGAACGGCAGGACATAGCATACCTACGTCAGTGTAAATTTTCAGTGCCTATCAAACGGCCGCCACCAGCCTTCGGCCTGTCGACACCACCCACCACCCCGCCCCTCCACCGTCAGCCAAGACCCGAAGAGCGCGCATCAAAAAGCAAAACTCAACCTGAGGTGCCTATATAAACACAGAGTTGTTGACCTCTTAGTAGCCACTATGGTGCAGCCCAGTCACTCCTACCGCACCACATCAGTTTATCTCGCTATCTAATTGGAATTACGCACCAATCTACAATCTAATTGGATAGTGAACCGCAGGTGTCACCCCGACAAAGGCAAACAGCATCCGCACCTATCGCATACAGTAACGATTCTGATGTCGTCACTGAAAGTGAATGTGAATTGCCACGCTTGGCATTGCCGAAATCACTGCCCTGAACCCGCAGGAACAGGCCGACAAGACCTCGATCACTTCCCCACCTACCGACGGCCTGCCGAAGGAAATCACCCCGGGCGCGCTATCAATAGATGCCAGATCCGTCACCCTGCAGCGCCCCCCCCCCCCACGAAGAGGACAGCCACCCCCTCCATTGTCGGGCCCACAGGCCACGAGCCACCCTCCAGCGGGCGCACGAACTATCCTTCTGCCTCAAAGTTCGTACTGACTGTTGGTGTAACTATCCAGACCGACTTCTTCGGTAATATTTTGGATCAATAGATTGGCACATCTAATTGCTAAAACGTCGTTTTTTAGCCAGAGAGAAGGCGCCAAATGACACTCGCAGAACATTTATAATGGTGCCTTTTTACGTGTTGTGAATTCAGAACTAAAGTTACTGCAAACTACTTCTTTGGCTGCAGCCTCCACAGGCTGACGCGATATGCACAATAGCGAAGCCGATATTCACAACACATGCCTTGAGCGGAACGAATCAATTCCGACTGAATCGCACACGTCTTGGCGTATCCACTAGGATCGCAGCAAGGACTTGTTTACCAAGTTTGCATTAAGATTCTGCGAACGCTGCCTAAGGGGTTGATTCATGCTCACACTTCATCGTCGCGCCATTCTCGGGCTCTGCATGGCCGGCGCGGCGGCGGCCCTGGCAGGCTGCAAACGCACCACCTCCGCCAGCAGGCCCCTGGTCGCAACGAGCGCCGTGTCCGCCTACGCATCCACAGGAATGTACGGCCCGGTAGCGGATAAATTTCCTATCGCGGGTGTCGACGTTTCTCAGATCGACCCCATCTATCTTCGTCGGGAAGTGGCCTATGCCTCCAGCTATCCACCTGGCACGGTCGTCATCGATCCGAACGCCCACTTCCTCTATCTCGTCCAGCCTGGTGGGACGGCGATCCGTTATGGCGTTGGCGTTGGCAAGGAGGGCTTCGGCTGGTCCGGGGATGCCACAATCAACTCCAAGCAGGAGTGGCCCGACTGGTACCCCCCGAAAGAGATGATCCAGCGGCGCCCTGACATTCAGGCCCAGCTGACCCGCCTGCAGAGCGGCGAGGGCGTTCCGGGCGGGTTGTCCAACCCACTTGGAGCGCGGGCCATGTATCTCTGGCAAAACGGCCGCGACACGCTGTACCGCATCCATGGCACGCTGGAGCCCGATACAATTGGGACAAATGTGTCATCGGGCTGCATTCGGATGATCAACCAGGACGCCATAGACCTTTATGGCCGGGTCGGGGTCGGCGCCAAGGTCGTCGTCCTCGGCGCCAGGGCAGGCGCATGACCCTTCGGGCAGACCACTCTGCCGCACAACTCTTGCGTGAGCCACGAATCGGCCCCGCGCCAGACCAGGTCACCGTTGCCAACCCGCCACATGTTGTATTTTAGCTACGCCTCAAACGTGACGCGGGAATGGGTGGCTCGGGATGAGTGGCAAAATTATCACTATCGCCCAGCAGAAGGGCGGGTCCGGCAAGACGACGTTGGCGGCCCATCTCGCTGTTGCCCTTTCGCGACAGTCCGTCCTGGGTGCTCGTGCACGGGTTGCTCTGCTCGATTGTGATCCGCAGGGAAGCCTCGGTGAATGGTTCGAGGCGCGTGAGGCCACTTTGGGCGAGGACGGCACCGGATTGTCCTTCCGGACCGCCTCGGGCTGGGGAGCGCGCCGTGAAGCGCGGAGCCTGGCTCGTGACTACAGCTTCGTCGTTATCGACACCCCGCCGAAATCCGATGTGGAATCGCGCCCTGCTATTGAGGTGGCGGATCTCGTCGCCGTTCCCGTGCAGCCGACCCCGATCGACCTCTGGGCCACGCGGCCGACGCTGGAGATGATCAGCAAAGAGGGCACGTCGTGTCTGTTGGTCATCAACAGGGCGCAGTCGCGTGCCGCTCTCACCCAGGAAATGGGAATCGCTATCGAAGCGCTCGGCCATCCCGCCGCGCGCGCCCGGCTCGGCAATCGCGTGGGTTTCGCTGCCAGCATGGGCAGGGGGCTCACGCTGCTGGAAACCGAACCCGGCTCCAAGGGGGCCGCTGAGATCGAGGCGCTGGCGGCCGAGCTGCGCGACCTTCTCGCGAAATAGGGCGGCGGCAAAACCGCTCCATCTGCTGCTGTTCGCCGGCGCCCACTCGTGACGCCTGACGCCGCCTGGATACGTCAGCACGCTTCGGAACGCCGGAGGGCGGGGAGAAGGTGCATCGGGCGAGCCGGCGCATAATCGAAAGCAACCGCCCTTGGCGCGCCGCGCCATTCCATCGTCGGACGAAACCTGATTGAGGGCGTGTCCCGTCGGTGCGGAGAGCGCGTAGCGAGCTCGGCCTCAAGGCAGAACGCGGCGGCAAGCCGATGGCGCCATAGCGCTAGCATTGGGGCGCGCCACTGCGCCGACATTAGTACACGCATCTGATGGCAGGGAACTTTTCACCGGTTGGGCCGTAGAGCAGCGGGCGGCGTGGCGGCGCTTCGTGGGGAGGATAGACGTTTGTGCGGACGAGGCGATTGAAGGTACCCGGCGCCAGATCAAACGCTAATCAGCTTGCGTGGCACTCTGATCAGCGCGTTCGCGATCCTGGAGTTAGCGGGCGATTTAACGATCAGATTGGTTCAATCTGATCGGACAGCGCTCTCGCGTCGCAACGGCAAGCCCCTGCCGATGGCCAGATTTCTGCTTTCCACGCGCACGGAACTTTGCATTCTTCGGTCTGCACGGTTGACGCTTCCCGGTTTCGCACGGCAATCAGGAGCAGGCTCTCCTATGGAAAGCTGCTGTTCATGGTCGCTGTTTTAGTTTCGCGGCTCGGTGGGCGGCGCCACGGCAGGCGGCCGTCAGGCCTTTGATGCGGGAGGATACGGGTTGGCGGGTGGAGGGCGGAAAGGACAGCTCTGGTTTGCGCTCGCTTTTTGCGTGGTGCTGGCTCTGCCTGTTCTCGCTTTGCCTGCGTCCGCCCAGCTCTTCGGCGGCACAAATGACGCGACGGCCGAGGAAGGGCAGAGTGCCGGGTTCTTCGGCCCTCTCATCAACCTGTTCAGCCCGAGGCCCATGTCTGCCGGCCCGCCTGCCCCTGATGCCACGCCCTACACCTTGACCCTCAACGTCACCGGCGGCGACAGCGCGCTGACCGACCGTGTCGAGGCGGCGTCCAATCTCGAGCGCTTGAGCGATCGTCCCCCCTCCGGCGCCGCCGGCCTGGTGCGCCGGGCGCTGGCAGATCGGCGCGACATCAACGCCGCGCTCTACGCCGCCGGCTATTATGGCGGAATCATCCGCATCCGCGTCGCGGGAAGCCCGCCGGATGCACCCGATGTGTTCCAGCGCGTGGAAGCGGCGCGCACGCGGGGGCCCGTGCCTGTCGAGGTCGCGGTAGAAGCCGGCCCGCAGTTCCAGTTCGGACGCATCGAACTGCTGGATGCCAAGACGCGCCGCGCCCTGGCCGATGCTCCGACCCTGGCGCGGCTGCGGCTGGTGCCGGGAGAGCCGGCGCTCGCCACCTCCATCGTCCGCGCCGAAGGCCTGATCGTCGACCACTGGCGGCGGATGGCCCATCCCTTCGCCCGGGTCGAGAGCAAGGAGATCGTGGCCGACCATGTGTCGCACACGGTGGACGTCACGTTCTTCGTCGCGCCGGGCCCCGTCGCCACCTTCGGTCACTTCACTGTGGTCGGCGCCGACTTTCTCACCCCAGGCTTCATAGAAGAGCGGATCGAGATCGCGCCAGGCACGCCGTACTCGCCGGAAGTACTGGATCGGTTGCGCCGGCGCCTGCTGGAATATGAGGCCATTGCCAGCGTGCGCGTGCGCGAGGCCGACCAGCTGGAGGCTGATGGCAGCCTGCCCATCACGATCGAGGTCTCGCCGCGCAAGCCGCGCTATGTCGGCTTCAGCGCCACCTATTCCTCAACCGACGGGTCGGCCCTCAATGCCTATTGGGGCCATCGCAACCTGTTCGGCGGCGGAGAGACGCTGCGGCTTGATGCCCAGGTCTCCTGGTTCGGCGAGAAGTCGGAGGCCGTGCCCACGGCCGACCCGTTCGGCTACAAGCTCGCCGCCGCCTTCGTGAAGCCCGGCATTTACACCGCGCAGGACGACCTTGTCGCCAATGCCGCGGTGCTTCGAGAGGTGACGAACGCCTATGTGCGCGAGGCGGTGACGCTGCTGGTCGGCGTTCGGCACCGCTACAGCGACGACCTGACCCTGCAGGTGAGCCTCGACCTCGAACAGTCCCAGGTGGAGGACAGCACCAGCACACGAGATTACGGCATTGTCGGCGTGCCGTTCGAACTGACCTATGACAACACCGACAGCAAGCTCGATCCCTCCCGCGGCTGGCGTGCGGCGGCGACGGTCGAACCGTTCGCCTATCTCGGTGATGCCGGCGCCGGCCCCACCCTGTTCAAGGGGTCTGTCTCCACCTACCACGCCTTCGATGAGCGCAAGCGCTTCATCCTGGCCGGCCGCATGTCTGCTGGCAGCATCATCGGCGCTGGCCTCTACGACGTGCCTCCGCAGCGGCGCTTCTATGTCGGCGGTGGCGGCTCGCTGCGGGGCTATGAGTACCAGTCGGCCAGCCCTCGCAACGAGGACGGCATCATCATTGGCGGGCGTAGCTTCTTTGAGGCCTCGCTGGAAGCGCGGCTGCGCGTTACCGATACGATCGGCATCGTTCCGTTCTTCGACATGGGCTCGGCTTTCGCCTCCGAATGGCCGGACTTCGACGGCATGAAATATTCGGCGGGCGTCGGCCTGCGCTATTATACGGCGATTGGCCCACTGCGGGTGGATTTCGCCTTCCCGCTCAATCCGGGGCCGGAGGATGGTGATTTCGGCGTCTATGTCAGTCTGGGGCAGGCCTTCTGATGACACGTGCGCTCAAAATAATCGCAATGTCACTGCTATCGCTGCTGGTGCTGCTCGTGGGGGCCTTCGGCGCGCTGCAGACCCCGCCGGGCAAGGCGCTGCTCGCCAGTTTCGCCTCGTCGCTGGCCTCCTCGCCCGGGCTCGCCGTCACCATTCGCGGGCTGGGCGGTTTCGTGCCGTTCGACATGAGCGTCGAGAGCATCGCGCTCTCCGACGCCGAAGGCCCATTTGCCCGCATTGAAGACGCGCGGCTCGACTGGCGGCCCCTGGCGCTGCTCTCCGGGCGGGTGGATGTGACAACGCTCTCTGCAACGCGCGTCCGCATCGATCGCCGGCCGGTCCTCCCGCCCGCGCCACCTTCCACCGATGGCGGAACGTCCTTCGCCCTCCCCGTGCGGCTCGAAACACTCGCCATTCCCGATATCGTCCTCGCCGAGCCGGTGCTCGGCCACGCGGCGCGCCTGTCGCTGAACGGTTCGGCCAATCTCGCCACGCTGGCGCAGGGCGTGTCGGCAAGCTTCGCGATAGAGCGGCTCGACAGCCCCGGCACGCTGACGGGCTCGCTCGGCTATGCCCCGGAAACCGGTCACCTCGACCTCGATATAGCCGCGCGCGAGCCGGCGGGCGGGCTGATGGCTCGCGCAGCCGGCTTTGACGGGCTGCCTGAAATCGCCGCCTCGCTGCAAGGGGCGGGCCCGCTCGACGCCTGGGACGGGCATCTGCGCTTCAACATTGGCGAACTCGCCGAGGCCAGTGGCGCGGCGGGCATTCGCGCCGTAGCCGACGGGCACAAGGTAAACGTCGCGATCGATGCCGATATCGCCAAAATTTTGCCGGCAAACATTTCGTCGCTGTTTGAGGGACGAAGTGAGTTAGCCGGCTCAGCAACGGTCGATTCGGCCCGCACACTCGCCATCGATACGCTCACCGCCCGCGCTGCTGGCTTCCGCGCCACGGTGAGCGGCAGGCTGGACGCAGCGGAAATCGCCGACATCACCTTCGACGCCACACTGGGCGAGGCCGCACGCTTCACCACCCTCGCCCCCGGCGTCGGCTGGCAGAGCCTCGGCCTTGCCGGAACGCTGAAGGGGGCGCTGCGCGCGCCCGCCATCGAGGCGCGGGTCACCGCGACTCAGCTCACTGGGCTAGATTACCGTGCCGGCAGCCTCGCCGCCATGCTGAGGACCCTCCCCGCTGTGCCCGGCCTCCTCGCTTTTTCAATCGAGGGAACGGCCGATGGCCTGACGGCGGCGGACCCGCAGGTGGCTGCCGCCTTGGGCACGCAAGGACGCTTCTCGGCGGCAGGGACGCTGCCCACCAGCGGAGACGCCGTGCTGGAGGCGGCGTCGGTCGAGCTGTCCGCGATCACGGCGCGTTTTGCCGGCCGAGCGGATGGGCGTGAAATCGAAGGCGATCTTGGCGTCAGCCGGCTGAACCTCGCCGCCTTCTCGCCGTTCGCCGGCCGCCCCCTCGCCGGCACCGCCACGCTTGACGCCCGGCTCTCCGCCTCGACCGATCTGACGCGCGCCAGCGCCGTGCTGAAGGGCCGCGCGCAGGGGCTCGAGACCGGCATCGCACGCCTCGATGCACTTATCGGGCAGGGGCTGAGCATCGATGGCGCTCTCGCCCGGGATGGCGCCAATGCGCTCTCGGTCGATAATCTCAAGATCGACACCGACGGAATCGCCGCCACCGTCAATGGCCGGCTCGCCACCGACATCGCCAACCTCAACGCGACGCTCGCCCTCGACGATCTCGCGCGGATCGATCCCCGCCTCGCCGGCGCGCTGCAGGCCAATGCCGCTTTTTCCGGAACGCTCGATGCCCTCGGCGTCAAGGCGACCTTGCGGGTGCCGGACGGCATGGCCGAAGGCCGCCCGCTTCGCGATGTGACGGTCGATGTCTCGGCGACTGATATCACCAAAGACGTGGGCGGCACCTTCGCTCTCTCCGGCGATATCGGCGGCAAGCCGGCGCGAGGCTCGGCCGCTCTGGCGACGCTGCCAGACGGAACCCGCCGGCTGTCAGACCTCGATCTCGCCATTGGCTCGGTCACGGCGCGCGGTGATCTGGCGCTCGATCCGGCCAGCCTCGCCACGGGACGGCTCACCATCGCCGCCGGCGACCTCGCCGACATCGCCGCGCTGGCTCTCACCGAAATGGCCGGCGCCCTCAACGCCGATGTCACGCTCAGCGTCGCCGACGGCCGGCAGAACGCCGATGTACGCGCCAGCGCCGAACGGCTCCGAGCGTTCAGCCAGAGCGTAGGATCGGCCAGTATCAATGGCAGGGTGCTTGATCTGCGCGGCGTACCACTGGTCGATGGCACCGCCGAGCTGCGGGCGGTGGCTTTATCCGGCGTAGCGATCGAGACCGCAACCCTTCGCGCCAATGGCAATGCAACCGGCACCGATCTCACGCTGGAGGCGCTCGCCCAGGGCACCAATCTGCGCGCCGCCGGCCGGCTGGAGCCGACGACGGACGGCGCGCGGCTGCGGCTTGCCCGGTTCACTGCGGCACGGCCTGGGCTCAACGCGGCGTTGAACGCACCGGCAACCTTTACGCTTGTCGGCGGCACGGTCTCCATCGACCGGCTGGCGCTGTCCGCCGGCGGCGGCACCGCCACCGTGTCCGGCACGGCCGGCGAGCGGCTCGATCTTTCGGTCGACCTGCGCGCCCTGCCGCTGGCTCTCGTCAGCCTCGCTGTGCCGGATGCGAATCTCTCGGGCACGCTGGCGGGCACGGCGCGCCTCGCCGGAACCGCCTCCGCGCCCACGGGGCCTTTTGATCTGCGCATCACCCGCCTGAGCCGCCCCGACCTTTCGAGCTCCGGCGCCGGGCCTTTCGACATCGCCGCCAATGGCACGCTGGGCAATGGCAGAGCGCAGCTGCGCGCCACCATCACCGGGCAGAATGTGCAGGGCCTCACTTTGAGTGGTTCAGTGCCGCTCGGCGCCGGCGATCTGGATCTCGCCCTGCGTGGCGCCATAAACCTCGCCATCGCCAATCCCATGCTGGCCGCGACGGGTGCGCGCGTCACCGGCATCGCCACAGTCGACGCCACGCTGCGCGGCACCCTCGCCGCCCCTCGTGCCGGCGGCACCGTAAGGCTCAGCGGCGGGCGTTTCGACGATTCCGTCAACGGCGTGGCGCTGGGCAATATCGAGGCGGTTCTGACCGGCACGGATCGCTCGGTCACGCTGACCAGTTTCCGCGCCACCACCACCAATGGCGGCAACATCAGCGGGCGCGGCAATGTCGCGCTCGACCCCTCCGCCGGCTATCCCGGCCGCATCGACCTCGATCTCGTAAATGCGGCGCTGGTCAACAGCGATCTCATGCGCCTGGTGGCGGAAGGTCGGCTCGGCATCGAAGGCGCGTTCCTGAACGGCCCTCGCCTGACCGGCCGGCTTGTCCTTCGTGCGCTCGACATCAACGTGCCGGACCGCTTCCCCGGCGGGGTGCAGGACCTGAATGTCCGCCATGTGAATGCCAGTGCGGAGTTCAAGCGCAAGAGCCCCACCGTGCAGCGCCAGCAGGGACCCGCCCCGCCGACCCGCAGCGGCATCGCGCTGGATCTGGTTCTGTCGGCGCCGAGCAACAATGTGTTCGTGCGCGGCCTCGGCATCGAGGCGCAGCTGGGCGGCGAGCTGAAGCTCAGCGGCACGACGCGGGCGCCGGTGACGCTGGGCGCCTTCCAGCTACGTCGCGGCTCCTTCGATTTCGGCGGACGCCGCCTCACCTTCACCCGCGGCAACATCACCTTCACCGGCACCACCGACCCGGAACTCGACTTCATCGCCGAGACCACGACCACCGACATCACCGCGCGCGTGCTGGTGTCGGGCCCGGCCTCCCGCCCGGTGGTCAGTTTCTCCTCGACGCCAACCCTGCCGCAGGACGAGGTGATCTCTCGCCTGCTGTTCGGCCGCTCCGCCGGCTCGCTCAATGGCGGCCAGGCACTGCAGCTCGCGCAGGCGGCGGCACAGTTCTCCGGCGGCGCCGGCGTGCTGGAAAACGTGCGCCGCTCGCTCGGCGTCGACAGCCTCGAACTGGGCACGGATTCGGCAGGAACCGGCGGCCAGGTCGGCATCGGTCGGCGGCTGAACGACAACATCTATCTCGGCGTGCGCCAGGGCACTTCGGCGGGGTCGAGCCGCGTCACGGTCGATGTGGATGTGACGAAGAACATCCGCCTGCAGGGCGCGACGGGCGCCAACGGGGCCGCCGAAGTCGGCATCGGCGCCCAGTGGGATTATTGAAGCGAGCCCGGTTTAGGTGATACCGCCCTGCCCGGCGAACCGGCCGGCGCAGCGGGGCCCGCGCTTGGAGGCCAGCGCCTCGGCATCATGCCCGCTCACGAGTCGAAGTGATCGATTGGCGCCGGTGCTGCGTACTAGAACAGTCTCCGCAGGATTAGACGCATGCGCTCGCCGTCCGACCGCCCCGCCCTCGTCTGGTTTCGTGACGATCTGCGCCTTGATGACAATCCCGCACTCCACGCGGCGCAGGCGACGGGTCGGCCGCTCACCCTCGTCTTCCTGCTCGACGAGCAGAGCGAAGGCATGCGGGCCCTCGGCGGCGCGGCGCGCTGGTGGCTGGGCCGCTCGCTTGGCGCTCTGGAGAGGGCGATCGAAGCCAAGGGCGGCAGGCTGATCCTGCGCCGTGGCCGGGCAATCGAGACGATCCCCGAACTGGCGCGGAGTATCGGCGCCGAGGCCGTATACTGGAACCGCCGCTACGGCGCCGCCGAGATCGCCGTCGACAAGGCGGTGAAGTCGACGCTCACGACAGGCGGAATTGTCGCGGAGAGTTTCGGCGGCAATTTGCTTCACGAGCCGTGGACCGTCGTGACCCAGTCCGGGGGGCCGTTCCGCGTCTTCACGCCCTTCTTTCGGCGGGCGGTGACGCAAGCCGTGCGTGCGCCCGCACGGGTCACCTTGCCGTGGTCCTTCGGCAGCCCGCCGGATGGCGAGAGGCTGGAGGATTGGGCGCTTGAGCCCTCCCAGCCTGATTGGGCGGACGGGCTGCGGCAAGCCTGGACTCCCGGTGAGGAGGGCGCGCTAACGGCTCTCGCCGCCTTTATCGATGGCGGGCTCACCGGCTACGCCGACGAGCGCGACCGCCCGGACCTTGCTTCCACGTCTCGCCTCTCGCCGCATCTGCGTTTCGGCGAAATCTCGCCCCACCGGGCGCTGGCCGCGGTGCGGCATGCGGAGGCTGACGGAAGCGCAGCGCCGCGCGATGTCGCCAAGTTTGTCAGCGAGGTCTACTGGCGCGAGTTCAGCTATCATCTGCTGTTCCACTTCCCCGACATCGGGCACGCCAATTTCAACGAACGCTTCGACGCCTTTGAATGGACCGATGACGAGGCGCTGATGCGAGCCTGGAGGCGCGGCCGGACGGGCTACCCCCTCGTCGATGCCGGCATGCGCCAACTCTGGCAGACCGGCTGGATGCATAACCGCGTCCGCATGGTGGCGGCATCCTTCCTCATCAAGCATGGCCTCACCGACTGGCGGCGGGGCGAGGAATGGTTCTGGGACACGCTGGTGGATGCCGATCCCGCCAACAACCCGGCGAGCTGGCAGTGGGTCGCGGGTTCGGGCGCCGACGCCGCCCCCTATTTCCGCGTCTTCAATCCCGTTGCGCAGGGCGAGAAGTTCGATCCCGATGGCCATTACGTCAGGCAGTTCGTGCCCGAACTGGCAGGGCTGCCGTCCACCATCCTCCACAAGCCCTGGGAGGCCGCGCCCGCTGTGCTTGCGCGGGCCGGCGTGGTTCTCGGCGAAACCTATCCGCGCCCCGTCGTTGACCATGCGTGGGCCCGCCAGCGAGCTCTCGACCGATTTCAGCGCATTCGCGCCCAATAGCGCCGTCCTGCCAGTTGCCGAGGGGGAGCGGGATCACTAATTTCGTGACCCCCGGCACACGGCAAAAGAAATCAGGTCCATGGATATCCGTAACGGTCTCGTCGAGGCGATCGGCAACACGCCGCTCATCAAGCTCCAGCGCGCCTCGCAGGCCACCGGCTGCACGATTCTGGGCAAAGCGGAGTTCCTCAACCCCGGCCAGTCGGTAAAGGACCGCGCCGCCCTGTTCATCATCCAGGACGCGGTGGCGCGCGGGCAGCTGCGCCCCGGCGGCGTCATCGTCGAGGGCACCGCCGGCAATACCGGCATCGGCCTCGCGCTGGTGGGCAACGCGCTCGGCTTCCGCTCGGTGATCGTCATTCCCGAGACGCAGAGCCAGGAAAAGAAGGACATGCTCCGCCTCGCCGGCGCCACGCTGGTGGAGGTGCCGGCCGTCGCCTATGCCAACCCGAACAACTATGTGAAGGTGTCAGGTCGGCTGGCCGAGGCGCTGGCGGCGACCGAGCCGAATGGCGCGGTCTGGGCCAACCAGTTTGACAATGTCGCCAACCGCCTCGCCCATATCGAGACCACGGGTCCGGAAATCTGGGCGCAGACCGACGGCAAGGTCGATGGCTTCGTGTGCGCCGTGGGCACCGGTGGCACGCTCGCCGGCACGGGCATCGCCCTGAAGGCGCGCAACCCGGCGATCCGGATCGGGCTCGCCGACCCCTTCGGAGCGGCGCTCTACAGCTATTACACAATAGGCGAACTGAAATCCGAGGGCTCCTCCATCACCGAGGGCATCGGCCAGGGGCGGATCACCGCCAACCTGGAAGGCGCGCCCATCGACTGCGCCTATCAGATCGGCGACGCCGAAGCGGTTGAGATCGTGTTCGACCTGCTTGAGCATGAGGGCCTGTGCCTGGGCGGATCGTCCGGCATCAATATCGCCGGGGCGATCCGGCTGGCGAAGGAACTCGGCCCCGGCCATACCATCGTCACCATATTGTGTGACTTCGGCACCCGCTATCAGTCGAAGCTCTTCAACCCCGACTTCCTGCGCGAGAAAGGCCTGCCCGTGCCGGGCTGGCTTGAGCGCAGCGTCGATGTGCCCAACGTGCTGGTGTAATGACAACCCTCCTCCTGTTCCGCGACGACGCCTATTGTCAGGAAACATCCGCCGTTGTGACGGCGGTGACGCCAGAGGGCGGCATCGTCGTCGACCGGACTGTGTTCTATGCCAATGCCGGCGGCCAGCCGGGCGATCGCGGCACGCTGACAAGGGCCGATGGCTGCGAGATCGCCATCGAGACGGCGATCTACAGCCCGTCCAAGGTCGACGTGATCCATGTTCCGGCGACCGGTTGCGAACTGCCCGAGCTGGGAGAGGCCGTCACGCTGCGGCTGGACTGGTCCACCCGCCACAAGCGGATGCGGATGCACACCGCCCTCCACCTGCTCTCCGTCGCCCTGCCCTTTCCCGTCACCGGGGGCTCGATCGGCGAGGAGGAGAGCCGCCTGGACTTCGATATTCCCGAAGGCGGGCTCGACAAGGACGCGATCACTATCAGGCTCGCCGAGATGATCGCGACCGGCGCCAAGGTACGCGAGCGCTGGATTTCCGATGAGGAGCTTCTCGCCAATCCCGGGCTGGTCAAGACCATGGCGGTCAAGCCGCCGATGGGGACGGGCAAGGTCCGCCTGGTCGAAATCGAGGGTCTCGACCTCCAGCCCTGCGGCGGCACCCATGTGCGCGGCCTAGACGAGATCGGCGCCGTGCAGGTGACGAAGATTGAGAAGAAGGGCCAGCAGAACCGCCGCGTGCGGCTGGCCTGGGCCTAACGCCCGCGCGGCGCCTCGGAGTGCTCCATGAACGACACGGCCTCGCCTGAAAGCCGCTATCTCGTCTCGACTGACTGGCTCGCCGCCCATCTCGGCGCCCCGAACCTCGTCATCGTCGATGGCTCGTGGCACATGCCGGCGACCGGCCGGAAGGGGCGTGAGGAATTTCTCAAGGCCCACATCCCCGGCGCCGTATTCTTCGACATCGACGCGATCTCGGACATTTCGAGCCCGCTGCCACATATGCTGCCCACCGAGACATTGTTCCGGGCGGCGATGGAGTCCCTCGGCATCGGCCGGCAGATGAAGATCGTGGTCTATGATGCGCTGGGCCTGTTCTCGGCGCCGCGCGTCTGGTGGACGCTGCGCGCTTTCGGAGCGGTGGATGTCGCCATTCTCGATGGCGGCTTGCCGAAATGGCTCGCCGAGGGCCGGCCGACCGAAGCCGGCGAGGCGCCCTATTACCCCGCCCGGTTCGACGCGACCCTCGACCGCGACTGGGTAGCCTCAATCGACGATGTGGCCGCCCACCTCGCCGATCGGCGCGCCCAGGTGCTGGATGCGCGCGCGGCGGAGCGGTTCCGTGGCGAGGCGCCGGAGCCGCGTGCCGGTGTCCGGCCCGGCCATATTCCCGGTGCCCGCAACCTGCCGGTTTCCGAGGTGGTGAAAGATGGCCGCCTCGCCGATCCCGACGCGATCCACAAGGCGGTCGAGGCGGCCGGCATCGACCTGTCGAAGCCGGTCATCACCAGCTGCGGCTCCGGCGTCACCGCCGCGATTCTCTGGCTGGCGCTGGAGACCATCGGCGCCCCGCCCGCCGCGCTCTATGATGGCTCCTGGACCGAATGGGGCGCCTCCGAAAAGCCGGTGGCAACCGGTCCGGCCGACTGACGCCTGCCAACCGACACAAAAATGGCCGAGCCGCCTAAGCGGCCCGGCCATTTTTGTTCGAGAACCCCGCCTAGTGCAGGATCTGGCTGAGGAACAGCCTTGTGCGCTCGTGCTGCGGGTTGGAGAAGAACGCTTCCGGCTCGTTCATCTCGATGATCTGCCCGGCATCCATGAAGATCACCCGGTTGGCCACCTGGCGGGCGAAGCCCATCTCGTGCGTCACGCACAGCATGGTCATGCCCTCTTCCGCCAGGCTCACCATGGTCTCCAGCACTTCCTTGACCATTTCCGGGTCGAGCGCCGAGGTCGGCTCGTCGAACAGCATGATCTTCGGCTTCATGCACAAGGCGCGGGCGATGGCGACGCGCTGCTGCTGGCCGCCGGAGAGCTGGCCGGGATATTTATGCGCCTGCTCGGGGATCTTCACCTTGGTGAGGAAGTGCATCGCCAGCTCGTCCGCCTCCTTCTTCGGCATCTTGCGGACCCAGATCGGCGCCAGCGTCAGATTTTCCAGAATGGTGAGATGCGGGAACAGGTTGAAGTGCTGGAAGCACATGCCGACCTCGCGGCGGATCTCGTCGATCCGCTTGAGGTCATTGGTCAGCTCGATGCCGTCGACCACGATCGAGCCCTGCTGGTGCTCCTCCAGCCGGTTGATGCAGCGGATCATCGTCGACTTGCCCGAGCCCGAAGGCCCGCAAATGACGATGCGCTCGCCGCGATGCACCTTGAGATTGATGTCCTTGAGTACGTGGAACTCGCCATACCATTTGTGCACGCCGACGAGATCGACGGCGACCTCCCGCCCCGGTGGCGTATGGACGGCGGGCAGCTCTTCGGGGGAAACGGTCGAATGGAGTTCGCTCATGATGGGTTTCTCCGTTTCTCAATGCCGGTGAGAGGTGTTCAGCCGTCGCTCGACGAAGAGCGAGTAGCGTGACATGCCGAAGCAGAAGAGGAAATAGACCACCCCGGCAAAGGCGAAGCCGGTGTAGAGCGTCACCGGCGTCGCCCAGTTGGGGTCGGTAAAGGAGGCGCGTAGCTGGCCGAGAAAGTCGAAGATCGACACGATCAGCACCAGCGTGGTGTCCTTGAACAGGCTGATGAAGCTGTTGACGATGCCAGGGATGACCAGGGTCAGCGCCTGCGGCAGCACAATGAGGCGCATCATCTGGCTCCAGGTCAGTCCCATCGCCATCGCCCCCTCATACTGCCCCTTCGGGATCGCCTGCAGGCCGCCGCGCACCACCTCCGCCATATAGGCGGCGGAGAACAGCGCCACGCCGACCAGCGCGCGCAGCAGCGCGTCCGGATTGGTGCCCTGCGGCAGGAAGAGCGGCAGCATATAGGTGGCGAAGAACAGCACCGTGATCAGCGGCACGCCGCGCCAGAACTCGATGAAGACCACCGAGAGCAGCCGCACCACCGGCATCTGCGAACGCCGGCCGAGCGCCAACAGGATGCCGAGCGGCAGCGAGGCGACGATGCCGGTCACCGCGATCACCAGCGTCACCAGCAGCCCGCCCCATTGCCGGGTCTCGACATAATCGAGGCCGACATCGACATCCCAGATGAAGATCAGCAGGCCGAACGCCAGGAAGACCCAGAAGGTGGTCCGCGCAGCGGAGCGGCCACTGCCGCCCAGCAGGGCGATCAGGCCACCGATCGCGGCCATAACGAGCAGCGCAGTCAGCACATAATCAACCCAGAATACAAGGTTGACCCCGGCAATCTGCGCATCGCCGACAAGGCCGCGGATCAGCCCGAACCGCTCCAGCAGGAAGGCCGAGGCGTTGATGTTGCCGCCGGTCAGCAGCACGAAGGCGACAACCGGATAGGCGACGAAGAACAGGAAGGCGTTGATCCGCTTGAAAGGCCAGCTCAGCACCATCAGCGGCACCAGAAGCAGCGCGCCGGCGGCGAAAACGATGTCGACCCGCCAGCGTTCGCTGATCGGATAGAAGCCATAGATCAGCTGGCCGAACTTGGCCTGGATGAAGGGCCAGCAGGCACCGACCTCCGGACCCAAACAGGCCTCGCGGTTCTCCCCGGCCCAGACCGCGTCGAGAAACATGAAGCGGACGAAGGGCGGCACGATCAGCGCCACCAGACAAATGCCGAACACGGTCAGCAGGGTGTTGAGAACGCCGGAGAACAGGTTCTCCCGCATCCACGCTACAGCGCCGATCCGCTGCGTGGGTGGCGGCAACACCGGCGCCATTTCATTGCGGATGAAGGTCCCGTCGTCGAAGGTCATGCTCATGGCCGGGCCCTCACCGTTCAACCAGCGCGACGCGCTTGTTGTACACATTCATGATCGTCGCGGTGATGATCGACAGCAGGAGATAGACGCCCATGGTGATGGCGATGATCTCGATCGCCTGCCCGGTCTGGTTCAGCGCCGTGCCGGCGAACACCGCCACGAGATCGGGATAGCCGATGCCTACCGCCAGCGAGGAGTTCTTGGTCAGGTTGAGGTACTGGCTGGTCAGAGGGGGAATGATCACGCGCATCGCCTGCGGAATGATCACCAGCCGCAGCGTCTGCGCATGGCGCAGGCCGAGCGAATGCGCCGCCTCGGTCTGGCCGTGGCTGACCGACTGGATGCCGGAGCGCACATTCTCGGCAATGAAGGCGGCGGTATAGGTCGCCAGGGCCACAGTCAGCGCGACGAACTCCGGAATCACCTGCACGCCGCCGACGAAGTTGAACCCCTTGAGCTGCGGCACCTCGAAGCTGATCGGAAAACCTGTGGCGATCATGGCGATGAGCGGAAGGCCGATAATCAGGGCGAGATTGACCCACAGCACCGGCAGGAAGCGGCCGGTCTCCTCCTGGCGGCTGGCCGCCCAGTGGCGGAAGAGAATGGCCAGGAGAATGGCAAGGCCGATCGCCCACACGACGATGCCTGCCCCCTCGCCGAACAGCGGGCGCGGAATGATGATGCCGCGATTGGAGATGAACACCTCGCCGAACAGGCTGATGCTGTTGCGGGGGCCAGGCATTGCGCTGAGCACCGCCAGATACCAGAACAGGATCTGGAACAGCGGCGGCAAGTTGCGCAGAACCTCGACATAGACGGTGGAAAGCGTCCGCACGACGAAGTTCTTCGACAGGCGGCCAATCCCGACCAGGAAGCCTATGATGGTAGCCAGGAAGATGCCGACCACCGCGACCAGGAGGGTATTGAGCAGGCCGACGACGAAGGCGCGGCCATAGGTCGATGTTTCGCTATAGGGGATCAGCGTCTGGTTGATGCCGAAGCCCGCCGTATTGTCCAGGAAGCCAAAGCCTGTGGCGATCTTCTGTGCCGCGAGGTTGTCGCGGGCATTCTCGGTGAAGCTCCAGCCCAGGAAAACGACCACGACCAGAGCGATCAGCTGAAGGCCGATGCTGCGAACCTTCGGGTCGTTGATGAATGAACTCTTTGCACGCCCGCCGACGGGCCCAGCCAAATCCGTCATAGTCCCCCTCGCCTCGGATCGAGGCCCCAATATCCCCGGCGCCGAACTTGTGTCGGCTTTGCCGGAGCGAAGAGGCTCCCGATGGTTCGGGAGCCTCTGGTTTCAGAGCCTTCAGCGGATCGGCGGGGCGTACTGGATGCCGCCCTTGTTCCACAGCGCGTTGAGGCCGCGGGCGAGCTTCAGCGGGGTGTCGGGACCGACGGTGCGATCATAAATTTCGGCATAGTTGCCGACATTCTTGATGATCAGGTAGCCCCAGTCATTGCCGATGCCCATGCCCTCGCCATACTTGCCCTCGGTGCCGAGGAGACGCTTGATTTCCGGATTGACGGCGGACTTGAGCTGCTCGTCGACGTTCTTGGAGTTGACGCCCAGCTCTTCGGCGTTCAGCTGGGCATAGAGCACCCACTTCACGATATCGAACCACTGGTCGTCGCCATGGGCGACCACCGGGCCGAGCGGCTCCTTGGAGATGATCTCGGGCAGCACGATATGGTCGTCGGGATTGGTCAGCTTGAGCCGCTCGCCGGCGAGGCCCGAACGGTCGGTGGTGAGCACGTCGCAGCGGCCGGCGTCATAGGCCTTGACCACTTCGTCATTGGTGGCGAAAGCGATGACCTCATAGGTCATGTTGTTGGCGCGGAAATAGTCGGCGAGGTTCTGCTCGGTGGTGGTGCCGGTCTGGGTGCAGACCGAGGCGCCGGAGAGCTCCAGGGCCGAGTTCACCTTCTTGTCCTTGCGGATCATGAAGCCCTGGCCGTCATAATAGGTGACGCCGGTGAAGTTCAGGCCCAGCGAGGTATCGCGGGTGATGGTCCAGGTGGTGTTGCGCGACAGGATGTCGATGTCGCCCGACTGCAGGGCGGTGAAGCGATCCTTGGCGGAAAGGGGCGTGAACTTCACCTTGGTGGCATCGCCGAAGATGGCAGCGGCGACGGCGCGGCAGAATTCCACATCAAGGCCACTCCACTCACCCTTGTCGTTGGGGTTGGAGAAGCCGGGCAGCCCCTGGCTGACGCCGCACTGGACGAAGCCCTTCGACTTCACCTGCTCGAGCTTCGTGGCGGCCTGCGCGCCGAACGCGCAGAGACCCATGGCACCCGCAAGGGCGAACGTGGAGAGGAGGCGTTTCATGATGGCAGCCTTCTTCATTCGGATTGGAGCTGACGTATCCGCTGCGAGGATGCGAGCGGCACGAGTGACAGAAAAGGCAATTCGCATGCCGCCGATGGCATCGGGCAACGTGTCATGCCTGCTTCCTTCGTCTGACGGCGCCCAGAAGACCCCCTCGGGCACCACCATGGCAGACGCAACGTCATCAGAGCGCCGCAACCGGGTCCGGTCAAGCGCTTGACGGGGCAACTCCGCTCCGTTCCCTATGCGACCTTCGATAAACGCGCTCCAACAGGCTACAACCATGGCGAACAAGACAAAAAGCACCGTTCCCGGCAACCTTGCGATGGAGACCGAGCTCGTTCTCGCCGGTCGCGACCCTTTTCGCCATGACGGCTTCGTGAACACGCCGATCGTCCGGGGATCCACCGTCCTCTCCCCCACCGTCGCCGATCTCGAAGGCCATACCGGCCGCTACACCTATGGACGGCGCGGCAACCCCACCGTCGAGAGCCTGGAGGCCGCACTGACCCGGATCGAGGGCGGCGCCGGCGTCGTGCTCACGCCGTCCGGCCTGTCCGCCGTCAGCGTCGCCCTGCTCGCCGTGCTGAAGGCCGGCGACCATCTGCTCATGGTCGACAGCGCCTATCAGCCGACACGCCGCATCTGCGACGAGGTGCTGACGCGCTACGGCATCGAGACCACCTATTACGACCCGCTCATCGGCGGTGACATTGCCGGCCTCATCCGCACCAATACGCGGGCGATCTTCATGGAATCGCCGGGCTCGCAATCCTTCGAGATTCAGGACGTGCCGGCCATCGTTGCCGCCGCTGCCGCCGCTGCCGCGCACGACATCACCACGCTGATGGACAATACATGGGCAACGCCGCTCTTTTTCCGCCCGCATGATGTCGGCGTCGACGTTTCCATCCAGGCCGGCACGAAGTATCTCGGCGGTCATTCGGACCTGAACATCGGCACCATTTCCGCCAATGCGCGGACCTTCCGCCGGGTTCACCTCACCCATGGCGACCTCGGCATCACCGTGGCGCCCGAAGACGCTTTCCTGGCCGCGCGCGGGCTGCGCACCATGGCGGTGCGGCTGGAGCGTCACCAGCACTCGGCCCTCGCCGTGGCGCGGTGGCTGTCCGGGCGGCCGGAAGTCCTGACGGTGCTGCACCCCGCCCTGCCGGAACATCCCAGCCACGCCCTGTGGAAGCGCGACTTCAAGGGCGCTTCGGGCCTGTTCAGCATCATCCTGCAGCCGGTGCACAAACCGGCGGTGGACGCCTTTCTCGACAGTCTCGCGCTGTTCGGTCTCGGCTACAGCTGGGGTGGCTTCGAGAGCCTGGCCATTCCCTTCGACTGCGGCAGCTACCGCACCGCGACGCGCTGGAACCCGGGCGGCCCGGCAATCCGGCTTCAAATCGGCCTTGAAGACCCCGCCGATCTCATCGCTGACCTCGATGCCGGCTTCGCCGCGCTGGCGGCGGCGCGCTGACTGGCGCCATCCTCCCCGGCGGTGATGGGCTTGTGCCCATCATCCCGGGCGGTAGGGGGCGAGCCGAACCTCCCGCAGGCCGTTATAGTCGAAGCCGCGCAGATCGGCGCCGCGCTGGATGCGCAAGCCGATCGCTTCCGCCCGCCGGGCAAAGCGTGGTTCCTGCCGCCGCTCGACGAAGACGACCCGGCAGGCACCTCCCACCTTGAGGAAATCGGCGGCCGCCGCCCCGTCCAGAAAGCGCGGCGCTTGCGGCAGCAGAAGCGCGAAGCTCGGCTCGTTAAAGCCGGCAATGCCGACCTCGATCGGGCCGGCGCCGGCGCCGCAGGGCTCGCGCGCCACCGCCGCCGCCACACGGGGCGCCAGCCAGAAGCTGTCAATATTCGGCAGCACCAGCTGCATCACCCCAAAGCCGGACACCAGCATGCCGGCAATGGCGACGAGCGCCGACTTCTCGACGCCATAATCGCGCACCGACGCCGCCGCGATCACCAGCGCGAAGAAGCCGATCAGCAGCAGGGGCCAGGCGAGCACGCTGGTCGTTTGGTCGAACACCGCCATGCCGAGCAGCGCCCCTACGGCGATCACCGCGCCGATCAGCGGCCATAGCCAGAGCACGCGGGCGAGCCGCATATTGCCGAGAGCCAGCGCGCCGCGCTCCACTGCAAGGGCGATGAGTATGGCGATCGCCGGCAGGGTCGGCGCCACATAGGCCGGCACCTTGGTCGGCAGGATCTCGAACAGCAGCCAGACCGGCACCACCCAGGCCAGAAGGAAGCGCACCGTACCGATGCGGCGGGCCTTCCAGACAATGGGAAAGGCAAGGGCCGCCAGTGGCGCCGCCGGCCAGAACAGCGCGAAGAACAGCAGCAGATAGACGCCCGGCAGGCCGGCAAACCCCTGATACTCGCCGGCCACCGGACCGAGCAGGGTACGCACGACGAATTCCGCCTGCGTCTCAGGGGGGCCGTAGCGGCGCAGCAGGAACCAGCCGATGGCGACGACGAGGATCACGGCGAGGCCGGCATAGGAGCGGGCACGCCGCAGGAACAGCGCCGACCGGTCCACCGCCACCAGCGCCATCAGCGGCATCAGCACATAAAGCGGCGTCACCAGCCCCTTGGTGAACAGGCTGAAGGCGAGCGCGGACCAGAAAATGAGGGCCAGCCGGGCCTCGTGCGCAGACTGTCGCCAGTCGCCCGGGCCCCGGCTCTGGCGCTCCGCGAGATAAAGACGGCCCATGGCCCCCATCATCGCCGCCACGGAGCCGACCAGGAACACTTCCGGCACGGCGAGCCGCCCCCCGACACCGAGGGCGACGCTGCTCGCCAGCAGGCTGGCGGCCAGAACCGCCGCGCGGCGGTGGGTGAAAGCCAGCGCCGCCCAGTACGTCAGCAGCACGGCGCCGATCGCGGCGGCGAGCGAGGGCGCGCGATAGAGCCAGATGCGCGTGGGCGCTTCGGGAACTCCGACCAGTTCGGCGGCCTTGACCATTCCGGCCTGCAGCCAGTGCAGGCCCAGCGCCTGGGTGCGCTTGGCCTCCCAGCCGAGCCTCGTCTCAGTGAGATTGCCGGTTTCCACCATATGGCGGGAAATCAGCGCAAAGCGGGCCCCGTCCCTGTCCACAGGCGGAATCGAGAAGAACCCCGGCAGCAGCGCCACCAGGCACAGGCCGACAAGAAACAGGCAGGCCCGGCGGTCGGTGCGGCAGCACGCCTCGAAAAGCTCGACGATCCGATCAGGAAGACGCGGGCCGCGCGGTGAGTAGAGCGGGGCCGAACGTGCCTTACGGCCCGCAGCAAATGACTTCATCTAATGGAATCCCTTCCAAGCCGATGAAACCATAGCAGACGGAAAGCCCGCGCCGCATCTGCGCGGCCATCGAGACCCAAGATATGCGCGGATGGGGCCACCCGGACTCATCGCGCCGGGCGGTCCGTCACCTCAGGCCGGGGCGGTCTCGGCACCCATATCGGGCGCCGCGACGGTGAGCCCACCCGCCTCCTCGATGAAGCGCGCCACCTCGGCGACGCCGTCGCCGGCGCGCACATTGGCGAAAACGAAGGGTCGACGCCCGCGCATGCGGCGTGAATCACGGTCCATCACCTCCAGTGAGGCGCCGACCATCGGCGCCAGGTCCACCTTGTTGATCACCAGAAGATCGGAGCGGGTGATGCCCGGCCCGCCCTTGCGGGGAATCTTCTCGCCGGCGGAAACGTCGATCACATAGATGGTGAGGTCGGCCAGTTCCGGCGAGAAGGTCGCGGCGAGGTTGTCGCCCCCGGACTCGATCAGGATCAGGTCGAGCTTCGGGAAACGCCCGCGCATCTCGGCAATGGCGGCGAGATTGGCGGAAGCGTCCTCGCGGATCGCTGTGTGCGGGCAGCCGCCCGTTTCCACGCCCATGATGCGCTCGGCCGGCAGCGCCCCGGCACGGGTGAGGATTTCCGCGTCCTCCTTGGTGTAGATGTCGTTGGTGATGGCGGCGAGGTCGTAGCGCTCCCGAAAGGTCCGGCACAGCGCCTCCATCAGCGCTGTCTTGCCTGAGCCGACCGGCCCGCCAATGCCGACCCGGAGCGGGCCGCTGCTATCGCTCGCCATGGAATTTCCCCTCGTTCAGCTTCGGAACAGCCGCGTGTACTGCGTCTCGTGCCGCATCGACGCGATATCGGATTTCAACGCTGCGCCACCGAGCTGGTCGAGCGGCGTGACGGTCGCCAGCGGCGCGATCTCCCGCACCGTTCGCGTCGCGGCGGCCAGCGCCCGGTTGCCGTCGGTCTGGCCCAGCGGGACGAGCCGCACGGCGGCGGAGATGAGGTTCGCGGCCACCGCCGAGAGATAGGCGGAAAGCGTCGCCGGCAGCGGCAGGCCGTGCGCGGCGGCGGCGATGCCAACCGCCACGGGATAGGCGACGCGGCCATCCCACAGCCCCATTGCCCATTCCAGCGCCGGGGCCGGCCAGGCGGCGCGGGTCGCGGCGAGAAAGGCGTCGCCCTGGTTCAGCGTCTCCATCTGGCGCTCACGCGAGGGCGCGAACGCCGCCGCCAGCTCCAGCACGTCGCGCAGGCGACTGTCGTCCTCCGCCAGCACCGCCTCGAAGGCATGGGCCAGCAGGACGGCATCGGCGAAGGGACCGCCGTGACGGAGCAGATCGTCCACCCATCCGTTCAGCGAGGCAAGATCGCTGATCGCCTGGGTCTCGACCGCCCATTCGAGGCCGTGCGAATAGGCGAAGGCGCCGACGGGATAGGCGGGGGAGAGCCAGACGAACAGCGCCAGCAGATCGGGCGAGGCGCCGGGCGGCGCCGCAGCGGCCTCGCTCATCGACTGCCCCTAATGGCCGTGCTTGTGGCCATCGTGAGCGGCATGGGCGTGATCGTCGTGCGCGTGATCATGGGCATGATCATGGGCGTGATCGTGTCCATGGTCATGCCCGCAGCCGCAGCCGGCGCCGTGCTCATTGGCCGGCTTCTCGCCCTGCACATGCAGCACATCGCGCGCCTTGGCGTGCGGCTCATGGCCGTGGTCGTGATGCGCATGACCATGTTCGTGATGATCATGGCCGCAGCCGCAATCGTCGCCATGCGCGTGACCATGGTGGTCATGGGCATGATCGGGATGATCATGGGCATGTCCGTGCGCATGGTGGCCATGCGCCTCAGCGGCCTCATAGGCCCCGCCCTCGGGCTCGAAGGCCGCCTCGACGGTCTCGACGCTGGCGCCGAGGCCCCGCGCCATCTCCTCCAGCACGCTGTCGCGGGCGATGCGGATGCGGTCCGCCAGCAGTTCCGCCGGCACATGGCGGTTGCCGAGATGCCAGGCGAGGCGTGCAAGGTGATGGGCGTCGCGGGCAACGATCTCCGCCACCGGCTCCTCGGCAGCGACCACCGCGACGACGCGCGCGTCCTCCAGCTGCAACCCATCCCCATCCTTCAGCCGCGTCGCCTCGTCTAGATCGAGCAGAAACGCCACATCACCTTCGCCACGAATGGCGATACGCCGGCGGTAGCGCCCGTCATGGGGCAGCACGACACGGTCAGCGGCGGTGGCGGCATCCCAGCTGCCGGCGGGAAGGACGGTGCGGGCACGGATCATGGCGGAACTCCGGTAGACATGGCGGCGCTGTGTTCAGGCATCCTTCGAGGCTCGCGGCGCTCGCACCTCAGGATGACGTGGCACCGGATCGGGCATCATCCTGACGTGCCGACCCTAGGGTCGCCCTTCAGGGATGCCAGGCCCAAGCGGTTGCTCCCACACTTAGAACAGGAAGTAGCGCTGCGCCATGGGCAGTTCGGTGGCCGGGGCGCAGGTCAGCAGTTCCCCATCGGCCCGCACCTCATAGGTTTCCGGGTCGATCTCCAGATGCGGCGTCGCATGATTGTGAATCATCGACGCCTTGGAGATGCCGCCGCGCACATTCTCCACCGCCACGACTCGTTTCTCCAGTCCGAGCCTGCCGGCGACGTTGAGGTCGACCGCCGCCTGCGAGACGAAGGTGAGGCATGTCGCCGTGCGCGCCTTGCCATAGGCGCCCCACATCGGCCGGTAATGCACCGGCTGCGGGGTGGGGATCGAGGCATTGGGATCGCCCATGACGGCCGCGACGATGGTCCCGCCCTTGATCACCATATCAGGCTTGGTGCCGAAGAAGGCCGGCGACCACACCACGAGATCGGCCAGCTTGCCGTTCTCGACGGAGCCGATATGGCGCGAGACGCCATGCGCGATGGCGGGGTTGATGGTGTATTTGGCGATGTAGCGCTTGGCGCGGGCATTGTCGTTGCGCTCGCTATCGCCCGGCAGCAGGCCACGCTGCAGCTTCATCTTGTGCGCGGTCTGCCAGGTGCGGGTGATCACTTCGCCCAGCCGGCCCATGGCCTGGCTGTCGGAGGAGATCATCGAGATCGCGCCGAGATCGTGCAGAATATCCTCCGCCGCGATGGTCTCCTTGCGGATGCGGCTCTCGGCGAAGGCGAGGTCCTCGGCGATCAGCGGGTCGAGATGGTGGCACACCATGAGCATGTCGAGATGCTCGTCCAGCGTGTTGATGGTGAAGGGCCGCGTCGGGTTGGTGGAGGACGGCAGCACGTTCGGCAGGCCGGCCACCTTCATAATATCTGGCGCATGGCCGCCGCCCGCCCCTTCGGTGTGGAAGGCGTGGATGGTGCGGCCCTTGAAGGCGGCGATGGTGTCCTCGACAAAGCCGCTCTCATTGAGCGTGTCGGTGTGGATCATCACCTGGATATCGTACTCGTCCGCCACCGAGAGGCAGTTGTCGATCGCCGCCGGGGTCGTGCCCCAGTCCTCGTGCAGCTTGAGCGAACAGGCGCCGGCCTCGATCTGCTCCACCAGCGGACCGGGCAGCGAGGCGTTGCCCTTGCCGGACAAAGCGAGGTTGACCGGGAAGCTGTCAAAGGCGCGCAGCATCATTTCGATATGCCACGGGCCGGGCGTGCAGGTGGTGGCGTTGGTGCCCGCCGCCGGGCCGGTGCCCCCGCCCAGCATGGTGGTGACGCCGCTCATCAGCGCATGCTCGATCTGCTGCGGGCAGATAAAATGGATGTGACAGTCGAAGCCGCCGGCGGTGATGATCTTGCCCTCGCCCGCGATCACTTCGGTCGAGGCGCCGATGATGATGTCGACGCCGGGCTGGATGTCCGGGTTGCCGGCCTTGCCGATGCCGTGGATGCGCCCGTCGCGGATGCCGATATCGGCCTTCACGATGCCCCAGTGATCGAGGATCAGCGCATTGGTGATGACGGTGTCGACCGCCCCCTCCGACCGCATCGCCTGCGACTGGCCCATGCCGTCGCGAATGGTCTTGCCGCCGCCGAACTTCACTTCCTCGCCATAGACGGTGAAGTCCTTCTCCACCTCGATGACGAGGCTGGTGTCAGCGAGGCGCACCCGGTCGCCGGTGGTCGGGCCGAACATCTCGGCATAGGAGGCGCGGGACATCTTGATGGACATGAGACAATCCGTTTCGGCAAGGGGCAGCAGGGCGGCGGGTGCCTTTGGGCGGCAGGTCCTAAGCGAGAGGCGTCACAGCTTGCCCATCAAATCCTGGCGGAAGCCGTAGACCTCCCGCTTGCCGGCAAGCGCCACCAGGGTCACCTCCCGGCTCTGGCCGGGCTCGAAGCGCACGGCGGTTCCCGAGGCGATGGCGAGGCGCATGCCTCGCGCCTTCTCCCGCTCAAAGGCAAGGGCCGGATTGGTCTCGTAGAAATGGTAGTGGCTGCCGACCTGGATCGGCCGGTCGCCGGTATTGGCGACGGTGACGGAGACGAACTCACGCCCGGCCAGCAGTTCGATCTCGCCCTCCTCCACCAGAAGCTCGCCCGGCGCCCCGGCGCCATGGCTGGAGGCGATCGGCTCATGCACGGTGACGAGCTTGGTGCCGTCCGGGAAAGTGGCCTCGACCTGAATCTCGGCGATCATCTCGGCGACGCCCGGCATCACCTGGTCAGCCGTCAGCACCGTGGTGCCGAGCGTCATCAGCTCGGCCACCGTTCGGCCGTCGCGCGCGCCCTCGACCACCACATCGGTGATGAGCGCGACCGCTTCCGGGAAATTGAGCTTCACGCCCCGCTCCAGGCGGCGGCGGGCCACCATGGCCGCCATGGCGACCAGCAGCTTGTCCTTCTCGCGCGGGCTGAGGTTCATCGATAGTCTCCGGCTCTTCTGAAGCGAGTTTCAGTTCAAACGAGGGGTGGCTTGCATCAGGAGTGCCAGATGCGCGGCACCTCGCCGACACCCAGCGCGGCGATCGCCCGACGGATCGCGGTTTCCAGCGGTGCGCCGTCGCGCGCGAGCAGGCGGACGGACAGCATGCCGTCCCAAGCGCTCGCCCCGGCATCGAGGCCATCGGGGAGTTCCCGGGCCATGCCATCCTGTTCGCTTTCCCCCAGACCGAGCGCTGCGCGCACGTCGTCCAGCCGGCTTTCGGCGTCGGGCGAAACCAGCAGCAGCGTGGCGAAGGCGGCCCAGCCGCCGGCGGTGGCACGGCGGTCGAGCGTGGCGGCGATATCGCCTTCGAGCTGCAGCCCGTCGGCATAGACCAGCCGTCCGCCCCGGCGGATGCGCCAGCGATCAAACAGCCTGCCATAGGAGAGCCGCTCGCCGCGCGCCGTGCGGCCGAGAATGACCGGCTCGACCAGCAGCAGGCGGGCATCCGGCGCCACCTCGGCGGCGATTGAGCGCTCCACCCGCGCCCCATCGAACACGATGGTCGCCTGCGGCATCCAGTGCAGGCTGGCGCCTACCTCGGCCGTGAGTTCGACAGCGATATGGGAGGTCGCCCCGTCGGAGCGGTAGATCTTCTCGGCCGCCTGCGTGGTGACTACCAATTGGGCATCGCGCCCGGCATGAAGGCAGCTTTGCGAGGCATCGCCGCCGGCGAGCCCGCCGCCGGTGTTGATCATCACCGCTTCCAGGGCGCGACCGCGCCGGCCGGAACGCGGAAAGCGCACGCGGGCGAATCCCTCCTCCTCGATCCGTCCGCGGGCGGTGCGCCCGTCCAGTGCCCGGGCTTCGACCAGCAACCGCCCCTGCCCGCGCCGCTCGACCGGAATGGTGACGGCGGCGTCAGACGGCAATGCGGTTGCGAACATCGGGATCCTCAAGTGCTGCGCCATCGCCGGACATCACCACCGCCCCGCGCTCCATCACGATGAAATGGTCCGCGAGTTCCTTGGCGAAGTCGAAATACTGCTCGACCAGCACGATGGCCATGTCACCCTTGGAGCGCAGATAGCGGATGGCGTTGCCGATATCCTTGATGATCGAGGGCTGGATGCCCTCGGTCGGCTCGTCCAGCACCAGCACCTTGGGTCGCATGGTAAGCGCCCGGCCGATGGCGAGTTGCTGCTGCTGGCCGCCGGAGAGGTCGCCGCCGCGCCGGCGCATCATCGAATCCAGCACCGGAAACAGCGAGAACACATCGTCGGGTATGAACCGCTCCGCACGCTTGAGCGGCGCGAAACCGGTTTCCAGATTTTCCGCCACCGTGAGCAGCGGAAAGATCTCGCGCCCCTGCGGCACGAAGGCGATGCCGCGGCGTGCCCGCTCGGCGGGCGCCATGGAGGTGATGTCCTCGCCATTGAAGCGGATGGACCCTTTCGCCACCGGCGCCTGCCCTACGATGGCGCGCATCAGGCTGGTCTTGCCCACGCCGTTGCGACCGAGCACGCATGTGACCTTGCCCGGCTCCGCCTTCAGCGAGACGCCGCGCAACGCCTGTGCCGCGCCGTAGAAGAGGTTGATATCCTGAACTTCCAGCATGAGCCCTAGCGTCCCAGATAGACTTCGATGACGCGCTCATTGGCGCTGACCTGGTCGAGTGTGCCCTCGGCCAGAACCGAGCCTTCATGCAGGCACATGACCCGCACACCGAGATCGCGCACGAAGGTCATGTCGTGCTCGACCACGACGACCGAGTGGCCATTGGCGTTGATTTCGCGCAGCAATTCGGCGGTCTGGGCGGTCTCGGCATCGGTCATGCCGGCTACTGGCTCGTCCACCAGCAGGAGCTTGGGGTCCTGCGCCAGCAGCATGCCGATCTCCAGCCACTGCTTCTGACCATGCGACAGCGCGCCGCCGAGCCGATCGCGGTGTTCGGTCAACCGGATAGTCTCGAAGATCTCGTCGATCCGCTCGCGCGCCGCCGCGCTCTCGCGGTGGAAGATGTTGGGCAGCGCCCGGCGCTGGCCCTTTAGCGCAAGCCGCAGATTGTCGAGCACCGTATGGTTCTCGAAGACCGTCGGCTTCTGGAACTTGCGGCCAATGCCCAGCGTGGCGATCTGCGTCTCGTCCAGCTTGGTCAGGTCGGTGGTGCCGCCATTGAAGAAGACGTCGCCCCGGTCGGGACGGGTCTTGCCGGTGATGACGTCCATCATCGTCGTCTTGCCGGCGCCGTTCGGGCCGATGACGGCGCGCATCTCGCCGGGATCGACGGTGAACGACAACGCATTGAGCGCGCGGAAACCGTCAAAGGTGACGGTGACGGCGTCGAGATAGAGCAGCGCCTCGGTCAGTTCCTTCTTTGCGGCAGGAGCCGGCTCGGCGGTGGCGTGGGTTGCGGGTTCGAGCGTCGCGGTAGCGGTCATATCGGTTTCCCTCACTCGGCCGGCCGGGGCGAGGCGAGCGGTTCGCCGGGTATGTCGTCATGCTGCCGGCGCTTCTCGCGCCACTCATAGAAGGTGCCGACAATGCCCTTGGGCAGGAACAGGGTGACGGCGACGAACAGGCCGCCGAGCATGAACAGCCAGTAGGGCGCCAGCATGCCTGACGTGAAATAGGTCTTGGCGTAGTTCACCAGTACCGCCCCCAGTGCCGCCCCCACCAGCGTGCCGCGACCGCCGACCGCCACCCAGACGATGATCTCGATCGAATTGGCCGGCGAGAATTCCGACGGGTTGATGATGCCGACCTGCGGCACGTAGAGCGCGCCGGCGACGCCCGCCAGCATGGCGGAGACGACGAAGGCGACCAGCTTGTAGTTTTCCGCCCGGTAGCCGGTGAAGCGCACCCGCGTCTCGGCATCGCGAATGGCGACGAGCACCTTGCCGAAATGCGAGCGCACCAGGAAGCGGCAGAGCACATAGCCGAGCCCCAGCGCCAGCGCCGACAGCACGAACAACACCAGCCGCGTCCCATCCGCCTGGATGTTGAAGCCGAGAATGTCCTTGAAGTCGGTCAGGCCATTATTGCCGCCGAAGCCCATGTCGTTGCGGAAGAAGGCCAGCAGCAAAGCGAATGTCATCGCTTGGGTGATGATCGACAGGTACACGCCGGTGACGCGCGAACGGAAGGCGAACCAGCCGAACACCAGCGCGAGGATGCCCGGCGCCAGCAGCACCATGAGCGCGGCGAAGGGGAACATGTCGAAGCCGTACCAGAACCAGGGCAGTTCCTTCCAGTTGAGGAACACCATGAAATCCGGCAGAACCGGGTCGCCATAGACGCCGCGCGTACCGATCTGGCGCATCAGATACATGCCCATCGCATAGCCGCCGAGGGCGAAGAACGCGCCCTGGCCAAGCGAAAGGATGCCGACATAGCCCCAGATGAGGTCCACCGAGAGCGCAAGCAGCGCATAGGTGAGGTATTTGCCGAGCAGAGAGACCACATAGGTGGGCACATGCACGGCCGAGTCCGGGGCCACGGCGAGGTTGAGCACCGGCACCAGCACCGAGACGGCGATCAGCACCGCGAGGAAAATGAGGCCGCTGGTGCCGAGCAAGGCGGGTTGACGGGTCATGTTTGTCACGGGCGCACTCATGCCTCGATCGACCTCCCCTTGAGGGCGAAGAGGCCTCTGGGGCGCTTTTGGATGAAGAGGATAACGATGACCAGCAGCGCGATCTTGCCGAGCACCGCGCCGGCATAGGGTTCGAGCAGCTTGTTAGCGACGCCGAGCGTCATGGCGCCGACCAGCGTGCCCCACAGGTTGCCCACTCCGCCGAACACAACCACCAGGAAGCTGTCGATGATGTAACTCTGTCCGAGATTCGGCGACACATTGTCGATCTGGCTGAGTGCCACGCCGGCCATGCCGGCAATCCCGGAGCCGAGGCCGAAGGTCATGGCGTCGACCCAGTTGGTGCGGATTCCCATGGAGGCCGCCATGCGGCGATTCTGCGTAACCGCCCGCATTTCAAGGCCGATTCGCGTCAGCCGCAGGGTGGCGAGCAGCGCGAAGAACACCATCAGCGCGAAGATGATAATCCACAGCCGGCCATAGGTGATGGCGAGATGGCCGACATCGAAGGTGCCGGACATCCAGCTCGGGGCGCCGACCTCGCGGTTGGTGGGTCCGAAGATGGTGCGGATCGCCTGCTGCAGGATCAGCGAGATGCCCCAGGTGGCGAGCAGCGTTTCCAGCGCCCGACCGTAGAGAAAACGGATGACAGTGCGTTCGATGAGGACGCCGATCAGGCCGGTGAAGACGAAGGCGAGCGGGATGGCGATCAGCAGCGAGGCGTCGAACAGGCCGGGATAGGAGGTGCGGATCACCTCCTGCACCACGAAGGTGGTGTAGGCGCCGAGCATGACCATTTCGCCATGCGCCATGTTGATGACGCCCATCACGCCGAAGGTGATGGCGAGGCCGATGGCGGCGAGCAGCAGCACCGAGCCGAGCGACAGCCCGTACCAGAGATTCTGCGCCATGCCCCACATGGCGAGGTTGCGCTCGATGCTCTCGATCGCCGCCGCCGCCGCCTGCTTCACCTCGGGCGCCGCGCTTTCGGGCACCGAGCGCAGGATGGCGAGCGCGTCCTGGTTGCCCTCGGCACCGACCAGATCCACGGCGGCGATGCGCTCGGCCGGGGTGATGCCCTCCTTGCCGATCAGGATCGAGGCCCGCGCCAGGTTCATCGCCGACTTGACCTTGAGGTCGGTCTCCTTGGCGAGCGCGGCGTCGAGGGCCGGCAGCGCCGCCTCATCGCGCGAGCGGCCCACCGCCAGCGCGGCTTCCCGGCGCTTGGCGGCGTCGGGGCTCACCAGCGACAGCGCGCCGCTGGCGGCGTCAATGGCGCGGCGGATGCGGTTGTTGACCCGCACCGGCTTGACGGCGGGCGCGTCAGCGACGGCCTGCATCGTCAGCGGGTCGAGCAGCGCCCCGCCCGCCCCTTCGATGAAGACACGCGGCGGAGTGCCGCCGAAAACGAGCTTGCCGTCGGCAAGGGCGGAGACGATCCCGGCGGCGGCTGAGCTGCCGCTGAGCGCGAGCGCGCCGAGCGCGGCTTCGGTATCGTCATATTTGTTGGTGGTCAGCTGGGCGAGCGGGGCGCTGATATCCTGTGCCTCGACACGCTCGATGAGCGCGGCGGCGAACAGGAGGGCGAGCGCGGCGCAGAGCACGCGAGCAAGGCGGGAAAGGCGAGCGCGTGAGGTCATCATCGTCCGTCGATGTGGCGCTGCGGATGGCCGGGGCGGGGCTCCGGCGGCGACGGCGGTACGCGGGGATGGAGGCCCGGCATTCGGGCCGGGCCCGGCCGCCACGCGGGCGGCCGGGGTTGTCAGAGTGCTCAGGCAGGAGCGTGGGCGCCCCGCCTGCGGGCTGGCCTCACTGGCCGGCGCCGCCGCACTTGCCGGTCTTGACGTTGAAGTTGCCGCAGCTCAGCGGCTTGCGCCAATCGGCGATCAGGTCCTTGGAGCCTTCCAGATAGGGGGACCATTCCTCGGCGACGATCAGGCCGGGGGTCTGCTCGACGATGTCGAACTGGCCATCTTCCTTGATCTCGCCGATGAGCACCGGCTTGGTGATGTGGTGGTTCGGCATCATGGCCGAGAAGCCACCCGAGAGGTTCGGCACGGTCACGCCGATCAGCGCGTCGATAACGGCGTCAGCATCGGTGGTGCCGGCCTTCTCGACCGCCTTGACCCACATGTTGAAGCCGATGACGGTGGCTTCCATCGGGTCGTTGGTCACGCGCTTGTCGTTCTTGGTGTAGGCCTGCCACTTCTTGATGAAGGCGGCGTTCTCCGGCACGTCGACCGACTGGAAGTAGTTCCACGCGGCGAGGTGGCCGAGCAGCGGCTTGGTGTCGATGCCGGCGAGTTCTTCCTCACCCACCGAGAAGGCCACGACCGGAATGTCGGTCGCCTTGATGCCCTGATTGCCGAGTTCCTTGTAGAACGGCACGTTGGCGTCGCCATTGATGGTGGAGACGACAGCGGTCTTCTTACCCGCCGAGCCGAACTTCTTGATGTCGGCGACGATGGTCTGCCAGTCGGAATGACCGAACGGCGTGTAGTTGATCATGATGTCTTCGGCCTTGACGCCCTTCGACTTCAGATAGGCTTCAAGGATCTTGTTGGTCGTGCGCGGATAGACATAGTCAGTGCCGGCCAGCACCCAGCGCTGAACGCCTTCATTTTCCATCAGATAGTCGACGGCCGGAATGGCCTGCTGGTTCGGGGCGGCGCCGGTGTAGAACACGTTGCGCTCGCTCTCCTCGCCCTCATACTGGACCGGGTAGAACAGAATGCTGTTGAGCTCCTTGAACACCGGGAGCACGGACTTGCGCGACACCGAGGTCCAGCAGCCGAACACGACCGCGACCTTTTCCTTGGCGATGAGTTCGCGCGCCTTTTCGGCGAAGAGCGGCCAGTTCGAGGCGGGATCGACCACCACGGCTTCCAGCTTCTTGCCGAGCACGCCGCCGGCGGCATTCTGCTCCTGCACCATGAACAGAACGGTGTCCTTCAGCGTGGTTTCGCTGATCGCCATGGTGCCGGACAACGAATGCAGCACGCCGACCTTGATCGTCTCCTGGGCGCTTGCAACGCCGCCTCCGGCCAGCGCCAGAGCAGCCGCACCCACAAGCGCGCGACCGGCCATGCGCCGGGCATGCGTGAACATGTTCAGCATCTTTATTCCCTTCTGGAGTACACACGCAGGACCCCCGTCCGCGTGCCAAAGGGTATGTTTGCAACCCGCGTGCCAAGGGCGGGAATGGGGAGGTTGGGCGATTTTCCGATCCATGAAACGTGCGCGCACGCTTCGCCCGGCGACATTCTGCCTATAATGAAGGCATCCAAGTGCGGCGGCTGCACAGTCACCAAAGCAAGACGACGGACTGCCCATTTTCTGTGCAGTCCGCCGTCATTCGCGAAGGGACACGCGCGCCCTGGCCGTTCTTTGGAACTGTGCCGCGAAGGCGCGCCTGACGGATGCCGGGCGCCTCGCCCGTGCCAGACCGCCGCAGGCCCGTCAGAACACGTAGTTGATGGACAGCGCCACCGCTTGATTGTTCGCGGTCGCGGAATAGGTACCGCCCGAGGTGCCGGAGAATTCCACCGTCGGGTAGACCGTATCGAACTTGTTGAGGAAGTTGTTCGTCGTGGTCGCGGACGCCGTATAGGAGTAGTTCAGGTCCAGGAACCAGTTAGCCGTGAGGAAATAGGTGACGCCGACCGTCGCGGTGCCGCCCCATACCCAATCCGACGACGAGAAATAGCCGGGTGTTCCCGAGACATCATAGCGATGGTCCAGTTCGGCGAAGCCGATCAGGCCGTTCATGTTGGCATTGACCTGCGACAGCGTCGGGCCGGCGCCGGCATAGAGAAAGCCCCGCCCGAAGGAATAGCCGATCAGCGGCACCAGCGCGAACTGATGCTCGACTTCCACCTTGTAGCTCTGCAGCAGGTAATTGCCGCTGAACGTACCGGAGATTTCGCCGGAATAGCTGCCGGTCTGCGGAATAAGGATATTGTCCCGCGAGCCGGTGAGGCCAAGGCTATTATAGCTGAACTTCGCGCCCCAGACCCAGGGAGTGTCATTGATCGTGCGGTAGAAGCCGCCCTGCAGCACCAAGGAGGCGCCCGTTTCGGTCCCGAGATCAGGATAGGTCGATCCCGCCGCCTGCCCATCCGCCACCCAGTAGCCGAGCGCGTAAATTTCGCTGACGCCGAACGCGGCAAGGTCCTGATTGCCGAAATTCGCCTGGTTCAGCGCCGCGCCGGCGCCGATAAAGACGCCGTTCGCCGGCATTAGCGGCTGCGACGATTCCTGGGCCTGTGCCGCCAGCGGCAAGCCCGCCAGGCAGAGTGCAAATCCCATTATGCGGCAGTTCATGGTCACATCCCCCGTGAAGAATGCGGCGGAGGATAGGGACGATGCTACCACCCTCAATGTCGAATTTTGTTCAGATTTGGCTAACCATAGCGGCGCGACATCGGCGGTAATATGATCCGCTCCAGCCCGCGCTCAGGCGTAGCTAAGCTTGCTCAATCGCTCCAGCGCGCGGTCGAGCGTTGCGTCGGTCTTGGCGAAGCACAGCCGCACCACGCTCTCCACCGGGTCCTGCGCGTAGAAGGCGGAGACGGGGATCGCCGCCACGCCCTGCCGCGCCACCAGCGAGAGGCAGAACGCCTCGTCGCGCAGGCCGGGATCCAGCGAGGCGAGGTCGACATTGAGGAAATAGGTGCCGGCCGAGGGCAGCACCGGCAGGCCGAGCGCCGTCAGCCCCTCCGCCAGCCGGTCGCGCGAGCGCTGCAGGCTGGCGCGCGTGGCGAGGAACCACTCCCGCTCCTTGACCAGCCCGTAGGCCACCGCGTGCTGCAGCGCCGGTGGCGTGGTGAAGGTGAGGAACTGGTGCGCCTTCGACAGCACCCGCATCAGTTCCGGTGCGGCGCAGACGAAGCCGACCTTCCAGCCGGTCATGCCGAAGATCTTGCCGGCCGAGCCGATCTTCACCGCGCGCTCGCGCATCCCCGGCAGGGCGAGAACGGACTGATGCTCCAGACCGTCGAAGATCACATGCTCCCACACCTCGTCGCTCACCAGCACTGCGTCCGAGCGTGTACAGAAGCGCGTGAGCAGCGCCAGTTCCCCGGTGTCGAACACCCGGCCGGTGGGGTTGTGCGGGTTGTTGAACAGCACCAGCTTCGTGCGCGGGGTGAAGGCCTCGTCCAGCGCCTCCTCGGTGAGCCGCCAGTGCGGCGGCACCAGCCGCACGAGGCGCGGCACCCCGCCGGCACGCTTCACCAGCGGCAGATAGGCGTCATAGAGCGGCTGGAACAGCACCACCTCGTCGCCCGGCTCGATCAGCGCCAGCAGCGCGCCGGCGATCGCCTCGGTGGCGCCCGAGGTGATCATCACCTCGCGCTCGGGGTCGAGGTCGAGCCCCTGCCAGTCGCGATAATGGGAAGCGACGGCGCGGCGCAGATCGAGGGTCCCCATCATCGGCGGATACTGGTTCCAGCCGTCGAGCACGGCCTCCGCCGCCTTCTCGCGCACGTCGCGTGGCCCGGGATCGTCCGGGAAACCCTGGCCGAGATTGACCGCGTCGTGCTGACGAGCCAGCGCCGACATGGTCTCGAACACGGTGGTCGGCAGGGCGGCGAAGAGCGAGTTCATGGCGCGGAACCGGACGAGCAAGCGAGGGGCAAAGCCGCCGCGTTCTAGCCGGTTCCGGCCGTTCAGGCATCCGCAAAACGCGCCGCCGCCGGCCTCAGCCCACCAGCACGGCGTGGTTGTCGTAGCGCGGGCCACCGGAGCGGCGGGCGATGACGCCTACCCCGGCGCCGTCGGTGCCGATCAGCACCGTCTCGCCGAGCCCGCTGGTGGCGAGGAACTGGCCGGCCTCCCGCGTCGGCGCGAGGCCGCAGCCATCGACCAACGGCAGCGCGCCGATATAGCGCCCGTCGCGCCGCCACAGCGCCACCCGGTTGCCGCGCGGGCTGGCGGCGGCGACATAGGCGCCCGACGCATCCAGCGCCACCGAGCCGACATAGGTGCGCAGATTGCGCCACGCCTCGTCAGGCGCGTCGAAGGCGCGCAACCCCTCTCCCTCCACGGCGTAGAGCAACGGGCGGGCGATGCCATCGGCCAGCAGGTCCTGCGCCGCCACCACGGTGAAGCCGTCCGCGCCTGATGTGAGGTGGCGCAGCGACAGCGAGGCGAGGTCGTCGCTGAGCGAAGCGGTCGTGCGCACGGCGCCGGTGGCGGGGTCCAGCCGGGCGATGCCCGAGCCGGCGATCTCGGCGCCGAGCGCTTCCGGCGTGTGCGGCTCGATGCCGCCATTGGCGACGATGAGCGCGCCGCCGGCCGGGAGCATGTCGTGCGGGCCGATGCCGGCCGAGGCCCATTCCGCCTCTACCGCGAAACCGGCCTCGACCACGCGGCGGGTGACGACGCCCTGCCCGTCCGCTCGGGCGATCTCCACCGCGAGGAAGCGCCGTCCGCTGTCGATGAAGCGGCCATGGCCGGAGAACACCCGCCCCTCGCCCGGCTCGAAAGTCGCCAGCACCGTGCCGGCGCGGCGGTCGAACAGCACGGCGGTCGTGCCGGGACGCCGCGCCACCGCCACGGCGGTGCGCCCGTCGGGGCTCGGCTCCACCCAGTGCAGGCGTTGGGTGGCGCCGCCGATTGTCGTCGGCTCGCGGTCGGGGGAGAGCACGACGGGGGCGAAGCCGCCCTCCACGCCGGCCGTCGCCAGCCATTCGGCATCAAGCAGATGGTCGCGCGCATGCGCCGCCCCGCCGGCGAACAGAACGCGCGGCCCGGCGGCGAGCGCGCCAAAGGTGCCGAGGAGTGAGCGGCGGGTGAGGTCGAGAAGGCCCATGGGGTGCGCCCTCAATCGCCATCGAGCGCGTTGAAGCCAAGCGGCACGCCGAGCCCGGCGGCCAGCGGCTTGGCGATGCCGGCCTGCGCCGCCTTGAACGCGGCCACCGCCGCCTGCAGAATCTTGCGGCCCTCGGGCGTGGTGGCGGCGGCGCCGATATCCTCCGGCAGCCCCTGCGCCGTCGCCTCCGCCACCTGCAGCGTTGCGGCAAGGCTGGCGCGGTCCTTCGGGTCGAGCCCGGCGCTCAGCGCCTGCGCCAGCGCGCCGGCGCTGGTGACGATGGCGACGATGGTCTCCTTCGACAGTCCGCTGCGGCGGCGGTCGGCGAGCAGCGGCTTGGCCTCGTCCGCGCTCTTGCCGAGAACGACAAGCAGGCGCTGGTCGACCACGCGCTGATAGGCGCCGGCAAGGTCGGTGACGATCTGGCTGAGCAGGGCGTTCGGATCGGGGAAATAGACCGGATCGGCCTTGCCGGCGATCAGCTGCGCCAGCAGCCCCTCGCTCTTGTCACCCCAGCCGGCGCGGATCTCCTGCGCGATGGTGGCGAGGTTGCGCGCCACGGCGCGGCCGATGTCGCAGCGCCGCACCGCTTCCGGCCCCGCCAGCAGTGTCGCGTCCGCGCCTTCGTCATAGAGCACGCGCTCCAGCGCCGGCAGGCCCTGCGCCGCGGCGCTGAGGCGGAAGAAGCGCTGCGGCTGCAGCCGCTCATCGGTGGGGTCAGCGACGAGTTCAGCCACCGAGCGGCCAACCGCGTTGCGCCGTTCCGGGAACAGGTTGAAGCGGTCCGGCCGCAGCGACAGCATCACCGGGCCGAAGGTGATGAACTCAACCGATGACCACGCCTGCGACACGGCGGCGAAGCGCGCCTTGAGCGTCGCCAGCCTTTCCGCCGAAGGTGCGGCGCAGAAGCCTTCCCACGCCTCCTGCTGCGCCTTCGCGCTCGCGAGCAGCGTGTCGTAGCGCGGCAGCAGCCAGCTCTCCACGATCTCGGGCGCGGAGACCGGCGCGGCATGGGCGCGGCCGATGAACAGGGTGGTGAGCAGCGTGCTCGCCGCGGCGATGGCCGGCACGCCCTGGGCCGCCTGCCCGATCTGGCTCGCCAGCGCCAGCGCCACGGCGAAGGGGGATCGGTTCATGAGGAGAGCCTCGCTCTAAAGGGAAGACACATAGTCGATCAGCCGCGCGCGCTCGGTCTTGCCCAGCGCCTCGAAGCGGGCGCGCGCGCCGGAGGCCTCGCCGCCATGCCAGCCAATGGCCTCCGCCACCGTGGCGGCGCGGCCGTCATGCAGCAGGCCGACGCGCCGTTCCAGCGCGCCGGACAGCCCGGCAAGCGGCGCGGTCCGCCATTCGCCAGCCGCCGCGCCGGGAACGCCGGCGGGGTCGGCAAGTCCTTCGCCCATCTCGTGCAGCAGCACATCGGTGTAGAGCGCCACTGTGCCGCCGCCGCTCAGGGGCAGCGCCGGGCGGTGGCAGGTGGCGCAGCCGGTGGCGGCAAACAGCCTTCTGCCACGCGCGTCGCCGCCGCCTTCCGGCACTTTCAGCGCCCGAAGATAGGCGACGAGGCGCTGGACGATGGCTTGGGAAATCTCCGGCTCGCCCTCGACCTCGCGCCCATGCGGCGCGTTGCGGCAGGCGGTCTGCAGGTCGGTGCAGTCGCCCCAGGGCTCGGGCCGAAGGGGCGTCGACAGGCCGAGATCGAGCGAAAACGCCTCCGAGGCCTGACCGGCCAGCGTCGGGTGGCTCGCCTTCCAGCCGAAGCGGCCAATGGACGAGCCGCCCTCCGGCGTTGCGAGCCGGCGGGCCCGCCCGCGCACGCCGTCGCCGTCGCGGTCGTCGGGGTCTTCGAGCGCGAGGATCGTCGCGTCGTCGACCTGCTCCAGCTTGCCGCGCCCGCGCAGGTCAGGCGCCGCGCGCAGAGACATGTGCGTGGCGGGATCGAGCGGGCCGTAGCCGGGGGCGTCGATGCGGGGGATGCGGCGGCCGTTCTGCACCGTGACGGAGAAGGCGCCCTCGGCCGGTATGCCGGGCAGCGTCATCGTCTCCAGCCGGTGGCCATAGAGCGGATCTCCGCTGCCGTCGCTGCGGAAGAGGGAGAGCACCAGCCCCAACCCTTGCGGGCGGCCGGCCGCGTCCAGCGCCGTCGCCCCGGCCCCACCGCCGCCGGGGTGACAAGCCGAGCAGGAACGCGCGTCGAACAGGGGCCCGAGCCCATCATTGGCGCGGGTGGAACTCGGCGCCGGCACCCAGGGCCGTTCGAACAGCGCCTTGCCGATGGCGGCGTCGAGGCGGGCGTCCTCGGCGATGGCGGGCGTGGAGGCGGCGATGAGAAGGGAACAGAGGAGTGCGACGCGACGGGCAAGGCCGCTGCGCGGGGCCTTTCCCAGGTCCCGGATCGGCGCCGCGCTCCGCGCAGCTTGTCCGGGAAACAAGGCCGTGTCCCGGACCAGCGGAGGCACAGCCGGAGCGCCGATCCGGGACCCAGGGGAGCCTCCGCCGAAGGCGGCATCCGCGCTGATTTGTCGGCTGTGATGGCGCTCCATCACACGATCCGGAACCAGCCCATCATCCCGGTCTCCATATGCTCCAGGATGTGGCAGTGAAACACCCAGTCACCGGGGGCGGCGACGAAGGCGATCTCGACCGCCTCGCCCGGCTGCACCAGCACCGTATCGGCGAAGTGGCGCGGCAGGCGATCGAGGCTGGAACTCAGTACCTCGAAGGCATGGCCGTGCAGGTGGACAGGGTGGGGAAAGCGCGTCTCGTTCTTGATCTCGACCCGATAGGAATTTCCGGTCGTCATGCGGGCGAGCGGCGGCGGCACGTTGCGATTGGCCCCGGTGGGCCAGGATTCGGACTGGATGCCCCAATAGGTGGTCGCGCCGACGCAAAGGCTGTCGATCAGCGCCTTGGCCAGCGGATCGTCCGCCGGCAGGGCGATTTCCTTCACCGCCTGCCCGGTCGCCTGCTGCAGGGTGAAAGAGAGCCGCGCCGCCCGCTTCATCTCGGGCTTGGGCAGTTCCGCCTTTGGCAGGGCCAGCGGCCCCTTGCGGGGCTTGCCCACCCGCCCCTCGGCGGTCAGGGTGGCGAAGCGGTAGATGTCGGCGGCGCGGTAGTCGCCCAGCGTCACCGGCGAGCCGTCGGCCGGCATGCGGATATCGAGGTCGATGCGCTGGGCCGGGCCCATGCGCCAGATGCCGTCCGGCAAATCGTCGAGCCGCACCGGGGCCAGCGCGTGGCCATCCACGGCGATCAGCCAGGCTTCTCCGCCTTCGACGCCGATATCCATGATGCGGGTGGAATCGATGTTGAGGATGCGCAGCCGCACATGGCCGGCGGCGGGCGCCTTCAGCTCGACAGCCGCCGCGCCGTTGACGGTGCGGGTGGCGCCGAAGGTGCCGGCCTTGGAGGCGCCCTCCGGCTCGGTGAGGGGGAGGAAGCTGCCATCCGGCGCGAGGCGCCAGTCCTTCAGGCAGAGCACATGCTCGGCGTCGAAGGCAGGGTCGCGCGTGTCCTCGACGATCAGCACGCCGGCAAGGCCCATGCCGGCCTGCCCGGTCTCGTCGCAATGGGGATGAAAGAAGAAAGTGCCGGGATCGTCCAGCGGCAGCAGGTGGACGAAGCGGCTGCCCGGCTGCACCAGAGGCTGGGTGAGCGTGGGCACCCCGTCATATTCGTTCGGCATGCGGACGCCGTGGAAATGCAGGGTCGAGCCCTCGTCAATGCCGTTGACGAAGGTCGCCTTCAGCCGCGTGCCGCGCGGCATTCGCAGCGTCTGGAACGGGTTGCCGTCATAAGCGAGAATGCGGGTCGCCGGCTTGTCCGGACCGAGAAGCTTCAGCTCCATCTCGCCGGCGGTGAGCGTCACCTCGCGGGTCGGCTCGAACGGCGCGGCCGCGCGGGCCACGCCGGCGCGGGTCGGCGCGAGCAGGGCCAGCCCACCGATCGCCGCGCCCGCGCCAAGAAAGGCGCGGCGCGAGAAACCCGCGCCGCCGTTGTTCATATCACTCTCACTCGCCGACCTTGGAGGGATCGTCCAGGCTGTCGGAACCTTCGACCTTGATCTTCAGCTTTAGCGCCCCGACCACGCCTTCAAGGGCGCGGGTCTGGGCGACGAGCGAATCGACACCCTTCTGCACCAGCGCGTTGCCCTCGGCATTGCCTTCGCCGATCATCTGGTCATAGGCCTGCTTGCCGCTGTCGGCCTCGTCCTTGATCGCCTTCAGCGCGGCCAGCGCGGCATCGATCTTGGCCTCGGCCTCCTCGGCGGCCTTCGGCGCCTTGGCGCTCGCATAGGCGGCGACCGACGCGCCCTCGACCACCGAACCATCGACGCGGGTGTACTTGCCGCGGTAGATCGCGGCGATGCCGACCTCGTCGTAGTAATGCGAGTTGTGGGTGTTGTCGGAGAAGCAGTCGTGCTCCTCCTCGGGGTCGTGCAGGATGAGGCCGAGCTTCATCCGCTCGCCCGCCAGCTCGCCATAGGAGAGCGAGCCGAGGCCGGTGAGGATGGTGCCGAGCGCGGCCTTGTCCTTCTGCTTCACGACGGCGGCGCGGGCCTTGCCCTTCTTGCCCCACCACTTGGCCATGTCTTCGAGGTCGGTCACCAGAAGGTCGGTGGCGGCCTTGAGATAGGCGGCGCGGCGCTCGCAATGGCCATTGCTGCAATTGGCGGTGTCGTAGTCGGTGACGGGGCGCTTGCCGGCGCCCGGGCCCGTGCCGTTGAGGTCCTGGCCCCAGAGCAGGAACTCGATGGCGTGGTAGCCGATGGCGACGTTGGATTCGACGCCGCCGGCCTCCTGCAGGCTGTCGAGCAGCTTCGGGGTGATCTTGGTGGCGTCGATGGTCTTCTTGCCGACGCGGATCTTGGTATTGGCGATCACGTTGGCGGTGTAGAGCGGGTTCTCGTCGGACGCATCGCCATAGCTCTTGTCGACATAGTCGATCAGCCCCTCATCCAGCGGCCAGGCGTTCACGCGGCCTTCCCACTCGTCGACGATGGGATTGCCGAAGCGAAAGCCCTCGGTCTGCTGGTAGGGCACGCGCGCGGCCTTCCAGGCGGCCTTGGCGGCGTCGAGATTGGCCTCGGTCGGGGTGGCGATGAGGGTGTTCACCGCGCCCTGCAGCGCCTTGGCGGTGGTCAGGCTGTCCGTGTACATCGCCTCGGCAATGTCGGCATAGGTGGCGACAATGTCCTTCACCTTCGGCGCCGGAGTATCGGCGGCGGCCGGACCGACGGCAAAGGCCGCCCCCAGCGCGAAGGCCGCGACTAGCGGCGCGGCGAACAGTGATCTGGCTCGCATGGATGGTCTCCTTCCGCGCCCCCGGGCGCCTTAGCGGGAGACTCCTACGCCACCGCCGGAAGCAGTCGCAAGTGTTCGGCGGCACATTAGAATTGTTTCACTTTAAAACAACGACCGCTATCTAAGCGCCATCACGAACCGGGGGCGAAAATACTTTGACTCACGCTATCGATGATGACGCAGCGTCAAACAAAGGCTGCAGCGCCTCCGCCAGTTCCGCGTCAGTGACGGTGGAGAGCGGCTTCATCAGCTTGGCCGCCTCGGTGCGGCGCCCCGGCCGCATCACCAGCACAACGGTCTCGGCGCCGCCGCAGGCAGGATCCCCGCAGGCGATCTCGCTGATGGAAATGGTGGTTTCCTCGTCCGCCCCGAGGATGAGCCGCGCCTTCGCGGCCAACTCGCGGGCGGCGTCGGGTGCCGCCTCGGCGCTGGCGCCCCGACGGAAGAACAGACGTGCCATCATGCCTCCTGCATATTCGCGCCGCCCCCGCCCACACATAGCGCTCCCCGCCAGCAGGTAAGCCCCTCGCCGTCCCGGCGCAAGCGGGCCCGCCCGGCCCCGGCAGGCACAAGTAAAACGCCAGCCATTAGTTTAGAACTATAACAATACTGGAAGATAATCATTGTCCGAGACGAAGAACGCGCGTATTCATCGCATCAACGCCGGAGAGAAACCGCGAATACATCAAGCGGCACCTGCTCCCACCGGCTCCGATTTCGCGAGGCCACTTCCCGGCAGGTCTCGTGAACCACGCGGGACGACGGCACGCGCTCCCTCAGCCGTCGTCCCGCGACCACTCCCCGGCGACACCCGCCGCCTCTCCCGCTTCCCATCGACCGCTCCACGGCTCCGGCCGGCCAAGGCCGAGCCGCGCCAGAATCCCGCACGCGGCGGCATGGCCGGTGGCGAACGAGGCTTGCAGCAGATAGCCGCCGGTCGGCGCCTCCCAGTCCAGCATCTCGCCGGCGACGAACACGCCCGGCCGCGCCTTTAGCATCAGCTGGTCGTCGATCATGGCGCGGGTGACGCCGCCGGCGGTGGAGATCGCCCGCTCCAGCCCCGCCATGCCGGTGGCGGCGAGCGGCAGCGCCTTGATCAGGTGCGCCAGCACGGCAGGATCGGCCGGCAGCGGCCCGGCCTCGCGCAGCAGGCCGGCGGCGGCGGGGGCAAGGCCGGCCGCCTTGCGCAGGCGGTTGGACGTGGATTCGCCCTTGCGGCTGGCTGCCAGCCGCGCGGCGAGCGCGTCGGCCGCCACATCCGGGCGCAGGTCGATATGAAGAATGGCGGTGCCGTGAACGGCAATCGCCTCGCGCAGGGTGGCGGAGAGCGCATAGACCGCGCCGCCCTCCAGCCCGGCGCCGTCGATCATCGCCTCGCCGCGCACCCGCGCCTCCCCGACGGAGAGCGCGATGCGCTTGAGCGGCGCTCCGGCGAAGCGGGCGCGGAACGGGGCCGACCAGTCGATCCGCACGCCGCTATTGGCCGGGCGCAGCGGGGCGATCGCCACCCCCTGCTCACCCAGAAGATCCGCCCAGCCGCCATCGCTGCCGAGGCGCGGCCAGCTGGCGCCGCCAAGCGCGAGCAGGACCGCATCGGCCGCCACCTCCATTTCGCCCTCCGGCCCGGCCAGGCGCAGCGCGCCCTCGCGGTTCCAGCCAAGCCAGCGGTGGCGGCTCTTCAGCACCACGCCGAGGCCGTCGAGCCGCGCCAGCCAGGCCCGCAGCAGCGGCGAGGCCTTGAAACTGCGGGGGAACACCCGGCCGCTGGAGCCGACGAAAATCGGCTCGCCCAGGCCTTCCGCCCAAGCCCGCAGACGGGCGGGCGGGAAGGCATCGATGAACGGCGCCAGCCAGTCGGCCGCCGTGCCATAGCGGGCGAGGAAAGGCGCGCGCGGCTCGGAATGGGTGAGGTTGAGCCCGCCGCGTCCGGCGATGAGGAATTTCCGCGCCGGGGACGGCATGCGGTCATAGAGCGTCACCGCGCAGCCGGCGCTCGCCAGAAGTTCCGCCGCCATCAGCCCGGCCGGGCCGGCGCCGACGATGGCGATGCGAGGATTTCGCGAGTCATCTCCGGCCTCTGGCGTCACGGGCTCAGCTTCCGATTCAAAGTGAACCGCGCCCGGATTGCCGAGTCGCGCCCCAGGCATGCGGTCCGCGGCTGAAACGCCGTTTCTAGGCCGCCCTTCCGTCCGTCAGGGCCGGACTCACCCCCTACCTCCACAGAGAACCGGCCGCGCGGCGGCATGGATCCCCGGGTCAAGCCCGGGGATGACGATGCATAAGCGGATCGCTCACTGCCTGATTCCGGAACGGTCCCCAACCCCATGATGCGTCAGCCGATTTCGGGGGAGCAGGCGTCTGATATGCGCAGGCTCACCTGGGTGCGGCCCTGCCAGGAGTCGAGATCGAGCGTGCCGGCCACATGCAGCAATTGCCCGCGCGCCTCCAGCAGCGCATTGCCGAGCGGGGTGTCGACGGCGCGGAACACCACGCCTGATATCGTCGCCCCATCGGTGCTGCGCAGGCGCACGCGGATCTGGCCGGCGCTGCCCGGCTCGGCATAGACGACGCGATGAGCGGGGAAGGCGAAGATCGGCTGCGGGTTGCCCGCGCCGAAGGGCCCGGCCCGCTCCACCAGTTCCACCAGCTCGGGCGTCGCCCCGGCCGCCGAGAGGGCACCGTCGATCAGGACCTCGTCCACGGCCCGCGCCTCCTCCACCGTTGCCGTCAGCGCCTGTTCGAGATAGGCGCGCAGATCGCCCAGCCGGGCGCGGGTGATCGTGAGGCCCGCCGCCATGGCGTGGCCGCCGCCCTTCACCAATATGCCGGCCTCCACCGCGCCGCGCACCGCCCGGCCGACATCGACGCCGGGAATGGAGCGGGCCGAGCCGGCGCCCGTCTCGCCGGTGAAGGCGATGGCGAAGGCGGGGCGGCCGAATTTCTCCTTCAGCCGCGCCGCCACCAGCCCGACCACGCCGGGGTGCCAGCCCTGCCCGCTGGAGAGCACGACGGCGCCGACTCCGGCGAGGCCCAGCGCCGCCTCGGCCTCCGCTTCCGCCTCGGCGACGATGGCGCGCTCCACCTGCTGGCGCTCGGCGTTGAGCCGGTCGAGCTCGGCGGCAATCTTCTCCGCCTCGAGCGGGTCGCGGGTGAGCAGCAGCCTTGTGCCGAGCGTGGCGTCGCCAATACGCCCGCCCGCATTGATGCGCGGGCCGAGCAGAAAGCCGAGATGCCACGCCTTGGGCGGGCCGGTGAGCCGGGCGGCGTCCATCAGCGCGGTCAACCCCGACCGCTCGCGCTTGCGCAGCTGGATCAGCCCCTTGGTGACATAGGCGCGGTTGAGCCCCAGCAGCGGCACCACATCCGCCACCGTGCCGAGCGCCACGAGGTCGAGGCTGGCGAGCAGGTCCGGCGCCGGCCGCTCTTTGGTCCACCAGCCGCGCTGGCGCAGTTCGCGCAGCAGCCCGACGGCGACCACGAAGACGAGGCCGACGGCGCAGAGATGGCCGAGGCCGGATAGATCGTCGGCGCGGTTGGGGTTCACCAGCGCCGCCACGGCAGGCAGCTCCTCACCCGCCTGGTGATGGTCGATCACCACCACGTCGAGCCCCAGCTCGCGGGCGCGGGCGAAGGGCTCGAAGCTCATCGTGCCGCAATCCACCGTGACCAGCAGCGTCGCCCCGCGCTCGGCGAGCGCCTCGATGGCGGGAATGTTCGGGCCGTAGCCCTCGAAAATGCGGTCGGGAATGTGGAAGGCCGGATCGAGCCCGCCGGCGCGCAGCACATCCACCATGAGCGCGGTCGAGGTAGCGCCATCAACGTCGTAGTCGCCGAACACCGCCACCTTCTCGCCCCGCATCACCGCATCGGCGAGGCGGGCGACGCAGGGCGCCATGTCGGTCAGCGTGTCGGGGTCCGGCAGCAGGCGCTTCACCGTCGGGTCGAGCCAGGCCTCGACGGCATCGATGGCGACGCCGCGCCCGGCCAGCACGCGGGCCAAAATCTCCGGCACGCCGTGGCGCTGCACGATGGCGAGCGTTGTCTGCGCGCCGCGCGCGTCCAGCCGCTCGCGCCAGAAGCGGCCGGTGGCGGAGCGGGAGACGCCGAGAAAGGGACGCGGCGCGGGAGCGGCGGTGGGAAGGTTCAGACTCATGGCGCGCAGGATAAGCCCGAACAACGCGCCCGCGTCGAGAGCCATGCCGCGCCGGCCGGCCCTCCCGCTGCCGGGGATGGGCACTGAGGGTCATTTATCTGTCATCGCGGCGTTGCGCGGTCGACATGGGCAGGGGTCAGGAAGGCGGCTCGGCATTGCCGACCTCAGGCATTGCCGATCTCTCTTGCCCCCCAAAGGAGAAGCGCCATGGCCCTCCCCGTCCTCCGCCCCTGCCTGCTTGCCGGCGCCGCCCTGGCGGCGATGGTCCTCGGCTCCACCGGCCTGCGTGCCGACGAGGCCTTTCCCGTCACCCTGGCCGGCCACGCCGTGCTGCCGGCGCAGACCTTCCTTGCCATGCCGGACGACGCGCCCGCCGACCTCAAGGTCTCCGGCAAATTCACGTCAGGCACCCGCGTCGAGGCGGTCGGCGCGGTGATGGGCAAGTCGGCCGGCCGCCCCACCGGCGTCTCTGTGCCGTTCCAGGGCCAGCCGGTGCAGGGTCATTCCGGCATCAAGGCGATGCCGGATGGCAGCTTCTGGATCATCACAGATAACGGCTTCGGCTCGAAGGCCAACAGCCCGGACGCGGCGCTGTTCCTGCGCCATTACACGGTGGATTGGGCGACCGGCGCCTTCCAGCCGATCGAGACGGTGTTCCTCACCGATCCCGATAAGAAGGTGCCGTTCCGCATCGTCCATGAGGGCACGGAAAAGCGCTATCTGACCGGCGCCGATCTCGACCTCGAGAGCTTCCAGATCATCGGCGACCAGATCTGGATCGGCGAGGAATTCGGCCCCTATCTGATCAAGGCCGACAAGAGCGGCCGGGTGCTGGCCCTGTTCGAAACTGTGGCCGGCGAGACGCCGGTGCGCTCGCCCGACCATTACGCGGTCGCCTCACCCGCCACGCCGAACGCGCCCGCGACCTTCAACGCTCGCCGCTCCAAGGGCTATGAGGGCATGGCCGCCTCCAAGGACGGCAAATATCTCTACGCCCTGCTGGAAGGCCCGCTGTGGGACGCGGACAAGAAGGACTGGCAGAAGACCGGCGACGGCAAGGAGTTTTTGCCGATCCTCGAATTCGATGTCGCCGCTGAGAAGTGGACGGGGCGCATGTGGCAGTACGTTCTGGAGCAGAACGGCAACGCCATCGGCGATTTCAACATGATCGACGGCACGACCGGCCTCATCATCGAGCGCGACAATGGCGAGGGCACGCAAGACAAGGCCTGCGCCTCCGGGACCAAGGGGCCGGACTGCTTCCACGACCTCGCCAAGTTCAAGCGCATCGTCAAGATCGAGCTGACCGACGCCAATGCCGGCGGCCCGGTGCGCAAGATCGGCCATATCGACCTGATGAAGATCGCCGATCCGGACAAGAAGGCGCGCAAGCCGCTCAATGATGGCGTGCTGACCTTCCCCTTCTTCACCATCGAGAATGTCGACGTGGTCGACGCCACCCACATCGTGGTCGGCAACGACAACAACCTGCCCTTCTCCTCCTCGCGCGACCCGGCGAAGGCGGACGACAATGAGCTGATCCTGCTGGAAGTGGGCGAGTTCCTGAAGGCGAAGTGAGCCGAGCCGCGCCTCGGCAGTCGAACATTTCCTTCCCTCATCCCCGGGCTTGACCCGGGGACCCAGCCAATTCGTGGTACGCGGCATCGCCCCTGGGTGGCCGGGTCAAGCCCGGCCATGAGGGTGACGGATGGGATATAGGATAAAGGCGGCCGGGGCGGTAACGCTCCGGCCGTCGCGCATTCACGCCGTATCGGGCAGCGTCGGGTCCGGCAGGTTGCGCGGCCGGCGCAGAATGAGAGCGACGCCCGCCACCATGACCAGCGCGCCGATAATCTTCACCGGCGAAGGATCGTCGCCGATAAGCAATATGCCGAACGCCACGGTGAGCAGCGGGTTGAGCATCGAATAGGGCACGACGGCACTGATCGAATGGCGCTGCAGCAGCCAGTACCAGATGCCGTAGCCGATGATCGACGAGCCGATGGCGCTGTAGACCACGCAGAACCAGCCATGCCAGCCGGCCGTCGTCACCATCCACCAGCGGTCGGATTCAAAGATCCACGACATAACAAGCAATTGCGGAATCGCCAGCAGCGAGGACCAGCCCATCATGGTCATCGGCCGCACCCCCTTGAGTTCCTTGACGATGAGGTTCGTCACCGCCCAGCCGGTGGCGCTGGCCAGCAGCAACACCAGCGAGAGCGGCGGCGGCAGGGTCGGTCCGGCGGCGATCAACCCGATGCCGGCCACCGAGACGAGGAGACCGGCGAGCCGGACCTTGCCGAGGCGCTCCTTCAGCACCAGGCAGGCGAGCACGGTGGCGATCGGCGCGCCGAGCTGGATGATGACGGCGCTGGTGCCGGCCTCGGAATTGGCCAGCGCCGCGAACAGCAGGCCGAAATGCATCGTGCCGAAGGTGAAGGACACCAGCAGTACGCCGAGGAACTGGTCGCGGGTGATGCGCAGCACGGGGCACAGCAGCACGGACACGAGCGTGAAGCGCAGCGCGCTCATCATCATGGGCGGGATTTCCGCGATGCCGAGCTTCACGGCAATCATGTTCAGCGCCCACACGCCGACAACGGCGAGGGCGAGCAGCTTGTGCGTGAACGGCATCGAGAACCGGCGGCGGCAGGAGACGACAGGACGGCCCCAGGGTGAGCCGCGCACCGCCCGCGGCGAGTCGCGTGTCGGCAGATGGGCTGATAGTCCACCGCCCGGCATCTGCAAAGACCCGCACCGCCATGCCTGCCCTGCGTGGCCCTCATGACGCGGCAACCGGCCGGGTTGCACGCGCGGGCGGGGACATTATGGTGCGCGCCATGCTGAACCTGTCGCTCCTCGGTCGCCTCGCCTTCACCCATGCCGCCCCAACCAAGCCGGCGCTCGCGCCCGGCCGTCATGATCTCGGCCTGTTCGAGACCCGGGACGCGGTGCTGATCGTGCCTGATGGAATCGACCCCGCCCGCCCGACGCCGCTGGTCACGCTGTTCCATGGCGGCGGCGGCAGCGCCGAGAAGATCCTGCCGATGTTTCGCGCGCATGCGGAGGAACGCGGCTTCCTGCTGCTGGTGCCGCAATCGCTGCTGCCGACCTGGGACATCGTGATCGCCGGCAACGGGCCGGATCTGGAGCGGCTCGACATCGCGCTGGCCGAGGTCGCCGCGCGTTTCGCGCTCGACCCCACCCATTTCGCCTTCGCCGGCCATTCGGATGGGGGCAGCTATTCGCTCTCCACCGGGCTCAGCAATGGGCGGATCGTCACCCATATCCTCGCCTTCTCCGCCGGCTTCATGACCGTGCTGGCGCAGGAAGGCGCGCCCAAAGTGTTCATCGCCCACGGCCAGAACGACACCCAGACGCCCATACACACCGCCGGCCGCTCCCACGCCGCCAAGCTGCGCCCGGCCGGCTATGAGCTGACCTATGTCGAGCACCCCGGCCCGCACGCCTGGCAGCCAGAGATGGTGCGGCTCGGGGTGGACACGTTCCTGAAGGATGTGGCGAAGGCGGGGTGAGAACGCTCTCCCGGACGCGCCGCGCGGACGCCCCGCGCGCGCGTCGTCATGCCTGGGTTGGCGGGCATCCATGACGTGATCCGGCCGCACCGCAGGAGACGTGGAGGACCGGTCCAAGCCCGACCACGACAGCGCTCTGTTTTGCGGGCGCCGTGAATAGCCATCCGACAACGCAGCCGCGACACGAAAAAGGCCGGCGCGAGGCCGGCCTTTCCGCAGACGATGCGCAGCCGTCAGTGGCTCACGCGACCTTCTTCGCGCCCTTGGCGATCTCGGCGATTTCGCCCTCATATTTGGCGACCAGCGCCGCGAAATCGCTCGGGCCGGCCTTCAGCGCGGCCTTCACGTCCGACGCCCAGGTGGTGTTGCGCAGGGTGAAGGTGTTGGTGGCGGAGGAGCCGTACTTCGTCGAGAAGGCCACGTTCAGCTTGAACGGGATCGGCTCGGAAGCGAGGTAATTGGTGGTCGGGTGCTCCTTGACGAAGGCCGTATAGGCCTCGGCGACCTCCTGGTACTTCTCGGCGCCGATCAGCGCGGCGATCTGGGTCAGCAGGGGCGGAAGCAGCGAATGAGGAGCGGTCATGATGGGTCGTTCCCTTGGCAATTGGCTTGGCGTTCGGGTGCGGGGCGCCCCTGGCGGGGGCGCCTGCGCACGGCTCTGGTATACAGCACACCGAGCCACGGCCAAAGCGCGCGATGAGGGGCGGCGTTCCGGCGCTCTGCACCACGCGGCGAAATGAAAACGGGGCGCCGAGGCACCCCGTGTGGAAGATCCGTCATCCCGGCCGCAGCGTAGCGGAGAGCCGGGATCGCTCTCGCTTCTGCACGCGATCCCGGCTCGGCCTCCGGCCGTCCGGGATGACCGCTGCCGCGTTCGGGATGACAGCTCGCGTGCGGTCGCTCAGCCGAGATGGAACTTGGAGAGGTCGCGGTGCTCGGCCTCGATCCAGCGCACCGTACCGGTGGCCGAGCGCATGACGACGGTGTGGGTCTTCACCACGCCCCGCTCATACTTCACGCCCTTGAGCAGATTGCCTGTCGTGACGCCGGTCGCCGCGATCAAGCAGTCGCCGCGCACCATGTCGGTGATGGTGTAGATCTTCTTCGGGTCGGACACGCCCATCTTCTTGGCGCGCTCGCGCTTGGCCTCGCTGTCGAGGATGAGGCGGGTGTACATCTCGCCGCCGATGCAGCGCAGCGCCGCCGCCGCCAGCACGCCCTCGGGCGCGCCGCCGGTGCCGAGATAGATGTCGATGCCGGTCTCGTCGGGATTGGTGGTGTGGATCACGCCGGCGACGTCGCCATCGGCGATCAGCTGCACCGCCGCGCCGGTGCGGCGGGCGGCCTCGATGATGGCGGCATGGCGCGGCCGGTCGAGGATGAGCGCGGTGATCTCGGAGGGCTTCACGCCCTTTGCCCGGGCCAGCGACTGGATGTTGTCCTCGGGGCTGGCGTCGATGTTGATCGTGCCCTTGGGGTAGCCCGGGCCGATAGCGATCTTCTCCATGTAGACGTCGGGCGCGTAGAGCATGGTGCCGCCCTCGGCCATCGCCATCACGGCGATGGAGCCGGGCATGTCCTTGGCGCAGAGCGTGGTGCCTTCCAGCGGGTCGACGGCGATATCCACCGCCGGGCCCTTGCCGGTGCCGACCTCCTCGCCGATGAACAGCATCGGCGCCTCGTCGCGCTCGCCCTCGCCGATGACGATGCGGCCGGCGATAGGCAGGCGGTTCAGCTCGCGGCGCATGGCGTCCACCGCCGCCTTGTCAGCCGCCTTCTCGTCGCCGCGCCCGCGCAGGCTGGCCGATGCCACCGCCGCGCGCTCGGTGACGCGCACCAGCTCAAGCGTCAGGATGCGCTCCAGCGCCTGGTCCGCCTTGACCCTAATCTCCGCCATCGTCCCCGCCCCCTCAGTCCTTCTCGATCCGTATCACCTGCGGCGGCGAGGCGATGACGCCATCGATCTCGATGGCCTCGATCGCGCGGCGCACCGCGTCCTCATTGGTGGCGTAGGTGACCAGCACCACGGGTGCCGGGTTCTCCGCGCTTTCCGCGCGCTCCCCCCCATGAGGTCGGCCGCGACGGTGCTGCATTATGGACTCGAGCGAGATGTTCTGCTCGGCCATATGGCGGGCAATGGCTGCCGCCGTTCCGGGCCGGTCGACGGCGGCGAGACGGATATAGTAGCCGCCCTCGTGACGCCGGATGGCGGCCTTCTCGGCCGGCTGCAGGCTCTGCGCCTTCCAGCCGAAAGGCGCGCCACCCATTGCCGCTGCGGCATCGCACAGGTCAGCGACCACGGCGGAGGCCGTGGCATCGCCGCCGGCGCCGGGGCCGACAAGGGTCAGCGCCACCGCGTCGCCATCGATCGCCACCGCATTGGTGACGCCGGAAACCTGCGCGATCGGCCAATGTTTAGGCACCATGGTGGGATGCACGCGCAGTTCCACCTGCCCGCCGATTCGGGCGGCGACGCCGAGCAGTTTGATCCGGTAGCCCAGCTCGTCCGCCGCCTCGATGTCGGCCAGCGTGATCGAGCGGATGCCTTCGATATGGATCGCTTCCGGGTCCGGCTGCACGCCGAAGGCCAGCGCGGCGAGCAGGGCGAGCTTGTGGGCGGTGTCAAAGCCGTCGACGTCGAAGGTCGGGTCGGCCTCGGCGTAGCCGAGCTTCTGCGCCTGATCGAGGCAGAGGTCGAAGGACAGCCCCTCCTCCTGCATCCGTGTGAGGATGTAGTTGCAGGTGCCGTTGAGAATGCCGGAGACGCGGGCGATCTCGTTGCCGAGCAGCGCCTCGCGCAGGGTTTTGATGACCGGAATGCCACCGGCCACCGCCGCCTCGAAATGGATGGCGACGCCCGCTGCCTCGGCGGCGGCGGCCAGCGCGACGCCATGATGAGCGAGCAGCGCCTTGTTGGCGGTGACGACCGAATGGCCGGCGGCGATGGCCGCCTCGACCGCCGCCTTGGCGGTGCCGTCCGGCCCGCCGATCAGCTCGACGAAGACATCGATATCGGGATCGCGGGCGAGCTCCACCGGGTCGTCAAACCAGCGCAGGCCGGTGAGATCGCAATCGCGGTTGCGCGAACGGTCGCGGGCGCTCACCGCCACCACTTCGACCGGCCTGCCGACGCGCGTGGCAATCGCCTCCGCCCGCCGGGCCAGCATACGCACCACACCCGCGCCGACCGTACCGAGGCCGGCGATGCCAATTTTCAGCGGCGGCGCCATTGTGTGTCCGAACTCAACAAACGTTCCGAATGCGGCGCCGCCCGAAGGGGCCGGGCCTTAACGCGCCGCGGCGAGAGGGACGACGTTGTGCAATGTTTCCGCGCCGGTTTCAAGGAAGCGGCGGATGTTGCGCGCCGCCTGACGGATGCGCTGCTCGTTCTCCACAAGGGCGATACGCACATAATCGTCGCCATGCTCGCCGAAGCCGACGCCCGGCGCGACCGCGACATCCGCCTTCTCGATCAACAGCTTGGAGAATTCGAGGCTGCGCAGGTGGCGGAATTTTTCCGGGATCGGCGCCCAGGCGAACATGGAGGCGGTGGGCACGGGAATCTCCCAGCCCGCCTTGCCGAAACTGTCGACCAGCGCGTCGCGGCGCTTCTTGTAGACGCTGCGCATCTCGGCGATGCAGTCCTGCGGGCCGTTCAGCGCCGCCGTCGCCGCGACCTGGATCGGCGTGTAGGCGCCATAGTCGAGATAGGACTTCACCCGCGCCAGCGCCGCGATCAGCCGGTCATTGCCGACCGCGAAGCCCATGCGCCAGCCGGCCATGGAGAAGGTCTTGGACATGGAGGTGAATTCCACCGTCACATCCATCGCACCCGGCACCTGCAGCACCGAGGGGGGCGGGTTGTCGTCGAAATACACTTCCGAATAGGCGAGGTCGGACAGCACGATCAGGTCGTGCTTCTTCGCGAAGGCGACGACGTCGCGGTAGAAATCGAGATCGGCGACCTGCGCGGTGGGGTTGGACGGGTAGCAAAGCACCAGCGCCAGCGGCGAGGGAATCGAGTGCGCCACCGCGCGCTCCAGCGCGTGGAAGAACTCCGGCCCCGGCTCGCACGGCACGGAGCGGATCGCGGCGCCGGCCATCAGGAAGCCGAAGGCGTGGATGGGGTAGCTGGGGTTCGGCACCAGGATCACGTCGCCCGGGGCGGTGATCGCCTGCGCCATATTGGCGAAGCCTTCCTTCGAGCCGAGCGTCGCCACCACCTGGGTGTCCGGGTTCAGCTTCACGCCGAAGCGGCGCTCATAATAGGCCGCCTGCGCGCGGCGCAGGCCGGGAATGCCCTTGGAGGCGGAATAGCGATCGGTGCGCGGCCGGCCGATGGTTTCCTTGAGCTTGTCCACCACATGGGCCGGGGCATCGAGATCCGGGTTGCCCATGCCGAGGTCGACAATGTCGGCGCCGCCATTGCGGGCGCCGGCCTTCACACGGTTGACCTGCTCGAACACGTAAGGCGGCAGCCGGCGGATGCGATGGAAATCGGTCATGGGTCTCAAGCTCCAGGGCCGCCCCGTATCCCCCGGCGGCGGCGTCACGCGCGCTTCATATCACCCTTCGCGCGCCCGCACAGCGACGGATGTCAGCCCAAAGGGGCAGAAGAATGGTAATCGTGCCCGCTGCGGGGCGCGGGCCTATTCGGGGGCCTCGATCTGCCGCAGCATCTCCTTCTCGCGCTGGCTGGCGAGATTTTCCAGGTTCTTCTGCATCGCATCCCGCTGCTGCTGGGTCAGCACCGGCCGGTCGCCGACCTGCGCCGGAGCGCCGAAAGTGGGATAGGCCGGCTCGGGCGGCTTCTGGCGCCCGGTTGGCGCCGGCGCGGCGCGCGACTGCCCGGCGGCGGCACGCGGATCGACCTCCGCGCCGCCGGCGGACACGCCCGCTGATTCGACGCTGCCCTGCGCCAGTGCCGCCTCGGAGATTCCCGCCGAGGGCCCCTCCGCCGAGGCGCAGCCGGCCAGCAGCAGCGCTACCAGGGCACAGCCCGCAAGAATGTGCACCGGCCCGAACGCCCCGCCGGCCTGCCTGCCTTGCCCGTGACCCACTCTGGTCTCCTCCCCTGCGCCGGCCTGCCCACACGTCAGCTTGCGCGTGTACGGCCCGTTACGCACTCGCTAGCGTCCGATAGCGCGTCTATTATGGCCACCTATGAACGCACCAACCCGCGGGGACAAGCGGTGAGCAACCGACGCACCAGCAAGATACCTCCCACAGCGGCAAAGTCCGCGCCGGCGACGAACGCCGCCCCGGCCGAGGCGCGGGAACCGTCCGCCCCGGTGGTGAAGAAGGCCGGGCGGAAACCGGCGCCAAAGCCCGTCGCGGCCCCTGCGGCTGCGGCCCCTGCTCCTGTGCCCCCTGCCGCACCGCCGGCGCGCAAGGCGGCCGCGAAGAAGGCGACGGCGGAAAAGCCGGTGGCAAGCACGGCAGCAACCGAATCACAGGCACCGGCCAAGGCGCCGCGTTCCCCGGCGGCCCGAACCCCGCGCCCGCCAGTGGAGCAGGCGGCGGCGCCGCGCCGCCCTGCGGCAAAGGCGGCCGCCCCCACGCCGGCCGCCGCCGCGCCGACGCCTGAGCCGCCCCCGGCAAAACCGGCCCCTGCCACTGCTGCACCCGCTGCCGACACCGCCGGACCCGAGGCCGCCCGGACAAGCCCGATCGACCTCGAAATCTTCGCCGCCAATCTGGCGCGGATGGTGGAGGAAGGCGGGCGGGCCATGGCCGCTTATCTGCGCCCGCGCGAGGAAGGACGCATCCGCGACGAGGTGGCCGAGGACCTAGCCGACGTCGCCAAGACCATCGGCAATGTCGCCGAATACTGGCTGGCCGACCCCCAGCGCACGGTGGAGGCGCAGTCGCGCCTGATCGGCGGCTATCTCGATCTGTGGACCACGGCGCTGAAGAAGCTGGGCGGCGAGAAGACCCGGCCCGTGGTGGAGCCGGCCACGCGAGACTCTCGCTTTTCCGACCCGGAATGGAACTCCAATCCCTTCTTCGACGCGCTCAAGCAGGCCTACCTCCTCACCGCCAACTGGGCGGCGGATATGGTTGAGGAAGCCGAGATCGACGCCCGAACCAAGCACAAGGCCGAGTTCTATGTGCGCCAGATCGCCGGCGCAGTCTCGCCTTCCAATTTCGTGCTGACCAATCCCGAGCTGCTGCGCACCACGCTGACCTCCAATGGCGAAAACCTGGTGCGCGGCATGAAGATGCTGGCCGAGGACATCGAGGCCGGTGGCGGCGACCTGAAGATCCGCCAGACCGACGATTCCAAGTTCCAGGTCGGCGAGAATCTGGCGGTGACGCCGGGCAAGGTGATCTTCCAGAACGAGCTGATGCAGCTCATCCAGTACGCGCCGCAGACCGAGAACGTGCTGGCGACGCCTGTTGTCATCATTCCGCCCTGGATCAACAAGTTCTACGTGCTCGACCTCACGGCGGAAAAGTCCTTCGTGCGCTGGGCGGTGGAGCACGGGCTCACCGTGTTTATGGTGTCCTGGGTGAACCCCGGCCCGGAACTCGCCGCCAAGGGCTTCGAGGCCTACATGAAGGACGGTGTGCTCACCGCCTTCGAGGTGGCGAAGAAGGCCGCCGGCACCAAGGATTTCCACGCGGTGGGCTATTGCGTCGGCGGCACCATGCTGGCGATGACGCTCGCCTGGCTGGCCGCCACCGGGAAAAAGCCCGGCCTCGCCAGCGCCACCTTCCTCACCACCCAGGTCGACTTCACCTTTGCCGGCGACCTCAAAGTGTTCATCGACGAGGAACAGATCGCCAGCCTCGAACGCAAGATGCTGGAATCGGGCGTGATGGAAGGCCGAAAGATGGCCAACGCCTTCAATATGCTGCGGTCCAATGACCTGATCTGGCCTTATGTGGTGAACAACTATCTGAAGGGGCAGGCGCCCTTCCCGTTCGACATTCTCTACTGGAATTCGGACTCGACCCGGCTGCCAGCGGCCAATCACTCTTTCTATCTGCGCAATTGCTATCTCGACAACAAGCTGGCGCAGGGCAGCCTGATGCTCGCCGGCAAGACGCTCGACCTCAAGGCGATCGACCTGCCGATGTACAGCGTGGCGACGCGCGAGGACCACATCGCGCCGGCGGCCTCGGTGTTCCTCGGCCTGCAGAAATTCGCCCGGCCCGGCCGCTTCGTGCTGGCCGGCTCCGGCCACATCGCCGGCGTCATCAACCCGCCGGCACGCGGCAAATACCAGTACTGGACCGGCGGGCCGGCGGCGGGGAAGCTGGAGGAGTGGATCGCCGGTGCGCAGATGCACCCCGGCTCCTGGTGGCCGGACTGGCTGGGCTGGATCGAGGCGCCGGACGGAAAGCGCATGCCCGCCGCCAAACGCATCCCCGGCGAAGGGCCCTATAAAGCGATAGAGGACGCGCCGGGCAGCTATGTGAAGGTGAAGTCTTAGCGTACAGGAGCGCGGTGGCCGGACGTGATCCGGCCATCCGCGGCGTCGCCCCGGCTCCAGTGTGAAGTCGTGGATCCCCGGGTCACGCCCGGGGATGACGATGCGCGCTGGGGCTGCCGCCCCCTCACGGGAACAGCGCGATCTGCTCCAGCCCCAACGTCTCGGGATAGCCGAGCACGAGGTTCATGTTCTGCACCGCCTGGCCGGAGGCGCCCTTCACTAGATTGTCGGTGGTGGAGATCACGATCACCCGGTCCGGCGCGCGGTCCTTCACAACGCCGATGAAGGCCATGTTCGAGCCCTTGACGAAGCGCGACTGCGGCACCTGGCCAAGCGGCATCACATGCACGAAGGGCTCGCTGCGATAGAAATCCGCCAGCACGCGATGCACGCCCTCGGCGCCGACGCCCGCCCCGGTCTTCAGGTAGATCGTGGCGTAGATGCCGCGCGTCATCGGCACCAGATGCGGCGTGAAGCTCGGCGCGAGGGTGCGACCGGCGGCCTTGGAAAATTCCTGGTCCAGCTCGGCCATGTGGCGATGGCCGCCGACGCCATAGGCGTGCATGCCCTCCGTCACCTCGGTGAACAGCAGGTTCTCCTTCGCCGAACGCCCCGCGCCGGTCACGCCGCTCTTGGCGTCGATGACGATGTGCTCGGGCTCGATGGCGCCGGCCTCGATCAGCGGTACCACGGGCAGGATGGCGGTCGTGGTGTAGCAGCCGGGATTGGCGATCAGCCGCGCCTTGCGGATATCGTCGCGGTAGAGCTCGACCACGCCGTAGACGGCTTCCTGCTGCAGCTCCAGCGCCTGGTGCGGATGGCCATACCAGCGCTCATAGGCGCCGTCGTCGCGCAGCCGGAAATCGGCGGAGAGATCGACCACCTTCACATGCGGCGCGGTCTCGAACACGTTCTTGATGACAAGCTGCGTGGTGCCGTGCGGCAGGGCGCAGAAGACGAGATCAACCTCCTTCCACGCCACCTGTTCGATGGTGATGAGGCCCGGCAGCTTGAACGGCGCGAATTGCGGAAACACGTCCGCCACCGCCTGCCCGGCCTTGCGGTCGGCGGTCAGCGCGACGATCTCGACGCGGGGATGGCGCAGCAGCAGGCGCAGCAGTTCCGAGCCGGTATAGCCCGAAGCCCCGAGGATGGCGATCCGCGCCTTGCTGTCCGTCATGGTGGCGACCCTTCCTGCTGGCGCGCCGGCCGTCTCGGGGCGGGCGCGCGTGGATTTGCGCCATTACACCTTTCGCATGTCCGACGAAAGACAAGAGGGGCTCGCCCCGCGCATGGCGGCTGCGCGTCGGCTATCGGAACTGAACCGTGCAGTGCGGGCTTCTCCTCCCGCCTCTCACCGGCCGGAGCCTTTGCGATGACGTCTCCCCTTTCCTGGTTCTCCACTGGCATGGAGCTGGCCCGGCTCGGCATGGACATGCAGTTCGTCATCGCGGAACGGCTGAACCGGCTGGCGCGCGGCGATGCCGCCGCCGGGGTGGAAGCGCTCCGCATGGTGACGGAGAAGACGCTGGCGCTGGGCGAGGTCAATGCCCGGCTGATGAAGGCGGCAGCCGCCGGCCGGCTCGACGCTGTCGGGCCGGAGATCGTCGCGCTGTACGGCCGCAAGGTGCGGGCGAACCGGAAGCGGCTGACGCGCTGACGCTCGGACTCGCGCCTGTCCAGCCCGGCATGGGCGGCGGTTCGCTCGCGCGCCCCTTGTCCGGGAAACGCTGGCACAGCCAGCCCGCATGGCGCCCATGTTCACGGAGCGTTCCGGTTTCGCGCGGGCCCTGCCATAGTGCTAGGAAGACCGAATCGGTTCCTGACCACGACGAGACCACCCGCGCCCATGTCGAATTCTGACGACCTCTTCGCCGCCGTTCCCGCCCCGCGTCCGCGTGCCAGCGCGCGCCCCGCCGCGCTGCGCGAGGGCACGCCGGGCGAGGCCGGCTACACCGCCGCCGACATCGAGGTGCTGGAGGGGCTGGAGCCGGTGCGGCGCCGGCCGGGCATGTATATTGGCGGCACGGACGAGAAGGCGCTGCATCACCTCTTCTCCGAGGTGATCGACAATTCGATGGACGAGGCGGTGGCGGGCCACGCCAATTTCATCGAGGTGGAACTGACCAGCGACGGCTTCCTCACCGTGACCGACAATGGGCGCGGCATTCCGATCGAGGAACACCCGAAATATCCCGGCAAGTCGGCGCTGGAGGTCATCCTCACCACGCTGCATGCCGGCGGCAAGTTCGACTCGAAGGTCTATGAGACGTCAGGCGGCCTGCACGGCGTCGGCGTCTCGGTGGTCAACGCCCTGTCCGACGTGCTGGAGATCGAGGTCGCCCGCGGCCAGACGCTGTACCGCCAGACCTATTCGCGCGGCGTGCCGCAGGGGCCGATCCAGGAGGTCGGACGCATTCTCAACCGCCGCGGCACGCGGGTAAGCTTCCACCCGGACGCGCAGATTTTTGGCGAAGGCGCCCGCTTCAAGCCGGCCCGCGTGTTCAAGATGGCCCGCTCCAAGGCCTATCTGTTCGGCGGGGTCGAAATCCGCTGGAGCTGCGACGCCGCGCTGGTGGCCGGCACCGACATCCCCGAAAAGGCCGTGTTCCGCTTTCCCGGCGGCCTGCGCGACTATCTCGCCGCCGACATTGAGGGCAGCACCCGGGTTCATCCCGATATCTTCTCCGGCAAGACGACGCGGCCCGGCGGCCATGGCGCGGCGGAATGGGCGGTGGCGTGGCTGGGCGACGCCGACGGCGCCATTTCCTCCTATTGCAACACCATCCCCACCGCCGAAGGCGGCACCCATGAGACCGGCCTGCGCGCCGTGCTGCTGAAGGGCCTGCGCGACCATGCCGAGCGCACCGGCGGCGCCAAGCGCGCCGCCATCGTCACGGCGGACGATGTCATGGCCGGCTGCGTCGCCATGCTCTCGGTCTTCGTGCGCGAGCCGGAATTCCAGGGCCAGACCAAGGAAAAGCTCGCCACCGCCGAGGCGACCCGCATCGTCGAGGCGGCGCTGCGCGACCCGTTCGATCATTGGCTCGGCGGCAACCCGACCCAGGCCAACCGCCTGCTCGACTGGGTGGTGGAGCGCGCCGAGGAGCGCTTGCGCCGCCGGCAGGAAAAGGAAATCTCCCGCAAGACCGCCGTGCGCAAGCTGCGCCTGCCGGGCAAGCTGGCCGACTGCTCCAATAATTCGGCGGCAGGGTCCGAACTCTTCATCGTCGAGGGCGATTCCGCCGGCGGCTCGGCCAAGCAGGCGCGCGAGCGCCAGACCCAGGCCGTGCTGCCGCTGCGCGGAAAAATCCTCAACGTCGCCAGTGCCGGCCGCGACAAGCTGGCGGCGAACCAGCAGCTCGGCGATCTCGTGCAGGCGCTGGGCGCCGGCACCGGGGCGCAGTATCGCGACGAGGATCTGCGCTATGAGCGGGTCATCATCATGACCGACGCCGATGTCGACGGCGCCCATATCGCCTCGCTGCTCGTCACCTTCTTCTACCGGCAGATGCCGAAGCTGATCGAGAACGGCCATCTGTTTCTCGCCGTGCCGCCGCTCTACCGGCTCAGCCAGGGCGCCAAGACGCTGTATGCGCGCGACGAGGCGCATCGCGACCAGCTGCTGGCCAAGGAATTCTCCTCGCGCGGCAAGGTCGATATCGGCCGCTTCAAGGGCCTTGGCGAGATGATGCCGGCGCAGCTCAAGGAAACCACGATGAGCCGGAAGTCGCGCACTCTGCTGCGCGTCACCATCGAGGAAGCCGAGCGCGCCATGACCGCCGACATCGTCGAGCGGCTGATGGGCAACAAGCCGGAAAGCCGCTTCGCCTTCATCTCCGAGCGCGCCGCCTTCGCCAATGAGGAACTGTTGGATATCTGAGGCGGGCCTGCGTCGCCCGCCCGGGCGGGGCAGAGGTCTCGATCTCGGTCTTCGCGAACACGCGCAAAGGGATGGCGAGCGCCATAGGCGCGGGCGGTGTCGGTGTCGAACGGTCATCCCGCTGTACCGCCCTTCCTCCCTACCCCCGCCGCTCCAAGGCGATACGGGCGGCAATGGACAGCAGGAGTATCGCGGTGAGCTTTTCCGCCATCCGCGCCAGGCTCGGCCGGCTGCCCAGCCAGCGGCCGATGCGGCCGGCGAAGGCGCCCACCAGACCGTTCACCACCGTGCCGCCAATGTTGAGGATGAGGCCCAGCACCATGAACTGGGCAAAGGCGCTGCCGCGCGACAGGTCGACGAATTGCGGCAGGAAGGCCAGCACGAACACCGCCACTTTCGGGTTGAGCAGGCTGACCAGCACCGCCGCCCGCCACGCCTTTACGGCCGAGGCGCGGGTGGGCGCGGCGTGCGCCGCCACCAGCGCGCCGGAGCCGCGCAGCGCCTGCACCGCGAGAGTGACGAGATAGGCGACGCCGGCCCAGCGCAGCACCTCAAAGGCGGCCGGATGCGTCGCCAGCAGCGCCGCCAGCCCCACCGCCGCCGCGCAGCTGTGCAGCAACACCCCGGTGGCGATGCCGAAGCTCGCGGCAATGCCGGCGCGCGGGCCCGAGCGCATGCCCTGGCTGAGGCAGAACAGCATGTCATTGCCGGGTGTGAGATTCAGCGCCAGTGCCGCCGGGACGAAGACGAGCAGCGTTTCGGCGGGGATCAGCACGGCTCACGCCTCTTCCGGGCGCGGATCGACGGCGACGATCTCCATCGACCCGGCCGGTAGGGCGACCTCGTCGCCGATCCATTTGCCCAGCAGCGCACGGGCCACCGGCGACACCCAGCCGATGCGCCCCTGCGCCGGATCGGCCTCGTCCTCGCCGACGATGCGAAAGCGGCGCCGCGCGCCCTTCCCGTCTTCCAGCGTCACCGCCATGCCGAAGGTGATGGCCTCCCCCTCCTGCGGCGGGTCCACCGGCTCGGCGCTGGACCGGCGGGCCGACCAGTAGCGCAGCTCCCGCGAGGCCGCCGCCACCGCGTCCCGGTCGCCCCGGGCGCCGGCCGCGGAAAGGGCCTCACGCTGGCCCGCCAGTTCGGCGTCGATCTGCGCCAGTCCCCGGCGGGTAACGAGGTTGCGATTGGTGCTGACCGGGCGCTCGGGAAGTGTGTCGGCGCCGCTGTCTTCCTTCACGAATGCACGGCTCATCGCCCGACCTGCCTTCCCTTGAGATGGCCGCCGGGGCCGGAACACGCCGAAATGCCCTTGACAGCGGCCAAATCCGTTGACTTTCCGAGCGTTATGCCTATGGTGCATCGCGTCGTCATACCATATCCGACTGATGCGCTCCGCGCGACGACGATGCAACCATCCCCGGTTACGGCTCGGGGAGCCGGTGTGCGGTGCGCAGCCGCAGAATTGATCCAGATGCCTTTTAACGAACTGGGCCTGAGCGACAAGGTGCTCGCGGCCGTTGCCGATACGGGCTACACCGAGCCGACGCCGATCCAGGCGCAGGCTATCCCGCACATTCTCGCGCGCCGCGATGTGCTGGGGCTCGCCCAGACGGGCACCGGCAAGACCGCTGCCTTCACCCTGCCGATGCTGACGCTGCTGGAGCAGGGCCGAGCCCGCGCCCGCATGCCCCGCACGCTGATCCTCGAACCGACGCGCGAACTCGCCGCGCAGGTCGAGGAGAACTTCACGCGCTACGGCAAGAACCACAAGCTCAACGTCGCCCTGCTGATCGGCGGCGTTTCCTTCGGCGACCAGGACGCCAAGCTGCTGCGCGGGGTCGATATTCTCATCGCCACACCGGGCCGGCTGCTCGACCATGTCGAGCGTGGCCGCCTGCTGCTCTCCGGCATCGAGATCCTCGTCATCGACGAGGCCGACCGCATGCTGGACATGGGCTTCATCCCGGACATCGAACGGGTCTGCAAGCTGGTGCCGTTCACCCGGCAGACGCTGTTCTTCTCGGCCACCATGCCGCCGGAAATCCAGCGCCTCGTCGCGCAGTTCCTGTCGAACCCGGTGCAGATCGAAGCCTCTCGCCCCTCTTCCACCGCCTCGACGATCACCCAGTTGCTCGTCGCCTCCGGCAAGGAAGACTTCACCAAGCGCGACACGCTGCGCCACCTGATCAACACCGCCGACGCCCTGCAGAACGGCATCATCTTCTGCAACCGCAAGAGCGAAGTGGCCGTGGTGCACAAGTCGCTGCTGCGGCACGGCTACAAGGCCGTCTGCCTGCATGGCGACATGGACCAGCGCTCGCGCATGCAGGCGCTCGACCAGTTCCGCACCGGCGAGGCCACGCTGCTGGTGGCGTCCGACGTCGCCGCGCGCGGGCTCGACATTCCCGCCGTGAGCCATGTCTTCAACTATGACACGCCGCACCACGCGGAGGACTATGTCCACCGCATCGGCCGCACCGGCCGGGCGGGTCGTGCCGGCGCCGCCTTCACCATCGTCACATCAGGCGAGGTCAAGTCGCTGGCAGCGATCGAGAAGCTGATTGGCCGCCCGATCGACTGGAAGGACGGCGCCGGGCTCGACAGCGTGCCGGCTTCCGAGGCCCGCGCCCGCCCGACCCGCGAAAAGGCCGGTGGCGAGAAGACGTCGCGCGAAAAGCCCGCCCGCGAGAAGGGTCGCGGCGGCCGCAGCGCCGGCCGCGAGCGCGAGGATGGCGGCGAGAGCCGTGGTGCCCGTCCCGCCCGTCGTCGCGATGCCGAGGCCGCGCCCGTGCCGGTCGAGATTGTCGAGGCTCCGCTCGCCGCTGTCGCCGACGAGGCCGTGAAGCCGACCGCCAAGCCGGCGCGCCGTCGTGGCCGTGAAAAGGCGGTGGACGCCGAGGCAGCTCCGGTGGCCGCTCCGGCAGTTGCTCCCGCACCTGTCGCCGCCCGCCCCCCGCGCGAGCGCAACCGCGAAAAGCCCGCCCCGGCCCCCGCCCGGGCGCCGGTGACGCCGCTCACCCATCGCCGCTCCGAGCGGGCGCCGATGGACGAGCCGGCGGATACCTCGCACCTGCCGGCCTTCCTGCTGCGGCCGGTGAAGATCAAGGCCGGCTGAACGGCTCGCCCGAGAGTGGCTTGAGGAAGGCCGAGCCGGTTTCCGGCCGGTCGCCCTCCGTCGCCTCGGACCCGTTCAGTCCCCTGGCCGGCGGCGCGGCCGCAATCGCCCGCTCCGGCTTGGCCAAACCATGGACCTTCAGGCTATGGGCGCGCAGGCGACGAATAAGGTCGCCGCGCACCGCCCCTGCCTCGCTCGCCGAGGCCCAGCCGGAGAAACCGACCTCCACCCGGTCCAGCCCCATCTTGGCGATCGAGGCGGACGGGCCGGGCGCCTGGTTCACGCGCGGGTCCGCGCGCAGGAAAGCGAGTCCGTCCTCCATCATCCCCTCGATATCGGCGTCCGGCTTCAGCTCCAGCGCGAAGCTGAAGCTTCGCGTGCCATAGACCGACTTGTTGACGATGGGCGCGCCCCAGACTCGGCCATTGGGCATCAGCACTTGCACATTGTCGCCGGCGGCAAGTTCGGTGGTAAACAGCGACAGAGCCTTGACCGTGCCGCTCTGGCCGCCGACCTCCACCGCATCGCCGACCTTGAACGGGCGGAACAGCAGCAGCATCACCCCGGCGGCGAGATTGGACAGCGTGCCCTGCAGCGCGAGGCCGACAGCCAGCGAGGTGGCGCCGAGAACGGCGATGATGCTGGTGGTCTGGATGCCGAAGCGCTGCAGCACCGCCACCCCGACGAACACCAATATGCCGTAGCGGGCAAAGCTGGCGAAGAAACCGACCACGGTGGATTCGATCCGGCGCGTGCTGGCGAGCCCGCGCAGCACCAGCCGCTCCGCCAGCCCGGCCAGCCACCAGCCGATGAGCAGCATGGCCAGCGCATAGAGCGCGTTCAGCCCGTAGAGAATGAAGAGATTGCCGAGTTGGTCCAGGTTCATGCCGTCGCTCCATGGGGAAGTCCCCCGCATGGAAACGACGAAGCGGCGGCCGGGTTCACGCGGCGCGGTGATTTCACACCGCTCGCCCGCGCGTGGGGCGCCGGGACGCGGCAGCCTTGTGCGCAAGGTTTACGGCCAGCCCGGCAAGCTCGGCCGCGAGATCGAGATCGTCCAGCGCCGCCTCGGGCAGCGACCAGAAGCCGAGCGTCACCGCCCGGCCCAGCCGCTCATAGGTGAAGATCCGCGAGCCGGCGGCAGCGAGCCGCGTGGCGAAAGCGGCATCCGCCTTGAGATAAAGGGTGTCGTCGACCGCCAGGGCAAACATCACCCCTCCGGCATAGACCCCGAGCCCGCCGAACATGCGCCGGCAGCGCACGGGGCCGAAGGCGGCGAAGATGTCGACGATGCCGGCCTCGTCCATCGCCCGAAGGTCAGGCGCTGGCTTCGGCCCGCTCCGGCTGCACCGGGGTGATGGCGACCGATTCGCCGCAGCCGCAGGCCGAGGTCTGGTTCGGGTTGTTGAACACGAACTGGGCGGAGAGCTTGTCGGCCTTGAAGTCCATCTGGGTGCCGAGCAGGTACAGGATCGCCTTGGGGTCGATCAGCACCTTCACGCCCTTGTCCTCGACCACCTCGTCGAACTTGCCGGCCGCTTCGGCGAATTCCATCGTGTATTCCATGCCGGCACAGCCGCCATTCTTGACGCCGATGCGCAGGCCGGCAATCGGCTTTTCCGAACGCGCGATCACCGCGCGCACGCGCTCGGCGGCGGCATCGGTGAGGGTCATTACCTGCGGGCGGGGGCGAGGCTGGGGCTGGGTCATTTCGCTGTCTCCACATCGACGCCGGTTCAAGGCCGGCGGATCGGTACGCTTAAGATGGGGGATGCACGGGGCGCAGGCAAGGGCGAGCCTTCGCTACCGGCGAGCGTGCCCGCAATCTCTGGAACTCAGAGTCGGTCTGCGATAACGCCCAACATGATAATGACCCCGAAAAGCAGGAAGGAAATCAACTTAAGATCCTGCCGAATATGGAGTTTGACCATAGAGTCGCGAGCCAAACCATCAGACCCATCATAGAGACGGCGGTCACTCTCATTTGCCCGACCGGCGAGATAGGCGATCAAGCCCGCAATAAACACTGCCGCTAATGTCCACATCGACGCCCCCATTTTTCGTGCCGCGCGCTCGCAGAATGGGAATTGCCGGCTTGCCACGCAACTCGGTTAACCTATGAGAGCAAGCGGAGTCGTCAATAGTTCGGCCACAGCCCCGGCGTCGCCAGTTCCACCAGATGGTTGTCCGGGTCGCGGAAATACAGGCTGACGCCGCCGCCCTGCCACGCCACCCGGCTCTCCAGCGCAACGTCATGCGCCGCCAGATGCTGCTCCCACTGCGCCACGGAGCTGGCGGGAATCGCCAGCGCGTAGTGCAGCGGGCCATGGCCGTCATGCGGGGGAATGGTGCCCTCCGCCATCACGACAGGCTCCAGCGTCTGGCCACGCAGGAACAGCAGCAGCACGCTGCCCGGCCCGGCATTATAGGCGCAGAAGCGCTCATCGGCGATCATCGGCCGGAGGCCCAGCACGCGCTCATAGAAGCCGCGCGCGCGGGGCAGGTCGTCGACATAAAGCCCGGTTTCCACCACGCCGGAAAGCGGCGGTGCGGCAGGTGTTTCGCTCACGACCACGTCTCGCTCACCACTGAGTCTCGCTCAACACTGGACCTCGCTCACCAGAGATTGAGCGCCAGCCGCGCTTCCTCGGACATCCGGCCCTGGTCCCAGGGCGGATCGAAGGTGAGGTTGACGCTGGCGCCGGAGACGCCGCCGACATTGGCCACAGCGCCCTCCACCATGCCGGGAAGTTCGGCGGCAGCGGGGCAGTTCGGCGTGGTCAGCGTCATCTCGACCGCCACCTGGCGGTCATCGGCGATGTCGACCTTATAGATGAGCCCGAGCTCATAGATGTCGACCGGGATTTCCGGATCATAGACGGTCTTGAGCGCCGCGACGATGTCGTCGGTGAGGCGCGCAAGCTCCTCCTCCGGAATACCGGACTGTACCGCCGGGGCGTTCGGACTTTCGGACGTGTGGGCTTCGCTCATGCGAAAAGATCCTGAGCCTTGATGAGGGCGTCGGCGAGAGCGTCGACTTCCTCATGCGTGTTATAGAGCGCGAACGACGCCCGGCACGTCGCATTCACACCATATCGCCCTAGAAGCGGCATCGCGCAATGGGTGCCGGCGCGCACGGCCACGCCGGCGCGGTCGATAACGGTGGCGATGTCGTGCGCATGCGCGCCCTTCACGTCGAAGGCGAAGATGGCGCCCTTGCCCGGCGCATCGCCATAGACCTGCACCGAATTGATCTGCGCCAGACGCTGGCGGGCATAGGCGCCGAGCGAGGCTTCATGCGCGGCGATGCGTTCGCGCCCGAGGCTTTCCATATAGGCCAGCGCCGCGCCGAGACCAATCGCCTGCACGATGGGCGGCGTGCCGGCCTCGAAGCGGTGCGGGGGCTCGCCGTAGGTAACGCCCTCTTCGGTGACGGTGCGGATCATCTCGCCGCCGCCTTCATAGGGCGGCATCTTCTCCAGCAGCGCCCGCTTGCCATAGAGCAGGCCGATGCCGGTCGGCCCGTAGAGCTTGTGCCCGGTGACGGCGTAGAAATCGACATCGAGGTCCACCACGTCCACCGGCATGTGCACGGCGGCCTGCGAGCCGTCGACCACCACCAGCGCGCCGACCTCATGGGCGAGGCGGGCGATCTCCTTGATCGGCGTCACCGTGCCCAGCACATTCGACATGTGGGTGATGGCGACGATCTTGGTGCGCTCGGTCAGCAGCGCCTTGAAGGCGTCGAGATCGAAGGCCCCGTCTTCCGTCACCGGCGCCCATTTGATGACCGCGCCCTTGCGCTCGCGCAGATAGTTCCACGGCACGATGTTGGAATGGTGCTCCATGATCGAGAGCACGATCTCGTCGCCCTCGCCGATCGACTGGCCGAGCGAGGAGGCCACCAGGTTGAGCGCGCCGGTGGCCGAGCGGGTGAAGATCACCTCCTCCAGCGTCGGCGCCCCGAGAAACGCGCGGCAGCGCTCGCGCGCTTCCTCATAGGCCTCGGTCATCGCATTGGCGAGGAAGTGCAGGCCGCGATGGACGTTGGAATACTCGTTCTCATAGGCGAAGCGCATGCGGTCCAGCACCTGCACCGGCTTTTGCGCCGAGGCGGCGTTGTCGAGATAGACCAGCGGCTTGCCATAGACCTGTTTCGACAGGATCGGAAAATCCTGCCGCACGCGCTGAACATCATAGGTGCCGTTGGCGACGGCGGGGTGGAGGGTGATGGTCATCGATCGACCTTTCTGGCGCCACACGGGCGAACATCCTTCGAGGCCGGCCTTTGGCCGGCACCTCAGGATGACGTGGTTCTCAAGGGCAACGTCATCCTGAGGTGCGAGCGAAGCGAGCCTCGAAGGATGCCCGCCTCGTCGTCCCGCCTTACGCGCGCCCCGCGAGCCAGGCTTCGGCGCGCTCGACCAGCGCCTCGCGCAGCCCGTCATGCTCGACGGTTTCCACCGCCTCGCCGACAAAGGCCTGCACAAGAAGGCTCTGCGCCTCCTTCAGCGGAATGCCGCGGGCGCGCAGATAAAACAGCAGCTCGTCGTCGATCGCCCCGCAGGTGGCGCCATGGCCGCACTGCACGTCGTCGGCGAAGATCTCCAGCTCCGGCTTGTTGTCCATCTCGGCCTCGTCGCCGAGAACCAGCGCGCGGCTCATCATCCGCCCGTCGGTCTTCTGCGCCGCCTGGCGGACGACGATCTTGCCCTGGAACACGCCGCGCGCGCTGTCATCAAGTACGGTCTTGAACAGTTCGCGGCTCTCGCAGCCCGCCACCTGATGGTCGAGAAACAGCGTCGAATCCGCGTGCTGCCGGCCCTTCAGCAGGGTGGCGCCGTTGAAGCCGACATGACTGTCCTCGCCCGAAAGAGTGGCGTAGAGCGTGGTGCGCGCCACCGCCGCGCCGAGGCCGAAGGTGAAGGCGTGGACCTTCGATTCCCGCCCGACATCGAACAGCAGCGTCGAGAGGTGGAACGCCGAGGCGCCCTCCTCCTGCAGCCGCACCACGTCGAGATGTGCGCCGTCGCCGACCACGAATTCGGTCGCCGAATTGGCTTGGTAGGCCAGCCCGTCCGCCCCCTCGAAGCTCTCGGCAAAGGTGAAGGAGGCCCCCGCCCCCACCACCACGAGCGAGCGGGCATACATCGCCGCCGCCGTGCCGCTGGCGAACACATGCGCCACATGCACCGGCCGCTGGATCGCCGCGCCGGGGGCGACGGTGATAACCACGCCGTCCCGGGCCAGCGCGGTGTTCAGCGCCAGTGAGGCGTCGTAGCGGCTGGGCACGATGCCGCCGATGCGGCTCAGCACCTCGTCGCCCGCCGCCATGGCCGCCGCGAAGGTGGTGAGGCTCAGCCCCTCCTCCAGATCGGCAAGGTCGGAAAGCTCCGGCACGACAGCGCCATTGGCGATGACGATACGGCGGGCCTCGACGCCGCGCAGCAGACGGGCGCGGGCATCCGCCTCGGCGATGGCGGCCGTGCCGGCCACCGGCACCGCCTCGCGCATCAGGCTGCGCAGATCGGTGTATTTCCATTCCTCGACCCGCCGGTGCGGCAGGCCGTTCTCCTCGAAGGAGCGGGCGGCGGCGCGGCGCAGATCGGCCAGCCGGTCGCCGCCTCCCGCCACGCTGCCGAGGGAGGCGAGGATCGCCTGCTCGGCCTGCGTGCGGATCGGACGGATGTCAGCGTTCATCTCAGCCACCTCACGCCGCGTCCTGCTGGTACTCGGCATAGCCATTGGCTTCGAGTTCCAGCGCCAGCTCCTTGCCGCCGGAGCGGACGATGCGGCCCTTGTTCATCACATGTACGAAGTCGGGCACGATGTGGTTCAGAAGGCGCTGGTAATGCGTGATGACGATCATCGCCCGGTCGGGCGCGCGCAGCGCGTTGACGCCCTCGGAGACCACCTTCAGCGCGTCGATATCGAGGCCGGAATCGGTCTCGTCGAGCACGCAGAGCTTGGGCTCCAGAATGGCCATCTGCAGGATTTCCGCGCGCTTCTTCTCGCCGCCGGAAAAGCCGACATTGACTCCGCGCCGCAGCATGTCCTGGTTGATGCCGAGATGCGCCGCCTTGTCCTTCACCAGCCGCAGGAAGTCCGGGGTGGAGACTTCCGCCTCGCCGCGCTTCTTGCGCTGGGCGTTCAACGAGGCGCGCAGAAAGGTCATGGTGGCGACGCCGGGCACTTCCACCGGGTACTGGAAGGCGAGGAACACGCCCTTGGCGGCGCGCTCGTCGATTTCCATTTCCAGCAGGTCATCGCCGTCGAGGGTGACGGAGCCGTCCGTGACCTCATAATCCTCCTTGCCGGCGAGGATGTAGGAGAGGGTGGACTTGCCGGAGCCGTTCGGCCCCATGATGGCGTGGACCTCGCCCGGGTTCACCTTGAGCGAGAGGCCCTTGAGGATTTCCTTGCCGTGTTCGCCGTCGATCTTGGCGTGGAGGTTTGCGATGTCGAGCAGAGCCATGTCATCTGTTCCGTTGTCTTGAACCCGATCCGTGGAGGGCCGGACAAAATCCGGCGATGACGAATGCGAGGGTTCTGAAAAATCCGACGTCATGCCCGGGCCTGGCCCGGGCATCCACGATTTCGCGCGTCAGCCCACCGAGCCTTCGAGGCTCACCGCGATCAGCTTCTGCGCTTCCACGGCGAACTCCATGGGCAGCTGCTGCAGCACGTCCTTGACGAAGCCGTTGACGATCAGCGCCGTCGCTTCCTCGGGATCGAGGCCGCGCTGGCGGCAGTAGAACAGCTGGTCGTCGGAGATCTTCGAGGTGGTGGCCTCGTGCTCGAACTGGGCGGAGGAGTTCTTCGACTCGATATAGGGCACGGTGTGCGCCCCGCACTTGTCGCCGATCAGCAGGCTGTCGCAATTGGTGAAGTTGCGCGCGCCGGTAGCCTTGCGGTGGGCGGTGACGAGGCCGCGGTAGGTGTTGTCGGAATAGCCCGCCGCGATGCCCTTGGAGATGATGCGGCTCGACGTGTTCTTGCCGAGATGGATCATCTTGGTGCCGCTATCGACCTGCTGGCGCCCGTTCGAGATGGCGATCGAGTAGAACTCGCCCTGGGAATTGTCGCCGCGCAGGATGCAGCTCGGGTATTTCCAGGTGATGGCCGAACCGGTTTCCACCTGCGTCCAGGAAATCTTCGAACGGTCGCCGCGGCAGTCGCCGCGCTTGGTGACGAAGTTGAAGATGCCGCCCTTGCCGTCCTTGTCGCCGGGGTACCAGTTCTGCACCGTCGAGTACTTGATCTCGGCGTCATCAAGCGCCACCAGTTCGACCACGGCGGCGTGCAGCTGGTTCTCGTCGCGCATCGGCGCGGTGCAGCCTTCGAGATAGCTCACATAGGCGCCCGCGTCGGCGATGATGAGGGTGCGCTCGAACTGGCCGGTGTTGCGCTCATTGATGCGGAAATAGGTCGACAGCTCCATCGGGCAGCGCACGCCCTTCGGCACGTAGACGAACGACCCGTCGGAGAACACCGCCGAGTTCAGCGTGGCGAAGTAGTTGTCCGTCACCGGCACGACCGAGCCGAGATATTTCTTCACCAGCTCGGGATATTCGCGCACCGCCTCGGAGATCGGCATGAAGATCACGCCGGCCTTGGAGAGCTCTTCCTTGAAGGTGGTGGCGACGGAGACGCTGTCGAACACCGCATCGACCGCCACCTTGGTGCCGCCGCTGGCAATACCGAGCAGCGCGTCGCGCTCGCGCAGCGGAATGCCGAGCTTCTCGTAGGTGGCGAGAATCTCCGGATCGATGTCGTCGATCGACAGTTCGCTCGGGCGCTTGGGCGCGGAATAGTAATAGAGGTCCTGATAGTCGATGGGCGGGTAGCTCACCCGCGCCCAGTCCGGCTCGCGCATGGTGAGCCAGCGACGGAACGCCTCCAGCCGCCATTCGAGCATCCATTCGGGCTCGTTCTTCTTCGCCGAAATGAAGCGGACCGTGTCCTCGCTCAGGCCCTTGGGAGCCTTCTCGGTCTCGATTTCGGTGAAGAACCCGTACTTGTACTGATCGACATCAAGCGAGCGGACCTGGTCCACTGTCTCCTGTACGGCCGGCATCGTCTCATCTCCTCTCCCACGCGGGGTCAAGGCCCGCGGGTCAGGTCAACCATTCCCGCAGGCGCCGCCAGCTTCGGCATCGCCCGCGTCGTCCTGCGCCACCCGAAGGCCGCGCAAATCTCACCTCACGCCGCCGCGCGGCGACGCAAAAGGCCGGGCAACACCCGGCGAAACACGCCGAGCGCCCGGTCGACATCCTCTTCCCCGCTCGACCAGCCGAAGGACAGGCGGATCGCCGAACGCGCGATGCGCTCGGACACACCCATCGCCCCCAGCACATGCGAGGCCGCGACCTTGCCCGAGGAGCAGGCGGCGCCGGCACTCGCCGCCACGCCCGCGAGATCGAGGGCGATGACGACGGTTTCGGCGGGCACGCCCGGCAGCGCGAGGCACGAGGTGTTCGGCAGCCGGTCGACATCGCCCACGAGCAGGACAAGCTCGGGAAACTCGCACCTTAGAGCGTCTTCAAGCCGTTCGCGCAAGCCATTGATGCGCGTGCCATCGGCTTCCACACAATCGGCCGCGCGCAGCGCCGCCGCCCCGAAGGCGGCAATGGCCGGCACGTTCTCACTGCCGGCCCGGCGCCCCCTCTCCTGCTCGCCACCGCCGATGAGCGGCGCCGGGCGAAGGTCGGGGTCGGCGAGGATCAGCGCGGCCGCCCCCGGCGCGCCGCCGAGCTTGTGGGCGGAAACCGACATCATGTCGGCGCCGAGCAGGGGCAGCGACAGCGGAATGCGGCCGGCGGCCTGCACGGCGTCGGTATGCACCAGCGCGCCATGGGCATGGGCGCGGCGTGCCGCCTCCGCCAGCGGCTGGATCACGCCGGTCTCGTTATTGGCCACCATCAGCGAGAGCAGCACCCGCCGCCCGGCGGCGGAATGGCGCTCCAGCGCCGCGTCGAGCGCATCGAGCTTCACCCGCCCGCGCGCATCGACGGGCAAAACCTCCACCCGGTCGGTAGGGAAACGATGGCCGCGCAGCACGGCGGCATGTTCCACCGCGCTGACCAGCAGCACATCGCAGCGGATGGGCGTCTCGCCGCGCCGGTAATCGGGCGTCAGCGCCAGCGCATCGGCCTCGGTGCCGCTTGATGTGAAGATCACCCCGGCTGGGTTCGCCCCCACCAGCGCCGCCACCCGCGCCCGCGCCACATCCATCACCCCGCGCGACGCACGGCCCTCGGCATGCACGGAAGAACCATTGCCGGTGGCGTCCAGCGCCGCCAGCAGGGCCTCGCGCGCTTCCGGGCGAACCGGCGATGTCGCGTTATGGTCGAGATAGGTGCGTGCGTTCATGGGCTCGGGGGCTCGTGGTTCCGTTTGCCTCTCCTATATAGGAAGGCGCCGCGCCGTCTGCCCCTTCCTTTGCGCTAAAGCTTGCAAATTCAGGCGTCGTCCGGCATAGCTGACCGTCCCGTCTTCTTCGTAGGGTGCCCGGCCACGCGCAGGTTGAACGCGACGTGACCGCAACTCAACGTAGATATTTAGAATTATTCTAATAAGTTAGGGCTCCCGCCCCAGGTCGTCAAGGCGCATGCGGTAAGGCAGTCTTTCGGGACGCAGGCCGGAACGGGTTCACGGCCCACCGGACCAATCTCGCCTTGCCCCGCCGCATTCAAGGTCACGAACTTCATGCCCGAGGTCATCTTCACCGGCGAGAAGGGGCGGCTCGAAGGCCGCTACCAGCCGGCCAAGGCGCGCCATGCGCCCATCGCCATCATCCTGCACCCGCACCCCCAGTTCGGCGGCACGATGAACAATCCGGTCGTCTACAACCTCTATTACCAGTTCGTGAACCGGGGCTTCTCGACCCTGCGCTTCAATTTCCGGGGCGTCGGCCGCTCGCAGGGCTCGTTCGACCATGGCCAGGGCGAACTGGCCGATGCCGCCGCCGCGCTCGACTGGGCGCAGTCGATCAACCCGGACGCGCGCGCCTGCTGGATCGCCGGCTTCTCGTTCGGCGCCTGGATCGGCATGCAGCTACTGATGCGCCGCCCGGAGGTGGAGGGCTTCATCTCCATCGCCGCGCCGGCGAATCTCTATGACTTCTCGTTCCTCGCCCCCTGCCCCTCCTCCGGCCTGTTCGTGCATGGCGACAAGGACGCGGTGGTGCCTTTCTCTGCCGTCACCGGCCTCGTCGAGAAGCTGAAGACGCAGAAGGGCATCGTCATCGACCAGCAGACCGTGCCGGGCGCGAACCACTTCTTCGACGGCAAGACCGAGGACCTGATGGAGGTCGTCGGCGCCTATCTCGACAAGCGCCTGCCCGAGACCGCCAAGAAGACCAGCGCCGCCTGAGGCGCCCTTCCTTAAGGTCCCGACAAACGAAAAGCCCGGCGCTGCAAACGCCGGGCTTTTTACGTAGTGGTTCAGCCTTGGCTCAGTTGAGCACGAGCCGGGTCGGCGGGTTAGTCAGCGTGATCGCGTCGCCATGGCGGGCGATCTGAACGATGCTCTCGGCCGTGTCGGCAGCGCCGGGCACGGAGAAGCTGACCACCTGATCGGGCTGCAGCGTGGCGGAGACGCGGATCGGGGCGCCGCCGGCGACGGTCAGCGTGGCGACGACGTGATAGCCGTCGGCCTGGGGGGTGTAATACGCAACGCCGTTCACATAGCCGATATTGATGGTCTGGGCCGTGGCCGGCTTCAGGCCGGCCTTGTCGGCGGCACGGACGGGGGCGATGACGGCGACGGCAATGAGGCCGCCGGCGACGGCAAGCGGCAGGATATCGCGGCTGAGGCTGCGCATGTCGAGGGCTCCAAAGTTTCTGTCCAGGCGTTTTGAAGAGGAAGCTGCCTGCCTGGCGAGCCGGACTTCCGGGAGCCCTCAAACTACATGGAATATTGTGCACCGCATCATCGGATTTCGCATCGCACCAATGCGTTTCAGGAATACTGCGACATTCTGTGTATGAAATTCAGATTTTCTGAATGACACCTTCAGCTTCTCTTCACGCCGGCGCGATCACCCGGCCCCCCAGCATCGGGGACGGCACCCCGGTGGTGGTAGGGAAGCTCAATGGCAGGCCCCTGAGCGCCCGCACTGCCAGAAAGCCGAAGGCTTGCGCCTCCAGCGCGTCGGTCGACCAGCCCACATCATCGGCCGTCGCCACCTCGATGCCGAGCCGGGCGCGCAGGAAGCGCAGCAGCGTCGCGTTATGCGCGCCCCCGCCGGCGGCGATCAGCCTGTCCGGCCGCTTCGGCAGATGCGGCAGCACCGCCGCGACACTCGCCGCACTCAGCGCCGTCAGCGTCGCCACCCCGTCCGCCGTGTTCATCGCATCGAGCCCGGCATGTTGGTTGACCCAGGCGCGGAAGTCGTTGCGGTCGAGCGATTTCGGCGGCGGCCGGTGGAAGAAGGGGTGGGTCATCAGCCGGTCGACGGCGGCCTCATCCACCGAACCGTGGGCAGCGATGATTCCCTCGTCGTCAAAGGGAAGATCGGTGCGGGCTTTCAGAAAATCATCGATCAGCGCATTGGCCGGGCCGGTGTCGCAGGCGATCGGGTCGGCCCTGCCGTCGACATAGGTGACATTGGCCACCCCGCCGAGATTAAGCACCAGCAAGGGCTTGGGCGGCCCCAGCCCGCGCGCCAGCGCGCGGTGATACACCGGCACCAGCGGCGCGCCCTGCCCGCCGGCGGCGACATCGGCGGCGCGCATGTCGTAAACCAGCGTCGGCCCGCGCCCCGTGGTCATCATGCGGGCCGTCCGCGCCAAGGCGGGCCCATCACCCAGCTGGACGGTCAGCCCAATCTCCGGCCGGTGCAGCACGGTCTGGCCGTGATAGCCGATGACGTCGACTTCCCGATAGGCCGGAAACTCCTTGAGAAAGGCCGCCAGCGCCTGCCCGTGGCGCTCGGTCGAGAGCCGCTCGGCGCGGGCGAGAATGCCGGGACGGGCGTCGCGGTCGGTCATCTCGTGCGCGTCGGCCAGCGCCCGGAACAGCAATTCCCGCGTTTCCGGCGCATAGACATAGGTCCGCCCCGGCCCGAACGAGGCGATGGTCTCGCCATCGGTCTCGATCAGCGCCACGTCAATGCCGTCGAGCGAGGTCCCACTCATCAGCCCAATCGCCAACATTGGCCGATCCATCTCTGTCCTCGGGGTGCTTTCGCCGCGCGAAACTGTTAAATCACCCGCCCGTTCCTAACATGGCGTTGATGCCCGCAGGCCCGAGATGAGCACGTTCAAATCCGACTTCCTCCGCACCCTCAGCGAGCGCGGCTTCATTCATCAGATCTCCGATGAACAGGGCCTCGACGCTCTCTTCGCCAAGGAAACGGTGACGGCCTATATCGGCTTCGACCCCACCGCGCCGAGCCTTCATGCCGGCGGCCTGATCCAGATCATGATGCTGCACTGGCTGCAGAAGACCGGCCACCGCGCCGTCTCGCTGATGGGCGGCGGCACCGGCATGGTGGGCGACCCCTCCTTCAAGGACGATGCGCGCCAGCTGATGACGGTGGACACGATCGAGGCCAACATCGCCTCGATCAAGCGCGTCTTCTCGAACTACCTCACCTATGGCGAGGGCCCGACCGACGCGCTGATGATCAACAATGCCGACTGGCTGCGCGATCTCAACTATCTGGAATTCCTGCGCGATGTCGGCCGGCATTTCTCGGTCAACCGCATGCTGTCCTTCGACAGCGTGAAGACGCGGCTGGACCGCGAGCAGTCGCTGTCCTTCCTCGAATTCAACTACATGATTCTGCAGGCCTATGACTTCGTCGAACTGTCGAAGCGCTATGATGTCCGGCTGCAGATGGGCGGCTCCGACCAATGGGGCAACATCGTCAATGGCATCGATCTCGGCCACCGCATGGGCACGCAGCAGCTCTACGCGCTGACCTCGCCGCTGCTCACCACCGCCTCCGGCGCCAAGATGGGCAAGTCACTGAACGGGGCGGTGTGGCTGAACGCCGACATGCTCGGGCCCTATGAGTTCTGGCAGTACTGGCGCAACACCGAGGACGCGGATGTCGAGCGCTTCCTCAAGCTCTACACCACCCTGCCGATGGACGAGATCGCGCGCCTGGCGCAGGAGGCGAAGGGCTCGGCCATCAACGAGGTGAAGAAGCTCCTCGCCACCGAGATCACCGCCCTGCTGCACGGGCGCGCGGCGGCGGAAGCGGCGGCAGAAACCGCGCGCAAAACCTTCGAGGAAGGCGGCATCGCTGCCGATCTGCCGACTATCGAGGTGCCGACGGCCGACCTCGCGGCTGGCATCGGCGTGCTGGCCGCCTTCGCCGAGAAGAGCGGGCTCGTCGCCTCCAATGGCGAGGCGAGGCGTCAGGTCAAGGGCGGCGGGTTGAAGGTGAACGACGCCACCGTCACCGACGAGAAGGCGGTGCTCACCGAGCGCGACCTGACCCCGGAAGGCGTGATCAAGCTCTCGCTCGGCAAGAAGAAGCACGTGCTGCTGAAACCGGTGTGAGTGGCGCCGCCGCGCGGCTGCCATTTTAACAACGCCATGGCCGGGCTTGACCCGGGCATCCACGTCTTGCGTTCCGCCCACCAAAGTCATGGATCCCCGGGTCAAGCCCGGGGATGACGGTGTGAGGGTGTACGTCGCCCCGCGTCATGGCGCCTTCAGAGCCTCGTCATGGCCGGACTCGCCCCGCCGATCCACGACTTCACGTCACGCCCACCCAAGTCACGAATCCCCGGCTCAAGCCCCGGGGATGACGACCTTTTGACGGCCGTGGCCCTGCCTACCGCGTCGGCACCACCGCCGGCGGGGTCGGGTCGGGGGCCTGGCGGAACTCGAAGATCTTGCGCAGGAAGCCCGGCGCCACCGCCGAGATCGGGTTGACCCGCAGCGTCGGGCCGGACACCGGGCCGACAATCTCATAGGTCACGCCGACCAGCCCCTCATTGGGACCGCCGCCGAGGAAGAAGCCGAGCACCGGTAGGCGGCTGAACAGATTATTCAGCCCATAGGCCGGCACATACGTGCCGCGCACCGACACGCGGTCATTGGCGAGATCGAGCGTGCCATCGAAGGTCGAGCCGATCGACGGCCCCCAGATCGCCCCGTCGCGCAGGGTGATCTGCTGGGCGGAGCGCTGGAACTCGACCTGCAGCTTGCGGAAGGAGATGGCCGAGCCCGGCTGCGGGCGGCCGTCGCGCATGGTCGCCGGGGCGGCGGCGATCAGCCGGTCGAGCCCGGCCTCGCCCCGGATCACGAAGTCGCGCACATTGATAACGCCACTCTGTGGCCGGCCATCGCCCGCAGGCGCGTCGACATCGATCCAGAGATCGCCGCCATAGATCTTGGGGTAGAGGTCGATGAAGCGCAGCAGCGCCCCGGCGTCGCTGGTGGCCACCCGCAGCTGCGGCCGGCCATTGCCTTGCGCTTTCAGCTCGCCGGTCACGCCGCCGGTGCGCCCGACGAGCGCTCCGAGCGAGAAGGCGCGTAGATCGCCATTTCGGCGCGAGATCACGAGGGCGACGTCGCGCATCGCCTCGCCATTATTGCCGACGACGACACCGAGCTTGACGTCGAGATCGATGTCGGGCGGGCGGCTCGTGCCCGGCCCGCTGGGAGGCTTGTCGGTGAGCTGCTTGAGGAAGGCACGCGCCTCGATCACCTCGCCGCGCACCGTCACCTTGTAGGTGCCGTCTGCGTTCTCCAGCTTCACGCTGGCCTTGTCGCCATCGGAAAGCTTGAAGGTCGGCAGGTTGGCGCTGACCACGGCCGCCTTGGAATCGAGTTCCACCGTGCCGCGAATGTCCACCCCCTGCCCGGTCACCACCAGATCTTCGAGCCGTGTGCCATTGCCGGTGATGACGGCCTTGGCGGTCATCTTTGCCGGCTTGCCGGCGGGCTTGGTCCATCCGGGCACCAGGTCCGCGAGCTTCACGCCGGTGAGGTCGAGCTCGACATCCGCCGTCTTCGCCTTGGCGCCGACCGTGCCGGCCAGCTTGACACCCAGCGTGCCGGACATGCCGGGCAGCTCGAAGCCGAGCTTCTGCCGCGCGGCGTCGTCCAGCGAGGCGGCGAGCGCGAAGGTCATGTCGCCGGTGGCCGGGCGGCTATAGTCGAAGCTGGCCGGTGCGCCGCCGAACTTGCCCTGGCCGCGCGCCACCGTCGCCGCCTGGGTCACGAAGGCGCGCACCGTGGCGTCACTGAGATTCTGGTTGAACACCATTTTCGACGCGCCGAAATCGCTGAGCGTGGCGTCGAAGGCGTAGTCGATATCCGAAGGCTGGATATTGTCGGACAGCTTCACGCTGATCTGCGCCGTGCCCTTGATCGTTCCCGCGACCGTCTGCGGCTCGATCGGCACATAGGTCGGCCCGCGCAGCGGCGGAATGCCGGCCAGTTCGATGGCGGCGGCGGCCTGGCCGCTCACATTCACCTGCACCTTCGCCTCCGGCTTTTCCGGAGCGGTGTCGGAAATGTCGAAGATGCTCTCGCCAATCTCCAGTCGGCGGTCGCCCGGCGTCTGCATCGCCGCCTTGGCCACCTTCACATGCGCGGTGCGGCCGGTGATCTTCACCACCACGTCGGCATCGATCACCGGGGGAAGACCGGGCACCGGAATGAAGCGCCCATTGGTGCCTTTGATGTCGATGCTCAGTGCCTCTTCGGCGAGCGGGCGGTCATCATTGCCGATGGAATCCAGCGGAGCGTTGAAGAAGATCTTCGCTTCGCTGACATCGCCCGAAACCAGATGGTCGTACACCCATTTGCGCGGTGCCGGCGCGGCGACGGCGGGCCAGAGCCGGATCAGCGACGGCACCGTCATCGGGGTGGCGGCAACGGTCATGGAGAGCGAGGGCGCGGGCCCCGCGAGTTCCAGCGCGCCGCCCAGCGTGATGCCGCCCTGCGGCCCTTTCAGCTCACCGCGATCAATGCTGGCGCGCTGCGCCACCGGATCGAAGGAGAGATCGAACACGATATCGTCGAGGACAAAGGGCGGCACCTGCGTCTGGTGCGGGCCGCCGCCGAGGAAGCTGGCCCGCGCCGAATGGCTGTGCAGCCGCCAGAGGCCGGCGCTGTCGGCGGGAATCTCCACCGTGCCGGCGAGGTCCATGGCGAAGGGGCCGGCTTGGGCGGTCACGGAGGTGAGGTTGATCCGCCGCGCCGCCGGATCGAGCGAAAAGGCCAGCACCGCCTCGTCAATCAACATGCGCCCGTCCACGTCCGGGCCGACCTGAAGCTCGCCCGCCCCGGCCGCCAGTCGCCCGCTGCTCGCCAGCACCACGCCGCGCGGGTCGATGGTGGCGACGAAATCGATCGACAGCGGCGAGGTGGCAAGAATATCCGCCCCGGCCTTACCGGCGGAGATCAGCAGATCGCGCGGCGCGAGGTCGCGCACTTCCAGTTCCAGGTCGCGCCGCCCCTCGTTGAGCGCGCCGACCGTGGCCCGCGCCGACCACGGCCCGTCCATGCCGCCAGCCTTGATGTCGAAGGTCACGCCACCGGCCGCCGGGCGCGACAGCGACAGGTCGATGTCGTCGAAGGTCCATTCCCGCCCGCTGGCCTCGTTGCGGATGACAAGGATGCCTTCCTTGAGCCCGATCTCGCTCAGCGTGCCGCCATCGAGGCCGCCCTGGTCGAACTGTCGGGCCAGCGCGGCGAGGCTGGCAAGGCGGAGCGGGCCGAACGGCGTCGGCACCTCGCCCTCCGCCACAGCGACACCGGGCGCGCCCTCCGCAGGCACCGGCGCGCCGGCCGGCGCGGGGACGGGTCCGGCCGTTTGGTCGGCCGCGGGATCGGCCGTCGGCACGGTGGTGAGCAGCTTGGGCTGCACCCGGGCGCCGTCGGCAGCGTCCGCCTCGGTCGAGATGGAGAGCTGGCCCTGCGCATCGATGAACACATTCAGCCGGACGCCGACCAGATCGACCCGCTCGGGCTGCATCAGCCAGGGCAGCCAGCTGTTCTGCAGCGCCACTTCCGCTTGCGGCGCGGTGGCTATGAGGTCGCCATCGCTGTCGCGCACGGTGATATCGGCCGCGTGCAGCACGATGCCGCCCTCCGGCGCACGCTCGGCGACGATGGCGCCGATCTGCACGGTGCGCCCGGCCCCGAGCCGCGCTTCAAGCGTGCGCTCGACATAGGGGCGCGCCATGTCGACGGTGAGCACACCGGCACTGAACAGAAGGTAGATGCCGGCGATCGCGGCGGCCAGAAGCACGAAGGTGGAGCCGCCCGACCAGGCGCAAAGGCGCAGCCAGCGCCGCCGGCGAGCGGGCGTCGCGCACACCTTCGGCGGCCGCTTGACGCGAAGGCGCTTCACCTGGCGCTTGCCGGCCGTCGGCGACCTGTGCGTCGTCTGCTCTTTCATCTACGGCACGAATCCTTGAGGCTGGGTCATAATGCCCGCGCGCATGACAGGCGGCGACACCTTATCCACCTGCATGCTGACATCCCGCTGATCGCTCCGCACAATTGGCGGGCCCGCACGTCCACCGGCAAGCCCCAACGGCATGCCACCCCCAGCCGATCCCCCCCAAACACGCCGAAAGGAAGGCACATGACCGAGATAGAGGTGGGAGCCCCCGCGCCCGACTTCACTTTGACCACCGATTCGGGCGAGGTGCTGTCCCTCGCCGCCTGCCGTGGCCGAAAGCTGGTGCTCTATTTCTACCCCAAGGCCGGCACGTCAGGCTGCACGGTGGAGGCGCATGACTTCAACCGCCTGAAGGCCGATTTCGATGCCGCCGACACGCTGGTGGTCGGCGTCTCGCCCGACCCGGACAAGGCGCTCGCCAAGTTCCGCGCCAAGGAGGGCCTCACCTTCCCGCTCGCCGGGAACGAGGACCATGCCATGCTCGAAGCCTATGGCGTGTGGGGCGAGAAATCCATGTACGGCAAGAAATACATGGGCGTCGAGCGGACCACCATGCTGATCGACCGCGAGGGGCGGGTCGCCCGCCTCTGGCCGAAGGTGAAGGTCGCCGGCCACGCGGACGAGGTGCTGGCGGCGGCGCAGGCGCTGTGAGGCGCGGCGGGGCGCGACAGGCGTCCCGCCTCTGCGCTCAGTCCACATCCTCGACGCTGGCCGGCCCGCCGCCATAGGCGCGCTGCGCCAGCGCCGCTTCCATGAACGGGTCGAGATCGCCGTCCAGCACTTCCTGCGGCGTGCCCGAGGTGACGCCGGTGCGCAGATCCTTCACCAGTTGGTAGGGCTGGAGCACATAGGAGCGGATCTGATGGCCCCAGCCGATATCGGTCTTGGCGGCCTGGTCGGCGGCGGCCTGCGCCTCGCGCTTCTTCAGCTCCATCTCGTAGAGCTTGGCGCGCAGCATTTCCCACGCCGTGGCGCGGTTCTTGTGCTGGGAACGGTCGCCCTGTGCCACCACGGCGATGCCGGTGGGAATATGGGTGAAGCGGACGGCGGATTCGGTCTTGTTGACGTGCTGGCCGCCGGCGCCGCCGGAACGCATCGTGTCGATGCGCAGATCGCTTTCCTTGATGTCGACGACGATGCGGTCGTCGATCACGGGGTAGACGTCGACGCTGGCGAAGGAGGTCTGGCGCCGGGCGTTGGAATCGAAGGGCGAGATCCGCACCAGCCGGTGCACGCCGCCCTCGGTCTTCATCCAGCCATAGGCGTTGTGGCCCTTGACCAGGATGGTCGCGGATTTCAGCCCGGCGGTTTCGCCCGCCTGCTCGTCCACCAGCTCCACCTTGAAGCCGCGGCGCTCGGCCCAGCGCGTATACATGCGCAGCAGCATCAGCGCCCAGTCCTGGCTGTCGGTGCCGCCGGCGCCGGCATGGACTTCGAGATAGCTGTCATTGGCGTCCGCCTCGCCGGACAGCAGCGCTTCCAGCTGGCGGCGCGCGACCTCAGCCTTCAGTTTGGTGAGCGCGTTTGCCGCCTCGTCGACGATCGAGGCGTCGCCCTCGGCCTCGCCCATCTCGATCAGCTCGACATTGTCGGAGAGCTCGCGGGTGATGCGCTCCAGCGCACCGAGCCCGTCCTCCAGCGTGCCGCGCTCCTGCATCAGCTTCTGCGCGCGCTCGGGATCGTTCCACAGATTGGGGTCCTCGGCGAGCGCATTCAGCTCGGCAAGGCGGGCCTTGGAACGGTCGAAATCGATGTGCTGCCGCAGCAACTGGGCGGCTTCCCGGATTTCGTCGACGCTCGCGGCGAGCTCGGCGCGCATGATGGCTACTCTCGATAGGACATTGAAGGCGGCGGAAAATAGAGGCGTTGCCGCACAGTGTAAACGCCCCGCGCGCCGGTTGGCTCCGCAGGCGTCGCGCCGAGCGGCTTGCGGGGCGCGCCGGCGGCCCTAGGATGCGGCGAACCCTGGCAAAAGGAACATCAGATGCACCTCGTCGGCATGCTCGATTCGCCCTATGTGCGCCGCGTCGCGGTGTCACTGACCACTCTCGGCCTGCCCTTCACCCACGAGTCCGTGTCCGTGTTCCGCCATTATGAGCGATTTCAGGGAATCAATCCGGTGGTGAAGGCGCCGACGCTGATCACCGATGGCGGCGTCGTGCTGATGGATTCGACCCTCATCCTCGAACATACCGAGAAGCTGGCCGGCCGCTCGCTCGCCCCGGACGAACTTTCCGCGCATGCCCGGGCGCAGCGGCTGATCGGCCTGGCGCTGGCCGCCTGCGAGAAGAGCGTGCAGATCGTCTATGAGAACCAGCTGCGCCCGGAGGAGAAGCGCCACCAGCCCTGGCTGGACCGGGTGAACGAGCAACTCCTCGCCGCCTACCGCCTGATCGAGGCGGAGATCGGCGACGCGACGATGGAAGATGGGGAGGGCTGGCTGTTCGGCCCGGCGCCGCTGCAGGCCGACATCACCACCGCCATCGCCTGGACCTTCACCACCCGCATGCTGCCGGATCTGATGCCGGCGGACGCCTTTCCGGCGCTCACCCGCCTCACCACCCGCGCCGAGGCGCAGGAGGCGTTCAAGGCCTGGCCCTATGATGGCTGAGGACGCCGCCGGCGCGGCTCAGTAGAGCCCGCCGGTGCCGCTGGCGCCCACGGCGCGGTCGGCGTCGGGGTTGATGCCGATCGGATTGCCAGCGGCATCGGTAGCGCCGATGATCGAATAGCTGTCGGGCGGCGCCGTGCCCGGCTTGAACGCCTCAAGGATCGAGCCCTCGCCCGGCCCGGCGCGCAGGCCGCTCTTCGGGTTGATGCGGATCAGCTTGATGCCGGGCGGCACGCGGAAGGGCACGGCCGGCCGGTCGGCCAGCGCCAGCTTCATGAAGTCGCGGACCACGGGGGCGGCGATCAGGCCGCCGGTCGAGCCCTTGCCCATCGGCTTGGGCGTATCGAAGCCGAGATAGACCGCCACCACCAGCTCCGGGGTGTAGCCGACGAACCAGGCGTCCTTTTCCTCGTTGGTGGTGCCGGTCTTGCCGGCAATCGGCTTGCCCAGCACCTTCAGCGCCGTGCCGGTGCCGCGCTGGACCACGCCTTCCAGCATCGAGGTGATCTGGTAGGCCGTCATCGGGTCGAGCACCTGCTCGCGCCGGTCGATCAGCACCGGCTCATTCTGGCCCTGCCAGCCGGCGGCGTCGCAGCCGCGGCATTCGCGCTCGTCATGGCGGTAGATGGTCTTGCCGTAGCGGTCCTGCACGCGGTCGATCAGCGTCGGCTTGATGCGCTTGCCGCCATTGGCGAACATCGAATAGCCGCCGGCCATGCGCAGCGCCGTGGTCTCGCCGGCGCCGAGCGACATGGAGAGCACGGGGAGCAGATTGTCGGAGACGCCGAAGCGCTTGGCGTATTCGACGATCAGCGGCATGCCGAGATCGTTCGCCAGCCGCACCGTCATCACGTTGCGCGACTGCTCGATGCCGAAGCGCAGCGTCTGAGGGCCATAGAACTTGCCGGAATAGTTTTCCGGCCGCCAGGTCGCCTGCCCCTGCTGGGCCAGCTCAAACGGCGCGTCCATGATGACGCTGGACGGCGTGTAGCCATTGTCGATGGCGGCCGCGTAGACATAGGGCTTGAACGACGAGCCTGGCTGGCGCTGGGCCTGGGTGGCGCGGTTGAACTGGCTTTCGTCGAAGGAGAAGCCGCCGGCCATGGCCAGCACGCGCCCGGTCGAGGGGTCCATCGCGACAAGCGCGCCTTCGATCTGCGGCTGCTGGCGCAGGCGCCATTGGTCGGGCTTGCCGTCCACCGGCTCGACATAGACCACGTCGCCGGGCTTCAGCACGCCGGCCACGCCGCCCTTGGCGTTGCGGATCGCCCATTTGGCGCCGTCGGCGGTGATCATGCCGACATCGCGCTGGGTGCCGAGCACGCCGGAACGGTCGCGCTGCGGCTGCAGGCCGATGCGCGCGCCCTTGGCGTCAGAATCCAGCACCACGGCGAGCCGCCAGGGAATGTCGGTGAAGGTGCGCACATCGGCGAGGCGCGCGCCCCAGTCGCCCGTCGTCTCGATCCGCGTGACCGGACCGCGGAAGCCGCGCTGCTCGTCATAGCGGGTCAGCCCGTCGAGAAGCGCTTCCTTGGCATACTGCTGTAGCTTGGGGTTCAGCGAGGTCCGCACCGAGAGGCCGCCGCCATAGAGCTTGTCCTCGCCATAGCGCTCGAAAATCTCGCGGCGCACTTCCTCGGCGAAATATTCGGCCGAGAAGATATGCGCGCCGGTCGGGCGCACGGTCACGGACAGGTCGGTCTTCTTGGCGTCGTCGGCCTGCTGCTGGGTGATATAGCCGTTCTCGGCCATGCGATCGATCACCCAGTTGCGGCGCTCGACAGCGGCGTCGTGGCGGCGGAACGGGTGATAATTGTTCGGGCCCTTCGGCAGGGCGGCGAGATAGGCGGCCTCGGCGATGGTCAGCTCGGAGACCGACTTGTCGAAATAGAGCAGCGAGGCGGCGGCGACGCCATAGGAGCCGATGCCGAGATAGATCTCGTTCAGATAGAGTTCGAGGATCTTGTCCTTGGAATAGGCGCGCTCCATGCGCAGCGCCAGCAGCGCCTCCTTCACCTTGCGGTCGATCGAGACCTCATTGGTCAGCAGGAAGTTCTTCGCCACCTGCTGGGTGATGGTGGAGGCGCCCTGCGGGCGGCGGCCGGAGCCGTAATTCTGCAGGAAGGCGAAGGCGGCGCGGCCGATGCCGGTCAGGTCGATGCCGCCATGGGAATAGAAGTTCTTGTCCTCGGCGGCGAGGAACGCCTCCTTCACCAGCGGCGGGATGTTCTGGATCGGCAGATAGAGCCGGCGCTCGCGGGCATATTCGGCCAGCAGCGAGCCGTCCGCGGCATGGACGCGGGTCATGACCGGCGGCTCGTAGTTCTGCAGCTGGCTGTAGTCCGGCAGGTCCTGCGAGAATTTCCACGCAAAATAGCCGGCCGCCGCCCCGCCGATCACGAAGACGATCGTGCCGAGCGCGAACATGAACCCCAAGAACCGCAGAAGCAGCCGCATACGGCCAGGCCCCCAATAAGCTGAGAACACCCCCGCGCGGCAGCGCGATAAGAGTCCGAATGTGGTCGTCGCCCGAAGGGCAGCGTTTGCGCGGCAACTATGGCCTAATCGCGACCGTTATGGCCCGGTCGCGGCCAGCGGCTCGCCGCTTGTGCGGCCAACGCTGGCCGGCAGCGCCACAGGGGTACCCTCGACGGGCCCCTGCGCGGCGAAATAGGCCTCGATCGCCACAACCATGGCCTCGGTTACACTAGCCTGCCACGCGGACGATGTCATGAGTTCGAGGTCCTTGGCGCTGGAAAGATAGCCCAGCTCGAACAGCACGGAGGGCACGTCCGGCGCCTTCAACACCTTGAATCCCGCCGCTTTGAGCGGCGATTTGTGCATGCGCGCCACGCCGCTGACACTGCCGGCGAGGCTGCGGGCGAAAAGCGCGGAAAAATTGCGGGTTTCGCGCTGGGCGAGGTCAAACAATATGCCGGCCACATCCGCCGGCTCCTCGGAAAGATCGAGGCCCGCGATCATGTCCGCCTTGTTTTCCGCATCCGCCAGGCGCTGCGATTCGGCGTCGGAGGCGCGGTCGGACAGGGTGTAAATCGTCGCCCCGCGCACGTCGCCATCGCGCGAGCCGAGCGAATCGGCGTGCAGCGAGATGAACAGCCTTGCTCCGTTGTCGCGGGCGAAGCGCACGCGCTGGCCGAGCGAGACATAGGTGTCCTTGGTGCGCGTCAGCAGCACGCGGTAGCGGCCCGTCTCCGCCAGGCGCCGCTCCAGCTGGCGGGCGATGGTGAGCACGAGGTGCTTCTCGGTGACGTTGAATTTGGGGTTCACCGCGCCTGGGTCGATGCCGCCATGGCCGGGATCGAGCACGATCACCGGGCGATGGTCGCCGGCAGCGGCCGCTTCGGCCTGCGGCATTTCCGGCTGCTCGGTGGCGCGCAGCGGCGCCGCCGCCGCTTGAAGGAATCTGGCCCGGTCGGTCTTGACGAGATCGATGACGAGCCGTGCCGGCTGGTCGTCCATCGGCTCCAGCACGAAGGCCTTGTCGACCGTCACCGGGTCGGTGAGGTCGAGCACGATGCGCGCCTTGCCCGGGGCGAAAAGGCCGAAGCGATAGGCGGCGACAAGGCCCCGCCCCTCCTGCCCGGCCGAGTCCGGCAGTGCAAAAATGACATCGGGGATGTCGACCACGACCCGGTAGGGATCGGCAAGGGTAAAGGCGCCGAGCGGCACCGAACGCGACAGGTCGATCACCAGACGCGTGCGCTCGCCATCGCCGGCGAGGCGGGCATCGCTGGCCACGACAGGCTCGCTGGCGCCGGCGGCATGGGAGGTTGCCGAAGACATGGAGACCCACGCCGGCAACAGCGCGAGCGCCGCCGCCAGACAGATCCTCCGTATCCCCGTTCGCCACGCCATGGTTGCTCGCGTCGTCCTCTATCCCCGCCCCCGCCATCACAGGCGGGGTCCTTCCCCCACCCTTCTAGCGAAATTACAACGAACCGTTAACCGGCCGCTGTGCCCGGCGTCGCTTCGCCCGGCGAACGTGGCCGGCGGGCAACGGCGGCCAGGCGCGCCTTGTCCGACGCGATCCTTGCCAAAACGTCACGCATGCCGCTATTAAGAGCAGGCATATGGTTCGCATTCCGGTCGCCCGTCGACGTCCGGCTCTCGCGGCCCCTGCGGCGAAGGGCTGTCCAGCGATGGAGGGGCCCGGCACAAGGCGCGAATTCCGTTCAGGACCCGTAGCCGTGCCTTGGCGGTCGTCATGACTGCGCGCCAGGGGGACGCGGCCCGGTTTTGTCATTCACGGACGAGTGGACGTGGTGTCTTCGCGCGGCGCATTTCGTCGTGTCGTCCCCCACGCGCCTTCGCGGCCAGCTGCCTCGAGCCGGATCGCGCGCGGTCGCGGCTTGCCCTGTTCGGTCGTGTAAGGACGGCAACCAACGATGATGCGTCAGCCGGCAAGTGTGGGTTTCGTGCGTGGGGCGGTTTTCCGCCGCGCACCTGCCCGCAGGCCCGCGACCTGCGCACCGCGTCGGCGCCCCGCCTGCGAGGCACCCCGTCCTGACCGCCGCATCCTCTTCACGCTTTCAATTTCCGCTTACTGGCACGGCCTGAGCCGTCCGGCGTCGCTGGCGACGTCGACGCGACCGTTGCCCCATATGAGAGTTCAATGGCCAACAAGATGCTCATCGACGCCACCCATCCCGAGGAGACTCGGGTGGTGGTGGTGCGCGGCAACCGAGTCGAGGAATTCGACTTCGAGGCCGCCAACCGCAAGCCGCTGCGCGGCAACATCTACCTCGCCAAGGTTACGCGGGTAGAACCTTCCCTCCAGGCCGCCTTCGTCGAATATGGCGGCAACCGGCATGGCTTCCTCGCCTTCAGCGAGATCCATCCCGACTACTACCAGATCCCGGTCGCCGACCGGCAGGCGCTCCTCGCCGAGGAAGAACGCCAGCAGCGGCGCGATGCCGAGGCCGAGAACGAGGACAAGCCCAAGAGCCGCCCTCGCCGGGCACGCGGCGCGGCCAAGTCGGCCGAGGGCGACGAGAGCGTTTCCGAAGACACCAACGCCGAGACGACCAGCGAGAGCGAGGGCGACGCCACCCCGGCCCGCCGCTCGCGCCGCCGCCGCTCCTCCTCCGATGACGAGGCTGGCGGCGAAGGCGGCGGCGAGGTCGAGGAGATCGCCGACGAGGAAGAGATCGTCGACGAGGTCGGCTCCGACGACGCGATGGAGGAAATGCCCGAGCGTGCGCCCCCGCGCGGCCGGGCCCGCACCTACAAGATCCAGGAAGTCATCAAGCGCCGCCAGGTGATGCTGGTGCAGGTGGTCAAGGAAGAGCGCGGCAACAAGGGCGCGGCGCTCACCACCTATCTCTCGCTCGCCGGCCGCTATTCGGTGCTGATGCCCAACACCGCGCGCGGCGGCGGCATCTCCCGCAAGATCACCTCGGCCGAGGACCGCAAGCGGCTGAAGGAGGTCGCCTCCGATCTCGAAGTGCCGGAGGGCATGGGCGTCATCCTGCGCACCGCCGGCGCCAACCGCACCAAGCCGGAAATCAAGCGCGACTTCGAATATCTCCTGCGCCTGTGGGAGAATGTGCGCGAGCTGACGCTGGGCTCGACCGCGCCCTCGCTGGTCTATGAGGAAGGCTCGCTGATCAAGCGCTCGATCCGCGACCTCTACAACAAGGACATCGACGAGGTTCTCGTCGCCGGCGACGAAGGCTATCGCGAGGCCAAGGACTTCATGCGCATGCTCATGCCGAGCCATGCGAAGAACGTGAAGGTCTACAAGGATCTGCAGCCGGTGTTCACCCGCTTCGGGGTGGAGAGCCAGCTCGACGCGATGTTCCTGCCGCAGGTGCAGCTGAAGTCCGGCGGCTACCTCGTCATCAACCCGACCGAGGCTCTGGTCTCGATCGACGTGAACTCCGGGCGCTCGACCCGCGAGCACAATATCGAGGACACCGCGCTTAAGACCAACCTGGAGGCCGCCGAGGAGGTGGCCCGCCAGTTGCGCCTGCGCGACCTTGCCGGCCTTGTCGTGATCGACTTCATCGACATGGACGAAAAGCGCAACAACCGGGCGGTGGAGCGCAAGCTCAAGGACTGCCTGAAGAACGACCGCGCCCGCATCCAGCTCGGCCGCATCTCGCATTTCGGCCTGATGGAAATGAGCCGGCAGCGCATCCGCACCGGCGTGCTGGAATCCTCCACCGAGGTCTGCCCGCATTGCGGCGGCACCGGCCATGTGCGCTCCTCGCCCTCGGTCGCGCTGCAGATGCTGCGCGGCGCCGAGGACATTCTCCAGCGCTCGAACACGCATAACCTCGTCATCCGCACCCGCGCCGAGAACGCGCTCTATGTGCTCAACCACAAGCGCGCGCATCTGCACGAGCTGGAAGAGCGCTTCGGCGTCCTCATCACCATCGCGGCCGACCAGACGCTGACCGGGCTCACCCCCTTCGCCATCGACAAGGGCGACGCGGTGCTCAACCCGATCCCGCTGCCGCGCCCGCCCGAGCTGGTGTTCGAGCCGGAGGATGAGATGGACCTCGCCGCGGCCGATGAAGCCGAGGACGAGGCCGAGACCACGACGGCGACCGAAGAGACGGTGGAAGCCGCCGCCGAGCCGGAAGCCGGCGAGAGCCACAACGCCCCGCCGGCCCCCGCTGCCGGCGACCCGGCCGGCGATGGCGGACGTCGTCGTCGCCGTCGGCGTCGGCGTCGGCGCGGCGGTGGCGCCAATGGCGAGAACGGCGAGAATGGCGAGCGTCATGCCGAGGGCGAGCAGGGGTCGGACATGTCCGGCGCCGAGTTCGAGGATGATGGCGAGGAGGGCGACGACGAGGAGCGCTCCAGCGAGCGCGCCGAAGCGGCTCCCGAGGTGATGGCCGAGATTGGGACCGACGTCACCGCCGAGGTCCCCCTCGCCGGCGAACCGGCCGAACAGGCGGTCGCATTGGCCGAAGAAGCCACCGCCACGCCGGAAGAGACGCCGGCCGAGACCTCCGCCGAGATTGCGCCGGAAGCGACAGCGGAAGCCGCACCCGTCGAGGACGAGAAGCCGCGCCGCGGCCGTCGCGGTGGACGCCGCACCAAGGCGGCGGCGGCAGAGACGGCGGAAGCCGTCGACGCCCCCAGCGCCGACGCCGCTGCGGCAGAACCCGCCGCCGAAGCACCCGCCGCGGATGCGGCCGATGCGCCTGAAGCCGCCAAGCCGAAGCCCCGCCGCCGTCGCTCGACGGTGCGGGAGAAGGCGCCGGCCGTCGTTGCCGAAAGTGATGGCGTGAGCGATGCCCCCGCGCCGGAAACTCCCGCGCCTGAAGCCCCGGCGCCGGAAGCCCCGGCCGAGACTGGCGCGAGCGTCGACGAGGCGGCCGTCGCCACCCCGACGGAAGAGCCGAGCGCTCCGGAAGCGGCCCCCGCTCCCACCGAGGCGCCCGCTGCCACCGAGGCGGCAGCCCCGGCCGAGCCGGAACCCGATCGCCCGCGCCGCACCGGCTGGTGGCAGCGCAAGATCTTCGGCGAGTAATCGTCGCCGACGCACGACCAGCAGGGGCCTATCCCGCCACCGCTCATGGAAACGGCGCCTCACGGCGCCGTTTTCTTATTCCGCCTGCCTGCAATCTCGGCACAAGTCGCCGGAACCTCCGCCCGCGAACGGTGTTCTGTTCTGCAATGACGGCGATGCGGGGCTCGGAATGATCACCATACAATGCGGGTACCGGATCGAGATCGTCTGCAACCAGCCGACCGCCGGCATCACCCTGCTCGACCCGCACCCGGAACGACAGGTCGACATCATCGACGTCGCCACGATGAGCGTAACCGCGCTGAGCGACGGCAGCCCGGTGGCCAGCGAGGATTATGACGACAGCTTCGGCAATATCTGCCGGCGCCTGCTCATCCCGACCGGCGGCGCCCGCTTCGAGAGCCGGATCAACGTCGCCGATCCCGGCACGCTTGATGTGTTCGACCAAAACGCCATCGAGCACCCGCCGGCCGAACTGCCGCCGGAGGTGCTGCAGTTCCTGCTGCCGAGCCGCTATTGCGAGGTCGACGAACTCTCGGGCGTGGCGTGGAACCTGTTCGGCAACTACGCCCCCGGCTGGAACCGGGTCCAGCAGATCTGCAATTTCGTCAACGCGCAGATCCGCTTCGACTATCAGTTCGCCCGCAACACCCGCACCGCCGCCCAGGCGTTCAACGAGCGGGTCGGCGTCTGCCGCGATTTCACCCATCTGGCGGTGGCGCTTACCCGCGCCATGAACATCCCGGCCCGCTACTGCAACGGCTTTCTCGGCGATATCGGCGTGCCACCGGACCCGGCGCCGATGGACTATAATGCGTGGTTCGAGGCCTATATTGGCGGCCACTGGCACACCTTCGACGCCCGCCACAACGTGCCGCGTATCGGCCGGGTGCTGGTGGCGCGCGGGCGCGACGCCGCCGACATCCCGATGGTCCACACTTTCGGGCCGCATATGCTGCAGCGTTTCGAGGTGATCACCGAGCAGGTGGCGGCGTAACCGCGCCGCTGTCTCCCGGCAGCGCCCGAGAGACAGCGGCGCGCAACATCACGCCCGAAGCGCGGCCGCGTTTTCCTGCGCCCACTCGCCCACCGAGCGCGGCGCGTGGCCGGTCAGCGTCTGCACCGTATCGGTGACGCCGGCGGTCCAGCCCTCCCGCACGGGGTAGAAGATGCTGGCGAGGAAGCGGGCATAGTCTTCGCCGATGCCGACCCCGGTCAGGATGCCAACGAACGTGTCGTCGTCGACCGGGGTGTAGGCGACGCTCTTGCCCATGACAGGCGCGAGGATCGCCGCCGCCTCGGCATAGCTCAGCGCCGCCGGCCCGGAGAGATTGAACGCCCGTCCGTCAAAGGCGTCGCTGGTCAGCGCGCTCGCGGCGCTGGCCGCGATGTCGCGGGCGTCGATAAAGGCGGACTTGCCCTCGCCCGCCGGCACGGCGATGACGCCGGCATGGTCGATGCCCGGCTTCCAGAAGTTCAGGAAATTGTCGGTGAACCAGTTCGGCCGCAGGATCACATAGGGCGTGCCCGAGGCGATCAGCGCCAGCTCGACCTGGCGATAGGGGATGGAATCGTCGGCATCGACGCCGAGCGCGGTCTGCAGCACCACCTTCACCTTGCGGGCGGCGGCGGCCTCGATCACCGGAATCAGCAATTCCCGGGAATTCACATAGCCACCCGGCAGCATCACGAAGACGCGGTCGACGCCGTCAAACGCCGCCGCGAAGTCAGGCGCGGCGAAGTCGAAGGTGACGCCCTCGGCGCCCTCGATCGGCTGGCCGCCACGCGAGGCGGCCTTCACACTCTCGCCCCGGGCGAGCAGCCCCTTCACCAGCGGGCGGCCGACATGCCCACTCGCGCCGAGCACCAGAATCTTGCCTGCCATAGTCACTCTCCTTAGTATCCATTGGAAACCATGTTTCGATGGACTACATACTCTCTCAACGGAGAGGCCGGAAGAGAGCACTTGCGGCTCACATGGTGGCGTCGAGGAAACCGACTTGCGGAACGCCGCCCGCCGCACGACAACGAGTGAGACCGCGATGCGCTATGCCTATGACGTTTATGAGGATCGCTGCCCGACCCGGCTGGTGCTCGACCGGCTAGCCGACAAATGGGCGCTGCTGATCCTCGACCGGCTGGAGGGCGGGCCGGTGCGGTTCAACCATCTGCGCCGCGACATCAAGCTCATTTCGCAAAAGGTTCTGTCGCAGACGCTGAAGAAGCTGGAGCGCGACGGGCTGGTGACGCGCACCGTGTACCCCACCGTGCCGGTCACGGTGGAATACGCACTCACCCCGCTCGGCCGCACGCTGGCGGAAACCGCCGCCGCCCTCACCCATTGGGCCGAGCACAATATGGACGCCATCCTGGCGTCCCAGGCCGCCTATGACGCGGCGCTGGCGGAAAGGTAAGCTGCCCTCATCCCCGGGCTTGGCCCGGGGGCCCACGCCTTCCGCTGCCTGCGTGCTTCGAGGCCGGCCGTGCGGCCGGCACCTCAGCATGACGGCCTTCGTGGACAGGAGCGCGCCGCGGCCCGTCATCCTGAGGTGCGAGCGCAGTGAGCCTCAAAGGACGCAGGGCCTCTCCCCAGCTCCCCCCTCGCCCTACTCTCACCCCTTGCGCAGAAAATCGCCGATGCGCTGCACCGCCTCGCGCATCTCGTCCGGGGCGCCGGCATAGGACAGGCGCAGATAATGGTGGCCGCGATGCGGGTCGAAATCGACCCCCGGCGTCGCCGCCACATGCGCCTCGTCGAGCAGCCGCCGGGCGAAGGCGGCAGAATCGTCGGTGAAGCGCGAGACGTCGGCATAGAGATAGAACGCACCGTCGACGGGCAGGAATTCCGGCAGGCCGACGGCGGGCAGGCCGGTGGTGAGGATCAGCCGGTTCTCCTCATAGCCATGCTTCACCGCCTCCATCTCGCTGGCGCCATCGAACGCCGCCTCGGCGGCGATCTGCGAGAGGGTGGGCACCGAGATCATCAAATTCTGCTGCAGCCGCTCCACCGCGCGCACCAGACCTTCCGGCATCACCATCCAGCCGACCCGCCAGCCGGTCATGCAGAAATATTTCGAGAAGGAATGGATGATGGTGGCCTGCAGGCTGATCGCCGCCGCCGTGGTGGCGGGGAAGGCGTAGTCCAGCCCGTGATAGATCTCGTCGGAAATGAAGCGGATGCCGGCGCCCTCGGCGGTGCGGACCAGTTCGGCCAGCGCCTCGGGCCGCATCATCGTGCCGGTCGGGTTGGCGGGGCTGGCCACCAGCACGCCCTTGAGCGGGGTGCGCCGGTGCGCCTCCAGTAGCGCCTCGGGCGTGATCACCCAGCGCGAGGCGGCATCGGTCTCGATCAGCACCGGCTCGCAGCCCAGCGCCGTCAGGATATGGCGATAGGGGGGATAGCCGGGATTGGCGATCGCCACCCGGTCTCCCGGCTCGAACTGGGCGAGGAAGGTGAGCAGGAAACCGGAGGAGGAGCCGGTCGTCACCACCACCCGCGCCGGGTCGATCTCCACGCCATAGGTCTCGCCATAATGGCGGGCGATGCGGGCGCGCAGCGAGGGAATGCCGAGCGCGGTGGTGTAGCCGATGCGGCCATGGTCGAGCGCCCGACGCGCCGCCTCGCGGGCGGTGGAGGGCGCGGGCGCCGCCGGCTGGCCGACCTCCATATGGATGACATGGCCGCCCGCCGCCTCGATGCGCGCCGCCCGCTCCATCACGTCCATGACGATGAAGGGGGCGATCTCGCTGCGGCGGGAGGCGCCAGCCAGATTTCCGCCGACCAGAGTTCCGCCGACTAGGCTTGCAGCGGCCTCGAGGCGGGGAGAGGAAGGTGTTGCGCTCATATGTACCAACCTTGCCGAACCTGCCGTATCGCCGCCGCATTTTCCGGGCCGTTTCGGCGAATGTTCAATAGAAGATGATGAGGCCGAGGCTTGACCCTGCCGTCCCGACAGCGTCAGTTCGCCGCGAACCCACCGTGTCGATGGATGATGCCTTCCCTGCTGCTTGACAAGCCCTCGCCCACGCGGCGCCTGCACCTCGCCCGCCACCTCCCCGGCGGCCGCCTTGTCGCGCGCCTTGGCGCCGGGCTGGCGCGGGGCGCCACGCTGCTGGCCGCCGCCGCGCTTCTCGCCCCCGCCGGGCCGGCGCAGGCCCAGAGCCGCTCGCCGGGCATCATCCGCGACGCCGAGATCGAAACGCTGATGCGCGACTATACGCGCCCGATCTTCAAGGCCGCCGGGCTGCAGCAGCAGAACATCCAGGTGGTGCTGGTCGGCAGCGACAGTTTCAACGCCTTCGTCGCCGACGGGCGGCGCATCTTCATCAATACCGGCGCGCTCAAGCAGTCAAAGGTGCCGAACGAGATCATCGGCGTGCTGGCGCATGAGACCGGCCATATCGCCGGCGGCCACCTCGCCAATATGCGCCAGCAGCTGGAGACGGCGCAGACCGCCTCCATCGTCGCCATGCTGCTGGCCGCCGGCGGTGTCGCGGCCGGCGCGGCGAGCGGCGCCAATATGGGCGGGGCAGCGGCCGGCGCGGTCATGGCCCCGCAGGAAGTCATCCGCCGCACCCTGCTGTCCTATCAGCGCGGGCAGGAAGCCTCCGCCGACCAGGCGGCGGTGAAGTACCTCACCGCCACCAAGCAGTCGGCCAAGGGCATGCTGACGACGTTCGAGCGCTTCCAGAACGACCAGATGTTCCTGAGCCAGCGCATCGACCCCTATGTGCTCAGCCACCCCATGGCCACCGAGCGCATCGCGCTGCTGACGGAGATGGCGAAGAAGAGCCCCTATTACGACGCCAAGGATTCGCCCGCCCTGCAGGCCCGGCACGACATGATGCGGGCGAAGCTCGTCGGCTTCACCCAGCCGCCGGACTCGGTGAGCCGCACCTATCCGCGCTCGGACAATTCGATGCCGGCGCGCTACGCGCGGGCCATTTCCGGCTACCGCTTCGGCAGCATTCCCGACGCGCTGAACCAGATCGATTCGCTGATCGCCGAGCAGCCGAACAACCCCTATTTCTACGAGCTGAAGGGCCAGGCGCTGCTGGAGGCCGGGCGGGCGCGCGAGGCGGTGCCGCCGCTGCGCCGCGCGGTGGCGCTGTCGGACGGCAACCCGCTCATCCGCATGCTGCTCGGCCAGGCGCTCGTCGCCAACGAGGACAAGGCCTCGATGGAGGAGGCGGTGCGCGAGCTGACCTTCAGCCTGCAGCGCGAGCCGTCCTCGCCGGCCGGCTGGCGCTATCTTGCCATGGCCTATGGCCGCAAGGGCGACATTCCCAATGCCGACCTCGCCTCGGCGCAGGCCGCCTATATGAGCGGTGATTTCCGCCTCTCGCGCGAACTGGCGACAAGGGCCCGCAACGGCTTCAAGCTCGGCACGCCGGGCTGGCTGAAAGCGGACGACATCGTCAACTACAAGCCGCCGGTCGATCGCAACGCCCGCAGCAAGAAAGCCGGCCCATAAATGGCCGCGCCCGCCCCCTTCCCCCTGGAGAACCCCATGTCGTCCCTCAGCCTCTTCCGCCGCGCCGGCCGCGCGACCCTCGCGCTCGGCCTAGCCGCCGGCCTGCTGCTCGGCGCGGCCCACACGCCCGCCTCGGCACTGGACGACGCCCAGCGCAAGGAATTCGAGGGCGTGATCCGCGAGTATCTCGTCAACAATCCCGAGGTGATCCAGGAGGCGATCATGGTGCTCCAGAAGCGCCAGGCCGCCGCCGAGGCCAAGCAGCGCGAAACCGCCGTGGCCGAGCTCAAGCCGCGCATCTACGACACCACGCGCGGCATCGTGGTCGGCAACCCGCAGGGCGACGTCACGCTGGTGGAGTTCTTCGATTACAATTGCGGCTACTGCAAGCGCGCGCTGGCCGACCTGACCGAGCTGATCCAGGGCGACCCGAAGCTGAAGGTCATCCTCAAGGAATTCCCGGTGCTCGGGCCGGGCTCGGTGGAAGCCGCGCGGGTCGGCGTCGCGGTGCGGCTGGCGGCGCCGGACAAGTATTTCGACTTCCACAAGAAGCTGCTCGGCGAGCGCGGGCAGGTCAACAAGGACAAGGCGATCGAGGCCGCGCTGGCCGTCGGAATCAACAAGGCGGCGCTGGAGAAGGCGCTGGAGAACCCCGAGGTGAACGCCACGCTGCAGGACGACCTGCAGCTGGCCGAAGCGCTCGGCATTGACGGCACGCCGAGCTATGTGCTGGGCGACCAGGTGGTGGTCGGCGCGGTCGGCCATGACCAGCTCAAGGGCGCCATCGCCTCGGTGCGCAGCTGCGGCAAGACCCAGTGCTGATTTCCCAGCTGCCCGCCCAGTGCTGAGCTTTTACTGAACGGATCCCCCCGCCGGCGGCTGATAGTGTTGCCGGCCGGGGATAATCCTGCGGAAAGCGCGGCGGGGCTTGGCGCGGGGCTAGCCATTGCCTATAACCCCGCGGCCGTCCCGGCATGGGGCCGCCGGCGGCTGGCTGAATGAGGCGCGATGCCCGACACGGTGCATGTTCTCAACGGACCGAACCTCAACCTGCTCGGCACGCGCGAGCCGGAGGTGTACGGCCGTGCGACCCTCGCCGATGTCGAAGCCGCCTGCCGCGCCGCCTGCGAGCGCCACGGGCTGCAACTCGTGTTCCGCCAGAGCAACCATGAGGGCGAGCTCGTCACCTTCCTTCAGGAAGCGCGCGGCTCGCGCGGCGTGGTGCTGAACGCGGCCGCCTACACCCATACGTCCGTCGCCCTGGCCGACGCCATCAAGGCGGTCGGCCTCATTGTCGTCGAAGTCCACCTGTCCAACGTCTTCGCGCGCGAAGCCTTCCGCCATCATTCCTATATCTCGCCGGTCGCCCGTGGGGTGATCTGCGGCCTGGGGATCGATGGCTACCGGCTCGCCATCGACGCGCTTGCCACCGCCGGTGGCAGGATCAGCTGAGGGAGACGGGCGAGCGACCGTCACGGGATCATGATGAAAACCAACAAGCCGAACATCGACCCCGCGCTGGTGCGCGAGATCGCCAACCTGCTCTCCGAAAGCGACCTCACCGAGATCGAGGTGCAGCAGGAAGATTTGCGCATCCGCGTCGTCCGCGCCCCGCCGACCGTCTATGCCGCCGCCCCGGTGGCGGTTGCGCCCGCCCCGGCGGCGCCCGCCCCCGCGCCGGTGCCCGCCGCGCTGGCGCCGGCGGCTGTGGACGATGTCTCCAAGCATCCCGGCCTCGTCACTTCGCCGATGGTGGGCACCGCCTATCTCGGCCCGGAGCCCGGCGCCAAGTACTTCATCGATGTCGGCTCGGTGGTGAAGGAAGGCCAGACGCTGCTCATCGTCGAGGCGATGAAGACCATGAACGCGATTCCCGCGCCCCGCGCCGGCACCGTGACCCGAATCCTCGTGGAGAATGCGCAGCCGGTCGAATATGGCGAGCCACTCCTGATCATCGAGTGAGGCGCGCCTGATGTTCGGCAAGATCCTGATTGCCAATCGCGGCGAGATCGCCCTGCGCGTGCTGCGCGCCTGCAAGGAAATGGGCATCGCCACCGTGGCGGTTCATTCCACCGCCGACGCCAACGCCATGCATGTGAAGCTGGCCGACGAGAGCGTGTGCATCGGCCCGGCATCGGCCAAGGACAGCTACCTCAACATTCCCGCCCTGCTCGCCGCCTGCGAGATAACAGGCGCCGAGGCGGTGCATCCGGGCTACGGATTCCTCTCCGAGAATGCGCGCTTCGCCGAGATCCTGATCGATCACGGCGTCGCCTTCATCGGGCCCAAGCCCGAGCATATCCGCGTCATGGGCGACAAGATCGAAGCCAAGCGCACCGCCAAGAAGCTTGGCATTCCGTGCGTGCCGGGTTCCGAGGGCGGCGTCACCTCCGATGACGAGGCGATCAAGGTCGCCAATGAGATCGGCTACCCCGTGCTGATCAAGGCCGCTGCCGGCGGTGGCGGACGTGGCATGAAGGTGGCGCGCTCTGAAGACGAGCTGTCCGCCGCCCTGTCCACCGCGCGTTCGGAAGCGCGGGCCAATTTCGGCGACGACGCGGTCTATATCGAGAAATATCTCGGCACGCCCCGCCACATCGAAATCCAGGTTTTCGGCGACGGCAAGGGCAATGCGGTGCATCTGGGCGAGCGCGACTGCTCGCTGCAGCGCCGGCACCAGAAGGTGCTGGAGGAAGCCCCCTCCCCGACCATCACCGCCGAGCAGCGCGCCCGCATTGGCGAGACCTGCGCCAAGGCGATGCGCGACATGAAGTATCTCGGCGCCGGAACCATCGAGTTCCTGTACGAGAATGGCGAGTTCTACTTCATCGAGATGAACACCCGCATCCAGGTGGAGCATCCGGTGACGGAAGCCATCACCGGCTTCGACCTGATCCGCGAGCAGATCCGCGTCGCGGCAGGCGAGGCGTTGAGCTTCACCCAGGACGATGTGGTGCTGAACGGCCATGCGATCGAGTGCCGGGTCAACGCCGAGCACCCGCGCACCTTCCGGCCCTCGCCGGGCAAGATCGGCTACTGGCATGTGCCCGGTGGCCTCGGCGTGCGGATCGATTCGGCGGTCTATCAGGGCTATTCGATCCCGCCCTATTACGACAGCATGATCGGCAAGCTGATCGTCCACGCCGCCACCCGCGAGGAGTGCCTGGCACGTCTGCGCCGGGCGCTGAACGAGTTCGTGGTGGAAGGCATCGAGACCACGCTGCCGCTGTTCCGCGAGCTGGTCGAGAATGACGACATCAAGCGCGGCGCCTACGACATCCATTGGCTGGAGCATTTTCTGGCCGAAGGCGAACCGGGCGCCTGAGGCACCTGCGCGATCACCATTCGATCAACGTCATGGCCGGGCTTGTCCCGGCCATTCACGTTTTTAGGACACGGGGCCTTGTAGAATTGTGGATGCCCGCCCCAAGGCCGGGCATGACGGCGCCCCCCTTCCTGCTTGCCGTTTGCCCTGCCCCCGCCTTCACAGCGCCGCCCATCTCCGTCATGCTGGCGCGATGTCACGCCCGCGCGAACACCAGGTCGAGATCACCCCGGAAGTGCTGCTGAAGGCCTATGCCTGCGGCATCTTCCCCATGGCCGAGAGCGCCGACGACCCCGGCCTCTACTGGATCGAGCCGGAACGGCGCGGCGTCATTCCGCTCGACGGCTTCGCCATTTCCAGCCGCCTCGCCCGCACCATCCGCTCGGACAAGTTCGAGATCCGCATCGACCATGACTTCGAGGCTGTGATCGACGGCTGCGCCGCCCCGGCCGACGGGCGCGGCTCGACCTGGATCAACCGGCGCATCCGCAAGCTCTATTGCGACCTCTATGCGCGCGGCCATTGCCATTCGGTGGAAGCCTGGCAGGACGGGGCGCTGGTCGGTGGGCTTTATGGCGTGCGGCTCGGGCGCGCCTTCTTCGGCGAGAGCATGTTCCACACCGCGCGCGACGCCTCGAAAGTGGCGCTGGTGCATCTGGTGGCGCGGCTGAAGAAGGGAGGCTTCGTGCTGCTCGACACCCAGTTCGTCACCGACCATCTGAAGAGCTTCGGCGCCATCGAGGTGCCGCGGCGCCAGTATCACCGCCTGCTGGCGCAGGCGCTGGAGGCGGGCGAGGGTGATTTCTACTGCTGGCCGCCGGGCGAGGCGATCACCGGGGCGGTCTGCTTGCAGTCGGTCAGCCAGACATCATAGATCGGGTGCTCGACGCCGTGCAGGCCGGGGCTGGAGGCGAACATCCAGCCGCCGAACAGCGGCTCAACCTTGCCATCCAGCGAAATCTCCTGGATCTCGACAAAGCCGGTCGTGTTCTGCTGCTCGGTCTCGGGCCGCGTGTAGCAGGCGCGCGGGGTGATGCGCAGCGCGCCGAACTGCACCGTCTCGTTGATCGCCACGTCGAAGCTGGTGATGCGGCCGGTGATCTTGTCGAGGCCGGAAAACACCGCCGTGCGGTTCTCAACCTTCTGTTCCGGCGGCTGGATCACCTCGATATCGCCGCTGGGGCCGACGGTGGCCTGGCCCGGCACTTCCGCCGGGGCCTGCGCCGGGGCGCGCGGCGCCCCCGCATCGGGGTCGTCCATGATCGAGGGCACGCCCACCCCGCCGGGCGGCGAATCGGGGTCCTGCACCGGCCCGTCCATCACGCCGGGGGGCGGTGCCAGCGGCTGCGATTCGACGCCGCCCTGCCAGCTCTGCTGGGCGGCGAGCGGGGAAGCGAACGCGGCAAACGCCACGGCGGCAAGCAGCGTGGACCGCAGGAAGGGTCGGAAGGCGGAAATGCCGTGCACCGGAAAGCCTCGCGAAGCGCACCAGCCCTCCGGCGCGCGCAGGGGGCCAAGATGCCGGGCAATGCGGCGATGTCGGGGCGGGCGCGAAAATGCCGCGCGCGGCCCCGCCTGCCCTGCCGGCGCGGCGAGCCTCACTCGGGCGTCCAGGCCTTGTAGTCGCCCGTCACTTCCGGGCGATGGCCGAAGCCGATGGCGGAGCCCGGCGGGTGATAGGCGTTGACCGTGCCGGTCGGGTTCGGCCGGTGCGGCTTTTCCCATTCATGCGCCACATAGGTTTCCTGGCTCGGCGGCACGTCGGAGCGCTGGTGCATCCAGGCGTGCCAGCCCGGCGGAATGGCGGTGGCCTCGGCGACGCCGTTATAGATCACCCAGCGCCGCTCGAAGCCGAGCGCGGGGTCGATCTTGCCGCCCTTGGTGCGGAAATAACGGTTGCCGAAATCGTCCGTGCCGACGAACTCCCCATACCGCCAGGTGTGGAAGCGCGTGCCCATGGTCTGGGCATTCCACCAGGTGAAGGTCTCGGTGATGAAGTCGGAAAGCTTCACGAAAATCGTCCCTGCGCCGGCCGTAAATCTCGCGCGGAACATGCCATCCGCACCGCCCGAAGTCCAGTCGCACAAAGTCCCGCCGCACGACGTCCCGCCGCGCACGCGCCGGCGCGGCGCTTAACCACGTCGGCGGAACTCGGTGGCGTAATAGGCCAGCGCCAGAACCAGCACCGCGCTGCCCGCCACCGTCACCGCGCTCCAGCCGCCCAGCGCATAAAGCGGGCTGGCCAGCGCCGAACCCAGCGCCCCGCCGAAGAAGAAGGTGGCGATATAGAGCGCGTTCAGCCGCGAGCGGATCTCCGGCGCCAGCATGAAGATGGCGCGCTGGCCGAACACCAGATTGGCCGTCGCCGCGCAGTCGAGCACGATGGCGCCAAGCGCCAGCACTACCACCGAGGAGGTAGCGACGCCGAGCTGGGTGACGAGCAGGCCGGCGATCGCCAGCAGCAGCGCCGCCCCGGTCGCCAGCTTTGAGAATCCCCGGTCAGCCAGCCAGCCGGCAAGCGGCGAGACCACGACGCTGGCGGCTCCGGCCAGCGCGAACAGCGCGATGCCCTGCTGGCCAAGGCCGAAGGCGGGCGACGAGAGTTCCAGCGGCGCCGCGGTCCAGAACAGGGTGAAGGCGCCGAACATCGCCGCCTGATAGGCCGCGCGCCGGCGCAGCACCGGCTGCGTCCGCAGCAGCGGTCCCAGCGAGCCGACGAGGCGGCGATAGCTGGAGCGCCCGCTCGGGCGGCGTGCCGGCAAGGCGAGCCGCAGTCCCACCGCCAGCGCCAGCATCGCCAGCGCGGCGATGAGGAACACCGCCCGCCAGCCGAACCAGTGCGCCAGCAGCGAGGAGACCGGCCGCGCCAGCAAGATGCCGGTCATCAGCCCGCTGACCACGCTGCCGACCTTGCGCCCGCGCTCTTCCGGCCGGGCGAGATGGGCGGCGAAGGGCACCGCCACCTGCGCCACCACCGAGCCGATGCCGAACACCAGCGCCGCCAACAGGAACAGCGCCGGCGCGGTGGCAACGAAGGCGACGCCCAGCCCCGCCGCCGCGCAGAGCAGGATGGCGCCGATCAGCCGGCGGTTCTCGACAATGTCGCCGAGCGGCACCAGCAGCAGCAGGCCCACGATGTAGCCCAGCTGCCCCACCGTGACGACGAGGCTCGCCAGCGTTTCGTCAAGCCCGATATCGTCGGCGATCAGCGCGATCAGCGGCTGGGCGTAATAGAGATTGGCCGCGCCGAGGCCGGCCGCCAGCGCCAGCAGGAAAAAGGTCAGGGCGCCGGCGGCGGGGGGCGCGACGGGGGCGGAGGTCATGCAATGGCCGGGTTGGATGGCAGGGTTGCTGCCATTTGAGCCCCCTCGCCGCCGCTGTCCAGATGCCGGTGGGTCAGCGCGGCCTTGCCAGCGTGCCAAGAGACAAAGGCGAAAGCCAAAACGTCACGCCATGCCCGTCATCCCCGCTGTCCACCGCCCGCGCGGAAAGACGCGATTGGCTCTGGACTCAGGGGCCGAATCCCCCACGGATTGTCGTTCGGCCCTGGCAGCCGGACTGTTGCATCACCATCTACATTTAGAGATTTTTCACATACTCCACACTAGAGTTTGTGACATCAGGTTGACGCGTAACAGGGAGTCGGCCAGTTTGGCGCCGTCGCCCGCAGCGTGTGTTTTGTGGGCCGGCATCATCCATATTGAAGCGGGCTCCAGCGCCGGTACCACCTTCCGGCGGGCGTTTGTGCGTGCCACGTGCGTAGCAACAACACACCGGAACGGTGCGGCCATTCGGCCGTTCGATTCCGGGATGACGGGGTTATGCGGACGCAGGTCCGAGGCTTTGAAGATCGACACGCGGGCCGCGGACAGGTCCGCCCGAACCGGGGACGAACCAGAATGCGCATCCAGCGCCGTTACACGCAGGCCGGCCGTTCACCCTATGCGGACATCGCGTTCCGCAAGGCGACGAGCGAGATTCGCAATCCGGACGGGTCGGTGGTGTTCCGTCTCGAAGCCATCGACGTGCCCGAGCATTTCTCGCAGGTCGCCACCGACATCATCGCGCAGAAGTATTTCCGCAAGGCGGGCGTACCGGCGCGGCTGAAGAAGGCCGAGGAAGAGACCGTCCCGTCCTTCCTCTGGCGCGGCGTCGCCGACGAGAAGGCGCTCGGTGCCCTGGCCGAGAAGGACCGCTTCATCGGCGAGACCGATTCCCGCCAGGTCTTCGATCGTCTGGCCGGCACCTGGACCTATTGGGGCTGGAAGGGCGGCTATTTCGATTCGGAAGAGGACGCGCAGGCCTTCTTCGACGAGCACCGCTACATGCTGGCGATGCAGATGGCGGCGCCGAACTCGCCGCAATGGTTCAACACCGGCCTGCACTGGGCCTATGGCATTGACGGCCCCAGCCAGGGCCATTTCTATGTCGACCATGTCACCGGCCAGCTCACCCGCTCGGCGACCTCCTATGAGCACCCCCAGCCGCATGCCTGCTTCATCCAGTCCGTCTCCGACGATCTGGTGAACGATGGCGGCATCATGGACCTGTGGGTGCGCGAGGCGCGCCTGTTCAAGTATGGCTCCGGCACCGGCTCCAACTTCTCCGCCCTGCGCGGCGAGGGCGAGAAGCTCTCCGGCGGCGGCCGCTCCTCCGGCCTGATGAGCTTCCTCAAGATCGGCGACCGCGCGGCGGGCGCCATCAAGTCCGGCGGCACCACCCGGCGCGCCGCCAAGATGGTGGTGGTCGATGTCGATCACCCCGACATCGAGACCTATGTCGACTGGAAGGTGAAGGAGGAGCAGAAGGTCGCCGCTCTCGTCACCGGCTCCAAGACCGTCGCCAAGCACATGAAGGCCGTGATGAAGGCCTGCGTGAACTGCGAGGGCGAAGGCGACGATTGCTACGACCCTTCGATGAACCCCGCCCTGAAGCGCGAGATCCGCGCCGCCAAGAAGGCGCAGGTGCCGGAGAACTATATCCGCCGCGTCGTGCAGTTCGCCAAGCAGGGCTACACCGACATCGAATTCCCGATCTACGACACCGATTGGGATTCCGAGGCCTATCTCACCGTCTCCGGCCAGAACTCGAACAATTCGGTGCGCGTCGACGACGCCTTCCTGAATGCCGTCGAGGCCGATGCCGACTGGAACCTGACCTCGCGCATCACCGGCAAGGTGACGAAGACGCTGAAGGCGCAGGACCTGTGGGAGAAGATCGGCCACGCCGCCTGGGCCTGCGCCGATCCCGGCATCCAGTTCCACACCACGATCAATGACTGGCACACCAGCCCGGCCGGCGGCCCGATCCGCGCCTCCAACCCGTGCTCCGAGTACATGTTCCTCGACGACACGGCGTGCAACCTCGCCTCGCTGAACCTGCTGCAGTTCCGCAACGCGGACGGCACGTTCGATGTCGAGAGCTATGAGCATGCCTGCCGGCTGTGGACCGTCGTGCTCGAAATCTCGATCCTGATGGCGCAGTTCCCCTCGAAGGAGATCGCGCAGCTCTCCTACGACTACCGCACCCTCGGCCTCGGCTACGCCAATATTGGCGGCCTGCTGATGACCTCCGGCATCCCCTATGATTCGGACGCCGGCCGCGCCTATTGCGGCGCGCTCACCGCCATCATGACCGGCGTCGCCTATGCCACCTCGGCCGAAATGGCCAAGCAGCTCGGCCCGTTCCCGGAATATCAGCCCAACGCCGCCCACATGCTGCGGGTGATGCGCAACCACCGCCGCGCCGCCTATGGCGAGCGCGAGGGCTATGAAGGGCTGAGCACCAACCCGGTGCCGCTCGACCATGCCAAGGTGCCCGAGGCGCTGCTCGTCGAGCGCGCCAAGGCGACCTGGGACCTCGCCCTCTCGCTCGGCGAGGCGCATGGCTACCGCAACGCCCAGACCACGCTGCTCGCGCCCACCGGCACGATCGGCCTTGTCATGGATTGCGACACGACCGGCATCGAGCCCGACTTCGCGCTGGTGAAGTTCAAGAAGCTGGCTGGCGGCGGCTATTTCAAGATCATCAACCGCGCCGTGCCGGAGGCGCTGCGCACGCTCGGCTATTCCGAGAGCCAGCTCGCCGAGATCGAGGCCTATGCGGTCGGCCACGGCTCCATCACCCAGGCGCCGGCGATCAACCACTCGACCCTGCGCACCAAGGGCTTCGACGACGCCATGCTGTCGAAGATCGACGGCAGCGTGAAGGCGGCCTTCGACATCAAGTTCGTGTTCAACCGCTGGACCCTGGGCGACGAGGCGCTGGCCAAGCTCGGCGTGCCGGCCGACAAGCTGGCCGATCCGGCCTTCGAGCTGCTGCCCTTCCTCGGCTTCTCCAAGAAGGACGTCGAAGCCGCGAACATCCATGTCTGCGGCGCGATGACCCTGGAGGGTGCGCCCTTCCTCAAGCCCGAGCACTATCCCGTCTTCGACTGCGCCAATCCGTGCGGGCGCATCGGCAAGCGCTATCTCTCGGTGGTCAGCCACATTCTGATGATGGCGGCGGCGCAGCCCTTCCTCTCGGGCGCGATCTCCAAGACCATCAACATGCCGAACGAGGCGACGGTCGAGGACTGCAAGGAGGCCTATCTGCTCTCCTGGCGCCTCGCGCTGAAGGCCAACGCGCTCTACCGCGACGGCTCCAAGCTCTCCCAGCCGCTGAACTCGCAGCTCATCTCCGACGAGGATGACGAGGAAGACGCGGTCGAGGCGCTGCTGGAAAAGCCCGCCGCCGCCCGCGCCACCCAGATCACCGAGAAGGTGGTGGAGAAGATCGTCGAGCGCGTCATCGCCATGCGCGACCGCGAGAAGATGCCGGACCGCCGCAAGGGCTACACCCAGAAGGCAGTGGTCGGCGGGCACAAGGTCTATCTGCGCACCGGTGAATATGATGATGGCCGCCTCGGCGAGATCTTCATCGACATGCACAAGGAAGGCGCGGCGCTGCGCTCCTTCATCAACAATTTCGCCATCTCGGTGTCGCTGGGCCTCCAGTACGGCGTGCCGCTGGAGGAATATGTCGACGCCTTCACCTTCACCCGCTTCGAGCCCGCCGGCCCGGTGCAGGGCAATGAGGTGATCAAATACGCCACCTCGATCCTCGACTACATCTTCCGCGAGCTCGCCGTGTCCTATCTCGGCCGCCACGAGCTCGGCCATGTCGAGCCGGGCGAGTCGAATTTCGACGCGCTGGGCAAGGGCGTGGACGAGGGCAAGGCCTCGGCGACCTCGGCCGCCTCGCGCATGGTCTCCAAGGGGCTGATGCGCGGCAAGAATGTGAGCCTGATGGTGGTGCCGGCCGGCACCCCCATCGCGCCCACCAGCGCGGCGTCGAACGTCACCGCGCTGCGCGGCGGCATCCAGGGCGCCACCGCGCTCAAGGCCGAGCCGATGGACGAGGACGAGCCGGAGCTTGGCAGCACCGACGCCCTCCCCTGGGCCGCTCCCGCAGCGGCGCCGGCCGCCGCCGGCCCGACCAAGGCGGAAGCCCGCGCCATGGCCCGCGCCAAGGGCTATGAGGGCGAATCCTGCCCCGAGTGCCAGAACTTCACCATGGTGAGGAACGGGACCTGCCTGAAGTGCGAGACCTGCGGCTCGACGACGGGGTGCAGCTGAGCTTCGGCAGAGAGTTGACTTGACGCGTCACTGAATCTCGCTCAACGGCGCAATAGTTCGCTCAAACGTCGCACGAAGTTCGCTCACCCCGATTTTTAGGGGTGAGCGAGGGTTCGAAGCGGCATTTGCATGATGTGTTGGATTTGCGGCGTGACGACAGACTGGCGTTTCGCTCGAAAGCTGAGCTGTTGTCGTGCCACCCAAAGGTTGAGCATTTGACGCCATAGTTTGGCTCAATGGCAGCCAAAGGTTGGCGCGGACCAGAAAATCAAGGGCTGACGACGCTTCAATGCGTTGTCAGCCCTTATTTTTCCCGAAATGCGAAACGGCGAGACCAATGGCATGGGCGAGGCCGAAGGACGTCGGCTGATCTCCCTTAGAAGCCCCTCGAGTGCCCCCTCAAAGACGTCCGCTTTGCGCCGCATCAACATCGACGATGACGGCGTGGTCGAGATCGATCAGGTAGTTGGTCGCGTAGGCGAAGAAGGCATGCCCATTCAGCGCGCCGGTCCACTGCGCGGGGGGCCGATTTCGACACGAACTTCGGCTTCACCTCGCTGGCCGCACCCCAGGCCGCCTCGTCGAGCGTGTCGAGATATTCCTGAACCGAGCGGCGGCTCTCGGCGAGGGCGTTCCAATCGACCGCTTCCAAACCCACCGCAGAGCGCTGCTTGTTAGCGTCCGCCTTGATCAGGCTGGCATCTACGGCGAATCCTTCGCCCCCGACAAGACCTTCCTCGATGCAGCGACGGACCGTCGTCTCGAACAGCTCGCGCAGTAGGTCACTGTCGCGGAAGCGGCCATGCCGGTTCTTTGAGAAGGTGGAATGGTCAGGCACGTACCCTCCCAGCCCGAGCCGACAGAACCAACGGTAGGCGAGGTTGAGATGCACCTCCTCGCATAGCCGCCGCTCCGAGCGGATGCCGAAGCAATCGCCGACGAGCAGCATACGGATCATCAGTTCCGGGTCGATCGAGGGGCGCCCGGTCTCGCTGTAAAATTGGCGGAGATGTTGACGTGCTCCCGCCGATTTAGGCCGGTCTGAACTGGAATTTTCCACTTATGATCCCTGTGTCGGGGACGAGGAGAGTTCCATGAAGACGTCGAAGTTCACGGAGGCGCAAATCGCCTTCGTGCTGAAGCAGGCGGAGGATGGTGCGCCGGTCGCGGAGGTCTGCCGGAAGGCGGGCATCTCGGACGCGACGTTCTATAATTGGCGGAAGAAGTATGCGGGGTTGATGCCCTCGGAGATGAAGCGGCTGCGTCAGCTCGAGGAGGAGAACGCCAAGCTGAAGCGGATCGTCGCGGACCTGTCGCTCGACAAGGCCATGCTCCAGGACGTGCTGTCAAAAAAGCTCTGAGGCCTGCGCGTAAGCGGGAGCTTGTCGACAAGGTTCGCAGCGATTGGAAGGTGTCGGCCAGGCGCGCCTGCGCCGCCCTCCGGATCGATCGGGCTCTTTACGTCTACAAGTCGAAGCGTGGCACGCAGGCCGAGCTGAAGCAGCGCATCAAGGAGATCTGCGAGACGCGGGTACGGTACGGATATCGCCGGGTCCACGTCCTGTTGCGCAGAGACGGATGGGCGGTCAATCCAAAGCGGATCTATCGTCTTTACAAGGAGTTGGGGCTGCAATTGCGCAACAAGGTACCCAAGCGCCGGGTGAAGGCGAAGCTGCGGGACGACCGTCGGGTGGCCACCCGAACGAACGAGACCTGGGCCATGGACTTCGTTCATGACCAACTGGCGACCGGGCGAAAGATCCGCGTGCTGACGATCGTCGATACATTCTCCCGGTTCTCACCGGTCGTGGATGCGCGGTTCAGCTATCGGGGTGAGGATGTGGTGCTGACCCTTGAACGGGTCTGCGCGACTGAACCGCCCCTAGATTCCTGGACGCCTTCTTCCCTAAATTTTGAGGCAAGGAGGCCCCAATGGGCAAGGCGAACTTCACCGAGGACTTCAAGCGCGACGCGGTCCTTCAGATCACCGAGCGGGGCTATCCGGTTGCGGAGGTGGCGGCGCGACTGGGGATCAGCAAGTACTCGCTCTACGAGTGGAGGAAACGGTACGGCAAGCCTGCCGCCGTGGCCCGCGATGACGATCAGGCTGCGGAGGTCCGCCGGCTGAAGCGCGAGTTGCAACGCGTTACGGAGGAGCGCGACATCCTAAAAAAAGCAGCCGCGTACTTCGCCAAGGATGCAAAGTGAAGTACGCGTTCATCGCTGAGCATCGCCTGCTGTTTTCGATCCGTGCCATGTGTCGGTGCCTGCGTGTCCAGCCCAGTGGCTTCTACGCCTGGCTGAAGGATCCGCTGAGCAAGCGCGCGCAGGAAGACCACCGACAGACCGAGCTGATCCGCGCGGCATGGAGCGAGAGCGGCAAGGTCTATGGCTACCGAAAGCTCCACGATGACTTGGCGGACATGGGCGAGAGCTGCTGTCCCAACCGAGTTGCGCGGCTGACGCGGCTTGCCGGCATCCGAGCGCAGATCGGCTACAAGCGCCGCCCCGGCCACTATGGAGGCAAGCCATCCCTGGCGGTCGACAACACGCTCGATCGCCGGTTTGACGCGGAGGCGCCGGACAAGGCCTGGGTGACCGACATCACCTACATCCGCACCCACGAAGGCTTCGCCTATCTGGCGGTCGTGATCGACCTCTTCTCCCGCCGCGTCGTCGGCTGGTCCATGCAGGCCCGGCAGACGACCAACGTCGTGCTTCAGGCGCTGCTGGCCGCCGTCTGGCGACGCAAGCCGAAGGGCCGTGTGCTGGTGCATTCGGACCAGGGGAGCCAGTTCACCAGCATGGAATGGGCGTCGTTCCTGAAGCACCACGACCTGGAGCCATCCATGAGCCGGCGCGGCAACTGCCATGACAACGCCGTGGCCGAGAGCTTCTTCAACCTGCTCAAGCGCGAGCGTATCCGCCGCAAGGTCTACCGCACGCGCGACGAGGCACGCGGGGACGTGTTCGATTACATCGAGATGTTCTACAACCCCACCCGCAAGCACGCACGCAATGGGATGCTGTCCCCAATCGAGTTCGAACGGCAGCACAAAGCCAAAGCCGAGGGCGTCTAGAAAACGCGGGGCGGTTCAGGCCGTAGTCGCACGCTCAACTAACGACGCTACCAAAGCAAGGGCCACCCCTAAACTCAGGCGTGTGTTTTCCCGCCCCACCTCAGAGGCTGCCAACAGCTTCGAGCTGATTGGCTACGGCGGTCTTCGTTGGATCGAACAGCCGCGTCGCGACAAGCGGACGCTCTTAACATCCGATAAGGGGCAGTTTCGGCCTCGGACATTCATCGGCGATATGTCCGCTTCTCGTCTGAATTCCCCAAGACCGGCCAGTCGTCTTCCGGCCCCAAGGCCGCCGACAAACCCTCGCTTGCCGTTGCTGGCCGGCGCAAGTCGCACGGGCGACCTGACCGTTGTCACATACCAGCAACATTTCGCGTAAAATGGCGACTCAACCACAAGTAAGCCAGCAACCCATCTTGGCTTCCCCTCCTTTCTCGTCCATTCAGGAGCGGGGAATCGACTAAAGTCGGAGGCGGGAATGAGGGTCGTTGGCACACCATCGGTTGTGGCGGGGTTGGTATTGTCGGGAAGCGTCTGGCTGGCGTTCCCTTCCGCTCATGCCGACCCGGCCTGCACGAATGCCGGCACGGTGACCTATGAAGGCACCGTCACGATACTCACCTGCACCGATGAACGTCTGTCGGCGACGGCCACCGGGCCCGCCGCGACGCTGAATGTCGACAATGGCTATTTCGATTCCGACACTGATGGTGGCCCGGGCATCCTGTTCAAGGCCAATGACGACGCCGCCAATCCCACCGACATCACCTTGAATCTGACCGGGTCCACCACGGTTCTCGGGCAGCTTTACGATGGCGTCGACGTGCGCACCGTGCGCGGCGACATCACGGTCAATATCGGCGAGGGAGTCCTCATCTCGCCGGACCAGACCGGCGTCTACGTCGCCGCCACCGAACCGGGAAGCTGGCCGGACGGCGATACCTATGTCGGCGGCAACGTCATCATCACCAATTACGGCACCGTCATCGCCGGCACCTCGCCCGATCCGATGGGCACAAACGGCATTTTGGGCCTCGCCAATGGCGGAGGCGTGTCGATCGCCAATTACGGGACGGTTTCGACCACCTACACCACGTACAGCGCCTGGGATACGTACGGCATTCTGGCTGACGGCGGCTACGCTGCGCCGGAACCTGTCGCGGTCAGCATCTACAATGACGGTTCGGTCACGGCGCTGAACGACGGTCTTCGCGTCAACAGCTATAACGGCCTCGCCAGCGTGGTGAACGATGTCAACGGCGTCGTGACCTCGAATGGTCGCCGTGGCGTGGTCGTGTGGTCGGACAAGAACACCGCCATCCTCACCAACCGCGGGACGATAACGTCCTATGATGGACCGGGCGCCAATGTGTGGGCCGGCGGATCGGTCTCCGGCGACGCCACCATCGTCAATAGCGGCTCGATCACCGCCTATGACAACCCCGACCGGACCGTTTACACGACGCTCTACAACGGCGTGCACATCTGGTCGCAGACCGTCGGCAAGGCGGAACTGGTCAACCTCGCCGGCGGCCGCATTGTCGCGCCGAACGGCTGGGGCGCCTGGATGATGAGCACCGATGGCGACGTGGTCGTCGACAATGCTGGCCTCATCAAGGGCGCGACCACCGCCATCCACGTCGGCGCGCAGGACGGCGCCGTCATCGTCGGCGACATTCCCGGCTATGAAGGCGCCATGGGCGGCGACCTTACCGTCACCAACAGCGGAATCATCACGGCCTTCGCCACCGTGGCGGATCCTCAGGGCACCTTTGGCCTGGTCACTCTGTCGGGTGACGTGGGCACCGCCTCCTTCACTAATGAAGCCGGCGGCGTCGTAGGGGCAGGCCTCGACCTTGATGACGGCTTCGTCGCCGGGCGCATCGGCTCCCTGTCGATGACCGAGCTGGGCGGCCTGGCCGACGCCGCGGGCAACCTTGCCATCTTTGCAGCGGTCAAGGCCGACGAGGTGAACATCACCAATGCGGGCCTGATGTTCGGGCGCGTCGTCGTGGAGGCGCCGGCCGCCGTCTCGGAGGGCATCGACGTGCCGGACACGACCGGTGCGGTCGAGGTCAGCAATTCCGGCACCTGGGTTGTCACCGGCGTGTCGTCCATCACGCCGAACGCCCTCTCGGGCGTCTTCAGCAATAGCGGGGCGCTCTGGGCCCTGGACAAGACCGGCTTCGAGGGCGACTTCGCCAATAGCGGCGTGATCCATCTCGTTTCGACCGGCTCGCAGGCCGGCGCGACCGCGATCTTCGGCGACTACGCCGCCAGTGGTGCCGCCCGACTGCTGCTTCATTCGTCGCCCGGCTTCGGCCTTTCCGCCCTTCCCAGCCTCACCATCGATGGCGACGTGAGCGGCCGGACCGAAGTTCTGCTGGCCAATCCCTTGCAACTTGCCACGCTCGACTGGCGAGGCACGGCACCTGTCACGGTGGTCACGGTGGCAGGCGACGCACCGGCGGGCGCGGGCCACTTCTACATGGACCAAGACGTGGGTCTCATCAGCTATGGGCTGAACTACGCCAGCGGCGAGGACGAGACCTGGTCACTGAGCCGTGGGCTGAATGTCGATGCTGCCGCGGCCCTCAGCAGCACCGCCTATGCCGCGCGCAATCTTCTCACACTGTCGACCCAGCTCGTCACCGAGCGCCTCGACGACCTGCGTGATTCCCTCTTCACCGGGATGCCCGTTCCGGCCGCACCAATGGCCTATGCGCCGACCAAGGCACCGTCGTCGGCCTTCTCCGGCGTCGACAAGGGGTCTTCGTCTCCGACGGCACGTGCGTGGCTGAAGGCGAGCGGCATGACGTCGACAGGCGACGGCTATGACATGGATACCGGCATCTTCCAGGGCGGCATCGATGTCGCCCGCGAGCTCGGCCATGACTTCGTCGCCGCGGGACTTATTGCCGGCTACGGGCGCTCGACCCTCGACTTCAACGCCACCGCCACGGATGCCACGGTCGATGGGCCGGTGTTTGGTGCCTATGGCACCTATGTCACCGAAAGCGGGATGTTCGTGAACGGCATCCTGATGGGGCAGGTGTTCGACGTCGACATGTCGCTCGCCTCCGTCAGTACCGATTTCAGCGGATCGAGCGTCGGCGGTCGGGTCGAGACGGGCATTCGCCTCACTTATGGTGAGCTGCTGGTCGAACCCTCCGTGGCGATGCAGGCGAGCTACACCTCCTTCGATACGGTCGATGTCGCCAACATCGCCGCCGGCTTCGACGACACCACCGGGCTCGCCGCCGAGGGGCGCCTGCGCGTCGCGGCCAATATCCGGCGCGAGACCGTCCTGCTCAAGCCCTACGCCATTGCGACGCTGGGCTATGAGTTTTTGGCGGACGACAATGTCACCGTCACGGCGCTGGATGCGAGCTATGTTGGTGACCAGAAGGGCCTCTATGGCGATCTGAGCCTGGGCCTTGCGGTCAGCGACCTGAGCAACAGCTATAGTGGGTTCGTGCAGGGCAGCTTCGACTTCACCGAGGACCGTACCGGTGTCGGCATCAAGCTGGGCGGTCAGCTGCGTTTCTGAGAAACGCCTCAAACAGGTGCGGGTTCTGTCGTCCGCCGGCTGCCTCGCGGGTACAGTCATCCACGATTATCCGTACAGCGTTCTTTCTGCGCCGCATGGTGTAGCCCCGGCGGATGGCGTTGGCACCCTGGTGCGCCAACTGGCGCTCGATTGAGTCGGCACTCCATTGGCCCATCTCATCTCAGCGGGACCGTGATCGCGGGCCTTCCAACGCGCGCCGACCCGGCAGGATCATGCCGCCAGAAACAGGTGTTTTGCGACGGGTGGTGCCGTCCGAGTGTGAGCAACCAGGACGGCCTGCGGAAGAGACCGATAATCCCCGCCGCATTGGCTCGATTGCGAGCCACGGCAAGCGAGGGCTTGTCGGCGGCTTTGGGGCCGTATCCGGAATGGCGGCTTTTGGCGTCAGATCAGTCAAGAGCGGCCGTCGTCGTTAACCGACGTGGCGTCCTGAGCTGACCCTTTTCGGACCGAAAGCTTGCTTACGGGGTGGATGCTAACCGAGCGGATCGCTTTCTCTCAGCGTTCCGCGTCCGGAAAAGGATCGAGCGCGCCAGAGATCTGAAATGGGCGGACAGCGATCTCATGACTTTGGACGACATGTCATAGGTGACGCCGGTCGGCTGCTCTTCGGGCTCGCGTGCCCGCCCACTCATCGAAGAGGTCGCTGCCGACCAGCGGCGCAGTGGAATCCCAGCTCAGTCACGAAGCGGGAGTACGAATATCGGCCTAACGCCTGTGCCAATCCCGCCCCAGGAGCGTGAGGCCGAATATAGCGAGACCGGCGAGCGTGAGGCCGAAGCCGGCCCAGACTGCCGAGAGGAGGCCAAAGCCCGCGTCAATGGCGAGCCCGCCGCTCCAAGCGCCGAGTGCATTGGCTGCATTCAGCGAAGCGAGGTTCATCGCGCCCATCAAGGTCGGGGCTTCCGGGGCGAAGGTGGTGAGGCGCACCTGGATGGTGGGGATCGCCACCATCATCGCCGCTCCAACGCCAAACAGACCCGGCAGCAGCAGCCAGACTGACGTGCCACCCATGGCCAGCCCAGCCATCACGACCAACGCGCTGCCATAGCCAATTGCGATCCCCAGCGCCGGATGGCGATCCGCAAGCCAGCCGCCAAACAGGTTGCCGGCCGTCATGCCCAGCCCAAAGGCGCCCAACGCGATCGGGATCATGGCAGCGGGCAGGCCAGCGGCGTCCGTAACGATGGGACCGATGAACGTGTAGACGGCGAAGATGCTGCCGACGCCGCTGGCGGCGACCATCATCATGCCCCACACCGACACCTTGCGAAGCGCGGACAGCTCCTGGATCACCGGCACCCCATCCAGCGCCGAAGTGCGCGGCACCCACTGCCAGAGGGCCGCGAAGGCGAAAGCGGCGAGGATCGCGACGGCTAGGTAAGTCTCGCGCCATCCCAGAGCCTGCCCCATGAAGGTGGCCAACGGCGAGCCAAAAATGGTGGCGACGGTCAGCCCCGTCATGACGATAGCGAAGGCCCGTCCCGCCTGTCCGGCGCCGACCACATGGGCCGCGACCACGGCGCCGGCACCAAAATAGGCGCCCTGCGGAAGGCCGCTAATGAACCGCGCCGTCATCAGCCAGCCTAGGTCGCTTGCCACCGCGGACAACAGATTGCCAGCCATGAACAGGGCCATCAACGCCAGCAGCAGCGTGCGGCGATTGAGCCGGGCGGCGGTCAGGGTGACCAGGGGAGCGCCAACGACCACGCCGAAGGCATAAGCGGTGATCGCGCCGGTTGCTTGCGGCACCGTAAGTCCGAGGCTTTCGGAAAAGAGCTGGATGATGCCCATGCTCGCGAATTCCGACGTGCCGATCACGAAACTCCCCAAGGCGAGCGCGAGGAGCGTCGGGGTGCCCCCGCGATCAGCGGCGGTGTCCCGAGTTTGCTGTCGGGACGAGGAACGATCGACATCGACCGGAAGGGAGGCGGAGGGGGAGGCGGACATGTCTGCGATCCTTTCATTGCGGGCCGAGCCGGTGGGCGGTGGCCGTCGCGGGTTGAGATCGCATGGCGCCGTCGCGCTGATTAGACGGCCGCTTTTCACTGGATTTTGGAGATTGCTTCACAGATCGCGGGACGGAAATCAGATGGCGTGTTAGGTCGCCCGTTCGGGCAATCCAGATCAAAGGTCCGGCATGGACAATCGCGCTGGCGAGATGATGGTGTTCGTTCGCGTCGTCGAGGCGGGAAGCTTTTCCGAAGCGGCCCGGCTGATGCTGATGACGCCGTCGACGGTGTCCAAGCTGATCGCGCGCCTGGAAACGCGGCTGGGGGTGCGCCTGATCGAGCGATCCACCCGCCGGCTGGCTCTGACCAGGGAAGGCCAGTTCTATTACGAGCGCAGCCAGGCCCTACTTGGCCAGCTCGACGAAACCGAGCAGCAGATCGCCCAGGGCGGCGCCGAGGCCGAGGGCGTGGTCCGCGTGACCTCATCGGTCAGCTTCGGCTCCGCGGCCCTGGAGCCAGTCCTGCCGGCCTTTTTCGAGGCTTACCCGAAAGTCATCGTCGATCTCTCACTCTCGGACGAGGTGGTCGACCTCTATCTCGATCGTACCGATGTTGCGATCCGGGTGGGCAAGCTCATGGATTCCAATCTGATGGCGCGCAAGATAGGCGAGACGCGACGGCGCATTGTCGCCTCTCCGGCCTATCTCGCGCGCCACGGCACGCCCGCCACGCCGGAGGATCTCGTCCACCACAACTGTCTCGGCTTCAATTTCCGGCGGGCGATGCCGGTCTGGCCCATGCGCGAGGGCGGACGGATCGTTGAGCGGATGTTGAGCGGGTCCCTGCTCGTCAACAACGGCGACACGCTCCGCCGCATGGCGATTGCTGGCGTCGGCATCATCAGGCTCGCCGACTACCATCTGCGTGAACCCATCGCCCGGGGCGAACTGGTCGAGCTTCTGGCCGATAGCGACCTCGGCGTCGCGGACGATGTCCATGCCCTCTTCCGGGGCGCGCAGTTTCTGCCCGCGCGCGTCCGGGCGTTCCTGGATTTCGCCGTGCCGCGCATGCAAAAATTTCTGGTGCACGGCTAGGCGCTTCACGCCATGTGCCCCTTTACACGCAATGCCACCGCGTCCGAGGCGGGGCCTTTGACGCGGTGGCGGGAGATTAGATCGGAGTGTCAGCCCACGCTGGGGAGTGGCGCCGCCGGATTGACGAGGTTGCGCTCGCGCAGTTCAGCCCAGAACGCTGCCGGGATGGTCTCGCGTAGGGCGGCGCCGTCCTCGGCGATCCGCTCAGGGCGGCTGGCGCCGGGAATGACAGCAGCGACGGCAGGATGGGCGAGCGCGAACTGTAGCCCGGCCGCCTTCATAGAGATGCCGTGGCGGTCCGTGATGGCCTTGATCTCCGCTATGCGGGCGTTCATGGCGGGCGTCACCGGGGCGTACTCGAAGTTGGGTCCGCCGACGAGCGCGCCCGAGCTGTAGGGACCACCGACCACGATGCCGAGGCCGCGCTGTTGGACTAAAGGCATCACGCGCTGCAGGGCGTGATCGTGGTCGAGCAGCGTGTAGCGCCCGGCCAGGAGGAAACCATCAGGGCGCGGCTCCTCCAGCGCCAGCAGCAGCTCGATAGGCTCGACTCGATTGACGCCCAGGCCCCAGGCCTTGATGACGCCTTCGTCGCGCATGCGGTCGAGTGCGCGGAAGGCGCCCTTACGCGCTTCCTCGAACCGGGCGAGCCATTCGTCGCCATAGAAGTCCTGCGCCACGTCATGGACGAAGGCGATATCGATATGGTCGACCTTCAGGCGCTTGAGGCTGTCCTCGATGGACCGATAGGTGGCGTCTTCCGAGTAGTCATTCACGATCTTGTTGGGGCGGCCATACTTGAAGACCTCGCCCTTCTCCCCGAGATCGCGGGCGCTGACGTCCTCGATCTCGTCGAGGATCACGCGTCCGACCTTGGTGCTGATAACGAATTCGTTTCGCGGTTTGCCGGCCAGCACCTCGCCCATGCGGATTTCGGCGAGGCCCGCGCCGTAGAAGGGTGCGTTGTCGTAGTAGCGGATGCCGTCATGCCAGGCTGCCTCGACAGTCGCGCGCGCCTCAGCCTCCGGGATGTCCCGGAACATGTTGCCGAGGGGCGCCGCGCCAAAACCGAGTTGCCCGCGCAGAATATCCTTGAGTGCCATCGTCTGAACCTTCCATTGTCGGCCCGAACCCAACGTTCGGTGTCTCGGAAGGGATAGGGTGCGCGAGAGATCCGAAATAGCCGGGCAGTGCTCTCAGGACTTTGGAAGGAGGTTCATAGGTGGCCGCTTTGGTGGCGCATCCAAGACCCGTAAAACGGTAAGAAGCAAAGTCTGCTTTCAGGAAATCGCAGGTGCGATCTCTACGGCCGAGATGAGGGCGCAAAGCGGACACTTTCGATTCGGCAGCCATGCGTCTTTAAAGGGCAGAGATGGCCGCATTTTCCTGACGCTGACGTGCCGGCGGCCGCCGACGCATGGCCAGTTGATCGGCACCGCGCCATGGGCTGCCAGCGTCATCTCGCACAACGGGTGCGTGGTAGCTTCTCTGGCATCGGTTCAAAAATAACGAGTCTCGCATTTTTTGCCAGTCCCGTTATTTTTGAAATCGTCGGTCTTGTGTCTCGACCTTACTGTCGCCTGCTGCCCAGGGACTTCCAGCGAATCCGGTCAGGCCCGCTCTGACCCAAAGCAGCCCTCCCGACACACTGATGCGAAAGTCCGCCGTGCGCCGCCATCTCGGGCATTCAGGCACGCAGAAGGGTCAGGCCCTCGCCAGCCGCTCGATGATGAGGTCCGAGAGGGCGCGCAGACGTGGCAGGCGCCGCAAGTTACGACGAAAGCCGATCGAGGTGTCCCAGGAGCGCAGCTCCTCGTAAGCTTTTCTGGGCGACGCTCGTCAGTGGTAGTGCTTGGAAAGGGGCTCCTTGGGGGGCGGCAATGCGGACGTGCCGAGGCGATACCAGCGACTGAGAGTGCGCGCGATTGTCCGGTCCTCGCTGATCCACAGAACAGGACTGGTCGTGATCCATTGATCGCCCAGATGCGGATGGCCCACCGACTCCCCGATCAGCACCGGCATCTCGCCGTCGATCGCAACCATCCAGTTTTTCAGACCGACGGCGCCGATGAGATCGGTCTCCGAAGGCCGCCATCCTTTTGCCAGACGACGCAGATCGGCCGTCGCGGAAGCGACTTTTTCAGCCAAGCTGGGCATCGCTCGTTCTCCTGTCATTTGCATGGGAGTGATGCAATTCCGTTCAGACGGAAGGCACGCCAGCGCCGCGCCAGTCGCGCAGCGCCGCCGAGAGGTTGGCCCACCTTCGCTCGCGTGAGGGCAGCGGTGCCGAGCGCCGACTGCCCGAGATGCTGGTCAGCGGGTCCGGGCGTCCGCGCCGAACTCGGCTTTCGCTCGCTCAAAAGCGATCCGTCTCCGGATTATGTCCGCCAGCGCTCCGATGATTGTCTCGATCTCGGAATCCAGGATCTCCGCGAGCTCACCCGCGGCGCCGAGCAGCCTCTCAACGTCCGGCCCGGCGTTTGTCTGTTTGTCCACTATGAACCTCCATTGACGGGCATCAGGCACCCTCGGCACTGGCGTGGGCGGCGTGCGCCTCTTCGCGGCAGGCATGTGCACGCGAAAATTACCCGCGGCCCCGGGCTATGCGCCTGCGTCGAGAGCAGAACTCGTCTTCAATGGCCTCGCCGAACGAGCAATCGAGGATGAAGCTCAGATTTGGTTTGCCACTCTCAGCAGCGTACTCGGCTCGCACCGTAGATCATCGAAATCGGCATCGATGACGTCATAGATTTCGTCATCGATGAGAATTGCCAACCTGCTTTGATCCCTCACCTTGTAGCGTTGGAGTGTTGCCAGATTTCTTTTGCGCCTGCCGGGACCTCGGCGCTCACCGCTGTTGGCGGTCAGTAGAGCATTCGTAGATTGAAAACGTCGGTCCGTGATCATGCGGCTCTCCACGGTTCATTGATGCCCGCAGCCAATCATGGCTGCCAAAGCCCTTGAATGATGGGAACGAAACGCACTTCCGATGAACGGATGGATGGGTCGCTCGGCTAGATTGCTTGCAGCGAACCTAACGGCATCGCCGAGGCAAATGAGACGCCTTCATCCTATGAAAATAATTATAGCATTGATATAAATTTTGTCCACACGTTATGTCATATATGTTTAACGCCCAACTTCATCTGGTCCGCCTCTTGGCCGATCGCGAACTGAGACTCTCTTCCTCGCTCGACCGATATACGACCACTCCGAGGACATCTTCACCGAACACGAACTGCGCGCCTCCGGCTTCGAGTGCACGTCGTATACGGCCGATTATCTCATCGCGGGGCTCGACAAACCCGTTTTCGAAATCATTGATGGTCTTCTTCGACACGGCGGCCTGATGCCAAAGCCACGCCTGCGACACGTTGAGCAGGGTCCGCGCGGCCTGGCAAAGAAATCCAGGAATTGGCACTCCCGGCCGCAGAGGCATGAAGCTTGTCGAGGCCAATGGAAGGGGAGAGGCATTCTTCAGGTGAAATATTTTTATAGCACTGGTATAATGCCAGGATTGGATTTGGTCGAGCTGCCGTTCCGGCTGGTCCAAATGACGACCGCCTTTCGAATGGGATACGTTCGTCGAAATCGCTCGCCTCATCGGATTGCCGTCGCGCTTCCGTCACCACTCGCCGCGAATTCCAAGCAGATCAACGCTCGAAATCTCTACCGTCGGCCAACAGCGTATGACGAATCCGTGGGCCTTGACGTAATGATACACCAGCGAAGCCCTAATGCGGTTAGGCATAGGATATGGGCCTTTCCGACAGACAAGTTGCGGAGTGCCCTGGACGGCCGATCGCGCCGTGAATCCTTGCTCTTCAATCCTGAGGGACCAGGCAGCCCTCAGGAGATGACACATGCGCAGCCCGAACCGAGGACGGGGTGCCGTGAACACCAAGCCGAGTAATTTCCAGGTATTCGCCTTTCGGATCTTGCATTGCCTCTCGACGCCGGGTATCAGGGTGAACTCTTCAGAGGTAACCATGCACTCCAACGACATCATAGCGATACGCGATCGGCGGCACGTCCGCGGTCGGGTCAATGTCTTGGCAGTGCGCACTGCCTGAGAGCTACCCTATCCGCTACGTCCCGCCGTCAAGGCCTCGGATTTGATCCGTGGCTCGTGCGGGAATGCAAAGCTGATCACTTCCCTCCCGGACTGACTTCGAACCCCGCGAGTGATCGCGGGCTCACCTAGAGGATGCCGCGCCCACCGGTGACGATCGACAGATCGAATCCGGGCGGGTCTGACCATCCTCCGTCGTCTGCAACCAGCGCCAAGCGCTCACCAGGAGGAGTGGTCAATGTTCGACGTCATCGATTTCCGCCGCGCCCTCCCCAGCACCCGTCTCCCGATAGCGCGCTCGATACGCAGCGCGGGCTGAGCCCCGTTCTGCTTCGACCGCCGAAATCAACCGCGCTGTTTCAGCCGCGGAATCAGGAGATATGCGCCGTGAATACTTCGTCTGACGCAGAAATTTATTTCCCTGAGCGGAGCCGCGCCTCGCGCCCCATGCCTCTGCGCTCCACCGCTTCCTATCGTGGAACCATCGTCGACCGCGCGCGGAACAGAGCGTTCAACTATGAGAGCCACCTTGAGCGAGACTTCCTTTACGTAACGTTGGTCTCCCGCGACGTGGCCGATGTCCATGAGCAGCCGCCCGCGGTCTATTACAAGGATCGGTCCGGCCGCCAGAAGAAGCACACCTTTGACGCACTGTTGCTCCTGCGCGATGGCCGGCGGGTCGCGGTGGCGCTCAAGCCGAGCGGGCGTGTCGCTCGGTCCGGGATCCAGAGCACTCTGGAACTCATCCGGGCCCAGGTCGGCCCCAACTTCGCCGATCTCTACGTGCTCCGCACCGAGCAGCATGCTCATCCCGATGACGCCGCCGATGCTCGCCTCGTTCTTCGCGCACGGGGCTTTGTCGACCCGATGGCGGATCGCATCGCGATGGAACTGGCGGCGAAGCTTGATGGCTGGTGCCGCCTTGGAGACCTCGCGCGCGCAATCGGCGCCGGTGGCTCCGGCTTCAATGCCGCGGTGCGCTTGATCGGTTCGGGCGTCCTGATCGTCAAGGACCAGACCCGCATCTCGGCCGACTGCCTCGTCCGCATCCGGCCGAACTGAAACCAACCCGAACAACGGAGGTGCACATGATGACCAGCGCGCAGCCTGATTACAGGCCCCGCGGAAACTTTGGCTTTCCGGTCGGGCATGTCTTCGCCATCACCGGTCCGGAAGAACGGCTCTATCAGTTCGTCAGCCGGATTCGCGATGTGGTGACCATCCGCCCGGTGGCACCGCCGCATTTGGACCAGCTCATCAGCGGACGGGAGTTCGACGACCTTGTCGCCACCGGCAAGATCGATCCGCGCTACGAGGACAACAAGCCGAGCATGCGCGCGGCCCGTATCCGCCATCACGGTGCCTGCCTCGATGTTCCGCAGGAAGAACGGAACGTGCTGGATTTTCATTGGAAGCTCTGTCGGCGCATCCACGACATGCATGCAGCCCGTGAGATCAGCATGACCGACGAAGCCATGCGTCCTGCCATCGCCCAGGTGGCAGCTGCGCTGACCTTTGGCGAAGAGGCGGCCGCCGAGGAGATGTCGAACGGGAATATCGGTCGCAGGCGCGGCAGCAAGAAGGCGCTTCCCGCCGCAAGAGAACGCAGGCTCAAGGCCCGCAAGGCTCGGGTGGTGTTCGAGGCCCCCAGCCCGAGCACGGTCCGCGCCTACATCCGTCGGCTTGTCGACGGTGAATGGGACATCCGGGAACTCAGGGATCGGCGGAAGGGGCGCAGCGGGTTTCACGCCCCTCGGCTCGCGACCGCCCAGTCCTACCAGATCATGCAGCGCTGGGTGATGGCCTATCTCGACCGGAACCGCCCCACTGCCGCTCTGCTGCACAAGCTGATGATCGGGTCTGCTTGCATCGAGAATCTCCGTGCAACCGGAGAGCATGAAGACCTCGACACCTTTGCGAGCGTGAACGCGAAGCGGGCCAACGATAATCTGCCGCCTTTGCAGGTTCCCTCGCTGAGCACATTCGAACGCGCCATTCGAAGGATCGACAAGTTTCAGGTCGTGTGCGCGCGGCACGGGCCCAAGGCGGCCCGTGCGCAGTGCCACATCGTCGGTCGTCGCGTCGGCCCCCTGGCTGCGGGCGAACGCGTCGCCATCGACAATTGGCTCGGCCAGCTCATGGTGCTGAAGCTTCCCAAGGAATTCTGGAGCGGCCTGGACGACGAGAGCGTCAACACCCTCCTCAAGCAGCGGCTTACCGTCTGCATCGCGATCTGCGAAGCGACCAAGGTCGTTCTCGGCATCCGGCTGTCGCTCAACCCGAATGAGCAGACGTCGCTGGAAACGCTGGAGATGGTGTGTCGGGACAGGACCGACGTGGCATTGGCCGCCGGTTGCCGTGAAGCATGGAACCATGTGCTTACCCCCGAGGAGGTGGTCAGCGACTCGGGTAGCGAGTTCATCGCGTACCGTTTCCGCGCCGCCGTGACGGATCTGGCGTCCCACAATGAGATCGGCAAGGCGGGGCATCCGGACGCGAGAGCCTGCATCGAACGGTTCAACGGGACGCTGGATCGCCAGCTCATGCCCCTGTTCCAGGGGCGCACCTTCTCCGGGATCGCAGAGAAGGGGAAATACGATCCGGCCGCCGTTGCCAATGTCACGGCTGAGGTTCTCGGCAAGGCGCTGGTCCGCTGGGTCGTGGATGTCTACCACAACGAGCCTCATGCCGGTCTCGGCGGAGAAACCCCGAATGACGCCTGGGCGCGGCTTAGCGAGGAATACCAGGTGCGCCCTCCGCCGTCCCCGGCCGTGATGCGTGCCGTCTTCGGCTTCAATGACCTTCGTCAGATCCAGAACCGGGGCATCCGGTTCATGGGCCTCTTCTATCGCCGCAGCGCCGACAACAGGCTCGCCAAGCTGCGCCAGCGGATCGGACAGAAGAAAGTCCGCATTCGTGCTGATCTGCGCAACCTCGGCGCGATCTCGGTCTGCGCGGATGAAGCAGGGGCCACCTGGTTCACCGTTCATTGCGACTTCGACTGGATGGAGGGGGTGAGCGCCCATGAATGGCTCGCCACCGTGAACCGCACTCGGCAGCGGCACGCTGACCTCGCGAAGCTGCGCGAACCTGTCGTTCTGGCCGCCCTTCAGGACATTCGGCAGATGGCCAGGGTGTCGGCCGTGGCGGCTGGGATCGGTCCCTCCACCATGACGGCGGAGATGCTGCTGCACCACGAACAGGAGGCGTGCAAGCACCTGGACATCAGGCCCGCTGAAGAGAGGGGCACCACTTTCGAGGGGATCATCGACGCGCCTTGGAATTCGTGTGTGGCGAGCGTTGACGAAGGCGGCGGTGAACCCGTGGCGATGAATGAAGATGCAGCGGACAAGCCCGAAGGCTCCGTTTCCCGCCGGCGCCGTGGTCTCGGGTCCAGCTTTCTGAAGGAGGGGGAATGACCACGACCATTTCGGAACCGACGAAGGACGACGCGTTCCTTCAGCGCGTCCTCGAAAATCAGTCCGAGAAGCGGCGCCGCGTGAATGAGGCGATGGCGCGCGTCACGTCCGTTTACCTGCCGACGGAGTTCGGTGACCAGGTGAGTCAGCAGATCGACTGGCTGCTGGATTCCATGCTGGTTGAACTCGGTCGGCAGCCCGGAGCGCCCGTGCCGAAAGGGACCATTCGGGGTGGTCGGGCATTGGTGATCGTCGGTGAGGCGGGTGCCGGAAAGTCGCGAATCCTGCGGCACACCTTCCAGTCGCGCCCGGAATTCAGCGGGTTCGGAACGGAAGATCGGTCCTCGCCGCTCCTGTCCGTGGTCGCGCCCTCGCCCTTCACCCTCGGCGCCCTCGGCAACGAGATCGCCCGGCGCCTTGGCTACCATGGCAGGAGAGAGATCAAGCACTCCCAGGTGTGGGGCTTCGTTCGGACTCTCATGAAGGAGAATGGAATTCGCATCCTCCACATCGACGAGGGGCAGCACGGTGCCGAGATCATCTCCGGCAGCATGCTTCAGGAGATGGAGAACACCCTCAAGCGCATGATGGAGGAAAGCGAATGGCAGACCTGGCTCATCCTGTCGGGCTGCCCGACGCTGGCCCGTTTCTGCCAGTCCGATGAATCCATGATGCGGCGGGTGCGCGTGCTGAGGTTCCATCGGCTGCGCTTCCCGGACCACGCGGAAGCGGTCAAGGGCATCGTGCGGAGCATCGCGCGGCTGTGCCCTGGCATCGAGCATGAAGCGATCCTCACCGACGAGTTCGCTGCCCGGCTCCTGCATGCGGCCCTGTATCAGTTCGGCATCCTCGTCGAATACGTCCAGGATGCCATCGGCGAGTGCCTGTTGGCCTCCTCGGACAGCTTGTCGGTCGCCCATTTCGCCGACGTCTACGCGATCCGGACGGGTGAGCTGGCGGACGATCTCAATCCATTCATCGCCAGGGATTGGGAGACGGTCACCGTCGAGCGCGCGCTTCATGAAGAGCCCACCGATGCGACGCGGGCAGCTCCGTCGCGCCAGAAACGCAAAGGTTGAAAGGAACCCGGAAGTGAATTTGCCTTGGACCCTCACGCCCGGCTTGCTCGAGATGCCGTCCGACTTCGCCTCCCGCCTTGCAGCGCGGAACTGTCGGGATGACCTCCACGATTTTTGCCGGGATTTCGATCTCGATGTGCAAGGACTCGTGGACGGCAGCACGGAAGTGATCGTCCAACTTGCACGTCTCGCCGGGATCGATGCAGAGACGATCGGTCGGGAGGCCTTCGTCCGCATCGGTCGCGAGCGCCGCTACCTTCATAAGGGGCATGAATTCCTCATCTCCAACCTGTCCCGGGACCGGGTGCGGGTGTGCCCCGCCTGTCTCGAAGAGGATGTCTCCCGCCACGATTTCCGTGTCCTGGCCCGCCCCTATCGGCGTAGCACCTGGCTGATCGACTATGTGCGCACGTGCCCCCTCCACGACCTCTCGCTGGTTACGGTCGGCACCGGCTCGATGGTGGCGCGCCGGCACGACACGTCCCAGGTGCTGGCGATGGCGCTGCCGCAGCTGGGCACGCTTACCGGACAGGCGGTGAAGAGAGAGCCGTCTTCATTCGAAACCTATGTCCGGGGATGCCTCGATGGAACGGCCGCGCCTTCGCCGTGGCCGGATGCACTTCCCCTCCATGCCGTCATGCGCCTGAGCGCGATGGTCGGAGGTTCGGAAGTCCGTGGCCCGCAAGTGGCTATAGACAGCCTGGCGGACCCGGAAAGATGGGAGGCGGAGGCCGTGGGCTTCGATATCCTGGCGGGCGGCGAGGTGGAGATCTTCGCCTTCCTGGATCGCCTGCAATCTTCCTTCCTAGACGGCCATGTGCGCCATGGCCCCCATCCGCTGTTCGGGCACCTGTATGAATGGTTGGCTGTTGAATTCCATTGAGATCTGACCCGTCTGCCGGGGATTTTTCCATCGAGAAGTGACCCATGTTTTCACCACGTCTCACGCGGGCTACGCGGGGGACAGCGGAGTGATCGACATGGAGTTATTGAGCGTCATCAGACGCTGGCATCATCGGGATCGTCGCTCGATCCGAGAGATATCCCGCAGCACCGGCCTCTCGAGGAACACCGTGCGCAAGTATCTGCGGGCGGACAGCGTCGAGCCGCAGTTTCAGGCTCCTGACCGGCCGAGCAAACTCGATCCCTATGCCGACAAGCTTGCGGCGATGCTGCAGGTCGAGGCTGGCGAGTCGCGTAAGCACAAGCGCACGGTGAAGCAGCTGCACGCCGATCTTGTGACGCTGGGCTATGAGGGATCGTACAATCGGGTGGCGGCCTTCGCCCGGGACTGGAAGGCAGCCCGGCTGCGCGAGCAGCAGACCAGCGGCCGCGGCACCTTCGTGCCGCTGGCTTTTGTGCCCGGAGAGGCCTTCCAGTTCGACTGGTCTGAGGACTGGGCGATCATCGCCGGCGAGCGCACCAAGCTGCAGGTCGCTCATGTGAAGCTGTCCTACAGCCGCGCCTTCATGCTGCGCGCCTACCCACTCCAGACCCATGAGATGCTGTTCGATGCCCATAACCACGCCTTCCGGGTTTTCGGCGGCGTGCCGCGGCGGGGCATTTACGACAACATGAAAACGGCCGTCGACAAGGTCGGCCGTGGCAAGCAGCGCCAGGTCAACATCCGCTTCTCGGCCATGGTGAGCCACCTCCTGTTCGAGGCCGAGTTTTGCAATCCGGCCTCGGGCTGGGAGAAGGGGCAGATCGAGAAGAACGTACAGGATGCCCGCCATCGGCTCTGGCAGCCCCTGCCCAACGTCCCGTCCCTGGCAGCCTTGAATGACTGGCTGGAGAAGCGATGCCGGGAGTTGTGGTCACAGATCGAGCATGGCTCGCAACCCGGTACGATCGCCGATGTGTGGGCCGAAGAGGTCCGGCACCTTATGGCGATGCCCCGCCCCTTCGACGGCTTCGTCGAGCACACCAAACGGGTGACGCCAACCTGCTTGGTTCATCTGGAGCGCAATCGATACAGCGTGCCGGCGTCCTTCGCCAATCGACCCGTCAGCTTGCGCGTCTATCCCGACCGGATCGTCATCGTCGCCGAGGGGCACGCGATCTGCGAGCATCGCCGAGCCTTTGTCCGATCTCATGATCGCCAGAGCCAGACGATCTACGACTGGCGGCACTATCTGGCGGTCGTCCAGCGCAAACCCGGAGCCCTGCGGAACGGGGCTCCCTTCGCCGAGATGCCAACTGCCTTCCGTTCCCTCCAGCAACATCTGCTCAAAACACCGGGTGGCGACCGCGAGATGGTCGAGATCCTGTCCCTGGTCTTGCAGCATGACGAACAGGTCGTGCTCACGGCCGTCGAGTTGGCATGCAAGGCCGGCGTGCCGACCAAGACCCACATCCTCAACCTTCTGCACCGACTGATCGATGGTACGCCGCTGACCACACCAACGATCGACGCCCCTCAGGCCCTCACGCTGACCACCGAACCGCAGGCCAACGTCGAACGCTATGACGCCCTGCGGCGGGCCAGGGAGGTGCGCCATGCGTCATAATCCGGCCAGCGGGGCTATCGTCATCATGTTGCGCAGCCTCAAGATGCACGGCATGGCCCAAGCCGTTAGCGAACTGACGGAACAAGGCTCTCCGGCCTTCGAGACCGCCATGCCGATCCTATCGCAGTTGCTGAAGGCCGAGACCGCCGAGCGGGAGGTCCGATCAACGGCCTATCAGCTCAAGACCGCACGCTTCCCGGCCTACCGCGACCTCAATGGCTTCGACTTCGCCAGCAGCGAGGTCAATGAAGCACTCGTTCGCCAGCTCCACCGCTGTGAGTTCCTCGACGAGGCCCATAACGTCGTCCTCGTCGGCGGTCCCGGCACCGGCAAGACGCACATCGCAACGGCGCTGGGCGTTCAGGCCGTCGAGCACCATCACAAGCGGATCCGCTTCTTCTCCACCGTCGAACTCGTCAATGCCCTCGAACAGGAAAAGGCCCAGGGAAAAGCCGGACAGATCGCCACCAGGCTCGCGCACTCCGATCTCGTCATCCTCGATGAGCTCGGCTATCTGCCCTTCAGCGCATCAGGCGGCGCCTTGCTCTTCCACCTGCTGAGCAAGCTTTATGAGCGCACCAGCGTCGTCATCACCACCAATCTCAGCTTCTCGGAATGGGCCACCGTCTTCGGCGACGCCAAGATGACCACGGCCCTGCTCGACCGCCTTACCCATCACTGCCACATCCTGGAGACCGGGAACGACAGTTTCCGTTTCCGGAATAGCTCGGCAAAACCCGCCAAAACAACCAAGGAGAAATCCAGGAACTTGACCGCCACCTGACCACAGACCACCATCCGGCCGGGTCACTTCTCAGTGGAAATCCAGGGTCAAATCTCCGCGGAAATCAACAGTTGAACGTCACCCCCATTCCAACCGACCTTCCTGCATACATCAGCACATTCTGGCTTCGCGTCCGGTCCTGGTCTTCCACAGTATGACCAGCACGACGCGAGAGCAGGGCGGCAGCTCCCCCAACTTGGCAGGTCGAATCGCTGGCGCAGCGCCGTGTCGAACAGCCGCGCCGGCATAAGGCGGCTCAGCAGGCTGACCTGTTTCGCCACCTTGCCAACGGGGTAGCGGAGCCTGTGGCGGGCCGCCGTCGTCGTCCGAAGCACCGCCTCCGTCACATCTTCGGGTGTGACCGCCGTCAGCAAGGCCTTCCGGATGAACTCATTCACCCAGGCGTGGCCGCCATCTTAAGCCGTCTTCTTTGTGTCGGGCTCGAGCGCGCTCTGGTCGAAATTGCTGGTCACCGTGCCGGGCTCGATCAAGCCAACGTGGACATTGAAGGCGCGTACCTCGTGATCGAGCGACTCGGAATAGCCCTCGACGGCGAGCTTGCTTCCGGCATTATGATCCGAGTACTGCGCGGGATGAACCCGAGCGCGTTGCTGAGATTGATGATGCGGCTCTCCCCGCACGCTGGCATTGACGGCAACACCGGGTTGATGACCCCGACAACGCCGAACAGATTGACGTCGTAGAAGCGCTGAACCTGGGCGGCCGCGGATCTCTCGGCGCCTCCAAACTTGCCGACGCCGCATTGTTGACGAGAACGTCGACGCGGCCGGTGCGCGCGCGTACCTGCGATACGAGGACTATTGCCTCCACTGGTAGAGCGAGTACTTGCTGATCTCCAGCCGCGCAGCCGCTCCGCAACCGGAGCGCTCCGCTCGGTGATCTGAAGGTGAACTCCTCGGTGAAGTTCGCTGTGCCCATCGGGGCCTCCTTGCCTCAGAATTTAAGGGAAGAAGGCGTCCCGAAATCTAGGGGCGGTTCAATACATGCCTTTTTTTCAGCCAATATTGGGAAACGCGACGTTGCGCGCATCGCGCAAGTGCGAGATCAACCCGCTCGGCAAATATGCAACAGTTTTGTGCTTAGCGCGCTTGGGGGACGTTATCGGGGCGCTATGCGCAGCATCAGACTATCGCGGTATCAGGGTCATCGCGCATAGTGCGGCGGGGGCTCGCGAAGTTGGCGAGGGCCGAGCTTCGGGCAGGGTGGCATGCAAGACGAGAACGCTGGGGTTGTTTGCGCGCGAGCGTCGGCGCGGCCGGCGTCTGGCCGACCCGCTTCGTCGGGACCGCTTGCGGCACCAGCCTGTTGATCGTGCAACAGCAAAGGCGTCAGCCAGGGGAGGCCACCGGCCGCCCCTCGGGCAAGCGATGCCTGTCAGCCAAAACAAATCGGGAAATCGTGCGGGGCGTGCGCCGTCCGGCTGAGCTTCAGATCCTGGATATGCGTCCGGCGGCATTTCCGCCAGACGCGCCTCCCGGCTCGGCTCGCTTTCGGCGCGCGGTTACGGACCATGTGGGAATGTGCAGATGAAGCGTTTCGAGACCGTCGGTAGCCGTGCGGCATCCTGCGTCGTGTCCCTTGCCGGCAAAGGCCCCGGCGGGGCGCGGCGCGCGTTTCGGCGCGGGCTGCTGCTGTCATCGGCGTTGATCTCGGCGCTGAGCCTCGCCGCCCCCGCGAGCCATGCCGAGCCGCTCCCTGCCAACCCCTACTGGAACGGCGCGGTCGACCAGCCGGGCGGCGCTGAAGTCGTCGGCGGGGCGGGCACGTGGAACGCCGCCAACACCAACTGGACCGACGCCGCCGGGGCCACGGCCACGGCGTGGGACGGCACTCTGGCGATCTTCGCGGGCACGGGCGGCGCGGTGAGCGTGGCCGGCGCGCCGGGCGTGATTTCCGTCACCGGCATGCAGTTCGACGTCGACGGCTACGCGCTCTCCGGCGACAGCATCACGCTGGCGGCGATTTCGGGCCAGACGGGTATTTCCGTCGCCGCCGACGCCAGCGCCACCATCGGCTCGGCACTTCTCGGCACCACCGGCCTTGAGAAGACCGGCGACGGAACGCTGATCCTGTCAGGCAACAACACTTGGTCCGGCGGTACCACGGCCAGCGCCGGCACGCTGGAGTTCACCGGCAGCAACACAATTGGCGGATTCACGTTCGTTTCCGACGGGTCGCTTGTCTTCTCCGGTGGCAACTCCACGGCCGAAGCGGTCTTTGTCGCCCAGGGTGAGGGCACGTCGGGCGAGCTGACGGTGACTGGAGAGGACACGAGCCTGGCTCTCAGCTCCCAGGAGGGGCTGGTGGTCGGTAACCGCGGCACCGGCACGCTGACCATTTCGGATGGCGCGAGCGTGACGGCGATCCGGGCCTCGCTCGGAAGCAAAAGCGGATCGGACGGCACGGCCACGGTGACGGGGGCGGGATCGAACCTGACCCTCCAGGAAGGTCTCGTCGTGGGCGAAAATGGCACAGGCACACTGACGGTTTCCGACGGTGGCGCGGCGAGCGCCGTCTTCGTCTCGATCGCCTCTCGGGACGGCTCGTCGGGCTCGCTGACGGTGACGGGGGAGGACTCGACCGTCACCAGCTCGGGCGGCGTGACCGTCGGCGGATCCGGCGTGGGCGCGATGACGATTTCCGATGGCGGCTCGGTGACCGGCACGTACGGCGTGATCGGGCAGTATGCGACCGTTATGTCCACGGCGACAGTGACCGGCGCCGGCTCCAGCTGGACCAATAGCGGCTCTCTGACGATCGGCGCGAATACCGGTGCCAAGGGAACGCTCACTGTCGCCGCCGGCGGCAAGGTGTCGAGCACATCGGCCGCTCTCGGTAGCTACCGGGGATCCCAGGGCATCGTGACGGTCACGGGTGCCGGGTCCACGCTGGACCTGGCGGGCGGCAGCTTCAGTGTCGGAGTCGCGGGCGAGGGCGTCGTCACGGTCGCCGCCGGGGGCACGGTGCTGAGCGGCTATGTCACAATGGCCCTTTCCTACTACGGCACGGGCGCCATCACGGTGACGGGCGCCGGCTCGCTGTGGGATGCTGGCACCAACTCGGTCTCCATGGGCTCTTACGGCACCGATGCGAGCATCACCGTCGAGGACGGCGGCACCATGGCGGCGAGCTATTTCTACCAGGACTACTCGCCGGGGACCCGACTGATCACCCTCGACGGTGGCACGCTGCGGGCTACGGCCACCCTGTCGTACTTCCTCTCCGGCTTCGATGCGGGCGATGTCACGCTCGCGGCGGGCGGCGGCACGATTGATTCCAACGGGTTCGACATTGGCGTCGACAGCGTGCTCGGCGGCGAAGGGGCGCTGACCAAGGCCGGCCTTGGCACGCTGACGCTGACCGGCACCAACACCTATACCGGCGGCACCGTCATTTCCGGCGGCACGCTGCAGATCGGCGATGGCGGCGCGTCGGGGTCGATCCTGGGCGATGTGACCAATAACAGCGTGCTGGCGTTCAACCGTAGCGACGCATTCACCATGGCGGGGGCGATCTCCGGCACCGGCGCGGTGGTACAGGCGGGCAGCGGCACGCTGTACCTGACCGGCGCCAACACCTATTCCGGCGGCACCACCATCACCACCGGCACGCTGCGCGTCGACACCGCAAACGCACTCGGCAGCGGCGGGCTGACGGTCGGCGAGGCCGGCACGTTCCGCGCCAGCGGCAGCTTCACTTTCGGTGGGGCGGTGGTGCTGGCCGGCAGCGTCGGCACGGCGGGCACGTTCGAGGTGGACCCGGCGCAGGCGCTGACCCTCTCGGGCGTGATCTCGGGCGCCAGCGGCCTGACCAAGACCGGCGACGGCCTGCTGATCCTGACCGCAGCCAACACCTTCACCGGCGTCACCACCATCTCCACCGGCACGCTGCAGATCGGCAATGGCGGCACCACCGGCTCGCTCATAGGCGACGTGGTGAACAACGCCCATCTGGTGTTCAACCGTTCCGGCACCTACGCCTTCACCGACGCGGTCACCGGCAACGGCACGGTGACGTTCACCGGCGGCGGCACCGTGCTGTTCTCGGGGGCCTATAGCGGCGCGGTGACTGCGGACGATACCGTCGTCCAACTGGCCTCCGGGTCGAGCAACGCTTCGGCCTTCACCCTCAATGAGGGCGGCGTGCTGAGTGGCACAGCGACCATCGGCGGGCTCACGGTGAACAGCGGCGGCACGGTGGCGCCGGGCACTTCGCCGGGCACGCTCACCGTGAACGGCCCGGTCGCCTTCAACGCCGGCTCGACCTATGTGGTGGATATCACGGCGGACGGCGAACACGACCTGATCACCGCCACCGGCGCGGTGACGCTGTCCTCGGATGCGGGCGTCGAGGTGGTGGCGACCCCGGGGAACTATTCCTCGATGGGCACGATCACCATCCTGTCCACATCAAGCACGCTGACCGGCACCTTCGGCCCGGCCACCTCGGACTTCGCCTTCCTGACGCCCGAGCTGACCTATGACGCCCAGAACGTCTACCTGACGCTGATCAGCAATGGCATGGACTTCGTCGACTATGCGCGCACGCCGAACGAGGCGAAGGTGGCCGTCGCGGCGCAGGCGCTGGGCTCCGGGAACACCCTGTTCGAGGCGATCTTCTCCCTGCCGGAAGGGGCGGTGACGCCGGTGTTCAACCAGCTCTCGGGCGAGGCCTACGCCTCGGCCCAGACGGTGATCCAGCAGCAGTCGATCTATCTGCGTGACACGGTCGGCAGCCGGCTGCGCCAGTCGCTCACCGCCCCGTCCGCCGGCGCGCTGTCCTATGCCGCCAAGGCGGCAGGGCCGGCGACGGCCGCGCTCGGCCAGGGCTTCACCCCCACTTTGTGGGCGGAAGGCTTCGGCGGCTGGGGCGAGGTCTCGGGCAATGCCAATGCCGCCTCGGTCAACACCACGGTCGGCGGCGTGTTCGGCGGCGTCGATGTCGCCGTGCTCGACAATGTGCGGGTCGGCCTCGTCGGCGGCTACAGCCGGACCTCGTTCGACATCGACGCGCGCTCCTCGCAGGGGTCAATGGATAATTACGACATCGGCCTCTATGCCGGCGCCCAGTTCGACGCCGTCGCGCTGCGCGGCGGCGCCTCCTACACCTGGCACGACATGTCGGTGTCGCGCTCGGTGCTGTTCCCGGGCTTCTACGGCGCCAATGACGGCGACTACACGCTGGGCACCACCCAGCTGTTCGGCGAGATCGGCTACGACATGTCGGTCGGGGCCTATGCCTTCGAGCCCTTTGTTGGCCTCGCTTATGTGCACGTCTCCGGCGACGATTTCACCGAAAGCGGCACGCTCGCCTCGGCGCTGTCGGTTGATAGAGCCTCGCAGGGCACGTTCTACTCCACGCTGGGCGTTCGTGCCGCCACCACCTTCACCGTGGCAGGCCGCACCCTCACCACGAGCGCGACGCTGGGCTGGCAGCATGCCTTCGGCGACACCAACTCGTCGGCCGACATGCTGTTCGCCAATGGCGGTGCCACCTCCTTCACCATCCAGGGCGTGCCGATTGCCGAGGATGTGGCGCTGGTCGGGCTCGGGCTGGGCTACCAATTGTCCGACGGTGCGGCGCTACAGTTCAACTATTCGGGCCAGCTGTCCGACCAGGCCAACCAGAACACCTTCAGCGCGCAGTTCTCTCTCAAGTTCTGAGAAAACGGCGCCTGCCCTCCGATCCGCTTTCTCGTGACCGAGCTGCAAGATGACGCATCGTTTCCTCATGCTGGCGGGCTTGCTGGCCGGCCTCAGCCTCGCCGGCACGGCGTCGGCGCAGCAGCCGGCAGCACCGGCGGCCGCGCGGCCCGGCCTCACCACTGCCACCTATGAGGACTGGGTGGTGCGGTGCGTGGCGAGCGATACGGGACGGACCTGCGAGGTGGTGCAGAATCTCCAGGCGCAGGGCAAGGGGTTGATCGCCAGCGTCGCGGTTGGCCGGGCCGATGCCAAAGCGCCGCTGCGGCTGGTGATACAGCTGCCCGCCGGCGTGTGGCTTCCCGCCGGGGTGAAGGTTCAGGTCAGTGAAAAGGCCAAGCCGCTGCAGCTCGCTTTCACGCGCTGCCCGCAGGGGTGCTTCGCCGAAGCCGAGCTGGATGCCGCCTCGGTGCAGGCGCTGAAGGCCGCCGCCGGTGCCGGCAGCTTCTCCTTCGAGGACGGCGCCCGCCGCCCGGTGACGCTGCCGCTCTCCTTCAAAGGCTTCGCCCCCGCCCTCGACGCCAGCCTCAAGCCGTAGGTCGGCAGCGCCCGGGGTCATTAAATGGCGTGTTCCGTCGCATCATCGGGCAGATGCGCTCTCGGCCGAAACGTAGAAGTACTGCTCCCCCCCTGACGCGGTGACCGGCAGGGTCATCGAAGAGGCAATTCAGCCTCGACATTCATCGGCGACATGTCAGCTTCTCGTTTGAATTCCCCCAATAGCGGCCGGTCCGCTCCCGGCCCCAAACCGGCCATCGTCGTCATCCTAGCGAACTTCTGTTCTGGCGGGTCGTTAGCTTCAGCAGCGGTGGCCAATAACCAATTTGGATTGTGTTTTCGTTTTGAGCGCGGTGCTTTCGCAAGAGCAAGGTGCTATCGCGTCTCGCGCTGCTCGACCGTTCTCGGAGCAAGCTGTATCGACCGCAGAGCTCCCGGCGCATGCCCCATCGTCCGCTTGAAGGCACGGCTGAACGCCGCGTGCGAGCCATAGCCGAGCCGGTCGGCGGCCGTTTCGATGGAAATCTGGTCCCGCGTGATCCACTGTGCCGCAAGACGCATGCGCAGTTCGGTGAGATAGCGCAGCGGCGTCATCCCTGTGACGTCGAGAAAGCGTGCGGCGAACACGGAGCGGGAACTGCCCATGACCGAAGCAAGTTCGGCCACCGTCCATTCGCGGCCGGGATCGCGGTGCACGGCGGCGATGACGCGCGCAAGCCGGGAATCGCGCAGCGCGGCCACCCATCCGGCGGCGGTGCCACAGCCGCATTCGACCCATGCCCTGACGATGAAGACCGACACCACCTCGGCGAGGCGCGCGAGGATGCCGGCGAAACCTGCACGGTCGCCGCGGGTTTCCCGTTCCATCGCCTCCAGCATCGGCAGCAATTCGGGATAGCGATCCAGCAACGTGCCGACCGACATCACCGATGGCATCAAGGCGACCAACGGGGTCATGCCACCGAGTTCGAGCTCCATGCAGCCACTGAAGATCACGACATCGGTACTGCGGCAGAGCTCGCTATCGCAGGCATTGATCGCGGCGACGGTGCCGCAGAGCGGAGCCTCCGCAAAGGCGGATACTGTGCGGCATGGCAGGTCCGGCGCGGAGAGCAGGTCGTGCGCCCCGCCATGCGGCAGCAACACCGCTGATCCGGCCTCCAGCTTTTCGACGTCGCCCTCGGGTCGCCGCAGATAGACCGTGCCGCGCGAAATGAAATGAAACTGCGCGCGTCCCGCCTCATTGCCGAAATGCACGCCGAAGGGCGGGGATATCTGAATACGGCGGTATTTCAGGCCGACAAACCGCATGCCGCCGAGCAGCTCGCTCACGACGTCGGCGTAGGTGGCGGGCCCGGCGGAGGTCGCATCTTCGGACGAATGATCAAGCATGACGGATATTCTGGCATAGTTCGTCTTGCCAAACCAGCCTAGCTTGTTGCAACGCAACATCCTTCTCTGGAAAGGCACACGAATGAGTGACACGCTTGCGGTGGACGCGACACCAGCGCCCGCCATCTCCCCGGCATGGGCGGCCGTCGGCTCGATGACGCTGGGGGTTTTCGGTCTGGTAACGGCAGAGTTTCTCCCCGCCAGCCTGCTGACCCCGATGGCAGCTGATCTTGGCATCACCGAAGGAACTGCGGGTCAGGCCGTGACGGCAACGGCTCTGGTGGCGATGGCTGCCAGTCTTCTGGTCTCGGCGGCGACCCAGCGCATCGATCGGCGCAACCTCATGGTCGCCTTCTCAATCATGCTGGTGATCTCGAACCTTATCGTGGCGTTCGCACCGAACCTGCCTCTGCTCATCCTCGGCCGCGTGCTGCTGGGGTTGGCGCTTGGCGGCTTCTGGGCAATGTCGGCGGCGCTCACCATGCGGCTCGTGCCTGAGGCGATGATACCGCGTGCGCTGTCGATCCTGTTTAGCGGGGTTTCGGCGGCGACGATCTTCGCCGCTCCGGTCGGAAGCTATCTCGGCCATCTCGTCGGTTGGCGTGCCGTGTTCCTGCTGGCGGCGGCCATGGGCGTCGTGACGATCATCGCCCAGATCATGACCTTGCCCCGCATGGCACCGACCGGCGCTGCTGGGCTGCGCACGCTGGTCGATGTTCTGCGCCGGCCGGGCGTTGCGTTGGGCATGTCGGCGGCAATGCTGGCTTTCGCTGGTCATTTCGCGGTCTTTACCTATATCCGGCCGTTCCTCGAGACGGTCACGGGCATCGGCATCAACGCGCTCTCCGGCATTCTGCTCGGCTTTGGACTGGCGAACTTTGTCGGCACGCTGGCGGCCGGCCCGCTGATCGAGCGTAGCCTGAAAGCGGCGCTGCTCGGCGTGCCGCTGCTGATGGCCGCACTCGGTGTCGCCCTCGTCACTCTTCCGGCGGATCCCATGGTGCATACCCTGCTGTTCGCCCTCTGGGGCTTTGCCTTCGGCGGCGTTCCGGTCGCATGGTCGACCTGGCTCACCCGCGCCGTGCCGGATCAGACCGAGACCGCCGGCGGCCTGCTCGTCGCGTCCGTTCAGTTGGCGATCTCGGTAGGCGCGGCCGGTGGCGGCGCGATCCTCGCGGTCGATGGCGTGACCGGCACCTTTGCCGCCGCCTGCCTGCTTCTAGTGGTCGCCGCGCTGATCGTCCTGTTCGGCGTGCGGACTCTGCCGGGCAGCGGTCGCGCAACCGCGCTGCACTAGACTCCTGATGCGGTGGCTGAATGGCGTGGGACGCTCAGCCATCGCATCGCTCTACGTATTGGACTCGAAGCCTTATCCCAACTTGGAGATCAGGGCTGCCATCGTCGGTCGCCACTGATCAAACCGTCCTCCCGACGCGCGCCGTCGCCGATGACGACCTCCTTCGACGTTGCCGATTATTTCGATTGCGGCCGGAGCGACGGCTGCCCGCCTGCGTGCCGGGGAGCCCGACTAGAAGAACCCCTTCGCGGGCAACTTGGTCCCTTTCGCCTCGAAGGCGCCGATGGCAGTGGCCTTGGTGACGCCGGGATTGTGGGTGGCGAGGGTGCGGGCGTTGCGCCAGCGGCGGTCGGGATTGCGGGCGCGGCTGGCGGCGCTGGCGCCGGCGAGATCGAAGATGCGCCCGCCAACCCGGATGGCGAGCTCGTCGACAATCAGCTTGGCCTTGCGGGGGCCAGTGCCGCCTCATGGGGGAGGCCATCGTCGTCGCGTCGCTGTCGCGAGCCGCGCCGACGTCATCGAGCGCCCGCTCGCCGCAAGGGCCGGGCCGGGGCCGGCGAGGCCGGCCGACGCGACGCAATTAATGGCGGGACCGGTCGCCCCGCGACAATTACCAAGAAAGGAGTGCCATCTCGATAATTTCACAGCGTTAGGTCGTGTTTTGCTGGATATCCCTGCCCCCCGCGCCGCGCAGATTCACGAATTGACGGCCCGCGAACTGGCCGCTCTCTACCGCACTGGCGCGCTTTCGCCTGTCGAGGCGACGACGCAGATCCTCGCGCGCATCGCGGCGCTCGAACCCGCGGTGAACGCCTTCGCGCTGCTCGACCGCGAAGCCGCCCTCGACGCCGCGAGCGCCTCCGAAGCGCGCTGGCGCCGGGGCGAGCCGCTAAGCCCGGTCGATGGCGTACCGGCGGCGGTCAAGGATCTTCTCTGGACCAAGGGCTGGCCGACGCGGCGCGGTAGCCATGCGATCGACCCCGACCAGAGCTGGGATGAAGACTCTCCCGCCGTCGCCCGCCTGCGCGAGGCCGGTGCGGTCCTGCTGGGCAAGACGACAACCTCGGAATTCGGCTGGAAAGGGCTTGCCGACAGCCCGCTTACCGGCGTCACGCGCAACCCATGGAACCTGAAGCACACGCCGGGCGGCAGCTCCGGCGGCTCGGCGGTGGCCGCCGCGCTCGGCTTCGGCCCGCTGCAGGTGGCCACCGATGGCGGCGGTTCGACCCGGCTGCCGGCCTCCTTCTCCGGTGTCTTCGGGTTCAAGCCGAGCTTCGGGCGGGTGCCGGGCTATCCCTCGGCCCACACCGGCACGCTCTTTCACATCGCGCCGCTGACGCGAACCGTGTCCGATGCGGCCTCGCTGCTGGAGATCATCGCGCGGCCCGATCCCCGCGACTGGCACGCTTTGCCGGCGGCGGAGATCGACTGGCACGGTGCACTGGAGGCCGGGGTCGCGGGTCTGCGCATCGGCTTCAGCCCGACGCTCGGCTACGCGCAGGTCGATCCCGAGATCGCGGCCGCCGTCGCCTCCGCCGTTCGCCGGCTGGAACAGGCGGGTGCCCACGTCGAGGAGATCGACCCCGGCATCGATGATCCCTTCCCGGTCTTCCGCACGCTTTGGTTCGCCGCCGCCGCCCGGCTCCTTGCCAACCTGCCGGAGGAACGGCGCGGTCTGGTCGAACCGGGACTGGCCGAGGTCGCCGCGCAGGGGCGCGCCATCGATGTCGTGGCCTATCTCGGCGCGCTGGAGGCGCGCGAGGCGCTGGGCCGGAAGCTGGCGCAGTTCCACCAGCGCTATAACCTGCTGATCACCCCGACCACGGCGCGCACCGCGCCGCTGGCCGAGGGCGACAGCGCGGGGCTGACGGCGCGGCCAATCCCCTCGCCCTTCACCTACCCGTTCAATCTCACCCAGCAGCCGGCCGCCTCGGTGCCGGTCGGGCTGAATTCAGCCGGCCTGCCCATCGGCCTGCAGCTGATCGCGGCCAAATATCAGGATGCGACCGTGCTCCGGGCCGCCCGGGTGCTCGAACAGGCCCTTCCTTTCGCGCGACCGGCGGATCCGGCATGAGCCTCGCCCCGCCTCCGCTCGATCTCACCCGGCTGCGGGCCGCCTATGCGCGGGGGCTGTCGCCCGTCACCCTCGTCGAGCGGCTTCTCGCCGGCATCGAGGCGCGCGGCGACGACGGGGTGTGGATCAGCCGCGTCCCCAAACCAAAGCTGCTCGCCCGCGCGCGTGAACTCGCGGCCCTTCCGCGCTTTGAGCGGGAACGTCTTCATCTGTTCGGCGTGCCGTTCAGCGTCAAGGACTGCATCGACGCTGCCGGGCTTCCCACCACCTCCGCCTGCCCGGCCTATGCCTATCAGCCCGAACGGTCGAACCTCGCCGTCGAACGGCTGGTGCGCGCCGGGGCGATACTGGTCGGCAAGACCAATATGGACCAGTTCGCCACCGGGCTGAACGGCACGCGCACGCCCTATGGCATCGCCCGCAACCCGTTCGATGCGGCCTATATTCCCGGTGGCTCGTCGTCCGGGGCGGCGGTGTCGGTGGCGGCGGGGCTGGTGAGCTTTGCCCTGGGCACCGACACAGGCGGCTCCGGCCGGGTGCCGGCCGCCTTCAACAATGTGGTGGGGCTGAAGCCGACGCGCGGGCGCCTGAGCGGCATCGGCGTGGTGCCGGCCTGCCGGTCAATCGAGACGGTCTCGGTCTTCGCACTCACCGCACCGGACGCGCTGGCGGTGCTCGACATTGCCGAGGAGTTCGACGTCGACGACCCCTTCGCCCGCCTGCCCGGCCGGGGGAAACCCATTCTTGATCAGGGGTTCCGCGTCGGCGTACCTCATGATCCCGCGTTCTTCGGCGATGCGGGCGCCCGCGCCCTGTTCCTTGAGGGCATCGATACGCTGGCCGCGCTGGGCGGGCAGGTCCGCACGGTGGACTATGCGCCGTTCGCGGCCCTGAACGAGCTGCTGTTCAACGGGCCCTGGCTGGCCGAACGCTATGGCGCGCTGGCGGAATTCATCGACAACGCGCCCGACGGCGTACTGCCGCTCACCCGCGACATCCTGCTCGGCGGCCGCCGTTTCTCCGGCGCCGATGTATTCGCGGGGCTACGACACCTGCTGCAGCAGCGGCGCGAGATCGAGACGCTTTGGCGCGAGATCGACGTGCTGGTGGTGCCGACCACGCCCACCATTTACCGCATCGACGAGATGCTGGCCGATCCGCTGGTGCTGAATGCCCGGCTCGGCACCTATACCAGCTTCGTCAATTTCGCCGATCTCGCCGGCGTCGCGGTGCCGAACGGCTTCCTCCCCAACGGCCTGCCCCAGGGCGTCACCCTGCTCGCGCCGGCCTGGTCCGAACCGGCGCTGACACGCCTCGCCGACCGCTTCCACCGCGCCCGCGGCGTGCCCCTGGGCGCGACGGGTGCCGCCCACCCCGATATTCCCCTTGCTGAGAGAGAAAGCGCATGAGCATCGCCAAAACGACCACGCGGCCGACCTGGCTGCGCTTTGCCCTTCTTGCCGCCCTCGGCCTTGGTCTTTGCAGCCACACGCCGGCCCGGGCCGACAGCGCGCCGCAGGACATCGTCATCGGCGAAGGGTTCGCCCTCGGCTGGGGGCAGTTCTTCGTCGCCGACAGCCAGAAGACCTGGCAGGCGCAGGGACTGAAGCCGGAGGTCGTCACCTTCGCCAGCGGCCGCCTCGCGCTCGACGCGCTGGTCGGCGGCCGCATCGCCATCGCCACCGCCGCAGAGACGCCCGTCGTCTTCGCCAATCTCAACGGCCTGCCGGTGCGGATCATCGGCACGCTCAACCGGCACGAGCCTTTCGATCTGGTGGCGAGTACGAGCATCGCCACCGCCAAGGATATCAAGGGCAAGCGCATCGGCTACGCCCAGGGGACCAATGCGCATTACTATCTCGGCAAGCTGCTCGCCGCGAACGGGCTGACGCTGGCCGACATCACGGCGGTCAATCTCAGCCCGGGTGACTTTGTCACCAGCCTCGTCAACGGCTCGCTTGACGCCTTCATCTGGACCGAGCCGCATTTGTCGCAGGCGCTGGCGCAGGGGGGCGACAAGGTACATGTCATCCGCAGCCCGGAACTGTACGAGACCTTCTCCAGCATCATCACGCTGCAATCGACCATCGACGAGAAGCCCGAACTGCTGGTGAAGGCGCTGAAGGCGCTGATCGCCGCCGACAGCTACATCAAGGCCAATCCCGAGCAATCGATAGCCATCGTCGCCGAGCGCATCAAGCTCGACCCGAAGGTCGCGGCGGCGTTCTGGGACCGGACCCGCTTCAACCTGACGCTGGACAAGCCGGCGGTGGTGAAGCTGCTGCAGGAGGAGGCCGAGTGGGCGGTCGCCAACAAGCTGACCCGCCCCGACGCCAAGATCCCGGATTTCAACGCGGTTGTCGTGACCGACCTGTATGAGCGGGCCGTGGCGAAGTGAACATGCCGCTCGCCTCATGGCGTGCCGAGGAGCGACCGGTCGTCGCCTCCGGCACGCAGGCCGTGCCAGCCCTGATCGATATCAACGGCGTCAGCCATTCCTACCGCTCGGCCGGCGGACAGAACCATGCCGCGCTCGCCGAGGTTTCACTGACGATTGGCGCGGGCGAGTTCGTGTGCCTGCTGGGGCCGAGCGGCTGCGGAAAGACTACGCTGCTCAACATGATCGCCGGCTTCCTCACCCCAACCCACGGCGAGGTGCGGGTCGGGGGCGAGGTGGTGCGCGGTCCCGGTCCCGAGCGGGGCGTGGTGTTTCAGGATTACTCGCTGTTCGGCTGGCTGACGGCGCTTGGAAATGTCGCCTTCGGCCTGCGCATGGCCGGCGTTCCGCGGGCGCTGCGCCGGCGCAAGGCGGAGGAAGGGCTGCGCGCCATGGGCCTTGAGGGCGTGGCGGGGCGCTACCCGTTCGAACTTTCCGGCGGCATGAAGCAGCGCGTCGCCATTGCCCGTGCGCTGGCAACCGAGCCGCAGGTTCTGCTGGCGGACGAGCCCTTTGCGGCGCTGGACGCCATGACGCGGGCCAGCCTGCAGGCCCAGCTGCTCGACATCCAGCAGCGCTCCGGCACGACGGTGGTGTTCGTCACCCACAACATCGCCGAGGCGGTGTTCCTCGGCAGCCGCATCCTCGTGATGTCGGCGCATCCCGGCCGGGTGGTCGAGGACGTCAGGATCGACCTGCCGCGCCCCCGGCGGCGCACCAGCACCCCGTTCAACGCGCTCTATGAGCATCTCAGCCGTGCCATAGGGCTGGAGGGGGACGAATAAGCATGCGCCTTCCCGCCCGATCTGTTTTCCTCGGAAGCCTCGGAGCACTCGCCTTCTTTGGTGGCTGGGAGGCGCTGAGCCATAGCGGGCTGGTCAATCCGATCATGCTGCCGGCGCCCTCGCTGGTGGTGCGGTCCGGTGCCGAGCTGCTGGGGAGCGGGGAACTCGCGCGACATCTCGCGGCCAGCCTCTGGCGTGCGGCGCTCGGCTTCGTCTCCGGTGCGCTCCTCGCTATCGGCCTTGGTATCGCCATGGCGAGAAGTGCCGGCTTGTACGACCTCATCAACCCGCTGGTGCAGATGTTCCGCGCCATTCCCTCGCTCGCCTTCGTGCCGATCGCCATCTTCTGGTTCGGCATCGGCGAGACCTCCAAGATATTCCTTGTGGCCTGGGGCGTCTTCTTCCCGGTCTGGGTCAACACCTATATCGGCGTGCGCGACACCTCGCCCCTGCTGCTGCGCGCCGGTGCCAGCCTCGGCGCGGGGAACTGGCGGCTGCTGGCCTTCGTCGTGCTGCCGGCCGCGCTGCCGCTCATTCTCGCCGGGCTGAGGGTGGGGCTTTCGATTGCGCTGGTCGTGCTCGTGGCGGCGGAACTGGCCGGGGCCGCGTTCGGCGTCGGCTATCTGATCCAGATGTCGCAAACCGTGTTTCGCGTCGACCAGATGTTTGTCGGCCTCGTGGTGCTCGGCATGATGGGCTATCTCGCCGACTTCCTGTTCGAGTGGGCGGTTCGGACGCTGTTGCCCTGGTACGGCGCCGAGCGGGGCCGGGGCTGACGCAATTTATTGCGCGAGCTGCCCTCCCGCTTCTGCAATGGTGACGCCATGACACCCGATGAAGCCGTCCCGCTCGAACTCAAGCTCACGGATAACCGCAGCGTCCTCGCCATCACCTGGGAGAACGGGGCCGTATCCCGCCTTGACGCGCCACTGCTGCGCCGGCACAGCCGCTCCGCATCAGCGGTTCGGGCGGCGCTGGAAGGGGTAGCGGCACCGGCAGATGGCGTGACGCTCACCCGCGTCGAACCCATCGGAGCCTACGCCGTACGGCTATCCTTTTCCGACGGACATGATCGCGGCATCTATCCCTGGCGCCATCTGCGCGCCATCGCCGACGGCACGGCGTGAGGACGTCTTCCATGGATGCGATAAAGGACGGCCTCTCGCAGGTCGATTGCGACGTGCTGGTGATCGGCGGCGGCACCGCCGGGCCGATGGCGGCGCTGAAGGTGAAGCAGAACAACCCGAAGGCGCGCGTCGTCCTGCTGGAAAAGGCCAATGTGAAGCGCTCCGGCGCCATCTCCATGGGCATGGACGGGCTGAACAACGCCGTGGTGCCGGGCTACGCCACCCCGGAGCAGTACACCAAGGAAATCACCATCGCCAATGACGGTATCGTCGACCAGGCGCCGGTGCTGAAGTATGCCGAGCGCTGCTTCGAGATCATCCAGGAACTGGACCGCTTCGGCATCCGCTTCCAGAAGACCGGCAATGGCGACTACGACGTCAAGAAGGTGCACCATCTCGGCACCTATGTCCTGCCGATGCCCAATGGCGACACGGTGAAGAAGGCGCTCTATCGCCAGCTGCGCCGCGAGCAGGTGCTGATTTCCAACCGCTACATGGCGACCCGGCTGCTCACCGCGCCGGACGGGCGGATTGCCGGCGCCATCGCGGTGAACACACGCAGCGCCGAATTTCTGGTGCTGCGCGCCAAGGCGGTGATCCTGTGCCTCGGCGCGGCCGGTCGGCTGGGCCTGCCGCAGTCCGGCTATCTCTGGGGCACCTATGAGAACGCCACCAATTCCGGCGACGGCTACGCCATGGCGTTCCATGCCGGGGCGGCGCTGGCCAATCTCGAATGCTACCAGATCAACCCGCTGATCAAGGACTATAACGGCCCGGCCTGCGCCTATGTCGCCGGCCCCTTCGGCGCCTATACCGCCAATGCGGAGGGCAATCGCTTCATCGAGAGCGACTACTGGTCGGGCCAGATGATGCAGGAATTCTACAACGAGCTGCAGTCGGGCAAGGGGCCGGTGTTCCTCAAGCTCAACCATCTTCATCCCGACACGGTGGGCGAGATCGAAACCATCCTGCACAAGGTGGAGCGCCCCTCGCGCGGCCGCTTCCACGCGACGCGCGGCACGGATTACCGCGAGAAGATGATCGAGATGCACATTTCGGAAATCGGCTTCTGCTCGGGCCACAGCGCCTCGGGCGTCTTCGTGGATGAGTTCGCCCGCACCACGGTGCAGGGGCTCTACGCCGCCGGCGACATGGCGAACGTGCCGCACAACTACATGCTGGGCGCCTTCACCAATGGCGCCGTCGCCGGCGAGCACGCCGCCTCCTATATCGGCGAGGTCGACCTTCCCGAGATCGACGCCGAGTTCATCGCCAAAGAGCGCGCCCGCGTGCTGGCGCCGACCAAGCGCGAGGACGGCATTCCGCCGAACCAGCTCGAATACAAGACGCGGCGCTTCGTGAACGACTATCTCCAGCCGCCCAAGGTGACGGCGCGGATGAAGATCGGCCAGCAGCGTTTCGCCGAGATCCGCGAGGACCTCGACACCGCGATGGTTGCCCGCGATTCGCACGAGCTGATGCGGGCGCTGGAGATCGCCTCGATTCTCGACTGCGCCGACATGGCCGCGCACGCCTCGCTGTTCCGCACCGAAAGCCGTTGGGGGCTCTACCACAACCGTGTCGAGTACCCTGAGAAGGACGACGAGAACTGGTTCTGCCACACGCTGCTGCGCAAGAAGGACGGCCGCATGGTCTCCGAAAAGCAGCCGATCGCGCCCTATAGCGTTCCCATCGAGGACGAGGAACGCGGCGCCTACGACCAGTTGCGCGTCCGCAAGCAGGCCTGAGGAACCACCATGCCCCTCGCATTCTCTCCCACGACTGTTCCCGTCGTCGTCGACGACGCCAAGTGCATCGCCGAGAAGGGCTGCACGGTCTGCGTCGATGTCTGCCCTCTCGACGTGCTGCGGATCAGCGAAGAAACCGGCAAGGCCTACATGAAATATGACGAATGCTGGTACTGCATGCCGTGCGAGGCCGACTGTCCGACCGGGGCGGTGACGGTCAACATTCCCTATCTGCTGCGCTGAGGTCCGATCGTGCTGTTCGAGCCCTTCGAGGATTTCGGCGATGTCGGGGAGATCGCGGCACGCTTGCGCGAGTCCGATCCTGCGGTGCGGCGCCTCGCCGTCATCGAACTTGCCGGCACGGCAAGCCCGGATGCCATCGGGCCGATCGGCTCATTGACCGAGGACCCGGACGCCGGTGTCCGTCTCCAGGTCGCCCTCGCGCTGGGCGAGTTCGACGGCGCGGCGGCGGCCGAGGGGCTGGCCCGGCTGGTCGTCGATGCCGACCCAAATGTCGCGGCGGCGGCGGCGGCCAGCCTCACCGAGCTGAAGCAACCCGAGGCCGGCGCCCCGCTGCTGCCGCTCGCCGCCCATGCCTCGCCCTTCGTGCGGGCGGCGGTGCTGGGCGGGCTGCGCGGGCTTCGGCTGGACGCGGCGCTGGGCCCTGCTCTCATCGCCCTTACCGATCCGGAACCCGGGGTGCGTGTGCAGGCGGCCGGCGTCATCGCCTATCTCAAGCGGGAAGACGCCCTGCCCTCGCTGATCGCGGCCGCCCGTGACCCCGAGCCGGATGTGCGCACAGTCGCGGTCGACGCGCTCGCCTTCAGCCGCCACGATGGCGCCGCTGACGCCGTCGTCCAGGCTCTGGAGGATGCGCATTGGCAGGTGCGCGCTTCGGCCGCCGAGACGCTGGGGCGCATCGGCCTCGTCTCAGCCATACCGGGGCTCACCCGCACGCTCGGCGACACGTTCTGGCAGGTGCGGCAGAAGGCGCTGCGTAGCCTCGGATCGCTGAAGGCCCGCACGGCCATTCCGCTCATCCTGCCGCTGCTCGGCCATGAGGTGGCGATCCTGCGCAAGGAGGCCGCGGCGGCGCTCGGCGAGATGGCCGATCCCGTGGCACGGGTGGAACTGGAGCAGCGGGCCGACGACCCCGATCCCGAGGTGCGCAAGACGGTGCGGTGGGCGCTGGGACGCCTCACGGCCTGAACCGCGCACCGGCGCACCGGTGTGCGGGTTCAATTCTCCTTCGAGACGAGATGGAGCAGCAGGTCCGGCCGGTCGATGCGGATCGCCTTTGGCGTTACCGACACGACGCCGTCCTTCTGGAACCGCTTGAGCATCATCGTCACCCATTGGCGGGTGGAGCCGACCATGGCGGCGATCTGATCATGAGTGATGCGCCGGTGGATGACGATGGCGCGCCCTTCGCGCTCGCCATAGAGCGCGCCGAGATTGATCAGGAACTGCGCCAGTCGTTCGATCACCGAGCGGGTGCCCAGCATCTGGGCCATGGCGGAATAGCTCTTGCCCTTGGCGACGAGCCCCTCGATGAGGCACAGAGCGAAATTGGGGAGCTGGGTGACGAGGCCATGCAGCGCGCTGCTCGGCACCAGCAGCACGCGGCACTCCTCCAGCGCCTCGCCGGACCAGATATGCGTGCCGCCGCCGCTAATCTCGGGGCCGCCGCAGAAATGGCCGGGCGTCCAATAGGCGAGCGTGATCTCGCGGCCGGACGGCGCGGTGTAGAAGACGCGCACCCGGCCTTCCTCGATGATGAAGATGCCGGCATGGGGCTCGCCCTGCGCAAACACGCTCTCGCCGGGATGGAAGGTGACCTGCCGGCCGACATCGCGCAGCCGCTGGCGTTCGGTGGCGCTGAGCCGATCAAGAAAATGGGCGCCCTCGTTCAGTCCCTCCACACTTTCACTGAGGAACAGCGCATGGTCGCCGGGCAGGATACCCGGCGTGGCGTCCCGCGCCTGGGCCAGGCTGGCAGGTCTCGATTTGGCGGCGACCTCGCCAGCCTTGCGGGCATCAAGCTGCATCCGGGCGCTCCCTGATTATAGTCTAGTTAAACAGTAGAATTTTGGGACGCGCAAGGCGCCGGCGCGTTTTCTTTAGCGGTGCGGGCGGCCGGAGACGGGCAAATTAATTGCTTCAAGCACACTAGCTCGCATGTAACCACAGACAGCAGAAGGGATCCTCCGTAATTGCGGACGGGTTCTGTTGAATGGCGCCACGAGGCGCCGATCCGCTCCTGTCATGAGGTTCACCATGCAGATACGCACGACGATCGCCGCCGCGCTGCTCGCCGCCACAAGCGTCTTCTCGGTTGCTGCGGGAGCTGAGACCGTCCGCGTCGCCATCGGCACACAGGACACCACCATCAACACCGCCACCGGCGGCCTGCTGGTGCGGGAATTGAAGCTTCTCGACAAGTACCTGCCTCGCGACGGCAAGTACAAGGACGTGACCTACGACATCGTCTGGAAGAATTTCACCTCCGGCGCGCCCATCACCAACGAGCAGATCGCGGGAAAACTGGATTTCGGCATCATGGCCGATTTCCCCGGCTCGCTGAACGGCGTCGCGCACGAGAAGGCCGGCCGGAAGAGCCTGTTCGTCGGCGTGCTGTCCGGCAGCGTGAAGGGCTCGGGCAACGGCATCGTGGTGCCAGCGGTCTCGCAGGCGCAGTCGCTGGCCGACCTCAAGGGCAAGACCATTTCGGTGCCCTTCGCCTCCACGGCGCACGGCCTGCTGCTGCGGGCCGTCAAGGCGCAGGGCTGGGACCCGGAAAAGGACGTGAAGATCATCACCCAGGCGCCGGAAGTGGCGGGCTCGGCGCTGCAATCGAACCAGATTGATGCCCATGCCGACTTCGTACCCTTCGCCGAGCTGTTTCCCTGGCGCGGCTTCGCCCGCAAGATCTATGACGGCTCGCAGGCCAATGGCGCCACCTTCCACGGCGTGCTGGTCGATGCCGACTACGCCAAGAAGTACCCCGAAGTCGTGACCGCCTATTTCCAGGCGGTGATCGAGGCCGACCGGCTGTTCGCCCAGGAGCCGGAAAAATACTCCGAGCTGATCGCCAAGACGGCCGGGATCGAGGCGGAGGTGAACTACCTGTTCCACGGCCCGCTCGGCCTGCAGACGCGCGACCTCACCTGGAAGCCGGAATACAAGCAGGCGGTGTCGACCTCGATCGACACGCTGAAGCTGCTCAAGCGCGCCGATCAGGGCATCGATGTCGGCAGCTTCGTCGACGACACCTATATCCGCGCCGCGTTCACGGCCTCCGGCCTCGATTATGAAAAGGCGCTAAAGAACTACGCCCCCTCGCCGCTCGATGCCAAGGACGCGCTGACCGGCGAGGCGATCACCGATCCCAAGCGCGTGGCGCAGATCTGGGTCAAGGGCGAGCCGCTGGTGCGCCCTTACGCCTCGGCCGAGAACGCCTTCAAGGCGCTCAAGCAGCTCGAAACAGAAGAGAAGATCGCCCGCGTGGTCTACGCCCAGGACCGCGAGAGCGGCATCAAGCTGCTGGCCGCGCAAGCCTGGTTCGTCAGGGGCGACACTGGCGAGGTGAGCGCCTTCCTGCTCAAGACCAGCGCGGATGACTGGGCGAAGAAGAACGGCGGAAAGGTGCTGGACTTCCCGGGCGTGAAGTCCGCCACCCTCGCCAGCAACTGACGGCCGGGTCGCACGCAATGGCACGTCCGCGCCCTCTTCCCTCCGGCCGATCCGTCCCGGACACGGCCCGTTTCGCCGGAGTTGGGCGCTGGCTGCTGCGCGCGGCCTCGCTCGGGGTCTGCCTCCTCGCCTGGCAGGCGGCGGCGCAGCTGCGCCTCGACCTCGGCATCGTCACCTTTCGCAATGTGCCGCCGCCGGTGGAGGTGGCACAGGCGGGCATCGAGCTGCTGCAATCCTCGAAGCTGTTCGATCATGTGACGAGCAGCCTGTCGCGCGTGTTTGCGGGCTACGGACTCGCCGCCCTTGCCGGCGTCATGCTCGGCCTCGCGGTGGGGCGCTCGCGCCTTGCCGGCGACGTGCTGATGCCGCCGCTGGAAATCCTGCGCCCGATCCCGGCGGTCGCGTGGATCCCGCTGGCAGTCCTCATGTTCCCGTCCTCCGAGCTGTCGATGATCTTCATCACCTTCACCGGCGCGCTGTTCCCGATCCTGCTCAGCACGATCCACGGCGTGGAGAATGTCGACCCGCGCCTCGTCGCCTCCGCCCGCAGCCTCGGCGCCGGCTGGGGCGCGATCCTGCGCGAAGTGGTGCTGCCGGCGGCGGCGCCGAGCATCGTCACCGGCCTCGCCATCGGCATGGGCACGTCGTGGTTCTGCCTGGTGACGGCGGAAATGATCTCCGGCCAGTACGGCATCGGCTACTACACATGGGAATCCTACACGCTCCAGAATTACCCCGACATCGTGGTCGGCATGGTGCTGATCGGGCTGATGGGCATGGGTTCCAGCGCCCTGCTGCGCCGCGCCGGGGCCCGGCTCACGCCGTGGCACTCGACCGACGAGGCCCGCCGGTGAGCGGGCACGAGCGGCGCGCGCATGGCCACGCCGAACAGGGCCGGATCGACGCGGAGGGCGTCTTCATCCGGCTGGGCCAGGGGGCGGAGGCGTTTGAAGCCGTGCAGGACGTGTCCTTCACGGTGCCGGCGGGCGAATTTGTCTGCGTTCTCGGGCCCTCGGGCTGCGGAAAGTCGACGCTGCTCGGCGCCCTCGCCGGCCATATCGCCCCCGCCCACGGCGCGCTCACCCTTGATGGCGCGGCCATTTCCGGCCCGCATCCCGACCGGGGCATCGTGTTCCAGCACCACACGCTGTTTCCGTGGAAGAACGTGCGCGACAACATCGCCTTCGGCCCCAAGATGCGCGGCATCCCGAAAGCGGAGCGGCATCGACAGGCCGACGAGATTCTCGAACTGATCGGCCTGGGCGGGTTCGCCGGGCGCTATCCCAAGCAGCTCTCCGGCGGCATGCAGCAGCGCGTGGAGATTGCCCGCGTGCTGGTCAACCATCCGCGCCTGCTGCTGATGGACGAACCCTTCGGGGCGCTCGACGCGCTGACGCGGATGATGATGCAGGAGCTGCTGCTCGACATCTGGACCCGCCTGCGCACGACGATCGTCTTCATCACGCATGACATCGACGAAGCGCTGTTCCTGGCCGACCGGGTGCTGGTGATGAGCCCGCGTCCGGGCCGCATCGTCGAGGATATCACCGTGCCCTTCGAGCGACCGCGGCGCGCCGAGATTGTCGCCGAACCGCCGTTCGGCCGCCTCAAGCGGCATTGCCTCGATCTGCTGCGCCCCCGGCCGGGAACCGACACGCTTCCCCGCCTCAGCCCCCTCGGCGCGCCCCCGCACGCACGCTGAGCCCCTGTCTCAGGACCGACATCATGAACGCTGCCGTCGCCGCCCCCCTGTCCGAACGCGAAGAGCGCATACTCGCCCGCATCACCGAGGAGGCGTGGCTCGCCCTTGCGGTCGAGCTGGTCGGCATCGGCCAGCCGGCCGCCGAAAACCCGCTCGACCCCGATCTCCCCGGCGCGCAGGAGGAGGCGATCGCGCTGCATGTCGCCGGCCAGCTGCAGCTGCTTGGCTTCGCGGTGACGCGGCCGACCAAGACCCCCGGGCGGCCGAATGTGATCGGTGTCTGGCCGGGCGAGGACGGCGGCAAGGTGCTGATCGTCAACGACCATCTCGACACCTACCCCGCCGGCGATCCGGCGGCATGGACCCGCACCGGCGGGCAGCCTTTCCAGGCGACGCGGGACGGCGACCGGCTCTACGGTCGCGGCACGTCCGACACGCGCGGCAATGTCGCCGCCATCCTGCTCGCCCTGAAGGCGATCCGCGCCGAGGGCCTGCACTTTCCGGCGACGCTGAAGGCGGTGTTTACCAGCGACGAGGAGCGCCACGGCACGGACGGCGCGATCTACCTGCTTGATGAGCTCGGCCTGACGGCGGATTACGAGATCACGGTCGAGCCCACCGCCTGGACCGGACCGGAAGGCGACTGGGGGGTGGATATCGGCGTCGCCAATGCCGGCAATTGCCTTGTCGAAGTGACGACCACGGGCGTGAAGACCCATCTCTGGCGTCCCGACACCGGCATCAATGCGCTGGTCAAGCTGGCGGACCTCATCAAGCGGCTGGAGACGCTGGAATTCACGCACATACCGCCGCGCCTTTATGGCGGGACGCCGCCCCGCGTCGCGGTGGTGCGCGCGCGCGGCGGCATCGAGGGCGAGCTGCAGTTCACGCCGGACAAAGCGAGCGCGATCCTCGCCATTGTCGGCCTTGTGCCCGGGCAGACGGCGGACAGCGTGCTTGGCGACATTCGCGCCGCGATCAGCGAGCTGAAGCGCGCCGACAATGCCTTCGAGGCGGAAGCGCGCCTGCTGCCGGGCTCGCTCTTCGTGGCGGCTACGGAAGAACTGCCGGCGGATGCCGAGCCGGCCCGCTCAGTCGCGGACGCCTACCGCCGCGTGACCGGCAAGGCGCCGCGCTTCTATCGCAAGAATGCCTACAACGACACGATCCGCTTTGCGCATAAAGGCATCAATGCCGTGACCTTCGGCCCCGGCGAGGATGGCTGGCCACCGGTCAACGAATTCATCCATATCAGCAAATCCGTCGCCGCCACGAAGGTCCTCGCGCTGGCGATCCTGGATATCCTTCAGAAGGAAGACAACGGATCCGCAAGAGGCAATTAGTTTGCCGTCAGCGTCGCTTTAAATAGTCTATTATTTTTGTATAAATACATTGAATTACTGGAGTTTGAACTATGAGCAAGCCGAAGTTCTTCGTTTCACTTGCACGCCTGGCGACTGTTGCCATCATGGCAAGCGCACTCGGCAGCGCGGCCGAGGCGAAGCTGCGCATTGCGTGGCAGACGGGCGACGTGCAGACCATCCTGCAATATGCCGATGGCGCCGGCCTGTTCCGTGAGGCTGGCCTCGACTATTCGCTGCATGCCTTCCCGGCCGGGCCGGCGATCCTTCCGGCGCTGGCAGCTAGGGAAGTGGACATTGGCTGGTTCGGCGAATTCCCGACGATCACCGGCTACGCCAATGGCATCCCGCTGGCGGTGTTTCTCATCGACCAGTCCTTTTCCGAGCATGTGCGTCTGGTCGCCAGCCCGGAATCCGGGATCAAGACGCTCGCCGACCTGAAGGGCAAGAAGATCGGCGTGACCTTCGGCTCCACCAGCCATCACCACATCCTGGTCGCACTCGCGCAGGGCGGGCTGAAGGCGGAAGAGGTGACGCTGGTGAACCTCGCGCCGGCGCAGATTCCCGCCGCCTATACGGCCAAGCAGATTGACGCCGCCTTCACCTGGGAGCCGAACATCGCCAAGCTTGAAGAGCAGGGCGGCGTCCGCATCGCCACAACGGCGAGCCTCAACAATTCCACCTATGGCGTCTGGGCCGGCCGCACCGAGTACCTCGCCGCCAACAAGGACGAGGTGCAGAAATTCCTCGCCGTGTGGGACAAGGCGGTTGATCGCCTCGGAGCGGCGCCGGATGAGGTGCTGCAGTATGAGGCGAAGCGGCTGGAAAAGAGCCCGGCAGAAATCCGCGCGCTGGTCGCCCGCCAGAAGATCGTGCGCCCGAGCTACAAGGAGCAGCTGACCGACGCCTATCTCGGCACGCCCGGCAAGCCGCAGGACGGCGCGTTCGTCAAGCATGCCGCCGAGATCGGTGCGTTCCTGCTGTCGCTGGAACGCATCAAGGCGCTGCCCGCGAGCTGGGCGGGGCTCGTCGACCAGCAGCCGCTGATCGACTACCTCAAGGCCCACCCCTGAGCCGCCCGGCTATGGCCCCAGCGCCCCTTCTTGAGGCCGTGGATGTCTCCTTCACCTATGGAGCCTCCACGGTTCTCGATCGCGTCTCCTTCACGCTCGGCAGCTCCGAGGTGGTCTCGCTGCTCGGCCCCTCAGGCTGCGGCAAGACCACGTTGCTGAACCTCATCGCCGGGTTCCGGCAGCCAAGCTCCGGGCGCCTTCTGTTCGACGGCGCGCCCATCACGGCACCGGGGCCGGAGCGGGCGGTCGTGTTTCAGAGCGGGGCGCTGTTCGACTGGCTCACCGCCCGGCAGAATATCGAGTTCAGCCTCAGCTGCCGTGGCGTCGCCAAGGCCGAGCGCCGCGACGTCAGCGAGCATGTGCTCGAACTGGTCGGGTTGAAGGGCGCCGGCGGCCTCTATCCCTATGAGATGTCCGGCGGGATGCGCCAGCGCGTCGGCGTCGGGCGCGTCATCGCCGCCCGCCCGCGCATCATGCTGATGGACGAGCCCTTCGCGGCGGTCGACGTGCAGACCCGCGAGGCGCTGCAGGAGGAACTGCTGCGCATCCACGCGGCGACGAGATGCACCATCGTGTTCGTCACCCACAGTATCGAGGAAGCGGTGTTCCTGTCGAACCGCGTCTTCGTCCTCGCCAAGCGCGGCGGCACGTTCGACGCCGCGTTCGATGTGGCGCTGCCGGCGCCGCGCTGGGATGGGCTCAACCGGCTGGACCCGGAATTCCTGCGGCTGCGCGAGCGCATTTACCTCACCATGAAGGCCGGCTCGCCGGCGGCCACGACGGGAGCGCGTGCCCATGCCCTCACCTAGGTCCCATCTCGCCCTGGTGCTGGCGTCCCCGCTGATGCTTCTCCTCGCCTGGGACGGTGCGACGCGCTTCAGTCTGGTCGAGCAGATCTTGCTGCCCGCACCGGCGACCATCGGTGCCGCGCTGTGGGACGTTCTCACACGCGGCTATGCCGGGGTGAGCGTGTTCGTGCATATCGGCACGAGCCTCTGGCGCGTGCTGACGGCCTTCCTGCTGGCGGCCTTCGTGGGGGTCAGCCTCGGCCTGCTGCGCGGGCTCTATCCCCGGATAGATGCCGTCTGCCTGGTGCCGTTCGAACTGATCCGGCCCATCCCTCCCCTCGCCTTCATCCCGTTGTTCATCCTGTGGTTCGGCATTGGCGAGGTCTCGAAGGTGCTCATCATCTTCTACTACGCCATGCTGGTGGTGATGCTGAACACGCAGGCGGGCGTGGCGAGCTGCCCGGAGGACAAGATCCGCGCCGCCCGCTCGCTCGGGGCCTCGCCCTGGCAGGTGTTCTGGCGCGTCGTGTTCCCCGCCTCGCTCCCGCATGTGGTGGTGGGGCTACGTGTGGCACTGGCCGCCGCGCTCTCCATCCTCGTCGCCTCCGAACTGCTGGGTGGCGATCGCGGGCTCGGCTTCGTCATCTCGGACGCCTCGACCTTCTTCAAGACCGCCGATGTCTTCGTCGGCATCGTCCTCATCGGCCTGATCGGCCTGATCGCCGACCGCGCCCTCACCTTCACCGCACGCCGCATCGTCCATTGGGAGGGCAAGACATGAGTGAGAGCCGCATCATCAACCCTGTGCCGGCGCTGGGGCCGGCCTTCGAGGGATGGGTTTCTCCCGGCGTGCGGGTGGGCAACCTGGTCTTCGTCGCCGGCCTCATCGGTACCGACCCCGCGACCGGAAAGGTGGTCGAGGGCACCGAGGCGCAGATCCGGCGCATCTTCGCCAATATCGATCTCGTGCTCCGCGCCCATGGCAGCGAGCTCCAGCATGTGGCGCGCCTGACCATGTATTTCACCGACCGACCGCGGCAATGGCCGATCCTTGACCGGGTAAGGCGCGAGCTTTTCCCGACGCACCCGCCGGCGACGACGGGCGTCGGCATCACCCTTCTGGAACAGGGAGCGGAGGTCGAGCTGGAGGCGACGGCAGTCGTGCCCTGAGCGGCATCACCGCATGACGAAAGGCACGACGCGCGGATCAGCTGCGGCGAGAACCGCCGCAGCGTTATAGAACAGCGTGCCCGGCTCACCAGGACGGCAGGACCGCGCCCTTGAACGTATCGAGGATGAAAGCCTTCACCTCCGGCGAGCGATAGGATTCGACCAGCGTCGCCACCCAGGGCTTGCCGGCGTCCCCTGCCCGTACCGCGATCAGGTTCACATAGGGGCCCTTGGCATCTTCCTTGAGGATCGGGTCCTTCACCGGGTCGAGGCCGGCCGAGACCGCGTAGTTGGTGTTGATGGCGGCGACATCGACATCGTCGAGCGCGCGCGGTGTCTGCGCGGCTTCCAGCTCGATGAACTTCAGCTTCTTCGGGTTGGCGACGATGTCGAGCGGGGTTGGCTTGAAGCCGACGCCGTCCTTGAGCGTGATCACGCCCTTGTCCTGCAGGAGCAGAAGTGAGCGCCCCCCATTGGTCGGGTCGTTCTGGATCGCGATGGTCGCTCCATCAGGCACCTGATCCCACGCCTTCCACTTCCTGGAATAGACGCCGAGGGGGAAGTTCACGGTGAGCGCGACCGGTTCGATCCTGTAGCCGCGGTCCTTCTTCTGATTGTCGAGATAGGGTTGGTTCTGGAATGAGTTGGCCTCGATCTCGCCGGCGTCGAGTGCCTGGTTCGGAACCACATAGTCCGAAAACTCGATGATCTTGATGTCGAGGCCCTTCGCCGCGGCGATCGGCTTGACCGCCTCCAGGATCTGCGCGTGCGGACCGGGTGTTACCGCGATGCGGATGGTCTCGGCCGATGAGGTCCCGGCGGCGAACAGGGTGAGGGCAATGGCGAGGAGAGAGGAACGCAACACCATGGAGAATCTCCGGAAAAGGACCGTCAGAGCCGCCGCACGCGGCGGTTCACCCGGCGGGCGAGGGATTCGCCCAGGGATTGGACGGCTTGAACGAGAATGATGAGGACGATGACGACGAGCAGCATCACTTCGGGCATGAAACGCTGATAGCCGTAGCGGATGCCGAGATCGCCCAGCCCGCCGCCGCCGACCGCGCCGACCATGGCGGAGTTCGAGAGCAGGCTGACAATGGCCAGCGTGACGCCGAGGATGAGGCCCGGAAGGGCTTCGGGAATCAACACTTTCCGCACAATCTGCAGGGGCGTCGCGCCCATGGCCAGCGAAGCTTCCACCAGCCCCTGATCGACCTCGCGAATGGCCGCCTCGACGATACGCGCGATGAAGGGCGTGGCGGCGATGGACAGTGGCACGATGGCCGCCGTGGTGCCGATCGAGGTGCCGGCGATGAGGCGTGTCAGGGGAATGATGGCGACGACGAGGATGATGAAGGGCGTCGAGCGCGTGGCGTTCACGACCAGCCCGAGCACGCGGTTCACCGCCACGGCCTCGAACAGCTCGCCCTTGCCGCTCGTGGCGAGAAAGATGCCGAGCGGCAGGCCGGCAAGCGTGCCGATCAGTGCCGCCAGGGCGACCATATACAGCGTCTCAAGCGTCGAGCCGAGGATCAGGTCGAGGATGGCGGGCGAGATCCAGTCAAACATGGCCGACCACCTCCGTTGTGGCACCCGCGGCTTCCAGCCGGGCGCGCAAGGGGCCCTCGGCCCAGGCGCCGACCGGCACGCCGACATAGAGAAGAGCGAAAGGCAGCGCGCCGATGCTGTCGATCTGGCCCCCCAGCAGGGCGATGTCGATGCCGAGCTCGCGGGCAAGCTGCGTCACCAACGGCTGGCTGGCGGGATCGCCGGTGAGCGTGAGGCGAAGCACCGTCTGGCTGGCGCCGGTCGCTTCCGCCCGCAGCCGGCCGGCCAGCGTCGCGGGGATCTCCCGGCCGGGCAGGCTGCCGATGAAGGAGCGCGCCGTCGCTGTGCTCGGATGGGCGAACACGTCGGAGACGCGGCCTTCCTCGATGATGCGGCCGGCCTCGATGACGCCCACGCGGTGGCAGATTTCCTTGATCACCGTCATTTCGTGGGTGATCAGCACGATGGTGACGCCGAGCCGCGCGTTCACCTGCGCCAGCAGGCGCAGGATGGAGCGGGTGGTCTCCGGGTCGAGCGCGCTGGTCGCCTCGTCCGAGAGCAGCACGCGCGGGTCGGTGGCCAGCGCCCGGGCGATGCCGACCCGCTGCTTCTGCCCGCCGGAGAGTTCGATGGGATAGCGGTCCTTCTTGTCGGAGAGACCGACGAGCTCCAGCAGGTCCAGCACCTTTTCGCGGGTGGCCGCGCGCGACACGCCCGCCAACTCCAGCGGCAGCGCGACATTGTCGAAGGCGCTGCGCGAGGAGAGCAGGTTGAAATGCTGGAAGATCATGCCGATCCGCCGGCGCTGGTCGCGCAGCCCGGCCTCGGTCAGGCGGTTGATGGCGACGCCGTCGACGACCACCTCGCCGCTGGTCGGCCGCTCCAGACCGTTGATGGCGCGGATGAGAGTCGACTTGCCAGCGCCCGAGCGGCCGATCACGCCATAGATCTCGCCCTGCGGGATGGCGATGGAAACGTTCTTCAGCGCCTCGACCGGGGCATCGCTCCCCCGCGCGGGAAACACCTTCGAGACGTCATCCAGGACGATGGCGGCACCGCCGGCCACGGGACCCGCAGAAGCGCGGCCGTCCGGTGCCTCTGCCCTCCCCGTCCCGGCCGGCGGGCCGGCAAAAGACCCCGCCGCCGCGTGGTCGCGGAACAGCGGGGTGTCGAAGGCGGCTGTAGCGGTGTCGTTCAGCATCATCTCGAAAGTTGGTTGGTTCGCATGGTCAGGATGCGCTTGCCGGATGGAGCCGGGTTCGCGTGACGTGGAAGCTCCAATGCCGCCCGCGCCTCAGGCGGCGCGGCGCAGGACCGGCGCCCAGCCCCGCTCCGCGAGGCGCCGGCGCTCGCGGTCGAGCCTGGTGCGCACGGCACTAACCGTCAGTCCGTCGCGGCGCAGAATGAGCGCAACGAGGGGATCGGCGAGTATGTCGTCAAGGGTAGGCTCTGCTGTATAGGAGGCGGCAACAGCAGCGGCGGTCGACAGGCGCGCATCGGCACCCGCAGCAAAAACGGAACTCATCTCATTCATCCCGGAATCGGGCACAGGCGAACCGCCAGGTGCCGGATGGAAACATCAAACGCGAAGGGGGATTAGCGGCTCAGGGCCGTACGAGATGTCGACAACACATGGTCATGGCTCAGCTCCTCAAGCTCATTGCCCGACCACGAAGTCGCTCCGTGGCGCTTTAGCGTTGGTGACGCGGTGCAAGCTGCCGGGTGTCAAATTCCGCGACGGGCGACCCGCAAAAGCCAGCCCGCAGAGGTGTTGTAGCGTCAACATCGCTAATTGTCAATTAAGTTGATAGACTACTCAATGCGCGCTCACATTGCACATTTCATGCGCAGTACGCCTGCAAAATGCGCATAATGAGTATTCCATTTAGTTAGTAGACTACCGCCGCCGACAGGCCTCTCCTGAGGCCCGGCGCGCTGACGCCACGTCCCTTCGAGGAGTGAACCATGAACCTTTCAAAGCACTGGCTGGGCGCCGCCCTTGGTGCCGCGCTCGCCGCGGTTAGCCTTCTCCCGGCGCACGCCGCTGACAAGATCAAGCTCGGCGTGATTGGTGGCGACGAGGAAGAAATTGCCGAAGTCGTCAAGAAGGTCGCCGCGAAGGACGGCCTCGACATCCAGATCATCGCCTTCTCCGACTACACCCTGCCGAACGAGGCGCTCTCGCGCGGCGATCTCGATGCCAACGCCTTCCAGCACAAGCCCTATCTCGAGTCGCAGATCGCCGCCCGGGGCTACAAGATCGTGCCGGCCGGCTTCACCATCGTCGAGCCGATCGGCTTCTATTCGGTGAAGGTGAAGAACTTCAAGGATCTGCCGGAAGGCGCCCAGATCGGCATTCCCAACGACCCCTCCAATGGCGGACGCGCCCTCAACCTGCTGGCGGCGAACGGGCTGATCACACTGGCAACCGGCAAGGGCCTGCTGCCCACCGTGCTTGATGTCACCGACAATCCGAAGAAGGTGAAGTTTCGCGAGCTCGACGCCGCGCTGCTGCCGAAGCAGCTTCCCGACCTCGACGGCGCGGTGATCAACACCAATTACGCGCTCGGCGCCAAGCTCGACCCGCGCAAGGACGCGCTGGTGCAGGAAAACCGCACCAACAATCCCTATGGCAATTTCGTCGCGGTGCGCGCCGGCGACGAAACCAAGCCGGTCATCGTCACGCTGGTGAAGGCCTATCAGTCGCCGGAGGTGAAGGACTTCCTCGACACCCGCTTCAAGGGCGCGGTGCTTCCCGCCTGGTGAGATCGGGACCGCGCCCGTGTGGCGCCGGCACCATCAATGCCGAAGCAGGGCCGAGCGGGCATGACCCGCCCGGCCTTTCGGCCATGTGAACACCACAAACAACAGGCGAAACCGGAATGCAGCCACTGGGCCGTGCCGCCACTGATGAATTCGGTCGGGTACGCTTCGTCCTCACCGACATGGACGAGACCTTGACCTTCAACGGACGCCTCGGCGCGGCGACCTATGACGCGCTGGAGCGCCTCGAGCGCGCCGGCGTGACGGTGATTCCGGTCACAGCCGCGCCGGCCGGCTGGTGCGACCAGATGGCCCGCATGTGGCCGGTGGATGGGGTCATCGGCGAGAACGGCGGGTTGCATTTTTACCGCAACACGAATGGCCATGGCCTGACGCGCCGTTTCTGGCATGACGAGAGCGCGCGCGCGGGAGTTGCCGGTGAACTCGCCCGCATCGGCGAAGAGGTGCGGGCGCAGTTGCCCTTCGCCCGGTTTGCCGACGACCAGCCGTTTCGCCTCACCAGCCTCGCCTTCGTCCAGCCGGACGGGGCGGATGAACGCGCGGCGCTGGTCGCGTGCCTGCGCGAGGCCGGCGCCTCGACCACGGTCAACAATCTGTGGGTGCTCGGCTGGATCGGCGCCTATGACAAGCTCGTCATGGCGCGCCGGGTGCTCGCGCAGAGCTATGGGCTCGACATCGACGCGGACAATGAAGCGGTGCTCTATGTCGGCGATTCCACCAATGACGCGCCGATGTTCGCCTTCTTCCGCCAGAGCGTCGGCGTGAGCACGGTCGTTGAATACCTCCACGAAATTCCATCGCTACCCGCCTGGATCACCGAGGGACCTGGCGGCAGCGGCTTTGTCGAGGCGGCCGATGCCGTGCTTCGCGCGCGCGGCGGCTGATCCCCTCCTTCGGCCCTGGCAGGACGGCAAGCGACGGGTGATCCGCAGCGGCGGCGAGGAGTTCCCCGCCGCAAGTCTCTTAGCCCTCAGACACTGGCCAGCCCGAGATAGATCTCGTGCAGGTCGTCGCGTTCCCGCAGATCGGCGGCGGTTGCGGTGAGCACGACCTTTCCTCCATCCAGCACATAGCCGCGATGGGCGTGGCGCAGCGAGACCGCTATGTTCTGTTCGGCCACGAGGAAGGTCGTGCCCTTGGTGCGATTCAGCCCGGCAATGATCTCGAAGATCTCCTCGACGATGATCGGCGCCAGCCCCATGGAAGGCTCGTCGAGCAGCACCAGTTCCGGGCGCGTCAGCAAGGCGCGTCCGATAGCGAGCATCTGCTGCTCGCCGCCGGAGGTCAGGCCGGCGGGGGTTTTTCGCTTGGTCCTGAGGCGCGGGAAATAGCCATAGATTTCGTCCAGGTCCCGCTCCGTCTCCCGGCGCCCGAGGCGGCGCAGGAAGGTGCCGGTGCGCAGATTCTCCTCGACCGTGAGATGGCCGAAGACATGACGGCCCTCCAGCACATGCACGATCCCGCGCGTGGCGAGCAGGTTGGGTGCCACGCCGGTGATGTCCTCGCCGCGAAAGAGCACCGAGCCGCGGCTTACAAGCGCGCGGTCGGCGACCAACAGGCCGGAGGTGGCCTTCAGCGTCGTGCTCTTGCCGGCACCGTTGGCGCCGAGCAGGGCGACGATCTCACCGGGCGCGACGGTGAGTGAAATGTCGGCGACGCCGAGAATGGCGGCGTCGTAGACCACTTCGATGCCACGCAACTCGACCAGCGGCGCGAGGCCGGCGCCGGTTGCGACAGGCGGAGGGGTTTGGGTCGACATGCGGCGTGCTCCCGGAATGGGCCGGACGCGCATGACGCGCCCGGCGGCTGCGTCACTGCTGCTTCGACAGGTCTTGCGACAGATCGCGCGGGGTGATGCCCTTCTCCTTGGCATAGGCGGCCGACTTGGCGTCAATGAGCGGACGCAGCAGCGCGCGATCGGCCTGTACCCAGTCGCTGACCGGGGTCCATTTGGTGCCGTCCCATTGCTGGACGCGCGCGGCGCCGCCGCCCTCGTGATCGGCCGGAGTGAGCTGGAGCTCCTGCACGAGGCCATAGAAGCCGTTTTCCTTCAGCCGGGCATTGTCCAGCTTGAGGTGCTCCAGCGCCCACTGGCCTTCCGTGCCGGTGATCGGCCGGTTGCCGAACTTCTTCTGCGCGATGCGGACCGCCTCGACGAAGATGAGCGCGTCGGTCAGGCCGGAATTGTAGTAGACGCTGCCGAACGTGGAGGTATCGCGCAGATCGCTTTTGCCGGTGTCGATGATCGCCTTCTTCAGCCGTTGATGGATGTCGAAGCTGGCCCCGGCCGGATAGGGCGTCAGCGCCAGATAGCCCTTGGCGGCCTCGCCAGCCGGCAGTACGTCCTCCTCGGAACTCGCCCAAACGTCGCCAATGATGCGGTCAGCGGGGAAGCCGAAGCGGACCGCCGTCTTGATGGCGACCGGGGTAGAGACGCCCCAGGTGCGCAGGAACACCCAGTCGGGCTTGGCCTCGCGCACCTGCCGCCACTGGGACGACTGTTCGTTGCCGGGGTCCGCGACGGGGATCTGGATGTTCTCGAAGCCGTAGGTCTTGGCGAGCAGCTCCAGCGGCTCCAGCGTCTCGCGGCCATAGGCGCTGTCGTGGTAGACGGTGGCGATCTTCTTGCCCTTCAGCTTGTCGAGGCCACCCTCGCGCTCGGCGATGTAGTTCACCAGCGCGGAAGCCTCGCTGTAGAAGGTGAGGATGACCGGAAAGATATAGGGGAAGACGCGCCCGTCGGTCGCCTCGGTGCGGCCATAGGCAAGGGTGATGAGCGGGATCTTGTCCTGCGCCGCGCGGTCGGTCAGCGCATAGGCGGCGGGTGCCCCGTTCGGCAGGTAGATGGCGACGGGCGCGCCGTTGAGCCCGTGCTTCTGCCGCTCGTAGCACTCGATGCCCTTGTCGGCGGTCCATTCCGTCTCGCATTCCTGCCAGACGATCTTGACGCCGTTAATGCCGCCCTCGACCTCGTTGACGTAGCGCAGATAGTCGATCATCGCCGCCCAGATCTGCACTCCCGCCGAGGCATAGGGCCCGACGCGGTAGCTGGCGATCGGGAAGAACTGTTTGTCGGAATCCGGACCGGGGTGGGTGTCGACAGCAAAGGCGGACGTTGCGAGGCAGGTGACGAGGCCGACCGGCAGGGCGACACGCCGCAAGGCGCGCAGGGCTGCGGAAGCGGGGTTCATAGGAGGACTCCGATCAAGCGGGAGAGAAGGTCGCGGCGGACCTTGGCCACGGTTCGGCTGGAATGGCCGGGGAGAGCGGGACCCCCCGCCCTCCCCGCACGCATCAGTTCTCAGCCGTAGGGCTGCGCGGCGTGATGTTGTGCTCCTTGGCGTAGGCGGCGGCCTTCGCCTCGACCAGCGGGCGCAGCGTGTCGCGGTCGGCCTGGATCCAGTCGGTCACCAGCACCCATTTGTCGCCATCCCACTGCTGGATGCGGGCCGCGCCGCCGCCTTCATGATCGGCGGGGGTGAGCTTGATCGGCTGCAGCAGGCCGTAGAAGCCGATTTCCTTCAGCCGGGCGTCGTCGATCGTCAGGTGCTCGAAGCCCCAGCGACCTTCCTCGCCATTGAGCGGCTTGTTGCCGAATTTGGCCTGCCCCGCGCGCAGCGCCTCGACGGCGAGCACGGCGTTGATGAGGCCGATATTGTAATAGACCGCGCCGAAGAACTTCGTGTCGCGCAGGTCGCTCTTGCCGGTATCGAGAATGGTCTTGCGCAGGCGATCATGGATCTCGAAGCCGGCGCCGCCGGGATAGGGGGCAAGCGCCTGATAGCCCTTGGCGGCGGTGCCTGCAGGGATCACGTCGGCCTCCGAGCCGGCCCAGACATCGCCGATGATGCGATCGGCAGGGATGCCGAAGCGCTGCGCGGTCTTGATGGCGACGGGGGTGGAGACGCCCCAGGTGCGCAGGAACACCCAGTCCGGCTTGATCTCGCGCACCTGGCGCCACTGCGGCGACTGCTCATTACCCGGGTCGGCGACCGGGATCTGGAAATTCTCGAAGCCGTACTTCTTGGCGAGCAGCTCCACCGCCGCCTGAGTCTCGCGGCCATAGGCGCTGTCATGATAGACGGTGACGATCTTCTTGCCCTTCAGCTTGTCGAAGCCGCCTTCCTTCTGGGCGATGTAGTTGATGCCGACCGAGGCCTGGCTAAAATAGTTGAACAGCAGCGGGAAGGCGTAGGGGAAGACGGTGCCGTCGGTGGATTCCGTGCGCCCGCCGGCGGGGTCGATCAGCGGGATCTTGTCCGCCGCGCCCTTCTCGATCAGCGCGTAGGACGCCGGCGTGCCATGAGTGAAGAAGAAGGCGACGGGCGCGCCGTCCTTGCCGTTCTTCACGCGCTCATAGACCTCGACCGTGCGGTCCGGGCTCCACTCGGTCTCGAACTCCTCGACCTTGAGCTTCACCCCGTTCACGCCACCCTCAACCTCGTTGATGTAGCGGAAATAGTCGAGAGTGCCGGCCCACCACAGCGTGCCGGAGGATGCGTAGGGGCCGACGCGGTAGGTCGGCAGCGGCACATATTGTTCCTTGCTGTCGGCGAAGGCCGCCGGGGGAACCAGCGCGGTGGTCGCGACACTCGCGGCCAGAAGCGCGGTCAGGACGAGGCGTTTCATCGTGGTCTCCAAGAGGGTTTTGCGGGGGGCGGATCGTGTTCTCGTCCCGAAACGGTCACGTCCTGTTTGCCTAGAAGCGGAGCGGCCAGCTCGACAGCCGTTCGCCGAGGGTGCGGAAAAGGCGCGCCAGCCCGTCCGGCTCCTTGATCAGGAAGCCGATGATGAGCACGCCGAAGAGCGCCTTCTGGATGTTCTGGAGCAGGCCGGCATCGACATGCCCGGCAAAGAACGCCTGAGCGAGATGGTCGATCGCCAGAGGCAGGAGGCTGATGAAGGCCGCGCCAATGAAATTGCCAGCGATCGATCCCATGCCGCCGATGATGATGATGAACAGGATCTGGAAGGAGCGGGAGATGCCGAAGCTCTGCACGCTGGCCGACCCCAGATAGAGGAAGGCCCAGAGCGCGCCGGCCACGCCGAGATAGAAGGACGAGACGGCGAAGGCGAGCACCTTGGAGCGATAGACACGAATGCCGATGACGGCGGCCGCCGTGTCCATGTCGCGCACGGCCATCCAGCTCCGCCCGGTCTGGCTGCGGACGAGATTGACCGCGATCCAGGTGAGCAGCACCACGACGGTGAGCGTCACATAATAGCGCCCGACCGCGGTGCCGATGTCGTAACCGAAGGCTTCCAGACGCGGCAGGGTGATGGTGCCGGACGATCCGTAATTGTAGAACCACGGAAATTTCTGGAAGAGCCACTCGAAAAAGAACTGCGCCGCTAGACTGCTCACCATCAGGTAGAAGCCCTTGATGCGGTCGCTCGGCAGGCCGAACAGAAGGCCGGCACCGGCCGTGACCAGCCCGGCGAAGAGCACCGCGAGCGGCAGCGGCACGCCGCCATGGACGACGAAACCGAAGGTGGCGAAGGCGCCCACCGCCATGAAGCCGCCCGAGCCAAGCGAGGTCTGTCCGGCATAGCCGGTGAGGAGATTGAGCCCGAGGCCCGCGAGTGAGAGGACGAGGAACGGCACCAGGATCGCGCCCAGCCAGTAGTCGCTGCCCAGAAGAGGAACGGCGACGAAGGCCAGCAGAAGCAGCAGCGGCAGGCGCAGACCGAAGCGACGCTCGGGAAGTACGGTGGGAGCGAGGCGAGCTGTCTGAGAAAGGACGTGGCTCATGGCGTCACACCCGCTCCAGCGCCCGCTCGCCGAACAGGCCAGCGGGGCGGATGTAGAGGAAGGCGATGGCGAGGAAATAGGGGAACCAGGGGGTGATGCCGCCGCCGATATACGGACCGACATAGGTCTCGGCGAGGTTCTCCGCCGCACCGACGATCAGCCCACCGGCAATGGCACCGCCGATCGAGGTGAAGCCGCCGATGATGAGCACCGGTAGGGCCTTCAGAACGACCAGCGAGAGCGAGAACTGGATGCCCTGCCGCGCGCCCCACAGCATGCCGGCGACGAGACCGACAATGCCGGCGACGGCCCAGACAATCTGCCAGATCCGGTTGAGATTGATGCCGATGGACAGCGCCGCCCGCGTGTCGTCCGCCACGGCCCGCAACGAGATGCCGATGCGCGTATTGTTGAACAGCAGCGCCAGAACCAGCGCCAGCGTCACCGCCGTCGCCGCCGCCACGAGGTCGAACTGGCTGATCAGTACGTCGCCGATGAAGATCGGCACATCCTCGATGCCAAGGTCGAGCGCGTGGACCTGCGCACCCATCAGCCCCTGCGCGGCGCCCTCGATCACATAGGACAGGCCCAGCGTCGCCATGAACAGCGTCATCGGGCTGCGATTGGCGAGCGGGCGCAGCACCGTGCGCTCGATGAGGATCGCCCCGAGGATGAGGATGGCGATGGTCACGGCAAGCGCGGCGGCAAAAGGCAGGCCCTTTTCCAGCAGCGTGACGAAGGTCAGGGCGGCGAAGAGCAGCATGGAGCCCTGCGCGAAGTTGAACACGCCGCTGGCCTTGTAGATCAGCACGAAACCGATCGCGACAAGGGAGTACATCGTGCCCGCAAGCAGGCCGCCGATGAGGGTTTCAAGGAACAGATTCATCACACCCTCAATGGACAGTGCCGAGATAGGCGGAGATGACATCGGCATTGCTGCGGATTTCTTCCGGCGTGCCGTCGCCGATCTTGCGGCCATAATCGAGGACGACGATGTGATCGGAGAGGTTCATGACGATGCCGACATCATGCTCGATGAGAACGACGGTGATGCCGAGGTCGCGATTGATATCGCGGACGAACTCGCTCATTTCCGCCTTTTCCTGCGCGTTCATGCCGGCCAGCGGCTCGTCGAGCAGCAGCAGCGTCGGCGAGGAGACCAGGGCGCGGGCGAGCTCAATGCGCTTCTGAATGCCATAGGCGAGCCCGCCAACGATCAGGTCGCGGTAGGGCTGGAGATCCAGGAATTCGAGGATCGTCTCGGCCCGTGCGCGCAACTCCCTCTCTTCGCGCCGGGCGCCCGGAAGGCGCAGCGCCTGGGTGAGAAAGCCGGAGCGCGTATGGCGCGCCAGCCCTGCCAGGACATTGTCGAGGGTCGACATCTTCCGGAACAGCGCATTGTTCTGGAAGGTCCGGGCGACGCCGCGCCGGGCGGCCTCCGACGGCTCGATCTGCCGGAAATGCTCACCCCGGAACACGACCTCGCCGGAATCGGGGACATAGACCCCGTTGAGGACGTTCAGCAGCGAACTCTTGCCGGCGCCATTGGGCCCGATCAGCGCGCAGATCTCGCCACGGGCGACAGCGAAAGACAGGTCCGAGAGAGCCTTCACGCCCCGGAAGGACAGCGAGACGCCGCGCACGTCGAGCAGTGGCGCCGTGGTTTCCGATCGCCTTGGGGAGCCCATCGTCGTGACCTCAGACCGTCGCGTCTACCCGCCGCGCCGTGAGGGCGGCGGCGCGCGTGGGCGCGGCGACAGGAAGATGGGGATGTTCGAGCCCGGCCAGACCAAGCACGGCGAGGCGGCGCCGGTTGACCAGATGGGCGACGAAGCCCGACGAATGCTCGGCCCAATCGGTCAGCCGGCGCACGAGGCTGCCCTGCGCGCCGCGGCGGGCCCGGTCCTCCTCGATGAGGCGACCGCGGCGGGCAGCCGAGAGAAGGAGAGCGGCGGGTTGCCGTTCGCGGCGGTCGCGCAATGCCGAGGCTCCGGTCTCCGGGAAGGCGACGGTGAGGCCCTCGTCCAGCACCGCATCGATGATACTGGCGAGCCCGCCCTGCCAATGCGTTGTCTCATCCACCCAGACGACCCCGCCGGCGGCCGGCTCGGGACGGCTGAGGGCGGCCGGCGCCAGCGCATCGGCCGGATCGCGCAAGGGCACGACGGTCCAGGCCTCGTTGCCGTGGATGAAGGGACGCGTGACGAAGAGCGGCACAGCCGCCGCCGGGCGCGTCTCGAGCCAGGCGCCGATGGCGCGGCGCCCTTGCACGAAGGCGTGTGTCGGGGCGATCGTGGCAAGCGCGCGGCCAAGTTCCTCGCCGGCCTGCTCCGGATCGAGGGCATAGACCTTCCCGCCCAACGTCAACGCCGCCAAGGCGAGGAGGACCAGATCGGGATCATAGGGCCCGCTCACCGCCAGCCGGATCTCGCGGCCTCGCTGCGGCGCGTCCTGCGCCCGCAGCACCGCTTCGAGGCGGGCGGTTTCCTGGCGGACATAAGCCCAGGTGAAGCTGAACCAACGCCCGTGACGCTTGTGCAGGAAGGCGGGCCTTCCCGGGTGGCGGGCGGCCTGCTGGCGGATTGCCTCCCCCACCTCGGCACCGCGCAGCGATGCCGAAGGTTCGGCGGCGGCAAGGAACGACCGGCGCTCGACATAGCTGTTCATCGGTGTCTCCGGAGCACGTGCGGATGCGGGACGGTTGAATGCGGTCATGCCGTTACAGCGCGGCGGCGTGCCGTCTCGGCTTCAAACTCGCGGACCAGCGGCACAACGCGGGCGCCGAAATACTCGACCTCTTCCTGAAAATGCAGGAAGCCGGCGAGCACCAGATCAATGCCGTTGTGCTTCAATTCGACGATGCGGCGCGCGACCTGCTCGGGCGTGCCGATCAGATTGGTCTTGAACCCGTCATTGGGCTGGACGAGATCAGCGGCGGTGGATTTCGCCCAATTGCCGATGCCGTCACCCGTTGCCTGACCGGCCTGCTTCACCGCCTCGGCAAAGCCGGCCACGGCGGCGGGATCCGCCTTGGCAAGGATTTCCGCGTGAACCCCGCGGGCCTCGGCCTCGGTTTCGCGGGCGATGATGAAGGCGTTGGCGCCGACGCGCAGCTGCCGGCCGAAGCCCGCAGCGCCGGTCTTCACCTGCTGCGCCTGCGTGCGCAGTTCGTCAACGGAACCGCCATTGGTGAAGTACCAGTCGGAATTCTCCGCCGCCATGCGGCGGGCGGCGGTGGAGGAACCGCCCTGGAAGATCAGGGGATGCGGCTTGAAGCTCGGCTTGGGATTCAGATGCCAGTTGTCGATGTTGTAGTAGTCGCCGTGGAAGCTGAAATCGTCCTGCGTCCACGCGCCCTTCAGCACCTTGATGAATTCGGTCGAGCGACGGTATCGCTCGTCATGTTCCAGCCAGGGGGCGCCTAGCACGTCGAATTCGTGCTTGAACCAGCCGCTGACGATATTGAGATGCCAGCGTCCCTTGGAAATGTGGTCGGCGGTCGCGCCGAGCTTGGCCACCACGGCGGGGTGCCAGAAGCCCGTCATGATCGCGACGATGACGTTGAGCCGCTCCGTCGCGTTCAGCAGCGACATGGCGAAGGTGCTCGCCTCGTGCTGCCCGTCTGCGCGATAGCCGCCGACGAAGCGCGTGGCGGACAGGGCGAAGTCGAAGCCCGCCTTCTCTGCCGCCCGCGCCAGCTGGACATTGTAATCGAAGTCCCAGTTCGTGCGCTGCTCGACCTTGCTCACGACCTGTCCGCCGGACAGGTTCGAAATCCAGTACGCGAAGCGAACGGGCTCATGCAGATAGGGCGCGAGGGGGTCAGTCATGGAGGTTATCCGAAACAGTCTAATTACTCTATAGATTGACTAGAATAATTAGATTGGCAAGCGGTATCCATAGGCGCGATCCACGTTTTTGGCCTCCGCGTCGTCCGCCTCGGCGCCTGACGCAGCGGCCGCAAGGCGTTTCACGTTCAGGCGCGCACGGACCGGAAGGTGGCCGCCGGGTGCGGGAGGGCGAGGCGGGCCTGCCCCGCGCCGAACAGTTTTTCGCGCAGCGTGCCTTCCTGATAGGCCGTCTTATAGCGCCCGCGCCGGGCGAGCTCGGGCACGAGCAGATCGACCACGGTCTCGAAGCTCTCGGGCATGACGACGTAGCAGAGGTTCAATCCGTCGACGCCGGTCGCGTCCACCCAGGCCTCCACCGCGTCCGCAACGCGCTGCGGCCCGCCGGTGATGACCGGTCCTATCCCGCCAATACCGACATGCTCGGCGACTTCTCGGACCGTCCAGACCCTGTCGGTATCCGCGCGGGTGATGTTGTCCATCGCGGTACGGCCCGCCTCGCTCTCGACATGCCGAACCTGCGCGTCGAGCGGCAGCCGCGAGAAATCGACGCCGGTCCAGCCGGACATCAGGGCCAGCGCTCCCTCATGGCTGACATAGGCGCGGTACTCGTCGAGCTTGGCGGCCGCCGCCGCGTCGGTCTCATCAAGGATGAGCGTCATCATGCTGAAGACCTTGATGGCGTCGGGCGAACGCCCCTCGGCGCGCGCCGCCTCCCGGATCGCCGCCACGCGGGGCGCGATCACTGCCGCCGAGGGACCGGAGACGAACACGCATTCCGCATGCCGGCCGGCAAAGCGCCGCCCGCGCGGCGAACTGCCCGCCTGGTAGAGCACGGGCGTGCGCTGGGGCGAGGGCTCAGCGAGGTGGATGGCGTCGAGGCGATAATGCGCGCCAGCGTGACGAATCGGCCGGACCTTCGCCGGATCGGTGAAGATTCCGGCGTCACGATCCCGGCGCACGGCGTCATCGTCCCAGCTCTCCTCCCATAGCCGGTAGACGAGCTCCATGTACTCGTCGGCGATGTCATAGCGGTCGTCATGGGCGACCTGCCGCTCCCGACCCGCGGCACGGGCCGCGCTGTCGAGATAGCCGGTCACGATATTCCAGCCGATGCGCCCCTTGGTCAGGTGATCGAGCGTGGACAGGCGCCGGGCGAAGGGAAAGGGCGGCTCATAGGTCAGGGTCGAGGTGATGCCGAAGCCCAGATGCTCCGTCACCGACGCCATCGCCGGAACCAGCAGCATGGGATCGTTCGCCGGCACCTGTATGGCGGTGCGCAATGCCGTATCCGGCGCGCCGCCATAAACGTCGTACACGCCCAGCACATCCGCCAGGAAGATGCCGTCAAACCTGCCGCGCTCCAAGGTCCGGGCGAGATCGAGCCAATAGGACAGTTCCGTGTAGTGCGCGGAGCGATCGCGGGGATGCCGCCATAGCCCCGGTGACTGATGGCCGACGCAGTTCATGGCAAAGGCGTTCAGCAGAATCTCTCGGTTCACGTCTCAGTTCCCGCATTGAAAGCCTCCTGGAGAGGCACGACGGATGGCGAAGGGCAGTGCCGGCGCGGTCCGTGGGCGCCACGCATCATGCCCTATTGACACCGCTAATAGTTTATAGATTTAGTAGACCAATGGATACGAGATTAACGGCCATGGTTTCTGCCGCTGCGCCTGCCGACCGCACCGGGCCGGCCCGCGCGATCCGGTCGCACGGCCGGGCCCGGTGCCGCCTGACGGGCCTATGCCGCTGTGACGCCGGCCACCACTTCCCCCGTCGCTGGTCCGCGATCCGCGCCACGTCCCTCGCTGTGACACCCGTGCCATGACGATCATTTCGCTGACCAACGTCACCAAGACCTATGGCGGCAGCGGGCGCTCAGTGCCCGCCTTGCGCGGTGTCGATCTCGCCGTCCAGAGCGGGGAGGTGTTTGGCATCATCGGCGCGTCCGGCGCCGGCAAATCGACCTTGGTGCGGCTCATCAACCTGCTGGAGCGGCCGGAAACGGGGACCCTCACGGTCAATGGCCGCGCAACGGCCGGCGTCGGCGGGCGGGAACTTCTGAAGCTGCGCCGCGAGATCGGCATGGTGTTCCAGCACTTCAACCTGCTCAGCGCCAAGACGGTGGCGGAAAACGTCGCCTTTCCCCTCCAGCTCGCCGGTGTGCGAAGTCGTGCGGCCATTGCCGCCCGGGTCGACGCATTGCTGACCCGCGTGGGCCTGTCCGCCCATGCCGACAAATATCCGCGCCAGCTCTCCGGCGGCCAGAAACAGCGTGTCGGCATCGCCCGCGCCTTGGCCTGCCGCCCCGCCATCCTGCTGTGCGACGAGGCGACAAGCGCGCTGGACCCTGAAACGACGCGCTCGGTGCTGCGGCTGCTGTCCGAGATCAATCAGGAACTCGGCCTGACCATCGTGCTGATCACCCACACGATGGATGTCGTGCGGCAGATCTGCCACCGGGTTGCGGTGCTTGACGCCGGCCGGATCGTCGAGACCGGGCCGGTGGAGGCGGTGTTTCTGCACCCGCGCCATCCCGCGACCCTGGCGCTGGTGCGTGAGGCGGTACGCGAGGAGAAGGCTGCGGGCAACGCGCTGCGGACCGCCGGCGACGTGTTCCGGCTGACCTTCCGGGGTGCCGCCACCTACAGCCCGATCCTTGGCCATATAGCGCGCGAGCACGGCGTCGATTTCGCCATTCTCGGCGGGCAGATCGGCACGATCCGCGACGAGCCCTTCGCGCAGCTCACCATCGCCTTCAGCGGCGGCGATGTGCGCAGCGCCCTCGCCCGTCTCGACGCCGCCGGCGTCGACGTGGAGGAGCTGACGCCGGCTGATGCGACGCTGGGCGCCCAGGCTGACGTTGTCTCCCGGGAGCTCGCCGATGTCGCTTGATCGCATCGACTGGCCGCAGATCGGGTTTGCCGCACTCGATACTCTCGCCATGCTGGGCGGCGCGCTGTTCTTCACCGTGCTGTTCGGCCTGCCGCTCGGCGTGCTGCTGTTCCTCACCGGCCGGGGCCAGCTTCTCCAGCAGGGCGCGGTCTATGCCGTCCTGTCCTTCGTGCTGAACATCCTGCGGTCGGTGCCGTTCATCATCCTGCTGATCGTGCTGATGCCGGTGACGACCCTCATCACCGGCACCTCGCTCGGGGTGCGCGGCGTCATTCCCCCGCTGGTGGTCGGCACCACGGCCTTCTTTGCCCGGCTGGTCGAAACGGCGCTGCGCGAGGTCGACCACGGTGTCATCGATGCCTCGCAGGCCATGGGCGGGACCATCGGCCAGATCGTGTTCCGCGCCCTGTTACCCGAGGCGCTGCCCGGCATCCTCGCCGGGATCACCGTTACCGCCATCGTGCTCGTCGACTACACGGCGATGTCGGGCGCCATCGGCGGCGGTGGCATAGGCGACCTCGCCATTCGCTACGGATATCAGCGCTTCCAGACCGAGGTGATGATCGTGACGGTCGTCCTGCTGATCATCCTCGTCCAGCTCCTTCAGGCGGCCGGCAACCGGCTCGTCCTCCACTTTTCCCGGAAATGATCCAGCCACGGATGCGTGCCATGACCCTTTTGAAGACTTTTTCCTCCGCCGTGCTTTCACTCGCCCTTCTTGGAGGCTCCGCCTTTGCCGGCGAAAAGCTGGTGGTCGGCGCGACTGCGGTTCCGCACGCGGAAATTCTTGAATTCGTGAAGCCCATCGTCGCCAAGGAAGGGCTTGAGCTCGATATCCGGGTGTTCTCCGACTACATCCAGCCCAATGCCCAGCTCGTCTCCAAGCAGCTTGATGCGAACTACTATCAGTATCGTCCCTTCCTCAATGACTACAACCGCGAGCGCGGCACCGACCTCGTGGCGATCGTGCCGGTCCATATCGAACCGTTTGTCGCCTACTCACAGAAAATCACCTCGGTCGACCAGTTGCAGGACGGCGCCACCGTCGCCATTCCCAACGACCCGGTGAATGGCGGACGTGGCCTTCTGCTGCTGCAGAAGCTTGGCCTCATCAAGCTGAAGGGCAAGGCCGAACTCGATTCGCCGGAAGACCCGCTGCCGAGCCAGAAGGACATTCTGGAGAACCCGAAGAACCTGAAAATCGTCGAGCTCGAATCGGCAATCCTGCCGCGGGCTCTCAGCCAGGTCGATCTCGCGGCACTGAACGGCAACTACGTGCTTGAAGCCAAGCTCGACCTCGCCAAGTCGCTCTACATCGAGCGCGGCCAGGACGGAAAGAACGTCTGGGGCGAATACCTCGTGACCCGTCCCGAGAACAAGGACGATGCCGCGATCAAGATCCTCGCCAAGGCGCTCAACAGCGAGGCCACGCGCCAGTTCATCCAGGATCGCTATCAGGGGCAGGTCTACGCGGCCTTCTGATGCGACGGGCGGCGCCCGGCCGGTGCCCGCCCTCTTCTCTTGTCACCGGATACCGACATCATGAGCACCGACGCCGTTGCCCTCGCCGTCCGATCCCCGTCGCCTGCCCCTGCCGAGCCGGCGCGCGGCGCGCCGGAATGGGCACCGGCCCGCCCCGCGCGCCCCGCCCATGTCATCGCCGACGACGCCGAGGCGATCGCGGTGGCACGCAGCCTCGCCCCGCTTTTCGCCCGCGACGCGCTGGAGCGCGACCGTGACCGGACATTGCCGTTTGACGAGGTGGACGCCTTCTCGCAGAGCGGGCTGTGGGGGATCACCATCCCCAGGGCTTATGGCGGTGCGGGGGTCTCGCAGCGCACGCTTGCCCGGGTTTTTGCCGAGCTGGCGGCAGGCGATGCCTCGCTGACCCAGATCGCTCAGAACAGCTTCGAGATCATCGACGTGATCCGCCTCTCCGCCAGCGAGGCGCAGAAGCGCGAACTGTTCGCTCTGGTGCTGGCCGGCTTCCGGCTCGGCAACGCCTTCTCCGAGTTCAAGGGCAGGAATGTCGAGGACTTCGCCACGAAGCTGGTGAAGCGGGGCGACGATTACGTCGTGTCGGGCGAGAAGTTCTATTCCACCGGCGCGCTCTTCGCGCATCTCGTGCCCATCGTCGCGCTGGGCGAGGACGGCCATGTCTATGTCGCTGTGGCCGACCGCGACACGCCGGGCCTGACCGTGATCGACGACTGGTCTGCCTTTGGGCAGCGCACCACCGCGAGCGGCACGGTTCTCCTGAACGATGTGGTGATCCCCGCCGCGCGCGTGCTGCCGGCGCATGTCGTTTATGAGAACCCGAGCGCCGTCGGCCCGCAGAGTCAGCTCCTGCACGCCGCCATCGACGCCGGCATCGCGCGCGGCGCCTTCAATGCGACGCTCGACTTCATCCGCAGCCAGGCGCGCCCCTGGATCGACAGCGGCAAGGACAGCGCGAGCGAGGACCCCTACACGATCAGCGCCATTGGCGACCTCGCCATCCGGCTCAATGCGGCCGAGGCGCTGCTCGACCGGGCGGGCGCCCAACTCGACGCCACCCTCGCCGAGACGACGCTGGAGAGCATCGCGCTGGCCAAGGTGGCGACCGCCGAGGCGAAGGTGCTGACCACGGACGCCGCGCTGCTCGCGACCTCCAAGCTGTTCGAGCTCGGCGGCACCCGCTCGACGCTGGGCTGCCACGGGCTCGACCGGCTCTGGCGCGACGCGCGCACCCACACGCTGCACGACCCGGTGCGCTGGAAGTACCACGCGGTCGGTCAGTTCTACCTGAACGGCGTCCACCCCCCGCTTCATTCCTGGATCTGAGCCAGCCGCGCCCTCGCGCCCGCCGTGCTGCCGGAGAAACCGACATGTCCCGCCATATCCGCTTCAACGCCTTCGACATGAACTGCGTCGCCCACCAGTCGCCCGGCTTGTGGGCGCACCCGCGCGACCGATCCTGGAAATACAAGGATCTCGACTATTGGCAGGATTTGGCGCGCACCCTTGAGCGCGGCATCTTTGACGGCATCTTCATCGCCGATGTCGTCGGCTATTACGACGTCTACAAGGGCTCGAACTGGCACGCGATCCGCGAGGCCGCGCAGATCCCCGTCAACGATCCGCTCCAGCTCGCCGCGCCGATCGCGCTCGCCACCGAGCATCTGGGCATCGGCATCACCGCCTCCACCTCCTTCGAGCACCCCTACACCTTCGCCCGCCGCATCGCGACCGCCGACCACCACAGCAAGGGCCGCGTCGGCTGGAACATCGTCACCTCCTATCTCGAGAGCGGGGCGAAAAACATCGGCCAGGGCGGCCTGCGCCGGCACGACAATCGCTACGAGGTGGCGAATGAATATGTCGAGGTGCTCTACAAGCTGCTGGAAGGCTCCTGGGAAGAGGGCGCCGTTGTGCGCGATCGCGAAAACCGTCTCTTCACCGATCCCGCCAAGGTGCATGAAATCGGCCATAAGGGCCGCTTCTTCGACGTGCCCGGCTACGGGCTGACCGAACCCTCGCCGCAGCGCACGCCGGTGCTCTACCAGGCCGGCGCCTCCGGGGCCGGCAAGGCCTTCGCCGCCCAGCACGCCGAATGCGTGTTCGTCGGCGCGCCGACCAAGCCGCTGCTCAAGGCCTATGTCGCCGATATCCGCCGGCAGGCGGCCGAGGCCGGGCGCGACCCGCGCAAGCTCTACATCTACAACCTCGTCACGCTCATCGTGGATGAGACCGACGCCAAGGCGCAGCAGCGCTTCGAGGAGTATGCACGCTACGTCTCCTATGACGGCTCGCTGGTGTTCATGTCCGGCTGGAGCGGGCTCGATTTCGGCCAGTACGCCCCCACCGACCTTTTGAAGAAGGTCGAGACCAACGCCATCGTTTCCATGGTCGAGAATTTCGGCGGCAAGGACCAGAAATGGACCGTCGAGGAATTGGCGAAATGGGGCGGCATTGGCGGCGTCGGCCCGGTCTTCGTCGGCTCGCCCGCGACCATCGCCGATATCATGCAGGAATGGGTCGAGGAGACCGATGTCGACGGTTTCAACCTCGCCTACGCGGTGACGCCGGAGACCTTCGAATCCATCGTCGATCTCGTCGTGCCGGAACTGCAGAAGCGCGGGGTCTACCCCACGACCTATCGGCCGGGCACGCTGCGCGAGAAGCTGTTCGGCGAGGGCCCCTACCTGCCCGCCACCCACCCGGCCCATGGCTATCGCGACATCGAGGCGGTGAAGCGCCGCGAGGCCGAGGCGCGCGCGCATGCGGGCGTCGCGGCGGCCGAATGACCCGAGCCACTTCAGAAGGTGACACCATGAGCCAGATCGATTCCGCCTGGGGCGCCGGCCCGAGCGACCGCTACGAGGCGCTGGCCGAGCGCTTCCGCCCCGTCTTTGCCCGCATTGCCGCGACGGCGATCGAGCGTGAGCTCAAGCGCGAGCTTGCCTTTGAGCCGATCCGCTGGCTGAAGGAGGCCGGATTCACGGCCGTGCGTCTGCCCGTCGAGGCCGGCGGCCAGGGCGCGAGCCTGCCGGAGCTCGCCAATCTCCTCATCGAACTATCCGAGGCGGATTCAAACGTCACCCAGGCGCTGCGCGTGCATTTCGGCGTGCTCGAGGACGTGCTGAACACGAGGGACGAGGCGCGGCGCGCCCGCTGGTTCGCACGGATCGCCGCCGGAGAGACCACCGGCAGTGCCTGGACCGAGGCGGCCGGCGGCACGCTTGAAACCTTCGGAACACGGCTTTCAGAGAAGAACGGGCAGCTCGTTCTCAACGGAGCCAAGTACTACACGACAGGCTCGCTCTACGCCGATTGGATCGATGTTGGCGTGACCGGCCCCGAGGGTGAGGAACTCTCTGTTTTCGTGCGCGCCGACGCCCCGGGCGTGACCATCGTCGATGATTGGGACGGCTTCGGACAGGTGCTTTCGGTCAGCGGCAGCACGACCTTCACCGATGTGCCCGTGGCCCGCGAGGAGGTGGTTCCCGACGCCGAGCGCTGGCGCTACAGCGCGGCCTTCTACCAGCTCTATCATCTCGCGACGATCGCCGGCATCGGCCGCGCCATTACCCGCGATGTCGCGCGGGCGGTGGCGGCGCGCAACCGCACCTATACCCACGCCAACGGCCCGCGCTCGGCGCAGGATCCGCAGGTTCTCGCCGTGGTCGGGCGCGCGCGCGGCGCCGCCTATTCCGCCGCCGCCATCGCGCTGCAGGCGGCCGCCTCGCTTGAGCGCGCCTTTGCGGCGCATTTCGCCGGCGACGAAGCAGCGGAGGAGCGCGCCAATGCCATCGCGGAGCTGGAGACCGCGCAGGCGCAGACCGTGGTGACGAACCTCATCCTCGATGCCTCCACCACGCTGTTCGATGCGCTCGGCGCCTCGGCGACGCGCAAGCCGCTCGGGCTCGACCGGCACTGGCGCAATGTGCGCACCCTCTCCTCCCACAATCCGCGCGTCTACAAGGACCGCATCATCGGCGACTTCGCGGTGAACGGGACGCTGCCGCCCTATCAGTGGCGGATCGGAACGCCCGTCGCCGAACCCGAGCGGCAGGCGGCGGAGTAGGCCGCGAGGCCTTTGGTCAGCCCAATTCCTCAAGAAGCGAAACGGGAGATCGAGAGGCCACCGCTGCGGGATGCGTCAGCACGCACGCATCGCCTGCGCGATGCGTGCGGAGATTGGCTTCATTTCCGCCCGGAGGCGGCCCGGTGTCAGCGGCTCCAGCCATGGCAGACGGCCCAGTACGCAGACCGCGCCCAACGCCGCGATGATCGCCTCGCTTTCCGGAGCGGCGTCGCCGACGAACACCACGCCGAGAACCGGCACGTCGCACCGACGCAACGCCTCCAGCGACAGCAGCGTGTGGTTGATGGTGCCGAGCCGCGTGCGGGCGCAGAGCACGACAGGCACTTGCCAGCGTGCGAACAGGTCGAGGAACGTCCGAGTGCCGGTTAGAGGCACCATCAGCCCTCCCGCGCCTTCGATCACGAGGGTATCGGTGCATTGTGGGATGGCGAGACGGTCCAGGTCGATCGTCATGCCATCAAGTGCAGCCGCGTGATGGGGCGAGGCCGGCGTGCGCAGCCGGTAGGCTTCCGCCAGCACGCGCGACGCATCGAGCCCACCCAGGCGGCGCGCCGTCTCGCTGTCGGTCTCGCCATCGAGCCCCGCCTGAACCGGCTTCCAATAGGCGGCGCCGAGGAGCCCGGCGAGCCCGGCCGCGACCACGGTCTTGCCGACGCCGGTATCGGTGCCCGTGACCACCAGAGCCTGCGTCACGACGCGACCTCGGACGAGATGGCGCCCCAGCTACAGCCGGCCGCCGCAGAAAGAGAGCCTGCGCCATCGCGGACCGCTTCGGTGGCGATGCTTTCACCGGCGAAGGCCATGCCAAGTCGCGCCAGCAGATCCATGTCACGGTCGCGGGCGGGATTGCCGGCGGTGAGCAGCACATCGCCGGTAAAGACGGAATTGGCGCCGGCGAGGAAACACAGCGCCTGCGCTTCGTCGCTCAGGGCCTGCCGGCCCGCCGCGAGGCGGACCACGCTGCGCGGCAGGAGGAGCCGGGCCAGGGCGACCAGCCGGACGAAGTCGAGGGCGCCGGCCGGGCGCGCCTTCGCCATCACCGGCACCCCATCAATGGGGTGCCACATATTGAGCGGCACGCTTTCGGGATGCGGGTCGAGGGTCGCCAGCATCACCAGCATGGAAATCCGGTCGTGGACGCTCTCTCCCATGCCGACAATGCCGCCGCAGCAGAGCTTGATGCCTCCGGCGCGCACCTGCTCCAGGGTCTCCAGCCGGTCGTCCAGCGTCCTTGTGGTGACGATCTGCGGGTAGAAGGCGCGGGAAGTGTCGATGTTATGGTTGTAATAATCGAGGCCGGCCGCTGCGAGCCGGTCGACCTGCGGGCGCGTCAGCATGCCAAGCGTCACGCAGGTTTCGAGGCCGAGCGCCCGGACACCCTCGATCATCGCGCAGACCGCCTCCATGTCGCGGTCCTTCGGCGCCCGCCAGGCCGCCCCCATGCAGAAGCGCGTGGCGCCGCCGGCCTTAGCCTGACGCGCCGCCTCCAGCACGCGCTCGACCTCCATCAGCCGGCTTGCGCGCACCCCCGTTTTCCAATGGGCGCTTTGCGCGCAGTAGCCGCAATCCTCCGGGCACCCGCCGGTCTTGATCGACAGCAGCGTCGCGCTGTTGATGCGCGTCGGGTCGAAATGGCGGCGATGGGTCTCTTGTGCGCGGAACAGCAGATCGGGAAGCGGCAGGTCGTAGAGGGCGCGGGCCTCGGCCTCTGTCCAGTCCGTGCGCAGCTCCGCGCCGTCCTCCGAAGCGACCGCGCCACTCATCGGCCGAGCGCTCCGAGCCAGCGGGCGGGCACCAGCACACTGCCCAACGCGACCATGGCGATATTGATGAGGTCGCCCAGGATGAAGGGCGTGAAGCCCAAAGGGATGATCTTGTCGGCGGGGATATAGAGGCCGAGCCAGGGCAGGCCGATGGCATAGGTGACGGAAAGGCCGGCAAGCATGGCAAGGCTGCGCCCCACCACTCCGCGCCCGGCCGCCAGCGCGCCGGTCAGCCCGCTCGCGGCGAGATAGCCGAGAAGATAGCCGCCCGTCGGCCCCACCATATAGGCGAGACCGATGCCGCGCTCGGGCGTGCCCGAGAAGACCGGCAGGCCGGCGGCGCCCAAGGCGAGATAGCTGAGGAAGGTGAGCGTGGCGAGGCGCGGGCCGGCGGCCACGGCGATCGTCATCACCGCCAGCGTGTGCAGGGTCATTGGCACAGGCCAGGAGGGAACGCGCAGCTTGGCACAGAGGGTGATGAAGGCGACGCCGATCAGGACAAGGGCGGCATGGCGGAGAGTGGTGCGCAGGCTTGGACGGCCCGTGGCGAAGGCAGCGATCATCTCGGCTCCATATTATAGATAATTTTTCTAACTATCTACTATGAATCCATAGGCGCTTGAGATTCGCAACCACTTCATAGATAATTTCAGCCGACAATCGCGAAAGCATCGCGCCTGCGGCCATTGGCGGCGGCGACCGGGCGATGGCCGATCCACTGGACATGCCGGGCCAGCGTCGAGCCCGCGAGCTCGACATCGCCTCGACGCAGCGCCGCGAGGATGGCGCGGTGATCGTGATCGGTCCGCGCCTCCCAGTCCGAGCGCCAGGCCGAGAACAGGAACCGGGCGCTTGCCGCATGCAGATCGTCGATCGCCGCGAGCAGGCGCGGCATGCCGCAGGGGGCGACGATGAGCCGGTGGAAGCGCCGGTTAGCCTCCTCCCAGCTCCGCACGTCGCGGGAATTGTCGCCTGCGCGGGTCGCCTCCTCCGCCGCGTTCAGGATGGCCGGCGTGAGATGCGGCGCGGCATGGCGCAGGGCGAGCACCTCGAGGGCGGCCCGCATCTCCGCCACCTCCTTCACCTCGGCGAGGTCGAAGGCGGCGACCCGCACGCCGCGCCGCGGCTCGCTCACGGCGAGCCCCTGCGCTTCCAGCCGCCGGAACGCCTCGCGCACCGGCACATGGCTCGCCCCGAATTCCTCGGCGATATGGTCCTGGCGCAGCCGCGAACCCGGCTCTATGTCACCGGCGATGATACGGTCCGCCAGGGCACGGCTGATGCGGGCGGCCAGGGTCTCTTCGGATTTCACGCTCATCTTTTATAGATAATTTGATGCGAGCGGCGTGTCGACCATCTACGTCCCTGCGAGCGACCGACATGGCTTCGGGCGTGGACCCGCGTGCGAGGCGCGTCCGCTTCAGTGTCCTCCGGCTTCACGCCTCCGCCTTAGCCGTTGGCCAACCCGCCGGAACATCGTTGCCAAGGCTTGAGATGAAGCGTTGTGTCCGTTCCTTGCGCGGGTGCGTGAACAGCTCGGCCGACGGGCCCGCCTCCACAACCTCCCCGGCTTCCAGCATGAACGCCTCATGGGCGACGCTCGCCGCCAGGCGCAGATCATGCGTGGCGATCATCATCGTGGTGCCCTCGCGGGCCAGCTGCGCGAGCACCTCCACCACTTCAAGCGCGAGCTCGGGGTCCAGAGCGGATGTTGGTTCGTCGCAGAGCAGCACGCGCGGCGATGAGGCGAGCGCGCGAGCGATGGCGACACGCTGTTGCTGTCCACCCGAAAGCTGCGCCGGCCACGCCTGCGCCTTCTCGGCCAGGCCGACCTTGTCGAGCAGTTCGAGAGCGCGTTGGCGCGCCTTTGCCTCCGGCCATTTCAGCACGACGAGGAGGCTTTCCATGACATTGCCGAGGGCGGTTCGGTGCGGAAAGAGCTGAAAGTTCTGGAACACCATCCCGGTCTGCCGCCGCACGCGGCGAATGGCGGCAGGGCTCGGCTTCTGGCCGGTGAAATGCAGCGTCTCCTTGTCCAGCACGAGCGTACCCGCTTCGGGAACCTCCAGCAGGTTCACGCAGCGCAGAAGGGTGCTCTTGCCAGAGCCGGACGGGCCGATCAGCGCCGTCACCGACCCCTCGGCAACGCTGATGCTGACCCGCTTCAGCACGGGAACGCCGCCGAAGCTCTTCTCGATCGCGCTCAGATGAATCATGTGGAGGGCTCCAGCGCGCCGGCGGAGCGGGCGAAGCGCAGCTCAAGCCGGTCCTGCAGGATGGAAAGGACCGAGCTCAGCGCGAGGTAGATCAGCGCGGCTTCAATGTAGATGATGAGCGGCTCATAGGTCACGGCGACGATGCGCTGCGCCTGCTGGAACAACTCAGGCACGGTGATGGCCGCCGCGAGCGAAGTGTCCTTCACCAGCGAAATGAAGGTGTTCGACAGAGGCGGCACGGCGACCCGCGTCGCCTGTGGCAGCACGGTACGGCGCAGCGCCTGCGACCAGTTCATGCCGATGGAGTAGCTCGCTTCCCACTGCCCCTTGGGAATCGAGGCAATGACCGCGCGGATGATCTCCGAGCTGTAGGCCCCGACATTGATGGTGAAGCCGATCAGCGCCGCCGGGAACGCGTCCAGCAGGATGCCGGCGCTCGGCAGGCCGTAAAAGATCACGAACAGCTGCACCAGCAGCGGCGTGCCCCGGATGATCCAGACATAGAAGCGCGCGAGGGCGGCCAGCGGCGCTGGCCCGTAAAGCCTCGCCAGCGCAGTGAAAAAGCCCAGCGTCAGCCCAAGCACGAAGGACAGCAGCGTGAGCGGCACGGTGAAGATCAGCGCGGCCCAGAGCAGCGGGCCGAGTGATTGCAGCATCAGGTCGAGCCAGTGAGGCACGCGATCCTCCGCATAAACCGTCGCGCGGATGCCCGCGCAGAAAGATGGGACCGCCGGGGCCGGTCCACATCAGGATCGGGCGAAGGACGCGCTCGCCCATGAGTCCTCGCGAGAGCCCGCTGCGGGGGCGTCCGCGTGGAGCGCCTTCAGGCGCCCTTACTTGGAGACGTCAGCCCCGAAATAGGTGTTGGAAATCCTGGCATAGGTTCCGTCCGCCTTGATCTCATCGAGCGCCTTGTTGATGGCGGCGACAAGCTCGGGATTTCCCTTGCGCACGATGACGCCGGAATATTCCGCGTCCTTCTGCTCGGCAGCGATCTTCACCGGTGCGTCCGGCTTGTGCTTCTTGAAGTCGAGGAAAGACAGGCTGTCATTGATGGTGGCGTCGGCCCGGCTGTTGAGAACGAGCTGGATCGACTGGTCGAAGCCATCCGTCCCCACGAGTGTGGCACCGTTCTGTTCCGCCAGCTTACCGAAATTGCTGGTCAGCGACTGGGCGGCCTTCTTGCCCTTGAGGTCTGCGAAACTCTTGATCGCGTCGTTGCCGTCCTTGACGATCAGCACCGCCTTGGAGGCGATGTAGGGCTGCGAGAAGTCGTACTTCACCTTTCGCGCCTCGGTGATGCCGACCTGGTTGATGACGGCGTCGTAGCGGCCGGCGTCCAGCCCGGCGATCAGCCCGTCCCACTTGCCTTCAAGGAACTCGGCCTTGACGCCCAGCTTGGCGGCGATCGCCTGGCCGATCTCGACATCGAAGCCCACCAGCTTGTTGGCCGTGTCGTGGAAGGTGAAGGGCGGGTAAGTGCCTTCGGTGCCGATCTTGATGACACCCGCCTGCCGGACCGTCGCGAGAACGTCGGCGCGGGCAAGCTGCGGCGCGGCCAACTGGATCGCCGCGGCGAGGCCAGCGGCGAGGATGGCGGTGGCGAATTTCATGTGACTTCTCCCCGGCAAAGGCTGCCGTAATGTGGGCGAACCAGCGACGGCTTGTCCGTGCCGGGTCACCCTTGGCTCATACTTATGAAGACTGGGGGCAGGCGGCCGCGCTGCAACCCCGGGAACGACAAATTCGCACTCTCAACCGCATTCGTAAAGTCTACAAATTCGCTAGACAAATGGTATTTCTCGTGCGACCCCTTGCCAGGACGGGACGACGCAGCGACGTCGACCGGGAAGCCGCCGGGGGCAGGAATGGTGTTTCGCAATGGCAGCGCGGAGGTAGGCGAGCTGCGCCGAGCGGCGTCTGGCGACGCGGTCGGGGACCAAGCTGAATCCGTGCAGCCCGACTGGAATCTGGATTCGGTCGTGGCGGGGCTGAAGCTCTCCCGCGATGTCAGCCACAACATCCGCCACCGTCGGCGGCTGCGCCCGCCGCCGGCGCGCGAGGCCATCGCCCGCGCCGTACAGGGCTTCGCCGCCGCTCTCTTCCCCGCCCATTACGGCGAGCCCGGCCTCACGCGCGAGACCATCGACTATTATGTCGGCGCCACGCTCAACGAGGCCCTGACCCGACTGGCCGAGCAGGTGGCGCGCAGCCTTCCCTTCTCGCTGCAGGAAGACCGCAGCGAGGCCGAATTCCGCCGACAGGCGTTCGGGATCACCAGCGCGTTCGCCGCCGAACTGCCGGCTATTCGCGGCCTGCTGGTGAGCGATCTGCATGCCGCCTATGACGGCGATCCGGCCGCGACGGGCTATTCTGAGATTCTGCTGGTCTATCCGGGCCTCACCGCCATTCTGCACCATCGCTTCGCCCATGCGCTGCATCGGCTCGGCGCCGGCTTTCTGGCGCGCTTCATCTCCGACATCGCCCATTCCCGCACCGGCATCGACATTCATCCGGGTGCGCAGATCGGCGGCAGCTTCTTCATCGACCACGGCACGGGCGTCGTCATCGGCGAGACGGCGGAGATCGGCGCGCGCGTGCGGCTCTACCAGGCGGTGACGCTGGGCGCGCGGAGCTTTCCGGCCGATGAGCACGGCGCGCTCATCAAGGGCAATCCGCGCCACCCGATCATCGAGGACGACGTCGTCATCTATGCCGGCGCCACCGTGCTCGGGCGCGTCACCATCGGCCGCGGCTCCAGCATCGGCGGCAATGTCTGGCTCACCCATTCGGTGCCGCCGGGCAGCCACATCACTCAGGCCCAGACCCGCTCGACCGGCGGCGAGGGCACTGCCCACACCGGGCCCGCGCGGCCTGGTGCTTCATCCTGACGGGGACTAGAATGACCGAAGAACCTGCCATTCGCCGTACACTCAGCGAGGCTGCCGCCCGGCAACTCGCCAATGCCACCAAGACCCGCGCCCAATGGTCGGGCATCACGCCGCGCTGGCTGGTGTCCTTCCTGCCCTGGACGCCGGTCGAGGCCGGCATCTACCGGCTCAACCGGGTCAAGGAGGCCGGCGATGGCGAGGCCGACGTTCAATGCTCGCCGCGCCGCGATCAGGATTCAGACCTGCCGGAGACCTTTGTCGACTATGACGAGGCGCCGCGCGAATACTCGCTCAATGCGGTCTCCACCGTTCTCGATGTGCAGACCCGAGTCTCCGACCTCTACTCGCACCCCTACGACCAGATCCAGGAGCAGCTACGCCTGCTCATCGAGAAGGTGAAGGAGAAGCAGGAGAGCGAGCTCATCAACAACGCCGAATATGGCCTTCTCGCCAACTCGGCCCCCTCGCAGCGGATCAAGACCCGCACCGGCGCGCCGACTCCCGACGATCTCGACGAGCTCATCACCAAGGTGTGGAAGGAGCCGGCCTTCTTCCTCGCTCATCCCCGCGCGATCGCGGCCTTCGGACGCGAATGCACCCGTCGCGGTGTGCCGCCGCCCACGGTGACGCTGTTCGGCACCCCGTTCCTGACCTGGCGCGGCCTGCCGCTGGTGCCCTCGGACAAGCTGTTCGTGGACGAGAACGGCAGGACCAAGATTCTGCTGCTACGTACCGGCGAGAAGAAGCAGGGCGTGGTCGGTCTGTTCCAGCCCGGCGTGCCGGGCGAAGTGGCGCCGAGCCTTTCGGTCCGGTTCATGGGCATCAACCGCAAGGCGATCGCCTCGTATCTCATCTCGCTCTACTGCTCGGCTGCCGTGCTCACGCACGACGCGCTGGCGGTGCTCGAGGATGTCGAGGTGGGGAAGTATCATGCCTATCCTGACACCTACGCCTGATTTCGCCCCGGAATCGGGGGCGGCGGCGCCATCGGCGGGCACGCCGCTGGCGCTGGAGCTTCCTGCCGTCGGTACCGCGCCTGGCGGGGCAGCTCCCGGCTGGCCCGATGCCGGGCTGATCCAGCAGATCGCCAATGCCCTCTTCCACGTGGCCCCGGACCAGGCCGCAACGGCACCACATGTCGTCCCCCTGCCCTCCTCGCCGCCGAATCCGGGCCAACTGCCCGGCACGTCGGTGCTGACGACGGCCGCGCCGCATATTCCGGTGCAGCCGCCGGTAGGGCTGCCCGAACTGCCGCCGGTAACCATCCCTTCGGTGGTGCCCACGCCGAGCATTCCCGCCCCAAGCGCGCCAACCGCTGTCGCGGTTCCCGGCACGCCGGGCCTGCCGCAGCCGGGCGGCTCGCCGGGGCTGTTTGTGCCCGCCTTTCCGGCGCCGTTCGATTTCGGCCAGTTGCCGGCCGGCCTCGGCAATGTCGTCGCGTTCGACACGCGCCGTTCCTCGACCGGCGGCGACGTGCCGGCGGTTCCCGGCAACGTCGCCCAGCCAAGCGCCAACGGATTCTACTTCCTGCGCGAGGGCGAATCCCTCGCACCGGCGGACGTGCCGGCGCCGGGCGGCTTTCCAGCTCTCCCGGCCGAACCCGTCCATCCGTCAGAACGGAGTCTGGATTTCAGCACCATCTCCGCTGGACTGCGCCCTGAACTGGTGCCGGACCTCGGTTCGTCGACCCGACCGTTTGACCCTTATACGGTCAAGCGCGACTTCCCCATCCTGCAGCAGAACGTGCACGGCAAGCCGCTGATCTGGCTCGACAATGCCGCCACGACGCAGAAGCCGCAGGCGGTGATCGACCGGCTGAGCCGGTTCTACGAGCACGAGAACTCCAACATCCACCGCGCCGCCCACACGCTGGCGGCACGGGCGACCGATGCCTATGAGGCGGCGCGCGAAAAGGTGCGTCGCTTCCTCAATGCCGGCTCCACGAAGGACATCATCTTCGTGCGCGGCACCACCGAGGCGATCAACTTCATCGCCCAGACCTATGGCCGCCGGCATGTGAAGGAGGGCGACGAGATCGTCGTTACCCATCTGGAGCATCACGCCAATATCGTGCCCTGGCAGCAGCTCGCTGCCGAGAAGGGTGCCCGGCTACGGGTGGCGCCGGTGGACGACACCGGCCAGGTGATCGTCGAGGAGTTCGAGAAGCTGATCAACCCGCGCACCCGGCTGGTCTCGGTGACGCAGGTCTCGAATGCGCTCGGCACGGTGGTACCCGTGAAGGAACTGGTCGCGATCGCCCATCGCCACGGCGTCCGGGCGGTCGTGGACGGGGCGCAGTCGGTTTCCCACATGGCGGTGGACGTCCAGGCCATCGACGCCGACTTCTTCGTCTTCTCCGGCCACAAAGTGTTCGGTCCCACGGGCATTGGCGTGGTCTACGGCAAGCCCGAGGTTCTCAAGGACCTTCCGCCCTGGCAGGGCGGCGGCAACATGATCGCCGACGTCACCTTCGAGAAGACCATCTATCACGGCCCACCGGAGCGCTTCGAGGCCGGCACGGGCAACATCGCCGATGCGGTGGGGCTCGGGGCAGCGATCGACTATGTCGAGGCCATCGGCATGGAGGTGATCTCCCGCTACGAGCACGAACTGCTGGTCTACGGAACGGAGCGCCTGCTCACCGTGCCGGGACTCACGCTCATCGGCACGGCGAAGGAGAAGGCCAGCGTGCTCTCCTTCGTGCTTGATGGCTGCCGCACCCAGGACGTCGGCGTGGCGCTCGACCGCGAGGGCATCGCGGTGCGGGCAGGCCATCACTGCGCCCAGCCGATCCTGCGCCGCTTCGGGCTGGAGAGCACGGTGCGTCCTTCGCTCGCCTTCTACAATACGAAGGACGATATCGACGCGCTGGAGGTCGCCCTCAAGCGCATCCAGAGCGGACGGGGACGGCGGTGATTCAAACCCGCCCGGCATGTCGCCGGGCGGGCACCACCCTCGCCCAAGCACGCCGTGGTGCATAGGCACCCTGCCGCCGGACGGCGCCCGGAGATGTGAGCGGCAACGGTCGATCTTTTTATTGATTTAATCTACCGATTTAATATTCTACTTTTCATGATCGAGCCGCCGAGTTCCCACATTGCCATCGTCGTCGTTGCAGGCCGTCGCGCGGGCCTGGCGTCCCGTCTTGAGAGCGGCTTCCGCTTTCATGCCTCGAACCACCAGTTCGACGCCATGGACGGCCAGGATTTCGCGACGATCGAGCAGATACAAGCGGCCGCGCGCGGCACGCTGGCCGCACTGCGGCTGGACTTCAGCCTGCGGACATCCTGCCAGCGTGGAGGGCTCCATCGTGGTCGGCAAGATTCTTGACAACAGGTCGGCGACGTTCGGCTTCGACGCGCAGAACGAGACCTATGTCGACCTGATCGCCGCCGGCATCGTCGATCCCGCCAAGGTCGTGCGCACAGCGCTGCAGGACGCGGCCTCCGTCGCCGGCCTGCTGGTGACCACAGAGGCGCTGATCGCCGAGCTGCCGCGCGACAAGCCGACCCTGCCCGCACCGGGCGGCGGTGTGGACTTCTGATCGAGGACTGTCCCCCCAGCCCGGCCGGGCGGGTTTCTCTTTATCGCCCCCGGAGCGCACCCCATGAGTCTGAAGCCAGAAATGTCGACCCACCGCGCGGCGCTCGATCTCGATGCGGACGTGCTGGTTCTCGGCGGCGGCCCCGCCGGAACCTGGGCGGGGCTGGCGGCGGCGCGCGCCGGCGCCCGCGTGGTGCTGGCGGACAAGGGGTTCTGCGGCACGTCGGGCGCGACGGCGCCTTCCGGCACCGGCGTGTGGTACGTGCCGCCGGACCCGGAGCGGCGGCACGCGGCGTTTCTGGCGCGCCAGGTGCTCGGCGGAAACCTCGCTGACCGGAAGTGGTCCATGCGGGTTCTCGACCGCACGCATCAGAGTGTGGATGAGCTCGCCGCGCGCGGCTATCCCTTTCCGCTGAATGATGAAGGCGCCCCGGCGCGCGGCTCGCTGCAGGGCCCGGAATATATGCGGCTGATGCGCAAGCTGGTGAAGGGCGCTGGCGTGCGCATTCTCGATCACAGCCCGGCGGTGGAACTTCTCGTCGACGCGGACGGCACGGTCGCCGGCGCCCGTGGCCTGCGTCGCCAGCAGGGCGACGACTGGGCGGTGCGGGCAGGCGCGGTCGTGATCGCCACCGGCGGCTGTGCCTTTCTCAGCCGCGCGCTGGGCTGCAACGTGCTCACCGGCGATGGTCTGCTCATGGCGGCGGAGCTGGGCGCCGAGCTCTCGGGCATGGAATTCTCCAACGCCTATGGCATCTCGCCCACCTTCGCCTCTGTCACCAAGACCCTGCTCTATAAATGGGCGACGTTCACCGAGCCTGGCGGCGCAACGATCCCCGGTGCGGCCTCGCAGGGTGGGCGCTCGGTCATCGCCCGCTGGCTCGCGCGCGGACCGGTCTATGCCCAGCTGGACAAGGCCGAGCCGGGCCTGCATGCCTCCATGCGCGAGGCGCAGCCGAACTTCTTCGTGCCCTTCGACCGCATGGGCATCGACCCGTTCACCCAGCGTTTTCCGGTGACGCTGCGGCTGGAAGGCACGGTGCGGGGCACCGGAGGCCTGCGCATCGTAGATGAGAGCTGCGCCACCACCGTTCCCGGCCTTTTCGCTGCAGGCGACGCGGCGACGCGCGAACTGATCTGCGGCGGCTTCACCGGCGGCGGCAGCCACAACGCCGCCTGGGCGATCTCCTCGGGCCAATGGGCCGGCGCCGGCGCCGCCACACACGGTACCCGCCAGCGTGGCGCACGGCGCGCGGCGGCACCGGCCGGTACGGTCGGGCTGCGCGCGGGCAACGGACGGACTTTCGATCCGCAGGAAGTGACACGCCGCGTGCAGGCCGAGGTGTTCCCGTTCGACATCAACTATTTCCGCTCCGGCGACACGCTACAGGCCGCGCTCGGCCGGCTTGACGGGCTCTGGCAGTCGCTGCGCGCGGCCGATGCCGCCAGCGCGGCCGACCTCGTGAAGGCGCGCGAGGCGGCGGCGATGACGGCGGTGGCGCGCTGGATGTACCGCAGCGCGCTCGCCCGCACCGAAACGCGGGGTATGCACCGGCGCGCCGACCATCCCGAGGCCGACCCGGCGCAGCTGCGCCACATCTTCAGCGGCGGCCTCGATGAGGCCTGGGCGGCGCCCGCCGCGCCGCTGGCGCGGCCGCAGACGGAGCTGGCGGCATGATCGAGCTCGTCAGCGCCGAACGCTGCACCGGCTGCAACATCTGCGTCGCTGTTTGCCCGACGAATGTCTTCGATCCCGCGCCCAAGGCGATCGCGGGGGCCCTGCCCAGTATCGCGCGCGGCGCGGACTGCCAGACCTGCTTCATGTGCGAGCTCTACTGCCCCGAGGACGCACTCTACGTCGCGCCGGACGCCGACCACCCCGTCAAGGTCGATGAAGCGGCGCTGATCGATGCCGGGCTTGTCGGCTCCTACCGCGCCGCCATCGGCTGGTCGCCGCAAACCGCGGCGCGCCGCCGGCTCGATTCCACCTTCCGCCTCCTCAAGGGCCTCTAGCCGGCCCGCTTCAGCAAGGACAAACACCATGGCCTCCCCCCTCGACACGCTGTCCCTCGATCGGCGCCAGTTGCTGGCCGGCATCGGCGCGGGCGGAGCGGCGTTGTTCACGCCCTCCATCCTGCGGGCGCAGGCTGCGATCCCGGTCAAGGTGGCCTATGGCAGCGTCGGCTACACCTGGGCGGTGCCTTATGTGGCGGAGGCCGCCGGCTACTGGAAGGAGCAGAATGTCGAGCTGACGACGGCTTCCTTCGATTCCGGCCGCGACGCCCTGCAGGCGTTGCTCACCGGCTCGGCCGACTTCTCCGCCTCCACCGACACGCCACTGGTCTTCGCCGCACTGAACGGCCTCAAGCCGCTCGCGGTCATCAACTATTCCCGCTACTCGCGCGACATGCGGATCGCGGTGCGCAACGATGTGGGTATCGACCCGAAGAACCCCGCCAGCCTCAAGGGTCGCAAGATCGGCACGCCCGTCGGCACCTCCGGCCAGTATCTGCTGGCCAAATACCTTGAACTCGCAGGGCTGAAGCCGGACGACGTCACCGTGGTGAACGTCGCGCCCGGCAATCTCGCAACCACGCTGACGCGCGGCGATATTGACGGCTTCGCCTGGAGCAGCCAGGCGGTCGCGGTTGCCGACAAGCAGACCGGCGGCAAGGTCGTGGAGATGACGCTGGAAGGGATAGAGCCCTATTTCCAGAGCCACCAGCTTTTCCTCACGACGGAAAAGGTGCTGAAGGAGAAGCCCGAGGCAGTGACCGCCGCGCTGAAGGCGATCAACGCCGCCGAGCAGCGCATCAACACCGATCCGAACTGGCCCGCCCTGATCGCCGAGCGCATCAAGACGCCGGCCGAGCAGATCCGCCAGGCGACCTCAACCTTCGCCTTCAAGCTCGGCTTCGACCAGCGCTTCCTCGACGATCTGGTCAATGAAGCAAACTGGGCCATTGCCGCCGGCCTCGGCAAGACGCCGCAGGGCGACCTGCGCACCCTGCTGCGCGGGCTGATCGCCGAGGGCCCGACCAAGGCGCTCTATCCCGACCGGGTCACCCTGTCGTGAGCGCGGACGCCGTGCTCATCGCGGCCGAGCGCGTCTCGCAGGTCTATGCGGCGCGCGACGGCACGCCGAACTGGGCGCTGCGCGATGTGTCGCTGCAGATCCGCCGCGGCGAGTTCGTCTGCCTGATCGGCCCGTCCGGCTGCGGCAAGACCACGCTGCTGCATCTGATTGCCGGCTTCGTCACGCCGACCGCCGGCACGGTGTCCTTCGCCGGGGCGCCCATAACCGGCCCCGGCCCGGAACGTGGCGTCGTGTTCCAGGAGTATGCGCTGTTCGCCTGGATGACAGCCCGGCAGAATGTCGAATTCGGCCTGCGCACGCGCGGCGTGCCGCGCGCCGAGCGTCGCCGGCAGGCCCTGCGGGCGCTGGAGCGGGTCGGCCTGCAGCACGCCGCCGACCGCTACCCGCATGAACTCTCCGGCGGCATGCGCCAGCGCGTCGCGGTGGCGCGGGCGCTGGTCGTCGAGCCGGAAGTGCTGCTGATGGACGAGCCCTTCGCCGCGGTCGACGCCATGACACGCCAGACGCTGCAGGAAGACCTGCTGCGTCTGTGGGAGGAGACCGGCGTTTCCGTCGTCTTCGTCACTCATAATGTCGACGAAGCGGCCTTCCTCGCCCAGCGCGTCGTCGTGATGGGCGCCCATCCCGGCACCATCCGCGCCGACCTCACCCTCGACGCCCCGCATCCGCGCGAACGGGGCTCGGCACGCTTCGCCGAGCTCTATGCGGAGATCGCGGGCGCGCTGGCGGGGCACCATGGGAGGAAGGCGGCATGAGCATCGCCTCCTCCGAGACCACCGATCAGCGGACGAGCCGGAACGCCCCGGCACCGGCGGACAGCTTCGAGACGACGTTCAAGGCGGCCCATCGCCGCCGCCTGCGCCAGGCGACACTCTGGCGTGCCGCGCTGAACGTCGCCGGACTCGCGCTGTTCGTCATCGCCTGGGAGTTGATCCCGCGCTACTCCACCTGGATCAACGAGGTGCTGTTTCCGCCGCCCTCACAGGTATTCGCGACCTTCGTGCCGCTGCTGTTCTCCGGTCAGATCCTCGACAATATCCGGGTCAGCCTCGTGCGGGCGGCATCCGGCTTCGGCCTCGCCCTTGGGCTGGGGATCGGGGCCGGGGTGCTGACCGCGCGCCTCGCCTGGCTGCAATATCTTCTGGAACCGCTTCTGCACGGCTTTCGGTCCATCCCGGCCATCGCGCTGATTCCACTCTGCATCCTGTGGTTCGGCATCGGCGAGGTCTCGAAGACCGCGCTCATTGCCTGGGGCGCCTTCTTCCCGCTGTGGATCACCACCTTCATCGGCGTGCGCGACGTGAACCCGATCTATCTGCGTTCCGCCGCCTGCCTGGGCGCGGGTCGCCTCACCACGCTGTTCCTCGTGGTGCTGCCGGCTGCCCTGCCCTTCATCCTCACCGGCATCCGTCAGGCGCTCTCGGTGTCGCTGGTGGTGCTGGTGGCGGCGGAGATGTCGGGCGCCTCTTCGGGCATCGCCCACATGATGTCGGAAGGCCACCAGCTCTTCCGCGTCGACATCATGTTCATCGGCCTCGCCGTGCTCGGCGCCGTCGGCTTCCTGGTCGACCGCGCCTTCGTCGCTATCGCTCGCCGCCTTTTCCCCTGGTACCAGATCACGTCCTGACATGACCGACCGATTGGCAACAACGGTGCTGCGCAATGCGCATGTCATCACCTTCGACCCAACCCGTCCGCGTGCCTCCGCCCTTGCTTTTCGGGGTGGAAGACTCATCGCGGTCGGCGGCGATGACGTGCTCGAGGTCGCCGGACCGGAAGCCGACATCCGTGACCTTGGCGGGGCGACCATCATTCCCGGCATAAATGATACCCACGCCCACATGGAACGCGAGGGCCTCAAGCACCTGCGTCCGTCTCTCGCCGGCGTGCGGAACGTCGAGGACATACTGGCGCGCGTGCGTTCGGCCGCGCGGACCACGCCGCCGGGCTCCTGGATCGTCACCATGCCGGTCGGAACCCCGCCGTTCTTCTTCGACGGACCAGAGACGCTGGAGGAAGGTCGAGTCCCCGACCGGTATGAACTGGATTCCGCCGCGCCCAACCACCCCGTCTACCTTCAGGGCGTGTTCGGCAACTGGGGGCGGCCGCCGGGCTATACCGCCCTCAACAGCCGGGCGCTGGCGCTCAACGGCATCACGCGCGACACGGTGCCCCGCATCGCCGGCGTGGAGATTCTCAAGGACTCTGCAGGCGAGCCCACCGGCGTCATCATCGAGCGCAATAACCGCCCAACGGTCGAATTCGACATTCTTCCCGCCATACCGCGCTTCGGCTTCGAGGACCGGGTGGAGGGCGTGCGGCTCTCGCAGAAGCTCTACAACGCCAAGGGCACGACCAGCATCTATGAGGGGCACGGCTCGGCGGCGGAGACCATTTCTGTCTATCGCCATCTTTGGGAACGTGGCGAGTTGTCGGTGCGCGTCGGGCTCGTGGTTTCGCCGAGCTGGTCGGATCTCGCGGAAGCAAAGCGGATCATGCGCGACTGGCTGGCGAGCGCACGCGGCTCCGGCCTTGGCGATGGCTGGCTGCGCGTGTCCGGCATTCACATTGCCTATGGCGGAGACGCCGCGACGGCCTGCTGCGCGCGGGCGCATCTGCCCGACACCGGCTGGTCCGGCTTCGTCGAGCAGGCGGTGACGCCGGCCGACTTCCGCGAGGCCGCCTTTCTCGCCGCCGAGCACGAGCTGCGCCTGCACACGATTGTCAGTGACAAGCTGCACGAGATCGTACCGGTGCTGGAAGCGGTGAACGAGCGACACCCGCTGAACGGCCGGCGCTGGGTGATCGAGCATGTGGGACGCACCAACGCGGCGGACCTTGCCGCGCTCGCCCGGCTCGGCGTGTTGGTAACGACCATACCGACCTATTTCCTCTGGAAGGGCGGCGGGCGCTATCTGGCGGAGGCGGAGAATGGCGACTGGATCGTGCCGCACCGCCACATCCTCGACGCCGGCATTCCGCTCGCCATCGCCACCGACAACATTCCCTATGATCCGTTCTTCACCCTGTGGGTCGCCTGCGCCCGGCAGGAACGGCAGGGCGGGCGCGTCATCGGGCCGGACCAGCGGCTCGATGCCGAGACCGCGCTCGGCCTGTTCACCGTGGCCGGCGCCCGGCTCACCTTCGACGAGACGTGGAAGGGACCGCTGAAGCCCGGCTTCGCCGCCGACCTTGTCGTTCTGTCGCACGACCCCACGGCGCTTCCGCCCGAGGGCCTGCGCTCGATCTCCGCGCGCCTGACCATCGTCAACGGCCGCATCGTTCACGACGCGATCTGAGCAAACCGGGCAAACCCGTTCATTCACCCCACCTGGTCATGTCCCTGGAACGCCTACCAATGTCGCAATTTCCGGCTGCACAGGCTCCTGCATCGCCAGAGCGGCGCCCACCACAGCCTTCTCGGCCGCATCTGATTGCCTCGGATGCGGAAGCCGTCGAGGTCGCGCGAACCCTAGCGGCCCGCTTGGCAGAGGGGGCCTCGCTGCGCGATAGCAGGCGGCTCCTACCTTGGGAGGAAATCGAACTGTTCACCGCCAGCGGGCTCGGCGGCATCACCGTGCCGCGCGCCTTTGGCGGAGCGGATGTCTCGCATGAAACCGTCGCGCAGGTGTTCGCCACCTTGGCCGCCGCCGATGCCTCGGTGGCGCAGATCCCGCAGAACCAGTTCGGCGTGCTGGCGCTGCTGCGCGAGGCGGCAAGCCCGGCGCAGCAGGCGCGCATCTATGCCGACATCCTCGCCGGCCATCGCATCGGCAATGCCGGTCCCGAACGCCATGGCCGCGCCATCACCCATGTGACGACGCAGCTTTCCCGCACGACCAACGGGCTCGTCCTCAGCGGGCGTCGCTATTACTCGACCGGGGCGATCTTCGCCCACTGGATTCCCACCCGCGCGGTGGACGAGGATGGCCGGCCGGTTCTCGCCTGGGTGCGGCGCGACGCGCCGGGCGTGCAGGTCGTCGACGACTGGCAGGGCTTCGGCCAGACCACTACCGCCAGCGGCACGGTTCTGTTCGAGGCCGCCCCGGTCGACGAGGAACTGCTGATCGACCTCTCCCCGCTCGCGGGACGGCCCGGGCTTGGCGGGCCACGCTCGCAGCACATCCAGGCGGCCATCGACGCCGGTATCGCCGCCGGAGCGGTCGAGGCGGCGCTGGATTTCGTGCGCACCAAGACCCGCGCCTACCCGTTCACCGTCGCCAGCGTGACGGAAGACCCCTACATCCTCGGCGAAATCGGCCGGTTGGAGATAGACCTGCACGCGGCGCAGGAGGTTCTGGCGCGGGCCGGCCGCGCACTCGACCGGATCGCCGCCGCGCCGGTCACGGCAGAAAGCTCGGCCGAGGCGTCGGTCGCAGTGGCCGAGGCGAAGATCCTCACCACCGAAATCGCGCTGGAAGCCGCCGAGCGACTGACGGAGCTGGCGGGCTCGTCCTCGACCCGAGAGGCCTACAATCTCGGGCGCTACTGGCGCGATGCGCGGGTGCACACCCTGCACGATCCGGTGCGGTGGAAATACCACCTGCTTTGCAATTACACGCTGAATGGCGCGCTGCCGCCGCGGCACCAGTGGAATTGAGGATCCCCGGCATGAGCGTCGTCGCCCCCCCACCGGCCGCCACCGCATGCGCACCCGATGCGGCTGCCTTCACACGCATCGCCCCGCCGCCGCGCCCGGTGGCCCGTCTTGCCGGGGATGAGGAGGCGCTCGCCGTCGCGCGTGAACTCGCCGTCGACTTCGCCGCCGGGGCTGCCACGCGCGACCTCGAGCGGCGGCTGCCCTGGGAGGAGATGGAGCGGTTCACCCAGTCGGGTCTCTGGGCGATCACCGTTCCGCGCGAGTATGGCGGGCCGGGCGTCAAGGCCGCAACCGTGGCGCAGGTGACGGCTCTGATATCGGCCGCCGACGGCTCGCTCGGCCAGATTCCGCAGAACCATTATTACGCGCTGGAGGTGTTGCGGAACGGCGGCACCGAGGCGCAGAAGCGGTTCTTCTATGAGCGTGTTCTGGCGGGCGAGCGCTTCGGCAACGCGCTCGCGGAGATCGGCGCGCGGGATTACCACCGACGCACGCGCCTCGTGCGCGATCCCGGCGGATGGTATGTGGAGGGCCGGAAGTTCTACTGCACCGGTTCGCTTTTCGCCCACCGCATTCCCACCATGGTGAACGCCGAGGAGGACGGCCGGGAGGTCGCCTATCTCGTCTTTATCCCGCGCGAGGCGCCCGGCGTCACGCTGATCGACGACTGGGACGGGTTTGGCCAGCGCGTCACCGGTTCCGGCTCGATCCTGTTCGACCGGGTGCAGGTGGAGCCGGAGTGGGTCGTGCCCTTCCAGGCCTCGCTGGACCGGCCGACCGCCATCGGTCCCTTCGCCCAGATCATCCATGCTGGCATCGATCTCGGCATCGGCCGTGGCGCCTTCGAGGCGACGTTGCCCTTCGTGCGCGAGCGGGCCCGCGCCTGGATCGACGCGGGGGTCGCGCGGGCGAGCGAGGATCCACTCACGCTGTACGCTTTGGGCGAGGTGCGCGTGCGCCTTGCCGCCGCCGATGCGCTGATCGAGCGCGCCGGGCGCTATGTCGATCTCGCCCAGGCGGCGCCTGACGAGGCGAATGTCGCGGCCGCCTCCGTCGCGGTCGCCGAGGCGCGCGCGGCGAGCCACCGCGCCGGGCTGCTTGCGGCCAACAAGCTGCTGGAGCTCGGCGGCACCTCGGCGACCGGCCGCGCGGATGATCTCGACCGCTACTGGCGCAATGTGCGCACCCACACGCTGCATGATCCCGTGCGCTGGAAGTACCACTGGATCGGCGCCTACCACCTCAATGGCCGCGTCCCGCCGCGGCACGGCGCGCTGTGATTGCCGCGACGCCGATCCGGCTCAACACATTGATTTGAAAGCTCGGCCACACCCAGGGCGATCGAAGGCAACTGGGACGACACGCGGTATTGCTGAAGCGTTGCGCATTGTCTCAGCAGCCTTACGCGGTCCGCCCCATGGCCTGCCCCGCCGCCCGCAATGGCGTGACATTGCCGCCGGGCTCGCCGGTGGCGTTTTGATGGGATGGGGAGGGATGACCGCGCTCGGTTGCACCGTCGGCGTGCTGCTCTCAGGCATTCACGCCGGCGCGCTGTCGGGCTGGGTATTCCTCGTGGCGGCCTTTGCCGGGCTGTTGATCGGCCTGCCGCTCCGCCGCTGGATTTCTGGGGTGCGCCCGGTCGACGCAAGGTGAGGCGAGGCGCAAGGACGGGCACGCAAAGGCGCGTCCGTCCCCGCCTGCGAAGGCTCAGAGCCCGGCGCGCAGCACCGCGTCCGCCACCACAATCTTCTTCGGCACGAGGCCAAGCTCGAAGAAGGTGTTGGCGATCAGCTGCTGGTCGGCGATCACCTCGTCGGTCAGCGGCTTCACGCCGAAGCTCTGGCGTCCGATGGCGATGGAGAGGATCGGCGCGGGAATGCCGGTGGTCGGCGCCAGCTCGGCGACGGCGGCGGCCGGGTCCTTCTGGATCCACGCATTGGTCTCGTCGATGGCGCCGATCAGCGCCGCAATGACCTTGGGGTTGGCTTCGGCGAAGGAGCGCGAGCCGAGATAGAACTGGTAATTGGGCACGATGCCCTCGGCCGTGGTCAGCACGCGGGCCTTGCTCGCCACCTCGGCCGACGCCAGGAACGGGTCCCAGATCACCCAGGCATCGATCGCGCCTTTCTCGAAGGCGGCGCGTCCGTCGGCGGGCGGCAGGAACTTCACGGTAATGTCGGAATAGGCAAGGCCGGCCTTCTCCAGCGCCTTCACCAGCAGAAAATGCACGTTCGATCCCTTGTTGAGACCGACCGTCTTGCCCTTCAGATCCTTGACCGTCTGGATCGGGCTGTTCTGCGGCACCAGGATCGCCTCACCCTTCGGCGCCGGCGGCTCATTGGCGAAGTAGACGAGATTGTCGCTCGCCGCCTGGGCGAAGATCGGCGGGGTCTCGCCGGTCTGGCCGATGTCGATGGCACCGGCGTTCAGCGCCTCCAGCATCTGCGGGCCGGCGGCGAACTCCGCCCATTTCACCGACACGCCCAGCGGCTCCAGCTTCTTCTCCAGAATGCCGCGCCCCTTCAGCAGCACCAGCGTTCCATATTTCTGGAAGCCGACGCGCACCTCCGTAGCGGCGGCGAAGGCGGGGCGCAGGCCGGGAGCCGCCAGCGCGGCGGAGAGGCCGGCGGCGCCGGCGAGGAGGGTACGTCGGGTCAGGCGTGTCATGGCGAAAGCCCCTATGGAGGAAAATGTATCAGCGCAGCGCGCCCCAGCGGCGCACCGTGGCGCTCTCCAGCCCGCGAAAGGCGACCGCCTCGACCAGCAGGCCGATGAGGATCACGGTGGCGAGGCCGGCGAAGACGCGATCGGTGAAGAGTTCGTTGCGGGCGCGGAAGATGAACCAGCCGAGCCCGCCGGAGGACGAGCTGACGCCGAACACCAGCTCGGCCGCGATCAGCGTGCGCCAGGCAAAGGCCCAGCCGACGCGCAGGCCGGAAATCAGTGAGGGCAAGGCGGCCGGCACGAGGATATGGCGGACATAGGCGGGACCCGTCAGGCCGTAATTGCGGCCGACAAGGCGCAGCGTCTCGGGCACCGCCTCGAAGCCCTGCAAGGCGGCGAGGGCGAAGGGCCAGATGACGGCGTTGACGAGCACGAACAGCAGGCTCTTCTCGCCGAGGCCGAACCAGAGCAGGGCGAGCGGCAGCAGGGCGATGGCCGGCAGCGGGTTGAACATTGCCGCCACCGTTTGCACCGCATCGCGCACGAAGCTGTTGGACACGGCCAGCGATACCAGCGCGAAGCCGATCAGGATCGCGATCACATAGCCCTTGAGCAGCACGGCCAGCGAACCGGCGGCGGCAAGCAGCAGCCCCTCGTCACGGCTCGCCGTCACGAACGCCTGGAACGTCTCGCCGAAGCTCGGCAGCATCAGCGGGTTGGCCTGCCAGCGGGCAGCGATTTCCCAGCCGAGCGCCAAAAACGCCAGCACGATAAGGCGCCGGAACGCCAGCGAACGGAATAGGCGCGCCAGGCGATTGCGGGGTGGCGGGAGCGCGGCCGGCGCGTCCGCCGTGCGTTCATCGGGCAGCCGGTGCAGAACCTCGCTCATCGCCCGCGCTCCGTGGCGCCGAAAAGCGTGGCGTGGACCTCCTGCACCGCCTTCTCGAAACGCTGCGTGCCGATGTCGGCGGCGTCGAACCCCGCCGTCTCAAAGCGCGCCAACGTGCGTCCGGGATGGGCGCTGAGCAAATGCAGCCTTGTGCCCAGCAGCACCGCCTCGTCGATGGCGTGGGTGACGAAGAGCAGGGTCAGCGCCCGCTCCTGCGCGATGTCCAAAAGGTCGCGCTGCATCTGCAGGCGGGTGAGCGCATCGAGCGCGGCGAAAGGCTCGTCCATCAGCAGCACCGCCGGCTCCATCGCCAGCGCCCGGGCGATAGCCGCGCGCTGCTTCATGCCGCCGGACAGTGTGTGCGGAAATTGGTCGAGCGCGCGCGTCAGCCCCACCCGCGCCAGCGCTGCTGCAGCCTTCTCGCGGGCCGCCGCCACCGAGAGCTTGCCGGCGACGCGCAGCGGAAACGCGACATTGTCCAGCACGCTCTTCCAGGGGAGCAGCTGGTCGAACTCCTGAAACACCACGATCCGGTCCGGGCCGGGGCCGATCACCGGCCTGCCGTTCAGCAGCACCGCGCCGGATGACGGCTTCAGAAAGCCGGCGGCCGCCTTCAATATCGAGGACTTGCCACACCCGGACGGCCCCAGCAGCACCAGCCGCTCGCCTTCCTCAAGCGTGAAGTCGACGCCTTCGACCGCCCGCACGGGGCCGCGCTCGCCCTCATAATCGAGGGTAAGCTGACGGGCCTCCAGCACCGGGCAGAGCGCGGCCCGCGCCGCCGGCGCGTGAGGCGTGGGGGCCAGCATCGGCTCAGCTTCCGGACTGGCCGTGAAGCTCGGGGAAGGTGTAGTCCTTCCAGCTTCCGGGTTTCGTCTTGATGGCACCGGTCCGGTAGAGAAAGTCGCCGAACACTTCGGTCTTGCCGGGCACCAGCGTGAATTCGACCTCGGGGTTCGAGATCACTTCCTCGACGAAGGCGGGATCGAGCTTGGACTGCTCGATCTTAATATAGGTCGCCGCGCCGAGCTTACGGTCCTTGGCGGCAATCGCGGTCGCCTCCTCGAACGCCCGGAAGAAGGCGAGATAGGTTTTCGGGTTCTCGTCGCGCCATTTCACCGTGGTGTAGGCGACCGTCGGGGTGAACGGCCCGCCGAGAATGTCGTAGGACGACCACACTTTGTGGATCTTCGGGTTCTTCAGCGCCTGTTCCTGGAACGGCGAATTGGAGACGTGGCCGGTGATTTCGGTGGAGCCGGACAGCAGCGCCGCCGTGGCGTCGGGATGCGGCAGCGAGACCTGGATGGAATCGAGCTTGCCGTGGTTGCCCGGGCCGAACTCCTTCTCCGTCGCGATCTGCAGCTCGCGCGCCTGCACCGAGACGAGAGCCGCCGGCGTGGCGATGCGGTCATTCGGCCCGAAATCCTTCAGCGATTTGATGTCGGGCCTGTTGGTGAGCAGGTAGTTCGGCGTGGCGCCGAAGGCCCCGATGATCTTCACCGCGCCCTTGGTGCGGTCCCACAGCGTGAAGAACGGGCCGATGCCGGCGGAAGCGATGTCGACCGAGCCGGAGAGCAGGGCATCGTTGACGGCATTGCCGCCCGAGAGCTTGGCCCACTCGACCGTGATGTCGAGCCCCAGCTCCTTGCCGTGCTTTTCGATCAGGTTCTGGTCGCGCAGGATGTGGAAGGGAATGTAGAGCGTGCCGAATTGCTGGGAAATGCGGATCAGGCCCTCCGCCGAGGCCGGAGCGATGGTGGCGGCACCGAGGAGCGCGGCCAGGACGGCACGGCGGGCGAAGGAGCGGAACGCAGCTGTCATGTGGGCCTCCGGCGCGGAAAGGGATAAAGCGGGTCAGCCGCCGAGCAGGCGGCTCAGAATCTGACCTTCGAGGGCGGCGAGTTCGGGTGAGCCGCGCCGGCGTGGGCGGGACAGCGGCACGTCGAGATCGAGCGCGATCCGGCCCTGGTCGATCAGGATCACCCGGTCGGCGAGGGCGAGGGCCTCGGCAACATCATGGGTCACCAGCACGGCGGTGAAGCCCTGCTCCCGCCAGATGCGTTCGACCAGTGCCTGCATCTCGATGCGGGTAAGCGCGTCGAGCGCGCCGAGCGGCTCGTCGAGCGCCAGCACGCGCGGCCCGCTGGCCAAAGCGCGGGCGAGGGCCACGCGCTGGCGCTGGCCGCCCGAGAGCACCGCCGGCCACTCGCCGGCGCGCTCGGCCAGCCCGACCTCGGCGAGAAGCGCGCGGGCGCGGGCATGGCGCTCCTCGCCCTGCAGCCGCGCGGGGGCACCGACCTCGACATTGGCCAGCACGCGCTGCCAGGGCAGCAGGCGAGGTTCCTGGAACATGATCCGCACGGCGGCGTCGTCGCGGGCGCCTGTGAACCCGATCGTGCCGCTAGTGGGCGTGTCGAGACCGGCGAGCAGGCGCAGAAGCGTGCTCTTGCCGCAGCCGCTCTTGCCGATAATGGCGACGAACTGGCCGGCCGGAATGTCGAGATCGACATTTTCCAGCACGCGCTTGGCACCGAAATGGCGCGACAGCCGCCGGATCGACACGCCGAGGCCGCCACTGGCCGGGGCCGTCGCACCGGAAAAGGCGGCGGGCGAGGCGGGCGCGTTCATGGCGCGCTCCCGGGCTTCTGGAAGGCGGGATGCCATTGCAGGCAGGCGCGCTCCAGCTGGCGGGTGAGCACGTCGGCGAGCTTGCCGAGCAGCGCATAGATCAGGATCGCCAGCACGACGATATCGACCAGCAGGAACTCGCGCGCCTGCATCGCCATATAGCCGAGGCCCGAAGAGGCGGCGATGGTCTCGGCCACGATCAGCGTCAGCCACATGATGCCGAGGGCAAAGCGCAGCCCGACAAAGATCGAGGGCAGCGCGCCCGGCAGGATGATGCGGCGGAACAGGGTGAACGGGCTCATGCCATAGACCCGGCCCATCTCGATCAGCTGCGGGTCGACGCTGCGCACGCCGTGCAGCGTGTTGATGTAGACGGGGAAGAACACGCCGAGCGAGACGAGGAAGAGCTTGGCCTCCTCATCGATGCCGAACCACAGAATGACAAGCGGGATCAGCGCGAGGTGCGGCACGTTGCGGATCATCTGCAACGTGGTGTCGGTGTAGCGGAAGGTGAGGTCCCACAGGCCATTGGCGATGCCGAGGACGAAGCCGATGAGGCCACCGACGGCGAGACCGGCCAAAGCGCGCAGCGTGCTCACGCCCATATTGTGCAGCAGCTCGCCGGATTTCAGCGCCTGCCAGCCGGCCCCCGCCACCGCCGAAGGAGCCGGCAGCACATTCGGCGCGATGATGCCGGCGCGGGAGAGCGCTTCCCACAGAACGACCAGCAGCAGCGGCAGCACCCAGCCGGCGAGCCGGCCCTCCAGCCCCGCCAGGCGACGGCGCAGCGGCACGGTTTTTCGCGCGGTGGGGAGCCGGTCGGCGGCGGGCGAGCGGGTCTCGGCGAGCGACATCAGGCGGCCGCCCCGGCGAGACGGGTGCGCAGGCGCACCCGCCCTTCGGCGGCATGCACGGCCTCTTCCACCAGCCGGTCCAGCCGCTGCTGGGCCGGCTCGGCGACGATGCGGCCATCGACCAGCTCGCGCTCGGTGAGGAAAAGCCCGGTGCCGAGCGGCTGCGCCTGGAAGAAGGCGAAGAGCGGGCGCAGCTGGTGCTCGATCGCCAGCGCGTGGCGCTCGCTGCCGCCCGTCGCCAGCAGGGCCACCGGCGTGCCGATCAGGCTGCGATAACCCACCAGATCGATGAAATGCTTGAACAGGCCGGAATAGGAGCCCTTGTAGACCGGCGATCCGACGATCAGCAGGTCCGCCTGCTCCACGGCCCGCAAGGCCTCCTCTTCCGGGGTGCCGGCGTCGGCGCGCGAACGCAGCTGGCCTATATCAGGCAGCGCGGCGACATCGATGATGCGGGAGTGAGGCACGAGCCCGGCCCGGCCGCTGGCGCGCGCCACGGCGTCCACGGCAAGCGCGACAAGCGACAGCGTGCGCGAGGGGGAGGACAGGCCTCCGCTCAATCCGACGATGGTAAACTGGTTCATAGGCCCTTCCCTCTTTGGCCGGGAAGGCAATGCGTGGCATAATCAAGCCCTATTGTCTACATTGAATATAGATTATTAGTTTGGTGACGGGGCGGGCGGATGCTGACCAACAAGGGCAAATACGGTTTGAAGGCGATGGTGCATCTGGCCGCGCTGGACGCCGGCACGACGACGATGGGCGCCGAGATCGCGCGGGCGGAAAACATCCCGAAGAAGTTTCTCGACGCCATCCTGCTGGACCTGCGCAATGCCGGCATCGTGCGCAGCAAGAAGGGGCCCGGCGGCGGCTATTGCCTGGCGCGGGCGCCGAAGGAAATCCGCGTCGGCCACATCATCCGCACGCTCGACGGCCCGCTGGCGCCGATCGGCTGCGCCAGCCAGAGCGCCTATGTGCCCTGCCAGGACTGCGAAAACCTCGCCTCCTGCGAGGTGCGGATCGTGATGACGCGGGTGCGGGACGCCCTCTCCGATATCCTCGACCGGATGACGCTGGAGGAAATGGTCAGCTTCGGGCGCACCCGGCATCCCGACCTGATGTATCACATCTAGCGTTTGTGCTTTTCTCAAAGCTCCGGCCATCCGTGTGAAAACGGATTGCGTCGGCACGGCCCATTAGTCTATAAATTTTAGCGACAAACTTCTTAACGGTGTGGCCCTCCCCGCCCCCGCTGCGGGGCGATCCGCACGCCGCCCGATTGAACCAACAGGACGCACCATGTCTCTCCCCAGCTCCGCACCCGCCGCCAGCGACGGTCTCAACGTGCTCTGGTTCCTGCCCACCCATGGCGACGGGCGCTATCTCGGCACCTCGGTCGGCGCCCGGGAGACCGATATCGACTATCTCCGCCAGGTGGCGCAGGCCGCCGACCGGCTGGGCTATTACGGCGTGCTGATCCCGACCGGAAAGAGCTGCGAGGATAGCTGGCTGGTCGCCTCGGCGCTCGCCCCGGTCACCAAGCGCCTGCGCTATCTCGTGGCGGTGCGGCCGGGCCTCGCCTCCCCCACCCTCTATGCCCGGATGACGGCGACGCTCGACCGCATCTCCGACGGGCGCCTGCTGATCAACATCGTCACCGGCGGCGATCCGGTGGAGAATGCCGGCGACGGCATCTTCCTCAATCATGATGAGCGCTACGAGGTGACGGACGAGTTCCTCACCGTCTATCGCCGCCTGCTGGCCGGCGAGCGCGTGACCTATTTCGGCAAGCACATCAAGGTCGACGACGCGCACCTGCTGTTCCCGCCGCAGCAGGAGAACGGCCCGGCGCTGTATTTCGGCGGCTCCTCGGAGGCGGCGAACAAGGTGGCGGCCGAGCATGTCGACAAATACCTCACCTGGGGCGAGCCGCCGGCGGCGGTGGAGGCGAAGATCAAGCAGGTACGGGCGCTCGCCGAGGCTGAGGGCCGAAAGGTCTCCTTCGGCATCCGCCTGCATGTCATCGCCCGCGAGACCGACGCCAAGGCGTGGGAGGCGGCGGAGGAACTGATCGGACATCTCGACGATGCCACCATCGCGGCGGCGCAGAAAGTGTTCTCCCGCCTCGATTCGGTCGGCCAGTCGCGGATGCAGGCGCTGCATGGCGGGCGGCGTGATAAGCTGGAAGTGAGCCCGAATCTGTGGGCCGGCGTCGGGCTGGTGCGCGGCGGTGCCGGCACCGCGCTGGTCGGTTCAGGCGAAACAGTGGCGGCGCGCATGCAGGAATATGCCGATCTCGGCATCGACAGCTTCATTCTCTCCGGCTACCCGCACCTCGAAGAGGCGTACCGGGTGGCCGAACTGGTGCTGCCGCGCCTCAGGCTGAACCATGGCATCGCGCAAGGCCCCACCAGCGTCAACACCGGCCCGTTCGGCGAGACCATCGCCAATGACTACCGGCCGGCCGCCCGCGCTTCTGCCTCATGAGCGGGGCGGACGCGCCGGCGCAGCCAAGCCGCGTGCCAGACCTTCACGTGCCGGTGGCGATCATCGGCGGCGGCTTTTCCGGCGCCGCTGTCGCCTGGCACCTGCTGCGCCTGCGGCCGGCGCTTGAGCGGATCGTCATCATCGAGCCGCGCGCCGAACTGGGGCGCGGCCTCGCCTATTCCGCCGCCGACCCCAGCCACCGCATCAACGTGCCGGCGACGCGGATGTCGCTGATCCCGGACCAGCCGACCCATTTCAACGACTGGCTGGAAGCGACCGGCGCTCTCGACGCCGACCCGGCGGCGCGGCGCAGCGAAGGCCGCAATTTCCCCGCCCGCGCGGTGTTCGGCGCCTATGTCGCCGAGCAACTGGCCGCGCTCGGGCCCCGGCTGGTGCATGTGCGCGCCTCGGCGCAGACGGTGGAAGCAAGCGGCGACGGCTACCGCATCCACACATCGGACGGCGCGAGCGTGGAGGCGGAGATCGTCGTGCTGGCGGTGGCGCATGCGCCGCCAAGCCCGCCTTCCGCCCTCGCCCGCGCGCTCGCCTCCCATCCCAGCTTCGTGCCCGACCCCTGGCAGGCCGGGGCTCTTGACGCCGTGCGGCCGGACGACCGGGTGCTGATCGTCGGCACCGGGCTCACCATGGCCGATATCGTCGCGAGTCTCGAACGGCTCGGCCATCGCGGGGCGATCGTCGCCCTCTCGCGCCGGGGCCTGCGCTCGCGCGGCCATCCGGCGCAGGTGCACGAGCCGTTCGGCGACTTCGCCACCGACCCGGCGCGCAGCGCGGGCGCCCTCGTGCGCCGCATCCGCGCGGCGGTGGCGCAGGCGGAACAGGCGGGCCAAAGCTGGCACTGCGTACTCGACCAGGTGCGGCTGCAGGGCAGCGTCATCTGGCACGCGCTGCCGCCGCCTGAGCGCGCGCGCCTGCTGCGCCATCTGCGCCCGTTCTGGGACGTGCACCGCTTCCGCATCGCCCCGCAGGTGGAAGAGGTGCTCGACCGGCGGATCACTGAGGGCACGCTCGATCTGCGCGCGGCCTCGCTGCGCGAGGTGACGGTCGGGGACGACGCCATCCATGTCACCTTGCGCGCGCGCCGCACGGGTGAGGTGACGCAGGCAGCGTTCGACGCCGTCATCACCGCCACCGGCCCGGCGCATGGGCGCGTCTTCGCCGACAATCCGGTGCTGGCGTCGCTGGAGCGCGCCGGCCTCGCCCGCCCGGACACGCTGCGTCTCGGCATCGAGGTGGCGCCGGATGGGCGGACCATCGGCGCGGCGGGCGTGCCGGTGCCCGGGCTCTTTGTCGCCGGCCCGCTGGCGCGCGGCACGGTGGGCGAGTTGATGGGCCTGCCTGACGTGACGAATTACGCCATCCGCATCGCCGGCGAGGTCGCCGCGCAGCTGGGCGCCGACGAGGTTTTGGGCGGCGCGGCAAGGCCTTACGCCTCTGCGTGAGCGGCGGAATCTAATAATCTACTCATTGAATAGATTTCTATTGACCGCGTGTTCCGGCTCTGCTCAGATGAATGTGCCGACGTTGCCGCAGCGCCTTCCGCCAGCCCGCCAACGTTCCGCAACGGGGGCACTTTCATGACCTGGACCTGTCGACGCCGCTGATCGCGGCCCTCCAGCTTCACCCGATATTTCAACGGCCGACACGCGGGCGCCGCGCGCCCCGACGGCCCGTCTATGGATATGACCGATGACCACTCTTTCCCGCCGCGGCCTTCTCGCCGCCACGGCCGCGCTCGGCCTTTTGATCGCGAGCCCCGCTTTCGCCGCCGATGTCACCATCGGCTACCAGACCGGGGCCGACCCGGCCAAGGTGGCGCAGGCCGAGGGCGCCTATGAGAAGGCGACCAAGGCCAGCATCGACTGGCGCAAATTCGACAGCGGCGCCGATGTGATCGCCGCCATCGCCTCCGGCGCGATCCAGATCGGCTATGTCGGCTCCTCGCCGCTCGCCGCCGCCGCCAGCCGCGAGGTGCCGATCGAGACCATCTATGTCGCCGCCCTGCTTGGCGAGGCCGAGGCGCTGGTGGTGCGCAACGGCGCCGGCATCGCCAAGCCCGAGGACTTCAAGGGCAAGAAGGTGGCGGTGCCCTTCGTCTCCACCACGCATTACTCGCTGCTGGCGGCGCTGAAGCACTGGGGCGTCGATGCCAAGAGCGTCGAGATCCTGAATCTGCGCCCGCCGGAAATCGCCGCCGCCTTCACCCGTGGCGACATCGACGCCGCCTATGTCTGGGACCCGGCGCTGGGCAAGATCAAGGAGACCGGCAAGGTCTTCGCCTCCTCGGCCGATGTCGCCAAATGGGGCGCCCCGACTTTTGATGCCTGGATCGTGCGCAAGGACTTCGCCAAGGCGCATCCCGAAATCGTCGCCGAATTCGTCAAGGTGACGGCGGAGTCTTACGCCGACTACGCCAAGAACGGCGCCAGCTGGACCGCCGCCTCGCCTCAGGTGCTCGCCATCGCCAAGCTCACCGGCGCCAAGCCGGAGGAGATTCCCGAACTGCTGAAGGGCAACAAGTTCCCGCTGCTGGCCGACCAGCTTTCCGAAGGGCTGCTCGGCGGCGGCTCGGTGGAGGCCATCGTCGCCACCGCGAACTTCCTCAAGGAGCAGGGCCGCATCGAGGCCGTGCTCAAGGACTACGGCCCCTATGTCAGCCGCGCCCCGGCCGAGCAGGCGGCCAAGCTGAACTAATCGGCCCTCCTTCTCCCGGCTGATCCCTCCGTTCCCGAGCGTCGTGGTGCGTGAGTTCCTCGACGAACCTAAGGCCCGGTCTCCGCTCCCCCAAGGTGCCGAGGTCGGGCCCCTTTTCCCGTCGCACCCATTGGCCTCATCGGCCTGACTGTTCACCTCATTGGCCTGATCGGCCTGACTGTTCACCTCATGAAACTGACCATCCACCAACTCAGCGTCCATTTTCCGCAGCCGGACGGCGGCGAGGCCCCGGTGCTCGACGGCATCGATCTCGCGATCCCGGCCGGCGAACTCGTGGTGCTTCTCGGCGCCTCCGGCTGCGGAAAGTCGACGCTTCTCAATGCGATAGCCGGCTTCCTGCCGCCGACCGAAGGCGAGATCTGGGTCGAGCAGCGCAGGGTGAGCGGGCCGGGAATCGACCGCGGCGTGGTGCTGCAGACCGACGCGCTTTTCCCCTGGCTGAACGCCCGCGACAATGTCGGATTCGGCCTGCGGCTACGCTCTATCCCCTTGAAAGAACGACATAATCGCGCCGAGGAAGCTCTCGCTCTGGTAGGGCTCAAAGGCAAGGGCGACCACGCGACCTGGCAGCTCTCAGGCGGCCAGCGCCAGCGCGTCAGCCTCGCCCGCGCGCTTGTCGCCGATCCGGAAATCCTGTTGATGGATGAACCACTTGGCGCGCTCGACGCGATGACGCGCGAGCAGATGCAGGACCTCGTGCTCGAGGTGTGGCAGCGCACCGGCAAGACCATCCTCTTCGTCACCCACGGCCTCGACGAAGCGCTCTATCTCGGCACGCGGCTGGTGGTGCTGGCGGGAAAGCCGGGCCGGATCGTGCATGACGAGCCGCTCGCCTTCGGCCGCCGCGCCCTTGAAATCGGTAGCAAGGTCAAGTCCTTGCCCGCCTTCGCCGCCGCCCGCGAGCGGCTGCGCGCGGTGATCTTTTCTGGAGCCCCGACATGAGCTTCCTGTCCCCCCTGCCGGTCGCCGACATCTCCCTGCCGCTGATCGTGCCGGCGGAAGGCTTCCCCTTCGACGACCAGTTGCGCGCCCGCCCGGAGGCCAACCCCCAAGCGCGAAAGGCCGGACGGCGCAGCGGCGTTCCGGCGCGGATCTGGATTCCGCTCGCCACCCTCGCCGGCATCCTCGCCTTGTGGTGGGGGGTGACGGCGTATGGCGCCGTGCCGGCGCTATTCCTCCCCTCGCCGCAGACGGTCGCCACCCGCCTCTGGCGCCTTGTCACAGAAGGGTTTGTCGACGCCACGCTGGCGCAGCATCTGGCCGCCAGCCTCTTCCGCGTCTTCGCCGCGCTGGCGGCGGCGCTCGTGCTTGGCGTGCCGGCGGGCTTCGCCATCGGGCTGTCAACGGTCGGGCGCGGCATCCTCGATCCGATCGTCGAGTTCCTGCGGCCGATTCCCCCGCTGGCCTATCTGCCCCTCGTCATCATCTGGGCCGGCATCGGCGAGAGTGCGAAAGTGCTGGTGATCGCCCTCGCCATGCTGCCGCCGATCATCATCGCCACCGCCGCCGGGACACGGGGGGTGGACGGCAATCGGCTCAATGTCGCGCGGGCGCTGGGCGCCACCCAGGCGCAGCTGCTGCGGCTGGTGGTGCTGCCCTCGGCCTCACCGTCCATTCTCACCGGCACCCGCATCGCCCTCGGCGCCGGCTGGTCGACGCTGGTGGCGGCCGAGCTGGTGGCAGCGACGCGCGGCGTCGGCTTCATGATCCAGTCCGCCGCCAATTTCCTCGCCACCGATGTGGTCGTGGCCGGCATCTTCGTGATCGCCGGCGTGGCCTTCGTGCTGGAGCTGGCGATCCGCCTGGTGGAGCGCGCCCTCGTCGGCTGGGCCGCCCATGCGTGATCGCGCGCCCGCGACGTTCAGATGGCGTGAGCGGCGTAGAGCTCGGTGAGCACGCCCGCTTTCATCCGGGCGAGTTCCGGGTCGCGCCGGTCGGGCGGACGGGGAAGCCCGACAGCGAGCGTATCGCGCACCACGCCGGGATGGGCGCCCATGGTGATGACGCGATCAGCGAGGAACAGCGCCTCGTCGACATCGTGCGTCACCAGAATGAGGGTGATGGCGTGCTGGCGCGCCAGGGCAACCAGAAGGTCCTGCAGCTTCATCCGGGTGAAGGCGTCCACCGCGCTGAACGGCTCGTCGAGCAGAAGCAGGCGCGGCTGGGTGTTGAGGCTGCGGGCGATGGAGGCGCGCTGCGCCTGCCCGCCGGACAGTTCCTTCGGCAGTGCCCGCTCCCGCCCGCCGAGCCCAACCTCGGCCAGCAGTGCCGACACGCGCGGCGCGTTCCCCTCGCTGGCGCCGAAGGCGACATTGGCGGCGACGTCGAGCCAGGGGAACAGGCGCGGCTCCTGGAAGACGAAGCCGATCTCGCAGTTGAGCCCGCTCTGGCGCGTGCCGGCGAACACCACCTCGCCGTCATAGTCGCGGTCGAGGCCGGCGATGATTCGCAGCAGCGTGCTCTTGCCGCAGCCACTGGGGCCGACCAGCGCGACGATCTCGCCCTCGCGGACGGAAAGGTCGATGTGGCGCAGCACCGCCGTCGTGCCGAAGCGCTTGGCAGCCACCCGCACATGTAAGAGTTCGCTCATGTTGATCTCCTCACCCGCGCCGTGCTGACGGCGAGATGGGTGACGAGGCCCTGCTCCCAAAGCTCGCGGAAGGTCTCAAAGATGGCGCTGGGCGGGGCATCAGCCGCTCGGGCACCAGGCCGAAGGCGACCGAGGCCTCCAGCCCGGCCAGCGCCAGCGCCGGCACCAGCAGGCCCCACAGGTTGAGGCCCGGCAGGCGGAGTGAACCGCCCCGGTTTCACCGGAGGCCATTTGGTTTAAGTCACGCCGCCATTTGCTGCTCACCGAGCATGACGTAGTAGCGCTCCTCGGCTTCGGCCGGCGGAATGTTGCCGATAGGCTCCAGGAGCCGGCGATGGTTGAACCAGTCGACCCAGGTCAGCGTGGCGAACTCGACGGCCTCGAAGGATCGCCAAGGCCCCCGACGATGGATGACATCGGCCTTGTAGAGGCCGTTGATCGTCTCGGCGAGTGCGTTGTCATAGCTGTCACCGACGCTGCCGACGGAGGGCTCGATGCCGACCTCAGCCAGCCGTTCGGTGTAGCGAATGCTCACATATTGAGCGGATTCAAGCGGTCGTCGCAACACCTCAATCATGGAGGTGTTTATGGGACGACCCGCGGGGTGGATGCAGAAGTTGACCGGGCGAGGAGCAATGCGCTCGCCAGGTGCGCCGTCGCTTCGGTGTGAGATCGAACGACGATTCTGGGAGCAGATCGCGACCGGGATAACGAGTGAGAGGGCACGGTGCCGACTTGTCCGAGATGGTCGTGCGGACCGACTTGCCGCGGATCACACCGGCCAAGCCCATGCCCTGCATCAGTCGTTCGACGGTGCAGCGCGCCACATCGACCCCCTCGCGCATCATCTGTCGCCAGACCTTGCGCGCTCCATAGACCTCGAAGTTCTCGGCGAACACGCGCTCGATCTCGGGGCGCAGAACCTCGTCCCGTAGCGCCCGTGCCGAGCACTTCGACGGATCAAGCCGCCGGGCGACATGGGCATGATAGGTCGATGGGGCGATCGGCAGGACCTTGCAGATCGGCTCGACCCCATACGCACCGCGATGATCATCAATGAACGCGATCATGTCTTCGACCGGCGGTCGAGCTCCTCTCACCCGACAGGCGAATGCCTGCATTCGCCGATAGGGGCCATGGCGAAATATGCGGATGCCTTGCGCAGGATCTCGTTCGCCTGCCGCAGCTCGCGGTTCTCGCGCTCCAGGGCCTTCAGCTTCGCCGACATATCCATCGTCACGCCGGCCCGCTTGCCGGCATCGACCTCGGCCTTCTTCAACCACTCATTCAGTGAGTGCGCTGAGCAGCCGATCTTCGCCGCAATCGACACGATCGCCTGCCAGCGCGAGGGGTGTTCAGCCTCGTGGTCCAGCACCATCCGCACCGCGCGAGCACGCACCTCAGGCGAGAACTTGTTCGTCGTCTTGCTCGTCATAGCCCCATCCTCTCAGGAGTTGGGGCCTCCGGCAAAGCCGGGGCGGTTCAAAGTGGCAGCGACGGCACGTTAGGCTGCCCGGCGGGCAGGCCGCAACGATCGGCCCTTCCCCCCAAGCCATCCGAGCGGCCAAATAGCTAGTGGCGGACACGCTGCGGTGAGCCGTGCGTCCAAGAGCGCGGACCAGAATGCCGGAGGTAAGCTCGCGGACGCGGCCTTTCGGCTCACGGCTCATGCGATGCAGCAACCGTGCGGTCGGTGCCCGTGGCATGGGTGAGGTGCAGTTAGCAGGACAGCATTTCAGCGTGCACCGCGGCTGAGCCGTTGAGCCCTTTGCCCGCAGGGCACGTCGCTTGTCGACGCCCGGGGCGGGTGTTACCGTACCAACGAATGCGCGGTGTCCAAATGCGCCTGTGACGGGTGGAATCCTGTAACGGGTGGAATCATGGGGCGCTGCGTGATGCGCGACATCATCGCCACACGACTGCCGGCTGTTCAGCCGGCCAGGATTATCTGCCTGATGGGCCATAGCGGGGAGCCGATGGAGGGGGCGACGCCCCATTCCAGCGAGATGGAGGTTGAAGCTGAGACGCGGTACGGGGTCTCTGCCCCTCGCCCTAAGGGTGCCGTGGCCGCCCTTTCCGTACCTTCCGATGCCTGAGGTCGAGCGGCCATCGGATGATGGCGAAAGGAAAGTCCGCGGAACAGGCGAGCCACCCTCGTTCACCCGTCATTGTCGCGGGGCGAACCGCCTCTTCTGCGCAGCATGGACCGTGGCAAGATGGGGCCAATCCGATCCGATTACGGTCGGTCGTTCGGCCCCAGGCCAAGCCAGCACGTCTTTATTACATATCCGGGGCCGGTAGGGGCGATGGGCAGATATTCCAGGGACTTTGTTACGTTTGTCAGGCAATACCTGAAGTATGACCTTCGACGGGAGATTGTCGCCTGGTGGAAGATCGCGAAGTTCTATCTGCCGATCGGCATGGTCATTGCCGCCCTCTTTCTTGCGACCCTGGTGTATATCGAGCCGTTTCCACGGCAGCCAACGGTTCTTGCTATCGGCCAGCGCGGCACGCTGAGCAACCAGCTTGGAGACGCCTTCCAGTCCTATTTCGAGCGCCAGGGTTTGCCGCTCGAGATCCGTAGCCGGTCCGGCCTTGATGCAGTGGCAAAGGACATTCGCGATCCGGGATCGGACATCAATGCCAGCTTCGTCGTGTCGGGGGCGGGGTCCCCGGCGGACTATCCCGACCTCGTCTCCCTCGGCAATGTGGCGATTGCTCCCGCCTGGCTGTTCTACCGGGGCGATACGGTGCAGGTCGACGATCCCTTTCAATATTACCGCGACAAGCAGATCGCCGTCGGCGCGCCGGGCACGGTCAGCGCGAGGCTGTTCTCCACCCTCATGGACCTGAACAACCCGGGCACGGGGGACCAGCCGAATTTCCTCAAGCTCCCGCATATGGAGGCGGTCGAGCAGCTTCTCGCGGGCAAGGTCGATGCGGTGTTCATCGTGGACGGCTTCAGCTCCCCGCTCATTCAGCGACTGCTCGGTGATCCGACGGTCAAGCTGATGAATTTTGCGCTCGCCGACGCCTATGTCCGGCGCCTACCCTTTCTGCGGAAGGTGACGGTTCCACGCGGCTCCATCGACATCGCCGAGGTTCGGCCGGACCGCGACATCGCGCTGCTCGCCTCGTCCGCGAACCTGCTGGTGGAGAAGGACCTGCATCCCGTCGTGCAGTGGACCTTTCTGCTTGCGGCACGCGAGATCAGCCTGAAATCCGATAATTTCTTCCCGGTGTCCGACACTCTGCCGCAATACCGGGACCGCAGCTTTGCGCTGAGTCCTATCGCGAACCGTTTCTATACAAGCGGCGTCCCGGCCATTTTCAGCTATCTGCCGCTCTGGCTTGCGGCCCTGCTGGAGAATGTCTGGGTCGTCCTGCTTGCCCTCCTTCTGCTCGGCCTGCCCGCCTTCAACAAGATCGTCGGATTTCGCGGCTTCGCTTCGCAAAAACTGCTGTGGCTCCATTTCTGGGAGCTTCGCTATCTCGAAGACGAGCTTGTGGCCGCCCGCACCACCGATGACGTCGCATCGGTGATCGAGCGGCTCACCTTCCTCGACAGGAAGACCGCCGAAACCTGGGTTCAGGACGATCAGATGCGGCACTACTTCAATTTGAGACGCAGCATCAGCAGCACGATCCAGGACGCGCAGAAGAAAAATGCCGTGCTGAACAAGCCTTGAACGGAGCGGTGGGCATTGGGGGCCGTCGAACGATGTATCTTTCAGTTCTGCAATACATGTCGGACACCCAGCTTCTTCTGCTGATGCCGGCTCTTTCCTGCCTCGGCCTGCTGCTGGTCGCGCTTGGCGTGCGGTTCATAAACGCGAAGTGGGGCTGGCTCGACTATGACAGCGACATCGTCGATACGGCCACGCAGAACACCATGTCCGGCGCCTATGTGGTGCTCGGCTTCGTTCTCGCGCTGGTCATGACCACGGCATCCGACCTCGACGACAAGGTCTCGCAGGAGGCGCAGGCCATCAAGAGCCTCAACGGACTGTTGATCCTTGACGGCACCCCCCCGGCACTGGACGCGCGCGCGGCGCTTCTCACCTACACCAAGTCCATTATCACCGACGAGTGGGCGGTGCTGCGGCAGGGCCATGGCAGCGACCTCACCTCGAAGGCGCTGTCCGATGTGTTCCGCCAGATCGACCGGATCGAGCCGGAGTCCGGGAAAAGCGTCGCTGTGTTCTCCAAGATACTGGATGCGGCGGACCGCATGGCGCAGGTGCGCAATAACCGCATATTGAGCGTCACCAGCGCCCTGCCGGACATCTTCTATACGGTGAGCCTGCTGAGCATTCTCGGCGTGATCATCATCTGCGGTCTGCGGCTGATCGAGGCGACGCCGGTCAGGGCGATAACGCTGGTGGTCCAGCTCATCATGCTGACTCTCATGCTTGGCGCCATCGCCATCATCGATCTTCCCTATCTCGGCGACACCGCGACCTCGGTCGAAAGCCTGCAGGATGTCTATCGCGGCCTGGAGCTGCAAAACCCGGTTCTCGGCCCGGAGAATCCGTGACATGACACGCGAGACTCGGGAGTTCCTTCAGGGATCCATCACAGGCACGCTGCACCTGAGGGCGGGCGTCGCCTATGTCGCGACTGCCGATGTCCGCATTCGCAGCGGAGCGAAGCTCGTTGTCGAAGAGGGTGTCACCATCCTCATCCTCAACGGCCTTGTCCCGTCGAGCCCGATCGGTCATGCGGCGCTCATCTTCGAGCAGGGTTCGGCGCTCCAAGCGGGGCGCCTCTATATCCGTGCCTGCAACGCCCGCTTTCGTCCGGTGAAAAAGGCCGACAATGGTGGCGTCTGGTTCTTCGGAGCCTATCGCAGCGCCGAAAAGGACGGCCTGACCGTCGCCGCCGGGCCAGCGGGCGCGGCATCCTCCTTCAACGCCGCGTTGATCGCGGCCTACCATCTCGGCCATGGCGACCCCGCCGCGCCGAGCGACAACCCGATGCTGGATGACCGAGACGGGTTTTCCGTGATGGGCGTGGGTCCGCAGGAATGGCGGGTCGTCGAGGTGAGGAGCTTCCACTCCGGAGATGATGGGCTCGATCTCACCAATTCTCAGATCCGGCTGGAGCGCCTTCGCGTGGTGGGGCCTGCCGAGGACGGCATCAATCTCAGCAGCAGCAAGCTTGAAGTGGCGCGCAGCCTTGTGGTCGACGTGGCGATGACGGACGTGGCCGACCGCGACATCTTCGATTTCGAGGTGGATGACGGGCCGAGCTATGTGGAGATCGCCCGGCACTGCCATGTCGATATTCAAGGCGTGTTCGGCGACCAGCTGCATCTCATCAGCCCGGACATGCCGGCCGCCACCGAGGCGGAGGATGTTCCCTACCGCTTCAAGGGCTTCCTTCGACAATCCCCCGCGCTGGTCTATTCGCTGAACGAGGATTGAGGAGGTTGGGGCATGACTGGCGTATGCCATGCAAGACCATCCCGCGCGCGGGCGTTGCGGCCTCTGGCCAGCCTTGCGTTCACCCTTGCTCTCGCTCTGGCATCGGAGGCGGGCGACGCTGCGCAGCCGCGTGTCCAGGCCTGCCCTCTCGACCCGCCCGCGCCGGCGGGCCAGGTGCTGCATTGGGCCTCACCGCCCGAGGCCAACAAGGACGACAAGGCGCCGGCCCCGTGCGCTCCCTGCACCGACCCGGCCAACGCATCGGCTGGCACCTGCGCTGTCTTCCGGCTTCTCACCTCCGAGGCCTGTGCGAGCGGCCGCTGCGCCGATGCGCAGGGGGAGTTCAAACGCCACGGCACTTTCTTCCTGCAGTACGACACCCGTTATCGTGACCCCGATCGCTATCCGCGCGCGCGCGGGGAGAACTGCCGTTTTGTGCTTTGGGCGATCCCGCCCGTGATCGGGATCGAGGACGTGCCCGGCTATGCCGAGCGCAATTACTGGCAGGACGCCTATGTCGCCTCGCAAACCATGGTCGAACCGCCCTTTGCCAGGGACAATCTCGCCTTCGCCATCCAGCCTCCGACGACGCGCGGCCAGCACCAGTTCCACATTCACATCGGAACCTTGAAGCCCGCCTATCGCACCGCCCTGGCGGGGTTGGCGCATGATGCCGCGAGCGTTCGCATCAACGGCTTTCACTTTCACGTCCGCTTCATGGCGGTCCCGGCGGGGCGCGATCCGTTCGCCGGCATCGACATCGCGGCCATCGTCCGCAGCATGCTGCCGCAAGGCGCGGCCGATCTTCCGCTCTATGGCGCGATGGCCGCGCTCATTGATGACGGAAGGGGGATCTGGATCCTGTCCGCCGAACGGTTCGCGCGGTCCGAACTCAATTACATCAGCCCGACCGACTGCCGCCTGCGCTGATCACGCGGATGGAATCTCACTCCGGTGGAGGCTCGGCGCACTCAAACCGTGGCCTGTCCCCTGAAAATTGCTCCTCCGTGAAGCAGGCTTTCGGGCCTTGGCAAGCGCTCCCCGTTTCTAGGCCATCTGGACCTGGAAAATTCCGGTTTGGGGCTCATTCCGGCGGGGATGCCGGAGAGCCATTCATGAGCGCGATCGGCGGCTTGTTGCGATCGCCAAAAATGTGAATCGTTCACAAACCCCAGGTCGTCAACCCCAGGTCGTCCGGCCTGAGACGCAACCGCCTTTATCCCCCTAGGGGGGATCGACATAACCCCTCTAGGGGGATAGGATCTAAAAATGAACGATCACCCGCACATCCATGAGACGCATCCCGAAATCGTCAAGCGGCTGAAGCGCGCGGACGGTCATTTGCGCAGCGTGATCGAGATGCTTGAGGCCGGCCGCAACTGCCTGGACATCGCCCAGCAGCTCCACGCGGTCGAAAAGGCGATCACGCAGGCGAAGAAGACCCTGATCCAGGATCATCTCGACCATTGCCTCGATGAGGTCGTCGCCCCGCTGCCGCGGGACCAGCGCCGTTCGATCGACGATTTCAAGGACATCATCAAATACCTATGAGGACCGCATGACGCCCTTTGCCGAACTACTGCAGCAGGGGGCGGGAAACGCCTGGCTGTTCATCCCGAGTGCCATCCTGCTCGGCGCGCTGCACGGGCTGGAGCCGGGCCATTCCAAGACCATGATGGCCGCCTTCATCGTTGCTGTGCGCGGCACGGTGGCTCAAGCGGTGCTGCTTGGCCTCGCCGCGACCATCTCCCACACCATGGTTGTGTGGGTCATCGCGATCGGCGGCATGTATATCTGGCAGGGCATCGCGCCGGAGACCTTCGAGCCCTATCTGCAGTTCGTTTCGGCGCTGATCATCATCGCCATGGCGCTGTGGATGCTGTGGCGCACCTATGAGGACCAGCGACAGGCGAAGCTGGCGAGCGGGCACAGCCATGGCCATCACGGGGACGATCATGGGCATGACCATCACCATGGCCATGACGCCCATGCCCATCCCACCTCCGATATCCGGCTGATCGACACCGGGCACGGCCTGCACAAGCTCGAGTTGCACGATCACGGCCATGGCGACGCGCATTGGCGCTTCCGGCCGGAGCGCGGCAAGCCCTGGGCGGCCGACGAGGTGAAGCTGACCACCGAGCGGCCCGACGGGCGCGTCCAGACCTTCGCCTTCGCCGAACGCGGCGGCTATATCGAGAGCGTCGCGACTATTCCGATGCCCTTTGACTTCATGGTCCGTCTCGCCCTTGGCCACGGCAACCATTCGCATGATTTCGACGTGTCGTTCCTCAAGAGCACGCAGGGCCACGACCATCTGCACGAGGAAATGCGGGGGCTTGAGCTCGGCACCGACGGCTACCAGGACGCCCATGAGCTTGCCCACGCCAACGACATCCGCAAGCGCTTCGCCGACCGCAAGGTGACAACCTGGCAGATCGTGCTGTTCGGCCTGACCGGCGGCCTCATTCCCTGTCCGGCAGCCATCACCGTGCTGCTGCTGTGCCTCCAGCTCAAGCAGTTCACCCTCGGCTTCGGCCTGGTGCTGTGCTTCTCGATCGGTCTCGCCCTCACGCTGGTGGCGGTCGGTGCGGCGGCGGCGCTCAGCGTGCAGCACGCCACCAAGCGCTTAACCTGGTTTTCCACCTTCGCGCGGCGCGCGCCTTACTTCTCCAGCACGCTACTGATCGCCGTCGGCCTTTATGTCGGCTGGCATGGATGGACAGGCATCATGGCGCTCGCGTCCAACACGCCAGCCGGGTGATATATGCTTGCTGTTCTGGCGAACCGGACCTACCGGCACCTGTTCCTCGCGCAGGTCATTGCCCTGATTGGCACCGGGCTGGCGACCGTGGCCCTTGGCCTTCTCGCCTTTGACCTTGCGGGCGCCGACGCCGGCGCCGTGCTGGGCACTGCGCTCGCCATCAAGATGATCGCCTATGTCGGCGTCGCACCGGTCGCCGCCGCCTTTGCCGAGCGGCTGCCGCGACGGACCCTGCTGGTCTCGCTGGATCTCGTTCGCGCCGCGGTCGCGCTCCTGCTGCCTTTTGTGAGCGAAGTCTGGCAGGTCTACGTGCTGATCTTCGTGCTCCAGTCGGCCTCGGCCGGATTCACGCCGACCTTCCAGGCGACCATTCCCGACGTCCTGCCGGACGAGCGCGACTACACCCGTGCGCTGTCGTTGTCCCGGCTGGCCTATGACCTCGAAAGCCTGGTCAGCCCGATGCTGGCGGCCGCCCTGCTGACGCTGATCAGTTTTCACAGCCTGTTCGCCGGCACCGTCGTCGGCTTCCTCGCCTCGGCCGCCCTCGTGGTCTCGGTGGTCCTGCCGAGCCCGCAGGCGGGAGAGAAGCGGGGCATTTACGACAGGACCACGCGCGGCATCCGCATCTATCTGGCGACGCCGCGCCTGCGCGGCCTGCTGGCGCTGAACCTTGCCGTCGCGGCGGCCAGCGCCATGGTCATCGTCAACACCGTGGTTCTGGTTCAGGCGGTGCTCGACCTCGATCAGAGCGCCACCGCGCTAGCGCTCGCCGCCTTCGGTGGCGGCTCGATGGTGGCGGCCCTCCTATTGCCGCGACTGCTGGAGACGGTTCCCGACCGCACCGCCATGCTCGCCGGCGCCGGGGTGTTGGTCGCGGGGCTTCTCGTCGGGTCCGCGCTCCACAGCTACGCATTCGTGCTGCCGCTCTGGTTCCTGCTGGGACTTGGCTATTCGCTGGTGCAGACGCCCTCGGGCCGTCTGCTGCGCCGCTCCTCGCGGCCGGAAGACCGTCCCTCGCTCTTCGCGGCCCAGTTCGCGCTGTCGCATGCCTGCTGGCTGATCACCTATCCCCTTGCCGGCTGGCTGGGCGCGAGCATCGGCCTGCCGGGCACGTCCGCCATGCTTGCCCTTCTGGCCGGGTTCGCCGTTCTCGCCGCGTTGCGGCTGTGGCCGGCGAGAGATCCCGATGAGCTGGAGCATGTCCACGGCGCGCTGGCCGAGGATGATCCCCATCTGGCTGGCGCTGTTCCCGTTGTCGGCGGCCATCGCCACAGCCATGTATTTGTCATCGACCGCCACCACACGGAATGGCCGCACCCATGATGCCCCCTGCCGGCTGTGGCCGACCATGACGGAGCTTGCGGCCTATGCCGGCCTCTTCTTCTCCGCACTGGTCGCAGCCACCATCCTGCCGATGCAGTCCGAAGCCGTCCTGGTCGGGTTGCTGCTGACGACCGACTACCCGCCCTGGGCGCTGGTGGGGGTGGCGAGCCTCGGCAATGTGCTGGGGTCGGTCATCAACTGGCTGCTCGGCCGCGGCATTCACCGGTTTCGCGACCGGAAATGGTTTCCGGTAAAGCCCGCCGCTCTGGCGCGTGCGGAGAGCTGGTATCGGCGCTACGGCAAATGGTCCCTGCTTCTCAGCTGGGCGCCTGTTATCGGCGATCCGCTGACCGTCATCGCCGGCGCGCTGCGCGAGCCGCTGCCGATCTTCCTCATCCTCGTGACGCTGGCCAAGGTCGCGCGCTATGTCGTTCTTGCCGCCGTCACGCTGGGGCTCGGCTGATCATGGCCTTCTGGCAGCACATTGTCGGGTTCCAGCAGGACATCTATCAGGCCTTCGCCGCACAGATCCGGGGCCGTGTTCCTTTTCGTAGGCGCCTCCGAGGTTGCCGCACTGGCAGTGTGTGCGGCGGCGGGCGTTGGGCTGCAAATGCTGCGGTCTTGATGCTGCAACGCCTCTTACACCTGATTAACTAACGATATTTGGCCTGCTGCCGGTCTCGTGGACGCCGAGACAAGGCCGCTTCGGGCGGCAGCCCGCGGCGGCCAGCACCCCGCGCCCGCGCACCCTAAGGCGTGCCGGCCGATCCGCTCAGAGAGAGCGCTTCAGCGCCGGACGTCAGCCGTCCCGGTTCGGCGTGCCGAGCACATGCGTATCGGGCGGCAGCATCACCTGGTCGAAGGTCTGGGTGAACATGGCAGCCGCGAAGAAGGCCACCGCATGCAGCGTCTCGCTGCCCGTATTGACGATGTCGTGCCGCACGTTCGGCGGCAAGGCGAAGACGCTGCCCGCGCCGATGGTGCGGCTGCCGTCCTCCATCAGGAGTTCGCCAGTTCCGGCGAGGATGTACTGGGTCTCTTCCGTGGCATCGGTGTGCCAGCCCAGGCGTCCGCCGGACGGAATCTCATAGACGATGGTGGAGGACTGGCTCGCACCATGCCCGCCGCAGGTAGCGAAGGCTCCGAGCCAATTGACGGACGGGTCCGTCGCGCCGTGCACATGGATCCGCGCGAGCATGTCGGCGGCAACAATGGGTACCATGACATTCCTCCGATACAGATGCTGCAATCGCCACGGGGCGATGCCGGCCACCTGATGAGCCGCGCGCCACGTCCCGACGCACGGACACTAGAGGCACCAACGTAGGGGCGTTAGGGAACTTTTCGCCTGCATTGGCAAAGAGAAGCGAAAGCGATGCTTTAGGTTTCCATATACCGTCACATCGCTCCAACGGTTGCGATTGGGGCCGCTGCGGCGTCTTCGCCAGGGTGCATGCGTGCTTTCGCCATGCGGTAAATGAGATCATGGCCAGCCATGGTATCGGCAAGGAACCGGTCAAAGTCGGCGCGACACTTGGGGGTGACGTCGACGCTGTTGCCCGACAGCCGCACGAAGCCGAGCTCCGCCGCCGCCTGCAGCAACTTGCGCACGTGGGTGCGGGACACGCCGAAGCTGTCGCCGATCTTGAGAAAGGAGACCTGCGGCGCCGCCTGATCGTCCTGATGGGCGCACACATGCATGAGCTTGGTCAGGATCATGTGGCCGGCCTGCCGGGGCAGGAAGAAGGCGATCACCGGATTGGCCAGGATGAATTGCTGCGCATGCGCCAGGAACGCGGCGCATATATCGCGCGCCACGCGATGAAAGGCCGGGTCGTGGTTGACCGGTTCGGGATATCCGGGGTCCGGAAAGAGGACGTGCAGCGGGTGATAATAGACCCGGAGCGCGCGGCGATCATGGATGAGCATCTTGTCCGTGGGCGCCAGCAAGGTGACGCGGCGATCGTCCGGCGCTCGGTAGGCCGAGATGTACCCCGTATCCGCAAGACGGCGGACGATATCGTGGGTGCGGCGCCCGCTCGCGATGCCATGTGACTCCATCTGCCCTTTGAGCAGTTGCAGGGTCGGCCATGTCGCGCGGTCGTGGGGTCGATGTCCGGCGTCCATGATGATGACGCTCATGAAGATCGTCGCTGTGCCGCCATCGATCAGCAGCCGGTTCTCGGCCGGTTGGTTCTCGTGCAGTTCGAGCATGTCGCGGACATAAATCTCCCGCGCCAGCCCGAAGCGCGGTTGCGCCAGGATGTCGTTCGCCGACAGCAGCGGCTGGATCTCCATCACAGGGATCTCATTCGACGCAGCGCCTTCCCAATCGTCGGCACAGTCTTACTCAAACGGGACCGAATTGGGAGATGCCATGCACAGAGCTGGTTGGGAGCGGCCGGCGCTTGGAAGAGAAGAGCCTGGTAACGCTCCATTGCGCAGAGCAGCAGAGTTTTCAGCAGAACCTTGTTCAAGCGCGGCTTGGGCGGCCATGCCGTATCGGCGCCGGGCGGGCAAGGCCGGGGCGCCATGGCTATTCGGTCCATCGGATTGCCGAACGTCCGCTGGTCAGATCCGTCAGCAGCCGGTCCACCCCACCGGCTTCCGGTTTCGGCACTGACACCGACAGAATCGCGCCGCTGTCCGTGAAAGCGTGAACGCTCATTTGCACGCCCGGGACGGCGGTCAACCTCGCCTGAGCCAGCGCCAGATCACTGAACCCGCATGTGACGGTTCCGGAAACGGTCTCGACGAGCGCCACCTTCTCGGCTTCCCGCAGGCAGAGGGCCGCCGTTCCGCCATAGGCGCGGATCAGGCCGCCACTGCCCAGAAGGATGCCGCCGAACCAGCGCGTGACGACGACGGCGACGCGATCGAGGCCTTGCCCGTCGACGGCGGCCAGGATCGGCTTGCCCGCAGTTCCACTGGGCTCGCCATCGTCGTTGAAGCGGTAGTTCTGCCCCACGCGCCAGGCCCAGCAATTGTGGTTGGCGGCCGGATCCGACCGTGCCGCGATGAAGTCCTTCGCCGCCGCCTCGTCCGCGACGGGACCGGCGATCGCGACGAATCGGCTCTTCTTGATCTCCTGGCGGCGGATCGTGAGGTCAACGAGGGTAAGGCGCTCGACCATGCGCTCGTCTGTCATGAACTCGGTTCCCAATCGTCCATGGCCTGAGGGAATGTCTGCTTCCAGGCAGGGCGCTCACATTAGCTGATGGCGCTCTTCGCCGATCAGCTCCCCACATGCAGGGCTGGATGTTCAGCCTGCAATGCCGCGACGACAGGCAGGACATAGCGCTTGCCGAAGGTCGGGAAGCAGGCAATCCGCAGCATGCCGGAGACCGAACCGTCGAAGGCGGCGACCTCGGCATGGGTATCGGCCAGTTCGTCGAGATGCCGCAAGGCCCGCTCGTGCAGGCGCTGGCCGGCATCGGTGAGCGTGAGCGCCCGCGTCGAGCGGATGAGCAGGGCGACGCCCAGATCCTCCTCCAATGCGTCGATCTGGCGGACGATCACCGAAGGCGTCACCGCGCGCCGGCGGGCGGCACCTGAAAAGCTCCCCGCCCGTACGACATCGACAAAGGTGGCGAGATATTCCGCGAAATGGGGTCTCATCTTTGCGATCCAGGCAAAGCCGTTTGCAGCAGGCTCCGGCTTATCGCCTGTTCCGGACACTCGCATATTCGCGGTGTTCACACAGCGGCGGCGCCCGTTCGCTCGACCACAATCGCCCGTGGCAAGGCGGATCGGCGTTCCATCTCGCAAGTCCTCACGGCGACCATGGAATCTCGAAAGCCCCAGCGCCCGGGCGCCGCGCATAACCCTGTTCGGGATGGCGCAGCCACCGCGCCCCCTCCCCCAGCGCCGACCGGCGAGAAGCCTACCGGCGACACGGCTCCATCGAGAGGCAATGCCATGAAAATCCTCACCGACAAGGTCCTATCGCAGTCCGCCTATACCGCGGAAATCGACATTTCCCTCGAAAAGGTCGACATCGCCGAGTGGCTGTTCACCTTGCCCGAGGCGGAATATCTGCGCTGCTGTCCGCCTGACCATATCGGCTCCGGCGTCACCACGACCGATGATGGCCGCCGCATGGTGATCAATGTCGAGATGATCGGCACCGGGCTGGTGATCCAGCACTATGTGGCCGAGGAAGCCACGGCGAGCTATTGCCGGATGAATTCGATCTCCGACGTGTTCACACCGGTGGGACGCACGCAGGTCAATGTGGTCTGGGAACTGATCGCCGAGGCCGTTGAAGGCGGGCGCACCCGCTACACCAACCGTGTCACCTCGCACCCGACCGAAATGTTCATGGACTTCCTCGCCGCGCACGGCCAGACCTTCGAGCAGGCGGCCATCGCCCGGCAGGAAGCTGGCGGCGACCATAACCGCCGCGAGACGCCGCTCTTCGCCGCCAGCATCGCCCGCCGCGCGGTCGCCAAGGCCGCGGCAAAATGAAAGCGATCCTGTTCGACGATTTCGGCGAGGCGGATGTCCTCCGCCTTGCCGACGCGCCCATGCCGGACGTCCGCGTCGGCGACCTGCTGGTGCAGGTCCGCGCAATCTGCGCAGCCTCGCCCGGGGCGGGCGCCTCGTTCAGGTCGGCCTGCTCGGCGGGCAGGACAGCGCCAGCATTCCGCTCTCGGTCCTGCGGCGCTTTGCGGAAGGCGCGCTGCCGATGTTCGCCGACGGCCGGCTGAAGCCGCTGGTCGGCAAGGTCTTTGCGTTCGCACAGGCCGCCGAGGCGCATGGCGCGATGGAGGCGGGCGGCGGGTTCGGGAAGATCGTGCTGAAGGTGGCGCCGGCGACATTTTGCAGCCGCTACATGAGGAAGTGCGTCGCGCCAATCCTGGCTTTGATCGTGCCGAAGGGATGCTCGACCGTCTTGCGCCGCACCCGCATCAGTCCGGGATCGGCATCCAGCCGGACGTCCTCGATCAGATGCTCATGCTCCCAGCGGGTGATCCGGCGGTCCTTGGCTGTCGCGCATGCGGCATCGCTCTCCTCACTCCACGAACACCTCCTCGCGACGCTTGCGCACCGCGGGCAGGACGGCCACGACCAGCAAGGCAGCCGTCGCCAGCAGCAGCGTCAGGCTGATGGGCTTTTCGACAAACGTCATAGGGTTGCCGTGCGCGACCAGCATGGCGCGGCGGAAATTCTCCTCCAGCATCGGCCCAATGATGAAGCTGAGCAGCAGTGGCGTCGGATCGCAATCCAGCCGCGACAGCGCGTAGCCGAACAGCCCGGCGGCGAACAGCACCAGCACGTCGAAGGTCGAGTTGTTCACGCTGTAGGCGCCGATGCAGCAGAACAGGATGATCGCCGGCACCAGTCGCCGGTAGGGGATGCGCAGGATCGACACCCAGACGGCGATCAGCGGCAGGTTGATGATCAGCAGCATCGCATTGCCGATCCACATCGAGCACACCAGCCCCCAGAAGAGATCCGGGCGCTGCGTCACCACCTGCGGCCCCGGCGAGATGCCGTGGATCGTCATGGCGCCGATCATCAGCGCCGTGACCGCGCCGGACGGCATGCCGAGGGTGAGCATCGGCACGAAAGAGGTCTGCGCCGCCGCGTTGTTGGCGCTCTCCGGCGAGGCCAGCCCTTCGATCGCGCCCTTGCCGAAGCGCTCGGGCGTGCGGGAAATCTTCTTCTCCAGCATGTGAGCGGTGAACGAGGCGAGCAGCGTGCCGCTTCCCGGCAGGATGCCCAGCACGGTGCCGACCCCGGTGCCGCGCAGGATCGGCAGCGCCGAAGCCTTCAGGTCCGCCCATTTAGGCCACAGCCCGGAAATCTTGTTGTTCAGCACCGAACCGTCGCCCGGTGTCTCCAGCGTGCGCAGGATTTCAGAAACGCCAAACAGCCCCATGGCGAGCGGAATGAAGTCGATGCCGTCGCGCAGTTCCTGAATGCCGAAGGTGAAGCGCGCCTTGCTGGTTTCGACATCGGTGCCGATCAGCCCGAGTGACAGGCCGATCAGCACCATCACCAGCCCGTTCAGCACCGAGCCCTTGCCCATGACGATGACCGCGACGATGGCGAGCACCATCAGCGCGACATTCTCCGCCGGTCCGAACATCAGGCCGAGCTCGGACAGCGTCGAGGCCGATCCGGCGATGAAGAAGGTCGAGACCGTGCCGGCGAACAGCGAGCCGATGGCGGCAATCGACAGCGCCACGCCCGCGCGGCCCTGCTTGGCCATCTGGTGGCCGTCCAGCGCGGTGATGATGCCGGAGGATTCGCCCGGCATGTTGACAAGGATCGCCGTGGTCGAGCCGCCATATTGCGCGCCGTAATAGATGCCGGCCAGCATGATGAGCGCGCCGACGGCCGGCAGCTCGAAGGTCACCGGGAGCAGGATGGCGATCGTGGTCGCCGGTCCGATGCCCGGCAGAACACCAACCAGCGTGCCCAACAGCACGCCGATCAGGCACAGCAGAAGATTCTGCCAGGTGAGCGCGACATCGAAGCCGAGCGCGAGATGTCCGAGAAGTTCCATCACAGGAAGTTCGGCAGGATCGGCAGCGGCAGGCCAAGCCCATAGGCGAACACCGCCCCGGCGATGGCAGCGAGCGAGCCCGCAAGCACGATGCGTTCAGCCCAGCCCTCGCCCTGTTGCGCCAGCGAGGAGAAGAACACCGTCGCCGTGGCGCTGGCGAGCAGGCCGATCGGCTGGATCAGCAGCGCGAACGTCAGCACGCCGAAGCTGATGCTGGCTGCCCCACGCCAGTGAATCGGCGCGTCCGGCGCGGCATCGTCTGCGCGGGCGGGCCGGGCAAGCAGAGCCTTGATCAGGATAAGCACGGCCACCGAGAGCAGGCCTATGGCGACGGCACGGGGAATGAAACCGGGTCCCATGCGCACCGCCGTTCCCATCGGGAGATGGCTGCCGAAAGCCAGCAGAGTCAAGGCAAAGGCGGTGGCGAGGCTGGCGGTGAGAACGTCGCGATTTAGGGGCACTGGCAATCTCCAAACTCATTAGTCCACATTTTCTATAGACAATTAGAAATGTTAATTTAGGATCGTGGCGAATTACGGAGGTTCTCAGCGATGAATGGTGTTTTCAGTCTATTAGCCGGCGCCGCACTGGCACTGACGCTCGTCCCCGCTTCCGCCGACGAGGTGGACGTGTCGAAATATCCGCAGTCCCAGGTACGCATCGTCGTGACGTCGGCGGCGGGCGCCAGCGCCGATGCGCTGACCCGGACGGTCGCCCGCGAGCTCGGAAAAATCTGGGGCAAGGACCCCATCGTCGAGAACGTTGCCGGCTCCAACGGCAATATCGGGCTGGAGCAGATCGCGCAGGGCAAGCCGGACGGGCTGTCGATCGTTGTCGGCGGCGACAAGGTCCCGCTCAACGCGATCTTCTTCGGCCCGGAGCTGAAGAGCGACCTGATCAAGGATCTTTCGACCGTCACCAAGGCGGTGTCGAACCCGCAAATCCTCGTAGTCCGCCCCTCGCTCGGCGTGAAGAACCTCGACGAATATCTGAAGCTCGCCCGTGAGAAGAACGGCCAGCTCACCGTCGGCACGCCGTCCAATGGCGGCGCGCATCACATCGGCCATGAACTGCTCGGCCAGCTCACCGGCACCAAATACACCTTCATCCCCTACAAGGGCGGCGCCCCGGCGGTGACCGACCTGCTCGGCGGCCATATCGACGCGGTGATCATCACGCTTGCCGCCGTCACCGAGCATGTGCGCGCCGGCCGGCTGGTGCCCATCGGCGTCAGCACCGCCAAGCGCTCGGCTGCCCTGCCCGATGTTCCGACCTTCCAGGAACAGGGCGTCAAGGACTTCAACATCGAGACCTGGCAGGGCTTCTTCGTCTCCGCCAAGACCCCGCGCCCGCTGGTCGAGAAGATCAACCGCGACTTTGTCGCCGCGCTGAATGCGCCCGAGGTGAAGAGCTTCCTCGAAGGCCAGGGCTTTGCCGTCGTCGCCTCCTCGGCCGAGGAGGGCGATGCCACCGTGCGCCGCGATTTCGAGAACTACAGCCGCGTCATCAAGGCCGCCAACATCAAGCTCGATTGAGCGTTTTCGGGACGACCGTCGTGACCAAGCACATCCATCTCAACGTCTTCGTGCCGACCACCGGCCATCATGAGGCGTCCTGGCTCTACAGCGGATCACAGCCCGAACGCCTGACCGATGTCGATTATTACCGCGAGATCGCGGCGATCGCGGAGCGCGGCAAGTTCGACTCGCTGTTCCTCGCCGACCAGCTCGCCATCGGCCGCAGCGTGAAGCATGTCGCGCAGGGCAAGCTGGAGCCGCTGACGCTGCTCTCGGCGCTGGCGGGTTCAACCTCGCATATCGGCCTGATCGCCACCGCCACCACCACCTATTCCGAACCCTATAATCTGGCCCGGCAATTCGCCTCGCTCGATCATATCAGCGCCGGCCGCGCCGGCTGGAACATCGTGACCTCATGGTCGGCCGAGGCCGCCGGCAATTTCGGGCTCGACCAGCGCAATTCGCACACCGACCGCTACCGCCGCGCCACCGAATATGTCGAGGTGGTGCGCAAGCTGTGGGACAGCTGGGAGGACGACGCCCGCGTGCTGGACCGCACGCGCGGCATCTATGCCGACACCGCCCGCATCCATGCCATCGACCATCTGGGCGAGACGTTCCGGGTGCGCGGGCCGCTCGACATACCGCGTTCGCCGCAAGGCAACCCGGTGCTGGTGCAGGCGGGCTCGTCGGACGAGGGCCGTGGCTTTGCCGCGCGCTACGCCGAGGCCATCTTTACCGCGCAACAGGTGCTTTCCGAGGCACAGAATTTTTACGCCGACGTGAAGCGCCGCGCGCTGGCCTTCGGCCGGGACCCGGACGGCATCAGGATATTGCCGGGCCTGTCGCCGATCCTCGGCTCGACTGAAGCGGAGGCCCGCGCGCTGGAAGAAGAGCTCGACGACCTCACGCTTCCCGTCGTCGGCCTCAAGCATCTCTCGCAGCGCTTTGACGGCTTCGATTTCAGCGTCTTCCCGCTCGACGAACGCATTCCGATCGAGGCGTTCCCGCGCCCCGAGACGGTGCAGGGCGCGCAGAGCCGCTCGCAGGTCATCCTCACCATCGTCGAGCGCGAAAAGCCGACACTGCGCCAGTTGTTGCGCCGCCTCGCCGGCGGGCGCGGCCACAAGGTGCTGGCCGGCACGCCGAACACGGTCGCCGACCACATCCAGCTCTGGGTCGAGCAGCGCGCGGCGGACGGCTTCAACATCATGCCGGCCTTCATGCCGGGCGGGCTCATCGCCTTCGTCGACGAGGTCGTGCCGATCCTGCAGGCGCGCGGGCTGTTCCGCCGCGACTACACCGGCCGGACGCTGCGCGAGCATTACGGGCTGACCCGCCCCGAGAGCCGTTACGCCCGCTCAGCCTGAACCGAGACTGCGCCCAACCGGGATTTCGCCATGAACTTTTATTCCCCCGCCGCCCACATCTTGCCAGCTGTCGAGGCTCAGCCCGCCCGGCTGGAGCTGCGCGACCTGCGAAAGAAGCTCGGCGATACCGCTGCGGTCAACGGCATCGATCTCAAGGTGGCCCCCGGCGAGAGCGTGGTGCTGCTCGGCCCCTCCGGCTGCGGCAAGACCACGACGCTGCGCATGGTGGCGGGATTCCTGCAGCCGGAAGGCGGCGAGATCCATCTCGACGGCAAACTCGCCTCCAGCGCCTCCTTCGCGCTGCCGCCGGAGAAGCGGCATCTCGGCATGGTGTTCCAGACCTACGCGGTCTGGCCGCACAAGACGGTGGCGGACAATGTCGGCTACGGCCTGGTGGTCGCCGGCAAGAAGCGCGCGGAGATCGACCGCGAGGTCGCCGCCGTGCTCGAACTGGTCCAGCTCGGCGATCTCGCCAAGCGCTACCCGTCCGAACTCTCCGGCGGCCAGCAGCAGCGCGTCGCGCTGGCGCGGGCGCTCGCCACCAAGCCGACCCTGCTGCTGCTCGACGAGCCGCTCTCGAACCTCGACGCCTCGCTGCGACAGGAGATGCGCTTCGAGCTGCGCGCGCTGCAAAAGCGCATCGGCATCACCACGCTCTACGTCACCCACGACCAGGACGAGGCCCTGGTTCTCGCCGACCGGGTCGTGGTGATGAACAAGGGCCGCATCGAGCAGGTCGGCACCCCGGAACAGGTCTACCGCACCCCCGCCAGTCGCTTCGTCGGCAATTTCGTCGGCACCGCCAACCTGCTGGAAGGAACCATCGTCACGGTGGATCGCGCCGCCGGCCGGGTGTCGGTGGCGCTCGACGCCGGCGACATCACCACGGCGCGCGCATCGGCCGGCTGGCTCGCCACGGCGGCACCCGGAAAGCGCGCGACGCTGCTGCTGCGCCCCGAGGACATCCGTTTCGACCGGCCGGAAAAGCCCGACCAGCAGACCGGCCTTGATGTCCGGTTCGTGTCGGCAGCGTTCCTCGGCAGCCGCTACGAACTTCAGCTCACCGCCAAGGACACGCCCTTACGCATGCAGTCGCGCACGCCCGGCAGCTTCACTGACGGCCGCGTCCGGCTCTGGTTTCGCCCGGACAGCGCATGGGTGGTGGCATGAGCAGCGCCACCCTCTTCACCGAGGACCCCCGTAATGTATCGGACAGCCCCGCGCTCCTGCAGAGGCTGTCCGGCATCCAGCCGGTGAAGCTTCTCGTCATCGGCTTTGCGATCGTCGTCCTGCTGGCTCTCATCGCCTATCCGCTCGCCTTGCTCATCGGCTACAGCCTCATTGATGCGCAGGGGAACCTGGCCTTCGACACGTTCGAGAAGGCGTTCAACCGGCGCGGCATGTGGGCGGCGACGGTGAACTCCACCGTGCTGGTTGGCCTGGTGACGGCGGGTGCCTGCGCGCTCGGCATTCCGCTCGCCTGGATCGTGGCGCGCACCGATGCGCCCGGCAAGATTCTGGTGACTCTGGCGGCCGGCATCTCCTTCGTCATCCCGTCCTTCATCTCGGTGGTGTCGTGGATTTTCCTCGCCGCACCGAACTCCGGCTATCTCAACAAGCTGGCCGTCGAGTATCTGGGCTTCACCCAGGCGCCGTTCAACATCATGAGCTTTGGCGGCCTCGTCTTCATCGAGATCATTGGCGTCTACCCACTGGTGTTCTTCGCGGTCAGCGCGGCGCTGCATAATGTCGATGCCAGCAACGAGCAGGCCGCGCGCGTGCTCGGCGCGGGCCGGCTGCGCACCACGCTCACCATCACGCTGCCGCTGGTGCGGCCAGCGATCCTGTCCGCCATCATCCTGGTAATGCTGGACGCGCTTTCATCCTTTGGCGCGCCGGCGGCCATCGGCACGATGGCAAACTTCTCGGTCATCACCACCAAGATCTACGACCTGCTGAAATTCCCGCCGCAGTTCAACTATGCCGCGGCGGTGGCGATGCCCATCATGGTGGTCACCGCCGTCAGCCTGCTGATCCAGAAATACGCCGTCCGGGCGGAAAATTTCCGCACCCTCACCGGCAAGGCGAGCTCCGAACAGATCACCACGCTGGGCCGCTGGCGTTGGCTCGCGGCGGGGTTCTGCATCGTCGTGGTCTTTGCTACCGCGGTACTGCCGGTCGGAGCGCTGCTGCTGCTCTCGGTGCTGTCCTCGTTCGGCGCCGACATCACCTTGAGCAACCTCGTCACCAAGCATTACGCGCTGATCTTCGACGCCGATTTCGTCGCGCGCGGTTCCATCATCAACAGTCTGCTGCTGGCGCTCGCCACCGCCACGGTCTGCGCCGGGCTCGGGCTGGTGCTCGGCTGGGTGGTAGAGCGGGTGAAGTTCATCGGCCGCGAGGCCATCACCTTCCTCGTCATGATCGCCTATGGCTTTCCCTCCATCGCCTATGCGGTGGGAATCCTGATGGGCTACGTGAACCTGTTCTACGGCACGCTGACGCTCATCCTCATCGCCTATGCCGGCAAGTTGCTGCCAATCGCCTTTGTGCTGGTGCGCAACGGCATCCAGCAGCTCTCGACCGATCTGGAAGAGGCCGCGCGCATCTCGGGCGCCGGCTGGCTGCGCAGTGTGCGCGACGTCACCTTCCCGCTGGTGCGCGGCGCGGTCGGCGTCGCCTGGGTACTGGTGTTCTCGCTCAGCCTGCGCGAGCTGTCGATGTCCGCCATCCTCTCTCAGGCGGACACGCAGGTCATGCCCACCGTGGTGATCCAGTTCATCGAGGACGGCGCCATCGAGCTCGCCGCCGCGCTTTCCGTCGTCATCGTCACTGTCAGCCTCTCCATCCTCGGCCTCATCCGCTTCTTCTCGCGGAAGAAGACGGCCGTGGTCAGCTAGCCGGAATGCCTGCCATGCCTGTCACCACCTCCACCCCGCCCTTCGACGAAGTCTGGGACGTGCTTGTCGTCGGCTTCGGCTTTGCCGGCGGCGCCTCGGCGATCGCCGCCCATGATGCCGGCGCGCGTGTGCTGCTGATCGAGAAGATGCCCGATCCTGGCGGCATCTCGATCTGTGCCGGTGGCGGTATTCGCACCATCGTCGAGCGCGTCGGCGCCCGCGCCTATCTGCGCGAGACGGTCGGCCCCGACGTGCCGGATGACGTGCTCGATGCGGTCGCCGCCGGCATGGCCGAGCTGGAGCCCTATTTCCGCGACCTCGCCACGGTGAACGGCGCGGAGATCGCCATCCACCGCCGTATTGCCAACTACCCGTTCACGGGCAACGACGCCTTCGGCACGGTGGAGGTGCTCTCCATCCCCGGCTTCGATGCGCGTACTGAGTACCCGCAGGTGCGGGGCCGGCTGCGCGGGCCGAACGTGTTCAAGCTGGTGCATGACAATGTCCGGGCGCGCGGCATCGAGACCCGCCTCAATACCGCCGCCGAGCGCCTGATCCTCGGGCCGGATGGCGAGGTGCTCGGCGCCGTGGTCCGCTCCAATGGCAGGGTGACGCGCATCGGCACACGGCGCGGCGTCATCCTTGCCTCCGGCGGCTTCGAGGCCGCGCCCGATCTGCAGCGTAAATACTGGCAGATCCGCCCGGTCCTGCCGGTCGCCATGCGTGGCAATACCGGCGACGGCATCCGCATGGCGCAGGCCGCTGGCGCCGACCTTTGGCACATGTGGCACTTCCACGGCTCCTACGGCTTCCGGCACACCGACCCGGCCTATCCCTATGGCCTGCGGGTCAAGAAACTGCCGGACTGGACGCCGCAGCTGCAGGAGCCGGACGTGCGCATGTCCTGGATCGTGCTGGATCGCCAGGGCCGGCGATTCATGAACGAGTACCAGCCCTATATCCAGGACACCGGCCATCGGCCGCTCGACCAGTACGACGCGCAGTCGCAGCGCTTCCCGCGCATCCCCGCCTTCCTTGTGGTGGATGAGGATGGACGCAAGCTCTACCCGCTCGGCCAGACCGTCATCAACGACCGCTCGGTCGAGCCCTATGAGTGGAGCGACGACAATCTGAAGGAGGTCGGCAACGGCATCCTGAAGCGCGCCGACAGCATCGAGGATCTCGCCGCGCTCATCGACGCCGATCCTGCCGCGGTCGCGGAGAGCCTCGCGCGCTGGAACGCCTCGGTCGCGGCCGGGAAGGACGGCGACCACAACCGCCCGGCCGGGTCGCTGTTCCCCGTGAAGAACCCGCCCTTCTATGTCGGCGAGCTGTGGCCGGTAGTCAGCAACACCCAAGGGGGGCCCGCGCATGACTCCCGCCAGCGCGTGCTCAACGCGCATGGCGAGCCAATTCCCGGTCTCTACGAGGCCGGCGAGCTCGGCAGCATCTGGGGCTTTCTCTATCTCGGCGCCGGCAATCTCGCGGAGTGCTTCGTCACCGGCCAGATCGCCGGCAAGGACGCCGCCGCACGGCAGGCCGCCGCCCTCCCTTCCGAACTCACAGCCGCCTGAGGTTTCCCATGACCAAGCTGATGGCGCTCGGCGCCTTCCTCTACCCCACCGGCCACCACGCCGCCGCCTGGCGCCACCCGCAGGCGCAGGCCGATGCCGGCATCAACTTCAAGCATTACGCCGAGGTCGCGCGGGCGGCCGAGGCGGCCAAGTTCGATATGCTGTTCCTGGCCGACAGCGCCGGCGCGCGCGGCGAGGACTGGGGCGCGCTGGCGCGCTTCTCCACCCATTATGTCGCGCAGTTCGAGCCGCTGACGTTGCTCGGCGCGCTGGCCGCCGTCACCGAGCGCATCGGCCTCGTGGCGACCGCCTCGACCACCTATAACGAGCCCTACACGCTGGCCCGCAAATTCGCCTCCATCGACCATATCAGCGGCGGGCGCGCCGGCTGGAACCTCGTCACCTCGGGCAATGAGGGCGAGGCCTTTAATTTCGGCCGCGACCACCACCCCCCGCATGATGAGCGCTACCGCCGCGCCACCGAATTCCTCGCCGTCACCGAGGGGCTATGGGACAGCTGGGAGGATGACGCCTTCGTCCGCGACAAGGACAGCGGCGTCTTCTTCGATCCCGACAAGGTCTACAGCCTCGATCATCGCGGCGAGTATTTTGGCGTGCGTGGGCCGCTTAACATTCCGCGCTCGCCGCAGGGTTGGCCGGTACTGGTGCAGGCCGGCTCGTCTGAGGCTGGCAAGGCTCTGGCCGGCGCCTCGGCCGAAGTCGTCTTCACCGCGCAGCAAACCCTTGCCGACGCGCAGGCGTTCTACCGCGACGTGAAGGCCCGCGCCGTCGCTGCGGGTCGCTCCCCGGACGACGTCAAGATCATGCCGGGCATCTTCCCGGTGGTCGGCCGCACCGAGGCGGAGGCACAGGCGAAGTTCGAGGAACTGCAGAACCTCATCCACCCGGATGTGGCGCTTTCCATCCTTGAGCATCGCCTCGGAATTCCGCTGCGCCATCTGCCGCTCGATGGCCCGCTGCCCACCGACATTCCAGTCACCAATGCCGCGCAGAGCCGGCAGGTGCTGCTGCTGGAGCTCGCCCAGCGCGAAGGGCTGTCGATCCTGCAGCTCGGCCTGCGTGTCGCTGGCGCGCGCGGCCACTGGCAGGTGATCGGCACGCCGGAGCAGATCGTCGACAAGATGGAGGAGCGCTTCCTCAACGAGGGCGCCGACGGCTTCAACGTCATGCCGCCCTATCTGCCCGGCGGCCTCACCGACTTCATCGAACTGGTACTGCCCGAACTGCGCCGCCGCGGCCTGTTCCGCACCGACTATGAGGGCCGGACCCTGCGCGAGCATCTCGGTCTCAAGCGCCCTGCCCGTCACCACAAGCACACCAAGGCGATCGACGCGGCGGCCGAGCACACGGCCGCGAAAACCTCCGCTGCCGCCTGACCCTTTGCCCCCTGGAGACTGACATGACCCTCAATAAGAGAACCCTGCTGAAGGGCGCAGCCGCCGCGCTGCTGGTCGCGGGCTCGCTCGCCACCTCGTTCGCCCCCGCCCGCGCCGACACGCTCCCCGAACGCTTCAAGGATCTCTACGAGGCCGCGAAGAAGGAAGGCCAAGTGGTGTTCTACACCTCCTACCGCCAGGAAACGAGTACGGCGGTGCTGGAGTTCTGGCGCAAGACCTTTCCCGATGTGAAACTCAATATCGTGCAGAAGCAGACGCTCGACCTGATCCCCACCATCGAGGCGGAGAAGGCGGCCGGCCGCACCAACCCGGATGTGGTGTTCATCAGCCAGCGCTTCATTCTCGACGACTGGAAGAAGCGCGGCTATCTCGTGCCCTACAAGGTGCGCGACTTCGACAAGATCGGCGGCAACTACAGGGATGCCGAAGGCACCTACCTCGCCACCGCCGCTGCGCTGCTCTCGGCCGCCTACAACCCCAAGGCCTTCCCCGACACATCGGTGCTGCCGAAAAAGATCGCCGACTTCCTCGACCCGAAGTGGAAGGGCAAGATCGTGTTCTCCGATCCGCGCTCGGCCGCCTCGCAGCTCACCTGGTTCCAGACGCTCCTGGCCCACAAGATCATCAATTGGGACACCATCAAGGGGTTCGCCAAGCAGGACTTCCTGTTGACGCGCGGCAATGCGGAATCGGTCCGGCTGCTGGTTGCCGGCGAGCGTGACCTGTCGCCGCTGATCTCGTCGCAGAACGTCATCACCGCCAAGGAGCGCGGCCAAAGCATAGAGGCCTATATCCTCGAGGATGGCGTTGTCACCAACGAGAACTACCTCGCCATCTTCAAGGGCGGCCCGAACCCCACGGCCGCCAAGCTGCTGGAAGAAGTGCTGACCAGCGCCGAAGGGCAGGAGCTCGTCGCCAATGCCGGCTCCTACATCCCGACCCACCCCGACGCGAAGACGCCGGAAGGCCTGCCCAAGCTCGCCGACCTGAAGATCATCGTCTCGGACCAGGATATCGGCGGCGAGGCCTCGACGAAGTTCCTCGAGCAGTTCGACGCGGTCTTTAACCGCCAGTGACCACCCCAGGCCCTTCCGCAGGCCGGAAGGGCCTTTTTCCTGACAGGTCGAGAATACGATGAGCGCCCATTTCCCCCGCATCGACGCGGCCGCCCTCCACGCCACCCTTCTGGGCGACACCGAGATCGCCCTGCTCGACATACGCGAGGAAGGCGTGTTCGCTCGCGCGCACATCCTCACCGCCTCGAACGCGCCCCTCTCCCGCCTCGAGCGCATGGTGCCGGCGCTGGTGCCGCGCCGGGCCACGCCTCTCGTTCTGGTGGATGATGAGGAGACGCTCGCGGCCTGTGCTGCCGAGATCCTCTGCGGCCATGGCTACGAGGACGTCTCCATCCTGCGCGGCGGCGTGCCGGCATGGAAGGCCGCCGGCTTCGAGCTGTTCGCCGGCGTCTATGTGCCGAGCAAGGCCTTCGCCGAGTTCGTGGAAGTGGAATACGGCACCCCACATATCGACGCGCACGACCTGCAGGCCCGCCGCGCCGCCGGCGAGGACATCGTGCTGCTCGATAGCCGGCCTTATGACGAGTACAACTGGATCAGCATCCCCGGCGCCATCAATTGTCCCGGCGCCGAGCTGGTGCTGCGCGCCCGCGAGGTCATTGCGTCCGACGAGACGCTCGTGGTGGTGAATTGCGGCGGACGCACCCGCTCGATCATCGGCGCGCAGATCTTGATCGACGCCAGCCTGCCCAACCGCGTGGTGTCCCTCAAGGACGGCACACAGGGCTGGCATCTGGCGGGCCTCGAAGTCGGGCGCGGCCAGGACCAGATCGCACCAAAGCCCTCTCCCAAGACCCGCGACTGGGCACGCAAGGCCGCCGAGGCTCTGGCCACGCGCCTCAACGTGCCGACCATCGGCGCGGCGACGCTCGCCCGCTTCGAGGCGGAGCGCGACGACATCACGCTTTACCGCTTCGACGTGCGCGGCACCGAAGAACACCGCCACGGCCATCGCCCGGGCTTCCTCTCGGCGCCCGGCGGGCAGCTGGTGCAGGCCACCGACACCTATATCGCCGTGCGCGCGGCGCGCATTGTGCTGGCCGACAGCGATGGCGTGCGGGCCCGCACCACGGCGGCATGGCTCGCACGGCTCGGCTTCCGCAATGTCTATGTGCTTGACGAGAACGCCCCCGCGGGCCGCGTCGAGACCGGCACCTCGGCGGAGATCATTCTCGGCCTTGATGGAGCCAGCGCCGAGACCGTCACCGCCGCCGAGCTCTCCGCGCTTCTGGCGCAGGGCGACATCATTGTGGTGGACCTCGCCACCAGCCGGCAGTACCGCACCGGCCACATTCCCGGCGCCTGGTTCGCCGTGCGCGGCCGGTTGGCGACGGATGCGTCGAAGCTGCCCGCAGCAAAGCTCTACGTCGTCACCTCGCCCGACGAGGTGATCGCGCGCCTCGCGGTGGCCGAGCTGGCGCAGGCGACCGGTGCCGTGGTGAAGCTGCTGGCCGGTGGCACCGACGCCTGGAGCACGGCCGGCCTTCCGCTGGAGACCACGCCGGAGAACCTCGCCTCCCGAACCGATGACGTGCTGCTCAAATCCTTCGAGCGCCGCGAAGACCGTGAGGCGGCGATGCGGGAATATCTGCAGTGGGAACTCGACCTGGTCGAACAAGTGCGCCGCGACGGCACGCTGCAGTTCCGCCTCTGACATTAACGAGCATCGGTAGAGATATGAGTTCGCATCAGCAAAAGCCCCTTCAAGGCAAGGTCGCCCTCGTCACCGGCTCGGCCCGCCGCATCGGCCGCGAAAGCGCGCGGCTGCTGGCGTCAGAGGGTGCCCATGTCGTGGTCCACGCCAAGACGTCCAGGGACGAAATCGAGGCGGTGGCCGACGAGATCCGCGCGGTCGGGGGCAGCGCCAGCACGGCGCTCGCCGACATCACCGATGAGTCGCAGGCGCAGGGCCTCGTCGACGAAATCGTCGCGGCCCATGGCCGTCTGGATATCCTCGTCAACAACGCCGCCATCCGGCGCGAGACGCCGTTCGCGCAGATCAGCCTGGCCGCGTGGCGCGAGATCAATGCGGTGATCGTCGAGGGCGCCTTCCTCGTCACCCGTGCCGCGATCCCGCACATGGTTCGCCACGGCTTCGGCCGCATCGTCACCATTGGCGGCGTCAGTGCGCATTCCGGCGTGTTCCACCGCGTCCATGTCGCTACCGCCAAGGCGGCACTGGTCGGCTTCACCAAGGCGCTAGAGCATCTTCGATGAACGCAGAGTCGGTTTGAGGATTCCCGGGTCGTTCGCTGTCTGATTCATTGCTGCTGGTGATTTGCCAGGAGGTGATGATGACGAGGAGCCTGAGTGGCGACCTTCGCGGTCGGTTGATTGCGGCGATCGAAGACGGGGCTTCAACGCGGGAGGCAGCGCGTCGCTTCTCGATCGGGATCTCGACGGCCGGGGCTTGGTATCGCCGCTATCGCGAGACCGGCGAGATGGAAGCGCGCAAGCAGGGCCAGCCGTCGCGCTCGAAGCTCGATGCACATGAGGCCTTCATTCTCGGCCTCATCGAGGAGGTGCCGGACATCACGCTGGCCGAGATCGGGGAGCGCCTTGCAGCCGAGCGCGGCGTGCGGGCCGCCCCCTCGACGGTGTGGCTGTTCCTCGACCGGCGCGACATCACGTTCAAAAAAAGACGGCGCACGCCGCCGAGCAGCAGCGCCCCGATGTCCTGCGCCGCCGCATAGCCTGGTTTGACGGCCAACTTGACCTCGACCCCGCGAGGCTGATCTTCATCGATGAGACCGCGGCATCCACGAAGATGGCCCGCTTGCGCGGCAGGGCGCCATGCGGCGAGCGATGCCGGGCGGCCGTTCCACACGGCCATTGGAAGACGACCACCTTTACCGCCGGCCTGCGACTGGACGGCATGACGGCGCCGATGCTGCTCGACGGACCGATGAACGGTCCGGCCTTCCTGGCCTATGCAGAGCAAGTGCTCGCGCCCGAGCTTCGCCCCGGCGACATCGTGGTCATGGACAATCTGCCCGCTCACAGGATCAGCGGCGTGCGCGAGGCCATCGAGAAGGTCGGCGCGCGGCTCCTGTTCCTGCCGCCCTACTCGCCAGACTTCAACCCCATCGAGATGGCCTTCTCGAAGCTCAAGGCCCTGCTCAGAAAGGCCGCAGCCCGAACCATCGACGAACTATGGTCCGTCGTCGCCGATTGCCTCTCCGCTTTCACGCCAGAGGAATGTCGGCACTATTTCGACGCTGCCGGATATGACCCGGATTAAGTCGAATCTGCTCTAGCGGTTGAATTCGGCGAACATGGCATCACCGCCAATCTCGTCGTCCCGGGGCGCATCGGCGGCAACCGCTCGGCGACCTCGGGCGCCGGCGGCGCGTTTCCGGGCGGTGGTCATCTGCTGGTCGGGCATGAAGGCGAGCCGCGCAACGTCGCCGAGTTCGTGCGCATCCTCGCTCTGCCGGCCGGTAGCTTTACAAGCGGCCAGACCATCCATGTGAACGGCGGAATGTACCTGCCCTAGGTGTTCGGTCCCGGCATTTGATGGATCGGATCGAGCGTGAATCGTTCCGGCTCTGAAGTCCGGCGCGCTGACGTTACGTAGCCGTTGCGCACCGCCTTCTCTCTCACCCCCGGGTCACTCCGGGGGTTTTCTTTTGAGCGTCTTCCTGAGCCAGCCAAGTGCTCGGCTTCTTGAGCGAACGTCGTGCGACGGAAAGTGCGCAACCGCATGACGAATTTTGTTAAACATAATACATATCAATACTTTAGAGAGAAATGTGAGCGAGATTCAGTGACGCGCAAAGGCAACGGCGCTGAAATAGGAACGGCCAGGGTCAGTCCCGGCCGTTTTCATGTGAGACGGCAACGGCACGGCAGCAACGATGATTCCCACCCTCACCACCGCCCGCCTCACCTTGCGTCCGCACCAGGCCGAGGATTTCGAGGCCTATGCGGCTATGTGGGCGGAGCCGGCGGTGGTGCGGTTCATCGGCGGCGTGCCGTTCACCCGCGAGGCGGCGTGGAGCCGCTTCCTGCGCCATCCCGGCCTGTGGGCGTTTCTCGGCTTCGGCGCCTTCGCGGTGGAGGAGCGCGCCAGCGGCGCCTTCATCGGCGAGGCCGGCTTTCATGATTTCCGCCGCGCCCTCACCCCTTCCATCGAGGGGACGATGGAGGCGGGCTGGGTGTTCTCAGGCGCGGCGCAGGGCAAGGGCTATGCGCGGGAGGCGATGGCCGCCGCGCTCGGCTGGGCGGACGCGCACCGGCCCGGCGCGCGCATCACCTGCATGATCCAGCCCGCCCATGCCGCCTCGCTGCATGTGGCCGGCAAGCTCGGCTTCGTGCCGCTGGCCGATGGGCTGTATAATGGCCAGCCGATGGCGCTGCTGGAACGTCGGCGCGCGACCGGCGCCGCCTGAGCGGCAGAGCTACCGCGACGTCTTGCCAAACTCAAAGCAAAGCCGCCCGCGAATCGAAGGCGCAAAAAGAAAGCCGCCGGCCCGGCGGGACCAGCGGCTTTCCCTTGTTTACGCAAAAGCCGGCACCAGGGCCGGCCTGCGATCAGCCGACGCGGAGATTGACCGCCGAGGTCTTGCCGGAGCGCTGATCGGTCTGCAGCTCGAAGGACACCTTCTCGCCGTCACGCAGGCCCTGCAGGCCCGAACGCTGAACTGCGCTGATGTGGACGAAAACGTCCTTGCCAGCGCCATCGGGCTGAATGAAGCCGTAGCCCTTCTGATCGTTGAACCACTTAACGGTGCCGGTCTGGGTAGACATTAGGATAGTCTCACGTATCGAGGTTGCACATCCGGCGCAGGCACGGCCCCGCCGCTGGGTCGAATTTGGAAGAAAAGCTGAACGTGCACCCGCAGGTGTAACGGCCCAGAGTCCAGCCAAAGTCTGCGCGAGAGACTACCGCGAATGGCCGTGTTTGCAAGAGGCGCGGGCGGTAGAAGCAGTGCTTCCGCGGCCGAAATGTCGTCGCTCCAAGGAACGACGACATTGTATTGAATCTAACCGGACTAAACCGTCCGATTCAAAGCCGCGCCGCGTCAGAGCGGACGCAGATCAACCGCCGAGGTCTTGCCCGAGCGCTGGTCCGTCTGCAACTCGAAGGAGATCTTGTCGCCGTCGCGCAGGCTTTGCAGGCCTGAGCGCTGCACCGCGCTGATGTGGACGAAAACGTCCTTGCCGCCATTGTCGGGCTGAATGAAGCCGTAGCCCTTCTGCTCGTTGAACCACTTAACCGTGCCGGTATCCGCCATCAGAGACAACCTTCGAGACCAGTGAGACACCGGCGAACCCCTGCGGGACCCGCCGAATTGCGCCGAGCACCACCAGCCGGCGGCGCCTTGCGGCACCCTCGTCTGACGAATTCGCGCTGCGGTTAGCTTGGTCAGAAATATGTCATTTCCACGGCAAACGGCGCCACATTTAGGTCATAAAGCAACCGGGAGGTGAAAAAGTGCCGCAGCGTCATTTCCCAGACCCACGGGCGGGAACTCTGCCCGCCCCGGCCGGGTGTTAATAGCAATAGTTCTTGCTGACCTTGATCACCTGCCCGTTGGGGTAGCGGTACAGGCACTTGCCGCCGGACCAGTAGTAATACGACTTGTTCTTGTTCTTTTTCTTGTCGCTCTGGTTGCCGATGATCGCGCCGGCGGTGCCGCCGATTACCGCCCCCGCCACTGCGCCGCCGGCCTTGCCGGTGGTGGCGCCGCCGATGATGGCGCCAGCCGCGCCGCCGAGGAGCGCGCCGGCCGCCGTGTCATTGGCCCGCGCCGCGCCGGGGGCAAAGGCGAGAAGGCCGCCGGCGAGCGCCAGCGTCACAAGCGAGAAAAGGGCACGCATGGGTAAGATCTCCGCTGGGGCGGTGCCGCTCGCCGACACCCGCGCAAGGCCCAGGGACACTGACTTAGCGCTGGAAAACGCCCGCGCGAGTCGGTCCCGGACATTGAGGGTATCATAAGGCCACCCCCGGGCAGAAGCGCGCTCTGGCGCGCGCCTCCGGTCCGTTCGGCCGGAACCCGGGAGCGCGCCGCGCTCAGGCGTGCTGGGCTTCCACCACCGCGATGGCGGTCATGTTGACGATGCCGCGCGCCGTCACCGAGGGGGTCAGCACATGCGCCGGCCGCGCCGGGCCGAGCAGGATCGGGCCGACCGGGAGCGCGTCGCCGAACACCTTCACCATCTGGTAGCCGATATTGGCGGCGTCGAGATTGGGCATGACCAGGATATTGGCCACGCCCTGCAGGCGCGAGCCCGGCAGCACCCGCTCGCGCATTTCCGGCACCAGCGCGCTGTCGCCCTCCATCTCGCCATCGACCATCAAATCGGGGGCGCGCTGGAGGATCAGGTCGAGGGTGCGGCGCATCTTCAGCGCGCTGTCATCGTCGCGGCTGCCGAAGTCGGAATGCGAGAGCAGCGCCACCTTCGGCTCGATGCCGAAGCGCCGCACATGGGCGGCGGCGAGCTGCGCCATCTCGGCCAGGTCCTCGGCGGTGGGATCGGCCTGCACCTGGGTGTCGCACAGGAAGAACGCGCCCTTCTGGGTCAGCAGCATGGACAGCGCCGCCACGTCGCGCACGCCGGGCGCCAGGCCGATAATGGTGCGGATGTGGCGCAGATGCCGGGTGAAGCGCCCCTCGACGCCGCACAGCATGGTGTCAGCGTCGCCGCGCACCACCGCGATCGCCGCGATCACCGTCGGCGTCGTCCGCACCAGCGTGCGGGCGAGCTCGGGCGTCACGCCGCGCCGGCCGGCGCGCTCGACATAGGTGGTGACATAGTCGCGGTAGCGCGGGTCGTCCTCGGGGTTGATGAGGTCGAATTCGCGGCCCGGGCGAATCGAGAGGCCGAAGCGCTGCAGCCGGGTCTCCACAACAGAGGGGCGGCCGATCAGGATCGGGCGGGCGATGCCCTCCTCCACCACCACCTGCGCCGCGCGCAGGATGCGCTCATCCTCGCCCTCGGCGTAGATCACGCGCTTGGGCGCCTGCTTGGCGAGGGCGAAGATCGGCTTCATCACCAGGCCGGAGCGGAAGACGAAGCGGTCGAGCTGCTCCTGATAGGCGGCGAAATCGGCGATCGGCTGCTTGGCGACGCCGCTCTCCATCGCCGCCCGGGCGACCGCCGGGGCGATGCGCAGGATCAGGCGCGGGTCGAAGGGCGAGGGAATGAGCGAGGCCGGGCCGAACACCGGCGTCTCGCCGCCATAGGCACGGGCCACCACGTCCGAGGGCGTCTCGCGGGCCAGCTCGGCGATGGCGTTCACCGCCGCGACCTTCATCTCCTCATTGATCGTGGTGGCGCCGGCATCCAGCGCGCCGCGGAAGATGAAGGGGAAGCACAGGACATTGTTGACCTGGTTGGGGAAGTCCGAGCGGCCGGTGCAGATCATCGCGTCCGGGCGCGCCTCGCGGGCGAGGTCGGGCATGATTTCCGGCGTCGGGTTGGCCAGCGCCATGATCAGCGGACGGTCGGCCATCGCCGCCAGCATTTCGGGCTTCAGCACGCCGCCGGCGGAGAGGCCGATGAAGATGTCGGCGCCGGCGATCACCTCGGCCAGCGTGCGCAGCTCGGTCTTCTGGGCGAACACCCCCTTATAGGGGTCCATCAGCTTCTCGCGGCCCTCATAGACCACGCCCTCAATGTCCGTGACCCAGATGTTCTCGCGGCGGGCACCCATGGAGCGCAGCAGGTTCAGCGTGGCGATGGCGGCGGCGCCGGCGCCGGAGGTGACGATCTTCACGTCCTCCAGCTTCTTGCCGCCGAGGAACAGCGCATTGACGATGGCCGCCACCACGATGATCGCGGTGCCGTGCTGGTCGTCATGGAAGACCGGGATCTTCATGATCTCGCGCAGCCGGGTCTCGATCTCGAAACACTCGGGCGCCTTGATGTCTTCGAGGTTGATGCCGCCGAAGGTGGGCTCCAGCGCGGCGACCACGCTCACCACATGGTCCGGCTCCAGCGCGTTGATCTCGATGTCGAACACGTCGATGCCGGCGAATTTCTTGAACAGGACCGCCTTGCCCTCCATCACGGGCTTGGAGGCTTCCGGGCCGATATTGCCGAGGCCGAGCACGGCGGTGCCGTTGGAGACCACGGCGACGAGGTTCTGCCGGGCGGTCAGTTCCGCCACCAGCGACTTGTCGGCGGCGATCGCCTCGCAGACGGCGGCGACGCCGGGCGTATAGGCGAGGGCAAGATCGCGCTGGTTGGCGAGCGGCTTGGTCGGCTGGATCTCAAGCTTACCGGGACGCGGGTGGCGGTGGTAGAACATGGCGCCAGAGCGCAGGTCGTCGGAGATGTAAGAGGCCATTGTGTTTCCTTCCCCGGAGCTTGGCGCGGGAGCATAGGGATTCTGCTCCGACGCACAACGCCTTTCCCATTTTCTGGTGCTGGACTTTGGGCGGTTGGTTTAAGATAGGCCATCGGCCGGCGCGAGCCTGCCAGCCGTTCGCCTCAAGTCGCCCCCCGGCACGTCCCCAGGTCAGCCTCGCATGCGTAAGCCGTTTCTCGTTGCTCTCAGTGCCTTCGCCGTTCTTGGCGTCGGCGGCTATTTCGGCCTCACCGCCTATGTCAACCATGTCGCGCGCAGCGAAGTCGACTCGGCGCTCGGCACGCTGCGGGCCGGCGGGGTGGAGGCGAGCGTCGGCACGGTGAAGTATGACCTGTTCGCCGGGCGTTTCGAGCTGACCGACCTCTCGCTCGTCGGGCCGGTGCAGGGCGCGCTGAAGATCGGCTCGCTGGTCGCCAACGGTGTCGCGCAGCGCGGCGGGGACCGCGTCTTCGCGCAGACGGTGGAACTGGGCGACGTCACCCTCAGCCCGCCGCTGCTGATCGGCGCGCCGAATATCAGCCAGTATCAGGCGCCGCGCGTGGCCATCACCGCGCTGGAATTCCCGACCCAGGCGCCGGTCGACGGCAGCCCGCCGCAGATCGCCCTCGACTTCTTCCGCGGCATCACCGCCGAGCGCATCGACATCCCCGCCTCCACCGGCACCGGCGCCGTCGGCGTGGGCGACGCGCGTGTCACCAGCGAGGAGACGAATGGCGACATCCGGCTCGAAGGGCTCGCCAAGGGGCGCTTCGCCACCGTGGACGCCGCGCCGTCGCGCTTCACCATCGCCGGCCCCTCGGGCAGCACCGGCCGGGGCTCGATCGGGCGCGTCGACATCAAGGGCTTCGACGTGGCGGGAATGATGATCCTGCTCGATTCCGAGCTGCGCCAGGCCAATGACCAGTTCATCACCATCCATGATTCGGTCGCCATGGAGGATTACCAGATCACCATGGAAGGCGGCGTCGCGCAGCGCATCGCGCGCCTGTCGATGACGGATGTGGCGATCCGCCCCTCCGCCATCCCGGTGGACGAACTCCTCCAGTCCCGCGAGCAGCTGGAGAAGATCGGGGCGGCAGGCACCGAGGCCCCGCCGGCGGAAACGGCCGCGCTCTTCCGGATGGCGGCGGTCATTTATGATGAAGGCATCCGCATTGGCGGCCTCGCCGCCGAAGGGGTGGAAGGCACCGCACCCGGCGGCTTCGCCTTCGGCCTCGGCTCCTTCAGCGTCGGCGCTGTTGATGGCGGGCGGATGGACAGCTTCGCGCTGGAAAAGCTCACCGGCAAGGGGCCTGATGGCGAGGAGTTCCAGATGGGGCGCTTCGCGATCGGCGGCCTGAAGGCCGGTACGCTGATGTCGCTGCTGGCGGACGGCTCCGAGGACCCGCAGAGTGTCGGCCGCTGGCCGGCGCCGTTCTTCAACACCGTGGAGTCGGTGGAGATCACCAATGTGGTGTCCCCGACCGAGCAGGGCTCGCCGCTCAACATCGACCGGTTCGCCCTGACCTGGACTGCCGAGCCGGACGCCCTGCCGACCCGCATTTCCGCCACGCTGCGCATGAGCGGGCCGACCGCCATGATCAATGCCGGCAACGCCGCCTTCGCGCTGGTGCCGGGGCAGATGGACCGGGCCAGCATCGCCTTTGACTTCGGCGCCGCCTGGAACGAGGCCGATAACAGCGTGGTGGTCGACCCCGCCTATCTCGAAGTCTCTGACGCCTTCTCGTTCAATGCCAAGCTGACGCTGAGCGCAGTGGACGATTCCGTCTTCTCCACCGAGCCGGACGAGGCGCTGGCCGGCGCGATGGAGGTGAATCTCGGCGCGCTCGACCTCACCGTCACCGATGCCGGCCTCTACGACCAGAAGCTGGAAGCCGCCGCCAAGGAGCAGGGTCTGAAGCCGGAGGATGTCCGCCAGCTCATCGCCGGCTTCGCCGACCTGCTGCTGGCGCAGGCCGTGACCGACCGGCCGGAACTCGGGCCGGCGGTGGAGGCCTTCGTCCGCTTCGTGCAGAAGCCGATGGGCACGCTCGCTCTGCGCCTCACCCCGCGCCACGAGCCGCTGCCGGTGCTGCTGATCGTCGAGGCGCTGAACAGCGAGGACCCGCTGGGGCTCGTCGACGAGCTCAACGTCGAGACGCTCCCCGCGCGCTAAGCGGGAGGCGACAACCTCGACCTTCCGTCATCCCCGGGCCTGACCCGGGGACCCAGCCCTTGCCCCCTGCCCCTCCGGCATCCCTCTGGGTGGCCGGGTCAAGCCCGGCCATGAGGGTGCGCGTGGGGGCGGCCCCTCGGGCCCTACTTCTCCGGCAGGTTGGTGCGGATGTGCAGCTCGCGCAGCTGCTTCGGGCTGGCCTCGTTCGGCGCGCCCATCAGAATGTCCTGCGCCTGCTGGTTCATCGGGAAGATCGAGATTTCGCGCAGGTTCGTGGTGCCGCACAGCAGCATGACGATGCGGTCGACGCCGGCGGCCATGCCGCCATGCGGGGGCGCGCCATACTGGAAGGCGCGGTAGAGGCCGCCGAAGCGCTCCTGCACCGTCGCCTCGTCATAGCCGGCGATCTCGAACGCCTTCACCATCGCCTCGGGGCGGTGGTTGCGGATGCCGCCGGACGCGATCTCATAGCCATTGCAGGCGATGTCGTACTGGAACGCCTTGATGGTCAGCGGGTCCTGGTTGTTCAGCGCCTCAAGCCCGCCCTGCGGCATGGAGAAGGGGTTGTGCGAGAAGTCGACGCGCTTGTCCTCCTCGCTCCACTCGTAGAACGGGAAGTCGACGATCCAGGCCAGCTCGAACCGGTCATGGTCGACCAGCTTCAGCTCCTCGCCCACCTTGGTGCGGGCAAGGCCGGCGAAGCGCACGAACTTTTCCGGGTTGCCGGCGACGAAGAAGGCGGCATCGCCGGCGCCGAGGCCGAGCTGCGCGCGCACCGCCTCGGTGCGCTCGGGGCCGATATTGTTGGCGAGCGGGCCGGCGCCCGGAATTTCAGAGGATTCTTGGCCCTCGCGCCACATGATGTAGCCGAGCCCTGGCTGGCCCTCGCCCTGCGCCCAGCTGTTCATCCGGTCGCAGAAGGCGCGGGAGCCGCCGCCGGTGCCGGGGATCGCCCACACCCGGTTCTTCGGGTCCTCCAGCATCCGCGCGAACACCTTGAAGCCCGAGCCGCGGAAATGCTCGGAGACGTCCTGCATCTCGATCGGGTTGCGCAGGTCAGGCTTGTCGGTGCCGTATTTCTGCATCGAGGTGGCGTAGGGAATGCGCGGCCAGTTCTTCGTCACCGGCTTGCCCTCGGCGAACTGCTCGAACACGCCCGTAATGACCGGCTCGACGGCGGCGAAGATGTCTTCCTGCTCGACGAAGCTCATTTCCAGATCGAGCTGGTAGAACTCGCCCGGCAGCCGGTCGGCGCGCGGGTCCTCGTCGCGGAAGCAGGGGGCGATCTGGAAGTAGCGGTCGAAGCCGCTCATCATGATCAGCTGCTTGTACTGCTGCGGCGCCTGCGGCAGGGCGTAGAACTTGCCGGGGTGCAGGCGCGAGGGCACCAGGAAGTCGCGCGCGCCTTCCGGCGAGGAGGCGGTGAGGATCGGCGTCTGGAACTCGAAGAAGCCCTGCCCCTTCATCTTCGCGCGCATGGCGTCGACGATGGCGCCGCGGGTCATGATGTTCTTGTGCAGCTTCTCGCGGCGCAGGTCGAGGAAGCGGTAGCGCAGCCGCGTCTCCTCCGGGTACTCGACATCGCCGAACACCGGCATGGGCAGCTCGGCAGCGGGGCCCAGCACCTCGATCTCGGTGGCGTACATCTCCACCTGCCCGGTCGGCAGTTCGGGGTTCTCGGTGCCGGCGGGGCGCGAGCGCACCCGGCCATCGACCCGGATCACCCACTCGGCGCGGACCGTCTCGGCCAGCTTGAAGGCCGGGCTGTCGGGATCGACCACCACCTGCGTCAGGCCGTAATGGTCGCGCAGATCGATGAACAGCACGCCGCCATGGTCGCGGATGCGGTGGCACCAGCCGGACAGGCGCGCGGTGGAACCGACATCGCTGGCGCGAAGGGCGCCACAGGTGTGCGAGCGATAGCGGTGCATGGCGTCTTCCCGGAGTTGGTGCCGCCGAAACGGGGCGGACATAGCAAAACACCCCTCACGCGGGGCGCGCGGAGGGGTGCATGCGAGGGTCGGCTTTGTCAAGAAGGACAGGCGACCGCCCTGTGTTGAAGGCGGCGCCGGCCGGAAGCGATCAGGGCACGTAGCGCAGGCTGAGCCCGCCGACGCCCAGCGCCAGCGACGCGCCGACATTGCCCGAGACCGAGATCGGGTTGAGCGCGAAAGACTGGTCGGAGCCGACCAGCACATTGGCACCGACGCCGACGCCGAGCGCGATATTGCCGGTCACGCCGCCATAGCTGCCGGCGAGCGCGCCGGGCAGAACCGACTTCGTCACCGCCAGCACGCCCCAGGTCAGCACGCCGCCGCCGGTCACGCCCAGCTCGACGCCGATATTCTTGATGGTGCCGGCATAGCGCTGTTCCGGGCCGTTGTCGGCGGGGGTGAAGGTGCAGGTCAGTTCCTGCTTGGACTCGATGAGCATGCCGATGCTGGTGCCGGCATTGCACACCAGCACGCCGGCATCGACCCGATCGGCGGCGGAAGCGGGCACGAAAGACAGCGCCAGTGCGGCGGTGGCGAGAGCGAAGGCGGCCTTTTTCATCGATATCCCCCAGTCATGGCGGGCATGCCGCCGGAAAGCCTTTGCGACTCGTAGCCGCGAATGGTTAATCCTTTCGTGCAATTGCGGCATGTTTCGGGGTCGAAACGGCGCTCCGACTCCGATATGAAAAAAATCAACATGAACATGATCACCAGCACAGACGAACTCGCCGCGGCCTGCGAACGCCTCGCCCGCCATCCGTTCATCACCATCGACACCGAGTTTCTGCGCGAAACCACCTTCTGGCCCAAGCTCTGCGTCGTGCAGCTCGCCAGCGTGGACGAGGCGCTGGTGGTCGACGCGCTGGCGGAGGGCATCGATCTTGCCCCCCTCTTCGCGCTGATGTCGGACGCCAATGTGCTGAAAGTGTTCCATGCCGGCCGGCAGGACATCGAAATCGTCTGGCACCTCGCCGGCATCATCCCGCATCCGGTGTTCGACACCCAGGTCGCGGCCATGGTGCTCGGCCATGGCGATTCCATTTCCTATGACCAGCTGGTGCAGCGCATCACCGGCGAAATCCTCGACAAGTCGCTGCGCTTCACCGATTGGTCGCGCCGGCCGCTCTCCGCCGCCCACATCGCCTATGCCGAGGCCGACGTTACCCATCTGCGCGACGTCTTCCTCAAGCTCGACGCCGACCTGAAGAAGCGCGGCCGCGCCGACTGGGTGGGCGAGGAGATGGCGGTGCTCACCTCCGCCGACACCTACCGGCAGGAGCCCGAGCGCGCCTGGGAGCGGCTGCGCTCGCGCGCCCGCAAGCCCAAGGACCTCGCCGTGCTGATGGAGGTCTGCGCCTGGCGCGAGCGCGAGGCGCAGAGCCGCGACATGCCGCGCTCGCGCATCCTCAAGGACGACGTGATCGGCGAGATCGCCTCGCAGCACCCCACCTCGATCGAGAAGCTCGGCCAGCTGCGCGCCATCCCCAAGGGCTTCGAGCGCTCCCGCGCCGGCGAGATGATCGTCGAGGCGGTCAAGGCGGGCCTCGCCCGTGACCCGAAGACCCTGCCGCGCATCGAGCGCGACCGGCCGCTCTCGAACGGTGCCTCGGCGACGGTGGAACTGCTGAAGGTGCTGCTGCGCATGACCTCCGAGCAGCACGGCGTCGCCGCCAAGATCATCGCCACGGTGGACGATCTGGAGCGCATCGCCTCCGAAGACGAGCCGGATGTCGGCGCGCTGCGCGGCTGGCGTGGCGAACTGTTCGGCGATCGCGCCATGGCGCTGAAATCGGGCCGGCTGGCGCTGGCCATGCAGCGCGGCCGCGTCATCGCGATCGAGCGAACCGCGCTGGAGCGGGCGGCTCAGGAGCGGGCGAACCCGGAGGAGTGAGCACGGCGCCCGGCCGGCGCGCCGCGCGCAGCTCCACCAGCAGCGCCCGCAGCAGCGCCGGCTCGTCCCACGGCACCGCCTGCCAGATCGCCCGCAGCGCCGCGTCGGCCGGGCCGGGCATCAGCGCCTGCGGAAACAGCGCCACGCGGGCCTCGTCCCGCACGGTCGCGAGTGGCCCGGCGCCCTCCCCGCAAGGCGCCTCGGCCAGCGCCGTGAGCCACACCCCCACCAGATCCAGCCCGGCGCGCGCGCCGAAGGGCAATATCGGCGTCGGCTTGGCGTTGCATTCGAGCAGCCAGGCGTCGTCATTACCGTCGATCAGGAAATCGAACGACACGAAGCCGGAGGCGCCGAACGCCGCCACCAGCGCGGCCGACGCCGCGACGAGATCGGGGCGCGCGACATAGGCCAGCACATCCGCCGGCAGAATGTCGCGCGCGCGCCGCTCCGCCATCGCGCTCAGCACGCCGAGCGTGCGCCCCTCGATCGCGGCGGCGCAGGTCACCGCCAGCCGGCCCTCGATATAGGGCTGCACGCTCAGCTGCAGCGGCGGCGCCATCCAGTCGCGCTCGCGCAGCCGCGTCTTGAGCCGTCGCCACAGCGATGTCGGCCGCAGCCAGAGCGCGCAGGCCTCATCAAGCTCGGCCGGCGTGCGGCAGATACGGACCCCGCCACCGCCGCAGCTGCGCGGCCGCTTCACCACCACGGGAAAGCCGATCTGCCGCGCCGCCGCCCGCGCCTCGTCTGGGGTGGTGGTGAGAATGTCCTGCGGCGCCCGCACCCCGATCGCGCTGGCGAAGCGCTGGGTCAGCGGCTTCAGTGTCCGCGCCGGCAGGCTGTCGAGCCGGCCGAGCGAGCGAGCGAGGCAGGCCGTGAGGCCGGGGGAGAGCGCCGCGAAGCCGAGCCGGCCGCCGCCCGCGCGAATGGTCGAGAAACCACAGCGTGTGCTCATCACAGGGCACCAGCACATCAGGCGCGAAGGCGGCGACGGCGTGCTCCAGATGCGCCAGCAGGTGGCGGGCGTTCAAGGTGTCGGAAAGCGTAAAGCGCGCGCCGACATGGCGGGAGCGGAACATCAGGCTGTCGGCGTCGGCCAGCGCGCCGATCTCGGCGCCGGCAGCGGCGAAAGCGGCCGGCAGCCGGCAGCTGGAAATATGCCGGCCCTCCAGCGCGACCATCAGCACCCGCACGGGCCGGCCGCCGCCGGCCGGGGTGGCCGTCGAATCATGGAAGCACTCACGCACGAAACGGCCCCCGCCGACGCAGCCACGCTGCGCTCACCGGCGGTTCCAGCCGTGTCGGCGGCCCGAATCCAGACGGGTGGACGGTACTCTTTTCTTCCCGCCCTACCCCGAGAGCACGGTCGATTCGCGGCCGATCAGCCGGCCGAGCGTGCGCAGGCGGCTGGCGATGCGGTCGCCGCTCAGCGGCGCCAGTTCGCCGCGCAGCTGCAGCGCCAGCTTGCCGCGCTCCACCATCAGCGGCGTCAGCGGCAGCGTGCCCGGCATGGCGGCGGAGAGGATGTAGCCGACCCGCATCGCCGCGCCGAGAATGCGCGCCCGGTCCAGCAGCCGCGCCGAAACCAGCTCGCGGATGCGCGGCGACAGGTCCTCGTCGATCAGCCCCATATGCCGGTAATAGATGGCGAGCGCGAGGAAGGCCCGGCCGGGATGGTCCACCCCAATGAAGGAGGCGTGGGCGATGAGATTGAGGCTCTGCTCGCCGCGGTAATCGGGGTGCGCCCGCCAGCTGATGTCGGAGAGAAGGCAGGCGGCATGGCGCAGCCGCTTTTCCTCGACGCTCTCGTCAATGTGGCTGCTCTTCATGAACTGGTCGGTCCAGTCGATCAGCTCCCAGCCATGGGCGGGGGAGCGGGCGCGCACCTCGTTCAGCTCGGCGGCAGCTGAGATCAGCGGGTCGTGCTGGCGCTCCTCGGCCTCCAGCAACTCATAGAGCAGCCCCTCGCGCACGCCCTGCGCCGAGATGAAGACATTGGCCGGCTTGCCGATGCGGATCAGATGTTCCAGCACCAGCGCGCCATAGGGCAGCAGCGGCCGGCGCACGTCGGAAACGGTGTCGATGCGCGAGAGCGTGTCGATCGGCACCCGCCGCACCAGCCGGCAGAACTCCAGCGCCTCGCGGGCGGGGATGATGTAGCCGTGCATCACATGCAGCGGATAGCCGCGCTGGAACATGTGCAGCCGCGCCAGCGCGCGCCAGGTGCCGCCGACGGCGTAGAAGGTGCGCCCCCTGAGATGTTCGAGGTGCGGATCCTTGGTCAGCAGGTCCTTGACGATCTTGTCGGCCTTCTTCAGCGAGCGGCCGGACGTGTCCTGCAGCGCGAGGCCGCCGAGCGGGAAGGTCACGCCCGCCCCGATGCGCTGGCCTTGCAGATCGGCAAGCTCCAGCGAGCCGCCGCCGAGATCGCCGACCACGCCATTGGCGTGATGCACGCCCGAGAGAATGCCGAGCGCGGAAAGCTGCGCCTCGCGCTTGCCGGAGAGCACCTCGACCTCGGTGCGGCAGATTTCCGTGCAGGCGGCGACGAAGTCCGGCCCGTTGGCGGCGTCGCGCGCGGCCGCGGTGGCGAGCACATAGACCTTGCCCACCCCCATGCGGTCGCACAGCACCCGGAAGCGGCGCAAAGCGGCCAGCGCCTTCTCCACCGCGTCCGGGTTGAGCCGACCGGTGGTCAGCACCTCGCGGCCGAGCCCGCAGGAGGCCTTCTCATTGAAGATCGGCGTCGGCGAGCGCGACAGGCGCTCATAGACGACGAGGCGGACGGAGTTGGAACCGATATCGATGACGGCAACCGACATGCCGGACAACAGGCCGTGTCCGGCATCACGCAAGACTTCGCTCATGCGCTCACGTCCGATCGCGACGGCGCAGGAGGTTGCGGGGCGAGGATTCCTTGAGCGACTTGCCACGTCCCGACAGGCTCGGATTGGTCATGAAATATTGCTGGGCGTTGAACTTTTCCTCGCCCTCGCCGGGCACTATGCGCTGCGAGGAGCCATCGGGCAACACGCTCCAGCTCTGCTGGTTGTCCTGCAGATTGGCGACCATGATCTGTTCGAGAATCTGCATGTGCACGGTCGGGTTGGTGATCGGGCACAGCGATTCCACCCGCCGGTCGAGATTGCGCGGCATCAGGTCGGCGGAGGAGATGTAGAGCGCCGCCCCGGTATGGGGCAGGCCATGGCCATTGCCGAAGCAATAGATGCGCTCATGCTCCAGGAAGCGGCCGACGATCGACTTGACGCGAATATTCTCCGACAGGCCCGGCACGCCGGGACGCAGGCAGCAGATGCCGCGCACCACGATCTCGATCGGCACGCCGGCCTGGCTGGCGCGGTAGAGCGCATCGATGATCATCGGGTCGACCAGCGAGTTCATCTTCAGCCAGATCGCCGCCGGCTTGCCGGCCTTGGCGAACTCCATCTCGGCGTCGATATGGTCGAGGATCTTGGTCTTCAGCGTCAGCGGCGCGATCGCCAGCTTCTCCAGCCCCACCGGCTCGGCATAGCCGGTGATGAAGTTGAAGATGCGCGCCACGTCGCGGCCGATCGCCGGGTCGGCGGTGAAGAAGGACAGGTCGGTGTAGATGCGGGCGGTGATCGGGTGATAATTGCCCGTGCCGACATGGCAGTAGCTCGCCAGCGCCCCACCCTCGCGCCGCACCACCAGCGAGAGCTTGGCGTGGGTCTTCAGCTCCAGGAAGCCGAACACCACCTGCACGCCGGCCCGCTCCAGATCGCGCGCCCAGCGGATATTGGCCTCCTCGTCGAAGCGCGCCTTCAGCTCGACCAGCGCCGTCACCGACTTGCCGGCCTCCGCCGCCTCGGCCAGCGCCTTGACGATCGGGCTGTCGGAGGAGGTGCGGTAGAGCGTCTGCTTGATGGCGACGACATTGGGGTCGCGCGCCGCCTGGCGCAGGAACTGCACCACCACGTCGAAGGATTCATAGGGGTGGTGGACGACGAGGTCCTTCTCGCGGATGGCGGCGAAGCAGTCGCCGGCATGGTCGCGGATGCGCTCGGGGAAGCGCGGATTATACGGCTTGAACTTCAGGTCCGGCCGGTCGACGCCGACCAGCTGGCTGAACTCGTTCAGCGCCAGCACGCCGTCGACGAGGAAGATCTCGTCTTCCACCACGCCCAGCTCCCGCGCGACGAAGACACGCAGTTCCTCGGGCATGGAGGCGTCGATCTCCATCCGGATCACCTGCCCCAGCCGGCGGCGCTTCAGCGCCGTCTCGAACTGGCGCATCAGGTCCTCGGCCTCTTCCTCGACTTCGAGATCGCTGTCGCGGATGACGCGGAAGCCGCCCTGGCCCTTCACCTGGTAGCCCGGGAACAGGCGGCCGATGAACAGGCCGATCATCTGCTCCAGCGTGATGAAGCGCTGCACCCCGCCCTCGCCATCCGGCAGGCGGATGAAGCGGTCGATCTTGGCCGGCACGCGGATCAGCGCGTTCATCCTGCGCCCGTCATGGATGCGCGAGAGCTGCAGCGCCAGCGAGAAGCCGAGATTGGGGATGAACGGGAACGGGTGCGCCGGGTCGATGGCGAGCGGGGTCAGCACCGGGAAGACATGGGCGAGGAAGAAGTCGTCGAGCACCGCCCGGTCGGCCTTCTGCACATCGGCGCCGTCCACCAGCACGATGCCGCAGCCGATCAGCGACTGCCGCAGCCCGCGCCAGCGCGCCTGCTGGTCCTCGGCAAGTTCCGCCGCCGCCACGCCGATGCGCGCCAGCTGCTCGATCGGGTTCAGTCCGTCCGGGCTGCGGGCGGTGTAGCCCTCGCGCACCTGCTCCTTCAGGCCGGCGACGCGGACCATGAAGAACTCGTCGAGATTATTGGCCGAGATGGAGAGGAAGCGCAGCTGCTCCAGCATCGGGTGCTCGGTGTTGGCGGCTTCCTCCAGCACCCGGCGGTTGAACTCCAGCCAGGAGAGTTCGCGGTTGATGAATCGCTCGGGCGCCTTCATCAGCTCGTCTTCCAGCGGACGGGGCGGCACCGTCGGCTGGATCGGCATCTCGGTCAGTTCGACACTCGGCTCGACCTGCATTTCCGTCTCGCTCACCGTCGCCACTCCATCCTTTTTGCGGGGGGCCCGCTTCGTCCGGCGCGAAGGTCGCCGGGCATCGTGACGGCTGGATGACATGTCGCGTTTAACCTATGGTCAAGTCGTTGAGGACAATTTCGCCGGCCGCCGGTTCCGTCTCGTCGGACGCATCCGCCCGCCCGCGCAGCAGTTCGGCGGCGAGGGCCCGGGTGAGCGGCCGCTTGCGCGCCAGCGCCTCGCGGTCGAGTTCGGCGACGACATCGCGCAACCCGGCAATGGACCGTTCGACGCGGGGCAGAAGGTAGGCCAGCAGCGCCTCGTCGGGAAGGATCTGCCGGTCGGCGAACAGCTTCACCGCCACCGCCGCCAGCAATTCCTCATCAGGCGGGCCGAGCCGCACCACCGGCAGCACCCGCAGCCGCGAGGCGAGATCGGCGGTGGCGAGCGTTTCCGACAGCGTCGAGGGCAGCCGCGCCGAGGTGATCAGCAGCCCCGCCTTCTGCTCGCCCACCAGGTTCAGCAGGTGAAACAGCGCCGCTTCCGGCACCCCGCCCTCGCCCAGATCCTCCACGACAAGCGCGCCGCTGGCCAGCAGGCCGGGCACGGCGGCGATGTCGAGCGCCGACGCCGGGATGAGCTTCGCGCCGGAAGCCTCGGCGAAGATGGCGGCGAGATGCGACTTGCCCGAGCCCGCTGGCCCCACCAGCGCCACGGCGCGTGCCGGCCAGTCCGGCCAGGAATCGATCAGCGCCAGCGCCGCCTCATTGGCGAGGCCGGGCAGGAAATCGTCCCGCGACCGGCTGTCGGCATGGGGCAGATCGAGGGCAAGCTGCCGGCTGGCCATGCTCAGCGCGCCCGGCTCTCGGGAAAATACGGCACCGGCGCGGGGGCGCTGTGCAGTTCCGCCTCGCCCTCCCCGGTATAGAGCGGACTTTCCAGATATTGGTTGATGGCGAAGCGCACCAGCACCCCCACCGCCGCCGCCAGCGGCACCGCCAGCAGCAGGCCGAGGAAGCCGAGCAGATAGCCGAAGGCCAGCAGGGCGAACATCAGCCACACCGGGTGCAGGCCGACACTATCGCCCACCAGCTTGGGCGAGAGGATGTAGCCCTCGATGAACTGGCCGAACACGAAGATGCCGATGACGATGGCGATCATCGAATAGTCGGGGAAGAACTGCACGATGGCGACGCCGCCCGCCAGCACCAGCCCGGTCAGCGAGCCGACATAGGGGATGAAGGTGATGATCCCCGAAACGAAGCCGATGACGAAGCCGAAATTCAGCCCGGTCATGGTCAGGCTGATGGCGTAGAAGCTGCCGAGGATGAGGCAGACCAGCGACTGACCGCGCACGAAGCCGGCAATAGCGCCGTCCATCTGGCCGGCAAGGCCGCGCAGGGTGGCGCGGTGGCGCACCGGCAGCCAGGAATCCACCTTGTGGACCATGCTGTACCAGTCGTTGAGAATGTAGAACGCCACCACCGGGGTGATAACCAGCAGCGAGAACACCGAGAGCAGCGCCTGCCCACCGGTCCACAGCCCCTGGATCAGGGTGAGCATGTAGGTCGCGCCCTGCGACACCAGCTCGTTCAGCCCGGTCTGCACGCTCGGCAGCCGGTCGCCGACGAACTCGCGCAGCCACGCGGCCTTTTCGCCCTCGCCGGTCAACAGGTTCTGCAGCTTGCCGATATATTCCGGCAGGCGCTGGATGAAGGCGGCGAGCTGCGAGCCGAAGATCGGCACCACAAGCAGCATCAACAGGATCGCCAGCAGCAGCGTCAGGGTGATCGTCACCAGCGAGGCCACCAGCCGGTTGACGCCCCAGCGCTCCAGCCGCGTCGTCACCGGGTTGAGGAAATAGGCCAAGGCCAAGCCGGCGACGAAGGGCAGCAACACGCTGCTCAGCAGCCATGAGGCAGCAATGAACAGACCGAGCACGGTCAGCCAGAACATCACCTGCTTGTGCCACGCCATTCGACAACCGCCTCTCGCCCGGGCCCGCGCCTGCCGGCGTCGCCTCGCGCACATAAATACAGGAAAACGGCGCGCGTGCGATGCACAAGCCGCAGCGCCGGTCCACTCGCCCCCGCCATTCACAGAACCTTCCCCAACGCGACATGGCCGTGGACGTTCCGCCATGGCAGAAGGCAGAACGCCGGCAGGAGGAGCGCGTGATGGAAGACCCGCTTTATACCGATGCGTCCCTCGTCGCCTTCTACGACGCCGAGAACGATTGGGGCATGGACCGCAGCTTCTGCGCCGACCTTGCCCGGGATGCGGACTCGGTCCTCGATCTCGGCTGCGGGACGGGGGCGTTTCTCGCGGGACTGTCCAACCCCGTCCGGGTCGGCGTCGATCCGGCAGCGGCGATGCTCGACATAGCCCGTGCCCGCCCGGGCACGGAGGGCGCGCAATGGATCGCGGCCGATGCCCGCACGCTGCGCCTTAGCCGGCGGTTCGATCTCATCGTGCTGACCGGGCACGCCTTCCAGGTGTTCCTCACCGACGACGACCAGCACGCCGCGCTCACGACCATCGCGGCCCATCTGGCGCCGGGCGGGCGCTTCATCTTCGACAGCCGCAACCCGGCCGCCCGGGAATGGGAGGAGTGGCAGCCACACAATTCGCGCCGGTGGGTCGATCATCCCGCCCATGGCCGGGTCGAGGCCTGGAACAACGCGACCTGCGATGCCGCCTCGGGAATCGTCACCTACGGCACCTATTATCGCCTGGACGACGGGCGCACCCTGAGCGCGCAGAGCCGCATCCGCTTCACCCCGAAGACCGAGCTTGAACGGCGAATCACCCAGGCCGGGCTGAGCGTGCAGCGTTGGCTTGGCGATTGGGCCGGCGGGCCGGTTGGAGAGGCGTCCCCCGAGTTCATTCCCCTCGGCGGCCTCGCTTCGCCGGCGTGAGCCACCCCTGATGACGGCGCCGGCCGCGCGTGGCAAAAGGCGTCGTCGCGCCGGCCCGGCGTGCTGTTCGGATCTGCCGCATGCGTTCCTCTGTCGTCACCTCAGGCATCGTCGCCGCCCTTGTCGGCTTTGGCGGCACGCTCACCCTCATCGTCGCGGCGGCGCAGGCGCTCGGCGCCACGCCGGGGCAGATCACCTCGGGCGTCATCGGCCTGTGCCTGTCGATGGCGGCGACCTCGGCCTGGCTCGGCTGGCGCCACCGCATGCCGATCATCACCGCCTGGACCACGCCCGGCGCGGCGCTGATCGCCGCCTCGCACGGCCTCACCATCGAGCCGGCGGTGGGCGCGTTCATCGTCGCCGGCGTGCTGATCCTCGTCACGGCGGCGGTCAAGCCGCTGGGCGCGCTGGTGCAGCGCCTGCCGGTGGCGATCGCCGCCGCCATGCTGGCGGGCGTGCTGTTCCGCTTCTGCACCGGCGTGTTCGCCGCCGGGCAGGTCGACCCGCTGCTGGTGCTGCCGCTGGTGCTGCTGTTCCTGGTCGCCCGGCGGATCAGCCCGTTCGGCGCCGTGCTGGCGGTGCTGGTGCTCGGTATCGCGCTGGCCTTCATTCTCGGCCGCGTCGGCCCGCTGCCCGACGGCGTGCCATGGCCGACCGTTGAACTGATCGTGCCGCAGTTCGACCTGCAGGCGATGATCGGCGTCGGCATCCCGCTCTACATCGTCACCATGGCCTCGCAGAACCTGCCCGGCTTCGCCGTGCTGCAGGCGGCCGGCTACAAGCCGCCGGCGCCCTCGATCCTCGCCTCCACCGCCATCGCCTCGCTGATAACAGCGCCGATCGGCTCGCTGACCAGCAACCTCGCCGCCATCACCGCCTCGATCTGCACCGGGCCGGACACCCATCCCGACCCGGCCAAGCGCTGGCTGGCGACGCCGTTCTATGCGCTGAGCTACCTCGTGCTGGCCGGCTTCGGCGCCGGCGCGGTGGCGCTGATCGCCGCCCTGCCGCGCGAACTGGTGGCGACCTTCGCCGGGCTCGCGCTGCTCGGCCCGCTGGTCAATGCGCTGGGCTCGGCGATGGGCGACGCGGCCAAGCGCTTTCCCGCCGTGCTGACGCTGGCCGTCACCGCCTCGGGCCTGTCGCTGTTCGGCCTCGGCTCCGCCTTCTGGGGACTGGCCGCCGGCCTCACCGCGCTGGGCATCGAGCATGCCGGGCGCCGGGGCTGAGGCCGCAGCGTGCGGGGGAAAGCCGCCCGCGACCTTGCCCGCCGCGCCATAAGCGGCTAGAGCACGCGCCGATCAGCTTGCACGCAAGCTGATCGGATCACGCGTTCTCTATCAACACTTTAGAGAGCGATTTACCGAGCCGATTGATTCAATCGGCTCGGATCGCGCTCTAAGCCGCCACCATTCCTAGAGGGCATGCGATGACCGGTACGGACAAGGGCCTCAGCTATCGCGATGCGGGCGTCGACATCGACGCCGGCAACCGGCTGGTCGATCTCATCAAGCCGCTGGTCAAGGCGACCCGCCGGCCGGGCGCCGATGCGGACATTGGCGGCTTCGGCGGGGTGTTCGACCCCAAGGCCGCCGGCTTCAAGGACCCGCTCATCGTCGCCACCACCGATGGCGTCGGCACCAAGCTGAAGATCGCCATCGAGACCGGCCGGCACGGCACCATCGGCATTGACCTCGTCGCCATGTGCGTCAACGATCTCGTGGTGCAGGGCGCCGAGCCGCTGTTCTTCCTCGATTATTTCGCCACCGGCAAGCTGGCCCCCGAGGTCGGCGCCACCATCGTCGCCGGCATCGCGAGGGGCTGCGTCGAGGCCGGCTGCGCGCTGATCGGCGGCGAGACGGCTGAAATGCCGGGCATGTATGCGGAAGGCGACTACGACCTCGCCGGCTTCTCGGTCGGCGCGGTGGAGCGCGGCGAGCTGCTGCCCTCGCCCAATGTGCGCCCTGGCGACGTACTGCTCGGCCTCGCCTCCTCGGGCGTGCATTCCAACGGCTATTCGCTGGTGCGCCGCATCGTCGAGCTGTCCGGCCTCGGCTGGGATTCGCCCGCCCCCTTCGCCCGCGGCCTCACTTTGGGCGAGGCGCTGCTCATCCCCACCCGGCTCTATGTGAAGTCGGCGCTCAGTGCCATCCGCTCCACCGGCAAGGTGAAGGCGCTCGCCCACATCACCGGCGGCGGCCTCACCGAGAACCTGCCGCGCGTGCTGCCCAAGCACACGATCGGCCGCATCGACCTGGACGGGCTCACGCTTCCCCCCGTGTTCCGCTGGCTGGCGCAGACCGGCAATGTGGCGCCGGAAGAGATGCTGCGTGCCTTCAATTGCGGCATCGGCATGGTGGTGGTCTGCGCGCCGGAAGACGCCGAGACCGTGGCCGATGCCTTCGCGCAGGGCGGCGAGGAAGTGGTGCATCTGGGCGTCATCGAGCCCGGCGAGGGCGCGGCGCACACCGTCTATGACGGCACGCTCACCCTCGACACGCCGCTCTGAGCCGGACGCCATGACCAAACCCCGCGTGGCCGTCCTCATCTCCGGGCGCGGCTCGAACATGATGTCGCTGATCGAGGCGGCTGCCGCCCCGGACTTCCCGGCGGAAATCGCCGTGGTGATCTCCAACCGCCCGGACGCGCACGGCCTCGCCCGCGCGCAGGCCTGCAACATCCCCACCCGCATCGTCGACCATAAGGCCCATGCCGACCGCGCCGCCTTCGACGCCGCCCTCGACGCGGTGCTGGCGGAGGAGCAGGCCGACCTCGTCTGCCTCGCCGGCTTCCTGCGGCTACTCACCGGCCCGTTCGTGGAAAAGTGGACGGGGCGGATGCTCAACATCCACCCGGCCCTGCTGCCCAGCTTCAAGGGCCTGCACACGCATGAGCGGGCGCTGGCCGAGGGCGTGCGCATCCATGGCTGCACGGTGCATTTCGTCACGCCGGAAATGGACGTCGGACCCATCCTCATCCAGGCCGCCGTGCCGGTGCTGGAGAGCGACACGCCCGACACGCTCGGCGCCCGGGTGCTGGCGCAGGAGCACGTGATCTACCCCGCCGCGCTGCGCCTCGTCGCCGATGGCCGCGCCCGGCTGGTGGAGGGCCGCGTCGCCCTCGACGAGTTCACCCTCGCCCCGCCGGCGCTGGTCGTGCCCCCGGTCGGCTGAACGCCCGCGCGTTTGTTCTACGCGATCCCCACCGCCCGCAGCGTCGGCGCGGCGTGCGCCACCTCGTCGAGCGGCGCGATCGACACCTGCATGTCGGTCATCATCGCATCGCCATAGATGGTGGCAAAGGCCGCATCCGCCGCGTCGCGGCCGACGCCGATCCGCACCAGCCCCTGCAGCGCCGCCTTGCGGGTGGGGTCGAACACATACCAGGCGCCGTCGAGATAGCACTCGAACACGGCGTGAAAGTCCGGCGGGTCGAGCTGCCAGGCATAGGAGCTGGCGAAGCGCGAGGGGATCGACAGCGCGCGGCAGAAGGCGATGCCGAGATGGGCGAAATCCCGGCACACCCCGGCGCGCTGCACCATCGTGTCATAGGCCGAGGTCTCGGAATTGGTGCTGCCGCTGAGATATTCGACATTGTCGTAGATCCAGTTGCAGATCGCCGTCACCCGCTCATGGCCGGGCGGCAGGCCGCCGAACTGGTGATAGGCGAAGCGCCCAAGCTGGTCGGACTGGCAGTAGCGGCTGGGGTTGAGGAAGGGCACCACCTGAAGCGGCAGCTCCGCCACCGGCGTCTCGCCGACATGGGAGGGGTCGGCATCGAGCATCGCAAGCTCGACGGTGGCGTCATAGGCGACCTCGAACAGGCCCGGCTCCACCACCACGCGCACAAGCCGCGTGCCGCCGGCAAGATCATGCCGCTCCAGCGCGAGCGCGGGGGTGAGGTTCAGCGATTCCGAGAGAATCGTCTGGTGGCGCAGCGCCGCCGCCTCGATGTTGAGGATGAAGACGGCCCTGTCGCGCACCTCATAGGCGAGCCGGGAGGCGACGTTGAATCTCATGGGGCGGTTCCGCTGCGAGGAGAGATGTCGATATGACGCCGACAGGGTCGATCGGTTCCCCCCAGTTACCACCTCTTGGGTCGTAAATTTGCGACGGTGGCGGACCAGACCTCGGATAATTGATTGACTAGGACACCATTTTAAATTAGTTTCCTAGTCAACAACACTCCCACCAAGGTCGCCATGTCATCGTCTCCCCTGCCCGCGTTGTCCGATCACCTAGGCTTCTGGCTGCGCTTTGTCTCCAACCACGTCTCGCAGGCCTTCGCCGCCCGACTGGCGGCAAAGGAGGTGACGGTGGCCGAATGGGTGCTGCTGCGCACCCTCCACGGTTCGCCCCCGCTGGCGCCGAGCCGTGCCGCCGACATCATCGGCATGACGCGCGGCGCCATCACCAAGCTGGCGGACCGGCTGATCGCCAAGGGCCTCGCCGCGCGCACGGCGAGCATTGAGGACGGGCGCGCCCAGACGCTGGCCCTCACCCCCGCCGGCGAGGCTTTGGTGCCGCAGCTGGCGGCGCTGGCCGATGCCAATGACGCCGCCTTCTTCGCCCCCCTCACCCCCGAGGAGCGCGCCACGCTGGAGCGCCTGCTGCGCCGTCTCGCCGAGCAGCACCGGCTGGCGGCGCTTCCGGTCGACTGACATTCAAGGGAGACTACCATGCACCCCGACAGCCAAGCCATCGCCGCCGCCTGCCTCAAGGGCTCGGAAGACGGCACCATGAGCTTCCCCGACATCGTCGGCACGCTGATGGCGGCCGGCTTCGAGAGCTATTCGATCGACTTCCGCCGCGCCACGGCGACCTATTATTTCGTCGATGGCGCGAGCTTTGAACTGCCGATGCACGCGCCCGATTTCCCCGTCGCCGCCGCCTTCGATCCAGGCTCGATCGGCGCCGCGATAAGCGAGGCGCAGCAGCTGCTGCCGGGCTACACCTATAAGGGCTTCTGCGCCAAGGTCGCGCAGGCGGGTTGCGCCGGCTACATCGTCTCCTTCTCCGGCCGCCGCGCCCTCTATCTTGGCCGCACCGCCGAGACCCATGTGGAGCTGTTTCCGAGATAGGACGCGGCTCCCGGAATCCGTTCGCGACCAACCCATCCGGATCCGGGCGACCTTGGGCGATCTCGCGCACGGGCCGGCGTCAGACCGGCATCTGCGCTGAACGCGACAGGAGCCGCGTCATCTGAGCGCCCGACATACACCTTTAAGTTGCACATATAGATAATTTACATACTATCGATTGCGCTCTGGTGTCACCCCACCGGCGAGCCAGGTGATCTTTATCGACGATAACAATGAAATTTCTTGGAGTAAAAATCATGTCAACGCTCCTGACGATCAACCTAACTAACCGTACAGCAGCAACGCAAAGCTTCTATTTCTTTCAACAACCGGCTATATACGCAGGCGGATCCCAGGTCTACAGCAACTCACTCCACTGTCAGTACCTGGGAAATTACGATTCCACCGGCAGCGTGCTGACGTTCCAGGCCAACCTCCAGTACTACGCCGGCATTCAGCAGACGAACAATCAGCCGCAGGTGGGCCAGAGCTCGGGCTTCGCCTCTGCCTTCCGCGCGATTGATCTCGCGCCAGCGTCTGGCACCGCCAATGACTGCACCACCGCGTCGGTGGACCCCCTCGGCCTGTCGCAGCCCACAGTGGGCCAGAATGTGCAGGCGGGAGCGTTCCGCATCATCACGCCGGCCTACCAGGCACCGCCCATGTACAACATCGGCTCGGCGGTGCAGACGAACGGTAGCCTCGTGCTCTCGAACTTCGTCGTCGCCAACCCGCTCAACACCACCGATTGCCAGCCGATCCTGCGATACTACGTGCAGACGGGCAGCTACACGCCCGGCTCTGTGATCAACTTCACCACATCGAGCATCAATGCGGCCATGTGCGACTTCACGGGCGGCCACTCCACCATGAATGTCACGCTGAATCCGGACGGCACGTGGGCCGTCCAGATCATCCATTAAACGATCTCAGCCCGGCGGCCGCCGTCGAAAGCAAGCATCGCGACCGTTGTGCGGCGGCCGCCGCGCGCCCTACATCGGCCGCACCGCCGAGACCCATGTCGAGCTGTTTCCGAGCTAGGCCCGCGCGATCCGCACCCGATTGTCGTGCAGCGCCGCGCCGCCGACGGGGGCGACGGGGTCGGCGCCGGTGAGGCTGTTGATGCCGCGCCCGCCTGCATGCGCGCGGTTCGGCCAGATCGATTCCGCCACCACCACGCCGCGCCGCAGCCCGTCGAACAGGCGGGCATGCAGAAGCACCTCGCCGCGCGCGCTGGCCACCGTGAGCAGGTCGCCCTCGCTCACGCCGAGGCCGGCCGCATCGTCCGGGTGGAGCAGCAGTTCCGGCCGCTTCTCGCGGGCAATGGAGCCCTCGGTCTCGGTGAAGGTCGAGTTGAGGAAGGAGCGCGCCGGCGCGGTGACGAGACGGAACGGGTAGTCCGCGTTCGCCTCCTCGATCACAGCCCAATGGTCCGGCCATGCCGGCATGTCGCGATACGGCCCGAACTTGCCCGGCGAGGCGTAGCGCGAATGCGCCCAGTCCGGCTTCAGCCGGAACTTGCCGTCCGGCCAATTGAAGCCCTTCACATAATGCGCGGTCTCGAAATCAGGCTGCACATCGAGGAAGCGCTTTTCCTCCAGTTCCTCCACCGTGCCGCGCCCCTTCGCCTGCAGCATCCAGTCGACATGCGCGCGTGGGCTCATCTGGAAGCCCTCATGCGCGGCGCCGAGCCTCTCCGCCAGCGCGCCGATCACCGCATGATTGGTCCGGCACTCGCCCGGCGGCTCCACCAGCTTCGGGCCGAGGATGACATATTGATTGCCACCGCCCTGATAGAGGTCGTCATGCTCGGTGAACATGGTCGCCGGCAGCACGATGTCGGCCATGGCGGCCGTCTCGGTCATGAACTGCTCATGCACGGCGACGAACAGGTCGTCCCGCGCGAATCCCCGCCGCACCGTCTCCTGGTCGGGCGCGACCGAGACCGGGTTGGTGTTCTGGATCAGCATGGCGGTCACGGGCGGGCCACCGAGCAGCGCCTCGGCGTCGCCGGTGAGGATGTCGCCGATGCGCGACTGGTCGAGCTCGCGCGCCGTGGTGGGGATGTCCAGCCCCTCCACCATCCGCTTGTTCCAGCCATAGATGGCGCTGTTGGAATGGAAGGCGCCGCCGCCCTCATGCTGCCAGGCGCCTGTTATGGTGGGGATGCAGCTCACCGCATGCATCGCCACCGCGCCATTGCGCGAGCGGGTGAAGCCATAGCCGGCGCGGATGAAGGTGCGTGGGGTGCGGCCGATGGCATGGGCGAAGGCTTCGATCTCATCCGCCGGCAGGCCGGTGATCGCGGCGGCCCAGTCCGGCGTGCGCGAGGCCAGATGCGCCTCCAGCCCGGCCGGATCGTCGGCGAATTGCGCGAGATAGGCGCGGTCGGCCAGCCCGTCGCGGAACAGCACATGCATCACCGCGCAGGCCAGCGCGCCATCCGTGCCGGGGCGGATCAGGATCGGAATGTCCGCCTGCTCCATGGTCGGCGAGCGGTAGACATCGACCACTGCGATCTTCGCCCCGCGCTCCTTGCGGGCGCGGATGGCGTGGGTCATCACATTGATCTGGGTGGACACCGGGTTGGTGCCCCAGATCACCACGAAATCGCTCCTGGCCATTTCGCGCGGGTCCGGCCCGGCGAGCTTGCCGGTGCCGGCGAGGAAGCCGCTCCAGGCCGGGTTGACGCAGATCGAGGAGAAGAACCGCGAATAGCCCTTGGCGCGGGTCAGCCGGTTGATGCCGTCGCGCATCACCAGCCCCATCGTGCCAGCATAGTAATAGGGCCAGACCGCTTCCGGCCCGTGCCGCTTTTCCGCCTCGGCAAACTGGTGGGCGATCTCGTCAAGCGCCTCGTCCCAGGCGATCGGGGCGAAGCGCCCCTCCCCCTTGGCCCCCACGCGGCGCAGCGGCCGGGTCAGCCGGTCCGGGTGGTTGGCCCGCTCGGCATAGCGCGCGACCTTGGCGCAGATGACGCCGGCGGTGAAGCTGTTGTCGCGCGAGCCGCGCACGCGGCCGATGCGCCCCTCCGCCACCTCGATCTCCAGCGCGCAGGTGGAGGGGCAGTCATGCGGGCAGGCGGAATAGGCGGTACGGGTCGGCGAGATGTGCTGATTCATGAAAAAGGCGCTCCGCCAGTATCCTAGCGGAGCGCCTCGATTTTTACACCTGTGCGGTCAGGCTCAGTGCGCGGTCGCCTCGCCGCGACGGTTCTTCACGATCCAGCCGAAGCTGATCACGAACACCGCGCCGACCACAGCGGCCAGATAGTGCGGGATGGCGGAGGGCTTCAGGCCGACCGGATCCTCGGGATCAGCGATCACGTCGACCAGCCACGGGGCCATGCCCTGCATGGTCTCCAGCACCACCTTGTCGCTGACCAGCATCTCGCCAGCGATCCAGCCGAGCAGCGCCGCGCCGAACCAGATCAGGATCGGGAAGCGCGAGATCAGCTTGAGGATCAGCTGCGAGCCGAACACGATCAGCGGGATGGTGAGCAGCAGGCCGAAGATGAACAGTTCGGCATGGCCGCGCGCCGCGGCGGCGATCGCCACCACATTGTCGAGGCTCATCACCGCGTCGGCGATGGCGATGGTGCGAACGGCCTTCCACAGGCTGTCGGCGCCTTCGACATGATGGCCCTCGGCGCCCTCGTCGAGCACCAGCTTGATGGCGATCCAGAACAGCAGCACGCCGCCGACCACCTTCAGGAACGGCACGCCGAGCATGTAGGAGACCACAAGGGCGAAGACGATGCGCAGGCCCACCGCCGCGCCGGCGCCGAGCAGAATGCCCCATTTGCGCTGCTTCTCGGGCAGCGAGCGGCAGGCCAGCGCGATGACCACGGCATTATCGCCGGAAAGCAGCAGGTCGATCCAGATGATCTGGAGCAGCGCCACCCAGAAGATCGGGCTTGAGAAATCCATCGTGTCCTCTCCGAGGGTCGAAATCCAAAGGTCAGGAAGGAACGCCCGGCCCACCGGCGGCAGCTCTGGAATACATTATTAAGTACGCCAGAACGCTCCGCTCAATCGGAAGCGCCCGCGACGGGTGAGGTCGCGGGCGCCGGTGGGAGGGTGTCCCGCTTATATCAGGTGCCGTGCGGCCCCGCCGCATGCGAACCCTTGAGCCGGGACAGGGCCCAGCCCGTGCCGAGCACGATCACCGCGCCGGCCGCAGCCGCCGCATATTCATAGTGGTGGACCATGGCCTCGCCGAAATAGTCCAGCACCTTGATGTCCGAGACGAACATCTCGCCCGCGACCCAGCCCAGCAGCGCCGCGCCGGCCCAGACCAGGAAGGGGAAGCGCGCCAGGAGGCCCATGATCAGCGCCGCGCCGGCGATGATCATCGGGATGGAAATGACCAGGCCGATGATGATCAGCGTCCAGTTGCCATCGGCGACGGCGGCAATGGCGACGACATTGTCGAGGCTCATCACCAGATCGGCGACCGCGATGGTGCCGACGGCGCGCCACAGATTGTCATGCCCCGCGACGCCGCTTTCCTCGCCCTCTTCCGGCAGCACGAGGTCGACCGCGATATACATCAGCGCCAGCGCGCCGACGATGCGCAGCCAGGGCAAGCCCAGCAGCACGGCGATGATGGCGGTGAACACGATACGCATGCCGACCGCGACGGCGGCGCCGAGGATCATGCCGGTGCGGCGCATCTTGTCGGGCAGCGAGCGGCAGGCCATCGCGATGACGACGGCGTTGTCGCCGGAAAGCAGGACGTTGATCCAGATGATTTTGAGAAGTGCTAGCCAGAAGAGCGGCTCAAGATAATCCATGTGCTCATTCCCTCACCTCCCGCCCGGATGCGGGCGGGACTCCAGTCAGTTGTTTCGGCGTTGGCGCGCCATTTTTTTTGGTGAGGCAAGAGGAGGTGGCTCCGGCGGGCCCACTCCCGGGCGCTCTTGGCGCGCCATTAAACGGCATCCCCGCTGCGGGCCACTTCTCCATGGCCGGACCCCCGCAGCGCCCATCTAGGGAACATACATAATAATCCATGCGGTGGCCAAGCCCGAATACCGCATTTTGCCAATTATCGTTGCTGCGAACGCTTACTCTACGCTGCTTCGCACAAAGAAACACCCCGCCCGGTGAACCGGACGGGGTGTAACGCTGTCGAGGTCGGACGGCGCGAAGGTCAGCCGACGATTTCGTTACCGGCGAAGAACTGCGCGATCTCGATCTGCGCATTCTCCAGGCTGTCGGAGCCATGCGCCGAATTCTCGCCGACCGAGAGGGCGAACTCCTTGCGGATGGTGCCTTCGGCCGCATTGGCCGGGTTGGTGGCGCCCATCACTTCGCGATACTTGGCGACGGCGTCCTCGCCTTCCAGCACCTGCACGACGATCGGCTCGGAGATCATGAAGTCCACGAGCTCGCCGAAGAAGGGGCGCTCCTTGTGGACGCCATAGAAGGTCTCGGCCTGGGCGCGGGTGAGCAGCATGCGCTTCTGGGCGACGATGCGCAGGCCGGCCTTCTCGATGGTGGCGTTGATCGCGCCGGTGAGATTGCGACGGGTGGCGTCGGGCTTGATGATGGAGAAAGTGCGCTCGAGCGCCATGACGTGCTTCCTGAAAATACAAGGGGGCGAAAGGTTCGCAGCGGCTTATAGCGGCGCCTCCGCCCGTGGACAAGAGAAGCGCGGGCGGCGTTTTCGACAAGCGCGCCTCCACCCTGTGGGCGGACCGTTCGGATAAGAAACCCCCGCCTTGCGGCGGAACCCTCGCGCGCTCATCTGTTTGGCAACAGAGCGGCCGGTGCCGCAGCCCAGGGTGTTGCCCATGAAGAAGTGTGTTGTCGCCGCGTTGGTTCTGGCGGCGGTTCTTGTCGGCCTTCTCGCCCGCCCCTTCCTGCCCGTGGCCGACGCGACGACCGACCCGTCGCGGCAGCCGGCGGGCTACAAGACCTGCTTCCTGGAGCGTCGTGCCGTGTTCTCGGAGGGGACGCCGCGCTGGGTGAAGGAAACCCGCTGCGTATTCGCCGAATAATCGCGCGATCACGACTTCATGATTGCCTCTTGGAACTTCGCCGGGAGTTCGCACGTTAAGGGGGTGTTAACGGACGGAATGAGGCGAATACGGATGAACGAACGCGAAACGTTTCGTTCCGCCGGGCCGGCCACGATGAGTGGCGGTGCGGCACCCGGAATTTCGTGCCTCGTGTTTCCTTCCGCAGTCGTGAGCGACGCAATGACGATGTGAATTCCGGTGGGTCATCCACCGGCAGGTGGATGAGGTGCCGAGATGTACAAGGCCATTGCCATCAGTGCTGTTGCCGCCATCATGGGGTTTACCGCCCTATTCGTGGGCGCGGCCGACGCCACGGGTTATTTCAAGCGCCAGCTGCCGGTCGCGACCGTGGAAATTCCGGTCGAGCGGGTTGCCGGCGATTGCGTGATGCAGTCGCGCTGGGTCAGTGACGCCGGCCGCATGGTCGAGGTCGAGCGTCCCGTCTGCTACTGAGCCGCCCCCTTTCGATCGACCCTGGCGGGTTCGGCCGATGCGCTTTTCCCGCCTCGTTGTCACTGATCATTTTTGCCTGGTCTGTTTGGCCTCATCGGCCTGACACTCCACCTCACTGCACTCACTCGCCACTCGTTTCACAAGGTTAGGCTCGCGGCATCCCCACTCCCCCAAGCCCCAACGCGAGCCCATCAGCCCCGGCTTCTCCCCCAAGGAGCCGGGGCACTTTTTTGTCGGCACCGCCCCGACGCTCGAGATGAACAACAGCCAACGGCCCGTTCAGCGCCCGTTGTCCATCCCCCTGCAATATAAGCACATTCCGGCAACGGATAGCCGACGGCAGCCGCCGTTCCCGCCGACCCGGCGGAGGCCCGACGCAAACGCCCCGCTCCTGCCTCCCGCAGGGCCGGGGCGTTTTCTTGTGCGGCGGACGTTTTTTAGCGGCGCGCCGTGGTGATGGCTTCCATCACCACGGCGAATTAGTCAGCGCCCGCGCGGCAATGCATAATGCCGTCAATGGCTTGGCGCCCCTGGAGGGCAAGGGCCGGCGCCACGGAGACCGCGAGTAATGACGACCGACACACCGTCCGAGACCCGTTTCGAGCCCCTCGTCACCCGCCGTTACCGCGATTTCGCCGCCTATAATGAGTGGGCCAACCAGCGCCTTTACGAAGCTGCCGCCCAGCTCAGCGTGGCCCAGTACCGCGCCGATGGCGGCGCCTTTTTCGGCTCGGTGCATGCCACGCTGAACCATATTCTGGTCGGTGACCGATTGTGGCTGCGCCGGATCACCGGCAGCGGCGACGAGCCGGCCGGCCTCGACGCTATCCTGTTCGAAACGCTGGCGGAATTGGCGCCGGCTCGTGCTGCGGAAGACGCACGCATCGCGGCCTATGTCGCCGGCCTCGACACCATGACGCTGGCTGGCGACCTCACCTATACCAACGTCGCCGGCACCCGTTTCACCCAGAATCTGGCGACGGTTCTCGACCATGTATTCAACCACCAGACCCATCATCGCGGCCAGGTTCATTGTCTTATCAGTGGGTTGCTCGGCAAGTCCGCCGCGCCCTCGCTCGACCTGATCGCCTTCCAGCGCGAAAACGGCGCCTCCCGCCAGGGCTGAAGGGCGGCGGAAACCGCTGTCTCTCTTGCCCGGCGGCGCGCGGCGCGGCACAAGACGGGCATGATTATCCTCGACGACATTTCCCTCCGCATTGCCGGCCGGCTTCTCATCGACCATGCCTCGGTAGCGCTGCCGGAAGGCGCGCGGATCGGGCTTGTCGGCCGCAACGGCACCGGCAAGACCACACTGTTCCGCGCCATTACCGGCGATCTGGAACTGGAGAGCGGCGACATCCGCATTCCCACCGCCGCTCGCATCGGCCAGGTGGCGCAGGAGGCCCCGGCCGGCCCGGAGACGCTGATCGACGTGGTGCTCGCCGCCGACATCGAACGCGCTAAGCTGTTGAAAGAACGCGAGGATGCCAGCGATCCCGCGCGCATCGCCGAGATTGAGCTGCGCCTTGTCGATATCGACGCCCACGCCGCCCCGGCCCGCGCGGCGCGCATTCTCGCTGGCCTTGGCTTCGACGATGCCGCCCAGCAGCGCCCCTGTTCGGAATTCTCCGGCGGCTGGCGCATGCGGGTGGCGCTGGCCGCCCTGCTCTTTGCCGAGCCGGACCTGCTGCTGCTCGACGAGCCGACCAATTACCTCGACCTTGAAGGCACGCTGTGGCTGCAGGACTTCCTCGCCCGCTATCCCCGCACCGTGCTCATCGTCAGCCATGATCGGGAATTGCTCAACGAATCCGTGGGGTTCATCCTTCATCTCGACCAGGGAAAGCTCACCCTCTGGCGCGGCGGCTATGATTCCTTCGAGCGGCAGCGCTCCGAAAAGCTGGTCGTCGACCAGAAGGCGCGGCTCAAACAGGAAGCCAAGCGCAAGCATATGGAAGCCTTCGTCGAGCGCTTCCGCGCCAAGGCGACCAAGGCCAAGCAGGCGCAGTCCCGGCTAAAAGCGCTGGCGCGGATGGCGCCGATCGCCGCGGCGGCCAGTGAGCAGGCGGCAGCGATCTCGATCCGCCATCCCGAGCGCATTCCCTCGCCGCCCATCCTCACCCTCGATGGCGTGTCGGCCGGCTATGAGCCGGGAAAGCCGATCCTGCGCGGGCTGACGTTGCGCATCGACCATGACGACCGCATCGCCCTCCTCGGTCCGAACGGAAACGGTAAGTCCACGTTTGCAAAGCTGATTTCCGGTCGGTTGGCGCCGCTGGGCGGCACGATGGTTCGGGCCGCCGGGCTGGAAATCGCCTATCTCGCCCAGCACCAGCTGGACGAACTGGTCGCCGATGAGACGGTCTACGACCATGTCCGCCGGCTGATGCCGGAGGCGCCGGAGGCCAAGGTGCGTGCGCGCGCGGCGGAGATGGGCTTTTCCGGGCAGACGGCCAATACGACGATCGCGGCGCTGTCCGGCGGCGAGAAGGCGCGGCTGTTGCTCGGCCTCGCCGCCTTTCACGGGCCGCATCTGCTCATTCTGGACGAACCGACCAACCATCTCGACATCGCCGCAAGGCAGGCCTTGACCGAGGCGATCAACGATTTTCCTGGCGCCGTCATCCTCATCAGTCACGACCGCACCCTGCTCGACGCCTCCGCCGAACGGTTGTGGCTAGTGGCGGAGGGGACGGTGCGTCCCTATGACGGCGATCTCGACGAATATCAGAAGCTAGTCGTCGGTCGCAGCGCGTCATCCCAGCGCAAGGAGGCGTCCGGCACCCGGGCCGACGAGCGGCGCCAGGCGGCCGACCGGCGCACTGAAACCGCGCCATTGCGTAAGCGGATCAAGGAATTGGAGGCGGGAATCGTGAAGCTGGAGCGCAGTATCGCCACGCTCGACGCCAAGCTCGCTGACGACACGCTCTATACGCGGGCGCCGCTTGAGGCCCAGCGTCTGGCCCGGGAGCGCGCGGCGGCGGCCGAGGCGCTCGCCAAGGTCGAAGAGGACTGGCTGCACGCATCGGCCAGTCTCGACGAGGCCGCCACGTCCTAGACGCCGCCTCCTATCCCAGCGAAAAACCCGGTGTTCGGTCGCGCCTTTAGGGCGCGAAATGCGGGCGCTCGCATTTCCGCTTTGGCGCCCATCCGCCGGCGCGAGGGCGGCGGCGTATAACCTTCAGCATATTCCCTGGCCGAACCGACGCCCGCCGGCGCCCGAAGGCGCACGCCGGTGGTTGAAGGAACGTCGTTCGAGGGCCGGCATTGCAAAAGCAAAAAGCCCCGGCACAAGGCCGGGGCTTTCCGTAGAGCCAATCTCGGAAGAGATCAGAAAGAACGCTTGGCCGAGAAGGTCACGCGGTTCTGGGTCACTTCGGTCGAAAGCGCGGCGGCGTTGATGTAGTCCGTGCCCGCGTATTCGGCGCTCAGGTAGTCGTACTGGAGGACAAGGGTCAGACCCTTGACCGGCACCCAACCGATGTTGACGCCGACATTGTAGCCGGTGAAGTCGGTCGAAGCGACACCATCGACTTCCAGATCGTCATAAGAGTACGAGGTCTGGAAGTTGTCGGTCTGCGTGTAGCTGCCGACCACGCCCGTGAACACCGAGGGGGTCCAGTAGTGGATCAGCGCGCCGCCGACGTACCAGCCGGAAACCGCATTGCCACTCAGATCAACAACCGGGACGGTGCCGGCGAGGCCGAGATAGCCCGGAGCGCCAGAGGCATAAGCGCCTTCGACGTACAGGGTGGTGGTCTCAGCGAAGTCGAAGCGCACGCCGGCGAGAACCGCCCAACCAGAGTCGTCGTTGCTGTAGCCGACGAGCTGATCACCGTTCTCAAGGAGCGGGTTCCAGTCACCGATCTGATGCCAAGCACCCGACACCTTGAACGCACCCCAGGTGCCTTCATAAGCGATGTTAGCGACGATATCCGGAACCTGCTGGCCCTGGAGCTCGACGAAGTTCGCGTACTCGTCTTCACGGCCATAGGAGTCTTCCAGGGCGATGGTCGCCGAGAAGCCGTTGCCGAAGTCAGCGGTGTACTGGATCACGTTCAGCGTGCTGGCCGAGTAGAACGAACCCGGCTGAATGCCCTGCCAGCCGTCGCCGGCCCAGAAGTCGAACGCCGAAGTGGCGCGACCGAAGGTGAAGCCAGCGAACTGGATGTAGCCATACTTGAGCGAGGCCGAATTGACCGAGCCGTCGCTGAAGCTGAAGTCGCCGGTCTCGATTTCCTGACCGAAGCCGTAGTCTTCACCAGCGTTGAAGCGACCTTCGAAGTACGAACGCAGGGTGCCGTATTCGGTCTGCGTGCGGGCATCGAGCTGAACGCCAACGCGGGTCAGGAAGTAGCTCTGACCATCCGGATCATCCGACGCGCGAAAGAGAACGTCCGGCGAGGTGTAGCGGGACTTCGCGTCGATGTCGGTGTAGTAGGTGTCGGCCGTCACGTAGCCACCAACCTTGAGGCAGGTGTCGGTGCCGGGGATGTAGTAGAAGCCCGCGCCGTAGGTGGAGCAGATCTTCACATATTCCGCAGCCTTCGCCTTCACAGGCAGATCGGCCGCCGCAGCAGTCCCGACCATAGCAAGCCCGGCAACCGAACCGAGCAGCACATTCTTAATGACCGTCTTCAATTTCATTCTCCCCCAAATTGGACCAATGTTGGGTTTTCAATTGTCAGGACCCGCCGCACGGCGCGGCACCCACAGCGATACTGTTCGAAACCACCGGGCGGTGCAAAGCCAAAGTGGTACCAAAGGGGCCCTTCCGCCCATTCCGCAACGAAGTGTTGCCATCGAGACACAATTTTCACGCCACCCCGTTCCTGAATGGAACGCAACGCCGCCTAGCGAAAAGCGTTGGTAAATCAGGGGTTAACGAGCCTGTGCGAGAGGAAGGGCGCGGCAATTGTGGCACGAGGCGCCACTGCGGGGCCCCAATCAGCGCCGCTGCCAGCGCCCCTCGGCGTCCTGCTGCCAGTAAGTCACCTCGTGACCCGCAGCCCGTGCGTCACGCCAAGCCTGGCGAACGGGTGCGATGGCGTCGGAATCGTTGCCGTCAAACAGGTGGATCACCCGCTGATAGGCGCCGGCATCGGCAATCGCGGCGCCGTCGATCAGAAAACGGACCACGGCGCCGTTGGGATTTGATTCGTCTGTTGTGAGGAGAATCGGCTGGCGTGCCGGCTCGGCCTGGCGGTCTGTGCCATGCGGCAGGAACGAGCTCTCGTCATAGGCCCAGAGGAGAGTATCCAGCGCCTCGACCCGCTCCGGGGAGGTCGCCTGCACCGCGCACCGCCATCCCCGCTCCAGGCATTTCTCCAGGAGCTGGGGCAAGGCGGCATCGAGCGGCCGGCTCTGCAGGTGATAGAAGAACACTTCAGTCATGAAACGCGCTCCCTATCCCTGCCCGCGCGGCGGCCGGAAAGCGGGCGTCACGATTCGTAGTGACGCGCCACCAGATCGTCGAGCAGGCGAACGCCCCAGCCCGAACCCCAGCTGCGGTTGAACTCGGTGGCCGGCGACGACATGGCGGTGCCGGCAATGTCGAGATGCGCCCACGGAACGTCGCCGACAAAGCGCTGGATGAACTGCGCAGCGGTGATCGAGCCGCCGAAGCGCCCGCCGGTGTTCTTCATGTCGGCGAACTTCGAATCGATCAGCTTGTCGTAGTCGGCCGAAAGCGGCAGGCGCCACACCTTCTCGCCCGTTGTCAGCCCGGACTCGGTCAGCCGTTCGGCCAGCGTGTCGTCGTTGGAGAACAGGCCCGCATGCTCGGTGCCGAGCGCGACGATGATGGCGCCGGTGAGCGTGGCGAGGTCCACCATGAATTGCGGCTTGAAGCGCTCTTTGGCGTACCAGAGCACATCGCCGAGCACGAGCCGGCCTTCGGCGTCGGTATTGATAATCTCGATGGTCTGACCGGACATGGAGGTGACGATGTCGCCCGGCCGCTGCGCCTTGCCGTCGGGCATGTTCTCGACGAGGCCGATCAGGCCGACCACATTGGCCTTGGCCTTGCGGCTCGCGAGCGCGTGCATGAGACCGACGACGCAGGCGGCGCCCGCCATGTCGCCCTTCATGTCTTCCATGCCGGCGGCCTGCTTGATCGAGATGCCGCCGGTGTCGAACACAACGCCCTTGCCGACGAACGCCACCGGCGCCTCCCCGGCCTTGCCGCCGTTCCAGCGCATCACCACGACTCGGCTCTCCTCGGCGGAACCCTGGCCGACGCCGAGCAGCGCCCCCATGCCGAGCTTCTTAAGGTCCTTCTCGCTCAGCACCTCGACATCGACGCCAACCTTGGCGAGATCGCCTGCGCGCTTGGCGAATTCGGTGGGGGTGAGCACATTGGCCGGCTCGTTCACCAGGTCACGAGCGATCACCACGCCCTCACCGATGCCCTCGCGCTTCTTCCACGCTCGCTTGGCCGCGGCATCATCCTCTATGTAAAGAGTGACCTTCGGCTTCGCCGTTGCCTCATCGGGCTTCTTCTTCGTCTTGTAGCGGTCGAAGGCATAGGCACGCAGGCGCAGGCCAAGCGCCAGCTCGGCGGCCGCCTCACCCGATACCTCGCCGCCCGGCAGCGCCAGGATCACATTCACTTCCTTGGCCGAGGTCGGCAAACGGCCCATAATCGCCCCACCGAGCTTGAGCCAGTCGAAGGTCTTGAGGCTGGCCGCCTTGCCGACGCCCATGATGATGAGGCGGGAAGCGTCGAGGCCCGTCGGCGCCAGAATCTCAAGCCCCTTGCCGGCTTTGCCGGTGAAGCGATCCGCCAGCATCGCGCTCGCCACCAAAGTGGCCGTCGGCGCCAGAAGCGCGTCGACAGCCGGCGCGAAGTCCGGCATCTCCCCCTCGGCGGGCTCCGCAGCGAGGAGGACAACGAGCCCTTCCAGAGTGGCCGGAAGCTTGGCAAAACTGATTTTCACATGGTCGGGCATCGGGGCACCTTGATTGGACGCGGCTCTGTTCGTTTCTCTTTAGCCGAATGCGCGACGAGGGACGAGCCTCAAACGGACCTCGGCGAGAACGCGGCTCCGCCCGATTTGCGCCGGAACGCTCAGCCAATTATGCATCGTGCGCAAGCATGGCCACGCCGGGGCAGCGGGCAGTCACCGACAGGGATCAGGATACGCCGCTCGATGAACCGCCTGGATCGCTATGTGTTCCGCTCGGCCGCCACGGCCTTCATCGGAACGCTGCTGGTACTTACCGCCATGATCTGGGTGACGCAGGCCCTGCGCGAACTCGACATCATGACCTCACAGGGCCAGACGATTCTGGCGTTCGTGGTCATCACAGCCCTCGCCTTGCCCGCCCTCATCCTTGGCCTTGCGCCGGCGGCCCTGTTCATGGCGGTGGCGCAGACGCTCTTCCGCATGAACAGCGATTCCGAAATCGTGGTGGCCAGCGCGGCCGGCATCTCCACCTGGCGTTTCCTGCGCCCACTGGTCATTCTCGCGGTGCTGGTCGCCGCCTGCTGCGCCGCGCTGTCGATCGAGATCGTGCCGGCGGCCATGCGCCAGTTCCGCTATGAGATTACCCGGGTGCGCGCCGATGTCGTCGCGTTCATCGCCCAGCCTGGCCGGTTCACCACCCTGTCGCAGGGCATGGTATTCCATGTGCGCGAGCGCAATGCCAACGGCGTGCTGGGCGGCATCTTCATTAACGATGCGCGCGATCCGAAGGAGGTGAACACCTATCTTGCCGAGCGTGGCCAAGTGATAGACTCGGCTGAAGGTACGTTCCTGGTTCTCGAGGAAGGCGCCATCCACAGGCGAACGCCCGGTAAACCGGACAGCAATGTCGTCGAGTTCCAGCGCTATGCCTTCGATCTGTCGCCCTTCACCAATAGTGGCGAGCCGACGATCTATCGCGCGCCAGAGCGGCCCTTCCGCGATCTGTGGAGCCCAGACCCGAAGGATCTGGTGGTCAAGATCGAAGGGACCGGACGATTTACCGAGGAGCTTCACCGGCGCCTGTCGCTGCCGCTCTATGTGCTGGCCTTCTTCGCGATCGCCTGTGCGGCACTGGCGGAGCCGCGCACCACACGCGAGGGGCGAGGCCTGGCGCTGGCCGGCACCGCACCCTTCATCATCTTCCTTCAGATCACGAGCTTTGGGCTGATTAGCCAAGTCCGCACCGAGCCCGCCATGATTCCCGTGGTCTATCTTGTGCCGACCCTGTTCATCATCGGCGCGATGGCGTCGCTGAGCGGGCGTTTCAAGCCGCGCATGCCGGAAGCGATTCGCACTAGGATCGATCGCCTCGCCCAGCGCGTTGTACGCGCCACCGTGAACTGAGCCGCCGATGCGCGATCACGAAAAAATCACCGCCAGCGGAGCATCGAGATGATCGGGCGCACGCTGGGATTCTATTTCGGACGGCGTTTCATTACCTCGGTGATGGGCATCTTTGTCGGCTGCGCCAGCCTCATCATGCTCATCGACCTGCTCGAATTGTCGCGCCGCGTCGGCGAGAGGGATGTCGATTTCGGCACGCTGCTGCTGCTTGTGTTCTACCGCATGCCGTTTTTCACCGAGCAGTTGCTGCCTTTCGCCGTGCTGTTCGGCGCGATCGGAACCTTCCTTACGCTGTCGCGGCGTCTTGAACTGGTCGTGGCGCGAGCGGCCGGCATTTCGGCCTGGCAGTTCATCGCCCCCGCGGCGCTGATCGCCCTCGCGCTGGGCACGTTTTCCACAACCGTCTACAATCCGGTTTCGGCCGTGTTCAAGGAGCGGGCAAGCCGGCTGGAAGCGGAGATCTTCAACCGCCAGACCGGCCTGTTCGCAGCTGGCCGCAGCGGCTTCTGGCTTCGCCAGCAAAGCGTTGACGGCCAGGCCATCATCCAGGCGGCAGCCACCAGCAATGGCGGGCGCGAACTGACCGGCGTCAACGTCTTCCTGTTCGACACGCATGACAAGCTGCTGGAGCGGATCGAGGCTCGGCGCGCTGTGCTGGATCCCGGCGCCTGGCGGCTCGAAAATGCGCGCGTATTAACTCCCGCAATAGGTTTGCAGGAGTACGACATCTACATGCTGGCCACCAATCTCACGCCCAATCAGGTACAAGAATCGCTGCAAAGCGAGACCGTGCCGTTCTGGGATCTGCCCGCCGCCATCGATGCCGCGACCCGGGTCGGATTTGGTGCGGAACGCTATCGGCTGCAGTATCAAAGCTTGCTGGCGCGACCCGCGCTGCTGCTGGCGATGGTGCTCATCGCGGCCTCGGTGAGCCTGCGCGTGTTCCGGTTCGGCGGCATCGGCCAGACGATTCTCGGTGGCGTCGCGGCCGGCTTTCTGCTTTATGTTTTCACCAAGCTCGCCGAGGACCTCGGTGAGGCCGGGATTGTGCATCCCATTATAGCAGCGTGGTTTCCAGCGGGCGTAGGAGCATTGATGGGCATTCTCATCCTGCTTCACCGGGAGGACGGATGAAGGTCGGCAACGTGATAGCCGGCCAGGCAGATTCGGCGATCCCGCGACTGAAAAGTCGCCTGCGTCGGTCTGTCTGTGCGTCGATTATCGGAGCAGGCTCCGTTGCGTTGGTCGCCTTCGGCCCGGCGACGCTTGCACATGCCCAGACGAATGCTGCCCAGACGAGCCCCTCTCAGACGACGGCGGCGCAGCCGGCCGGCCTCGCTGGCGGCCTTGTCACGCGCCAAACCGACCCCAACGCCAAGATGCTCGTGACGGCGGACGAGCTTGTCTATGACAACACCCGCAACGAGGTGATCGCCGAAGGCAACGTCCAGATCTATTACGACGGCGCGGTCCTGGAAGCGCGACGGGTCGTCTATGACCGCAACGCGAACCGGCTGCGTGCCGAAGGAGGCGTGCGGCTGAAGGACAAGGACGGCACCGTCATCGCCGCCGACAACCTCGACCTGTCGCAGGATTTCAGCAACGGCTTCGTCAATTCGCTGCGCATCGATTCGCCCGACGACATGCATTTCGTCGCCGCCCGCGCCGACCGCGAAAACGGCGACACCACGGTGCTGACCAGCGGCGCCTACACGCCCTGCGAACCCTGTAAGGAAAATCCCGCAAAGCCGCCGATGTGGCAGGTGAAGGCCGCGAAGATCATCCATAAAGAAAAGGAACAGATGATCTATTTCGAGGATGCCAGGCTCGAATTCCTCGGCGTCCCGTTCGCGTGGGTCCCCTACCTTGAAGCTCCCGATCCGACGGTGAAGCGCAAGTCCGGCTTCCTGATTCCGCAATTCGTGAGCACATCGGAAATCGGCTACGGCGCGACCATTCCTTATTTCTGGAACATCGCGCCAAACATGGACGTGACGTTCTCGCCGCTCATCGTCTCCAAGCAGGGAGTGATGCTCGACGCCGAGTTCCGGCACCGGCTTGAGACGGGCACCTACAGCATTCGTGCTGCCGGTATCGACCAGTTGGACAAGGACGCGTTCCTGGGCCAGCCCGGCTATCGTGACCAGCGCGGGGTGGTCGAGACGCACGGCCGGTTCAACATCAACGAGAACTGGTACTGGGGCTGGGACGGCTGGCTGATGTCAGACGAGACCTTCCTCCAAGATTATAACCTCATCAACGCGACAGCCCGTGAGGTCACCTCGCAGATCTACCTCGTCGGTCAGGGCGACCGCTCCTATTTCGACGTGCGGGCGATGTATTTCACCGGCCTGACGTCCTACGACATCCAGGATCAGCAGCCGATCATTCACCCCGTGCTGGACTACAGCAAGACGCTGGGCGACTCGGTGTTCGGCGGCCAGCTCAGCTACGACATCAACTTCACCAGCCTGACCCGCAATGAGATCGATCTGCGGGCGACCTCGGCGGCCTACGCGCCGACCTACCCCACGCTCTATGACGGCCCGACCAACCAGTGCGATCTCGACAAGGTCGGCACTAACCCGATCGAGCAGCGGCAGGACTGCCTGATGCGCGGCATGGTCGGCAGCTACACCCGCCTGTCGGGCGTGGTGGACTGGCGCCGGACTTTCATCGACACCGCCGGCCAGACCTGGACGCCGTTCTTCAACATGCAGGTCGATGTCGCCTCGGTGCAGGCGCAGACCGAGGATTCGCCCTGGCTGCCGGGCGGCGACAACCAGCTGATCCGCGCCATGCCGGCCGTCGGCCTCGAATACCGCTACCCCTTCATCGCCGTGCAGAGCTGGGGCACGCAGACCATCGAGCCTATCGCCCAGGTCATCATCCGCCCGGACGAGACCGATATCGGCCAGTTCCCGAATGAAGACGCACAAAGCCTGATCTTCGACGACACCAACCTGTTCGAAATCAGCAAATATTCAGGCTATGACCGCGTGGAAGGCGGCGGGCGCGCCAACGTGGGCATCCAGTACACCGCCAACTTCAACGATGGCGGCCAGATAAACGCCCTTTTCGGCCAGTCCTACCAGATCTTCGGCGTCAACTCCTACGCCAATTACGACATGGCCAATACGGGCGCCGAGTCCGGCCTTGAAGACGATGCCTCCGACTATGTCGCCCGTCTGTACTACCAGCCGACGGACAAGTTCTCGCTCATCAACCGCTTCCGCTTCGACAACGAAGACTGGTCGGTTGAGCGGTATGAGGTTGAGGGCCGGGCGACCCTGAACAAGCACCTCACCGTGTCCGCTCTTTACGGTCTCTACACGGCGCAGCCCCTGCTCGGCTATTATGAGGAGCGCGAGGGCATTCTCGGCACGGGTACGCTGAAGCTGAACGAGAACTGGAACCTGCGGGCAGCCGCGCGCTACAATCTCAATCTCGACGAGATCGACTACACGATGTTCGGCATCTCCTACATCGACGAGTGCTTCGGCCTCGCTCTCAGCTATCGTTCGGACTACACTGAAAGTGGCAATCGCGAGCGAGTCGATACGGTTCTCGTCACCTTCACGCTGAAGACGCTGGGTGAAGCCGGGTTCTCGACACAGGTCGGATCGGGCAGCACCGACGATTAGTCAGAGACGATCAGGCAGCGGCGTCGCATTGATGCCACATCCGCCGACGAGAACATCGCGGATAGGGGAGGACGCAGTGGAACGAATTTCCCTCGTCTGACCGACAGGAAGAGTGGAGAGAAAATGCTCGGACGGTCTTGGATACGGGATGGCTGGCGCGCCGGTCGTCATCGCGTCGTGGGACCGCTCGCCCGCGCGCTGGTGTTTGGCTGCGCGGCCGTCGCCATCGCCACGTTTCTGCCTACGCCCGCGAGAGCCCAGCAGATACTCGTCCTGGTGCAGGGGCAGCCCATCACCAGCTTCGATGTCTCCCAGCGCATCAAGCTCGCCCAGCTCACCGAGCGCCGGAATCTGTCGCAGAAGGAAGCGCTGGAAGAGTTGATCGACCAGCGTCTGAAGATTGTCACTGCCGAGCGGTTCGGTGTCACCGCCGACAAGGAAGAAATTGAGAAGATGTTTGCCCGCATGGGCAGCCGAACCGGCCGCTCGCCGGAGCAACTGACCCAGGCACTGGCGCAGTCCGGCCTCGACGCCAGCATGCTCAAGACGAAAATGCGGGCCGACTATGTCTGGAACAATTATGTGCGCGGCCGCTTCTCCTCTGCCGCAACGATTCGCGATTCCGACGTGTTCGCGGCGCTGCAGTCGAAGGGCGAGGACCTGACCCGCGCCCAGCGCACCACCGAATATACGGTGCGCCAGATCGTCCTCGTGGTGGGCCGCACGGCCAATCCCGGCGAGCGTTCGCAGCGCATGGCGGAGGCTAACAACCTGCGCAAGCAGTTCACCGATTGCGAAACCGGCGTCCAGACCGCCCGCGCCATGCGTGAGACCGTGGTCCGCGATCCGGTCATTCGCACCTCGGCCGACATGAGCGCGCCGGTGCGCAAGGTCATGGACGACACACCGGTCGGCCAGATGACGGCGCCGGAGGTCACCCGCGCCGGCATCGAGATGATCGCCATCTGCAATCGACGCGAAGTGGTCGGCGAGAGCGCGCAGAAGCGCGAGGTCCGCACCGAGCTTGAGAACAAGCAGTTCGACACGGTCTCCAAGAAGCTGCTGGACGATGCCCGCAAGTCCGCCATGATCCAGTATCGCTGATCGGCCGATGGCACGCCCCTCGCCTGTGTTGGCACTGACCTTGGGCGAGCCGGCCGGCATCGGCCCCGACATCACCCTCGCGGCCTGGCTGCTGCGCGAGGCGCGGGCCTTGCCCGCTTTCTTCGTGACCGGCGATGCCGGCCTGCTGCGCCGCCGGGCCGAAGTTCTCGGCCTCGCCGTGCCGGTGCAGGAATGCACGCCCGAAGACGCCGCCGCGCTGTTTGCCACCGCCCTGCCCGTCGTCCCTGCCGGGCCTGCGGCTACCGCCGGCCCGGGCCAGCCGAATGCCTCGAGCGCACCTGCCGCCTGCGCGGCGATCGACAGCGCCGTGGCGCTGGTGAAGGCCGGACGTGCGGCGGCGGTCGTGACAAACCCAATCTCCAAGGCCGTCCTGTATGCCGATGGCTTCGCCTTTCCCGGTCACACCGAGTATCTCGCTTATCTCGCAGGCTCGCCGGCGCCGCATCCGGTGATGATGATCTGGTCACCCGACCTCGCCGTCGTACCCGCCACAATCCATGTCCCTCTGGCCGAGGTGCCGCGCCTGTTCACCCGCGAACTGCTCATTGAGACCGCCCGCATAACCGCTCATGACCTGCGGCACCGCTTCGGAATCGAGGCCCCCCGCCTCGCGATTTGCGGGCTCAACCCGCATGCGGGCGAGGACGGCACGCTCGGGCGCGAGGACGAGGAGGTCACACGTCCCGCCGTTGCGGTACTGCGACAGGAGGGGATCGATGCGCGCGGACCGCTGCCGGCGGACACGCTTTTCCACGCCGCCGCCCGCGCCACGTATGATGCCGCCATCGGCGCTTATCACGACCAGGTGTTGGCGCCGGCCAAGGCCCTCGCCTTCGATCGCGCGGTCAACGTCACGCTGGGGCTGCCTTTCATACGCACCTCGCCAGACCATGGTACGGCGTTCGCTCTCGCTGGCACAGGGCGCGCCGATCCCTCCAGCCTGATCGAGGCGCTGCTTCTGGCGCGCCGGCTCAGCGAACGCGACGCCGCGCGGACGGAAGGTTGAGGCCGGCAGATGAGCATCGACACCCTGCCGCCGCTCCGCGACGTCATACGGGATCATGGCCTTTCGGCGCTCAAATCGCTCGGCCAGAATTTTCTGCTCGACCTTAACCTCACGTCGAAGATCGCCCGCACGGCGGGCAGGCTCGACGGGCTGACCGTGATCGAGGTTGGCCCCGGTCCCGGCGGCCTGACCCGGGCGATCCTCGCGCTCGGCGCGCGGCGCGTGATAGCCATCGAGCGCGACGCGCGCTGCGTCGCGGCGCTGGCGGAGGTGGCGGCGCATTATCCGGGTCGGCTGGAGATCATCGAAGGCGATGCGCTCCAGACGGAATACCGTGCTCTTCTCGCACCGGACGAGCGCGCCGTCGTCATCTCCAACCTGCCCTATAATGTCGGTACGCCGCTGCTGGTCGGCTGGCTCTCGGCCGATCCCTGGCCGCCCTGGTACGAGAGCATGACGCTGATGTTCCAGCGCGAGGTGGCCGAGCGCATCGTCGCCGCACCGGGAGACGACCATTATGGCCGTCTCGCCGTGCTGACTGGCTGGCGGGCACAGGCTCACATCGCCTTCGATGTGCCACCCTCGGCCTTCGTGCCGCCGCCCAAGGTCACGTCGTCGGTGGTACACATCGTGCCCCGCCACGCACCCCTGCCCTGCTCGCTGAAGTCGTTGGAGCGCATCACCGAGGCCGGCTTCGGCCAGCGCCGCAAGATGCTGCGCCAGAGTCTCAAGAGCCTCGGCGTCGATACGGGCGCCCTATTGGAGGCGGCGGGCATCGCCCCGACCGAGCGCGCCGAGCGCGTGACTGTTGAGGGCTTCGTAGCCCTGGCCAATGAATGGGTGGCGATGCGCCGGGCGGGCGCCGGTCAGGATGTCAGCGTCGCCAGTTCCTGATCGAGCCGTTCGACGATCGGAGGCAGGCCGAGCTGGCGTTCGCGGCGCAGGCGCTCGGCAGCCAAAATCGCCTGTAAATTGATGAAGGTCGCGTTCAGGTCCTCATTCACCAGCACGTAGTCATATTCGCGCCAGTGTGCGATCTCGGTGCGCGCGTTCTTCAGACGCTTCTCAATCACGCCGGATGCGTCCTCCGCCCGGCGCTCCAGCCGCGTCTTGAGCTCCCCGGCCGAAGGCGGCAAGATGAAGACGCCGACAATGTCCGACCGCATCTTCTCATAAAGCTGAAGCGTGCCTTGGTAGTCGATGTCGAAAAGCACATCCTTGCCCGCGGCAAGCGCGTTGTCCACCGGCTCGCGCGGCGTACCGTAGAAATTGCCGTGCACCTCCGCCGATTCCAGCAGGTCGGCGGCATCGCGCAGTTTCTCGAAACGCTCGCGCTTGATGAAGTGGTAGTGGATACCCTCGACCTCGCTCGGGCGCCGCTCGCGCGTCGTCACCGAGACAGACAGGTGTATCTCGGGGTGCTCCCTCAGTAGCATTTGCGCCAGTGTCGATTTGCCCGCCCCGGAAGGGGAGGACAGCACCAGCATCAGCCCGCGGCGGACGACGGAAATCTGGGAAGGGCTGGTCATGGCGCTCACTCGATGTTCTGGACCTGCTCGCGGAACTGTTCGACCAGCCCCTTCAGCTCAAGCCCGATGGCGGTCAGCGACACGTCATTGGCCTTGGAGCACAGCGTATTGGTTTCGCGGTTGAATTCCTGGGCGAGAAAATCCAGGCGGCGGCCGATAGCCCCGCCCTCCACAAGCATGGCACGGGCGGCGGCGACATGGGCCACCAACCGGTCCAGTTCCTCGCGTACATCAACCTTCGACGCCATCATCAGTGCTTCCTGATGCAGCCGGTCCGAATCGAAGCTGGCGCCGGTGTCCATCAGCACCCGCAGTTGATCGGCGAGCTTGGCGCGGATCGCCTCCGGCCGGCGGGACGGGTTGGCCTCGGCAGCGGCGGTGAGCGCGGCAATGCCGTCAAGCCGTTCGCTGAGCACGAGACCGAGGGCGGCGCCCTCCTGCGCCCGCATGGCGGCGAGTTCGGACAACGCCTGCTGGAAACCGGCGACGACATCTGCCTCCAGCGCCATCCGCGACGCCTCGCTCTCCTGTGCCTCGCTGATCTCCAGCACGCCCTTCAGACCGATGAGACTTTCAAGCTGCACCGGCGGCGCGCCAAGCTCCTCGGCGACGCGGCGCACCGATAGCGCGATGGTGCGCAGCACATGCTCGTTGACGCGCACACTGACCTCGGGGTCCGCCCGGGTGAGCGAGAGATTAGCGTTGACGTTGCCACGCGAGAGCGCGCGCGCGGCAGACTGCTTGAGGCCCGCCTCCACGCTGTCCCATCCGCCGGGAAGCCGCAGACGGACATCCAAGCCCTTGCCATTGACCGACTTGAGTTCCCAGGCCCAGCTCCACGCGCCGCTTATGCCCTGCGTGCGTGCGAAACCCGTCATGCTGGCTAGCGTCATGCCATCCCCCTGCCCCGTCCCCAGACGGCGGGCGGACCATAACGGGGGGCGCTGCCAGCCTCAAGCCGGCAGCGGAGAGTCATTGGACTCAGTCGACGGCGGTGGCGCCCGTCGTTCCCGAGGTGCCGGCCGGCTGCGCCGCCGGATCGACCTTGCGTTCGCGCTCGATCTGGCGCCAGCGCGCCACATTCTTGTTGTGCTGGTCCAGAGTTGCGGCGAAGGCGTGCCCACCCGTGCCATCAGCGACAAAGTAAAGATTGTCACTCTTTGCCGGACGGGCGGTGGCTTCCAGCGAGGCGCGGCCGGGATTGCCGATGGGTGCCGGCGGCAGGGCCGGAATCGTATAGGTATTGAACGCCGTCGGCGAGGTGATGTCGGTGCGCGTCAGCGGGCGTTCCAACCGACCCTTGCCGCGCACCAGCCCATAGATGATCGTCGGATCCGATTGCAGGCGCATCTTCTTGTTAAGCCGGTTGACGAACACGGCCGCCACCTCGGCCCGCTCCTCGGGAACGCCAGTTTCCTTCTCGACGATGGAGGCGAGAATCACCAACTCCTCTGGCGACTTCAGCGGCAGCGACGTGTCACGCTTCTCCCAGATTTCCTTCAGCGTCGCGTCCTGGGTGCGGGCCATGCGGCGCAGCACATCCTCGCGCGATGTGCCGCGCGTGACCTTATAGGTATCCGGCATCAGGCTGCCCTCGCGCGGCACCTGGCGCACATTCCCCGACAACTCCGCCATCTCCAGCAGCCTCTCGACGATCTGGTCGCTGGTCAGTCCCTCGGGGATGGTGACGGTGTATTCGATCACCCGGCCGGAGACGATGGTGTCGAGCACTTGCTGGATCGAGGCGCCGGAGGCGAAGGCGTATTCACCCGCCTTCAGCTTGCCGGAAGCGCGGGTACCGACCGCTGCGCCGACAAACACCCATTTGTCTTCAATGACACCCTGCTTAAGCAGGAGATCGGCAATGTCGATCACGCCGTAGTCGTTCGGTACGATCACCGCCTTGTCCGCTGTCAGCGGACCGGGCGCGTAGAAGCGCTCCTTGCCTATCCACAGCGCACCACCACCCAGGACGATGGCGACGACCAGAAGCGTGAAAACCATGCTGCCGGCGACAATGAGGGGATGATTCGCTCGGCGCGACGCCTTGTGCGGGTCGGGGGTCTTTCCCGACGTCGGGGAGATCGGATCGGTCATCGGGGGCCTCGCCTAGCGTTCGCGGGCAGCGCAACGCACTGGCAGACTACCCGAAAAGATGGCGAAAGCGGGAAACCGGCGGGCCGAAGGGCTTCGGCTCCCCAGCGTTCGCACCAGTCAGTGCGCGTAGCGCTTGAAGACGACGGAGGCGTTGGTGCCGCCGAAGCCGAAGGAGTTCGACAGCGCGTAATCGATCTGCCGCTCACGCGGGGTATGCGGCACAAGGTCGATGGGTGTCTCAATCGACGGATTGTCGAGGTTGATCGTTGGCGGCGCGATCTGATCTCGGATCGCAAGCAGCGAGAAAATCGCCTCCACCGCGCCGGCCGCACCCAGCAGATGGCCAATTGCGGACTTAGTGGAGGACATCGAGACCGTTGCGGCGCTGTTCCCGAGCAGGCGCTGTACCGCGCCAAGCTCGATCTCGTCGGCCATGGTCGATGTGCCATGGGCGTTTATGTAGTCGATCTCCGCTGGGGTGATGCCCGCCCGCTTCAGCGCCGCCGTCATGCAGCGGAAGGCGCCGTCGCCATCCTCGGATGGCGCGGTGATGTGATAGGCGTCGCCCGAAAGGCCGTAGCCGACGATCTCGCCATAGATCTTGGCGCCGCGCGCGAGAGCGTGCTCCAACGCCTCGACCACCACGACTCCCGCGCCCTCGCCCATGACGAAGCCATCGCGATCCCTGTCATAGGGGCGCGACGCCTTTTCGGGGGTGTCGTTATAGCTCGTCGACAGTGCACGGCAGGCCGCAAAGCCCGCCATCGCCAGGCGGTTGATCGGCGATTCGGTACCGCCCGCCACCATCACGTCGGCATCGCCGAAGGCCACGAGGCGGGCCGCATCGCCAATGGCATGCGCACCAGTGGAACAGGCCGTGACGACTGCGTGGTTCGGCCCCTTGAGGCCATGCTCGATCGACACATAGCCGCCTGCCAGGTTGATCAAGCGGCCGGGAATGAAGAACGGAGAAACGCGCCGAGGCCCGCGTTCCTGCAGCAGCAGGGCGGTTTCGGCGATGCCCTGAAGCCCGCCAATGCCGGAGCCGATCAGCACGCCACTGGCACACTGGTCTTCATAGGAAGTCGGATGCCAGTCGGCATCGTCCAGTGCCTGCCGGGCCGCAGCCATGGCATAAATGATGAAATCGTCGACCTTGCGCTGCTCCTTCGGCTCCATCCACTGGTCGGGATTGAAGGTGCCGTCGGTGCCGTCGCCGCGCTTCAGCTGGCAGGCAATCTTGGCGGGCAGGTCGGAGACGTCGAAGTTCTCGACGCGGCCGGCGCCACTCTTTCCGGCCAGCAGACGTTGCCAAGTAATGTCGACACCGCATCCGAGCGGCGTCACCATGCCGAGGCCGGTAACGACGACGCGCCTCATCCGATATCTCCGGAGAACTTCAGATAAGTAGGCGCCGCGACGGGCGAACCGCCGCAGCGCGCGAGAGCGGCAATCAGGCCGCGTTCTTTTCCAGGAAGGTGATGGCGTCGCGGACGGTCAGGATCGTCTCGGCGGCGTCGTCCGGAATCTCGCAGTTGAAGGCTTCCTCAAAGGCCATGACCAGCTCGACCGTGTCGAGGCTGTCAGCGCCGAGGTCGTCGATGAAGCTCGCATCCTCGGTAACCTTCTCGGGTTCGACACCCAGATGCTCGGCTACAATCTTCTTCACGCGCTCGGCAATATCGCTCATCGGTTCACCCTCGTCCGTATCCGGAGGTTGCTACGTTATACCATTTGGCCCCCGCGCGAACGCGGTGTTGGCGGCCTGCTTTTTTGCCCCGATTACAGGATGTCTCGAACATTTCCGCAATGGAGTTGCGGTGTTCAACCCTGTGAGCCGAGGCGGCTGTTAGCACACTTCAAACGCCAAAACCAGCACCGCAAAGGACAGGTTAACAGCGCTCTGGGTGGGCCTCGTCAGATCATGGCCATTCCGCCATTCACATGCAGCGTCTGCCCGGTGACATAGCCCGCCTCGCTGGAGGCGAGAAAGACTGCAGCAGCCGCGATATCCTCCGGCGAACCCAGCCGCGCGGCCGGAACAGCGGAAAGAATCGCCTGCTTCTGCTTGTCGTTAAGCACCTCGGTCATCGGCGTGGCGATGAAGCCCGGGGCGATGCAGTTCACCGTCACGCCGCGCGCCGCCACTTCCTTGGCAAGCGCCTTCGACATTCCGATCATGCCGGCCTTGGCAGCGGCGTAATTGCCCTGCCCGGCATTGCCGGTCACGCCCACCACCGAGGTAATGCCGATGATGCGGCCGGTGCGCCGGCGCATCATGGAGCGGGCGGCGGCGCGGGTCAGACGGAAGCCGGCGGTGAGGTTGACCGCGATCACCGTGTCCCACATCTCGTCGGTCAGCCGCACGAACAAGCCGTCACGGGTGATCCCGGCATTGTTGACCAGAATATCGACGTCACCCATGGCCTCCTCGGCCTGCGGCACCAGCTGCTCCACCTGCTCGATATTCGAGAGGTCGCAAGGCAGAACATGGGTGCGCTCACCCATCTCCGCGGCGAGGGCCTCAAGAACCTCGCGGCGGGTGCCCGAGAGCGCCACCGTGGCGCCCTGTGCGTGCAGTGCCTTGGCTATGGCTCCGCCGATCCCGCCGGTGGCGCCGGTGACGAGTGCCGTCTTCCCCGTCAGATCGAACATGGGAACCTCCTGGATTGCTGTCTCAAGCCTGCGCCGGCGCAGCGGCGAAGGCGGCGACGTCCTCGGGCGCGCCGATACTTACGGCGGCCACCTGACGGGCGATGCGCTTGGTGAGGCCCGCGAGCACCTTGCCGGTGCCGACCTCGACGAGCCGGGTCACGCCCTGCTCGGCCATGAAGGCCACCGATTCGCGCCAGCGAACGGTGCTCGTCACCTGCCGAACCAGAAGCGAGCGAATCTCGTCCGGTGCGGTGACGGGGGCCGCTGTCACATTGGCGACCAGCGGCACGCGCGGCGCGCGAACCTCAACGCCGGCCAGCGCCTCACGCATGGCATCGGCGGCGGAGGCGATGAGACGGCAATGGAAAGGCGCGGAAACGGTCAGCAGAATGGCGCGCGAAGCGCCCTCGCGCTTGGCGATCTCGCAGGCGCGCTGGACGGCGGCGACATTGCCGGAGACGACCACCTGTCCGGGCGCATTATCATTGGCGATGTCGCAGACCTCGCCCTGAGCGGCTTCGGCGGCGACCGCGCACACCTTGTCGAAGTCGAGGCCCAGAATCGCCGCCATGGCACCCGTGCCGACCGGCGTCGCCGCCTGCATGGCCGTGCCGCGCAGTCGCAGCAGCCGCGCAGTGTCAGCGATGGAGAGCGAGCCGGCGGCGGCAAGCGCCGAATATTCGCCGAGCGAATGACCGGCCACGAAGGCGGTGTCACGGGCGAGATCGAGCCCGGCTTCGGCTTCCAGCACGCGCACGGCGGCGAGAGAGGCGGCCATCAGGGCCGGCTGGGTGTTCGCCGTCAGGGTCAGGGTATCGATCGGCCCGTCCCACATAATCGTGGAGAGCTTTTCGCCCAGCGCCGCATCGACCTCGTCGAACACCGCGCGCGCCACCGGGAACTGGTCGGCGAGGGCCTTGCCCATGCCGACGACCTGGCTGCCCTGACCGGGGAAAACGAAAGCGATGCTCATGACGTTGCGATATCCATTCCTCTTTGAATTGGCGGCCGCAGGAACAACGCCCTGCGTCCCATGTCAAGCTGCAAGGGCGCGACCGTAGGGTGACGGCCGGCACTCGAGCATCTTGTCATTGTAAATGCATGGTGCGCCGATATGGAGGAACTCTCTTACCGTGCCTCTATCGTCGCGTCGCCGCCCATCCCTGCGACAGCGCAATGCGTTCGAACCCTTGATTTCCTGCTCTTTTGGCGTATAAGCCCGCGCACTGTCGGTCCCGGCCGGGGGCTGAACGGACGGTTGCGCACGGCTATTTGCCGGACGCGGCAGCGTTTCCGAGGATTCGCGTCGTCCCGTGTCCCCGCCTTCGAGAATATTCGAGCCTTTCCGGGCTCGAAGGGCTCGGCGTCGGGACGATGGCCGCAATAGTGCGGAACATAGGAAAGGCACGAAACATGGCTCTTTATGAGCACGTGTTCCTCGCGCGCCAGGATGTAACGGCGCAGCAGGTCGAGGAACTCACAGCACGCTTCAAGGGCGTGCTGGAAGCGAATGGCGGCTCGGTCCCGAAGGTCGAGTATTGGGGTGTGAAGACCCTCACCTATCGCGTCCGCAAGAATCGCAAGGCCCATTTCTCGCTGCTCAACATCGACGCCCCGCCGGCCGCCGTGGCCGAGATGGAGCGCCAGATGCGTATCGATGAAGACATTCTGCGCTTCATCACCGTTCGCGTCGAAGAGCTCGAAGAGGGCCAGTCGGTCATGCTGCAGAAGCGCGATCGTGACGATCGTGGCGATCGCGGCTTCGGTGATCGCGGCTTCGGCGGTGATCGCGGCTTCGGCGGCGGCGGGCGCAGCTTCGGCGGCGACCGTGGTGGTGATCGTGGCGATCGCGGCCCGCGCCGTGACCGCGAAGAGGCTCCGGCCAGCGTGGAGACTGAGTGATGGCTTTCGGTGGCACCGGCGGCGCAGCCGCAAACACCTCGGGCGCTCGTCGCCCCTTCTTCCGTCGTCGCAAGACCTGCCCGTTCTCCGGTGCCAATGCGCCGAAGATCGACTACAAGGACGTGCGGCTGCTGCAGCGCTACATTTCCGAGCGCGGCAAGATCGTTCCCTCGCGCATCACGGCCGTCTCGGCCAAGAAGCAGCGCGAACTGGCCCAGGCGATCAAGCGCGCGCGCTTCCTCGGCCTGCTGCCCTTCGTGATCCGCTGATCGCCTAGCGCCTTTGTCCCCGGCCACGGCCGGGGACGCTTCGTCAAGTGTTATGACAACAGGCCCCGGGCTTCCGGCGGCCTGGGCTGGGGTGGACGATGATCCTCCCCTAACCGCTAAGGGCGGGACAGCGTGTCGATGATTCAGAACTGGCTTATAGCGCTCGGTGCCGGCGCGGCATCTGCGCTCCTGGTCGCCACCGTTGCGACCGGCAGCCCGCTTGCCCTTCCCCTCTTCTATCTCGCTCCGCTGCCGGTCCTGATCGTCGGGCTCGGCTGGACGCATGTCTCGGCGCTGGTCGCCGCCTCGGCAGCGGCCGTCGCCATTGGTGTGTTCTTTGGCGTTGAGCTTCTCCTCGCCTATGTCGCCGGCGTCGGCCTTCCCGCCTATGTGCTCTCCTATCTGGCGCTGATGGCACGGGAGCCGCAGCCCGGCGCGCCGCTCGAGTGGTTCCCCATCGGTCGCGTGGTGCTCGCCGCCGCCATTCTCGGCTGCCTGGCGGTCGCCGCGCTGATCCCGCTGGTGGCGGGAAGCGTCGAAGGCTACCAGGCGGCACTGCGCACGCTGTTCCAGGCGATGTTCGAGGAAAGCCCCGGCGCGGGTGGGCCGGATGTCGAGCGGATGGTAGACCTGCTGGTCCTTGTCATGCCGCCAGCCGCCGCTGTCGTCACCATGGTGACCCAGATCGGCAATCTCTGGCTTGCCGCGCACATCGCCCGCCTCTCTGGTCGGCTGATGCGTCCCTGGCCGGACCTCGCGACGATTTCGGTGCCGCGTCCGGTCGCCGTGCTGCTCGTGGGCGCCGTCATCGCCACCAATCTGGCGGGCGGCTTTATCGGGCTGATGGCGCAGCTGCTGACCTCCACGCTGGTCATGGCCTTCGCCTTTATCGGGCTCGCCACGATCCACTGGATCACCCGCGGCGCCGCCGGCCGCGCGCTGGTGATCGCCACCGTCTGGATCGCCGCACTCGCGCTCGGCTGGCCATTCGCTCTGCTCGCGCTGCTGGGCCTCGCCGACACACTGTTCGGCGTACGCCAGCGCTTCCGAAAAGGCGGACCACCTGGGCGGCCACCGGCCGCTAACGACGTCTGAACTCACGCAACCTTTCCGCATTGACGCATTGAATGGAGAACTGAAATGGAAGTCATCCTGCTTGAGCGTGTCGCCAAGCTCGGCCAGATGGGCGAAGTCGTTCGCGTGCGCGACGGCTATGCCCGCAATTTCCTCCTGCCCTCGGGCAAGGCGCTGCGCGCTACCAAGGAGAACAAGGGCCGCTTCGAATCGATGAAGGCCCAGCTCGAGACGCGCAACCTCGAACTCAAGTCCGAGGCCGCCAAGGTCGGTGAGAAGATGAAGGGCACCGAGATCATTCTGGTCCGTCAGGCCGGCGAAACAGGCCACCTCTACGGCTCGGTCTCGACCCGCGACATTTCCGACGCCCTGACCGCCGCCGGCTTCTCGGTGGAGCGCCGCCAGATCGTCCTCAACCAGCCGATCAAGACCATCGGCGTGCATGACGTGCCGGTCACGCTGCATCCCGAAGTCGAAGTGTCGATCCGCGCCAATGTCGCCCGGAGCCCCGAGGAAGCCCAGCGCCAGTCGCGCGGCGAGGACCTCAGCGTCGTGCGCGACGATGAAGACGAAGACGAGTATGCGGAAGAGGCCTCCGTTGAGACCGACGAGGAAGCCGAAGCCGAGCAGGCCTGAAGCATTTACCTTGCGGAATACGCTTAAAGTCGAGGCCCGGCCGGTAACGGCCGGGCTTTTTTGCATGCGAAAACGCTCCGGCCATGTTGCGAGGCCGAAGATGTTGTGATGCAATGAGTGGCAGATAACAGACATGCCCAGAGCATGGGCAGGCAGTCTTCCCGCGGAGACGAGCCTTTGCGGTTTGTCGTCGCCGACTGCCAGTACTTTGGGATTGGCCGATGGAACGGTTGCTCGCCAAGGTCCTCGAGCGCATCGTGCGCCGTGGCTCCCTCAACGTCGTTTTCGCCTCCGGCGCCCGCGCCTTGTTCGGGGACGGCAGTGGTTCTGCACTCACTGTCCGCTTCACCTCCAATACCTGGCAACGCCACATCGTCCTCGACCCCGAACTCGCCTTCGGCGAGGCCTATATGGAAGGCGGAATGGTGGTCGAGCAGGGCGACATCGCCGAGGTGCTCGCCCTCCTGATGTCGCAGGTCGGGCTGCAGGTACCCAGCGCCAGCGCGCAGTTTTTCCTCCGGCTGCGCTTCCTCTTCCGCCGGCTCGCCCAGTTCAATCCGCCCGAGCGTTCGCAAAAAAACGTTGCCCATCACTACGACCTCGACGGCCGGCTCTATTCGCTATTTCTCGATGCCGACCGGCAATATTCCTGTGCCTATTTTGAAGCACCTGGCCAGTCGATCGACGACGCGCAGTTGGCCAAGAAACGGCACATTGCCGCCAAGCTACTCTTTGACCGGCCGGACCTCACGGCGCTGGACATTGGCTGCGGCTGGGGCGGGATGGGGCTCTACCTCGCTGGCCACGCCGGTGCACGCGTCACCGGTGTCACGCTCTCGCAAGAGCAGCTAGGAGTCGCCCGTTCGCGCGCCGAGGAACGGGGCCTGACCGGCCGCGCCGACTTCCGCCTGCAGGATTATCGCGATGTGCCCGGCCCGTTCGACCGCATCGTCTCGGTCGGCATGTTCGAGCATGTGGGCGTCGGCCACTACGATGAGTATTTCAGCAAGGTGGCGGCGCTTCTGAAGGAGGACGGCGTCGCCCTCATTCATTCCATCGGCCGCTCGGAAGGGCCTGGCATCACCAATCCATGGATCGCCAAATATATCTTTCCCGGCGGCTACATCCCGGCATTGTCCGAGGTGCTGCCGGCGGTGGAGAAGGCGGGATTGCTCGTTACCGACATCGAGATCCTGCGCCTGCACTATGCCGAGACGCTCAAGGCCTGGCGCGAACGCTTCCTCGCCCATCGCGAGGAGGTTGAACGGCTTTACGACCCGCGCTTCGTGCGGATGTTCGAGTTCTATCTCGCCTCGTCGGAAATGGCTTTCCGTCACCAGGGGATGATGGTTTTCCAGATCCAGCTCGCCAGGCGCGAGGGTGTGGTGCCGCTGACGCGCAACTACATCGCCGAAGGCGAGGCGGTGCTGCGCGACATGGAAAGCCAGAACCGCCCTGGCCTGCGTCTGGCGGGCGAGTAGCCCGACACCGCAGTGGCCTAGGGCCAGGCGTGGCAGAATCCCGTCAAGCGAGATTCGGCTTTCCACAGGCCCTCCACAGGAGAAGATAGGAACGATCCGATTCGTCCCGGACTTCTGCCCGGGGCGGCGCTAGCTGTTACGTCGACCCACCCGCACCCGGAACAGCCATGCTCGATTCTCCGAACCGCCCCCCGGCGGAGACCGACGCGACATATCGCACAGCCCCGCACAATATCGAGGCGGAGCAGGCCCTGCTGGGCGCGATCCTCGTCAACAACGAGGCGTTCTACCGGGTTTCGGACTTTCTGGAACCCCGGCATTTCTTCGAGCCGATTCACGTCGCCATATACGAGACGACATCGGCCCTGATCCGCGCCGGCAAGGTGGCGACACCGGTCACGCTCAAGACCTTCCTGCCGAGCGATTTCGACGCCGCCGGGCTGACCGCGCCGCAATATCTCGCCCGCCTCGCGGCCGAGGCGACGACGATCATCAACGCCGAGGATTACGGCCGCACCATTTACGACCTCTCGGTGCGGCGCGACCTGATCCACATTGGTGAGGAAATCGTCAACGAGGCCTATGAGGCGCCGATCGACGCCACGCCGCAGGAGCAGATCGAGGAAGCGGAAAAGCGGCTCTACGAGCTCGCCGAGACCGGCCGCTATGATGGCGGCTTCATGCGCTTCAACGACGCGCTGAAAGAAGCCGTCGACATGGCGAGCCGCGCCTTCCAGCGCGACGGGCACCTATCCGGCACCGCCTCCGGCCTTAGCGATCTCGACCAGATGATGGGCGGGCTTCAGCCGTCCGACCTGATCATCCTCGCCGGCCGCCCAGCGATGGGAAAGACCTCGCTTGCCACCAACATCGCCTTCAACGTGGCAGCTGCCTACAACTCGGAGACGCTGCCGGACGGCTCCATCCGCGCGATCGACGGCGGCGTGGTCGGCTTCTTTTCGCTGGAAATGTCGGGCGAGCAGCTCGCGACCCGTATTCTGGCCGAGCAGGCGGAGATCGCCTCCTACAAGATCCGACGTGGCGACATCTCCGAGCACGAGTTCGACAAGCTCGCCAGTTGTGCGCAGATGATGCAGACCATCCCGCTCTATATCGACGACACCGGCGGCATCTCCATCGCCCAGCTGCGTGCCCGCGCCCGTCGCCTGAAGCGCCAACGCGGCCTCGATTTCATGGTGGTGGACTATCTCCAGCTGCTCACCGGCTCCTCCAAGAGCTCATCACAGGGGCGCGTGCAGGAAATCACCGAGATCACCACCGGCCTCAAGGCGCTGGCGAAGGAGCTGAGCGTTCCGATCATGGCGCTCTCCCAGCTCTCGCGTCAGGTAGAGAGCCGCGACGACAAGCGTCCGCAATTGTCCGACCTTCGCGAATCCGGTTCGATCGAGCAGGATGCCGACGTCGTTATGTTCGTGTACCGCGAGGAATATTACCTCAAAGGCCGCGAGCCGAAGGAAGGCACCGAGGAATGGTTCAAGTGGGATCAGGACATGAAAGCGGCGCAGGGCGTCGCCGAGGTCATCATCGGCAAGCAGCGCCACGGCCCCACCGGAACGGTGAAGGTTTCGTTCGAGCCCCAGTTCACCCGCTTCTCCAATCTGGTACAGTCCGACCGTCTACCAGAGCCGTGAGAACACCATCTTGAGTGCTGACCTTATTCCGCCCGCCGAGGCCGGCGGCGTTCTCACCCTCGACCTCTCTGCCCTGGCGGCAAATTATCAGGAATTGGCGCGCCGCGCGGCACCGGCCGCCTGCGCCGCTGTACTGAAGGGCGACGGCTACGGCATCGGCCTGGCCGCTGCCGCCAGAACCCTGTGGCAGGCGGGCGCGCGCAGCTTCTTCGTGGCCCTCCTCAGCGAGGCACGCGACCTGCGCGACCTGCTTCCCGAGGCGGAGATCTTCGTCCTCAACGGCCTGTTCCCCGACACGGAGGCAGCCTATCGGGAACGCAACCTTCGGCCGGTGCTCGGCAGCCCGGCGGAAATCGCGCGCTGGCGGGCGTTCTGCGAGCACACCGGCGAAGAACTTTCAGCAGCGATCCACGTCGACACCGGCATGAACCGACTGGGGCTGACACCGGCCGAGGCGGTGAGCGTCGCGGAGGGGCGCGCCGAGCTCGGCTTTCCAATGGCGCTGCTGATGAGCCACCTCGCCTGCGCCGACGAACCTGATCATCCTCTCAATGCGCGCCAGCTGGAGGATTTTCGCGCCATCGCCGCGCTGTTTCCCGACGTGCGCGCCTCGCTGGCGAACTCTGCCGGAACGATAGGAGACCGGGCCTATCATTTCGACCTCGTGCGGCCTGGCATCGCTGTCTACGGTGGACGCCCACGGGCGGATGTCGCGCCCTTGCGGCCGGTGGTACGGCTGGAACTGCGCATCGCCCGCATCCGGCATGTCCATGAAGGCGAAACCGTCGGTTATGGCGGCGCCCATACCGCGATCCGTCCTTCGCGTGTCGCGATCCTGTCCGCAGGCTATGCCGACGGCATTCCGCGTCTTGCTGGCGCCTCAGACCTGCGCCCGGGCGCGGAAGCCGTGGTCTCCGGCCATCGCTGCCCGCTGATCGGCCGCATTTCGATGGATCTTCTCGCCGTCGACATCACCGAAATCCCCGAGGATGCCGTCCAGCCCGGCGATTTCGCTACGCTGCTGGGCGACGGACTGACGCTCGACAATCTGGCACGCCACTCGCACACCATCGACTATGAAATCCTCACCTCGCTGGGTCGCCGCTATCACCGTCGCTGGGTGTAATTGGAACGCATGCGCCCGGTTGGCAGGCCATGGCGCACGCCGTCACGGAATGCCTGGACGACTTCATCGCCATTGCAAAGCCAGCCGGGAGCAATGAAGCCCCGTCCGATCTCAAACTGGATATCGACCCGCGTGATGCGCGGACCCGCCTCGCCCATCCGCTTGCGAAACTGGAAATTGCGCACCTTGCTCCAGGGCACGGCTCGTCCCGACCAGAGCGTGATGCCCGCCTTGTCGATCCGATAGACGTGCAGCCGCCGCCACAGCCACAATAAGAGGCTTCCGATGCCCAGCGTTAGCGGTAGCATCGTAAGGAATATAACGATATATCTTCCGTTCAGTCGGGTAATAATCGGTATTTTCCACTAATTGTCGCACCTTAACAAAGTCTCCGGCCGCATCAATGGCCCTGCGATAGGGCGAATGCAAGAGTTGCGCCAGGCGCATTTTCCGTGGATACACATGCGCCCACCTCGTTTCCGCCGCGTTGGCTGGTGGCAGACGAGTAAGACGGTCTGATCTCTCCACTCACTGGTTCACTCATGGCAAAGCGCACGGCATCCTTCATCTGCCAGATCTGCGGCGCGGTGCATTCGCGCTGGCAGGGCCGATGCGATTCCTGCGGAGCGTGGAATTCGATCGCCGAGGAAGCGACAGCTACTGACACCATGCCGGCCAATCTGCGCGGCGGCCGCCGGGGGCGGCTCATCGCGCTGGAGAGTCTCACCGGAACCTCGGAAGACGCCCCCCGGGTGCAAGTCGGCATTTCCGAGCTCGACCGCGTTGCCGGGGGCGGCATCGTGCCAGGCTCGGTGCTGCTGATCGGCGGCGATCCCGGCATCGGCAAGTCAACTTTGCTAATCCAGGCTTCCGCGGCGCTGGCAGGCGCCGGGCACCGCATCATCTATGTCTCCGGCGAAGAAGCCGTGGCTCAGGTGCGGCTGCGAGCCGAGCGGCTGGGTCTCGCCGGCGCCCCGGTGGAACTCGCCGCCGAAACGAATGTCGAGGACATCGTCGCCACTCTGTCCGAGGGTCGCCGCCCCGCGCTGGTGGTAATCGATTCGATCCAGACCATGTGGACCGACACCGTCGAGTCCGCGCCCGGCACGGTGACGCAGGTACGCTCCTCGGCGCAGATTCTCATCCGCTACGCCAAGCGCGCTGGCGCCGCCGTCATCCTGGTCGGCCATGTCACCAAGGACGGCCAGATCGCCGGCCCGCGCGTGGTCGAGCACATGGTGGATGCGGTACTGTCCTTCGAAGGCGACGGCGCTCACCATTTCCGTATCCTGCGCGCCCAGAAGAACCGCTTCGGGCCCACCGACGAGATCGGTGTGTTCGAGATGACCGGCCTCGGCCTGTCCGAGGTCGCCAACCCGTCCGAATTGTTCCTGTCCAACCGTGACAGCGGCGCCCCCGGTACGGCGGTCTATGCGGGCATGGAGGGCACGCGACCGGTGCTGGTGGAAATCCAGGCGCTGGTGGTGCCGACCAGCCTGGGCACGCCACGCCGGGCGGTGGTCGGCTGGGACCCCAGCCGACTGTCCATGGTGCTGGCGGTTCTGGAGGCGCGTTGCGGCATCAAGCTCGGCGCGCATGATGTGCACCTCAATGTCGCCGGCGGCTTCCGCATCAGCGAGCCGGCAGCCGATCTCGCCGTCGCGGCGGCGCTCATCTCCTCGCTGGCAGGAACGGTACTGCCGCCGGACAGCGTCTATTTCGGCGAGATCAGCCTCACGGGCGCCGTGCGCGCCGTGCCTCACGCGGTGGCGCGGCTGAAGGAAGCGGCCAAGCTGGGCTTCACCCGTGCCGTAGCGCCGGCGGCCAAGGGCGCTGGCGCCAGCGGACGGGAGCCGGCCGAAGCGCCGCTCGCGATCGACGCCATCGCCTCTCTTGGGGATATCGTGGCCGCCATTGCCGCCAAGGGACCGCGCCGCGCCGCAGCTCCCTCGCAAGAGGGATGACGGGCGCCCGACGCCGCGCTATACCTCGCCCCTGCCTCCTGCGAGGCTGGAAGGCGCAGATTCGCTGCGCTTTCCCGTGCATGCCACCTCGACCACGGTGAGATCGTCTTGACGCTCCTCGACATCATCCTGATCGCCGTGATGGTCGTGTCCGGCCTCCTCGCCATGGTCCGCGGGTTCGTGCGTGAGGTCTTCGCAATCGTCTCTTGGCTCGCGGCGGCGCTGGTCACGCTCTATGCGTATCCGCACGCCCTGCCCTTCGCCAAGCAGTACATCACCAACGACACTTTCGCGATGGCGGCCACGGTCGGCGCGCTGTTCATCGTCACCCTGCTGATCGTCTCGATTATCACGGTGCGAATATCCGACCTCGTGCTCGACAGCCGCATCGGCGCACTCGACCGCACCCTCGGCTTTCTGTTCGGCCTCGCCCGCGGCTTCTTGATCATGGTTGTGGCCTTCCTGTTCTTCAACTGGCTGGTCCAGAACGAGCAGGGTCAGCCGGAGTGGATTCGCGACGCGCGGGCCAAGCTGGTCTTGCAAAGTGCGGGTGACTGGCTCATCTCCATTCTGCCGGAAGACCCCGAGAGCCTCATCCGAGAGATGCGCAGCTCGAAGGACGCCGAGCCGACCGAGCCGCCGCCTGAGCCCGTTGCACCGGGCACCACGCCGGCAACGCCGAGCCCGGTGACACCGTCGGCGCCTTAATTCGACCGCGCCCATGGGACAAGGCGTCCCGGACGTAGTTGCTTTTGAGCATAGTGGAGCGGGCGCAGCCTTGAACTGCGCCGAGGAGCGAAGATCCTATGGCCGATCTGATGGGTGATCACGTGGCGCCGAAATCGGCGGAAGCGGGCGATTTTTACGACGAATACGGGGACACGCTGCGCGAGGAGTGTGGCGTGTTCGGCATTTATGGCCACCCCGATGCGGCCGCGATCACCGCCCTCGGCCTGCATGCGCTTCAGCATCGCGGTCAGGAAGCGGCGGGCATAACCACTTATGACGGCAGGCGTTTTCATTCCGAGCGCCGGCTTGGCCTGGTCAGCGACGCCTTCTCCGACGGCGAGGCCATCAAGCGCCTGCCCGGTCATATCGCGGTTGGCCATGTGCGCTATTCGACGACCGGTGAGACCATTCTGCGCAACGTCCAGCCGCTCTTCGCTGAGCTCGACGGCGGCGGCTTCGCCATTGCCCATAACGGCAATTTGACCAATGGCCTGACGCTTCGCCGCCAGCTCATCCGCGACGGCGCGATTTGCCAGTCCACCTCCGACACCGAGGTGATGCTGCACCTGGTCGCGCGCTCGAAGCGCCCGCGTTTCACCGAGCGCTTCATTGACGCGCTGCGCTCGCTGGAAGGCGCCTACGCCTTTGTCGGCCTCACCAACAAGAAGCTGGTGGGCGCCCGCGACCCGCTCGGAATCCGGCCGCTGGTGCTCGGCGAGCTCGACGGCCACCCGATCCTGACCTCCGAGACCTGCGCCCTCGACATAATTGGTGCGCGTCACGTGCGGGACATCGAGCCCGGCGAAGTGATCGTCTTCTCCTCCGACAAGGTGGAAACGCTGCGCCCCTTCGGCACCGTGGCGCCCCGCCCGTGCATTTTCGAGTACATCTATTTCGCCCGCCCGGACTCGGTAGTGGGGGGGCATTCGGTCTACCAGGTCCGCAAGACCATGGGCATGCAGCTTGCCGCTGAGGCCCCGGCCGATGCGGACCTCGTGGTGCCGGTGCCGGATTCCGGCGTTCCGGCGGCCATCGGCTACTCCCAGGCGTCCGGCCTGCCCTATGAGCTTGGCATCATCCGCAACCATTATGTGGGCCGTACCTTCATCCAGCCGACTCAGTCGGTGCGCGACCAGGGCGTGCGGATGAAGCACTCAGCCAATCGAGCGGTGGTCGAAGGCAAGCGGATCGTGCTGATCGATGACAGTCTGGTGCGCGGCACCACCTCGGTGAAGATCGTGCGGATGATGCGCGAGGCCGGCGCCCGCGAGGTGCATTTCCGCATCTCGTCGCCGCCGATCACCCATCCCGACTATTACGGTATCGACACGCCGGACCGCGACAAGCTGCTGGCCGCCACCCACGACCTCGAAGGCATGCGCCGCTATATCGGCGCCGACAGCCTCGCCTTCCTGTCCATCGACGGTATCTACAAGTCGATGGGCTATGAGGGCCGTGATCCGCTGCGCCCGCAATTCACCGACCATTGCTTCACCGGTGAATACCCCACCCTGCTCTCCGATCGTGAGGGCGAGGTCGCGCCGCGTCAGCTCTCGCTGCTCGCCGAGGCGAGCTGACCGATATGGTCGAGCTTCGCGATTGGCATCGCGGCCGGTTGATCGACCATATCTCGCTGGTCGTCACCGATTATGAAGCCTGCCGCCTCTTTTATGCGACTGTCCTCGCGGTGCTTGACGTGCCGCTGGTCGAGGGCGACGGCTATTTCTTCGCCGACGAACTCTTTGTGTCGCCGGGCTCGCCACCGACCGGGCGGGCCCATATCGCGTTCCAGGCAGCGGACGAAGAGACTGTGCGCCGCTTCCACGCCGCCGCGCTTGCCGCCGGCGGGCGCGATAACGGGCCGCCTGGCCTGCGCGACTACCATCCCGGTTATTACGCCGCCTTCGTGCTCGATCCCGAAGGTAACAACATTGAAGCGGTCACTCACGGCCCGGCCCGGCGGTCCGCGCCTTCCTTGGTTATGACCGACGACGCTTGAGCCTTTGAGGAATTGCCATGTCCGACCTTTCCCCGGCAGAGCCTGCCGCGCGGCCGCTTGACGGCCGCATTGCCCTCGTCACCGGCGCCACGCGCGGCATCGGTCATGCCACCGCCCTCGCCTTGGCCGAGGCCGGCGCGCATGTGGTGGCCTTGGGCCGCACCAGCGGCGCGCTGGAGGAACTGGACGACCGGATCGTCAAGGCCGGCTCTACCGCAACTCTGGTGCCGCTCGACATCAAGGATGGCGAGGGCATCGACCGGCTCGGCGGTGCGCTCTATGAGCGCTTCGGCAAGCTCGACATTTTTGTCGGCAATGCCGGCGTGCTCGGTCCGATGACGCCGCTGGCGCAGGTCGACCCCAAGGAGTGGACCGACACGCTGGCGGTGAACCTTACCGCCAACTGGCGGCTGATCCGCTCGCTGGACCCGCTGCTGCGGCTCTCCACGGCCGGGCGGGCGGTGATGGTCTCATCCGGCGCGGCACACAAGGCGCGGCCGTTCTGGGGGCCCTACGCCGTCACCAAGGCGGCGGTGGAAGTGCTGGCGCGCACCTGGGCGGCGGAGGTGGAGAACATTTCCAGCCTGAAGATCAACCTGATCAATCCGGGACCCATCCGCACCCGCATGCGCGCCAAAGCGTTCCCGAGCGAAGACCCGAACACGCTGCCCACCCCCGAAGAGGTGGCGCGGGCGATCCTCGCCCTGTGCCTGCCAAGCTTTGAGGAAACCGGCCGTCTCTACGACTTTCCCACGCAGCGGCTCATGTCTTTCAACCATCCATCATGAGTGTCCCGGATACGCCAAAGGCCGAGCTTCATTGAACATTCTGATCGCGACCAACCATCTTGCTCTCTATGGTGGCTCTGAAATCGTCTGCCTGGAAATGGCGGAATACTTCAAGAGCCGCGGCCACCGGCTAACCGTCTTCGCGAGCGTGGCGGCGGCCCCAATGGCCGACATATTCGGGTCCCGCCTTGGCGTGAAAATCGTCACAGATCCGCGCGAGATCGCCCCTTTCCGCTATGACCTCGCCTATATTCAGCATCAGGTTGCCGGGCTGTTCGATTACAGACGCGATGCCCATTCGCTGGAAAAAACCGCCTTCGTCTTCGGCAAGCTGGGTCGAAGGAGTTTCATGGAAAGCGGCGGTTGGCGCCATGATCGCGTGCTTGCAGATGCGTATTTCGCCAATTCAGAAGAGACGGCGAACAGCCTGCGCGGAGCGGGCGTTCAGGCGCCCATCACGGTCTTCCACAACGCCGCGCCAGCGGCGTTTTTTCGGCCGTCCTCTGCGACCCAAGGCACCCTGAGGACGATCACCCTCATTTCCAACCACAACGACCCCGAACTTATGGGGGCGATAGACCGCCTGGCACTGGACCATAAAGTTCAGCGCATCGGCCTCAGGCAAGGCCGGCAGGCGATGGTGACGCCCGTCGTCATCCACGCGAGCGATCTCATCGTCAGCATCGGCAAGAGCGCCCCCTACGCTCTGGCGGGCGGAGTGCCGGTCTTCGTCTATGACCATTTCGGGGGCCCGGGCTATCTGACCCATGACAATTTTGACCGCGCAGCCCGCTTCAACTTTAGCGGCAGATGCTGCGAACGTCGGCTTGATGCCGCAGCCCTGGCAAAGGAGATCGTTGATGGTTACGCTCGCGGCCGCGCCTTCATCGGGGAACTGGGTGCCAAGGGACTCGCGCGTTACCGGCTAGAGCCCTATCTCGACGCCATGCTGGCTACAGTGCCGAGCGACAACGCGGCCCGAGCAGCGCATTTGGCCGCAGACCCGATGATCGCTCAGGAGCGACTTCTCGCCACTTATGTGCAAAGCCAATCGATGGAAGCGCATGACAGCCGAAACCGCCCGGAACGGCGTCTCGGCCGAACGATAAAGTACACGCTTATCGCTGCCCGGCGACAGGGGGCTCTCATCGCTCGAAAGGGCCTGCGGCTATTTTCTGGACTGGCTCAGTCCTTCTCGGCGTAGGGATTGTCCTTCTCGCGCAGCGTGAGCCGGATAGGTACGCCGGGCAGGTCGAAACTGGCGCGTAGATTATTCACGAGATAGCGCACATAGCTCTCGGGGAGCGCGTCGGCGCGCGAGCAGAACAGCACGAAGCTCGGCGGCCGGGCCTTGGGCTGCGTAATGTAGCGCAGCTTGATGCGGCGACCCGAAACGGCCGGCGGCGGATGCTGGTCAGTGGTCTCGATCAGCCAGCGGTTCAGCGGATTGGTGGCGACGCGGCGGTTCCACACCTCGTGCGCCTGCTGCACGGCACGCACCAGACGGTCGAGCCCCTCGCCGGTGAGACCTGACACCAGCACCACCGGCGCGCCCTTGACCTGCGAGAGCCGATCATCGGCCTCCTCGCGCATGCGGGTGACGAAGCCCTGCTGATCCTTGACTAGGTCGGACTTGGAAATCGCCAGAACAACCGCCCGGCCCTCGCGCTCGACGAGATCGGCGATACGCAGGTCCTGCTCCTCGAAAGGATGGGTGGCGTCCATCAGCACGATGACGACTTCAGCGAAGCGGGCGGCGCGCAGTCCGTCAGCGACGGAGAGCTTTTCCAGCTTGTCTTCAATCCGGGCGCGCTTGCGCATGCCGGCGGTATCGAAGACCCGAAGTTCCACCCCGTGACGCTCTATATCGACCGCGATCGAGTCGCGGGTGATACCCGCTTCCGGCCCAGTGAGCAGCCGATCCTCGCCGAGAAGCGCGTTGATCAGCGTGGACTTGCCGGCATTCGGGCGCCCGAGCACAGCGACGCGGATACGCCGTCCGGCCTCGGATTCTTCCTCTTCATCGCCCTCGTCTGGCACACACAGCGCCAACGCACGGAGGAGATCGCCCATGCCGTCGCCATGCTCGGCGGAAAGCTCCACCGGCTCGCCGAGACCCAAGGCATAGGCATCCAGCGTGCCGCTTTCGGAGCCCTTCGCCTCGGCCTTGTTGGCAACGAGAATGGTGTGCTTGCCGGAGCGGCGGGCGAGTTCGCCAAAGGAGCGGTCGCTTGGCGTGATACCAGCCTTGGCGTCGATCATGAACAGCAGCACATCGGCATCAGCGATGGCGGCCTCGGTCTGCGCGCGCATGCGGCCTTCAAGCGATTCCGCCTTGGCCTCCTCCAGCCCCGCCGTATCAATGATGCGGAAGGACAGGTGGCCTAGCCGAGCGTCGCCCTCGCGCCGGTCACGGGTCACGCCAGGCCTGTCGTCGACCAGCGCCAGGCGCTTGCCGACAAGACGGTTAAACAGCGTCGACTTGCCGACATTCGGCCGGCCGACGATCGCGACGGTCATCGTCATGGAAGGGATGGGCCTCCGCGCCCGTCAGCTCTATTCCGCCGGGGCTGCGCCGGGACTGACGGCGGAAGCCGCGCCCGCGGCCGGCGGCTCGTTCTGGTAGGGATTGTAGGCGGAATTCGCCGGCTGCGGCGGCGCCTGATTGTAATCGACACCGGGCACGCCTTCGGGAAACACCGGCTGACGAGCACCGGGCAACGGCTTTTCGCGCTCATTGAACGGGTTCAGCGTTTCAAGCGTCTCACAGCCGGCGGCCGCCAGCGTCAGGCCCAGCACTGGCAGCAGCAGAACGGCGCGGCGCAGGCGCGAGCGGAACATGGACGTCTCATTGCGCATCAGCATCTCCTCACGGCGCAGCGGGGGTGGCCGCCCCCGGCTCGGATGTCGGGGATGTCGAGGGCGCCGCAGCGGGCGCCTCGGGCGAAGCAGCAGCGGGAGCCGGAGCAGGTTCCGCCGCAGGCGGGGTGGTCTGTACCGGTGCGACAGACGCGGCGGGCGCCGGAACTGGCAGCGAGGAGGCCGCCAGCGTCCGCATCAGATCCGCGCGGCGGCGCAGGCCGGGAGGCGTCTCGCCATCGCCAAGGATGGTGGTGAAGGTCGTGGTCGCGCCCGCATAGTCGCCCGCCTTGTACTGGGCGAGGCCGATGAGCTCGCGGGCGGAATGGCGGAATGCGCCCGCAGGAGTGTCGAGCGGCTTCATCCGTCCTTCGATGTCGGCAAGCGGGGCGGTATCGACCAGCAGCAGCGCGGCACGCACCTGGGCCACATTCTGCATCAGCGGGCTGATCGAGGCGTCGCGCGCCAGCGCGTCATAGTCGGCGACGGCTGTCGCTCGGTCGGTCTTGGCCAGTTCATCCGCGGCTTGGAAGCGCGCCAGAATGCGATAGCCGCGCGTGCCGTCCTTCTCCAAAGCGGCAAAGGCAGCCTCGGCCTCGGTGGTCTTGCCCTCGGCAGACAGCTTCATCGCCGCCTCGAACTGCGCGCCAGCGGCTTGGTCCTGCTGCAGGCGCCACCACTCATAGCCGCGCCACCCGGCGACAGCCACGACGATGAGCACGGCAAAGCCGATGAGGTAGGCGCCGTAGCGCGTCCACAGCCGACCGAAGCGCTCGCGGCGCAGGTCCTCGTCGATCTCGTTGAAGATGTCAGCCATGTCGCGTCCGTGGGCACTCGTCGGAAGGGCGCCGCAAGGAAGCGGGGCCGGTACTGGAAAGGGCCGCGTAAACTACCGATGCGGCTTCAACAAGGCAAATCGCGCGGCGACTGTGTATGCCGCTGCGCGCTTCCCCTGCACGTGCAAGAATTCTAGCTCTTTTTCGGGGCGTAGACATGCTCCGGGCCAGGGAAGCTGCGCGCCCGCACCTCGTTCGCATAGGCCTCCACCGCCGCGCCGATGGCAGGGCCGATATCGGCGAACTTCTTGACGAAGCGCGGCACGCGATCGGACAGGCCGAGCATGTCCTCAAGAACAAGAATCTGTCCGTCGCAAGCGGGCGAGCCGCCGATGCCAATGGTGGGCGGCGCGACCTCCTCGGTGATCTGCCGGGCCAGCGGCTCAGAGATCGCCTCCAGGACGATAGAGAACGCGCCGGCCTCGGCAATCGAGCGGGCGTCGTCGAGAATCAGAGCTGCGCTCGCCTCGTCGCGGCCCAGCGCCTTGAAAGAGCCGAGCGTGTTTATCGCCTGCGGGGTAAGGCCGACATGGCCCATGACCGGCACGCCGCGATCGGCGAGAAAACGCACCGTCTCCGCCATGCGGCGCCCGCCTTCCAGCTTGACCGCGCCGGCGCCCGTCTCCTTCAGCACCCGCGCGGCGGTGGCGAAGGCCTGCTGCGGCGAGCCCTCATAGGAGCCGAAGGGCAGATCCACCACCACCAGCGCCCGTGCCGAGCCGCGCATGACCGCCTGCCCCTGCAGGATCATCATGTCGACCGTCACCGGCACGGTGGTTTCCATGCCGTGCATCACCATGCCGAGCGAATCGCCAACCAGCATGAAGTCGACATGCGGGTCGACGAGGCGGGCCGTGTGGGCGTGATAGGCGGTCAGCGAGACGATCGGCTCTCCGCCCTTGCGCGCCCTGATGTCGGGTGCGGTGAGGCGGCGGGCGGCGGACTGGACGGACATGTCAGGCTGTTTCCTCGTTTTCTTGCAAGGGCTTGCTCAGCCCATTACCGGCACCCCAACGATATAGGGGTGGAACCAGAAAGTGAGGATGGCATAAAGCACAAGCCCGCCGCCGACCGCAACGAGGTCGCCCCACCAGTTGCCGGGGGCAACCGGCAGAGGCGCGGCGCGGCGCTTGGCCATGATCCGCAGCACCACCGCCCAGGCGAGGATAACCACGGCGAGCGTCACCGTCGCGGCGTCGCCATTGGAGATGAGATGGGCCAGCGCCCAGGTCTTGATCGCCACCAGGAACGGGAACTTCAGGCGCGCTTTGATATGGCTCGGCACCAGCGCCGCCACCGCAAAGATGGACGCGAACAGCATCAACAGCAGCGCGAGATGGCGCAGGCCCACGGGCGGGTTGTAGAGCTGGGCCGGGCCTTCCGCACGCCACTGGCCAAAACCATAGGCGATCATCAGCACGCCGATAATCGCGAGCACGCCGTGCACGATCCGGTAGGTGGTGACGCCGAATTGTTCCGTCAACGCCGTGCCCATCTTGCGCCGCGCGGCGACGATGTGAATGGCAACGAACAGGGCAAGCCCCGCCAGCATCAGGATCATGATCGTGCTCCCCGGTGTGCGATGGCGCGCACGCTAGATCGTTTCCAATCGCCGCGCCATCCGGGCGAGGTCCGACTTTTTGTCCGGGGCATCGGAGGCGAGCATCATCGGGTCCCGCCGGGATGTGTAAACCATAAGAGGGGACACCCCTCCCGTACCCTAGGGGGGCGTGTCAGAATGATGACGCCGTCGGTTGGGGGGAACCGGAATGAAAGCCGTGCTGGTGATTCTCGCACTGGGTCTATTGCTCGCCCTCGCTCCACCGGCGCGCGCGCAGGGCGTCGTGGCCACGGCCACCGGCGCGCCGACGGTAACGGAGCTGGGTGAAGCGGCTCGCAGCGATGTCGCGCTGGCCACGGTCGCGGCGCCGCCGGAGATGAGCCCGCCTTCGGTCGCCACCCCGGGGGCGCTTTCCGCCCCCGCCCTGTCAACCACGCCGCAGACGATCCTCTCTCCTACGGTGCCTGCTGCTCTGGCACCTGCCGCACCCGCAACGCAGGCGGCGTCCATCGGGGACCCTTCCGGTCCACTGGAGGCAACCCCGCCACCGCCCGATGTGCGGGTGGAGGTCAGCCTTTCCAAGCAGCGCATGGTGGTGTCGGTGGCGGGGGTCGAGCGCCATGCCTGGCCGGTTTCGACTGCCCGGAAGGGTTATCGCACGCCCCTCGGCACCTACCGGCCCGAGCGCATGCACAAGCGCTATTTCTCGCGCAAATATGACAACGCGCCGATGCCCTATGCGATCTTCTTCCACAGGGGCTGGGCGATCCACGGCACCAATGCTATCGGCCGGCTCGGCCGCCCCGCCTCGCATGGCTGCGTGCGGCTGCATCCTGGCAATGCCAAAGCGCTGTTCGCCATTGTCAGCCAGTATGGCCGCGCCAACACGCACATCATCGTCGTCCGCTGAAGGCGACCGCGTGTGCGGCGGGGATCAGCCGGTCTTTTTCACGTCTTTCACATCGGTGAACACGATGCCCGGCCAGCGGTCACCGGTGTAGCCGATCATGAAGGCCGAGGGGCTGAGGAAGACGAGGTCGCCATCAAGGTCGTCAGCGGTGGAAAGCCGGTTGCCGGCAGCGAAGTCGTCGAGCTTCTTCGGGTCTTCCGAGGACACCCAGCGGGCGAGCTGGAACTCCGACATGTCGAAGCCGACTTCCAGCCCGTATTCGGCCTCCAGCCGGTTCTTCAGCACGTCAAGCTGCAGCGGGCCGACCACGCCGACCAGCGCCGGCGAGCCGTCGGTGGGGCGGAACACCTGCACCACGCCCTCCTCGGCCATTTCCTGCAGCGCCTGCTTCAACTTCTTGGCCTTCATCGCGTCCGGCAGCTTCACCCGGCGCAGGATTTCCGGCGCGAAGGAGGGAACGCCGATGAAGTTGATGTCCTCGCCCTCAGTCAGCGTATCGCCGATGCGCAGATTGCCATGGTTGGGAATGCCCACCACGTCGCCGGCATAAGCTTCCTCGGCAAGCTGGCGGTCCTGAGCGAAGAAGAACTGCGGCGTAGCGAGGCCCATCGGCTTGCCGGTCCGGACCAGCTTCGCCTTCATACCGCGCTGCAGCCTGCCCGAGCAGAGGCGGGCAAAGGCGATGCGGTCGCGATGGTTCGGATCCATATTCGCCTGGATCTTGAACACGAAGGCGGTCATGCGCGGCTCTTCCGCTTCGACGCGGCGCTTGTCCGCCTGCTGCGCGCGCGGCGGCGGGGCGTAGCGGCCAAGCCCTTCGAGCAGATCACCGACGCCGAAATTGCGCAGCGCCGAGCCGAAATAAACCGGCGTTAGATGCCCTTCGAGAAAGGCTTTCAGCTCGAACGGGTTGCACACTTCGCGCACCAGCCCGAGTTCCTCCGCCAGCGTCTCCTCCTTGAGGGTGACGTTCAGCGCAGCGATGTCGGTCATGCTCATCTGCCGCAGCGGGCCGGTCTTGCCCTCGTCGCCATCGAGCAGCCGCATGCCGCCGGTGGCGATGTCCATGGTGCCGACGAAATCCCGCCCCTGCCCGACCGGCCATGTCATGGGCGTGGTGTCGAGCGCCAGCGTCTTCTCGATCTCGTCGAGAATCTCGAACGGGTCGCGGCTCTCGCGGTCCATCTTGTTGATGAAGGTGATGATTGGGATATCGCGCAGGCGACACACTTCCAGCAGCTTGCGGGTACGCGCCTCGATGCCCTTGGCCGCGTCGATCACCATCACCGCCGCGTCGACCGCGGTCAGGGTGCGGTAGGTATCCTCCGAGAAGTCCTCATGGCCCGGCGTGTCCAGCAGGTTGAACACATGGCCGTTGAACTCGAAGGTCATCACCGAGGTCGCGACCGAGATGCCGCGCTCGCGCTCGATCGCCATCCAGTCCGAGCGCGTGGAGCGCCGGTCTTTCTTAGCCCGCACCTGACCGGCAAGCTGGATCGCGCCCCCGAACAGCAGCAGCTTCTCGGTCAGCGTGGTTTTGCCCGCATCCGGGTGCGAGATGATCGCGAAGGTACGCCGGCGCGCCACCTCGGTGGCGATAGGCGATGCGGCGGAATTGGAGAGAGCGTTCATGCAGGCGGATGTGGCAGGGAAGCCGCGCCGGATCAAGGGGTGGCGGCGCTGTTCCGTTGGCCCGCCGTCCCAGCCGGCCACTTCCCTTTCGGCCATCCCGGCCGCTGCGCCGCCAAGCGCCCGGATGGCTCTCCATTCGGGTGATGATCCCGGATCGCCCTGAAGGCCTTCCGGATAACGAGCCGAACGGCGCTCAACCGAACTGCTTCTCGTAAGCCTCCAGCCTGAAACCGACCAGCAACGTGCCATCGACATCGAGCACCGGGCGCTTGATGAGGGAGGGCTGCGCCTGCATCAAGGCAACAGCCATCGCGGCGTCAATATCGGCCTTCTCCGTGTCGGAGAGCTTGCGGAAAGTGGTGCCGGCGCGGTTGAGGAGGACCTCCCAGCCGACCTTGCCGGCCCATGCCTTCAGGTGTGCCTCATCAATGCCAGCGGTCTTGTAGTCGTGGAAATCATAGGCGACGCCGCGCCCGTCCAGCCAGGCGCGCGCCTTCTTCATCGTGTCGCAATTCTTGATGCCGTAGATCGTGACGCTCACACCCATCTCCTCGCACTGCCGCCCCCGTCATAACGGGGACGGCCCGGGGTTTGAAGGGTCAGACGCGGCCGCGCTTGGCTCAGTTGGCCGTCGCTGCGCCGATCGCGCCGCCGGCCACCGCGCCGATGCCCGCGCCCCAGGCGGCGCCGGTGCCGCCGCCGGCAATGCCGCCGATCACCGCGCCGGTGCCGGCGCCGATCAGCGCGCCTGTGCCAGTGCGGCGTTGAGTGTTGGAACAGCCCGCCGCGACGAGCGCGACAATGGCGACAGCCGTGAGCTTGATGGCAACGGATCTGGACATCGGTCGATTCCCCCAAATGAAATAGTGGAAGAAATTACCGCCGCCGCCTCGCGCTCACAATCGCGCGCTGCTAGGTATCATTGCGGAGAACAACCCAGCCGCGCATCGGCTTCAGCGCCAGCTGCGAACCCAGCGGCCCGGCTCATAGACCCATTGGCCGCGGCGCAGCACCCAGCGAGGACCGACGAACTCGAACCCGCGACGGCTCTCTTCCCAGTGGCCCGCTGTCCACACCCAGCCCTGGCGCGGCTTCCAGGCCCAATGCCCCGGCACCCATGTATACCCACGGCGCGGCGGCGGGCGCGGTTCACGGCGCGGGGTCGGCGGCCGGCTGGTCGGCGCCGATTGCGCCTGCGCTTCCTCCTGTGTCGCGATGCCGATCGGGACAGCCAGCAGCGCGAGAGCGGCTTTGAGAACAGATCGGCGCGAAGGCATGTCGGTCACTCCAACGGAGGGCGTTGGCTGATGATGACCGGCGCCTTTGCGCGGCGCAACTCAGCGAGCGGCTCGCGTGTTCGTGCCCTGCAATTCAACGCCGGAAAGGTGTATGATGCGTTCAACCGCCGGACATCAAAGATCCGGCAGGCCGGGAGGTCGCCATGCATCGCCGTATCCGCCTGTTCCTCGCCGTCAGCCTTTTCTCTGCCTTCGCCATCAATGCAGCCGCCGCGCAGGAGCCGGGGGCCGACGCCAGCTGGAAATCGTTCAAACCTGACGTGTTCGGGGAGCGGCCGATCGAGGCCGGCAGCCCGCTCGTGCGCCTCACGGCTCCCAAACGGGCAGAGGATGCGGCCATGGTGCCGATCGATGTCGAGATTGTGCTTCCCGAAGGAGATCCGCGCAGCATCTCCAAGCTGACCCTCATCGTCGACGAGAACCCCGCCCCGCTCGCCGCGACCTTCACCTTCGGCGGCAACCGCCGCGATGTCGCGCTCGGCACGCGGCTGCGGGTGAATTCCTATTCCTATGTGCGCGCCATCGCCGAAACCAGCGATGGCGGATTGCACATGGCCGAGAGCTTCGTGAAGGCGTCGGGCGGCTGCTCCGCCCCGGCGATGAAGGACGAGGAGGCCCAGCTGAAGAATCTCGGCCAGCTCAAGCTGAAATCGGTCAAGGCCGACGGGATGGGCGATGCAAGCCAGGCCAGCCGCGTCTCGCAACTGCAGCTGATGATCCGCCACCCCAACTATTCCGGCCTGCAGATGGACCCGCTAACGCGGGCCTATATCCCGGCGAAGTTCGTCGACAATATCCGCGTCACGCAGGGCGACGACCTTGTTTTCTCCATGGTTGGAGGCATCTCGCTGAGTGAAGACCCGGCCATCCGCGTCTCCTACGACCCGGCGGGCAAGGAGATCCATGTCGATGCCGGGGATACGGACGGGCGCAAGTTTGAGGGTGCGCTGAAGCCCGCAAGCTGAGCGTTAGAAATTGGCGAAGAGCAGGAGCCGCGTCGGCCGCGCGCCTCCCGCTCTCGCTCAATAGAAGCAGGTGACTTCCGCTTCCGCCTGCGCCCGGTGCAGATCAGCGACAATATCGCGGAAAATGCCGGTGTTGCGGAACAGTTCAGCCTGCTGGCCGGCCACCTGGCTGACGCTCATGATGGTTTCGGCCTCCTCGTAGCGCTCATAGGGCAGGATGGTGGCAATGGTGTCGATCGAGCACGAGCACTTCTCAAGCGCCTGGCGGGTCTGGCCGTTCGCAACCATGCAGCCGAACACATAGTCGGCGCGGGCGACGGTGGGATAATCGTTGATAAGTCCCGCCTGTGGCGCCTGGGGCGCCGGCTTGCGGGCGCCGGCGGTGAGGCCGGGCGACAGCATGTCCTGCGCCAGCACCCCACCGGCACCCAGCACCGTCAAAATCAGAACTGCGGCGCTGCGGCGGAGGGGCTTTTCTCCCCGCAAGGGGCGTGTCTTCGCCATGGTCATTCCTCCTGGGGCGGCCGCCTATTTCACCGCCGGGGCCAGGGATGCCCCGGTCAGCGTCAGGCTGGTCTCGATGATGTTAGCTCCGCCATCCGCCTTCGGCGTGACGACGTCGATGGAATATAGCCCGCCGGGCACGGCGTCGGAGAACAGGAATTCATATCGGCGACCGACCAGTTCCAGCAGCTTGTCCTTGTTGGGATCCTCTGCAAAGGGTCGCATGGTCAGCTTCCAACCCTCGACCTCGTGGCCCTCGAAGGAAAAGCGCGCGGGCGTGACCGTGCCGGAGGACAGATGCTCGCGCACCCGGTTGCGCAGATAGAACGGGCTGCCCTTGGTGAGTTGTGCGAGTTCTTTCACGTCGCGCTCCAGCAGGATCATCGCGATCGGATTGCCATTCATGGTCGGGAAGGGCCCGGCCTCGCCTTCCTTGTCACCGCGATGGATAAGCACGTCGGCAATCCGCTTTTTGGGGTCGTCGGCAGGCGCCCCCACCTTCATTTCCAGCGTTTCTTCGAAGCCGTCGCCGAGCTTAGCCTCGGCGGTCACGTGCTTGTAGGCATAGGTGAGCGTGGTGCCCGCCGCCACCTTCGACAGATAGGGCTGCTCGAAGAACAGCTCGGCAGCGGTCGGCGCGGCCAGCGCGGCTGAAGCAAGAAAGACCGCAATTGAGGCCGTCGCGGCGAGGGTACGGGCAGAACGCAACATGAAGTCTCTCCGTCAGCCGGCGCGGTCGGGCTGGAAGTAGCGCCGGTAATCATAAATGTCGGAGCCTTCGGCGTCGGCCTCGGCAAGCGCCAGCAGGTCTGCATGCAGCGGCGACAAATGGCAGGCGGGATCGGTGGCGGCAGCATCGCCGGCAATCGCCATCGCCTGGCAGCGGCAGCCACCCCAGTCGATTTCCTTGCGCTCGCAGCTCTTACATAGATCGGGCATCCAGTCGGTGCCACGAAAGGCATTGAAGGCGGGCGAGTTCAGCCAGACATCGGTCAGCGAATGCTCGCGCACGTTCCAGAAATCGAGGCTCGGAATGGTCTCGGCCGCATGGCAGGGCAGCACCTTTCCGGAGGGCGTCACGTTGAGCGACTGCCGCCCCCAGCCATTCATGCAGGGCTTGGGATATTTGGCGTAGTAATCCGGCACCACCGCATCGATGGTAAGCACGCCCTTGAGCCGGACCCGCGCCTCCTCCACCACATCGAGCGCCCAGAACACCTGGTCGCGGGTCGGCATCAATGCGCCACGATTGCGCAGCGCCCAGCCATAATATTGGGAATGGGCAATCTCGATGCGCCGCGCATCAAGCGCCAGCGCCAACTCGATGAAATCGGGGATCTGGTGAATGTTCGCCCGGTGGACAACCGAGTTGACGGTCAGCGGCAGGCCAAGCCGGCGCACCTCGCGCGCTACCGCCATTTTCCGCTCATGCGCCCCACGGAAATTGGAGACCTTGTCGGTCATCTCGGCGGTCGCGCCCTGGAAGGACAGCTGGACATGGTCGATGCCGGCATCCGAGATCGCTTGCAGCCGCTCGGGCGTCACGCCGACGCCAGCGGTGATGAGGTTGGTGTAGAGACCCACCTCGACGCAATGGCGGATCATCTGCTCGAGATCGCGGCGCGCCGTCGGCTCGCCGCCGGAAAGGTGGACCTGCAACACACCGAGCTTGGCGGCCTCGGAAAACACACGCAGCCACGTCTCTGTGTCGAGCTCGACATTGCGCCGGTCGAGTTCGACCGGGTTGGAACAATAGGGGCATTGCAGCGGGCAGCGATGCGTCAGCTCGGCCAGCATGCCATAGGGGATGGGAGGCGCCGGACGGGCCGGCACCTCCACGCGGCTGCGGGGTTCTTCGATCAGGCTCATGACGCGGCATCCCCGATCACCGGCAACGTCACTTCGATGAGGCCCTTTTCGGCGAGGCCGGAAAGGAATGCATCGACATCGGTCGCCACCGTTGTGCGCTCCACGGTGAAAGCGCTCGCCAGTTCATCGACGATGGCGTCGATGGAACGGGCGCCATCCACTTTCTTCAGAATCTCCACCGCCACCGGGTCAGGGTTCAGCACGCGCTCGGGCGCCAGCAGCACCCACTGTCCGCGTGCCTCATCGTGACGCAGCCGCACGCCGCGCGCGAGCTTGGGAACACCAGTTGCGGCAAGAGTCGCTGTCATCACCCCTCCTTCGGGACGAAGGCCCCTGGATAGCCCATTTTCGGATCGATATAGGCGAAGTACAGCGCATCAAGCTGCACCCAGAGCACGTTGCACTTGAACTCCAGCGCGCGGATCGCCTGCTCCTGCTGCTCGGGCGTGCGGGCGTGCTGCTTGACGTAATCCAGCGCGAAATCCGCGTCGCGCGGCGCCTGGGTCAGGCGCTTGTCGAAATAGGCCAGCGTGTCCTTTGAGACGAAATCATAGTTCTTCAGCATGCCGGCGACACGCTCGCCGATGATGCCGGGCGAAAACATCTCCGTGAGCGAGGAGGCGATGGCCTCCAGAAGGCTCTTCTCGCGCACGAAATGCACATAGGCATCGACCGCGAACTTCGTCGCCGGCAGCAGGCCGGACAGCGACGTGACCGTGTGGCGGTCGAGGCCGAGGCTATCGGTCAGCACCAGCCAACGGGCGATGCCGCCCTCGCCTTCATGGTCGCCATCATGGTCGACGATGCGCTGGCGCCAGACGCGGCGCAGTTCCGGCTCTTCCATGCGGGCGAGGATGGCGGAATCCTTCACCGGGATCATGGCCTGATAATAATAGCGGTTGAGCGCCCAGGCCTGCACCTGTCCAAAGGTAAGCTGGCCATTGTGCAGCAGCTTATGAAACGGGTGCAGGCTGTGATAGCGGCGCGTGCCGACGTCGCGCAGACGATTTTCCAGTTCTTCCGGTGAGAGAAGCGTGGTCATAGGGCTATCTCCATCCCATCTTGAGCGATTTCCCATCCGGCTTTATTCGCCGTTATCCGCTCTTCTGAGCCATCAACGAGCACCGGATTGGTGTTGTTGATGTGAACATAGATTTTCCGGCCGACGTTGACGTTTCTCAAGGCCTCAATCGAACCGCGCTCGCCCGACATCGACATATGCCCCATGCGCGCGCCGGTCTTGGTGCCGACCCCGGCGCGGATCATCTCATCGTCGCGCCAGAGCGTGCCGTCGAACAGCACGGCATCGGCTCCCTCAAGGCGCGCCCGCAATGAATCGGTCATGGTCGCACAGCCGGGAATATAGAGGATCCGGCGCCCGCCGGCCGTAAGTTCGACGCCGATGGTCTGCTCGCCCTCCATGTCGGTGGTAAGCGAGCCTTTTTCCGCCTGCTCGCGCGCTTCGAGATAGAGGGCGATCTTGCCGGGGACCGGGAAAATGGTGGCCCGTACGCCCGCCACGAGTTCGAAGGATGAGCCGAGTTCCACCGGGCGGCGTTCCACCACCTCTGGCGCCAGCACGTCGAAGGCGCTGCTGCCGGCGAGCACGTCGTGCACGCCGGGTGTTGCCATCAGCGTGAAGGGCTGTGCCTCCCGCAAGCTCAGAAGGCCGGCCACATGGTCGATATCGGCATTGGTGAGCAGCACGGATGTGAGCGGCGAGTGCCGCAGTCCGTGGCGTGGGTGAAGGGCCGGCGTGGCCTGAAGCTGCGACAGAATTTCCGGCGCACAATTGACAAGCGCCCAGTCGGCGCCATTGGCGCTGACGGCAATTGACGCCTGGGAGCGCCGCTTTACACGGGGATCATTTGCCCAAGCAAGCGAACAAACCGCGCAGCGGCAGTTCCACTGAGGGAAACCACCGCCCGCGGCTGACCCAAGGATCACGAGTTTGAAGTGGGACGGGGACGTTTCCATCGGTGGTCCGATTTTACGCCATCCCGTCCCTTATTAAGCTCAGAAGTCAGCCGGATAGTAGGCGTTGACTTCCATGCCGACGCAGACTTCAACAATGCGGGGAGCAGTCCAGGCCATATCTTCCTCCTCGATTATTCAATCTCATATTACTTCATAAGAAGTTCATAAGAGATCGAGTTGCTTTGCGGATATTTCACCGCACCAGTAATGTGAGGATCGTTTCGCCATCCGTCAAGAAGACCCTGTCATCTTTCGCTCTGGCGCACATAATACCACTCCATTTCCGGTGCTTTCTCTCTCGAAACCGCTCAGCTTTCCTCGGCTTCGAGCATGAAGCCACGGCCGCGTACCGTCATGATCAGGTGTGCGCCCTCCGGCAACGCCTCGGCGAGCTTATGCCGGAGATAGCCGACATAAACATCGACGACGTTGAGCGAAGCGCCGCCATGCCCAGCCCAGAGCGCGGCGAAAATGTCGGCCCGCGACAGCGGCTCCCCGGGATGACGCATCAGCAGCGCCAGAAGTTCCACCTCGCGCTCGGTCAGCCGCACCCGCGTGCCCCCGAGCTGCGCCTGTCGGGTGTCGAGATCAAGCGACAGCGCGCCGACCTCCAGCCGCCGTGGCTCGGTGCCGGCATTGCTGCGACGCAGCGCCTGCACCTTCACCCGGGCCAGCAACTCCTCGAAGGCGAACGGCTTGACGATATAGTCGTCCGCCCCGGCCAGAAGCCCCTCGGTGCGCTCGTTCACGCTGGAGCGGGCGGAGAGCATGAGGATAGGCGCGGTCTGCCCGCCAGCGCGGAGCGCCTTGCACACTTCGATTCCGGAACGGCCGGGCAGCATCACATCGAGAATGATCGCCCCCCATGCCCTGCCAGTGACCACCCGCAGCGCCGCCTCGCCGTCCCCTACCAGTTCGACATCATAGCTTTCAGAGGAGAAACCACGCCTCAGCAGGGAGCCGATATCGGGATCGTCCTCAACGACCAGAATGTTCATTGGGCGGCCTCCAGTGTGATGTCCGGCACGGGGAGCGGCAGGCGCACGGTGACGCAGGTCCCGCGCCGCCGCCCGTCATCTCCCGTGCTGCTTTCAAGAGCGATGCGCCCACCATGGCGGTCGACGATCCATTTCGCCAGAGCGAGACCTATGCCGAATCCCGTGCCTTCGCGCGTGCCGGCAGAACCGCGCCAGAACCGCTCGAACACGTGCGGAAGTTCGTCCGGAGGTATTCCAGTCCCATGGTCGCGCACCTCGATCACCAACTCGTCTGCCTCGCGCCTCGCCGTCAAACGCACGCTCTCGCCGGGCGGGGAATGGCGCACGGCATTGGCGACGAGGCCGTCGAAGGTCTGGCGCAGCCATTCGCGATCAGCGTCGACGGCGAGGCTCTCACCGCCCCCGTCCGCCTCCAGCAGCAGCCCGCCGGCCCGCGCCACTGGCGCCATGCCCTCACAAACCTCGGTGAGGAGATCCGACACCAGGAACAGCGAACGGTCGAGTTCGATCTGTCCGCTCTCCGAGCGCGCGATGCGCAGCAGGTCCTCCACCCGGCGGTGCAGGCGTCGGGCACGCGACTGGATCACCAGCAACGCGGCGCGCAGATCCTCCTCGCGCGGGCGCTGCGGGCGCAGCGTGATCTCGACTTCGCCAAGGATCACGGTGAGCGGTGTGCGCAGTTCGTGACTAACATCGGTGAAGAAGCGCCGACGCGCCATGTCGACATTTTCGAGCCGCGTATTGGCGGCGCGCAACTCTGCCGTACGGTCGTCGACAATTTGCTGCAGCTGTTTCTGCGCGGCCACCAGCCGCGCCTCGCGCCGGGCAAGATGCACGGCCATTCGGTTGAAGCGAGCCATGGCGAGGCTCAGCTCGTCGTGCCCGGTGACGTTGACCCGGGTATCGGAGCGCCCGCGCGCGATCGCGGCCGCGGCTGCCGACACGTCGGCGACCCGGTTCACCAGAGAGCGGCCGAGAAGGTTATAGAGAGCCACCGCCAGCAGGCCGGTGAGCGCCAGGCCGATCAGCCCCCAGTGCAGCGTACGATCGCGCAGAAGCTGCACCTCGCCCTGGGTGGCATGGGCGGTTGTGCGCTCCTCCTCCATCGCCTGGGTGAGCGGGCTGCCGAAGCCGGCGGCGAAGACGTCGAGCACCACTCGCACACCGGTCGATGCGTCTGGACTGGCCAGCGCGTTCTCGACCTGGCGGTCTAACACCTCGAACTGCGCCTTCAGCCGGGCGACGGTGCGGCTGCGCGCGGCCATCAGCGTGCGCTGCTTTTCATCCTGGAACCGCCGCACATCCTCGGCGAGCGCTGCCTCGAACCGGGCGAAGGAATCGCGTGTGCCGCGCCGGGCCATCGCTAGCGCTTCATGGGTGCGGGTGCTCGGCTGCTGCGCGGTCTGCAGCGCCATCAGCGCGTAGTCGCCGATTCGCCCGGAAATCGCCGAGAGCAGTTCCAGTCGATTCTGCGCCGAGACCAAGCGATCAAGCTGGTTGCTGGCCGCGCCGAGCGCCACCACGAGCACAAGTGTCGACGCGGCTGTGACCAGCACGGCGACGGATAAGAGCAGCGCCATGCGCGCCCTGAGCGACGAGAACAAGCCACGCCCCATGGTGTCTCACCGAATGGCGCCATCCCAAACATGATGGCATGCCGATGATTTCACGGACGCGGCGCGCGCGCACGCTGCGGTGCAACAGAACAGGGCGCGAGTGGTATGCGATCAGATCTCGCGTCCGCTGGACCCGGGAGGTGCGCAGCGCCATTTGAGAACCTTCCACTTGGGATGGGTCTCGCGCCATTCGGCGATGACCGGCATGGCCCCGATAAGGCACTGCACCGGTGCCGGTGGCCTCTCCAGCCCGACGGAGACAGCCTCCTCGCGGCAGGTGCCGGGGCTGGCAATGAGGCAGATCGACAGAATGAGCTCCACTACAAACTCCTCGTGGCGTGAGTTCGCTGCCTTCCCAGCGCTTCCTCTGTGGCTGGCCCCGATATCCTACGCGGCACGCGGCAGTTGGATCACCTTGTCGTACCGCATGACCTTGTCATGCCGCATCGCAGCAACTTTTTTGCCGACCAAGCTTCCGGTGGCACCGTCGCAGACGCCCTCGGCCGGAGCGAGCGTCTCATCTTCGCGCGGCATGGAGTATGCCGCATTTTTGACCGTGCCACCATAATCCGCAACCTTAGGACCATTATCCATCCGCGACAAGAAACCATGGGGCAAGCGCCGGGGCGAGCGTCATACGGCTGAAGAATCCCTTGCAGATAAAGGCGAAGCGGGCCTAGTCTCTCGCCGTAACGTGTCTGGTCGCGCTATCGGGCCAACCGGTTTGGTGTTCCAAACGCTGCAACAAAGATAGCCGGGACATCGGGGGACAATTCCCGTCCCTTGTCATGCAACCCCGTTCTGGGAGGAATAGATGGCCAAGATCAACAAGGTGCTCATCGGCGAGTCGCTGGTGGGTGACGGCAACGAAGTTGCTCATATCGACCTCATCATCGGACCGCGCGGCTCTGCGGCCGAAAGCGCCTTCCTGAATGCGCTGACCAACAACAAGGACGGCTTCACCTCGCTGCTCGCGGTCGTGACCCCGAACCTGCTCGCCAAGCCGAACACCATCCTGTTCAACAAGGTGACGATCAAGGACGCCCGTCAGGCCGTCCAGATGTTCGGCCCGGCCCAGTATGCGGTGGCCAAGGCCGTCGTCGACAGCGTCGCCGAAGGCGTGATCCCGGAAGACGAAGCCGACGACCTGTTCATCTCGGTCGGCGTGTTCATCCACTGGGAAGCGGCGGACGACGCCAAGATCCAGCAGTTCAACTATGAGGCCACCAAGGAAGCGCTCAAGCGCGCCGTGGATGGTTCGCCGACGACGAAGGAAGTTCTCGCTCAGGTCGCTTCGGCCAAGCACCCCTTCGCCGCTTAGATCGGAAGCAACCCTGGGCAGACAACAGCTCCGCCCGCGGCCCAGTATCCGAAGGGCCTGCTCCAGCGGTTGGCGGCGATATTCCTGAACAAGTGACAGCGGCAACCGCGGTCACTTGCGCAACGGAGGTGGCGGGTCCCGCCCTCTCACGCCGACACAGCACATCTGGCCCGGGGCATCACTGCTCCGGGCCTTTTTCTTTGACGCACTGATTTTCAATGGCGATGTCGCGTTGCCGAGCGCTCGCTTAGGGGCCCCGGCCTTGCGCGCAACGTCAGCCCGGCGCTGCGGCACCAAGCGCGCGCCGCACCTCGTCGATGCGCGCCGCGCTCGCCCGCTCGGTCGATGTCAGCGCCAGCGGCATGTCGCGGACGATGCGCACCGGCGCCCCTTCCAGCACGACGATGCGACTCGCCAGTTCCACCGCTTCGCGACGATCATGGGTGACGAACAGTACTGTCGCCGGGCGCCCGGCCAGCAGGCGCCGCAGCAGGTCGCGCAGCCGCGCTGCCCCTGCCTCGTCCAGCGACACGAAGGGCTCGTCCATCAGCAGCACGTCCGGCTCGATGGCGAAAGCGCGCGCCAGCGCCACCCGCCGCTGCTGGCCGAGCGACAGGCGCTCGGGATAGGCATCGGCGAGTTCCCCAAGGCCAACCTCTTCCAGCATCGCCCGCGCACGATGCCGCCCCTCCTGCCCCGGCGGCAGAGGCAGCGCCACATTCTCAAGGACAGAGCGCCACGGCAGGAGGCGGGGATTCTGGAACGCATAGCCAAGGCGTGGCGCCCCGCTGCCGAAGCTAACCGTGCCGCGGTAGTCGCGATCGAGACCGGCCACGATGTTGAGCAGCGTGGTCTTGCCGATGCCGGATTCGCCGAGCAGGGCCACGAACTCGCCTTCGCCGATATCGAGACAGAAGCCGCGAAAAATCTCCCGCCCCGGCGCACCCGCTGGCGCCCGGTAGCATTTTTCCGCGATGTCGATGCCGATCGCGCTCATCGCCGCCACCGATTGGCGCGCCGCTCCCAGGGCTGGAGCAGTCCGATCTCGATCACCTGCACCACCGCCGTGAACGCCAACGCATAAGCAAGGATGCCGGCGACATCGAACAGCTGGAACGCCGTCTGCAGTTCGAAACCCACACCATTGGACCGGCCGAGCAACTCAACCACCAGCACGATCTTCCAGGTCAACGCCAGGCCTGAGCGGGCGCTTGCGGCGAAGAAGGGCACGAGTTGCGGCAGGGTGACGTGGCGCAGCGCGCGCAGGCGCGGCAGCCGGTAGACCTGCGCCATCTCATCAAGATCGCGCGAGAGCGCCGCCGCGCCCTCGCGCATCGTCACCGCGACATTGGGGATCTTGTTGATCGCCACCGCAGTGATCGCCGCCACCTCGGTGAGGCCGAACCAGACATAGCAGAGGATAATGACCACCAGTGCCGGAAGGTTCAACAGCACCACGACCCATGGCCCGACCAGTTCGTTGAGCGCGACCGAGCGCCCCAGCGCGATGCCGATCGCCGAACCTAGCGCCATCGCGATCAGGAAGCTCGCCGCCACCCGCGCCAGGGTGATGGCGATGCTCTCGGGCATCACGCCAGTTCGCGTGGCGCGGATCATTGCCTCGAACACCTCCGAAGGACCGGGGAGCAGACGCGAATCGGCCCATAGGGCAGCGATCTGCCAGAACAGCAGCAGCGCCAGCAGCGAAGTGGCCGTCAGCAGCAGGCGTTTTTGCGTCGACACGGTCTCACTCGCCGACAGGGCCGAACAGCGTCCGGTCGAAGCCGGGGGTGGACCCGACCAGTTCCGGCCCGCCGATTTGCGCCAGCACCTCGTAAAGCTTCGCGCAGGAGGCACGTTCCGCCTCGCCGAAGCTGCCGGGAATGCCGGCGCGGTAATAGTCGCGCAACCGGACAAACTCCGCGTCGTCTGACGCCTGCATCAGCGGACGGATCCGCTCCCACGCCGCATCATTTGTCGCCAACAAACGGTTTGCGGCTGCGGCCGCCCGCAGGAAGGCGGCAATCGCCGCGCCCTTCTCGGCCATGACAGCGTTGCGCCAGACGAAGCCGACCAGTGGCGGCACCGGCGCAATGCCGAGCCCGGTGATCATCTCCCGGACATCGATCAGCCGGGCGAAGCCGCGCGCGTCGAGACGGGCGGCGTAGGGCCAGAAGGTGAGCACCGCATCAACACGCCCGAGGGCCAGTTGCTCGCTCACCAACGGCGGGGCGCCATAGACCGGCTCAGCTGCGCGGGCGAGGTCGATGCCGCTCTTCGCCATCCCGTAGGCACGCAGTAGCAGCCAGCTCTTGTCGAGCGCGCCGCCAGCGACGCCGATCCGGCGGTCGCGCAGATCGTCGAGCACCTTCACCGGACCGTTCGCCGCCACCATGACCGCGCCCAGCGCGCTGGAGAAGGGAGCGAAGCGCATCGGTTCGCCGTCGCTGGAGCGGCGCAAGGCCCAGAGCCAGTCGCTGACGATGAGATCGACATCCCCGGCCTGCAGCGCCACGGTGGTGGCCTGGCCGCTGGCGAAGTCAACGCCTTCAAGTGCCAGCCCCTCGCGGCGGTCGAGCCCCTCGGCCCGGATCGTCTCGACCAGCCAGTTGAGCGTGCCGAATTTGAGCGCGCCGACGCGCAGGCCGAGCGGCTGCGCGTTCTGCGCGCGGGCGAGGTGCGGCGCGGCAATCAGACCTGCGGCGGCCGCGAGCACGGCACGGCGGGACAGCGCGGCGGGGCCGCAGGCGAGGATCATGGTGCGGCTTTCCCGGTGAGCGGCGGATCGAGCAGGCGGTTGCGTATCAGATAGGAAACGCCGCGCAGCCAGGATTCATCCGTGTTGTTGCGGATATCGGCGCTGCCGGCCCGCAGCACCTGCCCGGTGGCGACATCGCGCAGCTGGAAATTGATGTTGAGAATGAGGTTCGAGACCTTCTGCACGAGCCCGATCACCTCAATCTCCGCACCAAGCGCGCGAGCGATCTTGAGCTCGCAGCTGTTGCAGTTGCGGAACGGCGTCGCTTCCTCAATTTGCGCGGCCTGCGGGGCGAGATCGACCAGTTCGAAGCCCGCCTCCTTCAAGCGTTTGCGCATTTCGCCGGTGATCAGGTCAAGCCGGTGAATCTCGTCCGGCTTGGGCCCACGAGGGTCGAACTCGCCGCTGGTATCGAGCAGCTCAAACTCGAACACCACCACCCGTGTCGCCGCGTGAGCGCCAGGACCAAACCCGGCGACCGCCGCCATCGCCACCAGAACGGTGATCACGACGATAAGGCTGCGGCTGATGGCGGCTCGAACTGACATGGTGTTTTCACCCTCCCGACGCGATTTGTTCCCGGGCTGATCGATCATATCGCCCGAAAGCTCAGCTGTAACCTACTGGGAAAAGTTCCCGATTGAAACAACTTCGCTCTTCTTGAACCAATGTAAGCGTTACATTCTCTTATTAGTTTCTTATACTCGCAATTTTATTGAATGCTTGATTTTGATTGCGTAGAGTTTTCCCCAAGGCTCACGAGAAAAGTTCCGAGGACAATGTCCCGGATGAAGCAAGCCGCGGGATGGAAAGGCCGATGACCAGGATGGCAAGCGCCGTCGGCGCGACGCTTTTTGCAATGATCTGCGCGTCTGTGCCCGCCGGGGCACAGGATGGCGCGCCCCCCACCTCGGCGCAGGCGCCGCTGGCGACCAAGCCGGCAAAGACGATCGGACCTGAACAGACCTTTCTTATCGGCGTGGTGCGCCAGATTCCCGAGCCGCCGCCCTGGATCGCGCCGCTGCAGATGCCGCCAGAAGATCTCGGCATCGCCGGCGCCGAGCTTGGCATTCGCGACAACCTCACCAGCGGTCGCTTCCTCAAGCTCGACTACAAGCTGTCGAACGAAATCGTCCCTACCGATGGCGACCCGCTTCCGGCGGTGGAGAGACTCATCGAAGCTGGCAACCGTTTCATCCTGCTGGACGTGCCGCCGGATGCGCTGGTGAAGATTGCCGACGCCTACAAGGACCGCGACATCATCTTCATCAATGTCGGCGCCACCGATGACCGCCTGCGCCAGCAGGACTGCCGCGCCAATGTGTTCCACATCGCCCCGAGCCGCTCCATGCTGACGGACGCGCTCGCCCAGTTCCTCGTCACCAAGCGCTGGCAGAACTGGTTCCTCATGGTCGGACGCACCGACAATGACAAGCTCTATGCCGAGGCTGTCCGGCGCTCGGCCAAGAAGTTCGGGGGCAAGATCGTCGCCGAAAAGACCTGGGATTACGGGCCGGATGCGCGCGCCACTGCACAATCCGAAGTCCCGCGCGGCACACAGGTCGGCGAGTACGACATGTTGATCGTCGCCGACGAGCTCGGCGAGTTCGGCGATATCCTGCCCTACAACACCTGGCTTCCCCGCCCGATCGCCGGCACGCAGGGGCTGATGGCGCTTTCCTGGCATCCGACGATGGAGAACTGGGGCGCCTCGCAATTGCAAAGCCGGTTCTTCAAACAATCCAAGCGACTGATGCAGCCGCTGGATTTCCAGATGTGGCAGGGCGTGTTCGCCGTCGGCTCGGCCAGCCTCAAGACGCGCAACAGCGACCCGGCGAAGGTGAAGGCGCAGATGCTCTCGCCTGAGTACGATCTGCCGGTGTTCAAGGGCGTGGCCGCCACTTTCCGCGACTGGGACCAGCAGCTGCGCCAGCCGATCCTGCTGACCCATGCCACTAACACGGTCACGCTCTCACCGCAGGCCGGCTTTCTGCACCAGAGCTCGCCGCTCGACACGCTTGGCTTCGATCGTCCCGAGTCTCGCTGCAAGCTCAAATAAAATCGTACAATTGCCTGGAGGAAAAGATGAAACGACCGATTCTGCTGTCCACCAGCTTGGCGACCCTCGCGGTGCTGCTGCTGGCCGATGCGCTACCGGCCGAAGCGAGCCCGCGCGCTTTCGTGACCAACGAGCGCGACCACACGATGAGCGTCGTCGACATGGAGACGCTGAAGGTCATCGACACCATCAAAACCGGCCGGCGTCCGCGCGGCATCATCGCCAGCCCAGACGGCAAGCTGATCTATGTCTGCGCCTCGGACGACAACCGCGTCGAGGTCTATGACGCCGCCACGCTGAAGCTGGTGAAGACGCTGCGCTCCGGCCCGGACCCGGAGCTGTTTGTGCTCCACCCCTCGGGGAACCCGCTCTACATCGCCAACGAAGACGACAACATGGTCACGGTGGTCAATGTCGAGAACAACGACCTGATCGCCGAGATTCCGGTCGGCGTCGAGCCGGAAGGCATGGGCATCAGCCCCGACGGCAAATACATGGTCAACACGTCCGAGACGACCAACATGGCGCATGTGGTTGACACCTCGAACAATGAGATCATCGAGAACATCCTCGTCGATTCCCGCCCGCGCATCGCCGAATTCACCAAGGACGGCAAGCAGCTCTGGGTGTCGGCGGAGGTCGGCGGCACGGTGGCGGTGATCGACCCCTCCAACTGGCAGATCATCAAGAAGATCGGCTTCAAGATCCCCGGCGTGGCCGACGATGCCATCCAACCCGTCGGCGTTCGGATCACCAAGGACGGGTCCAAGGCCTTCGTCGCCCTCGGCCCCGCCAACCGCGTCGCCGTGGTCAACGCCAAGACGCTCGAAGTCGAGGACTACCTGCTCGTCGGCCAGCGCGTCTGGCAGCTCGGCTTCACGCCCGACGAGAAGTTCCTGCTTTCGACCAACGGCAACTCCAATGACATTTCGGTCATCGATGTCGAGAGCCAGAAAGTCACCAAATCCCTCACCGTCGGTCGCGCGCCCTGGGGCGTGGTCGTGGTGCCGTGACCGCAAAAAATCAATCAATCAGCCCATTCGGAGGAACACCCATGAAGACCCGCCTGATCCTTGCTGCCACCGCCGCGACCCTCGCGCTCACGGGCCTCGCCTATGCCAAGGGCGACCTCACGCTGAAGCCTGTGGAGCTGGAGGAGCTGACCGTCGGCACCGGCAATTCCGGCTTCGGCGTCTCACAGACCAAGTATGAGTTGGAGACCGGCAAGTCCTACAGCCTGATGATCAAATCTACCGGCAAGAAGGAATGCGCCTGGCAGTCGCCCGGCCTGTTCCAGAGCATCTTCCTGCGCAAGGTCGAGGCGGGCGGGATGGAGATCAAGGCCATTCACCTCACTGAGCTTGAATTCGAGGAAGAGGGCGAGGCCGAAATGTTCTTCGTTCCGATCCGCCCGGGCACCTTTGCGTGGTACTGCAAGGGTATGGAAGAGCGCGGCATGAAGGGCGAGTTCATCGTCAAATGAGTGCCCGTCCTCGGTGATTTCTTCTCCTCGTGAAACACTGTCCCCGGCTTGCGCCGGGGACTTTTCTTCTCTCGGCCCGGGAGACGCCATGACGGCCCAGTCTCGCGACATCACTCCGCTGCTGGCGCCCGACGCCGGGGTGTCGGCGCTTGATGTGCGCGGCGTGACCCACGCCTTCGGCGCTCGCAAGGCGTTGCATGATGTCAGCCTCGACGTTCCGGCCGGCAGCTTCACCGCCCTTCTCGGCCCGAACGGCGCGGGCAAGACGACGCTGTTTTCGCTAATCACCCGCCTGTACGACAATCGCAGCGGCGCCATCCATGTGCTGGGCTTCGACGTCCGCCGCCAGCCCGCCGCGGCGCTGAGCCGCCTGGGCGTGGTGTTCCAGGCCCGGACGCTGGACCTAGAACTCTCCGTGCTCGACAATCTGCTCTACCATGCGACGCTGCACGGCGTCGGCTTTCGCGCCGGGCGCGGGCGGGCGATGGAACTGCTGGCGCAGGACGGGCTCGCCGACCGCGCCCGCGACAAGGTACGCAACCTCTCCGGCGGCCAGATGCGGCGGGTGGAGATCGTGCGGGCGCTCATGCACCGTCCTCGCCTCCTGCTGCTCGACGAGCCCACGGTGGGGCTCGACATCGCCTCCCGCGCGGCGCTGGTGGCGCAGGTCCGCGCGCTGGTGGTGAACGAGGGCATTGGCGTGCTGTGGGCGACCCATATCATCGAGGAAATTGCTCCCGGAGACCGGGTGGTGGTGCTGCATCGTGGACGGGTCCGCGCCAATGGCACCTATGAAGGTATGCTGGCGCAGACCGGCGGCGAGGACCTTTCGGCGGCCTTTCTTCGCCTTGTCGACGACACCGGGGAAGCGGCGGCATGAGCGCACCCTCCCCCCCGTCCCCCGCCCGCTTCCGCTTGCCGCTCGCGGGCTATCTCATCGTCCTCGCCGGCATCTGCTGGCGCGAGGGGCTGCGCTTTCTCAACCAGCGCGGCCGCTTCCTGTCGGCGTTGGTGCGCCCGCTTGTGTGGCTGTTCATCTTCGCTGCCGGCTTCCGTTCAGTGCTGGGTGTCTCGATCATCCCGCCTTACGAGACCTATGTGCTCTACGAGGTCTATGTGACGCCCGGGCTGGTGGCGATGATCCAGCTCTTCAACGGGCTGCAGTCCTCGCTCTCCATGGTCCATGACCGCGAGGTCGGGGCTATGCGTATCCTGCTGGTGAGCCCCTATCCGCGCTGGTACCTGCTGGTGTGCAAGCTGATCGCCGGCATCTGCGTCTCGCTGCTGCAGGTCTACGCCTTTCTCGCCGTCGCCTGGTTCTGGGAGGTGGAGCTGCCGCCGATCGGCTATTTCACCGTCATACCGGCGCTTGTGCTGACGGGGCTGATGCTCGGCGCCATGGGGCTGCTGATGTCCTCGCTGTTTCGGCAGATGGAAAATTTCGCCAGCGTGATGAACTTCGTGATCTTCCCGATGTTCTTTGCCTCCTCCGCGCTTTATCCGCTCTGGCGCGTGCAGGAGAGCAGCCTGGCGCTGTGGTGGATCTGCACCCTCAATCCCTTCACCTATGCCGTGGAACTGATCCGCTTCGCTCTCTACGGCCAATTCGCACCCTTTCCGGCGCTGGTCGTGGCCGGCTGCGCAGTGGTGTTCCTTGCCGCCTCGATATTGGCCTATGATCCTTCCGCTGGCGTGATGGCCCGCCGAGGCGGACCAGAGAGTGCGAAATGAGCCGCTGCGTCTGCCAAGTCGAAACGGAGGCCGCAGAGCTTCCGGACAAAATCTCGAGGAAAACCTATGCCCACATCCCGCTCTTCCCTGCGCTACCTTTACCTCGCCCTTCCCGTGCTCCTGCTCACCGGCTCCGCGTCCAGCTTTGCAGCGGCACCTGCGGGCGGGCTCTGGCCATGCATTCAGCGCAAAGTGCCTGAACTGGCGGCCGGACAGATGTGGTCTGGCCCGCCGATCGACAATCTGAAATGGCAGGACGACCGGCAGGTCGCCGAACTGGTGCCTGTGCTCGCCGCCCAACGCACACCAATCGATGAGGCGACAAAGCAGATCGACGCCTTCGCCAGCACGCTCGGGGCAAACAGCAAGGAGCGGCTCACCCTGTTGTTCGCCGGCCTGTTCGAGCAGATCAATGCGCGCCGCAGCCGGATCATGAACGGCATTGAACGCTATGCGCAGCACCAGATCGAGCTCTCCAAGCGGATCAAGGAAGAGAGCCTGTCTGTCGCCAAGGCCAAGAAGGCCGCCGGGCCCGAATTGGACAATGCAAAGGCGCTGGAATTGGAGAAGCAGCTGCTCTGGGATACCCGTATCTACGACGCCCGCCAGCAATCCATGACAGCCGTGTGCGAGAGCCCGGTGCTGCTGGAACAGCGCATCTTCGCTCTCGCGCGCGCCATCCAGGACAAGATGCAGTAACCCGCCTGGCCCGCGACACCCTCGCCGCACGGCCGGGGTGTCGCGCGTGGCTGGAAGAGGCCGACGGCCAAATCGCGAGGCGGCCGCCGCAGGGACGGCGACGGCTCAGGGAGCGGGCTGGCCCTGCTCCAGCGGCAGGCCGCTCCTGGCCCAACCATCACTCCCAGCCGGGTACCAGGCGATATTGGAATAGCCATATTCCTCGATCGCCCGCTTGGCGGCGTTCCAGCTCATCCAGCAATCGGTCTGACAGTAAATGACCAGAGCGGCGGCGCGATCTCCCCCGGCCAGCGCCTCCAGATGAGAGCGAAAATAGGCGTCGGTCGCGGCCGTCAGGGCCCCATAGCCGACATTGGGCAGCCAGACGCTGCCCGGCAGATGGTCACGCCGCTTGTCACGCCAGAGCGTGCCGGGAGGCAGATTGGGTGGCTTCACGTCGCGCGGCATTACGTCGACGAAGACCGCAGCCTTGGCCCGCCAGAGTTGCTCGGCCTCGTCGGTGTCGATCACCCGGGCGCCCTTCAGCGTTGCGGGAGTTGGCGCCCGGTATTCCTCCATGCGGTAGCCCGCCGGTTCTGGGACAGGCTGCTCGCCCCGGCCAGCGGTCGGTGCAAAGGCGTAGAGAACGGCGGCCAGCCCGGCGATGCCCAGCCAGGCCAGACGAGCGAGCGATGAATCGGGCCGTTCGTCTTTCACCGCCGCCTCCTTCAGGCTCAGGGTGCGGCTTCGATCGAGCGGTTCTGACCGTCGAGCAGCGGCACGCCATAGTCGAGCAGGATACGGTTGATCGCCCCCTGCTCTTCCTTGATGAAAGCGTTGAGCTGGTGTTTCCAATTCAGTTCGCCTGGGCGAATACCGAACGTGATCCGGTACACCAACGCCGGGTCACCCTTTTCCTTCACCAGCGGCACGACCGAAAGCGGGATCTCCGACTTCTTGGCGTAGTAGCCGCCAATGGGCCCCCACAATATGCCGGCGTCGATCTCGCCTGAATCGATGTCCGCGATCATCGCCTCGGCGGGGCTCTCGAATCGGCGGTCCACCATTAGCGCATAGGGACGTGCCATCGGCATGAGCCCATTGCGGCTGAGCAGGTCGCCGGGCGGCGTGCCGGCAATGACGCCGATCCGCCGCCCCTTCAGGCGCGGGTCTTCCAGCGTGTCGATGCCAGCGAGGTCACTGTCCTTCTTGGCGATGAGCACCCAGGCCGAGCGATAATAGGCATTGGTGTTCAGCACCGGATCGCCACCCGCCACATAGCCCATCACAACGTCGCAGCGCTTGGCCCCCAGCGTCATGCGGTAGAAGCCGGTGGCCTGCGGAAACCACGTATAGTCCAGCGCCAGCCCGAGTTTCGCCGCCATGAGTTCGGCGATTTTGTTCTCGAACCCCTGCCCGTCCTCGTTGGTGAAGGGCATGTTGGCGGGATCGGCACAGACGCGCAGCGTCGAACGGTCGACCAGATCCGCCACCTGTGCCGGCGCCGGGACGGGAAAGGCGGCAAGGGTGGCGAGCGTCACGAATGCCGCGACGCCCCGCCCCTTCTTGCGCGCCGAGCGAAGGATGTTTCCCGGCTGCGCCATGTTCGCCATGGCGTCAGCTCGGCCGTCCGAAGCACTGGTTTTCATTTGCGGTGTAGGCCTTGGTCTTGTCCTCGCGCTTGCTGGGACGCTCGCGGCCGAGGGCACCGTCGGCGCGGGCCTTCAGATAGATGTAGATATCGTCGAGGTAGCACATGACATTCTTGTTCTCGCCGAAGGCCGGCATCACCTGGTCGGCCGTGCCAACGCCGATATTCTGCTTGCCGTTGACGACAATCTCCATGAACTGGGCATAGGTCATCGTCTTCAGCGAGTTGGCGAGCGCCGGGGCATAGCTCGAGCCCATGCCGTCGGGACCATGGCAGACATGGCACTCAGCGTGGTAACGGCGGTAGCCGGAATAGGTGTACCAGTCGAGCGTGCCGTCGGCCTCAATGTTGTAGATCGGATCGCCATCCGCCGTCGTGTACTTGCCGAGCTCATCCTTCTCCTTCTCGACAGGTGCCGGGGTCGCTGCCGGGGCCGGCTGCTGGGCATGGACCGGGGCAGAGAAGGACAGGGCAGCGGCGAGGATCAGGGCCGACGCGCCGGCGGACGCCGGCAGCATGCCGGAAATAAACCATCCGCGAACGGAATTCTTCATGAAGCAGTCTCCTCAAGGCGCCGCGAGGGCCGTTTCCGGCGTGTCGGCAGGCGCCCCAAGGCGCCGCTCGGCGGCTTTGGAATTTTTCTAAGATTCTCATAAGGCCATAGACCCCGAGACGTCGGGGCCCGGCTCACCGGATGAACCGGCGGCCAGGCCCCTTATTCGTCTCGGAAAAGGCGGGCGTTCCGTGGAAGCCCGCCTTCCCCTGGCTCAGTTCGGCAGTGCGAACACTGTGAGCTGGCCGCCGAGATTGGTGTAGTTGGACAGGGCGGCATAACCACCCACCGCACCAAGACCGGCGTTCGGGTCGGTCAGGCCGGCCGCAAGGCCGATGCCCGCCCAGCCACCGACACCCGACAGGATGGCGATGTACTGCTTGCCCTTGTGCTCATAGGTGGTGACGTTGCCGATGATGCCCGACGGGGTCTTGAACTTGTAGAGCTGCTTGCCCGTCTTGGCGTCAACCGCCTTCAGATAGCCTTCGAGCGTGCCGTAGAACACGATGTCGCCGGCGGTGGCGAGAGCACCCGACCACACCGAGAAGGGCTCGGGGAGCGACCAGACGATCTTACCCTTGGTGTTGTCCCACGCGATGAAGTTACCCATGCCGCCATGGCTGCCCGGCGCGGGATACATCGACAGGGTGGCGCCGACATAGGGCTGACCGGCCGTGTAGCTGACGCGGAAGGGCTCGTAGTCCATGCAGACATGGTTGGTGGGCACGTAGAACAGGTTGGTCTTGGGCGAGAATGCCGCCGGCTGCTGGTCCTTGGTACCGAGCGCCGCCGGGCAGATGCCCTTGGTGTTAACGTCTTCGCCCTGCTGGGCGGTCGAGTACTTGGAAACGACCAGCGGACGACCATAGGTCGGGCTGCTCTTGTCCATGTCGACCTTGGTGGCCCAGTTCACCACCGGATCGAACTTCTCGGCGACGAGCAGTTCGCCCGTCACGCGGTCCAGCGTGTAGCCGAAGCCGTTACGGTCGAAATGGGTCAGCAGCTTGCGCGGCTTGCCGTCGAACTGCTGATCCGTGAGGATCATCTCGTTGACGCCGTCGAAGTCCCATTCGTCATGGGGGGTCATCTGGTAGACCCACTTGGCCATGCCGGTGTCGGCATCACGCGCCCAGACCGTCATCGACCACTTGTTGTCGCCGGGACGCTGCGCGGGGTTCCAGGTCGAGGGGTTGCCCGAGCCGTAATAGACGAGGTTGGTCTCGGGGTCGTAGGAATACCAGCCCCAGGTGCAACCGCCGCCAATCTTCCACTGATCGCCTTCCCAGCTCTTAAGCGAGGAATCCTTGCCGATCGGCTTGCCGAGCGCGGTGGTCTTCTCGGGATCGACGATCATCTCGTCGTCGGGACCCATCGAATAGCCGCGCCAGATCTGCTTGCCGGTCTTGGTGTCATAGGCGGTGACATGGCAGCGCACGCCGAACTCACCACCCGAAATACCGACGATGACCTTGTCCTTCACCGGCAGAACGGTGGCGGTGTTGGTTTCGCCCTTCTTCGGGTCGCCATTGACGACCGACCACTTTTTCTCGCCGGTCTTGGCGTCAAGCGCGACAAGGGTGGTATCGGCCTGGTGCAGGTAGACCATGCCGTTGGAATAGGCGAGACCGCGATTGACCGTATCGCAGCACATCACCGGAATGACGTTCGGGTCCTGCTTTGGCTCGTATTTCCAGATGATCCGACCGTCATCGTTGAGGTCGAGGGCGTAGACGATATTGGGGAAGGGCGTGTGGACGTACATGACGTCGCCGATGATGAGCGGTCCGCCCTCATGGCCACGAAGGACGCCCGTCGAGAAGGTCCAGGCCACCTGGATCTTGCCGACATTGCTGGCATTGATCTGGTCGAGCTTGGAGTAGCGGGTATTGGCGTAGTCGCCCGTCTGGATGCCCCATTGCTTGGGGTCCTTGATGATGCTTACCAGTCCATCATTGGCCGACACTGGCCAAGCATAGACCGCCGCAGCACCCAGCAGTGCTGTCGCAAGAAACTTGCGCATGCTTATTCTCCTCGTGAACGATCCTCCGGGACCGACCGAATGCACGGACGACCCGCCGCGGCTTGTTTGCCGTCTGACCTTTTTGTCTTCGACAGCGTGTCACGACCGGCTGGAGGGAGAAACAGCCGGATCTCACGGGGGCGTCCCGCCCCAAGCTGGCCTACGAACCGGACCCGGGAACTTCTTCCCGATTGCCGTTGAAGCCGAAGACGAGATTACGCTAATCCGAATCCCTCGGACTGGCAATAAGAACTCTTATGAGAAAGAGCTCTTATTATGATTTTGCTGCAAGAGCGAACAAATATACATTATACCAGAAGAAATCACGGAATTCCGGGCAGTTTTACCGCTCAGGCCATGCTGCATCGCAGCACGTTACTCCCATTCCAGCTCGTGATAGGCGGCAATGGCATTCCGGGAGTTGAACTCGTCGAAAAGCGCCCACTCGCCACGCTCGGACACAACTGCGTGTGCCGGTGCTTCGCTCATCGGACGCCCTTCCTCCAGCAGCCGGCTCATGTCGCTTCGCAGAGCCGCGAGATAACGCCGCTCGGCGTCGCTCGCCTCTGGCCAGGCGACGCTGGCCGGACCGTGCCCCGGCACGGCGCGCTGGACAGCACGACCCGCTAGCTGATCGAGCAGGTCCAGCCACCCGATCAGACTGCCGTCGAGGGTGGGAATATGGCCGACAAACAGCAGGTCGCCCATCACCCAGGTGCCGCTCGCCACATCGAAGACTGTAAGGTCGTTGTCGGTGTGCGCGGTGGGGTGAGCCCGCAGTTCGAGCGGCCGCCCGCCGAGATCGAGCGTCAGACGATCCTCGACCAGCAGGTCCGGCAGCACGATTCGCGTCCCCCCCGCCTCCGGGCCAAGCAGGCGCTCAACCTGGGCGAGATAGGTCTCGGCCCGGAGTGAAAGAGCGCGCGGCATCTTGTGGTGAGCGACAAAGCGCACGCCTTCGCCATCAAAGGCGGCGTTACCCAGCGTGTGGTCGGGATGCATATGGGTATTGATGACATAGCGCAGTGGCTTGTCGGTCACCCCACGCACCGCCGCCCGCATGAGGGCGCCGGCGCGATAGCTATTGCCGGTATCGATGACAGCTGCGGCTTCGTCGCCGACAATCAACGTCATATTGGCGATCGCCCCGTCATTGGACGGAGCGACCAGCTCATAAGGAGCGCGGAAGACGTGCACCCCTTCGGCTACAGCCTCCAGCGGCAAGGCGGCGGCACCGCGCTCCTCAGCGCGAACAACATCCGCTCGCCCGACCCCGGCCGCCAGCGCGACGCCGAGAGCGAGCAAGCCACGTCGATCCAGTCGCGGCAGGACCGGCATCGCAGCACCTTGTGTCAACACCCTCCCAAAGGAAGGCAGGATGGCTATTTCTTGGTGCCGTCGAGGTTGAACTGGCCGAGATACGCCTCAAGGTTCGCGCGGTCGCTTTCCTTCGGCAGGCCAGCGAATACCATCTTGACGCCGGGCATGTAGCCCTTCGGATTCTCAAGATAGGCGCTGAGGACTTCTGCCGTCCACACGTCGCCCTTGGCGTTGTGCTCCTTCAACGTGTCGGAATAGTTGAAGCCTTCCACGGCGCCCATCTTGCGGCCGATAATGCCGTTCAGCTCGGGCCCGACCTTGTTCTTGGCGCCCTCGCCGATGGCATGGCACGCCATGCACTTCTTGAAGACGTTGGCGCCCTTGACGGGATCGGCGTCCGCGCTCTGGGCAAGAGCGGCACTGGTACCGAGCACGAGCAGGGCGGCTGTTGTGACGAAGCGGTTCATGGCGTCCTTCCAGGCGATGGTCATTGAACGGCGCCCTTATGCGAGGCGCTTGCGGTGAGGCGCGGATGTTAGCGCTACCTTTAGAATGATCCTAGGGGGCGAAAGGTCCAGCCCTGCTGGCCATGAAACGCCCGGCGCATTTCGTCGCGGGAGCGGCAAGCCCCCTCCTCGCCGCGCCTCAACGGGTGAGGTCGGCCGGGTAGAGCGACTTCCAGAACGCGCAATGATGCGCGGCGGTGGCATCGAAGAGGCCGGACTTGCCCGGCTCCAGATTCATCACCCGGTCATCGGCGAGGAACGGCTCCCAGGCCGCTCCACCGGGTGCAGACGGCGCGCCGGAGCGCGCGAAACTGGCCCAATAGGCGATCATCAGATCGGCCAGCTTTTGAGAGCCCGGCTTAAGCTCGGGCCCGGCTCGCTTCATCGTGTTGTCGAAATGGGGGAAGAGATAGGGCAGCTCGGATGAATGCACCGCGCCCATCTCAAACCCAGGATCGATCGGCGTGACCGGGGGCGCGTCCGAATCGGCGAAGACAAACTCGTAGACCGGCACGAACGCGCCCATCAGCTTGCCGGCTTCAAGATAGGCGCAATTGTTGATGCCCACGTCCCTGCGGAAGTCCGACCACACGGTGCCAAGCGTCGCTGGCGGCGAGGAGGAGTAGGTGGCGGGATATTTGCCGAGCACCGCGCCCGCCTTCTCGTGATAGACCTCGCCAATCTTCTCCGGGTAGTTCGCTGCCGTGACCGCCTCGCCGGCCAGCGCGGCATAGCCGACATAGAGCCGCTGCTCATCGCGAGTGCCGCCATTCATCACCGGCACCCTGACGAATTTGCCGGCCGGAAACGCCTCGGCGCCCGGCAGCGGCACGGTCTTGGCGCCAATGAGTGGCGTGAAGGTCAGGATATTGGCGCCGGCGATGTCGGCGGCCGCCTTCAGCAGGTCGTCGACCGGCTTCGCCCGCAAGCACGCCAGAGCGCTCACCGGATCGGCGCAGCCGACCTTGGCGGCTATCGCCATCCCGATCTTCTCCCCCTCCCCGACGCTCGGCAGCGCGCTGGCACAGCCGGCGCTCAGCACGATGGCCCGCTCGAAAAGGCCCGTCATCTGGTCCGGTGCCAACAGGTGCATGCACACGGAGCCGGCCCCCGCCGATTCACCCGCCACCGTCACATTGCCGGGATCCCCACCAAAGGACGCAATGTTGCGCTTCACCCAGGCCAGCGCGGCGCGCTGGTCCATCAGGCCGTAGCCACCATTATAGTCGGCATCGAAGGCGGGATGGGCCGTGAAGCCGAAGGCGCCGAGCCGATAGTTGAGCGACACCACCACCAGATCACCCTCCTTGGCCAGCGTGTCGAGCGGATAAAGGCCGCTGGAACCACCCACGAAGGCGCCGCCATGGATCCACACCAGAACCGGCCGCGGGGCGGCGGACGTTTCTCCGGCACGAAGAGGTGCTGTCACATTGACGAACAGGCAGTCCTCGTCGCTGCTGGATTCGGGAATGCCATAGCGTTCCAGCTGTGGGCAGGCACTGCCATAGCGGGTCGCGTCGCGCACGCTGGTCCACGGCTCGGCTGGCTCGGGAACGGCGAAGCGACGCGCGCCGGTCGGTGGCTTGGCATAGGGAATGCCCTTGAAGGCACGCACGCCATCGGCAACGACGCCGCGCACCGCGCCTTCCTGCGTCATCACCACGGCCGGGTCAGAAACCAGTGGCACTTGAGATTCGGCCTGCGCCGGAACGCTCATCACCCATGCGGCGAGCAGTACGAGCACGCCCAGCCTGGCCGGCGAGAAACTGGTCATAACATCCCCCGTCAGTTCGCACGCGCCAGCGGCACCGCTCCGCCTCGCCAGCAACACGCTACCTTAAGATGGCATTATGAAATCTATAGTTGCAACTCTTTTGCCATCTGCGCCTCCCCCAGCGATGCGACATGCACCATCTGCCAGACGGCCCACCGTTCAAACTCGGCGAGAAAATCCGCGTCGAGAGCGACAAGGTGACCGCCCGGCGCAACCCTGAACCAGCCTCGCGCCTCCGCTTCCGCGAACAGACTGCCGATATGGGCAGCCGACACCTGAAAGCGGTCGGCCAGCTCCCGGCGACGCAGCGGTCCCGGAGTCGCGGCTCCCTCGATCGTTTTCCCGTAATGGTTGCCGATCACCGCCGTCAGCAGCGGATAGCCGCAATCGCGCTGGGCGAAGAACAGCACGCTGGGGAATGGATGCAGGAGCGTTCCGTTGGCGAGGACATAGGCTGCCGAGCGTGCGATCAGCTCACCCAGCGCGTCGGCATCCTCCAGCCGGGCGGCGCGGGCCGGGCGCGACGGGTCGGACGGTGGGTCGATCTGGTCCAGAGCTTCGACGAACAGCCGTAGCGACCGGCCGATCTCGGCGATGACCACCGGCGAGGGCCGCAGGAGCGTGGCGCGCCGATCGGCGGGATCGGTCTCCACCTCGACAAGCCGCCCGGCCCGGAGCGCCGCTACGAAGCCGGCGGTCTGCCGGGGACTGGCCCCCGCGACCTTCTGCAGAGCGGAAAGCGTTGGCGACGCCCCGCCCCGCTCGCGCCACTGGTAGTAGTTGTGGATCAGCATGAAGCAGACGAGATAACGTCCCAGCTGGTCGAACAGCTTGTTATAGGGCCAGCGTACCGCAGGGTTGGCGGCCATCCCGCCGCAGTAGCCGGCAATGGCGCGGCGCAGGCCGGGATGACGCAGCAGGCGATCAACGCGCTCGTCGAAACCGTCGGGCAGGCCTGCCGCGGCCCTGGCGGTCGGTCCGTGTGCCCCCTGCTCCAGCGCGCGTCTTGACACCTGGCATACCTGCAAAGTTTGGGCTGGCCTGCCCGCTTTACGTAGAAATACTTGGAACTAGATCGAACGCGGAGGTACCACAGCAGGGGGGCACCTCTGTTGGCGGCTGCGCGCCGGATTCTTCACCCACGACACGCCCCAGGGAGAGACACCCATGTGCAACGATCACACCTTCGCCCCGTCCCGTCGCATGGCGCTCGCCGCCGGCCTCGGTCTCGCCTCGGCCGCGTTTCTCGGCGGCGTGGCGCTGCCGGTCGGCGCTTGGGCGCAAGAGGCGCCGCCGAACGCCATCAGCCCTGATGAGGCGCTGAAGCGGCTGATGGACGGCAACGAACGCTACGCATCCAATGCCTCGACCAACAAGGATTTTTCCGCCGGACGAGCCGCGCGCACCAAAGCCCAGTACCCCTTTGCCGGCCTGGTGAGCTGCGCCGATTCGCGGGTCGCGCCCGAGCTAGCTTTCGACCGTGGGCCGGGCGAGCTTTTTGTCGTCCGCGTGGCCGGAAATTTCGTCAATGTTGACGGGCTCGCCAGCCTTGAATACGGCGTGAAGTTCCTCGGCGTGCCGCTCATCATGGTGCTTGGCCACACCAATTGCGGCGCGGTCGATGCCACGATCAAAGTCGTGAAGGAGAATATCAGCCTGCCAGGCCATCTCGACGAACTGATCGACAGCATCAAGCCTGCCGTCGAGATCGCGCTGAAGGAAAACCCGCAGGATCCGCTGAACGCAGCGATTATTGAGAATGTGCGCTACAACGTGCGGGAACTGTCGGAGGCGACACCGATCATTACCGAGTTCGTGGCCAATGGTAAACTGAAGGTCGTCGGCGGCCTTTACGACCTCGCCACCGGCAAGGTCAGCCTCGTCTGATGGCTTGCGCGGCCCGGCGCGACCGGGCCGCCCTCTCCCCGCCTGTCGGCGCCGCCTGAAGGAATGGCGCGCCCATCAGATCGACGGGCCGAGATCGACCATGCGTTCATGCGTCACCACTGGCGGCGCCGCGAAGGTGGCGCCCACCAGTCCGCGCCACAGCTGGAAATCCTCGGAATTGCGAAAATCCACCATGTGGTTGTCGAGCGTCTCCCACCGCACGACGAGCCGATAGACGCCGGGCGTTTCGATCACCTGGTGCAGGGCGACGCCATGGCAGCCCTTGGCGCGCTGAAACAGCGGCACCGCCTTGGCGACGCCCCCCTCGAAAGCCGCCTCCTCGCCGGCCTTGATCCGCAGTTCGGCAATTTCGATGATCATGCGCGCTCCTCAAGCCTGATGACACGGCGCGCCGGAGCGCTCCCCTGCGGTGATCACAAGCACGAACATGTCGGCGCAACAAGCCGGGCGGATCGCGCTCGTCCCTACGACGGCCGGCGGCGCCCCGCATGCGCAGGCCGGGCTTTGCGATGGCTCCCGGCAGCGCCGAAGGTCGCGATGTATTCACTCACCGCCGCATCCGAAAGAACACTGGGCTCGATTGGATTTCCAAATTTAAAAGTAAAGGCCCTTGAATAATGACCGTTTGCGGCGCATATTGATTTGGTCGATAGACGGTGAATGCGCCCAGTTTTCATACATGAATTCATGTGTGTCGCGCGGCTTTTTATCCCTGAAAATGCAATTTCGACGACCCGCATCTTTGCGGGAACGCTAGGTCTATAATTACGAAAGGGTTTTCCATGACCGTGGGAACCGTTAAGTGGTTCAACGCCCAGAAGGGCTTTGGATTTATTGCCCCTGATGACGGCGGCAGCGATGCGTTCGTTCACATCAGCGCCGTGGAACGTGCCGGCATGAGCGATCTGCGTGAAGGTCAGAAGGTGGGCTTCGAGCTCGTCACCGACCAGCGCAGCGGCAAGATGACCGCCGACAAGCTCGAAGCGCTCTCCTGAGGGCTTGACGTTGGCGGCCCCGTCCGGGGCCTTGCCGACATCGCCCTCTTCCTACCGCGTCGACCACGGATGTACTGGCGGCCGGGACGGGAAGGCAGAAGCGACAAGGCGCACCGCGCCTGTCAGCCCCGCTCCTCCTTGAGGTTGCGGGGCTTTTCGTTCGTCCACAGCACCCTTCAACCGAACCGACAGGAAACGTCATGGCCAAGGAACAACGCAGCAATCGCGAAGCTAAGAAGCCGAAGAAGGTGAAGGCTCCCGAGACGGCGGCGCCCAGCCTTTCCAAGGGGCTGTCCACGCCGATCACTTTGCCGAAGAAGAAGAAGGGCTGAAGCGTCGCGCCTGCGGATCGCTATATCTGCGGCGCGCCGTCGACCTCGTAGGTCCACACGCGGAACGACTTCAGCACGTGCGGCCCGAAGGAGTTGATCAGCGGAATGTCCGCCGCATCGCGCCCGCGTGCGACGACGATCCGACCGATCCGCCGCACATTGTTGCGCGGGTCGAACGTGTGCCATGCGCCATCCAGGAACACCTCGATCCAGGCGCTGAAATCCATCGGATCGACAACCGGCACGCCGATATCGCCGAGATGGCCATTCACATAGCGGGCGGGAATGTTGAGGCAGCGGCAGAACGCCACCGCGAGATGGGCGAAGTCGCGGCATACCCCGACGCGCTCCCTGTAGGCGTCGAACGCCGATCGGGTCGAACGCGCCTGCTGGTAGTCGAAGCGTATATGCCCATTGACGAAGTCGCAGATCGCCTGCACCCGGCCCCAGCCCGGCGGCAGCGCGCCGAACAGATCCCAGGCCGTCTGGCTGAGCAGGTCCGTTTCGCAGTAGCGACTACCCAGGAGATAGACAAGGCAATCGTCCGGCAGCTCCGGCACCGGCACTTCACGCGCCTCGAAATGAACCGGGTCAAGTTCGCCGTCATCCTTGATCGTGGCATCACCCCAGATCATCAGATCGCCGACCGGTGCCACCAGGCGCCGGCAGCGATTGCCGAACAGGTCGCGATAGGTTGATGACGGCACGTCCGGCGTGGTGAAGAAGGTTTCAGGTGCCCGAATGTCCGGACCCCGTTCCTCGTGCACCGAGAGGAGACAAACTAGCGCGGTCGGCTGCGGGCAGGTAAGCGTCATCTCGTAGCCGTAGCGGATCAGCATGAAGTGTTCCCGGAATCAGAGTTCGGAGCAGAGTACACGCCAATCGCGAAACGCCCCCATCGTATCGGACGTCCTCGTCCCTGACTGGGTTTAGGCGGCACACAGCCCGATGCGACGGCTTCCGCAGATCGGTTTGGGCGAGTTCAGCGGATATCGGCGGAGGTCAGGGTCAGCGGCCCGCGGCGCCCTGCCGAATAGGCCTTGCTGGCAGCGGCATAGATGGAACTGCGGAGAGTATCGAAAGCAGACAGGCAGGTTGTTTCCAGCCCGTCCGACGGGCGCAGCTCCGCCGCCGATTTGCCCAGGGCGGCGATTTCGACGAGAAACTGCACCTCGAACATGCCGTCATAGCCGGTGAAGCGGACGGCGCTGCGCGCGCGGTCGAAACTGCGACTCGGATTGGGGAAGATCAGCGTCACGATACGGCTCCCTCAGAATGCCCGAAGCCCATGCGGACGACATGCCCGCCGCAGTCCGCACCGGCCTTTCCGTCCCGTTCCATGCTCATGCCCGTTTCAGTCACGTCGGCGGCTCCTCGTCCGGGCATTGGAAACTGTCGAAAGCACCGGAGAGGATCACCAGACCGGTCATGTCGACGATGGACAAGGCGTCGGGCCTCTGCGGCATGTCGAGCGCACCGGCCAGAGCCCGCGCCATCTCGATAGCACCGTCCAGGTCGTGCACCTCGACGGTTTCGCGGCCGACGACCGCATGCGCGCTGTCCTGAGCCCGCGTCCGGTAGTATTCGATCACGACCTTCATCGCGGCGCGTCTCCGCCAGCCAACGGACGTGAGGACCTCAGCGGCTGAAGGTCCGGTCGACCAGCGCCGCGCCTTCGCCTGGCTCGGCCGCACGCATCGGCTCCAGGCTGTCCTCCGGCGCCACCCGCTCATACTGCTCGCGCTCGTTGCGGATACGGTATTGCAGCGCATTCCCGCTCGGCGGCAGCGTCGCGGTGATGCGGTAGATGTCGCCCACGCGCGAGGTGAAAACGCCATACCCGCCCCTCAGCCGCACAACCTGCCCGACCGCGAAGAGATGGATCGTCGGATCGCGGTGGACGGAGGGCTCGCGGCGGGACGCGGAATTTGCGGGGGTCATGATGACGTGTCGTCCTTTTGTAAAGGCGGAAGGGCGACCGTAAAGTCGCCACGGGCCGGTCTGATGACGCGGCGATAGGGCATGCGGAAAGAGGCGCACGTCGCGCCGGTTTTGCCCAAAGTCGGCCTGTCCAATGACCGTCAGTAAATTGGCGATCGCGGGAGGACAAATGCCACTATGAGGCCGGAAAACACGGGCACCGCATCGGTACCACCTGCCTATCCGTCGAAAATTCGAAATCCTGAACCACCGATATGCAGCACTGCCGCGTCAGTTCAATCAGGGACAATTTTCATTGTACGTTTGAATTGCGATTCAAACAAGGAAAAACAAAGTACTACAATCACCAGGCGGTCCAGCAACTGGATTTCATCGTCCCGCGCACGGTGGGGCATCCGATGAGCACGCGAAAGATGGCCTGCGCATCTTCCGCCAACGTGGATGGCCCATGGCGGCGAGAAATGCACCGTGATCGCGGATCACCGCCATCGACCGAATGTTAATTCACGTGATCGACCAGCGCGTTAGCGCATCAGCCCGGCCGCCCGCAGGGCCTGTTCGATGATGCCTTTGACGCCGTCAGCTCCCTTGGCGGCCCGCCGCGACGAGCCGCCCGGCACCTCGTCCCCGGTCCGTTCGCCCTGGCGCGAAGAGCGGATGGCGGGCACCGCAGGTACCGCCGGGCGGCTCTTCCTCGACGTCGGCGCCGATTTGGCCGCAGCCTGCTCGGCAGCGTCAATGCCCCAGAAGCGGGCGATCTCGCGCGTCGACGAAATGCCGACATCCAGCATGTAGGGACCCGGGACACCAAGATCTTCGCCCAGCGGCGTGCCATGGCCCATGGCGGCGACCGTGTTCAGTTCGATCACCGCTTCGCCGGCGCCATTGCACCAGATGCGCCTGGCGCGACCACCGGACACCTCCTCATGCGTCGGCGCCTCACCGAGATGATGCACGCTACGCCATTGCGCGGCGATGTCGTCGGCATTGGAGGGCGCGACGGTGTGATCGGCCGCACCTTGCCAGATGGCCACGCGCGGCCACGGCCCGGCATGGGCCGATGCCTCCCGCAGCAGCGCCCAGAGTTCCTCATCCGACGCCGTACCCTGCCCGCGCATGCAGTCGAATGCCTCCGGCACGGTGGTGGCGGTGCCATAGGCCAGCCCCGCGATGATGGCTCCACCGGCAAAGAGTTCGGGGTAGGTCGCCAGCATCACATTGGCCATGGCTCCGCCAGCGGACAGCCCGGTGACGAAGACACGGTCACGATCGACCCCGTGGGTCTCGACCATGGCCGCGATCATCTGGCGGATCGACAGTGCCTCGCCGGAATCGCGCCGCGCATCGCGCGGTCGGAACCAGTTGAAGCACAGATTGGGATTATTGCCGTGGTGTTGCTCGGGATAAAGTAGCGCGAAACCGGCTTGGTCGGCCAGTTGCGACCAGCCGGCCCGGTGGTCATATTCGCCAGCATTCTGCTTGCAGCCATGCAGCACGACGACAAGCGGCGCGCCTTCCGGCAGATCCGCCGGCCGGTAGTAATGCGCCCGCAAGCCTCCGGGATTCGAACCAAAATCGGCAAGCGCGGCGAGGCGGCCGGGCGCATTGGTTGACCCGTGGCCAAATGGGAAGGGGCTGCCCTGGCGCGCGCCGAGGGCAGCGAGATGGGCGATGGTGTCCGACATTGTCCGCAAGGGATGTCTCCTGGCTGCGGCGCCCAGTGGCTGGACGGCATGACGCTAACGCCCCCACACCCAGATCGTTGCTGCACTGCACAAAAACAAGAACCCTCGCGGGGGCGTGACACTCCAGAAACGCCCCCGATCCGCAACCATTCCAGAAAAAGCGACCGACGGAGGGGCCGCGGTCAGCATTCCGGGCCGCTTTCGCCGCGCTCGTGCTGCGCAAAAAGTCTTTTGCTGAGAATGGCATGGACGCCCCAATTGCCGTCCACCACCTGGGTGATGCCGAAATCCACCGCCGCCGACATCAACGCCACCGCTTCATCCTCGCTCAAGGCCTTCGTGGTCATCAGGAAGCGCCGCATCTTTCGGAAGGCGTCGCGCATGGCGAGATCAAGCGAGGATTTGGCATAAACCTCGCTCTGGCTGCTGGCGCCGAATTCGGCGAGGTAGTTGGGGTGGCTGAAGCCGGTCAGCACCCAGTCTTCTGGCGTCTCGATCAGCGGATAGGTCAGGTCGGCAAGCACGCTGCCACCAATATCGGCCTTCTTATGCAGGGTGACGCGGAAAGTACCGGTCATCGAACACTCGATCGCCGTGCCAGAAAGCTCACCATCCCCCTGCGCGGCGTGGGGATCGCCGACGGAGAGCAGGGCGCCGGGAACCGATACGGGCAGATAGACCGTTGCCCCCTTGCCGAGCCGCCAATTGTCGAGATTGCCGCCGAAATAGGCCGGCGGCACGGAATCGACGAGTTCGGCCTCGCGCGGCGCTACCGCGATCACGCCGAAATGCGGCCGCAGTGGAATCCGCACCCCTTCAAGCACTTTCGCCTGCAAGGTCACGGTGCCGGGCCGAACGAGCACGCCGGGATAGTCATAGAGCACATGCTGGACCCCGGACGGGTCGGTCTGCGGTTCCCAGCGGTAGGAGTGCAGGGCCCTGGCATAAGGTTCGGCGGTATCGGTGACGATCTCATAGATCGTCACGCATTCACGCGGGTGCGGCTCGCTGAGAAGTTCGGAGTAGTGGTAGCCCCACCATGCCGCGACGCTGCTGCCGAACACCCGGCCGGCATGGGCGGGATGGCGCGAGCGGCGGGGTTCGATGTCGAGAATGTGCACCTCCAGGACGTCGCCCGGCTGCGCCCCGTGCACGGCAATCGGCCCGGTACAGATATGCACCCCGAACCCCTCCCCGGCACCACGGCCGAACACGGAGGCGTCGAGAGGGCCGGCGCCGCGCCGGTTCACCGTCTTGTCGGTCGACGTCCAGTGGAACACGCTTTCCGCGCCGGGATCGCCTTCGATCATGCGCTCGGGATCGTCCGAGGCGTGCTGGGTCAGCGTCTCGACCGTGACGATGTCGCCGGAGGCGATCTCGATCAGCGGTTCGAGCGAGCGACTGAAATAGCCCCAGTGGACATGCTGGGCGTGGACCGGAAGATAGTGCCGCGCGGGCGCTTCCGGCACAGGTGTCCCTGCGTCGTCCCCATCCCCGCGCGGCGCCGGCCGACGCACGGGGCCGCTCGCGGCCTGCCGCGCCCGCAATTGGACCAGCGCCTCCTGCGGCCAGCCGCGCTGGCCGCTCGCCACCGCGCTGTGCGTCTGCCGGTCGGCTTCGCGGCGGCGCAACTCGCGGGGCGGCAGGCCGAAGCGCTCGCGGAACAGACGGCTGAAATGGGCGGCATCGGCGAAGCCACAGCGATAGGCGATCTCGGCGATCGGAACGGCGGCCTCGGCCGGGTTGGCAAGGTCGTGCCAGGCGCGTTGCAGCCGGCGCTCGCGCAGATAGTGGCTGAAGCTCTCGCCCGTTCCCTCGAACAGCTTCTGCACATAGCGTTCCGAAATACCCTCGGCCTTGGCGATATCCGCGATCGAGATGTCCTCGCTGCCAATGCTGCGCTCGATGGTGGCGTAAAGCCGCTGGAGCAGCGCCGCACGGCTGGAGGACGGGTCGCTGGTCGCCGCCACCAACTCGCCGGACAAGGCGAGCAGAAGGTCTGCGGCGCTTTGCGCCACCGCCTCCCATTCCGCTTCAGAGAGCCGATCGAGCGCCTCGGCGGTGGCGAGCGCGGTGCGGCCCACAATGTCCGGCAGCCCCTCCGCGCCGAAGACCCGCGGCTGCGCGCCGGCCAGCGGCGGCACCTTGCGGCCGCGAAACGCCTCCGCCGGCACGGAGAGCACCACAGCCCGCAGCCCGCGCTGGAACTGCAACTGCCAGTCCGCTCCGCGCGGCGCAAGGATGAGCTGACCGGCGGCGACGATCTGCCGGTCGTCACCCGCCACCAGCACCGTGCTGTTCTCCACCGGCATCAGCAGCAGCGGCAGGCCGGCGCGGGAGGGCAGAGGGCGCAGGCTTTGCGCGTCGGCTGAGAATTTGCCGAGCCGAACACCTGTCGAGGACAGGCGCGAGAGCGCGCTGGCATGAGCGGGGGACCCGTGCCGTGCACCCTGCGACTGCAGGCCGAAGCCGCGCAGCACGTCCTGCCACGCAGCCTCGCCTGCGTCGCCCGAATAGGACTCGCTGGTAAAGGGTTGAACGTTCATCGGCGGCGCCTCGGCATGGCTTCCTGCCAGCAAGGCTTGCTGCCAGCAGCGCCATTTGCCAGCAAGAAGCGTGCCTCGGCCATGCCATCGACCGAACCGTCGATCAAGCCCGGATGGCCGGCGCCGTCAGCGCGCCGGGAAGAGGCTCTTGCGGATCGAGCCGGTGACGCCCCAATTGGCGTCGACCACCTGGGTGACGGCGAAATCGGCCGCCACCGACATCAGCGATATCGCTTCGTCCTCGGAGAGCTTCTGCGTGGTCATGAGGAAACGCCGCAGCTTGCGGAAGGCGTCGCGCATGGCGCTGTCGAGGCTGCCACGCTTGAGGATCTCGCTCTGGTGGTCGGGGCCGAGCTCACTGAGATAATTGGCGACGCTGAAGCCATAGACCGACCAGACGTCGTCGTTTTCGAGAATCGGGTGGGTCAGCCCCTCCAGGATCGTGCCGTCAAGTTCCTCCTTCTTGTGCAGGATGAACTCGAATTCGCCGGTTAGAGAAATTTCGATCGCGGTGCCCGACAGCTCGCTGTCGCCCTGCGAGGCGTGGGCGTCGCCGCAGGAAAACAGCCCGCCTGGCACGGCAACCGGGTAGTACATCCGCGCGCCCTTGGCGATGCGCCAGTCGTCCATGTTGCCGCCGGTGTAGTTCGGCGGAATCGTAGAAACGAAGTCGGCCTCGGCCGGGGCGAGCCCCATCGTGCCGAAATGCAGCCGCGCCGGCACGCTTATGCCGGCAAGGATGCCCTCCTTCTTCACGATCGTGGTGTGGTCGACCCGCACGCCGGGATAGTCGATGGTTGGGTGGGTGATGCCGTCCGGGTCGGTCTGCGGCGTCCAGAGATAGGAATAGAGCGCCTTCACCGAGGCCTCGCCCATATCGAGCTCATAGATGGTGACGACCTCGCGGGGAGCCGGCCCCTCGATCAGGTCCTTGTACTGGAACCCCCAATTGGCCGCTGGATTGGAGCCGAAGAAGCGTCCGGCATAGGCAGGGTTGGCGCTCGGGCGCGGCCAGGTGTCGATGACGCGCACCTCGATGATGTCGCCAGGCTCCGCGCCTTCGATTGCCACCGGGCCGGTAAGCAGGTGCACGCCCAGCCCCTCGCCCGAACCATAGGTGAAGGGGCCGTCGGTCGCCCCGGCGCCGCGCCGGCGTAGGGTCTTCTGGTCCTTGGTCCAGAGAAAGATCTCCTCCGCCGCCCGGTCGCCTTCGATCATGCGCGCATAGTCGTCATTGGCGTGGTGGGTGATGGATTCGATCACCGCCCGGTCGCCGGACTTCAGCGTGAGCACGGGCGCCAGGGTCTTGCTGAAATAGCCCCAATGGACCGTGTCGGGTGTGGCGGGCAGATGATGCTTGGTCATGTCGAACCTCGGGACTGAAGAGTGGCGCGCGGGTCGTCGCCTATTCGGCGGTCATGGAGCTGAGAAAACGCACGGTGAGCGGATGGGAGGGCGCCGTGAGCACGCGGGCGGCCGGGCCCTCCTCGACAACCACGCCGCCGGACAGGAACACGATGCGGTCGGCGACATCACCGGCGAAGCGCAACTGGTGGGTGGAGATGATCATGGCCAGCCCCTCCTCCACCGCGAGCCGGCGGATCACCTCCAGCACCTCGCCCACCAGTTCGGGATCGAGGGCGGAGGTCGGCTCGTCGAGCAGCAGCACAGTTGGCGCCGGCGCCACGGCGCGGGCGATGGCGACGCGCTGCTGCTGGCCGCCGGAGAGATGGCGCGGCAGCGCATCGGCCCGATGGGCGAGGCCGATACGCTCCAGAAGATCGCGGGCGCGCCGGTCGGCGTCGAAGCGCGAAAGCCCCTGCACCCAGCGCAGCGGGCCGGCGATATTCTCGCGGGCGGTAAGGTGGCCGAACAGGTTGAACTGCTGGAACACCATGCCGACGCCGACGCTGGCGCGCATCTGCGCCGTCAGGCGAGGCGAGAGCGGGCGCCCGTTCTCGTCGGCGCCGAGGGACTGGCCGCCGACGCGGATGGTGCCGTCTTCCCAGCCTTCCAGCCGGTTGATGCAGCGCAGCAGGGTGGACTTGCCGGAACCGGAAGGGCCGAGCAACGCCACAACCTCGCCGGCCCGCACGGTCAGGTCGATGCCGTCGAGCACGGTCTGCGCGCCATAGCTCTTGCGCAGACCGCGCACCTCCACCGCGATGTTGTTGCCGGCGAGGCGTGCGGCACGCGCGGCGGGATCTCGCGCAGGGACTGCATGCTTCGGCACGGCCGGCGGTAGTGGATCGGCGGCGATCTCGGCGACGATTTCGCGGGCGACATCCGGTGGGGTCACTCCGGTGGCGGCACCCGCCAGTTCGGGAACGGCATCCGGCCGGCCCGGCACCAGCGCCCGCAGAAAGCGGCGCAGCTGTTCGCGCGGCGGCGGTCTGTCGAGATCGAGCAGCATCTCGACCACGATCTGGATCACCGCAATGGCGCCGGTGAGCACAAGGTACATCAGCCCGGAGGCGAAGAAGATGGAGAAGAAATCAAAGGTCGCCGAGGCCAGCTGGGTCGAGCGCAGGGTCAGCTCCTGCACCGCCACTACGGAGGCGAGCGAGGAGTTCTTGAGCGCGCTCACGGCCTCGTTGCCGAGCGCCGGCACCATGGACCGGATCGCCTGCGGGGCGATGACGCGACGCATGATAGCGGACGGCGTCATGCCCAGCGCCTGACCGGCGCTGACCTGACCACGCTCCACCCCGAGCACGTTGGCGCGGAGGATTTCAGCGATGAACGGCGCTTCATTGAGCGCAAGCGCAAGGCTGGCGGCGGAGATGGCAGAGAGTTTGATGCCGATCAGCGGCAGGGCATTGTAGCAGAACACCATCTGCAGGATCAGCGGTGTCCCTCGGAACACGATGGCATAGGCCCGCGCGACAATCGCCAGCGTGCGGAAGCGCGAGAGCTGCATGGCGGCGAGGACGACGCCCATGACAAGCCCGCCGAGCAGGCCGAGCACGGTGATGAGGAGCGTGTAGCCCACCCCGTCGAGGAGGTAGGGCATGCCCAAATAATGCAGGAAAAGATCCATCGGCCTACTTCGCAACGGAGGAGAGCGGCGGCCGCGAGGGGAGCGCGCGGCCGCCGGTGTCAGCGCGTCGGGACGATCAGTCGGCGAGCACCAGCTTGGGGGTTTCGAGCTGGTCGGCGGGCAGGTTCCATTTCTTCATCAGCTCGGCCTGTACGCCGGACTTTTGAAGCTCTCCGAGCGCCGACATCACCGCATCACGGAACGGGACATTGTTGCGCGGCACGGCGATGCCGACCGAATAGGGCAGCGTGACCGCCGTCGCCTTCTCCAGCTTGTCCGGATAAGCCTTCACCGCGCCGTCGACGGTGTTGACGTCGTTGATGTAGGTGTCGGCCCGCCCGGCGAGGATGGCTTGGATGCAGTTGGCGTTGTTGTCGAACAGCAGAATTTCGGGTGCCGGCTTGCCGGCGGCCTTGCAGGCAGGTTCCAGCGCCTGGATCAGCGGCACTTCGACATAGCCGGTATTCTCGGCCGCCACCGCGCCGCACAGCGAAGTGTCGATGCCGGTGATCTTCTTCGGGTTGCCCTTGGCCACCAGCACCCCGTCATACACCTTCAGATAGGTGATGAAGTCCGCCGCCTTGGCGCGGTCCTTGGTGGCGTAGATGTCGGAGATGACGATATCGGCCTGACCGGCCTGCAGCGTGGTGAGCAGCGAGGCGAACGTCACTGCCTTATAGGTCAGCTTGAAGCCGAGGCAATCGCCGATCGCCTCGCCGAGATCGATGTCGAAACCGATATAGTTGGTCGGGTCTTTGGGGTCGATCGTCTCATAGCCCGGCGTGTGCGGGTTGATGGCGTTGACCAGCGTCTTGCCCTTGAGGTCGGGATATTTCGCCTGCAACGCGGCGCAGGCTTCCGGCGTGGCGGCCTGCGCCATATGCGGCAGGCCGGCGGTCAGCCCCCCGGTGGCGAGGGCAAGGCCAAGCGCGCCGAAGAGGGCCGAGCGAAGGTGCGAGACGACGGACAGGCGCGGCCTGCCGGAACGGATGTCGAGAGCGTGTGCCACGTAACTTCTCCTCTGCTAGCGTGCCCCGAGGGACGGCCAGACGGATAGCGAGGCCCGAAGTGTGACGCAGGAGAGGTCGAGGGGACTTGTCTGAGGGCGCACCGATTGTTGGATGGGCAGATGCCAAGGCGCAGGCATGTCAGCCTAATTAATGAGCATTTTGCGCCGGGCGAAGCGTTACGCCTCGCCGGGCGCTACTTCTCGATGATCTCACGAATGCGGGTCGCCAGAATGTCCATGGCGAACGGCTTGGTGATCATCGCCATGCCAGGCTCCAGAAAACCCGATGCCAGCGCCGCATTTTCGGCATAGCCGGTCATGAACAGCACCTTGAGCCCGGGTCGGGAGACGCGCCCGCCATCGGCGACCTGTCGCCCGTTGAGGCCCGGCAGGCCAACATCGGTGATCAGCAGGTCGATGCGCTGGCGGGACTGGAGGATTTCCAGCCCCTTCGGGCCGTCGCTCGCCTCGATGGCGCGGTAGCCGAGTTCGTTCAGCACCTCGACAATTAGACCGCGCACCACAGGTTCGTCTTCGACTACCAGCACGACTTCCCCGGCCTCCGTCCCCGGCGCCTCGCCGAGGGCACTCACGCCGTCGTCAGCATCATCATCGCCGCGATAGCGCGGCAGGTACAGCTTGATGGTCGTTCCCTGCCCGAGCTCGGAATAGATGCGGGCATAGCCTTCGGACTGGCGCGTAAAACCATAGACCATGGAAAGGCCGAGCCCCGTGCCCTGCCCGATCGGCTTGGTGGTGAAAAACGGCTCGAAGGCGCGGGCGATCGTCTCCCGGCTCATGCCTGTGCCGGTATCGGTGACGCAGATGCAAACATACTGGCCCGGCTTGACCTCACGCTCGCGCGCCGCAAACAGGCTGTCGAGATGGGCGTTGCAGGTCTCGATCGTCAGCTTGCCGCCTTCCGGCATGGCATCACGCGCGTTAATCGCAAGGTTGAGAATGGCGCTCTCCAGCTGGTTCGGATCGCAGCGCGTCAGCCAGAGACCGCCACCGAGCACCAGTTCGAGCTCGATCCGCTCGCCCAGCGTCCGTCGCAGCATGTCCTCCAGCGAAGCGATGAGCGGGTTGGCGCGCACGGGGCGCGGATCGAGCGGCTGGCGGCGCGAAAACGCGAGCAGGCGATGGGTGAGTGCGGCGGCACGGTCGGCGCAGGTCCGCGCTCCCCCCACCCAGCGCGCAAGGTCGTCCGTGCGCCCTTGGGCGATGCGGTTGCCGAGAATGTCGAGGCTGCCAGTGATGCCCTGCAGCAGATTGTTGAAGTCGTGCGCGATGCCACCGGTGAGCTGGCCGACCGCCTCCATCTTCTGACTCTGGCGCAGCGCCTCCTCGACCGCCCTCTGCTCGGTAACGTCGCGCCCCACCGCATGGATACGGCCATTGCCGGGCACGGCGCTCCAGGCCAGCAGCCGGTACTCGCCCGCCTTGGTGCGATAGCGGTTCTCGAAAGCGAAGGTGGCGGCACCGCCCGAGGAGCCGGCCAACTCGCGGGCATTGGCTTCGAGATCTTCCGGGTGCAGGAAGTCGGCGACCCTCCGGCCGACCATCTCGCCCTCATCCCAACCGAGCAGCCGCTCTGCCGATGGGTTCACCGCCGTGATGGTGCCCTCGAAATCGCAGACCAGCATCAGGTCCTGGCTGATCCGCCAGAGTCGATCGCGATCCTGGGCAAAGGCCTCCTCGGCACGCTTCTGCGCCTCGATGTCGGTATTGGTTCCGACCCAGGCGCTGATCATGCCTCGGGCGTCGATCAGCGGCACCGCCCGCGCCAGATGCCAGCGATAGGAGCCGCCGGCGTCCCGCAGGCGCATCTCCGCCTCATAGGTTTCGCCCGAGGCCACCGCTCGCGTCCAGCGCTCGCGCGCGATCGTCAGGTCGTCGGCATGCACGAGGCCGGTCCAGCCCTCGCCGTCGAGACTGCCGGGCGCGGCACCGGAATAGACGTAGATCTGATCGTTGAACCAGTCGAGCGCGCCATCGGCACGGGCCGTCCACACCTGGTTGGGCATGTTCTGCGCCAGTGCGCTGAACTGCGCCTCGCTCTTCTCCAGCGCCATCTGGGTGCGGCGCCGGTCGGTGACATCCTGCACCGCGCCAACCATGCGGACAGGGCGGCCGGCCTCGTCGCGCTCATAACCCGCCTTGCGCGCGATGATGCGTTCCTCGCCCGTGTCGTGCCGGCGGATACGGTACTCGACATCAAGCAGCGCCAATCCCGCCTCGCGGCTCGCGACGTTGGAAATGCGCAGCGCATCCTCGGGTATCACCAGCCGCTCGACCATCGACGCCGGAATTTCCGCGGCCGGGGGCAGGCCGAAGAGCCGGCAGAATTCGGCGGTGGCGTGGATCACATTGCTGGTGATGTCGATGGAAAAGAGGCCCACCCCACCCGCCGCCTGAGCGCGACGCAGCTGTTCTTCGCTCTGGCGAAGCGCTTCCTGCGCCGCGTATTCGGTCGTTCTGTCTCGGATGAGCTTGACGAAGCCGATCGGGGTCCCGGCCGCGTCGCGCAGGGGCATCATCTCGCTCAGGCCCCAGAAGCGCTCGCCCGAGCGCTTCTGATGCCAGCGCGCGTCATGGGCGCGGCCGGAGGAGAGCGCCTCGTCCCGCTTGGCCTGCGGCCGGCCGGCCTGACGGTCCTCCGGCGTAAAAAAGGCGTCCACCGGCTGGCCCAGCATTTCCATTTCGGTCCAGCCAAGCATTTCGGCAGCACCCCGATTCCACAGGGTGCAGCGCCCGTCGAGATCGGTAGCGACGATGCCGTAGTCGACGGCGCTGTCGAGAATCTGCCGGTGATGGGCCTCGCGCTCGCGCAGGACTCCCTCGGCTCTGGCACGCTGGATATGCGCCCAGGACCGCTCCGTGACCTCCCGGATCACGCTCAGCTCATAGTCTGACCAGTCATGCGGCGCTTTGTCGTGAACCGCCATCAGCGCGATGAGGCGCCCCTGCTTGAACAGCGGCATGCAAATCGTCGCCGCGACGCCCAGGGCGGCGAAAGCAGCGGCCTCCTGCGAGGGAAGCTCGGCGCCGGTGTCACGGAGGATCAGCGGGCGGCCGGCACTCAGTTCGCTGGAGACACGGCTACCGAAATCGGCGAGGCGATAATGGCCGAGGATCGAGAGCGAGCCGGGCGCGTGCCAGTTGCCACGAATGGTGAAACCATCCTCGTCCTCGTCCATATCGGCATAGGCGCAGATGGAAACGCCGAGATGCTCCGCTGTCATACGGGTCGTGATGGCGAGAATTTCGCCCGCGTCGCGGCATTCGGCCACCGCACGCCCGAGAGCGTCGAGAAAGCGCAGCCGCGTCTCACTCTCCTCCAGAGCAACCCGGGTCCGATGCGCTTCCGTCACCTCCACCACGACAGCGATGACGCCGGCGGGAGTTCCGTCATCGCCGGCCACCGGCGAGTAGTCCAGATTGAGCCACACCTGCTCGGGATGGCTGTCGCGGTGCAGGGTCAGCGGCAGGTCCCGGTAGCTGAGCGTCGCGCCCGACAGGCCCACCCGCATGACATTGTCGTTGAAGTCGGCGACCTCGGGCCAGCCTTCCCGGACATTCGATCCCAGAAGTCGGCTGTCGCGCCCGCCGGCGAAGGCGGAATAGGCGTCATTATAGATCATCACGCCATGCTCGCCCCACAGCAGCACGAGCGGCACGGGACTGGCGAGCATCAGGCTGACCGTGTTGCGTAGGCTGGAGGGCCATGCCGCAAGAGGGCCGATCGGCGTGGAGGCCCAGTCAAATTCCGCAATGCGGCGCGCAAGTGCCCCACCGCCGGCAGATGGTGCGCGATCGGTGGCAACGACGCTCTCGTCCAGCCGCACGTCAAACCCCATGACACGAGTCGGCCCTGAACCCAGCCGGACAGGGCTCCGACCTGCCAGAACGCACGAATGTCGGGCCGGTTCCACTCCGGAATGCAATTTAGATCGCAAGCCTATCGGCGCCGGCCATCACCCAACCTTCAGAAAAATCTTGCCCTGGCACGGCCCGGCGCGGCCCGCTCATGCGCCAAGCGCGCGGCGGCGAGCCGATAGGTGCTGTTGAGCACGACTCGGATCGTTTGAGCTGCTGCCGGTTCTATGGACACCCAGCCAGGCTCATCCGACTTTCATTTCGAACTCGGCGGGGCTGACGTAGCCGATGGGCGAGTGCCTGCGAACCGTATTGTAAAAGCGCTCGATGCAATCGAACACATCGGCCCGGGCGCCGTCACGAGTTCAGTAGACCTTGCCCCATATCCGTTCGTTCTTGAGCGAGGAGAAGAAGCTCTCCATTGCCGCGTTATCCCTCACCTTGCCGGATCGGCTCATGGAATATGTAACGCCATTTTCGGCCAGCGGTTTCTGGAAGGGCTGGCTCGGGTATTGGCTGCCTTGATCCGAGTGGTGGAGCAAGGCAACCGGCTTGCCGCGGCGCCAGATCGCCATGATGAGCGCGTCGGTGACGAGCGCTGCGGTCACTCGACCTTGAACTCCCGGCCAAACGTCGGTCGTTGCAGCTGCGGCCCCCAGCTTCATGAAACACCCAATTTCAGTGGCCACAGAACCGGCAGCAGGCCAAACATCGCTACCAACAAACTGGCTAGGGTGACACTCAGCGCTACAGGGTGGGAAGAATTATCCTTATATATCAGAGGTATCGTGCGATATGTGGCACGGCGCAGGATGGTCTGAAACCACCCGAGTTCGCTCCCACTCACTGATCGAAATGCCGCATAGGATTTTGAAACCGATAAGATTTTTATGCTTCAGAAGGATCAGCCCCGCCTTCGAGGCCGTCAGAATACTACGGTATTGATTTAAAAAGGCAAATTGGCTCAGAATAGTATTCTGAGCCTTCGCGGACTATCGAGGTCAATCGACCCTTTTCGCTGCGGCGCGCCTCATCTGGCTCAGGTGTCGCCACGTGGCACAAGAAAATCCGTAACGTGCTGAGCGAACAGGTCTGCCCGCGTGCGCGGGTAGAAATGCCCGCCATCGAACGCGACAAGTGTAGCGCCCGGAATGCCGCGTGCGAGGCGCTCGGACTGTGCGAAGAGGATCATCTCATCGTCGCGCGCGCCCAGGACCAGGGTCGGCGCCCGGATTCGGCCGAGCTCCGCCGCCCGATCGAACGCCAGCAGCATGCGGATGCGGGCCATCGCGACCGAGAGCGGCGCGAGACTCTGCGCTGCCCTGCCGACCGCCGCATTGAGCTCTGGCTCATGGGCGGCGATCCAATCCGCATCATAACCCAGCACATGGGTGAAGGCCTGGTAGATGTCCGGACGGCCGGCTTCGAGAAGCGCGAGCCGGGCCTCGAAAAGGGCATGGAAACGCGCATCCGGGCCCGGCCAGCTGCCCGAGATGACGAGGCGGTCGGCTCTCTCGGGGCTGTCGAGGGCAAGAGTCTGGACGACGGCGCCGCCGGTGGAATGGCCGACAAGATGCGCCCGCGCCCATCCGGCCTCGTCCATGATCTCCACGACGTCGCGGGCGATGCGCTCGATTGTGTAGGGCCCCTCCGGCCGGTCACTGCGCCCAGCGCCACGATGATCGACAATCAGGAGCCGGAAGCGGGCTTCCAGCGGCTCCGCGACCGGCTCCCAGAAGCGCCCGTCACCACCGAGCCCCGGTATCAGCACCACATCGGGGCCGTCGGCGCCTCGCACCTCGAAGTGCACGCGGCAGCCATCGGATGTCGTCATCAGGGGCATGGCTGGACCTCAGATCGGCTGCTCGCCCGTGTATCCCGGCCAAGTGTCGCCCAGCCGGAAGCCGTCCGGGAATGGGTCGGTCGGGTCAAGCACATATTGATGGAAGGCGGTGATCCACCCCGGTCCGGTGATGGTCGGCAGCACGGCCGGCAGGCCGGCAAGTTCGGTGGTGCCGCGCAGCCCGCCGATGAACTCGGTGCCGATCAGCGAGCGGTGCAGGAAGCGCTCGCCCACCTGCAGCAATCCCTTCGCGTGCAGCACCGCCATCCGCGCGCAGGTGCCGGTGCCGCAAGGTGAGCGATCGTGCCGGCCCGGCGAGACGATGACTGTGTTCTTCGAGACGAGGCCCTGGTCATCGCGTTCCAGCGGCCCAGCGAACAGGGTCTGGTTGATGGTGTGGATCTCCGGGTTTTCCGGGTGCACGCAGGGGATCTGCTCGGCCGCCGCCGCCTTGATGCGCTCGCCCACCTCCACCAGCTGTGCGGCCTCCTTCAGCTCCAGCCGGAAGCCGAGCGAGGCCGCGTCCACGATGGCGTAGATCATGCCGCCATAGCCGACATCCACAGTGATGCGGCCGAGCCCCGGCACCTCGACCTCGCGGTCCAGCGCGAAGGCAAAGCCGGGAACGTTGTCGAAGGTCACGTTCACGCACTTGCCGTCACGGCATTCGGCCGAGACTTTCACCAGCCCGGCGGGCGCTTCCAGCACCAGATTGGTGACAGGCTCCTGCATGGGGATGATGCCGGTCTCCAGCAGCACGGTGACGGTGCAGATGGTGTTGGTGCCGGACATCGGCACATAATAGTCGGATTCGATGATGACGAAGCCGGCATCGGCTTCCGGCGTCGTCGGCGGCAGCACCAGGTTGACGCATTGTGAGACACGCCCGCGCGGCTCGTTCAGCAGGAACCGGCGCAACTCGTCGCGATGCGTCTGAACATATTGCATCTTCTCGAACATGGTCTTGCCGGGCACGTCGCGCACGCCCCCGGTGATGACCTCGTTGAGCTCACCGGCGGCGTGCGCTCCGACGACGTTTATCATGCGGCTGAAGCGCATCGTTCTCTCCTCAGGACGCCGAACGCGCGGCGCCGGCGAGCGCCGTGACCGTCGCCTCAAGAACGCCGAGAACCCGCTCGCGCTCGGCTCCGATCAGCGGCAGGCGCGGGGCGCGCACCCATTCGGGCGCGCCGTAGACGACCTTCTCCGCCAGCTTGATGTATTGGACAAGCTTGACGTCAGTATCGAGGTGGAAGGCCGGGGTTAGGATGCGGTAGAGCGCGCGGGCCTCATTGTAACGCCCGGCGATGCACAGGTTGAACAGTTCGACGCACTCCGCCGGCCAGGCATTTGTCATGCCCGACACCCAGCCGGTAACGCCGAGCGCGGCGCTTTCCAGCAAGAGGTCGTCGACGCCGCAGAACACCGAGAAACGGTCGCCGCACTCATTGTAGAGGTCGGTGACGCGGCGGATGTTGCCGGTCTCCTCCTTAATGCAGACGATGGTCTCCACATCCGCAATTTCGTTTAGAATAGAGGGGGTTACATCGACGCCATAGGCGATCGGGTTGTTGTAGATCATGATCGGCAAGCCGCAGCTGGTGCCAAGGGTGCGGTACCAGGCTGCCGTCTCGCGCGGGTCGCTCTTATAGGCGATGGAGGGGAAGGCCATCAGGCCCTGCGCGCCTAGCTTCTCGTAATGGCGGGCGGAGGCCAGCGCCTCGGCCATGCCGACATGGGCGAGGCCCGAGAGCAGCGGCACCCGGCCGGCGACCACTTCCTTGGCGGCGAGGATGACGCTCTCGCGCTCGGCGGCGGTCAGCGAGGCGTTTTCTCCCAGCATTGGCAACACGATAACGCCGGACACGCCGTTGTTTATCAGCCGGTCGATGCTGGCCTGGGTGGCGGCGAGATCGAGGCTTTCATCCTCCTTGAGCTTGGTGGTGACGGCGGGAAAGACTCCGGTCCAGCGGGTCATCGCGTGTCCTTTCGGAAGACAAAACGGGTGGCGGTGGGTTGGTCGATCAGTGCAGTGAGGTGATCGATCAGTGCAGTGGGGGTAAGGCAGGGCACGACACCGAGGGCGGCGATGTCGGCGGAGACGTCGACCGGCAGACCCGAATTCGAGTCCTCGGGAACCTGGTTGAGCCGCCCGCCGATGCAGACCGGGATGCTGGCCCCGGCGCGGGTGAGCGCCTGGGTGACCTCGCGGGCGTAGCGCAGCGCGATACCATTATAGGTGCTGATGGCGATGATGTCCGCGCCGGCGGCCAGCGCGGCGGCGACGAGGTCGTCGGCATCGACCGAGGTGCCTCCGTCAACCGTCGCGACGCCGAGATGGCCAAGCGTGCGCTCGATGAGGTTCTTGCCGTGCTCATGCACATCGCTGGAGGCGACGCAGGCGGTGAAGCCGCGCGCGGCGAGGCGGGCGGCGTCCTCCGGGGGCACCCGCCTCGCCCAGTCGCGCGCGGCGTGCTCCAGCTCGTCCACCCATTCGGCCTGCGCCACCGGAAGGCGCCCGCTCCACGCCTTCGCCTCCGGCGCGCCGGCGCCGAACGCGGCTTCCAGGCGCTTGGGACCGATGCGGCGCAGGGCAAGCATCGTCTGGGCGGGATCGGCGGGGTCGATGCCCGCTTCCTCCAGCCCGGCCAGCGTTCGCGCGGCAAACAGACGGCCGCCCTGAACCAGCCGCTCGGCCAGCGCGTCGACGGGCGCGGTCTCGATCAGCCCGGACGAGCCGGCGGCATGTTCGGCGAGGCGGTGGGCGAAAAGCTGGGCGTCGATGATCTCGTCAATATCGGGGATGCGCTCATTCTCGGTGACAGGCACCGGATTGACCGCATGGCCCGTGTGCCGGCGCCCGAGCGCCCAGATGTCGGCCTGCAGGTAGCTCGCCAGGCTGGCATAGTTGCCGGCGGGCGTGGATTTGTAGCTCACCGTGTTGCCGAAGATCATCGTGCCCGGCGTGTCGGTCACCTGAGCCAGCGCGGCGTGGAAGGCCATGCGCACCAGCGGCGCGGTGAAGTGGTGGCCGAAGCAATGCGACAGCCGGGCGCCGATCAGCGTCTCGACGATATGCTTTTCCACCAGCACCATGCCCAGCGCCGAGCTCATATCGGCGAACAGGCCGGCAAAGCCGTCGTCGAGATTGGAATGCACCAGCACCTCGACCGGTTGCGCGGCGATGAGGCCGAGCGCGGTGACGGTGGCGTGGGTGGTGGCGACATCGTCGTCCCAATCCGGCAGGCGGAAGGTGAAGTACTGGCCGAGATTGCCGATGGCGGTGGCCCCAGCCGCCAGCGCGCCCTTGGTGTTCTCCAGCGCCCCCGGCAGGCCCAGCATGAAGTCGCCGAAATGCGCGGCGGCGGGCGCGGCATTGGTGATGCGGGCGAAGCTCTCCGCCCCTTCCAGCACGATGCCGGTTCCGCGTCGGCTGCCCTTCCGCATTTCCGGGGGGTAGCCCATCGACATGTCGAGGGTGATGCCGAAACGGTCCACCCGAGCGCCGTGCCGGGCGCAGGCGGCGTGAACGTCGGCGATCGCGGCGACCGTTCGTTCGACGCTGCGGAAGCCGATATGGGCGTGCTGCATGACGCGCCCGGCGAGCGCCTCGCGGCGCTTGTACGCGGCCTCGCTTGCCACATTCTCCGCGTCGAGGAAGGCGTTGCGACCGACCGTCCAGTCCCGCGCCAGCGCCCGGCCCGCAGCGACGAGTTCCCCGCCAGGCTGCAGAGTCGGCGGAATCAGCTGGTCGCGGGAGGGAAGCGGCGCGGTCATCGGCGGACTCTGTCAGCGCATCGGGGAGAGCGCGGTGGGGGCGAGCAGGCGGGTCTGCTGGCTCTGGATCATGCCCTTGATCGCGGCGAGATAATCCTGCCACGGCGGATGGGCGAGCATCAGCGCCCGGCGCGCCTCGCGATCGGCCATGCTGTCATAGCGCCACAGCGCGACGACATGGTTCAGCTCGCCGATCTCGGTGACGAAATGGCCGATGAACGTGCCGAGATAACGCTTCTGGATGTCGAGGCCGAGCGTTTCATAGGCGTTGAGGAAATCGCCCATCCGACCGGGCACGATGTGGTAGTCGCGCTCTTCGAGGATCATCGCCGCCTCACGCCAGCTGGAAGCCGAAGGCGAGCGGGTCGCGCTCGTCGACGGTGATGGTGTTGTGGCCGTAGACGCGGGCCCAGCCTCCGATGCTCGGGCGGATGGCCGGACGGCCGGCGACCTCGGCGGCGCTCTCCACCCGACCGTGGAACAGCGTGCCGATGATGCTCTCATGCACGAAGTCGTCCCCCACCTTCAGCAGCCCCTTCGCCACCCGCTGAGCCATGCGCGAGGAGGTGCCGGTGCCGCAGGGCGAGCGGTCGATGCCCTTGTCGCCATAGAACACCGCATTGCGGCCATGGGCCTCCTTGTGCTTAGGCCCATCCGCCCACATCACATGGCTGACGCCATTGATGCGGGGGTCCTCGGGATGAACCGGGGCCACCGCCGCCTGCACGGCCGCGCGCACCGCCGGGCTCCACTTCAGGATATCCTCGGCCTTCATGCCGTCGAGGCCGGCCCAGTTCTTCTGCGGCTCGACGATGGCGTAGTAATTGCCGCCATAGGACACATCGACGATGAGTTCGCCGATGCCAGGCACGTCGACGGTGATGCCTTCGGCGTGGAGATAGCTCGGGATGTTGAACAGCCTGACCTGATCGACGAAGCGGCCATTGCGCGTGTACTCGACCTCCACCCGCCCGGCCGGTACTTCCAGCGCCAGCCTTCCCTCCACCCGCGGCACCACGAAGCCCTGTTCGAGCGCCACGGTGACGGTGCCGATGGTGCCATGACCGCACATCGGCAGGCAGCCGGAGACTTCGATGAACAGCACGCCCAGCTCGCAATCCTCCCGCGACGGCGGATAGAGGATCGAGCCGGACATCACGTCGTGGCCGCGCGGCTCGAACATCAGCGCCTTGCGCACCCAGTCATGGTCGCGCAGGAAGATCTGCCGTTTCTCCGCCATCGACACGTTGGGCAGCAGCGGCGCGCCGCCCGCGACCACGCGCACCGGATTGCCGCAGGTGTGAGCATCGACGCAGAGAAAGGTATGCGGGTTCATCACGGGCTCCGCGTTTCAGTTGAAGCGTTGGATGGCGAAGGGGGCGACGTCGACGCAGGTCTGACGGCCAGCGACCAGTTCGGCGATGAGGCGGCCAGTGGTCGGGCCGAAGGTCAGCCCGGTATGGCCATGGCCGAAAGCGTAGAACACATCGTCACGGCGGGGCGAGCGGCCGATGACCGGGAGCGAATCCGCCGTTGTCGGGCGATGCCCCATCCAGCGCGTGCCGCCCTCAATGTTCAGCCCCGGCAGGAAGCGGCGGCCCAATTGGGCAAGCGCGTCGGAGCGGGCGTAGTTCGGCGCCGCCTCAAGCCCGGCGAACTCGGCCGCGCCGCCGATGCGCAGCCCGGCCTCGATCGGGGTGGCGACGAAGGCGCGTTCGGCGAAAATCACCTCGCGGGAGAGCGAAACGCCGGGCGCGGGCAGCGTGGTGTTGTAGCCGCGCTCGCTCTCGATCAGCGCGCGGTCGCCGACCTGCCGGGCGAGCCGGCCGGACCAGGCGCCGGCGGCAATCACCAGACGCTCGAAGGCAACGCGCCGTCCGTCCTGCGTCACCGCCTCCTTGCCGGCAATGCCCGCGACCGCACCTTTCACCATCGTCACGCCGCGCGCCTCAAGATGGGCGCGCAGGCGGTCGACGATGCGTTTGGGATCGGAAACATGCGACCATTGCGGGGTCATGATGGCGTGGCGGATCGTAGTCGCGAGCGCCGGCTCCAGGGCCCGCGCGGCCGCGCCGTCCATCTCCTCGCAGACGAGGCCGTGGCGGCGGCGAAGGTTATGGAAGCGCTGGTCCGCCTCGAAGCCCGCGCGCGTCTCGTAGACCCACAGCGCCCCGACACGGTGCAGGTCGCCCATCAGGTCGAGCTCGGCGAGCAGCGGCAGAAGGTCGTCATAGGTGCGGGCCGACAGCGTGGCGAGCGAGGCGGCGATCGCCTCCACCCGGTCCCAGCGCCCCTCTTTCAGAAAGCGCAGCAGCCAGGGCAGCAGCTTGGGGAAATGACCGAGGCGCAGCGACAGCGGGCCGAGCGGATCGGCCAGCCAGCCCGGCACCTTGAAGGCGAGGCCCGGCACCGAGGCGGGGATGATCTCGGTGACGCCGATGCCGGCGGCATTGCCGAAGGAGCATTTGTCTCCCGCCGGATCGCGGTCGAGCACGCTTACCTCGTGCCCCTCCGCCCGCAGCGCGTGGGCACAGGAGAGGCCGACAATGCCGGCGCCGATGACGAGAATGCGCGACATGTCGGCGGCTCTCTTAGATGACCAGGGAGGCGAAGTGGCGCCGTACCGCCTGGGCGAGGCTCAGCGCGGTGACGGCGGAGGTCTTGGGGTTGTCGGGTGAGGGCAGATTGGTAAAGCGCAGGCTCGCGGTGCCCGCCGGGCTCTCGACCTCGATCTCGTGCGTGTTGCCGCTGACGGCCGGGTCGGCGATCACCTGCACGTTTACCCGCGCCGGGCGGGCGGCCAGCGCTACTGTCAGCCCGGCATTGAGATTGCGCGGGTAGCGGCGGGCCGCCTCGGCCGCGCTGCCCTCGAACAGGACGACCGCCGAGGCAAGGCGTTCCGGCGCGTGGCCGAGCGCCGCGAGCTCGGCGCTCCATGCGGCCGGCGGCTTGCGGGAGACGTAGCGCACCTGCGCGCCCTCGATACCCGCCACGGCGGCCAGATAGTCGAGCCCGCCAATGGCGCCGGCGGGCACGATGAGCCGGGCGCCGCTCGCCTTCGCGGCCCCGGCTAGCCGCTGCCGAAGGTCATCATCGGCCAGCGCCCCGGTGGAGGCGATGACGAGGCTGATACCGGCCCTGAGAAGCAGGGTGCCATATTGCGCCACCGCGCCCTGCCCCGCCGCCTCGACGACCAGCGCGGGCCGGGCGACGATGAGCGCCGCCACGTCAGGCAGAGCGCGGACATTGGCAGGCAGTTCGGCCGCATCGTGAGTCAGCACGGCGAGGCGATAGGCGGGGTCGCGGCCGAGATCGGCGGCCAGCGCCCGGCCAATGGCGCCGAAACCGATGAGAGCGACGTCCCGCGTGGCGCCCATCACCTCACCAGGCCGACATGCCGCCATCGACGGTGAACATGGCACCGGTGGCGAAGGAGGCTTCATCCGAGGCGAGCCAGAGGATGGCGTTGGCAATCTCCACCGGCTGCGCCCAGCGATTGATCGGCGAGCGCGCCTTGAGCTTGGCCTTGAAGGTCTCGGGGTCAGGATGGTTCTCGACCATCCTGTCGAAATAGCTCGACCAGGTGACGCCCGGCGCCACGCAGTTCACCCGGATGTTCTGCTCGGCATGGTCGAGCGCCATCGCCTTGGTGAGCGCCGCGACGCCGCCCTTGGAGGCGACATAGGCGGCGCGGTCGAAAATGCCGACGGTGGCAACATTGGAGGCCGTGTTGACGATGGTGCCCCCGCCCTGCGCCGCCATGACCGGGATCGCGTGCTTGCAGCACAGGAAGACGCCCTTGAGATTGACCGCCATCAGCGCATCCCACGCCTCCTCCTCGGTATTTACAACCGTACCGGGGATGCCGTAGCCAGCATTGTTGGCGAGGATGTCGAGCCGGCCGAAACGCTCCACCGCGCTGTCCACCATGCGCTTCACGTCGTCGCTGCGGCTGACGTCGACGGCGATGGCGGCGGCATTCGGGCCGAGGCGTTCGGCGACCTGCGCGGCTCCCTCGCCGTTGCGGTCCGCCAGCAGAACGCGGGCACCTTCCCGCACGAAAAGTTCGGCCGCCGCTTCACCGATGCCGGCGGCGGAGCCAGTGATGATGGCGACCTTGTCTTTGAGACGCATGGATTCCTCGATCGTCGGGAAGGGCACGAACGCGCGGGGCGCCGACTCAGGGCTGGCGCTGGTCGATGGGCTGCGCCGCAAACACGGTGTCGCGCTCGATCTGCAGCACGTTTTCGGGCCGCGGGAACGGCTCCGGCGTCGGCTCGTCCGGCTGGCGGGGACGGCCGATCAGGCGGAAGAAATCCTCCAGCCCGTTCGGCACGATCAGCCACGTCCAGAGGATGTCCTCGGTGCCCTCATTGATGAACATGTGCCGGCGGTTGCGGCCGATGAAGAAGGCGGAGCCCGGCTGCATCTCGTGGCTCACGCCCTCGACCACGGCACGGCCCTTGCCACGGATGACGAAGATAACTTCCTCATTGCGGTCATGAGCATGCTCGCGCACATAGCCGCCCGGCGGCACGGTCTGAGTTCCGAAGCCGATGGGAAATTCCATCGGCACCAGATGCGGCGCGAAGATCACGTCGATATGGCCATTGGCCGGCACCGGCTGCCAGTAACTGACCTCCTCGCCCGGCTGCTTCACGAGCACATCGCCGAGATGGGAAGTGGCGTCCGTCTGGGCCGCCCGGCCCGCCTGTTCCGACATGAGTCTGCTCCGCGCGTTGGGGAGAGGATTGAATACAATATTCAGCCTAGACACTCAGAATGGAGAATAAAAGATGAAAAAATAGGCAACTATGTCGCCATATTGCCTAATAATTGTTCTTGTTGATCCGTATCAATTGAATATCGTATTCAATATGGAGCTTGTGGAATGGTCGTGAAAATCGGTCGTCAGTCGTTGACGGACCAAATCGTCACCGAATTGCGGCGCCAGATCATCATCGGTCAGCTGCCCGAAGGCGCCCCGCTGCGCCAAGAGAAGCTGGCCACAGAGCTGGGGGTTTCCCGTGTCCCTCTGCGTGAGGCGATCCGCCAGCTGGAGGCCGAGGGCCTCGTCGTATCGGAACTGCACAAGGGGACGGTGGTGTCGTCCCTGTCGCTGGAGGAGATCGAGGAGCTGTTCGAAATCCGTGCGCGCATGGAAACCTGGCTGTTCGAGACGGCCATTCCGCGCCTGACGGAAGAGGATTTCGCCCTTGCCGAGGCGGTAACGGACGAAGCCATGGCGAGCGGCAGTGTCGAGAACTGGGGCGAACTGAACTGGCGCTTCCATGAGGCGCTGTATCGCCCGAGCGGTCATCTGATCGCGCTCAAACTGCTGCGCACCGTGCACGACAACGCCAATCGCTACGTGAACCTGCAGATCGCGGTGGCGGAAGACGTGGAACGCGAGCTCGCCGACCATCGCGCGCTCATCGCCTTTGCCCGGCTCGGCGATATCCGCCGGGGCGTGGACACGCTGCGGGCGCACATTCAGCGCGTCTCGCGCAACCTCATCGCGTCGCTGGCCGAGGGTAGGCTCGGAAAGGCGCGCGACATCGCTTGAAGTACGGGCTGCCGGCGCGTGTTGGCACCCTGAAGCAACGGTCCGGAACGGACCCCAGAGAGAAGGGAACTGACATGCGTATCAAGAGCATACTCTACGCTGCCGTTGCCGTGGCCGCGCTGACGGGAGCGGCGCGTGCCGATATCCTCATCGGCACGGCGGGTCCGACGACCAACGCCGAGGCGCTGTTCGGCACCACCTGGCAGAACGGCATGGAACTCGCCGTGCGCCAGGCCAATGCGGCGGGTGGCGTCCACGGCCAGAAGCTCGTGCTGGTGCGCGACGACGATGGCGGCGACCCCAAGCAGGGCACGCTGATCGCGCAGAAGCACTGCGACGAAACCGGCATGCTCGCCGTCATCGCCAATTTCAACAGCGGCGTGACCATCCCGTCTTCTGATGTCTACAACCGTTGCGGCATGCCGCAGGTGACCAACGCCTCGAACCCGAAGGTCACCAAGGCCGGCTACAAGAACCTGTTCCGGCCCATCGCCAACGACCTCTCGCAGGGCGCGGCCCCGGCGGACTATGCGCTGGCCAAGCTCGGCGCCAAGAAGGCCGCGGTGGTTCATGACAAGCAGGCCTTCGGCCAGGGCGTCGCCGAAGTGTTCCGCGAGAACTTCACCAAGGGCGGTGGCACCATCACCTCCTTCTCCGGCATCGCCCAGACCGACGTCGACTTCAGCGCCCTGCTCTCCTCGATCCGCGCCGAAAACCCCGACGTGGTGTATTTCGGCGGCGTCATGCCGGCGGTCGGCCTGTTCGTGAAGCAGGCCCGCGAGCTCGGCATCAAGGCGACCTTCTTCGCCGCCGACAGCGCGTTCACGCCGGACTTCATCGCCGGCGCCGGGCCCGCTTCGGAAGGCACCGTCGTCTCCTTCCAGGCCCCGCCCTACGATTCCTCGCCCGCCCTGCAGAAGTTCGCGACCGACTACAAGGCCGCCTTCGGCGAGGATCCCGGCCCGTACTCGGCCTATGGCTATGTCGAGGCCACCATCATCATCGAGGCGATGAAGAAGGCGCCGACGCCGCTCACCCGCGCCGGTATCGTCACCGAGATCGCCAAGAGCGACTTTGACGGCCTCGTCGGCCACGTCGCCTTCACGCCGGCCGGCGAACTGCAGAAGCCCTTCCTGTTCCTCTACGCGGTCAAGGACGGCAAGTTCGCGCTGGTCCAGTAGCTGTCGCCTTCCTCGACGGAGTTCGCTTCACCGACAGACCCCCTCTCGTCGTGAAGCCTCCTGGTCCGGCGCCTGCGCGCCCTCGCGCGCTGCGCCGGACCTCTTTCCGCCCGCTACCGCAAGCAACGGACCGAAAGGCTGACATGGGCGCCCTCATTCTCCAGCAGACGATCAACGCCCTCACCGTCGGGTCGATCTACGCGCTCATCGCGCTCGGCTACACGATGGTCTACGGCGTGCTGCGCCTCATCAACTTCGCCCACAGCGAACTTTTCACCGCCGGCGCCTTCATCGGCCTCGCCCTTGCCGGCGCGCTCGGCATTGCCGGCCACCCGACGGGCGGGCTGCTCGTGGGCCTGATCACCTTCGTGCTGGTCGGCCTTGCCGGCGTCAGCGTCGAGATCGTCGCCTACCGCCCGCTGCGCGGCACCTCGCGCCTCGCGCCGATGCTCTCGGCCCTCGGCATGGCGGTGGTGATCCAGAACGCGGTGATGCTGATCGGCGGCCGGCGGCCGATGATCTACCCCTCCTTCCTGCCGTCGGGGGTGATCGACGTCTTCGGCGCCGTCGTCAGCTACAAGCAGATCACCATCTTCCTGGTCGCCGTGGTGCTGATGATCGGGCTGGAGCTGTTCGTGAACCGCACCAATCTCGGCGTGCGCATCCGTGCCGTGGCTGAGAATGCCGAGACCGCCTCGCTGGTCGGCATCAACCCGAACATGGCGATCTCGCTGATCTTCTTCATCGGCCCCGGCCTCGGCGCCGTCGCCGGCATCCTCTATTCCTCCTTCTACGGCGTGGCGACCTTCACAATGGGCTTCGTCATCGGCATGAAGGCGTTCACCGCCGCCATTCTCGGCGGCATCGGGTCGATCCCCGGCGCGGTGCTGGGCGGGTTCCTGCTCGGCGCGATCGAGACCTTCGGCACCGCCTGGATGCCGGTGCTGACCGGCGGCGTCATCGGCACGGAATATCGCGACATCTTCGCCTTCTCCGTCCTTGTCCTGATCCTGCTGTTCCGCCCCGCCGGCCTGCTCGGCGAGCATGTCAGCGAAGAAACCAGGGTGTACAAGAGTGACTTCTGACGCACCGAACACAGGCGGAGCGGCGGCCGGCGCGCTGGGCCCGGCCCCTGTCCGCACGATGCGGATCTGGCCGGGGGCGCTCGCCATGGCGCTTGTGCCGGTGCTGGCACTGATCGCCGGCCAGTTCCTGCCAGCCTATCCGCTGCGTATCCTCGACATGATCCTGCTCTACGCCATCCTCGGCCTGGGGCTGAACATCATCGTCGGTTATGCGGGGCTGCTCGATCTTGGCTATGTCGCCTTCTACGCCATCGGCGCCTATTCCTGGGCGCTGCTGGCCTCCGGCCAGTTCGACATCCACCTGCCCTTCGCGCTGGTGCTGCTGATCGGCGCCAGCCTCGCCGGCCTCGCCGGCATCCTGCTGGGCATTCCGGTGCTGCGGCTGCGCGGCGACTATCTCGCCATCGTCACGCTTGGCTTCGGCGAGATCATCCGCGTGCTGATGAACAATCTCGACGGGGTGACCAACGGTCCGCAAGGGATCGCCCGCATCGACGAGGCGCACCTGTTCGGCTGGACCCTGAGCACGCCGCACGACTTCCTCTATCTCCTCGTGGCGCTGCTGGTCGTGGTCTTCCTCTTCGTCTGGCGCATCCAGGAGAGCGCCCTCGGCACCGCCCTTTCCGCCGTGCGCGAGGACCAGGACGCGGCGCGCGGCTGCGGCATCGACACGACGCGGGTCAAGCTCGTCGCCTTCGCCTTCAGCGCCTTCGTGGGCGGCGGCTGCGGGGTGGTGTTCGCGTCCATGCAGCGCTTCGTGAGCCCGGAGAGCTTCACCTTCTGGGAGTCGCTCATCATCGTGCTGGTGATCGTGATCGGGGGCCTGGGCAACCCGTTCGGGGCGCTGCTTGGCGCGACGCTGCTGATCCTCATCCCCGAATTGCTGCGCGCCTATGCTGACTACCGGCTGCTGCTCTACGGGATGGCGCTCGTGATCATCATCCTCGCCCGTCCGCGCGGCATCATCAGCCGGGCTTTCGGACCAAGCTGGCTGATGCGCCGGCTGGGAGGCGGCAAATGCTGACCTTCGACCATGTCACCAAGCAGTTCGGCGCACTAAAGGCGATCGACGACGTTTCCTTTGCAGTGAAGCCCGGCATCATCACCGCGGTGATCGGGCCGAACGGGGCCGGCAAGTCTACCCTCGTCAACATGGCGGCCGGCTCCTACGGCGTCAGTTCCGGCCGCATCCTGGTGGACGGCGTCGAGCTGCAGCGGCTGCCCAAGCACCGCATAGCCCATGCCGGGCTGGCACGAACCTACCAGAACATCCGCCTGTTCGACGGCATGAGCGTGGTGAAGAACCTCGAAGTGGCGCTGGTGCCGCCGCAGGTCGGACGGCTCGTCGCCGACACGTTCGGCTTCACCCCCCGAACGGTGGCCGAGGAGCGGCGGGCGCGCTGCCACGCGGTGCTCGAACGGCTCGGGCTCGCGGCCCATGCCGAGCGGCAGGCGGGCAGCCTCGCCTATGGCCAGCAGAAGCTGGTCGAACTGGCCCGCGCCATTGTCGCCGCGCCGCGCGTGCTGCTGCTCGACGAGCCGGCTGCCGGGCTCAACCATGGCGAGACCGAACTGCTCAAGCAGCACATTCTCGACCTGCGCGCACCCGACCTCGCCATGGTGCTTATCGAACACGACATGAAGCTCATCATGTCCATCTCCGACACCATCGTCGTGATGAATCGCGGGCAGGTGCTGGCGCAGGGCACCGCTGCCGACATCCGGGCCAACATCGAAGTGCAGGAGGCGTATCTTGGCCAGCCAGGAGCCATCAAGGACATCGAGGCCGCTGCTCGCGGTCGACGCAATCGAGTCCGGATACGGGAGGGTGAAGGTCTTACATGGCATCAGCCTTGAGGTCCTGCCCGGCGAGATCGTCTGCCTGATCGGCCCCAACGGCGCCGGCAAAACCACGCTGCTGCGCACCATCAGCGGGCTGAACCGCGCCACCAGCGGTTCCATCCGCTTCAAGGGCGAGGATGTCGTGGGACTGAAGCCGCACCAGATGGTCCGGCGCGGCATCGGCCATTGCCCGGAAGGGCGCCGGGTGTTCCAGCTCTCGGTCGAGGAGAACCTCATCACCGGCTATATCGCAGGCCGGGGCAAGAGCTTCGCCGAGCTGCGCGACCAAGTGTACGGGCTGTTCCCGATCCTTGGCGAGCGCCGCCACCAGTCGGCCGGGCGGCTCTCCGGCGGCCAGCAGCAGATGGTGGCGATCGGCCGCGCGCTGATGGGCAGCCCCGAGCTTCTTCTGCTTGACGAGCCCTCTCTCGGCCTCGCCCCGATCATCATCCACCAGATCTTCGAGATCGTGCTGAAGCTCGCCGAAAGCGGGGTGTCGATCATTCTGGTCGAGCAGAACATCGACCTCTCTTTCGAGGTGGCCGATTTCGTCTACGCGCTGGAGCACGGTTCGCTGCAATGCTCGGGGCCCGCCGCCAAGATGGCGGCCGACCCCCGCATCAAGGACATCTATCTGCCGGGCCTCGACAGCCACGGCGCGCACTGAGGCGGGAAGCACCATGTACAATCTCGACGGACGCGTCGCCCTCGTCACCGGCGGGGCGGTCGGCATCGGCCGCGGCATCGCCACCCGCCTGGCGCAGGAGGGGTGCGATGTCGCCATTCTCGATCTCGACCTCGCCGGGGCGCAGGAGACCTCCGCCCTGGTGCAGGCAGCCGGCCGCCGCGCGCTCGCACTCGCCGTCGACGTCGCCGACCCCGCCTCGGTGATGGCCGCGGTGGCGCAGGTGAAGGCGACGCTCGGACCTATCGACATTGCCGTGAACAACGCCGCCATCACCGCCGTCGGCAAGGTGGTGGACATCGACGTGGAGGCGTGGCGGCGTGTGTTCGCCATCAACACCGACAGCGTGTTCCATGTCGCCAAGGCGGTGCTGCCGGACATGATCGCGCGCCGCGCGGGGCGCATCGTCAACATCGCCTCGTGGTTCGGCAAGATCGGCAAGCCGAACTATGCCGCCTATTCCGCATCGAAGGCGGCGGTGATCGTGTTCACCCAGGCGCTGGCCGCCGAGGTCGCGCCGCTCGGCGTCAATGTCAACGCCGTCTGCCCCGGCTCGATCGTCGGCACGCGGATGCGCGACGACGCCGACCGGATGTCCCGCGAGCAGGGGCTGCCCACCGCGAAGGAACGCGAACACCTCATTCCGATCGGCCGCGTCGGTGGCCCCGACGACATTGCCCGCGTGGTCGCCTTCCTCGCCTCGGACGAATCCTCGTACATGACCGGGCAGGCGATCAACGTCACTGGCGGCCTGTGGATGAACTGACCCCGCTCATCGCGCGACGAGAGCAGGAAAGTCCGAAAGATCGGCGAGGCGTGGCACGTCGGGCGGAAAGAAGTCCGGGGCGCCCTCCGCCACGATGGCGACGAAGGGAATGCCGAGGTCGCGCGCGGCCTCAAACTCGGTGGTGGAATCGCCCACCGCCAGCGCTTCTTCCGGTGCGAGGCCCTCCACATAGAGGATTCGGCGGAACTCCTCCTGCTTGTGCTTGGGCGCGCCGGCCACCGACGCGAAGAACGGCGTGAGCCCGCGCTGCGCCAGCACCGCGATCAGTTCGTTCTCCGGCATGCCGGAGACGAGATGAAGTGGAACCCGGCCGTGCAGCGCCCGCAAGGTCTCCCGCGCTCCCGGAATAAACGGCACCTCCAGCATGGCGGTTTCGATGAAAGCGGCGAACCGTCTGCACAACGCATCGAGCGAGTTCGGGTCGGCCGGCCGGCCGAAGAGGCTGCGCTCGAAATGGACGAACTTTTCGCGTCGCCCAATGCCTCCGTGCCGCTGCTGATAGTCGACGACTGCGGCGATCTGGCCCGCGTCCTCCCCCGCATAGCAATGGGCGAAGGCCTGTGTCTTGACGCCAGCGGAATCGAGGATGACCCCATCAAAATCGAAAATGATCGCTTTGACCTGCGGTGCGGGATTTGAGTCCATCAAACGGTCTTCCTGTCTCATATCATCGCCGGCCGGCATCCGTCGTGATGCTGGCAGGCCCTGCCCTGTTCGGCTGAAATTGATCCCCCCTTGTGAACACCCAGGCTCGCGCCCGCCCGCCGGGCTAGCCCTGTGATCGGCGCAGCTGTGTCGCAGCAAGGGGAACGAGCGCGGAGCGCCCTCCGAGAAGGCGCCCCCCGCTCGCCTTCCTATCCGTCAATCCCCCACAGCTGAGGATGGCGCGCGAAGTACGCGATCAGCATTTCGGTGAGAACCCGGACTTTCCGTGCCGTGTGCTGGCCCGGCGGCCGAACGACATAGGCGCCCGCCGAAGGTGGAGGATAGCGTGTCATCACCGGAACGAGCGCGCCGGACGCCACATAGTCGTGGGTGACGCAGTCGGGAAGCCAGGCGATGCCGAGCCCTGCCGCCGCGGCCGCGGCAAGCGCCATGGCATTGTCGGCCTTGAATCGCCCCTGCGGCTGAACCGTGATGATCCGGTCGCCATCCAGGAACTGCCAGGATTCTGTTCCCTGCATGAGGGCCTGATGGTCGATGAGCTGGTCCACCGTCTCGGGAGAGCCGTGGGTTCTGATGTAAGCCGGGCTTGCGACCAGCTTGCCATAGATCGGCCCGACACGCTTGGCGACCAGATTGGAGTCCTGGAGGTAGCCGACCCGGATCGCGCAATCGAAACCTTCCGCGATCAGATCGACGAAGCGATCGCTGTACGAGGTATGGACGTGGAGCTGCGGGTGGTGTTGCGCCATTTCCGCTATCACGGGGGAAAAATGGGTCGGGCCGAAGGACAGCGGCATGGCCACCCTCAGGCGACCGCGCAACTCGCCGGTGGGGAGGATCGCTTCCCTCGCAGTATCGATCTCGGCGCTCGCCCGGGCCGCGTGATCCCGGAAAGTGATCCCGGCTTCGGTGAGCGCAGCGCCGCGCGTCGTTCGCGCCAGCAACTGGACGCCAAGTTCGGCCTCGATCCGGAAGAGCCGACGGCTGACGATCGATTTGGAGATGCCGAGCCGGCGCGCGGCGGCCGACACGCCCCCGGCATCGGCCACCGCCACGAATGTCCGAAGGTCCTCAATGTCCAATTCGCGTTCCTCCTTCAGCGACACAGCTTACCGGACTCCGGCACTATCCCATCACGCAAAGGAACAGCAAGTTGCGGCCCGGCAACGGCGCCTGTTGGCGCTTGTCTCCGGTGAACTCATTGCCGTCCGTGGCGGCAGAGAAAGGAAGACGTGATGACCTTTCGCAGTGGCCTCGCCTCGCTTCTTCGTCCCGAGGAGTCGGTTCTCGTTCTCATCGACCACCAGCCCTACCAGCTCGCCAATGTGAACAGTCACGAACCGCAGATGGTGATCAACAACACGGCGGGGCTGGCCAAGGCCGCCAAGGCCTTCGGCGTCCCCACCATCCTGACTTCCGTGATCGCCGCGCGGGGCGGCCTGCTCTTCCCCCAGATCACCGAGGTGTTTCCCGGGCAGGAGGTGATCGACCGCACCTTCATCAACACTTGGGAGGACCCCAAGGTGGTTGACGCGGTCAAGGCGACGGGCCGCAAGCAACTCATCATCGCCGGACTATGGACCGAGGTCTGCGTGGCGATGCCGACAATCCAGGCTCTCGGAGAGGGCTGGGATGTGACCGTGATTACCGACGCCTCCGGCGCTGTTTCGGTCGAGGCCCACCAGGTCGCCATCCAGCGCATGATCGCCGCCGGCGCGAACATGATGACCTGGCTGGCGCTCGCGGCCGAATGGCAGCGCGACTGGGCCCGGATGGATACCGCCCTCAAGCTGACCGAGGTCATTACCCAGCATGCGGGCGGCAGCGGCATTGCCTATCTGTGGGAGCAGCAGCTGCTCAACACGCCGGTGCCGACCGAGGGTTGATCAGTTCGGGGATGGCGAGGATTTCGTGGCGCGTCGATGTGACCCGCCAAAGTGGCCGCGCCATCCTCGTCCGACCGGGCCCTGTCGTAGCGTGCTCTGTCGCCGTCGATCTGCCGATTGTTCCGACGCAAGCGGCCGCATCATCACGTCCCGGGACCGACGCGCCAACTGAAGGGGGGCATTCGTTCCAGCTGCTTCATCGTCGACAATGTCAGGCAGGTGCGCGATGGAATTTTCTTCATATCTTGCCTATGTGCTGGTCAGCGCGGCGCAGAGCGCGACACCCGGCCCATCGACATTGTTTCTGGTGAACAATGCCCTCGCTCTTGGGTGGCGCCGCGCCTTGGGGGCCTTGAGTGGCGATCTTGTCGCCATCGGGCTGCTGGCGACCCTGTCGGTGGTGGGAGTGGGCGCTCTTCTCTTCGCCTGTCCCATCGCCTTCATGGCCCTGCGCCTGCTGGGCGCGTCCTACGTCATCTGGCTCGGGTGGAGCTATATTCGCTCCCCCTCGCCGCAGGAAGGGGCGCCCGCGACGGAGACGGCCCCCACACGAGGCACTCTGGCGCTCTGGCTCCAGTCTTTCGGCGTGGGGATCAGCAATCCGAAGGCCGTCCTGTTCTTCGCCGCCCTGTTCCCTCAATTCATCCCGGCGGAGAGCGGGCCGTTCGTGCTCGTGCTTCTGGTTGTAACCTTCGTCATCGTGAAGCTCGTCGTTCTCGGTGGCTACGCGCTCGGGGCACGGCACCTCGTCCGACGGCTCCGCAGGCCTGAGCATGCGCGGCGCGGACGGATGCTGACCGGCATCATCTTCATGGTCTTCGGGGCGCTGATGATCGGTTCCGCCCTGACCGCCAGCTAGCGTGCGGCCATCGGGAAGCAGGCCCTTGTGATGAAAGCCGGGCGAACGCGACGCTCAAGAGCATAAGCCACAAACAATGCTGGCCCATGAAAGACCTTCGTGCGGCCGACACCCTACTGGAAAGGCAAGTCGATGGCTGAAGCGAGCCTTGGGGAGATGATCGGACCTGCGGTCGTCCTGATGGGGGCGGCTGTCGTCGCCGTGCCGCTGTTTCGGCGGATCGGGCTGGGATCGGTGCTCGGCTATTTCGCTGCCGGCCTGCTGGTCGGGCCGTCGGTGCTGAGCCTGATCACCGATGCCGCGTCCATTCTTCATTTCTCCGAACTCGGAGTGGTGATGTTCCTGTTCGTGATCGGACTGGAACTGCGCCCGCAAAAACTCTGGGCGATGCGGGGTCAGATCTTCGGGCTGGGGTGTGTCCAGGTCGCGGCCGCGACCGCCGCCCTGACCCTGACCGGTGTGGCGGTCTTCGGACTTTCCGGCCCGGTCGCCTTCATCGCCGGCGCGGGCTTCGTTCTTTCTTCGACCGCCGTCATCATGTCGGTGCTGCAGGACCGGGGCGAGCTCGCCAGCACGGAAGGCCAGAAATCGGTCGCGATCCTGCTGTTCGAGGACTTGATGATCGTGCCGCTGCTGGCGGTGGTCGCCTTTCTGTCGCCGCTGTCGCAGGGGCAGGCCGGATGGACCGAGATCCTGGTCGCGGCGGCGGCGCTGGTGGCGCTGCTGATCGTGGGGCGCTGGGGGCTCAACCCTTTCTTCGCCCTGCTGGCGCGCGCGCGAACACGGGAGGTGCTGACGGCCGGGGCGCTGCTGGTTGTGCTTGGCGCGGCTCTCCTGATGGATGCCGCTGGCCTTTCGATGGCGATGGGTGCCTTCCTTGCCGGGGTGATGCTGTCGAGTTCGAGTTACCGCCACCAGATCGAGAGCGATGTCGAACCGTTTCGCGGCCTGCTCATGGGCCTGTTCTTCCTCGCTGTGGGCATGTCGCTCGATCTTTCCGTCGTCGCGGCCGAATGGCAGCTCCTGCTGGCGATGCTGGCGGCGTTCACTGTGGCGAAGGGCGTCATGGTCTACGCGGTCGCACGCCTGTTCGGCAATTCCAACCATCAAGCCGTGCACCGCACATCCATGTTCCTGCAGGGCGGCGAATTTGCCTTCGTGCTCTACGCCGCAGCAACATCGGGCGGCGTGATTGAGGCGCGGGACAATGCGTTGTTCGTCACGGTGGTGATCCTATCGATGGCGATAACGCCGCTGTTCATGATAGCCGCAGACCGGCTCTTGCGTACCGGGGTGTCGATGGACGGCGTCGATGTCGCGCACGATTTGAAGGGGCGGATGCTCCTGATCGGCTTCGGCCGCTTTGGCCAGATCGCCTCGCAGCTTCTGCTGTCCAGGGGTATCGACCTTGCCGTCATCGACCGGGACCCGGACCGCATCCGCGACGCTGCCCGATATGGGTTCAAGGTTTTCTTCGGCGACGGCACCCGGCTGGACACGCTGCGCCAATCCGGTGCGCGTGAGGCGGATGCGATCATGGTCTGCATCGACGACCCGAAGGCGGCCCTGCAGATCGTGGAACTGGCGCAGCATGAATTCCCGCAGGCGAAGCTTCTGGTGCGCAGCTTTGATCGCGAACACGCCGTCGAGCTAATCCGCGCGGGCGTCGACTATCAAATCCGCGAAACGGTGGAATCCGCCTATCGGATGGGAGCGGAGGGCCTTCGTGCGCTGGGGTTTGCCGAGGTCGACATTGAGGAGGCGGCTGAGGACATCCGTCAGCGCGACGCAGAGCGCCTGTCGGAGCAGGTCCAGGGCGATGCCATGTCCGGCCTGGATCGGCTGCTCACCAAACCGATCCCGGAGCCACTCGGCAGAGCCTCGGTTAGCAGTCCGGCCGCAAAGCAGAACTGACGGTGCTGGCCGCTGATGCTCAAGACGGACGAAAACCCCGAGCAAACGCCGATAGAGGTGTTCGACGGCTTTCGGACGGCGCTGGCCGGCAATTGCGCGCCGTCGGTCCGCGCTCACCCGTCGGGCCCGTTTTTTCGGCGTCGACTGTGAAGGCTTCAGGGGATGCTGACCGTCAACGCCAATTCGCTGAACGCAGACCTACGGGCTTTCGTCATCCACTGAGGCGGGCGTGCTGATCGCGGTCCCACCGCGCGGATGTTAGCGGGCGTTATTGCCAGAGTGGCCAGACCGTCAGATGACGGTTCCAGTTCGGCTATGCTCAAGCCAATTTCCCGAGGGATGCAGACGGCTACGGGGCCGGTGGCAGACCTGCCGCTATCGGGACTTCAAACGAGGAGCGGACATCTCCCCCCGATGAATCGCCGAGGGCGAACTGACCCAAAGGCTGTCTTCGGAACGTCCGTTTCTAGGTCCATTTCAAATTGATGGGTAGTCCGCCGCTAGCTGGGAGGGCGATTCAAGTTCCGTTCGTGAGCCTCGGAATTAGCGGGCAGACCTGTCCTCGATCCCGGCCTCGATCCAGGCGTGGGTCTGCTCCAGGATCTCGTCCGAAAGAGCGGGGTCATCAATGGCACGGGCGAGGATGACGGCGCCCACCATCGCCGCCCAGCTGCCGATCGCGGTGCGGCGCCTCTCTGCCGGATCCGCCTCCGGGAGGGCCGTCTCGATACGGGCGATCTGTGAGCGCAGCCCTTCCGTCATCGCTTCGCGTGCCGCGGGGGACTGGTGGCGGAGGGCCGCGGCAAGTCCCGCCGTGGGGCAACCCGCTGCCGGGTTGTCGCGATGGCGCGGCGAGAGATAGGCCTCGAGATAGGCGCGGATTTCGGTGTCTCCACCGGCGTCCGCCGCGAGGACATGGGCCAGTGTCTGCGCGACCAGATCATCCTTTGAACTGAAATGCCCATAGAAGCCGCCATGGGTGAGCCCGGCGGCCGTCATAACCCCGGCCACGCTGACGGCGTCAAACCCCCTGTCGCGAAACAGCGAGCTGGCGACGTCGAGGATGCGGCGGCGGTTCTCTGCCATCTGCTCGCGGCTGACCTTCATTGCAAATTCCTCCGGCGCGTCGTTGACAGTTACATGACGATGATCATATTTAGGATCAATCATGATAATCATCATGTATATGAGCACGCATTGAAGAGAGAGCAACCCATGGCCGCCCATCCCTCCGTTCTCGTCACCGGCGCCTCGACCGGCATCGGCGCGGCTTATGCCGAGCGTTTCGCCCGCCGTGGGCATGATGTGGTGCTGGTTGCCCGCAACACGGCGCGCATGCAGGCGCTGGCGGCTCGCCTGCGCGAAGAGACCGGCGTGGCGATCGACATCATCACGGCCGACCTGACACAGCCCGCCGACCTCGCGATCGTTGAGGCCCGCCTGCGCGACGACGCCCGCATCGGCATCCTGATCAACAATGCCGGCACCGCCATTGGCGGCAGCTTCATCGAGCAGAGCACTGACGCCGTCGCGCAGTTGCTCGCCCTCAACACCACCGCCGTCCTGCGGCTGGCCAGTGCCATCGCGCCGCGTCTGGCACAGGCCGGCGCGGGCGCGATCGTCAACATCGGCTCGGTGGTCGGGCTGGCGCCGGAATTCGCTATGACGGTCTATGGCGCCACCAAGGCTTTCGCGCTGTTCCTGTCGCAGGGGCTCAGCCTCGAGCTCGGCCCCAAGGGCGTCTATGTCCAGGCGGTGCTCCCCGCCGCCACGCGCACCGAGATCTGGGGGCATGTCGGCGCGGACGTCGACGCCATGGCCGGGGTGATGGACGTCGAAGAACTCGTTGACGCGGCGATGGTCGGCTTCGATCGCCGCGAGGCCGTCACCATCCCGCCGCTGCCCGATGTGGAGCAGTGGAACGCCTTCCAGGCCGCGCGTCAGGCCATGCTGCCGAACACCCGCCAGGAACACGCCGCCGCGCGCTACCGGACGGCCGACTGAGCCTTCGCCCAGCCGAGCCCAGCCACGGCCCGCCCACCGGAGGCGGGCTCGGCACTAATCCAGAGAGCACACCATCATGAAGGCCTTCATCCTCGACAAGTACAAGAAGCGTGGCGCCCTGCGCTTCGGCGAGATGCCGGAGCCGGCGGTGGGCGATGAGGATGTCCTGGTCGAGATCCACGCCGCCGGGCTCAATCCGCTGGACACCAAAATCCGCGATGGCGCCTTCAAGCCCCTCCTTCCCTATCGCCCGCCCTTTATCCTTGGACACGACATGGCCGGCATCGTCGCGCGGGTCGGGTCCGACGTCCGTCGTTTCAAGGTGGGCGACGAGGTCTATGCCCGCCCGCGGGATGGCCGCATCGGGACGTTAGCGGAGCGGATTGCCGTCCATGAGGATGATCTCGCGCTGAAGCCGAAAAACCTGACCATGGAGGAGGCGGCGTCCATACCTCTGGTCGGGCTCACCGCCTGGCAGGCCCTGGTCGACCGCGCCGGTCTGCGCAAGGGGCAGAAGATCCTCATCCATGCGGGCTCGGGCGGCGTCGGGACATTCGCCATCCAGCTGGCCAAGCATCTGGGCGCGACGGTCGCGACGACCACCAGCACCGCCAATGTCGATCTGGTCACAAGCCTCGGCGCCGATGTCGTGATCGACTACAAGACGCAGGACTTCGAGAAAGTCCTGTCGGGCTACGATGTCGTCCTGAACAGCCTCGGCGGCGACACGCTCCAGAAGTCCTTGAGCGTGCTGAAGCCCAGCGGGAAGCTGATTTCCATTTCCGGCCCCCCGGACGCCGATTTCGCCCGGCAGAAGGGGCTGAACTGGGGGCTGCGGCAGCTCATGCGCCTTCTGAGCTTCGGCATTCGCCGGAAGGCGAAAGGCCGGGGGCTCGCCTATTCCTTCCTGTTCATGCGGGCGGATGGTGGGCAGTTGAACCAGATCACCGCGCTGATCGAGGCCGGGGCCATTCGCCCGGTCATGGACCGGGTCTTCCCGTTCGGCGCGACCAATGACGCCTTGGCCTATCTCGATACCGGACGGTCCAAAGGCAAGGTCGTCGTCAAGCTGAAGTGACGGCGGTTTCGCCTTCCCCTGACGCATGGCCGGCCCTTCGACGCCGACCATCGGTGACTAGTTGGGCCGCGATGGCGGCCCGTTCCCTCGTCCGCAAACCGGATCAGCAGCGATGTCCTCAATATCTCCAAAAACGGCTCTCGTGACGGGGGCGTCGTCCGGCATCGGCCGGGCGAGCGCCGAAGCCCTGGCGCGGGCGGGCTTCACCGTCTTCGGCACCAGCCGCAAGCCGGGCGCAACCAGCTCGGGCCCGATCACGATGCTGGCCTGCGATGTGACGGATGAAGGCTCGGTAGCCGCCCTTGTTGCCGAGGTGCTCGCGCGCACCGGGCGCATCGATGTTCTCGTCAACAATGCAGGCGTCGGCATGTTCGGCGGCGCCGAGGAATCCACGGTCGCGCAGGTTCAGCGCCTCTACGACGTCAATCTGTTCGGCGTTGTCCGGGTCATCAACGCGGTGTTGCCGTCAATGCGGGAACGCGGGCAGGGCCGCATCATCAATCTCAGCAGCGCGCTCGGGTTCATCCCCGCGCCGTATTCGGCCCATTATGCCGGAAGCAAGTTCGCCGTTGAGGGCTATTCCGAGTCGCTGGATCACGAGGTCCGCGCCTTCAATGTCCGCGTCGCCCTGATCGAGCCCGGCACAGTGACCGGCAATTTCGACCAGAGCGCGCTGGAGCCGGACGCCACGAAGTCGGAGTATGATGGCGGCCGTGCCTGGGTGCATGACTTCATCCGGAAGTCGCTGCCGAAGGCGGTTACGCCCGAAGAGGTGGCGGAGGCGGTGCTTCGGGCGGCAACGGCGCCCCGCCCCAGGCTGCGCTACCCCGTCGGCAAGGTGGCGAAGCAGGTCAGCCTGCTGCGCCGCTTCATGCCCGCGTGGCTGTTCGACAAGGCGCTGCGCCAGCAGTTCGGCCTGCCAAGTTGAGGGAGCTGCGGACTGGTACTTACTTACCGCGGCTCAGTCTGCGGAAGACCAGCACCGCGCGCGAAGCCAGAATGTGGCGATGAATGCGGGTAGGCCAGTTGGCACCGGGGGTGACGTTCAACCTTGGCAGGACGGGTGCTGTTCTTCGGCCCAATGTCCGTTTGTGGACGACCCGACTATTTCCGCTTTTGGCACGAGGTTAACTGCCTGCCGTTTGTCGCGAATGTCCGCTTCTGGACCGCGATCGCTCCCAGATCAGTGACCGCAACGGCGGCGCAAAGCGGACGTTGCTGAAAGCGCAGTGGAGTGGCAGCTATGAGTCGGAACCGCCACCATTTTCACTCGTGGCGGGCTTCTTCGAACGCCTGCATTCCCTTATCCTTCCAAAGGCTGCGCGCTTGTTCTCCCTGTTCACGGCTGAGTTTGTCGGCCATCCAGAGGAGCGCGCCGTAGATGACCGCGCACCTACATGCCGTCACGATCGGAAACCTCGTACATTTTGGCTTTTGGTTTCAAACACTTGAGTGCTGCATCGGCGACCATTTCGGGCCTCCTCGCGGAAAAGTGTCGTCACGCGGTTTTTGGAGGCCGATGGCGTAGCCGGAAGGTGGCCCGCATCGGGCCGTGTGGCCAGACATGGTCGGCGAGGTAGTCCGGCTTTCCAGCACCGACCGGTCGGGCACCAGCACTGTGGCCCGGCGCACCTGCGGCAGCAGGCGCTCATGATCGAACCAGAGGAAGTCGTGCGCGGCCACGCAGGCGATGGCGTCCAGCCCCGGCAGCTGTTCTGCCGCCCGCGCCAGGATGCGCAGGGAATCGAGCGTATTGGTGAGGATGGCCGAAGGCCGCAGCGTCAGGACGCGCCGCACAAGCGACCGAGCGGCACGCGCGATGAAGTTTCCCCGCGTGGCATCCACTGCATGGATGTCCAGCCGAGGGTGCGCCATCTGCCGAAGCCGCTGGAGATGCAGCGTGTTGCAGGCGAAAACCGTGACCCGTCGCTCGGCGAGCAGCAGGGGCAGCAGGATTTCGACGTTGCGCTCGGCGCCGCCATATCCTGTGGCGACCGAGAGGATCAGCAGCGGCGGGCGGGCCGCAGGGGTGGCGGAATCGTGCAAGGGGTTTTCCTGCTTCATCCAGGAGCAAGGTTCGGTGAGGGCGTGTCGTCAGCCGGGGCGCGGCAGTATCGCGCCCGCAGCAGGCGTTCACCCTCGTCGGCGATGCGGGCGGCCAGCGCCGCATCCGTCAGCAGCGCCGCGCAATGGAGCGCGAAGAGTCCGGCGCGATCGGCCACGAGCACGTGCCGCCCGGGCTCGACCTGCAGCCCCCGGACAGCATGCGAGGTGGCCACGGCGTCCTCATTGGGTGGATAGAACAGCGCGCCGACGAAGAGCAGGGTGCGCCCGCCTGCCGGGGGCGGTGACGGAACGTGCGGCGCGTCGGCAACGATGCGGTTGGGGCTGATGCGCACCTCGCCCATGCCCGGCAGGCGGGCGAGGCGGGTGGCGTCCTCGACGGCGGCGAGGTGAACGGTGCGGTAGGTAGGCAACAACAGCCGCTCGAGCCGGGCGTACCGCCGCGATTGCAAAGGCGCGCGGCGGCAATGCGCAAGCGTCCGCGCCGCAGCGCCAGGCCGGCCAGACCGCGCCGCGTGGCCGATTCCCAATCATCGCAGTCCATCTCGGCCACGGCTCGCCACGCGGGCGGCAGATGCGATGCGAGGTCGTGCAGATAGAAGCGGAAGATCTCCGGTCCTTGCGTGACGATGCGCGGAAATGCGACGTGTCCATCATCCACTTCGTGGCCGAATACTACCCGCACTTCATCGGGCGCGAGTGCCGCCGGGGCACGCGCTGCGTGCTCGGCCATACCGTTTGGGAGACCGACCGGCTGCCGGGCCACTCGCCGGCGCTGATCAATCGGCTCGATGCCGTGATCGTGCCCAGCGAATGGAACCGACAGGTCTTCCGTGACAGTGGCGTGGTGATCCCGATCTGGGTCGTGCCGCATTTGCCCCGGCCCGAGCGTGCGGCCACTGTCGAAGACCGGGTGCGGCTGCAGCGACGCCTGCCGCCGTTGCCGGGCCGGCGGATCTTCTACACCGTCTCGACATGGCTGGAGCGCAAGTCCATCGGCCCGCTGGTGGCGGCCTTCGCCGAGGCCTTCAGCCACGACGATCCCGTGGCGCTTGTGATCAAGACCAGTGTTCACGATCTGGAGCGCGTGCGACGCGATCCCGGGCATGAGGGCGAAAGCGTGCCGGTGCTGCCGCAGTTCGAGGCGATGATCGGCCGCGCCGTGCTGCGCCAGGGCCGCCTGCCGCCCCCCCCATCTGCCTGCTCACCGACGATCTGCCGGATTGCGAGCTGCACGCCCTGCATGCGCTGGGCGACTGCTTCGTGTCGCTGTGCCGCGCCGAAGGCTGGGGTCTCGGCGCCTTCGAGGCCGCCTGTGCCGCTCGCCCGGTCGTGATCACCGGCTGGGGCGGGCCCACGGCCTTCCTCCGGTCCGATGCGGCCTATTTCGTGGACTGGTCCATGGCGCCGGTGCGCCCCGGCGAGGCCAATGCCAGCTACACGCCGGACCAGCGCTGGGCCGAGCCCGACATGAGCTCGGCCGTGGCGGCGCTGCGCGCTGTCGCGGCCGATCCTGCCGAGGCGGCGCGGTGCGCTGGCCGCGCGGCGCATCCGGCATTCCATCGTGCCGGCGGCGGTTGCCGATGATCTGCTGCAGCGCCTCGCCACCCTGGTGGCGGGCCCGCCGGCTGCGAAACCTCGTGCCAGCCTGCCAGGCCGGGCGCTGCGCCGGGCCCGTGCCGCACTAAGGAGCGTATTCGCCGCCAGGTGAAGGCGCGGGACACCGGCCGCATGAGGCGCCTCCGGAGAAAGCCTCTCGGCGCGGCTCTCGAACGCTGTTGCGAGGCCATCCGCTCAGTTGAGCTTTTTGCCCCGGCTCGGCGGATCAGGCTGCCGAGGCGGCCAGTTGATGAGCGTTCAGCGCGACAGGCGGTTCTCGTCATCGATCAGGACAAGGCGAGCGGGGGCCGCGGCCGCCCAGCGCCAGAGGACCAGATTCAGATCCTCCGCCGTCGCGCCGGGCGCAAAACTGCGCACCAGCAAGCCATTATGGCCGGCGTCGATCAGGCGGCGGGCAAAGGCCTGTGTCCGGGCCTCCCCGGTGGCCCGCATTTCATCGCGCCAGCCGGCAGCGGCGAGCGCGGCCGTATCCATGCCCTCGCTCATGAGCGCGGCCGTATCGCGGCCGTCGAAAATCCGATGGATCTCGGCCTCGTAGGAAACCAGCGTCGTCGGCTGCAGGTTGCCCACCTGGTTGGCCTCGCGCAGCGCGGTTATGACCGACAGCGATGTGTAGAGCGCCGGCACGCCCTTCGCATTGAAGCGCCCGCCATAGAGTTCCGCGCCACGGCCCGACAGCGGCTCGCGTGCATGGATCGGGTTCAGCGCCCGATAGAGCTTGCCGACATACTGCATGCGTGGTCAGGCGTGGATGCCGGCATCGACCGCGTCGATATAGTCGAGCACGTCGTCGGCTCGGCCCATCCGCACCAGCTGCATCGCCGTCTGGCCGGAAAATCCCGACAGAGGCTCGGAGCGATACCAGGCATACGCCATCAGTGCCGAGCCGACGCGCGGCTCGACCTTGTTGATGATCTCGACCATCTCGCGCAGGCGACGCTGGGTCTTGTCCGAACGGATCCGGTCCTTGCGCTGGATCGCATCCCGGCCAAGCCCCGTCGTGCGGGCGATTTCGTCATTCGTGGTTCGCAGCGTCTCGGCGATCCGTCGCGGCGCGAAAATGCCGTCATCCGCATATTGGGCCAGACTCATCGCTCAGGCCTCCCTGCCATTACGCCATCAATATTGACGCAATATAACGTCAGATGGAGTGGCATTCAAGGAGGGATCGCCCGCAAGGTGCGGCGGGCGGGAGGCGGCCGCCGCTGTGGGCGGCGGCAGAGGTGGCACGGCCCTCAAACCCGGGCCGAGCGATCAGCACCGGGCTTCGTCCGTGCGGCCGGACTCGAACAGGAACCAGCTGCGGCGCTCGGTCTCGTCGATCCAGTTCTCGATCAGGCTGGCGCTGGCGACATCGCCGTGCTCGTCGCACAGCGCGTGGGTGGCGCGCAGAAAGCCGGTGAGCGCGACATTGTCGCTGCGCAGTTCGGCGAGCATGTCCTGGGCTGTGACGAAATCGGCGTCATTGTCCTCAAGCCGCGACAGGCGGGCAATATGGCCGACCGAGCGCAGCGTCGTGCCGCCCAGCTTGCGAACGCGTTCCGCGAGTGCGTCGGTCATGGCGAAGATCTGGTCGCCCTGCTCGTCGAGCATCAGGTGGTAGTCGCGGAAATGCGGGCCTGAGAGGTGCCAGTGGAAATTCTTGGTCTTCATGTAGAGCGTGAACACATCGGCCAGCAGGGTGGTCATGGCGGCGGCGAGGTCTACCACCGCGTTGGAGGGCAGCGAGGTAGGCGTCGCCAGCGGTGCAAGCCGGCGCTTCTTGGTGGCTTCGATGTCCATGACAGGCTCCATTGGGGTGGGTTCGGGTTGCGGTATTCGAGACATGGCAAGGCTGAACATGCGCCGCAGAGGGGCGTTCGTCTTGCCAGCTCGAACGGTCAGGGCGTGCTGGCGGAGCACGTCTAATGTGGTCGAGGCTGGCCTTTGAGCGCTTCAAACACGAAGCCCATGATGGTGTCGGCGTCGAAAGGCTTGGCGAGGAAGCCGACGGCCCCGGCCTCCTCTACCCGCCGCCGTACCCGCTCCTCGGGAAAGCTGGTGATGAAGATGACCGGCAAGCCCGTGCCACGCGCACGCAGAACATCGAACAGTTCGATGCCGCTCATATCAGGCATCTGAACATCGGTGATCACGCAATGGATCTCCGCCATTCTCGACGAGGCGAGAAAGGCTTCTGGCGAAGCAAAAGCGCTTGTCTTGAAGCCGAACGAGCGGACAAGGCTCTCGGTTGCCACACGCACCGAGTCATCATCATCGATGATGGCGATCATCGGAACGTCAGACACGAGATATTCCTTTCGCGGTCAAAGCGGCACGCCTTGGCGCGTCCCCGCAAGAATGGCGCGAAAGATCCGAAATTCACATTATACTCAGGTTTGCAATCTACGCCTTTGAGATGCCAAGGCCGAGTGTTTCCGCCATTCGCACCAGATCCGCCAGGGATTTGGCGTTCATTTTACGCATCACATGGCCGCGATGAATCTTCACGGTGATTTCCGAGAGATGGATCTGCGCGGCCACCTGTTTGTTCATCAGCCCCGAGGTCACCAGCGCCATGACTTCCTTCTCGCGCGCGGTCAGCGACTGGTACAGCGCGCGGATATCGGTCGAGGCCTTGTCCGCCTCGCTCTGCCGGCGGTCGTTCTCCAGCGCCGTCGCCACGGCATCCAGCATGTCCTGGTCGCGGAACGGCTTGGTCAGGAAGTCGACCGCGCCCGCCTTCATCGCCCGCACCGTCATCGGGATATCGCCATGCCCCGTCATGAAGATAATCGGCATGTTCATGGGCGATGTCGCGATCTGCGACTGGAAGTCGAGCCCGCTGACGCCCGGCAGGCGGATGTCCAGAACCAGGCAGCGCGGCACGGCGGGGGGCTTGGCGGCAAGGAGTTCGGCGGCCGAGCCGTATAGCTCGACGCGCAGCCCAACCGAGCGGAACAGGCTGCTCAGCGCCTCGCGCAGCGCCTCGTCATCATCGACCACGATCACCGTGGGCGCGGCAGGAGCGGCGGGCGTGCGGCTGGAGGAAGAGTTGGAAATCACGGCACCAGTTCCTTCAGTGCGGGCAGTTTGACGGTGAAGCTCATCCCATGATCGGCATTGGCCACAAACGAAATACGTCCGCCATGGGCTTCGATGATGGAGCGGCAGATCGACAGCCCCATGCCGAGCCCTTCCTTCTTCGTGCTGTAAAAGGCGGTGAAAAGCTGGCTCGCGCTCTGCGGGTCAATGCCGATGCCGGTGTCCCGCACCTCGAGCGTGGCGGTGCCCTGCCCGCCGCCCTCGCGGGCCCCGCGCGTGGTGATCGACAGCGTGCGGGCCCGCCCCGTGACGCCGGCCATCGCCTGTATGGCGTTCATCAGCAGGTTGATGACGACCTGCTGCAACTGCACGCGGTCGCCTGATATGTCGGGCAGCGCGGCGTCGAGCGCGAGCCCGACGCTGACACTGTGCGAGGCAGCCTCCCGTTCCACCAGCGCCAGCGCGTCCTCGACGATCTCGTTCAGACTGAGCGGCATGTGGTCGGGGTCGGCACGGCGCGCCAGCGCCCGCAGGCGGGCGATCACATTGCTGGCGCGCTTGCCATTGCTGATCATGCGCTCCACCGAGGCGCGGGCTTCGCCAAGGTCCGGCACCTCGCGCCCGAGCCAGCGCAGGCATGCCTCGCCATTGGTGACGACGGCGGCAAGCGGCTGGTTGACCTCGTGAGCGATGGAGGCGGTGAGTTCGCCCATGGTCGCGACCCGCGTCGCGTGGGCAAGCTCGGTCTGGGCCTTTTGCAGCATCGCTTCCGAGCGTTTGCGTTCGGTGATGTCGTTATTGGTTTCCATCACCGCGACCGGGCGGCCCGCCTTGTCCATCTGCAACGACCATCGACTGACAACGGTCACCTGCGTGCCGTCGCGCTTGAAATGCGTCAGCTCGCCGGCCCATTGGCTGTCCGCCAGCAGCGCCGCCTGGATACTGGCCGGCGTGTCCGGAAACCGGGTGCGCAGCAGGCTGGCGGCCGTCTGCCCAAGGGCTTCCGCCCGGCTCCAGCCATAGAGCTGTTCGGCGCCCTGGTTCCAATAGGTGATCCGGTCGGCCATATCGCGCACGAAGATGGCGTCATGGGTGAGGTTCAGCAGGTTGGCCTGCTCGCGCAGAGCGGACGTCACCTGCTGATTTCGCAGGGTCAGGAGAGAGGTGATTGTGATGGCGGAAAGGCTCACGCCCAACCGAACCAGCGCCGAACTGTCCCAATCATGCTGGTGCACGATCAGGAAGCTGATGGTGGTGAGGGCGATGCAGCCGCCCGAAACCGCCAGCACGCCGCGACGCCCGAGGAAGTGCGCCGACGGCATGATGACCGCGACGTAGAGGACGGCAATGGCGGTGTCGAGCGGCGTGAGCGTATCGACGGCAAAGATCGGTGCGGCCATGATGAAGGCGATGACCGGGAAGAAATAGGGAGAACCTGCACCGTTCTCTCCGCGCGTACCCTTTATAGCCACGTGCCCCCCTTGCCGCCGCCGCTGTACTCAGCTCGTCATGACGTATCGTCAGATCGCGCATGACGGTTCAACCCGCCACGTAAAGCTTTCTCGTTCGCACGGTCTAGAATGGAAGCGAGAAAGAGGACAACGGGCGCCCTCCCCTGGCCGGCGGGAGCAGGCCATGGCCCCGGCCGAGCCCGCGTGGGCCCATGGCCGGCTGCCGGATCGCCATTGGCATGAGCGGCAGATCAACGGAATATACCAAGGTATGAAGGCGGGCATCCAAGAGCATATTGAATGAAACGCTCGTACAATTTTGCGTGGCGACAATACGTCTACTCTCATCTCATCGAATTGCCTGATGATCTTGAGAGGATTTCAGATGCACTCCCCAGTCGCCACCACAACTGTAAACGGCGTGTATTGCGAAACCACTGAGCGTCTCCAGGAAGCAGACGGCCATATCGATGCTCTGGACCGCAATGCGCGGGCCCGGGCGGCCCTGCCGAAATGGCGCCTCAAGCGGGTTGTCGAATATGTGAACATGAATCTCGGCGAGCGCATCACCCTCGCCGACATGGCCGCCGCGGCCGGGCTCAGCCGCATGCATTTCGCCGCGCAGTTCAGGCTGGCGACCGGGCAGCGTCCGCACGACTTCCTCCTGCACCGCCGCATCGAGATGGCGCAGGAGCTGCTCGCCGGAACCAACCAGCGCATCATCGACATTGCGCTGGCGGTCGGCTTCCAGACGCAGGCGCATTTCACCACCGTGTTCAAGCGCCTTGTCGATAACACGCCGCGTCAGTGGCGTTTCACCGAGGCCCGCCGCTTCAAGACCCAGAAGGCCCAACAGGCGCCGCGTCGCGACCTCGCCGCCCTCAGCCCTATGAGCATCGTGGCCGCCGGCTGGCAGGGCACCGCACGGGCCACCGAGGCGCGCCCCGCGACCGGGTTCTGACACGGCGCCGTGGAACGCACGGCCCTCCCCCCTCCTACACGCCGGCGCGTCCGGCACCGGCGTGGGCCTGCGACACCGCCAGTGCTTCCATGCCGTGCACGCCCGCAGAAAAGCACGGGCGCCGGCGCCATCGCATCGTCATTTCGCGATTGCAGATAGAACGCTAGAACTTTTCTCGAGCGATACAGCTGCCATTCGCGGAAAACGTGCGGATCATCACGACTTTCCTGCACCTTATCGAAAAGGTGCAAGAATATCTTGAGCTTCAACACCTTCCATCAAAGGAATATCGCCATGGGTTACGTTACCACCAAGGACGGCGTCGACATCTTCTTCAAGGACTGGGGCCCGAAGGACGCCCAGCCCATCGTCTTCCATCATGGCTGGCCGCTGTCCTCCGACGATTGGGACGCTCAAATGCTGTATTTCCTCGGCGAAGGCTTCCGCGTCGTCGCCAGTGACCGTCGCGGCCATGGCCGCTCGGCGCAGGTGAGCGAGGGCCATGACATGGACCATTACGCCGCCGACGTCTCGGCCGTGGTCGAGCATCTCGACCTGAAGAACGCCGTCCATATCGGCCATTCCACCGGCGGTGGCCAGGTCGCGCGCTATGTCGCCAAATTCGGCCTGCCGCAGGGCCGCGTCGCCAAGGCCGTGCTGGTCGCCGCCGTGCCGCCGATCATGCTGAAGACCGAGGCTTATCCCGGCGGCCTGCCGATGAGCGTGTTCGACGGCTTCCGTTCGGCGCTGGCGGCCAACCGCGCCCAGTTTTACGTCGATGTCGCCTCCGGCCCGTTCTACGGCTTCAACCGCGACGGCGCCAAGGTCTCGCAGGGCGTGATCGACAATTGGTGGCGCCAGGGCATGATCGGCAGCGCCAAGGCGCATTATGAGGGCATCAAGGCCTTCTCCGAGACCGACCAGACCGCAGACCTCAAGGCGATGACGGTTCCGACCCTTGTCCTGCAGGGCGATGACGACCAGATCGTCCCCCACAAGAACGCCAGCGCGCTGCAGGCGGAACTGCTGCCGGACGCCACGCTGAAGGTCTATCCCGGCTTCCCGCACGGCATGCTGACCACCCATGCCGACGTCATCAACCCGGACATCCTCGCCTTCATCAAGGGCTGAGTGATCGACCGACCGTCCTCCCAAGCTGCGGCGATGCCTTGACGGGCATCGCCGTTTTTTTTCGTCGCGACGAGACAGCCGAGATCCCGCCGTGACCGCCGGAGCTGTGCCGCCAGCCATCGCCGCACCCCGCCGCCAGGGTGGCCGCTCGCCGCGTCGGCGATAACGAAAAGGCCCGGCCTGCGCGTTGGGCGCGGGCCGGGCCGAGTGATGTGGACGGGCGGGGCAACGGGTCAGAGCGGCATCATGCGCTGGACGGAACCATCATATGTTCCGGGCGCCGGCCGCCTGATGGATCGCGGCGACAAGGCTGGCGACATCGCGCTCGCCATCGTACCGTACCCCGTTGATGAACAGGCTCGGCGTGCCGTTGACGCCGCTGCGCACGCCGCCCATGAAATCGGCGCGGATATGCGCGTCATAGCGGCCGTCGAAAGCGGCCTGGAGGGCCTCGGCGTCGAGATCGAGGGCTTTGCCGTAGTGCCGCAGATTGGCGTCGGCAAGTGCATCCTGGTGCTCATACAGCATGTCATGCGCTTCCCAGAACCGCCCCGCGCTGCCGGCGGCTTCGGCAAACTCGGCCGCGCGGCCGGCATGTGGATGGGACTCTACGATCGGGAAATGCCGGAACACAAAGCGCAGCCTGTCGCCCACGGCGCGCTGCACCGCCTTGAGGATGGGATAGGCCTCGCCGCAATAGGGGCATTCGAAGTCACCATATTCGACCAGCGTTACCGGCGCGTCGGCCGGCCCTTCGCTATGGTCGTGCGCGCCGACCGGCGTGGTGAGACGGCTCATGACCGGGCTCCCTGTGTTGCCTGAGGTTGCAGCGCTTCGAGGGCGGCGAGGATGCCGTCGGCGCCGGGATTGATGCCCACGGGGGAGACATAGCTCCAGCGGATGATGCCCTCGCCGTCGATGACGAAGAGCGCGCGCTCCGTCGTGCCATCCTGGTCGCGATAGACGCCATAGCGCTGCGCGACCGCGCCCTTGGGCTCGAAATCGGCCAGCAGCGGGAAATGCAGGTGGCGCTGCTCGGCGAAGGCCGCGTGACACCAGGCGCCATCGACCGAGATGCCGAGGAGCTGCGCGTCGAAACGGTGAAATTCCGGCAGGATCGCGTTGTAGAGACCCATCTGGTCGCCGCAGACCGGGCTCCAGTCGGCGGGATAGAACGCCAGAATGACGGGGCGACCGCGCAGATCGCTGAGCGATAGGGTCTGGTTCGGCGTCGCATTCAGCGAAAACAGCGGCGCCGTTGCCCCGGCCGCAAGGGCCGTGGTTCGCGTCGCGTTCGCAGGTGTGGCGAGGGTGTCGCTCATGGGGATATCCCGGCAAGAGGTGTGGAGATCAAAGGGCTGCAAGCGATCACCGGCTTGCTCATGCAAAGCCTTCGTCGTTGCGTGGTGTCCCGCATGTGGCGCGCCACTGCGATCAACGAATAGTTTCATCAATAGCCAAAACGTAATAGTATACGTCTGTATACAATTGGTGCGCGAGACTGAAATTCATCGCAAGTGGCGGCGATATGGGATTTTTATTTAGTGTATTCGCACGAATGAGCGCGTGCGCCGGGCTCAGCGAAGCATGGCTGGCAGGTTCTGCGCCATGAAGTCCACGAAGGCGGCCAGCTTGACGGGAAATCCGGGGCCGCCGGGCCAAACGGCGGAAACCGCGCGCTGATTGGCCGTCTGGTCGGCAAGAAGCGGCCGCAGCGTGCCGCTTGCGATGTGCTCGTCGGCCCAGAAGCTCGGCAGGCAGGCGATGCCCATCCCGTCCAGCGTGGCCATCAGCAGCATCGCATAATGGTCGGCCACCAGCTTGTTGGACAAACCGGCATTCACATGCGCGTTGTCCGGTCCGAGCGGCCAGGGGTCGATACGCCGGCTGGAGACGTTCCGATTGCGCAGGCAGGCATGGCCGAGAAGATCGTCGATCGTTTGCGGAACGCCGCGCCGTTCCAGATAGGCGGGCGAGGCCACCAGCCGCAGGCTGAACACGCCGAGCTGCCGGGTGAGCAGGCGCGAATCCTGCAGCGGGCCAATGCGCAGAACGACATCATAGCCCTCCTCGACAAGATCGACGATCCGGTTGGTGTAGCTGACATCCAGATCGATGTCGGGATAGCGCGCCATGAACCGGAGAAAAACGCGGTTCCAGCGGTCGCTCACCACGGGGGCGCTGACGCGCAGCTTGCCGCTCGGCGTCGCGTGGACCGCCGAAAAGCGGGCCTCCGCCGAGGCGAGCTCGGCCATGATGCGGCGGCAATGGTCGAGAAAGACGACGCCTTCCGGCGTCAGCCCGATGCTCCGGTTGTTGCGATGGAACAGCCGGATTCCCATGCGCTCTTCCAGCCGGACGATGGCCTTGCCAATGGCCGAGGCGGTCACGCCGAGAACGCGGCCGGCCGCCGCGTAGCTGCCGGAATCGTTCACCTGAACGAATACTTCAATACCATCCAGCTTACTCATGCGGAATTCCTGTCCGCATCATCCGGCATCCGATCCCAGTTTCGCAGGCTCATTTAATTACATAGCCTCCTGCGTCCGCCGGCTGACGAAAGATCCAAGACGATGCCACCAAGTGAAGGCGACGTTACGATAGGGCAGAGGCGTTTCGGCGAGCGCTTTATCACGCATCCAAACATGGCCGGGCCCCGGATTGCGGGGATCGTCGCGGTCGGGCTGGCACCGTGGCAGCAGCGTCGTGCCACGGAAATGATGCAGGCGCGGCTCGGCAGCCCGCTCACGATCAAGGAGATTGCGCGCGCATGCGAGGTGACGCCCAGTCATTTCGCGCGCGCCTTTCGCGGCACCTTCGGCCGCGCACCGTATCGCTATCTGACGGATCTCAGGATTGCCGAGGCCAAGCGGCAGATGATGGACACCGATCTGTCGCTGACGGACATCGCCTTGATGTGCGGCTTCACTGATCAGAGCCATTTCACGCGGGTGTTCCGGCGCCTTGTCGGCAAGAGCCCCGGCCTTTGGCGGCAGGCTGCCCGGGAATAGGCCGTGAGGCGGGGCGCGCCGTCCCATGGCCGCTACTCCCGGACCGTGTCGCAATCGGCGGGTGCGGGCTGCCCGGCGAACCGGTCCGCCAGCCAGCGCACAGCCGTGTCGGCGCCCCGGCGCGCGGCGGTGCCGTGGTCGACGCCTGCCATCTCGACATAGCGGACACGCCGGCCGGTCGAACACAGGTGCTTCACGTAGCCTCGCGTGATCGGTGCCTCGACAATCGGGTCGGCGCCGCCTTGCAGCATCAGGATCGGCACGTCGCGCTGCGTTTCCGGCGTGCTGTTCTGCGCGATTAGGCGACCCCAGACAGAGGAATCGCCGGGCTCGGCGGCAAGGAAGCCGCTGCGCTGAAAAGCCGTGCTGTCGAGCCCGAGCTGAAGATCTTCAAGCGGGCCGAGGCTGCAGACGCCGGCAATGGCGTCAATCGCCGCGATCGCTTGCCGATCGGCGATCTTGGCGATGGGCGCGCCGTAGAAGCGCTGCCATGACCAGATGGCATAGGAGGCGATGACGCGCCCCGCCACTGTGCGCGCGTCGGCGCGCAGGAGCCGGCGCAGTTGCGTGGGGGCCGATGCGGCGGCGCTGCCCACCAGCGTCAGTTCGGGGGCATAGCTCCCGGCGATCGAGGCGACGAACAGGGCACCGTGCCCTCCCTGAGAAAAGCCCCAGGCGGCATAGCGCGAGCCCGCATCGGCTTGGCGCAACTCCCGCACGGCACGGACCGCGTCGATCATCGCGCGGGCCGTGCTGACGCCGTCGAGATAGGGGTGAACACCGGCCGAGCCGAGGCCGGGATAGTCGGCGGCGACCACGACAATGCCCTTCTGGAGCAGCTGCGTGACGCCGAGCGTCGCCCCGATCGCCTGTTCCACATTAAGCGATGGCGCGCAGTCATGGGCGACGCCTGTTGTGCCGTGGCCCCAGGAAACCACGGGACGTCCCGCAGCCGGAGCGGGACCATTGGGAACGATGGCAAGGCCCGAAACGATGACCGGGACGTTTCGGGAGGTGCGCGAGCGATAGAGAATGCGGAACACCGAGCCATAGCGGAAGAAGCCGGGAACGGCGGTCGCCGCCACCAGCACGCCGCGATTGCCGCCGCCCTTGCCGGCACCCGTCCCGGCGGCGAGGGTCTGCGTGCCGGGCATCGACAGGATGACCGCCAGCGCCGCCGCCATGCACAGGCGGAAAAAAGGCTTCTTTGCCATTGTGTCCTCTCACTCGCCGTCTGTTGACACGTATCGACAGGAGATCGGCCGTTCAGGAGCCGGCGTGGCCGCCATAGGCGCCATGCTCGTGCACCGTCTTGCCGCGAAACACCCAATAGGCATGCGCCTGGTAGGCAAGGACGATCGGGATGATGATCGCGATCCCCACGGCGAGGAAGGCAAGCGATTGCGGGTCGGACATGCCGTCCCACACCGTGACGTGGCGGGGGACGAGATAGGGCCAGAGGCTGACGATGAGCCCGACCAGCCCGAGGGCGAACAGCGCCAGCGCGAGCAGGAAGGTGCGGGCCTGCCCGCCTTCCCAGATGCCGCGCCAGAGCGCGACGATGACGGCGAGCGTCACCAGCGGCACGGGCGCGAGCAGGGCGAGATTGGGAAAGGCGAACCAGCGGGCCGCCACCTCCGGCACGCTCCACGCGCTCCAGGCGCTCACCAGCGCCATCATCGCGCCGGTGAGGATGAGCGCGGCATGGGCGATCTCGCGGGCAAAGACCTGCGTCGCACCGTCGGTCTTCCAGATCAGCCAGCCCGCGCCGATCAGCGCGTAGCCGCCGACCAGGCCGGCCCCGCACAGGACGCCAAGCAGGCTGAGGAAGCTGAACGGCCCGCCGGCGAACATGCCGTTATCCACCGGCACGCCGGTGATCAGCCCACCCAGGATCAGCCCCTGGCAGAAGGTCGCCAGCACGGAGCCGGCGAAGAAGGCGATGTCCCAGACAAGACGGAAGCGCGTCGCCTGCAGCCGGAAGCCGAACGCCACGCCGCGGAAGATCAGCGCGAACAGCATGAACATGATCGGCAGATAGAAGGCCGGCAGCAGGATGTAGTAGCCGGCGGGAAAGGCGGCGAAGAGCAGCGTGCCGCCCATGACAAGCCAGGTCTCGTTGCCGTCCCATACCGGTTCGATCGAGGCCATCATCAGGTCGCGGTCGGCGTCGCGCGGGGCGGCAAGGAAGAGGATGCCGACGCCAAGATCGAGCCCGTCGGCGAGCACATAGACCGTGACGCAGAACACGGCGACGGCGGCGAAGACCAGCGGCACAGTGTCCGCCTGCAGAAGTTCGGTCATGGTCAGGCCCTCGCTGGGTCGGTGCCGCGCACGGGCGACGGAACGGGAGAGGTGGTGAAGGCGCCGAGCGTGCTGCGCTCCATGCCGGGATGCTCGCGCGTGACGGGCGAGCTATCGATTGGCCCCTTCAGGGCGACCCGCCCGGCGAACCAGACGAAGGCCAGCAGCAGCACATTGTAGACGGCGAAGAAGATGAGGAGGCTGGTCGTCACCGCCCCGGCCGCAACCGGCGCCGCCGCATCGGCCGTGCGCAGCGCGCCATAGATGATCCAGGGCTGCCGTCCCGCCTCCGTCACCGTCCAGCCGGCCAGCACCGCAAGGAAGCCGAGCGGGGTCGTCGCTATGGTGAGAAACTGGAACCAGCGCGCGGTGAACAGCCTTCCGCGCAGCCGCAGCACGAAGCCGGTGATCGCGGTGGCCAGCAGCACCACGCCGATGCCGGCCATGACGCGGAAGGCGAAGAATACGATCGGCACGTTCGGCTGATCCTGCGGCGGCACAGCTTTGAGGCCCTGCACCTGCCCGTCCCAGCTATGGGTGAGGTAGAGGCTGGCGAGATGGGGAATGTCGATGGCGTAGAAGTTCTTCTGCGCCGCCATGTCCGGCCAGGCGATCACCGTCATCGCCGGCCCCTTGGTGGTCTCCCACAGCCCCTCCATCGCGGCGAGCTTGGTCGGCTGCTCGACCATGGTGTTGCGGCCATGCATGTCGCCGATGAAAATCTGCAGCGGCGCCAGCACCAGCGCCAGCCACAGCGCCATGGAAAAGGCCGTGCGCGAGGCCGCCACATGCTGGCCGCGCCAGAGATGGAACGCCGAGACACCGGCGATCACGAAGGAGCAGGTCAGGAAGCTCGCGCACACCATATGGGCGAGGCGATAGGGGAAGGAGGCGGTGAAGATCACCTCCCACCAGCTCACCACGTGATAGATGCCCTGCGCATCGGCGACCGCGCCTGCCGGGGTCTGCATCCAGCTATTGGCGGCGATGATCCAGGTGGAGGAGATCAGCGCCCCCATCGCCACCATCAGGCAGGCGAAGAAGTGCGCGCCCTTCGACACCCTGCCCTCGCCGAACAGCATGATGCCGATGAAGCCGGCCTCCAGAAAGAAGGCGGTCATCGTCTCATAGGCGAAGAGCGGCCCGAGCACATTGGCGACCGAACGCGAGAAGCCGGCCCAGTTGGTGCCGATCTCGTAGCTCAGCACGATGCCGGTGACGACGCCCATGCCGAAGCCCAGAGCGAACAGCCGCATCCAGAAGCGCATCAGGTCGCGATAGACCGTGTTGCCGGTACGCCACCACAGGGCGCTGAGCACGGTGACGAACCAGGCGGTGCCGATGGTCAGCGTCGGCCACAGGATGTGGAAGCCGATGGTGAAGGCGAATTGCAGGCGGGACAGGGCGACGGCGTCCATCTCACTGCGCTCCCGGCTGAGTGGTGGTCTTCACGAGGCGCACCGGCACCCCCTTTGACGAGGGGGTGAAGCTCTGCGGGTCATGCGCGTAGAGCGGCACCAGCGGGTTGGTCTCGGGGTAATAGGCGGCGCAGCTGCCATCGGGGAAGCTGTAGGGCACCACCTTGAAGCCGCGCACCGCCCGCGCGATGCCGTCCTGCGACAGGGTGAGGATGTCGACCCGGTCATCGGCCTTCAGGCCGCGCCGGTTCATCTCCGCCTCATTTAGGAACAGCACGTCGCGCTGGCCGTAGACGCCGCGATAGCGGTCGGAGAGCGAATAGAGCGTGGTGTTGTACTGGTCGTGGCTGCGCACAGTGGTCAGCCACAGCGCGTCGCGGTCATCGACCTTGGGGTCCTCGCACAGCCCCTCGCAGACCAGCAGGTTGGCCTTACCGGACGGCGTCGCCCATATCCGTTCGCGGGCGAGCGAGGTGAGATGGAAGCCGCCGGGCTCCTTGACCCGCTCATTGTAGCCCTGGAAGATCGGGAACACCGCCTCGATGTCGTCCCGGATCCGCGCATAGTCCGCGGTCAACTCCTCCCAAGCGATCCTGGAGCGCGCGCCCAGCGTCGCCCGCGCCATGCCGGCGATGATGGCGGGCTCGCTCTTCAGGTGCTCCGAGGCCGGGCGGTTATGGCCGCGCGAGGCATGCACCATCGACATGGAATCCTCGACCGTGACCGCCTGCGGGCCGCCGGCCTGCTCGTCCAGCTCGGTGCGGCCGAGACAGGGCAGGATCAGCGCCTCGCGGCCATGCACGATATGGCTGCGGTTGAGCTTGGTGGCGATGTGGACGGTGAGGTCGAGCCGGCGCATGGCCGCCTGGGTCTGCTCCCAGTCGGGAATGGCGGCGGCGAAATTGCCGCCCAGCCCGATGAACACCTTGGCCTCGCCGCGCACCATGGCCTCCAGCGCGGTGACGACGTTGTGGCCGGGCGCGCGGGGCGGCGCGAAGCCGAAGCGGGCCTCAAGCGCGTCGAGCAGGGCATCGCTCGGCACTTCGGTGATGCCGACGGTGCGGTCGCCCTGCACGTTGGAATGGCCGCGCACCGGGCAGATGCCGGCACCCTCGCGGCCGATATTGCCGCGCAGCAGCGCGAGATTCGCCAGTTGCTGGACGTTCTGCGTGCCGTGGCGGTGCTGGGTGATGCCCATGCCGAAGACGAGGATGGCCCGCTCGGCCTTCATATAGGCGTCGGCGGCGACCGCTATATCCGCCCGCGCAATGCCGGATTTGCGCTCGATATCTTCCCATCGCGTCGCCTTCAGATCGGCGATCAGCGCGTCGATGCCAATGGTGTGGCCGTGGATGAAATCCCAGTCCAGCACCGGGCCACGCCCCTCCGTGCGGGCGCTCTCGTCGGCCTCGACCATCAGCTTCATCATGCCCTTGATGAGCGCGACATCGCCGCCGACCCGGACCTGGAACAGGCGCTGGGAAATGGGCGTCGAGGTGAGGGTCGCCATCTCCACCGGGTTCTGCGGCGCCTGGAAACGCTCCAGCGCCCGTTCGCGGAACGGGTTGAACGACATGATGGTGGCGCCGCGCCGCGAGGCGTTGCGCAGGTCCGTCATCATGCGCGGGGAATTGGTGCCGGGGTTCTGGCCGAAGATGAAGATGCAATCGGCCTTCTCGAAATCCTCCAGCAGCACGGTTCCCTTGCCGACGCCGAGCGACTGCGGCAGGCCGACGCTGGTGGCCTCGTGGCACATGTTGGAGCAGTCGGGAAAATTGTTGGTGCCATATTCGCGGGCGAACAGCTGGTAGAGAAACGCGGCTTCATTTGAGGCGCGGCCCGATGTGTAGAAATCCGCCATGTTCGGGTCCGGCAGCGCATTGAGATGCGCCGCGACGATGGCGAAGGCCTCATCCCAGTTCACCGGCACATAGGTGTCGGTGTAGGCGTCGTAGCGCATGGGATGGGTCAGGCGCCCCTGCATCTCCAGCTCGAAATCGGTGAAGGCCTCCAGCTCGGAGACGGTGTGGGCGGCGAAGAAGTCGGGTGTGCAGCGCTTCGTGGTCGCCTCCCACGCCACCGCCTTGCCGCCATTCTCGCAATACTCGAACGGGGATGGGTTCTTCGGGTCGGCCCAGCCGCAGCCTGGGCAGTCGAAGCCGCCATGCTGGTTCATGCGCGACAAGGTGGCCATGCCGGAGAGGGCGATGTCCTGCTCGGCGAGGGCGGTGCCCATCGCCTTGAGCGCTCCCCAGCCACCGGCTGGCTCGTGATAGGGACGAATAGTCTTCACAACGCCCATGGACGTCTCCTACCGCATGGTTTGAGAGATCTGCCGGCGTGTTGACGCCGCGGGGCTTGCCGCGAACTAGAAAATCGATCAGCCAACCCAGCTTCATCTAAAGACGAGTGGAGGCCCGGATAAATGATCTCATCATATGCGGGCAATAAACCTAGGTATTACGGCTTCTGCTCATGGTGGGGATGACTGCCCATTTCGCCCCCACCGCCCGGGTCGGCTGACGGGAAAGGGCTGCGAGGTCCCCGCCCGGTCGCGCGATCGGACGACGCCAAAGCCCGTGGAAGGGTCAACGGCGCGACATACCAAAGTGCGATGCGCCCGTACGGCTGTATGATTTTCCCTCGCCGCGCAGTGCCTATGCTGGCTCAAAGACCAATGGAATCGAGCCCGGCAAGGCTAGAGATGAGCGACGTACACGAAAGGTCCTTTGGCGCGCTTGGCAGCCCGCTCGCACTTGTGAGGGCGGCACTGGCACCTGTTTCCTTCCTGGCGCCCCGCCTTGTGTTCGGGCTGCGCCTCGCCGCGTCCGTGTCTCTCGCGCTCTACATCACCTACTACCTCGAATTGCAGAACTCGTTCTGGGCGGCGACGACCGCCGCCATCGTCTGCCAGCCCAATCTTGGCGCCTCGCTGCAGAAGGGCCGCTACCGCGCGATCGGCACCATCATTGGTGGGTTGGTGATGGTGGCTTTGCTGGCGGTGTTCCCGCAGCAGCGCAATTGCCTGCTGTTCTCCCTGGCGCTTTGGTGCGGCCTGTGCGGTTTCGCGGTGGTGATGCTGCGCAACTTCGCCTCGTACGCCGCCGCCCTTTCCGGAATTACGGCGGTGATCATCTTCGCCGACACGCTGACGGACCCGAGCACGGCCTTCTTTCTTGCCGTCATCCGGGTGGGTGAGATCTGCATCGGCATCGCGTCGGCCGGGTTTGTGATGGTGCTGACCGATTTCGGGGCCGCGCGGCAGCTTCTCGCCCGTACGCTGCGGCAGACGGCCGGGGAGGTCGCGTCCGGCTTCATCGCGACGCTGGCACAGGGCGGCGAGACGCCCGACCTTGTGTCTGCGCGTCGCGGCGTGACCCGGGGCCTTGGCACGCTTCACACCCAGATCGACGCCGCCATCGGCGAATCCTCCTATCTTCGCTCCCGCGCAGCCAATCTCCAGATCATGATGGAGGCGCTGGTCGGCGCCCTGGTGGGCTGGCGCAATGCCGGCACGCATCTGGCCCTGCGGGGTGGTTGTCCGGTATTGATCCGCGAGCAGCTGGTTCCGCTGCTGGAGCGCATCGACCTGGCGCAGCTCGACCACGCGCCCCGGCAGCTGCGCCAGACCGTCGAAGAAGTGCAGGCCGAGCTGCGGGCGCTCCCCATGCCCGATTCCGCCAGCTGCATCGCCATCGAGGCCTCGCGCGACGTCGCGACCGGGCTGGCCGGGCTGATCGACGGCATCCTTCTGCTGCGCGATCGCAAGAGCCCGCGCATGGCGGCACCCCGGAATCCCCTCGTCATTGCCGATACGCTGCCGGCCGTGCTGAACGGGCTGCGTGTTTTTGTGGCAGTGCTGGCCATGTCGGCCTTCTGGGTGGTGTCCGCCTGGCCGAACGGGGCCTTCGCCATCGTGTTCGCCGCCGTCGCCACGCTGGTCTTCGGCGCGTTCGGCGACCAGGCCCGCGCGGGGGCGAAGGACTATGCGCTGGGCGCGGCCTTGATGGCCGCGCTCGGCGGCGTGCTCTATTTCGGCGTGCTGCCGTCGCTGTCGACCTTTCCCGCTCTCATCGCACTGATCGTCCTCCTCTTCGTCCCACTCGGGATGCTGCAGGCGGGGGGCTGGCACAGTGTCGTCTTCCTCGCCATGTCGATCGCCTCGCTTCCGCTGCTGGGGGTGGGAAACCCGATAACCTACGACGCGGTCAGCTATTTCAACCTCGCCCTGTCGATCGTTGCCGGAACCGTGATCGGCACGCTGTTCTTCGTCGTCATGCCGACGATCCCGCCGCAGCAGCGCGCCCGCCGCCTTCTCGCCCTGTCGCTCCGCGATTTCCGCCGCCTGGCAAGCAGTGGGTCGGCCGATTTCGCTCGCTGGAACAAGCTGTTGGCACGGCGCGCCGAGGCGCTGCCGCCGCAGGCGACGTCCGAGGAGGCCGGCAGTCTGATGGCGTTGCTCTCGCTCGGCCAGGCAGTCATCCATCTCAGGATCGTAGCGTCCCGCGACCCCATCATCGGTGAGCTGCAACGCGCCATTGATGCCCTCGCCGCAGGACAGCTCGCGATGGCTCGGGAGGCATTGCAGAGGTTAGCCCCCCAGCCCATGCAGGCGCGTGCGGCGGTTGAAGTCATCATCGATGCCATCGACCTCCACGCCGAATTACTTACGGCTCGCATCGACACCCGCGCTCTCTTCCTGTCGACGTTCAGCTGAGAAAGCGAGGAACACGTGTACACGGAGATCAACATTCTCGGGGTCTATGTCGCCCCTTTCGCCGTGATGATGCTGGCGGCCTGGGTGGCGACATTTCCGTTGAGCCTGGTTGCCAATCACTTGGAAATTACACGCCGGATTTGGCACCGCGGCCTGTTCAATCTCTGCATCTACATCATCATTCTTTCGCTCATCGTCCTTTATGTGGGGCCGCGGCAATGACCATCATCCATCCGGCCGACGACCGGCCATCGACATTTCGCGCCGTGCTGTCGGTCTTGCTGACCCTGAGCGCCCTCGGGGCGGCCGGCCTGCTCGGCTGGTGGATGTGGCAGGCCTATATGGCGAGCCCCTGGACGCGCGACGGCACGGTGCGTGCCTATGTGGTCACGGTCACGCCGCAGGTCTCGGGCCGCATCGTCGAACTCCCCGTCAAGGGCGACCAGTTCGTGCGCAAGGGCGATCTGCTGATGGTCGTCGAGCCTGACGACTACCAGATCGCTCTCGCCAATGCCGAAGCCGCCGTCGCGCGCGCCAAGGCCGATCTCGACAACAAGCAGGCGGAATCACAACGGCGCGCCCAGCTCACCGCCATTGCCGTGTCCAAGGAGGAGCAGCAGAGCTTCGCCGCCGTGGCGGACATGGCGGCCGCGGCGTATCAGCAGGCACTCGCCAATCGCGACCAGGCCAGGCTGAACCTCGGCCGCACGCGGATCGTCTCGCCGGTGAATGGTTACGTCACCAACCTTCTCGCCCAGCCCGGGGATTACGCCACGAACGGGCAACGTGTCCTCTCCGTGGTGGACAGTGACAGTTTCTGGGTCGACGCCTATTTCGAGGAATCGGTGCTCAACGGGATCCGCCTCGGCGACACGGCTCGGGTCGCGCTCATGGCCTATCCCCAGAAGCTGACCGGCACGGTCACGGGCATAGGGCGCGGAATTGCCGTTCCCAATGCGCAGCCCGATGGTTCCGGCCTTGCCACGGTCAACCCGGTCTTCACCTGGGTCCGGCTCGCCCAGCGCGTGCCCGTCCGGATCGTCCTGGACCATGTTCCGCCCGACATCACCCTCGCGGCCGGCCTGACGGCGACTGTATCAATCGTAGGACCTGGTACAAGCGCGGACGCGAAAGCGCCGCACCAGGGTGAAGGTTTGCCCATGACAGCGCCTGCGGCACATAAACTCCCTTGACCCTGCAACGTGCCGTGCGCGAAGCCATTGTTGACAGGCAGGGCACCCGATCGGTTTGACAACGTTCCCTGCAATTTCGGAACGTCCGGTGCCGCGAACGTTAAAAGGGGCGCGACTTTGGTCAATGAGAAGGATTTCTGGACGTGCGCCACGACACGATGATTTCGATCATCGACGATGATGACGCTGTGCGAGCGGCAACCGCCAGCCTTGTCCGATCGCTGGGTTTCAAGACGAGCACGTTCGCCTCGGCCGACGACTTCCTCCGCTCGCCGCAGGTGCATGACAGCAATTGCGTGATCACCGATGTGCAGATGCCGGGCATGACTGGCCTGGAACTGCAGAACCGCCTTCTGGCCGATGGGCGTCACCTGCCGCTCATCTTCATTACGGCCTTTCCGGAGGAACGGGTGCGGCGTCAGGCGATGTCCGCCGGGGCGGTCGGTTTTTTCAGCAAGCCCTTCGACGGCAACGACATGATCGCCTGCATCGAAAGGGCGCTCACCCGCGCGGGCTGAGGCGGCAGGCGTCGTACAGCCCGTCGTATGAGCGGGCGAACCGAACAGCCGGTTCCAGCGCTCCTTCTATTGTCGCGCTTCAACGCCACAGATTGCGGGCTTCTTGATCGCCGGTTGGCGACCGGGCCGGCAGTCGCGACAGGAGCAGATGATGAAGATCGATCTTTCCGGCAAGTCCGCCCTCGTCACCGGATCAACCGAAGGCATCGGTTTTGCGATTGCCAAGGGCCTCCAGGAGGCGGGAGCGCGCATCATCATCAATGGCCGCACACCGGCCAAGGTCGACGCCGCCCTGAACCGCCTCGCTGCCTCGGCGCGGGGGCGCGCCATCGATCTCGGTACGCCGGACGGCGTGCGGGAGATGGTCGCAGCGGAGCCTTCCTTCGACATCGTCGTGAACAATCTCGGCATCTTCCAGCCCTCCGACTTCTTCGACACGACCGACGAGGTGTGGGAGGCGCACTGGCAGGTCAATGTCATGGCCGGGGTTCGGCTCGCCCGCGCCTATCTGCCCGGCATGGCCGCGCGGGGCTGGGGCCGCATGCTGTTTCTGGGTTCGGAATCCGCCTTCAATATTCCGGTGGAGATGATCCATTACGGGGTGAGCAAAACCGCCGACGTTTCGCTTGCCAGAGGTCTGGCCAAGCGCATGGCCGGCACCGGCGTCACCGTCAATTCGATCCTGCCGGGGCCGACGCTGTCCGAGGGCGTGGCCGAAATGCTCAAGGCCGACGTTGCCAGCGGGAAGACCCTGGAACAGGCCGGGGCCGACTTCGTGCAAGCTCACCGTCCGACCTCGATCATCCGCCGGCCAGCCACCGTCGAGGAAGTGGCGAACATGGCGGTCTACATCGCCTCCCCGCTCGCCTCGGCCACCACCGGTGCCGCGCTGCGGGTCGATGGCGGCGTGATCGACTCCATCATCTGACGTCCGGCGAGGAACGCCCATCATGAACGCTCGCATCCTCATTGTCGGCGGTTCGATCGGCGGCCTGTTCGCCGCCGTGCTGCTGAACCGCGCCGGCTTCGATGTCGCCGTCACCGAACGCTCGATCCACGGCCTGGAAGGACGTGGCGCCGGGCTCGTGGCGCAGCGCGAGGTCTTCGATATCCTTCGCGAGGTCGGCGTCGAGCACATTGCGCAGATCGGGGTGGAGGCGCGCGAGCGGATTTATCTCGACCGCGCGGGCGACATCATCCACCGGCAGCGCACACCGCAGACGCAACTGTCCTGGGACGTGCTGTTCGGTACCTTCCGCGAACTGCTGCCCGATATCCGCTACCAGAAAGGCCGGCGCGCGGTCGACATCCGGCAGGGCCCGGAGGGCGTGCAGGTCCGCTACGCCGATGGCGGCGAGGAGCGGGCGGATATTGTGATCGGCGCCGATGGCATCGGCTCGGCGGTGCGCTCCGCGGTCTGCGGACCGCATTACCTGCCGAACTATGTTGGCTACGCCACCTGGCGCGGCCTGGTGCCCGAAGCTGACATTCCGGCGGCGGCCGCCGAACAACTATTCGAGCGCTTCGCCTTCTATGAAATGCCCGGCTCGCACATTCTTGGCTATCTCGTGCCGGGATCAGACGGCTCGACCGCTATCGGCCGTCGCCGGTATAATTGGGTTTGGTACCGCCGCTATGCACCTGATGAGCTCCACGCGGTGCTGACCGACGCCGACGGTGTGCGCCGCCCCTTCTCGCTCGCACCCGGTCATATGCGGCCCGAGATTGTTGCCGCGATGCGCGCAGATGCCGAACGGCTGCTGCCGCCCTCCTTCGCGGCCGCGGTGACGGCCGAGCCCCGCCCCTTCATTCATGCCATTTTCGACTATGCGCCGGCCCATATGGTCGCGGGCCGCGTGGCGCTGATGGGAGATGCCGCCTTTGTGGCGCGTCCGCACACCGCGATGGGCGTTGCCAAGGCCGCCGGCGATGCCTTCGCCCTGCGCAACGCCCTGCGCGGGACATCCGATATCGATGCCGGGCTCGCCGCCTATGAGTCCGAACGCGCGCCCATCGGGCGCTCGATCGTCGCCTATGGGCAGCGGCTGGGGCAGTCTCTGGGGTAGCCCCCTCCCCACCTTCCCTTATTGCCGCGCGGCGCACGTCCCGTTGCAGGACATGGTGCGCCAGGGATAGCAGGCTGGAGCCGGCTGGGCGGGCCCGATGGCCACCCAGCCTCACAGCGCCGCACTCAGCGGCGGAACCATGCCAGCGCTTGAAGCGCGGCCGCAACGGCGGCGAAGGCGGTGCCGAGGATGCTCACCAGCAACCAGCCTCCGGCCCCCCAGGCGAGGGTCGCCAGCGCGGAACCGAGCGCGCCACCCAGGAACATTGCTCCCATGAGCACCGTGTTGAGCCGGGCGCGCGCTTCCGGACGCAGGGAGAAAACGATGTGCTGGTTGGAGACGAGCGCCGTCTGCATGCCAAAATCCAGCAGGATCACGCCGACAACCAGACCGGCCAGCGATCCCCAGACGCCGAACACCACCCAGGACACCAAAGTGACGGCGGTGCCCAGGACCACGGCTCGGCTCGGCCCATGCCGATCGGCGAAGCGGCCGGCGAGCGGGGCGGCCAGAATGCCGACGGCACCGACCAGACCGAAGAGGCCGGCGACATCAGCCCCAAGGCCAAACCGTGGCTGTTCCAGGCGGAAGGCGAGGATCGTCCAGAACACGGTGAAGGCGGCGAACAGGGCGGCCTGCGTCAACGCTGCCAGGCGGAGTGCCGAAAACTCGAACCAGAGATGCCAGACCGAGTGCAGCAGCCGGCCATAGCTCATTCGAGAGTCCGGCGCGCTGTGCGGCAGGATCGCCGCCATCAGGCCCGCCGCCGCCAGGGCCATGGGGACGGCCAGCCAGAACATTTCCCGCCAGCCGCCATGGGTGGCGACAAATCCCGCCAGCGTGCGGCTCAGCAGGATGCCGGTAAGCAGGCCGGCCATCACCGTGCCGACGATCGCGCCTCGCCGCGCCGGCGCCGCCATATGGGCGGCGAGCGGCACGATCTGCTGGGCGACGGTCGAAGCGAGCCCGACGAGAAGCGAGGCCAGCACGATAAGCAGCGCGCTCGGTGCCAGTGCCGCGAGCACCAGCGCGGCGGCAAGCACGATGAACTGGCCGACGATGAGACGCCGACGCTCCATCAGATCGCCCAGCGGCACCAGCAGGAAGAGACCGAGCGCGTAGCCGAGCTGGGTCGCGGTCGGTATGGCGCCCGCCAGGCTGCCCGGCAGGTCCTGCTCGATCAGCGCGAGCATGGGCTGGTTGTAATAGATGTTGGCGACGGCGATGCCGGAGGCGGTGGCCATGGCGAAGGTAGACCCTGCGCCGATCATCGCCTTCGCAGGTGCGCCATGGTGGATCTTTTCATGTTTCGACATCGCTCATTTTCCTGCATGTGGGGGGGGGCAGCTCAGCTGTCTGTGCAGGAAAGTTAGAGCCGGGCGGAGGCTACCGAAATCGGCCGTTCGGTTGCTTTGCCTATACGTGAGTGTGCTTGGCCGGCGTTCACGGCGTCTCTGGCGGTGACAGGTAATAGGTTTCGGCGAGATCGGTTTCCCGCATCAGAGTTCGCGCGAGATCATTTGAGATGTGTCGCTTGCGCGCCATGCCGATGACGGCGGCGCGCTCCGCCCTCAGCGCCAGCAGGCGTAGCGTGCGCTCGTCCTGCCGCGCGTGTCCCATCCCGCCCCGATCGTCCTTCGGGGCCGTTTCGGCGTAGCCGGACAAGTGTTCGAGCCGGCGCTGATAGTCCCCGGTCACCAGCGCTGCGGCCGCGATGAAGTCGGTCTGCGGGTTGGCGCGCTGAGCGCCGGCGGTCGCGACCGCCGCCAGCGCCGCCTGAGTGGCCTGGATGCGCGCTTCCAGCGCAGCTTTGGTGCCGTCGGGTTCCATCGGAGAGGTCACACCGCGGAGCAGACGCGGCAGCGCCAGATTGGCAAGCACGAGCGAGGTGACGATCACGCCGGCCGCCATGACGATGACGACGTCACGGGCCGGAAATGCCGCGCCGTCATATCCCCTGAGTGGAAGGCTCATCGCCCCCGCCAGCGTCACCGCCCCCCGCACGCCGGCCACCGACATGGCGGCGACAAGACGCCAGTTCGTCCGAGGGCGAAGGGCCCCGCCGCCGGGACGACGCAGACGGATGATGGCGGCGACCCAGACGAAGCGGAGCAGCGCCAGCGCCACCGTGATCACCGCGATGCAGCCCCCTAGCCATGCCAGGCTACGGTGCCCGTCCTCGGCCACGCTGGCATTAATGTGGGAGAGCACGTTCGGCAATTGCTCGCCCAGCAGAAGGAATATAATGCCATTGAGCGTGAACTGGAGCGTCTCCCAGACGGTCGTTCGCCGAAGGCGCGTCATCGGCAGCGTGATGCCGCGCACTTCAAGCCGGCTCATCATCATGCCGGCGGAGACCGCTGCCAGCACCGCCGAGCAGCCGGCGCCGTCGGCAATAAGATAGGCTCCGTAGGGCACGAGCAGGCTGATGATGATCTGCGTGGATGTAACCTCGCCCAGTTGTGAGCTTACCCACGTCTTGGCACCGGAGACGGCCCATGTCAGCGCCGCGCCGATCAGCACGCCCCCAACGGCGGTCCACGCCAATTCTGCCAACGCATCCCAGAAGTGAAAGGCACCCGTCATCGTCGCCGCGACAGCAAGGCGCAGACAGACGAGCCCGGAAGCATCATTGAACAGTGCCTCGCCCTGGAGGATCCGCAGCAAGCGGCGCGGCACCGTCACGTTCGCCACCATGGCGCCGGCTGCCACGACATCGGTCGGCGACACCACAGCCGCGAGTGCGAAGCAGACCGGGAGCGGCATCTCCGGCACCAGGATATGCAAGGGGTAGCCGATGCCGAGAACCGTGAAGAAGACGAGGCCAAAGGCCAGTGAGAGCACGGTCCCGGCATTGTCCGAAAGGTCTTCCGTCGGCACACGCCACCCATCGAGAAAAAGCAGCGGCGGCAGGAAAAGGACAAAGAAGAGTTCGGGATCAAGTGTCACGCTGAACGGGCCGATCAGGCCGATCGCGGCGCCCAGCGCGATCTGGACGAGGGGCAAAGCCACCCGGTCGCGCAGCGTGCCAGCGATCCAGTGGCCCACAACGACGCCGAGCAGCAGAACAAGCACAATGTAGAAGTGATGCATGCCGGGAGCCCGCTCTCTGAACGGAGAACACTAGCAGAGCCAGACCGCGCGTCTTTCGCGAAGCCACGCTGAAAGGGCCATAGACCGAGCTGCTCAGGCCCAGGCGATCACATCCGGCATTCGCGAAAAACCTCCTGCCGTTCCCCTCCTAGCGTCGCCGGGCACGTCACTGCCCGAACCGAATGGAGCCGACATCATGAGCAACGCAGACAAGCTCTCCTTCCGCTACCGCCTCGAACAGCAGCCTCCGCGCCTTGGTGCGGGGGGCGTCACGCGCGGTGCTTCGGTGCACGAATTTCCCGCAAGCATCGGCATCGCCGGCGTCTCGATGCGTCTGGCGCCCGGCTCGATGCGCGAAATGCACTGGCACGCCAATGCCGCCGAATGGGGGTACGTCGTCTCCGGCGGCTGTCGCACTACCCTGCTGAATCCCGACGGCAGCTGGGAGACCGACACCTTCGGCCCTGGCGATATCTGGTATTTTCCCCGTGGCTGGGGTCATTCGATCCAGGGTATCGGCCCCGGAGAGTGTCATTTCATCCTTATCTTCGACAATGGCGATTTCTCCGAGGATCACACCTTCAGCGTCACGGATTGGCTCGCTCACACGCCGCAGGCTGTGGTCGCGCAGAATCTCGGCCTCGGTGCCGACGACATCGCCCTGCTGCCGAAAGGCGAGGCCTATTTTGCTGCGGGCCCGGTGCCCGATGACCGTTCCTTCGATGCCGCGGCGCGCAGCACGCCGGCGCTGGTCAGTACCCATCGCTACCCGCTCGGCGCCCAGCAGCCGCGCCGCGTGCCGGGTGGCGGCACCCAAGTCTACGTGACCGCGAAGGAGTTCCCTATCTCGACCTCCATGGCCGGCTCCGTGCTGGAAATTCAGCCGGGTGCCATGCGTGAACTGCATTGGCATCCGAGCGCCGACGAGTGGCAGTATTACCTTGAAGGATCGGCGGAGATGGGCGTGTTCCTTGCCGAAGGCCAGGTCGTCGTCGAGCCGTTCGAGCAAGGCGATATCGGCTACGCGCCGATGGGATCGGGCCATTACATCCGCAACACCGGCGAGGGCATGCTGAGGGTTCTGGTCGGGTTCAATAACGGCCTTTATGAATCGAACGACCTCAGCGCGTGGCTCGCGTCCACCCCGCCGGATGTCTTGGCCACCAATCTGAACCTGCCGCGCGCCACGGCCGAACGTCTGCCGCACCGCACGCTCTTCATGGCGCCGCCGATCCGCGCGTGAGCCCCCAAGCGTTGCAACATCGAAGGAGAGGACACAAGCGAAGGCTTCGGTCCTCTCTTCATTTTCGGCCGCAGCAGCTGGAGTAGAATCAGTGCTTGGTCGGGGCCAGTGTGCGACCCTCGGCATCCACCCGCGTGGCAGCCGAACGGATGGCGACGCTGGCGGCAGTCAGCGGGTCCTCGACCCGGGCTTCGTTCGCCAGAGGAAGGCGCTGCGATGCGTCCGCCACGCTCACCTGCGTCGGCACGGTGAACGAGAGCGTGGCGCCCATGGCGACGTTGTTTTCAGCCCGGATCGCCCCGCCATGCGCCTCGACAATGGATCGGCAGATGGCAAGGCCCATGCCCATCCCGTTGGCCTTTGTAGTGATGAAGGGCTGAAATACCTCGTTGGGGTTTTCCAGCGCGATGCCGGTGCCGTTGTCGCGTACGTCGATGTTCATCATCTGCTGGGGGGCGGTACTGAGGGAGATGACGACTTCGCGCGGCCGGCCGTCGATTTTGTCCATGGCCTGGATGGCGTTCAGGATCAAGTTGACGATGACCTGCTGGATCTGCACGCGATTGGCAAAGGCCGCCGGCAGTCCCGGCTCGATAAGCTCTCGGATATGGGTCGCGTGCGCGTTTGCTTCACGCTGCAGCATCCGGACCGATTCCGCGATGAGACCGGCAAGATCGAACGCTTCCGGTTGAGGTGTGTCCTTCCGCGCCAGGGATCGAACGCGCGCCAGGGTTTCAGACGCCCGGGTACTGTTGGCGATCACGCCATCCAGGCACATGGCCACCTCGGCAATGTCCGGGGTGGGCGCCGCTAGCCAGCGCTTGGCCGATTCTCCGTAGGTCTTGATGGCGGCCAGCGGTTGGCTGACTTCATGCGCGATCGAGGCGGAAAGCTGCCCAAGGGTGGAGACACGCGCGGCATGGGCCAGGTCGGCCGACGCCTGCTCCAGCCTGGCCCGCGCATTGTTGCGATCGGTCACATCGATGGCCGTGATCAGCACGCGGGACCATTCGCTTCTTCCCCGAAGCAGCGTCGCGCGCCATAGCACGTCGATCACCCTGCCCTGCGCGGTGCGAAACTGGGTCTCGACCTCACGCATCTGCCCGCCTTCGAGGAAGGTGGCAAAGATTTCTGCAAGCGCGGCCTCGGTCGAGGGCATGTAGTGCGCCACAAAGGTCTTTCCGACCATCACATCGGGCGAGTCCGTGCCGAAAAGGCGGGCCGTTGCCCTGTTGGCGATATGCGTCGAACCCAGATTGCGGAGAACGGGGATCTGGTCGTTGCTTGTCCGGAGCGACTGCGGCGTGACGCCGGATGCCTTGAGATGGGCAAGGACGCGCGTCCAGTCGGATTCCCACATGGAAACCGGAGATTCATGGAAGATCGCCTCATAGCGCTCTTCCGAGATCCGGCGCGCCTCATGCGCCTGCCGTTCCGCCGTAAGGTCCGTGCCGGTTTCAATCACGCCGATACGACGCCCCAACCGGTCTTGCCGGACAAGCGACCGCCCGGCCAGCACGATTTCGCTGCCATCGCGACGTCGACGGTGCATTTCGCCCGCCCAGCTGCCCTCGGCCGAAAGGGCGCGCTCCACCTCGGCACGCGGATAGTCCGATTGAAGCAATTCGTGGCAATGCGCGCCGATGGCATCTTCCCGCGACCAGCCATAGAGCCGCTCCGCCCCCTCGTTCCAGTAGAGGATGCGCCCGGCCGTGTCGCAGATGATGACGGTGTCGTGGGTGAACTCCAGGATCCGCGCCTGCTCGCGCAGGGGGGCGGCCTCCGCGCTCAGCCGGAAGGCAAGCCCCGTGACGCAGGCGATCAACAGGGCACTGAGGATGAAATCGGGAACGGTATGCGGATTGGCGGCCGTCGCCGACGCGATGAAATAGCCGATCGCGCTGAGGACCAGACAGGCCGCACCAGCGGGAAGTACAAATCGATGCAGGCCGCCCGCGGCGACGATCACCACGACGACAATGTAAAGCGCAGCGATCGCGCTATGAACGGGAAGCCAGAGGTCGGCCATGAACACCGCCCCGGCGACGGCGGTCGCCGCAGCCGCGCAGACGACTTTGTCGGCGCTCTTCATCCTCTGCCATACGCTCGGCGCATCCGTCACAGGCACGGCCCTCTATCTCCGCGAATATGGCGCCGACAGGAGCGGCAGCCCTTTTGCGATGTAGCGGAGAAATGGCTCATCTGTATTGAACATCTGTGCTGGTTCCTCCGAAAGTCGTCGTTGCATGGGAGCCGCGCCGGGGAGACTAACGTCGCCGCGGATGACGCGGCACCGACCGGCGCATGTCATCCGCATCGTCCATGGACGTGTTTGTGTGGGAGAGTGAGGCATGCATCGGGCAGACGACCAGGCGGCAAGACCATGGATCGACGGCTCCTTCCGCACCAGTGATGGCGTGACGCTGCACTATCTGGAGGCGGGATCCGGCAAGCCTGTCATCCTCATCCCCGGCTGGTCGCAAACGGCCGAACAATGGAAATTCCAGATCGAAAGCCTGAGCGCGGCATGCCATGTCATCGCCGTGGACATGCGTGGGCACGGGCTGAGTGAGAAGCCGGCCCATGGCTATCGCATTTCGCGTCTCGCGGCCGACCTGCATGACTTGATTCGCTCGCATGACCTGCGGAACGTCGTGCTAATCGGCCATTCAATGGGCTCCTCGGTGATATGGAGCTACCTTGAACAATATGGCGATGCCGATATCGAGCGGATGGTGTTCGTGGATCAGGCCTCGGCCATTGTCGGCGAACCGGGCTGGTCGGAGGAAGAGCGTCTCAACGCGGGCGCCATACTCTCGGCCCAGGAGGCCGCAGAGCTGGTGGCGCGCCTGGCGCAGGATGACGGATCGTTAAGTGCCTCATTCGTCAGGAGCATGTTCAGTGACCATTACCCCGCTGACCATGTTGACTGGGTGCTCGCGCAAAATGCCCTCTTGCCGCGCGCCTACGCCGCACGCCTGCTCTATGATCATGCCTTCAAGAACTGGCAGGACGTCATCGGGCGCATCCGTCGCCCGTGCCTCTGCGTGGGTGCGGAGCGCAGTATAGTGCCCTGGCAAGCAATGCTGGCTTCCGGGCGTGCGATAGCGGGAGCTCAGACCGTCATATTCAAGGAAGAAGAGGGCGGATCCCATTTCATGTTTCTTGAAAATCCGATCAAATTCAATCTGGTTCTGGCTGATTTCCTTTCGGATTATGCGAAAAGCTGATGTTGCGATGTTCGCATACCTTTGTTTATGCGATCCATATCAACGTGGAATTATGTCAGCGAGCCTGGTCTGAAAGACTATCCCTGCCGCGCTCATCTCCGACTGCGGGCAAGCTTAAGGGAAGTCACCATGCTCACATATGGATGTGTCGCGCTCGGCGGAGCACTTGGCAGCGTGCTGCGCTTCGGGTTGGGCCGCTGGCTCAGTGTGTTCCTCGGCGACATGCTTCCCTGGGGAACGATCGTCATCAATGTGGGCGGCTCCTTCGCAATCGGTCTATTCGCCGCGTTATTCGAGAGCCGAACGCATTCCGCCATTCCTTTTGAGTTTCGCCAGTTCGTGCTGGTGGGTCTGTGCGGAGGGTTCACGACCTTTTCGTCCTTCAGCCTTCAGACCCTCATGCTGCTCAATGCCGGGCATCCGGGCCGCGCTGCACTCAATATCGTCCTCTCCGTTCTGCTTTGCCTCATCGCGTGTAGTATTGGCCATATGGTTCCTAGTGCCTTTGCCGGGGCGCCACAGACGTTGAGCGTAAGGTGATTTCGTGCCTGCCGGACGCTCGCCCGGCGCAATTCGCCCATGAACATGTGAATCGGCGTGGAATAAGGCCCCCGCTTTAGGGGCTATCGGCGTCCAAACGGGACCCCTCTGACGCAGGGGTTCACAGTGCCTCCGGGACGATCGGAGACCAGGTTTGGGATGCTTGTGGTGGAGACGATTGGCCTGCTGCCGGTTTCGTGGACACCGAGATAAGGTGTTCAACGGGACTGGAGAGCGGGAATGCAACGACGGAGGTTCAGCCGCGAGTTCAAGCTTGAGGCTGTAAGATTGGTGAAGGATCGGGGCGTTGCCGTTGCGCAGGCTTCCCGCGACCTGGATGTCCACGAGAACGTGCTGCGTAAATGGGTCCGCGAGGCGAAGACGGATCCTCAGCATGCCTTTCCCGTTTCTCGACCATCCTGCGCCATACCAACATCGGTACCAACAAAGTGGTCCGGCTGGGGTGACACGCAGTGATACGGGGTAGGAAGAAAAATCTTTGTTAGCCAGAGGGTTGGTGCGATTTCCGGCACGGCGCGGGATGGTCTGAAACCACCCTAGTTCATTCCCACTCGATCATTGGCGGTTAAGTTAAGATACTGAAGAATATGTATAAAAAATATTTTTGTTCTCAACGTGCCGACTGTCAGACCGTCAAAAAACGGAGCTCTTGAAATCATTGCACTTTCTATTCTGAAATCGAAAATCATGCTTTCGGGGTCTATCGTCAACCGCGGAATTCAGGAAACGATCCGACCCGCTCCATGCATCGTAATGTATGCCTATCATTGTCGCAGCCGAGCATTCGTTGAATGAGGCTTGCGTCCGCCTACAATGTCTTCCCGGCCGAAATTCGGCACTGCGATCTTAATCTCTCGTGATCGGAAGGGCCGCATCGGGTTTCGGCGAGGAGGACGCTCCCAGCCATCCCGTTAGGTGAAGTTCGAATCCCTTCCGCCCCGCCACCGTCTCAAAACACGGCGGGCCACGCCCGACGAAGATGAGCAATACGTCTACGCTATAACACTCTAAAGCCCTACGGCGTGACAACAGGCGTTAATCGTCATAGTCGATACGCGCTATTGGCATTCTCGGAATGGCGGGGTCTGGTGGAAAGCGGAAAGGCAGATCTCCGGCTGGGTTGACGAGAAAGCAGCCAAAACTGTCGCAAAAATTCCCTGCGTAAAGCCGACTTTCGCACCCGACTTTTACGACAGCAATTCCCCTGGAATTTCAAAGGATGCTGATCTCTTGCGAATCTTAGACAGACTGTGCGAAAACTCTTTTGATGAATGATGGCCTGCACTGTTCAGTGCCGGAACTCTGCGGATCAGAAGACTTGTCTGATTTCGATGTCCAAAGAGCCCGAGAAGGCGTTGTTGGGCTCCTGTTCGCCCCCGTTTGGCTCAGAAAGTGCGTAGAACGGCCTGTCATGCCCTGACCGCAGCGATGAGGCCCGGAACGCCGACAAGGGTTATGGCTCGCCTGATGTTGTAGGCCAGCGCCGTCAGGCTGAACTCCCCTTTGACGTTTTCCAACCGCCGCATCAGGAACGCGCCCTGATACATCCATTGTTTTATGGTACCGAACGGGTGCTCGACGCTTTCGCGCCGCCGATCCAGTATGTCGGGCCGGGCGGTAAGACGCGATGCCATGCGGTCGAGCACCGCCTCGTTCTCAAGGCGCGACACACGACGGAAGCTTTTGGTGCAGCGTTCACGTAGGTGGCATGCCTTGCAGGCGTCGCGGTTGACGTAGTCGATCTTCACATTGTCGCGCGATTTGCCAAAATGGCGGGGTGAGAGCATCTGGTCTGCGGGGCAAAGGTAAATGTCCTTGTCCGGATCGTAGCGGAATTCCTCCTTGGAGAAGAATCCCTCGGCGACGGCCGGACCGCGGATCGGTTTGGGAACATAGGCGGTAATGCCCGCTTTCTCGCAAGCCTCGATATCCTCGATCTTGAAGTAGCCCCGGTCGGCAACCGCCTCGATCCTGTCGACACCGAGCGTGTCCATTGCTGCCTCGACCGTCGGCGTAAGAAGCCCCATATCGAGCACCTGGTTGCAGACCTCCTGCGCGGCGATCAGCTTGTGCTTCACATCAACCGCAAGCTGGATGTTGTAGCCGACGCCGACCTTCGTCATGCGCGCCATGGCGCGGGCATCCGGATCAGTTAGCGAGATCTGATCCTCGCCAGTCTTGTCCAATTCATCCAGCAATGCCTTGTGACGATCACGCTTGCCTTTGATCGCCGCAATCTTTTCCGCGAGTTTGCCATCGCCGCGGCCGGAACCATTGCCATTGCCGCGGGCTTTCTCCTCCTGTGCATCGTCCTCATCAAGCCGCTTCATGTAGTCGGCCAGTTTCTCGTCGGCTTCGTTGATGAACTTCGTCAACGCTCCCCGCGTGAAGTTACGATCCTTGTTGTTCACCGCCTTGATGCGCGTGCCGTCCACGGCCAGCAGTTCCCGTCCGAACAGGTCGAATTGCCGGCACAGGATGACGAACTCGCGAAACACCTGTCGGAAGGCAGACCGGTTCAATCGGCGGAAATCGGCAATTGTCTTGAAGTCGGGTTTTAGGTGCCGCAGCAGCCAGATGACTTCGATGTTGCGGTGGGTCTCAGCCTCCAGTCGCCGACTCGACCGTACGCGGTTGACGTAGCCGTACACGTAGAGCTTCAAAAGGTCGGACGGATCATAACCCGGACGGCCCGTCGTCTTCGCCGTCACGCGGTTGAACCCGGCGGTCGCTAGGTCCAGTTGATCCACGAAGGCTTCGATGAACCGAACCGGATTGTCCGGCCCGACGTAATCGTCGACCGCCTCCGGCAGAAGCAGCAGTTGCGAGCGGTCTATTCCTGAAAGATGTGCCATGGCAAAGTGTAGATCGAGCGTCGCCGCAAGGGAATCCTCAGGTGATTTTCGGGCAACGGGAATAAGCGAAACTGGAGGGAATTAATGACTGACTGGGATCTAATCCGAGACATGATGGCCGCAGCGATCGATGCTTGTGAGCGCGTGGAGGCTGCTGGATACCATGAGAGCGATAGAGACGCGGCTGTTAGCGTGCGCGGCCAAGATGTTAGCATCCACGACTTTCTTACAAGCGCATGGACCTATCCGGAAAACATTCGATACGAGATCATCCGAAAAAGACATGATAAGGGAGACGACCGTGCCTATGTGCCGGAGGCCTCCCGCATCCTTATTGCCATGGCACACGCCGCAGCAGAAATAATTGGATCCCACCAACCCGAGGCTCCAGCAGTAGATGACATACGCAAAATGATCACTTGGTTCGGTGGCCACGCCGTCCCCGGTATCGAGCAAGCTATCGGGAACCGGCGTAGCAGCTCATCTTAAACCAAAAACGTTAGTTTCCACACGGTCTGTAGAAGTTTTGCGACAACAGAAGGATGAGAACAGACGCTTAATTAGGCTATGTCTGCGAAAACCCTTACGGCTACTCCCGCGCTATCAGGTTGCAATCAGGTGTTCGTTTTGGGAAACACGGCTCTCCTCCGTCCCATCTCGACCGCGATTACTAGCCACGCGGTTCCCCTCCTGTCCGGACGGCGACGCACTCAATTTCGAGGTCGAAGGCGCCGGGCCAAGAGCCGACGGCGATGAAGGTTCGGGCCGGAAGGTGCCTTTGGAAGTGTTCGCGGTAGACGGCGTTCACAGCGGCATAATGGCCGGCATTGGCGGCATAGATCTTTGTCGAGACCACGCTTTCAAACGTCTCTCCCGCAGCTTCGAGGCAAGCCTTGAGAGCCTTGAGCGCTGCGTTGCACTGGGTTGCGATATCGCCGGAGACGATCTGACCCGTTGCGACGTCGATCGGTGGAATTCCCGAGATGAATAGGAAACCCCTCGCCTCGACGACCAAGGACAGGGGCACACCGAGATCGCGGATCGCCTGGGACAGGACAGGGACTTCGATCGCCCGGAAGTCCGGCGCGGCCATGACGCCGTTCATTGATCGGCCGTGGCCGCCATCGGCACAATGGCGTGCTGAACAGCGGCTTCGGCAAGTAGCCGCGTGGAATCCAGCGTCGGTAGCGCGGAATTGGCGTCGCTGATTATCAACGGGATTTCTGTGCAGCCAAGGATTACGGCATCGCACCCACGCTCGCGCATGCGCTCGATAAGCGCCCGGAAATAGGCTTTGGAAACTTCTCGGAATTGGCCATAGACTAGTTCCTCCATGATGATCCGAGAGATTTCTGCCCGCTCGTTCGGCTCGGGACGAAGCCATTCGATCCCTGCATTTTCGAGGGCGCTCGGATATACGTCGCTTTCGACCAGCCATTTCGTGCCGAGAATTCCGGCGCGGCGAACGTCGCGCCTTCGCGCCTCCGCGACGACCACTTTCGCGATGTGCAGCAACGGCAAAGGTGACTTGGCTTCGAAATGGTCCATTGCCGAATGGATGGTATTGTCCGGACAAATAAGAAAATCGGCGCCGGCGTCAGCAAGCCGATGGGCTGAGCGAAGCATAATTGCGGCAACACCTTCGAGGTCGTTGGCGTTCAGCGCTTCCACATATTCCGCAAGCGAGGCGCCATGAAGCGCGACCTCGGGATGGGCGTGAGGGCCTAGCAATGCGGCCGACCTTTCGCAAATTGTTCGATAGCAGAGCGCCGCACCTTCGGACGAACAGGCAACGATCCCAATGGTAAGACAATTGGACATAATGAGCAGAACATCCTTTAAATCGCTCCTTTGTCCCTTATATAGAACAGTAAATTATCGTCAATGGGGTCGGAGATGAGTAATTCTGCTAAAGCGGGTGATGCGGAGAGGAGGCGAGCTTTCGCCGCTCTTCTCAAGGGTAAACGGCGCGACAAAGATCTCTCGATCACCGAGTTGGCCAAGATCGCAGGGATCGCCAAGTCGAATCTCGCACGGCTTGAGGCGGGTGAGGGAAATCCAAGTCTGGAAACACTTTGGACGCTGAGCAAGGCTCTTGATATCAATGTGAGGGATCTGATCGATCCTGCATCTCAGAGTACCCGCTTCTCACGCGTCGAGCCCGATTATGAAGCACGTGCAGAGGATGCCGATTTTAGGGTGAAACTTCTCTCAACCTGCCCAATTGGCTCTGTGCGGGATATCTACCGTGCGGTTTTCCAGCCGGGAAAACTCAAAATTTCGGAGGCGCACTCGCGGGGAATTATTGAGCACGTCATTGTCGTAAGTGGGAGCGCCCGGATCGGACCGCTCGAAAAGGTGGAAACTCTCGGGCCAGGCGACTATTTTTCGTATTCCGGCAACCAGGCCCATGTTTACGAAGCCCTTGAACCGTACACGACCGCTATCATCATTATGGAAGGTACATAAGCGAGGCGACACGTCGTTTTCCCGTCGCAGGAAAAGGCCGGTCGGAATCGCCGCTGTTGCGGACGTCATTAATCCATAAACCAACGTCCTGCGCTGCGCTTATGGGAGATATATCGCTCGTATGCTGCGTCGTCGCGAATATCCCGATTAAAACGACAGTTCTGCACCTGACTTCTGCGACAGTACCGCCGATGACCGCCTGCAAGGTCCGGATTCAGGAGTGATGACCGCCGGCACGAACCTCCGGGATTAGCGATTCCTGCCTATACAGGCTGACCTGCATCGTATTCGAGATGTGGTTGGTCGCCCATGCGGCAATCGGCGGTGAATGAGTAGCCATCGCCCGGAATATCGCACCATAGCGTAGAATTGGCGGGCCCGGCGGGCCATGCCCGACAATGATGAGCACTACGCCTACGCTATACCCCTCTAACGCCGCATTTGCGTGGAACCAAGGGTGAAGGAAGGCCGAGGACACCAATTGCGCCGCGTGGCAGTGTTCCCATACCCGGCGAGCGGTTTCTCAATGCTGCCCGGCCCTGACGTCGATCGAAAGTTCGAAATTCGAAACTAGCGTTGATAGGTCAGATATTTCATTTGAAATGTGGAGGCCTATTTTTCGCACGGCGCACCTTGCCGGGCGGATGAGCGTCATGGGCCGACGGGACCAATAGTCGAGGTAATGACTTGCTGCATCATGTTCAATCTGGCCCGCCAAATGGGGCGCCCATCTTCTTTCTGCACGGCGCGAGCTTTGATGGACGGATGTGGGGTGAGATCATCCCCTACCTGCCGGATTGCCGCAGCACGATGATCGATTTGCCGGGGCATGGTCAAAGCGCAAGCGTGCCCTTTACAACCTTTGATGATGCCGCTGACGAAGTGGCCGCTGTTATTCGGCGTTTGGCTCATTACAAGGTTACGATAGTCGGCATTTCGATGGGTTCTTATGTCGGCTTTCGACTTCTGGTTCGTCATCCGGAATTGTTCAGCCATGCAGTATTCAGCGGTTTCCAAAGCGGTCCCATTCCCATGAGTCGGTCCATGCGGACAGTCATGGCCATCTCATCCTGGATGATGAACTTCAAAGGCGTTCGGGAAAAAATGGTCCGGTCGATGGGGGGCTCAGACGTCAGTTTGATCAGCAACATAGATGGGAAGCCCAATGCATCAGCGGCAACAACGCGGCACGTGGGACGACTCGCGATCGATTTTGATGCTGCGCCTGACCTGCCAAATGTCTCCGCGCGCACCCTGATCATTGCTGGAGAGAAAGAGCATGCAACGATTAAACAATCTTTGCCTGTTTTTGAGCGGTCCATCCCCTGTTGTGTTTCAATGATTGCACCCGGAATGGGGCATGGATGGATCGCAGAAGCCCCAGAGTTGTTTGCCCAGACCGTCCCGTGCGTGGATGACCGATAGCGGTCTGCCGGCAGCATTGGTGCGGCGACACAGCTAGCGGTGGAACGACGAGATCCCACAGTCAACCACACCCAGTCATAGGGGGGCTGTCATAAGGGGCGGCTCCGACCAGCATTCGGCCCTAGCTGATTGTACGGCAATCGGCGGCAGCAGCGTCGCTGTCTCGCAGAATATCGCGCCATAGCGCAGAATTGGCGGGCCCGGCGGGCCGCGCCCGACGAAGATGAGCACTACGTCTACGCTATAGCCCTCTAATGCCGCAATGATTCGAAGTCGGGGCTGAAACCGTCGCGTCATGGGCCGTGATCGTGCAAGGATTACTGAAATTCCAAACGAGTATTCCAGTTATGGCCAACGCGTCTCAGACCGAGCAAAAATTCGAACCTTCTCTAATCGTTCTCGCGGATATCTTAGCCGCCGACCCAGAGATACCGATCTCCAGCGAGCGTTCGGTCGATTGCTCGGTGCTGTGGCGACATTACTCGACGGCGCGCGATGCGGCAGAGTTGGGCGGCGACGGAGAGAAGGCAGCCGTCTACAATCTTCTGGGCGGCGTTTGCTCGATGGGCCTACAGGCGGGCGAGCCACTGAAACCGTTCACGCCGCTGATGGCGTGGGCTGCGGGATCAACTCCATCCTCCGAGGTCACAGCGTTACGCGCCACCTCCGCCGACCGTTCCAGATCCACTCGCCAGGGATCGACAGCCGCCGTGATGAGCGCTTCGCGCAGTTCGGGCCGCTCCGCGATGGGGCCATGGATGGCCATGTCTTGATAGACTTCGAGTTTTTCTGTCACGTTTGCTCTTTCAAAATATCTCGCGTTGCCGTCAGACCGCAGCAGGAAGCGGGTCGGTGCCCTCGCTCAGAATAGCGAGATACCCCCGGTAACTGAAAACGCGGCCGCGCTTGCGGCCCGTGACTTCCTCGACGATGCCAAACCGCTCCAGATCGGCGAGCGCCGCATTGACCGTGGGGGCCGAGAGGCCTGTCTGCTGAACGAGCTGGTTGGCCGTCAGATAGGGATTCTGCTGAAACAGATCATGGATACGCAGCGCCGAGCCGGCCCGGTCACTCTCCACCGTGATCCGTTCGCGATCTTCCTTGAACAATTCGACGATCCGGGTGGCCGCATCGAACGCCTGATTGGCGGTATCCGCGACGCCCGTGAGAAAGAAGTCGAGCCAGGCTTCCCACGCGCCATGTTCGCGCACCTCCTGAAGCAGGCGGTAATAGTCGGCGCGATGGGTTTTGAGATAGAGGCTCAGATAGAGCAGCGGCTTGCGCAGCACCCCGTTGACGCAGAGATACAGCGTGACCAGTAGGCGGCCGATCCTGCCGTTGCCGTCGAGGAACGGATGGATGGTCTCGAACTGAACATGCAGCAGACCGGCCTTGATGAGGGCGGGCAGACGCGAGCCTTCCTCGTGCATGAAGCGCTCAAGCGCATCGAGGCAGGCATCCATCTCGGTCGGCGGCGGCGGCACGAAGAGCGCATTGCCGGGACGGGTGCCGCCGATCCAGTTCTGCGAGCGCCGGAATTCGCCGGGGCTTTTCGTGCCACCGCGACCGCTTTGCAGCAGGCGCGCGTGCATCTCGCGGATCAGGCGCAGCGACAGCGGCAGGTCTTCCAACCGTTCCAGCCCATACATCATGGCATCGACGTAGTTCGAGACTTCGCGGATATCGTCGATCGGCTGACCGGCCTGCGCCTCGGTCTCAAAGCGGAGAAGGTCCGAAAGGGTCGATTGCGTACCCTCGATCTGGGACGAGAGGACCGCTTCCTTCCTCACATACATGTAGAGGAACAGTTCCTGGCGCGGCAGTAGCATGGTGATGCCGTCCAGACGCCCCAGAGCGCGTTCGGCCAGACTCAACCGTTCCAGCAGAGCAAGCACGTCTATCGATGGCTCTGGCGGCAACGATGGCGGCACGAAGGCGCGCACCATCTCGCCCGCGACGGGCGTTTCGACGAAGCGGCCTAGCCGGAGATTGGGCGCGGGTTCAGACATAGGCCCAATATGGCGCAGAATCGCTATTTAAGCAATCGCGGTTTGGCTTAAATAGTGAGATAGGCAAGGTAAGCGCTCTTAAATAAGAGGCCGTGCCCCCCACGGTCTCCCCGATCCCGTGGGGGGCCGCGTGGATTTGCCGACTAGGTCGAAGCGTCCGAGACCAGTCTCAAACCTGCTGAGTTCCGACCGCTCTTTCGCAAGCCACCTTGTCGCCGCACAGGAAAAGGAGGGACTTCGCGCGAGACATCCCTACATAAAGCGTTTCGCGATCTTTTTCAGGCGTGCAGCTATCGAGGCCCCACAAGATGACGATCGACCGCTCCAGTCCCTTGAAGCGGGCCACAGTATCGACGGTCACCGAGCCTGGGCGATAGGCCTCCAGTCGCCCCCATTTTGCGGTGCCGGGGATGGACGTTGCGGCCAGCGCCCGCTCGGAAGCTTCGCGGACCGCCGCATCACATAACAATATGCCTATGTCATGAGGTTTCATCTTCTCTTCAGCGACAAGTCGCGTCACTAGAGAGGCGATCGCGCGGGCCTGTTTGTCGATTCCCGTGGCGGGAATCATCTCGACGCCGACACCCGCGATGGCGGGGGCTTCGATGGCAGCACCCTTGTAATATCGATAGGCCGCAGCGTGAATGTGGCTCGTGTTGCGGCAGTTCTTGTCGAGGAGCATGGGCTCACCGGAGATCGGGATTGCCGCCGAACGTCCATAGATGTCCTGGTTTTCATCGAGAAAAACATAGAGAAGGCCCTTCTCATGCTCGGACAGCAGGAGTTCGATCGGCATCCAGAATTCGTCACCGAAATCCTGCGCCTCATCCACGACGATCGCATCATAGTGCGGCCCGAACAGATCTATCGCGAGCGCCAGGGCGATCGGCTGATGATGGTCGTATTCATTGCCGCCAGGATAATCACGCCTCGCCTCGGCAATGAGATCGCGACCCAAATCGACCTTGGCCTTGTCGATCCACCGCCGACAAAGCTGATGAAAACTGGCCACCTCCAGATTTGCGATGCCAGCGCACTGTTCGCGGAGATGGTCCGCCAAGCCCCGATTGAAGCAGACCAGAAGCGTGCTCAGGCCTTCTTCAGCCGCCCTGACCGCCTTCTCGCGCGCGATGAGCGTTTTTCCTGTTCCAGCGCCACCCGCGACCATCACCCGGCGCTGACGCGAGAGATAATCCAGGATGACGGCTTGGCGTTCGGTTAGCGTGACCCGTTCCCGTTCCTCGTCCTCCAGGCGGACTGAAAGAAGGGGACGCGTCGAGGCCACGCGCGCAAAAATCTTGCGCGCAGTTTCGACTCCGCGCGTGCCAATCGGATTAACCCGCTGATTGTCGCCAGGCTGTGACGCCCAATATTGGAAAGCGCCTTCGACCCATGATGCCAGCGCCGTAAGATCGGTTCGATCGCCGATGATCTCAGTAGGTGCATCCGGTCCCTTCAGGCGTTCGCCATCGCCCACATCAGGCACGAAGATCGCATGCCCGATCGCAAACCGGCCAATGACCAGCTTTTGCCACTGGGGATTTTCCTTCAGTTTTTCGAGGATGCCATACTTTCCTCGGCGCGCCTGATCGAATGGATTGTGGATCTCATGTACGACATCGCGCCGGTCCGTGGAGGTCCAGCGCCTGGTGCTGTAGTCTAAATCGATGCGGCCTCCCTTCACCTCGATGACAAGCAATCCGTGGCGTGGATGGCAGATGAGGAAATCGACTTCCCCGTCCCGGGGGCCTTCACCCTTAGGTTTGGCGATCCACGCTACCGAGTGCAGCACCAGATAGTCGTCGTCGAGTTGGGCCTTGAGCGCCGAATAAAGGCGCATTTCCCCAGAAGAAGTCGATTCCACAGCGTCTGGGGGTGGGATGCAAATGGCCATGGCTCAGTCCAGGAATTCGAGGTTCGTGTTGAACGGAATGAGTTTCCGACCCGGATCCTTAAAGTCGACAAGCAAGGAAATGGCGATGCCACGCCGGTTGACTTGCTCGATCGTGCCGACACCCCACACGGCGTGCTTCACTTTAGCCCCAACCTCCAGGTTCATGTCTGTGGCGGTAGCAACCTCCTCGGTTGCGTCCTTCCAGCCGTGGTCAAACCAGTATTCGATGACTTTTGAGAACGGGTTCGCGACGGCGCTGACACGGTGGTTTTGCGGATCACGGGCGTGTTCGACCACGTAGATCCAATAGTCGCCGGGATGCTGCTGCGCAGTGGCAAACTGGACGTGGGACAGCTTAACGCCACGTTCGGTCCAGGCTCCCTCTAGGCCTTTGACCTCGATCAAGCGCCGCCCCGCACCGTCACCCCCTGCCGAGACAATATCAAAACCCGGATTGTTGTGCGGCTGTTCCACCGGCACCCGGCCGGAATTTTTCTCATATTTCATGACGGCGTTAATGGCCGCCAGATCAATCAGGCCCGCGATGTCGTCCCCTGTGCTGCCCACCGGTGATGTGTCCGTGTCGCGTGGGGTGGCGTTGACATAGGACAGCATTCGGCTCCTGCGCTCCTGCCGCTCGGCCCGACTTGGGCCAGGACGCCGATCACTATGGGGCTGCCAGCCGCCCGAGCTGTTGGGCTGACCGCCGCCAGAACTCGCCGAATCCGTCCCGCCCACGCCGCTTTGCGTTTGGGCTTCATTCTGCTGACCGAAGCTTCCGTCGTCCGGTCTCGATTTGAACGGATTGTCACTGGCGACCCCGCCCGCTGATGATGTGCTGGCTGTACCAGCCCCAACCACGGGGTCCCGGGCGCTCTCGCTAGTGGATGGGGGCTCGCTGTCTTCGGGTTTATCGAATTCTTCGTCTTCGGTGCTGTCCTGATCCTCAGCAGATTCCGGCATATCGTCCTGTTCAAGGATTTCCGGGTCGTCGCCGGCCGGTCCGTCTGGTGACGTTCCGTCCACTTCCGGCTCGACTTCGGCAACCTCTTCCGGCGCATCGGAAATGCTGTCGGTCAGCGGCAGCTCGTCATACGCACTTTCGGGTGGGCGATAATTGGCGCTGCGTAGCGCCCGCTCCGCTTCGGCCTCTGTCCCCAACGAAGCGACAAATGCCGCCGTCATGATAAGAGGTGGCATGTCGATGCCGTGGCTAAGTTGCTCAAGCGAAGCAAAAAGGGCGCTGAAGGCGGCGGTCCAGTCGATTGTTTCCCCGGCGTCGCCCTTTACGTAGAGCGTCTTCGAGCTTGGCTCGTAGAAGGCCGCAGCCGAGGTGGGCGCTGATCGAACAGGCGGATCGTACTCGGTGATCTCGGCTTGTACCTGTAGCGCTTCGGTCAAATGCACCTCCACCGCGCAAAGGATATCATGGAGCCGATTCCGGAACGCATCACTAGGGGCCAACCAGAGCAGGAGGTCCGCGCGTTCGCGCAACCGCGTAGTCGAGTTTGAATCTGCTACACTGACTGGCTCAAATGCGAGCCGCAGCCGGGCAATCTCCGAGAAGCGCACGACCTGAAATTCTCGGAAAAGACGTGCCGCGGCGTGTCGCGACACGACCGGCGGGGTGATCAGCCGCTCATCAAGGGCTCCGGCGAACGGTTCAGCCAGAACAGCAGAATCGAGCCACGCGGCTTCATCCGGCCAGACAACGCTGCCATGCATATTCAGTAGCGCCGGTGCGTCTCCGATCTTGGCGATCGCTGTATGCGCTTCGGGATATTCTCGCTCCAAGGCGTCGGCAAGCCAGCCGAGGCACCGCTCATGAATCGAGGCGTCTGCATCCGAAATGACAGGCTGCGCCGCGATTTCTTGCAGGAGCGCGGCATAGTTCCGCGCCGATGGGGCGTCTTGTACACCCAGCCGCCTGTAAAGCGGTTCGCGTTGGCGCATACGCGCGCTCGCCGAATGCCAGTGTGTTGATTTCCGCGGAGATTTGACCCTGGATTTCCACTGAGAAGTGACCCGGCCGGATGGTGGTCTGTGGTCAGGTGGCGGTCAAGTTCCTGGATTTCTCCTTGGTTGTTTTGGCGGGTTTTGCCGAGCTATTCCGGAAACGGAAACTGTCGTTCCCGGTCTCCAGGATGTGGCAGTGATGGGTAAGGCGGTCGAGCAGGGCCGTGGTCATCTTGGCGTCGCCGAAGACGGTGGCCCATTCCGAGAAGCTGAGATTGGTGGTGATGACGACGCTGGTGCGCTCATAAAGCTTGCTCAGCAGGTGGAAGAGCAAGGCGCCGCCTGATGCGCTGAAGGGCAGATAGCCGAGCTCATCGAGGATGACGAGATCGGAGTGCGCGAGCCTGGTGGCGATCTGTCCGGCTTTTCCCTGGGCCTTTTCCTGTTCGAGGGCATTGACGAGTTCGACGGTGGAGAAGAAGCGGATCCGCTTGTGATGGTGCTCGACGGCCTGAACGCCCAGCGCCGTTGCGATGTGCGTCTTGCCGGTGCCGGGACCGCCGACGAGGACGACGTTATGGGCCTCGTCGAGGAACTCACAGCGGTGGAGCTGGCGAACGAGTGCTTCATTGACCTCGCTGCTGGCGAAGTCGAAGCCATTGAGGTCGCGGTAGGCCGGGAAGCGTGCGGTCTTGAGCTGATAGGCCGTTGATCGGACCTCCCGCTCGGCGGTCTCGGCCTTCAGCAACTGCGATAGGATCGGCATGGCGGTCTCGAAGGCCGGAGAGCCTTGTTCCGTCAGTTCGCTAACGGCTTGGGCCATGCCGTGCATCTTGAGGCTGCGCAACATGATGACGATAGCCCCGCTGGCCGGATTATGACGCATGGCGCACCTCCCTGGCCCGCCGCAGGGCGTCATAGCGTTCGACGTTGGCCTGCGGTTCGGTGGTCAGCGTGAGGGCCTGAGGGGCGTCGATCGTTGGTGTGGTCAGCGGCGTACCATCGATCAGTCGGTGCAGAAGGTTGAGGATGTGGGTCTTGGTCGGCACGCCGGCCTTGCATGCCAACTCGACGGCCGTGAGCACGACCTGTTCGTCATGCTGCAAGACCAGGGACAGGATCTCGACCATCTCGCGGTCGCCACCCGGTGTTTTGAGCAGATGTTGCTGGAGGGAACGGAAGGCAGTTGGCATCTCGGCGAAGGGAGCCCCGTTCCGCAGGGCTCCGGGTTTGCGCTGGACGACCGCCAGATAGTGCCGCCAGTCGTAGATCGTCTGGCTCTGGCGATCATGAGATCGGACAAAGGCTCGGCGATGCTCGCAGATCGCGTGCCCCTCGGCGACGATGACGATCCGGTCGGGATAGACGCGCAAGCTGACGGGTCGATTGGCGAAGGACGCCGGCACGCTGTATCGATTGCGCTCCAGATGAACCAAGCAGGTTGGCGTCACCCGTTTGGTGTGCTCGACGAAGCCGTCGAAGGGGCGGGGCATCGCCATAAGGTGCCGGACCTCTTCGGCCCACACATCGGCGATCGTACCGGGTTGCGAGCCATGCTCGATCTGTGACCACAACTCCCGGCATCGCTTCTCCAGCCAGTCATTCAAGGCTGCCAGGGACGGGACGTTGGGCAGGGGCTGCCAGAGCCGATGGCGGGCATCCTGTACGTTCTTCTCGATCTGCCCCTTCTCCCAGCCCGAGGCCGGATTGCAAAACTCGGCCTCGAACAGGAGGTGGCTCACCATGGCCGAGAAGCGGATGTTGACCTGGCGCTGCTTGCCACGGCCGACCTTGTCGACGGCCGTTTTCATGTTGTCGTAAATGCCCCGCCGCGGCACGCCGCCGAAAACCCGGAAGGCGTGGTTATGGGCATCGAACAGCATCTCATGGGTCTGGAGTGGGTAGGCGCGCAGCATGAAGGCGCGGCTGTAGGACAGCTTCACATGAGCGACCTGCAGCTTGGTGCGCTCGCCGGCGATGATCGCCCAGTCCTCAGACCAGTCGAACTGGAAGGCCTCTCCGGGCACAAAAGCCAGCGGCACGAAGGTGCCGCGGCCGCTGGTCTGCTGCTCGCGCAGCCGGGCTGCCTTCCAGTCCCGGGCGAAGGCCGCCACCCGATTGTACGATCCCTCATAGCCCAGCGTCACAAGATCGGCGTGCAGCTGCTTCACCGTGCGCTTGTGCTTACGCGACTCGCCAGCCTCGACCTGCAGCATCGCCGCAAGCTTGTCGGCATAGGGATCGAGTTTGCTCGGCCGGTCAGGAGCCTGAAACTGCGGCTCGACGCTGTCCGCCCGCAGATACTTGCGCACGGTGTTCCTCGAGAGGCCGGTGCTGCGGGATATCTCTCGGATCGAGCGACGATCCCGATGATGCCAGCGTCTGATGACGCTCAATAACTCCATGTCGATCACTCCGCTGTCCCCCGCGTAGCCCGCGTGAGACGTGGTGAAAACATGGGTCACTTCTCGATGGAAAAATCCCCGGCAGACGGGTCAGATCTCAATGGAATTCAACACCGGCCATCTCTTCCTCGTAATCGTCATCCCGTGCAGGCTGACCATCCGTATCGATCTGCCGCGAGATGATGCGCCTTCCCAACTCCGCGCTGATCAACAGCGCGCGTTGCTGAAGGAAGGCCTCGTAGTCATTCTCCCAAACGCCAAACTCGTCCAGATCGCCGATGAGATGCGAACTCATGGTCTCGGCAAGCGCCTTGTTGGATTTCTTGAAGCCCTTCATGTAGGTCGCAGGCGGCTTGGCGCGGATTTCTCGCTTGTTCAGATAGTCATCGACAATCGTGATATTGAGGATGTTGTTGATCTTCCACTCTTCGACCTTCGCCTTGCCGAGATAGGCGCGTGGGAAGAAATGGTGGTAGTTCTTACTGTTGGCCTGTTTCAGCCAGTAATTCCGGATGCTGACCAAAGAATTGTCGTTGAACGATTTTGGTTGCTGGAACGCATAGAGGCACAGGATCGCCTTGATCGAGCTTCTGCCCGCGTTGAACCAGCCATTGTCGAGCAGAAATTCCGGCGTGATATCGACGGCCCAGTCGTAGTCCGGTGACTTTCCGTCAAGGATAAGATCGATCCGCCGAACATCCTGCGCCAGCTTGCTCTCCACGGACGACGAGTACCGCGCCCCAAGGGAGCAGCGCCAGAAGAAGTCTTCCAGCAGCGGTCTTTGCTCGACCGAGGGCTTGTCCGGATGATGGTAGAAGAAGTACGCGAACGGCACGAGCAGCGTATTGTACGGCAGCAACTGCGAAACTGGTATCCGATAGCTGTTGCGAAAGAACTCGACCGCTCGCTCAAAGGCGTCGATGGCGCGCGGCCACGCATCGATGAATGCCGTTTTGCTGAGCTTGAGGATCGTCTGCTTCTTGCAATCCTTGGTTAGTATCAGAGAGACTAGTTGGAGCAGCGTGGCGTCCGAGACGGTTTCGTAGTCCAGCGGTTCAAGCTTGGCGATCAGCTCATCGAATTTTTCCGCCAGATCGAACTCCCGTACCTCGTCATAGGTCTTAGCGACCATGATCTCGAAGACGCTGAGCGGTTTGCCGCCGACATTAATGCGAGTGAAAATTTCCGTTGCGACGTCGATCGGAACATCCTTCACCTGGATGATCGAGAAGTCATAGGACTCCACCCGGCGGCGATATTCGGAGAGGCGGGCATGGTAGTGCTGCGGAAATGCCGCGAGCTGCTGGAAGCCGCCGTAGATCAGGTCATGCAGCCGTATCCAGGTTGCGTCCGGCAAGTCCGAAACCTCGGTCAGAACGATCTGATCGTCCTCGCTCGCTTCGAGGTTGATGAACATCTGAGCGAAATCGTCTTCCTTTCCGGAATTGCGCTGAACCTTCAGGCCGCGAAGCGATGCATAGAGGCTGGTGAGACGCTGCTGGCCATCGAGCACGAAAGAGACGGTCTCGCCTTCCTTGGGTTCCGGCAGCGGCGTGTTTCCCAAGTCCCGGACACTACGCAGGCGTTCCTTCGTCGACCAGAATATGAAGGTTCCGACCGGATATCCTTTGATAATGCTGTCGAGCAACGCTGCGGACTTCTGGATCGTCCAGACGAAATCACGCTGGAATTGCGGAATCTTGACCTGTCCGCGCTCAATGTCCGTAAGCAGATTTGTGTAGTTCGAATGCGTCGGACTTGGCAGCATCATAAAATATTCCCCCCAGATCAAGATCAGCTTCAGTTGTTCTGATTCGACTAATCATCCATCGATTGCACATAAGCCGGGAGGTTTCGAGGGGCGTTGCCCTGCGGGCCGCGCTTTCGGCTGCGCCGGAACCACGCCAGGGGCGTGTTTCCGCCATCCGGCTTCAATCGCTAACGCGAAGAGCGGCGGGTGGTGGCCCTTCCGCTAATGAAGCCCTGCTCGGGCGCGAGCCGGGCTTATGAAGTTGTCTGTTCACAGCAGCAGCGGTAGGCCCGTGACGGCGGGATCGCCGTTCTCGGCATCGACACACTCGGTCGGGTAGCGCGTTGGGAAGCTTGAATCGCTAGGCGGCGGGAACGGTCACGTTGCTACGGCGGGTGATCGTCTCCAGCCTGCCAATGCCGGCGTTGCGAATACGGTGAAGATCGGGAAGCAGCCACGTCCGCCGATGGACGATGGACGGGCCTTGCCGTCGGAGGTCAGGGGAAGGTTGAACCGACGGACAGTTCTCCGCCGTTCTTACGTCTGGCGCGGAGGCCGACCGCCGCCATTTTGTCGCATTTCCTTCCGAGTTGCCTGCCAGCCACGCCCACGGCGTCCTCGAATGGATTGGGTCTGACCGAAGACCGGCTGCGCCTCGCTCGTCTTCCCGCAACGTCCGTCGCCAGCTTTTTTCTGCCGCGCGCGAGCGCGCTTTGCATCGCGAAGCAAAAAAGCCGTCGCCGGCCGCCGTCCACTACGTTCCCGCCCCTTCGGGTGCGGGCCGATCGTCCCCGGTCGCACGACCACCATCGATGCCGCGATAGGCGCGGCCGGATGCGAAAAGGAACACGGCAATGGCGACCATCGGCACCTTCACCAAGAACGACAACGGCTCGGCTGGCTTCACCGGCGCGGTCAAGACCCTGACCCTCAACGTCAAGACCGTGAAGTTCGTCACGACCGAGGGCGACAGCGAGCGCGGCCCCGACTTCCGCATCTTCGCAGGGGCCACGGAATTCGGCGCGGCCTGGAAGAAGACCGCCCGAGAGACGCAGCGCGAATATCTCTCCGTCAAGCTGGACGATCCGAGCTTCCCCGCACCGATCTACGCCAGCCTGGTCGAGGGCAAGAACGGCGAAGGCCACAATCTCATCTGGTCGCGCCGCAACGGCGACTGAGACCGGACATCTCAAGAAGCCCCGCTCACCCGAGCAGGGCTTCGTCATGGTCATGGCCGCCCACCGTTTGTCAGGGAATACGGCGATCAGGATGTGCGGTTGTCAGGGTTTGCGACTTTGCACATCCCGATCAGATCCTGATGCCCGGCGCCCGCTGGCGCTCATGCCGGGTGGGTTTTGCTAGGGGTTCCACCCCCGCGCGGCGCAAGGGATCGCTGACGCTCGTCCAGGCCGGTGTCCCCGGCCTTCCTCCACGTCGTTCCTCCGTTCCGTGCAGGCCGGGTGATCCCCCTCCGACCCGGCCACCCTTGCACCTTGCTACCCCGGTCTCGGCGACGGCCAGGGTTGCAGCGCAGCGCTGCGCTCCAACCCAAGCCCACGGAGACAGAACATGTATCATCAACTCGCCACCCGGTTCGGCCGGAATTCCCATCAGGTCAGCGGGCGCGAAGCCCTCGACAACGAAGCCCTCTACCGCCACGTCCCGTCCGTCTTCGCCCGCGAGGCGCATGACAGCCGGTCGGATCGGTATGTTTACGTCCCTACGATCGAGATCGTGGAGGGGCTGCGAAAGGAAGGATGGTTCCCGTTCTTCGCCGTGCAGTCGGTGCCGCGCGACGGCAGCCGCCACGGCCACGCCAAGCACATGCTGCGCCTGCGCCGGGATGACGGCATCGGCAAACCAGAGGCGGCGGAAGTCATCATCGTGAATTCCCACGATGGAACCTCGGCCTATCAGATGTTCGCGGGAATGCTGCGCTTCGTTTGCACCAACAGCATGATTGCGGGCGAGCGCTTCGAGGAAGTCCGCGTTCCCCATAAGGGCGGCATACAGGATCAGATTATCGAGGGCGTCTATACGGTCGCGGAGGATTTCCCGCGCCTGATCGACGCCACCGAGACTATGAAGGACACCAGACTGTCGCAGGACGAACAGCGCGTGCTGGCCGAGGCGAGCCTTGTCGCCCGTTATGGCGAGGACGAAAGCCCCGTCCGCCCGGATCAGATCATCGCGCCGCGCCGCCGCGAGGATGTCGGGCAAAGCCTGTGGAGCACGTTCAACGTCATTCAGGAGAACATGATACGCGGCGGGCTGGACGGTCGCCGCACCAATGCCGATGGCCGTATCCGCCGCAGCCGGACCCGCCCGATCAACGGCATCGATCAGAATGTCGGGCTGAACCGTGCGCTTTGGACGCTGGCGGAAGGGATGCAGCGCCTGAAACAAGGATGATCGTAAAGCCGTGCAGCCGGATTTCCGGTTGCACGGCTTTGCGTCTTTCCGGTTCCGCACATCCCCAGATTTTCCGCCGATCCGTGGAGCCGGATCGGCGAGCGGCTCGCCAAATCACATCTGCGATGTTAAGTAATGATTCACCAATATTGATCGGATTGTACGATCTACATATCCGATAACAGCAAGTTCAAAATATACCTCAAGTTGTGAACACTTCGTCTTTCCGGCGCCGACGGCGCATGGGAAGAAAGAGGTGACGCCATGCCGAGTTCTGACTGGCGGGCGCCGGCCGCCTATGGACATGCTCAGAGCATTCCTGCTGCCGGCTTCGCTTGGGAATATCTCCGCCGCGACGACGAGTATCGCCGCGACTTCCATCGCATGAAACGGAAATCCCGGCACGACACCGAGGCGCGAACCGCGTTCTCCAACCGCTGGGGGTTGCGATTTCGCTGCGGACCCGGACCAGCCTGCCGATCGCGCCGCGCTCTTCTGGACGCCCGCACTCCAGCCTGAAGCCTTCGAGCTTCGTCCATCAGGCGATCCACCCGGCGACTTTGCCATGCCCATTGTGCTGCCGGGGCTTCCCGGTCTCGCGGCACGATCGCCGATGGACACCGCTTGGCACGGTCTTTGGCGCGGATCGGGCGGGGAGCATCGCTTCTGGCTCGCGGCCCCGCCGCCGGACGGCCGGGCGAACTTCGTCGTCGTCCTGCCGCTCGACGCCCTGTTCGAGCTGCGCGCCGAGGCCGCGCTGCGCTTTTGGCTGGCGCTGGCCGGACGACCACCGGGCGACCGGCGGCACGACCTTCCGGCCCAGACCCGCGAGCGTCATATCCTGATCCTGCGCGCGCTCGATGCAAAACTTGCCGGGGCCAGTTATCGCGTCATCGCCGAGGCGTTGTTCGGCTTTCACGGCCGGTCAAAGAACGATTGGGAGGTCAGCCCTTTGAAGAACAAGGTCCGCCGCCTCGTTGCGGACGGCCTGTTCTACATGCGTGGCGGCTATCGCGAGCTGCTCCATTATCCGGTCCGCCTGCGGCGTCGACGCTGAGGAGCGACCTGGCCTCGGTTTCAGCCGACATCTTCGGGGTGCCGGATCGTCACCTCTCCGATTCCGGCATCGGGTGCCGGATTCGTTCCCCCACGATTCCGGCACGCTGCAAGCCGCCGATCCTCCGCCACGGTTCGCCATAGCCCGCTGTCGCCGCCGACAGCCGCCGAACCTGACCCGGAGACCCGACCATGATCGACCCGAAGACGGGGCTACCGCCCCGATTCCTGCGCACGCCCGATGCAGCGCGCTTTCTCGGCATCTCGCTGCGGACGCTGGAGAAGCACCGCACCTACGGCACTGGCCCGACCTATCGCAAGATCGGCGGGCGCGTCGTCTATGCACTGGACGATCTGCAAGCCTGGACGGCCGTCGCCGCCCGCAAATCCACGACCGACAAGGATGCGACCCGCGTTTTCCCAGCGCGTCCCCTGACGCCCGCCGAGCGGGGCGCACGCTGAATGCGCGCCGGTTCATCCCCCGATGCCGGACGGCGTTCGCAACGCCTTATCGGCAGCGAGCGGGCGAGGCTCGATCCTTTCGTCGTCGCGACGGGCGATGCGTCGCCCCGCGACCAGCGCGATCTCATGGAGCGGCCGTTCTTCTCGCTCGCCAAGACCAAGCGGGTGACGCCGATCCTCTACGAATCCGGCGGCGTCCGCGTCGAGGTCTTCGCCATGCCCGAACATGGCATGGCGACCATCTGGGACGCGGACGTGCTGATCTGGGCGGCCTCGCAGATCGTCGAGGCCGAGAACCATGGCCTGAAGACTTCGCGCTTCCTGCGCTTCACGCCGTACCAGCTCCTGCTGGCGATCGGCCGGGGCACCGGCGCGCGCGAATACCGGCTGCTCAAGGGCGCCTTCGCCCGCCTGCAATCGACCGTTATCGCCACGACCATCCGCCATGGCGAGCGTTGGCGGCGACATCAGTTCTCCTGGATCAACGAATGGGAGGAGATGACCACCCATGACGGCCGCGTCGAGGGCATGGAGTTCGTTCTGCCCGACTGGTTCTATCGCGGCGTCATCGACCGCTCGCTGGTCCTGACCATCGACCCGGACTATTTCCGGCTGACCGGCGGGATCGAACGCTGGCTCTACCGCGTCGCTCGCAAGCACGCCGGCCGGCAGCCGCATGGCTGGCTGTTCGAGGTCCCCCATCTCCACGAAAAATCCGGCAGTCTGGCGCGGCCGTCCGACTTCGCGCTCGACATCCGACGTATCGTCGCCCGCCAACCACTGCCCGGCTATCAGCTCAAGATCTCCCGCCAGGGGCGGCGCGAACTACTGCATATCCGGCCGACCTTGTTGTCCACAGTGCCTGTGGACGAGGCTGTTGAAGCGCTCGTGACTTCGGGCGCAAACGGTATCGGGACTTCGGGCGCAGGACTATCGGGATTTCGGGCGCACGGACCGCAGTTAAACCTTTGGCCCGAAACGCGGAATCCGACCGCTAACTTAGAGTCTAACCAAGAATCTAACTCATTTTCTTTGACGCGCGCGGGCGCGACCCATGGTGCCGGTGCCGCCGGGCGATCGAGGCGCGTGCCATGATCGTCGCGCTGCTCAATCAAAAAGGCGGCGTCGGCAAGACGACGCTGGCCCTGCATCTCGCCGGAGAATGGGCAAGGACGGGTAGCCGCGTCACACTGATCGACGCGGACCCGCAGGGCTCGGCGCTGGACTGGTCGCAGCAGCGGGCGCGGGAGGGCCGCCCACGGCTGTTCGGCGTCGTCGGCCTGGCCCGCGATACCTTGCACCGGGAAGCCCCCGAGCTGGCGCGCGATGTCGATCATATCGTCATAGACGGACCGCCCCGCGTCGCCGGGCTGATGCGCTCGGCTTTGCTCGCCGCCGATCTCGTACTGATCCCGGTGCAGCCATCGCCGTTCGATGGCTGGGCTTCCGCCGAGATGCTGGCGCTGCTCACCGAGGCGCGCATCTACCGGCCGGAGCTTGCCGCACGCTTCGTGCTCAATCGCTGTGGCGCGCGCACCGTCATCGCCCGTGAGACGGCCGAAACGCTGGCCGATCACGATCCGCCCTTGCTCACCGCCACCATCGGCCAGCGCGTCGTCTTCGCCGACGCCGCGCAGTCCGGGCGGCTGGCCTCGGAGATCGACGCCGACAGTCCCGCTGCGTGCGAGATAGCCGCGCTGGCTGCCGAGATCGCGAGGCTTACGCCATGAGCGAACGATCCCCGAAACGCGGTTTCGCGGCGCGTCCAGCCGATCCCGAAAGCTGGGTGAAGGCCGCAGACCCGCCATCGCCCCGCACGGGCGACACTGCTGCGTTCACCGCACGATTGACGGTCGACATCACGCCCGAGCTGCGCGGCCGGATCAAGATCCTCGCCTTCCAGCGCGGCGTCACCGTCGCAGACATGCTGCGCGACCTCCTCGCGCGCGAATTTCCACCCACCGAAGGAGACACACCATGACCGGCAACGCGGCTCCCCGTGTGCGCGGCGGCCCCGTGCCGTCAGCGCACCCCTCCGACGACCTGACCCATGTCGAACTGACTCATATCGAGAAGAAGATCGAGCACTGGGTTCGTTTCGGCCACCTCGCGGCGGAAACCATCCTCGACCGCCGTCGTCGCATCTTTTCGTTCCGGCCCGGTGCGATCTTCGCCTTCGTCCGCTGGGCGTCGAATGACTTCGGCACGATCATCTCGCGCATCGACATCGTGCGCACCGTGGAGCCGGGCGAACCCTATCAGACGCTGCCCTTCGTGCGGCCCGGCGGCGATATCCTGCTTAAGATCGATGGCTGGCCCAAGGTCGAACAGGTGCTCCGGCATATCGACGCCATCCAGGCGATCGGCATCGATCCGGAGGATGTTTCGCCCGACCATTGGCGGCACGTCCACAACCGTCTGACCGCCGGACACGAGCCGCGCGCCTATACGGCCGATCAGCATCGGGCGTTCCTGCTGCGCCGGAGGGCCGAGCCATGACCCGCTTCGGCTATGTGATGGTGACGTACTTTTCCATCATGGGCGTCGCCATCGCGTCCTTCATCCCGACGCCGACGCGACTGGTCTGGAACGTCTCCGCCAGCGCACCGATCGGCCTCTATGCCATCGATCCGCCCGGCGACTTGACCGTCACCGATCTGGTCGCGGTCGATCCGCCCGAACACCTCGCCGACTTCATGGTGGCGCGCGGCTATATCGGCCGCGGCGTGCCGCTCTTGAAGCGCGTCATGGGACTGGCGGGGCAAGATGTCTGCCGCATCCGCCGCACCATCACGATCGATGGCGTCGAACTTGGCGCGGCGCTCGACCGCGACCGATCGGGCCGCGACCTGCCGGTGTGGAACGGCTGCCGCCGCATCGCCGGTGACGAGATATTCCCGATGAACGCCGATGCCCGCGACAGCCTGGACGGCCGCTATTTCGGTCCGATCCCGGCGAGCGCCGTCATCGGTCGTGCGACGCCGATCTACACCGACGAGGACGGCGACGGCCGCTTCGTCTGGCGCGCCAAAACCGCAGCAACGTCGCGCTGACCGCCCGATTCCGGCGGGCATGGCGCGCGCCGGCTTCCACCCAACCCCCACATCGAGGAGACTTCCATGCCGCAGATCGGCCAATTCACCCGCGAGACAACAGGCTTCATCGGGCGCGTCCATACGCTCACGCTCTACCGCGAACTCACCATCGTGCCGGCCGAGCCGTCCGATGCCGAGAACGCGCCGGACTATCGCATCCACCACGGCGCCGATGACGGGCCGGAGATCGGCGCGGGCTGGAAACGCACCGGCGAGCGCGCCGGCGAATACATCTCGCTGCTGATTGACGATCCGGCCTTGCCGCAACCGATCCGCGCCAACCTGTTCCGCGACGACGACGGCGGGGCCGCCTGGTCGCTGCACTGGACGCGCCCGGTCAAGCGCGGCGAGCGGGAGTGATCCCATGTGCTATCCCTTCAGAATTGAGCGCCTGCTGTCCCGTCGAAGTCCCATCCCTTTGTTCGCGAACAGACCGTCTCATCCCTTCGTCCCGCTCGACGATCTGTCGGCCGGCGCGCGGAGCGAAGGTCCAGAGCGATCGAAGATCGGCGCTTCGCGCGAACCCCTGACCGTAGCGAGCACGCTGGCAGGCTCGCGTCGATACGGAGACAGGATGCCCGTCCGATCGGCGGTCCTTTTCCTTTCGATCGTGCTCGCCGTCGTAATGCCGCTGCCCTGTCAGGCGCAGCCCGAGCCGGCCCATCGCCAATCCCGGGCCGATCCTCATGCCGCGCACATCGCCGAGGCGGCGCAGCGGTTCGGCATTCCGGCCGCCTGGATTAGGGCCGTCATGCGCGTCGAAAGCGCCAATGACGTGCGGGCGATCTCGTCCAAGGGCGCGATGGGTCTGATGCAGATCATGCCGGCGACCTGGGACGATTTGCGCGCCCGGCATCGGCTCGGCAGCGATCCCTATGATCCGCGCGACAACATTCTGGCGGGCGCGGCGTATCTGCGCGAGCTACACGACCGCTACGGATCGCCGGGGTTTCTGGCCACCTACAATGCCGGTCCCGGTCGATACGAAGAGCATCTCGCGGGCCGTCCGTTGCCCGCAGAGACGCGCGCCTATGTCGCCACGCTCGCACCGCTGATCGGCGGCGGCGCGATCACCGCGCCGGTCGAAGTCGCGGCGGCCGATCCGCAGTCATGGACCCGCGCGCCGCTATTCGTCGCGCAGGCTGAGCGCACATCGTCCGCCGATGCTGTGCAGTCGAATGAGACTCCGGCTGCAACGCCCGTGGGCGATGTCTCGGCGATCGCGCCGCAATCGGGCGGCCTGTTCGTGGCCCGAACAGAAACGGGAGGGCCACGATGAGCATGGCGGTTGGGTGTGCCCGGCGGTCCGTTCCAGTGTGCAGCGTGTATGGATCGGATCAGGCGGAATCAGGGTCAGGACGGGCAGAAGGGGCAGAGAGGCGGGAGGGCAAGATTAAAGCGGACGGCACCCCATGGGTACGATCCGGGGGGCAAGCCCTTGTCTGCACACTGTTTGGGGCGGCACCGTCGCCGAGCCTGCATGGTGCCGCGAGGCGCGGTAAAGCCAGTATCTGCCACGTTCTTCGCGGCACTCTTTCCCGGAATCGGCGGTTTCGGGCGGGTTGCCGCCGATGAGCGCCGACGACGACAACCGCTTCCGGCCGAAGCCCGGCCGCATCCGCTCCGATGCGACGAAGGCCGGCCAGGCCAAGAGCTTCCTCACCAAGGTTCGGAAGATCGCGCGCCAGCAGGGCGCGGCTTCCGATCGGGTGTCGCGCGGCAGCTCCGGAGCATCCGGAGGGCCGGGCCGCAACGGCGCGGTTGCGTCCGGCCGAGGCGTCAAGCGCGGGCGCGGCGCGGCTTTCGTCCGCGCCCGCAACCTGTCGAACGGCTGGAACCATCGTCAGGCCGGCAGCCGCCGTGTCATCGTCAAATCGCGCTCGGTCCGCGCCGCCGGCAAGAGCGGCAAGGCTGCCGCCCATCTGCGCTATATCCAGCGCGACGGCACCTCGCGCGACGGCGAGCGCGGCCGGCTCTATTCGGCGACCGAGGACCGCGCCGATGGCGACGCCTTCCTCGATCGCGGCAAGGACGATCGTCACCAGTTCCGTTTTATCGTCTCGCCGGAAGACGCCGCCGAGATCGAAGACTTGACCGGCCATACCCGCGACCTGATGCGCCAGCTCGAAGCCGACCTCGGCACGAAGCTCGATTGGGTCGCGGTCAACCACTTCAACACCGGCCATCCGCATGTCCATGTCATCGTCAACGGCCGCGACGATCTCGGCGAGGATCTGGTCATCAACGGCGACTATCTCGCCAACGGCATCCGCGAACGGGCGAGCGAGCTGGCGACGCTGGAACTCGGTCCCGTCACCGAGATCGAGCAGCGGCGCAAGCTGACGGCCGAGATCGATCAGGACCGCTTCACCCGCATCGACCGGGCGATGCTGAAGGAAGCCGATGGCGGTGCGCTCGATCTGCGCCACGCGCCCGATGATGCGCGGGGCTGGGAAGACCGGACGCTGCGCATCCGCCGTCTCGGTAAGTTGGAGAAGATGGGCCTCGCCATCGAACCGTCGCCCGGCATCTGGGAACTGAGCGACCGGCTGGAGCCGACGCTGCGCGAAATGGGCGAGCGCGGCGACATCGTGCGCACCATACAGAAGGCGATGCGCGCCGAGGGGCATGAACGCGACCCGATGAGCTTCCAGATACACGACGCCGCGCCCGCGACGCCGATCGTCGGCCGCGTGGTGGACAAGCATCTTTCCGACGAACTGGGCGAGAACCTGACGCTGGTGATCGACGGCATCGATGGCCGCACGCATCACATCTCCGGCGTCGATCAGGCGAAGGTCGCGGACGCCCGCATCGGCAGCGTCATTCAGATCCAAGCGACCGACGCCGGACCACGCCCGGCCGACCGCGCCATCGCCGGCATGGCCGAGGACGGCATCTATCGACCGAGCCGACATCTGGAGCAGGCCCGCTTCGATGGCCGGGTGCCCGGCGGTGACTATGACGGCTTTGTCGATGCCCATGTTCGCCGCCTGGAGGCGCTGGGCCGTGCCGGCATCGCCGAGCGGATCGACGCCGACCAGTGGCGCATCCCGCGGGACTTCGAGGTCCGCGCTGCCGCCCACGATGCGGGCCAGGGCCGCCAACTCAACATCCGTGTCCTCTCGACCTTCGATCTGGAAAAGCAGATCACGGCGGATGGCGCGACGTGGCTCGACCGGAAGCTGGTCGGGCGCGGCCCGTCAGACATCGCACCGGCGGGGTTCGGACAGGACGTGGCCCAGGCCATGGACCGTCGCCGCGAGCGGTTGATCGAGCAAAGCGACGCCACCCGTCAGCAGAACGGCCGCGTCCTCTATCGCCGCGATCTTCTATCGACGTTGGAAGAGCGCGAGGTCGCCCGCGCCGGGGCGGAGCTGGCGGCCACCAGGCCCATGCCGTTCCGCGCGGCCGGCGACGGCGAGACCGTCACCGGCACTTTCACCGGGACCGTCCAGCTCACCAGCGGCAAGTTCGCCATCGTTGAGAAGAGCCACGAGTTCACGCTGGTCCCGTGGCGGCCGGTAATCGACCGGCAACTCGGCAAGGAAGTGACGGGTATCGTGCAGGGCGGATCGGTGTCGTGGCAGATGGGGCGGCAGAAGGGGTTGGGGCTCTAGTCGTTTCGGCGTTATGGCCATACCGCGTTTAGTGCCCGCCTCTCGTTGCGCCCAAATCAGATCTAATTCAACAATGCTGAACTTTTTATGATCATCTTGTGCTATAGTACTCAAAATCCGAAAGGGCGCGATGGTACAGGCCAAACTAATTCAGTCGATTGAGCGAGCGGTTGCTATCTTGGAGATCGTGGCCCGTGAAGGCGGCGCGGCGCGACTTGCCCACATCGCTGACCAGGCCGGGATCGGCAAAACGACGGCGCACAACATCCTCAAGACGCTCGATCATCTCGGTTATGTTCACAGGCGGATCGGAGACACGCGCTATCACCTGGGCGGGCGCATCTTGAACCTTGCCCGTATTGCCGGTGATGACGGCGCGCTGCGTGTGCGTCTGCGCCCAGCGCTGCAAGTGATCGCAAAGACGACTGGTGAGACCGTCTATCTTGCCGTGCCGAGTGGAGACGAAGTCTATTACCTCGACGCCATCGAGTCGGATCAAACGCTGAGAACATCAAGCCCTATCGGCGAACGCGAGCGCCTTGAGGGCTCGGCGATCGGCCTCGTCTTCCTCGCTTTTATGCCTGGTCTTGGCCAGCGGGTGCTCACGATGCGCGAAGATGCGCTTGGGCCAGATATTCAGTCGCAGATCGACGCCGTTGCAACGCGCGGCTACGCCCTCGATCTGGAAGGATATCTTCCGGGCCTCAATTGCGTCGCCGTGCCGTGGCGTGAACGCGGGGAAGTCCGCGCAAGCATTGGTCTCAGCGGCCCTGCCGCCCGGTTGTCGCGCGATGGATTGGCTGACCTGGCCTGGATGATGATGAAAGAGGTGGCGAAGGTGCAGTGAAAGCGCGCCGGAACGGTCTTCATCCGCACCCATGAAAAGATAGGAACTTCCCATGCCCCGTGAAGTTGAGGTGATTGCGATCGTTCAATCCAAGCCCGGCCGAGAACAGGTCGTTGCCAAGATCTTAGAGACTTGTGTGACGCCATCCCGAGCCGAAGCGGGGTGCCGCCTCTATACGCTGTATCGGGATCAGGCTGATGCCAGCCGATTCGTGTTCATCGAGCGATGGGCCGATCAGACCGCGCTGTCGGCCCATGAACAATCGCCGCATTTTCTGGAGTTGATCAGCGCGTTGCCGCCACACGTCGCAAATGAAAGCCGCGTCATGGTACTGGAGAGAGTGGCGTGAGCGGACAGAGGGCCGTGTCAATGCCCGCGACGATCCCTGTTCAACATCATTGAATATACGCAGTTCTGAAAATCCTCTTGTTCCATTATTGATTTCGATGCGTAGTATTCAGGCTTCCTCAAAAACACGAGAAGTCAATCATGAATATTGCAATCGCGGAAACAGTTATTGCCGCCGCCCGCTCGGAAGCGGTCAAGGGCGGTTTCGCCGTCAGCATCACCGTCCTGGATGCGGCAGGTCATCTCGTTGCCTTCACACGAATGGACGGTGCCAACATCGGTCCTATCGATGTCAGCCAGAAGAAGGCCCGCACCGCCGCACTTTTCCAGACCGATAGTGCGGCGCTTGGCGCGGCGGCTCGGCCTGCCGGCGCGGTCTACACGCTCGAAAACACCAATGGCGGGTTGATCAGCTTCGGAGGCGGCGTCGTACTGCGCGACAAGGCCGGATTCGTGACCGGGGCCGTTGGCGTCGCGGGCGCGACCGTCGAGGCCGACGAAGACATCGCTCAGGCGGCTGCCGCCTCCCTTCTGTCGTAACGAGAAGGAGGCTGACATGCCACTTGGACTGTTCGCATTGGCGGTGTCGGCCTTCGCCATCGGCACCACCGAATTTGTCATCGTCGGGCTGATCCCGGAAATGGCGCGCGACCTCGGGGTTACGATCCCGACGGCGGGGTTGCTCGTCAGCCTCTACGCGCTGTCGATCACGCTCGGCGCACCGACGTTCACGGCGCTGACGGGGCGTCTGGCGCGCCGCCCGCTTGCCATTGGCCTTATGGTCATCTTCACCCTCGGCAATCTGATGGCCGCCTTCGCCCCCGGCTACGAGTTGCTGCTAGCCGGCCGGATCGTCACGGGCGTCGCGCACGGCGTGTTCTTCTCAATCGGAGCGACGGTCGCGACCTCGCTCGTCGACAAGTCCCGGTCGGCACAGGCGGTATCGCTGATGTTCGCGGGGCTGACCGTCGCCATGGTGGTCGGCGTGCCGTTCGGCGCTTTCGTTGGCCAACATCTCGGCTGGTGCGCTCCGTTTCTGGCTGTCGCGTTGCTCGGTGCGATCAGCGTCATGGGACTGCTGATCTGGTTGCCTAGGTCTATTGCGCATACGCCGCCCGCGGGGCTGTTGCCGCAACTCGGCCTACTCGGCAATCGGCGGCTGCTTTCGATGTATCTCGTCACGGTCTTCGGCTTCGGCGGCTCCTTCGTCGTGTTCACCTATCTCTCGCCGCTGATGACACAGGTGACGGGCGTCAGTGAGGAAACCATCAGCCTGGCTTTGATGGTGTTCGGTATTGCCACGGTGATCGGCAATCTTCTCGGCGGGCGTTTATCGGACCGGATGGGGGCCAGACCTGCGCTCAGAGTCGTCCTGGTCGGCCTCATCGTCGCTTTGGCCGTGCTGCCGTTCGCCGCGAGCCATGTCGTGGCGATGTTCGCCGTTCTTGCCGTCTGGGGCGTCTTCGCCTTCGCCATCTCGCCGATCGTACAGTCCGGTGTCGTCGCGATTGCCGAGACTGAGGCTCCTGGTGCCGTCGGCACGGCCTCCGGCTTCAATATCGCCGCCTTCAATCTTGGAATTTCGGGGGCATCCTTTCTGGGCGGGATGCTTGTTGCCGGACCGGGCATATTGACGACGCCCTGGGCGGCGGTCGCCGCCGCTGTCGTGGCGCTCCTGATCGTGCAGATGGGGTTGCGCCCCGTCGATGCGCGTCAGCGCTCTGCATAGATCGAGTGTTTATTCAGGGATTATAGGCATGAGGCGGAGAGACGGTAACAGCCTTTGTCATCGGTCGCTGCTCGGTTCACGGATTCCGATGGCATCACTCGTCCAGGCACTGGCCGTCGCCGAATACCTCAACTTTCGCCACGCGGCGAATTTCCTTGGTGTCAGCCAGTCCAGCGTCAGCACGCGCATCAAGGCGCTGGAGGAAGATCTTGGCATCCTTTTGTTCGAACGCCGTCATCGCGGTGTCCGGCTGACCGAGGCCGGACGATGCTTCGTCAAGGAAGTCTCAGCCGGTATCGAGCATCTCGATCTTGCCGTCAAAACAGCCGGCGCGATCGCAACTGGGACGGCCGGCCACCTCCATATCGGTCTGCATTCCTCTATCGCGGCTGGCTTCCTTGGCGATCTCCGACGCCGGTATCGGCAGGATTACCCGAATATCGAACTGGTCATTGCCGAAGGTCGGCCCGCCGAGACGATCCGGCAAGTCCGTGAAGGCACGCTCGACATCGCCTTCGTCATCGGGGCCGTGGATTCTCCAGATTGCCATTCCCGCCAGATATGGACTGAGGCGTTTGTCATTGCCTTGCCAATGGGTCATCCGCTGACCATGGCTGGGGGTTTTTCGTGGTCAGATCTTGTGGCGGAAGTCTTCCTTGTTCTAAAGGGAGGGGCCGGACTACAACTGCACGATCATATCGTCAGGCGGATCACCGAGCGGGAAAGAGCGCCTAGCATTCGCCGCTTCGATGTGGGCCGTGACACTTTGATGCACATGGTCGCGGATGGCGAAGGGATCACGCTCATGACCGAAGCCGCAACGTGTGTGCCGTTTCCAGGCGTCGTGTTTCTGCCGATTGCCGATGAGACGGAACGCGCTCGATTCAGCGCGGTGTGGTCCCCGCAGAACCGCAGCCCGGCGCTGAAAAACCTGCTCGACCTTGCCGATGAAAGGGGCCGCTCAGCCTGATGTCGTCACCAGTACAGCCGGCTCGACATCCAAGGCTTCGGCGATCTGGTGAGCCACGAGTTCACATTGGTCCCCTGGCGACCAGTGATCGACCAGCAGCTTGGGCGGGAGGTAACGGGTATTGTTCGGAGCGGATCGGTGTCGTGGCAATTGGGCCGGCAGAAGGGGCTTGGATTGTGACGGATTCGGAGGTCGCCTTCAAAGCGTTGGATTTGACGATCGCGCCTCCTCGAGGAGCCAGTTCGCGAACACCTGTATTGGACCTTCACTCAACCGGATCGGCTCCGGCAGGATGAGGCAGAAGGTCTTGGAGATCGACTCCCCATCAGGCCAAGGCGCGACCAAGCGACCTTCCGCCAGTTCGCTTTCGATATAGAGGCGCGGCACGAGCGCAACGCCGAGACCGGCCAACGCGGCTTCGATTTGCATGGAGTGAAGATCATAGCGTGGACCGATAGCAGGGTTGGTCAGGGCGATCCCGGTTTCCTGCGCATAGTGTTGCCAGGCATCCGGGTTCTGGCGCCGATGAAGGCGCGGCAGTTCATCCAGGGCCGCTCCAGGGTCTCGGCCCCTGATCAGCGCCGGATGGCAGACCGGAACCAGCACCTCATGCAGCAAGCGGTGCGTCCGCATTCCCGTCCAGGCAGGATGCTCGAAATGGATGGCGGCGTCGAACCCGCTGCCGGTGAGAACGAATGGCTCCATCCGTTCCGCAAGATGCAGGGTGATATTCGGATGCCGCTCCTGGAACGGCTTCAGACGCGGGATGAGCCAACGCGTGGCGAACGTCGGCAGGATTGCGATGTCGAGGCTCGCGCCATCGCTCGGCTGCCCCATCAGATATTGGCTGTCTCGTTCCAGCCGGTCGAGTGTTTCGCGAACCTGAGCCGCATAACGCTCTCCATTCGGCAAAAGCCGGACGCGATTGCCGACTCTCTCGAACAGCGTGACGCCGAGGAAGGCTTCCAACCGGCCGATCTGCCGACTGATCGCCCCTTCGGTCAGGGCTAGTTCGTCGGCCGCGCGCGCGAAGCTGCCATGACGCGCCGACGCCTCGAACGCCATGAGTGCGGAATTGCTCGGAATCTTGCGGCGCATGACGGTTCCTGACAGGCCGGTTCGGCATTCGCTCCGCCGCCACCTTGATATTAGATCACTGAAGCATGATCCATTGTCGATATATCGGCAGAGATAACCAGTCTATCATGAGAAAATATCAACGATAGACAAGGCCGAAAGCTCCATGCCTTCGGTCAAAGGTGATGCAATGATCTATACGGTGGAATGCAGCTTTGCCGATCCGAGCAGCGAAGCGGAATGGAACGACTTTTACAGCCTGGACAAGCTGCCAGCTCTCATTTCGGTGACCGGCTTCCACACCTCGCAGCGTTTCAAGGCGTTGAGCCGCGGCTGCCCCGTCTATCTCGCCATCCATTCGATCGACGGCCTCGACATCCTGACGGGCGAGGAATACCGCCAGAAGGGCGGCGGCAATTTCGCACGCTGGCAACAGCACATCACCGACTGGCACCGGAACCTCTATGGCGGCATCGAGCGAGCGCCGGCCATTGATGAGGGCGAATATCTGGCGTTGAGCGCCACAGGCCCCGAACCTCTGATCCGGCTGGGCCTCACCCCCTATGCGATCCAGGCAGTCGCTATGGAGAAGTTTCCGGAACACCGCTGGCTCGCCAAGGTGGAGCGCAGCAGCGTGCCTGACATCGAGCATCTATCTGAAGGCGTCCATGTCTATGTGCCGATGACGGCGCAGTTGACGAGCGACGGTGACGCCGCTCTCGGGAAGGCGCGGTAGCACCGATGCCGAATGTTACGATCTATATTCCTGCAGACAGGATGCCGCCGGACGAAGCACTCGCAGACCTCACGGAGCAATGCACGGAACTTTGCACCGGCATTCTCCGGGCAGCATTGGCGAACGTGCATATCGTCTATGTCGCTGTCCGGCATGGCCGGGGGCATCCCGCTTTTGCAGAGATCCAATATCGCCTTGAGCCATTTCGGACGCCGCCAGTCATGGACCGGTTCATGGAAGGGCTGGACGAGGCCATCAAGCGCAATATCGGCCTCACCGCGCGCATCCGTTGCTTTGGCTATGCGGCGTCGAACATTCACGCGCGCAACTGAGCTGCTGGAGAACACGATGTCTAAGCTTACATTACCGACCCAGAATGTCGGTTATTTAACAATTACCGCCGTCAGCGATGGCTATCTCCACGCCAGTTTCGATTTCCTCGCGAATATCGACCCTTTCGACGCCGCCCGCATGCAGGAAAATGCGGGGATAACGGATCACACCTCGATCCATATCAACTGCTACCTGGTGCGCAGCGGCGGTCGCACGATCCTAATCGACGCCGGAGCTGGTGGATTCAAACAGTGGGGTGGCCAATTAAAAACGAACCTTCTGCTTGCGGGCATCCAACCTTGCGAGATCGACGCGATCCTGTTGACGCATGCCCATCCCGATCATGTCGGGGGGCTGATGGACGCTTCAGGCGAAGCCGTCTTCCCGAACGCCGAGCTTATCGCCCACCACCTAGAAGTCGCGTTCTGGCAGGATGACGGCAATCTGAGCCGCGCGCCCGAGCGCGCCCGCGGCAACTTCCTCGTGGCGCGTCAGGCGTTCGATGGCTATCGCAACAGGCTACGCACTTTTGAGGGCGGCGAGGTGCTGCCCGGCATCACGGCGATGCCGCTTCCGGGACATACCGCCGGGCATACCGGCTATCGTCTCGATTCAGGTGACAAGAGCCTACTCGTCTGGGGCGACATCGTTCATTTCCCGCAAATTCAGGTCCCGCGCCCGGAGGTGTCGATCGCGTTCGATCAGGATATGCATCTCGCCGCCGATACGCGATCGAGGCTTCTGGACTGCGTGGCCGCAGAGCAACTGCTGATCGCGGGCATGCACCTCGACGAACCCGGCTTCGCACGGATCGAGCGAAAAAAGCTGGCCTACGGTGTCGCATATGAGGAATGAGCGCGTGCCGCTGTCGGCGCGAGCTACGTTCGAAACCGAAGAGCATCCGCTGCGGGGTGCTGGCCCTCGGCCCTTCGCTGCTGTCGAGGGCTATGATGGAAGCGGCAGCCGTTCATCCACGTTTACGCGCTCAAACCGCACGCAGCAGAAAATCTCTGACGTACACGACACGAGGATGGCGCAGCGCCGTCTTGTTCCAGACGAGATAGAGCGTGTTGTCCGGCCCCGGCCGCGTCGTCGGCAGTTCCACGAGTTGCCCGCTCGCCAGCGCTTCGGCGCATAGATAGTCCGGCAGCACCGTCCATCCCGTTCCGGCCTGGGCCATGCCGATCAGGATACGCAGGTCGGGCGCCGTCACCACGGCCTGCATGTCGGGGGCCTTGCCAAAGACGTGTTCGAAGAACGGGTGCAGCAACGGCAGGGTCTCATCATAGGCGATACAGGGCAAACCGCACAGGAATTCGGCGGTGACGATGCGCGCTTTGGTCCGTTCTGTAATAGCCGGTGCGGCGACCAGCATCAGGCGTTCCCGACCCAGTTCGGCAAAGCCATGGACGCTGCCGTTTGGCGATGAAGCGGTGACGGCAAGATCGGCATGGCCCTCGTCGAGCGCCGCATAGATACGCTCGCGATTGCCAGTCTGGATGCGTAGCCGCAGACCTTCCCCGACGAGCGGCGCCAGGGCGGGGCCGATGCGGGCGGAAAGATATTCCGCGGGGCCGACCAGATGGACGGTGCCGCTCAAATGGCTGGAGCGCGCCCGGGCCGCACCCATGGTCGCCTCAATCCCGTCGAGCTGGGAGGCGATCGAACGGGCGAGATCGTCGGCAGCGGCCGTCGGGGCGACCCCGCGCGCCTGCCGGATGAAGAGCGGCTTGCCCAGCATCTCCTCCAGCGAGGCGATGTGTGCGGACGCTGCCGGCTGGGTAATGCCGAGACGCCCGGCCGCACGGGTCAGCGAGCCGGCGCGGTAGGTGTCGAGGAAGGTGCGCAGATAGACGAGGTAGTTCATGAGTACCAAGCCATAGTTGTTTCTATGGCTGATAGCATAATGAATTATTTTTGTCGCGTACTGGCGTGAGGCATGTTCCGGGCAACAACCGGAGTGACCCAATGCCTACCAAGCTCAAAATTCTGATGATCCTTACGTCCAGCGCCACGATGGGCCAGACCGACAAACCGACCGGCCTGTGGTTTGAGGAACTGGCGACACCTTACTACGCCTTCGTCGATGCCGGCGCGTCGGTGACGCTGGCCTCCATTCAAGGTGGCCCGGCGCCGATCGATCCCCGATCGGTAAAAGCCAGAGGCGAGAACGAGGATAGTGTGGATCGCTTCCTGGGTGACGGGGAGGCGTCCGACGCGCTCACAGCGACCACGGCCGTCGAGGACATCGACGTATCCACCTATGACGCTGTGTTTCTGCCCGGAGGGCATGGAACGATGTGGGACTTGCCGCAAAGCACGGCGCTCGCTGCACTTCTCAATGCGATATGGGCGCAGGGCAAGGTGATCGCCGCCGTCTGCCACGGTCCGGCTGGCCTTGTGAACGTCAAAGACGAAACGGGTGCGCCGCTGGTGAGAGGTCGGCGCGTCACCGGCTTCACCGACAGCGAGGAGCGAGCCGTAGGGCTGGCCGAGGCCGTCCCGTTCCTGCTGGAAACCCGCCTGCGCGCGTTAGGCGGCCGCTACGAGAGCATCGCTGATTTTCAGCCGTTCGCCATTGCTGATGGCCGGCTCGTGACGGGCCAGAACCCGGCGTCCTCGGCGCTGACCGCCAAATTGACCCTTGAAGCACTGGCGCTCGCCTCAGCCGATTGAGCCGGGTCTTCGCAACCAATCAAAGAAAGTTACTTTCCATGACTACGCCGCATGCCCGGAGCATTCCGCTCGTCATCTATGTCTTCGCGCTCTCGGCATTTGCGCTGGGCTTCACCGAGTTTGTCACCATCGGCCTCGTATCGGCCATCGCGAACGATCTCCATGTCGGCGTCGATCAGGTCGGCGGCGCCGTCGCCGCCTACGCGTTCGGCGCTACCATCGGGGCACCCATCCTCACCGCGTTGGCCGCCGCCTGGAGCCGCAAGCATCTGCTGCTGGCGGCCATGGCGGTGTTCACTGTCGGCAACTTCGTCGTGGGTCTGTCCGGCGATCTGACCTCGCTGCTGGCAGCCCGGTTCGGATCGGGCCTCGGGCATGGCGTCTTCCTCGCCGTCGCCTCCAGCGCCGCGACCCGGCTGGTGGCACCCGAGCGCGCCGGGAGCGCCGTGGCCGTCGTGTTTGGCGGCCTCACGCTGGCGCTCGCCTTCGGCGTGCCGATCGGGACACTCCTTGGCGGCATCTGGACCTGGCAGGCCATCTTCATGGGCGTCGCCGCCTGTGGCGCTGTCGGCTTCCTCGGGCTGGCCTTTCTGATGCCGAACGGCAGGGATGGCGGCGTGGCGAAGGACGCCTTCCACAATCTGGTCGCGCTATTCGACCGCAGGCTTCTTGGCGCAGCCTTGATCACCGTGTTGGCTTATACGGGGTCATTCGCCCTGTTTTCCTACATCTCGCCGTTGCTGATCGAGGTGACGGGCATGGATGCGCCTCTCGTCGCCGCGATGATGCTGGTCTATGGCATTGCCGCAGCCATTGGCAATATCGTGGGCGGGCGCATGACCGACCGGCTTGGACCCGACAAGGCGGTGATGATCGTCCTGATTGGCTTGGCGCTCGTGCTCGGCGCAATGTGGCCCGCGGCCGGCTCTATTCCCATCATGGCAGTGCTGATCGCGGCTCTTGGCGCGCTGACCTATGCGGCAGTTCCCGCCATGCAGGCCCGCGTAATCGGCATCGCGGAACGGCACGCCCCCCATGCGCTCGCCGCCGCCGCCGGCCTCAACATCGCCGGGTTCAATTCCGGCATCGCACTTGGCTCGATCCTGGGCGGTGGGGTGATCGGAAGTCTGGGTCTGGCGGCCACAGCGCCCCTCGGTGCGGTAGCCGCAGTCGTCGGTATCATCGTGCTGCTGCTGCTGCGAAAAGGAAAACGTGATTGAGCGCCCGAATGAGGATATCGCCGGATAGCCAGCGAGGTGTTGGGAAGCACCCAGTACATGGCACCTTGGCGAGATCCATAAATTGTCGTTCGTCGATTGGACGGGCAAGTTCACGCTCGTCGCAGTTAGGAATTCGCGCTTGGAGGGCCAATCAGCCGGCGGCCGATTCCCGGCTGACCTCACCCAGGCGATTTATACAGATCTGTGATAATCGAGGCAGAGTGCACCGCAGCGGGAGTGCGCCGATACTTCCCCGGCGCACAACCCATCACGCGCCGGAAAACTGTACTGAAGGCCGCTTCGGATTCGTAGCCAACCGCGAAGGCGATCGTGGCCAAGCTATCTTGCGTGCGTCGGAGCCGATCAGCGGCAAGGCGCATCCGCCAACCGATCAAATAGTCGAGCGGCGGTTGACAGACCGCCTCGCGGAATCGCACCGCGAAGGTGGTACGCGACATGCCGGCAATGTCCGCAAGCTCGGCAACCCGCCAGCGTCGGGCGGGTTCGGCATGAAGGGCGCCGATGGCTCTTGCCAGGCGCGGGTCGGAAAGCGCCCCCAGCCAGCCGGAACGCTGGTCCTTTTCGGAAACAAGCCAGAGCCGCAGAACCTGGAGCAGCATGATCTGGGCAAGGTGTTCGGCCATGAGCGCGCCGCCGGGCGGGCGGCTCTTCAGCTCCGCCGCAAGCTGCTCCAGTGCGAAGCGCAGCACGATGGCTTGGTTCGAGGCATCACGCACATGGACGATGGCCGGCAGCGCGCCGAGCAGCATATCGGCATGGTCGCCGGCGAACGAAAAGCGACCGCCAATCAGGAAGAAATCACCGCCGCCATTGCAGGTCGCGATACCGTCCACCGCAGCGTCGTAGATGGTCGGGGACTCGATCGTGGGCAATGCGAGGTCAGTCGCAAAGACGAAGGGGCGTCCACGGGTCAGCAGGAAGCAATCTCCGGCCTCGATCCGTTGGGGCGCGGCTTCACCTTCGACCGCGACCCAGCAGGCACCGCGCATGACCGCATTGAACTTGATGCCCTCGTGTGGCGGAAAACGGATCGCCCATTCACTGCCCGCATCGAGACCGGCGCTGATTGCGCTTCTTGGCTTCAGCATGGAGAGGACTTCAGACAAAGGGTCCAAGGCGATAAATCCGAACGATCGAGAATGAATAACGCATCATATCGCATGGATCATGCGCGTTCCAGCATTCATCATGTCTGGACAGCGCAAGTCGCATTCCTCGGAGAAGCATCATGATCGATCTACAGACGCCACTAGGCTCAGGTTTTGGGCCTCAAACCACAGCAACAGAAGTTCTGACCGGGATCGACCTCTCAGGGAAGGTCGCCATCGTCACCGGCGGTCATTCGGGCCTCGGCCTGGAGACGACGAAGGCGCTGGCCGGGGCTGGCGCGCGGGTTATTGTCGCCGCGCGTCATCCGACTGAAGCCGAGATGGCGACGAAGGGACTTCCCCGCGTCGCGGTCGAGGAAATGAACCTGTCGGACCTCGACAGCGTTCGCTCTTTCGCAGAACGCGTCCTCGCCAAAGATCTCCATATCGATCTGTTGATCAACAATGCTGGCATCATGGCTTGCCCCGAGACGCGGGTTGGTTCCGCCTGGGAAGCGCAGTTCGCCACAAATCACCTGGGACATTTCGCGCTGACCAACCGGCTGTGGCCTGCACTCCGGGGCGGTGCGCGCGTGATCGCGGTTTCCTCCGCCGGCCATCACAACTCATCGATCCGCTGGGACGACATCCAGTTCACGCGCGGCTACGACAAGTGGCTCGCCTACGGGCAGTCGAAGACAGCCAACGCTCTGTTCGCTGTTCATCTCGACTGGCTGGGAAAAGACGATCACGTGCGCGCCTTCTCGCTGCATCCCGGCAAGATATTTACGCCGCTTCAGCGGCATCTGACGATGGAAGAAATGACCGTCGAAGGCTGGCTCGATGCGAGCGGCGTGCCAGCGGACCCGACATTCAAGACACCACAGCAGGGAGCGGCGACCCAGGTCTGGGCTGCGACTTCGCCGCAACTCGATGGGCTTGGCGGGCTCTATTGCGAAGATTGCGACGTGGCGGTCCGCGCCGAAACGGCCAGCGAACCCTTCGTCGGCGTAAAGGTTTATGCTGCCGATGCGCAAGAGGCTGCCCAACTTTGGGCGCTTTCCGCCGCGTCGACGGGCGTCGATACGTTCACGACGGTTAGACGTGACGAGGCGGATGGTGATCGAACCTCTACTGCCAAACTACCGACGTAAAGTGCTAAGGCGATGCGGCGGCTTTCCTCACTCAAGGCAAAAGATAAAAGGCCGCTGCGATCGGACGGGACACGCTCACCTCTAGGCTCTCGTATTCCATTGGCGTCGTTGATCCAAACGTTGGCCGTGGCGGAACATCTGAACTTCCGCCATGCAGCCAATGTTCTTGGCGTGAGCCAGTCCAGCGTCAGCACCCGCGTCAAGCTGCTGGAGCAGGATCTTGGCATCCTGCTGTTCGAGCGCCTACCGCGCGGCGTACGGCTGACCGAGGCGGGCCGGCATTTCGTCGATCAGGTGGCGGTCGGCATCGATCACCTCGACCACGCGGTAAAGACCGCTGGCTTGCTGGCGCGCGGCGAACAGGGGCATCTCCGCATCAGCGCATATGCGCTGATCTCCAACGGCTTCCTCGCCTGTCTCCTGAACCGCTACCGCGAAATGCACCCCGGCGTCGATATCAAGATCGCTGAGCGCAGCGCCGGGGACGCGGTGAAGCAGGTGCGTGACGGGCATCTGGATGTCGCGTTGGTGCTGGGCGCACCGGACATTCCCGATTGTCATTCCAAGCCAATATGGACTGAGCAACTGATGATCGCCTTACCCGCGGCCCATCCACTTGCCGACGGCGCAGGTGTCTTGTGGCAAGACATTTCGGCCGAGACCTTTCTGGTCCGGTATGGTGGAACAGGCCCGCAACTCTATGACCTTATCTTGCTACGCCTCGCCGAGCGTTGGCCGCGACCATCCATCCAGCGCTTCGACGTCGATCGGCTGACCCTGATATCGATGGTGGAGCAAGGTTACGGTGTGACGCTTGCCACAGAGGCTACGTCGCAAATCCGATTTCCGGGCGTGGTGTTCCTGCCCGTTCTTGACGAGCCGGGACCTGTCGTTTTCTCCGCCGTATGGTCGCCAAACAACCGCGCACCAGCACTCCGCGATTTCCTCGACCTCGCCAAAAAGGCCAGTGCTCAGCCCCGCCCTTCTGAATCTTTCAGTAAACCCCTGGCTCGATAACCAACGCTTCTGCTACCCAACCCGAGACGATGAGGCTGGCTGACACGCCTGCGCGTTGGATCGCCGCAACATAAGGGGCGCTCACGCCGCGCGCTCGGCCGGTTCTTCCTCAGTCAGTTGCTTGTCATGACACGCGACCGTCCGATTCGATCCTCGACAGTATTTCAGCGGTGGACACTTCAAGCGCAGCCGCAATATCCACGAACTCGACAACATCAATCCGTCGCTCTCCGTTCTCATACTTGGCGACGAAGGACTGCGGCTTGTTCAGTCGCTCGGCAAGTTCTGCCTGCGTCAGATTTCTGTCCTTGCGTGCTGCCGAGAGAAGTGTCTGAAGAAGTTTTTGGCGGGGCGAGCGCAAGGTTTTCTGCATTCGGAACGGCTCTCCATTGAAAAAGGGGAGCAGTTTTGCTAATCCTGATTTGGGATTATCCCATTTCAGGATTATCGTTTCTGCGGGTCCCAGGGAGGACCAGATGCGTGTCAAACCCGAACTCGATCCTGACGTTGATGACCTGGCTCCAGTGGAGCCCGACGTGACCGTTTATGACGAGGCGCATTTCGTCACCTATCTGCGTCTGCTGGACGCCGAGACCGACGGTGCCGACTGGACGGAGGTGGCGCGGATCGTCCTGCACCGTGATCCGGTCGCGGAAACAGGCCGAACGCGGACGTGCTGGGAAAGCCATCTCGCCCGCGCGCAGTGGATGACCAAGATCGGCTACCGGAAGATACTCGAACAGGCCGTCGAAGAGGCCCACAACACGCGACACTGACCCATCCGATTTCTACGCCATGGTATCCGGCAGCACGCTCGCTGTTCTTTCCTATTGCCTCTCGCGAAACCGACTATTCTCTGATGGGCTCCATCTCTTTTGCCGATTGGAGCCTGTATGTCGGGAAGCCGTGTCCTCTGGGGCCAGATCACCATCGTCGTCACCATCGTGCTGGCGACGATCTGGGGCGCGACCGAGTGGACGGCGTGGCGGCTCGGCTTTCAGGGGCAACTTGGCGCACCATGGTTCGAGCTGGGCGGTTGGCCGGTCTATTATCCGCCAGCCTTCTTCTGGTGGTGGTACTCCTACGATGCCTACGCGCCCGGTATCTTCGTCGAAGGGGCGATCATCGCCGCGTCGGGCGGCTTCATCTCCATCGCCGTCGCCATCACCCTGTCGATCATCCGGGCGCGCGAGGCGAAGAACGTCGCCACCTACGGCTCGGCGCGCTGGGCTTCGCCCGAAGAGGTGAAGGCAGCCGGGTTGCTCGGCCCGGATGGCGTGGTGCTCGGCCGGCTCGATCGTGACTATCTACGCCACCACGGGCCGGAGCATGTGCTGTGCTTCGCGCCGACCCGCTCCGGTAAGGGCGTCGGCCTCGTCGTGCCAACGTTGCTCACTTGGCCCGGAAGCGTCATCGTCCACGACATCAAGGGCGAGAACTGGGGCCTGACGGCGGGTTTCCGCGCCGGGCATGGCCGCGTGCTGCTGTTCGATCCGACCGATGCCAAATCTTCCGCGTACAATCCGCTGCTGGAGGTGCGGCGCGGCGATTGGGAAGTGCGCGACGTCCAGAATATCGCCGACATCCTGGTCGATCCCGAAGGCGCGCTCGACAAGCGCAACCACTGGGAAAAGACCAGCCATTCGTTGCTGGTCGGCGTGATCCTGCACGTCCTCTATGCCGAGGCGGACAAGACGCTGGCCGGCGTCGCCAACTTCCTCTCCGATCCGAAACGCCCGGTGGAAGCGACACTGCGCGCCATGATGTCCACGCCGCATCTGGGCGAAGCCGGCGTCCATCCTGTCATCGCCTCGTCGGCGCGCGAGCTGCTCAACAAATCCGACAACGAGCGCTCCGGCGTGCTGTCCACCGCAATGTCGTTCCTCGGTCTCTATCGCGATCCGGTCGTGGCGAAGGTGACGGCGCGCTGCGACTGGCGCATCGCCGATCTCGTCGCGGGCAAGCGGCCGGTCAGCCTTTACCTCGTCGTACCGCCCTCCGACATCGCTCGCACCAAGCCACTGATCCGCCTGATCCTCAATCAGGTCGGACGGCGCCTGACCGAGGAATTGAACGCCTCCGCCGATCGCCACCGATTGCTGCTGATGCTCGACGAGTTTCCCGCACTTGGCCGGCTCGACTTCTTCGAGTCGGCGCTGGCGTTCATGGCCGGCTACGGCATCAAGAGTTTCCTGATCGCGCAGTCGCTGAACCAGATCGAGAAGGCCTATGGCGCGAACAATTCGGTGCTCGACAACTGCCATGTGCGCGTCGCCTTCGCCACCAATGACGAGCGCACCGCCAAGCGGGTGTCGGATTCGCTCGGCACCGCGACCGAGATGCGCGATTCCACCAACTATGCCGGCCACCGGCTATCGCCCTGGCTCGGCCATCTCATGGTGTCGCGGCAGGAGACGGCCCGGCCGCTGCTCACCCCCGGCGAGGTGATGCAGCTTCCACCCACCGACGAACTGCTGTTGGTCGCGGGCGTGCCGCCGATCCGGGCAAAGAAGGCGCGCTATTACGAGGATGCCCGTTTCAAGGAGCGGCTGCTGCCTCCGCCGAACCTGTCCGCCGTGGTCAAGGCGTCGAGAGCGCCATCGCACGACGACTGGTCGGCGCTGACAATCCCGACGCCCGCCGTACCATCCCCGCCGCCGATGCTCGACGCCGCTGCCACCGATCCCGCTAATGCCGGCATCCGCCGCGAACCGGAACTACCCGAGCATGAGGAGATCGTGCCGGACGAACGTCCAGTGCCTGGCGAGTTCGACGTGCTCGACGACGAACCGGACGTGGACGCCGCCAAATCCCGAACCATGCGCCAACAGGTCACGTCCGTCGCCCGTCAGGCGACGATGGACCCGGCCGACGGCATCGAACTGTAAGGAGCCGCCGCCATGCAGACCAAGACCCGCATGAACGTCTATTTCGAGCCGGACCTGTTGAAGAAGGTCGAAGCGCTGGCGCTGCGCCGCAACGTCTCCAAGTCGGCCGTGATCGAAGCGGCCGTCGCATCCTTCCTGTCGGCCGATGCCTCCGAGCGGCTGGAGGCGGTGTTCGCCCGTCGCATGGACAAGCTCGGCCGACAGGTCGATGGGCTGGACGAGGATCTCGCCATCCTCGGCGAGACGCTGTCGCTGTTCATCCGCTTCTGGTTGACCGTGACCCCGCCGCTGCCCGACAGTGCCCAGGCGTCAGCCCGTGCAAAGGGCGCGGAGCGGTTCGATGGATTCCTGCAATCGCTCGGGCGCAGATTGGCGACGGGTGATCGGTTCCTGAAAGACCTGTCGCGAGACATCGACTCAGGACGAGTTGGTAGCGATAAGGCTGTATAATCGACGCCGCTGATCGTCCGTCGCACGACCTATGATCGGTCGATCGGAACATAGCTCTTGGCGAACTCGGCCTCCAACGCCTGCGATTCCTCCCATGTCATCGGGTTCTTGTTCGCCTTATCCCAGGCGCTGACCGCCTTGTCGGCGTGCTTCATCGACTGGCTGATTTCCGATAAGCCCGGAAACAGAGCTTCCGCCTCCGCACGCGCTTTCCTGCCGACTTCGCTACGAGCCTCGCGCCACGCCCGATAGGCCGGATGATGCGCCTGCTTATACCCGTCCAGCGCCCGGTCGCGATCGTCGCGCTCCCGCTTGACCCACGGCGCAGGCTTGCCTTTCTTTCCCGGATTATTGCTCATTGCGTTGCCTTTTCTGATTTCGATAGGCGTAGACATAGCCCATCACTATCGATCGTGGGATTTTCAATCCGCCGATTGCCGCCTTTTCTTCGCCATGGCCGCCGGCTGTTAGATACTTGTTGAATCCGCCAAACTTCCGGCTCTTTTAATCATCCCCGTCCGGGAAGCGTCTGTGTTGTCCCCGGCGAGATCGGGGATCGGATGGCGGTATCGCACCAGAATTCGGAGAGTTTGACGCGGGGCGCGCGCATGTTGCGCACCGCGCTCGGCCCCGCCATCGCGCGTTTTCTGGAAGATCCCACCGTCGTCGAGGTGATGCTGAACCCGGACGGGCGGCTGTGGATCGACCGGCTGTCGGAAGGCCTGTCCGACACTGGCGAGTTTTTGGCCCCCGCCGATGGCGAACGCATCGTGCGCCTGGTCGCACATCATGTCGGTGCCGAAGTCCATGCCGGCGCACCCCGCGTATCGGCGGAGTTGCCCGAAACCGGCGAACGGTTCGAGGGGCTGTTGCCGCCCGTCGTCGCCGCGCCGTGCTTCGCGATCCGTAAACCCGCCGTCGCCGTGTTCACGCTCGACGATTACGTCGCCGCCGGGATCATGTCGGCGGAGCAGGCCGAGTCGCTGCGTTCAGCCGTCGCGTCGCGCGCCAATATCCTTGTTGCGGGCGGCACCTCGACCGGCAAGACCACGCTGACCAATGCGCTGCTGGCCGAGGTGGCGAAGACCGCCGATCGCGTCGTCATCATCGAGGATACGCGCGAGCTGCAATGCGCCGCGCCGAACCTCGTCGCCATGCGCACCAAGGATGGCGTCGCCTCGCTCTCAGATCTTGTCCGCTCATCGCTGCGCCTGCGCCCCGATCGCATTCCAATCGGTGAGGTACGCGGCCCGGAGGCTCTCGACCTCCTGAAGGCGTGGGGCACCGGCCATCCCGGCGGTATCGGCACTATCCACGCAGGCAACGCCATCGGTGCGATCCGCCGCCTCGAACAGCTCATTCAGGAAGCCGTCGTCACGGTGCCGCGCGCGCTGATCGCCGAGACGATCGATCTCGTCGCGGTGCTCGCCGGACGCGGATCGCAGCGCCGCCTTGTCGAACTCGCCCGTGTCGAAGGTCTCGACGCGCAAGGCGATTACCGCGTCGTGCCGGCCGTCAACGACGGCGGCGACATCCAGCCCGTCCTCAACCTCACAGGAGATATCCGATGATCCGCACGCTTTCGCGCGGCTGCCGCCACATGGCGATGGCCGCCGCCACCGTTTCCCTCAGCCTCATGTTGGCGCCCGCCGCCTACGCCTCCGGCTCGTCAATGCCGTGGGAAGCGCCGCTGCAATCCATCCTCCAGTCGATCGAAGGCCCGGTCGCCAAGATCATCGCGGTGATCGTCATCATCTCGACCGGCCTAGCGCTCGCCTTCGGCGACACCTCGGGAGGTTTCCGGCGTCTGATCCAGATCGTCTTCGGCCTGTCGATCGCGTTTGCCGCGTCGAGCTTCTTCCTGTCGTTCTTCTCGTTCGGCGGCGGGGCGCTCGTCTGATGGTCGGCGTCGTCGAGCAGGCCGAGGTGCCGGGCTATTCCGTAGCCGTCCACCGGGCGCTGACCGAGCACATCCTGCTCGGCGGCGCACCACGGGGGCTCGCCATCCTCAACGGCACACTGGCGGCAGCGCTCGGCCTCGGTCTGCGCCTCTGGCTGGTCGGTCTCGCCATCTGGGCCATCGGCCATCTCGCGGCCGTCTGGGCGGCCAAGCGCGATCCGATGTTCGTCGATGTGGTGCGCCGCCACCTGCGCATCCCGGGCCACCTGTCGGTTTGAGGAGGCTGATGCCATGATGAATTTGGCCGAATATCGTCGCACCGCCACCCGTCTCGCCGACTTCCTGCCCTGGGTGGCGCTGGTCGGTTCCGGCGTCGTCCTCAACAAGGACGGCAGCTTCCAGCGCACCGCGCGGTTTCGCGGTCCCGACCTCGATAGCGCCGTCCCGGTCGAACTTGTCGCCGTCGCAGGCCGATTGAACAACGCCTTCCGTCGCCTCGGATCGGGATGGGCGATCTTCGTCGAAGCACAGCGCCATGAGGCCGCGTCCTATCCAGCGAGCATGTTTCCCGATGCCGCCTCGGCGCTGGTTGATGCCGAGCGCAGAGCGGATTTCGAGGAAACCGCCTCGCACTACGAGTCCAGCTACTTCCTGACTTTCACCTATCTGCCCCCAGCAGAGGACGCCGCACGGGCCGAGAGCTGGCTGTACGAGGGTCGCGAGCGGTCTGGCGTCGATGGACGCGAGATGATCACGGGCTTTGTCGATCGCACCGACCGCGTGCTTCAACTGGTGGACGGCTTCATGCCGGAATGCGTCTGGCTCGATGACGCCGAGACGCTGACCTACCTGCATTCGTGCGTCTCGACCCAGCGCCATCGCGTCCGTGTGCCGGAGACGCCGATGTATCTCGACGCGCTCGTCGCCGACCAGCCGCTCACCGGCGGGCTGGAGCCGCGATTGGGTTCGACGCACCTGCGCGTCCTGACCATCGTCGGCTTCCCGACCGCGACCACGCCCGGCCTGCTCGACGAGCTGAACCGGCTGGCCTTTCCCTATCGCTGGTCCACCCGCGCCATCCTGCTCGACAAGACCGACGCCACCAAGCTGCTGACCAGGATCCGGCGGCAGTGGTTCGCCAAGCGCAAGTCGATCGCCGCGATCCTCAAGGAGGTGATGACCAACGAAGCCTCGGCGCTGGTCGATACCGATGCCGCCAACAAAGCGGCCGATGCTGATATAGCCCTGCAGGAACTCGGCGCGGACTATGCCGGAGTCGCCTATGTAACCGCGACGATCACGGTCTGGGACGACGATCCGCGTATCGCCGACGAGAAGCTGCGGCTGACGGAAAAAATAGTCCAAGGCCGCGATTTCACGGCGATGGCGGAAACCATCAACGCGGCGGACGCCTGGCTCGGCAGCTTGCCCGGCCATGTCTACGCCAATGTCCGGCAACCGCCGATTTCGACTTTGAACCTTGCCCACATGATCCCGCTTTCGGCGGTATGGGCGGGTCCGGAACGGGACGAGCATTTTGCAGCGCCCCCACTGCTCTTCGGCAAGACCGAAGGCTCGACCCCGTTCCGGTTATCCCTTCACGTCGGCGATGTCGGCCACACGCTGGTCGTCGGCCCGACCGGCGCCGGCAAGTCCGTGTTGCTGGCACTGATGGCCGTGCAGTTCCGGCGTTACCCGCAAGCGCAGGTGTTCGCCTTCGATTTCGGCGGCAGTATTCGTGCCGCCGCGCTGGCGATGGGTGGGGACTGGCATGATCTCGGCGGCGGATTGTCGGATGGGGCGGAGGAGAGCGTGTCGCTCCAGCCGCTCGCCCGTATCCATGACGTGCCCGAGCGCGCCTGGGCCGCCGATTGGATCGTGGCGATCCTCACCTGCGAAGGCGTCTCCATCACGCCCGAGGTCAAGGAATACATCTGGACCGCGTTGACTTCGTTGGCGTCCGCGCCGGTCGGCGAAAGGACGATCACGGGCCTGTCCGTGCTCCTCCAGTCCAACGACCTGAAGCAGGCGCTCCGGCCTTATTGCGTCGGCGGCGCCCATGGCCGCTTGCTCGATGCCGAGGCCGAATATCTCGGCTCCGCTACGGTTCAGGCCTTCGAGACCGAGGGGTTGATCGGCACCGACGCCGCGCCTGCCGTGCTGGCCTACCTGTTCCACCGCATCGGCGACCGGCTCGACGGCTCACCGACGCTCATCATCATCGACGAAGGCTGGCTGGCGCTGGACGACGAAGGGTTCGCCGGCCAGCTCCGCGAATGGCTGAAGACGCTGCGCAAGAAGAACGCCAGCGTGATCTTCGCCACCCAGTCGCTGTCCGACATCGACGGTTCGGCCATCGCGCCCGCCATCATCGAAAGCTGCCAGACCCGGCTTCTACTCCCGAACGAACGGGCGATCGAACCGCAGATCACGGCCATCTATCGTCGCTTCGGCCTCAACGACCGCCAGATCGAGATCCTCGCGCGGGCAGTTCCGAAGCGGGACTATTACTGCCAGTCCCGGCGCGGCAACCGGCTGTTCGAGCTGGGTCTGTCCGACGTGGCGTTGGCGCTCTGCGCCGTCTCGTCGAAGACCGATCAGATCGAGATCGCCCGCATCGTCGCCGAGCACGGCCGCGCCGGCTTCCTTGCCGCCTGGCTGCGCCATCGCGGCCTGACCTGGGCGGCAGACCTCATCCCCAACCTCACCAACATGGAGATTCCGTTATGACCTCTCGCCGTTCCCTTCACGTCCGCTTCGCCGCTGTCTTGCTGGCCGCCCCGATCGCTCTTTCGCCGATCTTCGTGACGACGCCTGCGCACGCGCAGTTCGGCCGCATCGTGTTCGATCCGTCGAACTATGCGCAGAACATCCTGACGGCGGCGCGCACGCTCCAGTCGGTCAATCAGCAGATCACCCAGCTTCAGAACGAAGCGACGATGCTGATCAATCAGGCGCGCAATCTGGCCAGCCTGCCATATTCGTCGCTCCAGCAATTGCAGCAGTCGGTCCAGCGCACCCAGCAGCTTCTCAGCCAGGCGCAGAACATCGCTTTCGATGTCCAGCAGATCGACCGCGCCTTCCAGCAGCAATATGGCAACATCTCGATGTCGGCCTCCGACAGCCAGCTTGTCTCCGACGCCCGCTCGCGCTGGCAGAACACCGTCGGCGGCTTGCAGGACGCCATGAAGGTGCAGGCCGGTGTAGTCGGCAATATCGACACCAACCGCGCTCAGATGTCGGCCCTGGTCGGATCGAGCCAATCCGCCACCGGAGCGCTTCAGGCGACGCAGGCCGGCAACCAGCTTCTCGCGCTCCAGGCCCAGCAGCTCGCCGATCTCACCGCCGTCGTTGCCGCCAACGGCCGGGCGCAGGCGCTGACCGAGGCCGAGCGGGCCGCCGCAGCCGAACAGGGCCGCGAGCAACGCCGCCGCTTTCTGACGCCGGGCACGGGCTACCAGCCCGGCAATGCGCAGATGTTCAACAACGGCAACAACTGACCGGGGAGACGCGCCATGGAAGGCAAAACGCTCGCCCGTATCGCCGCCGCCGTGTTCGCGGGCGTTGCGATCACCGCCACCGCGATCGAAATGACCCGCAAGGACGACACGCCGGCCGATCCGGCTCCGGCCGTAGTTGCGCCGGCCGCGTCCGATCCGCTGCGTGTGGGGCAGCGCCGGTGCCAGCGTCTCGGCGAGGATGGCGCGCGTGATGCCGAATGTTTGCGCGTCTGGGCCGAGAGCCGCGATCGCTTCCTTGGTCTCGACAGGTCGCCGCGACCCATGGCCCCGCAATCCGCGCCTTCCATCTCTGCGAACGACGATCCCGTCACCAAGCAGACCGCGCCGGCCGAGCCGAGCATGGCCGGGGAGCGCTGACCATGGGCGGCACCGGCGTCATCGACCAGTTCCTGGCCGTCTTCACCCGCTACATCGACAGTGGTTTCGGCCTGCTGTCGGGCGAGGTCGCCTTCATCGCCACGACGCTGATCGTCATCGACGTGACGCTGGCAGCGCTGTTCTGGTCGATGGGCGGCGATGACGACATCATCGGCCGGCTCATAAAGAAGACCCTGTTCGTCGGTGTCTTCGCCTACATCATCGGCAACTGGAACAGCCTTGCCCGCATCGTCTTCGAGAGTTTTGCCGGCCTTGGCCTGAAGGCGTCCGGCACGGGCTTCACGACCGCCGATCTCCTTCGCCCCGGCAAGGTGGCGCAGGTCGGTCTCGACGCCGGACGGCCGCTGCTCGAATCGATCTCCGGCCTGATGGGCTGGATCTCCTTCTTCGAGAACTTCATCCAGATCGCCTGCCTGCTCTTCGCCTGGGCGCTGGTGCTGCTCGCCTTCTTCATCCTCGCCATCCAGCTCTTTGTCACCCTGATCGAGTTCAAGCTGACGACGCTGGCAGGCTTCGTGCTGATCCCGTTCGGGCTGTTCGGCAAATCCGCCTTCATGGCCGAACGGGTGCTGGGCAACGTCATCTCGTCGGGCATCAAGGTGCTGGTGCTGGCCGTCATCATTGGCATCGGCTCGACGCTGTTCAGCCAGTTCACCGCGGGCTTCGGCGGCACGGCGCCGACGATCGACGACGCCATGGCGATCGTGCTGGCGGCGCTGTCGCTGCTGGGCTTGGGAATCTTCGGTCCCGGCATCGCCAACGGTCTCGTCTCCGGCGGCCCGCAGCTCGGTGCGGGTTCGGCCATTGGAACGGGTCTCGCCGCAGGCGGTATGGTCGCCGCCGGAGGTGCTGCGATCGGCGCCGTCGCGTCCGGCGGGGCCGCTCTCGCCGGAGGAGCCGCCGCTGCCGCCCGAGGCGGCGCGAGCCTCGCCGGTGGAGCCACGGCCGCCTATCGCGCCGGTGGCGCATCGGGTGTCGCCAGCACCGGCGCATCCAAGACCGGGTCCGCTATCGCCAGTCCGTTCAAGCGGGCCGCATCTTCCATGAAAGACAGTTTTCAAGCCGGCGAACGCTCCGTCAGCGGCGAGGCTGCGCCGGATGACGCCACCGGATCACCGTCCGCATTATCCTCATCTCACGCCAGCGCCGGCGGACCGCCCGCATGGGCCAAGCGCATGAAGCGCGGCCAGCAGGCCTCGCACGGCATTCAGGCCGCCGCCCATGCCGTCAAATCCGGTGACAGCCACGGCGGCGGCTCTTCCGTCAACCTCTCCGAAAGCGACCGCTGATGTTCAAACGACCTTCCACCCATTATGGCAAGACGCCCCAGCCCGAGACCCCATACCAACGCGCTGCCCAGGTCTGGGACGACCGCATCGGCTCCGCCCGAGTGCAGGCGAAGAACTGGCGGCTGATGGCCTTCGGCTCGCTGATCCTGTCGGCCGGGCTATCCGGCGCGCTGGTCTGGCAATCCGCCAACGGCTCGATCGTGCCGTGGGTGGTGCAAGTCGATAAGCTTGGGGCAGCACAGGCCATCGCGCCCGCCGTCGCCGATTATCGCCCGACCGATCCGCAGATCGCCTGGCATCTGGCGCGCTTCATCGAACAGGTCCGCTCGATCCCGGCCGACGCCATCATCGTCCGGCAGAACTGGCTGCGCGCCTATGAGTTCACGACGGATCGCGGGGCGATGGCGCTCAACGACTATGCCCGCGTCAACGACCCCTTCACCAAGGTCGGCAAGCAACAGATCGCCGTCGATGTCTCGTCCGTCATCCGGGCGTCCCCCGATAGCTTCCGCGTCGCCTGGGTCGAGCGCCGCTATCAGGATGGCAGCCTCGCAGAGACCTCGCGCTGGACCGCCATCCTCACCATCGCCGTCGCGCCACCTCGCGACGCCGAAAAGCTCCGGGCCAACCCGCTCGGAATCTACGTCAACGCCATCAACTGGTCGAAGGAGCTTGGACAATGATCCGGCCGTCTCATCTGACCGCCGGACATCCGGCGAACCGTATTTCCATGAAGCCGCCGATACGCGGAGCCGGAAAGCCTGTTTTCCGTAAAGCTGCGTTTGCGTTTCTACTGCTCTCCGCAACGACGCTCGCCGGATGCGCCACGACGCAAAAACCGCCCGAGATCGCCTATGACGATGCCGCGCCTGCCGTGCAGACCGTCGATCCGCCATCGCCCGTCACCGTCGTCGAGCTGCCGCGTCCACTGCCGTTGCCCGGCCAGATGAAGCCGGTGGAGGCGTCCCGCCGTGCGCCGGAGCCGACCGATCCCGCCGCCCGCGTCAACCAGGCCAACGCCGCCGCGCGCATCCAGCCGGTGCGGGACGGCTTCATTAACGCCATGCAGGTCTATCCCTACACGGGCGGCGCGCTCTATCAGGTCTACACCGCCGTCGGCCAGATCACCGACATCGCGCTCCAGCCGGGCGAGACGCTGGTCGGCTCCGGCCCGGTCGCTGCCGGCGACACGGTGCGCTGGATCATCGGCGACACGCTCAGCGGCTCCGGTGCGACCCAACAGGTGCATATACTGGTCAAGCCGACGCGGCCCGAGCTGATGACCAATCTCGTCATCAACACCAATCTGCGCACATATCACATGGAGCTGCGCTCGACCGAGCGGACCTATATGGCCTCGGTGTCCTGGCAATATCCGCAGGATCAGCTCATCGCGCTGCGCCGTCAGAACGTGGCTGCCGAGGCCGCGCAGCCGGTCGCATCCGGTGTCGATCTCGCCAACGTCAATTTCCGCTATGCGATCGAGGGCGACCGCACGCCGTGGCGGCCGCTGCGCGCCTTCGACGACGGCCGGCAGGTGTTCATCGAGTTCCCGCGCGGCATTGCCCAGGGCGAGATGCCGCCGCTCTTCGTGGTCGGTCCCGAGGGCGACACCTCCGAGCTGGTGAACTACCGGGTTCGCGGCCGTCACATGATCGTCGACCGGCTGGTCGCCGCCGCCGAATTGCGCTTCGGCACGGGCGACAATCAGAAGCGCGTCCGCATCACCCGTACTGACGGGAGGCCGGCATCGTGAGCGACATCGGTCCCGACAAGAAGCCGACGCCCGAGCTGGATGACGACGAGGCCAAGCCGCTGACCGGCGAGCCGGTGGCGCCCATGCGCCTTCGTGCCGAGCCGCCACGCGTCACCCGGCTGTCGCGCAAGGTTCTCGCCGGCCTCGGCCTGGTGGCCAGCGTCGGAATTGGCGGCGCGCTGATCTATGCGCTCCAGACCCGCGATGGCGGCGGGGGAAACAGCGAACTCTATTCGACCGAGAACCGCTCGACCGCCGATGGCCTTGCCGGTCTGCCGCGCGACTATACCGGCCCGATCCTCGGACCCGCTTTGCCGGGCGATCTCGGCCGCCCGATCCTCGACGCCCAGAACCGCGGCCGGCCCGTGCCCGCGCCGGGCATAGGCACACCCGCCGCGACACCGCCGGGTCTCAGCGCCGAAGAGCAGCGTCGGCTTCAGGAAATCGAAGCCGCGCGGACTGGCCGGCTATTTGCTTCGACCGAGACGCGGACTACCGCACCGTCTGCCATCGCGACCACTACGCCGCCAATGCCGGACCTGACCAGCCTCGGCCTCGCGCCGCAGCCGGCGACACCGACCGCGCAGGACCGCCAACTCGCCTTCCTCAATCAGGCGGCCGACCGGCGCACCGTCGCGCCCGATCGCGTCGCCGCACCGGCATCGCCGAACGTGCTTCAGGCGGGTGCCGTGATCCCGGCGGCGCTCATCACCGGCATCCGCTCCGATCTGCCCGGCCAGATCACCGCCCAAGTCACGGAAAATGTCTATGACAGCCCGACCGGCCGCATCCTGCTCGTGCCGCAGGGCACGCGGCTTATCGGCCAGTACGACAACGGCGTCGGCTTCGGGCAGCGCCGTGTCCTGCTGGTCTGGAACCGGCTCATCCTGCCCAACGGCCGCTCGATCGTGCTGGAGCGCCAGCCGGGCACGGACGCCGAAGGCTATGCGGGGCTGGAGGATGGCGTCGATTATCATTGGGGAGAACTGTTCAAGGCGGCAGCCCTTTCGACGCTGCTCAGCATCGGCGCCAACGCCGGATCGTCCAGCAACGAGAGCGACTTGCTCAGCGCCATTCGCGACGGCGCTTCCGACAGCATCGGCCAGACCGGCCGGCAGATCGTCCAGCGCCAGCTCAACATCGCCCCGACGCTGACCATCCGGCCGGGATTCCCCGTCCGCGTCATCGTCACCCGCGATCTCGTGCTCGAACCCTATGGAGCCACGCCATGACCAAGCTCAAGCTCGGCCCGATCGCCGACGACAAGCCGGTGAAGGTCACACTGGAATTGCCCGCCGTCCTTCACCGCGATCTTGCTGCCTATGCCGACGTGCTCGGCCGCGAGAACGGCCATCCGCCAACCGATCCCGTCCGCCTGATCGTGCCGATGCTCGAACGGTTCATCGCGACCGATCGGGCCTTCGCGAAGGCGAGACGTAACGCTGAAAGTACCTGATCGCGTGCGGGTGCGGCCAAAGCAGGTATGACCTTACATTGAGCATTGCCATCGCGACTACGGAAGGCCTGCCAATGGCATTGCGCAAACCATCCGTTTCCTACGCCAACACCGCCGTTTCTACGCTGGCATTCGGCCCGATATTCCCAACCCTAACGTCTATCGGCTTCTATCGTCCTCAGATTTTAGAACCGAGGAGTCACCATGAATCATCCGCAATCAACCTTGAGCAAACGAACTATTCGCCGAAGCCAACTCCGCGAGATCGTGCCACTTGCCGACACCACAATCTACGACATGGAGCAGCGGGGAGAATTTCCGCAGAGGTTCTATCTGACGTCCCGCTGCGTCGTATGGGATCTGGCGGAAGTCGAAGCCTGGCTAGCGATGCGCCGTCAGGCTTCAAATACGAAGGCAGTCAAACGCGCACCGTCTCCAGACGTACATCTGAGGAAGACCCGGCCGGTCACACGGTAGGTTCCGGCACCAGCAGGTCCATCGACGGCGGATATAGTGTCGGGGTGTGTTTCTGTCCGGCGACCCAGGCGTCCACGAGGTTCGCCCATTCCTGCATCATGTGACGGCGCTGATGCTCATACTCGGCTTTGTTATAGATACCGCGCGACGAACGACCGTCCTCATGGGCGAGGCACTTCTCGATCCAGTCGCTGTTGAAGCCCAGCTCATTGAGAAGCGTCGAGCCGGTTCGCCGAAGATCGTGGACCGTGAACGGCTCCAGCGGCAATCCCTCCTTTTTCGCGCGAACCACCACAGCGGTCGTGATCCGATTGAACGTGGCACGCGACATCGGCGCGTTGGCTTCATAGCGCGATGGCAGCAGGTACTTCGAGTTACCCGCGCATGTCTTCAGCGCGATGAGTATGTCGATCGCCTGCTGGGCAAGATAGACGTTGTGCGCCTTGGAGCGCTTCATTCGCTCCTTGGGAATCGACCAAACGGCGTTTTCGAAATCCACCTCGTCCCACGTCGCATCCTGTAGTTCGCTCTTGCGGACCATCGTGAGCAGGATCAGGCGCAGACCGAGCCGTATCGTCGGCAGCGTCGGCACATGGTCGAGCTGCCCGAGCATGACCCGGATCTCCGAGGGCGAGAGCGAGCGATCCTTCGGCACGAAGGTTGCGATCGAGGACGGTCCAACCTCGTCAGCCGGATTGGCTACCTTCTCGCCGTGCAGGATCGCGAAGGAATAGATTAGCTTCACGATGTCACGGACATGAACCGCCGTGGCCGGCGCGCCGCGCTCTTTGACCTTCGCGCACATCGCCCGCAGATCGTTCGGCGCGATCTCCGTCAGCAGTCGATTTCGAAATGTCGGTCGGATGTCGCGCTCGAAGATTGCGCGCCGCATGGCCCTAGTGCTGTCGGCCATCTTCGCCTCTTGCATCCAACGCTCGCCGAACTCGCCGAAGCTCTTGGCTTCCTTGAGGCGACGCTTCTCGCGCTGCTTCTCATGGGCCGGCGAGCGACCCTCGCCGATCGCTCGCTTAGCATCGATCAACTTCTCACGCGCCCGCCCCAAGGACAGGTCGGTTGGGGCGTACCGTCCGAGCGTCACCGTCTCGCGCCGGCCATTCAAACGGTAGTCGTAGCGGAATACGATTTTGCCTGATGGCTGCACCAGAGCATACATACCGTCACGGTCAGCAATTTTATATAATTTGTCTTTTGGTTTCAGGCTCTTAAGAGCTGCATCAGTCAGCATAACTCCCTCCAAAAATGGACGATTTTCCGGGGAGAGTCTCGAATTATACCGTCAGGCCAAAATCACCATCTCTGAAGCGGATTTAGCGCTTTATTTTCAACGTGATATGGCTAAAAAATATACCGTCAAGGCTCTCTTGACCCTGACGGTATATTGGTTTTGGTGGTCAATCAAGATTCGACCATACCGTCAGCCATACCGTCATTCTGTTCGCTTGCCCTGCGATAGATGCCGATAAGCGACGAGAGATAGTTATTTTATTTCAATAGCTTGTATCGTATCATAGCGTAGTTTCGGCGGCGTTCGGATGGGCCTGAATCATTCCCACTCGATGGTCCCCGGCGGCTTCGACGTCACGTCGTAGACCACGCGGTTGACGCCCTTGACCTCGTTGACAATGCGGGTAGCGACGCGGCCGAGGAAGGCCATGTCGAACGGGTAGAAATCCGCCGTCATGCCGTCCACCGAGGTCACGGCGCGCAGGCCCACCACATAGTCATAGGTGCGGAAGTCGCCCATCACGCCCACCGTCTTCACCGGCAGGATGACGGCGAAGGCCTGCCAGATCTCGTCATAGAGACCGTGGCGGCGGATCTCTTCGAGGTAGATCTCGTCGGCGAGGCGCAATATGTCGAGCTTCTCGCGGCTGATCTCACCGGGGCAACGGATCGCGAGGCCCGGCCCGGGGAAGGGATGGCGGCCGACGAAGACTTCCGGCAGGCCAAGTTCGCGGCCCAATGCGCGCACCTCGTCCTTGAACAGTTCGCGCAGCGGCTCGACGAGCTTCATGTTCATGCGTTCAGGCAGGCCGCCGACATTGTGGTGGCTCTTGATCGTCACCGAGGGGCCGCCGGTGAAGCTGACGCTCTCGATCACGTCGGGATAGAGCGTGCCCTGGGCCAGGAAGGCCGCGCCGCCGACCTTCTTCGCCTCGTCCTCGAACACGTCGATGAACAGCTTGCCGATGGTCTTGCGCTTCACCTCGGGGTCGGTGACGCCTTCCAGCGCGCCGAGGAACATCTCGGAGGCGTCCACATGCACCAGCGGGATGTTGTAGGCGTCGCGGAACAGGGTGACGACCCGCTCCGCCTCGCCGAGGCGCAGCAGGCCGTGGTCGACGAAGACGCAGGTCAGCTGGTCGCCAATCGCCTCATGGATCAGCACCGCCGCCACCGAGGAATCGACGCCGCCGGAGAGGCCACAGATCACCTTCTCCGACCCCACCTGCTCGCGGATGCGGCGGATGGATTCCTCGCGATAGGCCTTCATCCCCCAATCGCCGCGCGCACCGGCGATCTTGCGGACGAAATTGCGGATCAGCGCCGCGCCATGCGGCGTGTGCACCACCTCCGGGTGGAACATGGTGGTGTAGATGCGGCGTGCCTCGTCCACCGCGACGGCGAAGGGCGCGTTCTCGGAGGTGGCCACCACCTCGAAGCCTTCCGGCAGGCGGGTCACGCGGTCGCCATGGCTCATCCACACCGGATAGCGCTGGCCGACGTCCCACACGCCGTCATAGAGCGCGCTCGGCTTGTGCACCGTCACCTCGGCACGGCCGAATTCGGCGGCGTGACCGCCCTCCACCTCGCCGCCGAGCTGCAGCGCGCAGGTCTGCTGGCCGTAGCAGATGGCGAAGATCGGCACGCCGAGCTCGAACGCCTCCTGCGGCGCGCGCGGGCTGCCTTCGTCCATCACCGAGGCCGGGCCGCCCGAGAAGATGATGCCGACCGGATTGAGCCGCCGCACCGCCTCGGCCGCGCTCTGGAACGGCACGATCTCGGAATAGACCCCCTCCTCACGCACGCGGCGGGCGATGAGCTGCGTGACCTGCGAGCCGAAGTCGATGATGAGAATGGTGTCGTGTTCGGCGGTGGCGGCGGTCGGTTCAAACTGGGTCATGGCTGGCTCTGTCTGGCGGGCTCTGTCTGGCGGCTCTCGGCGGTGGGGGGCAGTCTCGTCTGCGTTCATTATCCGGCTTGATCGCCGCGCACCATCAGGCTGATGAAGAAGCCGTCAGTGGCGGTGCGGCGCGGGGTCAGCAGCAGGCCCTCGGGGCGCTCCAGCGCGGCGGCGCGCAGCGTCATGCCGCGTTCGCCCAGCGCCAGCACCATCTCGGCCGGCGGCACGAGGCGGAAGCCGGGGTGGCGGTCGAGGAAGCCGCGCACTTGGCCGACATTCTCCTCATCGAGCAGCGAGCAGGTGACATAGGCGAGACGCCCGCCGGGCTTCACATAGCGCGCGGCGGTGTCGAGGATCGCCGCCTGTTCCTTCATCCGCTCCGCCAGCGCGCCGGGGCGCATGCGCCATTTGGCGTCGGGGTTGCGGCGCCAGGTGCCGGTGCCGGTGCAGGGGGCATCGACCAGCACGAGGTCCATGCGGTCCTCAAGGTCCTCCAGCACGTCGGCCTTGCCACGCGGCGAGCGGACCTGGACGTTGTGGGCGCCGGCGCGCTGCACCCGCTCGTGAATGGGGGCGAGGCGACGCAAATCGTCGTCATAGGCATAGAGCTGGCCGGCGCCATCCATCAGCGCGGCGAGTTCTAGCGTCTTGCCACCGCCACCGGCGCACAGATCCAGCACCTGCCCGCCGCGCGGGGGGGCGGCAAGGATGGCGGCGATCTGCGAGCCTTCGTCCTGGATTTCCACCAGCCCCTTGAGATAGGCCGGCTCGGAGGTGAGCGGCGGCGCCTTACCATCGGCCTCCAGCGCGATGCGCAGGGCAAGCGGCGACCAGCGGCCGGGCGCAGGCGACAGATGCGCGATCAGCTCGCCCGCCTTGTCGACATCGCCCTTGAGCGAATTGACCCGGAGGTCGAGCGGCGCCCGTTCGGCAAGCGCCGCGCCTTCCTCCACCCGCGCCTCGCCGAACACGGCGGCCAGCGCCGCGTCGAGCCATTCGGGGTAGTCGCCGCGCACATGAGCGGGGGCGTCGTCGAGCGAGGCGTCCACCAGCCGCGCATGCTCGTCCTCGCTCAAAGGCGCGGGGGCGAAGCGGGAGCCGTCGCACAGCGCCGCGATGGCGCTCGCGTCGAGGCCGCGGGCGACCTTCAGCATGCCGAGAACCAGCCCGCGCGGGCTCTCCTCGCCGATCCGTTCGCCCATCACCCAGGCGGCCGAGGCGCGGCGGCGCAGCGCGTCATAGACCAGCGAGGCCAGCGCCGCGCGATCGCCTGACCCGGCGAAGCGGTGGCTGCGGCCCCAGTCCTTCAGCACGTCGGCGGCCGGGCGGCGTTCGGCGAGAAGGGTGCCGATCACCTCGATAGCGGCGGAAAGCCTGGCAGCCGGCGTCATCTGAATTCCACTCTCAAAAAGGGCATCACGGCAGCGCCGGCGCCAGCAGGATAGCCAGCGCGAACATCACCCACATAGCCAATAGCACCAGCGCACCGAAGGCGAAGGCGCCGAAGCGCCAGCCGATGTGGTTGCTGGTCACATAGACGAAGGCGTGGACGATGCGGCTGATTACGAAAAGCCACGCCAGCACGTGGAAGAAGTCGCTCGTCTGGCGCGTCACCAGCGCCAGAACGACCAGCACATAGAACAGCACCGGTAATTCGAACTGGTTGCGGAAGCAGTTGCTGGCCTGCCGCACCTTCGGCGGCCAGCCCCTGTCGTCAAGCACCACCTCCTCGCGGACGAGACCGCCCGCGCGGATGGCGGCGAGCCGCACCGCTCCAAGCCGGAACAGCACGACGAAAGTGAGGGCGACCTGCACGAACACGGGCAGAAGAGTGGCGGTGACGTACATGGATCAGCCCTCCCTCATCGGTTCAGCGCGGGCGGAAGCCCGGCGCTCAGACGGCGCCCGGGTAGTTCGGGCTCTCGCGGGTGATGGTCACGTCGTGGACATGGCTCTCGCGCAGCGAGGCGCCGGAGATGCGCACGAACTGTGCCTTCTCGCGGAAATCCTGCAGCGTGGCGCCACCGACATAGCCCATGGCGGCCCGCAGGCCACCGGCCAGCTGGTGCAACACGCCGCCGACCGGCCCCTTATAGGCCACCTGCCCCTCGATGCCTTCCGGCACGAGCTTCAGCGTGTCCTTCACCTCGGCCTGGAAATAACGGTCGGCCGAGCCGCGCGCCATGGCACCCACCGAGCCCATGCCGCGATACGACTTATAGGAACGGCCCTGGTAGAGATAAACCTCGCCCGGGCTCTCATCGGTGCCGGCCAGCAGCGAGCCGATCATCGCGCAGTCGGCGCCGGCGGCCAGCGCCTTGGCGAGATCGCCCGAGAACTTGATGCCGCCATCGGCGATGACAGGCACGTCGCTCTTCCGCGCCGCTTCCACCGCGTCGAGAATAGCGGTGAGCTGCGGCACGCCGACGCCGGCGACGATGCGGGTGGTGCAGATCGAACCCGGCCCGATGCCGACCTTGATGGCGTCCGCGCCGGCATCGATCAGCGCCTGCGTGCCCTCGGCGGTGGCGACGTTGCCGGCGAGGATCTGCACGCTGTTGGACAGCGTCTTGATGCGGCTCACCTGGTCGAGAACCTTGCGCGAATGACCATGCGCGGTATCGACCACGACGAGATCGACGCCGGCCTCGATCAGCAGCTCGGCACGACGATAGCCGTCCTCGCCCACCGTGGTGGCGGCGCCGACGCGCAGGCGGCCCTGCTCGTCTTTCGCGGCGTTGGGATTGGTGACGGCCTTTTCCATGTCCTTGACGGTGATGAGGCCGACGCAGCGGCCTGCATCGTCCACCACCAGCAGCTTCTCGATGCGGTGCGTGTGCAGCAGGCGCTTGGCCTCGGCCTGATCGACGCCCTCGCGCACCGTGATCAGCCGCTCCTTGGTCATCAGCTCGGAAATCGGCTGAGCCGGGTTGGTGGCGAAGCGCACGTCACGATTGGTGAGGATGCCGACGAGCCTGCCGGAGCGGCCGTTCGGGCCGCGCTCGACCACCGGGATGCCTGAAATGCCGTGGTTCTTCATCAGCGCCAGCGCATCGGCCAGCGGCTGGTCGGGATGGATGGTGACCGGGTTCACCACCATGCCGCTCTCGAATTTCTTCACGAGGCGCACATGCTCGGCCTGCACCTCGGGATCGAGGTTGCGGTGGATCACGCCGAGGCCGCCGGCCTGCGCCATGGCGATGGCGAGACGCCATTCGGTGACCGTATCCATGGCCGAGGACAGGATGGGTATGTTGAGCGAGATGGTGCGCGTCACCCGCGAGCGGATGTCGACTTCACCCGGCATGACATCGGACAGGCCGGGCTTCAGCAGCACGTCGTCGAAGGTAAGCGCTTCCCGCGCGAGGCCGTCATAGACCGACATCGCCAACTCCCGATTGGGGGCAAGGGGAGCATGGCTCCAGACCCGCCCGATGAATGGATGGACGAAGCGGGCCGGCCTGGCAGAGAACGCCCGCTCGCTTCGAGTTGGCGAGGGCTCATACCATGGCCCGTCACGCTTTCCTAGGCATCTATCTCTGTGCCTGGCGCAATGCCGCTGCGCGTCGCACGGCCCCTGCGTAACCCGCCTGTGATGACAGATTTGTGCGTGCATTTCCGGTCGCCGGATGGCTGCGTCGGCGTTATAGCCGAAACCCGCCTGTCTCTCCCCCCGCCCGCGAATCCGGACCGGCCCGTGCGCTCCGAACGTCTCGTCCCGCTGATCGTCGCCTGCGCGCTGTTCATGGAGCAGCTCGATTCGACGGTGATCGCCACTTCTCTGCCGGCCATCGCGGCCGACCTGAAGGAAGACCCGATCGCGCTGAAGCTGGCGCTGACGTCCTACCTGCTGAGCCTTGCGGTTTTCATTCCGGCCAGCGGCTGGTTCGCCGACCGATTCGGCTCGCGCACCGTGTTCCGCGCCGCCATCGTCATCTTCACCGCCGGCTCGCTTCTGTGCGGCCTTGCCCAGGCGCTGCCGGACTTCGTCGCCTACCGCATCCTCCAAGGAATGGGCGGGGCGATGATGGTGCCGGTCGGGCGCCTCGTTATCCTGCGCACCGTGCCGAAGGAAGAACTCGTCTCCGCGCTGGCCTGGCTCACCATTCCAGCGCTGCTGGGCCCGGTGATCGGCCCGCCGCTCGGCGGCTTCATCACCACCTATTTCGACTGGCGCTACATCTTCTTCCTCAACCTGCCGATCGGGCTGCTCGGCTTCGTGCTGGTCAGCCGCTTCATTCCCGACATTCGCGAGCCGAACGTGCCGCCTTTCGACCTCCGGGGCATGTGCCTTTCGGGCCTGGGCCTTGCCGGCCTCGTCTTCGGCTTCGCGCTGCTCGGCCAGCATGCGGTTGCCCCCTCGCTCGCCTTTGCCGTCATCGCCGTCGGCGCGGTGTCGATGGGGTTCTATATCCGCCACGCGCGGCGGACCGTGAAGCCCATCCTCGATCTCGCGCTGCTGAAAATTCCTACCTTCTTCGCCGGCGTCGTGGGCGCCTCGCTGTTCCGGGTCGGCATCGGCGCCCTGCCCTTCCTGCTGCCGCTGCTGCTGCAGCTCGGCTTCGGCTTGAGTCCCTTCGCCTCGGGCATGATTACCTTCGCCTCGGCGGCGGGAGCGATGACGATGAAGTTCACCGCCGCCCCCATCATCCGCACCTTCGGCTTCCGCCGGGTGCTGGTGGTGAACTGCGTCATCGCGGCGGCGTTCATCGCGATCGGAGCGCTGTTCCGGCCGGACATGCCTTATCTGGTGCTGATCGGGGCGCTGCTGCTCGGCGGTTTCTTCCGCTCGCTGCAGTTCACCAGCACCAACGCACTTTCCTATGCCGACATCCCCTCCGAGGCGATGAGCCGGGCCACCAGCTTCGCCAGCGTGGCGCAGCAGGTGTCGATCTCCACCGGCGTCGCGGTGGCGGCGCTGGTGCTCGACCTCATGCGCGGCTGGCGCGGCGATGGCACCATCGCGCTCGGCGATTTCAGCGTCGCCTTCCTCGTGGTGGCGGCCATCGCGGTGTGCTCGGTGTTCTTCTTCCTGCGCCTGCCGGCCGACGCCGGCGCCGAACTCGCCCGTGGTCGGGTGAAACCGGCGCAGGTGCCCGCGCCAGCCGGCGAGATGGGCAGTGCGGGCTAATCGGCGGCGGACGCCGCATCGGGCGCCGCTTGCCGCCCTCTGAACCCCGTCGCCACCACATAGAGCTCGGAGGAATCCGCCCGGCTCGCCTGCGGCTTGATGTGGCGCACCGTGGTGAAGTCGCGCTTCAACTCGGCCAGCAGCGTGTTTTCCGTGCCGCCCTGGAACACCTTGGCGATGAACGCCCCACCCGGGGCCAGCACCTGGCGGGCGAAGTCGATCGCCAGTTCCACCAGCCCGACGATCCGCAGATGATCGGTTGCCCGATGCCCGGTGGTGTTGGCCGCCATGTCCGACATGACAAGGTCAGCGTCGCCACCGAGCATCGCCTTCAGCCGCGCCGGCGCCTCGTCGGTGAGGAAGTCCATCTGCGCGAAGTCGACGCCGGTGATCGGGTCGATTTCCAGCAGATCGATGGCGACGATGTGCCCGCGCCCCTCCTCCATCTTCATCCGCTTCGCCGCGACCTGGCTCCAGCCGCCCGGGGCGGCGCCGAGATCGACCACCCGCAGGCCGGGCCGCAGGATCTTCAGCCGGTCGTCGATCTCGATCAGCTTGAAAGCGGCACGCGAGCGCCAGCCTTCGCGCTTGGCGCGCGCGACATAAGGATCGTTGAGCTGGCGCTGCAGCCATTTCTGCGAGGAGGAGCTGAGCGAGCGGGCCTTCTTGAGCCGCACTTTGAGCGGCCGCGCCTCGCCGCCCTTGCCGGGCTGGGGCTTGTCGATCACGTCGGGGCTCCAGCCCTCTGACGCCACACACCATCGGCACGCATCAATTCCACCAAAATTCCTTCCCGCAGGCCGCGATCAGCGACGCGCAGACGGTCGCAGGGAAAAGCCCGGCGCACCGATTCCAATATCGCACAGCCGGCCAGCACAAGATCGGCACGCTCGACGCCGATACAGGGATTGGCGGCGCGCTCGGCAAAGGGCATGGCGAGCAGCCGGTCGACCACCACCCGCACCTGTTCCGCACCGAGCCACGTACCATCGACCTGCGAGCGATCATAGCGCGGCAGGTCGAGATGCACGCCGGCAATCGTCGTCACCGTCCCCGAAGTCCCGAGCAGATGCAGCCGGCCGCAATTATGCGGCCCAACCGCCGACACGAAGCCGGCGAGATGCGGGGTGAACTCATTGACCATCGCCTCGAAATCGTCGCGCGTCACCTTCACGCCGCCATGACGCTCGGCCACCGTGACGACACCGAGCGGCACCGATACCCAGGCCCGGATCACCGCCGCCGGCGGGCCGCCGTCGCGCGTCTCCAGCCGGTCGAGCCAGACCACCTCGGTCGAGCCGCCGCCAATATCGAACAGCACGGCGCCGTCCGAGGTGGGGTCGACCAGCGGCGTGCAGCCGGAAGCCGCCAAACGCGCCTCGGTCTCGCGGTCGACGATCTCCAGTTCGAGGCCGGTCTCACGGGTGACGCGGTCGATGAACGCCGCGCCATTCACCGCCGTTCGACAGGCCTCGGTGGCGATCAGCCGACGGTCGACGATGTGGCGCGCCTCGATTTTGGACGCACAGACCTTCAGCGCCTCGACCGCGCGGTCCATCGCCGCCTCGCTGAGGCGGCCGGAGCCGATCAGCCCTTCGCCCAGCCGGACGATGCGCGAGAAGGCATCGACGACGCGAAAGCCACTCCCCGTCGGACGGGCGACGAGGAGCCGGCAATTATTGGTACCGAGATCCAGCGCGGCATAGCAGGGATCGTTGTTGCGCGGCCGCGCATGGGACCGCGGGTCACGCCCCGTCGCTCCGGCCGGTGCGCCGCCCTGGGACGGTCCACCGCCCTGGCGATGGCGCGCATGCGCCGGGGGCCGCTCGTCGCGAGCCGACGTTTCCGTCACCCGCTCCCCGGCCCATATCTGGGTCTCGTCGACCATTTCAGTTTCCCCGGCCGAAGCCGTCGTCCCGGCCGCGCCGAAGGGCAGCCCAGGCTCGCATTGTTCAACATCTCGGGTGAAATGTAACATTCGCGAGCGCTGGCGCAATCGACTTCATGGCAGACCGGCGCGGGAGGCGGGGCTGGGTGCGCCGCAAAGACCCGCAGGGCAAGGGCGCGGCGCTATTGCCGCCCATGCATCGAGGGCGGCGCTTTTTGCCTGCCGCCGCCCCCCATACCGATTCGGCTCGGGCCGTGTCGGGCGGCCCGGCCAGCCCGCGTCTCACGTCACGGCATGCAAGGGCCGCAGGCGACCGGCTCAGCCCTTCAGAGCCGGCAGCGCCTGGGCGATGCCGGAGATCGGCAGGGTCACATTCACGGTCTGGCCATTAGCGAGCACGAAGCTCGCGACCACTTCCTTGGCGGTCATAAGTTCCTTGCCGAACGCTTCCTCGAACGGGCCGATAGCCTCGCAGCCGCCGCGGCTGCAGGAAGCGTAGTCGATCTTGCGCGGCTTGCCCTTGCCGATGGTGATCTGCACACCATCCTTCAACCGCACGCCGAGCGGGGTGCGGACCAGATAGGTCGGCGTCCCGGCCTTGTCCTGGCCGACCTGCCAGAGCAGCACGGTCTTCTTGGACTTGGCCTCCGTCACCTTCATCGTCGCGACGCAGGTTTTCTTCGCGCCCTTCTCGACGCTGGCGCGGCAGGTCACGATCCAATTGTCATAGGTGGTGGATTCGGTACGGACCGGGGCCTTGCCCTCGGCCGGCGCCGTCTGCGCCAGGGCGGCGGGAATGCCGGCCAGAAGGCAGGGTGCCAGCAGCAATGCGGCGGCCCGTGTGGCGAAAATGGTCATGATGTCCTCCGGCGGATATCCCGGGTCAGTCGACGTCGGCTCTGCGCCGCCGACCAGCGCCACGGGATGAGAATCACTGATCTGTTGTGCCATTGCGCGCGGCAGATGGCGAGAGGCACAGGAGAAGAGGAAGGTTCGCCCAAGGGCCGCAGTTCCGAGGAACTACCGGCTCGAAAGGTCTACTGCCGCATCCCGTGCCCGATGACGAATGCCGCCTAAAAAAGCAATGGGCCGACCACGAGGGCCGGCCCAGGCTTAACTCGTTGGCGCGCAGCCGGGACCGCGCGCCATCCGTCACATCCTACCAGCGGAACTTGATGCCGCCCTGGCCCGCCCAGCCCTCGACATCGCCGAAATTGTATTCGCCGGTGCCGAACAGGGCCACGCTGCCATTCAGGTCGGCGGTGAAGCCGATGCCGGCATTGTACCAGGTGCCGTTGATGTCGCTGGTCAGGACAGTGCCCGCCACGTTGGTCTTGTTGTCGCCGAGGAACTCGGAATTGATGTTGAAGATCGCATAAGGCGTGATCGTCTGACCCGTGGCCATGACGAAGGTCGACTGGACCTGCAGGCCCAGGCGGCCGATCAGCGATTCAGCATCGCCCGGCGAGACGGAGGTGCCGATCGAGTCGAAATAAGCGTCCTGGCTCGCGCTGGCATAGGCCAGTTGGGCCTGGGGCTGGAGCACCCAGCCATTCGCCAGTTCGAAACCATAGCCCATCTCGATCGAGCCGCCCCACACCGTGGCGTCGGTATTCGCCGTCACGTTGCTGGTCGAGGCGATGTCGAGGTCGAGCACGTCCACCTTGCCGACGAGGTCGGTGTAGAAGCCGGCGCCCGGAACAAGGCCCACCTGGCGGATCGAGGCGTAGATACCCGCGTTCCAGCCATTGATCTCCAGGCTGGAGCTGCCGCCCCAGGACGTCCAGTCGCCATCCACGTCGACATCCGACCAGCCATAGCCGCCGAACGCGCCGGCGGTGATGCGCCAGTCATTATAGTCGAAGGTGTAGTCGCCGCCGGCCTGCAGGCCCCAGGTCTGCTGCGAGAAGTCCCACCCGCCGCTGACGTCGTAGCTCAGATCGGCGCCACCGCCGCGGCCCCACATCTGGAACTTCGGCGCCGGCACCGGCTGATAGGCCGGGGCCTTGGTGACCGACTGCGCGAGATCGGCATTACGGCCTTCGAGCTGATCCTGCTGGCGCACCTCTCCAAGCCGCTTATTCAGCGTGTCGAGGCCGGCATAGAAGTGGCGCTGCATGGCAGAAGGCGCCGTCGCATAGCCAGTGGCCTGGGCGGTATAGCCCGCGCGCAGATACCAATCGCCAGCGCCGGTGTCGATCGACTTGGCAAAGGAGGGCGCCTCATTGTCGGGGTCCTGGTACAAGCGGTAGGAGTAGGCGCCCGCCATGACCTCGCGCTGGCCGCTGACCGTGTTGCGCGCCAGCTGGAAGGCGTCATCCGGCGACACGCCGCCCTCGGAGACGTCCACCACCTTGATGCCCTGACCGAGGCCCGTGCCGGTGTAAACGCCCTGGCCGGCATTGGTGTTGTTGACGTAGATCGTCGTCGTGCTCTCGGCCGCGACATTGCCGTTGATGACCAGAACGTCAGTCGGGCTGGCCGCGTCGTAGAGGTAGGTGTCGATCAGCAGATTGCCGCCGCCGACATAATCGCCATTGATGGTCAGGCGATCGCCGGCAACATCGTCAATGCCATTGTGAAGGGCGATCGTGCCCTGGTTGACGAAGGTCGCGCCCGGCAGGCTCACACGCAGCTCGCCGCCCTCAGTAGCGGTCAGTTCGACCTGAGTGTAGGCAAGGCCGGTGGCCGTGGTGCCAGAGACATCCAGCACGCCGCCGGTCTGGTCCAGCCAGCCGGCATCCCGGCCGGTGTAGATCGAGCGGTAACCGAGTTCGCCGTCCTGCGAGGCCTCGAGAACGACGGTTCCGGTGTCGAGGTCGGCCTCAAGATCGGAAAGCCGGAGGTAGGAGGTCGCATCGACCGTTACCAGCCCGTTGGCTTCGCTGTTGCCGTTGAAGTTCACCCAGCGCTGGGTGAGTTCGAGATAGGAACCTTCTTCAACCCCGAGCTGCTGGAAGTGCTCGACATCATCGAGCGACAGCGTGCTGCCATTGGTAACGACGAGTGTATCGAAACCGCGCCCGCCGTCGACTTCCCCGCCGATGAAGAAATTGGAGTTCATGTTGTCGAGACCCGACAGCACGACGAGATCATCGCCGCTGCCGCCGCGAATATTGTCGAGGGAGATCCAGGTCCCCTCCGCATCGGTTCCGCCGATAAAGATGTCGTCGTCGCCCGAACCGCCGTCAATGTCGTCGATGCGGATGCCACCACCATCGGCGCGGAGGGCAATCTGGTCGTCGCCCCAGCCGCCGTCAATGTCGTCGCCGGTGATGTCGCCACCGTCCGTCGCGGAGAGCACGATCCGGTCGTCGCCGCTCGACAAGAAGCCGCCGTCGCCGGAGATGTCGTCAAAGCGGATCTCGCCGCCCTTCGACGCTACGAGACGAATGGAATCATCGCCATCGCCGCCGGAGATGTCCTCGACGCGGATTTCGCCGCCCTTGGTGGCGATCAGGCCGATCTTGTCGTCACCGAAGCTTCCGTCGATGTCGTTGCCGGAAATCTCGCCGCCCTTGGTCGCCAGCAGCCCGATGACGTCATCGCCAAAGCCACCGGAAATGCTGTCGAAGCGCACTTCGCCGCGTTCCGAAGCGAAGAGACCGATGAAGTCATCGCCGAGGCCGCCCGAGATGTCATCGACACCGACGTCGCTGCGCCGGTCCGTCGCCGACAGCAGGATCGTGTCGTCGCCCCAGCCGCCGTCGATGTCGTCGACGCGGATGTCGCCGCCTTCGGAAGCGAACAGGCCGATGAAGTCATCGCCAAGATTGCCGTCAATGTCGTCGCCGGTGATGTCGCCGCCGTCCGTCGCGGAGAGCACGATCCGGTCGTCGCCGCTCGACAAGAAGCCGCCGTCGCCCGAGATGTCGTCAAAGCGGATCTCGCCGCCGCTGCTCGCGCGAAGCGTGATCTCGTCCTCGCCATCGCCACCGGAGATGTCCTCGACGCGGATCTCACCGCCACGGCTGGCGGTCAGGCCGATCTCGTCATCGCCGAAGCCGCCGGAAATGTCCTCGGCGCGAATGTCGCCGCCGCGGGTTGCCCGGAGCGTGATTTCGTCGTCGCCGAAACCGCCGGAGATGTCGTCGACGCGCACTTCGGCGCCCCGGCTGGCAAAGACGCCAATGAAGTCATCGCCAAGGCCGCCCGAAATGTCGTCGGCGCGAATGTCGCTGCGCCGGTCGGTCGCCGACAGAAGGATGGTGTCGTTGCCCCAGCCGCCGTCGATGTCGTCGACGCGGATGTCGCCACCTTCGGAGGCGAACAGGCCGATGAAGTCGTCGCCAAGATTGCTGTCAATGTCGTCGCCGGTGATGTCGCCGCCGTCCGTCGCGGAGAGCACGATCCGGTCGTCGCCGCTCGACAAGAAGCCGCCGTCGCCCGAGATGTCGTCGAAGCGGATCTCGCCGCCCTTCGACGCTACGAGACGAATGGAATCATCGCCATCGCCGCCGGAGATGTCTTCGACGCGGATTTCGCCGCCCTTGGTGGCGATCAGGCCGATCTTGTCGTCACCGAAGCTTCCGTCGATGTCGTTGCCGGAGATCTCGCCGCCCTTGGTCGCCAGCAGCCCGATGACGTCATCGCCAAAGCCACCGGAAATGCTGTCGAAGCGCACTTCGCCGCGTTCCGAAGCGAAGAGACCGATGAAGTCATCGCCGAGGCCGCCCGAGATGTCATCGACACCGACGTCGCTCCGCCGGTCCGTCGCCGACAGCAGGATCGTGTCGTTGCCCCAGCCGCCGTCGATGTCGTCGACGCGGATGTCGCCGCCTTCGGAAGCGAACAGGCCGATGAAGTCATCGCCGCTATTGCCGTCAATGTCGTCGCCGGTGATGTCGCCGCCGTCCGTCGCAGAGAGCACGATCCGGTCGTCGCCGCTCGACAAGAAGCCGCCGTCGCCGGAGATGTCGTCAAAGCGGATCTCGCCGCCCTTCGACGCCAGCAGCCGAATGGAATCATCGCCATCTCCGCCGGAGATGTCGTCGACGCGGGTCTCGCCGCCGAGAACGCTGACCACACCGATGAAGTCGTTGCCGTCGCCGCCGTCGATATCGTCCACGCGGGTCTCGCCGCCGAAGCCGCTGACCACCGCGATAAAGTCGCGGCCGGAACCGCCTTCGACGTCATCCGCCACCACGTCGCTACGGAAACCGAACGACCCAAGCAGCAACCGGTCGTTTCCACGCCCGCCCTCGACATCGCCGTCGATGCCGATATCGGCGCCGTCGGTCGCGAACACCGAAATCTCGTCGTTGCCCGCCTCGCCCCTCACCGATCCCTGGATCGTGATCTCTTCATTTGAGGCGTTGAAAATATTGATGTCGTCGTTGCCATCGCCACCAAGGACGTTGCCGCCGACGCCGCCGACTTTAAGAATGCCCGTCGAGATATCGTCGGCGGCCGTGATGTTGATCGTGTCGTTGCCGTCACCACCCTTCACATCGCCGTTGATGTTGACGAAGCCGGTCCAGGCGGGGTTGGAGAACGACCCGCCGCCGATGGTGATGACGTCGTCGTCGGCATCACCGTCGATCGTGCCGTCGATGGAAATGGACGCCTCGTTGGTGGCGGCCGCGTCCGGACGGATCGTGACCACGTCATTGCCGGCTTTGCCGTTCACGTCGGTGCTGGGATAGTCACCGGCCGTGTACGAGCCACCGACGATTTCGATGGTGTTCGCCTGGCCGTTGCCCTTGATGTTGCCGCTCTGCTCGACGCCGGTGCCATTGTCGCAGAACCAGCTACCGGAAGTCTCGGTGCAGCCCGCTGGCGCCGCCGCGACACGCGTCGGCGCCAGCATCACGGCGGCGGTCAGCATGGCCGCTACCGCAGCGGCAGAGGCCGACCCGAACAGAGCCCCCTTGCGATGATCAATCTTCATGGAAGCGGCCGCGTGGACCTTGTTCCGCCCGACAAGCTCCATCGCGGCGCGCGCGCCGCGGCGCGCCTTGGCAATCTTCTTCGCCATGTAGTCCCCCGAAATCCCGATATTGGGCAGGCGGTCGAGCCGCCCTTTGCGCGACGAATCCGGTACCCGCTAGCCCGGAACGTCACGATTCGGGGGAACGCTAATGCAACGGCCTTTGACGATGCAAGGTCGTCACATTGTCAAAAATGTTGCGTAAGTATCGGTAATAAATTGCTTCTTAGGGTGTCATGATACTCCCCTCACAGGGATATGTATGATTTCCAACAATTTCAGAACCATCGCCGCAGCCGCAGGAAATTCTCGAAAATTGCGCTAAAATAACACCTCCCTGAAATTCCGTTACGTCAGCATGGCAGTTCTCCGCCACCGTGCTATTTTTGCTACGCATCAGGGGAGGCCAGAGGCACGGTCGGAGCGGGTTCGACCGACATTCTTTTTGCGGAGGATGCCCGGCCTGCGGGGAATTATGCTCATTGGTTATTGTCTCGTCGAAACCGACGGCCGGACGGACGGCAGCGCCGTTTCTGGCCCAACTTTTCTCTTGCCGGGAGATTCCATGTCTTCCAACGCCGGCAGGCCTGCGCGGGCCGAGCCGGAACCGCCGGAGGCCGCAGCGCTGCGGGCGCTCGGCTGCGAGCATGTCTTTACCGACATAGATGACGATCGCCGCATCGATCGGCCCGGCTTGCGGGCGGCGCTGGATTTCTCGCGCCTGGGCGATGTGCTGACGGTGCCGGCGCTCGGTCATCTCGGTGCCGATGTCGAGACGGTCGTCCGCATCGTCGCGTCCCTCAGCCAGAAGGGCGTGACGATTCGGTTGGGCGGCATGCCGATGGACATGATGATTCCCACCGGCGAGGCGCTCGCCTTCGCCTGCCGCGCGCTGGTCCAGCTGACCGAGCCCGGCCCGGCGCCGGCGGTCGCATCAAGCGGGCCGCGGCGGCGCGGTCGGCCGCAATCGCTCTCGAACAAGGATATCGCCAAGGCCCACCGGCTGCTGGCAAACGGCAATGCCGTCCCGGAAGTGGCACGGGCGCTCGGCGTCTCCCCCGCGACCGTGTACCGAATCTTCCCCCGGCGCCCCTCGAAATCCGGGCACCCCGACGACACCGCGAACTGAGCGGCGGATCGCCAGCGAGACTCGCCCGGGCACGGCCGGGCGAGTCGGGAATGTCGGCAATGGCAGGACAGCGCCCGGATCCGGCAGCGGGCCAGAAGAAGCCGTCAGCGCCCGATGCACTCGCGCACCTCGCTGTCAGCGATGAAAGGCGCGCCGGTAGCCGGAGGCGCCAAATCTCCAGGACTTATGTCGATGAGAAAGGAGGTGGCTGGGGGACCTGGATTCGAACCAGGACTAACGGAGTCAGAGTCCGCAGTTCTACCGTTAAACTATCCCCCACCGTAACGCCGCACGCGGCGTCTTCCGGGGCCTTCCGCGGCGACACGAGGTGTCGGGACGCGGGGGCAGCGGCAGTGGCGCGCTCTATAGACGCTCCTGCCGGCTCGGTCTACCCCCCACCGTGCAGTTTCCACCACCACCGTTCCGCCGCGCCGGAAAGCAGGCGCCTCGGCAGGGCTGGCCCCCACCGCCGGCAGGAATATCCGCGTCCGCCAACGCGGCGCTCTCGCCGCAGCGGCCCGCACGCGGCCCGCACAGAGGAGCGTCGATTCGGTCGCCAACCGGGCCGGCGGCGTCGGCAGCGCAAAGACAGGCGCTGCGACTGGCGGACGTGACCGGGTTCATCGGTAAGGCTGGCAGAGCGAAATGGGGCGCCGTGCACGCCGTGCGCGCCACGCCATCGGAGGCCGACGTGATCGTGCTCTATTCCTATCCGCCGCTTTTCGGCGCCGCCGTCAATAATGGCTACGGGCTGAAGATTTTTGCCTATCTCCGACTGGCCCGCCTGCCCTTCGCGCACCGGCATGTGGTGGATGCCTCGACCGCGCCGCGCGGGCAGCTTCCCTATATCGTCGACGCGGGCGAGGTGATCGGCGACAGCGATACCATTATCGCCCATCTGGAGAGCCGGCATGGCGTGGCGCTCGACGCCGGGCTCACCGGGGCGCAGCGCGACACCGCGCTTCTGGTCCTCGTGCAGCACTGCCGGGCCATCCACGCCGCCATGGCTCACCTCCCCGGCAGGGCGCCGTGACCGTCGTTTTAAACATGGCTCCCAAGCCGAAAGGCGCATGAAAGGGCAGTCCGATAGCCCACCCCGGACCGCTCTCAACCATTTTGGTTGGATTGACCCCCATTAATCCGGTTAATGCTGCATTAACGGGCAAAGCCAGGCATGCACAGACCTCAGTGCTGCCATGCAGCATTCCGTCTTTTGCGCTGCGATAAAGCCTCTATATTTCGTGGCATACAGAATACTGGAGGCTCAAATGAACACCACGACCCTTAACCACACCTCGTCCGACTTCTTCTCCCGCCTCGTCGAAGGCGTTACCAGCTTCTTTGAAGCCATTGGTGAAGGCCGTCGCATCGCCCAGCGCTACGAGGCTCTTGCCCGTCTTTCGGACGCCGCCCTCGCCAAGCGTGGCCTGACCCGCCAGGACATCGCCCGCGCCGCTGTCAACGGCCGCTGAGACGTCCCGGCTGAGCGGCCTCGTTCCAATCGGTCGCTCCGCGAATACGCAAGGTGACGCTGTCGGTTAATCCTGCAGCGTCCATGACGGTCAGACGCACGAAGCCCGCGCCCGCCGGCCGCCAGAATAATGTGGCGGCCCCGGCGGGCTGGCCGCTCGGCACGCCATCGACAAACACGGTTAGCTTGCCGGTCCCGCCGCTCACCTTGAGCGCCATCGGCTCGTCGCCCTCGCGCTCCAGGCTGGCCCCATCAGGCGGGAAAGCGATTTTCGGCCCCTCTCCCCCATTTTCCTGTCCCGACGCCTGCCCGAAATGCCGGAGCGGCGGCGGCAATTGCGCGTTCTTCACGTCCAGCGCCTCGGGCGGGGCCGGCGCGAACGGGGCGGGTCGGCTCACCAGCCGGGCAAACGCCTCGAACAGGATGGGTGCCGCCGCCTCTCGCCCGATCATGCCGGGCACGGGCTGTCCGTCGGGCCGCCCCACCCACACCGCGATCGTCCGGCGCCCGTCGAACCCCACCGCCCAGGCGTCGCGATAGCCGAAGGACGTACCGGTCTTGAAGGCGATGCGCCCGGCGCGCTCGTTGCGCGGGGCCGGCGTGCCGGCCAGCGATTGCGCGAGATAGGCCGCGGCGACCGGGCTCATCAGTTGCCGGGCGCTCTCCGGCCCTGAAGCGGCGCCGTCCAGCCGGTCGCGCAGGCCCTGCGCCAGACCGCCATTGGCGATGCCGGCATAGAGCCCGGCCAGCGCATCGAGGCTCATGCCGACGCCGCCCAGCCCGACGGCAAGCCCCGGGACTTCGCCCGGCGGCAGCTTGAGCGCGAAGCCGGACTGGCCGAGCCGGCTGGCGAGCCTTTGCGGCCCCACCGCCTGCAGCAGCACCACCGCCGGCACGTTCAGCGACAATTGAAGCGCCTGCTTCACCGACACCGTGCCCTGATAGTCGCGGTCAAAATTGCGCGGCCGGTAAGCACCGAAGCGCGCCGGCCGGTCCTCAATCAGCGTCTCGGGATGGGCAAGGCCGTCCTCGAAGGCGAGGCCATAGATGAACGGCTTCAGCGTCGAGCCGGGCGAACGGATCGCCCGCGTCAAATCCACCGCGCCGGCGCGCTCAGTGTCCTGCGGATCAGCGCCGCTCACCCGCGCCAGCACCTCGCCGCTGGCATTGTCGACCATGACGAGCGCCAGCGAGACGCCGGTGCCGAGCTCGCGCACCCGCTCCGCCGCCAGCGTCTCCAGCCGTGCCTGCGCCGAGGCGTCGATGGCGAGCTCATGGCTTTGCGCTGCCGGCTGCTGGCGCCGGGCAGCCTCCGCCGCGTGAGGGGCGAGCATCGGCAAGGCGAGGCGACCGGTGGGCACTGGCGCCCGGCCGGCGAACGCCACTTCCGCCGCGCCGAACAGCCCGGCCTCGCCCAGCCGGGCGAGCACCGTGTCGCGCGCCCGCAGGGCCCGCGCCGGGTGGCGGTCCGGCCGGCGCGATTCCGGCGCCTGCGGCAGGGCGACCAGCAGCGCCGATTCGGCAAGGGTGAGCCGGCGCGGCTCCTTGCCGAACCAGGCGAGGCTGGCCGCCCGCACGCCCTCGATATTGCCGCCATAGGGCGCCAGAGTGAGATAGAGCGCCAGGATCTCGCTCTTGCTCAGCCGCGCCTCCAGCTGGATGGCGCGACGCATCTCGGTGAGCTTGGCGCCGAGCTTGGCCGCGAATCCGCTGCCCTCGCGCGGCTCCAGCAGCCGGGCCACCTGCATGGTCAGGGTGGAGCCGCCGGAGACAATGCGCCCGTGCCGCAGCATCTGCCCCGCCGCCCGCACCAAAGCGAGCGGATCGACCCCCCCATGCTCCCAGAAGCGCTTGTCCTCATAGGCGACCAGCATGTCGCGAAAGCGCCGGTCGACCTCGCGGGTCTCCGCCTTAAGCCGCCAGCGCCCGTCAGCGAGGGCGAAGGGGCGCAGCAACCGCCCCTCGCGGTCACGCACCTCAACCGAGAGGGCGAGCCCAGGTGGCGGCGGGGCGCTGGCGCGCACGCCGGCGAGCCAGGCATAAGAGCCTCCCGCCAGCAGCATCGCCCCGAGAACGGCGATGCCGCACGCGCGCCGCGCCCCCCGCCTCACGCGAGCCCCCTCACTTCGCCGGCCCCGTCACCTCGGTCCGGCCCGCGCTGGTGCGGGCGAAGCGGCCGGGGCGGTACATGTCTTCCACGATGGCGGGCGGATGCGCGTAGCGGCCGGGGGAGACGGCGCGCACGATATAGGCGACGCGCAGCAGTTCCGGCTCCTCCGAGCCCTGCGTGCGGTCGAAGGCGGCGGCGAAGAAGGCGTCGCGGAACTCCGCATGCGCCGGCTGCGTCGTGTCGCCCAGCCAGGCCAGCGCACCGACATCCGCGCCCACGGCGAGGCTCGGATTGTCGATTTCGAAGCCGGCGGGGAGATGGTCGACCAGCAGCACATGGCTCGGCCCCGCCTCGTCCTCCTGCGCCTCCAGCACGACAACGAGGCGCTGGTTCTGTGCCACCTTGGCCGGGTCGGCCGGCACGCCGGCGAGCGTGTAGTAGCTGCGGCTCAGGCTGAACCCGTTCGCCGCCGCCGGCTCCGGCGCCACTGGCGGGCCGTCGATGGAAACGGCGACATCCAGCGGGGCGATGCCGCGATTGGTCAGCACGATCGGCTTGGCCAGTTCCGGCGGGGTGAGCGTGCGCTCATAGAGCCCGGTATGGGCGGTGCCGTCGATATCGAGGGCAATGCCCCTGCCCTCGCGCAGCGCCCGGGCGGCCAGCAGCAGCCAGGCGTCTTCCTGGGTTGAGGTCGGGCCGGCATCGACAAAGGCGGTGGCCACTCTCTGGCGGGCGGTGCGCGCCGTGCCGGTGAAGCCGGCCTCGGAAGCGAGCGTCGCCACCCCGGCGGCGTCGCGCAGCACCGAGCCGAAATCCGGCCGGCCTGACGTCACCGTCTCTGCCGCGCTGGGCAGCAGTTCCAGCGCCGCGCCGAACACCTTCTCCGCCCGCCCCTTGTCGCCGAGCATGGCGAGCGAGGCCGCGAGCTGGCCGCGCGCCATCGCGCTCGTCACCTCGTCGAGCTTGGCGTCGGCCACATAGCGCAGATCGCCCAGCGGCGCCCGGCCGTTGCGGGCCAGCACGTAGATGGCGTAGGCCTGCCCATCGTCGGTGGCGCCTTCGCCGGCATAGGCGAGCGAATTGCGCAGCCGGTCCAGCGCCATGACGAAGGGCTGTTCCGGCACGGCGTGGCCGCGCTCGCGGGCACGGGTCAGGAAGTCGCTGACATAGGCGTCGAGCCACAGATCATTGCCCCCTGCCTCCCACAGGCCGAAGGAGCCATCCGAACCCTGCCGGGCGATCAGCCGGGCAATGGCGTTGCGGATCGTCTCGGCCGGGTCCTTGGTCAGGCGGAAGCGCTGCGGCGGGCCGAAATCGCTGAGATAGAGCAGCGGCAGCGCCCGGCTGGTCAGCTGTTCGGAACAGGCGAAGGGGTAGCGGTCGAGCGCGCCGATCAGCGCCGGCACATCGAAGGCCGGATCGAGCCCGGCGGAAACGCTGACCCCGCCGCGCCCCGGCACCAGATCGGCGACAAGATCGGCGCTGAGCGTCAGCGCCGCGCCCGGCGCCAGCGTCTCGACGCTGCGGCGGGAGATGGCGGGATAGGCCGGACGCACATTCAGCGCATAGTCGCGCACGATAGCGAGCCCGCCGGGCCCCGACAGCCGCACCGAGACCTTGGCCTCGCCGATGCCGGTGCCGTCCATCTGTGCGGCGAAGGACTGGCGCGCGCCCTTGGCGAGCGGCACCGTCCTCGGCGCGCTGGCCACCTTCACCGGACCGTCGGTGACGATATCCAGCGCGTAATCCCCCGCCTCGCCGTCCACATTGTCGAGCGACAGGTTGAGGGTCGAGCGGTCGCCGGAAGCGAGGAAGCGCGGCAGGGTGGCGGTGATCACCACCGGATCGCGGATCACCACATCGGCCTGCGCATGGCCCACCGCCGCGCCGGACCACGCCACCGCCATCAGCCGGCCGGTGCCGTCGAAGGGCGGCAGAGTGAAGTCGATGGTGCCCCTGCCCTGCGCGTCGAGCTTCACCAGCCCGGAGAACAAAGCCAGCGGCGGCTGCGTCGGCGGTTCCGCCTGCAGGCCCATATCCATGGCGTCGCCGCCCGCGCGCAGGCGCCCCCGGCTGCCGAGCATGCCGTCGATCAGCTGGCCATAGAAGTCGCGCACCTCTGTGCCCAGCGCGCGCTGGCCGAGATAGAAGCCATCTGGATCAGGCGCCTTGAAGCCGGTGAGGTTGAGAATGCCGACATCGACCAGCGCGAGCGTCACAAAAGCCTCGCCTTGCCCGCCCCCCGTCACCTCAACCGGCACGGAAAGCGTCGTTTCCGGCCGCGCGAGAGCGGGCGCGTCCAGCTTGACGCCGAGCACCCGCTCGGCGCGGTCGACGCCGAACCAGGCGAGGCCGATGGCGCGGCCGGGATTGCGGCTCGCCGCCACATCCAGCGGGCGATGAACGAAGGCCAGCGCATAGGCGCCCGGGCCCCATTCCGCAGCGACGGTGAAGGCGACCGAGGAATCCCCCGCCGGCACGTCGAGCGTCTTCGCCGCCAGTACCCCGTCACCGACGATCAGCACGGTGGCGGAACCGGCCATGCGGCTGGTGAGGTTCACCTTGAGCGCGTCGCCGGCGACGTATTGCGCCTTGTCGAGCCCGACCTCCAGCCGGTCCGGCGCGTCGGCGGTGGCCCCGCCCCCCCAGCCGGCATCGAAGGACACGGCCGTGGCGCGTGCACCGTCGGTGACTTCCAGCCGATAGCGGCCCCAGGCGACCGGAACGTTGAGTCGCGCCGGTGCACTGGCGGTCAGGTCGAGCGCACCGTCCGCCACCTTCGCCACCGATTCGACCGGCTCGAAATCCCAGCTGCCGCCGAGGCGGTACCATTGATAGCGGGTCTCGACGCGGTAGAGCGCCCATTTCGCGCCCTTCAAGGCCACCGGCTGGCCGGCGGCATCGAAGCCCTGCACCTCGAAGCCGGCAGTGGCGTTCTCGCCCGGCCCTGCCTTGTCGAACAGCGGCTTGACGCCGATGCCATCGCCGGCCGCGCGCACCGGCAACACGAGGGAGCGGCGCACCGCCCGCCCGCCGCCTTCATTCAGCGCGACGAAGATCTCCGCCTCCAGCGGCCGTGCGGTCGCCGGCAGGTTGGGAAGGGCGACCGGCAGGCTCGCCTTGCCCTGCGCGTCCGTTACGGGAGTATCGGCCAGCGGCTGGCGCACCGGGGTGAAGCCGTCATCCATGCGGCCGAAGCGCCAGCCCGGCAGGCCCGGGCGCGCATCCGCCACCCGCACCTCGATCTCGCCCTCAATGTCGAGCCCCGCCGCCGGCGGGCCGAACAGCCAGCGCCCATCGGCCGCCACCGTCACCGGGGCGTTGGCGGCAAGGAAAGTGGCGCTGGTGGAAAGGTCGAGCGCCAGACGCTCGGGCACATAGTCTTCCAGCAGGAAAGTGGTGGCGCCCACCGGCGCGCCGCGCGGGTCAACATAAGCCTCGACCCGCCAGGTGCCGGTCATCGCGTCGCCCATCAGCGGATAGGTGAGCGTGCGCCCACCCGCGCCCTGGTCGGCGACCAGCTCGCGGCGCTCCTCGACGCCGTCGGGACGCTTGAACATCACCGTCAGCGGCACGCCGGCCGCCGCCATCACCTGCGGGCTGCGCAGCAGCGCGGTGACGTGCACCTCCTCGCCGGAGCGGTAGACGCCGCGCTCAGTGGTGACGAAGGCATCGTAGCGCTCGGGCGCCGCGCGCCCACCAACGCCACGGTCGGTAAGGTCGAAAGCCTGATCCTCCAGCGACAGGAAGGCATAGTCGCCCTCCTTCGCCTGGGCGACGATGACAGCCGGCGCGAAGCCTTCCGTGCCGCGCATCAGCCCGGCATCGAAGGCGGCGGTGCCGCTGGCGTCCGTCCGGGCGGTGGCGAGCACGTCGTTCGACTTGGCGAGAAGGCGCAGTTCCACCCCCTCCAAAGGCTGGGAGCTGCCGAGCGCGCGCACCAGCACGGTCAGGCCCTTGCTGCCCGACAGCGCGGTGAGGCCGAGATCGGAAACCACGAACCACTGAGTGGCGCGCGAGCTCCACTCGTCATTCGGGTCGGCGGCATCGCCCCCCGGGCGGGCGGCGAGCACATAGACGCCGGGCGCCAGCGTCTTCACCGCCTCATCGACGGGGAAGGAGGTGGTGACGTCCTCGTTCAGCGGCGACGCGGTCTCCAGCTCGCCCTTGAAGATGACCTCCGCCTTGCCGTCCTTCAGCTGCTGCAGGTCATAGCCGCCGAGGTCGCGGCGGAACTCGCCGTCGAGAGCGGTGGGAATCAGGCTGCGGTCGCCGATGCGGTAAAGATCGACAGCCACCTTGGAGGTATTGACCGACACCACGGGAATGCCGCGCGGGCCGGTGCGGGGCAGCACGTAGTTCCGCCCCGTGAAGCGCACGCTCGGCTTGCGATCGCGCACATAGATGGTCAGCTCGGAGTTGGCGCGAAGCGGCTCGGCGGCAATGGACGACGGCAGGCCGGCCCGCAGCGTCACATCATAGGTCTCGCCATGCTTCAGCCCCTCGACGCAGAGCTGGCTCTCCTCTGCCGTCACCGCCGGCTTATCGACCGGACCCTGCGGCCCGCGCAGCGTCACATAAGCGGAATAGTCCTTGCCGCCCTTCACCAGCGGTTCGGAAAACTGCACGCAGATCCGCGGGTTGGAGGCATCCGAATCGACGCTGTAGTCGAGGATGCGGAAGCCACGCTCCTCGCGCAGCGTGTCGTAGAAGGCGCGCTGCTCCGGCACATCGGCATAGGTCAGCCCCGTCGCGAACGTGTCGAGCGCCGGGCGCCAGAGCGAGCGCTGGTCATAGAGATGGCCGATGGCGAACAGCGCCTCGGCCTGCGCCGCCCGCGTCGTCGCCGCGCGATAGGCGAGGAAGGCAGCCGCCTGCGCCCGCTCCAGGAACGTGTCGGCGCTTTCATTCTCGCTCGGCTTGATGCGCGAGAGCGCGCGGGAAAAGCGCTGCCAGAGCCCGGCATCGCCCGGGCTCGCCTGCGCCAATTGGCCATAAAGGCCGGCAGCCGTGCGGGCGTCGCCAGCGGCAAGCGCGGCATCGGCGTCCCTGCGCAGCTGGGCAGCCGGCTTCGGCAGCGGTCCGCGCTCGCGTTGCATCAGCGCCTGCAGCCGCCGCGCGGCCTCGACAAGCTCTTGCGGGGCATAGGTTTTCGGCAGTGCATCGGTGGCCGGTTTGGCCGTCGGCGCGGCCGCCGGTTTGGCGGGCGCCGCCGCGGCGGGCTTGGTCCCGGCAGGCTTGGGCGCCTGTGCCGAGGCCGGACCCACAAGTGACAACGCCAGCACCGACACGGCAACCCCGTGTCCGAGCCAGGAAAAGGCCGAGGTAAACGGGATCATGGCACCTGCTCCGAGACTGACCGCCTGCTTTGGGGCGAACGATAGGACGAAATCGGTCACGGTGCCATGACGTTGCCGGGCGGCGGCGACATCCCCCGCCGAGCCTCGGCGACGGCATGGATGTCACACTGCCGAGGATTGCCGCGCCGCCGCCATTGAATCGCCGTCCGCGCTTAGGTATACGGGCCGACATCCATTCGGGGGCCTGCGACGCGGGAGCGCCGGGCGAACCCATTCAACCGTGGCCGGACGCGGCTGCCGAGACCAGAGGCCTTTCATGTCGACCACGTTCGAGACCGTTGCCAACATCATTGCCGAGACGTGCGACATTCCGCGCGAGAACATCACGCCGGAAAGCCACGCGATCGACGATCTCGGCATCGACAGCCTGGACTTCCTCGACATCGCCTTCGCCATCGACAAGGCGTTCGGCATCAAGCTGCCGCTTGAGAGCTGGACGCAGGAAGTCAATGAAGGCAAGGCGACGACCGAGCAGTACTTCGTCCTCAAGAATCTTTGCGCGCGCATCGACGAGCTGATCGCAGCCAAGTCCGCCTGATCCGGCGGAAGGACGTCGTACAAGCGGGACAGGTGATGCGCCTCGAATATTTCCAAATGATCGACAAGGTGGTCGAGCTCGACCTTGAAGCTCGAACCTTGCGGACCGCCAACACTGTCCCGTGCGAGAGCCCGATCTTTGAAGGCCACTTCCCGGGTCATCCTCTGCTGCCGGGCGTGCTGCTGTTTGAAATCATGGCGCAGAGCTGCGGCATGCTGCTCCTTCGGCTGCACAATTACGACCGCATGGCGTTCCTCGCCTCGGTCGACAAGGGCAAGCTGCGGACCTTCGTGGTGCCGGGCCAGGTGATCGACGTGTTCGCGCGCCTGGAACATGACGGCTCGGGCTATGCCCGGCTGAAGGCCGAAGGGCGTGTCGACGGCAAGCTCGTCTGCAATGCCGACGTGACGCTCAAGACCATGCCCTTCCCGGCCCCGGAGCTGCGCGGCTATCTGCTCTCCACCGCCGAACGCATCGGCATGCCGATGGGCGACGCCGTGATTGGCACGGCGGAACGCGCAGGAAATCTCACGCATGTCTAATCGTCGCGACGTCTGGATCACCGGCATCGGGCTTGTTTCCTCGCTCGGTGAAGGCCCGGAAGCTCATAGGCTGGCGCTTTCCTCCGGCACCGGCCCGGTGGTCGACGAGACGGGCTTCGCCCCCTATGTCGTCCACCCGCTGGCCCCGATCAGCTTCGATGCGCAGATCCCCAAGAAGGGCGACCAGCGGCAGATGGAGCCCTGGCAGCGCATCGGTACCTATGCCGCCGGCCTCGCGCTGGATTCGGCCGGCATCAAGGGCGACAAGGACATTCTCGGCACCACCGACATGGTGGTGGCGGCCGGCGGCGGCGAGCGTGACCAATCGGTCGACGGCGCCATCCTGACCGAAATCGAGAACCAGCCGAACCCCGAGGTTTTCCTCAACGAGCAGCTGCAGTCGAACCTGCGCCCGACGCTGTTCCTGGCTCAGCTCTCCAATCTTCTCGCCGGCAACATCTCGATCGTGCACGGCGTCACCGGTTCCTCGCGCACCTTCATGGGCGAGGAAAGCTCGGGCACCGATGCGGTCCGCATCGGCTGGTCCCGCATTGCCGCCGGCACCAGCGAGATCGCCCTGGTGGGCGGCGCCTATAATGCCGAGCGGCGCGACATGCTGCTGCTCTTCGCCCTCAAGCGCCTGGCCATGCACGCCCCCTGGGCGCCGGTGCTGGCGGAGCCGAAGGGTGTTCCGACCGGCTCGGCTGGCGCCTTCCTGGTGCTGGAATCGCCCGAGCACGCCACGGCGCGCGGCGCCAAGCCGATCGCCAAGCTCTCCGGCGTCTGGTCCGAGCGCGCCCGGCGCAACGAGCCCGGCGCTGTCGAGGCGGTGCTGGAAGAGCTTCTGAAGACCGCCGGCGCCGGCACCGATGGCGAAACCGCCGTGTTCTCCGCCGCCTCCGGCGCGCCCGAGCCGACGCAGGCGGAAGCCGCGGTGCTCGCTCGCTCCGGCCTGCCGGTGCGCTCGGTGACCGACCGTGTCGGCCACGGGCTGGAAGCGCAGATGCCGGTGGCACTGGCGCTGGCCGCGCTCAGCGTCGCCGAAGGCCGGCTCTTCGCGCCGCTCGACGGCGAAACGCTGGAAAAGCCTTTCGATGGCCCGCTTTCCCGTGCCATCGTCACCGCAGTGGGGCATTGGCGTGGGGAAGGCGTCGCGCTGGTCGAGCGCGCCGACTGACCCCACCACGCGGAAGCACGCCGCTTCCGAGGAGCAGATCATGGCTTCCTATACCGACAAGGCCGGCCGGCCGATCGTCGTCGTCACCGGCATGGGGCTCGTCACCTCGCTGGGTCAGGGCAAACAGGACAATTGGGCGAAGCTGACTTCCGGCATGTCCGGAATTCATCGCATCACCCGCTTCCCGATCGACGGGATGCGCACCACCATCGCCGGCACGGTCGACTATCTGCCCAAGAGCAAGAGCACCGCTCCCGACCTCTCCGAGGAACTGGCGACGCTGGCGGCGGACGAGGCGATTGCCGAATCCGGCATCGGTACCAAGGGTGCCTTCCCTGGCCCGCTGTTCTGCGCCGTGCCGCCGATCGAGCTGGAATGGCCCCAGCGCCGCATCCTGGCACAGGAAGCCGCGCCCAATGCCGCCGTCTCCTATGACGACCTGCTGCGCGCCGCCGAGGCCAATGGCCACGACGCCTGGCACGAGCGCTTCCTCTATGGCTCGATCGCCGATCATCTGGCGGACCGCTTCGGCACGCGCGGACAGCCGATCTCGCTGTCCACCGCCTGCGCCTCCGGCAACACCTCGATCCAGCTCGGCGTCGAGGCGATCCGGCGCGGCGACTGCGACGCGGCGCTCTCCATCGCCACCGACGGTTCGGTGACGGCGGAAGCGCTGATCCGCTTCTCGCTGCTCTCCGCCCTGTCGACCAATAACGAAAACCCGGGCGCCGCCTCGCGCCCCTTCGCCAAGAACCGCGACGGCTTCATCATCGCCGAGGGTGCCGGCGCGCTGGTGCTGGAAAGCCTGGAGCATGCGCTGGCACGCGGCGCCAAGATCCTCGGCGTGGTCGAAGGCGTCGGCGAGATGGCCGACAGCTTCCACCGCACCCGCTCCTCGCCGGACGCCAAGCCGGTTATCGGCTGCATGCGCCGGGCGCTGGCCGATGCCGGCGTCGAGCCGGACGCCATCGACTACATCAACGCCCACGGTACCTCCACGCCCGAGAACGACCGCATGGAGTTCACCGGCATGAGCGCCGTCTTCGGCGAGCGGCTGACCGGCATCCCGATCTCGTCCAACAAGTCGATGATCGGCCACACGCTCACCGCCGCCGGCGCCATCGAGGCGGTGATCTCGCTGATGACCATCGCCAATGGCCGCATCCCGCCGACCATCAATTACGAACTGCCCGACCCGGCCATCCCGCTCGACGTGGTGCCGAACGTGGCGCGCGATGCGACGGTGACGCGGGTGATGTCGAACTCCTTCGGCTTTGGCGGGCAGAATGTGTGCCTGATCCTGACGGGCGCGCCGGCGTGAGCCAGCGCGTCCTTGTCACCGGCGGCGGGCGCGGCGTCGGCGCGGCCATCGTGCGCGCCTTGGCGCTGGCGGGCTTCGAGGTCGTCTTCACCGTCCGCACGGCGGAGGCCGAGGCGCAGGCGCTGATCGCTGCGATCCAGGCGGAGAAGCCGGACGCCCGTGTCGAGGCGCGCACGCTCGATCTCGCCGACAAAGGCGCGGTGGAGGCTTTCGCGGCCGTCCTCGCCGAGGAGCCGACCTATTTCGGCTTCATCCACAATGCCGGCATGAGCTACGACACGCTGGCGGCGCTGGTCGACCAGCACCGCGCCGAGCAACTGATGCAGGTGAATTACTGGTCCTTCGTGAAGCTGGTCGGGGCGCTGGTGCGGCCGATGACGCGGGCCCGGGCCGGGCGGATCGTCGCTATCGGCTCCATCGCCGCCGATGTCGCCAATGCCGGCAACGCCATCTATGCCGGCTCCAAGGCCGCACTGGCCGGCTATTGCCGCACGCTTGCCATCGAGAGCGCCCGGCGCGGCGTGACGGCCAACGTCGTCGCCCCCGGCTTCGTCGACACGGCGATGCTGGCGCCCTATGCCGCCTACCGCGCCAATGTCGAGAAGCAGATCCCCGCCGGCCGCTTCGCCGCGCCGGAGGATGTAGCGGCGGTGGTCGCCTTTCTGCTCTCCCCCGGCGCCGCCTATGTCACCGGCGCGACCCTGCCGGTGGATGGCGGGCTCACCGCCGCACTAGCCATACAGCGCTGATTTCGCTATCCACCCTCGTCCTTGCGCGGACGCCATCCGTGCCCGCCCCTTGTCCGTATACACCCGGGCAACGGGACGGTGAGATGCCGCCGCCGCCTGCCCGGAGTTGTTCATGCGCGCGCTTCAGCTGGTCTCCGACCGCGAACTGATCCTCACCGACCTGCCCGCACCCGGCGCGCCGGAACCGGGCGAGGTGCAGGTGAACGTCAAGGCGCTGGCGCTGAACCACATCGACGTGTGGGGCTGGCGCGGCATGGCCTTCGCCAAGCGCAAGATGCCGCTGGTGGTGGGCGCCGAAGCGGTGGGCGAAGTCACCGCCATCGGCGAGGGCGTCACCCGCTTCAAGCCGGGCTCGAAGGTCGCGATGTATGGCGCGCTCACCTGCGGCCAGTGCAAGATGTGCCGGCAGGGCCGCGACAATCTCTGCGAAGAGGTCGCCGGCGTGATGGGCTTCCATGTCGACGGCTTCGCCCGCGACCAGCTCAACATCAAGGAACGCCTGTGCGTGCCGATCCCGGACGGCATCTCCTGGACCGACGCCGCCACCGCCCCCGTCACCTTCTCCACCGTCGAGCACATGCTGTTCGACAATGCCAAGCTTGAGCCGGGCGAGACCATTCTGGTCCATGCCGCCGGCTCCGGCATCGGTACGGTGGCGATCCGCATGGCGAAGGAGATCGGCTGCACCGTCATCACCACGGCGGGCGACGACGAGAAATGCGCCAAGGCGCTGGCGCTCGGCGCCGACCACGTCATCAACTACAAGACCGACCGCTTCGAGCACGAGGTGCGCAAGATCACCAAGAAGAAGGGTGTCGACGTGGTGTTCGAGCATGTCGGCGCCGAGACGTGGAACGGCTCGCTGCTGTCGATGAAGCCGGGCGCCCGCCTCGTCACCTGCGGCTCGACCTCGGGCGTGTCGGTGAACATGAACCTGATGCAGCTGTTCCAGCGCCAGTACCGCATCATCGGCTCGTTTGGCGCGCCGATTCGCGCCATCGCCGACGGCTTGAAGCGGATGGAGCGCGGCGTCCTGCCGGTGATCGATTCCGAATTCCCGCTGGAGCAGTTCGGCGCCGGGCTGGAGCGGCTGGAGACACGGCGTGTGTTCGGCAAGGTGGTCATCACCTTCTAAAGGCGCGAGGTTCGAGCCATATCCGCGATGAGCGCGCCCCGCCCCTGGACCACCCGCCTGCGCGATGCCGCCCTCTCGACCGGCGTGTGGGCGCTGGCGGGGGCGATGCGCCTGCAAACGCCGCGCTTCGCCTCTTGGGCCGGCGGCTTCTGGGCGCGCAAGATCGGCCCACGCACCTCGATCCACCGCACCGCCCTGAAGAATCTGCGGCTCGCCTATCCTGAGAAGACCGAGGCGGAGCGCGAAGCGATCGCGATCGGCATGTGGGACAATCTCGGCCGCATGGGCGGCGAGTTCGTCCATCTCGACCGCATCTGGCAGTACAATATGTGGGAGCCGGCCAAGAGCCGGATCGAGACCACGGGCGTCTCCAATTTCGTCGCCATGCGGATCGACGGAAAGCCGGCGCTGGTGTTCACCGCGCATCTGGCGAACTGGGAGCTGCCGGCCATCGCCGCCGCCGCGCAGGGGCTGGACAGCGCGGTGCTGTTCCGTGCGCCGGACAATTCCTTCTTCGCCGACCTGCTGTTCGAGGCCCGCAGCCGGGTGATGGGCAATCTCGTGGCCGCCTCGCATGTGGCGGTGTTCGAGCTTGCCGCCGTGCTCGACCAGGGCAAGCATCTCGGCATTCTCGTGGATCAGGCGCGCCGGGGCGGGCCCACCGTGCAGTTCTTCGGCCAGCCCTGCTCGGCCAACCCCACCATTGCCCGCCTCGCCCGGCTCTATGAGTGCCCGGTGCACGGGGTGCGGGTGATCCGCCTGCCGGAAGGGCGCTTCCGCATCCAGTGCACGCCTGCCCTCAACCTGCCGCGCGATGGCAATGGCAAGATCGACGTGGACGGGGCCATGCAGATGATCACCTCGGTGGTCGAAGGTTGGGTGCGCGAGCACCCCGAGCAGTGGACCTGGTTCTACAAGCGCTGGCGGAAGTAGGCCGGCCTTATTCCCGGACAGCCCGCGCCCCTAGCCGCATCAGTCTCAGCGTCGCCAGCAGCGCGGCCAGCCCGGTGCTCGCCAGAAGCAGCCATGCCTGCGCTTCCCCCATCGCCAGCAAGGTGAGGCCGCTGAACAGGCACCACAGCAGCGGAATCGGCAGCAGGAGGACGAGCCATCGCCCCCGCGCCATAAGCAGAAAGCCGAGCGTCACCAGCACGGTCGGATCGGGCGCGATGCCGAACACCTCCGCACCCGCCCAGGGGCGGCCGGAGGCGAGGGCAAGCGCGGGATAGAGCAGTAGCCCGGCGAGGGCCAGTCCCAGTCCGGCCCTGCCGATGGCATCAAGTCGCCCCAGGGCCGGGCCGCCCGGCATCAGGGCGGCGGCGAGCAGCAGCAGGGCCTGCACGAAGAAGGCCGGCGCGGCATAGTCCATGGCCCAGTTGATCCCGCCATAGCGCTGCAGCAGGAACGACCAGGCGACGAAGGCCCAGAGCGGCGCGAGGAGGAGCCCGGTCCAGACCATCGCCCGGCCCGGCCGGCGCAGGCTCAGCCCCACCAGCGCCAGCCCTGCCAGCGTCGTCGCCAGATGCAGCGGCCACAGCGCCGCGTTCTCAGCCTCGAACAGGCGCCAATAGACCCGGGGCGAGAACAGCAGGAAGTCGTCCAGCCGATAGGTCGACCATGGCCCCATCACAGCGCGCCGAGATGCGCGGCGATGCGCCCGCGCAGCTCCCGGTCGGGCAGCGGGCCGCTGGCGGCGGCGAGGTTCTCGCGCACATGGTCGACGCGGGTGGTGGCGGGGATGGCGACCGTGACGGCAGGCTCCGCCAGGATGAATTTCAGGATCAACTGCGCCCAGCTCGTCGCGCCGATCTCGCCGGCCCAGTCGGGCAGCGGCGCACGGTCGAGCCGCCGCGTCAGGGCGCCTTGCTGGAAGGGCCGGTTGACGATCACCGCGATCCCGCGCTCGGCGGCGAGCGGCAGCAGGCGCTGCTCGGCCTCGCGGTCGACCGGGTTATAGCTCAGCTGCACGAAGTCGATCGGCTGGCGCGCCATGATCTGCTCGACCAGATCATGGCGCCGCCCCTCCGAGGTGGTGATGCCGACATAGCGCAGCCGGCCGGCAGCCTTCATCGCGAAGAGCGAGTCGAGATGCGCCTCCCAGCCCAGCAGATTGTGCACCTGCAGGAGATCGAAGCGTTCCACGCCCCAGAGGCGTCGCGTCTCATCGATTTGCGCGGGGCCATTCGCGCCCGACGAGGTCCAGACCTTTTCCGCCGCGAAGAGCGCATCCGGGCGCCCCAGCGCGGCGAGGCCGCGACCGATCACCGCCTGCGAGGAGCCATACATCGGCGAGCTGTCGATCATCCGCCCGCCGCCGGCGAAGAACGCCGCCATGACGGCGGTGCACTCCGCCTGCAAGGCCGGATCATTGCCGACATTGAAGGTGATCCAGCTGCCGAGCCCCACCGCCGGCATTCGTTCGCCGGAAGAGGGAATCGCCCGGGCCAGCGGCGCCGGCTGGGCCAGCGCCCGCCCCGGCGGCAAAGCGAGCATGGCGGCGCCCAGCGCCGCCGTCGCCATCAGATCTCTGCGCGTGAGTGCCACCCGTCTCCCCCGTCCGCTACGGTCTCTGACCTAAGGTCATATCCTCGCGCGTCCACCGGCGGGGCGGATCACACCTGCGTGCGGGGGGAGACAACCGCCGGCGCCGCGCCGGCGTCGATTTGCCGGCGCAACCGCGCCTGCGCCGCCTCGTCGAGCGGAAATCCCCACATCAGGGCGATGGCGGCCAGCTTGGCCGGAATCGGCACCCACGCATAGAGCATGGCCAGCGCCGCGCCGGCTTCCGCCGAGGGCGCCCCGTCGCCGGGCTTGAAGCCGACCCAGTCCAGCAGCGGGAAGGTGACGCCCACCGCGATCGCCAGCGCCAGTTTGGTGGCAAGGGCCCAGAGCGCAAAATAGAGCCCCGAGCGCTGCTCGCCGGAGGCGGCAGTGTCGACGTCGATCACATCGGCCTGGATCGCTGGCGGCAGCGCCACGTCGAAGGCGAGCAACAGGCCGGTGAAGGCGCAGATCAGCGCGAAGGGCACGACATCGCCCGGCCCGAGCCAGCCGGCGCTGGCGAAGACGAGGCAGGCCACCGCCATCGCGCCGCACCAGGCGCGGTGCTTGCCGAACCGGCCGGCGCAGCGCAGTGCCAGCGGTAGACCAGCCACCCCGCACAGAAAATAGAGAAAGAGCAGCGGCCCCTGCAGCGCGGCGGCACCGATTCGGTCCGCCACGAAATAGAGAAACAGCGTGGCGGGAATGGCGTTGGCGATGCCGTTGAGCAGGAAGGCGACGACCAACCGCAGAAAGGGCCGGTTCGCGCTGAGATGGCGCAGCCCGGCACGCAGGCCAAGCCGCTCGCGGGTGCGGTCCGTCGGCTCCGGCACGCCGGCGACACAGGCGAGGCTGGCGAGCGGCAGAGCGATCAGCACGAATACGCCCATCGCCGCAAGCCCATGGAAGCCCGCCGCGCCGACGCCGAGCCCGACCGCGAAGGGCAGCGCGATGGCAAGCAGCGTGCCCAGAAGCGTCACCGCCTCGCGCGCGGCGACCACCCGGGCGCGGCCGCGATAATCGGCGCTGATCTCCGCGCCCCAGGCGGTGTAGGCAAGGCTGAGAGCGGTGTAGCCGAGCGAGAGCCCGAGCCCCCACAGGACCAGATAGCCAATGCCGGCACCCGCGCCGGGCCAGAATACCATGAAGGCCGAGATCGCCGTGACCGGCGTCGCCACCAGCATCAGCGCCCGCCGCCGCCCCATGGCGGGGGTGAGGCGGTCCGAGGCCCAGCCGAGAATCGGGTCGGCAACGGCGTCGAGGATACGGATCGCCAGCAGGGCGGTGCCGACCGAGGCGAGCGAGAGCCCGAGCGCCTCGGCGTAGAAGCTGGGCACGATCACATAGAAGGGCAGCGCCAGTGCGGCGAGCGGCAGCGCCGGCAGGGCATAGAGCGCGAGGCGCCAGGCAGGAAGGGCCGGCGCCTGCGGGCGTGCCATGTCAGCGGCCCATTTCGGCGGTGCCGGCCAAGCCGTCGTCGCGCGTCCAGGCGATCTTGTCCGGCCCGAGCGAGGTGATGGTGAAGCAATGGGTGCGGCCGTCATACCAGCTCGGCCATTTCTGGCAGAGCCGATCGTCCTTCACCCACCAGCGCCCCTCCTCGCGCGGGGCCAGCAGGGCGCCGATCGAGAAACCGGAGAGATCGCCGGAGACGACGCCGTCATCGCGGTAGACCAGCGGCAGGGTGAGGCCATAGGGGGTGCTCAGCCGCACCAGCTCGCCGCCGATCCTGTCCTTGATCTCGGGGCCGCTCAGGGGTTCGGCGACGGCCGGCACCGCCGCGAGAGCGAGAAGCAGTCCGATCGAAGCGGATGTCACATGGGGGCGCATGGATGTCCTCCGGAAATGTCGAGGGGAACGCGGTTGGTGGGGCCCGGCTAGGGGCGCCGGAACTCGACCCGTGTCAGCGCCACGGGGAAGCCGAACTTGGTGACCCAGGCGGTGTTCAGCACGGTGCCGTCGCCGCGCAGCACCATCCGGTCGTGAAAGCGCACGAGGTTCTCCTCCGCGCCGGGATCAAGGTCGACGAGATAGCTGAAGGTCGCGGTATCGCCCTTCACGCTCACCTGCGTCTCGCCCCGCACATCCTCGCGTGTGCCGCGATAACGGCCGGGCCCCAGCTTCTCGAACCGCCAGGTCTTGCGGTCCGTCTCGCCGTCGGCGAAGCGGAACTCCTCGACCAAAGTGAGCACATGCCCGTTCCAGCGGCCGTCGAGATCGACGGTGAAGGCCCGCTTCACGCCGTTGATGGCGGAAAAGGTGCCCTCCGCGACGGTCCGGCCAGCAAAGAACTGTTCGAGCACCAGATCCCTGGCCTGAGCCGACGGCGCGCCGAGCCCGACAAAGGCGAACAGGCCGGTAAAAAGGAGCGTTCTGATCATTGAAGTCTCCACAGCTTTGCTCCGATTACGCGGGCTCGGCGGCGGTGGATCAGATGGCGGCATCGGTCGCGAGGCGACGGCCACGTCGTCGACGGGCGGGCGCACGCCGTCGCAGGGTTTCCCCGACCCGGCAAAGGCGCTGAAGGCCTTGGGCCTAGGAGGCGGACACGCTGCCGAGGCGCCCGCTGTGCTGGCGGCGCAGATGGCTGATGATGCGGGCCGCCACGGTCCCCATCAGAAGCCCGGCAAGCGCCCCGCCGCCGCTCATGAGGAAGTCGCTCCAGGTCGAGCTGCGGCCGGGTGCGAGCTGCTGCAGCACCTCCATCAGGCCGCCAAGCCCGACCAAGGCAAGACCCGCGAGCACCAGCACCGCGCCGCGTCCCCGGAAGGCCAGCGCCATCAGGCCACCGGTTCCCCAATAGGCGATGAAATGGTCGGTGCCGTCGGGAATGCCCGTGCGCGGCATCTCCTGCGCGGGAAGCAGGGAGAAAACCACGATGACGAGCACGCAGGCGAACGCCGCTCCATAGAGCAGACGATTGACGGCGGGCGGCACGGGGGCGGGTTTGTTCATAGGTGCCGCATACAGCATCGCCCCATCGATTGCAGGGCACGGACCATCACAATAGCCGGAGCCGTTGCGGAAGTTTACCCTTACATTCCTCTGCCGTCCTCCAGGGTCCGGGTTCGACGAGACACCGCACATGGGCGAGGCGCTTTTTCGGAGACGGCGCCGCTCCGCCTCAATCGTGACGCATTGGCGCGGTAAGTCATCCATCGTCGCTCATGCGGCCGGCCCCATCATCAAGATGCAGGGCTTTTTCTTTACTCACACATCGACGCAACAGCGTCAGCCGCCGACCAAGGGTCGAAGCGGCCAAGAGGATTTATGCGTACTCACAAGCTTACCCCGCCCGCGCCCGCCATCATCCGCTCCAGCCCGGAGTGGAAGCCGGAGCCCTGCGGTCTCACGCGCGAGCAGATCCGCGCCATCATCATCGAGCAGATCGGCTAAGGCACTTCCGATCAGGTTGAGTTTCAGCGGAAAGCGCTCAACCTTCATAGCTTTAAAATGCTCTGGCGCTTGGCCGCAGAGCCATCTCTTGTCGATCAGGCGAGGCCCCCTGACGGAGGGCCGCTCGGGGTCCCATCAGGCGCAGACCTGCAGCATTGGACGCCTCGCGCTCCGTTGCAGGATGCGCGACGAGAGAATGGCGCCGCCCCTCCACACTGCCGCGCCTCAATAAAAAGGCCGGGCGCGAGCCCGGCCTTTTCCATCAGCTGGCAGCGCCGCCTATCGGCAGCTCACTTGCCGCGCTTGAAGTCGCTCCAGGTGCGGGTGACGACGCGCTGCACCTTCTGCGGATAGGTGGTGACGGTGAACAGCTTCTCCAGCGTCTCCTTGTCCGGGTAAATCGCCGGGTTGTCGAGGATCGCCTTGTCGATGAACTTCTGCGATTCGAGGTTGCCGTTGGCGTAGGAGATGAAGTCGGAGTTCTTCGCCGCCACTTCAGGCTTCATCATGTAGTTGATGAAGGCCAGCGCCTCGTCCGGATGCGGAGCATCCTTCGGGATCGCGAAATTGTCGAACCACATCAACGCGCCTTCCTTCGGGATGACGTACTCGATGTTGACCGCCGGCTTGCCGGTCTTCTCGGCGGCTTCCTCGGCGCGGGCCTTGGCCTGGAACACGTCGCCCGACCAGCCGAGCGCGATGCAGATGTCGCCGCCGGCCAGCGCGTTGATATAGCCCGAGCTGTCGAATTTGCGGATGAAGGGACGGATCGGCGCCAGCAGCTTGCCGGCCGCTTCGATATCCTTCGGGTCCTTGGAGTTCGGATCCTTGCCGAGATAGCGCAGCGCGGTCGGGATCACCTCTTCCGGGCCGTCCAGCACATAGACGCCGCAGTCCTTGAGCTTGCCGAGGATTTCCGGCTTGAAGAAGATGTCCCAGCTGTTGAGCGGGATGTCGCCGAGGCGCTCCTTCACCTTGTCGACATTCATGCCGATGCCGGTGGTGCCCCACATATAGTTCACGGCGTATTGGTTGCCGGGATCATAGACGGCGAGGCGGTCGGCGATCAGCGGCCACTGGTACTGCAGGTTCGGCAGCTTGGCCTTGTCGAGCTTCAGGAACACGCCGGCCTGGATCTGGCGCTGCAGGAAGGAGCCCGTCGGCACCACGACGTCATAGCCGGTCTTGCCGCCGAGGAGCTTGGTCTCGAGCACCTCGTTGGAATCGAAGACGTCGTACCGGACCTTGATGCCGGTTTCCTTGGTGAAGGCCTCCAGTACCGACTCGTCGATATAGTCGGACCAGTTGTAGACGTTCACGACCTTGTCCTGTGCCGAGGCCGGCGCAATCGCCAGCGCGGTCAACAGGCCTGCCGCGATGGTCGTCAGGAGGCGAGACATCCTATTCTCCTCGGGAAGTGGGTTTCTTGGGTGGAACGCAAACCACGTCAGGCCAAGGCTAGAGCGTCGATCGCCTCGGCTCAAGCCGTCACCGTGCTCACAAACCCGGCTTGGCTCACAAATAGGTCTCATACTCCAGCGGGTTGATCCGCCGCTCAAAGGCGGTGAGTTCCGCCTCCTTCATGATGGCGAAGACGCGCTGATATTCCGCCCCGAACGCCCGCGCCACGAAGTCGGAGCGGCCGAAGGCACGGATCGCCTCGCCCATGTCGTAGGACAGATGCGGCGCCTCCTGCTCATAGGCATTGCCGGTCAGCGGCGGCGGCGGCTCCAGCGCGCGCTCGATGCCTTCCAGCATGCCGGCGAGGATCGCCGCCAGCACGAGATGGGGATGAGCGTCGGCGCCGGCGATGCGGTGCTCCAGCCGGCGCGCCTTGGGCGGCCCGTTCGGCACCCGCACCGCCACCGCGCGGTTATCATAGCCCCAGGAGATGCTGGTGGGGGCGTAGCTGCCGGGCACCAGGCGGCGGAAACCGTTATAGCTCGGCACATAGAGCACGGCGGTGTCGGCCATGGTGTCGAGCAGCCCCGCCGCGCACTGGCGCAGCAGGCGCTCGCCCGCCTCGCCGGCGCCGAAGGCGTTGTGGCCCTCGTCATCGGTCAGGCTCACATGCACATGCATCCCCGAGCCGGCGAAATCGAGGAAGGGCTTGGCCATGAAGCTGGCGCGCACGCCATGCTTGCGGGCCACGCCGTCGATCAGACGGCGCAGCAGGATCGCGTCGTCCGCCGCCGCCATCGGGTCGCGGCGGTGATAGAGGTTGACCTCATACTGCCCCGGCGCCGCCTCGGAGATCACCGTGTCGGCCGGAAGCCCCTGGATGCGGGCAGCCTCGCGCACATCGTGCAGCAGCGGCGCATAGGCGTCGAGGTCGGACATTGAATACATGTTCTGACGCGCCGGCCCGCCCACAGAGGCGGGAAACACCGGCTCGGGCACGCCGTTCGGCCCGGGCGCCGGCTTCATCAGGTAGAATTCCAGCTCGAAGGCGACGCAGGGGGTGAGCCCCAGCGCCGCGAGGCGCTTCACCTGCGCCTCCAGCTTGTGGCGTGGATCGAGATCCCACGGCCGCTCGCCGCCCCGCCCGTCCGGCTCATACATGGAGAGCATCACCTGCGCCGCCGGGCGCGGCGACCATGGCACCGGCTTCAGCGTGCCTGCCACCGGGCGGCACATGCCGTCGCGGTCGCCGGTCTCGATATGGATGCCGGTTTCCTCGACCTCTCGGCCCCAGATGTCGAGGCCGAAGATGGAGAGCGGGATGGCGACGCCGTCGCCCCAGATCTTGCCCCCCGCCCCGCCGGGAATCCATTTGCCGCGCAGCACGCCATGCGTGTCGGGCAGCAGAACCTCGACAATTTCGGGCGCGCCGTTGGCGGCGACATAGGCGCCGAATTCATCGATCTGCGGGACGGTTTCGCGCGCAGCGGCCGTGGCGTCTTCCACGGCTTCGGGCAATGGCATGATCCACCTAGTAAACGTCGATACGTCAAATCTGCGCATGGTGCGGGGGTATCGGTCAAGCCGCCCGCCCGCGCTGGGCTGGAAGCTGCCGGCCTCCCGTACCGTGCGGCGGCAGTTCTGCCACGCCGGACGACTTGACGCACGCAAAATGTGATCACATTGTGCAGGCAGGTTTTCCGTCCTCCCGGACCATGCGCTGCGCCGCGCCGGCCGGGAAGACGTAGCGGGATAGGAAGCGACAGATGACCCTGCCCAAATCCACGGCCGAGCTGCGCGCGCTCGATGCGGCCCATCACCTCCACCCGTTCAGCGACATGAAGACGCTGAACGAGGAGGGTTCGCGCATCGTGGTCAAGGCGGAAGGTGTCTGGCTGACCGATTCCGACGGCAACCGCATCCTCGACGGCATGTCCGGCCTCTGGTGCGTGAATGTCGGCTATGGGCAGGAGGAGATTGTTGAGGCGGTGGCGGCGCAGCTGCGCGAGCTGCCCTATTACAACACCTTCTTCAAGACCACGCACCGGCCGGCCATCGAGCTGTCGGCCAAGCTCGCCGAATTGACCCCGCCGCAGTTCAACAAGGTGTTCTTCACCGGCTCCGGCTCGGAATCCAACGACACGGTGATCAAGCTGGTCCGCCGCTTCTTCCAGATCAAGGAGAAGCCGGAGAAGAAGATCATCATCTCCCGCCGCAACGCCTATCACGGCTCCACCGTCGCCGCCGGCAGCCTGGGCGGCATGGCGCCGATGCATGGGCAGAGCGCGGTCATTCCCGACATCCTGCACATCGCCCAGCCCTATTTCTGGGGCGAGGCCCGCCAGGGCGAGACGCCGGAGGAATTCGGCCTGCGCACCGCCCGCGCGCTGGAAGCCACCATCGACGCCATGGGCGAGGACCGCATCGCCGCCTTCATCGCCGAGCCGATCCAGGGCGCCGGCGGCGTCATCATCCCGCCCGCCAGCTACTGGCCGGAAGTGGCCCGCATCTGCCGCGAGCGCGACATCCTGTTCATCTCCGACGAGGTGATCTGCGGTTTCGGGCGCACCGGCAGCTGGTTCGGCTGCGAGAGCTTCGGCACCGAGCCGGATATTCTCGTCATGGCCAAGGGTATCACCTCAGGCTACATGCCGCTCGGTGGGGTGATGGTGGCCGATCGGGTGGCGGAAGTGCTGCATGAAGGCGGCGACTTCAACCATGGCTACACCTATTCCGGCCACCCCGCCGCCTGCGCCGCCGCGCTGGCCAATCTCGCCATCATGCAGCGCGAGGACCTGGTGGGCCGCGTCGCCAATGATGTCGGCCCCTATCTCAAGGCCCGCTGGAGCGCGCTGGCCGAGCACCCGCTGGTGGGCGAGGCGCCGATGATGGGCCTTGTCGGCGCGCTGGAGCTGACGCCTGATAAGGCCGGCCGCACCAAGTTCCCCGATGTCGGCAAGGCCGGCACGCTGGCGCGGGACTTCTCGTTCAAGAACAACCTCGTCATGCGCGCCGTGCGCGACCGGCTGATCATCGCCCCGCCGCTCATCATCTCGCATGAGGAGTGCGACGAACTGGTCGCCCGCGTGCGCAAGACGCTGGACGAGACCTTCGCCGAGCTCAAGCGCTGGGGCTGGGTGCGTTAGCGCAGCCCCCCACCCGGCACGGAAACGTGCTTATATGCGCCGGCAGGTACAACTCGCGCGAGCCCGGACATGAATGCCGTCACCTCGATAAGCGATGGACCGGGCGTCAGCCCGGCCCGCACCGCCGCGCTGCGGGCGGAGGCGGAAGCGCTCTATCTCGGCACCCGCCCGAAGACGCGCGCCGCCGCCGAGGCTGCCGCGCATCTGCTCGACGGCGTGCCGATGCACTGGATGGTCGACTGGTCGACCCCCGTGCCGCTGGTCATCGCCGAGGCCAGCGGCGCCCGGCTGATCGATGTCGACGGCCATGGCTATGACGATTTCTGCCTGGGCGACACCGCCTCGCTGTTCGGCCATGGGCCGGCCCCGGTGGCGCGGGCTCTCGCGCGGCAGGCGACGGCCGGCCTCGCGACCATGCTGCCGAGCCCGGATGCCGCCCGTGTCGGCGACCTCCTGAGCGAACGCTTCGGCCTGCCCTACTGGCAGATCGCGACCACCGCCACCGACGCCAACCGCTTCGCCCTGCGCGCCGCCCGTGCCGCCACCGGGCGCCCGCGCATCCTTGTCTTCGATGGCGCCTATCACGGCGCGGTGGACGAGACCTTCGTCGAGATCGGGCCGGACGGGCGTGTCGGCAACCGCCCGGCCCTGATGGGCGAGCCGCGCGACCTTTCCAAGCTCACCCGCGTCGTGCCGTTCAACGATCTCGACGCGCTGGAGGCGGCGCTGGCCGACCGCACGGTGGCCTGCGTCATCACCGAGCCGGTCATGACGAATTGCGCCATGGTGCTGCCCCAGCCCGGCTTTCACGAGGGGCTGCGCGAAATCACTCGCCGCCACGGCTCGCTGCTGCTGATTGACGAGACCCACACGCTCTCGACCGGCCCGGGCGGCTATACCCGCGCCTACGGGCTGGAGCCGGACATGTTCGTCGCCGGCAAGGCGGTGGCCGGCGGCATTCCCGCCGCAGTCTGGGGCATGACCGGGGAGGTGGCGGAGCGCTTCCGCACCGCCCGCATCAACCGGCCTGATGGCCATTCCGGCATGGGCACGACGCTTTCGGGCAGCCCGCTCCAGCTCGCCGCCCTGCGCGCCAATCTGGAAGAGGTCGCCACCGAGCCGGCCTATGCGCAGATGAACCGCCTCGCCGACCGCATGGAAGTGGGGCTGGCGCAGGTGCTGGCCGACGCCCGCCTGCCCTGGCATATCGCCCGCTGCGGCGCGCGGGTGGAAGTGGTGCGCGCGCCCTTCCCCCTCAGCGACGGGCGGCAGGCCAAGGGGGCGCATTACCCCGCGCTGGAGGCGACCACCCACCTCGCTTTGCTGGTGCGCGGCGTGCTGATCTCGCCCTTCCACGACATGATGCTGGCCTCACCCGCGACGACGGAGGCGCAGGTCGAGCGGCTGATCGAGGCCACGGCGCAGGTAGTGGGCCGGCTGACGGAATAGCCGCCCCGCCCGTGCGGCACACCGAACGGACCGGCCCGACGCTGGTTCAGCCCTACCCGGCTCGGCCCGATGTTGCCTTAGCTCCTGTCGGGCTTGGCCCGACGTTGCCTCAGCTCCTGTCGGGCTTGGCCCGACGTTGCCTCAGCTCCTGTCGGGCTTGGCCCGACGTTGCCTCAGCTCCTGTCGGGCTTGGCCCGACGTTGCCTCAGCTCCTGTCGGGCTTGGCCCGACGTTGCCTCAGCTCCTGTCGGGCTTTGCCCGACGCGCGCTCAGCCCTTATCGGTCGGGAAGCCCGCATCCTTCCAGGCGAGAATGCCGCCCGCCATGTGGCGGTGAAGGTCGAAGCCGGCCGCCTGGGCCGCCGCTGCCGCCTTCTGCGAGCGCTGGCCGGACCGGCAGGAGAAAACCAGAGTCTTGTCGCCGGGGTCCGGCAGCGCGGCCGCATCGAAGGTCGACAGCGGAAACTCCACCGCGCCGGGAATGCGCTCGGCGGCCAGCTCGTTCGGCTCGCGCACATCGACGAGAAGGATGGTGCCGTCGTCGAGGCCGGCCCTGACCTCCTCGACCGTCAGATTCTCGATCACGCCACCGAACGGATTGGGCTGCATCGTCGTGCTCCTTGAGTGCCTGAACGAGGTAGTCCCGCCGGCCCCTTCGCGCAAGTATGCCTCGCGAGCCCCGCCGCGTTAGGTCTGCCGAGCCCGCTCCCGTTCAGCCTGGCCGCGCCGTGGTGACACCAGCGACCACCAGCAGCCCGCCGGCGAGAACGACCAGCGAGGGGAATTCGCCGAACAGCAGCGCCGCAAGCGCGACGCCGACGACGATCTGCAGCAGCAGTACCACCGAGATCACGCCCGCCGGTAGCCGGCCGAGCGCGAAGGTCGCGAGCCCCTGCCCGGTGGCATGGGGGATCAGGCCGAGCCCGATCACCGCCAGCAGACCCTGCAGCGACTGCGGAACAAGCACCTCACCCGCCGCCACCGCCCAGGCGAGGCAGACCACGGCGCCTGTCGCGCTGGCGATCAGCGACACCATGCCCCCGCCCAGCGGCACCGCATCGCCGCGCCCGGCCCGGCGCACCGCGCGCGTCGCCAGCATATAGGCGGCATAGGCGAGCGCCGCGCCGACGCAGAGCAGGTCGCCGATCACGCTCACGGGCCGAGCCCCGGAAGCGCCGCCGCCTGCCGCGCTCGACCCGATGATGATGAAGGTTCCGGTCAGCGCCAGCGCCAGCGCGATCAGCAGCCCACGGGTCGGCCGCTCACGCAGGATCAGCCAGCCGAAAAGGAACACGAACACCACGGCGAGATTGCCGAGCAGCAGCGCATTGGCGGTGCTGGTCAGGGCCAGACCCTTGTGGAACACGATGAGGTCGGCGCCAAAAAACACGCCGGCCAGCATCGCCAGCAGCACCTGCCGCAGCGAAGGGCGCAGCGCCGTGGCGCCGGCACGGCGCGCCTGGTGAGCCCGGGAGCGATGCTCGGCATAGGCCCACACCATGGCCGGCCCGAGGGCGAAGAACAGGCGCCAGAAACCGATCGCCGCCGGCCCGGCATCGGCGAGCCGCACCAGCGGCGCCGAGAAGCCGATGCACATCGCCGCCATCACCACCGCGAAAAACGCCTGACGCCGCATCTGCGTATCGCGGACCACGGACGGGGCGGCATCGGGGAGAATGATGAGCGACGGCTCGATCACGGCGGCAGGGGGCGGAGACATTGCCGAACTCGACAGGTGCAAAAGGCGGAGGGCGAGGCATGGGGCCCGGGCCGCGACCGGCGCGCAGGCCGGCGCTGGCGGGCTTGAATCAGCAGGCCCGGCTCAGGCCAGCCTGTCTAACGCGCCGATTGAAATCGCGAAAGCGAGTTTATTTTGTCATTCCATCATGGTTTCTGATATGAAAGCCGCTCGCGCGGCAAAGCGCGACAAATCCTCATCCGGCGGACCGGAGGGCGCGATGCGACATCTCGACACCGAATCGCTTGGCATGCTGATCGCCATCGTCGACACGGGCGGATTCACGGCGGCCGCCGAGCGTGTCGGGCGCACCCAGTCGGCGGTCTCCGCCCGCATTGCCCAGCTCGAAGACAATCTCGGCGTGCGGCTGCTGGAGCGCTCGCGGCGTGGCATCTCGCTCACCGAGACCGGCGAGCGCCTCGTTGCCCATGCGCGCCGGCTGCTGGCCTATGAGAGCGAGGCGCTGGCCGATCTCAAGGGCGGCACGCCGGAGGGCAGCGTCCGCGTCGGCATGCCGGACGATTATGTCGATGCCTATTTCACCCCCACCATCGCCCGCTTCGCCGCCGCCTATCCGCGCGTCGAGATTTCCATCCGCGCCGATCTCTCCAAGCATATCGAGCCCGAGGTCGATCGCGGCCATATCGACGTGGCGCTGCTGACCCGCGACAGCGCCCGGCCGACCGGCGAACTGATCAAGCGCGAGAAGCTGCTCTGGCTGGCGGCGCGCGGCTACCGGCCCGAGCGCAATTCGCCGCTGCCGCTGGCGCTGTTTCCCACCGGCTGCCGCGCCCGCCCGCACATCGCCTCCAGCCTCGACAAGGCCGGGCTGAGCTGGCGCGTGGCCTGCACTTCCTCCTCGCAGGGCGGCATCCACGCGGCGATCGAGACCGGCCTGTGCATCACCGCCCTGCCGGAATGCGCCGCGCCGGCGGACTGGCGCCGGCTCGGCCCGGCCGAAGGGCTGCCGCCGCTGCCGGATATCGAGGTGGCTCTGTTCCTCGCCCCCGCCGCCTCCTCCGCCGCCCGCCGCCTCGCCGACATGCTGCGCACGGCGCTCGCCATGCCGGTGGTGGAAGCCGCCTGAAGGCCACCTCCGCGCGTCATCGAAAATTCACATGCAGCGCCGCGGGCGGCGCGCTAGTGCTGCGCCATGAGCGATGAACCAGCGCCTGTCCCTACCGATAAAGGAACACCGGTCGAGGTGTTCCTCGCATTTCTGCGTCTCGGCCTCACCTCGTTCGGCGGGCCGGTGGCGCATCTGGGCTTCTTCCGCGACGATCTGGTGAAGCGGCGCCGCTGGCTGAGCGAGGAGAGCTATGCCAGCCTCGTCGCGCTCTGCCAGTTCCTGCCCGGCCCGGCCTCCAGCCAGGTCGGCATGGCAGTGGGGTTGATGCGCGCCGGGCCGGCCGGCATGGCGGCGGCGTGGCTGGGCTTCACCCTGCCCTCGGCGCTGCTCATGCTCGCCTTCGCCTATGGCGTCATGCATGCCGATGCCGCCGGCATTGGCGGTGGATGGCTGGATGGCCTGAAGGTGGCGGCGGTCGCCATTGTCGCCGATGCGGTGCTCGGCATGGCGAAGAACCTCTGCCCCGATCGGCCGCGCCGCAGCCTCGCCCTTGTCGCGGCGGCAGTGGCAGCATTGGTGCCCGGTTCCCTCGGCCAGATCGGCATCATCGTCGGCGGCGCTCTCGCCGGCCTCGCCTTCATCCGGCTGGACGGCGCGGCGGTGCGCGAACCCGGCGGGCATTACCTGCCAGGCCGGACCGCCTCGCTCATTGCTTTCGCGCTGTTCGCCCTGCTGCTCGTCGGCCTGCCGCTGCTGGCGCAGGCCACCGGCAGCGCCGGCGTCGAACTGTTCGACACGCTCTACCGCGCCGGAGCGCTGGTGTTTGGCGGCGGCCATGTGGTGCTGCCGCTGATCGAGGCGGAGCTGGTGCGGCCCGGCGGGCTGACGCGCGAGGTATTCCTCGCCGGCTACGGCGCGGCGCAGGCCGTGCCGGGGCCGCTGTTCAGCTTCGCCGCCTATGTCGGCGCGATGATGCCGGTGCCGCCCCATGGCGTGGCCGGCGGGCTGCTGGCGCTGGTAGCGGCGTTCCTGCCCTCGGCGCTGCTGGTCTATGCGGCGCTGCGCTTCTGGACCCGGCTGGCGGCGAACCGGCGGGTGCGCGATGGCCTCGCCGGGGTCAACGCCGCCGTGGTCGGCCTGCTCGGCGCGGCGCTGTGGGACCCGGTGATCACGTCAAGCCTCACCTCGGGCCGCGCCTTAGCGCTGGCCCTGCTCGCCTATCTGGCGCTGGCGCTGTGGCGGGTGCCGGCCTGGGCCGTGGTCGCCGGCGCCGCCCTGGGCGGCGCCATTCTCCTCTAAAAGCGCCGCCGCCCTGGGCGGCGCCATTCTCCTCTAAAAGCGCCGCCGCCCTGGGCGGCGCCCTTCTTCTCCAAAGAGCGGCGCCGCCCCCCGCCTCAGCCGCGCGAGACCTTGAACGGGGAGAAGCTCTGGCAGGTGGCGAAGGCCTGGATGCGGTTGATGTTGACGCGCCGCGGCAGGGTGGAGGCGAAGAACACCTGCTCGGCGATGTCCTCGGCGGTCATCGCCTCGGTGCCGGCATAGACGTTCTCCGACTTGGCGGCATCGCCATGGAAGCGCACCAGCGAGAACTCGGTCTCGACCATGCCCGGCTCGATATTGGTGACGCGCACGCCGGTGCCGGCGACATCGGAAATCAGGTTCAGCGCGAACTGCTTCACGAAAGCCTTGGTCGCGCCATAGGTGTTGCCGCCGGGATAGGGATAGTCGCCGGCCACCGAGCCGGTGAACAGCACATGCCCCTCCTTGGCCTCCACCATGGCCGGCAGCGTCGCACGGATGGTGTAGAGCAGCCCCTTGATGTTGGTCTCGACCATGTCGTCCCAGTCCTTGAGGCTGGCCGCCTGGGCCGGCTCCAGGCCGAGCGCCAGGCCCGCATTGGCGAACACCACGTTGAACGGGGCGAAGGCCTCCGGCACGCCGGCCAGCGCCGCCACCAGCGCGTCATTGTCTCGCACATCCACTTCGAGCGGATGGAAATGGCCACCAAGTTCATCGCGCAGCGCGATCAGCCGGTCGGCGCGGCGTCCGGTGCCGACGACGCGGGCGCCCGCCAGCGCGAAGCGCCGGGCGGTAGCAGCGCCGATACCGGAGGTGGCTCCGGTGACAAGGACACGCAGGGTGGCGGGATCCAGCATCTGGTACATGGCGCAGCTCCTTTTCGCTGCAACGCACATAGAACAGTTTGCGGCAAAACTGAACGGGCGATGCGGGAGGAGCCACGACATGCCGCTGTTGCGCGTGAGGGCCGAGGCGTTAAGCTTTCATTGAGCATAACCGCGCCAAATGTCGCCTTGGGTAAGCCGTGGCGGCGCCGTTGGGCGTTGGGGTCACGCTGATGCCATCTTCCCCGGGGAAACAGGGCGGGCGGCAGGGAAAGTGCGAATGCCGCAAACGGCCTTGCGCCGTGTAGGATTTCAGGAGATGTCCGGCGGGTTTTGCCGGGCAAGGGGTACAGCGCCGATGAAGTGCACCGCCGTCGTCATCACGTCCGTAACCGCCCTGCTTCTGGGCGGCTGCAGCACTGTGCTCGACGGGTTCGGCGACAAGGCACCGAATCCGGTCGAAACCAGCCAGATCACCCCGGCGCCCTCGGGCTCGGTGGAAAGCTCGCCCGTCGCCGCGCCGGCCCCGACGACCTATGGCGCTACGGCCGCCACCGCCGCCGCCGCCGTCACGCCGACCTCGCCGACGCGGGCCTCGCAGGTCGCGCTCGCCCCGCCGCCGGCCACAGCCCCGGGCGGCGTCGCCTATGCCGAGCCGGGCGCGGCCCGCACTCAGCTGGCTGGCACCTGGAATTTTAGCTGGGACGAAGGCCAGAAGACCTGCAAGGTCACGCTCTCGACCGATCGCGGGATGTCCGGCTTTGCCGCCACCGCCGATGTCGATTGCCCGAACGATATCTTCATGACCAAGGGCTGGGATGTGTGGGGCAACGAAATCGTCCTGCAGAACCATGTCGGCAAGGTCACGGCGCGTCTGCAGCCCGCTGGCGCCGGCCAGTATGATGGCGTCGCCACCGGCGACGGCGCCAAGGTGACGCTCACCCGCACCTGATCCGCCTGCGGAACATGACCGGACCTATCCGGTCATTGCGGCGCGAGGCAAGCGTTGCCCGCCGCACGCCCCTAAAATTCTTCCCACCGATGAATACCGTTCGTCCCGGAAATTCTCGCCGCGTGGTGGGAATATCGTGCTCTCGTCTTCGTAGTGTCTCGTATGGCGGCCAGGGTAACACTGTGAGAACTTGGCCACAGGCGCGTTCACAAGAGCGGGAACGCAAATTTTGTTCGTGCGTTTGGAGATGATGGCCCTCATTTTATCCATGAGGAAAGCCGATTGATTCGAGATGGCGATCGGAGGATGTTGTGATGCTGCAGTCTGCGAGCGTGACAGTGAAGATTCCGGCGCCGGGCCCGTTGCGCGAGGCCGACACCCGCATCGCCTTCAGGCGCGAGCCCGCGACAGTGGCGCAGCTTATGTCCCAGCATCTTGACCTCGCCCGCCCCGGCTCGGACGCCGAGGCGCTGCGGCTGTTGCGTCAGGCCTTTCCCGCCGCGCCGCTGGCCGCGCGGGTCGAGGCGATGAAGGCCCGCGCCCGCTGAGCGAGGACATCCCTGTTTTTCAGGTTGGTATCCAGGCGCCCGACTAGATCATTTCCCTGTTTCATGGAAACTGGGAATTGATCTAGTTCTTTGTTTTGTCACGTTTTATTCACGCGAACCGGTATCCGCTTCGCTCGAAAACTAGTTGAGCGGACCGGGCCGCTCGTCCTGCGTGCCGCCAGCCACGGGCGCCGGGCGAAGCTCGGCGGGGTGGGCATGCGCGCGCCGCGCCTCATAGGCCCGCGACAGCTGGTTGTAGCGCGTCACCGAGAAGGGCAGCGCCGCGAGATAGGCGACGCAGATGACCGAGAGCACCGTCCACGGCCATGTCACCAGCACCGCCACGAACAGCACCACGCAGATGAACAGCGGCATCACCTTGTCGCGGGGAATGCGGGCGCCGAGCCGCTTGCCGGAAAAGGCCGGCAGCTTCGAGACCATAAGCAGCGCGATCGCCAGGCAATAGAACGCCGCCACCGCCGGCGAGGCGACCAGGCGCGGCAGGCCCACCAGTTCCAGATAGACCGGCAGCAGCACGCAGATCGCCCCGGCGGGGGCGGGAACGCCGGTGAAGAAATCCCCGGCGAAGGGCGGCTTGTTCGGGTCTTCCAGCATCACGTTGAAGCGGGCGAGCCGCAGGGCGGCACAGATCGCGAAGGCCAACGCCGCGATCCAGCCGACCGAGCCGAGCGTTTCCAGCCCCCACATATAGAGCACCAGCCCCGGCGCCACGCCGAAGCAGACGAAGTCGGACAGGCTGTCCAGTTCCGCCCCGAAGCGCGAGGTGCCGTGCAGCATCCGCGCCAGCCGGCCGTCGAGCCCGTCCAGCACCGCCGCCAGCACGATGGCGCCGAGCGCCAGTTCCAGCCGCCCCTCGATCGCCATGCGAATGCCGGTGAGGCCGGCGCAGAGCGCCAGCAGCGTCACCAGGTTCGGCAGCAGCAGCCGGAACGGCACCGCCTGGAAACGCCGGCGCGGCGGCTCCGGCGCATCGGGCTCGAAGGGAGAGAAGAGGTCGGCCATCGCACGCTCGCGGGTTGGAAAACTCAATCGATGCGGAATGTCGGCTCGGTGCCGATGGCCGCGCGGTCCGCCAGAACGGTTTCGCCGGCAATGGCGCGCTGGCCCTCGGCCACCGCGGGGCGGGTGCCGAGCGGCAGGTAGACATCGACCCGCGAGCCGAAGCGGATCAGCCCGAAGCGCTCGCCCGGCGCCAGCAGGTCGCCCTCGCGCACGAAGCTGACGATGCGGCGCGCGACCAGCCCGGCGATCTGCACCACGCCGACGGCGCCGATGGCGGTGTCGAGCACCATGCCGCTGCGCTCATTGTCCTCGCTCGCCTTGTCGAGATCGGCATTGAGGAACTTGCCCGGGCGATAGGCGATGCGGGTGATCCGGCCGGCCAGCGGCGCCCGGTTCACATGCACGTCGAACACATTCATGAAGATGCACACGCGCGGCAGCGGCATGTCGCCGAGGCCGAGCTCAGCCGGCGGCACCGCCGGCCCGACCAGGCAGACCCGGCCATCGGCGGGGGAGACGACAAGCCCCTCGCGCACCGGCGTCACCCGCTCGGGATCGCGGAAGAAATAGCAGATCCACAGCGTGATCAGCACGCAGATCCAGCCCAGCGGCGCAAACAGCCATAGAAACAGCGCCGAAACGCCAGCGCCGATCAGGACGAACGGGTAGCCCTCGCGGTGAATGGGGGCGAGGCCGCTGCGGATGGAATCGAGGACGGACATCAACTGGCCTTTCTGCCCGGTGCCCATGGGTCACGCACCGGCTCCTTGCGCCGAGAGGTAGGGCGCGCCGGCCCGCCCGTCAAATGCCGGATGCGCGACATGGTTCCGCAGAGGTCGCCCGCGCGCCACTGGCCTCAGGCCGGGATGGCATCCGCCGTACCCGCCGGCACCGTCTCGTCGTCCGCCTCGCCGGCAGCCTTCAGCGTCTCGATGGCCCGCTCGGCCTCGCGCTGGCGCTCCCACATGGAATGGTAGAGTCCGCCGCGCTCCATCAGCTCGCCATGCGTGCCGCGCTCGGCGATACGCCCGTGCTGCAGCACGATGATCTCGTCGGCGCCCACCACGGTGGAGAGGCGATGAGCGATGACCAGCGTGGTGCGCCCGCGCGAGACGCGCTCCAGCGCGTCCTGGATCTCGCGCTCGGTGTGGCTGTCCAGCGCCGAGGTCGCCTCGTCGAGAATCAGAATGGGCGGGTCCTTGAGGATGGTGCGGGCGATGGCGACGCGCTGCTTCTCGCCGCCGGAGAGCTTGAGCCCGCGCTCGCCGACCTCGGTGGCATAACCCTTGGGCGTGCGCCGCACGAAGCCGTCGATCTGCGCCAGTTCCGCCGCGCGCGCCACCTCCTCGTCCGAGGCGCCTGCGCGGCCGTAGCGGATGTTGTAGCCGAGCGTGTCGTTGAACAGCACCGTGTCCTGCGGCACCATGCCGATGGCGGCGCGCAGGCTCGCCTGCGACACCTCCCGTACATCCTGCCCGTCGACCAGGATGCGGCCGGAATTGATGTCGTAGAAGCGGTAGAGAAGCCGCGAAATGGTCGACTTGCCGGCCCCGGACGGCCCGACGATCGCCACCGTGCGGCCGGCCGGCACCTCGAAGCTGACGCCCTTGAGGATTTCGCGCTCGGGATCATAGGAAAAGCGCACATCCTCGAAGCGCACCGTGCCGCCCTTCATCTCCAGCGCCGGCGCGCCGGGCCGGTCGCGGATTTCCGGCGAGCGGGCGAGGATGGTGAACATCGCCTCGATGTCGATCAGCGACTGCTTGATCTCGCGATAGATCATGCCGAGGAAGTTCAGCGGCTGGTAGAGCTGGATCATCATGGCGTTGACCATGACGAAGGAGCCGACCGACTGCCGCCCGGCGCGGATGTCCAGCACGCACAGCGCCATCACGGCGGTGAGGCCGAGAGTGAAGATCGCCGCCTGCCCGGCATTGAGCCAGGCGAGCGAGGTGTGGGTGGTGACGGTGGCGCGCTCATAGCGGGCCATGGAACGGTCATAGCGCTCGGATTCCCACGATTCGGCGCCGAAATACTTCACCGTCTCGTAGTTGAGCAGGCTGTCCACCGCCTTGGCGTTGGCGTCGGTGTCGCTCTCGTTCATCGCCGCGCGGATGCCCATGCGGTATTCGGTCATCACGAAGGTGAAGACCGTGTAGGCGAGGATCATGCCGATGGTTGCCGCCACATAGCGCCAGTCGAACTGCCAGAACAGCACGCCGATCACCATCGCGAATTCAAGGATGGTGGGGCCCAGATGCAGCACCAGCATCCGCACGATGGTCTCGATGCCTTCGCGCGAGCGCTCCAGCACCCGCGTCAGGCCGCCGGTCTTGCGCTCCAGGTGAAAGCGCAGGGAAAGCGCGTGCATGTGCTGGAAGGTTTCCAGCGCCAGCCGGCGCACCGCATGGATCGCCACCTTGGCGAACAGGCCGTCGCGCCACTGCGTCAGCCCGGCCATGACGATGCGCGAGCCGCCATAGGCCAGCGTCAGCATCAAGGGGCCGGCGACGAGCCAGGCGATGGCATCGGTGGAAATGCGCGCGCCCTCGCCTTCCGCCACCGCGTCGGTCGCCCATTTGAAGAAGAAGGGCGTGGACATGGTGGCTATCTTGGCCAGCACCAGCAGCAGCAGCCCCCAGACCACGCGGGTGCGCAGATCCGCCCGGTCGGCCGGCCACAGATAAGGCCACAGCCCCTTCAGCGCGACGAGAAGGCTGCCGCGCGGATTGATCTCGGTGGCGCTGGAGGCGGCGGAGCCCTTGGGTGGGGACATGCAGATTTCCGTTCTTCTCACTCGCGGGCGGCAGGCGCCCGATTCACGTCTTACATACGTCGATGGTCGTCACGCAGATGGTGACGGGGCGCGCTCAGACCAGTGCGTCGGCGCGCGGATCAGGGTTGTCCGCGCCGCTCCCCTGCGCCGGCGCGGCGGCCAGCAGATCGAGCAGCGGCAGCAATTCGTCCGCCAGGGCCGCCACCGTCTGCCGGTCGAGGCAATAGCAGGAGCGCGGCCCCTCGATGGTGCCGGTAATCAGCCCCGCCTCCTTCAGCACCTTGAGGTGCTGCGAGACGGTGGATTGCGCGAGGGTCAGCCCGCGCACGATCTGCCCGCACTGGCAGCGCTCGGTCTGCGCCAGCGCCCGCAGAATGGCCAGCCGCGCCGGATGCGCCAGCGCCCGCAGGCGCAGCGCCAGCAATTCGTCGGCGTCGGTCGTGGCATCGGTGGCGGCATTGGTAGCGGTCATCGCCATCGTTTATCGTCGATAGACGATGATTTCAAGACAGCGCCCCCTCAGCCACCCGACAGGCGCGGCCATGGAACCGTACGGCCCTCCCCGCCATTTGCACCGGGCGGCGGGCAATGCCATGTGATGGTAATCTGAATACTTGAACCCGCCCGTGCTGCGGTGCAACATGGTGTCCATGACAAAGATCAAGAGCATATGCGTCTATTGCGGCGCGGCTACCGGAGCCGATGCCGTCTATCTCGAAACCGCCATCGCGCTCGGGCGCCTGCTCGCGGCCGAGGGCATTCGCCTCGTCTATGGCGGCGGCGGCGTGGGGCTGATGGGCGCCACCGCCCGCGCCTGCGCGGAAGCGGGCGGCAGGGTGACGGGCATCATCCCCGATTTTCTGATCGGCAAGGAACAGGCGTTCGACCACGCCCATGAGCTGATCGTCACCAAGGACATGCACGAGCGCAAGCGCCTGATGTTCGAGCGGGCGGATGCCTTCATCGCCCTGCCCGGCGGCATCGGCACGCTGGAAGAGCTGATCGAACAGCTCACCTGGGTCCAGCTCAACCGGCATTCCAAGCCGGTGATGGTGCTCAACATCGCCAATTTCTGGGACCCGCTGCTGACCCTGCTGGACCACATGCAGTCGACCGGCTTCGTCAACATCGCCCGCCCGGTGAAGCTGCTGGTCGCGCATAATGTGCGCGCCGTGCTGCCCAAGCTACAGGGCGCCGTCGCCCATCTCGGCGAGGCCGATCTGCACGGCGAAGCCGAGGAGCGCGTGCTCGACCGGATGTGAGGGCGAAGGCCTGCGGGCCGGCCTTCCTCCGGCCTTCGTGATGCGGAGGGCGATGGCGCTGCGCGGCCGGTGACGGTATTCAAGAGCCGTCGCCGTCCCGGCACGCACGAGTTCATCATGACGCTTTCCGACTTTGCCACCCGCCGCCCCCTCGCACGGCTGCTCGCGCCCGCAGCGCTGTCGCTCACCCTGGCGCTCGCGCCGTCCGCGCAGGCCTGCACCTCGCTGATCTATCGCGATGCCAATGGTGGGGTCTATTTCGGCCGCACGCTGGAGCTGGCGATGGAGCTGCCCTACCGGGTCGCCTATCTCCCCGCCGGCCAGCGCTATACATCCACCGCCGCCGCCGGTGCCGCCGCGCTCGCCTACACCACCAAGTACCGCATGCTGGCGATCACCGTGCCGGACGGCTCGCTCGCCGATCTGAAGATCGTCGAGGGCTTCAACGAGAAGGGCCTCACCTTCAGCCTGCTCGCCTTCGCTGGCGCCGCCGGGCCCACCCACGCCTTCGAGATGACCAAGGCGGCGCTCTCCGCCATCGATCTCGGTTCCTGGACGCTCGGGCAGTTCCAGGACGTGGCCGAGGTAAAGGCCGCGCTCGCCAGCCAGCCGGTGCTGCTCGCTCCGCTGGCCGTGCTCGGCAACGCCAAGTCGCCGTTCCACTATGTGCTGCACGACCGCAGCGGCGCCTCGATCGTCATCGAGTTCGCCAATGGCAAGCAGACCGTCTACGACAACCCGGTAGGGGTGATGACCAACGGGCCCGAACTGCCCTGGCACCTCACCAACCTGAACAACTACACCTTCCTCAGCAATGTCGACCAGTCGAGCGGCCAGTTCGGGTCGCTGAAGGTCGCCCAGCCCGATTCCGGCATCGCCACGGCGGGGCTTCCGGCGTCGAACACCTCGGTCGGGCGCTTCGTGCGCGCGGTGTATTATTCGCAATACGCGCAGAAGGTGAAAGCGCCCGACGACGCGGTGCGCACGCTCGCCCACATCATGAACAATTTCGATCGGCCGAAGGACATCACCATCGACACCAACTCAGGTGGCAATGAAGGCATCGCCGCGGTGGCGACCAAGGATTCCCCGCCCTTCACCAGCGAATACACCTCGTGGACCGCGCTGACCGATCTCAACCGCAGCGTGCTCTATGTCCGCACCTATGGCGGGCTGAACTACAGCACCTTCGATCTCACCAAGCTCGCCGCCGGAAACGCGGTGCTCTCGCTGCCGCTGGCGACGCTGGATGGCATGGCCGGCGACGCCACCGCCGCGCTGATCGCCGCCAAGGCCAAGTGAGGGCGTGAGAAAGGCGCCCGGAGCGTTGTTCCGGGCGCTCGCGCTCAATGCGTGGTGTCGGGCGGGGCGAGCGTCTTTTCCAGCGTCGTGTTGGCCAGCCACACCCCGCCCAGCGAGATGGTGTTGCGCTGCTTGGGGGTGAAGCCGCGCTTGCTGAAGAAATCGAGCGCGGTGTCGCTGGCATCGACGGTCAGGCTCGTCGCCCCGCGCGCGCCGGCCAGCCGCTCGATGGCGTCATAGAGCAGAGACGCCACGCCCTCGCCCACCGCTTCCGGCCGCACATACAGCATGTCGATCAGCCGGTTGTCGGCGAGCGAGATGAACCCCACCGGTTCGCCCTCACGGGTGGCGATGAGGGTCAGTTGCTCCGTCAGGCGCGTCTCCAGCGCTTCCTCGTCGGAAGCCGCCGCCGCCCAGGCTTCCTGCTGGTCGGAATCATAATCCTCGCCGGTCAGCTCAAGGATCGCCGCCTCAGCAATGGCGGCGAGCATCGCCACGTCGCCCGGCAGTGCCGGGCGCAGCGCGGCGGCGGGGGGCCGGTTGGCCCCGCTCACCGCTTCGGCTCCCATGAGGTGGTGCCGTCCTTGTTGTCCTTCAGCGCCACGCCGAGCGCGAGCAGCTCGTCGCGGATGCGGTCGGAGGCGGCCCAGTCGCGGTTGCGGCGGGCCTCGATGCGCTCCGAGATGCGCGCCTCGACCTCTTCGGCCGCAATTGTCAGCACCGGCACGCGCGCCGCCGCCCACGCTTCCATGGGCCCTGGCTCGAAGCCGAGGAAAGCCAGCGTGCCGGCCAGCGCCTTCTTGCCGGCATGGTCGCGCAGCGCGTGCATCTCGGCGATGGCCTTGGGCGTGTTGAGGTCGTCGGCCAGCGCTTCCAGCACCGAAGGCGCCGGGCGCGGATAGGCGTCCGGGGCGGCGGCGTCGAACCACTGCTCCAGCGTCTTGGCGCTCTCCTCCAGCCCCTTCACCGTCCAGTCGATCGGCTGGCGGTAATGGGTCTTCAGCATGTTGAGGCGCAGCACCGGGCCGGGCCAGTCGGCGAGCAGCTGGCGGATGGTGATGAAGTTGCCGAGCGATTTCGACATCTTCTCGCCTTCCACCTGCAGGAAGCCGTTATGCATCCACACCTTGGCCATCAGCCCGGAATGGAAGGCGCAGCGCGACTGCGCCACTTCGTTCTCATGGTGCGGGAAGACAAGGTCGATGCCGCCGCCATGAATGTCGAAGGTCTCGCCGAGATGCTTCCAGCTCATGGCGGAGCACTCGATGTGCCAGCCCGGACGCCCGGGCGCCGCGATGCCCGCCGGCGAGGGCCAGCCCGGCTCGCCGGGCTTGGAGGGCTTCCACAGCACGAAGTCCATGGCGTCCTGCTTATAGGGCGCGACATCGACCCGGGCGCCGGCCAGCATGTCGTCCAGCGGCCGGTTGGAGAGCTTGCCGTAATCGGGCATGGAAGGCACCGAGAACAGCACATGGTCCTCGGCGACATAGGCGTGGCCGGAGGCGACCAGCTTCTCGATCAGCTGGCGCATCTCGGCGATGTGCTCGGTGGCGCGCGGCTCGACATCGGGATGCAGCACGCCGAGCGCTTCGAGGTCGTCATGGAACTGCGCCTCGGTGGTGAACGTCACCTTGGCGATCGCCTCGTTGAGGTCGAGCCCGGGATGCTCGGCGGCGGCGCGCGCGTTGATCTTGTCGTCCACGTCGGTGATGTTGCGGACATATTTGACATGGTCGACGCCATAGAGGTGGCGCAGCAGCCGGTAGAGCAGATCAAACACGATCACCGGGCGCGCATTGCCGATATGGGCGAAGTCGTAGACCGTCGGGCCACAGACATACATCCGCACCTTCGCGGCATCGAGGGGAGTGAAGACCTCCTTCGACCGCGTGAGCGTGTTGTAGAGCTTGAGCTCGGGAAGCGCCTGCGCGTTGGTGCCCGACATATCTGTGCCTTCCGGATCCTGCCGCGCGCGATGAGGCGCGGCGCCGCGTCTGTCGTCCGTTTGGCCGGCCGCGTCAAGCCAAGGCCAGGGATAACGCCGCACGCGACGCCGCCAGCGTGCCGCAGTTGACGGGTGCGGGAGGCGGGGCTATCTCGCCGCCACGACGACGGCAGGCGAAAATTTTAAGGGTCGATTCAAACCTTTTCGCCACATTCACGTTGTCCTGCCGCCACCTTGTCGCCACCAAAGAACGCACCCAACATGACCGCGATGCCGCGCCTGCGCCTCTCCCTGCTCGCCCTTGCTTTGGCGCTGGCTCCGAGCCTTGCCCCGAGCCTTGCCACGGCCGGCGAGGACACCGCCATTTTCAGCGTCGACCTTTCCGACGGCTACGGCATCGACACCTGCATCGCCTCCGGCGCGCCCTGCGGCCAGGCGATGGCGGATGCGTGGTGCCGGGTGCACGATTTCAGCCGCGCCACCAGCTTCGGCCCGGCACGCTCGGACGCCCAGCCGAGCCTGACGGGCGCCGCCCCGGTCCGCACCGCCGCCTGCGAGGGCAGCGCCTGCCAGAATTCCGTCGCCATCACCTGCGCGCGCTGAACGCTTGCGTGCGCAGAAGGCTTGCGTGCACAGAAGGCTTGCGCGCTCAACCGGCGCGCCCGCCCGACTTCACTTGAGATAGTCGCCGCATTTCGGCGCCTCATTGGTCGCGCCCCAGGGCATGACCGGCACGGTCGAGGTCGAGTTCTTCGGGCTGCCCTCGATCAGCTTGTCGGAATAGACCAGATAGACCAGCACGTTGCGCTTGGCGTCACAGCCGCGCACGATCTGCATCTTCTTGAAGATCAGCGAACGGCTCTCCCGGTAGACGATATCGCCCTGGTCGAACTTGCTCTTGAAGCTGATCGGGCCGATCTGCCGGCAGGCGATGGAAATGTCCGACACTTCCTCGGCCACCCCCAGCATGCCCTTCACCCCGCCCCGCTCGGGCACTGTGTAATGGCAGGCGACGCCGTCGACGACGGGATCGTCGATGCCATAGGTCGCGAGCTTGTCGTCGGGGGTGAGGAATTTCCACACCGTCGACTTGCGGAAGATGAGGTCCGGCTCCTGCGCCTGCACGGGGGCGGCGGCGAGGCCGGCGGCCAGCACGAGGGCGGCAAGCGCGAGAGAGCGGAAGGCGGGAACGCGGGGGGCGCGGATCATGCGGATGTGAACTCCGATCGGAACGTTCCGCATATGGGGGTGCCGGCCCCGCGCGCAACGCCCCGCAGGCGCCGTGCGGCGCCGGTGGCTGGGCGTCCCGCTTGCATCGGGCGGCGAAAGCGGGTTCAAACTTTCGACAAGCTTGCCGTGCTCATTGCGGCCTTCGCCCGATTCCGGCACACCCGCTTCCGTCCGCCATCGCGATTGCAGTCTCCCTTGATGACATTCCGCCGCCACCTCGCCGCCCGCCTCCTCCTCGCTGCGGCGCTCCTTGCTCCGGCCGGCCTCGCTGTCGCGCAGGATTATCCGCCCGGCAGCGTCGGCGGGGGGTATGAGGGCGGCGGCTATGAAGGCGGCGACCGCTCCACCTGCATCCGGCTGGAAGGCCAGCTGGCCGGGCTCGACCGGGGCCAGGGCGGGCAGCCCGATCTCGGCGCCGCCATCGCCCAGCAGCAGCAGGAGATCGCCAATCTCTCCGCCCAGGTGCGTCAGCTCGGCTGCGACAAGCGGGGCTTCCTCATCTTCCAGCCGCAGCTGCCGCCGCAGTGCGAATCGCTCAACCGCCGCCTGACCCAGGCCCGCTCGAACCTCGACCGCACCATGATGCAGGCGCGGGGCCAGCAGAGCGGCAATAATGAGCAGCGCCGCCAGCTCATCTACGCCCTCGCCCAGAATAATTGCGGCGCCCAGTATCAGGCCGCGCTGGGGCAGAGCAGCGGTCAGGGTGCCGGGGGCAATTACGGCAACCAGAACCGGCGGCCGCGCAATTTCATCGAGCAGCTCTTCGGCGTGCCGGCGGACGAAACCGGCCCGCTGGACGTGCAGCCGCTGGAAATGCCGAAAGTGTCGACCTATCGCACCGTCTGTGTGCGGACCTGCGACGGTTTCTTCTTCCCGGTGTCCTTCGCCGCCACCCCGGCCAAGTTCGGCTCGGACGAGGCGCAGTGCCAGCGCCAGTGCCCCGGCACCGAGGCCCGGCTGTTCGCCTACCGCAACCCCGGCGAGGATATTAACCAGGCGGTCGGCATCAACGGCCAGCCCTATATGTCGCTGCCCACCGCGCTGCTGTTCAAGAAGCAGTTCGTCCCCGCCTGCACCTGCCGCCCGGCCAACATGAACTGGTCGCAGGCGATGGCCGGACAGGAGGACCCGACGCTGCGCAAGGGCGACATCGTCGTCACCGAGGATGCCTCGCGCGAAATGGCGCAGCCGCGCCCGGCGGCGCCGCCGGCGACCAAGAAGCCCTGACAGGCGCGGGCCTTACCGCAAGGCCTCACGAGAACCGACCGTCATCCCCGGGCTTGACCCGGGGCTCCGTGTCTTTTCCTGCAGCGATCCCTCTCGGTTAGGGCCGGGATGACGGCGCTCCGCGCGCTACGCCCGCTCGCCCCGCAGCCGCGCCGCCGCCTTGTCGCGACCGATCAGCGGCAGCAGCGCCTTCATTTCCGGCCCGCTCTCGCGCCCGGTAAGGGCGAGGCGCAGCGGGTGGAACAGGCCCCGTCCGCCCCGTCCGCTCGCCGGCTTCAGCGCTGCGATCCAGCGCGAATAGACATCCTCGCCCCACTCCTCCGGCAGCAGCGCCGCCGCCTGCGCGAGGAAGTCGGCATCCTCCGGGGCCGTCGCCGGCGCCAGCGGCCCCTCGACCACGCGCCACCAGTCGGCCGCCTCGGAAAGGCGGGCGAGATTGCCGCGCACCGCCAGCCAGAACGCCTCGCCGCCGCCGACGCCGAACCCCGCAAGCCGCGCGGCCACCGCCTCATAAGGCAGGTGATGCAGCGTTGCCGCGGTCAGCGCGGAAAGTTCGGCCGGGTCGAAGCGCGCCGGGGCGCGGGAAATCTTGGCGAAATCGATCTTGCTCGCCAGCGCCTCCAGCGAGGCCACCGGCTCCACCGCCAGCGAGGTGCCGGTGAGCACGGCGAGGCTCGCCACGGCAAGGGCTTCCTCGCCCTCCGCGCGCAGCGCCCGCAGCGAGAGATGGCCGAGCCGCTTGGAAAGCCCCTCCCCGCTCGGCAGCACGAGCAGATTGTGGTGGCCGAAGCGCGGCACCCACCCGCCCAGCGCCTCGATGATCTCGATCTGCACACCGGTATTGGTAACGTGGTCCTCGCCGCGCACCACATGGGTCACGCCCATGTCGACATCGTCGACCACCGAGGTCAGGGTGTAGAGATAGGACCCGTCCTCGCGCACCAGCACGGGGTCGGAAAGGGTCGCGGTGTCGACGCCCTGCCGCCCGCGCACCAGATCGTCCCACACCACCTGCCGGCCATCGAGGCGGAAACGCCAGTGCGGCCGGCGCCCGTCCACTTCCAGCGCCGCGCGCTCGGCCTCGGAGAGCTTCAGCGCCGCGCGGTCATAGACCGGCGGCAGGCCGCGCCGGCGCCGCGACTGGCGCATCGCCTCCAGCTCTTCCTCGGTCTCATAGGCGGGGTAGAGCCGGCCGAGCGCCTTCAGCCGCGCCACGGCCTCGTCGTAACGCGGCAGCCGCCGCGACTGGTGCTCCACCCGGTCCGGCACGAGGCCGAGCCAGGCGACATCCTGCGCGATCGCCTCGGCGAAGGCATCGGTGGAGCGCGCCGTGTCGGTGTCGTCATAGCGCAGGATGAAGGTCCCGCCCCATTGCCGCGCATAGAGGGCATTGTAGAGCGCCGTACGGGCATTGCCGACATGCAGCAGGCCGGTGGGCGAAGGCGCGAAGCGCAGGACGGGCGGGGCGTCGGGAGCGGTGTCGGACATGCCGTCTTATCGCCGAGGAGACCCCACCGGAGCAAGCGCCGGGGCTGCGCGCACCGCCCCATAGCTTTACCTCGGCTGCCGCAGATGGGAGATTGCGGAGGTCGACATTATGCAAGAAGCGCTGCGGCGCCGGTTAGTGGAGTTTCGCGTGACCCCGATCATCCAGGATATCTTCTCCATCTTCTTCGTGCTCGCTCTTGGATATGTCGCGGGTAAGCGCTCCAGCTTCAATCAGGCTCAGGCCTCCGGTTTCAATCACCTTGTCCTCTCCTATTGCCTTCCGGCCCTGCTCTTCGTCTCGATCGCCAACTCCTCCCGGGAGGAACTGTTTTCCGACACGCGACTGCTGACCATCTCCGTGGCCGTGTTGCTGTTCTGGTATTTCGTCGCCTTCTTCGGTGCGCTTTTCGTGTTCGGACACGACCGCCGCGAGGCGGGAATCGCCGGGCTCAGCGCCGGTGCCCCGACCGTCGGGTTCCTCGGCATGGCGGTGCTCGCGCCGCTGTTCGGCGGCAGCGCGGCGCTCAGTGTGGCCATCGTTGCGCTGGTCGTGAACGTGTTGCTGGTTCCGCTCGGCATGTTCTTCGTCGCGCCCAAGGGCACCAAGCCGGCGGCGGCTTTGATCAAGGCGGCGAAGGAGCCGGTCGTTCTGGCGCCGATGATCGCCGTGGTGCTGGTGCTGGCCGGCGTGCGCATGCCCGACCTGCTGCAGGCGCCGCTGGCGCTGATCGGCCATGCCACCTCGGGTGTGGCGGTGTTCGCCGCCGGGCTGGTGCTGTCGGCGCACAGGTTCCAGCTCAATGCGGAGGTGCTGTGGAACTCGGCGGTCAAGGTCGGCCTGATGCCGGCCTCGATGCTGGCCCTCGCGCTGATCACCGGCGTCAGCGCCAGCCATCTCGAACAGGTGGTGCTGCTCGCCGCGCTGCCGCCGGCCTTCTCCGGCATCGTCATTGCCGGACGCGAGCAGACCTATGTCGACCTCGCCTCATCGACCCTCATCGTCAGCGTGCTGGGATTCGCCGTCGCCGCGCCGCTCTGGATTTCGCTGGCCCGCCACCTGGCGGGATGACGCGCGCGCCTACGCCCCCTTGCGAAACCGGTTGGTGAGGGGGTAGCGCCGGTCGCGGCCGAAATTTCTCGCCGTCACCTTCACCCCCGGCGCCGCCTGCCGGCGCTTATGTTCGGCGAGGGTCAGCAGCCGTTCCACCCGCGCCACCAGCGCCGGCTCGAAGCCGTCGGCAACGATGGCGTCGAGCGGCGTCTCGCGCTCCACCAGCCGCTCCAGAATCGCGTCCAGCACCTCATAGGGCGGCAGGCTGTCCTGGTCGGTCTGGTTTTCGCGCAGCTCGGCGGTCGGCGGCTTGGCGAGGATGTTGTCGGGGATGACAGCGCCGTCCGGCCCCAGCGCCCCGGCCGGCTTCCAGCGGTTGCGCAGGGCGCTGAGGCGGAACACCTGCGTCTTGTAGAGGTCCTTCAGCGGGTTGAAGCCGCCATTCATGTCGCCATAGAGCGTGGCATAGCCGGTCGCCATCTCCGACTTGTTGCCTGTCGTCACCACCATGGCGCCGAATTTGTTGGAGAGCGCCATCAGCAGCGTGCCGCGCAGGCGCGACTGCAGGTTCTCCTCGGTCACATCGCGCGCGCGGCCCGCGAACAGCGGCGCCAGCCCCTGCTCCAGCGCCTCCACCCCCTGCCCGATCGGCAGAATGTCGTAGCGCAGCCCCAGCGCCTGCGCGACGCCGGCGGCGTCGGCGAGCGAGTCCTTTGAGGTGTAGCGCGAGGGCAGCATCACGCCATGCACGCGGTCCGGCCCCAGCGCATCCACCGCCATCGCCGCGGCAAGGGCGGAATCGATGCCGCCGGAAAGCCCGAGCACCACGCCGGGAAAGCCGTTCTTCTCGACATAGTCGCGCAGGCCGAGCACGCAGGCGGCATAATCCGCCTCGTCGCCCGCCAGCAGCGGCGCGCGGGCGCCCTCCTCGCAGCGCCAGCCATCGGCCCAGCGCTCCCAGCTTGTGATCCGCACCCGCTCCTGGAAGTTGGGCAGCTGCACCGCCAGCGAGCGGTCGGCATTGAGGACGAAGGAGCCGCCGTCGAACACCAGCTCGTCTTGCCCGCCGACCGCATTGACATAGGCAAGCGGCAGCCCGCTCTCGACCACCCGCGCCACGGCGACGTTCAGCCGCTCATCCTGCACGTCGCGGCGATAGGGCGAGCCATTGGGGATGAGCAGGATTTCCGCCCCGGTCTCCATCAGGCACTCGATCACGTCAGGCGACCACACATCCTCGCACACCGGCACGCCGAGCCGCACGCCGCGAAACGCCATCGGCCCCGGCATCGGGCCGGGGGTGAAGAGGCGCTTCTCGTCGAACACGCCGTAAGTGGGCAGATCGACCTTGAAGCGCACGCCCGCCACCGCGCCGCCATCGAGCAGCAGCGCGGCATTGTAGAGCGCGGCGCCCTCCACCCACGGCGCGCCGAGGAGCAGCGCCGGCCCGCCATCGGCGGTCTCAGCGGCGAGTTCTTCCACCGCGCGCCGGCACGCCGCCTGGAAGGCGGGCTTCAGCACAAGGTCCTCGGGGGGATAGCCGGACAGAAAAAGCTCGGTGAAGACGACAAGATCCGCCCCCTGCCCGCCCGCCAGCGCCCGCGCCTCGCGCACCAGTCGCATATTGCCGGCGATGTCGCCGACCACGGGGTTAAGCTGCGCGAGGGCGATGAGAAGCTGGTCGGCGGGCGCGGATGACGACGTGCTGGACATAAGCGTGATGTAGCCTTTCCCCTCCGGCGCCGGCGATCGCCGCCGCGCCGGTGCGATTAGTCCCAGTCGGTGCCGGGCACCCGGACGGCGAGCGTGCTGAAGCCGGCCTGGCGCACGGCCATGGGCAGCAGCCGCTCCAACCCGTGCATGAGGGTGCCGTCGTCCGGAATCGGCTCGGCCGGGTAGTCCTCCCACTCCAGGCCGAGCGCGAGAAAGGACCGCAGCGCCGCCGGGCGGACGGCGAACATGTTGCCGACGGGAAAATCGACATAGGTGCCGAGCGGCTCGGTCAGCCCCAGGTCCTCGCGCAGTTCCTGGACGATACGGTCATTGCGCGCCCAATTGACCAGATGCGAATCCTCCGGATGGACCAGCCCGACCTCCGGGCTGACTTCCAGCCGGGCGAGCACGGTATCAAGCATGGGATGGGCGCCGCCGATCAGGTTCTCCCACAGGAACTGGCGCCAGGGATCGCCGATGGCGCGGCGCCTTCCCTTGGTCTTCTTGCCATGCACGTGGAAGAACACGTCATAGCCGCCCCCGGCCAGCGCATCGCGCAGCCCGGTCAGGAACGGGCCGATATCGCGGCCGAGATTGGGCACCACATCGATCTGCACCGCGCCGGCATAGCCCGCCGTCATCGCCCGCATTTCGTCCGCCTTGGCCGGCGTGTCCGTGGTGAGGAAAAGGTCCGGGCGCGAGGCGTTGACCTCCAGGCGGTCGAGGAGTTCCGGCAGCAGGTCGGGATAGAAGAAGTGTCCGTGCAGCGCGCTTTTCAACCGGCTCGCGCGCGGGCCCGGCAGCGGCCCGAACACCGGCAGCGCCCAGGGCCCCGCCGGGCGCCCCCGCTCGATCCAGTGCGACAGCGGGTAGCGCCGCTGGTCGAAGCAGGCGACCGGGTGGTGCTCGGCATAGATCAGCGGGTGAAAGCCGGAATAGGGCCGGCGCAGCGGCGGCCGGTTGGGGTGGCGCTTCAGCAGCGCCTTGCGCCGCCAGTCGGCGATCAGCCACTCCAGCTTCTGCGCCACGGTGAGGTCGCCCGGCGGATCGTTCTCGCGCGGAATGTCGAGCATTTCCAGCCGTTCCGGCTCGGTGGCCAGAATGAGGGAAAGCTCGGCGTCCAGTTCCTCGCCGATCTCGCGGCCGATGGCGAGCACATGAGCCGCGCCCGCCTCCAGCGGCGCTTGCGCCGCCACCAGCCGGCGGCGGGCGGCAAAACGGGGCATGGAAGCCAGCGCCGCCTCGCGCGTGGCAGCCGTGGGGAAAACCAGCGCACTGGCCCGTGCCAGCGCCAGTTCCAGCGCCGGGCCGAGCGTCTCATGCCGCGCCGGGTCGGCATCGGCCGCGCCGATCACCGCGACCACGGGAATGTTGCGCTGTTCCAGCGCGTCGGCGGCGTCGATGGTCGCCAGGCCGACGGTGACGGCGAAGAGCGGCCGGTCCTCGTGGACGCGGAAGGCCAGCGCGTCGAGCAGCACCGCGCGGGGCGCGCGCGCGCCGGCGACCGGCACCGGCACCAGCGCAACGCCGTCACCGACCAGAGCCGCGTCGCCGCTCGGCTCGCCATTGAGCACCAGCACCAGCACCGCGTGGTCGCGGGCGAGCCGGCGCAGCAGCGGCGCGGCCGGAGCGGCGCTGTTCTCGATCACCACCACCACGGAGCGGCGCCCAACCGAGGGCGGCGGAAACGGCAGGCCGGCGACCAGCGGCGGCAGTGTCGCGTCCGAGCCCGTCAGCCAGTTGGCGAAGGGACGCCGGGGCCGGCCGGGTTCCTTGAAAATGACGCCCGCCAGCCCCGGGCGCGGGCGCTGATAGGCATCGAACAGCAGCGAGCGCAGGAAGGCGCGGGGGTGGCCCTCGGCGTCGAACAGCAGCCGGCCGATCCGGCGCCCGGTCTTCTGGGTGTTCGCGGTGATCCAGCGCCGCAGCTTGCTGCGCTGCCGGGGCACGAAATAGCGCGCGCGTTTGGCGGGCAGATCGTTGGCCGGGCCATCGGTGGCCGGCGGCGCCTGTTCCGGCAGGGAAGACTCGGGACGGGTCATGACACTCCGGCGGGCCGATGCGGACGATCGTGCAACGCTTCGCAGAAGCGCAGCGCTCCGGGCGTTCTAATGAGGGTGGCCGGCGAAGGCCAGAGCCTCGCCGCGCAAAGTCACTCCGCCGCGATGTCGAACACCCCGCGCGGGCGACTGCCCCAACGGTGCAAAGCCAGAATAGCGGGGCGCAGGCCCTCACCCGCCTCGGTCAGCCGGTAGCCGACCTGCGGGGGGATGGTGGGGTAGACGGTGCGGGCGATCACCCCATCCGCCTCCAGTTCGCGCAGCGCCTTGGCGAGAATGCGCGCGGTCACATTCGGCATGCGCCGGCCGAGTTCGCTGAACCGCGCCTCGCCGGAAAGCAGGTGATAGACGATGCCGCCCTTCCATTTGGCGCCGATGATCTCCAGCGCCGCCTCGACCGGGCAGCCCTCGCCGCACGCATAATCCTGATGCCGCCTCGCCATCGCCTGTCTCCGTTTCGGGCGCGGAATCTAGGGTGTCCGGGGCGCGGGGGAAAGGGCGTTACATTTTCGATAGCAGCCGACAAACTCGTGCGTTCTTGCGCTCGGCCCACGCATCGCGACATCTGGGGGCGAAACGTCAACGCCACCATTGCGCGCGCCTTCGGGCGTGGCGCGGGAGATTTGCCATGAAGGCCATCGGCTACACCACCTCGCTTCCCATCACCGAGGCGCGCGCGCTGTTCGATTTCGAGACCGCCGCGCCGACGCCCGGCCCGCGCGACCTTCTGGTGCGGGTGAAGGCCGTCTCGGTCAATCCGGTCGACACCAAGGTGCGGATGCGCCGCGCGGGAACCGAGGGCGCGCCTGTCATCCTCGGCTGGGACGCCGCCGGCGTGGTCGAGGCGGTCGGCGCTGAAGTCTCGCTGTTCCAGCCGGGGGACGCGGTGTTCTATGCCGGCGACCTTAACCGTCCCGGCACCAATGCCGAGCTGCACCTCGTCGACGAGCGCCTCGTCGGCCACAAGCCGGCCTCGCTCGGCTTTGCGCAAGCCGCCGCGCTGCCGCTCACCTCGCTCACCGCCTGGGAAGGGCTGTTCGATCGGCTCGGCGTGCCGATGCACGGTGGCGAGGGTGCCAGCCTGCTGGTGGTCGGCGCGGCGGGCGGTGTCGGCTCGATGGTGGTGCAGCTGGCCCGCCAGCTCACCGGGCTCACCGTCATCGGCACCGCCTCCCGGCCCGAGAGCCGCGCCTGGGTGGAGCGCCTGGGCGCCCATGCCGTCATCGACCATTCCCGCCCGCTGAGCGAGGAACTCGCCGCCGCCGGGCTCGGACTGGTCGACTACACCTATGCGCTCACCCACACCGACCGGCACTGGGCCGAGATCATCAAGGGCGCGAAGCCGCAGGGCCGCATCGCCATCATCGACGATCCGTCGAGCCTCGACGCGCTGCCGTTGAAGGGCAAGAGCCTGTCGCTGCACTGGGAACTCATGTTCACCCGCTCGCTGTTCCAGACCTCCGACATGATCCGCCAGCACGAGATCCTGGAGGAGGTTTCGCGCCTCGTCGAGGCCGGCACGCTGCTGCCCACGGCGGGCACCCCTCTCGGCACGATCAGCGCCGAAAACCTCACCCGCGCCCATGCCGCACTGGAAAGCGGCGCCACCATCGGCAAGGTGGTGCTGGAAGGCTGGAACTGACCAACCCACCCCGCGCGCGGGCGGCGGCTACACGGCGCGGTCGGGCGTGAGCGCCGCCGCGTCATCGACGCCGCCCGAGCCGAGCCGGCGTTCGAGCAGGTGCTCGATGGCGAGATAGCGCAGCCGCCGAAACAGGCCGGTGCGCTTGCGCCGCCTGGTCTTGGCATAGGTTGCCGACACCAGCCGGCGCTGCCAGATGCGGTGCTCGAACCGCGCCGCGTCGAAGCGGCCCTCGGCGATGTCGAGCACGGCGCTGTCCAGTAGCCCGCATTCCTGGACATAGGAAATGGAGGCGTGGCCGCTGAAATAGATCCGCACCAACTCCAGCGACGCCTCGCGGCGCAGGGCGCGGATATGGCGGCGGTCCTGATTCAGCGGATCATAGAAAATGTACTTGACCGCGCCCTCGCCCGGCATCTGCCGGTCCCACAGCACCGAGCGGCTTTGCGACCCCCAGCGCCGCTCCCACCACACGCGCCAGCGGTCGATGCTGTATTGCGGCGAGAAGGCGATCACCACGTCGGCGCGCAGCGGCGCGGAGAAGCGATAGGCCGCGTATCCGCCCATGCTCATGCCATAGGTGATGACGCGCGCCCCATCGGCGATGTCGGCGCGCACGCGGGCCAGCGCCTCGGGCATTTCCGGGTATTGATACCAGCAATTTCCCGACGGCATGAAATGATAGGCGGTGCGCCCGCGCTTGGCGAAATAGTCCTCGCCAAAGCCCTTGCGGCCCGCCGGCCAGTCCCCCCGCATCGATTCGAAGGTCACGAAAACCGTGTCGTCGCGCTCGCCCGGAACCTTGACGACCGTTAGGTTCTCGCTCTCGAAGATGACCTGACGCACGAAGCTGCTCCGCTGGCCGCCGGCCGGCGACCTTCCCTGCGAAGGGCAAACTAGCCAGAGGCACCGTCACCGGACAATCACAATTTCCCAGGATTGCGCAATTGCTGCTGAAAGGCGGCACCCCGGCCACGTGCCCCTGGAGGCCGCGTGACGCTGGCGTCAGAGCCCGAAGCGATCGACGATGTCGGCGATGATGCGGCGCAACAGCCGGCCACGCTTGCGGGCGCGCTTGTCGCGGTAGAGCGCCGACCCGTCGAGACGGGTGGCCAGTTCCCGCTGGAAGCCGGCGGCGTCGAAACGGTTCTCGCCGACAGCGAGCACCACCTTTCCCAGCAGCCCGGTCTGCATCAGCACGGTGATCGAGCCATGGCCGGCATAGGGCACGCGCACCCGCACCACATCGGCCACCCGCTCATAGAGCCGCACATGCCGGCGGTCGCGGTTGTGCGGGTCGTAGAACAGGTAGACCGGCACGCCGCGCGGCGCCATCAGGTGCTCCCACAGGATCTGGCGCGGGCGGTCGAACAGCCCGTCCCACCGCCGGTCCCACGGCACTTTCTTCGGGTCGATGCTGTATTGCGGTGAGAAGGCGAGGATGCGCGACACGCCGAGCCGGCCAGCGAAGCGGATGGCGGCATACGCGCCCATGCTCACGGCATAGGCGACCACCTCGACGCCGGGGGCGATGTCGGCCCGCACCGTCGCCAGCACCTCCTCCATTTCGGGGTATTGGAACCAGAAATTGTCGTTGGCGAAGAAATGGTAGGCGGTGAAACCGTTGTCGCGCAGGAACTTCTCGGCAAAGGCCTGCCGCTGCGGATCCTTGTTGAGCACATGCGGCTCGAAGGTGACGAACACCACGTCGGTGCGGGTGCCGTCAGTGCGGACGACGCGCACATTTTCGCTTTCGACGACGACATGACGTCCGGTCTCAAGCTGCGGCACGCCATTCCCCTTTTTGAAAACACCGCGAGGTGAAGACACCCCATATGAAAACACCGCGACCTTTGGAGGCCGCGGTGTGTCTCATTCCGTCCGGCGCCGGCCCGGGCCCTCAGGGCCGCGCCCGGCATGCCGGCCTCACTCGGCGGCTTCGATCACCGGGCGCACCCGGCCCGAGCGCTCCTGCTTCAGCAGTTCGGCGACGAGGAAGGCCATCTCGATGGCCTGCTCGGCGTTGAGGCGCGGGTCGCAATAGGTGTGGTAGCGGTCCTTGAGATCGGCATCGGTGATGGCGCGGGCGCCGCCGGTGCATTCGGTGACGTTCTTGCCGGTCATTTCCAGATGCACGCCGCCGGCGAAGGTGCCCTCGGCCGCGTGGACGGCGAAGAAGTCCTTCACCTCCTTGAGGATCTGGTCGAAAGGCCGGGTCTTGTAGCCCGACGCCGCCTTGATGGTGTTGCCGTGCATCGGGTCGCACGACCACACCACGGTGCGGCCCTCGCGCTTCACCGCGCGGACCAGAGCGGGGAGATGGTCGCCCACCTTGTCGGCGCCGAAGCGGGCGATCAGGGTGAGGCGGCCGGCCTCGTTCTGCGGGTTCAGCGTGTCGATGAGGCGGATCAGGTCATCCGGCTTCAGCGACGGGCCGCACTTCAGCCCGAGCGGGTTCTTCACGCCACGGCAATATTCCATATGCGCGTGGTCGGCCTGGCGGGTGCGGTCGCCGATCCAGATCATGTGGCCGGAGGTGGCGTACCAGTCGCCCGTGGTCGAATCCACCCGCGTCAGCGCCTGCTCGAAGCCGAGCAGCAGCGCCTCATGCGAGGTGAAGAACTCGGTCGAGCGCATCTCCGGGTGGTTTTCCGCATCGAGGCCGATGGCGCGCATGAAGTCGAGCGCCTCGGTGATGCGGTCGGCCAGCGCCTGGTAGCGGCCGGACTGCGGGCTATCCTTGATGAAGCCGAGCATCCACTGATGCGCGTTGCCGAGGCTGGCATAGCCGCCATTGGCGAAGGCGCGCAGCAGGTTCAGCGTCGCCGCAGACTGGCGGTACGCCTCCAGCTGGCGGCGCGGATCGGGAATGCGCCCTTCCGGCGTGAACTCGATGTCGTTGACGATGTCGCCGCGATAGGAGGGCAGTTCCACCCCGTTCACGGTTTCCATCGGCGCCGAGCGCGGCTTGGCGAACTGGCCGGCGATGCGGCCGACCTTCACCACGGGGGAGGCGCCGGCATAGGTCAGCACCACCGCCATCTGCAGGAAGACGCGGAAGAAATCGCGGATGTTGTCGGCCGAATGCTCGGCGAAGCTCTCGGCGCAGTCGCCGCCCTGCAGCAGGAAGGCCTCGCCCTTCGCCACCTTGGCCAGTTCGCGCTTCAGGCGGCGCGCTTCACCGGCGAAAACCAGCGGCGGAAACGAGGCCAGCTGACGCTCCACCGCAGCCAAAGCTGCGGCGTCCGGATAATCCGGCACCTGCTGAACGGGCAAGGCCCTCCAGCTATCCGGCGTCCAGCGATCAGACATGACGGCCTCCAACAAGCTCAACACGTCGCCAGGGCTCCTCCCCGGCGGAAAGGCGGGCCTTATACACCCAAGCATCCCCGCCGCGCCAGTGCACCGCCGCAAGGTCAGGGATGCCGTGCGCGCCCTTGTGCCTCCTCTCCCCCTACACCGTCATCCTGAGGTGCCCGGCCAGCGGCCGGGCCTCGAAGGATGCGGGTCAGCACCCTGCCCGGTCCCCCGGCTTCGCGGCCACATAAGCCCCTTCCCTCATGGCCGGGCTTGACCCGGCCACCCAGACGTCGCGCCACCCGGCATCGTGGCTGGGTCCCCGGGTCAAGCCCGGAGATGAGGGGCCGTGAGGTACACGAGTCCCGGCCTAAAGCGCCGGCGTCGCCTCGGTGGAAGCTTCGGGCAGCGGGTCGCTGGTGGTGTGCTTGGAGCGCAGCGTCACCAGCTCCTCGGCGCTGGAGGGGTGCAGCGCCATTGTGCGGTCGAAATCGGCCTTGGTGGCGCCGACATTCATCGCGATCGCCGCCATCTGCACCATTTCACCCGAGCCCTCGCCGATCAGGTGGACACCGAGCACCCTGTCGTTGGCCTGGTCGACGACGATCTTCATGAACACCCGCGAGGTGCGGCCCGAGAGCGTCGCCTTCAGCGGGCGGAAATCGGTCTGGTAGATGTCGAGCCGCCGGCCCTGCGCCCGTGCGTCCTGCTCGGTCAGCCCCACCGTGCCGATCTCCGGCTCGGTGAACACCGCGGTCGGGATGTTGTCATAGCTCACCTGCCAGGGCCGCTTGCCGAACACCGTGTCGGCGAAGGCATGGCCCTCGCGGATGGCGACCGGGGTCAGGTTCACCCGGTTGGTCACGTCGCCCACCGCATAGATGGAGGGGATGTTGGTGCGCGAGAGCCCGTCCACCGCGATGGCGCCGGCCTCGTCGAGATGCACCTCCACCGTGTCGAGGCCGAGCCCGATCGTGTTCGGCACCCGGCCGATCGCCAGCATCACCTCGTCGGCGAACAGGTCGCGCCCGTCATTCAGCCGCACGCGCTTCTCGCTGCCCTCATCATAGATGCCCTCGATGGTGACGTTGAAGGCGAACTCCACCCCGTTCTGCGCCATCTCGTCGACGATGCGGGCGCGGATATCCTCGTCGAAGCCACGCAGCAGCTTGTCGCCGCGATGGATGACCGTGACTTTCGACCCGAGCCCGGCCAGCAGACTAGCGAATTCCAGCGCGATATAGCCGGCGCCCTGGATGATGATGCGGTCGGGGAAGCGTTCGAGGTGAAAAATCTCGTTCGAGGAGATGCCCAGCTCGCAGCCGGGAAAGTCCAGCCCGCGATTGGGGCGGCCGCCGGTGGCGATGAGGATGGTGCGGGCCGTCACCTGCGTGCCATCGGCCAGGCGCACCGCGTGCGGCCCCTCGATGGAGGCGCGCTGGGCGACGATCTCGACGCCGGCACGGTTGAGATTGGCGCGATAGGCGCCCTCCAGCCGGGCGATTTCCTTGTCCTTGTTGGCGACCAGCGTCGCCCAGTCGAACCGGACGTTGTCGACGCTCCAGCCGAAGCCGGCGGCGTCCTCGAATTCATGGGCGAAGCGGGCGGCGTAGACGAACAGCTTCTTGGGCACGCAGCCGCGGATCACGCAGGTGCCGCCGAGCCGGTATTCCTCGGCGAGCATCACCTTGGCCCCATGGCCCGCCGCGATGCGGGCGGCGCGCACGCCCCCCGAGCCGCCGCCGATGACGAACAGGTCGACGTCGAACTGGTCCATGTGAGGCTCTCCGCGCTGCGCTGGTGCCTCGCATGTCGCCCCGCACGGCGCCCCCGTCAAGCGCCCGCATGGCTGGCGTGCGAATCCGGTCTGCCGATACCGGCCACGAAAGCTCTCATCCTTCCGGGGAACTCGACAGCGGGGGGCCTGCCGCTTTAGCTTCGTTCACCGCGTTGCAAGCGGCGGCCAGCGTCAACGTGCCGTCGCCCTGTTCCTTGGAGGAAACCATGAAACATCTCGTCAGCGGGGCGCTGCTCGCCGCCGCAATCGCCGCCGCACCTCTCGGTGCCGCCTATGCCGAGATCAACGAACTGAAGATCATTGCCCCGGCCGCGCCCGGCGGCGGCTGGGACCAGACGGCCCGCTCGATCCAGCATGTGCTGCAGTCCGACAAGCTGGTCGGCAATGTGCAGGTGCTGAACGTGCCCGGCGCCGGCGGCACCATCGGCCTCGCCCAGTTCGTCAATTCCAGCAAGGGCGATCCCAATGTGATGATCGTCGGCGGCTATGTCATGGTCGGCGCCATTATCACCAACAAGTCGCCGGTCAACCTGTCCATGGTGACGCCGATCGCCCGCCTCACCGGCGAGTACGAGGCCATCGCCGTGCCGGCGGCCTCGCCGCTCAAGTCGCTGGCCGATCTGGTCGCGGCGCTGAAGGCGGACCCGCAGAAAGTGTCCTGGGCCGGCGGCTCGGCCGGCGGCACCGACCACATCACCGCCGGGCTGTTCACCAAGGCGATCGGCGTCGATCCGCGCAAGGTGAACTACATCGCCTTCTCGGGCGGCGGCGAATCGCTCGCCTCCATCCTCGGCGGCAAGGTCACGGTCGGCATTTCCAGCCTGTCGGAATTCGACGCGCAGGCGAAGGCCGGCAAGCTGCGCATCCTCGGCGTGTCCAGCGCCGCCCGCCTGCCGGAAGCCCCCGACGTGCCGACCTTCAAGGAAGCCGGCGTCGACGTGGAAATCCAGAACTGGCGCATGATCGCCGCCGCCCCGGGCATCACCCCGGCGCAGAAGCAGGAACTCAGCCAGACCATCGAGAAGATGGTCAAGTCCAAGGCCTGGACCGAGATGCTGGCGCAGAAGGGCTGGGCCAACACCTACCTCTCCGGCGAGGCGTTCGACGCCCAGCTGGCCAAGGACATCGCCGCCACCCAGACCATCCTGAAGGATATCGGCCTCGCCCAGTAAGGGACGCAGCCTTTTCCGACCGAACCCGAGACTCCCTCGCGGCCTGCCGCGGGGGAGTCTTTCGTTCCGACACCCCGGAGCCCCGCCGATGAGCGATTCCCGTCCCACCTCCACCGCCGGCCCCGACAAGGGCCGCTTCGTCATCGCCTTCGCCCTTGCCCTCCTGTCGCTCGTGGTCGGCTGGGATGCGTGGCGGCTGTCCGGGATCAACACCTATTCGGCCGTCGGGCCGGGGGCGTTTCCCGCCATCATTTCCGCCGGCCTGGCCTTGCTGGCGCTGGCCAATGCGGTCGAGGCGGTCCGCGAGGGCGCGCAGGATCGCCCGCGCGACGAGATCGGCCCGATGGCCTGGGTGCTGGGAGGGCTGATCGGCCAGATCGTGCTGCTGGCCTTCGGCGCCGGCTTCGCCATCGCCACCGGCTGGCTGTTCGCCGCCACCGCCAAGGGTTTTGGACGCGGGCCGGTGTGGGGGCATTTCCTTGTCGGCGCGGTGATGTGCTTCGTCATCTATGTGGTGTTCGCCAAGGGGCTGCAGCTGGCGTTGCCGGCCGGCCCGCTTGAACGGCTGATCTGAGGACGCTCCCATGGACACGTTTGCCGCCCTCGGCTCCGGGGTGATGGTCGCCCTCCAGCCGATAAACCTCTTGTTTGCGTTCGTCGGCGTCATGCTCGGCACGGCGGTGGGCGTGCTGCCCGGCATCGGCCCGGCGCTGACCGTCGCGCTGCTGCTGCCGATCACCTTCAAGCTCGACCCGGCCGGCTCGCTCATCATGTTCGCCGGCATCTATTATGGCGGCATGTATGGCGGCTCCACCGCCTCCATCCTGCTCAACACGCCGGGAGAAAGTGCCTCCATCGTCACGGCGCTGGAGGGCAACAAGATGGCCCGCGCCGGGCGCGGCGGGCCGGCGCTCGCCACCGCCGCCATCGGCTCCTTCGTCGCCGGCACCATCGCCACCATCGGCCTGGCGCTCATCGCCCCGACCGTGGTCGACATCGCCATCTCCTTCGGCCCGGAAGATTATTTCGCGCTGATGGTGCTCGCCTTCACCACCGTGTCGGCGGCCTTCGGCTCCTCGGTCACGCGCGGGCTCACCAGCCTGTTCCTCGGCCTCTCGCTCGGCCTGATCGGCATCGACCTGCAGAGCGGGCAGGCACGGCTCTCCTTCAGCGTGCCGGACCTGCTCGACGGCGTGGAAGTGACGACGCTGGCCGTCGCCCTGTTCGCCATTGGCGAGACGCTGTCGGTGGTGGCGGCGGGGGCGCGGGCCGACGAGATCATCGAGCCGGTCAAGGGGTCGGTGTTCATGAACCGCGAGGACTGGAAGCGCTCCTGGAAGCCGTGGCTGCGCGGCACGTTTCTGGGCTTCCCGATCGGCGCCATGCCGGCGGGCGGGGCTGAGATTCCCACCTTCCTGTCCTATGCGCTGGAAAAGCGGCTGTGCAAGAAGCCGGGCGAGTTCGGCAATGGCGCCATCGAGGGCGTCGCCGGACCGGAGGCGGCGAACAATGCGGCGGCGGCCGGCGTGCTGGTGCCCCTCCTCACCCTCGGCCTGCCGACCTCGGCCACGGCGGCCATCATGCTCGCCGGCTTCCAGCAATACGGCATGAACCCCGGCCCGCTGCTATTCGCCACCAATCCGGATCTCGTCTGGGGCCTCATCGCCAGCCTGTTCATCGCCAATGGCATGCTGCTGGTGCTGAACCTGCCGCTGGTCGGGCTATGGGTCCGCCTGCTGGCGATTCCGCGCCCCTGGCTCTATGGCGGCATCCTGGTTTTCGCGACGCTGGGTACGCTGGGCGCCAACCCCTCGCTGATCGAGCTCGGCATGCTGCTGATCTTCGGCCTGCTGGGCTATGTGCTGCGGCGCTACGACTACCCGATCGCGCCTGTGGTGGTCGGCCTCATCCTCGGCCCGCTGGCCGAGCAGCAGCTGCGCCGGGCGCTGGCGATCAGCGTCGGCGATCCGCTGGTGCTATTCCAGAGCCCGGTGGCGCTGACGCTTTACGCCCTCTCGGCCCTCGCTTTGTTCGGGCCGCTGCTGTTCTACATCCTCACCGGCCGCAAGGCCCCGGTGGGATCGGACGAGGATTGAGGCGAACCGCACTCCAAAACGAAAATGCCCGGCGCGAGCCGGGCATTTGTCGTTGAGGGGCGACGTGATCAGATGGTGAAGCCGCGCTTCTTCATTTCCTCGCGCACCCGCACTTCCATCTCGCGTGCGAAGCCCGCGCTCCAGGCCTGGATGCTGCTGAAGCCGGCCTTGAGCAGATCCTCGCGCTTGGCGACCAGCTTCTTGCCGGCCTCCGAGCGGTAGAACGCCAGAAGGTCGCGCAGTTCCTGGGTGGTGAACTCGGTGGCGTAGATCCTGGCGAGGATCTGCACGATCTCGGTGCGGCGGCTCTCATATTGGGTGGAGAGCTGCTTGGCGACCTCGCGCAGGTCGCGAATCAGGTCCGGATTGGACTGCACGAAGCTGGCCGCCGTCTGGTCCACGACATTGGGGATCACCGCGTCGAAGCTGCTGGCCTCGCCATTGGCGACGAGCAGCTCATTGGCGAGCTTCATCTGCTCGGCGGTGGGCTCGGGCGCCTTTGGCGCAGTGGCCTGGGCGAGCTGGAAGGGGGCGGTGTCCTGCGCCAGCGCCGGGGCGCCGCCGACGAACAGGGCGAGCCCCATCACCGCCGCCGTGAACGGCGCGACCCGCCGGGCGGCGCGCGGTGCGGCAATATCAAGCTGCATGAAAGTCTCCTGACGAACTGCTCACGCGCGGTCGATGACCGTCACGCCGCCGGCGCCCGCGAGAATGACGCGGCTCGCCAGATTGATGAAAAGGCCGTGCTCGACCACGCCCGGCACATTCGAGAGCTCGGCGGCAAGCGCGGTCGGGTTGGTGATGCTGCCATAAGCGGCATCGAGAATCAGGTGTCCCTGATCGGTGACGAAAACATGACCGTCCGGCCGGCGGCGCAGCGTCAGCAGCCCGTGGCAGCCCGCATTGCGGGCGGCGCGATCAATGCCCCGGCGGATGGCGGCGACACCGAAATCCACCACCTCGATCGGCAGCGGAAAGGTGCCGAGCACCGCCACCTTCTTCGAGGCATCGGCGATGACGATCATCTGCCTGGCCGCCGAGGCGACGATCTTCTCGCGCAGCAGCGCGCCGCCGCCGCCCTTGATCAGGGTGAGGTCCGGGCCGACCTCGTCGGCGCCGTCGATGCACAAATCGAGCACCGGGTGCTCGTCCAGCGTGCCGAGCGGGACGCCGAGGCTCTCGGCCTGGGCGCGGGTGGCCTCGGAGGTCGGCACGCCGACCACCTCCAGCCCCTCATTCACCCGCACGGCGAGCAGATCGACCAGATGCTTGGCGGTCGAGCCGGTGCCGAGGCCAAGCTTCATGCCCGAGCGGACATATTCGAGCGCCTGCGCGGCGGCTTGTCTCTTGAGGTTGTCAGCGTCGGTCATGAGCGTCGCGGGGCCCTCGTTTTTAGGACTTCTTAATCTTCATCTCGTGCGTAGCGCCGTTGGCGCGCGCCGACAAGCCCGCCGGCTCGCGCCTCCCCGGCGATCATTGGCTGGAAGGTGGGGTGCAGACCACCGCCGGCTCGACGCCGCCGCCGTCCTTGGGCATGTCGCGGACATAGCAGACGCTCATCTGGCCGGTGCCGGCATCGACGCGAAAAATGCCGGTCTCGCCGGAATAGCGGGTCGACATGATGTCGTAGCGGCCCGGCGCGCCGCCCTGCGCGCTCGCGTCGCGGCGGAAGCAGCGCGTGACGCCGACAAGGCTGCCCTCGGGGCGCTCGAACTGGCAGGCATTCACCTCGCCGGTCCGCACATTCACCGAATAAAGCCGGTTGGCCTGGGCGGCCGGGGGCGCGGCAAACACGTAGGGCCCGTCGCCGGGAGCCGCCTCAGTGGGAGCCGCCGGCGCGGTGGCCGAGGGCGCCTCGGTCGGCTTCGCGTCGCCCGGCTTCGTCTCCTGCGCCAGCGCGCCACCGCCCGCCAGCACGCCAAGCCCGAAGGCCGCCGCCACCACCGCCACACGCCAGTTCTGCATCGTCATCCTCATAACCGGGACATCCTGTGCCTCGCCCATCTTCCGCGCGCCGCCGGCCGCGCCCGCATGCGCCCGATGGACGCGGCAGGCTGGACAGCAAAAGCGGCAGGATTGTAGGCCTAGAGCGGACGGCTCGTCTCGCGGCGACGGGCGGCCCGCTTTTCCCGTCACCATCCACGGAAATTGTCATGCCCTCCTCGCCTCCCGCCGTGATCGCCTTCGACCTCGACGGCACGCTCGTCGACACCGCCCCCGACCTGCTCGACACGCTCGACATCGTGCTCGACGAGGCCGGCGCCGCCCGCCTGCCGCGCGACGACACCCGCAAGATGATCGGCGCCGGCGCCAAGGCGCTGGTCAATCGCGGCCTCACCGCCGCCGGCATCAGTGTCGAACCGCCGGAATTCGAGAAGCTCTATGCCCGCTTCCTCGACCATTACGCCGCCCATATCGCCGATCTCTCGCGGCCCTATCCCGGCCTGCTGGACGCGCTGGATGAGCTTTCCGCCCGTGGCCATGTGCTGGCCGTGTGCACCAACAAGCTGGAATATCTCTCGCGCCTGCTGCTCGACCGGCTCGACCTGACCGACCGCTTCGCCGTCATCGCCGGCTCGGACACGTTTCCGGTCTACAAGCCCGATGCCGGCCATCTGCTCGGCACGGTCGAGCGCGCCGGCGGCGTGGCCACGCGTGCCATCATGGTCGGCGACAGCATGACCGATGTTCTCACGGCGAAGAATGCCCGCATTCCCTCGATCGTCGTGCCCTTCGGCTACACCGAGATTCCGGCCGAGGAACTGGGCGGCGACGCCTTTATCGGCCATTACGACCTGCTGGTGGAGACGGTGGAGCGCCTTCTCTCCCGTGGGTAGCGTCGCAAGCCCGCTTGACACCCGGGCCGCGGACACACTACATCCCGCCGCGATGGCGCTGGCCCCGGACATATCCGGCGGGGCCGACGGGCGATTAGCTCAGCGGGAGAGCACTCCCTTCACACGGGAGGGGTCGCAGGTTCAATCCCTGCATCGCCCACCATCGTCGCTCTCGCTTCAGGGACGCGACAGGCCGGGAGCCGGCCAGCAGGGCCGCCCATGTGCAACCTCTACAGCCATCACTCCAATCTGCGCGCGATCACCGATCTCGTCGGCACGCTGCGCAATCTCGCCGGCAATCTGCCGCCGCAGACCGGCATCTTCCCGGATTTCCCCGCCCCGATCGTCCGCACCGGGGAAGACGGCCTGCGTGAACTGGCGCTGGCGCGCTGGGGCATGCCCTCGCCGCCCTCGGTCGCCGGGCCGCCGGTGACGAATATCCGCAACCTAGCCTCGCCGCACTGGCGCGCCTGGAGCGGGCCGGCGCATCGCTGCCTGGTGCCGTTCACCAGCTTTTCCGAATACGCGCCGCTGCCCAACCCCGCCACCGGCCGCAAGGACGTGGTTTGGTTCGCGCTGAACGAGGAGCGCCCCCTCGCCTTCTTCGCCGGGCTGTGGACGCGCTGGAACGGCACGCGCGGCACCAAGGCCGCGCCGGTGGAGGGCCAGCACGAGCTGTTCGGCTTTCTCACCTGCGCGCCCAATGGCGTCGTCGAGCCGATCCACCCCAAGGCGATGCCGGTGATTCTCACCAGCCGTGAGGAGCGCGAGGTCTGGCTGAACGCCCCGTGGAGCGAGGCGCGCGCCCTGCAGCGCCCGCTGCCCGACGATCGCCTCGTCATCGTCGCGCGCGGGCCGGCGAAGGAGGACCCGCCGCCCGCCCCCGCGCCGCCACCCTCGCCTGATTCGCCCGCGGCTTCCCCGGAAGCGTCGCCCCGCCAGGGCAGCCTGTTCTGATGCCCCGCGCGCGGCCCGCGCCCCTGATGTCCCCCTGCCTGAAAGAGCCTGCGGCCCGTGCATAATCCCCTGCGCTATCGCGCCCATATTGACGGCCTGCGCGCCATTGCCGTGCTCGGCGTGGTGCTGTTCCATTTCGGCGCGCACTGGCTGCCGGGCGGCTTCATCGGCGTCGACGTGTTCTTCGTCATTTCCGGCTTCCTCATCGCCAAGTCGCTCTATGCCGATGTCGATGCCGGCAGCTTCTCCATCCTCGGCTTCTATGAGCGGCGGATGCGGCGCATCGCGCCGGCCTTCTTCGTGGTGACGGCGGCCACCAGCCTTGCCGCCTTCCTGATCTTCTTCCCCAACCAGCTGATGACCTATGGCCGCTCGCTCATCTGGGCGGTGCTGGCCTTCGGCAATGTCTATTTCTACCTGCGGACCGACTATTTCGGCCCCTCGGCGGAAGAGACGCCGCTGCTGCATTATTGGTCGCTGGGGGTGGAGGAGCAGTTCTATTTCCTGTTCCCGGGGCTGATCCTGCTCATCGCGCGGTTTGCCCCCAGGGCGAGGGCGAAGCTGGTGCTCGGCCTGCTCGTGGTCTCGCTCCTCGCCTGCGAGATCATCCGCCCGTTCAACCCGGCGGCGGCGTTCTATCTGCTGCCCTTCCGCGCCTTCGAGCTCTTGATCGGCGCCGGCCTCGCCCTGCCGGGCCTGCGCTTTACCGAAAACTCCCGGGCCGGCGGCGCGGCGATGGCGGCGGGGCTCGCGCTTATCCTCGGCGGCATGGTGTTCATCACCGAGCACGCGCCCTTTCCCGGCGTGCTCGCGCTGGTGCCCTGCCTTGGCGCGGCTCTCGCCATCTGGGGCGGGGAGCGGACGGAGAACCTGCCGGCCCGGCTGCTCGGCCTGCGCCCGCTCGTGTTCTTCGGCGCCATTTCCTATTCGCTCTATCTCGTCCACTGGCCGATCGTGGTGTTCGCCCGCGCCCTGCTGCCGAACCTGCCGGCGCTGGCCTTCCTCCTCGGCGGGCTGGCGCTCTCCACCCTGCTCGGCTGGCTGTCCTGGCGCTTCGTGGAACAGCCGGTGCGGCAGAACCGCCGACTGTTCGGGCGCGGGCTGGTCTATGGCGGCACGGCGGCGGGCGCGGTGCTGCTCATCGCCTTCGGCATGGCGGCCTCGGACACGCGCGGCTTTCCCGGGCGGCTCGCCCCGGAGATCCAGCGCGTTCTCGCCTTCACCCGCTATCCCTTCCGCGAGGTGGTGCGCGACGGCACCTGCTTCATCAACGGCAACCGCCCGAAGGACCAGCCGGCGCCGGAATGCCTGCCAGACGCCCATCCCAGCCTCGTCCTGTGGGGCAGCAGCCATGTGGCGCAGTTCATCGGCGCGCTGGAGCCGATCGCCAAGGCGCATGGCTATGCGGTGGGCCAGATGACCGCCGCCGCCTGCCCGCCGCTGGTGCAGTCGAACTTCGCCGCCATGTGCGACCGGCTGAACCGATTCGCCTTCGACTGGCTGCTGGAGCACCGGCCGTCCATCGTGGTCATCGGCGGCGACACGCTGGTTTCGGAGGAGCATTTCCGCCAGCTCGACGCCGACCTCGCCCGGCTGCATGGCGCCGGCATCCGGGTCATCCTGCTCGGCCCGGTGCCGCACTACAGGCGCCCGGCACCGGAAATCCTGGCCGAACGCATGTACCGCAATGCGCCGAGCCGCCTCGCCGATGACGACCTCACCGAGGCCACGGGCCGCGCCGACCGGCTGATGGCGGCGCATTTCGCCGGCAATCCGGATGTCGAGTTCGTCTCGCTTCTCGGCCTGTGCCCGGACAGGAACTGCCCGATGATGGTCGACGGCGCGCCGCTGCAGTTCGACCCCACCCATTTCACCCGCGAGGGCGTCTCCTATTTCGGCGACCGGCTCGGCGCACTGATCTTCGCCAATGCGCCCGCTCCGGCCCCAACGCCGCCGGCGCAGTGAGAGCGGGAACCGGCGGCCCTATGGCCGCACAGCCACACTCGCGGCCTAAGTGGGCGTGCGGCAGGGGACAGGCGCGCGCGAGGCATGCCCACGCGCCGCCAGAGCGTTCATAATGAGGCCCGCCTTGCCCCCCTCGCCTGCCTCACCCAGCCTGCGGTCTGCCGTGCATCATCCCCTGCGCTATCGCGCCCATATTGACGGCCTGCGCGCCGTCGCCGTCCTCGGCGTCGTCCTCTATCATTTCGGTGCGACGTGGCTGCCGGGCGGGTTTGTCGGCGTCGACGTGTTCTTCGTCATTTCCGGCTTCCTGATTTCCAAATCGATCTATGCCGATGTCGAGGCCGGCCGCTTCTCGCTGTTCGGCTTCTATGAACGGCGCATCCGCCGCATCGCGCCGGCTTTCCTGGTCGTCACCGCCCTCACCGCCGCCTTCGCCGCGCTCATCCTGCTGCCTTATCAGATGATGATCTTCGGCCGCTCGGTGCTGTGGTCGGTGTTCGCCGTCGGCAACATCTTCTTCTTCCAGCGCACCGACTATTTCGGCCCGGCGGCGCAGGAAATGCCACTGCTGCATTACTGGTCGCTGGGGGTGGAGGAGCAGTTCTATTTCCTGTTCCCGGCGCTCATCCTCGTTCTGCAGCGCTTCGGCCGGCGAGCGATCCTCTGGAGCGTGCCGGCGCTGTTGCTCGCCTCGCTGGCCGCCAGCCAGTTCATGGTGACGCGCGACCCCGCCGCCGCCTATTTCCTGCTGCCCTTCCGCGCCTTCGAAATGCTGATCGGCGCAGCGCTGGCGCTGCCCGGCCTGCGCTTTGCCGAGCGGCGGGCGGTGCGCGTGGCGGCGGGAACGGGCGGCTGCGCCTTGATCCTGGGCGGCATGGTCGGGCTCAGCTCCGCCTCGCCCTTTCCCGGGCTGCTGGCGCTCATTCCCTGCCTGGGCACGGCGCTGGTAATCTGGGGCGGCGAGGCCGGGCCGAGCCTGCCGACCCGGCTGCTGGGCAGCCGGGTGATGGTGTTCTTCGGCCTCATTTCCTATTCGCTCTATCTCGTCCACTGGCCCATCGCCTCGCTCGGCCGGGAGTGGCTGGGCCCGGTGGCGCCGCTGCCCTTTCTCCTCGGCGGAGTGGCGCTGTCGGTGCTGCTGGCCTTTCTCTCCTGGCGGTTCATCGAGCAGCCGGTGCGCGTCAACCGTCGCCTGTTCACCCCGAAGGTGCTGGTCGGTGCCACGGTGGCGGGCACGCTGGCGCTGGCCGCCTTCGCGCAGACCGCCATCGCCACGCGCGGCCTGCCTCAGCGGCTCGACCCCGAGGTGCGGCGCCTCGCCGCCTATGCCTTCTACAACGCCGACCCGGTGTTCCGGCAGGGCGTGTGCTTTACCCCCTTCTTCCAGGCCGAACTCGCCATCAAGCCGGAATGCCTGCCCACCACCCACCCCTCGGTGCTGGTATGGGGCAACAGCCATATCGCCCATTTCATCACCGCGATCATCGCGGAGGGCGAGGCGCGCGGCTATGCGGTTGGCCAGATCACCGGCGCCGCCTGCCCGCCGGTGCTGGAAGCCGAAGGCTCCCGCCTGCCCTATTGCGCGGCGATGAACGCCTTCGCCCGCGACTGGGTACACGCCAACAAGCCGGACATCCTGGTGCTCGGCGGACTGGGCACGCCCTCGCCGGAACTGGACGCGGCGCTTGAGGGCTTCGCCCGCGAGGGCATCCGCGTGGTGGTGGTCGGCCCTGTGCCGCTCTACCGCGACGCGGTGCCGAAGCTGCTCGCCCGCCGCCTCATCGCCGGCGACGGCAATACCGGGGCGGGCGACGACCTTCTCCCCAGCGCCCGCCTGCACGATGAGCGGCTGCGGGCGCATTTCGCCGGCAACCCGGATGTCACCTACATCTCGGTGTTCGACGCCGCCTGTGGCGGCACCGACTGCCCGCTGACGGTGGACGGCGTGCCGCTGCAGCATGACCCCTCGCACTTCACACAGGCCGGGGCGAACTTCTTCGGCCGCCCGGTCAGCGCGCTCATCTTCGGCGCGCCGGCGAAGTAACGGGGCAACCTGTGGCATTCGTGCCATAGCGCCGGGCAAATTTGCCCGTATTCGCGCGCTGCTAGGCAATGCTCCGATTTTCGCCGCATACTGTGGCACCCGCGCCCGCGCTTTGCCGCCGGGCGAGGGCTTCCATCCGCCACGGGTGACGGAACGGGCCATTTCATGGGGCTTACGATGCGACTTAAGACACTGGCTGCCCTGGCGCTGGGCGCCGCGATTCTCGCCGGCAGCGCGCCGGCCATGGCGCAGAGCGCGAGCACGCCCTCCTTCTTCAGCTTCTTCCCGCGCCCTTCCAATTTCGGCAACGGGCCGGTGAAGGGATATTCCTCGATCCGCCGGCAGGTCGTGCCCTATACCGGCAAGTACAAGCCCGGCACCATCGTGGTGAACACCGCCGAGCGCCGGCTCTATCTGGTGCAGGACAATGGCACGGCGGTGAAATACGGCATCGGCGTCGGCCGCGACGGCTTCCGCTGGGGCGGCGTCAAGACCATTACCCGCAAGGCCGAATGGCCGGGCTGGACCCCGCCGCCGCAGATGCTGCAGCGCCGCCCCGACCTGCCGCGCTACATGCCCGGCGGCATCGACAACCCGCTCGGCGCCCGCGCCATGTATCTGGGTTCGACGCTCTACCGCATCCACGGCTCCAACGAGCCGGAGACGATCGGCCAGGCGGTGTCGTCCGGCTGCTTCCGCATGACCAATGACGACGTGACCGACCTCTATGACCGCGTCCGCGTCGGCACCCAGGTGGTGGTGCTGAACTGACGCCAGGGCGTCATCCCGGACGGCCGGAAGGCCGCTCCGGGATCGCCCTCAATGCCGGCGCACGGCGCGGTTGCCTCAGTGCCGGCGCACCGCGCCGGGGGCATCGCGCGAAAGGTTCTTGGCCGCCAGTTCTTGCAGATAGCGCTTGAAGCGCGTGTCCTGGTCGCGGCCCAGTTCGTGCAGCAGGTCCCAGGTGAAGATGCCGGTGGAATGGCCGTCGTCGAAAATCAGCCGCACGGCGTAATTGCCGACCGGTATAGCCTCCTCGATCCGCACCTCGCGCTTGCCCGCCACCAGCTGGCGGTCGGCCGGCGAATGGCCCTGCACCTCGGCGGAAGGGCTCTCCACCCGCAGCAGCTCGGCCGGGATGATGTAGCTCGCCCCGCCCTCGAAGGCGATGGTCAGCGCACGGCGATCCTTGTGCACCTTGATTTCGGTCGGCCAGAATGTGCCAGCGGCATCGGTCACGGGCGTCTTCCTCTCTTCTCGTTCCTTCCCACATAGACAGGCAGCGCGCTTTCGCCAAGCGCCGGAGCTTTCGGGGCGTTTGGGCAAAGCCACTGTCACGAATGGGTTAGGCTATCGGCCGATAGGCCCCTGCGCCTTGGCAGACGGGGCGCCGAGCCTTAGAAATGGAAGAAGAACAGCGCCCATCGGCGCGGGAGCGACTGCGTGAGCACCAGCGAAGCCGTCATCGACCGTATCCAGTTCGGCGCCCCACGCGCGCCGCTGGTCGACACGTTCGGCCGCGCCGTCACCTATCTCAGGGTTTCGGTGACGGACCGCTGCGACTTTCGCTGCGTCTACTGCATGGCGGAACATATGACGTTCCTGCCCAAGCCCGAACTGCTGACGCTGGAAGAACTCGACCGCCTCTGCTCCGCCTTCGTCGCCCGCGGCGTGAAGAAACTGCGCCTCACCGGCGGCGAGCCGCTGGTGCGCCGCGACGTGATGACCCTGTTCCGCTCGCTCGGCCGGCATCTCGATTCGGGTGCGCTGGAAGAGCTGACGCTCACCACCAATGGCTCGCAGCTCGCCCGCTTCGCCCGCGAACTCGCCGATTGCGGCGTCAAGCGCATCAATGTCTCGCTCGACACGCTCGACCCCGACCGTTTCCGGGCGCTGACCCGCTGGGGCGACCTCGGCAAGGTGCTCGCCGGCATCGACGCGGCTCAGGAAGCCGGCATCCATGTGAAGCTGAACGCCGTCGCGCTCGCCGGCGAGAACGAGCATGAGATCCCCGATTTGATCCAATGGGCGCATGGCCGCGCCATGGACGTGTCGCTGATCGAGGTGATGCCGCTCGGCGAGACCGGGGCGGAGCGCGCCGACCAGTATCTGCCGCTGTCCACCGTGCGCGAGCGCCTCGCCCGACAGTGGACGCTGGAGGACATTCCGTTCCGCACCGGCGGCCCGGCGCGTTATGTCAGCATCCGCGAAACCGGCGGCCGACTCGGCTTCATCACCCCGCTGACGCATAATTTCTGCGAGGGCTGCAACCGGGTCCGCGTCACCTGCACCGGCACGCTCTATATGTGCCTCGGCCAGGAGGACGCGGCGGATCTGCGCGCCCCCCTGCGCGCCTCCGAGAGCGACGAGAAGCTGCACGCCGTGCTCGACGACGCGATCTTCCGCAAGCCCAAGGGGCATGATTTCGTCATCGACCGCCCCGGCCGCGCCCCCTCCGTGCGCCGCCATATGAGCGTCACCGGCGGCTGAGCCGGGCGGCTCCTGCGAGCGTGCCGCATGGCTGCCGCGCGCTCCGCCGTGTTGCTGCGCTGCAATACAACGTGCATATGATCATATGAATCACGCTGCTAAACAGCAGCCAACACACCCTTTTTCGATCATAGAGCGTTCCGCGATGCAGCTTCCGCTGTTGGCCCTGGCCATGGCCTCCTTCGGCATTGGCACGACCGAATTCGTCATCATGGGCCTGCTGCCGGAGGTCGCCGCCGACCTCGGCGTCACCATCCCCGCTGCCGGGCTTCTCGTCACCGGCTATGCGCTGGGGGTGGTGGTCGGCGCGCCGATCGTCGCCGTCATCACCAATTCCCTGCCCCGCAAGGGCACGCTGATCGGCCTTGCCAGCATGTTCGTGCTGGGCAATTTCCTCTGCGCCATCGCGCCGGACTATTGGTTCCTCATGGCGGCCCGCGTCGTCACCGCCTTCTGCCATGGTGCCTTTTTCGGCATCGGCGCTGTCGTGGCGGCCAATCTGGTGCCGCCCAACCAGCGCGCCAGCGCCATCGCGCTGATGTTCGCCGGGCTGACGCTGGCCAATGTGCTGGGCGTGCCGCTCGGCACCGCGCTGGGCCAGGCCGCGGGCTGGCGCTCCACCTTCTGGGCGGTGGTGCTGATCGGCATCCTCGCGGTCAGCGCCATCGCGCTGTGGGTGCCGCGCGACATTCCCCATGCCTCGGGCAACATCCTGCGCGAATTCGCGGTGCTGAAGCGCCCGCAGGTCATCCTCACCATGCTGATGAGCGTGCTGGCCTCGGCCAGCCTGTTCTCGGTGTTCACCTATATCGCGCCGCTGCTGCGCGACGTGACCGGCTTCACCCCGCACGCCGTCACCTATGTGCTGCTGCTGTTCGGGGTGGGAATCACCATCGGCAATCTCTTGGGCGGCAAGCTGGCCGACTGGCGGCTAATGCCCTCGCTGATGGCGAGCTTTGTCGGGCTGGCCGCCATTCTGGTGGCCTTCGTGTTCCTCAGCGCCTCGGCCGCCGCTACCGTGGCCACCGTCTTCATCTGGGGCATTCTGGTGTTCGCCGTGGTGCCGCCGATCCAGATGCGGGTCGTCGACGCGGCGGAGGGGGCGCCCAACCTCGCCTCCACGCTCAATCAGGGCGCGTTCAATCTCGGCAATGCCGCCGGCGCCTGGATCGGCGGGGCGGCGATCACGGTCGGCATCGGCTATGCCGACCTGCCCTGGGTGGGCGCGGCGCTGGCGGTCGGCGCGCTCGGCCTGTGCGTCGCCTCGCAGGCGCTGGAACGGCGCACCGGCGGGCTGGTCGCAGCCGACGCGCTCGCCTGCGAGGAATGCTGAACCGCGCTCTCCTTTGAGGGCACATTTTCCCCGGCGCCGGCGCGATGGCCGCGTTTGCGCCGCCTTTGAACGACTTTTAAGGCGTTCCCGCCTTCGGACCCCGTTTCATGCACGCCCCCAGCGCCAAGCGCGGCATTCTGCTGATGATCGCCGGCTCGTCGATCTTCTCGACCAATGACGCCTTCTCCAAGCTGGCGCTGGCCCATATCCCACCCTCGCAGATCCTGGCGATGCGCGGCGCTCTGGCGGCGCTGCTGCTGCTCGCCGTGCTGGGCTGGATGGGGCTGCTTCCCTCGCTGCGCTACATGATGGACCGGCGGGTGCTGCTGCGCTCCGTCACCGAGGCCTGCGTGGCGCTGCTGTTCATCACCTCGATCTCGGTGATGTCGATCGCCGATTCCACCGCCATCCTGCAGGTCACTCCGCTCGCCACCATGGCGGCGGCGGTGCTGTTCTTCGGCGCGCATATCAGCTGGCGGCAATGGCTGGCGGTCGCCATCGGCTTCCTCGGCGTGACGCTGATCGTCAAGCCCGGCAGCTCGGCCTTCGACGCGATGGCGCTGCTGCCGCTGGGCGCCGCCCTGCTCATGGCCTTTCGCGACTTCGTCACCGGGCGGATAGGCACGCATGTGCCGACCCTTATCGTCACTTTCAGCACGGCGGTGGTGGGCATGGGCTTCGGCTTTGCCGGCAGCTCGGTCGAGACCTGGCACGCGCCTGATGCGACGACGCTGGCCTATCTCGTCGGCGGCAGCGTCTCGCTGATCATCGGCCAGATGCTCACCATCGCGGCGATGCGGACCGGCGACATCTCGGTGGTGGCGCCGTTCCGCTATGCCGCCGTGGTCTGCGCCGTCGGCCTCTCGGCCGTGGTGTTCCACGACATGCCGGATCTGGTGTCGATCGGCGGCATGGCGCTCATCATGGCGGCGGGGCTCTACACCATGCACCACCATATGAGCGCCCGCGCCCTCACCGCCGCCCGGCCGGCGCCGCGCGAGGCCGCCTGCGAGGGGCCCCGCGCCGGCGGCTGAGCCTCAGCCCTTCTGGCGGGCACGGATCATGTAGCCGTCATAAGGGTATTCGCCGACCTGCCACCACAGATATTCCTCGTTGCGGAAGGCGAGCATCGACTCGTAGATGGTCTTGAATTCCGGGTTCTTGGCGGAAATCTCCGCCATCAGCGCGATGTTCTCCTTGTACGCCGCGTCCATCACCTCCTGCGGGAAGGGGCGCAGCTGCGCCCCGCCGGCCACCAGCCGGCGCAGCGCCGCCGGGTTGCGGGCGTCGTACTTCGCCAGCATGTCGGAATTGGCATAGGCGGAGGCGGCCTCGAACGCCGCCTGATAGGAGCGCGGCAGCTCGTTCCAGGCCGGCAGATTGGCGACGAAATGGATGGTCGGGCCACCCTCCCACCAGCCGGGATAATAGTAGAACGGCGCCACGCGGTTGAAGCCGAGCTTCTCGTCATCCACCGGGCCGACAAATTCGGCGGCGTCGATCGTGCCCTTCTCCAGCGCGGGATAGATGTCGCCGCCGGCGAGGTTCTGCGGCACCAGGCCGAGCCGCGCCAGCACCTGCCCGGCAATGCCGGGAATGCGCATCTTCAGCCCCTTCAAATCGGCGAGCGACTTGATCTCCTTGCGGAACCAGCCGCCCATCTGCGCCCCGGTATTGCCGCCGGCGAAGCCGATGACGTTGCTCGTGGCGAGGAAGGCGTTCTGCAGCGCGTTGCCGCCGCCATGGTAGAGCCACGCCGTCTGCATCCGGGCGTTCAGCCCGAAGGGCAGCGTGGTGAAGGGCGCATAGGCGGGGTTCTTGCCGATATAGTAATAGAGCGCGGTCTGGCAGACCTCCACCGTGCGGTTCTGCACCGCGTCCAGCGCCTGCAGGCCGGGCACGATCTCGCCGGGGGCGAACACGTCGATGGTGAAGCGCCCGTCCGTGGCCTCGCCGACATATTTCGACAGCAGGGTGGCGGCGCCATAGATGGTGTCGAGCGATTTCGGATAGCTCGACGTCATTCGCCAGCGCAGGGTGGGCAGGGTCTGGGCGATGGCGGGCGCCGCCAAGGTCGAGGCGGCGGCGGCGGCGGTGGCGAGGCCGGCACCCTTGATCAGGCCCCGGCGGGAAGGCGAATGCGGCATCGGCGTTTCCTCTGTGTTTTTTTGCTTTCCTCTCCCCGACGGGGAGAGGGAGAAGCCCCCTACCCCCGCGTGCGGGCGCGGATCATGTAGCCGTCATAGGGGTATTCGCCAACCTGCCACCACAGATACTCCTCGTTGCGGAAGGCGATCTGCGCGTCCATGATCTTCTTGAAGCCGGCATTCTTGGCGCCGATCTCGGCGATCAGCTCGTTCGAGGCCTGCCAGGAGGCGTCGAGGAAAGCCTGCGGAAAGGTGCGCAGCTGGGCACCCGCCGCGACCAGCCGGCGCAGCGCCGCCGGGTTGAAGGCGTCGTATTTCGCCAGCATGTCGGCATTGGCATAGGCCACCGCCGCCTCGAACGCGGCCTGGTAGCTCTTGGGCAGGGTGTTCCACTTGTCGCGGTTGACCACGACATTCATCGTCGGCCCGCCATCCCACCAGCCGGGATAATAGTAATAGGGCGCCACCCGGACGAAGCCGAGCTTCTCGTCATCATAGGGCCCGACCCATTCGCAGGCGTCGATCGTGCCCTTTTCCAGCGCGGCATAGATGTCGCCGGGGGCGATCTGCTGCGGCACCACGCCGAGCTTGGCCACCACCTGCCCGGCAATGCCGCCGATGCGGAACTTCAGGCCGCGGAAGTCGGCGAGGTCCTTCACCTCCTTGCGGAACCAGCCGCCCATCTGGGTGCCGGTATTGCCGCCGAGAAAGCCGACGAGGTTGTATTTGGCGAGGAACTCGTCCTGCAATTCGCGCCCGCCACCATGGTAGAACCAGGCGTTCTGCATGCGCGCATTCAGCCCGAACGGCATGGTGGTGAAGCAGGCGAAGGACGGGTCCTTGCCGGTGTAGTAATAGAGCGGCGTCTGCGCGATCTCGACCGTGCCGTTCTGCACCGCGTCCAGCGCCTGCAGACCGGGCACGATCTCGCCGGCGGCGAAGTTCTGGATGACGAACCGCCCCTGCGTCACCTCGCTCACATATTTCGACACCAGCTCATTGGCGCCGAAGATCGCGTCGAGCACCTTCGGCACCGAGGAGGTGAGCCGCCAGCGGATCTGCGGCGCGTCCTGCGCCAAAGCGGGCGCCGCCAGCGCGCTCGCGGGGGCGGCGATGGCGGCGGTGCGGAGAAAGTCGCGGCGCTTCATGGGCAGGCATCCCTCGCAAATGGGCGAGCGATGTTTGCAACAGCCCGCCGCGCAGGGCAACCGGCTTGGCTGATGCACGGGCCGGCGCGCAAATGTTCTTGCTCTGTTCGCGTTCCCTCGCTAGCTTTTCCCGGTCATCGGGGAGACGTTGCACATGGACGACAAGGCCGCCCGCTTCCGCGCCCTGCATGAGGGGCCCGGCGCCTTCATCCTGCCCAACCCGTGGGACGCCGGCACGGCGCGCATCTTCGCCGCGATGGGCTATCCCGCTCTCGCCACCACCAGCGCCGGCATGGATTTCTCGCGCGGCGTCGCGGAGGGGACGACCTCGCGCGCGGATCTGTTCGCCCATTGCGCCAGCATCGTCGCCGCGACGCCGCTGCCAGTGTCGGCCGATCTCGAAATGGGCCTTGGCGACAGTCCCGAGAGCGCGGGCGAGACCATCCGCACGGCTGCCGCCCTTGGGCTGGCCGGCGGATCGCTGGAGGACCATACCGGCCGCCGCGACGCGCCGATCTACGATTTCACCCTCGCGGTGGAACGCATCGCGGCGGCGGCGGAAGCGCGCCAGGGCCTGCCGGGCGATTTCGTGCTCACCGCGCGGGCGGAGAATTTCCTGTGGGGTCGGCCCGATCTCGACGACACCATCCGCCGCCTGCAGGCCTTCGAGGCGGCGGGGGCCGATGTGCTCTATGCCCCCGGCCTGCCGGATATCGCGGCGGTGCGCACGGTCTGCGCGTCGGTGTCCCGGCCGGTGAATGTCGTCATCGGCATCGGCAAGACGCGCTTCACCCGCGACGAACTGAGCGAGGCCGGCGTGCGGCGCATCAGCATCGGCTCCAGCCTCGCCCGGCTCGCCTATGGCGCGGTGATCCGCGCGGCACAGGCAATGCAGCGCGCGGGGCGGTTCGATTTCCTCGACGAGGCCATGGGCTTCGCCGAGATCGAGGCGCTCTTCGCCACGTTCGAGGCACAGCAGCGATAGGCCGGACGGGGCAGCAAGGCGGGGGAGATGCCCCCTCACCCCTCCATGACGATGCGCGGCGCGGCGCGGGCCGTGCTACGGCGGCCGGCGAGCGAATCGCGCACCGATTGCGCGATGGCGCGGTAGATGCCCGCCTCCGGGCTGTCCGGTCGGGTCGCCACCACAGGCAGGCCGGCGTCCGACGTCTCGCGGATCGACATCTGCAGCGGCACCTCGCCGAGGAAGGGCACGCCGAGCCGCTGCGCCTCGTGCCGCGCCCCGCCATGGCCGAAAATATCCGAGCGTGTGCCGCAGTGCGGGCACATGAAGTAGCTCATGTTCTCCACCACGCCGAGAACCGGCACATTCACCTTCTGGAACATGGCGATGCCGCGCCGCGCGTCGATCAGCGCGAGGTCCTGCGGGGTGGAGACGATCACCGCGCCGGCCAGCGGCACCTGCTGCGCCATGGTCAGCTGCGCATCGCCGGTGCCGGGCGGCATGTCGACGACGAGAATGTCGAGCGGCGCCCAGTTCACTTCCTTCAGCATCTGGCTGATCGCCGACATCACCATCGGCCCGCGCCAGATCATCGGCGTCTCTTCCTCCACGAGGAAGCCGATCGACATCACCTTGAGGCCGAAGGCCTGCATCGGGGTGATCATCCGGCCGTTCACCTCGGGGCGCCCCTTCAGCCCCATCAGGCGCGGCACGGAGGGGCCGTAAATATCGGCGTCGAGCAGGCCGACCTTGAGCCCGGAGGCGGCGAGGCCTAGCGCCAGATTGGCCGCCAGCGTCGACTTGCCCACCCCGCCCTTGCCCGAGGCCACCGCGATGATGGCGCCGACACCCGGCAGGCCCGGCGCTTCCTTCTGCGGATCGGCCGGGGGCTGGGCATGGGTGTGTCCCGCATGGGAATGGCCGGCATGGGAATGGCCGCCGGGCGCGCGCGCGGCCGCCGGCGTGTGCGAGGCGACCGGGGGCAGGCCGGCCTTGCGCTCGGCGGTGAGCGCCACCAGCGCCGAGGTCACGCCCGGCGTGCCGCGCACGGTGCGCTCCACGGCGGCGCGCACCGGCTCCCAGGCCTGCGCCTGCGCGGCATCGACCGTGATCGACATGTAGACCTTGCCGTCCGAAACAAGGATGTCGGACAGCACGCCGGCCTCGGTCACGGGACGGCCGTCGGGGGCGGAAACCTGCGCCAGCCGCGCCTTCACATCGTCTGCCGTCGCCATCGCGCGCTTCTCCTCAATAGACCTGTTTCAAGCTGAGACACACCAGCGCGGGCGCAGCGTCAACCCGTGCCGCGCCATTGCCCGATCGGCCGGCCTGATGGTGCCGCACTGCACAAAAATGGATCAGTTCGACTTTCTGACTAGGGATGCAGCAGCCCCCGTTGCACTACATTCGGAATTAGTGCCAGCATGGGTTGCCGGGAACGACAGAACACACCGGCGAAGCACACAGTATCAGAGGGGAACATCATGAGGCTCGTCACCCGGTTCGCGGCCGTGGCCATTCTCGCAGCGGCCATCCTTGCCGTGCCCCTGGCCGGCGGCGCCTCCGCCAAGGAATGGAAGACCGTCCGCATCGGCACCGAAGGCGCCTACCCGCCCTTCAACTATATGGACAAGGGCGAGCTGAAGGGCTTCGACATCGACATCGCCAAGGCGCTGTGCGCCGAGATGAAGGTGGAATGCACTTTCACCGCGCAGGATTGGGACGGCATCATCCCCGCGCTGCTGGCCGGCAAATACGACGCCATCGTCGCCTCGATGTCGATCACCGAGGAACGCAAGCAGCAGATCGCTTTCTCCAACAAATACTACAAGACCGCCGCCATCTTCGCCGCCCCCAAGGACAGCAAGATCACCGACACCTCGCCGGCCGCGCTCAAGGGCAAGGTGCTGGGCGCGCAGGCCTCGACCATTCACTCGAACTACCTCGAAGACGTCTACGCCAAGGCCGGCGCCGAGGTGAAGCTCTATGGCAAGCAGGACGAGGCCAATCTCGACCTCGCCAATGGCCGGCTCGACGCGGTGCTGGCGGACAAGATCGTGCTGCTGGAATGGCTGAATTCCAAGGATGGCGGCTGCTGCCAGTTTGTCGGCGCCGACCATACCGACGCGAAATATTTCGGCGAGGGCATCGGCGTCGGCATCCGCAAGGGCGACCCCGAGCTGGTGGCGATGTTCAACAAGGCGATCGACGCGATCGTCGCCAACGGCACCTACAAGACCATCAACGACAAGTATTTCCCCTTCAGCGTCTACTGACGCCCGCGCCGCAGCGTCGTTCCGGCACGGCCGGGGCGGCGCCTTTTCGTCGAACCGTGGGGCGCGCCATCCGTCATGTTGAATCTGCTTGAGCTGCTGTCCTTCGGCCCCAATGGCTGGGGCGACGAGATTTTGCAGGGCGCGCTGCTCACCATCGAGCTCGCCCTCGTCACCCTCCCCGTCGGCATCGTCATCGGCCTTGCCGTGGCGGTGGCCAAGGATTCGCGCTCGCGGGCGCTGCGCGCGGTGGGCGACCTCTACACCACGGTTTTTCGCGGGCTGCCGGAACTGCTCACCCTGTTCATCGTCTATTATGGCGGGCAGATGCTGCTCACCCGCCTCGCTGGCTATGTGGTCGAGGGCGCCCATATCGAGGTGAACCAGTTCGTCGCCGGCGTGGTGGCGCTGGGGCTGGTGCTCGGCGCCTTCTCCAGCGAGGTGCTGCTCGCCGCCATCCGCGCCGTGCCGAAGGGCCAGAAGGAGGCGGCGTCCGCCCTCGGCCTGTCGGGCTGGAACACCTTCCGGCTGGTCACATTCCCGCAGCTCTGGCGGGTCGCCCTGCCGGGCCTGTCCAACAACTGGATGGTGCTGCTGAAAGACACCTCGCTGGTCTCGGTCATCGCCATCAGCGATCTGATGCGCCAGACCTCGATCGCGGTGGGCGTGACCAAGCAGCCCTTCTTCTTCTACCTCGTCGCCTGCCTCATCTATCTCGTGTTTTCCGGCCTTTCGAGCATCGTGTTCACCGCGCTGGAAAACCGGGCCTCGCGCGGCTTCAAGCGGGTGGGAGGCCATTGATGGAACCGTTTCTCGGCTCGCTCGGCGAGGGCTTCCTTTGGGCGATGGGGCTGATCGGCCTCAACGCCGATTTGATGAGCCGCTACGGCCTGCGCTTTCTCGACGGCGTCTGGGTGACGCTGCAGCTGGTCGGGCTGTCCATCGTCTTCGGCGCCGTGCTGGCGCTGCCGCTCGCCATCGCCCGGGTGGAAGGCGGCAAGGTGCTCTCCCGCGCGGCCTTCACCTATTCCTATTTCTTCCGCGGCACGCCGCTGCTGGCGCAGACCTTCCTCATCTATTACGGCGCCGGCCAGTTCCGCGAACAGCTCACCGATATCGGCCTGTGGTGGTTCTTCCGCGATGCCTTCAACTGCGCGGTGTTCACCTTCACGCTGAACACCGCCGCCTACCAGTCGGAGATCCTGCGTGGCGGCATCCAGACCCTGCCGGCGGGGCAGATGGAGGCGGCGCAGGCGCTCGGCCTGTCGCGGGTGCTGGCCTATCGCAAGATCATCCTGCCGCAGGCGATCGCGGTGGGGCTGCGCCCGCTGGGCAATGAGCTGGTGCTGATGATCAAGGCCAGCGCCATTGCCTCGGTCATCACCGTCTACGATTTGATGGGCGTCACCCGCCTCGCCTTCTCCCGCTCCTATGACATGGAGGTCTATCTCTGGGCGGCGGTGCTGTATCTGCTGATGGTCGAGATCGTGCGGCGGGTGTGGAACGTGCTGGAGCGCCGGCTGAACCGGCATCTTCTGGTGTCGCGGTAGCGCGACCGGTTCCATCCTTCGAGGCTCGCTTCACTCGCACCTCAGGATGACGGCGTTCAAGCGAACAAGTATCGTCATGCTGAGGTGCCGGCCGCAGGCTGGCTTTGACGCACGCAGGGCCTTGATTCCCACCACCCTACCCCAGCAGCCGCGCCACCTCGGCGCGCAGCACCGGCACGAGATCGGCCTCGAACCAGGGGTGGCGCTTCAGCCAGCCGGTATTGCGCCAGGAAGGGTGCGGCAGCGGAAGGAAGCGGGGATTCTCGCGCGCGTCAAAAATCTCGCGCCAGCGCTCCACCCGCTCGCTCAGCCCGCCGCCCGCGAAGCGCTCCAGCCCGAGCCGCCTGAGATGATAGGCCTGCGCCGCCGCCCCCACCGCGACGACAAGATCGAACGGCGCCCGCGCGGCGAACAGCCGGTCATGCCACAGGCCAGCGCATTCCCGGCGCGGCGGCAGGTCGCCGCCCTTGCCGTCCTGCCCGGGAAAGCAGAAGCCCATCGCCGCCACCGCGATGCGGTCAGGGTCATAGAAGGTCTCGGCGCTGACCCCGAGCCAGTCGCGCAGCCGGTCGCCGGAGGCATCGGTGAAGGAGCGGCCGGAGCCGTGCACCTTGGTCCCCGGCGCCTGCCCGGCAATGAGGATTTTGGCGCGCGGCCCGACATGCAGCACCGGGCGCGGCGCATGCGGCAGCGGTTTTCCGCGCGGCGTCTCCACGCAGAAGCGGCAGGCGCGGATCTCAGTGAGCAGGGCGTCGAGGTCGTCGGCGGGCATGGCGCTTAGATAGGGAGCCTTCGCCCGCCCGTCATCACTCCGCCGGGCGTGGATGGCGCGCCCGCCACTCCGCCGGCGTCTCGAACGGGCCGGCCCAGATGCCGGCGCCGGCTGCCCGCGCCGCCCGCTCTTCGGCGCCGTAGGCCAGCCCCAGCGCCACCGCCCAGCCCTGCCGCACCAGTTCCGCCCCGATATCCCAGCCGTCGACCGCGCAGCGCGCCACGGCGCGGCCATAGCGGTCCTCGTCCACGGGCCGGCAACTCACCTCGCCCTGGGCGACGAGCGCCGCCAGCGCCGCGCGCGCCTTCATCCCGCAGGGCCAGGCCTTCGCCCCCTCGCCGCACTCCTGATGCAGTTCGGGCGCGTCGATGCCCTCCAGCCGCACCCGCTCGCCGGATATCTCCAGGCTGTCGCCATCCGCCACCCGCACCGCGCCGGTGAGCGGGGGGATGAAGCGCTCGACCAGCAGCGCAATCAAGATCAGCACGCCAGCGAGGGCAATCCCGCGCCACGTCTGTGGCCGCCAGCCCCGTGGCCGCCAGCCGCGCGGAGGGCGATGTCGCTGCGCGCGTGACGGGTTGAACCCCATTACCAGCCCTCATGGCCGGGCTTGACCCGGCCACCCAGCCCCACCGCGCGCACCACCCGGTAAAGGCTGGATCCCCGGGTCAAGCCCGGGGATGAGGGTCGAAGGTTCAGACGCACCACGTCGCGCCGCACGGCCGTCCCTTCACGCCCCCGCCACACCCGCCTCGGCAAAGGTCGCCATGCCGCCATGGCAGGCCAGCGCCGATTTGATGATGCCGATGGACAGCGCCGCGCCGGAACCTTCCCCCAACCGCATGTCGAGATCGAGCAGCGGGCGCAGGCCGAGCCGCTGCAGCACGGCGCGATGCGCCGGCTCGGCCGAGACATGGCCGGCGAGGCAATGGTCAAGCGCCGAAGGGTCGAGCGCCTTCAGCACGGCGGCGGCGGCCGTCACCACATAGCCGTCGAGCACCACAGGCACGCGCTGCAGCCGCGCGGCGAGGATGGCGCCGGCCATCGCCGCCACTTCGCGCCCGCCCAGCTTGCGCAGCACTTCCAGCGGGTCGTCCAGATGCCCCTTGGCGCGCGCCACCGCCGCCCGCACCGCCTCGATCTTGCGTTCCAGCACCTCGCCGGTGGCGCCGGTGCCGGGGCCGACCCAGTCGCCCGCCTGCCCGCCATAAAGCCCGTGGAAAATGGCGGCGGCCACGGTGGTGTTGCCGATGCCCATTTCGCCGAGGCACAGCAGGTCCGGCTCGCCGGCCAGCGCCTCCATGCCGAAGGCCATGGTGGCGGCGCATTCGGCCTCGGTCAGCGCGTCTTGTTCAACGATATCCGGCGTCGGCAGGTCGAGCGCGAGGTCGAACACCCTGAGCCCGGCGCCGAACACGCCGCAAATCTGGTTCACCGCCGCCTTTCCGGCGGTGAAGGTGGCGACCATCTGCTTGGTCACGTCCGAGGGGTAAGGCGAGACGCCGCGCCCCGCCACGCCATGGGTGGCGGCGAACACCGCCACGGTCGGCCGGTTGATCTGCGGAATCTCCCGACCCTGCCAGCCGGCGAGATGGATGGCGATTTCCTCCAGCCGGCCCAGCGCGCCGGGCGGCTTGACGAGTTGCCCCTGCCGGGCGGCCGCGGCGGCGCGGGCGGCCATGTCCGGCCCCGGCATCTGGGCAACGAGGTTGCGGATATCGTCAAAGGGCAGGCCGGTGGCGGAGCGCAGCATGGGAGCCTCAGCAGCAAAACGGACGGGGCAAACCGGACGGGGCAAAACGGAAGATGCAGGGTGAAGAAGTGTCGCCTCGGGCGCCAAGGCGGGGTAGACCCTCACCGAGGGACGCGCAACCCTCACGCAGGCCGCCGCGCCCCGGCGATTTCGCATGGAAGCGCGCGGGCGAGCAAGAAGGCGATCACGGATGGAAGCCCGCAAGGAAGCCCCCTTGGCCGTTCCTCTCAAAGCCCCTGCCGCCACGCCGCCGGACTTCGACGCCGCCTTTCGCGACCGGCTCGACGCGCTGTTCGCCTGGCGGCGCGATGTGCGCTGCTTCCGCACCACCGCGCTCGACGCGGCGGAATATGACGCGCTGCTGGCGGCCGCCTGCCGGGCGCCGAGCGTCGGCTTCAGCCAGCCCTGGCGGCTGGTGCGGGTGCGCGACGGCGACCGGCGCACGGCCATCCGCGCGCTGTTCGAGGCCGCCAATGCCGAAGCGCTGGCGCTGCAGCCGGCCGAGCGCGCCGGCCTCTATGCACGGCTGAAGCTCGCCGGGCTGGACGACGCGCCCGAACATCTCGCCGTCTTCGTCGAGCCGGACCCTGCGAGCGGCCACGGGCTCGGCCGCGCCACCATGCCGGAAACGGTCGCCTATTCCGCCGTGCTCGCCATCCACACGCTGTGGCTGGCGGCGGCGGCGCGCGGCATCGGGGTCGGCTGGGTGTCGATCCTCGCCCCGCAGGCGGTGGCGGCTGCGCTGGAGGTGCCCGCGCAGTGGCGGCTCGTCGGCTATCTCTGCATCGGCTATCCCGCCGAAGCCTCACCCGTGCCGGAGCTGGAGCGCGCCGGCTGGGAGCAGCGGCGGCCGCTCACCGAGCTACTGGTCGAGCGCTGAACGGAATCGCCGATGCCCCTCCCCATCCTTTCAGATGTGCCCGCCGCGCTGCGCTTCCTCTCGCGGCTGCCGGTGCGGCTGCCCTCCGAACCGCAAGAGGACGGCCCGCCCGATCTCGACCGCCTCGGCCCGGCCCTGCCGCTGGCTGGCGCCGTGCTGGGGCTCATCGCCGCCTCGGTGCTGGTGGTGGCGCAGGCAATCGGGCTGGGGGATTTTCTCGCCGCCACGCTGGCGGTGACGGTGCTGGTGGCGATCACGGGGGCGCTGCACGAGGACGGGCTGGCGGATGTCGCCGACGCGCTCGGCGGCTGGAGCGTCGAGCGGCGGCTGGAGATCATGAAGGACAGCCGGGTCGGCGCCTTCGGCGTGTGCGCTCTGATCCTGGCCTTCGCCCTGCGCATCGGCGCGCTGGCGGGGCTGCTGGAGACCGGGCCTTTAGCGGCGGCGGCCGGGCTCGTCGCGGCGGTCAGCGTCTCCCGCCTCGCCGGATTGTGGATGCTCGCCGCCCTGCCCTTCGCCCGGGCGGACGGTCTCGCCCGCAGCGTCGGGGTCCCGGGGGTGGCAAGCCGGCGGCTGGCGCTGGGCGTTGGACTCATTGTTGCGACTGCACTGATCGTCCACCTCATCGGCCTGACTGGCCTGATCGGCGGGACGCTTTTCGGGGTTGTGATTTTCCTCGGCGTGGTTCGCCTTGCGCGCGCCCAATTCGGCGGGCAGACCGGCGATGTCGCTGGAGCCGCCACCCTTCTGGTCGAAATTGCCTTCCTGATCGGCCTGCAAATCTTCGCGCGCTGACGCCCTGCCGGCCCGGCGCTTAACCGGATCGACAGGAAATTGCGCCAGAGTCAGCCGTCCCTGAGCGTACCGGATCCATGTCCCAAACCCTTTCCACACCTTGCGTTTCCGTCTGCACGCTGGATGCCGCCGGGCGCCTTTGCCTCGGCTGCGGCCGCACCCTGGAGGAGATCGGCGCGTGGTCCACGCTCGGCGAAAACGAGCGGCGCGCCATCATGGCCCGCCTGAGCCAGCGCCCCGCAGGAGCCGCGCGATGAACGCCGATCGCCTGATGTGGATCGTCGTCATCGGCCTCGCCGGCGGCATCGGCCTGGTGTTCTTCGCCTCGCGCTATGGCGACGTCGGCGGCCTCGGCGCCAACGACTTGGCGCAGCTCGTTTTTTACGGATCCTTGCTCCTGGTCGTCGGTGCCAGCGTGTTCGCCACATTCACCGGCAGGCTGGGCGAAGCGCTGCGCGCCGCCGCGCTCTGGCTGGTGATTTTCGCTGTTCTGGCCGTGGGTTACTCCTACCGGGTCGAACTGCACGCCGTCGCCTACCGCGTCCTGGCCGAACTGGCCCCAGGCTACGCCGTCCCCCTCGCCGACAACGGCCCGGCGGTCGAAGTGGCCCGCGCCCGCGACGGCGATTTCAACGTGCGGGTAGAAGTAAACGGCAACAGAATACCTATGCTGGTCGATACCGGCGCCTCCAGCGTCGTGCTGACGCCCGAGGATGCGGTGGCGGTGGGTCTGCCGCTGGAATTCCTGCGCTACGACATCCCCATCGACACCGCCAATGGCCGCGGTCGCGCGGCCGCAGTGGTACTTGAGCGCATTGGCATCGCTGGCTCGATCGACGAACGCGACGTGCCCGCCCTCGTCGCCAGCCCGGGCACGCTCAAGCACAGCCTGCTGGGCATGACCTTCCTCTCCCGCCTCGCCAGCTTCGAGATTCGCGGCGAGAAGCTGGTGATGCGGGCCAAGATGCTGGACTAGCGGCGTTTCTTCGTCTCACTCGACGATCAGCGCCACCACGAAGCGCAGGCCGACGATGAGCAGATACAGACCGAACCCAACCTCCAACTGACGCCGGGTGAAGCCGTGCGCCAGCCGGGCGCCGAGCGGCGCGGCCAGCGTCGCGATGCCGCCCACCAGCACCAGCCCCGGCAGCGAGACATAGCCGAGCGAGAAAGGCGGCAGGTCCTCCAGATGCGGGATGCCGCTTATGATGTAGCCGATCGTCCCCGGCACCGCGATCAGCGCCCCCAGCCCGGCCGAGGTGGCGATGGCGGTATGGATCGGGACCCGGTAGAGGGTAAGCACCACGGTGGCTATGCCGCCGCCTGATATGCCGATCAGTGGCGCCGAGGCGCCGATGCCGAAGCCATAGAGCGCCATGGGCAGCCGCCCCGGCAGCGTGTCAGCAAGAACCCAATTGTCACGCCCGAACAGCAGCTTCGACGACATCAGCGCGGCGAACAGCACGAAGGCGATCTTCAGCACCACGTCCGGCGACACCGCCGCCAGCAAGGTGCCCGCGACGACGCCGGCGATCAGCGGAACCGCCCATTGCCGCATGATCGAATTGTCGATTTTGGTGCGGCGTCGATGGGCGAAATAGGAGCGCAGCGCCGTCGGCACGATGATGGCGAGCGCCGTGCCCACCGAGAGATGCATGCGCTCGGAATCGTCGACCCCCACCGCGCCGAACACCTCATAGAGCACCGGCACCACGATGGCCCCGCCGCCAATGCCGAACAGGCCGGCGAGGATGCCGGTGGCAAGGCCGGCCACCAGCAGCACGCCGGACAGCCACAGCAGATGTTCGAGAGGAATTGCCTGCACCATCACGCCACCACGTTTCGTCCTGCGTCGGATCGCCCCGTGATGGCACGGATTCAGGCGACAAGCGACCGGCGTTCTTCGGCCTTGCGCACCTCGTCGACGGCCGCGCGCAGCACATCGAGGCCGGCCTCCGGCTTCACGCCCTCGGTTGCCAGATGGCGCCGGAAGGCACGCGCGCCGGGACGCCCGGTGAACAGGCCGAGCATATGGCGGGTGATGTCGTGGAGCCGGCCACCCGCCGCGAGGTGGGCGGCGACGTAAGGTTCAAAGGCAGTCACGGCCGTGAAGGCGTCGGCGTGCGGATCCTCGTCACCGAAGAACAGGCTGTCGACCTGCAGCAGCAGTTCGGGTTGCTGATAGGCCGCGCGGCCAAGCATGACGCCATCGACATGCGCCAGTTGCGTCTGCACCACCTCCAGCGTGGTGATGCCACCGTTCAGACTGACCGGCACATCGGGCAGCCGCGCCTTCAGCCGGTGCACCCGGTCATAATCGAGCGGGGGAATGTCGCGATTTTCCTTGGGTGAAAGACCTTGCAGCCATGCCTTGCGGGCATGGACGATGAGCCCGTCCGCGCCGGCCGCCAATACCGAATCCGCAAGCGCGTCGAGGGCGACCTCGGGGTCCTGCTCGTCGACGCCGAGCCGGCATTTCACGGTGACGGGGATGGTAACTTCCGCCTTCATGGCGGCAACGCACGCCGCCACCAGCGCCGGATCAAGCATCAGGCAGGCGCCGAAATTGCCGCCCTGCACCCGATCCGAGGGGCAGCCGACATTGAGGTTGATTTCGTCATAACCCCACTCGGCGCAGATCACTGCGGCCTTCGCCAGCGCCACCGGGTCCGACCCGCCGAGTTGCACCGCGATCGGATGCTCGACTTCCGAAAAACCGAGCAGCCGCTCACGGTCCCCGAAGATCACCGCATTCGCCGTCACCATCTCGGTATAAAGCAGTGCCCGACGCGAAAGGCCCCGGTGGAACGCCCGGCAATGCCGGTCGGTCCAGTCCATCATAGGGGCCACGGAAAATATAAATGATTGATTTTTCGACATTATTTTTGTAATTTCGAGAAGTTGGGCCGCGTCGTGTGTACTCGATTTTTCGCCACGATACGCCCCATTTTCCGGATTTTCGACGCGCGAGTGTGGCCCGCCCCGATTGAGTGGTCCAGTTCGACCCTAGGAACTGCCGCTCCAGCGGTTCGAGGGCGACAGATTGGCGTGCGCAGCCTTTTGGGCTTGGCCCGATCGCGATGAGAAGAAGGTCGACGGGCTCAGCGCCCGTCACGGATGAAGCCGGCGATGCGCTCGGCGATCATGATGGTGGGCATGTTGGTATTGGCGCGCGGGATCGACGGCATCAGCGAGGCGTCGGCGACGCGCACGCCTTCGACGCCCAGCACAGTGCCAAGCGGCGATGTCACAGCCTCCGGGTCGTCGGCCCGGCCCATGCGGCAGGTTCCCGAGGGGTGCCAGGTGCCGCCGACATTCGTCCGCACGAAATCGGTCAGCGCGTCGTCGTCGGATAAGAGTCCGCGCAGGGTGATGCCCTGCGTCACCACCGCATGGATCAGCGCCGCGCGCAGCGGACCGGCCCAATCGAGCAGCCCGGCGAGCACGCCGCGCTGCATCGCGTTCCAAGCACCCGGCACCGCGATCCTGGCGACGCGCGGCGTGTAGCTCGCCGGGAACACCACGTCGCGCGCGCCGTCCATGCCGGGATCAAGCAACACCTCCCCGCCCATGCGGAGCGCCGCCTTCAGGCGGACCAGATCGCGCTCGTCGCTGAGCATGCGAAAATCGACTTCCGGCTCCACGCTTGAGTCACGCGAGGCAAGGCGCAGGAAGCCGCGCGAACAGGACTTGTTCACCCAGAAGAAGAGGCTGCCGGTGCGCAACCCCACCGAATGCCAGCCGGCGCGCGAGAGGATCGCCGCGTGCATGTCGCCGGCCGGGGTTCCGGGCAGGCCCGAGGAGTAGCGCCAGATCGACTGTTCATGGTGCTCGCCCGGGTTGCGCTCGCGCAAGCGCGGCGGCAGCCAGGTCGCAACCGCGATCGAGGGGTGCTCCATCAAATTGCGGCCGACGCCCCGCCGATCGCACACCACCGGGATGCCGAGCGCGCGCAGTTCCTCCGCTGGGCCGATACCCGAGCGGAGCAGCAGCGTGGGCGAGTGAATGGCGCCGGCCGCGAGCACCACGTGCCGCGCGGTGATGGTGAAGCGCCGGCTCCCAGCGGTCTCAACCTCGGCGCCGATGGCACGGGTGCCCTCGAACAGAAGGCGCGTTGCAACATGGCCGGTGAGGATCGTCAGGTTGGCACGACGCCGGACCTCCGGCGTGAGATAGGCGAGCGAGGTGGGCTGGCGTTCGCCGCGATCGTCCACCGCCACCACGCCGCGAAAGGTGCCGTCTTGCCACAACCCGTTCTGGTCGGGCCGGATCGGGTAGCCGCGCCTGTCCAGCGTTGTCATCACCCGGGCGACGAAGGGCGAGATCTGCGCGTCGCCGATGCGGCGTAGCACCAGCGGGCCGCTGGAGCCATGCAGCGTGCCGTCAAAGTCGCGGTCGGCCTCCATGGCGCGGAACACTGGCAGGCAGGCCTCCCAGTTCCACCCCTGCGCGCCGAGCGCCTCCCATTCGTCATAGTCCCCGGGAGCGCCGCGATTGGCCATCAGCGCATTGATCGCCGAGCCGCCGCCGAGAATCCGGGCCTGCTCGTAGCGCCGGGGCCGGCGGCCGGCATTCCTCGCCGTGTCCCCCATCAGTGCCGTCAGCTTGCTCCAGATGTTGGACGTGTCGAGATAGGCGCGGCCGGGATAGCGCGCCTGCACCTCGGCCGGGATGTCGCCGACCGTCACATTGCGCCCGGCCTCGACGAGGATGACGTCCTGACGCGGGTCTTCGGAGAGCCGCGCGGCCAGCACACAGCCGGCCGAGCCGCCGCCAAGGATCAGTATGTCGGTGTTCATAGCGCTAGGACCGCCCGCGCTCGCCGCGCGCATTGAGCGCCACCAGCATGACGACGAGGAAGGAGACAGCCGTGAGCAGCGTGCTGATCGCGGCGATGGTCGGATCGATCTCGTCACGCAGCGCGGTGAACATGCGCTTGGTCAGCGTCTGGTACTGGCCGCCGGAGATGAACAGCGCCACCACGGTCTCGTCGAGCGCCGAGATAAAGGCGAACAGGAGGCCCGTGATCACGCTCGGGCGGATCTGCGGCAGGGTGACGATGAAGAAGGTGCGCAGCCGGTTCATGCCGAGACTGCGCGAGACCATTTCCTGCGCCGGGTCGAACTTCCGCAGCCCCACCAGCACCGAGGTGATGACATAAGGCAGGCCGAGCATGACATTGGCAAGGATCAGGCCGGTCATGGTCGCGAGCAGGCCGACATTGGCATAGACGAGAAACACGCCGACGGCGGTGATCACGATCGGCACCACCAGCGGCAGCATCAGCACGACCTGCAGGCTGCGGACCAGGCGAGAACTGGCGAGATTGAGCGCATAGGCGGCGGCGGTTCCCATCACCGTGGCGATGATGGCGCTCGCCACCGCGACGATCAGGCTGACGCGCGTCGCCTGCATCCAGGCGGTGCTGGCGAGATAGGCCTCGTACCAGCGCAGCGACCAGGAAGGCGGCGGAAAGGCGAGGAAGCGCGCGCCGGAGAACGACATCGGCACGATGATGACGATGGGAATGATCAGCCACAGCAGGACAAGGCCGACAAACGCACGCAAAAGCAGTTTGGAGACCGCCATGGTCAGCGCGCCCCCATGATGCGCTCGAACGGGATCACGAAGCTGGCGAGGCGGAAAATGAAGAACACGCAGGCCAGCAGCACCACGCTGATCGAGGAGGCCGCGCCCCATTCATTGTAGACCTCGATGTTTCGCGAAACCAGCATGGAAACCATGTAGGTCCGCCCGCCGCCGAGCAGTTCCGGCGTGATGTAGAAACCGAGCGTCAGCACGAAGACCAGCACCATGCCGGCAACCACGCCGGGCAGGGAAAGCGGCAGGAACACGCGCATGAATACATGCAGCGGTGTGCCGCCGAGGCTGGAGCCCGCCATGGTCAATTCGGGCGGGATCTTCTGCATGGTGGCGTAGAGCGGCAGAACCATGAAAGGCAGCAGGATGTGCACGGTCGCGACGATCGTGCCGAATTCGTTGTTGACCAGCGTGAGCGGGGTGTCGACCAGTCCGAGCTCAGTCAGGGCGGTATTCACCAGGCCACGCCGCTGCAGCAGGATCAGCCAGGCATAAGCGCGCACGAGAACGCTGGTCCAGAACGGCAGCACCACCATCGCCAGGATGAAGAGGCTCCAGCGCCGGGAGGCCCCCGCCGCCACATAGGCGACGGGGTAGCCGAGAATGAGGGCCGCAGCCGTCACGATGAAGGCCATGCGAAAAGTCTGCAGGAAGGTCATCCAGTAGACGTCGTCGGTCAGGAACCGCGCATAATGCGCCAGGGTGAACCCGCCATCCTGCCGCACCGATTGCCAGGCCAGCCAGCAGAGCGGCACGATTAGGAGGCCGCCCACCACAGCGAGCGCCGGCGCCAGCAGCAGCAGGACCAGGCGTCGCTCGCGCCGCTGATGCGCGAGCGACGGGTTGACCGACGACATCGACATGGAAGCCTCCTCGCTAGAGCACTTCCGGTGAAAGCCGGTTCACCGTGCGTGCTCTAGGTTTTTGTTTTTACGCATTTTCTTCACGCGAACCGGAACCCACTTCGCCCGAAAATGCGCGAACAGCCCTCGCTCACTTCTGGATGAAGGACGCCCAGCGCTTCTGCGCTTCCTCACCCGCCGGCGAGCTCCACCACGCTACCGAGATCAACACCTGCTTGGCCGCATTCTCCGGCGAGCTCGGCATCTGGGCGGCGCGCTCGGGCGAGATTTTGCCCGTCTTATAAGCGGCGGGGTTGCCCGGGCCGTAATCGATATAGGCCGGGAAGTTCGCCTGGATGTCCGCCGAGATCGCCGCGTTCAGGAACTTGTAGGAGGTGTCCAGATTGGGCGCGCCCTTGAGGATGCAGAGCGAGGTTTCCTGCAGAAAGCCCTGATTGAAGGTGTAGCCGATCGGCGCACCTTCCTTGATCACCGCAGTGACGCGGCCGTTCCACGCCATCTCCATGTCGATCTCGCCATCGGCGAGAAGCTGAGCCGACTGGGCACCGGACGTCCACCACACGGTGACATGGGGCTTCAGCTGCTCCAGCTTCTTGAAGGCGCGGTCGACATCGAGCGGGTAGAGCTTGTCGGCCGGCACGCCATCCGCCAGCAGCGCCGCCTCCAGCGTCGCCATCGGGTGGCTGCGCAGCGCCCGCGTGCCCGGGAATTTCTTCACGTCCCAGAAATCGACCCAGCTCTTCGGCCCGTTTTCGCCGTACTTCTGCTTGTTGAAAGCAAGGACCGACGAATAAAACTCATAGGGAACCGAATAAGCCGTCTTGTAGTCGGCGGGAATTTCGGCGGCATTGGGCAGCCGGGAGAAGTCGAGCTTCTCGATCATGCCCTGCTCGCCGCCGCGAATGCAGTCCTTGGTCGGTGTGTCGATCACGTCCCAGATCGGCTTGCCGGTGGCCGTCTGGGTCTTCAGTACCGGCCAGGCGTCGGGCGAGGAGTCCTGGTTGATGGTGATGCCGAGTAGCTTAGCGACCGGATCGAGGATGGCCTTGGTCTGGGCCTCCTGATAGGCGCCGCCCTGGGAGACGAAGGTGATCTGTTCGGCTGAAGCGGCCGCGGCCGACAGCAGCAGCGCCGCCGTTATCGCAGGTATCGAGAGTGTCACGCGCATTACGGTTCTCCTCTGGGTCATTCTTGTCGGCCGCTGGCGTCGCTGAAGCGATGATCGCGGCGCATCATCGCCCTATGGCGTCGAGGAACTGGTACCAGCCCGCGACCAGGCGGACGGCGGGTTCGCGCAATCCGTAGAAGGGGATGGGAAGAAGCGGCTGCCGTGTCAGCAGGCCGAGATCGGGCGTGCCACCAGTGACCAGCGCGGCGACATGGCGGCCGATCCCGGAGGCGAGGGCCACGCCGGTGCCGTTGTAGCCAACCGAATAGACGACGCGGTCGTCGAGCCGCCCGAGATGCGGCAAGCTGTCCAGCGTCATGGCCACCAGCCCCGACCAGCGATGCGTCACCGTCACCGAGGCGAGCTGAGGGAACTGGCCCACCATGGCCTTTTCCAGCGCCGCGAAGGCTGCCACGCTGTCGCTCTTGCCGAAGGCGCCGCGCCCGCCATAGAGCAGGCGATCGCCTGATTTTCGGAACCAGCGCATCATGCGCCGCGTCTCGGTGTAGCTGCGGCCGCCCGCCAGCAGCGCTTCGCCCGGGGTGCCCGCGAGCGGTTCGGTGGCGATCATCGCCGAGCGGAACGGGATGATCGATGTCCGCACGCTCGCTGTCGCCGGTGTCAGGTCGGAATAGGAATTGGTGGCAATGACGAGCTGGCGCGCGGTGATCCGTCCGGTTGGCGTCTCCACCTGAACGCCGGCGCCCTCGTGCCCAACTCGGATGACCGGCGTGTTCTCGTGGATGACGATCCCCAGAGCCTTGAGCCCAGCCGCCATGCCGAGCACGAAGTTGAGCGGGTGGATGACACCGCCATGGGTGTTGAGCATGCCGCCGGTGAAGCCGCGCGAGCCGGTCTCGGCCGCCACCTCCTCGGCACTCAGGATAGAGACCCCGGTGTCGCCCAGTGCCTCGCGCAGCCATGTGGCTTCGCTCCTGAGCCCCTCGAATGTGTGGGCATTGTGAGCGCAGCGCAGCGAGCCCGACGGTCGGTAGTCGGCGCCCGCAATGCCGAGTTCCTCGACCAGCTGGCCGACATGCTCGATCGCCTCCAGCCCGAGAGCGTGCATGCGGCGCGCCGTGTCGAGGCCATGGCGCGCCGCGATCTCGTTGAAGCCGATGCGGAACTTGCCGGACACAACCCCGCCATTGCGCCCGCTGGCGCCCCAGCCGATGCGGTTGGCCTCGATGACCACAGGCGAGAGGCCGGCCCTGGCGAGATAGAACGCTGTGGAGAGCCCGGTATAGCCGCCGCCGATAATGGCGACGTCGAAGATGTGGTCGCCCGACAGGCTCCCGAATGCCGGCCGCGCGACCGAAGTCGCCTGCCAGAGCGAGCCGCTGTCGATCCGGTACGTGGGGGCGGCCATACCCGTCGGGCTCGGCATCAGGCGGCCGCGCGGGCGGCGGCGCACTCCGCATCGACCGCGTCGGCGAGTTGCTTGAGCGAGGAGAAGTGGAAGTCCGGCTTTGTCATCACCTTGGGATCGGGCGTGCCGCCAAAACCCTTCTGGCCCTGGCGGCGCTCGATCCAGCAGGTAATGTAGCCCTCGGCCTTGGCGACGCCGATGTCGTGATACTGGCTCTGCGCGACATGCAGGATCTCACACTGCTGGAAGCCGAGCGCGGACTGCCGGCCCTTGTTGAAGGCGAAGAAGCGGGGATCAGGCTTGGCGCATCCGGTCTCGTCGCAGGTGACGCTGTCATGGAACGGATTGCCGAGCGTGGCGGAATAAGCGGAGAAGGCGGTGCGGTCCGCATTGGTCATGGCGACGAGGCGGAAGTTCTTCCGCAGCCGGCGCAGCGCCTCGACGGAATCGGCGAAGGCCGGCCAGCGCAGCACTGCGAGCTGGAAGGCCTCGGCGGTAGCTTCGTCATTGTTGAAGCCGCATTCATTGGCGAGCGACAGATAGACGTCCTTCATCGCGAAGGAGGAGCGGCCATAGTTTTTATCGCGGCCCCGCTTGTAGGGCTCGAAGATCTCGTCGTCGCTGGCTGCCGCCGCCTTCGGCCCGCCCAGCGCGCGCACCGCGCCGAGGACACCCGCCTCGAAATCGATCAGCGTGCCGACCACGTCGAACGTCATGACCTTGAAATCGGTGAACTTCATTTTCTGCGTTCCTCTTGGAAGGTGTCGGTAATTCGGGTCAGCGGACGTTCGGCACGACGATGGTGTCGTCCGGGTGGATGGCGACGGCGATGCGCTCGCCCGGCATCTTGAGCAGCGAACGGCCCTGGTGATTGCTCGGCACCCTGAGGCTGAGCCGCGCGCCCCGGTCGAGCTCCAGAAAGATGCGGATGCTCTCGCCCTGGTAGAGGGTCTCGGTCACGACGCCGCTCAGCACGTTTTCCATTCCCGGCCCCGCGTCCGCGACGATGGTGAGCTTCTCGGAATGGACAGCGAGGAACAGTTCGGTGACTCCCGGCACCGGCCGCGCGGAGATGAGGCGCGTGCCGTCGAGATCGACCGAGCGGTCATCCAGGCGCCGCACCGGAAGCAGCGTCGCCTCACCGATGAAGCCGGCGACGAAGGCATCCGCCGGATGGTCATGCAGACGCTCCGGCGTATCGACCTGGATCAACTGCCCCTTGTTCATGACCGCGACGCGATCGCTCATGGTGAGCGCCTCGCGCTGGTCGTGCGTCACATAGATCATCGTCGCCGCGAGCTTGCGGTGCAGGTGCTTGAGCTCGATCTGCATGGTCTCGCGCAACTGCTTGTCCAGCGCGGAGAGGGGCTCGTCCATCAGGATCAGGCGCGGCTCGAAAATCATGGCGCGGGCGAGCGCGACGCGCTGCCGCTGGCCGCCAGACAGTTCGTGGATCTTGCGCGCGCCGAAACCGCCGAGTTCCACCATGTCGAGCGCGGATTTGAGCCTGGCCGGCCATTCGGACTTCGGCATACGCCGCGCCCGCAGCGGAAACGTCACGTTCTCAGCGACGTTCATGTGCGGGAACAGCGCGTAGTTCTGGAACACGATGCCGATGTCGCGCTTGTGCGGCGGCTCGAAGGTGATGTCGCGCTCGCCGAGGAAGATCGCGCCGGAGGTCGGTTGGACGAAGCCGCCGAGAATACCGAGCAAGGTGGTCTTTCCCGAGCCGGACGGCCCCAGGATCGAGACGAACTCCCCCGGCGCGACGTCGAGGTCGATCGCGTCGAGCGCGCGGAAGCTTCCATAGAACTTGGAAGCGCCGCGAATGGAAACCCCTACCGTGTCACGCGAAATCACTGTCGACATGCTGTTCCCCGGCTCGCCCGCGAGACCGCTGTCGCGACACATCCCCTCGCCATGGGACCTCCTTCGCAAAGCTACGGCGGAACGTTACATCGCGCGCAGCAGATGCTGCCGCGTCTGCGAGGCGGCTTCTGCCGCACACAGGCCACTATGCGGCGCGGCCACGTCCGAATGCTCTGATCGCGGGCCCGAAACGAGCCTTCCATGGCGGCAGGAAACCAATGATCGACGCCGCATTCAATTGAAAAAATATCCGGACAAAGTTACATTATGTAATGCGTAAACTGCGTCTCGCCCTGCCATCGATGAATGGCTTCTTCACGTTCGAGGCTGCGGCGCGCTGTGGCAACTTCGCCCGCGCCGCCGAGGAGCTCAACGTGACACCGGCCGCCGTGAGCCGGATGATGGGTCGGCTGGAGGACCATCTCGGCATCATCCTGTTCGACCGAACGCCCGGCGGCGTGACGCTGACCGAGGCCGGGCGGATCCTCTATGAGGCCGTTTCGCGCGGCTTCTCGGGCTTCGAGCATGCCCTGCGCGAAATCGAAGACCGCAAGACGGGCGTTCAGACCGTCACCCTGTCGGTCTCGACCGGCTTCACAACGCACTGGATCATGCCGCACATGGCGGAGATCAAGCGGGCCTTCCCTTCGCTCGAACTGCGTTTCCAGCTCATCATGTCGGCACTGTCCGGGCCGGTATCGGATGTTGACCTCGGCATGCGCTTCGTCGACGGCCCGGACGAGCGGCATGAGGCGAGCTACATCATGCCGGAGATTCTGGTGCCGATCTGCAGCCCGGGCTACCGCGACCGGCAGCAGCATTCGCCGGCCGATGCAGCGACGGAAAGCTTGATCAATTTCGGCGACGCGCAGCCCGACTGGTCGCAGGTGTTCTTTCCCGGCGACCCCGGCGCGGCGACCAATTCGATGATCTTCTCCGACTATGCGATCGTCGTGCAGGCGGCGATGCTGGGCCAGGGCGTGGCACTCGGCTGGCTCAACGTCACCTGCCACTGGCTGCGGACAAGGGCCCTTGTCCCGGCGAGCCCCAGTGTCAGGGTCACGGGCCGGCACTGCCAGTTCGTGCGCTCGCGTGACAAGCCGCTGCGGCCGATCGTGGCCGATCTGCGCGACTGGTTCATTGCGCGGCTCGGCGAAGATGTCAGGCAGGTCGCCCAGCTCTATCCGGAGCTTCAGCTTGAAGCGCTGCTCGAACGCGGGCGCGCGTGAGCACTCGACGGTCGCGACCGCGCCGAAACGCCTCGTCAGCTGAACCAATGCCCATATTGGTTGAACAGCCACCTCCTCCCCGCCATCGATAGAAATTCGCGACCATGTGCGGCGCGATCGGAAAGGCCGTGCCCTGCCCTGCCAAAGGCCGGCTAATCTCGACAGGCTTTGTTGACGTAAGGTCAGGGCCAATATAAAACCAAAACCGAATAGGTTGCGATTGATTGAATGGGACACTGAGGTGTCGCCAGCGTCCCTCGCGGCACGCACGGGCCGCCAGAGCCCGGATGAAACAAAATTGCACGAGAAAGAGCATCCTTGCGGGAGGAGCGTGGACGTGGGTACGCCGACCAATATCTCGATGGCCTTCTGGAACCATGATCGCGTTCAGGCGCTGATCGACGGCACGCTGGCCCTGCCCGGCTTCACCACTGACATCCACGTCCTGCCGACGAGCGCGCTGTTTCCGATCGCCGTGCAGGAGGCGCGCTTTGACGTCACCGAACTTTCCCTTTCCAGCCACATCCTGCAGGTCTCGCGCGGCACTCCCGATTACACGGCCGTACCGGTCTTTCTCTCGCGCTCCTTCCGCCATAACGGCTTCTTCAAGCGGGCCGGCTCCGGCATAAACACCCCGGCGGACTTTGCCGGCCGCGCCATCGGCGTTCCCGAATATCAGATGACCGCCGCGCTCTGGATGCGCGGCATTCTCAATGATGATTATGGCGTGCGCGCCGAAGACGTCTCCTGGCGCACCGGGGCGCTCGACCAGGGCGTGCGCCGCGAGCGCCTGGCTCTCACCCCGCCAGCGGAACTTTCGATCACGCCGATCAACGAGGGCGAGACGCTGCAGGACCTGCTCCTCGCCGGTGCGATCGACGGCCTGCTGGCCCCCAATCCGCCCAAGGCCTTCCTCGACGGCGACCCGCGCATCGAGCGCGTCTTCCCCGATTTCGAGGCCGCCGAGCGCGCCTATTTTGCCCGGACCGGGTTCTTTCCGGTCATGCATGTGCTGGCGGTGCGGGACACGCTGGTCCGGCGCCATCCCGATCTGCCGATGCAGCTGTTCGACACGTTCCGCAGCGCACGCGACCTGGCGATGCAGAGGTTGCGGGAAATATGGCTCGGCTCGGCGAACCGGCTGACGCTGCCCTGGCTGAACGCCAGCATGGAAGCGACCCTGGCCACCATGGGCCGCGACTACTGGCCCTATGGCTTCACAGCCGCGCGCACCGAGCTTGCCGCCGCCTGCCGCTATTCCACCGAGCAGCACCTCGCCATGCGGCAGGTCTCGCCAGAAGAGCTTTTCCACCCGTCGACACTCTGGACCTGAACGAAGCCAGGGACGGTGGAACTGGACAAACGACAACAGACCAAACGGGAGGACTTTCATGACGACAAGGACAAGGAGTGCCGGCGCGCTCGCCATTACCTGCGCGCTTTCCTGGGCCATGGCCGCCACCGTGCCCGCATTGGCGCAAACCGAGATGCGCGCGCCCAAGGGGCCAATCGAGATCACCGTCGGTTCCGGCGCCGGCGGATCGCCCGATGTCATCATGCGGACCATGGCCAAGATCATGAATGATGGCCTGGTCGAGAACCCGATCGTGGTCCAGAACCGGACCGGTGGCGGTCATTCCAACGCCTACAACTATGTCCTGGGCAAGAAGGGCGACGAGAACGTCCTCCTCACTTTGGCCTCGCCTGTTTTCACCACCCCGATCGTCCAGGGCACGCCCTCGGTGATCGACCAGGTCACGCCGATCGCCGGCTTCGTCCAGTCGGAGCTGGTGTTGCTGACCAACCCGGACGGCAAGTTCAACACGCTTGAAGAGTTCGTGGCCGCCGCCAAGGCGCAGCCCGGCCGTGTCCGCATCGCCGGCGGCGCCTCGGGCGGCAACGACCATCTGGCCACCGCTCTGGTCGAGCAGGCCGCCGACATCAAGCTGACCTACATTCCGCATGAAAGCGGCTCGGCGGCGCAGGCCACCTTCCTCGGCGGCAATGTCGAGGGCCATTTCGCCACGCTGGCAGAGGGCCTGACCCTCATCGAATCCGGCAAGGCCAAGCCGCTGGCCATTCTCTCGGAGAAGCGCCGCACCGAGCCCGGCTACAAGGATGTGCCAACCGCGAAGGAACAGGGCGTCGACGTTGTCTACCTTCAGTTCTGGGGCGTGGCGGGTCCTCCGGGCCTCGATCCGGCCGTTGCCGCCTGGTGGGCGGACAAGTTCCAGAAGGCCACGGAGACCCAAGCCTGGAAGGACACGATCGCCAAGAACCTGCAGCTGTCCACCTTCTACGGGCTGGAGGACGCCGGGGCCTATTTCAAGCGTGAGCAGGACACGTTCCGACGTCTCCTGACAAGCGTCGGCCTCGCGAAGAACTGACCGGCGGAGCCAGACGATGAGACTTCTCGCGGCACTTCCCGCTCTGTTCATGATCGGGCTGTCCCTGATCGTCGGCCTTGGGACGATGGGCCTGCGCTATTGGGACGGCGTGACGCCGGGGCCTGCGTTCTTTCCCGTCTGGCTTGCCGCTGCGGGGGCGCTGCTGGCCATGATTCTGCTCGTTCAGCAGTTTCGTGGCCACTCCCTCGGCGATCTCGATTTTCCCGACAAGGCCGGCTTCCTGCGTGTCGGCGCGACCCTCGCGGCGATGGTCGGCATGGGCCTGGTGACGCCTGTCATCGGCATGGTGCCCGCCGTCGCCCTCTTCATCGGGATCATGCTGACGATCGTGCTGCGGCAGAAGCTGGTGCCCAGCCTCCTCACCGCCGTCGGCGTGGCCGTCGGCGTCGAGCTCGTCTTCGTGCGTTGGCTGGGCGTTTCCCTGCCGACTTTCGCCTTCAGCCTTTGAGTGCGCGAACCATGACCATCCTCGAATTGCTCGGCCAGGGTTTCGCGACGGTTCTCACACCGGCGGGCCTCGGCTTCGTCTTTCTCGGCGTGCTGATCGGCCAGATCGTCGGGGCGCTGCCGGGCATCGGGCCGGCGGCGGGTATGGCGCTGCTGCTGCCGCTCACCTTCGGCCTCGACCCGGCGATCGCCATCATGATGCTGGCCGGCATCATGTATGGCGGCCAGTATGGCGGCACGCTGACCTCCGTCCTCATCAACGTGCCGGGCGAGGCCTCGGGCGTCATGACAGCGGTGGACGGACACAAGCTGGCGCGCGAGGGGCGGGCCGGCACGGCGCTGTCGATTGCCGCCATCGGCTCCTTCATCGCCGGCATCGGCGCCGTCATCGCCGTCACCTTCATTACCCCGACGCTCAGCGACTTCGCGCTGCGCTTCAATGCGCCGGAATATTTCCTGCTCGCTCTTCTCGGCGTCACCGCGACCGCCAGCCTCGGCGCCTCGCCGGTGCGTGCGCTGATGGCCGGCGTGCTCGGGCTGATGATCGCGCTGGTCGGCGCCGACCCCGTAACGGGCGCCCCGCGCCTGACCTTCGACCAGCCCGCTTTGTTCGAGGGGATCGACTTCATCCCCGTGGCCATCGGCATCTTCGGCATAGGCGAGGTGCTGGCCTCGCTGGAGCGGGCACAGGCGATCGAGCCGATCCGCACCCGTTTTCGCGACATGCTGCCGAAGATGAGCGACTGGGTCGCCACCCGCGCCGCCATTCTGCGCGGTGGCATCATCGGCCTGTTCGTCGGCATCATGCCCGGAGCCGGCGCTTCGGTGGCCTCGCTGCTCGCCTATCTCACAGAGCGCAAATTCAGCCGCCATCCCGAGCGCTTCGGCAAGGGCGCGCTGGACGGCGTGGCTGCCGCCGAAGCGGCGAACAATTCGGCCTCGCATGGCGCGATGATCCCGATGCTGGCCCTCGGCATTCCCGGCTCGGCATCTACGGCGGTGCTGCTGGCGGCGCTCATCCTGCACGGCGTTCGCCCCGGCCCGATGCTGATGCAGCAGGAATCGACGCTGGTCTGGGGCCTCATTGCCTCGATGTTCGTCGGCAACCTGTTCCTGCTGATCATCAACCTGCCGCTGGCTCCGCTGTTCGCGGCGCTGCTGCGCGTGCCCTATGTCTACCTGGCTCCCGGCATCCTCGCGCTCTCTCTGGTCGGCGCCTATGCCGCGACGCTGGACCTGGGCACGGTGTGGATGTGCATCGTGTTCGGCGTGCTGGGCTGGCTGATGATCAAGTTCGACATCCCCCGGCCGCCGCTGGTGCTGGCGCTGGTGCTCGCGCCGATGCTGGAAATGTCGCTGCGCCAGTCGCTGCTGCTCTCCTTCGGCAGCCTGTCGATCTTCGTCGAGCGCCCGATCGCCGCCGTGCTGCTGATGGTGGTTCTGCTCTCCCTCGCGCTGCCCGTCTTCGGCGCGCTCAAGCGGTCCCGGGTCCGCTCCTGACGACACAGCCTATTCGACCGGGCCGCCATGCGGTCCGGCCGGGACAAGGCGCATGCCGCTGTCGGGTCTCAGTCCAGCTCCAGCCGGGCGAGGTGGAGCTTCACCCCGCTCTTCTCGGCCACGCTGGCGAGATCACCCACCGGCGCCGCCTCGGTGACGAGCAGGTCGATGTCGCAGAGCGAGCCCAGCCGCACCAGCCCGCGACGGCCGAACTTGCTGCTGTCAATGGCCAGGATCACCCGCCCGGCCTGCATCATGGCGGCCCGCACGGCGGCGACTTCGGCATAGTCGTCATCGCCGATATCGCCGTCCTCGTCGATGCCGCTGACCGAGATGACCACGAAATCGAACTTGAAGGCCTGGATGAACTCGGCCGAGGTCTGGCTGAACACGCCGCCATCCACCTGCCGCACGAAACCGCCTGGCACGGCGATGGTGAAATCCGTGCAGTCGCTCAGCGTCGATGCGACGCGCAGGCTGTAGGTGACGACGCGCAGTGCCTTGTGGTCGATGAGCGCGCGGGCGACGGCTTCGCAGGTGGTGCCGGTGTCGAGGAAGACCGAGGCGTTGTCGGGAACGAGGCGGGCGATGGCGGCGCCGATGGCGTCCTTGGCCTCCGCATTGGCGATGCGGCGCTGGCGATAGACGGTCGGGTCGATCGGGGTCGAGGCCACCGCGCCGCCATGCAACCGGCGCACCTTGCCCTCCAGTTCGAGCGCGACGATGTCCCGCCGCGCGGTCTGGGTCGTCACCGAGAAACGGCTCGCGATCTCCTCGATCGAGATATAGCGGTGCTGGTCGAGATGCTGCACCAGAAAGGCGCGCCGACGCGCCTTCTTGCCCTCGTCATCCCGCTCGTCGTCGCGCATCTGCATGTGGGCTCTCGAAAGCACAGCGTCAAAATAGCCAGCGACCCATGCGGCGTCCATTCGGCGCCGCATGGGTCGAGACGAGCCGATGCCGACCGGAACGTGAGGTCCCGGCCGGCGGATGATGAATACGGAACGCGGTGCGTCAGAACCTGACGCTCAGCGTGCCCGTCAGGCCGTTATCGCTCTGCCCCGAGCCAAACTGCCCATCATAGCCGATACTGATGGTAGCATATTCCGTAGCAGCAAACTCGATACGTGCACCGAGTACAGCAACATTTTCGGCGATCGGCGCGCCGGCGACCGAAAACACGTTGCCGCCGGCAAATGCGAGCGAGGCTTCGGGGGTGATATCGCCAGAGGCATATTGCCAGCCGACCGTGCCGTGCAGCGTAGTTTGCGTGCCACCGAGGTCGAAGCGGGTGGAGGCGCGCAGGCCGAGCGTGGTGAAGAAGGTGTCGAGGCCTTCGCTCCCACCGCCAAGGGCGGTAACCCCGCCCTGCTCGGCGAAAGAGTCGTTGCTGAAGTGGACATAGGCGAGGTTGACGAAGGGTTCGAGCATGCCCTTCTCGTGCTCGAACCGATAACCCAGCTCGCCGAAGGCCTGGGTGGTTGCGGCATCGTAATCGGCCGTCAGCCGCTCGCTGATGGTGGGGATGTTGACCTGGCGCGTGCTGTCGATGCTGTGCCAGGTATAGGCGGCGCCAAGGCGCACGCCGACCGGGCCGGCCTGCGTTCCCGCATAGAGACCCAGATGGACATTGTCGCTATTGGCGCTGGCGGCGAGATCGTCCAGGCTGACGGAGGTCTGGCTGTAACCCGCCAGCATGCCCACGCGCCAGTTGCCGGGCAAACCGGCATCAAGGCCGCCAAGTACGCCGCCCGTGTTGCTGGAAAGGCCGGAGGCGTTGCCGTTGCCGTCGACCTCGTTCCACGCTCCGAAGCCGCGCATCCACATGGCGACTTCCTTGGTGTCCGCCGCCACCGGGCGGGGCGCCTTGGTGTCGAGGCCGACCACCGCCATGTCGGAGAGCAGCGTCTCACCGCCCGAGGCGAGCAGGCGGTCATTCATCGCGTCGCGAACGAACCGGCTGTTGCCGACCAGCACGCCGGCGGTGGAGGCATGCACCTCGCCGCCAATCTGGGTGAAGATGGAGCGCGCCGTCGCTGCGTCCTGCATGACGATGGCGTTGTACAGCGCATTGCCATAGCCCAGGCTCTCGGCGCCGCGCGCCGCCGCCTGCTGGTTGCTGGTGTAGCCAACCTTGTCGAAGGCGGTGTCGTTGCGCGCCATGGTGAGCCGGATGTCGGTCGCGCCATAGGCCAGCGTCGGGTCGAGGAAGGCGAGGCTGGAGGTCACGTCGGCGAACGCCCCCTCAATGCCGCCGGCCGAGGTGAGGATGGTGTAGGCGGTTTCGGGCAAATAGTTGCCGCCGGCCGCGATGCCGATCACGCTGCCGCCTTCGATAGTGGTGGCGCCGGTGACGGCGACGAGGTCGCTCTTGCCCTCGGCGTTGAGTTCGACCTGATAGATGGAACCGGCGGCGAAGGTCAGGTTGCCCGCCACGTTGAGCGTGCCGATGGACTGGCCGGGCGCGAGCGTGCCGCCGGAGGCAACGCGCAGATTGCCCACCGTGCCGGTGCCAGCCAAGGCGGCGCCGTCGAAAACGGTGGTCAGGGACGAGGTGGCGATCGACCCGTTGACGACCAGCAGGCCCTCTTCGACCTTGGTCTCGCCGCTATAGGTGTTCTGGCCGAACAGGCCGAGCGCACCCTCGCCCAGCTTCGTCAGGCTGCCGGTGCCGGAAATCACCCGGCCGATCGCCACGGCGTTGTCCGCCGCGGCGACTTCGATGCCGCCCCCCCCGGCTTCCAGCACGACGGCGCGGTCGAGCAGCGTCATGGCGGTGCCGGCAATGCGCAGCGAGCCATTATCGAGATGCAGGCTCGCCGCCGAGGTGCCGAGCGCGGCGTCCTCGTCTACGATGACCGTGCCGCCATCGGTGATCAGCGTCTCGCCGATGAAGCTGTGGTCGTCGATGCAATAGTCGACAATGGCCTGCTGGAAGCGCGGATCGGTGCTCGTGCAGTCGAGCAGCGTCTTCTTCTCCTCCGGCGTCAGGCCGGTAAGGATCGGATTGCCGTTCTCGTCAGAAATCTGCCCGAGATAGACATCGGTCCGCATATTGTTGCGCGTGAGGTAGAATTCCTTGTTCTTCTCCTCGAACAACGAGGCGTCGGAGCCCCACACCAGACGGTTCTTCTCGACTTCCTTGCTATCGACCGTCTCCTTATAGGTCTCCAGCGCCGGGCCGATCCATTTCAGCGTGTGTGCGACCGGCTCGTGGTCAGCAAGCGGGGCGCTGCCATCATTGGTGAAGCCGACATCGTCGAGCACGCCGGTATAGGCGTCATTGGGATCGTCGACGATGGTGTACCACTTGCCGAAGGGACGGGAGACCATGAAATGGTCAATCGTCACCCGGTCCCAGCTGGTCCAGGTATTGGTCGCGTCCTCGCCGGCCGAGGGCCAGGTCGTGGTGCCGTCGCCCAGTTCGTGCGGCGCGAAGGGTTCCCGCTCCGCCGCGGTGGTGAGAAGCATGTACTGCTTCTTCAGCACGTTCATCGTCACCGGCGTGTTCGACGCCACCGGATAGGTTTCGTCCTCGAAGGTGACGCCGTTCTGCGCCATGTCCTTGGCGATGATCTGTTCCCACTGCCGCCAGCTCAGCTGCGAGTAGCTGGTCTTGCCGGGAAACTCGTCGCGGTGGGTGTTGAAATAGTCCTGGATCACGTTGCGATAATGGGTCAGCCCATTGCCGTCGACCACCTGCATTGACGCCGCATAGGCCTCGTAATCCGCCGCCTTGCCATCCGGCGTGTATTCCTTCGCCAGCTGCTTCCACAGCGCCGATGAGCCTCCGTCGACGATGGTGCGGGCGAAGAGATAGGATTGCTGCTGCGCGCCGTGGAGACCGCGCTCAGAGACGTCGCCGGCATTGAAGTCACCGACGAGAATGATCGGCGTATCCGAACTGGCCGCCCAGCTGTTCATGCCCTTCACCTCGTTGAGGCGGGCATTGGGCTCATCGTAGTAGTTGAGATGCACCGAGCCGATGATCGTCTGGGGAACGCCGTTCTGCGCGTCGATCTTCTGGTAGGCGACGGCGTCGCCGAGGGTGCTGGAGCCGAACGTGCCGGACAGCCGGCTGACCACGCTGACATCGCTGATCTGGGTGCCGGTATACGTACCGAGCCCGGCATCGCCCAGCATCTGGGTGAGGCCCGGAATGTACTTGGTATTGGTGCGCGATTCCTGCAGGGCGATGATGTCGTAATTGCCGTTTGTGAAGAAATCGGAGGTGACGTTGAGGTTGTTGGCGTACTGGTCGCCCCAGGTGTTCAGCGTCAGGATACGGAGCGTTCCGTCTTCCGCATGACCGGCGGCGGTACCGAGCACCGTCATCGCGGCACCGCACAGAAGCCGCGACGTCATGGCGGCAAGGCTGAAGTCACGTCGATGGCGGGTCTTCCTGATAGTCATCGTGCAGTCCCCATGCGCCCGGAATTGCCGCAGCCTGGCCCGGGAGCGCCGATGGCTCCGGGATTCAGGTCGGCGTTGATCGAGGACTGTTGCTTTGGCAGATCAATATGTCACTTAGATAACATTTTCGGCAGCATTCCACGGGGAGGATGATGCCTTGGTATCGCCGTTCCCGGGATGGAGGCGCTGGACCGCCGCCGCAATGGTCCATGGGGTGCACCTTCGCCATGCGCGGCGCGCAGCCATCAAGAAGAGACGTGCCGCACCGGGCGACGTCATCCCATTAACTAACTGATTTAGCTTCAACTTTGTTTGCCACGGGCCACAGCGTCATGTAGGCACCCGCCGAGATTCGATAAGGCCATGCGCGGCGCGCCGCCTTCCCCTGCCTGCCCGTCGCCCCAAGCGAACGCGCCGATTGGTCGGAGCCCCCACAGCGCCCGCCTTGCGGCCTCCACCCATCAGGGTTCCGGTGAAGACCACGGCGCAGCAAACAAAAATGTCGCTAAACGTACATTCGTTGACATTTTCACTGAGGACGTCGAACCGCCCGCCATGTACCGCTCACTGCGCGCAGCCGAAGGTCGAGCTGAGCTGCAACGTCAATGAAAAAGGGAGCAGGGATAACCACCCCTGCCCCCTTTCAGATCCTTCGGCCACATCGAGGCCGGACGGATGCGGCTTAAGCCGCTCGGCTCACCAGCTGTGGCGATCGCGGCCGATCAGATAGCCGACCACCACTCCCGCCAACGCCGCCGTGACCATGCCGGGAAGCACGTCGATCCGGTTGGCGACGGCGGCATTGCCGGCCGCATAGAGTCCCGAGGCGCGGTCAGCAGCATCGCTGACGCCCTCCCGCACCGCGTCGGTCGCGGCGGAAACATTGCGACCCGTTTCACGCATCAGCGCATCGGCGCTGGAGGGCAGGTTCTCGTTGATCTTGTTGGCATCGACCATCGGCATGCTCCTGACATTGACTGCCGGAACAACGCCCGCTGCCCGTTAGCGTTCCCACCGGGAGGCGCCATCAGCCGGCCCGGATGACGAAGGGTCCGACGAATTGCTCCTCGCAATCCTCGGTCGTGCCGGCCTGCCAGGACTGCACGAAGAACCGCCCCGCCCCGCCGAGCCCGATGATCGGCGTGTGCCAGACGCCGCGCCGGTAGACCACGCCGCCCCCGCCGGAAAAGTGGAAGGCGCGCAGCGTGGCGAGGTCCGGGCGCCCGTGCCCCTCATCGAGGCAGACGGCCAGGATGAAGTCTTCCGAATGCATGGCAACGATGGCTTGCTGCGAAAAGGCATGGCGTTCCAACAGCCGCACCACCAGTGGTAGCGCCTGCGGTGCCGTTTCGAACACCGAGGCGACAAGCCGACTTCCCGGCCGTGTATCCGCATCGATCCGTGCAATGTCGTAGCGCAGCGCGGTGCCGGCATTGACATGCACCGGGTCAGCAGCACCGGCGCGCACGAGATGGCCATAGGGGCGAAAGAGGGCCGCGGTGGCCGGGAGCAGTCGCACCTCCAGCCGGGCTTCGATATCCGTGTTCTCGCTCAAGCACGCCTCATTACCGTGGACACTTGCGCTCGCCCGGCAAGTGCGTCAATCGAACATTTGGGGGCAGCGAAGTGACCAAAATTTGAACTGGTCAGACCGGCTCCAACGGTGCCATCCTTGCAGCGAGTGACGGAATTTAGCCAGATGCGTAAAGCGGTGCAAGGTGCCGGCGAAAACAGTGGTCAGACCGATTCAACAGCCAAGCGCCGGCGCCAGCCGGCCCCCACGGCGGCCCAGCTCGCCGTGAGCGCGCTGCAGAAGCTGATCGAGGACCGCAAGCTCGGGCCGGGCGCGCCATTGCCGCCGCAGCGCGACCTGGCGCGGGAGTTCAACATCAGCCGCGCTACGCTGCGTGAGGCGCTGTCGATCCTGGCCACGATCGGCCTCATCGCCATCGAGCCTGGACGCGGCACCTTCGTGCGGGCGACCGCCGAGGGCGGAGAGGCAGCGCCTGCTCCCTCCTGGCGCTTCGCCGCCCGCTATTCCCCGGCCGAGGTCTACCAGTTCCGCTACATCGCCGAGAGCCACGCCGCGCAGCTGGCGGCGATGACCCGCACCGAGGCGGAGATCGAGGAGCTGAAGGAGAATGTGCAGGCCTTCCGCGCCGCTGCCCACGCGCAGGACTTCGCCGCCTTCGCGCAGATCGATTTCGAGTTTCATAAGTTGGTCATGCGCTTCTCGCGCAACCGCCTGCTGGCCGACATGCACGACACGTTCGGCCGCGTGCTGCTGGAAAGCTCGCGGCTGCCGGTGCGGCGCGACAAGCTGTGGGACCCGGTAATGGAGCATGAGCGCGTCGTCGAGGCGCTCACCATGGGCGACCCGGAAGGCGCCGGCTATTATATGCGCCGCCATCTCAGCCGCACGGCAGACCGCGCAGGCATCACCATGACCGAATTCGTCTGAGCTTTGGGCGCCGCAGCCCCCACCGCGGCAGGAACAGCGAAAGGAACGCGCATGGCCAAGGAAATTTTCGTCTCCTACGGCATCGACGTCGACGCCGTAGCGGGCTGGCTCGGCTCCTATGGCGGCGAGGACAGCCCCTGCGACATTTCCCGTGGCGCCTTCGCCGGCAAGGTTGGCAGCCTGCGCCTGCTGCGGCTGTTCGAGAAATGGGGCATCAAGACCACCTGGTTCATTCCCGGCCATTCCATCGAGAGCTTCCGGGCGGAAATGCAGGCAGTCGCCGATGCCGGCCACGAAATCGGCATGCACGGCTACAGCCACGAAAACCCCATAGCCATGACCCCCGAGCAGGAGGAGGCGATCTTCGACAAATGCGTCGACCTCATCACCCAGCTCGCTGGCAAGCCCCCGCGCGGCTATGTGGCGCCGTGGTGGGAATTCGGCTCGAAGACCAACGAGCTGCTGAAGCAGAAGGGCATCAAGTACGATCACTCGCTGATGCACAACGACCATCACCCCTATTACGTGACCGTCGGCGACAGCTGGACCAAGATCGACTATTCGCAGCACCCCTCGACCTGGATGAAGCCCTATGTGCAGGGCGAGGAGACCGACCTCATCGAGATTCCCGCCTCGTGGCATCTCGACGACCTGCCGCCGATGATGTTCATCAAGGCGGCGCCGAACAGCCATGGCTTCGTCTCGCCGCGCGACATCGAGGACACCTGGCGCGACCAGTTCGACTGGGTCTATGAGAATTACGACTACGCCGTCTTTCCCATCACCATCCATCCCGACGTCTCCGGCCGCCCGCATGTGCTGAAGATGCACGAGCGGCTGTTCGACTACATCAAGGGCCATGAGGGCGTGAAGTTCGTCACCATGGAGGAGATCGCCGACGACTTCGCCCGGCGCTTTCCGCGCAGCGGGGCCGCCCGGCCCGCACCCTGAGGCACGGCAATGTGCGGGCTTTGCGGCGCCTTCGCCGGCAGCGACCACTGGACCGCCGGCACGGGAGCCGGCGGCAGCCTCACGCCGACGGCGGACCGCCGCGCCCGCGCCGCCTGCGCCAATGAGGTGCTGCGGCTCTATGGGCTGCGGCTCGACGAATGGGCGGGCCGGTTCACCCTGCGCTCGCGAACCGGGCGCATGGCGGTGGTCGAGCATCTCGGCGCCCTGTGGCCGGAGGCGGAAAAGCTCGTCGGCCAGCCCTGCGATCCGCTCGACCCGGCCGTGATCGAGCGGATCGAACGCAGCCGATGAGCGCGCCGGAGGGACGTGCCGCCAAGCTGCCGGTGCATGTGCTCACCGGCTTTCTCGGTGCGGGAAAAACCTCGCTGCTGCGACGGCTGCTCGCCTCGCCGGCGCTGGCCGATACCGCCGTGCTGATCAACGAGTTCGGCGAGGTGGGGCTCGATCATCTTCTGGTCGAGGCGGTGGACGAGGACATCGTGCTGCTGAAAAGCGGCTGCGTCTGCTGCACGGTACGGACCGACCTCAAGGAAGGGCTGGTCAATCTGATGGAGCGCCGCCGGCACGGCACGCTGCCGCCCTTCGCCCGCGTGGTGCTGGAGACTACCGGCATCGCCGATCCCGGCCCGATCGTCGCCACGCTGACCGCCGACCCGATGCTGCGCCATCAGTTCCGCCTCGGCGGCATCGTCACCGTCGTCGACGTGCCGAATGGCGTGTGCAATCTCGCGTCCTTCCCGGAATCGCTGCGGCAGGTGGCGGCGGCGGACCGGCTGGTGATCAGCAAAAGCGACCTCGCCTCCCCCGAGGAAGCCGCCACACTGGCCGCACGCCTCTCAGCCCTCAACCCGAGCGCGGCTCTGGTCACGCTGCTACCGGACGAGGAACCCGATATCGACCTCCTGCTCGGCGACCCTACCGATGAGGCGCACCGCGCCGCCGAGGTCCAACGCTGGATCGCCGCGGCGGCCGCGCGGGAGGGCGGCTGGCGCTTTCACGGCCATGCCGGGCATGAGCCGGACCGGCATGGCGATATCCGGGCCTTCGTCATCCGTGCCGAGGTACCGCTGGCCTGGCCGCGCTTCGCGCTCTGGCTGTCCATGCTGCTGAACCGCCATGGCGGCGAGATCCTGCGGCTCAAGGGCCTGCTGTCGATCGAGAATGTCGCGGAGCCGGTCGTCATTCAAGGTGTGCAGCACCTCGTCCACGCGCCCGAGCACCTCAAGGCGTGGCCCGGGGGCGCCTCCGGCACGCAGATCGTGATGATCGCGCGCAGCCTCGATCCCGCGCTGGTACAGCGTTCCTTCGACGCCTTTGTCGGCTCAAGCCAAGCTCAGTAGCGCCCGACCAGCAGCCCGCCATCCACCGCGATCACCTGCCCGGTCATGTAGCGCGCCGCTGGCGAGGCGAGAAAGAGAATGACGCCGGCAATGTCCTCGGGCTCGCCGACGCGCCCGAGCGGGATGAAGTCGGCGGCCTTTTCCAACCCCTCGGGCCCTAGCGAATGCTCGCGCGAAAGCGCCTGCGCGGTGCGGATATAGCCGGGCGCGACGCCGTTGACGGTGATGCCATCGCGGGCCAGTTCCACCGCCAGCCCGCGCACCAGCCCGACCACGCCGGCCTTGGCGGCGGAATAATGCACATGCTCGTCCCAGCCATAGGCGACGCCCATGATGGAGGAGAGCGCCACGACCGTGCCGGCCTTGCGCGCCCGCATGCCGGGAGCGGCGGCGCGCACGATCCGCATGATGCCCTTGAGGTCGACGTCAAACGTCCGGTCCCACGCCTCGTCGCTCATCACCCCCAGCGGCACCTTCTTGGCGATGCCGGCATTGGCGATGATCGCGTCGATGCGCCCGAGCCGCGCCTCCACACCGGCCACCAGCGCGTCGGTGGCGGGGGTCGACGTGACGTCGAGCGGCGCGAACTCGGCGCGGCCGCCCGCATCGGCAATGGCGCGGGCAACGTCACCGCCCTCCGCCTCCAGCACATCGGTGACGACGACATGGTAGCCGGCGCGGGCGAAGGCGAAGGCGGTCGCACGGCCGATTCCGATCCCCGCCCCGGTGACGAGGGCGACCGGCGCGCCGGTCACGCCGCGCCCCCCGCCGGCACGGCATAGGGGGAGAGCTCGCGCTTGAGAAAACCGCCATCGCCGGGCTCGCCGACGATGCGGCCGTCTTCCGCCATCACCTTGCCGCGCAGCAGCGTCATGACAGGCCACCCGGTGACCGCCATGCCCTCATAAGGCGTGTAGTCGGCACCGTGATGCATCAGCTCCTGACGGATGGTTTCCTTCCGGTTGGGGTCCCACAGCACGATGTCGGCGTCGAAGCCGGGGGCGATGGAGCCCTTCTTCGGGTAAAGGCCGTAGATCTTGGCGTGGTTGGTCGAGGTGAGCGCGACGAACTCGTTGAGCGTGATGCGCCCTTCCACCACGCCCTTGGAGAACAGGATCTGCATCCGCGTCTCGACGCCGGGAATGCCGTTCGGCACCCAGCGGAAGGAGGTGCGGGCCTTCGGGTTCAGCTTGCCCATCTCGCCCTCATAGAAGAAGGCGCAATGGTCGGAAGAGAAGGTCTGGAACACGCCGGTGCGGATGCCTTCCCAGATGGCGTCCCAGCTCGCATGGTCGCGTGGCGGCGGCGAGCAGACATACTTTCCGCCGCTCTCATCCATGTTGAGGCCCTTCATGTCCTCGGCGGTGAGCGCGACATATTGCGGGCAGGTTTCGCCATAGACCTTGAGGCCGCGCTGCTGCGCCCAGCGGATCTGCTCCATCGGCTCGCGCCCGGAGACATGCACCACCATGATTGGCACATCGGTCAGCTCGGCATGGCTGATGGCGCGGTGGGTGGCCTCGCGCTCCACCGATTGCGGGCGGGAGACGCCGTGATAATAGGGCGCCGTCTTGCCGGCCGCCTCCAGCTTCTGGGTCATGTAGCGGATGGCGTCATAGCCCTCGCAATGGACCATGACGAGCGCGCCGCAGCCGCGCGCGCAGTCGAACACTTCCAGCAACTGGCGATCGTTCAGCACCAGGTCGTCATAGGTCATGAACACCTTGAACGAGGTGTAGCCGTCGCCCACCAGTGCCGGCAGTTCCTGTCCCAGCACGCTGGCCGAAGGGTCGGAAATGATGAGGTGGAAGCCGTAGTCGCAATAGCATCTGCCCTCGGCTTCCTTGTGATAGTCCATCACGCTCTGGCGCAGGCTGGCGCCGCGCGGCTGCAGCGCGAAGGGCAGCACCGTGGTGTTGCCGCCGGCAATGGCGGAACGGGTGCCACTCTCGAAATCATCCGCCATCGCCGGCCCGCCAAAGGCCGGCTGGGCGAGGTGCACATGGCTGTCGATGCCGCCGGGCATGACGAGAAGCCCCGAGGCGTCGATCACCTTGGCGCCGCCGGTCAGGCTCTCGGCCACCGCCACGATGCGCCCGTCGCGGATGCCGACATCGGCGCGCACCGTGTCCGAGGCGGTGACGACAGTGCCACCGCGTATGACCGTATCGAATTCGCTCATGGGCGCCTCGCTGGATGCGTTGGGTAAGAAACGGGATCAAAGCATGATGTCGCCGCCATTGGGCGACAGCGTCTGACCGACATAGAAGGCGCCGGCCTGCGAGGCGAGCATCAGGATGGTGGGGGCGATCTCCGACACCTGGCCGAAGCGGCCGAGCGGGATCTCGGTAAGCTTGCGGGCGCGCCATTCATCGGTGAGGCCGCCCAGCAGAACCGTCTCGGTAGCGCCGGGAGCGATGGCGTTGACGGTGACGCCATGCGGCGCCCCCTCATAGGCCAGCGCCCGGGTGAAGCCGACAATGCCGGCCTTGGCGGCGCAGTAATGCGCCAGCGCCGGGGCACCGCGATAGGCGAGCTGCGAGGCACAGTTGATGATCCGGCCGTAGCCGCGCGCCAGCATGTCGGGGAAGAACTGGCGGGTGACAAGGAAATGCCCGCGCAGATGCACGCCGATCATCCGGTCCCATTCCTCGATGGAAAGGTCGACAAACGCCTTGTCGCCGCCGATGCCGGCCATGTTGACGAGGATATCGACCTGGCCAAGCTTCTCCTTGGCCCAGACGGCCATGGCCTCGACCGCCGCGGCATCCGAGACGTCGCATTCGGTACCGAATACCCGGTGGCCCGCTTGCGTCAGCCGCGCTTCCAGCACCGCCGCATTGGCACCGTCGCCGGCATGGCAGAAGGCGACTTCGGCGCCGTAGCGGGCGAAGAGTTCCACCACCTCGCCGCCAATGCCCCGGCTGCCGCCGGTGACGAGCGCCTTGCGGCCGTGAAGCGAAAATTCCTGCATCGGTGCGGCTTCCTCAAGCTGTACGGGCCGCGATCCAGTCCGCATAGGACCGGATGCCCGCCTCGAGATCGAAACGCGGGGCGTAGCCGAGATCGTGGGCTATGGCGGAGATGTCGAAGCGCCGGTGCACCTCGTCCACCGGGTCGGGACCGGGCGCGAGGGCGATGTCGGCCTGCGGCAGCACCCGCGTCACCGCCTTGCCCACCTCGCCCAGCGTCACATAGGTGCCGCCCGTCGCGGTGTAGACGCGACGGGCCGGTGCAGGGGCGTCCAGCGCCAGCAGGAGCGCCGACACCGCGTCTTCGACATGGATGAACTGGCGGAAGAAATCCTGGCCGAAGGGCAGGCGCGTCGGCCGGCCGGCCAGCGCGTCCTCGATCATGGTGCGGATGACGCAATCGGTCGTCCGCCCTGGCCCGTAGACCCAGGACAGGCGGATGGCGAGCGCATCGACGCCGAACTGGCGCCAATAGGTCCAGAGCAGCGCCTCGCTCGCCGCCTTGCTGCCGCCATAGACCGAGGTCGGGCGCAGCACCACGTCTTCCGGCACGGGCCCTTCGGGCGTGTCGCCATAGGCGCTGGTGGAGGAGCAGAATACCAGCCGGCGCAGCTGATGAATACGCGCCAGCTCCAGCATGTTGGCGGTGCCCACCACATTGACCTGCACCATGGAATACGGGTTGTCGCGCGCCACCATCGGGCCGGAATGGGCGCCGCAATGAATGATCGCCTCAAGCGGATACTCTGCCGCGATGGCGTGCAGGCGGTGAATGTCGGTGAGGTCGCAGGCGAGCAGCGGCAGCCCCTCGCGGGTGCGTTCAACCAGATCGATGGCGACGACCTTGCGCCCCTGCGCCTCCAGCGTGCCGCGCACCGCGTTGCCGATCAGCCCGGCGCCGCCGGTGACGAGGATATGGCGTTCCATTCACGCGGTCCCGGCAAGGCGGCGGGCCTCGGCCCGGTCGCGCTGGAGCAGGCCCTGCTCGATGGGCAGTTCGGCGGAAAGCAGCATGCGTGTGTAGTCCTGCGTCGGGTGGGCGAAAATGGTTTCGGTCTCGCCAAATTCGACGATCTTGCCGTGCCGCATCACCGCGACATTGTGGGCGAGCGAGCGCACCGAGTTGAGATCGTGGGTGATGAACAGCGCCGACATACCGATCTCGGCCTGCAGATCGCGTACCAGGTCGATGATCTGCGCCCGCACCCTTATGTCGAGCGCGGTGGTTGGCTCGTCGAACACCACGAAATCCGGCCCGGTGGCCAGCGCGCGGGCAATGCCGATGCGCTTCTGCTCGCCGGCGGTCAGTTCATGGGGATAGGCGTCGGCAAGGCTCAGCGGCAGGTGGACCAGATCGAGCAGCTGCCGTACCCGTCGCTCGCGCCCCCTGGCGTTGAGGCCAGGGTCGAGCCGCAGCGGCTCGGCGATCAAGGCGCGCACTGGCCAGCGCGGGTTGAGCGCGACATAGGGTTCCTGGAACACCATCTGCAGCCGCCGGCGCAGCGGGCGGAATTCCTTGGCCGGCATGTCGGTGATATCGACGCCGTCAAAGGTGATGCCGCCGCCATCGCACTCCAGCAGGCGCACGAGACATTGCCCCACCGTGGTCTTGCCGGAACCGCTCTCGCCCACCAGCGCCAGCGTTTCGCCGCGCCCGACCGAGAAGGACACGTCGTCGATCGCCCGCACGACCTCGGTGCTGCCGGCTATGGGGAAGAATTTCTCCAGCCGACGCACGTCCAGCAGCGGCTTTGCGTGCGTGGCTTCGGCCATGCCCTGCGCCGCCCCCTCGCCTTGCCCCGCCATCGGCGTCGGGCGCACCCGCGCCGCGTCCAGCAGCGTGCGGCTGTAGTCGTCGCGCGGCCCCTGGAGGAAACGACCGACCTCGCCCAGCTCGACGATGCGCCCGCCTTTCATGATCGCCACCCGGTCGCAGTAATGGGCGATGATGCCGAGGTCATGGGTGATGAGCACGACGCCAGCGCCGAGTTCGCGGCAACGCTTCACCAACAGATCGAGCACCTGCACCTGGATGGTGGCGTCAAGGCCGAGCGTGGCGTCGTCGGCCAGCACGATGTCGGGGTTCGCCACCATTGCCATGGCGATAACCACGCGCTGGGCCATGCCACCGGAAAGTTCGTGCGGATAGGCCTTGGCCCGGCGCTCGGGATTGACGATGCCAACCTGGGCCAGAAGGTCCACCGCCGCCGCCCACGCTTCCCGGCGGCCACAGGCGCGGTGCGCCCGCAGCACGCGGGCGATCTGCGCCCCCACCGTCGCCACCGGGTCGAGCAGCGCCTTGGCATTGGTACCGATGAGGGCTATGCGGGCCCCGCGCAACTTGCCCTGCTCCGCCTCGTTGAGCCCGAGCACCGAGGCGCCGTCGAGCCGGATGTCGCCCTCGACGATGCGGCCCCCCTCGGGCAGCAGGTCGAGCAGGCTGCGCGCCAGCACAGACTTGCCGGCGCCGGTCTCGCCGACAATGCCCAGCACCTCGTCGCGGCGCAGCTCAAAGGAAACGCCGGACAGCGCCTTGGGCGCCCCCTCGCCGAAATCGACGCTGAGATGGTCCACCGCCAGCAGCGGCGCGGCATCAGGAGCTCTCATCGACGGTCCCTCATCGTCGGGTCGGAGAGGTCCTTGGCCATGTCGCCGATCAGCGCGAAGCTGAGCACGGCGATGACGATGGCCAGCCCGGGGAACAGTGACACCCACCACACGCCGAGGATCATCTGCTGCGCCCCGGAAGACACCATCAGCCCCCATTCCGGCGTCGGCATGCGAACCCCGGCGCCGACAAAGGACAGGCCGGCGGTGAGCAGGATGGCGAGGCCGACGCTGATCGAAATCTGCACGATCGCCGGGGTCAGCGCATTGGGCAGGATGTGGCGGAACATGATGGAGAAGTCGGTCGCTCCACTGCACCGCGCCGCTGCCACGAAGGGCCGCTCGCGCAGGGAAAGCACCTCCGCCCGGATAACGCGGGCGAACATCGGGATGAACAGCACGGCGAGCACGATCGACACGTTCCAGATCTCCTGCCCCATGACAGAGACAAGCGCCATGCCAAGCACGAAGATCGGGAAGGACTGGATGAAGTCGAACATCCGCATGACCAGAGAGGACAGCCAGCCGCGATAGAAGCCGATCAGCAGCCCGACCGGCACGCCGATGACGAAGGCCACCGCGACGGCGGTCAGCGAGATCAGCAGGTTGATGCGGGTGGCGTAGATGACGCGGGCATAGATATCCATGCCCGACACATCGGTGCCGAACCAGTGCGCCAGCGAGGGCGGCTCCAGCGAGGCCAGCGGATCGGCCTCGACAGGCGAATAGGAGGTGAGCCAGGGCGCGAACAGGATGGCGATGATCTGCAGCGCCAGCAGCACCAGCCCGATGACCGCCCCAGGATGGCGGCTGAGATAGCGCGTGAAGGTCGCCCTCATACCCGGATCCTCGGATCGGCAAGTTCGTAGAGGATGTCGACCACGGTGTAGACGACCAGGATGAAGGCGGCGGCCACCAGCACGAAGCCTTGCAGCGCGGGATAATCGCTGTTCACCACCGCCTGCACCGCATATTGCCCCAGCCCGCCCCAGGAGAAGATCGTCTCCACCAGCACCGCCGCCCCGAGCAGAAAGCCAACCATGAAGCCGACCAGGGTGATGATCGGCGGCAGGCAGTTGCGCAGGGCGATCCGGCGGATGGTTCGCTCCGGCAGGCCCGAAGCGCGGGCGTGGCGGATGAAATCGCTGCGGTAGACATCGGCGAACACCGTCTTGGTCATCTTCATCAGCGCGCCGGCATTGACGATGGCGAGCGTCAGCACCGGCAGCACGAGCCGCCCGACCGAGGAGAAGAAGGCCTGCGGGTTGCCGGCGATGAGGCTGTCGATGGTGTAGAAGCCGGTGACAACGGGCGGTGGGGCGACGAAGGTGTCGATGCGCCCGAAAGGCGCCGCCGCCCAGCCGAGCATGTAGAAGAAGAAGTAGATCAGCAGCAGCCCGATCCAGAAATCCGGGATCGCGCCGGCGGCAAGGCCGTAGATGCGGCTGCCGATATCCACCGCCCCGCCTGGCCGTACCACCGAGACGATGGCGAGCGTCACGCCGATGAGGATGGTGAGGATCATGGCATAGGTGATCAGCTCCAGCGTCGCCGGGGCGCGCTCCAGAAGGTCGGAAACCACAGGCTGGGAGGTGAAGATCGAGGTGCCGAGATCGCCGTGCAGGGCGCTCCAGACATAGCGCAGGAACTGGTCCCACACCGGCAGGTCGAGCCCCAGCCGCTCGCGAAAGGCGGCGATGGTCTCGGGCGTCGCCATGTTGCCGAGCAGCAGCAGCGCCGGGTCGCCCGGCAGCAGGCGCACCAGCAGGAACGTCACCATCATCACGCCGAAGAGCTGGGGCACCAGCATGAACAGGCGGCTGACGACGATTTTCAGGGGGCGGGGAACGGTGCCCCAGAAACCGGCAAGGCGGACGGCGACAGTCATGCGGGGCTCGTGCGTCCGGTGGGGGGAGGCGCGGCGAGTGGCCCGGCCGAAGCCGGGACCCTCTTGGGCGAGCGGCGGCGGCTCACTCCTTGTACATGTCGTAGAAGGCGTTGCCGTTCGGCGTGTACCAGGAATAGCCCTTCACATTGGCCCGCGTGGCCAGCTGGTAGCCCGGATTCATCAGGAACACCCAGGGCGCGCCCTCCATGGTGATCTGCTGCACCCGCTTCATGTCGACCAGGCGCTTGGCTTCGTCGGTGCTGGTCAGGCCTGCATTGATGAGAGCGTCGACCTCTCCGCTCTTGAACTTCGAGTAGTTGATCGCGGAGGCGCTGTTGAGCCAGAGATTGGCGACATAGGCCGCGTCCGGCACGATCGCCATGTCGCGGAAGAAGTACATCGGCACCTCGCCCTTGGTGTAGCGCTCGACCAGGGTCGAAGCCGGCAGCTTCAGCAGCTCGACATCGATGCCACCCTTGGCGAAGGCCGATTTCAGAATGACCGCGATCTCTTCTTCGATCTGGTCGCCGGTGCGGTAGGCGACCTGGGTCTTGAAGCCGTCGGGGAAGCCGGCTTCCTTCAGCAGTTCCTTCGCCTTGGCAGGATCGTTGTTGAAGAAGAAATACTCGTCGGTGAAGGCCGGGTAGATCTCGGAGATCGGGCTCTTGGTGAAGCGCGCCGTGTTGAAGTACACGCTCTTGAGGATTTCCTCGCGCGGCACGAGGTAGTTCACTGCCTGGCGCACCTTCAGATTGTCGAAGGGCGGCTTGGCGTTGTTCATTTCCACGCGGTGGATGAAGTTACCGAACACCTTGTAGACGGTGACGCCCGGCATCTTGGAGAGCAGCGCCAGCTCGCGCGGCAGCAGATATTCGGCGACATCCACCGAGCCCGCCTGCAGCGCGGCGACGCGGTTGGCCGAGGTCGGCATCTCGCGCAGGATCACCCGCTTCAGCTTGGCCGGGCCACGCCAGTAGTTCGGATTGGCGTCATAGACCACTTCCTGGCCCGGCGTGTATTTGGTGATCTGGTAGGGGCCGAAGGAGGCGGTGTTGGTGGAGAGCCAGCGCGCGCCCCATGGGTCTTCAGGGGTCAGGTGCTTCTTCACCTCGGTGGCGTCGAGAATGCCGAGGTCGCTGTTGATCCAGATACGGTCCAGCAGCGGCGAGGGATTGGGGATCGCCACCGTGACCGTGTAGTCATCCACCTTGGTGAAGGCGACCTTGGGATCCTCGATCTTGAAGATCTGGGTCATGTACCAGTGGAAGTTCGACTTCATGTTCCAGCCGCGCTCGAACGACCACATCACCGTGTCGGCGTTCAGCTCGTTGCCATTGTAGGACTTCACGCCCTTGCGCAGCTTGAAGGTGATGGACTTCTTGTCGGGCGAAAGCTCATAGCTTTCCGCCAGAACACCGACGATGGTGGTGAAATCCTCGTAGAGGATGCCGTCCTCGCCCTTCTTTTGAGCGTAGCCAAGCAGGCGCTCATTGACGTTGCGGCGCACCTCGTGGCCGGCCTCGGTGGGCGGGTATTCCTGGTCGAGCGATTCCGGAGTGCGCGGGGCGGCGACCACCAGCGTGGTTTTGGCGTCCTGCGCCTGCGCCGGCAAAGGCGCGGCGAGCAGCGCCGCGAGGAGGCCGGCACCGACGCCGCCGGCCAGCCGGCCGGAAAGGGTGAGGCGCGAGGCCGGCGCCATGTCGCGGGACGGGGCGAGGACCCGCCGTCCAAGGTCGAGAAGTCCGGTACTCACTGTGCCAAGCATGTTGCGTCCCAAGGTCAAGGGTGTCGGTTAAGATGGCTCATGCGGTCTGACCTGTTGTTAGGATTGCGCGGTCTGACCGCGCTGGCAATTCCAAATTTTGGACGCCTTTTCGCCTCCCAATTAGGCAAATGGGCGGATGGGCCGCCCGATACCTCCGGCCGGCACGCTGCATGAACACCATGCAAAATCTATTTCTCCGTGGCCCTGAGGATCAATCGCCCAAGGAGCAGGCACCCACCGACCCTGCCCCGCGCCGACCGCAGCGCCCGGCTCGGGAGATAATCGGCCCGCCAAAGGAACTGCAAAGAGGTCAGACCACAATTTGAGATTGTTGGCATCGCCGGGTGCCTCTGGAGGCCGCCCTTCGCGCGCCGAGGACTGCCGGCCGAAGGCTGGGCGGCGCCGCGGCGGCCCTAGCCTTCCGTCGCCGGATGGATGTGCGGGTGCGCGTGGGTATGGGCGTGGGCGTGGGTGTGCAGCGCGGCCGGGGAGAGGTGGCCGTTTTCGATCGCCATCGCCCGTGTCGCCAGTTCGGCGATGAAGCCGTCATCATGCGACACCAGCAGCATGGCGCCGGGAAAAGCGTGCAGCGCCGTACGCAGCCGCCTTCCGTTCTCGGCGTCGACGCCGTTGGTGGGCTCGTCCAGCAGCAGCACGTCGGGTTTCATCGCCAGCAGTCCGGCGAGGCAGACGAGGCGCTTTTCGCCGCCGGAAAGCCGATGGCTGATACGCGACGCCAGCGCGCCGATGCCCAGCATCGTCAGCACCTCCTCGGCCCGGCGAAAGGCCTCTGCCTGGGTGCAGCCGAGATTAAGAGGGCCGAAGGCGACATCCTCGATCACGCTCGGGCAGAACAGCTGGTCGTCGCTGTCCTGGAACAGATAGCCGATGCGCGGGCGCAGGGCGCGGAAGTCGCGTTCGCTCCGGCAGGACGTGCCGAACAGCCGGACCTGCCCGGCGCTTGGGCGCTCCAGCCCGACAATGGTGCGCAGCAACGTGGTCTTGCCCGCCCCATTCGGGCCGACAATAGCCAGCCGCTCGCCCGCGGCGAGGGCGAGATTAACCGCGCGCAGCACGGCCGCACCGTCACGGGCGACGGTGACATCCTCAAGGGCGAGCAGCGCGTTCATAGCCGGTCCGCCATCGTCACCGCGAGACCGAAGACCAGCGCGGCACAGAAGCCCGCCCAGTCGCGCGCCGTGGGGGACGGCGGTGCCAGGCGGGGAAAGCGACCTTCATAGCCCCGGCAGCGCATGGCCTCCTCGACACGCTGCGCCCGCTCCAGCGCCCGCACCAGCAGCATGCCGAGGAGATGGCCATAGCTGCGCCAGCTGTGGCGGTTCGTGCCGGGGCGGAACCCGCGCATCCGCATCGCTTCCTGCAGCCGCCGCGCCTCGTCGCGGATCAGCGAGAGATAGCGCGCCGTGAGCACGAACAGGCGCACGAGAACCTCAGGCACATAAAGCCCGCGCAGGGCGGCGCCGAGCCGCACCGGCTCGACCGCGCCCAACAGCGCCGTGAGCGCCAGAACTGATGCGGAAACCTTGGCTGCGATCAGCAAAGCGCGCTCCATGCCCTCGACGCTGGCGGTCAGCGGGCCGAGGGAAAACAGCGGCTGGCCCGCCATCGTGAAGGGAAGCGTCGCGAACAGAAGCAGCAGGAAACCCTCGACATGCATCAGCCGCCGCCAGAGCCGGGCATCGGGCCGGCGCCAGGCGGCAACCAGACCTGCCACAGTGAGCGCCGCCAACGCCACGGGAAGCGTGCGCAGTTGCGATACGCAGGCGATGAAGATGAAAGCGGCGACGAGGCGCAGGCGCAGGTCGCATGCCGGACCCTGCGGTGTCGCCACCGTCATGCCCGCCGCCCGCGCGCCCACAGGCCGATGCCGGCGAGGCCGAGAATAAGGAAGACACCGGAAAGGATGTCGGCATAGCGCAAGCGCGCATCCATTTGTTCGATCCGCTCCATCAACGGCGCCACCTGCCGCTGCACCGCCGACTCGACCAGCGAGGCAAGGCGGGCGTCTGGGTCGATCGGGGCCAGGCTGTCCGTCGGCAGCGCCGGGGCGGCGACCACCTCTCCCCCGAAGCGCGAGGCCGGCAGCGTCACCGAGGCGATATGCCCCTCGCGCGTGTCGACCGTCACCGTGGCGTCCGTGGGCGACTGCGGCACAGGGAAGGCGAAGCGCCCCTCCCCGTCCGTTGTCCCCGAAGCGATCGGCCCGCCGGCGGCATCCCGGGCCACCCACGCCGTCTGCGCCGCGCGACCGCCACCGATGAAGAAGGCGTAGCCCTTCACCTCTGCGCCTTCCACCGTGGCGAAGACCTTCAGCTTGTGCGCCTGCGCCGCGCCGGCAAAGGCCAGCACCAGCAGCAACGCCGTCAGCAGACGGATCATGGCGCGACCGGGCGCAGCGCCTCGGGCTGCACGCGGGCGAGGAAGGAGACGATGGCGGCGGTGACGAAGGCCTCCACGAGGGCGAGCGGCAGATAGGTGGCGATCACCACGCGGGCCGCCGGCGTATAGTCGCTCGACGACAGCCACAGCGACAGGGCGACGAGCCCTCCCGTTCCCAGCACAGAAAGTCCTCCGGCCAGCGCGCCGGCCGCCAGCCGCACCGAAGGCCGCGCGGTGGCGCGGATCAGCGGCCCCAGCGCGAGCCCGCACAGCACCCCCGGCAGCGCGATGTTCACCGTGTTCACCCCGAGCGTCGTCAGCCCGCCGAACCCGAATAGCAGTGCCTGCAACAACAGCGCCACCAGCACGGCGAGAAAGGCGGCGGTGCCGAGCATCACCCCCATCAGCCCCGCCAGCAGCAGGTGCACGCTCGACGGCCCCACCGGCACCGCCACCAGCGACCCCGCGAAGAACGCCGCCGCCAATATGGCGGTGCGCGGGATCATCCGGTCGTCGAGCCGCCGCAGCCCCAGCGCCACACCGCCGGCGGCCAGGAGCCCCCCGGCGACGAGCACGGGCGCGGATAGAAGGCCGTCGGGAATATGTGCCATCCGTCTACTTCCCGGCCCCCATATCGGTCGCCTTCACCCAGATCAGCGCGCCGTCTTCCACCGGCACCTCTTTGCCCTCGGGCGAGGTCATCGGCGTGTCGCCATCCAGCAGCGCGGCGAAGCCCCACCAGCCGGCGCGCGGCATCGCATAATGGAAGGTGCCGTTGGCGTCGGCCTTCAGCACCTGCGTCACGAATGCGTCGTTCGGCGGCGTGACCGTGCCGTCATTGACGAACTCGACCTCGACTTCGGCGAAGGGCACCGGCTTGCCGGCCTTCAGCACGACGCCGGAGAAGAGATTGCCCGTCCACAGCCCGGTCGGCCGGGTGAGCGGCTGGATCTCCACCGGCAGCCCGACCAGTTCGTCCCAGCCCTCGCCCGAGGCGTAGCTGTCGACGATCACCTTGGAATAGTGGACGATGTACTTGCCTTCCGAAGGCTCCCAATAGGGCTGCGGCTCGACATAGAAAATCGCCGCGCCCGGCTCCTTCAGCTCATAGCTCAGCGCCCAGGCGCTCTTGCCGTCGACCGGCTTTTCGCTGATCTGGCCGAGGAGGTCGGTGGTGGTGCCGCCCGCCAGCACGCCCGCCTTGGCTGGCTTCTTCATCTCCATCACCGGCCCGCCCTCGACCGGATGGGTGAACACCATGTCGATAGTCACCATCCCGCCGTCCGGCAGCACGTCGGTGGAGGGGATGATCTCCTGGAAATGCGCCCGCGCCGGCGCCGCGCCAAGCGGCAGGGCAAGGGCGGCGAAAGCGACGAGGCCGGCCTGGAAGCGACGGGGCATGCAGCGTCCTTTGTATGAATTACGTTATGAAAAATCATACAAACGATACTCTGCCTCCGGCAAGGCCAAAATCCCATCCCTGGGGAAATTCTTGCCGGGATCAGGGTGATAACCTAACCTCACCGCATTCGGCCGGGAGCTCTCATGCAGCGGATCACCATCGCCATCGACGACGATCTGGCCGCCCAGCTGGATGGCTTCATCCAGGAGAGCGGCGCCGCGAACCGCTCCGAGGCGATACGCGATTTGGTGCGCCGCGGCCTCTCCGCCCGCCCGGACGGTCCCGCGCACGCTTCCTGCTTCGGCGTCATCAGCTGCGCCATCGACCAGTCGGTGCGCAATCTCGCGGCCCGGGTGCCGCAGGGCCGGCTCGACCGTCACGATCAGACGGTCGCCGCCCTTTCGGTGCCGCTCGATCACTCGACCTCGGTCGATGTGACGGTGATGCGCGGGCAGGTCGGCGACATCGCCGCCTATGCGCAGGCGCTGTTTCTGGAGCGCGGCGTGATGCATGGCGCGCTCAGCCTCATCCCGGTAACTGAGGACAAGGCTCCTCACGTCCACAATCAGGGCTCCCCGCACGCGCACACGCATCTGCGGGTGAAGAGCGGGTTCTAGAACGGAAAAAGGCGCGCTCGACGGGAGCGCGCCTTCTTCATTTAGTGCGGTCGGCCGGTGCGTCAGTTTCGTATCGCCCGGACCAGCCCGATCAATATGCAGGCGCCAATGACGCCGGCAACGAGATAGCCGATCCAGCCGCCGAAGCCGACGCCGATCAGGCCGAAGAGGAAGCTGGCAATCGCCGCGCCGATGATGCCGAGGACGATATTGAGGAAAATCCCCGTGCCGGTCTTCATGATGGCGGAGGCGATCCAGCCCGCCAGGCCGCCGATGATGATGGCGGCGATCCAGCCAATCTGTGCGTCTTCCATGCGAATGTCTCCCAGAGCCCCAGTTGGATGCCGGGGATAAACGCACGGGCCCGTGCGCTGTTCCCGCAACAGGGTACGCCGTGACGGTATTTTTGGCGACGCCCCCCCCTCACGCCGTCGGCGCGGGCGCCTGCTGGCCGATGGCGCGACCGGCCGCGACGGGCCGCTCGAGCCCGGCATGGGCGGCGGCGATCACCGAAACGGTCGCGCGCACCTGCACGGCGGCCGGGGCTGCGCGGCCGGCCTTGCTATCGACATGCAGCAGCATATGCTCTCCGGTGGCGATCTCGCGGCGCTCGGGACCGGCATAGAGCCGGTGGAACACATGCAGCCGCTTCTCATCCGTACCGAGGATCTGGGTGGTGCAGACCAGCACCTCGCCCAGCTTCGCCTCGTCGAGATGCCGCAGATGGGTTTCCACCGTGTAGTAGCTGTGCCCGCCCTCGACATAGGCGAGATCGACGCCGATCAGCCGCAGCAGCGCGTCGGTAGCGTCGCCGAACACCTGGAGATAGCGGTGCTCGGTCATGTGGCCATTATAGTCGATCCAGGCCGGCGAGACGCGGGCCTCCACCAGCGCCAGCGGTGCGGAGGTGTCGGGGGCCGGCGCGGCGCCCGCCTGTGCCCACAGGCGCTGCTCGAACTCCTTGAGGAGCTTGCCCGCCCCCCAGCCCTCCCCGCCCTGCCCCGCCTTCAGCGCCTGCACGATGCCGACAAGGTTCTCGTCGCGGATGCGCTCCAGTTCGCGAATGGAGAGGCCGGCCGCCTGCGCATCGGATTGCGCGCCGATCTTCTCCACCAGCGCGTCGTCGAGGTCGACCACATCGGTGAGCTTGGTCCACGGCCATGCGAGGCACGGACCGAACTGGGCGAGGAAATGGCGCATGCCGGCTTCCCCGCCGGCGATACGGTAGGTCTGGAACAGGCCCATCTGCGCCCAGCGCAGGCCGAAGGAATAGCGGATCACGTCGTCGAGCGTCTCGACGTCGCAAATATCGTCCTTGATCAGCCACAGCGCCTCGCGCCACAGCGCCTCCAGCAGCCGGTCGCCGACAAAGGCTTCGATCTCGCGGGCGATTACCACGCCCTTCATGCCGATGGCGTCGAGCACCGCCTTGGCCCGCGCAACCGTGTCCGACGTGGTTGACGCGCCGCCGACGATCTCCACCAGCGGCAGCAGATAGACCGGGTTGTAGGGGTGGGCGACGAAGAGCCGGCCGGGATGGGTCAGCCCCGCCTGAAGATCGGTCGGCTTGAGGCCGGAGGTGGAAGAGCCGAGCAGCGCGTCCGCCGGCGCGGCGGCGTCGATCTCCGCCAGCACGCGGCGCTTGAGGTCGAGCCGCTCGGGCACGCTCTCCTGCACCCATTGCGCGTCCGCCACCGCCTCCGCCACACTGACGCAGAAGGTCAGCCGGCCGCGCTTGGGCAGCGGCGCGCCCGTGAGCAGACCATAGGCGCGCTCGGCATTGGCCAGCACCTCGGCGACAATGCGTTGCGCGTCGGGGTGCGGATCGAACACCTTCACGTCGATGCCGGCGAGCAGAAAGCGGGCGATCCAGCCGCCGCCGATGACTCCGCCGCCGATGCAAGCGGCGCGGGAGATGGGGGCAAGGCCCCCGGGAAGGGTCGCCGTCATCATCGTCTCCTCAGCGCTTCACCAGCTTCAGCTTCTCGCGCACCTCGGCCGGGCCGATGATCCGCGCCCCCATATTCGTCAACACGTTAGCGGCCTTCTCGACCAGCTGGGCGTTAGTGGCGAGCTGGCCCTTGCCGACATAGAGGTTGTCCTCCAGCCCGACCCGCACATTGCCGCCCGCCAGCACTGCCGCGGCGGGATAAGCCATGGCGTTGCGGCCGATGGAGAAGGCGGAGAAGGTCCACCCGGCCGGCACATTATTGACCATCGCCATAAAGGTGTTGAGATCGTCAGGCGCGCCCCAGGGAATGCCCATGCACAGCTGGATCAGCACCGGGTCCTCGATCAGCCCTTCTTCGGCGAGTTGCTTGGCAAACCAGAGGTGCCCGGTGTCGAACGCCTCGATTTCGGGGCGCACGCCCAGCGCCGTCATCTGCCGCGCCATCTCGCGCAGCATGGACGGCGTGTTGGTCATGACATAGTCGCCGAGATTGAAGTTCATCGTGCCGCAGTCGAGCGTGCAGATTTCCGGCAGGCATTGCGCGACATGGGCGACGCGCTCGGTGGCGCCGGCCATGTCGGTGGCTTTCTCGTTGAGTGGAAACGGAGCCTCGACGCCGCCGAAAACGAGATCGCCGCCCATGCCGGCGGTCAGGTTCAGCACCACGTCGACCTCGGCCGAGCGGATGCGGTCGGTCACTTCGCGATAGAGCTCGAGGCGGCGCGAGGCGGCGCCGGTCTCGGGCTCGCGCACATGGCAGTGCACCACCGCCGCGCCGGCCTTGGCGGCGTCGATCGCACTGTCGGCGATCTCTCGCGGGGTGATCGGCACATGGGCGGAGCGGCCGGTGGTGTCGCCGGCGCCGGTGACGGCGCAGGTGATGAAGACATCGCGATTCATCTGCAGGGGCATGGCGGGGTTCCTGAAAGCGTGAACGGAGCTTGACGGCAAAGCGAAGTCGTGACGCAACTATTTACGCAATCGATTTTTCATTCTGCGAAGCCATGATCTTTGCCCCCGCCGACGACGCGCTCGATGTCACGCTGCTGCTGTTTCCCGGCCTGTCGCTGCTCTCTCTGGCGGCGACGCTGGACCCGATGCGCGGCGCCAACCGCGTGCTGGGGCGGCTGGCCTTTCGCTGGAAGCTGGTGTCGATGGACGGCCAGATGCCGACAGCCAGCTGCGGCCTGCCGATCCCGGTGGACGGCGCCTTCGATGCCGGCGCGCGGCAGGACGTGCTGATGGTGGTGGCCGCCTTCGAGGCGGCGCGCTTCGCCACCCCGCCGATCCTCAAGGCGATCCGCGCCGGCGCCAAGCGCTCGTCCGCCACGGGCGGCATCGAGTCGGGCTCATGGCTGATGGGCTTCGCCGGGCTGCTGGAGGGGCGCCGCGCCACCACCCATTGGGAGGACCTGGAGGACTTCGCCGCCCGCTTCCCCGAAACCGACGTGCAACCGGACCGCTTCGTGATCGACGAGCCGGTGTTCACGACAGGCGGGGCCACCCCGGCGCTCGACTGCATGCTGGCGCTGATCCGCGCCCGGCACGGCTATTCCGCCGCGCTCGATGTCGCCAGCCTCTACATCTATGAGGAAGTGCGCGCGGGCTCGGACGTGCAGCCCATCGTCTCGCTCGGCCGCATTCGCCAGCACGAGCCGCGCGTGGCCGAGGCGATCCGGCTGATGGAAACCCATATCGACCGCCCGCTCACCGTAGCGGCCATTGCCCGGCGGGTGGGCGTGTCGACGCGGGGGCTGGAGACGCTGTTCGTTAAAACGGTGGATGTGTCGCCCGGCGCCTATTACGTCACGCTGCGGCTGAAGGCGGCGCGGCGGCTGGTGCTCGACACCAATCTGCCGATCGCCGACATCGCCGAGCGCACCGGCTTTTCCGCCATCGCCTCGCTGTCGCGGGCGTTCCGGCGGCAGTTCGGCGCGCCGCCCTCCGCGGCGCGCCGTCAGCGATTGTAAAAGGCTCAGAGGCCGAGGCCCGTCTTCACCGCCGCCGCGCCGGGCTTGCCGTCGAGCGTCGTCACGCCGGCCAGCCATTTCTCGACCGCCGCCGGGTTCTGCTTCATCCACGCCTTCACCGCGGCATCGGGCTGCATCCCCTTGTCGAGAATGTCGCTCATCAGGCGATCTTCCATCGCCACGTCGAAGACGAGGTTCTCCAGGAGCTTGCCGACATTCGGGCAGTCCTTGACGTAGCCCGGCCGGGTCAGCGTCAGCACGCTGGCGCCGCCATCCTTGGGCCCGAACACGTCATTGCCATTGGTGAGGTATTCGATCGGCAGGTTGACGTTCATCGGGTGCGGCCGCCAGCCGAAGAACACCACCGGCTCGCCCTGCTTGATGCGGTGGCCGACCTGGGTAAGCATCGCCTGCTCGCTGGATTCCACCAGATCGAAACCCTTCAGCCCGAACGTGTCCTCGGTGATCATCTTGGAGATGGTGGCGTTGGCACCGCTACCGGCCTCGATGCCGTAGATCTTGCCCTGCAGCTTGTCCTTGAATTTGGCGATGTCGGCATAGGTCTTCAGCCCGGCATCATAGGCCGCCTTGGAGGTGGCGAAGCCGATGCGCGCGCCGTCGAGATTTGTGGCGACCACGTCGATCTTGCCGGCCTTCACAAGAGGAACCTGTGTCGGCTCCTGCAACGGCATCCAGTTGCCGAGGAAGATGTCACGGTCGCCATTCTCCAGCGCCTTGAAGGTGATGGCGACCGAGAGCACGGCGACGTCGGGCTTGTAGCCGAGATGGGTGAGCAGTTCGTCGGCCACCGCCGTGGTCGCGGTGATGTCGGTCCAGCCGACATCGGAGAAGCGCGGCTTGGCGCAGGAAGCGGGGTCCACGGCAAAGGCGGAGGACGACATGAGCGTGGCGGACAAGGCGACGCACGTCACGAGCAGGCGTGAAATCATGGCTGTTCCCTCGATTGGCGATCATGCCGCAGACCGGCATCGCAAGGGAAAGCCTATCGACAGGTGAGCCGGTTGATTGACCTTGTTCGAAGTAGAGATGACCGAATGCGCAGCCCCGCCATCCCCGCCCGCGCCTATTCGCGCCCGCTGAGCCGCAGCAGCGCGGCGTGGACGACGGCATTGCCGGCCCACATGGCGCCGGGCCGGGTGAAATCGCCCTCGAAGCTCACCAGCCCGCCGGCCTCGCGCACCAGCACCATGCCGGCCCAGCAATCCCAGCAATGCAGCGTCGGGTCGTAATAGCCGGCGAGGCGGTTGGCGGCGACATAGGCCAGCATCAGCGCCCCCGAGCCGACGCGGAACAGCACGCCGCCCTCGCGATAGAGCCCTTCGACAAAGGCACCGACTTCGGCGGGCGACGCCTTTTGCGTGGCGCCGAAACCGATGGTGGTGGAGGCGATGGTCCAGTCCGGGTTCATCGCCAGCGCCCGCCCGTTGAGCCGGGCGCCACCGCCCGCGACGGCGGAATAAAGCTCGCGCAGCATAGGAGCGTAGATCACGCCGGCGACCGGTTCCGTCCCCCGCGCGATGCCGATTGATACCGTCCAGTTCGGCTGGCCGACGAGAAACGGCATGGTGCCGTCGATTGGGTCGATCACCCAGACGAAGCCGGACGTGCCCTCCGTTGCCGCCTCTTCCTCGCCGACAATGCCGTCGCCCGGGAAATGCCGGCTGATCGTCCGGCGCAACCAGGCCTCGATGCTGCGGTCGGCCTCGCTGACGAGATCTTGCGAATCGGACTTCAGCTCCGGGTGCAGCGTGTCGCGCTGGAGAAAGAACTTGCGCGCCCGCGCCCCTGCCCCGCGTGCCAGCGTCTCGGCAACCGCCTGTCGGGCGCGGAGCGGTTCCATTCCGTCGTCATGCTCCGCTGCCATCCTGCCTGTCTCCACGCTTGTTGACTGCCACGCTTCGGCCACCGCGTCGCCTGTGATGCTATTGCATATTTCAGATTACAAATGTATCGGTTTCCCGTCGACGACAGTGCTGTTGTCGCGGCCGGGCTTCTCGAAAAGCGCCGGCGCGGGTTGAGGCCGGCACGTCCGGCGGAACTGCGGAAGGAAGCGGCGCCGGCGACGGCTCCACGCCTCCGCCAATGATGAGAGACGGTTTTCAACCGTCCGCATGTCGGCCTCGCCCGAACCGTGGCGCTGCGCCATTTCAGGAGGAAACCATGAAGCGTGCATTGAAAATCTGCGCCAGCGTCGTCGCCCTCGCGGCGGCAACGGCGGCCATGCCGGTGGCGGCGATGGCGGACTGGCTCGAAGAGGCGGCCAAGCCCCTCAAGGGCACTGAAGTCAACGGCATCTTCCTCGATCGTCCGGGCTACCGCGCCATCATCAAGCTGCTGCCCGAATTCGAGAAGAAGACCGGCATCAAGGTCAATTACGAAATCGTTCCCTATGAGAACGCGCGCGAGAAGGAAGTGCTGAACTTCACCTCGCAGGGCGACCTTACCATGGCTCTCGTCGATCTCGTATGGATCGGCGAGTTCGCCGAGAATGGCTGGCTGGTGCCGGTGGACGATCTCGCCAAGGACAAGGCGATCACCGACCCCAACCTCAAGCTCGACGGCTTCTTCCCGCTGCTGCTGGAAGCGTTCGGCTCCTGGGGCGGCACGGTCTATGGCCTGCCCTTCGACAATTATTCCGGCCTGCTGTTCTATAATTCCTGCAAGCTCAAGGAAGCAGGCTTCGACAAGCCGCCGGCGACCTGGGAAGAGGTGATGACCGTCTACGGTCCCAAGCTCACCGACAAGTCGAAGAACGAGTTCGCCTATGCGCTGCAGTCGCGCCGCGGCGAGACCCAGTCGGCCGACAGCTTCATGCGCTTCCTCTGGCCCTTCGGCGGCTCGCTGCTGAACAAGGAATTCAAGTCGAACCTGCTCAGCAAGGAGAGCCAGGCCGGCCTGCAGTTCCGCCAGGACCTGATGAAGTACCAGCCGCCCGGCGTCGTCTCCTTCGATCACGCGGAATCGGTGAACGCGCTGGCCCAGGGCCAGGTGGCGATGATCACCGAATGGTCGGCCTTCTATTCCACCCTCGCCGACCCCGCGACCTCCAAGCTCGGCGACTGCCTCGCCGTGGCGCCGGAGCCCGCCGGCCCGGCCGGCCGCCTGCCCGCGCTGGGCGGCTTCTCGCTCGCCGTCGCCGCGCAGGCGACTCCCGAGCAGCAGAAGGCCACCTGGCTGTTCATCCAGTGGGCGACCTCGGAAGACATCGCCAAGGCCTATGTCGAAGCCGGTGGCGTGTCGGGCCGCATGGCCGTCTACAACGACCCGGAAATCAAGGCGAAGTACAAGTTCGTCGAGCCGATGGTCGCCTCCTGGCAGGCCGGCGTTCCCGAATATCGCCCGCGCTTCCCGGCCTGGCCGGCGATCTCCGAGATCGTCGCCGAGTGGGGTTCCAAGATGATGCTGGGTGAAGTCACCGTCGAAGGCGGGTCCAAGGAGATCGGCACCCGCATGGAAGCCATCCTCGGCAAGGAAGGCTACTACGACGGCAAGAAGAAGCTCCTTCAGTGAGTTGAAGCCGGCGGCGGGGCCTCTCTCCCGCGCCGCCGGCCTCCGGGCGGATGCTGCAACCCGCGAAGCGGCATCCGCCCATTTTCATTGCGGACTGTTCCGGGACCCGATGACATGACCACTCTCCACGGCCGGGCGCTGGACGAGATCCGCGCCTGCCTCGACAAGGTGCGCGGCGACGAGCTGGACGGGGCCATCGCCGAACTGGCAGGCGCCGGACGCATCGCGCTGTATGGCGTTGGCCGCGAGGGCCTTCAGATCAAGGGCCTCGCCATGCGCCTCTATCATCTTGGCTGCAAGGCGGCCGTGGTGGGCGACATGACCGCGCCGCCGGTCGGACCGGGCGACCTGCTGGTCGTCTCCGCCGGGCCGGGCGACTTCTCGACCGTTTCCGCGCTGATGGGCGAAGCCCGCGCCGCCGGCGCCCGCACGCTTCTCGTCACCGCCGAGCCGAACGGCACTGCGGCCGCCCGTGCCGACCGCGTGCTCACCGTGCCGGCGCAGACCATGGCGAGCGACCAGGGCGCGGCCGCCACCTCCGTGCTGCCGATGGGCTCGCTCTATGAGGGCGCGCTCTATGTGCTGTTCGAGATCCTGATCCTCGGCCTGCGCGAGCGGCTGGGCGTGACGCCGGCGCAGATGCGCGCCAACCATACGAATCTGGAGTGACCGGAGAGGTTTCTCCGCACACCGCCCCAGCAAGACGCGACAGGGAAAACGCCATGAGCGAGGCCGCGACATCCGCCGCACGACGCAAGCCCAACCGGGGCTATGGCCGCTGGACGCCGCTGTGGTTTCTTGCCCCGGCCGTGCTGACGCTGCTGCTGATCGGCATCTACCCGACCATCTTCGCGCTGGTCACCTCGTTCCGCCGCTACAACATCACCCGCCCGCGCGAAGGCTTTCCGTTCGTCGGCTTCGAGAACTATGTGAACGTGCTGACCGACAGCACCTTCTGGTCCTCGCTGTTCCTCACCGCGAAGTTCTACGTCGCCGTGCTGCCGATCCAGGTGGTGCTCGGCCTCGCCATCGCGCTGCTGCTGCACAAGCCGGGCATGGGGCTGTTGAAGTCGCTCGCACGAGTCACACTGGTCGTCCCACTGGCCACCACCTACGCTGTGGTTGGCCTCGTCGGGCGCCTCATCTTCAACCGAGACTTTGGCGTGGCTAACCAGGCGCTGAGCATCTTCGGCTTTGGCCCGATCGACTGGCTCTCCACCCAGGACGGCGCCTTCGCTGCCATCGTCATCATGGATGTGTGGCAGTGGACGCCGTTCTGCGCCCTCATCTTTCTCGCGGGCCTGTCCATGGTGCCGGGCGAGATCGAGGAGGCGGCGCGGCTGGAAACCTCGTCCAAGCTCGCTTTGCTGCGGCATGTGCAGTTGCCCTATCTGCTGCCCGGCCTCACCGCGGTGATGATCCTGCGCTCGGCCGACGTCCTCAAGCTGTTCGACATGGTGTTCGTGATGACGCGCGGCGGCCCCGGCTCGGCCACCGACCTGATCTCGATCTATATCCAGCGCGTGGGCTTCCGCATTTTCGATCTCGGCACGGCATCGGCGCAGGCGATCCTCTTGCTGATCCTCACCATCATCATCAGCCGGCTTTATATCCGCCTGCTCTACCGCGAGGTTCACTGATGCGTATCTCGTCCGGCAAGCTGCTTCACGCCCTCGGCCTGACCGCCGTCGTCATCTTCACGCTGTTTCCGTTCTTCTGGATGGTGTCAGCCAGCTTCAAGACCCAGGCCGACATCCTGTCCTCGCCGCCGGTGTGGTTCTTCACCCCGACGCTGCAGAACTATGCCGAGATCTTCGCGGACACGAAGGTGAGCGGGGCGATCATCAACTCGCTGATCGTGGCCACCTGTTCGACCCTGCTCGCGGTGATCCTCGGTGCGCCCGCCGCCTTCGCGCTCGCCCGCTACGAGTTTCGCGGCAAGTCGGACCTGTGGTTCTGGTTCATCTCCAACCGCATGATCAGCCCGATCGTGCTGGCGCTGCCGGTCTATCTGCTGGCGATCCAGACCGGGCTGCTCGACACCCATCTGGTGCTGATCCTCATTTACCTCACCTTCCAGCTGCCGATCGTGGTGTGGATCGTCACCGACCAGTTCAAGTCGATCCCGGCCGATCTCGAACAGGCCGCGCGGCTCGATGGCGCCGACCAGTTCACCATCTTCCGCAAGATCTACCTGCCGCTTGGCGCGCCGGGCATCGCCGTGTCGGCGATCTTTTCCTTCATCTTCTCGTGGAACGAGCTGCTCTATGCGCTGGTGCTGACCCGCCGCGCCGTGCAGACCGCCCCGGTCGTCGCCACCAGCTTCATGTCCGGCTATGAGCTGCCCTGGGGCAAGATCATGGCCACGGGCACGGTGATCGTGCTGCCGGTGACGATCTTCGCCCTCATCGTCTCGCGCCACATGGTGCGCGGCCTGACAATGGGAGCGACCAAGTGACGGACTCCCCGGCGCCGATCCGCTTCGGCATCAATCTCGGCTTCTGCACCAAGCGCTGGGTGACGCCGGAGCTGTGGACGCGCATCGTGCGCGAGCGGCTCGGGCTCGACCTCGTGCAGTTCTCCTTCGACCTCGTCGACCCGATGTGGCCGGACGCCATCGTCGACCGCCACGCCGCCGACATAAGGCGCGCGGCGGAAGCGGCGGGCGTCACCATCCACAGCGCCTTCATCGGCTTGGCCCATTACAGCTTCAACCAGCTGCTGCACCCCGATCCGGCGGTGCGCAACTACGCCGAATACTGGCTCGGGCGCGCCTATCGCTTCGCCGCGCTGGCCGGCATTCCCCGCGTCGGCGGCCCGCTCGGCGCCATCCCCGCCACACTCGACTGCAGCGAGGCGGACGCGCTTGATCCGGCCGACTACGCTGAACTGATCACCCGCCTGCACCGGCTCGGCGAGCGCGCCGCCGCAGAGGGCCTGAGCGAACTCTATGTCGAGCCGACGCCGCTGCGCCGGGAATGGCCGTGGACCATCGGACAGGCGCGGCAGATGATGGACGATGTGGCGGACAGCGCGGTGCCGTGGCGGCTGTGCATCGATTGGGGCCACGCCACCTTTGCGCCGCTTTATGGCGACGTGACAGACGGCATGGAATCCTGGCTGCGGGAACTCGCCGACGTCACCACCGCCGTACACATCCAGCAGACCGATTTCGCGCTCGACCGCCATTGGGACTTCACCGTCCCCGGCAAGGTCGATCCACTGGAGGCTGCGGCGCTGCTTCGGCGCACCGGCACCGACACCTGCCCGGTTTTCCTCGAAGTGTTCTATCCCTTCGAGCAGGACAGCCGGTCGATCCTCGGCGCGCTGGAGACGACCTGCGCACGCCTCACGCAGACTTTGGCCTGAGGGGGATGGGATGAACGGTAGCGGGCGCGAGCGCGGCAAGCCAGTGGGCACGCAGGAGATGGAGGCGGCGCAAATCCGTGCGCGGGTCGCCTGGCTCTATTACATTGGCGGCCTGACCCAGCAGGAGATTGCCGACCAGCTCGGACTCACGCGCCTGCGCACCAACAAGATACTTGGCCAAGTGCGCTCCGACGGCTCGGTCTTCATCGACATCCGCCTGCCCATGGCCGACTGCATCGAGGCCGAGGAGCGGCTGAAGGCGAAGTTCGGGCTCGCCCATGTCAGCGTCGTCCCTTCCCTGCCTGATGAGACCGAGCAGCAGCGCGTGATCGGCGAGGCCGCCGGCGGGATGCTCGACGGTCTGCTGGAGAACGGCATGGGCCTGGGCGTCGGCTGGGGCAAGACGCTTGCCGCCGGGCTCAAGCGCGTTACCGCCCGCCCCATGGCGGAGAGCTGGGTGACATCGGTCATGGGCGGGCTCACGCGCGGCTCGGGGTCGAGCACTTTCGAGGTCGCCACCGGCTTTGCCCGCGCGATCTCGGCCGAATGCTACTATCTCGCCGCGCCGCTCTATTTCCCCACCCCGGAGAGCCGCACCATGCTGCTCTCGCATCATGGGATCAGCGAAACCATGCGCCGCGCGCGCACCGTGGACGTGGCGCTGCTCTCCTGCGGCGACATGACGACCCGCTCCCTGCTGGTGCAGACCCAGACCGTTTCGGAAAACCTCGACAGCCTGCGGGCCGCCGGCGCGGTGGGCGACTTGTTGGGCATGTTCCTCGATGCCGATGGGCGCCCGGTGGACCACCCGCTGAACGAGCGCGTGCTCTCGCTGGCCCCGCACGAGCTGAACCCGGTGCGCCATTCGATCCTCGCCTCGGGCGGCCTCTATAAGGTGCCGATCGTGCGGGCGATCCTGCGGGCGGGCTATGTGAACCGATTAGTAACGGACGAACGCTGCGCCGACGCGCTGCTCAAGAGCTGATGGACGGCCACCGGACCTTCGCGGCCGGCCTATCTGGAGACTGCACGATGACCTTCCTGCGACTGGACAACATCAAGAAGAACTATGGCGACGCCGCCGTCATCAAGGGCGTCAGCTTCGAGGCCGAGAAGGGCGAGTTCGTGGTGTTCGTCGGTCCCTCGGGCTGCGGCAAGTCCACCCTGCTGCGCATGATCGCGGGGCTGGAGGATGTCAGCTCGGGCGAGCTCTACATCGACGGCAAGGAAGTGACCTATGAGGAACCCGCCAAGCGCGAGGTCTCCATGGTGTTCCAGTCCTATGCGCTGTACCCGCATATGAGCGTGTTCGAGAACATGGCGTTCGGCCTGCGGATGGCGAAGAAGCCGGAAGCGGAGATCAAGGCGCAGGTGCTGGAAGCCGCCCGCATCCTGCAGCTGGAAGCGCTGCTGGAGCGCAAGCCGCGTGCCCTCTCCGGCGGCCAGCGCCAGCGCGTCGCCATCGGCCGCTCCATCGTGCGCCACCCCAAGCTGTTCCTGTTCGACGAGCCGCTGTCCAATCTCGACGCCGAATTGCGCTCGCAGATGCGGGTGGAGATCGCCAAGCTGCACCGGGCGCTCGGCGCCACCATGGTCTATGTCACCCATGATCAGGTGGAGGCGATGACGCTGGCCGACCGCATCGTGGTGCTGCGCGCCGGGCTCGTCGAGCAGATCGGCTCGCCCACCGAGCTTTATGACACGCCGGCCAATACCTTCGTCGCCGGCTTCATCGGCTCGCCGAAGATGAACTTCATCAATGCCAAGGTCGCCTCCATCACCGGCAGCACCCTGGCGCTAGAGCACACCACTTTCGCCGGCGGCAGGTTGACCCTCGACACGCCCGCCGCCGCCCGCACCAAGGTCGGCGCGGCGGTGACGGTGGGCCTGCGGCCCGAGCACCTCACCGTGAACACCGGCAACCCGGTGCTGGCGCTCACCCTCGACTTCGCCGAGAGCCTCGGCGGCTCGACCCAGCTCTACGCCCGTTCGGAAGGCGAGCCGATCATCGCGCTGACCGCCGGCCGGCCGAACCTGAAGCCGGGCGACGCGCTCACCCTCGGCATCGACCCCTCCCACATCTATCTCTTCGACGTTGCCGGCCTCGCTCTCTAGAGCATTTTCCGCGAAAGTTGACAGACTTTCGCGACCAGAAAATGCTCTAGCTTATTGATTACATGGCACTTTCTTATCGATCAGGTGATTTCACCTGATCGGAAAGGGCCCTGAGCACTCCCGACGACGGCACACTCCAGCAGGACACGCCCCATGGTGCAGGCACTGGTTCTCGAAAAGAAGGGCGAGCTTTCCCTTCGCGACATCGACCTCCCGCTTGAGGTCGGCCCGGACGACGTCAAGATCGCCATCCACACGGTCGGCGTCTGCGGCAGCGACGTGCATTACTACACCCATGGCGCCATCGGCTCCTTCGTGGTGCGCGAGCCCATGGTGCTCGGCCATGAGGCGGCGGGCGTCGTCACGGCGGTCGGAGCCAACGTGAAGAACCTCAAGGTCGGCGACCGGGTCTGCATGGAGCCGGGCGTGCCGAACATGAATTCGCGCGCCACCAAGCTCGGCATCTACAATGTCGATCCGGATGTGCGCTTTTGGGCGACGCCGCCGATCCATGGCGTGCTGACCCCCGAGGTCGTCCACCCCGCCGCTTTCACCTACAAGCTGCCCGGCAACGTCTCCTTCGCGGAAGGCGCGATGGTGGAGCCCTTCGCGGTCGGCCTGCAGGCCGCCACCCGCGCCCGCATCACCCCCGGCGATGTCGGTGTGGTGATCGGCTGCGGCCCGATCGGCATCATGACGGCGCTGGCGGCGCTGGCGGGCGGCTGCTCGCGCGTCTACATCTCCGATCTCTCGGCGCCGAAGCTGGCGATTGCCGGCCAGTATCCGGGCGTCCACCCCGTCAACATCACCGAGCGGCCGCTCGCCGAGGTGGTCTCGGAGGAAACCGAGGGCTGGGGCGCGGATGTGGTGTTCGAGGCCAGCGGGTCGCCGCGCGCCTATGAGGGCATCTTCGATATCGTCCGCCCCGGCGGCACGCTGGTGCTGATCGGGATGCCGGTGGAGACGACGAAGTTCGACGTGGCGGCGGCGATCATCAAGGAAGCGCGGATCGAGACCGTGTTCCGCTACGCCAATAATTTCGACCGCGCGGTCAACCTCATCGCCTCCGGCAAGGTCGATCTCAAGCCGCTGGTCTCCGAGACCTTCGACTTCGCCCGCAGCATCGAGGCGTTCGACCGCGCCGCCAAGGGCCTGCCGACCGACGTGAAGCTGCAGATCGTGATGCCGGGCTGAGGCGGCGCCCTACCCCCTCTCCCCGCCGGGGAGAGGGTTGGAGTGAGGGGCCGGTTCGCCCATAAGAAGGCCCCGATTCCCCCTCACCGACCCGCTTCGCGGGCCACCTCTCCCCCGCGGGGAGAGGAAAGAGACGAGCTTCTTCCGCCCGTTCGATCGGGCGTCTACCAACCCATCGGAGTCTCACATGGCAAACCGGCTTGAAGGCAAGGTGGCCGCCATAACAGGCGCAGCGTCAGGCATCGGGCTCGAATGCGCCCGCGCCATGCTCAACGAGGGCGCCACCGTCGCCCTCGTTGACCGCGCCGCCGACACGCTCGCCGCGCTCTGCACTGAGCTCGGCCCGAAGGCGGTGCCTGTCGTGGTCAATCTGCTCGACCCCAAGAGCGTCGCCACCATGCTGCCGCAGATCCTCGAGAAATGCGGGCAGCTCGACATCTTCCACGCCAATGCCGGCGCCTATATCGGCGGCGACGTGGTGGAAGGCGACCCCGACGTGTGGGACCGGGTGCTGAACCTCAACATCAACGCCGCCTTCCGCACCGTGCAGGCGGTGCTGCCGCACATGGTGGAGCGCGGAAGCGGCGACGTGCTGTTCACCTCCTCCATCGCCGGCGTGGTGCCGGTGGTGTGGGAGCCGATCTACACCGCCTCGAAATTCGCCGTGCAGGCCTTCGTCCACACCACGCGGCGGCAGGTGGCCAAGCACGGCATCCGCGTCGGCGCGGTGCTACCGGGGCCTGTCGTCACCGCCCTCATCAAGGACTGGCCACAGGCCAAGCTCGACGAGGCGCTTGCCTCCGGCGCCCTGATGGAAGCAAAGGAAGTGGCGGACTGCGTCATCTTCATGCTGACGCGACCGCGTAACGTGACCATACGCGATCTAGTGATCGTGCCGAACGGAACGGACCTCTAGGCCATGGGCGGATGCTTCGCGGGAATCGATGTCGGCACGGGTAGCGTGCGCGCCGGCATTTTCGATGCGGACGGACGGCAGCTCGCCGTCGCCAAGCGCGACATCCGCATGTGGAAGGAAGCGGGCGATATCGTCGAGCAATCGAGCGACGATATCTGGGCCTGCGTCTGCGCCTGCGTGAAGGAGGCCTTGGCCGCCGCCGGGCTCGCGCCGGCCGACATTGCCGGCATCGGCTTCGACGCCACCTGCTCGCTGGTCGTGCTTGGCGAGGGCGGGCATCCCCTCCCCGTCGGCCGGCATGGCGACCCCGCCCGCAATGTCATCGTGTGGATGGACCACCGCGCCACCGGCCAGGCCGATCGCATCAACGCGCTGGGCAGCCCGGTGCTGGACTATGTCGGCGGCACGATCTCGCCGGAGATGGAAACGCCCAAGCTGCTCTGGCTGAGCGAGGAACTTCCCGCCACCTTTGCCGGCGCCTGGCAGTTCCTCGACCTCGCCGATTTCCTTACCTGGAAGGCCACCGGCAGCCTCGCCCGCTCAGTTTGCACCGTCACCTGCAAATGGACCTATCTCGCCCATGAGCAGCGCTGGGACGCGAACTATTTCCGCAAGATCGGCCTTGGTGCGCTGGCCGATGAGGGTTTTGCCCGTATCGGGACCGAGATCGTCGCCGCCGGCACACCGCTCGGTGCCGGGCTGACGGCCGAAGCCGCGGACGAACTCGGCCTCGCGCCGGGCATCGCCGTGGCGGCAGGGCTGATCGACGCGCATGCCGGCGGCATTGGCACGGTGGGTGCGCGCGGCGGCAGTGGCGACGTGCTCAGCCGCATGGCCTATGTGTTCGGCACCTCGGCCTGCACCCTGCTCACCACCACCGAGCCTGCCTTCGTGCCCGGCGTCTGGGGGCCCTATTTCTCGGCCATGGTGCCGGATGTCTGGCTGAACGAGGGCGGCCAGTCCGCCGCCGGCGCGGCTATCGACCGGCTGGTGCGGCTGCATCCCGCAGCACCCCAGGCCGCTGAGCTGGCGCGCGGCGCGGGGCAGAGCCTCAATGTCTGGCTCGCCCAGCGCGCCGAGGCGGCGGGCGGCGCCGGCGCCATTGCCGAGCTCGCCGGCACGCTGCATGTGGTGCCGGAGTTTCTCGGCAACCGCGCCCCCTTTGCCGACCATCTCGCGCGCGGCATCATCGCCGGGCTCGGCATGGATGAGGGGCTCGACAGCCTGGTCGGGCTCTACATGGCCGGGCTGGCGGGTATCGGCTACGGGCTGCGCCAGATTCTCGACGCTCAGGCCGCTAAGGGCGCGCGCACCGAGACCGTGGTGATTTCCGGCGGCGCCGGCCAGAGCCCGCTGGTGCGTCAGGTGCTCGCCGACGCGGCGCAGGTGAACATCGCCGCCACGTCATCACCCGAGCCGGTGCTGCTCGGCTCGGCGATTCTCGGCGCCGTCGCCGCCGGCCGCTATACCAGCTTCACCGATGCCATGGCCTCCATGTCGCAGATCGAGGTGGTGTATCCGCCGGGGGCGCAGACGCGCGACTGGCACGCACGCCGCTTCAAGGCGTTCGAGACCCTGCAGGCCGCCTATCGCAGTCTGCGGGACTGAGGCGCCCCGCTTCAGCTCACCGCGACGAAGAGTCCATACGTCGTCTTCCGTCTTCTGCTTTTCATCGGAGTGGGGCACCTTGCCTATAGCGCAGCGGTGCCGAACGGTTCACGCTGGACGATCTGTTGCAGGGGACCCGCCATGAACGAGCGAGAGACGCGTATCCGTGAATGGGCCTACCGGCTTTGGGAAGAAGAGGGATATCCTCATGGCCGCGACGGAGAGCACTGGTTCCGCGCCGTCGCGATCGTGATGGAGGAAGACGAACTGCCAGAGGCCGGGAGTGAGCCTGAGGCTGCTGCCGACACGGAACTCGCGACCGAATCGGAAGCCTTGCCCGAATTGGAAGCCGCGCCCGAAGTGGAAGCCGCGCCCGAGGCGGCCGCCGAGCCGGAGCCGGCACCGGTGGCCGCCGCGAAGCCGAAGGCGGCCCGGCCGAAGAAGGCCAGCGCGGAATCGACCATCACGGAAGCGCCGGCACCCGCCCCGGTATCACCCGGCCGTCGCAAGCGGTCCTAAGCCGGTCGCTACCATCTTCCTACCGGGCGATGGAACGCCCGATCGTCCTCATTCGTTCTCGACACGATGAAGCGAGAGCGAATGGGAAGCATGGGAATGGCCAAGAGCGCAGCGCAGACCAAGAGCGCGGAGCACAAGACCAAGGAGACACCGCCGAATGTGGCGGTGCACGGCGCCGCCACGCTGACCGGCGTGACGGTGGATGCGTTCAACGCTCAGCTGCGCGACGAAGATGGCTTTATCGGCGACCGCGCCCGCCGCGCCGCCTTTTTCGAGATCTTCGACCGATGGCGTGATCTAGGCGACCGCAAGCTCTCAGTTCTCGGCGACACGCCGACAGCCGAGCTGTCCAAAACGGTGATCGACGACGCCCTGGCCAACGGCAAGCCGCATGAGCAGGCCATCATCCACAGCGCCATCGAGGAATACGCCAACGAGCTGTTCGCCGTGCTCCGCCGTCTGCTGCGCAGCAAGGAATGGCGCGACACCCAGCGCGTCGTCATCGGCGGCGGGCTGAAGGCCGGCCGCTTCGCCGAGATCGCGGTGGCGCGGACGGAACTTCTGGCGCGTGCCGAGGGCATCGATATCGAGCTGCGTCCGATCCGGCACGAGCCCGACGAGGCCGGGCTGATCGGCGCGGCGCATCTCGCCCCAAGCTGGATGTTCACCAGCTTCGACAATATTCTGGCCATCGACATCGGCGGCACCAACATTCGCTGCGGCATCGTCAGGCTCAACCTCGACAAGGCGGACGACCTCTCCAAGGCCCGCGTGCGCAGCTTCGAGCTGTGGCGCCATGGCGATGAAGAACCCAGCCGCGAGGAGGCTGTCGCAACGCTGGTCGGCATGCTGGAAAAGCTGATCGCACAGGCTAAGAAGGACGATCTGCGCCTCGCGCCCTTCATCGGCGTCGGGTGCCCCGGCTCGATCGCCGGCGACGGCACCATCGAGAATGGCGCGCAGAACCTTCCCGGCAACTGGCAGAGCTCGCGCTTCAACCTGCCCTCGGCACTATGGGAGGCCATCCCCTCCATCGCCGGCAACGAGACCACGGTGGTGATGCACAATGATGCCGTGGTGCAGGGGTTAAGCGAGGTGCCCTTCATGCAGGATGTCGCGCATTGGGGGGTGCTGACCATCGGCACCGGCCTTGGCAATGCCCGCTATACCAATCGCAAGCGCTCCACCGGCAAGGACAGGAGTGGGGGCGGCAAGATGTCGGGCGAGAAGGACTGAGGTCAGCCTCAGCCCGGGGTGGGCGCCGGCCGCGGGCCGCGTTCCGCCTCGGGCTTGCCTAAGCGGCCGGTGGCGCGTCCGGCCGGCGCATCCGCTTCATCCTCGCCGCCCTCACGCTCACGGCGGGCGAGTTCTTCATATTCGCCGCGAATCTTCTCTAGCGCCCCATCGTCGAGCTCCTCCAGATCGAGCAGGACACGCCGCGTCCCCTCGGTCCGGGCGATCAGCTCGTCGATCTTGATGTGAAGCGCGGCCGTGTCCCGATTCTGGCTGTTCTGGATCACGAACACCATCAGGAAGGTGATGATCGTGGTGGAGGTGTTGATGATGAGCTGCCAGGTATCGCCGAAACCGACAAAGGGCCCGGTGAGGGCCCACAGCACGATAAGACCCGCCGCGCCGGCAAAAGTCACCGGCTTGCCGGCCTGGGTCGATATCCACTGGGCGAAGCGGGTGAAATAGGAGCGCGTCGGCTTGCCACGGCTGCTGAGTGCCATTTTCGACCTCTATGATGACTGCGGGTCGCCGCGCTACCGGCCCAAGCCGGCCTTCAGTCGTCCACGCGCTCGGGCTTGCCTTTGCGCTTGGTGCTGGCGAGTTCTTCCAGCTCCTTTTCCGTCATGGATTTCGCCATCGACTTTGAGGCTCCCTTGAGTTCGCTCTTCTCTGTTTCGCCGCGCTTGGCGGAGAGCGCCGCGCCGGCGGCCATCTGCTGGGCTTTCGATTTGGCAGGCATTGCGTCCTCCTCTCTCGCGTCTTGCCGCATCGCGCCGCTGCCGGCCTCGCCGAGGGCGAGTGCCGGCAGCGTGTACGCTCTTATTCGGCAGCGTGCAGGTTGACACGGGCTTCCGCCAGCTTGGTCAGCTTGGCGTCCGTGGCTTTTTCCTCTTCGAGGTTCTTCGCCAGCACGCTGGCGCAGTCCGGCCGGCCCAGCAGCTTGGCCCAGGCGATGAGGGTGCCGTAGCGCGTCATCTCGTAATGCTCGACCGCCTGCGCCGCCGCGATCAGCGCGGCGTCCAGCACCTGCTTGTCCGCCACCTCGCCGGAGATTTCCTCGGCCTCGTCAACAATGCCGTCGATCGCCGGGCAGGTGACGGCCTTGGCCTCGACGCCATGCATCTTGAACACTTCCTCGACGCGAAGAATGTGGCCTTCGGTTTCAGACAGGTGCTTCTGGAAGTCAGCCTTGAGTTGAGGATCGCTCGCCTTCTCGATCATGTCGGGCAGCGACTTGGCGATCTTCTTCTCGGCATAATAGATGTCGCGAAGCGTATGGACGAAGAGATCATCCATCGTCTTGATGTCCTTGGAGAACAGACCCATGGTAAATTCCTCCATGTGAGATGGTATACGGGCGCCCTCTATTGCCAGGCACCGCACGCGGCGGATTTAGGCCGCGCTCTATCACATCAACAACTGAACCCGGCCCGTCGTTCCCGGATTTTCCGAGCGCCCCGCGCGCTTACATCGGCGCGGGCACAGGGTCGCGCGGAGGAAGATCGATCGGCGGCGCGGTCGGCTCGTCGAGCGGCTCCTCGACCTCAGGGGTGATGTCCGGGTCCTGGTCGGGCGGCATCGCCGGCTCATCGATGCCCGGCTGCGGCCGATCCGGCGGCGGATCGCGCGGCGGCGTCGCCAGAACCGGAACGGCGCCCGCCCCCTGTTGCGGGGGCGGCGGGGCGGGCCAGGGATCACTGACATTGGGCGGAACAGGATCGCGGATCTCGGGGACGTCGGGATCATGCACCGGCGGCTGCACCGGATCGTGAATCGGTGCCGGGTCAGGGGTGGGGGGCGTGTCCGGCACCGGGTTCACATCCGGCATCGGCGGCACACCCGGCGAGCCGGGCGTTATGGCGGCGGCCTGGCTGGGGATCATGGCGAACTCTCCTCCCGTTTTGCCTGTCAGGCTCAACGCCGCCCGCAGGCGGGGGGTTCCGGAGAGATGGCCCTGCCTTCAGTCCGCCGTCGCCACCTCGTCTCGCCAGGGCGGATTGGCGCCGGCGCGTGTGACCGAGATCGCCGCGGCGCGGCTGGCGAAATCGAGCACCGCGCCGAGCACGTCTTCCGACAGGCCCGACAGCGCCCGCGGCGTCGCCAGTCCCCGCTCGACCAGCGCGCAGAGGAAAGCAGCGTTGAAGGTGTCGCCGGCCCCGACCGTGTCGGCGACCGTCACCGCCTGCCCCGGCACGGCCACGTCCAGTCCCTCGCCGAACGCGCGGGCGCCCTTGGCCCCCAGCGTGATGAGAACAAGGCGCGGCCCCATGGCGCGGATACGCTCCGCCTGGGTCGCGATCTCACCCGGCCCGGTGAGCCAGAACAGGTCCTCGTCGGAGAGCTTGACCACATGGCTGAGGGCGATCAGCCGGAAGAGGCGAGCGCGATAGATGGCCTCGTCGCGGATGAAGCCGGGGCGGATATTGGGGTCGAGCACGATAAGCCGCCCCTGCCCGTCCGCTGCCGTGCGCGTCGCCAGCGCCTCCATGGCCGAACCGACCGGCTCGCCCACCAGGCTGATCCCGCCAAAGAACAGCACCCCGACCTCGTCGGGAAGATCAGGCAGATCGGCCGGGGTGAGCATGCGACCGGCGGTGTTCTCGTCGAGGAAGAGATAGCGCGCCTGCCCTTCCACCAGCGTGACGAAGGCCAGCGTGGTGTGGCGGTCCACCGGGACGCACAGGCTGGCATCGGCGCCGGCCGCGTCGAGGGCGGCACGCAGCTGCACGCCGAACATGTCGTTCGACAGGCCATACCAGAAGCGCGTCTTCACGCCCAGCCGGGCAGCAGCGATGGCGGTGTTGAACACCGCCCCGCCCGGCAGCGGTAGGAAGGCCTGCCCCTCCGGCGTCGGACGCGGCACCATGTCGATCAGCGCCTCGCCAGCGCAGAGCAGAACCGGTGCGGAGGGCGTGGCGGGGGCGGACATGGGCGGGCTCCGATGCGTTCCGACTAGCCCGCGAGATAGTCGTCGAGAACGGCGCGGGCGCCCTTCGCCCATAGCGCGCGCAGCGCCTGCGCGAAAGCCACCACAATGTCGGGATCGCTGCCGAGATCGCCATAGACCTCGCTCATGGCGAGCCAGACGGCGGGATCCTCCTTCGCCGCGCGGGCGCGGGCGGTCAGTTCGTCCCAATTAGGGTCGTTCGGCGCGATCACCGCCCCGCTGTCGCTCCCCCCGGCGCAATAGCGGCACCACAGGGCGGATTCGAGAATCAGCCCTGTGGGCAGGCAGCCGGCGGCGCGGTTATCGCGGATCGAGGGGACGATGAATTTCGGCTGGCGGTTGGAGCCGTCGAGGCAGAGCCGGCGCACCGTGTCCGCCACCTCGGGGTTGGCGAAACGCTCGCGGATGACGGCGTAATAGGCGGCGAGGTCAGTGTCCGGCACCGGCGGCACGATCGGGATGATTTCCTCGCGCTCCACTTTGTCGAGGAAGGCGGAGATGAGCGGCTCCTCCATCGCCTCGTGGACGAGATCGACATCCATCAGCCCGCCGGGATAGGCGATGATGGCATGGCCGCCATTGAGGATGCGGATCTTCATCGCCTCATAGGCGTGGACATGCTCGGTAAAGACGACGCCGACTTTTTCAAGCGCCGGGCGGCCGGCGGGGAAATGATCCTCCAGCACCCATTGGCGGAAGGGCTCGCAGGTGACAGGCACCGGGTCAATGAGCCCGAACGCTGCGGCCATGGCGCGCTCGCGCTCCCCCGTGGCGGGGGTGATGCGATCGACCATGCCATTGGGGAAGGCGACATGGGCTTCGACCCAGGCGGCGAAGTCCGGGTCGGACAGCCGGGCCAGCCCCACCACCACCTGCTGCGTCACATGGCCATTGCCGGGAAGGTTGTCGCAAGACATCACGGTGAAGGGCGGCACACCCGCTGCCCGGCGACGCTTCAGCGCGGCGAGAAGGGCGCCGAACGCCGTCTCCGGCGCGTCGGGGCTGGCCGCATCGGCCTGGATGGCGGGCGCGCCGGTGTCGAGCCGCCCGGCCGAATCCATGAAATAGCCGCCCTCGGTCACGGTCAGGCTGACGATGCGGATTTCCGGCCGCGCCATGGTGGCGATCAGCGCGCCATTGCCCGGCTCGACGGGGAGAAAGTCGATCATCGCGCCGATGCGGCGGGCGCGCCGGCCGGAGGGGTCGAGTTCGATGACTGTGGAGAGGCAGTCCTGCGCCTTCAGCGCGTCGCGCATCGCCGCATCGGCCGGGCGCACGCCCGCGCCGATGATCGCCCAGTCATGCCCCTCGCCGAGGGCGAACAGGTCGTCCAGATAGACCGCCTGATGGGCCCGGTGAAAATTGCCGAGGCCGATATGGACGATGCCCGGCGTCAGGCGGGCGCGGTCATAAGCGGGAAGCGCGGGGGCGGGGGTCGTCATCTCTCAGGTCTTCCGGTTGTCGCGCCATGGGGGATGGCCGACGTTGAAGGCGGGGCCGACGGCCGGGCGCCCTATCTCAGGCGAAGGAGGCAGAGGCGCGCGCTTTTACGCCATCGCCTTGCCGGCGGCGTCGAAGCGGTGAAGCTTGTCGGCCTGCGGTCTCAGGCTGACCGAGGCCCCATGGCGCAGCGGCACGTCGCCGCCGACGCGGACATTGATCTGGCCGACGCCCTCCACCTCGACCTTGAGGAAGGTGTCGGAGCCGAGGTGCTCGCACAGGCCGACCATGCCCTTCCATGGCCCGTCCTCGGCGATGTCGATATGCTCAGGGCGCACGCCGAGCGTGTGGGCACCATGCTTCGCCGCTTCCGCGCCCTCGATCAGGTTCATCTTCGGGCTGCCGATGAAGCCGGCGACGAACAAATTGGCCGGCGAACGATAGAGCTCCAGCGGGCTGCCCACCTGCTCGATCCGCCCGGCATTCAGCACCACGATGCGGTCGGCCATGGTCATGGCCTCCACCTGGTCGTGGGTGACGTAGACCATCGTGGTCTTGAGCGTGTGGTGCAGCTCGGAAATTTCCTGCCGCATCGAGACACGCAGCGCCGCGTCGAGATTGGACAGCGGCTCGTCGAACAGGAACGCCGCCGGCTCGCGCACAATGGCGCGGCCGATGGCGACGCGCTGGCGCTGGCCGCCGGAAAGCTGGCTCGGCTTGCGGTCGAGATAGGGGGTGAGGTTCAGCACCTTCGCCGCTGCCTCCACCTTGCGCTGCTGCTCCTCGGCCGGCAGGCCGGCCATGCGCAGCGGGAAGGCGATGTTCTTGCGCACGCTCATATGCGGGTAGAGCGCGTAGCTCTGGAACACCATGGCGAGGCCGCGCTTGGCCGGCGGCAGCTTCGTCGCGTCCTTGCCGTCGATGGAGATGGTGCCGGACGACGTGTCCTCCAGCCCGGCGATGAGGCGCAGCAAGGTGGACTTGCCGCAGCCCGAGGGGCCGACGAACACCACGAACTCGCCCTCGGGAATGACGAGGTCGATGCCCTGGATGATCGACACGCCGCCGAAGGACTTGCGGACCTCGGAAAGAACGATCTCGCCCATAAGTCTCTCCCTATTTCACGGCGCCGAAGGTCAGCCCGCGCACGAGCTGCTTCTGGCTGAACCAGCCCAGGATCATGATCGGCGCGATGGCCATGGTGCTGGCGGCTGAAAGCTTGGCGTAGAACAGCCCTTCCGGGCTGGAATAGCTGGCGATGAAGGCGGTGAGCGGCGCGGCGCTGGCCGCCGTCAGGTTCAGCGTCCAGAAGCTCTCATTCCAGGCCAGGATGACGTTGAGCAGCAGCGTCGAGGCGATGCCCGGCACCGCCATAGGCGTCAGCACATAGAGGATTTCCGAGGACAGCGTCGCCCCGTCCATCCGCGCGGCTTCGAGGATCTCGCCGGGGATTTCCTTGAAGTAGGTGTAGAGCATCCACACGATGATCGGCAGGTTCACCATGGTGAGCACGATGACGAGACCGGTCTTGGTGTCGAGCAGGCCGGCGTCGCGGGCCAGCAGGTAGATCGGCACGAGCACGCCCACCGCCGGCAGCATCTTGGTGGAGAGCATCCACATCAGGATGTCCTTGGTTCGCTTGCCCGGCACGAAGGCCATCGACCACGCCGCTGGCACGGCGATGATGAGCCCGAGCACGGTCGAGCCGACCGAGATCACCACCGAATTCCAGAAATGCGCGAGATAGTCGGAACGCTGGTTTACCGTCTCGTAGTTCTCAAGCGTCCACTCGAAGAACAGGAAGGACGGGTGCGAGTTGATCGCCTCGCCTTCGGTCTTGAACGAGGTGAGGAAGGTCCACAGGATCGGGAAGAAGATCAGCAGCGCCACGCCCCAGGCGAGCACCGTGACGGCGGCCTTGTGGCCCTTGGAAGCCTCGCGTGCCATCTCATGCCTCCAGGTTCTTGCCGATCATCCGCATCAGGAAGATCGCGACGATATTGGCGAGGATGACCGCGACGATGCCGCCCGCCGAACCCAGGCCGACGTCGAACTGCAGCATGGACTGCATGTAGACGAGGAAGGTCAGCGTGGTGGAAGCCGTGCCCGGACCGCCATTGGTGGTGACGAGGATTTCGGCGAAGACCGACAGCAGGAAAATGGTCTGGATCAGCACCACCACCGTCATCGCCCGCATCAGATGCGGAACGGTGAGGTGCACGAAGCGCCAGATCGGGCCGGCGCCGTCCATCTCGGCCGCTTCCATCTGCTCGCGGTCGAGGCTCTGCATCGCGGTGAACAGGATCAGCGTCGCAAAGGGCAGCCACTGCCAGGCGACGATGGCGGTGATGGAAGCGAGCGGGGCACTGGCGAAGAAGTCGATAGGCTGCAGCCCCAGCGCCCGCGCCAGCGCCGCGAACAGCCCGTTCACCGGGTTCATCAGCATGTTCTTCCACACCAGCGCGGACACGCTCGGCATGACGAAGAACGGCGCGATGACGAGGATGCGCACGATCCCCTGCCCCCACATGGGCTGGTCGAGCAGCACCGCCAGCGCGATGCCGCCGACGACGGTGATGACCAGCACGCCGAGGACGAGCGTCAACGTGTTGACCAGAGCCGGCCAGAAGGCCGGATCGGTGAAGAAATAGCTGTAGTTCTCGAAGCCGGTGAACTCTTCCGTGCCCGGCATCAACAGGTTGAAGCGCAGGAAGGAGAAATAGATGGTCATGCCCAGCGGCACGATCATCCAGAGGAACAGCAGCAGAACCGCCGGGGAGAGCATCAGCCGGCCGGCAATGCGTGAGGCTTGCGTCGCCATGGAGGGCCTCCCTGGCCAGAGCGCGCCGCCGGCGAGGCGCGCCGCGGGCTCGGAGAAACGGAACGGATCGGGTTCGACGGCGCGGCGGCACGGGGCGTCGCCAGCGTAGCCGCGAGGTTTCACCCCTTCAGGGGAAGGTCCCGACACGGCGCGGGAGCGGGAGACACCCGCACCGTGTCGGGAAGCAGCCCGGCGCGGGCGGGCGCCGGGCGGACCGTGACGGCCTTCGCAGCGCGAAGGCCGGTAGAGACGCCTACTTCTTCGGGTAGCCGGCGCGTGTCATCTCACGGGTGGTGAGCGCCTGCGCGGCGGCGAGCGCCTGGTCGGCGGTCGAGGTCCCGGCGAGAGCGGCCGAGAACTGCTGGCCCACCGCCGTGCCGATCGCCTGGAACTCCGGGATCGCGACGAACTGGCCGCCCGTATAGGGCACAGGCTGGTCGGACGGCTTCTGGGTGTTGGCCGATTCGATCGCCGTGAGGGTCATCTCAGCGAAGGGCGCGACCTTCAGATAGTCCGGGTTCTTGTAGAGCGAGGTGCGCGTGCCGGGCGGCACATTGGCGATGCCCTCCTTCTCCGCCACCAGCTTGCTATAGGCCGGCGAGGTCGCCCAGGCGACGAAGGTCTTGGCGGCTTCCGCCTTGGAGGTGGTCGCCGGGATGGCGAGGTTCCACGACCACAGCCAGTTGCCGTGGTTGGAGCCGCCCTTGCGAACCGGCGCCGGGGCGAAACCGACCTTGTCGGCGACCTGCGATTCCTTGGGGTCGGAGATGAAGGACGCCGCCACGGTGGCGTCGATCCACATGCCGCACTTGCCGGTCTGGAACAGCGCCAGGTTCTCGTTGAAGCCGTTAGAGGAGGAGCCGGGCGGGCCGTATTCCTTCATCAGCTTCAGATAGGTGTCGAGGGTCTTCTTCCACTCGGCCCCGTTGAACTCAGGCTTCCATTCCATGTTGAACCAGGCGCCGCCCATGGAATTGTTCATCGAGGTGAGGAACGCCATGTTCTCGCCCCAGCCGGCCTTGCCGCGCAGGCAGATGCCATAGATGCCGGCGCCCTTGTCGGTCATCTTCGCCGCGGCGTCGGTGATGAAGTCCCAATCGGGATTCTCGGGCATCTTCAGCCCGGCCTTCTCCAGAAGGTCGGTGCGATACATCAGCATCGAGCTTTCGGCGTAGAACGGCACGGCGTGGAGCTTGCCGTCGACGGTGAGGCCCTGCGCCACCTGCGGCAGCAGGTCGGCCTGGTCGTAAGCGGCGCCAAGGTTCTCCAGCGGCATCAGCCAGCCCTGCTTGGCCCAGATCGGCACTTCGTAATTGCCGATGGTCAGCACGTCATACTGGCCGCCCTTGGAGGCGATATCGGTGGTCACGCGCTGGCGCAGGACATTCTCTTCCAGCGTCACCCAGTTGACCTTGATGTCGGGATGCAGGGCGTTGAACTCGGGCGTCAGCCGCTGCATGCGGATCATGTCGCCATTGTTCACGGTCGCCACGGTGATGGTCGTCTGCGCCGAGGCCGAGCCCATCAGGGCAACCAGCAGCGAGGCACCCGCGAGGGTGCGGAATGTCACGGTCATAGCTCTCCTCCCTTCGGCGTTTTTGAGCAAATAATCGCCGTATGGGCAAATACTCACGCGCACCCATGCAGGCGTCAAGTGAATTCGATGCTGCACGCGCGAGCAGTCCGCCCGCCTTTGGTCGAAAGAACGCCATTCTGTGGTATTATATTAGGCATTCCGGCCACTTAGTGTGCACGCAACAGCCCGCCCCGGCACGCTGCCGATGCGTCACAGGCCTCACATGCACGTGTGCGGGGGGCGAACCCTTTGGGCGGCGGGTGGGCGGAGGCTCAGCCCGCCAGAATGCCGGCGGCGGTCGGCTCATCGGTGACGAGGCCGTTAATGATGCCGGAGGTCAGCGCCGCCCGGAGCGCCACGATTTTGGCTTCGCCAGCGGCGATGCCGATAACCGGGCGCTCGGGGGTCGCAATCTCCACCCGCACGCCGGTCAGGCGGGCATTTAGCGCGAGGTCGAGATAGCGCCCCTGGCGATCATAGATCCAGCCGGCCACCTCGCCGGCCGCGCCGACACGCTGGATCTCGTGCAGTTCGTCCGCCGTGAGGAAGCCGTCGGTCATCAGCGGCGCGTCCTCGCTCATCTGGCCCACGCCGACAAAGGTCACGTCCGCCGCCTGTGCCAGCCCGCGCACCTTGCGCACGGCGCCCAGCGACTGGAGCGTGCGGTTCTCCTCGACGCTGTCGACCAGCACCGGAACCGGCATCGGGTAATGCGGCGCGCGCACCTTCTCGGCCAGACGCATGATGACCTCGAAATAGGAGGCCGAGCCATCAAGCGCGATATTGCCGAGCAGTGAGACGAGGCGGTGCTGCGGCGCCTCCACCGGGCTCAGCGCGTCCACCATGCCGCGCAGCGCCCGCCCGGTACCGAGCGCGATGACGCGCGAGCCGTTTTCTGCCAGCACCCGCTCCATCTCCTCGGCGGCGGCGGGGGCGATCGAGCGCACCGGGTCGCGCGAAGGGCCTAGGCCCGGCATCACCCGGCAGCGCACCAGTCCGAAGCGCGCGCGCAGCGCCGCTTCCAGTTCGACGCAGCGGGCGAGGTGATGGTTCAGCCGCACATGGATGAGCCCGGCCGCCACCGCCCGGCTGACAAGGCGCTGCGCCCGCTGGCGCGACAGCCCCATCTCGCTGGCGATCTGGTCCTGCGTCAGGCCCCCGACATAATAGAGCCAGGCCGCGCGGGCGGCCTGGTCGTCGATCGAAGCGTCCATGTCGGAGGTCAGGCTCATGTCGGGTCTGCTATGTCGGGCGGGACGTGAAAGAGAGTGGGCATCGCCGCCCGGATTTCCTGGAAGCTGGCAAAGCGCCGGTGCGGACTTACGTCGGCGGGCAGTGGCATGTCCATGCCCGCGAAATGCGCGCCGCCGACGAAATGCCAAACCTCCATGCCGGCAGCCAGTCCGGCGGTGACCCCCGCAGCGCTGTCCTCCACCACCACACAGGCGGCCGGATCGACGCCCATCTGCGCGGCGGCGTACAGGAAAAGGTCCGGCGCCGGCTTGCCGCGCGCCACCTGCGAAGCAGTGAAGGCGCGGCCCGCGAACAGCTCCGCAAGGCCGACCATCCGCAGCGAGGCGGCCAGGCGCGGGGGGCTGGACGAGGTGGCGAGGCAGAACGGCACGGTGAGCGCCGCCAGCGCCTCCATCGCCCCCGCCATGGGGGCGAGACCGGCCTCGAAGCCCACCAGCAGCCGGCTGCGGTAATCATCCTCGAACGAGGCCGGCAGATCCCTGCCGAAACGCGCCTTCACCTCGGTTCGGATCACCGTATGGGCGCGGCCGATGAAATGGCGCGCCACGAAATCCATGTCGACGGCGACGCCGTTACAGGCAAGCTCGTCGATCAGCGCGCGGGCAGCGAGCATCTCGCTGTCGATCAGCACGCCGTCGCAATCGAAGATGATGAGCCCAGGCCGCATGCGAGCGGTCTAGCCTTCAAGCCGCCCGCCGTCCAGCGGCACCGGCAAGGCTTCCGCGCGCTCTGATCACCCGCGCTTTTGCGGCGGCAGCAACCGGCCGCTCGCCAGCTGCCAGAGGCTGTGGGCAGAAGCGAGGGTGACGACGCCGGTGGCGAGCGCGAGCAAGAACGGCGCCAGCATCGCCAGCACGCCCGTCTCGCCCCGTGCCACCAGAATCAGGGTCGCGGTCGCCAGCGCGGTCAGGCCGAAGGTGAAGGCCCAATAGGCCGGCGACAGTGGCTGGCGCAGGATCCAGGGCAGCAGCCGGGCGATCAGCAGCAGCTGGAGCAGCCCATAGCCCAGCAAGGCCCGGGCGAAGATATCCGGCCCGCCCGAGGTCAGGCTGAGATAGGTCACGGCGCCGACCACCGGCGGCGCCAGCTGGATGCCCAGCGTCGGGCGCTGCGCCGGCGGCAAGGCGGAGCCGTGCTGGAAGCGGTTCAGAAGTACCGATTCCATGGCGAGCCAGGAGAACAGGCCGGCGCCGAAGGCCAATTGGCCCCAGTCCTGGAAGCCGAGCACCCCGCAGGCAGTGCCGGTGACGAAACTCCCGGCCACCAGCGGCAGGTACATCACCGGCGTCGCCGCTTCCGGGTCGCGCTCGCCGCGCCACATGCCGCCGGTGCGCCAGACGCCGAAGCCAAGCGTGAACAGGGCGCCGGCCAGCAGAAGCCCCTCGGCGATGGCGCGGGAATAGGGCGCCGCCCCGATGCTGACCAGCAGCGTCGCCACGCCGGCCAGCCCGACGAAACCCGATTGCACCGGGTGGTGAAGCTCCTCCAGCGCCAACGGGCGGGCGAGCAGCCATTTGAGGACATAGAGCAGCAGGACCACCGCCCAGACGAGGGCGCCCGCCGCCATGATCGCCTCGCCGAGGACCGCGGGCACGCCCCAGAGCGCATGGGCGGCGCGCCAGCTTCCGCCCAGCCCGCAAAGGCCCAGCACCATGCCGAAGAAGGAGACCGGCACGATCGGCAACCCGCTGTTTTCCCGCACGGCGCTCTCCCTCCGGCGCTGGTGAAACGGCTCGTCAGACCTTGCGTTCGGCCAGGGCGCGCGCCGCCCACATGCCCGCCAGCATGGCCGGAATGAAGGCCAGCGTCCCCGGCGCGGCAAGGCCGAGCGCGGTGAAGGCCGGGCCGGGACAAAAGCCACCCAGCCCCCACCCTATGCCAAACAGTGCCGGCCCGACGATCAGCCTTGCGTCGATATCGCTGCGGGTCGGCAACTGGAAGCGCGGCGCCATCAGCGGCGCGTCGCGCACCAGCACCAGCCGGAAGCCGATGAAGGCGACCACCACCGCACCGCCCATCACAAAGGCGAGCGAGGGATCGAACGTGCCGAACAGATCGAGAAAGTTCAGCACCTTGGCCGGGTTGCTCATGCCGGAGACGATAAGGCCGAGGCCGAACAACAGGCCGAGGCCGAGATTGACGAGGATCGACATCGCCTCAGCCTCCGATCACATGGCGCACGACATAGACGGTGGCAAAGCCCGCCGCCATGAACACGCCGGTGGCGACAAAGGAACGCCGCGACAGCCGTGCCAGCCCGCACACGCCATGGCCCGAGGTGCAGCCCGAGCCCCAGACCGAGCCGAAGCCGACCAGCAGACCGGCAACCACCATCAGCACGAGGTTCGCCGACACCGTCTGCACCACCGACGCGCCGGTGACGGCGGCATAGAGCAGGGGCGCGCCGACCAGCCCGGCGATGAAGGCCAGCCGACCGGGAAAAGCCCTGTCCCCATAAGGCGGGAACAGCCGGCTGGCGATACCGCTGATGCCGGCGATGCGGCCTTCCGCCAGCAGCATCAGCACGGCGCTGAGCCCGATCAGGGCACCGCCGATGAGGGAGGCAACGGGGGTGAAGTCGGTCATGATCCTATCGTGTGGTTTCGGCCGCGTGCGGTGCGCAGAACAGGGCGTGCATGGTGGCGATGAAGGCTTCGACACGCGGATCGGCGAGCCGGTAGAACACCTGCTTGCCCTCCTTGCGGCCGACGATCAGCCCCGCTTCGCGCAGCCCGGCGATCTGCTGCGACAGGCCGGGCTGGCGGATGCCGAGCAGATCCTCCAATTCGCGCACCGAGCGTTCGCCCTGCACCAGCGCACAGGCCACCATCAGCCGGTCAGGATTGGACAGGGTCTTCAGGAAGGCCGAAGCCTCCCCCACCCTGGCCTTCATCTCGGCGATGTCACTGGCGGGCGTGTCGAGCATCGTGTCTTCCCCGGATGGCGTCAGTCCCACACCGCGCCCTTGAGCAGGTCGAGCGGGATCTTGAGATAACGCACCCCGTTCGATTCCGGCACCGGCAGCCGACCACCATTGGTGTTGATCTGCAAGGACTGGAGGATCAGCTTGGGCATGGCGAGGCTGCGGTCGCGCGCCTCGCGGATGGCGACGAAGGCGTCCTCGTTCCGGCAGCGCGCCATGTGGATATTGCCCGTCTTCTGTTCGGCGACGGTGGATTCCCACAAGGGTTCGCGCCCGCCCGGCTGGTAGTCATGGCCGGTGAAGAGGCGGGTCTCGTCGGGAAGCGCCAGAATGGCCTGGATCGAATTCCACAGTACCCTCGCGCTGCCGCCGGGGAAATCGGCCCGCGCGGTGCCGCTGTCGGGCATGAACAGCGTGTCGTGGACGAAGGCGGCATCGCCGATGACATAGGTGATCGAGGCCAGCGTATGGCCGGGAGAGAACATCACCCGGGCACGGATGTCGCCCACCATGAACGTCTCGCCGTCAGTGAACAGCCGGTCCCATTGCGAGCCGTCGGCGGGAAAGTCCGGCCAGTTGTAGAAGCCCTTCCAGAGCCTCTGCACGTCCTTCACCCTTTCGCCGATGGCGGTGGGGGCGCCGGTCTTCTCCTTGAGATAGGGCGCGGCGGAGAAGTGGTCGGCATGGGGGTGGGTGTCGAGAATCCACTCGACCGTGTAGCCCCGCTCGCGCACGAAGGCGAGGATGCGGTCGGCATTGAGAGAGGCGGTCTGGCCCGACTTCTCGTCGAAATCATAGACCGGGTCGACGATCGCGCACTTCTTCGTCGCCGGATCGGCGACGACATACTGGACCGACCAGGTGCGCGGATCGAAGAAGCCAGTCACTTCGGGCTTTTGCGTCATGGCGGGCTCCTTGACGTCAACCGGCATCGGCCAGCCTCACTTGCGCCCGGCCACCGGGCAGGTGGAAAGGCCGAACACGGAATAGAGTGGGCAATTGCCCATCAGCGCGGTCAGCAGCGGCACGAGGCCGATGAGGCCAATCCAGCGCAGATCGCCTTCCAGCACGAAAATCAGCGAGAGCAGGACGAGGCCGAGGACGATGCGAACGGCCTTGTCGATGGGTCCGACGTTGCGGGTCATGGCGGTTTTCCTGGGCGCGGCAGGTCCGTTCCTGCCACTCTCTATCTATAACGATTGCATTAAATTGCAATCGTTATATCACAAGTATAAATGCGTAAGCCTCCCCCTATCGCTGCCGCCTCTCTCGTCAGCGGGCGGCGGCGGGAGGCTCCAGCAGCGGCTCCAGGCGTTGGTCGGTCAGCGTCTTCAGGAACGCGACCAGCGCGTCGATGCGCCGATCATCAAGCGCGGGGCCGCTCTCAAGCTCCTTGAGTGACAGCGTGCCGGCAACCTCCGGCGGGTCCCAGGCCTCGCCGGTCTCAGGGTTGATCTGCCGCCCCGGCGCGGCGGAATTATACTTGTTGTAGAACAGGATCACCGTCCTCAGATCGTTGAAGACGCCATTGTGCATATAGGGCCCCGTCACCGCGACATTGCGCAGGCTCGGAACCTTGAACTGGCCGTCATGGGCACGAGCCGACGCCACCTTGCCTGTCTTGCGCCGCTTGATGTCGGCCCGCGCCGCCAGGCCTCGATCCGCCGGCACGGCGAGTTCCGGGTTGGCTGGCGTGCCGATATTGTGGAAGCGGTAATTTGAGAAGGTCTCGCCCTCCCCGCCATTCGGGGTGAGCTTGTGGCACTGGCCGCAATTGGTGAACTGGTTGGAGAAGAACAGCACCCGGCCCAGTTCCTCCTGCGGGGTCAGGGCGAGGGTACCGCGCAGATAGCGGTCATAACGGGAATCGAAGGGCGAGACGGCGGTGCTCTGCTCATAGGCCGCCAGCGCCTGCGTGAGCGCGGCGAAGGCGCGGGTGTCATCGTCGAAAACGTCCGGGCCGAAGGTGGCGCGGAAAGCGTCGAAAGTGCCGGGCTTCTCCTTCAGCCGAGCGACGACGCTCGCCTTGTTGGGCATTGCCATCTCAACCGGGTTGAGCAGCGGCTGCCCCGCCTGGTCGGCCAGCGTCGCCGCGCGCCCGTCCCAAAACTGGCCACCCACCGGGTTGCCCTTGGCATCGGTGCCGAAGGCGGGCGCGTAGCCGGCATAGCTCACGCTCGGCGCGTTGCGGACCCCGCGCGAGACCCCGTCATCGCCCAGCGACACCGGCCCGCCGCGCGGATCGGCGAAGCCTTGGGCGGGATCGTGGCAGGTGGCGCAGGACTGGGTGCGGTGGCGCGAGAGATCGACATCGAAAAACAGCGCCTCGCCCAGCCGCACACGGGCCTCCTTGTCCGGCCCGTCCTGCTCCTCGGCCCACCCCATCGAGGCGAGCGGTAGGAGGGCAATCAGGGTCGCCAGTATGGCCATGGAGGATTTCATGATCGGCCACCACGCCGAAGGAACGTTACGCCCGCCGCTTGTCCTGCCAGACGAGGCCCCGCACGATTGGACATTCTGACCTACCGGCCCGCCGGCCTCGCCGTCATCCATAGGAGTGCTGGGTCGACATGGAAGGGCGCGCCGCTCGTTGGATCGGCGCCCGCGTGGTCGACAATCTGAACCTTGCCATCAGTTCGTCGCCGAATTGGCACTGGCTGCGCAATGCTCTTGCCTTTCGCAGCCATATTGTTGACAGTTGGCACAATGCGGACAGCGAAGTCCGATCCCCTGCGAGGAAAGCGCCCAATGGAAGTCGCCGAAGCCATTCCCGAACTCGTTCCCACCACACGGCTGATGGAGGGCTTCACCTTCCAGCGCATCAAGACGCGCGGGGCCGAGATCAATGTCGCCATCGCCGGCGAGGGCCCGCCGCTGCTGCTCATACATGGCAACCCTCTGACGCTGGTCAGCTGGCACAAGGTCGCCCCCTCGCTGGCCCGCGACTTCACTGTCGTCGCCATCGACATGCGTGGCTATGGCGACAGCTCCAAGCCCGAGGGCGGCGAGGACCATTCCGGCTATTCCTTCCGGGCGCTGGGCGAGGATGCGTTCGAGGTGATGGACGCGCTCGGCCATGAACGCTTCGCCGTCGCCGGCCATGACCGTGGCGCCCGCGTCGGCTTCCGCATGTGCCTCGACCGGCCCGAGCGCATCACACGCTACGCCGCACTCGACATCGTGCCGACGCATCATGTGCTGAACAACATCACGCTCGGCTGGGCGCGCGAGAGCTATCACTGGTTCTTCATGGCGCAGAAGGCGCCGTTTCCGGAAAACCTGCTGGGCGCCGACCTCGATTATTACATGCGCTACAAGCTCAACAAGAAGGGTGTGGGGCTGGAGATATTCACACCCGAGGCGATGGACGAATATATACGCTGTGCCACCAAGGAGCAGATTCACGCCGTCTGCGAGGATTACCGCGCCACCATCACCGTCGACCTCGACATGGACACGGCGGACTATGGCAAGCGCAAGATCGCCTGCCCGACGCTGGTGATCTGGGGCACCAACAGCCATTGCGGCCGCCACTTCAAGCCGGTGGAAGCCTGGTCGGAATGGGCGGACGACCTTGTCGGCCTGCCGGTGCCGACAGGCCACTACCCGGCCGAGCACCGCCCCGACCTCATCTATGCCGCCTTCCACCGCTTCTTCCGTGGTCAGCCCGTGACATGAGCGCGGCAGCTTTAACGGCAGCGGCGGCGAAGGCCCGCCTGCATGAAGGCGAGGAGATCGCCTTTCTCGACGTGCGCGAGGCGGCAGCGTTCGGCGAAGGGCACCCGCTCTTCGCCGTGCCCTGCCCGTTCAGCCGGCTCGAGGCCTCCGCCCTCGCGCTGGTGCCGCGCGCCGACTGCCCGGTGCTGCTTATCGACGACGGCGATGGCATCGCCGAGAAGGCCGCGCAACGGCTGGCGGCCTGCGGCTACACCGATGTTTCCCTCGTCCAAGGCGGCCTACCGGCCTGGGACGCGGCAGGCTTTGGCGTGTTCGCCGGAGTCAATGTGCCGAGCAAAACGCTCGGCGAACTTCTGGAGCACGACCATCACCCCGCGATGATCGACGCCGCCACGCTGGCTCGCTGGCGGCGCGAGGGGCGCGCACACGCCTTCTTCGATGCCCGCCCTCCCGTCGAATACGCCAAGATGCGGATCGAGGGCGCGCGCTGCGTGCCCAATGGCGAGCTCGCCCATCGGGTCGGCGTCGCCGTGCCGGACACGGCAACGCCGATCGTCATCACCTGCGCCGGCCGCACGCGCGGCATTGTCGGTGCCCTGACACTGCGCGCCATTGGCGTGCCCAACCCGGTCTATGCGCTGGAGAATGGCACGCAGGGCTGGGCGCTCGCCGGCCTGCCGCTGGATAGGGGCGCGCAGGCCGATCCGCTCCCGGAACTGGACCGGACGCAGGCGCAGGCCAGCCGGGAAGGTGCGGCGCGCCTCATCGCCGCCGCGCAGCTCTCCACCCTCACGCCTCGCGCGGCGCAAAGCCTGCTGGACGAGCCCGGCCGCACCAGCTTCCTGTTCGATCTGCGCAGCGCCCAGGAGCGGGCCAGCCGGCCGGTGCCGGGCGCCGTCCCCGCCCTTGCCGGCCAGTTGATCCAGGCGACGGACCAGTATGTCGGCGTCCGCCATGCGCGGCTGGTCCTGGTCGACGACACCGGCCTGCGGGCGGCGCTGGCGGCGCTGTTCCTGCGCGCGCTCGGTTACGACACGCATGTGCTAGCGCTGGACGATGCCGAGGCGGCCGAGGCCCCCGTCGTCCCCTCCCCCGCGCTCACCGCCCCCGCCCTGCCGCCGGCGATCGACGCCCGGGCGGCATGGAGCCTGGCGCAGAACGGCGTGCCGGTGCTGGATGTGCGCAGTTCCACCGAATGGGAGGCGTGGCGGCTTGACGGGGCGCGCTGGGTGCTGCGCGGCGAGCTGCCGGGCACGCTCGCGCCCTCCACGCGGCGGGTCCTTCTGCTGGGCGATGAAGCTGGCGTCGCGGCGGCAGCCTGCGAACTGAAAGCGGCTGGCATTTCCGCCCGCTGGCTACCGGCCGATGCCGACGCCTGCGCGCAGGCGGGGTGGCCGGTCGATCGCGTGCGCCGGCGCATGAGCCGGGAGGACGCCCGCGACCGGGTCTGGTTCGTCCATGACCGGCATGACGGCAATGCGGAAGCGTCCCGCCAGTATCTCGCCTGGGAGATGGGTCTGGTCCACCAGCTGGATGAGGCCGAACGCGCCGCCTTCGGCTGGGTCCCGGTTCCCGCCCCGGCCTGAGACCGCCGCGCGGCACCTCGCTCCGCCCTCAGCCCCTTCCGCCAGCGGTGGAAGGGGTTTTTCTTTGCTCAGTGGCCGGGGGTATCGCGCAACGAAAAGGGCGGGTTCGCACCCGCCCTTTCGGTCGTCGTGGAAGAGAGAAAACCCTCAGCCCTTGCTCGGCGTCGTGTGCGCGGCGCGGGTTTCTTCCTGAATCTGCCGCATCGCGAGCGCCTCGGCCGCTTCTGCCCGGTTCTGCTTGCGCTTACCCCAAGCCGTCATCGCCAGCGAGATGAACATCACCGCGAAGATCGCCATCGCGCCGGGCCGCTCCAGCACATAGAGCGGGTTGCCGCCGGAGAGCTGGTAGGAGCGCAGGAACTCGGTCTCCAGCATCCGCCCGAGCAGGATGCCGACCACCACCGCCGAGACCGGGTACTGGTAGCGGTTGAGGGCGTAGCCGAGCAGGGCGAACACGAACAGCGTGATCGGGCCGGCGGCCTCGCCCGTCACCGCGAAGGTGCCCAGCGTGGCGATGACGAGGATCGCCGGCAGCACGTAGCGGGTGCGCACCTTCATGATGTTGGAGGCGACATAGATGAAGCCGATGCCCACCGCCAGCAGCACGATGGCCTGGACGATGTTGTTGAGGATGATCGCATAGACCATCGGCTTCTGAGTCTCGATGAAGCTCGGGCCGGGCACGATGTTGTGCATCATGAACGCCGCGATCAGGATCGCGGTGGCGCCGCCGCCGGGAATGCCGAGCGCCAGCATGGTGGCCATTGAGCCGCCCTCGCCGCTCGCCACCGCCGATTCCGCCGCGATGACGCCCTTGGGGTTGCCCTTGCCGAAGGTGGCGCTGTCCTTGGCGGTGCGCTTGGTCTCGGCATAGGCGATGAGGTTGCCGATGGAGGAACCGACGCCCGGCACCGCGCCGATGATGATGCCGATGATCGAGCCGCGCAGCAGCACGCCGGGATATTTCAGCGTGCCCCAGCAGCCCTTGAGGATCTTGCGCAGGCTCACCTCGCGCGAGCCCTCGGCCTCGATGATGTAGTCGCGGCTGGCCAGGCTGAGCAGCTGGCTCGCCGCCAGCAGGCCGATCATCGCCGGGATCGGCGCGATGCCGTCGAGCAGCACCGGCAGGCCCAGCGTGCCGCGGGTGAAGCCGGCGGTGTTCATGCCCACCGTGCCGAGCAGGATACCGAGCGCAGCGGCCAACAGGCCACGGCTGATATAGGTGGAGCCGAGCGAGCCCAGGAGCATCATGCCCCAGATCGCCACCGCGAACATTTCCACCGGCCCGATCCGCAGCACGATGTCGGCAAGCGGCTCGATGACCAGCAGCAGCAGCACATAGCCGGCGATGCCGCACAAAGTGGAGGCGAACAGCGCATAGCCGAGCGCCTCGTTGTGCTCGCCCTTCTGCGACATGGCGTAGCCGTCGAAGGTGGTGGCGAAGGACGATGGCGAGCCCGGTATGTTCATCAGGATCGCCGGCACCGAGCCGCCGAACCCCGCCCCGGTATAGACCGAGGTGAGAAAGACGATGGCCGAGAAGAAATCCATGTAGAGCGACATCGGCAGCACGATCGCCATCGCCATGGTGATCGAAATGCCGGGAATGGCGCTGAAGACGAGGCCGACGATCAGGCCGGGGACAATCCATCCCCAGGACCCGACTGACGTGAACATGATGCCGAGGGCATCATTGAAGGCGGAAACGTCGATCATCGAGCGCGCCTCACAGCAGGGTCGTGTGCATGGGATAGGAGATCAGGGCGCGGAAGCCGTAGATCGTGACCAGTGTCACGGCGAGCGAGAAGAACAGCAGGTGCAAAGGTCGCCGCTCGCCGCAAATGGCCATGGCCGCAGCGGCGAACAGGAAGATGGCGATGTCGAAGCCGATGACGTCGAGCAGGAACACCATCAGCCCGAGCGACACGCCGAGCGCCGCCATGCGGATCACATCCGCGCGGTCCGTGGACAGGCTCACGGCGAACGGGTCGTTCTCGGATGTGGGCTTGGCCGCCTCGCGCGCCTCCACCTTGTGGAAGCATTGCGGCAGGATGAACAGGTACATCGCCAGCGCGAAGATCGCCACCGGCTGCACAAGAAGCAGATTGTTCACGCTCAGCGACACGCTGCGGGCATCCAGAAGATACCAGAAGACGAGCGCCGCGATGAACGTGATGAGCGCGAGATGGCCATAGTCGATGGCATAGCTGTGCCGACCGATGCGCATCTTCATCTCCATTCGTCGGAGGAGGGAGAATGAAGGCGGGCGCGCAACACGGGCAGCCCGCCTTCCACTGATGCGGCCTACTTCAGCAGGTCGACGTATTTCGCCATCTTGGCGGCGTTGTCGAGATAGGCCTTGTTGGAGGCATCCGGCCCGTACCAGGTGGTGGCCAGTTCCTGCAGCTTCAGCGTCTCGATCGCCTTCGGGTTCTTGCTTGCCTTCTCGACCGCCGCGACGAGGATCTTGAAGATCTCCGGCTGCTCGTTCTTCAGCTTGGTGGAAACCGCCCAGCCGCGCTGCGAGCCTTCGACGAAATCGGTCTTGAGGGTGGCGCCGATCAGCGGCGCATCGGGATACCAGTCCACCTTCTCGGCGGCGAAGATGGCGAGCGGGCGGACCTTCGACTTCAGCGGCAGGAAGCCTTCGCCGCCGACGAAGCCGACATCGACCTGGGCGCCGGCAGTGGCGTTGCGGGCCGGGCCGCCGCCATCATAGGTGACGATGCGCAGCTTGCTGGCATCGATGCCAGCGGCCTGGAAGGCCAGCACCATATTGGCATAGTCTGCCGAGGCCGGCTGCACGCCGATGCTGAGGCTGGACGGGTCCTTCTTCAGTTTCTCGAGCACCTCGGCGAAGGTCTGCACCGGCCCGCCGGACGAGGTAGCCGCCAGCGTGTAGTCACGCGACGGCAGGTTGATCATCGAGAAATCCTCGACCTTGTAGGGCGCGTTCTGCAGAAGCACGGTCAGCGGGATATAGGGCGCCGCCGAGGTGCACAGGATCGAGTAGCCGTCGGCCGGCTGGTTCAGCGCATAGGAATTGCCGAGCTGGGTGCCGGCGCCGGGCTTGTTGACGATGACGAGAGGCTGGCCCAGCTCCTGCTCCAGATAGGGCATGAAGGCACGGGAGAGACGATCATTGTAACCGCCGGTGGCGAAGGGCACGATCACGTTGATCGGACGCGAGGGATAGGTCGCGGCGCGCAGGATGGACGGCATGGCGACCATGCCGGAGGCGACGGCAACGCCGCCGGCCGAAATCTTGAAGACGTCTCTGCGTGTGAAATGGGTCATGTTTTCCTCCCGCCGTTCCATCTGGGTCCTTCGGCCGGCGACCATGAAGCGGCCGGCCCGTGTGGATTAGGCGGGGGCAAGACTGTCCCGCTGCCCGTCAACTGTCAACACATTTGCAGCCTGACTTGCCACCCGGGATCGCCCGTATTGACGGCAGGCAAGGACCGCGCAGGGCAACCATTATGGCGTCCTTGGCCGCAGAGTCGTTGAAACACGGCACGCCGCCGCCGATACCCCATCTTTCGACCGGCTGTGGAGGAGTGGGTCGAGCTTCATCAATCTGTTGACAGTTTTCATTCCAGCTGTCTCTATCGCCCCATGCCCTGCCGGCGGGAAAACGGCCCGCTGCGAGACAGGCGCCAACAAACCGCCGCGCCGATGCGAAAAGTCGCGGCACATTCGGGAGGCCGTCATGTCCGAACGCCCGCGCCACCGCCGGATGCCGGCCTCCCGCCTTATCGCGAACGTGGTGACGGAAAAGCAGGCACGTGCCGGGCGGGCGATCGGGTGATGGCGGCGCATCCCGCACCGCCGGAACCCCCGAGCGAAGGGGGGGAATCACCCGTCTCCTCGCCGAGACCCACGCCGAGACCCACGCCGAGACCTTCTTGGCGCGCCTCCGGGTTGCGCCTCGTCGGCACCTATGCCGTCGCCACCGCCGCCGGCTATACCGCCTCGTTAATCCATGTCCCCCTGCCCTGGATGCTCGGCCCGCTGTTCGTCTGCGGCCTGCTGAATGTCTCGGGCGTGCCGCTGCGGGCCGGGCCGCACCTGCGCGAGATCGGGCAGGTCATTGTCGGCCTCGCCATCGGCATGCGCTTCACCCCGCACCTGCTGCTGGTGTCGCTGGAACTTCTGCCGGCAATGCTGGTGGCGACGCTCTACATCATCATTGCCACCTTCATCGGCGCGTTGATCATGCGCCCGCTGGCGCGCATCGATGCCACCACCGCCTTCTTCGCCACCGCCGCCGGCGGCATGGCCGACATGGCGGTGGTGGCGGCGGCGCGGGGCGGCGACACCAACGCGGTCTCCATCGTCCACGCGCTGCGGGTGACGACGGTGGTCAGCCTCGTGCCGTTCATGGTGTTCGCCTTCGGCGAAGCCGGGAACGTCAACACGGCCGACCCCGCCGCCTCGCACGACCTGCTGCTGCTCGCGCTCGGCCTCGTCATCGCCTATCTCGGCGCGCAGGCGCTGCGCCCGACGGTGATCCCCAATCCCTGGCTGCTCGGCTCGCTGCTGCCAAGCGCGGCGCTCGGCGCCTCCGGCCTGCTCAATGTCGCGGTACCGGGCGTGCTTATCATCGCCGCGCAGGTGATGATCGGCGTCTGGCTCAGCATGCGCTTCCGGCGCGACCTGTTCGTGCGCCTGCCGCGCGTAGCCGCCTCCGGCCTGCTCATCGGCGTGCTGCTGATCGGCGCCGCCGCTATCGGGGCGGAAGGGCTCTCGCTGGCCACCGGCCTGCCGCTCACCACCAGCTTCCTCGCCCTCGCCCCGGCGGCGATCACCGAAATGGTGCTCACGGCCAAGGCGATGCACGCCGATGCCGAGCTGGTAACCGCCTTCCACATCGTCCGCATCGCGGTGATCTCGTCGACCATCCTGATCGTCTTCCGCGTCTACCGCTTCGTGCTGAGGAGCCATTATGAATCTGGGGTTTGACGGCCGCCGCGCCGTCATCGTCGGCGGCAGCTACGGCATTGGCGAGGCCACCGCCGCGATCCTGCTACGCGAGGGCGCGCAGGTAATCATCGCCTCGCGCAGCCGGGACAATCTGGAGGCCGCCCGGACCCGTCTCGAAGCGGCCACCGGGCGCGCGCCAGAAATCTTCGTCGCCGATGTGGTGAAGGACGCCGGTTCGGCCGCCGCGCTGATGGAGGAGGTGCGGACCCGCTGGAGCGCGCTCGACCTCCTCGTCAGCGCCGTCGGCGGCAGCGTGCGGGCCGATTTCGACACGCTGAGCGACGAGGACTGGCTCGCCAGCTACGAGTTCAACGTGCTCTCCACCGTGCGCAGCGTGCGCGCCGCATTGCCCCTGCTGGCGGCGGGCGACGCCCCGGCCGTGGTGACGCTGGGCGCTGCGGCGGCGAAGATGCCCTATGCCCACCAGATCATGACCAACGTTCACAAGGCCGGCCTGCTCGGCCTCGTCAAGACGCTGGCGCTCGAACTCGGCGAGAAGGGAATCCGCATCAACGCGGTCGGCCCCGGCCGGACCCGCACCCCGCTCTGGATCAACCGCGCCACCAAGATGGCGGCGGAGCGCGGCGTGCCGGTGGAGGAGATCTTCGCGGAATTCGCGGAAGAAATCCCGCTCAGGCGCTTCGCCGAGCCCAATGAGATCGCGGTCATGGTCGCCTGGCTCGCCAGCCCGCTCGCCAGCTACATCACCGGCCAATCCATCAATGTCGACGGCGGCATCGCGCGCGGCCTCGTTTAAAGGAGAACAGAATGTCCCATAAAGACGTTACCCGCCAGCTCGCCGCCTGGATTGTCGGCTGCAGGCTCGACGACATTCCCGCCCCCGTGCAGACGGAGGGCGTGCGCACTTTCTTCAACTGGATGGGCTGTGCCGTCGGCGGCGCCCGCCATGAGACGGTGGACCGGGCGCTGGCCGGCATCTCCCCCTTCGCCGGCAAGCCGCAGGCGACCATCATCGGGCGCGGCGAGCGGCTGGACGTGCCAAACGCGGCGCTCATCAACGGTATTTCCTCGCATGTGCTCGACTATGACGACACCCATCTGAAGACCATCATCCACCCCGCCGGCCCGGTCGCCTCGGCGCTGCTGGCGGCGGCCGAGTATCAGCCGATGTCAGGCGCGGACTTCCTCAACGCGCTGATCGTCGGCGTCGAGGTGGAATGCCGCATCGGCAACAGCGTCTACCCCGCCCATTACGACCGCGGCTGGCACATCACCGGCACGACAGGCGTGTTCGGCGCCGCCGCCGCCGTCGGCCACATGCTGAAGCTCGACGCGACGCAGATGACCTGGGCGCTCGGCATCGCCGCGACGCAGGCCTCGGGCCTGCGCGAAATGTTCGGCACCATGTGCAAGAGCCTGCATCCGGGCGCGGCCGCCCGCAACGGCGCGCTGGCCGCTTTCCTCGCCAAGGCCGGCTTCGACAGCTCGCTGCAGGCGATCGAGGCGCCGCGCGGCTTCGCCAATGTGCTCTCCACCAAGCAGGATTATAACGAGATCCTCGGCGGGCTGGGCGAGACCTGGGAAGCCGGGCTCAATTCCTACAAGCCGTTCGCCTGCGGCATCGTCATCCACCCCACCATCGACGGCTGCCAGCAGTTGCGCGAGGAACTGGGCGACGCGGTGAACCAGATTGCCGCCGTGCGCCTGCGCACCCATCCGCTGGTGCTGGAACTCACCGGCAAGCGCACGCCGAAGACCGGGCTGGAAACCAAGTTCAGCGTCTTCCACGCCGCCGCCTGCGCCCTGCTGCGCGGTGACGGTTCGCCCACCGCCTTCACTGACGAAGCCGCCAACGCGCCTGAGATCATCGCCCTGCGCGACAAGGTGGACGCCACATCCGACACCTCGATCCATGAGGCATCGGTGGTGATCGAGGTTCAGTTCGAGGACGGGCGGGTGATCGAAAAGACGATCGAGCGCGCCATTGGCAGCCACGACAAGCCGCTGAGCAACGCCCATCTGGAGCGCAAATTCGCTCACCAGTCGGGGCTCGTGGTCGGCGACGAGGTCACGGAGCAGCTGATGGCCCTGTGCTGGCGCCTGCCGGAGCTGGCCGATGTCGGCGAGATCGCCCGCGCCTCGGTGCCGGCCGGCCTGCGCGACGCGGCGGAGTGAGCGCCGTGACCACGCACGCACCTCTGCGCATCGGCGTTCTCAATGGCGACGATATCGGCCATGAGATCGTCCCCGCCGCCCACGCCATCGCCGCAGCGGCGGCGCAGGCCTGCGGCCTCGCCATCGACTGGCGCCCCATGCCGCTCGGCCGCACGGCGCTGGACGAGCTCGGCCACACCATGCCGCCGGGCACGCTGGAAACCCTCGGCACGCTCGACGGCTTCATCCTCGGCCCGATCGGCCATCAGGCCTATCCGAAGGTGCCGGAGGCGATCAATCCGCACCCGATCCTGCGCAAGAGCTTCGACCTGTTCGCCAATGTGCGGCCCACCCGCTCCTATCCCGGGCTCGGCTGCCTTTACGACGATATCGACCTCGTCATCGTGCGCGAGAACAATGAGGGCTTCCAGCCGGACCGCAACGTGGTGGCCGGCTGCGGCGAATTCCGCCCGACCCACGACACCACCATTTCGGTGCGCGTCATCACCCGCGAGGGCAGCCGCAAGGTCGCCCGCGCCGCCTTCGAGATCGCCCGCGCGCGCAAGAAGCGACTCACCGTCGTGCACAAGAACACGGTGTTCAAGCTCGGCTGCGGCATGTTCGTCGAGGAGTGCTACGAGGCCGGCAAGGAATTCCCCGACGTCGCCATCGAGGAAGTCATCGTCGACACCTTCGCGATGAAGCTGGTGCGCGAGCCGCAGCGCTTCGACGTGGTCGTCACGACAAACATGTTCGGCGACATCCTCACCGACGAAGCGGCGGGCCTCGTCGGCGGGCTCGGCATGGCGCCCGGCCTGTGCATCGGGCGCGGCGACATCGCCATGGCGCAGGCCACCCATGGCTCGGCGCCCGATATCGCCGGCAAGGGCCTCGCCAACCCCTACGCGATGATCGAATCCACCCGGATGCTGATCGAATGGCTCGGCCGCCGGCGCGGCATTCCGGCCGCCGCCGAGGCGGCCGCGCTGATGAAAGCCGGCATCGACGCCGCGTTGGCGAACCCCGCCACCCGCACGCCCGACATTCGCGGCACCGGCACCCAGGCCGACATGACCAACGCCGTTCTTTCCTACATGGAGACCCACGCTCATGCGCCGGCATAAAATCGCGCTCATTCCCGGAGACGGCATCGGCTCCGACGTCATCAATGCCGGCCGCGAGGTGCTGGACGCGCTGGCCGCCAGCGATGGCAGCTTCGGCTTCGATTTCGAGAGCTTCGACTGGGGTTCGGACCGCTACCGCCGCGTCGGCACGATGATGCCGGCGGACGGGGTCGACACGCTGCGCGGCTTCGACGCCATCTATTTCGGCGCCGTCGGTGACCCGGAGATTCCCGACCACATCACCCTGTGGGAGCTGCGCCTCGCCATCTGCCAGGGGCTCGACCAATACGCCAATGTCCGCCCCTCACGCCTGCTGCCGAACATCACCGGCCCGCTGCGGCCGGAACTGGGCCGCGACATCGACTGGGTGATCGTGCGCGAAAACAGCGAGGGCGAATATGCCGGCGCCGGCGGGCGGGCGCATCGCGGCCTGCCGATCGAGGTCGGCATCGACGTTTCCGTCTTCACCCGCGCCGGCATCGAGCGCGTCTGCCGCTTTGCCTGCGAACTCGCCCTGTCGCGTCCGCGCAAGAAGCTCACCATCGTTACCAAGTCCAACGCCCAGCGCCACGGCATGGTGCTGTGGGACGAGGTGTGCCGGGGCGTGATCAAGGACTTCCCCGCGCTCGCTGTCGACTGGATGCTGGTGGATGCCATGACCATGCGCCTTGTGCTGCGCCCGGGCACGGTGGACACGGTGCTGGCGACCAATCTGCACGCCGACGTGCTCTCCGACCTCGCCTCGGCGTTGAGCGGGAGCCTTGGCATCGGCGCCACGGCCAATCTGGCGCCGGATCGTTCCACCCCCTCGATGTTCGAGCCGATCCACGGTTCCGGCTTCGACCTGGTCGGCAAGGGCATCGCCAACCCGATCGGCGCGTTCTGGAGCGCGGTGATGATGCTGGAGCATCTGGGCGAGGCGGACGCCGGCGCCCGGCTGATGGCTGCCATCGAGCAGGTGACGGCCGAGGGCACCGCCCTGACCCCGGATCTCGGCGGAACGGCAGGCACTCGCGACGTGACGGCGGCGGTGATCGCCATCCTTCAACGTCAAAGTGTCGCAGAAGCCGGCACAACCCGGCGCAGTGCGTAGAAACTGGAAGCCTTCCAACGCGAAACTGTTTACAATTGACGGATGAGCATCATCAGCGATTCCGCTCATTTGAGCGACCTGTCCGTTGTGAAGAGCGTCTCCCTCACGAGCGCGCTCGAAAAGGAACTCGAGCGCCTCATTCTGACAGGCGAGCTGGAGCCGGGGGTTCGGATCAACGAGATTCACCTCTCGAACCGCTTCGGCACCAGCCGCGGCCCGATCCGCGAGGCCACCCGCAGCCTTGAGGCGAAGGGGCTGGTCGAGGTGGTGCGCAATCGCGGCGTCTTCGTCCGGCGGCTGTCGGTCGAGGACGCGATCGAGATTTATGACGTGCGCGCCGCGCTGTTCGGCCAGGCAGGTCGCCTGCTAGCGGAGCGGATGACCGACGGGCTGCTGGCCGAACTGACCCGCATGGTCGACGAGATGGACGCGGTGGCCGAGCGCGGCAGTTTCGACGATTATTACCCGCTCAATCTCGGCTTCCATAACCTCATCGTCAGCTCCTGCGGCAACCGCACGCTGCTGGCCGAGTACCACCGCTTCGTCAACAAGCTGCATCTGTTCCGCGCCCGCGCGTTGGTGCAGGGCGGCGGCCTCGCCGTGTCGAACCGCGAGCACCGGGCGATGCTGGAGGCGCTGGCGTCAGGCGATGGCGAGCGGGCGCAGGTAACGCATTGGCGCCATGTGGCGCTGGCCAAGCGCCGGCTCATCGCCGCCGTCGACGGCCACGCCCGCAACGACTGAGGGGCCGTGCCCCTCCCCGGCGGCCGCGCTCCCTCTCCCCGTCGGGGAGAGGGTTGGGGTGAGGGGGCACGCCGACTTACCCGCGCTACACCCCCTCACCGACCCGCTGTGCGGGCCACCTCTCCCCATTGGGGAGAGGACGAGACCACGGAGGGATGCCCCCCTCACGCGGCGACGGCGCGGGCCTCGATCTTTCGCGCGGCCACGCGGGCGGCGAGGCGGATGGCGGACTGGAAGGCGCCGATATCGGCCACGCCTTTGCCGACAATGTCGAAGGCCGTGCCATGCGCCGGGGTGGTGAACACCACTTCAAGCCCGGCGGTGATGGTCACGCCCTTGTTGAAGCCCTTCAGCTTGGTCGCGATCTGGCCCTGGTCGTGATACATCGCCAGCACACTGTCATAGGCGCCGGAAAACGCCTTGAGATAGACGGTGTCGGAGGGATAGGGCCCTTCGCAGGCGATGCCCTCCTTCGCCATCGCCTCTACAGCCGGGCGGATGATCTCGATCTCCTCCATGCCGAACAGCCCGCCCTCGCCGCCATGCGGGTTGAGCGCCGCCACCGCGATGCGGGGGCGGTCGATGCCGGCCTTGCGCATGGTCTCATCGGCGAGGCGCAGCGCGCCGCACACACTGTCGAACGTCACCTGGTCCAGCGCCGTGCGCAGCGAGACATGCGAGGTCACGCGCGTCATCCACTGGCCCTCCAGCACGTTCATCTCGCTGAATGGGCCCTTATGGTCGAGCAGATGGGCGAACATCTTGTGCTCGTCCGGAAAACGCCAGCCGCCTTTGAACATGGCCTGCTTGTTCAGCGGGGCGAAGCACACGCCGTCCACCTCCCCCGCCTTGGCGAAGTCGATGGCGCGGGCCAGCGTGTCGCCGGTCAGCCGGCCGGAATCGGGGTTGGCGACGCCGAGCGGGAAGGCGTCCGGGTCGGTATTGCCGAGGTCGACGAGCGGAATGCCCGGCGC